>NZ_CM152817.1:0-3871389 GCF_056629195.1 Proteiniphilum sp. LBM24028 | reverse complement strand
TGAATCCTATAATGATCTTTTTCCTTCCTTCAACAGGAGTACAAATTTTCAAAAAAAAAACGAGATAAAAAAATGAACTCTTTTGAAAAAATCTGTTCCAAAACAACAACCCTATTTATCAACTAAATACGTACAAACATCTGTAAATCAATTAATCACCGAGACCAGTCAGGTTAAACATGGTTGATTAACAACACAATACTGAAAAAAAGTTCATTCACTAAAAATTACAAATATATTACATTTTTGTTACTTACCCCCCAAGTATCAACGAGTTTTATTTCATTTTTTTTGAAGCTCCTTATTTATAATCATTCTAATTAAATATTTCTGGAGGTATTAAATTGAAACTTCTTCAACCTAAAACAGCCGTACTTTGATACTTAAATACCGTTCGGGATTCTGACGAATATCTTCGAGCAGTTTTGTCGCAGTATCAATGGTTACATTCAGGCTGTCGTGCAGCTTCGTATCATTCATCAGCAAGCCAAGGGAATTGTCTTTACTGTTCATTTTTCCGGTCAGCATTTTCAAGTTGGTCACTGTCTCATCAATTGAGGCAAACGTATGAGCCAGGTCCATTTGATTCAGTTCGCCGGAAACATTTTTCAAATCGGCCGAGACATTTGAAAGATTACGGCTGATTACTGGCAGGTCGGTCTCCAGTGAGTTTATCAACCTGTTCAGGCTTTCGCTCGAACGGTTCAATTGTATGACGGTATTTCCGATTCCCTCAAGTGAGTGCGTCCACATGGGATGTGCCATTAATTTGTTCAGCGAGTATACCACCGAATCGACACGCAGGAGAATTGAATCAGTCCTGGGCATAACACTTGCCACCTTATCCATCAGGCTTGCCTCCATACCTCCTGTAAGGGTATCGCCGGGTTGAAGGTAAATGTGTGATGATCCCATCACAAGGTTTACCGTGGATGCGCCAAACATGTCGACCCCATATTCAAGGTAACTTCCTTCCGTTATTCGCAGCGGTTCCTTCAAGTTGATTCCCACGGCAAAAAGCATCGGATCATCGCTAATCATACTGATAGTATTGATCAACCCAATCTGATAGCCTTTTACATAGATGGGAGATGAAATGAGCAGTTTGGAAACATCATCAAAAACGGCGTAATACTGGTTCTGCTTTTTGAGGACATTGATACCTTTCAGAAAGTTAATCCCATAATAAAGCATTCCGATACTGGCAATAAAAGTAAGGCCAATGATTGCATATCTGCTTATATTTCTCTTCATAGATTCATTTAATCTTTATTTGATGCGTCGTCCACCTTCAAATTCCACAATAAAGGCATCTTTAAATTTCCTTCTTACTTCTTTGAGAGTCTGTTCAATCTCGCTCTGTTTTTCAGTACTGCCATAAGTATATTTATAGGTGGAACCGTCGGTGTAAAAATCTACCGGACTCAACCCTTTAAAAGCAGATGATCCTTCCGCATATTTACGGGAGGATGTGAGAAACTGAACACGATACTCTTTTTCAGCTCCATCAGCAACGGGTGTTTGCTGCAAAACAGTAGACTTCCTACTGTCGCCGGCGGAACCGGCAAAGACATAGCTTTTCTTGTCATACTCCCGCTTATATTCTTTAAATCCCTGATAGATGGAGGAAGCCAATGAAGACTGTCCGCTCGCACTCTTCAGGTATTTCTCATCATTTCTATTGCTTATATACCCCAGTTCAATAAGGATGCTCGGCATGGCCACCTCTCTCAACACCAGAAAACCTGCCTGACGCACACTGCGGTTAACCCGCTTGGAACTGTTTACCAGCTGATTTTGCACAAGCGTAGCGAAGTAAACACTTTGCGAAAGGAACTCATTGGCCATGAACTCAAAAATGATATAGGACTCGGGCTCATTGGGGTTAAAACCTTCGTATTTCACCGAGTAATCATCTTCGTACATGATCACGGCATTCTCCGCCTTGGCTACATCCAGATTGTCCTTGCTCCGGTGCAAACCCAGTACAAATGTTTCCACTCCCTGAGGAGAGGTACGCCGTCGGTCAAGTGCATTGCAATGAATTGATATGAATAAATCGGCATGGGCCTTATTTGCAATTTCAGCACGTTGGTTTAGTTCCACAAAACGGTCCGAACTACGGGTATACAATACCTTCACGTCGGGATGATTCCGCTCGATGAGTTTCCCCAGTTGTAGGCCGACAGAGAGTACGATATCTTTCTCTTTCGAAACGGAACCCACGGCTCCCGGGTCTTTACCTCCGTGGCCGGGATCAATCACCACTGTAAATTTACCGTTTTGCGGATTGGCAGACTGACCGGAATGAAAAGGCAGAAATACACCCAAGAACAGTAATAAAAGTAGTTTTATACAGGGTTTCATGTGGGTTTTCTTTTTGCAAAAATAGTGATAAATATCGGAATGAAAAAAAATGAGCCACAATATGCGGCTCATTCTTCTTTTCCGTCATGTCCACATGATTATGGCATCAATTCAGCCAGTTTGGCATCGAGGGCGTCACCTGTCAGATTCTTTTCAATGATAATTCCATCCTTATCCAGGAGGACGGTGTGCGGTATACCTTCAATGGCATACAAATCCACGACAGGACTTTCCCAATACTGCAGGTCAGACATCTGCGGCCAGGTCATATTCAAATCTTTAAGGCCCTTCACCCATTTCTCATGATCCTGATCTAGTGAAACACCCACCACCTCAAAACCTTTCGATTTATACTTGTTGTAGGCAGCCACTACGTTGGGCATTTCCTGACGGCAGGGTCCACACCACACAGCCCAGAAGTCGACAAGTACATATTTTCCTTTACCGGCGTAGTCGGATAGCGAGACCTCATTACCTTCGGTATCCTTTAATGTAAAATCGACGAATTTCTTGCCCACAGCCACATTCTCCAGATTTTCCAGCCGCTTAATGATACGTTGAATATTTTTACCCGCTTTGAAATTTTCATCTGTAAGATTGAGAATCTCTTTCTGCTGTTCCGGTGAGAACATGGATGAAGAAGAAAGAAACAGATACTTCCCAAGTTCGTTTCCGATATTTTCTTTGATGAAATTAAAATTCAAACCGTTGAGCTGCTCGCTTATATTGTCGTATGTCATATTGATTTCTGCCTCCAGAGAATCGGTCATCGTTCCTTCGGCATTTGCAGTATTGTATTGCTCCATTACACCGCGGATAGTTTTCATCAGCGCTTTCTGCTTTATTCTGAAATCTGTATAGGCATCATTTACCTTTGTACCTTTCACTGTTACTATGGTGTCAAACAACACCTCTATCCTTCCCGGCTCAATCAATACAGGCACCCTGCTCTCCTGCTGCGGATTGATTGTTTCGTCAAGCGAGATGAAGCGAAGTAACGTACTGTCTGCCACCCCCTTTAACGAGAATGAGCCATTTGTTACCACCAACGTATCCACAACATTCATGGTCTCATCGGTCATTTGCTGTACATACACATTGGTGCCTTCATATGATTCATCTGCAATCGTACCATTGACCGTGTAATTCTTACCATTCTGGCAGGAAAGCAGAAATGCGGCAGTGAAGAAAAAGAACAATAACTTCCTCATTTTAATTTCTTTTTTATGTTTAAACCACGGCAAAGATATGTAAAATGTCTTCATTAAATATGTATTTCGTTCTTTTTAATATAAAAAAACGCTACCTTTGAAATAAAAATTCACAATAATTATATATATGAGTACGATGGTGGCACCGTCGCTGTTGGCGGCTGATTTTTTAAACCTGGAAAAAGACGTGGAGATGCTCAATCGAAGTGAGGCAGACTGGATCCATCTTGATATCATGGATGGCGTTTTCGTGCCGAATATCTCTTTTGGATTTCCGATAATCAGTCTTTTAAAAAAGGTAACAAACAAGCCTATGGATGCCCATCTGATGATTGTTGAACCTGACAAATTTATCGATGAGATAGCTGCTACGGGCGCCACCTATATGAATGTGCACTATGAAGCTTGTACTCACCTGCACAGGGTAGTGCAGGAGATCAGAAAAAAAGGGATGAAGCCGGCGGTCACATTGAATCCGCACACCCCGGTATTTCTGCTGGAGGATATCCTGTCCGATCTGGACATGGTACTGCTAATGTCCGTAAACCCGGGTTTTGGGGGACAGCGCTTTATTGAGCATTCACTGAAAAAAGTAGACCAGCTCAAGAAAATGATTCTGAAACAACATACTTCTACCCTGATTGAGGTGGATGGAGGAGTAAACCTTGAAACAGGACGAAGACTGGTTGATGCAGGTGCCGATGTGCTTGTTGCCGGCAGCTTTGTCTTTTCTTCGGAAAACCCCGAAGATACTATCCGGATGTTACGGGCTTTGTAAAAGTCATGTACCGCTGCTTCTGACTACTGTTATCGCTTATTCTCTGCCTGAGCGGTTGTTGTTTTTATTTTGTGGCGCGTAAACAATGAACGGTTTTATCGGGAAAGCACCATTCTTACGCTTGCTTTTACCTGTTATGGCAGGTATCATGGCCTGTGTCCTGTTTCCAGCATGGACACCCAATGTTCATTGGTTTTTTCTTACAGGACTGATCTTCATGGTGCTCACCTACGTTATTGGCAAAAAGCTCCGGTATCCCGGCCGGTGGATGTTCGGAGCCGGTTTATACCTTTTTCTCTTTTCGCTTACTCTTTTACAGTACCGGGAACAGGAAAGAAACAGAGAATTCCTTTTTCCAAATGAGCCGCGATATTATATAGGAATACTCCTTGACATTCCTGAAGTGAAACCCCGCTCCATCGCCTGTAATGTGGCAATTGTATATCCTTATCGGCAAAAGGTAAAGTTATATCTTGCCCCTGACAACGAAGCCGGGTCCTTGAAACCGGGCGATGAGATCATCTTTTATACAAGAATGCAACCATTCAGAAACTTCGGCAATCCTGACGATTTCGATTATGTGCGTTACATGAAAATAAAAGGCTTCGCCGGAACGGCTTATATCTCCGCGTTGGAGTGGCAGAAAACAGGTCGCCAATCCCATGCCATTATGCTACGGTCACAGCGTTTGCGGACAAAGATACTGGCAATGTACCGTTCACTGATCCGCGAAAAGGACGCCTGTGCCCTTATCTCTGCCCTCACACTAGGGTACCGGGAAGACCTCTCCGACGATGTTCAGGAGGCATTCAGAGCTTCCGGCACTGCACATGTACTGGCTGTGAGCGGGCTGCATGTCGGCATCGTCTACCTTATCATAGACCTGCTGTTCTCATTCCTGGGAAAGTCGGGCAGGAGATATGTCTTACGCCAAGGGTTGGTCATCCTGACACTGTGGTACTACGTGTTTCTTACAGGCGGATCTGCTTCCGTGATGCGTGCAGCCATCATGGTCTCCATTTTCTGTCTCGGCAACATGCAACACAGGAAAGGATTTACATACAACACGCTGGCAGCGGCAGCTTTTTTTATTCTCCTGTTCAGTCCGTTCAGCCTCTTCGATGTGAGCTTTCAAATGAGTTTTGGTGCAGTAGCGGCTATTCTCTATTTTCAGCCGAAATTATATGGCCTGTATACTCCGAAAGGACAGATAGTGAAATACATGTGGGGTCTGTTGACCGTCTCAACATCTGCACAGATGGGCGTCTTCCCGTTGGTACTCTATTACTTCGGCACCTTCCCTGTCTGGTTTTTCTTGACCAACCTGCTGGTTGTACCCTTAATCGGGATCGTGATATATGCCGCCGCGGCACTCATGGCCGTAGGTGCAATAAACCGGGTAGCAGCCGGAGCCATGGACGGCATGGAATCCGTCTTTCAATGGGTTGCTGAAACACTCGCCAACGTCACCTTGCGTATCGTCCATATTTTCGAATCACTCCCTTTCGCTCAACTTACCGACAACTATATTTCGTTCATTCAGATGCTTCTGTTAATTACCTTTGTCTTTTCCTTTACCGGATTTGTCTTTTCCCACCGTGCCCGACCATTATTAATCGCCCTGACGTCGATGCTTGCGTTTCAGTTGATTTCACTGCAGAAAGAAATATTTAAGCCTGCTCCCCAGCTGGTGGTATTCAACAATTCCGGCAGAAGCGAGATAGCCCTGTTCGCAGAAGGGAAACGCCATTTCCTGAATATCCCCGGAAACGGAGTCCTGCCACACTTCCGGAAGCGTGTTCTTCGTCTCTCTGATAATTCACTCGCCGGCTTCATTGCCGAATCACCATTCCGGGTAGACGTACTGGTCCTCTCCGAAAATGCCGGATTCCACATCGGACAACTGCTCCTGCTCATTGAACCATCTCTCATCGTTCTGGACAGTTCTCTTCCGCGCAATACCGCAAACTGCATGAATGCCGAGTGCCTTCGGCTGGGTATCGATGTGCACAATGTCACACAAGAGGGTGCCTTTTCCCTGATTTTTTAGTACTTTTGTTGCCACATTGCAAAAGATTACACCAAAATGAATTTGACAAATCCGATCTCTGAGTTAATTCACCCGGCAAAAGTAGCAGCAATTACAGATGCTGTGGAGAGATCAGAAAAAATTGTGATTACCACCCATCTTTCACCCGACGGTGATGCACTGGGTTCCTCTCTCGCTCTGTATCATTATCTCAAAGGAAGGGGAAAACAGGTACGAATTATAGTACCCAATTCATTCCCTTACTTCCTGAAATGGATGAAGGGGGCCAATGAGGTGGAAATTTACGAGTACAATCCATCCGCAGCTCAACATATCCTTCATCATACGGATCTTATTTTCGCACTCGACTACAATATTCCGAAAAGAACGGGAGATATGGGCGTCGCCCTGGAAACATCACCGGCAAAAAAGATTCTGGTCGATCATCATCTTTTTCCGGGAAACATATTTGACATTGTCGTATCCCATCCTGAAATATCTTCCACCAGCGAACTCATATTCAGGCTATTATTCCAGGCAGGCAAATACGATGAAATCACCCTGGCCGAAGCAGAATGTATCTATTGCGGCATGATGACCGACACCGGAGGGTTTACCTTTAACTCCAGTGATCCCGAGATATTTGAAATCATCAGCCTTTTACTAAGAAAAAAGATCGATAAGGATGCCATCTATTCGCATGTCTTTCACAATTATTCTGAAGCGCGCTTCAGACTGCTTGGGTTCACCCTGTCGCAGCGCATGGATATTTATCACGATCTGCATGCAGCGCTCATCTATCTTTCAAAGGAGGATCAGGCACAATTCCGGTTCAGTAAAGGGGATACGGAAGGTTTCGTGAATTATCCGCTCAGCATCAAAGATATTATCTTCTCCACCTTCATCCGGGAAGACGAGGGTTTGACAAAACTTTCGTTTCGCTCACAGCTTTCATTTCCATGCAATGAATTTGCAGCTGAATTCTTTAATGGCGGCGGGCACCTAAACGCCTCTGGAGGAGAGCATTACGGAACCTTCGAGGAAGCGCTGCGCATCTATGCCGACGGGTTAAAAGCCTATGAGGGCAAGCTGAAACAAGCCATCAGCCAACTATGATCATTTTTTAAAAACTAACTTTTATTTCAATGTTACGGTTGGTTTATTTAAAGCAGATTGTGTACTTTTGTAATTCAATAAAGTGAGTTGTTTTATTTAAACGACAGATTCATATGAAGCATTTATATCTCATTGTAATTTTCCTTGGTGGATTATTATTTTTCGTTGTATCCTGCAAGGACACCATGACCTATGCCGATTATCTGAAGGCAGAAGAAAAAGCCATCGACCTGTTTATAGACTCCAATCATCTCACCATTCTCAAGGACTTTCCATCGGATAGTACCTTCGAAGAGAACGAATTTTATAAAGATCCTGCTACTGGAGTTTATTTTCATGTGATCGACTATGGCAACAAGAGCCAGAAGCTGCAATGGAAGGAGGAGGTATATGTTCGTTTCAGCGGTTTGAACTATTTCAACACAGGCGACACTACCCGATACTCCAATCTAAAGAGTCTTTATCCGGAAGAGATCGTATTCATAGGACCGGTAACCTCATCCACGAAAGGCAATTACAGTATGCCCGGATGGATCGTTCCCCTCAGCTACGTGGGACACCTCGGCAAAGTAAAAATGATTGTTCCCTTTAATATGGGATCTTCCTATGATCAGTCGAAGTATGAGCCAACCTACTATGACATGGTACAGTACCGGTTTGAAAATCAATACTGATCATTTTAACGGCCTCTCTTTGCATCTCTCTGTAAAATCACCAGCTAATGATATTATTAAAAAATCACTTTTCAATATAAAAGTACCCATATGACATTGATCAAATCCATATCAGGTATCAGAGGAACCATTGGTGGAAAAGCGGGTGAAAACCTTACGCCACTGGATATTGTAAAATTTACAGCTGCGTATGCAGCCTTTATCCGAAAATCAACCGGAGAAGACCGACCAAGGATTGTGGTGGGGCGCGATGCCCGCATTTCCGGAGAAATGGTACACCGGATCATCACCGGTACGCTGACAGGGATGGGTTGCGACGTAACCGACATCGGACTGGCAACGACACCCACCACAGAAATTGCTGTTCCCAAAGAAAAGGCTGCAGGCGGCATCATCATCACCGCAAGCCACAATCCCAAACAGTGGAATGCTCTGAAGCTGCTTAATCACCAGGGTGAATTCCTCAACGCAGAAGAGGGAAAAGAAATCCTCAATATTGCCGAAGCGGAAGATTTTTCGTTTTCCACTGTGAATGAACTGGGTCAGATTACACAAAAGCAATATCTCCACGAGCATATACAAGGCATTTTGTCCCTCCCTTTGGTGGACAAAGAGGCGATCAAGGCGGCCAATTTCAGGGTAGCCGTCGACAGTGTGAATTCAGTAGGCGGCTTTGCCATTCCTGAATTATTGTACGCCCTGGGAGTAAAGGAGATCTTTAAATTGCACTGTGCCCCCCATGGTAACTTCTCCCACAATCCGGAGCCCTTGCCGCAACACCTTACAGAGCTCTCTTCACTCACCCGCAGTTCCAAGGCAAGTGTGGGTTTCGCCGTAGATCCCGATGTGGACCGGCTGGCCATCTATTGTGAAGATGGTGAACCCTTTGGCGAAGAATATACCCTGGTAGCTGTGTCCGACTATGTGTTACAGCATACGCCGGGCAACACTGTATCCAACCTCAGCTCAAGCCGTGCCCTGCGAGATGTTACAACTGCCAGAGGCGGTAATTATTATGCCGCAGCAGTGGGCGAGGTGAATGTCGTGACAAAAATGAAGGAAGTGAAAGCCGTGATCGGTGGCGAGGGAAATGGCGGTGTCATTTATCCCGACTCCCATTATGGTCGCGACGCGCTCGTGGGCATTGCATTGTTTCTTACCTGCCTGGCAAAATCGGGAAAAACACCTTCGGCACTGAAGGCAACCCTGCCTGCCTATTTTATGGCCAAACAAAAGGTGGAGCTCACACCAGACATCAACACAGATGCAATACTGGAAAAGATGAAAGAAAGATTCAGAGACCAGCAGGTAACCCATATCGACGGTGTAAAAATCGATTTCCCGGACAAGTGGGTACATCTGCGAAAATCGAATACCGAACCAATCATCCGGGTCTATTCGGAAGCACACTCTCAGGAAGAAGCGGAAGAAATTGGCAAACAAATCATCGATATGATCAGGGATCTTGCCTAAAGTCGCATCAAACAGCCTTTTTATCACACAATTGCCACATCATTTTTTTTGACGTGGCAATTGCGTTAAATAATAAGATAAAGCCAAGAATGAATGAAAGATACATTGATCAGTCGCGATGATTTGCGCGGCCTGCATCCTGTTTTGCGGGGCAAATACGGCGACATGCTGATTGACTTCGGTATCAAAATATCGGCGTTGCACGTCCCCAATGAGATTTACAATCGTTCAAAACATCTTACAGGTCCGGCATTCTGTAAGGATGTTCTGGATAAACTGGGGATAAAGCGCACTATTCGGAATGAGCAGGTACTGCAGAACTTCAAGGACAAACCGTTTATCACCGTCTCCAATCATGCGTACGGCCACATCGACGGCATAGCTGCCATAGAGACGGTGGGCAGCCGGGTAGATCATTACAAGATGATGGTCAACATTATTCTCTCCTTTGTGGATACGATGGCAGAAAATTTCATTACCGTAAATCCAATGAAAAATGAAGAGAAAAACCGGTTCACCTTCGCCGGTATCAGAGAAAGTATTGCTCATCTACGGGAGGGCTATCCGATGGGGTTTTTCCCGTCGGGAGCTGTTTCCAACCTTTATTTCAGAAAAGGAAAATTTCAGATTGAAGACAGAGAGTGGCAGCCGGCAGTATTAAAGATTATCCAGAAAATGAAAATACCGGTCATCCCCATGCATATCTCCGGCCAGAACAGTCGCTCCTTTTATCTGTCGAAGGTATTTGGCTGGAAGTTCCGTAACCTCAGACTCTGTCACGAACTATACAACAAAAAAGGCAAAGAGATGATCATCACTTTTGGAGATCCGGTAATGCCGGAAGAGATTGATCAGTTCGGGGATGAGACTGCACGGTTGGGAGAATTCCTGAAAGCAAGGACATACGCTTTGAAATAATTGTTTATCTTTGAATTCTCAAACAACACAGTATGGTCAAGTACTCTCTGCAACAAGTCAAGCAACGTTTCGGCATCATTGGCAACACTCCCGAGCTGGATCGCGCCATCGATGTGGCACTGCAGGTCGCTCCTACCGACCTGTCGGTACTTATTACAGGAGAAAGTGGCGTTGGGAAAGAAAATTTTCCGCAGATCATACATCTTCACAGCAAGAGAAAACATGGTCCCTACTTTGCCATCAACTGCGGCTCTATTCCCGAGGGAACCATTGACTCTGAGCTCTTCGGGCACGAGAAAGGCTCTTTCACGGGTGCTACCGGCACCAGGAAAGGTTATTTCGAAGTGGCCGACGGCGGCACACTCTTCCTCGACGAGGCAGGTGAACTACCCCTGTCCACACAGGCACGTCTGCTGCGGGTACTCGAAAGCGGAGAATTCATCAAGGTAGGATCTTCAAAGGTTGAAAAGAGTGATGTAAGGGTAGTGGCAGCTACCAACATGGATATGGTGAGAGCCGTGGAACAGGGAAAGTTTCGTGAGGACTTGTACTACCGGCTTAATTCTGTTCCTATCCGCATACCGCCCTTGCGGGACAGGAAAGAGGATATCCCCCTTCTTTTCAGGAAATTTGCCGGTGACTGCGCCGAAAAATACATGATGCCCTCCATCACCCTTACCGACGAGGCAAGGGAGATGTTAAAGAACTACCGTTGGCCCGGAAATATACGCCAGCTGAAGAACATCACCGAACAGATATCCATCATTGAACAGGAACGTGTGATTGATGCCGATATCCTGCAGAAATACCTGCCCCACAACGAGGTTGGCATGCTTCCAGTCCCCTTGTCGCAGCTTCATGATACCGAACGAAAGTCGTTTGCCAACGAACGGGAGATATTGTACCAGGTTCTTTTCGACATGAAAAAAGATATCACCGACCTGAAGCAGGTAGTGAAAAGCATGATGGAAAGTTCCGGTCAGTCGGCAGCTGATTTTGGACCATCCTCAAACAGTATTCGTACCGCATCTGTCATTCATGAAGAGCAACCCCGCGTATCGGTCCCCGTAAAGTACGAAGCAATTCCCAAGAGCATACAGCTTGATGAGACGGGGAAGAATGATATTCAGGAAGCAACCGAATACGAAGAAAGCGCACTGTCAATCAGCGAAGTGGAAAAAGAGATGATCCTCAGGGCGCTTGAACGGCATAACGGCAAGCGTAAACTGGCTGCCGCCGATTTAGGTATTTCCGAGCGGACTCTTTACCGCAAGATTAAGGAATATAGTCTTGAATGTTGATTATCAGCGACAAAAGGGAACAAGTATGAAAATCCACATACACAGGCATTATTTCGTCCACATTGTGATTCTCTTCTCGATGATCGGCATCGTAAGTTCATGTAGACTGTCTTATTCTTTCAGGACGGCTTCCATAGATTATGACCTTACCAAGACTCTCTCCATCGGACACTTTATCAATCAGGCTCCCCTGGTATACCCTCCCCTGGAACAGCGTTTTAATGAAGAGATGAAAGACATGTTTACCCGCAACACGCGTTTACAGCTTGTGAATCAGAACGCCGACATGGAGATTGAGGGTGAAATTGTAGGTTATGAACTTACACCTCTGGCTGTGCAGGAAGATGCATTTGCTTCAGAAACCCGTCTGACGATGACGGTAAGGATGCGTTTTCGAAACAATAAGATCGATGTGCCCGAGACGCAGGAAACAATCTCCGCCAACCGTACATTCTCCAGCAACACTGTTTTCGATACGGTACAGGATCGGCTGATCAATGAGCTGATCGACGAAATTGTAGATCAGATATTTAATGCCACCATGGCAAACTGGTAACTCAATGGACAAGGACAAGCTTTACAAATTCATCGAAGAACCCGACACACTGATAACTGCCACTGAAGAGACACTTAAAACAGTGGTGGAAACTTACCCCTTTTTCCAGACCTCCCGATTGTTGTACACCAAATATCTGGATATGACAGATAGCGATCGTTACGTAAAAGAGCTCGGCACAACAGCTGTGATGTGTGCCGACAGGAGAAAGCTGTTCTATCTGATTTACGGGAAAAGCTATCGCAAGCAACTTACCCAGCCAGATGCAATTCATAATAGTGCGAAAGACAGAACCGAAGAGTTGCTTGATTCCTTCCTCACCTCACTTGGCGGGAGTGATATGAGTGAGACGACAACACTTGACAATGAAGCTCTGAATATTGTATCGATCGACTATTTCTCCTATCTGGAGCCGATGGAGGGAGAGAGGACTGCAGGTCCGTCAGAAGACCGGAAACTTCAACACCACGACATCATTGATGCCTTTATTGAAAAAGCTGCGACCGAGCCACTGTTCACTCCATATCAACCGGAAGTGAGGACAGATAATCAAAAAACCACTTCTGAAGAGGATGCCGGTGAATTTCTGACTGAAACATTGGCAAAAATCTATATCAAACAAAAAAAATATGAACAGGCGCTTACAATTATTAAACGTTTAAGTTTGAATTTTCCAAAAAAAAGTATTTACTTTGCCGACCAAATTCGTTTTCTGGAATTTTTGATTATGAATCAACATTTTGTTAAGTGAAAACGGAATTTTTTCTGTAAGAATTAAAACGAACAATATATGTATCTCTTTATTACAATCCTTATTCTGCTGGCTTCCATTCTGATGATCCTTGCCGTACTGGTACAAAAATCGAAAGGCGGCGGACTGGCAAGCGGATTTTCATCATCGAACCAGATCATGGGTGTACGGAAAACAACCGACTTTCTGGAAAAATTCACCTGGACTCTTGCAGGTATCGTAATGGTACTGAGCATCCTGACTGCCAAATACACTGCTTCGCACAGCAATGCACCGCAATCGCAGGTGGAAGTGCAACAACCTGCACCACTCAACCCTGCCACCGCTCCCGATGTGACTCCCGGCTTGCCCGTACCTTCGCAGGTTCCAGCACAGCCAACCCCCGAAAATGGAACACCCGCAGAATAAACTTTTGTGCGCATCTTCTACATCTTCCTGCTTTGGTTGCTTCCCTTATTTGTCGATGCACAGGTAATCACATATGATACCATACCCGTGGCTCCGGACGATGAGCGAAATATTCATCGTTCCGGACAATCACGTAGTTTTACGGGAAAAGAGACATCCACCGGCATAAGGCGCGGAGACACAGAGAAGGGTCGTACTGCCATATTTGACAGGAGTAAAATTCGTATTGGCGCAAATCTCGGCTTGTCCGTGAGCCGAAACTATACAAGACTAGGCTTTGGTCCGCAGGCGGGATATCAGTTCAACCGCTATTTCATGGCGGGTGCCGGCATTAAATACTACTACTCGAAAGCAAGAACATCGGAATATACTGTCAGAGATAATTTACTGGGAGCAAACCTGTTTGGCTATTTTTATCCACTTTCTTTCATCACTGTTTTTGTACAACCCGAAACAAACTATATCTGGTCTGCTTTCACAAGGGAGTCTACAAAAGAAACAACCTCGCATAGCGGCCTTGTCCCCTCATTGATCGTAGGCGCAGGGGTTCGCCTGGGCCGCTCCCATATCACACTCAATTACGATCTTATCCAGCACGATTATTCTCCCCACCCCAGTGGCATCTACCTGGGTGTATCGGCATTCTTCTAGCGGAATACAATATCCCTTACGATGGGAATTTCAGCGTAATCATTCATCTTCCTGATCAGCCCCTCCTTGTTCATTGTCAGTTCCGCGCGAAGAACGGCCGATGTAAGATGTACATAGAGGATATTACGACGGAAATAAACCTCCCCTGTATATTTCGAGACACCCTCCCCCAGCACCTCATGCCATCCTCTGACGGCACGATGTTCGGCCAGCCTGACCTTTAACGTACTATTTTCATCGAAAAAATCAGAAAGTGCCCGGGACAAAGGTTGTGCGTTCTTTTTCAACATTTCTTTTTATTCATTTATCCGATTTATCTCTCCGTCTATCACCGAGTAGATATGCGCGTTATTATCGGCACGTTCCAGAATTCTGTCGAGTGATTCCCTGTTGGTATCGGAGATAAAAATCTGTCCGAAGCCATGACCGGAGACAAGCTTCACAATCTCCTCCACACGATGCATATCGAGCCGGTCGAAAATATCATCCAGCAGCAATATCGGAGTAGTATGCCCTGTTTGCAGCAAAAAATGAAATTGTGCCAGCTTCAGTGATACAAAGTAGGTCTTGTTCTGTCCCTGTGATCCCACTTTTTTAATGGGATAGCCGCCGAGCAGCATTTCCAGTTCATCGCGATGAATTCCAGTGGTAGTATGTCCCATTGCCATGTCGCGTTGTCTGTTTCTGCCGAGCATCTCCCCAAAATCAGCTTCATTGAGCTGGGAAATATAATCGAAGGAGACCTGCTCCCCGGATTGACTGATACGTGCATAAAAATCATTGAAGATGGGTATGAATTCATCGATAAATGCTTTGCGCTTCCGATGGATGAGGCTCCCCTCTTCAATCATCTGGTCTTCCCAAAGTTCCAGCAAGGTTGTATCAATAGCTTCTTCTTCATTTTTCAGTAGCACATTCCGCTGAAGCAAGGCTTTGGTATACCTTACCAGCGCACGCAGATACTCCTTGTCGAACTGGGAGATGGCCATATCCAGAAACTTGCGTCGTATTTCGCTGCCCCCGGTTATCAGCTCATTGTCGGCCGGTGAGATCATCACGAGGGGAATCAATCCGATATGATCGGAAAGACGTTCATACTCCTTCTTGTTGCGTTTAAACTGTTTCTTCTGCCGCCGCCGGATAGCGCTGTAAATCTCTTCACGGGTACTCTCTTCCGACAGGAATTTACCCTGTAGCATACACACATCGGCATCGTGGTGTATGATCTGCGAGTCTATGGGATTGGTATAACTTTTACAAAAAGAGAGATAATAGACTGCATCGAGCAGATTAGTCTTCCCCATGCCGTTGTTGCCTATGAAGCAGTTTATTTTGGGGGAAAGCTGCAGTTCTGCCTGCACCAGATTCTTATAGTTGATGATGGATAATTCTTCTAAAATCATGCTGCTTACATCGTTATTTCACATACCAGCCATCATATCCGCATACAGGCAGGCTTTTAACAGGCTGTGCTATTCCTCCATCAGCAATCGCTGAAGGTCCTCGGGAGAGATATTCATCTTCAGTCTGCCCTGTGAGGCAAAGGAGATACGTCCCCGTTCTTCGGAGACAATGATCACCCTGGCATCGGTTTCCTGTGATATGCCCAGTCCGGCGCGGTGCCTCAATCCCAGGTGGGTGGGGATATTGGGATTCTGGGAGATGGGCAGGATACATCCGGCGGCTTTCACTTTTTGTCCTACGATAATCATCGCACCATCGTGCAAGGGACTGTTTTTAAAGAAAATATTTTCGATAAGGCGAGAGGAAATATCGGCGTTTACAATTTCACCGGTCTGCTCATAAAGACCCAGGTGAATATCACCCTGTATGGCAATAAGCGCCCCGGTATTGGTTTTAGACATATTCATGCAAGCCAGCACGATGGCTGTAAGGTGTGAATTATCCTTCTTCTGCTTCTCTCCGGGGAAAAAAAGTTTTGTAATGAAATTCCATCCCTTTTTTGAACCGAGCGACATCAGAAAGCGCCTTATTTCGTCCTGAAAGAGTATGACCAGTAAAAACAGACCTACACTCACCAGCTGATCGAGGATGGAACCGAGCAACACCATGTTGAAAACCCGCGACACCAGTACCCAGATCACCATGAATACCATTATTCCGATGAAAAGGGGGCGCAGGCCCGATATCTTGACCAGCCTGAACAGGTAGTACAGCAGAAGTGCTACCAGCAATACATCAATAAAGTCCTTTATCCCGAAATGTGCAAACATACCTGTATACGCCGGTTATTGATCGAATTCGGTTATCTTACCCACAATCTTTACGCACTCCACTGCCTCTTTCACATCATGTACCCGCAAAATGGCCGCGCCGGAAAGCAAAGCCACCGTATTGAGGATGGAAGTACCGTTGAGACTCTCTTCCGGTGTGGAATCCAGCAACTTGTAAATCATCGATTTCCGCGAGATTCCTACCAGTATCGGCTCCTCAAAGATATGAAAATATTTCAGATAAGCCATCAATTCATAGTTCTGAGATAACGTTTTGCTGAAACCAAAACCGGGATCAATGATAACATCATTCACACCAAGGAGATTCAATCTGGCCTTGCGTTCCGAGAAATAATAAAGGATATCCTGGATCAGGTCATCGTAATCGGTCGACTGTTGCATGGTCTGCGGCACCCCTCTCATGTGCATCAGCACATAGGGTACCTGCAACTGAGCCACAACGGAAAACATGCGGTCATCGATCTGTCCGCCTGAGATGTCATTGATGATATTTACACCAAATTCCTCCACGGCTTGTTTGGCTATATCAGCGTAGAAGGTGTCGACCGACAGGATTGCATGAGGAAATTCGCTGCGAATGAGTCTCAGGGCAGGCATTAATCTGGCTGTCTCCTCCTTCTCCGTGAGGAAGGTGGAGAAGGGAGTGGTTGACTGCGCCCCGACATCTATTATACTACCCCCTTCATCAATGATTTGCCGGCAACGTTCGATTATTCCGTTATCAGCCTGCTTCCTGCTGGCTGCAAAAAAAGAGTCGGGCGTGATGTTGATGATGCCCATCACCTGAGGCAGCGACAAATCGAGCAGTTCCCCCGCTATGTTAATCGTTTTCTTCACTCTGAATTTAACACTCTTGTTTTTTAAGGATTCAATCTTCATTCTCCGGTACCGATCGCTGAATCACTGACCACTAACTGCTGAATCACAATACCGAATTGGGATCTTTCAAAGGATAATCCACCGTGTAGTGAAGCCCTCTGCTTTCTTTGCGGGCCATAGCCTGCTTGATGACCATGTAACCTACTTTGATGATGTTACGCAATTCGCAGATGTCGCGCGACACTACGGAGCGATGGAAGAAATCCTCGGTCTCCCGGAAAAGGATGTTTAGCCGATCCAGGGCGCGCTGCAGACGCAGGTCGGAGCGCACAATGCCTACGTAGGCCGACATCAATTGCCCTACCTCCTTGTAACTTTGCGTAATCAGCACCATCTCCTCGGGAGAGGTGGTACCTTCTGCATTCCAGGCAGGAATATCTTCTCTGAATGTATATTGCCTGAAAAGAGGCAGCGAGTGTTGCGCCGCTGCATCGGCAAATACCACAGCCTCGATGAGCGAGTTGGATGCCAGCCGGTTTGCTCCGTGTAATCCCGTGCAGGCACACTCCCCGTTGGCATATAGTCGCCCGATGCTTGTTTCTCCATCGAGATTCACTCTGATACCTCCGCACAGATAGTGAGCGGCGGGAGCCACGGGTATCATCTCCCGGGTAATGTCTATTCCGTAAGAGAGACATTTCTCGTAGATGCCCGGAAAGTGAGTCCTGGTCTCGTCTGGTTTTTTGTGTGTCACATCCAGATAAACATGATCTTCTCCCCTTTCTTTCATTTCCGTGTCGATAGCACGGGCTACAATATCACGCGGGGCCAGTGATCCGCGTGCATCATATTTGTGCATAAACTCTTTCCCGTCACATGTTTTCAGTACGCCGCCATAGCCCCGCATCGCCTCGGTGATGAGGAACGATGGTCTTGCCCCCGGATGATAAAGTGCCGTGGGATGAAACTGAACAAACTCCATCCCCCTGATTTCTCCCTTTGCACGTGCCACCATGGCAATGCCGTCACCCGTGGCGACCAACGGGTTGGTTGTAGTCTGATACACCGATCCGATACCTCCTGTTGCCATCATGGTCACACGTGAAAGAAAAGTATCAATATCATTGGTCACCTGATCGAGGATATAGGCACCATAACATTCAATGCCGGGAGTATGGCGGGTGACCACCTGTCCCAGATGGTGCTGCGTGAGGATCTCAATGGCAAAATGATGGTCGAACACCTCTATATTCGGATGATTGCGAATGGTGTTAATCAGGCTGACCTGGATCTCGGCGCCGGTACTGTCCTTGTGATGCAGGATCCGGAACTCGGAATGACCTCCTTCACGATGAAGATCGAAATTGCCTTTTTCATCCTTGTCGAAGTCCACTCCCCAGCTTATCAACTCACTGATCTGGGCGGGTGCCTCCTTCACCACTTTTTCCACGACTTGCAAGTCACATAATCCGCCGCCTGCATCGAGCGTATCGGCAATGTGCTTTTCAAAATTATCCCACGGGTTTGTGACCGATGCAATTCCTCCCTGCGCGTAATAAGTATTGGCATCTTCCAGCTGGTTTTTCGCGATAATGGCTACCTTCCCATATTTTGCCACTTTCAGGGCATAGCTCATTCCGGCAATGCCGGAACCAATCACCAGAAAATCATATCTGCGGGTCATCTTCTCTCTGTTTTGATTTTTCCATTGCAAATGTACACAATTATTCAGGGTTTTTCGAAGGAACGCACCATTTTTCCAGCCGCACAATATTCAGGAGTAAACATTGTTAAAAAGCTGGGTTTTATTTGCAAATACCCGACATTTGCTTTTCTTTGTACATCCAAGCAAAGAGACTGTTTAACATCATTTTATCAGATGAAACACTTACTTACTCTATTCCTTATCTTCATTCTTTCTGTACTGCAGGTCCTCCATGCCACAAACACGGGGCAACAGGCTGACTCCACTTTCATGCTTCGCGGCAGGGTGTTGGGGAGTGATACAAAAGAACCACTGCCCAATGCAAGCATCACCGTACAAAAAGCAAATGTGTCGAGCGTTACCAACCAGGACGGATACTTCTCCATACGGGTCCCTGCTTCAACCAGGAACATGCAACTGATTATCCATTACCTGGGATACGAGAACAAGGAGATACCAGTAGTTACCCTGATCGGCAATCCCAATGACCACATCATGCTGGCACCCTCTCCCATAGAACTTAGCGAAGTCCTGATTGTTTCGGGGGACGGGACAAATCTCGTAAGGGAAGCATTACAGCGGATTCCGGAGAACTACGCTGCGGACCCGAACATGATGGTCGCTTTTTATCGTGAATCGATAAAAAAAGGATCAAACTATATTTCTCTTGTAGAAGCTGTATTGGACGTTTACAAAGCATCATACCGCTCTTACAGCAACGACCAGGCCCGGATCTACATCGGCCGCAAAGCCACCGATATTTCACCGCGCGACACGGTGTTGCTAAAATTTCAGGGAGGTATCAGCGATGCCCTGATGCTTGATATTGCCAAGAACCCGGAAATTGTCTTCGGCACGGATGCTGCAGAGTACAACTTCCATGTCAACGGCCTGATTAACATTAACAACAAGCCACATTACATCATTTCTTTCCAGCCACACTCCGGATTAAAAGACATTCTCTTTAGGGGTACCATCTATCTGGATGCCGCCACGCTCGCTTTTGCCCGTATGGAATTTAATATGAATGTGGAAGACAGAAAAGATGCTGCAAACATCTTTATCAGGCGCAAGCCTTCCAAAATGCGGGTGGAGGTCAATAATGCCCAGTATGTGGTAAACTACATGGAAAACAATGGAAAATGGTTTTTCAGTTACAGCGCTACCGAAGTATCATTCCGGGTCAGATGGACCAATCGGTTTTTTGGACTGTTTGCCACCAACTATATTATCGGATCGGAGATCGCCGTCACCGACCGGTATAACGACAACGTGATAAAATTTCCACGCGATGAACGGATCCGGTCAACCGATGTGATCGCAGAAAAAGTGGAATCCTTCCTCGATCCAGGCTTCTGGGGTGAATACAATGTAATTGAACCGGACCAGCAAATCAATGATGCGATTAAAAGACTGAGCGACAAATTGCGAAGAAGAAAATAAAAGAGGAAAGCATTTGTAATTAAAAAAATTAAGCCTATCTTTGCAGCCCTAAAGTTTTTAAAAACGTAATATTTTACAACGTATGTATTTAGATTCTGCCAAAAAGAAGGAAATCTTTGCAAAGCACGGGAAGTCTAACACTGATACTGGCTCACCTGAAGCCCAGATAGCATTGTTTTCATACCGTATTTCGCATTTGACTCAACACCTGAAGTCAAACAAAAAAGATTATAACACAGAAAGAGCATTGAGAATTTTAGTGGGTAAACGTCGTCGTTTGCTCGATTACCTGATTGAGATTGATATTGAACGCTATCGCGCCATTATCAAGGAACTGGGTATCAGAAAATAATTTTCTCGAAAAATAACGGATGAGCACAGACAACGGAAGTTTGTTTGAAAATCGCCAAACGTTATTGAAAGATAAAAAAGGATGGAATCGATGATTTTATCCTTTTTTTAGCTCTAAACTTATTTTTACACACATTCAAAACAAGGATATGCTCCAAAATTATATTTTAAAACTATGTTTTATAATATGTTTTTTTATTTTGCCCATTCAAAAAAGCCGCTTATCTTTGTAACGATAACCTAAAACAATCTTTTTTACCTTAATGCTGATATCACGTTAACCAATACAAAAGAGGACTTCTCGACCGAGGTGTCCTCTTTTTTTTGTATTTTTTATACAAATATCCGTATATTCTCAGCGCTGTTCCGTCCGGATATATTCGGCTGCACTGAGGGCAGCGATGGTACCGTCGCTCACGGCAGTGGTCACCTGCCGGTATCGCTTCGCCACACAGTCGCCCGCTGCAAAAACGCCGGGCAGATCAGTTTTCATCGTTTCATCCACCAGGATTTCGCCCCTTTCATTCATCCCCACCAGTCCCTTGAAGGGTGCAGTATTGGGCATATACCCGATAAAGACAAAAACCCCGTCGGTTGCCAGATGAGTCCGCTCACCCGTTTTCAGATGTTCTATCTGCACCTTTTGCAGGGTACCGTTTCCTTCATATGCCCGCAATTCAGACCCCATTATAAAACTGATTTTCGGATTGAAACTGGCCTCTTCCACAGCATGTGCAAACGCCTGAAAATGATCGAACTGATGCACAATAGTAACATGTGACGCAAAATGGGTAAGAGTCACCGCCTCTTCCAGTGCTGAATTTCCACCACCTACAACAATCAGTTTTTTATCACGGAAGAAGTCGGCATCGCAGGTAGCACAGTAGGAGATGCCTCTCCCTTCAAACTCCTTCTCTCCTGGTATATTAAGAGAACGGGGTTTCCCGCCGGGAGCAAGAATAACCGTCCTGGCACGAAATATCCTTCCGTCTTCCAGTTCCACCTCCTTGATCTTTTCGGTCAAGCGATAATCCACAATTTTGACGTTGGCCCTGAGTGTACAACCAAAACTTTTTGCCTGCCGCTTCATGATATCGGCCAGTTCATAGCCTTTAATCATCTCCACTCCGGGATAGTTGGCAATCTCGTGGGTCAGTACCATCTGTCCGCCGGTCACTCCCTCACTCAGGATCAGGGTGTCCAGCTTTCCGCGGGATGTGTAAATACCCGCGGAGAGACCGGCAGCACCGGCACCCAGGATAATTACATCATATATCTTTTCCATTTCATCAAGAGAGATACTGATCCAGATTTTCCTTTACCTGCGCCATTGTCTGAATACTGGTTGTCGCCTTGGCCACCTTTCCATCCTTGTAGTACATGGTAAATGGTAATCCCATAAACCCGCGGCATTCGGGTGCAGTCCGGATCATATCCGACTCGGGGCTGTCGAATGCCATGGAATAAAATTTCACATTATCATACTCCTCCTCCAGCTCTTCCATAATTTCATACACCGGAATGCACATAGGTCCCATGCGCCCGCAACATACCATCACATTCTCGTTCTCGTTGATAATCTTCTGCAATTCGGCAGCCGTTTCAATTTCCCGAATATTGGTTCTTAAGTACTTCATTTTTTTTGTTGTTTAAAATTTATTACTGGTTACAAAGGTAGAACATAACCGCATTGATCATGAAAAAAAGGGCTGACATATTCCATGGATAGGAATGAGATATATCAGTTGTCAGGCTGATGTAAATCAGTTTCCCGAAAAAGATGGTATCTTTGTCGACAAAGGCAAAGAGAAGGACAATGGATGAATAAGGAAATGGATAATTGTGAAAAAATGGTGGCCTGTTTCCGTGATCTGAAGCCGGAAGAACTGGAGCTGATCAGCTCCGGCAAGACAGAGCTGACTTACCTGACCGGAGAAAACCTCTTTAAGCAGGGTGCTTTCTCCACACATGTACTGCTGGTAATGGACGGACTGGTCAAGGTATACCTGCAGACAGGCAGGGATAAACAACTTAATCTGCAACTGGCTAAAGCAGGCGATTTTCTGGCTTTTTCCGCCCTCTTTGGAGAGGCCCTGCACGCTACCTCGGCCGTGGCACTCACCGACACACAGGTATGTATGATCGATAAGGAGAAGATGCGGACGTTGCTGCTGCGCAACGCGGAATTCGCCATGCGCATTACCTCCCGTAACTACCGGAATGAAAGGCAGCTGCTCACCGTGATCGGAAACATAACCTATAAACAGATGCGCGGGAAGCTCGCCTCCGCACTGCTCTATCTTAGCGGCGATGATTTTCCGGGACAGGACGTCTTTGTCCACCTGTCACGTCAGGACCTAGCCAACTTCGCCTCGGTAGCCACGGAGAGCGCCATAAAACTGTTGAAGGAGTTTGAGCGAGACGGGATTATTATTCTTGAAGGAAAAGGAATCAGCATTGTCGACCGGGCAGAACTGGAAAAGATTGAGCGGTTGGGATAAATCGCGGCCTGCCCTGTCAACCGTTCTGGCTTATCAGCTTCAACATTTTTTTATCAATAATCTTTACCTGTCTGCCCTGCATCTGTATGATACCATCCTGGATAAATTCAGAAAGTGCACGGTTGATACTCTCCCGGCCGGCATCCACCCAGTTCCCTATATCCGATTGAGACAGCGGGAGAGTAAACTGATCCGACTGAAAAAGATTCTCCGAAAATTCGAGCAGCACGTCGGCAAGGTTTCCCCGCATCTGCTTCTGAGTGCGGCTTGCACAGCGCCGGTAAGCCTCCAGCTCGCTTTTGCACAACTCCATCAAAATATAACTGCTGAACTCTCTGTTCTCTCCCAACAAACGCTTGAACACCACCAAGTCAATAAAACAAACTTCGGAGTCGAGTACTGCCGTCACACTATACTGATTAATCTTATCACCAAAAGTAGTGGGCAGCCCCAGATAGGTAGGAGCCTTGACCAACTTTACAATCTGCTCGCGGGAAGGTCCGGATAGGTGAATCTTTGCCATTCCCTTACGAAGGAAGATGACATTCGTGGAAAAAACACCTTGTTTGATAATCGAATCACCTTTTTTGAATTTTACCACTGCATGGTTACCACTCAACATCTCGAGCTGGCAATCCTTCATGTTGACCGATGATCGCAACACGCAGGCACAGTCGGCACATTCATTTTCCATATGACAAAATTATTAATTTTCAATTTCATTAGACTTCCTCGTTAAACGGGAGCAGAGTAAGTTTATTTACTTTGCCGAGTGCAGTAAAAGTATAACCTGGATGATTACAATTATCATGCTCGTTTCATACTCCTTGTTTTGTTTGACAAAAATAGAGAAATATGTGACATTTATCACAAAAGAAGGTAATATTCTGCACCCGGAGAAAAAAAATTATTAGAGAAATAATTCTTTAATTTGCATACTATTCATTTACAAAATTATACAAAAAAATATGGAAAATACAAGTACCATTTCCCTGGAATCACTTCGCAATGAGCTGGAACAGCTCAAGGCAAAAATCACCCGTCTGGAAAAATCACGGAAGGATCAGCTCTCTATCGCCATCGTATCGGGCGATATGGACAAGATACTGGCAGCAATGATCATCTCTCTTGCAGCAGCAGCGATGGACTCGCAGGTGAAACTCTTCTTTTCGTTCTGGGCACTTTCGGCACTGCGTGACCCCGAAAAGAAGGCAAAAGGAAAAGATTTCATCCCGAAGATGTTTGGCATCATGCTACCCAAAGGGCGCAACAGGCTGAAGCTCTCCAATATGAACATGTGCGGCATGGGGCCTGTGATGATCAAAAAGCTCATGAAGAAACAAAACGTGTTGTCACTGGACGAAATGTTCCATCAGGCTGCCGAACTTGGTATAGAAATCACGGTGTGTGAAATGTCGATGAACATGATGGGATTCAAAAAAGAGGAAATGATCGATTATCCCCATCTTCGTTACGCGGGCGCTACCACTTTCGTAGCCGATGCAGGTGAAAGCAGCATGCAGTGGTTTATTTAAGGATTACAAACAATAATAACTATCAAACATTTACAACTATGACAACAGATGAATTAAAAGCATTGAAATCCAATTTAACGGTAGATGCACGTGGCACAGCTTGTCCTGGCCCGCTTTTGGCAGCAAAAAAAGCGATCGGCGAAATTGAGTCGGGCGAAATTATGGAAATCCTCTCGGCCGACGAAGGCACCAAAAACGACATTCCGCGCTGGTGTGAAAAAGTAGGACATGAGTATCTTGGCTTTTACGATGAAGACAGCTTCAGCCGTTTGTTTCTCATTAAGGATTAATTTTTCATATTACCATCTTTCACTCCCTGCTTACGATACTCTTTACAGGTACCGGCAGCAGGGTCCGAAATAAGGTTTAACACGTAACCGCTATGCCGTACGACAATAGACCTCCCAAAATTCTGGTTTTCTCTACCGATAAAATTTCCGATCCGGGAATCGACCAGGCAGGATTGAGAAAAATACATTATTCCCCCTCCGTATATGTCATCAACATGCCCTGTTCGTCCGGGATCAAGCCACGCTGGATCCTTCGTGCCTTTGAAAAAGGATTTGACGGTGTCTTTATTGCAGCCGACGGACACGAATGCTCCTATAGTGCGAGTTGTCCCGAACGTACCAACGACATCATCATTGCGTCACAGAAGCTGATGGCCGAAAAAAATATCAATCCCAAACGCATCCGTATGGCAGCATTGTGTTCCGTCTGTGCGGAGCCGTTTGTCAGTCATATGGAAAATTTCAGTAAAATTCTGGCAGGACTGGAAGAATAAACTCAATGTTGATTGTAATCGAAAGGCAGGATAATAAATTATGGATAAACGAAAAAACAACAATTTCGATACGCTGATCATTGGAGGTGGCATTGCAGGCCAGGAGGCAGCATTGAGTCTGGCAGACATGAATCATAGGGTACTGCTGGTGGAAAAAGGGCTTTCCATCGGGGGTAAGATGATTCAACTGAGCAAGGTGTTCCCGACGCTCGACTGTGCAGCGTGTATCACCACGCCCAAGATGTCGGAAACGGCACGCCACCCCAATATCACGCTGATGCTGAACAGCGAGATCGACGGAATCAGTAAAAATGCAGATGGCGACTTCGATGTCAACGTGACCAGCAAGCCCCGTTATGTTATTCAGGAAAACTGCACGGGATGTCAGGAGTGCGAGGTGGTATGTCCCGAAGTGCGCAGCGATGAATACAATGCAAACCTTGCGGGACGTAAAGTGGCCTATATTCCCTTCAGCCTGGCAAACCCGCGCATAGCCACCATTGACCGGCAGGATCATTCGGCACCCTGTATCAATGCATGCCCTGGTGGTGTCAAGGCATACGGATACATCACGCTGGCCCGCAACGGCCAGTATGAGGAAGCGATGAAGCTTCATCTGGAGGACATACCGTTTCCCGGCAGTCTGGGACGTGCCTGTTACCACCCTTGTCAGAATGCCTGTACACGCGGCTTGGTGGAACAGCCGGTGGATATCCGGAAGATAAAACGGTATTTCTCCGACTGGTATTATGACAAATATCCGCAGGCTCCTTCGGTGGAAATAAAGGAAAAAACAGGAAAGAAAGTAGCCGTGATCGGTTCCGGTCCTGCCGGAATAACGGCTGCCTATCACCTGGCACTAAAGGGTCACACCGTGACAATCTTTGAAGCGGCACCGGCGGCCGGAGGCATGTTGCGTTTGGCTTTACCTTCATACCGTGCACCAAAGGACATAGTGGACAGGGATTTACAAAATATCACCGTATTGGGTGTAAACATAGAGGTAAACAAAAAAATAACCGACCTGAAATCACTGAAGGAACAAGGTTTTGATGCCGTGTTTGTGGGTATCGGCACGCATAAGGCAAGTTCATCGGGAACGGAGGGGTCTGATTTGAAGGGTGTGGTGGATTGCTTGACCTTCCTTCGTGAAGCCAATATAGGCAGGCGTGAAGACTTGACGGGCAAAAAGGTGATGGTGATCGGTGGCGGCAATACGGCAATCGATGCCGCACGCACTTCGTTGCGCCTGGGTGCTGAAAAAGTCATAGTGGTCTATCGCCGCAGCCGTGAGGAGATGCCCTGCTTTGCTCCTGAAATAGAAGAGGCAGAAGAAGAAGGCGCAGTGATCAGCGTATTGCGCAATCCGGTGGAATATATCGGTGAAAACGGGCAAATCACCCGGATCCGGCTGACGAAGATGCAGCTGGGGGAGAAGGATGCCAGCGGCCGCCGCCGTGCAGAGCCCATCGCAGGATCGGAATACACGGAAGAGGTGGATTATGTGATTGAAGCCGTCGGGCTGCGTACCGATACCGCCGCATTTGTCGGACAGGTAGATCTGAACAAAAACGGCACCATCCGCACCGATGCCACGACGCTGCAGACTTCGGTGGATTATATTTTTGCCGGGGGGGATACCGTCACAGGGTCCACCACGCTGATTGAAGCTGCCGGGCAAGGAAAGAAAGCAGCTTTCTACATGGACAAATGGCTACGCGGTTTACAGATACACGATTTTGAAGAGGGAGACAAGCTTCCCGCCATAGACAAGCATATCGTCCTGAACAGATTTAAAGGTGAGAAGCGGCCGCAGGTGAAGAATGCAGTGATACCCCTGGCTGAACGGGCGCGCAGCTGGGAGGAAGTGGAAAAGACATTTACCGAGGAAGAGCTGAAGGCGAGCACGCAACGCTGCCTGGACTGTAGCAACTGCCGCGAGTGCCACCAGTGCGTAAATGTCTGTCCTGCCAACGCGATCGATTTTTCACAAAAAACGAAAAAACAGGAGATCAAGGCAAGATCGGTGATCGTCACCACAGGCTATAAACTGTTCCCGCCATCAGCCAAACCCAATTACGGTTATACGAAATATGCCAACGTGATCGATGCCATGCAGATGGACCGGTTGATTGCCCCTACCCGTCCGTTTAACAATATCCTCCGGCCGGGTGACGGAAAAGTTCCCGACAATATTGCCTATATCCTCTGCACGGGATCGCGCGATTCGGCCATTGAAAACGGTGGATGCGGATCTGACTGCAGCAACAACCCCATCTGTTCGCAGATCTGCTGCATGTATTCCATCAAGCAGGCTCAGTTACTGATGGGTGCACTGCCGATGGCGGATATCACCATTTACTATATGGACATTCGTGCCTTCGGCAAGGGTTATGAGGAGTTCTTCCAGCAAACAAAAGGGATGGGCACCACTTTCACAAAGGGAAAAGTGGCCAGAATCCGTGAAACGGAAGACGGTAAAGGCGATTTGATTGTGCGGTATGAAGATGTGACCAAGGGAGTCGTGAAAGAAGCCCGACACGATCTGGTCGTCCTTTCCGTGGGTGTCGTGCCGAATAAGGATGTGCCGCATATGTTCAAGGGTGAAATGCTGGAGCTGGATGATTTCAACTTCGTCAAGCAGACGGATGAACTGGTGAACCCCGCCCTGACCAGTATCGAGGGCGTGTTTGTGGCTGGTGCCGCTTCGGGACCAAAAGATATCCCCGATTCAATCCTGTCTGCCGGTTGTGCCGCATCGGAGGTGGCCGGGTACCTGAGCCGGAAAGAAGTACTTCTGGATGACAACAAAGGTCGCTTTACAATCATGCAGCAGACAACAAAGGGGAAATCTATTTTACAACAGTAAGGAGGAACGACTATGAGACAAAGAATAGGTGTATATATATGCCATTGCGGTGGAAATATTTCCGATTATGTGGATGTGGAAGAACTGAGTATGATGTTCCACAAGGAAGATGGTGTCGTCGTTTCAAAGGATGTCATGTTCGCCTGTGCCGATTCCAACCAGAAAGCGATGGTGGAGGATATTCAGCAATACAACCTGGATGCGATTGTGGTGGCATCCTGCTCACCCAAGCTGCACCTGCACACGTTCAGGGCTGTGGCCGCACGGGCCGGGCTGAACCCGAACAACTATGTGCAGGTCAATATCCGCGAACAATGTTCATGGCCACACAGCGACCGTCCGCGGGAAGCAACGGTGAAAGCCGCCGGACTGATCCGTGCGGGCATCAACCGTGTCGCATATTCCGAAGCGCTGGACAGCATCGAGATTGAAGTGAAGAAAGCGGTCATGGTGATCGGTGCCGGCATTTCGGGCATGAAAGCAGCCATCGACCTGGCACGCTCCGGAAATGAAGTGTATCTGGTGGAGAAGGATTTCTTTCTGGGCGGCCACATCGCGCAGCAGGAAAAACTCTTCATGACGGGACAAAGCGGCAGGGAGATTGTGAAAAGATTGTACGACGAGATGAAGTCATACAAAAACATCACCGTTTTTACCGGAGCTACCGTCTCGAAAGTGACGGGCAGCCTTGGCAGCTTCAATATCGAAGTAAAGGTGAAACCCCGCTATATCAATGGCAAGGTCGATAAACAAACCGTAAAAAGAACGATGGATGATTGCCAGGTAACGGTAAGAGATGCCTTCAATGAAGGCCTCACCACGAGAAAAGCAATCTATAAGAATTATCCCGAAGCATTGCCCGATGTACCGGTTGTGGATATGGAAGCCCTCAGGGATCACCCCGAATTCCTGGAAAAGCACAGGGCGGTCATCAATCCGAACGAACAGGAAGAAACCATTGCCCTGCTGGCAGGGTCGGTACTTGTCACCACCGGGTTTGACCATTACGAACCCAAGGAAGGTGAGTTCGGCTACCAGAATATCCCGAACGTGATCACGCTTCCCCAGTTGAACCGGTTGATGGAATTATCGCCTGAAAAGCTGGTTTACAAAGGAAAAGAGATCAGAAGCGTGGCATTTATCTACTGCGTGGGTAGCCGCCAGAAAAAAGGCGAGAACAAATACTGCTCCCGCCAGTGCTGTACCTCTACCATCTATACGGCATTGCAGCTGAAAGAGAAATACGGAAAGATCCAAAATTACCATCTCTATCGCGATATACGTACCTACGGCAAACAGGAGATTCTGTACGACCGGGCATCGAAACAGGGTGACTTGTTTTTCAAATACGAAGAAAAGGAATTGCCGACGGTGGAAATGAACGGCAATGCGATCACGCTGAAGGTGAAAGATTATCTCACGAACAAGAAAGAGTTGGAAATCACGCCCGACCTGGTCGTTCTCGTCACCGGCATGGTGGCCCGGGCCGACGCGCCGCATATCTCCGAACTGTTTAAAATACCGATCGGAAACGATAAGTTCTTCAACGAGATACACCCAAAGCTAAAACCGGTGGAGACGGTGATCAAGGGCGTGTATATCGGTGGGACCTGCCAGGGCCCGAAAAACGTGAGCGAAGCGGTGCAGTCATCACTGGCAGGCGCCTCCAAGATCACGGCATTGCTGAAAAGCGGTACCGTGATGGGCGACCCCGTGGTGGCCCGCATCGATGCCGATGTCTGCACCTGGTGTGGCAAATGTGCCGAAGTGTGTGATTACACGGCAATCAGGGAGACCATTACTAAAGCCGGGAAACATATTGCCGGCGTGAACAGGAGTGTTTGCACGGGTTGCGGTATCTGTGCCCCGGTTTGTCCGGTGAATGCGATTGAAGTGGCCAAGTACACCGATCATGAGATAGAAGCGATGATTGACGGCTTTGCTGCCGAGGTGGAGATCAGGGAAGAAGATGTATCCGCCGTGAATGAGGGAAAAGAAGACTTCGTGGCAGCCCATATGAAAGAATATCCACAGATATGGAAAGATATCCTCGACACACTCGACACGGAGAAGAAAACGATCCCCGAAATGGTGGATACACTGAACATGGCTCCCGAAATGGTTACCTGGCATCTGATGACCATGAATAAATATGGAGTGGTATCGCCTGCCGGAACAAACGACAAGGAAGAGTATTATTATTACAAAATAAAATAATATGACAAAAGTAAATCCTGAATTTGCAACAGAATTAACAAAATACGGCATAGGCGACTTCAACGCCTGTTTCAACTGCGGAAACTGTACGGCAACCTGCTCATTATCTACCAGCGACAGTTCATTTCCCCGTGAGATGATACGCTACACCACGCTGGGCCTGGAAGATGAGATCAGGTCATCGCTGAAACCGTGGGAGTGTTACTATTGCGGCGAATGTTCCAGAGAGTGTCCGCGCAAGGCCAATCCCGGCGAGTTGATGATGTCGCTGCGGCGATGGCTCACGGCGCAATATGACTGGATCGGTCTCTCGGGACTGCTCTACCGCTCACTGACCCTCACCGTCACGGCGCTGCTACTGGTGGCTGCCGGTGTATTCCTCTTTGCCCGCACCGTCCACTTCGATGCAGAGGCATTACTCCATACGGGACACCGCTTCGAGATGCTGGCAATCGCCACCGTCTTCCTGGTGATCTTTATCCCCAACCTGTTTCGGATGTGGTATTACACCATTGTGAAGAACGGGGTGAAAGCACCCGTAAAGAGATATCTCACAACCCTGTCCGAGTTGTTTGTGCAGATGTTCACCCAGAAAAGGGCCAGAGATTGCGACGGGAAGGACAACTTCCGCTGGCTGGAACACCTGGTGCTGGTGTTCGCCTACCTGTCGCTTCTCTTCACCACTGTCTTCCTCAACTGGTTCGGTACCGGGAGCCTTTTTATCATCGTGCTCGGTTATGTGGAGAGCTTCCTCATCTTCGTCATCACCGGCCATTTCGTCTCGGGCAGGATAAAGCGGAACAAGGCACTGAACACGTTTTCACAGCCCTCCGACTGGCTGTTTGTGATCTGGCTGCTGCTGATGGGACTGACCGCCTTTCTGGTGAGGCTCTTTATAGACCTGCAGATCCTCGAAGCCAACATCTGGATTCATCTGATCCATCTGACCCTGTTGGCACAGTGGGCGCTGATCATCGTCCCCTTCGGCAAATGGACCCATTTCCTCTACCGTTCGTTTGGTCTCTATTTCGTCAAAATAAAAACGATGCAGAAACCGGCGTAAACGACAAATTCCCTGTTACCCGGATATAAAATAATCGAAAAGGGGCTTTCATAACAGAGAGTCTCTTTTTTGACGTTTATTTGCACGGAAAGAAAAATCTGTCGATATCCCACTCTCCCCGCCAACCCAATCTTTTAAATTTACAAGGCTTTTTGGGTTCTTAAAAAGAAAACATCTATATTTGAGGACTAATAACAATGTTTTTCGTTAAATGAAAACAGATACCGATGAAGAAAATACTGATACTGATTGATTATTCCAGCGAATTCAGCCGACGACTATTGCGGGGCCTGATCCAATATTCCAAAGAACATGGCCCCTGGATCTTTTACCGGCTACCTGCTTACTATAAAACGCTATATGGTAAAGAAGGTATTGTGGAATGGGCAAGAGAATGGAAAGCAGATGCCATTATTGCACGTTGGGACCATGAAGGGACAAACATATTGGCCACGTTAAACATACCGATCGTGCTTCAAAATTACAGGGAGCGGAGCCCCTATTTCTCCAACCTGACCGGTGATTATTTTGGTACAGGACAAATGGCTGCGAAGTTTTTCATCAAACGACGCTATCGTAATTTTGCCTTTTATGGCAATAAGAATGTTGTCTGGTCACGTGAAAGGGCGGAAGGGTTCAGGACCCAGATAGAAAAAACGGGTGGAAATTACCATTATTTTGAAAGTGATAATCTTGATGGAGAAGAATGGGGAACCAGCCATATACAGCTCGATGAGTGGCTCTTGTCGTTACCCAAGCCAGTGGGTCTGTTCGCCTGCGACGATGATTTTGCTTTAAGGATATCACAGATATGCAAAATCAACAACATCAAAATACCTGAAGAGATCTCATTGTTGGGGGTTGACAACGACGAGCTGATCTGTAACCTGTCAGATCCACCCATCTCCTCCATCGTCACGGATGTGGACAGAGGCGGCTATGAAGCCGGGAGGCTGATAGACAGGCTAATGAAGGGAGAGAGGAAAGAGCCCTTTAACATCGTCATTGAGCCTACAAGATTCGAACTGAGAAAATCGACCGAAAAATTTGATATCGCCAATGAGCACATCTCAAAAGTCGTGAACTACATCGAGGACAACTTCACCTCGGATATCAATATTGAAGCATTCTCGGAAATGGTTCCGTTATCACGACGCAATCTGGAAGTGAAGTTCAAGGAAGAAATGGGGACATCCATCTATCAGTTTATATTAAGCTGCCGAATCGACTATTTCGCTCATCTGCTGTTAACTACCGACAGAACGCTCTTTGATTTGGCTTTGGAGTCAGGATTTAATGATTGCAAAAACATTTCCCGTATTTTTAAAAAAATAAAGGGCTATACACCGGTTGAATATCGCAAAAAACACGATGGACAGCGTCAATAAAAACGTTTTTTGAAATTAGAATTACGTTTTTAAAGCATATTTCCATTCCTTAAACTATAATTTTGTATAAACAAATGAATGGAGCAACAACTTCATGTATGTGTAATAATTCTAAAAAAGATGAACAATACATCCCCGGTCAATCACATCCAGGATAAACGTACCACGATCCAATCCATGATCATCCTGGCCTGTTTATTTTTTATTTTCGGCCTGGTATCCTGGGTGAACACCATTTTGATACCCTATTTCCAGTTAACACTGCAACTTTCCAATTTTCAGTCCTACCTGGTCACCTTCGCCTTTTATATCGCCTATCTGATCATGGCCATTCCGTCCTCCTTTCTGCTCAACAGGACAGGCTACAAAAAAGGAATGATGTTCGGATTATGGTGTATGGCCCTGGGGGCATTGCTTTTCGTACCGGCAGCCTACTGGCGTATCTATCAGATATTTCTCCTGGGCCTGTTTTTGTTGGGTGTTGGATTGGCCATTTTGCAGTCTGCCGCAAACCCTTACGTAACCATTGTGGGACCCATTGAGAGTGCAGCAAAAAGAATGAGTATGGTGGGTACCGGCAACAAGCTGGCTGGCGTGATTGCCAACCTGATCTTTGCTGCGGTGGTTATCAGGGAATCCGACAGGGTACTCATGAAGGAAATAGAGGCTGGAGTTTATACCGGTGAGTCACTTGAAGTTGTTTTGGATACACTGATAAAGGGTGTGATGACCCCTTACCTCATATTGGCAGTCGCGCTGTTTATTTTTGGCATAATCGTCCGTTACTCACCTCTCCCGGAACTGGATCCTTCTGTGGTAAACAAGCGCCCCGTGGAGGACGAGAGTTCTCAGAAGCACATCCTGCAGTATCCTGCGCTTCTGTTGGGGGTGTTGGCGATGTTCTTTCACATTGGTACGCAGATGATCGCGCTGGGAACCAGCATTCAGTACGCCGGAACGATGGGAGAGAGTCTTGCAGGCCCGGCACAGAACATTCCCTCCTATACGATGTTGCTGACCTTCTTCGGCTATTTTCTGGGTATTGCATTGATCCCAAAATATGTCAAACAGAGAAATGCCCTGCTAGTCTGCTCTTCAATAAACCTGATCCTTTCTATTTTGATTATCACTACTTCCGGCACCGTTCAGATCTTTGGTATGACAACTGATATCTCGCTTTGGTATCTCGTCATGATGGGACTTCCCAATGCCCTGCTCTATGCCGGGATCTGGCCATTGGCAATCAACGGCCTGGGAAAATACACCAATCTGGGATCTGCTTTTCTTGTGATGGCCCTCTGCGGGAGTGCCATCATGCCAATCGTCTACAACTCATTTGTCGAGATGAATGGATCACTCTCCTCATTTGAGGCGATGAAATTTGCATATGCTGTGCTTATCCCCTGCTTTGCATACATTGTATGGTATGCCGCCTGGGGTTATAGGATTAAATCCTGGAGGAGAGCAGTCCCTTGATAATATTTACAACAATCGTATTTGCAACAGGTTGCATATGTGATCTGTTCCTGATACGGATAATATTTAAGAACGCATGAAGAATCGATTAATCATTCAAAACGGAAAAGTGATTTTTCCGGACAAAATAATGGAGCACTTGACAGTAGTGGTGGAAAATGGCAAAATTGCCGGTATTGTCAACAAGAATGAGTTCATACTTGCCGGTAATGATGTGGTGATTGATGCAGACAACAGGTATGTGGCACCCGGGTTCATCGATATCCACACCCATGGTGGTGGCGGACACGACTTTATGGACGGCACGGTAGAGGCTTACCTGGGTGCTGCGGAAACACACGCCAGGTTCGGTACCACGGCATTGCTTCCCACTACCCTCACCAGTACTACCGGGGAGCTTTTCCAGACCTTTGCCATCTATAAGGAAGCCGTAAAGAGAAATACAAAAGGAGCAAAATTCCTGGGGTTACATCTTGAAGGGCCCTACTTCGCCTATAATCAGCGGGGAGCCCAGGATCCCAAATATCTGAGAAATCCGGAACCGGAAGAGTACAACGCTATTTTGGAAGCTTCCGACGATATCGTGCGCTGGAGCCTGGCGCCCGAGTTGCCGGGAGCACTTGAGTTCGCGAAAGTGCTCAGGGAACGTAACATTCTTACCGCCGTGGCACATTCCGATGCCATTTATGAAGAGGTGCTGGATGCTTACGATGCCGGCTTCACACTTGCCACCCATCTCTACTCCGGCATGTCCACCATCACACGAAGAAACGCCTTCCGCTATGCGGGTGTAGTGGAGGCAGCCTATCTGATTGACGGGATGAATGTGGAGATCATTGCCGATGGAGTACATCTGCCCAAATCGCTGCTGCAGTTTGTCTACAAGTTCAAGGGTCCCGACAGGACGGCACTTTGTACCGATTCCATGCGGGGAGCCGGCATGCCCGACGGTGAATCTATTCTGGGCAGTCTCGATAAAGGTCAAAAGGTCATCATTGAAGATGGTGTTGCCAAGCTGCCGGATCGTACTGCCTTTGCTGGCAGTGTCGCCACCACGGACCGACTGGTACGTACCATGGTTGGTATAGCAGAAGTGCCCCTGGTGGAAGCTGTCAGAATGATGACCCTTACTCCGGCCCGTATCATGCAGATAGATCGGCAGAAAGGATCTATCCGGGAAGGAAAAGATGCAGATTTGGTACTATTTGATGAGAATATTAATGTTTCACATACAATCTTAGAAGGAAATGTCATATACGAAGACTAACGATCAGGTAATCACATTCACAAAAGGAATGCTGGAAGTGAGGATCTTCTCCGGAAGAGAAGAGATGGGTAGGGAAGCGGCTGCAAATGTGTCGGCCACCATTCAAAAGCTACTTGAGAACAAAAAAGAAATCAACATGATTTTCGCAGCGGCACCATCGCAGAGTGATTTCATGCAAGAACTGATTGCAGATGAACGGATTCAATGGGACAGGATCAACGCATTTCACATGGATGAATACATCGGCCTGGAGAAGGAAGCTCCACAGGGATTCGGTAATTTCCTGAGAGATCGGATTTTTGGCAAAGTACCTTTCAAAAGTGTGCATTATATCAACGGGAGAGCGGAAGACCCGTTGGCAGAAAGCAAAAGATATTCGGAACTCCTAACGCAATACCGGGTCGATATTGTCTGCCTGGGAATCGGAGAAAACGGTCATATTGCCTTCAACGACCCACCTGTGGCCGACTTTAATGATCCCAAGTTGGTAAAAGTGGTCGAGCTGGAAACAGCCTGTCGCCAGCAGCAAGTAAATGAAAAGCTGTTCGACACACTGAGTCTGGTGCCGACACATGCACTCACCGTGACAATACCGGCACTTCTGAAAGCCAATTACATGTTCTGCATGGTACCGGCCAAAAATAAGGCAGAAGCGGTTTATCGCACATTAAACGAAGAAATCAGCGAGAAATGCCCGGCCACTATCCTGAGAACAAAAGAAGGTGCTATTCTCTATTTGGATAATGACAGCGCATCATTGCTGAATTAATAAACTACATATGCAACCTCAACAATTCATTCAAAAAAATCTGTTATGAAACTCAAAATTTTATGTTCCGCCATTTTGTCGGGTATCCTGTTTACGGTCCAGGCACAGATAAAAATTGGCATCATAGGTCTGGATACCTCTCACGCAATAGCTTTCACCAAGTTCCTGAATGGAGAGGATAAGAAAGAAGAATTTAAGGATTTTAAAATTGTTGCAGCCTATCCCTACGGATCAAGAGCCATCGAGTCAAGTTACAAGCGGATCCCCGGTTATATAGAGCAGGTGAAAGAGCTTGGAGTGGAGATCGTCCCTTCCATCGCCGAACTTCTTGACAAGGTGGATTGTGTCATGTTGGAGACAAACGACGGGAACCTCCACTTGGAACAAGCCTATGAGGCATTCAAAGCGGGAAAGATCGTTTTTATCGATAAACCGATAGGTGCTAATCTGGCGCAAGCCATTGCTATTTTCCAATTGGCCAAACGATACAATGTTCCTGTCTTCTCATCATCCGCTTTACGGTATGTGGAGCAGAGTCAAAAATTACGTAATGGCGAATTAGGAAAAGTATTGGGTGCTGATAGTTATTCTCCTGCACATCTCGAACCATCACATGCCGGGATGGCGTGGTATGGAATACACGGCATTGAGACGCTGTTTACCGTAATGGGAATAGGGTGTGTGTCAGTAAACCGCATGTCTTCTGAAGGTACAGACATGGTAGTCGGGCTCTGGAATGATGGAAGAATTGGAACTGTGAGAGGAGCGCGTACAGGAAAAGCACCTTATGGAGGAACTGCTGTCACGGACCAAGGAGTTGTCTCCACGGGGGCATATGCAGGTTATGAACCACTGTTAAAAGAAATACTCAATTTCTTCAAGACTCGTATTCCACCTGTAACGGAAAAAGAGACACTGGAGATATTTACCTTTATAGAAGCGGCCGATATCAGCAAAAGCAAAGGAGGCAGAATCATCCCTATGGAGACAGCCTATAAAAAAGGTGAGAAAGAGGCGCAAAAACTGATCCGCAAATTAAAATAGCAGAAAATGAAGAGGAGTTGGTTGATCATCGGATTGGGACTGGGTTTATTTTCTTGTACACAAAAAAGCAACCAAGAAGACGGAATGCAAACTTCATTTACGGGAAAAGAGGGAGAGATAAAACTCATCGTCGTCGCTCCCGGCCATTTTCACGCCAATCTGTTGCAAAAAAGCAGGATGGAGCAAGTGAACGATTCGGTGTTCGTGTATGCCCCTGTGCGCGATGCAGGGTTACAACAATACCTCTCGGCCGTCGGGTCATTCAACCAGCGGGATACCTATCCCACGCGCTGGGAGGAAACGGTTTATACCGGTGAGGATTTTCTCGACAAAATGGTTTCCGACAAGAGAGGGAACGTGGTAATCCTCGCGGGGAACAACCGGGATAAAACAGAACATATCCTCACGGCGGTAGATGCCGGATTCAATGTCCTGTCGGATAAACCGATGGCGATCAACCGGGAGGACTTCCTTCTGTTGGAAGAAGCATACGCCAACGCCGACACGCAGCACGTGTTGTTATATGACATGATGACCGAGCGGTACGATCTGCTCAACATCGTTGAGAAGGAATTGATCAATGACATTGATTTCTTTGGGAAATTGCAACCAGGCACGCCTAAAGATCCTGCCGTATATATGGAGAGCGTGCATCATTTCTACAAAGAAGTGTCCGGCTCACCGTTGATCCGTCCGGCATGGTACTACGATGTGGAGCAGCAGGGGGAAGGGATTGCCGACGTGACCACGCACCTGATCGATTTGTTATTCTGGAAATGCTTCCCCGATCAATCGATTAACTACAGACAAGATATTGGGAATATCTCATCCACCCATTGGCCAACCGACATCACGTTGCCGCAGTTCACCCAATCGACAGGAGAATCATCATTCCCCGATTATCTCCAAAAATATCTTGATGATTCAACGCTGAAAGTTTATGCCAATGGAACCGTGCACTTCGATGTGAAAAACCACAACGTGGAATTGAAGGTGACCTGGAATTGGGAAGCTCCCGCCGGGAGCGGCGACACTTTCATGTCCGTCATGAAAGGCTCGAAAGCAATTCTGAAAACGGTGCAGAACAAGGAACAGGTTTTTGTAAAACAGCTCTACGCTCAAAAGCCCGAGGGATTGGATGAAAACGAATTTTCCGATAACCTCCGGGAAGCGATCGAAAAAATCCAAACAACCTATCCCTTTGTGTCTGTTTCTCCTACATCCACCAAAGGGGAGTATCTTATCAACATCCCGATGGAAAACAGGGAAGGGCACGAATCGCATTTCAAATACGTTGCCGAAAGTTTTTTTGGTTTTTTAGTACATCGTGACATGCCCGAATGGGAAAAAACCAATACCTTAGCAAAGTACCACATCACGACAAAAGCGGTAGAGGGTGCACGAGAGGACGATTGAAATGGACGGCATATATTATGAAGAATCGAAAATGTTCCATGGTGCGTTGAAAAACATCATGGGGACACGCTTCGATATACTGATCATTGACCAGATCAGATTGAAGTCCCGGGAAATATGGGGTGAAATTGCGTTTGAACTCCGACGACTCGACCAACTTTTCAACCGTTTTGATGAGGTCAGCGAAACGTCAAAGATTAATCGTGAAGCCGCTCTTGCCCCTGTGCAGGTAAGCCCGGAAATGTGGTTTGTCCTGCAAAATTGCCGTCAGTACTACAGACGGACATTGAAATTATTTGATATCACGTTGGATGATTTTTCAAAAGTAGTTTTGGACGAGAATGACCACTCTGTTTCCTTCTCCCAAGAGGATATCACACTCGATTTCGGGGGCTATGCCAAAGGATATGCGTTGGTAAAAATCCGCGACCTGATTGCGCGGTCAGAAGTACAGCACTGTTTTATCGATTTCGGCAATAGTTCCATCATGGGGATTGGGCATCATCCTTATGGAGACGCATGGAAGGTTAGTTTTGAAAACCCATATAACAGGGCTGTCGTTTTGGATGAGATTACCTTACAGGATATGGCTCTATCAGTCTCAGGTAATACGCCTTCCTATACCGGGCATATTGTACGACCTGACTCGAGGAAGCCGGTAAAAGAACACAAAGCGGTCTCTGTCATGTCTGAAAATCCTTTGGACGCCGAAATACTAAGTACCGTACTCATGATAGCTACAGACAGGGAAAAAAAACAGCTCTCTGAAAATTTCACAACACAACAAACAATGGAATATATTTTATAAATATCATGTCAAAAAGAAAATCTAAACAAGTAGACACCAGCCTGCGACAATTCATCAAAGATCTGGGATACATTTCCGGCGGTGCCGCACTTCTGGCAAGCACTCCTTGGCTGCAGTCGTTCACACCCGATAAAGCCAAAGAGATAAAGAAAGAGAAAGCCCGGATAGGATTTATCGGAACCGGGTCCAGGGGGATATATAACATGCATGCCGTTTTGCCATTACAACATGCCGAAATCGTGGCATTGTGCGACATTTACCCTCCAAACCTGAAAGAAGCTTCCGATCTTTGTCCCAGTGCTAAAACATACTCCGATTACCGGAAGATGCTAGAGTCAGCCGAAATTGACGGGGTTGTTATATCTACCCCGCTTTACCTTCATGCACCCATGACTTTGGATGCGCTGAGTGCGGGAAAACATGTCTATTGCGAAAAGGCAATGGCACTGAATATGGAGGAGTGCAAAGCCATTTACGACGCCTATCAAAAAACGGATAAAGTGCTTTATTTCTGCATGCAACGCATGTTCGACGAGAAATACATAAAAGGGATGCAGATGATCCATTCCGGATTAATCGGTGACATTGTGGGAGAGCGCTGTCATTGGTTCAGGAATCATGACTGGCGGCGTCCCATTCCCTCACCAGAACTAGAACGGCAGATCAACTGGCGGTTGTATTGGGATTACTCAGCCGGGCTAATGACGGAGCTGGCATCACATCAGTTGGAGGTATGTTGTTGGGCCATGCAGATGATTCCCGAATCCGTTGTAGGAACAGGCGACATTGTTTTCTGGAAAGATGGTCGTGAAGTATATGATAGTGTAAACTTGGTTTACCACTATTCTAATGGAGTCAAAATTAATTACGAATCGCTTATCTCCAATAAATTCAATGGCATGGAGGACCAGATATTGGGCAATAAAGGCACGATGAACCTCGCTTCCGGCGTGTATTATCTGGAAAATGAAGTCGGTGGAAGGAAATCGGGTATAGAGCAGCTGATCGGACAGATAGGCAACAAATTATACGCTTCTGTGCCAGCCGCTGGATCAAGCTGGCGTCCGGAAACGAAAGAAAGTTACGTGGCGCACAATATTTTAGCGGGAGACTTCAACGTGAACCTCGGACAATCCATGATAGGTGCCCTAAAGGACGGTTCCGACGAGATTTTATCCGCTTTCTGCCAGGCATGCATTACCGGAGAAAAAGGAAAAAATATTGTGGAAGAGGCATACGTGGCGACCATGCTGTGTCACCTGGGCAACCAAGCGATTGTCGAACAAAAGCAAATCACCTTCCCGGAAGCGTATAAAATCCCTTACATGAAATTCTCTTAACGCACTTCTCATGAAAGATATCGTTATCACATCAAAACGGTTAAAAAAAGAAATCTATCTCCTCTCCGCCTGTTTTTTCGCGGCATTTTTGACCAACATCATTGCAATCATAGTTTTCAAAACACCTTGGTATGAGATGTTTACACAAATAGGGTATGTCATTGCCATCACACTGGTTCTCTATTTGATCGTTGCCCTTTTCCGGTTTATTTCTTACGGAATAATTAGGTTGATAAAGAAATCATAACGGAAGAATTCTCAAATGATTCATGTCGATGAGTATTTTCATACTGCGATAAGTGGTGCTTCTAATTCTTCGGAACGCCAGGATGCGTATGCCAAAGCTTCTTTTATATCCTCTTCCTCCAAATAAGGATACATTTTGAGGATTTCCTTATAAGAATAACCTGACGCCAACAATCCGATGATCGTGTCTACGGTCACATGTAAACCTTAATACAAGGTTTGCCTCCCATTATATCCGGACCGAGAGTAGTTCTTCTTAACTGTTTCATATTCATATTTTTTATTATTCTCAACTATTACAAAGATAATAATTCTTTCTTACTACAATTATGCCCTTTTCTTTTTTATCCATCTGATATGCATCCTGATCGGGCAATAGTATCTAATAACCATCTCAGGGGGTTATTGCAAATTTCAATTGCCCGGACATTGCGTGACTGAATATTTTCGTTTATTGAGAAGAGAAATGCGGGAATACCACTTTTCTTAACTTCCCTTTTGCTTTTCTTTGCATGTTAACGGATATGGGTAATCTTTTAACGCCTATTATTTATCTATAAACCGCCTATAAAAATGAGCCTGATACGAATAAAAAAAATATCACTGAAAACGTGGATCATTCTTCTGCTTTGCCATTTATTTATTGGGCAGGCAGCGGGTCAGTCGTTTTACCGGTATTACACCGGGAAGGTTAAGGCTTGGAGCACGATAAGCCCCTACTATTCTCCACCCGAAGAGTACGCCGAAAAATACGGTGACTATCGTTCGCCGTTCTTGTTTTACAACGGCGATTCAGTTAAAACTAAGCAAGATTGGCAAAAGCGCAGGGAAGAGATTCGTGGCAGATGGATGGAAATGATGGGAGAATGGCCACCTCTCATGGATCGGCAAGAATTTGAAATCATCGGTAAAGAAGAGATCGAAACTTCTACCCGTTATAAAGTACGTTTTAATTGGACTCCCAACGAAAAGACAGAAGGTTACCTGCTTATACCGAATAAAAAAGGGAAAAAACCTGCTGTAATCTCCGTTTTTTATGAACCGGAGACTGCCGCGGGAATTGGAGGCAAACCTTACCGGGATTTCGCCTATCAACTGGCAAAAAGAGGTTTCGTCACATTGTCGCTCGGCACTTCTAAAACCACGGCAAACAAAACCTACTCCATCTATTACCCAAACAGGGAAAGCCCTAGCTTGCAGCCATTATCTGCCTTAGCTTACGCTGCGGCAAACGCATTGGAAGCGCTGACAAAAGTGAAGGATGTGGATCTGGAGCGGGTTGGGATCGTGGGACATTCTTATGGCGGAAAATGGGCCATGTTTGCATCCTGCCTGTATGATAAATTTGCCGCTGCCGCTTGGATTGACCCCGGTATCGTCTTCGACGAAACCAAGGGTTCGGGAGTCAACTACTGGGAACCGTGGTATCTTGGATATTATCCGCCACCTTGGGAAAACACATGGAATAAAACCGGCGTGAATGCGAGAGGATTATATCCAAAATTACGGAAAGAAGGATATGACCTGCACGAATTGCATGCCTTGATGGCACCCCGCCCGTTCCTAGTATCCGGTGGTTCATCTGATCCCATCGAGCGGTGGATTCCGTTGAATCACACCATTGCCGTGAATAAGTTTTTGGGTTACGAAAACAAGGTGGCCATGAGCAACAGACCTCAACATAGCCCCGATGCCGAATCGAATGAAATAATATATTCCTTTTTCGAATGGTTCCTGAAATAAAATATCCACTATAGTTACACGCAACATGAGAAATTTACGGTTTATAACACTATCGATTCCCAATAAGCCCATCAATTAAAGAAATGGTATTACGAAGACAATTCATTTTAAATAGTATTAGAGCTCTGGGTGGCATTTCACTGTTAAATTCAGGTTGCGTACCAAGCAATAATAAACAGCTGGAAACTCGTCCTTCACGCTTTCCGCTTCGTTCTTTAGAAGGAAGCATTAAGATTACTGACGTGAATCTTCAATTCGAACGAGAGCCACTTCTTAGCCCCTTCGGCTTCAAAGGCGGTTACCTGTCGGAACTCTGGCAAACAATCAGCTACCTTCAGAGCGATAATGGTTATCACGCTATTGGACTGGGAACACAAAGCGTGCTATGGTCCGATGAAAACGTTTTTTCCTCCAGTTCCGAGGCAGGTGGAAATGCCTACATGTATGCCTTAACCGAACGTGCACTTCAGTTACTCAAGAATGTCTCGTTTACATCCCCGATGGATGTAATCGATCCGCTGTATGAGGAGATTTATGAATATGGGAAAATTATTACTGCCAACCCGAAACTAAGAAAAACGTTCGCGTTAAATGCCTTGGTATCTGTAGATAACGCCATTTGGCTGCTCCATGCGAAAGAAAATGGGATTACTAATTTCGATGAGTTGATCCCCCAAGAGTTCAAGTCCACTTTCTCGGAAAGACATGACAAACTGGCAGCCATCCCCCTGATATCCTATAATATAAGCCTCGAAGAACTAAGAAAAGAAGTAGAAATGGGATACTTCTTTATGAAAATAAAGATCGGCCAATCCGGCACCCAGCAGGAGATGCTTGAAAAAGACAAGCAACGGCTACAAGAGATTCATTCGGTCTTGAAAGATATTCAAACACCCTATACACGTAATGGAAAGCTCCCGTACTATTTTGATGCCAACGGCAGGTACGAAACAAAGGAGCTTTTCAATCAGTTTTTAGATTATGCCGAAGGGATTGGGGCATTTGATCAAATCGTAGTAATCGAAGAGCCTTTCCCGGAAGAATTGAAGATCGACGTATCGGATATTCCGGTACGACTGGCAGCAGATGAGAGCGCGCATACAGACCAAGACACGATTGAGCGGATCCAAATGGGATACCGAGCAGTAGCACTCAAACCCATAGCTAAAACACTGAGCATGACACTGAAAATAGCAAAGGCTGCTACGGATAGGAATATTCCCTGTTTCTGCGCTGATTTAACAGTCAATCCCGTATTGGTGGAATGGAATAAAAATATTGCAGCCCGATTAAATTCGTTTCCCGGATTAGAAAATCTCGGCTTGGTTGAGAGCAATGGGCATCAAAATTATGTAAACTGGGACCAGATGCGGCAATACTACCCCAAGCACGAGGCCTCGTGGGTTAATGTAAGAGAAGGATTTTACCATACAAACGCTGAATTTTTCAACAATGGAGGAGGTATCTTCGATCCCATACCTCATTACGAGGCAATGTTTATTCAATAAGTTATCACGTAAAAAAATAAATCATGAAAGAAAAAACAACGCGAAGGGATTTTCTCAAAAAATCGACCCTGGCTGCTGCCGGTTTATCGATTTCCGGAGTGGCACATAAATCAGTGGCCGCACCAATTATGGACACAAAAAAAAGAGTTATCGACGCAAACGACAAAGTGCGCGTCGGCTTCATTGGAGTCGGCAACCGGGGAACACAGCTCCTGCAGCTATTTATGGAGCAGCCTGATTGTGAAGTGGCAGCACTTTGTGATGTATATGAACCGTATGTAACGCGCGACTATTCAACCGTTCTGGATCGGTATAAAAAAGATATGGGAAACCGCATCCCCAAAATGGGAGAGAAATTCCCTAAGGATGTCAAACAATTCAAGGACTATCGCCTCATGCTGGAAGACCAAAGCATCGACGCGGTATGCATCGCCACCCCGGATCATTGGCACGCTTTACAGACAATTGATGCCATCAACGCCGGAAAAGATGTCTTTGTTGAAAAACCCCTATCGAAAACAATCGCTGAAGGCCGGAGAATGGTTGAAGTAGGCAATAGCAGCAGGCAAATAGTGACCGTTGGATTGAACAGGCGGGGCGCGCCTACCTTTCAAAAATTAGCGAAAGAGATACCTGCCGGGAAAATTGGTAAAATAACCTTTGGCACGGCATGCCACGTGAGCAACATGTATCCTAATGGGATCGGGAAATTGCAACCTGAGACTCCTCCCGCCAACTTTGACTGGGACATGTGGCTGGGACCCAGGGCATACAGACCCTATCAATATAATATTGCCCCTTACATGTTCCGTTGGTGGGAAGACTACGCCAACCAGATATCGAATAACGGGGTACACTATTTAGACCTGCTCCGCTGGTTGCTAAATGAAGAAGCTCCCGTCGCCGTCAGTGCACACGGTGGAAAATACGTGGTAGACGATGACCGCACGATTCCCGACACGATGCATGTCACCTACGAATTCAAATCAGGCGTACTGGTTACATTAAGCATCCTGGAGGCAAGCACCGGCAGTTTTATCCCTCATGGGTTCCTCGAATTAAGGGGTACAAAGGGAACATTGCATACCGATGAAAATGACTATAAGATCACCCCTGCCCGTGCCGGACAGTTTCAGACATGGAAGCCCATGATCGAACCGGAAGATTATTCCCTGTCCAAAGACGATACACTTTTGATAGATGGAAGTTATAAAAATAGTGCGTTTAGTCTTATACGCAACTTTTTGGATTGTGTGAAATCACGCGAACAACCTTGGGCTACATTGGAAATCGGTCATCGTTCCACCTCATTAGCTCATTTAGGAACCATTGCGATGATGACACGTGAAAGGCTTGAATGGGATGCCATAAATGAAAGATTTACAAATTCTAATATTGCCAACAAATACTTATCCTACGAGTATCGAAAACCTTGGAAACTATAAATAAAACGATTATGAGAGTATTAAGAAAAGTTTTATTACCCCGTGTAATCCAATTGATCCCCGTCAATAACATCCTTTTAATTCATCTTCTTGGTTGAATCATAGACGTAAAAAATAGAATCAAAAAACTCAATTTAATATTTTATGATTATGAAACATCTCATGAATATCTTATTTTTTTCTTTGCTTTTATTTAGCTGTGAGAATTTCAAAAAGCCTGTTCTCTATGTTTACAGCTCAAACATAAATAACCTAATCAGAAGCTTAGAAGAACAACGATCTTTCAAAGTCATCCATTTAAAAGACCTTTCGGAAGTCAATAGTGTAGTGCCAGAGAATAGTGCTGTACTCATTTTATCAGAAAATTATCCGGAAGAAAAAACACCACTCAATGAAGACTTTTATCGGTTGCTGATAGAAAGAAATATAAGAGCATATATTGAATATCCATCTTGTGTTCCGAATATTCATTTTATTAAATCAGAAGAAATAAAAAAGCAAAGAGTAGTTGTGAATTCTAATTTTTTCGATGAATTGGATAGTTTGACCATTCTTCAACTTAATGGATTATCTTATATAGAGGTTGATAAAGATTTAAATAACGTTCATTTAGTAGCAGCCAAAGTGGCTGGCTTTGATTCTGCAATATATGGTTTGCCGGAAAAAGTATCTCCCCTTTTATTTGAAATGCCGGACAGCCCCATGCTAATCTCTCTTACAAATTTAAGTAATTTTATTACTGGAAGATATTCGCCAAATGATGCTTGGTGTAAATTGTGGGAACAAATTTTGAGATATTTACTGCCAGACACAAGAATATCTTCTTTAATTTTTGAACCTTCAATTACAACAACCTATTCAAAAACTGAACCTCTACCGGCTGATGCACAACAGAAAAGTATTAAGTTGGGAATTGAGTGGTTTAAAAATGCCAAAATGCTAATTCCCCCTCATTATACTGACACATTAGAGTTTTTAAGAAAAAATGAAATTAAACAAATTAAATGGGATTCGGAAATGACATTCGGAGATGGAACTTTGGGTGTCTTTGAATGTATTTTTTCCGAAATTGATCACGACGGCTCACAACCAATTGGTACTTTCGAAAGAGGAGACTGTGTAAGTGAGACTGCGATGGCTTATGCTACTGCGGGTAAATTATTTAATAATAGTGAGTATCTCGAAATCGCAGAAAATCTACTTGATTACTATCTGTTTAATTCAATCGCATTAAAAGGAGAGTATAGTAATCCTATCAGTGCAGCATATGGATTAATTCCATGGGGGATAAACAATGAATACTGGCGAGGTATTAATTATGGAGATGATAATGCTCGCTTCCTCCTGGCGGCCATAACTACTTCTTCGATTTTGGATACCGACAAATGGGATGATTTAATTATGAAATCACTGCTTGGGTCGTTGCGGACTACCGGCAAAAATGGATTTAGGGGTAATTTGCTTAGTTTTAATAATTTTAAAGAGCAAAATGATTGGAGATATTATTTTGATAGGGATATAATTAATTTAAGACCGCATTTTGAAAGCTATCTGTGGGCTTGTTATTTGTGGGCATACCATAAAACAGGAGAAGAACTTTTTTTAGATAGAGCACAAAAAGGGATAGATATAACCATGGACAACTATCCTAATGGTCTAACCTGGACTAACGGATTATCACAAGAAAAGGCCAGAATGATCTTGCCATTATCTTGGTTAATAAGAATCAGCGACAACCCCAAAAATAGAGATTATTTAAACACGGTTATTTCCGATATAATGAAATTGCAAGATGAAAGTGGTGCCATCAGGGAAGAGATTGGAGATATTAAGATGGGAAGATATCCACCTCCATTGACGAACGAAGCTTACGGGACGAATGAGGCTTCTTTAATCGCTCAAAATGGTGATCCTGTTACAGATCTCCTATATACTGTAAACTTCGCCTTACTTGGCTTACATGAAGCCTCCTATGCAACTGATGATCCTACAATCAAGGAAATGGAAGAAAAACTGTCTGACTTTCTAATAAGAATTCAGGTTAAATCCGAGAAACATCCCGAAGTACACGGGGGATGGATGCGGGCTTTTGATTATAATAGATTCGAGCACTGGGGCTCCAATGCTGATCATGGTTGGGGAGCATGGTGTATTGAAACTGGTTGGACACAAAGTTGGATTCTCTCTATTCTCTCTTTAAGAGAAATGAAAACCTCTATCTGGGATATTTCAGCTAACGCAACGATTAACGATAATTTTTTATCCCTAAAGCACATGATTGCGTATTAGCCTGAATTATTTACAGAAAAAGAGAAAAGCTCTTTTATTATTTTGGTAAACAGAATCAAAGATGCATTTCAAATAATTACCTCGCTATCCCGCATGCCGGGATCACAGATTCAGCGTATTAATAAAAAACAATATAGTGGACAAATTATGAAGTATGTGCTCTTTATAGCTATTATTACAAACTGCCAGATAAACTTTTTTGCTCAATCAGACGATGGTTTAATCATTCCTACTTTTCAGCAGGTACCTGAGAGAGCGATTTTGTACCCGCTGAAAGACAAAAAAATGATCTATCCCGACAGTCTTGTTGATATTGCAATCAACAATATCGCCCAATATTCTTCGGCAAGAGCTGTTCGGGACCGAATTCTTAAAAGAGCTGATTACTGGCTGGATTTCACTGATGAGGAGTTATCCCGGTTGATAACGAGTGCTGCGGTTCCCCGGGCGTTTGACTTAAGCACAACAGGTTGCCCCGTACATGGGGATTCAATATTTCAAATCAGGGGAGCCTACCCCTGGATCATCGATCCGAAACATCCTTTACAAGTAAAATGCCCGGTTGGTGGAGAGACATATCCCTCCAATAATTTTGTCACCTATTATTCAAGCGGGTTCAAAGACAAGGTAGAATGGGACACCGAATATGTAGATGATGGATGGGGATGGGTCTCACCTTCAGGTGAAAGATATTGGTTTGTAGCCCACGCTAATCAATGGCTATGGAATCGTCAAATTTTACCGGGTATATCTGTGCTCAGTCAAGCATACATCCTCACGGGAGATCAACAATATGCCTCGAAAGCTATTAACATGTTATATCGAGTTGCATCGGCTTATCCATCAATGGATTATGAAAATCAGTCTCGCTATGGCTTGATGATGCGACAACAAGGCAAGCGTTATCCTGGGAAAATATTGAACCGCATATGGGAAACGAATACGATTATAAATCTCGCGGAAGCATACGATATGGTCTGGGATCAAATAGACCGGGAATTGATGTTACAGCAACGATTGGGAAAGTCAGGAGAAGATATCCGGGCGTTTATAGAAGCCAATCTTTTAGAAGAGGGGTTGGAAGCGATTGAAGAACAAAAGATTTTAGGAAATTTCGGCATGCATCAAAATGCTTTTGTCACCCTGCACTTGTCCCGGCAACATGCAGGCACGGATGAAGCAATGCACCAGCTTCTCAATGAACCTTCTTCAAGCATAGCTACAACCGGCTTGCGATATGCCCTATATAATCAGGTGATGAGGGATGGGATGCCGTATGAGTCTCCTCAATACAATACCATCTGGATTAGTCATTTGACGAAAATTGCCGAAAAATTGTCAAAAATGAATATTGACCTTTTCTCTGAGAGTCGTCTAAAAAGGCTCATTGACACCCCTCTAAAAATGGTGGCAACCGAATTATACACGCCCGATTTGGGAGACGGTGGTTCAGTTTTAGGAGGCGTTATCGGGAAAAATCCTGATATTTATCACATCGCATATAATCATTACGGGGAAGACAAATACCTCCAATGGATCAATCGATCTAAAGAACAAAGCTTTAGTTCATTTGCGTCCCTATTTCGCAAGCCATTGGTCTCGATTCCCAAATTGCCCGGTGGAAAAGTAGTTGCACCTGCTCCCTCCAGAATTTTTGCCGGCTATGGGTTAGGCATATTGAATAATCCATCCGATCAAACAGCTGTTTCTCTTACCTACGGAATGCACGTCTCTCATTTTCATTGGGATTTTCTGAACATCGAAATTTTCGCCAATGGCCAAAAAATGATGCCCGATTTAGGATATCCGGATGCCATGAATGTATTCGTGCCGGGAATTTACACTTGGTCACGAAACACGATTTCCCACAATACGGTCGTCATAGACGAAAAACGTCAACAACGGAATCTACCCGGGGCACTATATAATTTTGCGGACGGATCTTTTGCGAGAGTCATCAATGCTTCTTCACCCGCATACGAAGATGCTCAAATTTACAGACGTAATATAACTATGGTGGATACAGACAATGAACAGAGTTATTTTATCGATTTTTTTCATGTCCATGGTGGTTACTGTCACAATTATTCATTGCACGGCCCTCCGGGTGAGGTGATTTCACGGAATGGCAGCTGGAGTGATATTTTGCCCGGCACCTTTGCTGGACCAACTGTTGAAATTGGAAAGATATATGATGATGTTAAATTGCAGAATGATGGACATAAAACGGGTTACGCTGCCTATCAAGGATCCGGATATCAGCATTTGTTTAACGTTCAAAAGCTTAAAAGCGGTAATGGGATGGTGGAATATCGTCATTCCCGTGATAAAAACGCGCGATTACGATTGTTGTTATTACCTGATACGGATCAGGATGTGTTTTTAGCAGATGCTTACGATAAGCCCAGGGGAAAGGAACATTTGTTGAAATATTTGATTGCCCGCAGAAAATCAAACAATGATATTCCACTTGAAAGCACCTTTATCAGCCTTATCGCACCACATAAGGGAGAGGATAGCCTGTTCAAATCTGCTCAATTAATCCAGTTGGATCGTGGTAAAGGGCATGTTGTTGAAGTCAACAGGGATCTGTTGACAGATGTAGTTATCCATGACCCGACAGGTTCACAAAAGTTTTTACTAAAATATGATATACACACCGATGCAACAGATGTAGTGGCAACATTTAAAAATAATAAGCTAATCCGGTTATTCTTTAGTGAGGGATCATATTTTCGCTCTAATGGACAACAATTTAAATCCGAGGAGATTCGAGGTAAAGTAATTAGCGTGGATGCTAAAAACAACACGTTTCAGGTCGAATTGAATAAGACAATTGAATCTCCCATCAATGACCTCTTCGGCCGTATTGCTTTTTTCACTAATTCATACAGGACAACGGCACATCCAATAGAGAATGTAGAACTGATAAATGGCAGCTTAAAAATTCGCACCAGCGATGATCTGCTGACAGGCCATTTAAGAATAGATGATATCGTGGAAGACCAATTGAAGAGTAATACCAGTTTAACTTTTACGAAAGATTACGCGGGAGCAACCCTCCTGGATAGCGACTTCCGGGAGGTAAGCACACTCGAGGGTGTATATGGGGGAACCTTGTCAACTAATCATCGTACAGCCGTAGATGCAATGTCTGTTGGAGATGAGGCCTGGATATCTAATATAGGTATCGGGGATGAGTTTGTGATTAAATCCGTTTTTTCGTGGGATCATCAACAATAAGTATAAGTTGAAATAATCAACTTTCACCAAAGACGGAAGTATTTTCAACGTTTTTAGAGGAAACCATTTCGCAAAATTAAACATTTTTCTTTCTAATTTCAACTTTATTTGCATGTTGAATAAAGCGATAAAGGAGAATTAATCTTTAGTAATCGTAAAAAAATAATTAAAACAGGAAAAATTGATGCTCTAAGACGACTAATTTCAGATAAACACCTACTAATAAATATATATATATATAATAATACCGCTAATTATCGTAAAATAATTAAAAAAACAAGTATCTAATTTCTTAATATTTAATTTATGATGAATAATAAGCAAAAAGTCCTTTTTATTGTCTGTCTTTTTATTTTTAATGCAATTTTAACAAATAAAGGTTTCGGGCAAATGAACCGCAACAGTCTTTTTCAAGGCGAAGATACGATACGATTGCTGTATGATACGAAACAATCAAAATTTCTTACAGGTTCAGTGTCTTACATATCGGGGGACGTCATTCAGAATATTCCCATATCAAATATTCTGAATGCTTTGCCGGGAAGAGTAACCGGAATGTTTCAGACAAATGTGACCGGGCTTCCTGGTTTCGAGGAATCAGACCAGGTAGTGCGAGGGCATCATTCATTTAGAAACAATAACACTACAATATTGATTGATGGGAGACCCGACGACATAAGAATGCTTGATCCATATGACATTGAAAGTGTCAGTGTGCTGAAGGATGCCGCGGCAACTGTCCTTTACGGCCTGAAATCAGCAAATGGTGTAATTTTGATCAACACGAAGAAAGCCCAAGCGGGCAGGGTGAAAGTAAATTTTAATAGCGAGACTTCATTTTCCCAGTTTGGACGAAAGCCAAAATTCCTTGACGCGTATAATTATGCACTCTTGTATAACGAGGCATTACGGAATGATAATCCAGACGCCACGTTAAGATACGACCAGGCAGCGCTGGACAATTATCAGAATGGAACCAATTTGTATGTATATCCCAATGTAAACTGGGGTAAAGAGTTTCTAAGGGATCTCACGATCCAAACAAGAAACAATATTGGGATTAGTGGGGGAAATAACAATAGCAAATTCTATGTGGCGGTCAACTATTATTACGCCAATGGACTGTTTAATGTGGAAGATGATTTAAATACCTATAATACGAATTCCAGTGTAAAGACATTCAATGTGCATGGGAATGTGGAAACCAAGGTCGGTAACAATTTATCCGTAAATATTGACATACGGGCGAAAAAAAATAAAATGAATGCACCTATCACTGGTTTAAACAATGGACTTTTTGCGCAAAGCATGCTTACCTACATGTATTCAACCCCGTTTAATGCGCACCCGATTGTAAATGAAGACGGATCTATAGCCGGGACAAATGACTATCGGAATAACCCTTACGGGATGTTAAATCATAAGGGATATACCATGGAAGACAATTTTTCATTGTCAACTTTCGCAGACGTGGTTTATAATCTAAAAGACCTTGTAAAAGGTTTTAAAATAAAAGCACTGGTTGGATTTAATAATTATAATGATTACCGCACCTATAGAACCAAGAACTTTGCAGTATATCAATTGAGAACGGATGGGAAAACCTATGATCAAATTGGAACGGATACCCAAACCGGTAATTCGGGAGCTTACGACTATAACTTCAGAAACTATCAGCATTACCTCTCCCTCCTTTATTCAAATCGTTTCGGAGATCATGACCTGGACGCTTTTATCATGTACGAGAGGTTTCAAAGTGATAATCTGCTCTCTTCTGATTTGTATGCGAATTTTCAAGGGCCCAAAGGAAAAGTCTCCTACAATTTTAAAGATAGATACTTAGTGGATTTTGCTTTTTCATATCAAGGGAGTGAGCAGTTTGCCAAAGGCAGCAGATATGCTTTTCTGCCAGCCCTTTCTGCAGGATGGATTGTATCAAATGAAAACTTCCTGAAGAACAACTCCTTTGTGAATTTCCTGAAATTTCGGGGTTCTTATGGTATCACCGCAAACATGCCAGGAGTATATTTTGGTTATTTATCGGCATATTCGGGCGGATCGGGTTATTCGTTTGGAGTGAATCCCGCGACTCAAGCAGGATACACAGAAACCAAAGTGGAGAATCCTACCATCACGTGGGAGAAAAACAGAATCTTAAATGCCGGAATTGATCTGAGTGTATGGAATAACAGGTTGAACCTCGGTTTTGACCTCTTTTCAGAAAATAACAACGATATCATGATTCAAAATGCAATTACAGGTATGTATGGAGCAACCGTGTATGTTCCAGAGGGTAAGTTTAAAAATAAAGGGTATGAATTGTCGGCTGGGTGGAACGATAAAATCAATGATTTCAACTATCACGTCAATTTCAACTATTCTAAATCTGTCAATGAAATTGTTTACCAGGATGAGGCGATAAGAGCGTATCCATGGATGTATAGAACAGGAAATCCATATGGCTCCAGATTCGGGTATGTTTTTGATCGCTATTTCACGGAGCAGGATGACATTAGCTCGCTTCCCGATCAATCCCTTTTGGGAGTGCAAAAGCCGGGAGATCTAAAGTATAAAGATTTGAATGAAGATGGCGTTATCGATGAAAATGACATCGCATTTATTGGTAAATATAAAATGCCGGAGGTGTATTATGGCATAAGCCTGGGAGCAGAGTTTAAGAAAATCGACCTGAATGTTTTCTTTGAAGGAACACAAGGCAGCACCACGTATAATTCCGGCTGGACTTACTGGGACTTTTATAGCACAACAGGAAATGTCCTCGAACATCATCTGAATAGATGGACTCCTGGAAAGAACCAATCTGCCAGCTATCCCCGATTAACCTTAAACAATAACAACAACTACGTTGCAAGTTCATATTGGGTGCAAGATAATTCTTTTTTCAGGCTTAAATACGTTGAATTAGGATATACTCTCCCCAAGTCATTATCCAGTAAAATTGGAATGTCTAAACTGCGGCTTTTTGTCAATGGAAATTACTTATACACGTGGGATAATGTTAATACAAAAGATCCGGATGGACCTGATGGCGCAATGAATTATCCTTTACGCCGCACATTCAGTGTGGGATTTAATATTAGTTTTTAATTATAAAAGTTAAACAATTATGAGGAATATAGTTATTTGTTTAATACTCTCCACAATACTTGGGATGTTCTATTCTTGTGCTGAAGACACCATTAACTCCCGGCCAGTGGACTTTACCCCCATCGAAATTTTATTAGGAGACTCGGTCAAAATCAATGGTTTTGTGAATAATATTTACGCCGATATTCCCACAGGCCATAACCGACTGGGATCCAATTCGATGGTAGCAGCTTCAATTGATGAGGCAGTGCATGCCTCCGTAGGATCTGAAGCAGAAAGATGGGGTACCGGAAGTTGGGGTCCAACTACGCTGCACGACAACTCGTTCTCTTCATCTTACGATGCTATTAGAAAAACATTTATCTATGAAGAACTCATAAGGCCAAATATCCAAGATTTCATTATGGGTCCTTACGGAAGAGACATCCTATATGGTCAAGTTCTGTTTTTAAGGGCTTTGTATAATTTTGAACTTTTGAAGCGATTTGGAGGATATCCTATCGTAGATAGAATGTTGAACGCAGGTGAAGAGCTGAGTTTTCCCAGAAACACGTACGATCAATGTGTAGAATATATTGCATCCCTGTGCGATGAAGCAAGTGGACTTCTTCCCACCTCGTACGCTGCCAACCAGTTAGGCAGGGCAACAAAAGGTGCGGCATTGGCACTAAAGTCGAGATTATTGTTGTACGCAGCAAGCCCTCTATTTAATGATGCTTCAAATCCCAGCGACGGATTAGAGCGGGGAACATACAACATCTCAAAATGGGAAGATGCGGCAGAAGCTGCTGCCAGTATTATAAACCTCGCTTCGAACGGGAGCGCAGTCTATTCTTTATTCAACGATTATGGCACTTTCTTTAATACATTGAATAACAACCGTGAGATCATATTTTCACGCATGGAGGGAGCCACAAATACGTTAGAGCGCTTGAACGGACCGGTTAGTATCACCGGAGGATTGGGAGGAACGAATCCAACCCTGGAACTCGTGGACTCTTATGAGATGATTAATGGGACACGCTTCGATTGGGACAATCCGATACATGCGGCAAATCCTTTTTTAAACCGGGAGCCACGTTTTTATAAAAGTATTTTATACAATGGGGCAACATGGATGAACAATATGACGATTGAAACATTCTCCGGCGGAAATGATCTTGAGGGAACGAACGCAACAAGAACAGGTTTTTATCTTCGAAAATTTTTAAGCGTGAACGCAAGGTGGAATGCCCCTACCGGTACGGCTTTCCATTGTTTTCCGCTATTCCGTTTTGGAGAAGTCTTGTTAAACTACGCGGAAGCGATGAATGAGGCCTATGGACCTGACACCGATCCGAAGGGATTCAGCCTAACTGCACGTGATGCTATTAAAATGATCAGGGTAAGAGCGGGAATTACGGGGAATATCGATTTATCACAAACTGTGCCTGCGGGAGATAAAGTGAAGATGAGAGATGCCATCCGGCATGAAAGAAAAATTGAACTTGCCTTTGAAGAACATCGGCATCTGGATCTCCGAAGATGGAAAATAGCAGTTGAAATACTCAACAGCCCCGTCCATGGAATATCGATAACCAAAAATACGGACGGCACTTTTTCTTATAGTAAAGCTGTTGTTGAGAACAGGGTATTCGATCCGAAGATGTATCTCTATCCTTTTCCTCAAACGGAAATCAGCAGGAATCAAAATTTAATTCAAAATACTGGGTGGTAACCATTTAATTTAATATAAAATGAAAAAATATAGTATCATAATATTATTAAATTTGATTTTTTCAGTACATCTTATTGGCCAAAATATTGCAATTGAAGGACGTGTGGTATCCGCTATTGACAATGACCCGCTTCCTGGTGTAAATATTTTGATCAAAGGGGTAGCAGGACAGGGAACAGTAAGTAATATCGATGGAGAATATCGCATTACTGTTCCGACAGGAACAGTGTTGACATTTAGCTCCATTGGTTTTGTGACGCAGGAAGTGGTCGTAGGAAATCGACGAGTCATTAACATTATACTCGAAGAAGATATTGAAGTACTGGAGGAAGTGGTCGTCGTTGGATATGGGCAACAAAAAAAGGCCAGCGTGGTAGGAGCAATATCAAATATTGGGCAGGACGAGATAACCATGGCTGCTCCCACGAACTTAACGAGCGCAATAGCTGGCAGGGTGCCCGGCGTATTGGCCAGACTGGGAGATGGTAATTTGGGTGGTGGGGATAACCGGTACACAACCCAGGAAATGGATAATTCCAGTATTTTTATCCGGGGTAGGGCAACGCCCAATAATGCGGCACCTTTGGTGCTTGTGGACGGAATGGAGTCTGATTTCGGAAGGATAAATCCTGAAGACGTGGATCAATTCAGTGTCTTAAAAGACGCTTCTGCTACGGCAGTATACGGGGTCAGGGGCGCGAATGGTGTTATCCTGATCACCACGAAAAGAGGCGCTTTGGGAAGACCAAAAATCACCATCAACTCGCAGTTCAGAATGCACCAGCCTCTTCCTTTTCCCAGGCCATTAGGCGCGTATGACTATGCAGTCCTTTATAATGAAGCGTGGAGAAATATGGGGAACGAAACGCCATTTTATACGGAACAAGCTATTGAACACTGGCGTACAGGAGATGATCCACTTAATTATCCAGACGTGGATTGGTATGGAGAGATGGTAAAAAATCATTTCTACGAACAGCAACACAACGTGAACGTGAGAGGTGGAACTGAAACGGTTAAATACTACATTTCAGGAGAATACAATCACGCGGGTGGGCCATTCAAAGCTGGTCCAGGACTGGAAACAAGGTATGACAAATATAACTTGAGAACAAATTTTGATTTTAACATCACGAAATCCACACTATTGGGCGTGAATTTGAATGGTAGATTAGAAGATAAAATTGATGTAAATTATGGTGAATCTACCGGGCAACGCTACTACGGATCGTTTTGGTGGGCAATTTTAGCAACGCTTGGCAATGCTTCCCCTATAAAAAATCCAAACGGAACATGGGCATTTGGATTGAATGATGATTGGAATAAGATGGCAACGTTAAAAGAGGGAGGATATCGACATCGATCTACCAATACGCTGGAGGCCAATGCCACATTAAATCAGAAACTGGATTTTATCACACCGGGACTCTCATTCAGGGGGATGTATGGTGCAGTAGCGGCTTCAGGAGTTAGAAAAGTGATTAACCCTGAAAGGATTCCTGCTTTATATTCTTATAACCCGGAGACAGATAAATATACATTGCGAAGGGCAGAAGCATTCAAGACCAATGCAATGAGTAACTTGCCATACACGAGAAGGACAAGCTTTGAAGCTGCATTGAATTATGAAAAAAAGATAACTGAAGCCCACCAACTCACCGCCATGGGCACTTACATCCAATCTCAGAGTGAATCTGATGCCGTACTTCCTGTTTCATACAGGGGGGTATCGGGAAGGTTAACCTATGGCTACAAATCAAAGTACCTCGCTGAATTTAATGTGGGATATAACGGCTCGGACCAATTTTCAAAAGGGAACCGTTATGCGTTATTGCCAGCATTCTCTTTGGGTTGGGTGATATCAGAGGAAAATTGGGTTAAAAATAATCTGGCGTTTATAAGTTTTTTGAAGTTAAGAGGTTCTTATGGTACGGCCGGTAATGATAAAATTGGAGGCTACAGGTATCTGTACAAGTACGAATTCAACAAGGTTAGTAATGCGGGTTGGACCGATTATTGGCACGAGGTCTACAATTTCGGGGAAACCCCAATCGCACAGAGTGGAATTGAGGAAGGAGCTTTAGGCAACGAAAATGTAACATGGGAAATAGCTAAAAAAACGAATGTTGGTGTCGACCTGTTTTTGTTTAACAATAAAGTGAATTTTGTTGGCGATGTATTTCAAGAGAAAAGAAGTAACATTTTAGTCCGCAGAGCTGATGTGCCAACGCATACGGGACTTGTTTCCTCCAAATTGCCCGCCCAAAATATCGGAAGGGTGACAAACAAAGGGATAGAGTTGTCTCTCTCTTATACTGAGAAAATCAGGGACTTTGGTTTTACCATTGGAGGCAATTACACGTTCGCGCGGAGTAATGTGGATTACATAGCAGAAGCTCAGAGAGAATACGCATACCAGATGCAAAAGGATCACCCTATCGGTCAAGAATTTGGTTACGTTTGGACGGGGAAATTTTATGATTACGTTGATTTGGAAAACCCCGATGTCCCTAAACCATCAGGAACAATTTATGCAGGGGATTTGATGTTTAAAGATTTGAATGAAGACGGGGTGATCGATGATCGGGATGTGGCCGCGATTGGCCACCCGACTATTCCGGAAATCATTTATGGATTTAATCTCTCATTTTCGTATATGAATTTCTATCTCGACACTTTCTGGCAGGGTGCCTCTAATGTAAGTTCACGCTATAGTTCGGAGTTAAGATATGAGTTTGCCCCAAACGTTCTCCCATTTCACATGGACCGTTGGGTTTATGATCCCGAGAGAGGTTTGGATACCCGTGCTACTGCGAAGTACCCATCACTCATATTGGGAGCATCAACCCAGACAAAAGCGATTTCGTCGTTCCAATTGCTTAATAGTGAGTATTTAAGATTAAAAACCGCGGAAATAGGGTATATCGTACCCAAAAATATTACTCAAAAATGGGGTGTATCCGATTTGAAAGTTTTTATCAACGGATCTAACTTATTAACGTTTGATCGTATAAAATACTTGGATCCAGAATACTCGTCGGGAACCCGGGGCAATTATTATCCTCAGACAAAATTTTACGCGTTGGGTCTTAATATCACATTCTAAAACTGATTATTATGAAATATATATTCTTATTATTATCTTTCGTCTTCTCTGTTTTCATTTCTTGCACAGATGTGGGAGACTTGCTGGATCCTGAATCAACATCAAGCCTCACGGAAGAAGAGGTCTTTAAAAACGCTGAAAACAGCATGCTCTTTCTGAACGACATTTACGGACAACTACTGCCCGTGATTCCCCAGACAGGGAACAAGGGGATGAGATGGCGCGGGAGCGATGCTTTGCTGGAAATAGCCACAGACAATGGAACTACAAATTTAACGACTACCGGGGCGTTGCACACATTTAATTCAGGAGGTTGGAATCCCAGCACAAACACATTCTCACATGCCGATTGGGCACAATCATGGGAAGCCATTCGTTCCAGTGATTTATTCTTATCGCATATCGATGATGTTCCCGATGATCCCGAATTTAACTTCGATGCTTCTGTACGTGCGATACGAAAGGGTGAGGCAATATTTCTCAAAGCGTTTCATTATTCTGAACTTCTCAAACAATTCGGTGGGCTGCCTATTGTGGAAGGGGTATTTGACATAACCGATGAAATGACTACCCCGAGAAGCACGTTCGACGAAACCGTGGACTTTATACTCAAATTATGCGATGACGCTGCCAATGTATTGCCTTTAGAACATCCCGCCTATGATTATGGCAGGGTGACCAAAGGAGCCGCGCTCGCCCTCAAGTCGAGGATTTTATTATATGCCGCAAGTCCCTTGTGGAATAATCCCAACAAACCAGAAGACTCTCCCTTCAGAGGCAAATATGATGTCGGAAAATGGGAAACTGCGGCCAGAGCGGCAAAAGTTGTAATGGATCTGAATCATTATAGCTTACATGACAATATTTCGGATTTATTTATTACAAGGATGAATCCCGAGTTAATTTTCATTCATGTTAATCAACCCTGTGCTTATATGACTTCAATCAGCGTCCCAAATAAACTATATCCTGCCGGGGCATATGGGAAAAGCGGCTGTAACCAGGTTACTTATAACATGATAAAAGAATATGAAATTATCAATAACGGTAAAGCATACGCTATCGATGACCCGGAGTCAGGGTATAACCCCAACGATCCATACAAGCACAGGGACCCCCGTTTCTACAGAGATTGCATGTTTAATGGATATCGTTTTCTGGGTAAAGTCGCACAGTTTGGGGAGGCAGAACCCGGAGCCGTAACTCCGGCCCATAATCCTTCAGAAATAAGCCCCTACTATTCACATGTTTATAGTATAAAATTTGCAGATTTGGATCTCAATATTAACTGGGACGCACGTAGCCCTGCTGGTGGTGGAACACATCAAAACTATCCGTATATCCGGTATGCTGAGATTTTATTAAATTATGCGGAAGCCATGAACGAGGCTTTTGGGCCGGAAGTAGATGGTTTGGGAAATGGCAGAACAGCTTTGTGGGCTGTTAATCAAGTCAGGACACGGGCACAATACCCGGATAGGGCTGAATACATGGGATTAGAAGGAGGGATGCCTCCTATTGATCCCGGTCTATCAAAAGAGGTGATGAGGGAAAAAATAAGGCACGAAAGACGGGTTGAGTTCTCTTTCGAGGAACATCGATTCTGGGATATTCGGAGGTGGAAGATCGATCCAAACACATTGACAAACATCCAGGCACAGGTTCCTGTTTGGCAAGCCAACGGAAGCGTTCGCTATGAGATCAGAACAATTGAAACACGTTATTTCCATACCAGAATGTATAGAATGCCAATCCCTCAGCATCAACTTTACACGAACCCTAACTTGATACAAAATCCGGGTTATGCAATGAGCCCGGAAACTGAAGAATAATGAATTGCGTGTTTACAAAAAACATCATGAAGAAGAGTAAAAGTATTGTTTATTGAAATTATTAAAGAAATCATCAATGGATGCTAAATTTTTGATTATGAAAAAATTAGTAAATATTCTTGTACTTTTGGGTCTCTTTGTAATATGGAGTTGCAAGGATGATATACCAACCTTAATAGGTGAAAGTTACGTCCTCGAAGCGACACCTGCTTCCCATACTTTTCCATCAGAGGGAGGTGAAATTGAGCTTAATATCAAAGCTACAAAGAAAACCCAAACCATTTTGGATGGAAAAGTGAATCTGGAAGAAGAAGATGCTTTATATACCGTTGCGGTCGAAGGAGATGGATTCAAGATCCAGGATAATAAAATTGTGGCTGAAAATAGTAATGAGATTTTACTCCGCACAGGAACAGCAACGGTGACCATAGAAGGCACTGACATACAAGAAAAGATTATACTGACCCAGATTGGAATTGGAAATATATCAACAACCTATACATTGGAAGTGTCTCCTGAAACTTATGCGTTTCCAGCTACTGGAGGGACTGCAACTTTAACTATAACAGCAACTAGAATAATCACAACTACTGTGAGAGGAGAAGTGGTTGATGTTTCTGAAAGTGACGCTGCTTATACTGTATCAGTTGATAACTCTGATTTTACCATTATCGGCAATTCCATTACAGCGGTACGAAATATTAAAGGAGAACCTCTGACTGGTACAGTGACAGTGACCTTGAACGACGATCCTTTATCCAAAACGATTGAGATCAAGCAAGACGTGGGATATTCTCCAAATTCATATACTATTGATGGCACAAGTTTGACATTGTGGAAAGGTCGTGAAACAGTAATTGACTTATCTTCAGATCCTGAATTCGAGCATGTTACCACTATTCCCAATAATGCTTTTAATGGAACGGATGTAGAAGTCTTAACTATTTCCAAGAATGTAACTACGATAGGAGACAGGGCTTTCATGACTGCAAACTCATTAATTGAATTTAAGGTAAGCGAAGATAATGATTTTTTTGAGACAATCGGAGGTGTTTTATTCAGACGTGCAGGCACTGCAAAAACATTATGGAAATTTCCGAGAGGGCGTGATGGAACAGATTACATTGTACCCGAAGGAACCACACGAATTGGTCAATATGCTTTTGAGTACAATCGCTTAATTTCAATTGAGTTTCCGGAAGGAGTTGAATATGTGGATTATCGGTGCTTCTATCTTTGTTCAAGTTTAAAATCGATAACACTCCCGTCCACCATTCGAAGCATTGGAAATCAGGCGTTTACTGGAGCAAGCGCGTTTACCGATTTTCATGTCAAAAGCAACACCCCTCCTCCAATAGGTGGTACGGCCTTTGCGACCAGCAACATAGCCAATGCCACTCTGTATGTGCCAATAGGCGCACGCGAAAATTATCTCGCCCATACAGTATGGAGCCAGTTCAAGGAAATAGTAGAAGAATAGCGATATCAGTGAATAATGAGCCATCAGGCAGTTTTTGTTATTTCTTTCGTCTAATTATAGACGAAAGAAATAACATTTTTAAGACAAAGAGATTTTATGAATAGGTTTATCTTGATATTTATCCCCATCATATTTTTCGTTTCATGTAGTGACGAACCAATTGTGAATGTGCTGATTAGTTACTCCATTGAGGTATCTCCTCAAACTTACAATTTTAATAGCTCTGGGGGAGAATTCACTTTTGATGTCATCTCAAAAAAAATTACAACTGTAACGGTTGATGGAGATATAACCGACCGCGTTTCTGAAGATATACCTTATGATGTGACTGTTTCGGGTGAAGGTTTTTCAATTGATAAAAACACAAACACCGTTACTGCTTCGGCAAACAATACGTATAATGCAAGGACGGGAGTGCTATTGGTAAAAATCACAGAATCAGATTACAATGTTAAAGTGAATCTGACTCAGGATAAAAAAATTGACCCTGTAGTACCTTTACCGGGAAATAAAAAAAACTATACAGTGGTTTTTGGGCGATTTGCTATTTCCGGTAGAATTTGGGCACAATTATCCAACATTGAATTTAATCCTGTCACAGGCACCTTTCATGAAGAATCCTGGTATTGGGATACCAATTTGAGAAAAGGAAAAACAGCCTTCCATACCTATAACGGGACAGTGGGAGGAGCCAACGGGACGATTTACTTATTTACACCTACCGGATGGATAAATCCACAAGGACAATCAGGACTCAAAGAAGGAAGATACTTTTATGACGCACAAACAGGTGATTTAGAAATAACCTATTCAGATAATAGGCGTATTAACTGGGTTGTGGAAAGCCTTGATGAATATGGGGGACTTGCGCAAATTGAATTTAAAAACAGTACTTATGACATTACGCATGGCAGAGGCTATGGAAGCAACGCAGATTGGAATGTGTACAAAAAATTAAATGAAATCCCCAGAATTAGCTATAAAGGTTATTCAGTGCTTGCCCGGGGCAAACCTGATGATTTTAGAAACTGGTTTTTAACCAGAGTAAACTTGAAGGAGTATCATTTCTCGGAAGATGCGAAGTCACTTCGTTACCAGCAATTAGAATCAAGCATCCCTGGAATTGATGAGACAGGTATCGTTTATCACTATTCATCTTATGATAACAGCAGGGCTATGATTTTAAATCATTTTAACGGAGTTTTGGCGGGAAGTGCCTTTCCCTCCTATAATAGGAATCTGCATCCATATGCGGTACAACAGGTTATCAATGACGGCAATGAATTAGTTGGTTTTGTAATGGTTGAGCAGCAAAACCCTCCGGAGGCAATGTACGACGGTAATTATCAATACCAAATAAGATGTGTGTTAAAAGAGAATTAATCAGCCGGATTACAGATGCTAAAGTTGGATCTATGCAAAATTGACAAATAAGTATGGATACATTAAATGTATTTGAGATAATTAAGACCTGTCCTTTTTTATAAATAATGAACATTTACTTAGATAGAGAATTTCGACATGCCAAACAGACGAATATTTTTAAAAAAACTAGCAAGTGGTGCTTTAATGATAAATAGCATCCCTGCATTACTATTCTCAAAAAGTAATCCTGCAAGACAAATCAGAAGTAATTTATCGCCAAATTCTTTCATAAATATCGCTTTAATCGGCAAAGGGAAAATGGGAACTTCTGATGTTCGTACCGCCTTATCTGTTGGAGGTGTGAAACTAACAGGAGTTTGCGACCTTTACGACCGACGATTGCAAGATGCTCAAAAACAATGGGGAAATGACATTTTTATTACCAAGGAGTATAAAGAAGTTCTTTCCCGGAAAGATGTAGATGCGGTCATCATAGCCACCCCTGACCATTGGCATCAACCTATAGCCATTGAGGCGATGAATGCGGGCAAGCATGTGTATTGTGAGAAACCGGTTATTCACAAGCTGGAAGAAGGAGAGGCCTTGATCAAGGCCCAGAGAGAAAATGGAACATTATTTCAGGTTGGTTCTCAAGGAATGTCTTCGTTGGGAAATAGGGCCGCTCGTCTATTGATAGGAGCTGGGGTAATTGGACGGGTGAATTTTATTGATGGACAATTCACGGCTCCTCCACGTGTTTTACAACCCTTTATCCCTCCCCACGATACGTCGGAGAAAACCATCTGGTGGGAACGATTTCTAGGGAACGCACCCAAACGGCCTTTTGATCCCCAACGTTTTTTTTCTTGGCGTAGCTGGCGTGATTACGGGACAGGTATTGCAGGAGATTTATTTGTACATGTATTGGCCAGCATTCATTATATAATGGATGCAATAGGACCGGAAAAAATATACACAACTGGCGGAATACGGTACTATACCAATGGATTACGTGACACGCCGGATATCATGCTGGGATATTTTGATTATCCCGACAGAAACAACCTAGGTGAGTTTACGGTACAATTAGGAGCGAACTATATAGACGGGATTTCCAACAAATGGGGCAGTACGGATTTTAAAATTATTGGCTCAAAAGGGTCATTGGATGTAGGATGGGATAAAGTCACGTTAAAGACGACCTACGACTTACATTTAAAAGATATTGAGGTATTGGATCAATTAAGACAGGGAATGAATATTCCTGAGAAAGCATCTCCCCGGGAGTATGTTTTTCGTGCTGAAAAAGGATATAAAGGAGGACATTATGACCATCATTTTAGTTTTATTAATGGAATAAAAAATAATACCCCGATAGCCGGTGATGCTCTTTTTGCCGTTCGCTCATCCGCACCCGTCTTGTTAAGTTATGAAAGCTATCTCACAAATCAGGCAATTCAATGGAATGCCAAAAAATTACAAATAATAAAATGAAACAGATTTTTTTTATTTTCACTTTTTCTCTTATTCTCTCGCTCTGCACATCCTGCCATTCTCAGAAAGATTTGACTACACGGGAAAGTCCTGCCAAAAAAAACGTTTTTCGACTATCGCCAAAGGAGCGAAGGCAAGGTTTCAAAATTCTTTTCGATGGAACCTCCATGGATCAATGGATAGACAACACAAACCAATACGTTGTCGAAAACGGATGTATTGTAATGCAACCTAAAATTCGTTCTGGAGGGAATTTGTATACCAAAGAAGAGTACGATAATTTTATTTTTCGTTTTGAATTCATGCTTACACCCGGAGCGAATAACGGACTTGGGGTAAGGCACAAAATTGTGCATACTCCTCGGGGATTTGATGGCGTAGAATTACAGATATTGGATGACTATGACCCCAAATATAAAGATTTGGAACCTTACCAATTCCATGGCTCTCTTTACCATTGGGCACCGGCAAAAAGAGGGCACCTGAAACCTGCCGGGGAGTGGAATTATCAAGAGGTTATGATGAATAAAAACCATCTGCACGTACTTTTAAATGGTACCCTTATTTTGAAAGTTGATATCGATGAATTGATAAAAAATGCCTCCGCTGATAAAGACACATCAAAACTATTGTATAAAAAAGGGCATATCGCTTTCTTAGGACATGGAGATATCATTAAGTTTCGAAATATAAGAATTAAAGAATTATAGAAGACTATTTATGCCGAAAAACCTGTGAAAGTCCCCGATACCAACAGGGGAGATTGGCGGAAGATGACAGGCAATTTTATTGTGTAAGTAATATAAGTTGACAGATGTTTATGTGTAAAAAGATACTCATATCGGGGTTTATTTTATTGTTGACAGGAGTACATCTCCTTCCCGGAAAAAATAATGATTCTGTACTGGATAGCCTGCAAGCGGTGATGGGGCCATTACCATGCCTCGTGAACCTGCCTCCAATGAATATTCAGTATAAAGACAGCACGCAAACAAAGGATTATACCCGTTATACCATCAGTTTTACCGTTGCTGAAAATGAAGATCTTCCCGCTTATCTATACTTGCCCGCATGCAAAAGTCCGGAAAGGTATCCAGCGATGCTTGTATTGCATTCGACGGGAGATTTGGGTAAGGGAATAGTAGATGGACAGGGGAATTTACCAAATAGGGCGATTGCAAAAGAGTTGGCCGAAAGAGGGTATGTCGTCATTGCACCCGACTATCCAGGTTTTGGCGATCTGAAAAATTACGATTTCGAGCACGACCGTTATGAATCGGGAACAATGAAGGGGATAGTGAATCATATCCGTTGTGTGGACTTATTGCAAGACCTTGATCAGGTCGATACCGGTCGGATAGGTGTCATCGGGCATTCTTTAGGAGGGCATAATGCCCTATTCGTTGCCGCTTTTGACTCCCGCTTAAAAGTGGTTGTATCCAGTTGTGGGTGGACACAATTTGAATACTATGATATCGGTCTATCTTCAGAAAGATTCGGAGGAAGATTAGGACCTTGGGCACAAGACAAATATATGCCCCTTTTCAGAACAAAATACCAGTTGAATCAAAACAAAATCCCTTTCAATTTTCATGAAATAATCGAATCGATAGCACCTCGTCTTTTTATTTCAAATTCGCCTTTACATGATAAGAATTTTGACGTGGAGGGGGTGAGAATAGGTATCCGGAAAGCTTCCATCGCGTATGAATTACTCGGAGTAAAAAAAAACCTAAAGGTGTTTTATCCCAATGCAGGTCATGACTTTCCTCAAGAGGTAAGAACTAGTATCTATCAATTAATCGACAAAGAGTTCAATAATCGGTTTTAAAACAATTTGAATAAAATGACAAATCGTAGAGAATTCATTAAACAGGTAGCCGTTGCCGGAGTGGCAACAGCAATACCTGGGCAGATTTTTTCCAAAAAGGAGACAAAAAACAACAATAATAATGAGTTGATATGGGCCAATCTCCTCCACTTGAGCTATAATATGTGGGAAGATCATGCTCCCTTACCCTACCAGGATACTGTTTTTACCGGAGATAATTGTCAGGAAGCATATCTTTGGGCTCATAAATATCACCCTAACCTCACTTTTGACAAAAATGTTTGGGATCAGCTCTTAGTCAAAATGGCTGGTGCCGGAATGAATATGTTGATTATTGACCTCGGAGACGGAGTGAAGTACGATAGCCATCCGGAGATCGCCGTGGAATACGCTTGGTCTCCCTCAGAATTAAAAAGAGAGTTGAAAAAGATCCGAGAGATGGGGTTGGAACCTATTCCCAAACTGAATTTCTCGACTGGTCATAAAGCTTGGTTAGGTCCCTATCAAAGGATGATTTCTTCGGAGAAATATTATACCACATGCAAAAACTTAATTGAAGAAGTGTGCGGCCTGTTTGATTCTCCCCGTTTTTTTCATTTAGGTATGGACGAAGAGACCGCAGGGCACCAAAGGAATCATCAGAACGTTGTTGTTCGCCAAGGTGAACTGTGGTGGCATGATTTTTATTACTTGGTGGATTTGGTAGAAAAACAGAATGCAAGGTCATGGATTTGGTCTGATTACGCGTGGGATCATCCGAACCTTTTTTTTGAAAAAATGCCGAAATCTGTTCTGCAAAGTAATTGGTATTATGCATCTCAATTTGAGAATTTTGACAATCCTCTGCATGAAAAATATGTTAGATTGTACGACCAATTAGAAGCCCATGGCTATGATCAAATTCCAACTGGGAGCAACCATTCAAATAGTGTCAATTTTGAGAAAACAGTCGAGTACTGCTCGAAGATAATCAGTCCCGACAGGCTCAAGGGTTTTATGCAAACAACCTGGAGACCCACATTGGCTCCCTGTTTTGAAAGACATTCTGAGGCGATTGAGCGAGCGAGAATAATGATACAACCTTAATATCCCAGTCAAAATGAAGAAGAAAATAATTTATGTGATAATTAACTGCTTAATATTTCATTTAGTGACGCAGGCACAACCTAAAAGAGTGATTTTGTTCGGGATCGACGGACTTCACTGGGAAGCTCCTCAAAAGTTAGGTATGCCGACTTTTAACAGCCTTATCCCACAAGGAACCTATATCCAACAATCCTATGTAATTATTCCGCACCATCCTACGGTTGGGGATTATAGCAAGTTTAACAGCTGTTCATTTCCAAATCCGGTTTTACATGAAGGAACGCTCTTTTTGTCTCCAGAAAATAAAATGTTGCAGGAATATTTTTCACCTCAACGGCAGACCGCCTTTGTTGTCAATACAACAGCCTACAAGTCTGTGGGAAGAGGTTTTTCTACGCTCGTAATGGATGATACATTCACCGATGCGGAAGTGGTTGACTGTGCCATAAACATATTGAAAACCCAGGATCCCGTGTTTATGCGCGTACACCTCCAGAGACCAGGGCAAAGAGGATACGACATCTCCCAAAGCACGGCAGACAAACCTTATTACAGAAATATCTTCGCTGCAAATTCTTCTTATGCGGAGGCTATAGGAAATGCCGATAAGCAGTTAGAACGTTTTGTTTCATTTCTCAAAGACGCAGGAATGTGGGAAGAGACAATTCTGATTGTGACTTCAGATCACGGACAAAGCAATATTGGATGGCATCCCTTATTGGACGAAGACAGTTGGAAGACTCCGCTATTGTTTGTCGGTAACGGAATCGCCAAAGGAAGGACATTGACCTATTTTGATCATCTTGACCTGGCACCCACCATCGCAGGTTTGTTGGGTCAGAAATGGTCCGTATCGGACAGGGGAGCAGGTGCCTTTGTGCAGGAGATATTGAAAGAAACAAGTGTTTCCAACTTTAACCCTGCCAGATATATACAAACGATAAACGAGCAAATCAAGGAGTATGACCTGTTAAAGGCAAGGTTCGTCTTGTTATCGGAGCAAGACCCCCAATTTGGTAATTTTGTGGCGTTACTGGAGAATCAGACATTTATAGAACCATTTTACCACCAAGATCGGATCTTGGATTGGCATAAAGCCGGTACAGTAAAACAGCTGATAGAGGCGAATAAGAAGGTACTGACAATTATGCGAAGTAAACTAACCGAAAGTAAATTAGTTCCTATGTTTAAACTTGGAAAAGACGGATAGGTAGTCCAGTAAAAAAGCTATATCATTTTAGTTAACTTTGTTTTTGAGAGATAACAATCTTAACTTAAACAATATAGCTTATGAATACAAGGCAAAGTAACAAATTAGATTTCAAAGGACAAAATATTTATATAGGAATTGATGTCCATTTGAAGAGTTGGTCGGTATCGATATTGTCGGAACATTCGGTTCTGAAGAGGTTCAGTCAATCTCCAAGTCCGGAATCGCTGCACAAGTTTTTGACAACCCATTATCCGGGAGCGGATTATCATTCGGTTTATGAAGCGGGATTCAGCGGGTTCTGGATACATGAGAAGTTAGTAACATTGGGGATCAACAATATCGTAGTCAATCCGGCGGATGTGCCGACCATGAGTAAGGAGAAATTGCGCAAGACCGACGCGGTTGATTGCGGGAAACTGGCCAGGGAGTTACGGTCGGGGACATTAAAAGGTATTTATGTGCCGGATATAGCCACCCTGGAAATGCGTTCTTTGATAAGGTTGAGAAACAGGATCGTAAAAGACACCACGAGGGAGAAGAACCGGATAAAGTCATTTTTACGCTTCCACGGGATAGATATCCCGGAGGAATTCACACGTTATCCGGTGGGTAACTGGTCAAAGCGGTTTCTGGCATGGCTACGCGAAGTACTCCTTTCTACCGAATATGGAAAGGAAGCACTGGGGATACATATTGAGCAGTTTGTACGCCTGCGGGGCATACTCCTGGGGCAAACACGCCTGCTGCGTGCGTTATCCCGCAGTGATGCACTCAAGGAGCCAATACGTCTGCTGACTTCGGTCCCGGGAATAGGGATAACCACCGCCATGTCGTTGGCGGTCGAGATAGACGATATCGGGCGGTTTTGCAATGCCGATGCGCTGGCCTCCTACATCGGTCTGATACCGATGTGTCATTCCAGCGGGGAAAGTCAGGCAAACGGTAACATCACGGTTCGCAAGCACGCCATGTTGCGCTGTTATATAATCGAGGCTGCCTGGATAGCCATAAGGAAAGACCCGGCAATGACGATGGCTTACCAAGGGTACCGTAAACGGATGAACGCTCAGAAGGCCATCGTCAAGATTGCCCGTAAACTGGTGAACAGGATATTTTTCGTACTCAAACATGGACAGGAATATGTGCCTTGTGTTGTCAATTAACATACAATCCTACAGTGTAAGCAATTTTTCCACGGGGGAAACACTATCATGATGTTGCAGCTTTGAAGTCTGCTTAAATTAGTATGTGACCCCCGCCTATCGTAAACTGATACAGGAATTTGCAGCTCCCGCCCACAAGGCCGGACAGTCTGCTGTGGAAAGATTGTTTACCGTAGGATGTAGGATCGGGTTTTCTTAGCCATATGGACAGTATCAGTAATACAAAAAAAGGGAGGTAGAAACTCCTCCCCCAGTAGCATTACTGCGTACCGTCAGGGTGCTTATTGCTGACAGGTTGCTCCCCGGCAGAGCCTGTTTCCTCTTAACACCCTGACACAAAGATAAAATTTAAAAGTTAATTAAAATGAATTGTCCAATTTTATTTGGATTTTAAATGGAAAAATTTTATGAAATGACTGGCACGGACTTTTCGGAGTAATTTTATATTTGATAAAAAAGTAAGGATAAATAATATGACAATCAGGAACCATCTGCTTGTAAAAGTATTACTGCTACAAGTTTTGTATATGAGTTTTATAGGCTGTAAAGAAGATATTCCAGATATCCAAGCAACTGAAGGAGAGACAAAGGTCAACTTTGAATTAACAATTACACCAGAATTCATTGTTTTTCCAAGTAAGGGCGGAGTTGATTTTTTTTCAGTAAAGGCAATCAAAACCACTACCGTACTGGTTAATGGCGAAATTGTACGATCGCGACAAGAGAATACTCCCTACGCTATTACACTCTCCGGAGAGGGGTTTTCTGTCAAAGGAAACATCATCACGGCTACTCCCAATCAAAACCAATTGAGAAAGGGTATGATAAGCATATCGTTGAATAATTCACCTTCGGTTGTAGATACAATTTATCTTACACAAGGAGGTGGCCCGAGTTTTTTAACTAGCTCTTACGTTCTGGAAGGTAAGGTATTAATGAAATGGACTGGTCAGGAAAAGAGTATTGACTTATCGGCTGATCCCGTTTTCGAGGATATAACTGAAATCGCTCCGAATTCATTTAATACTGCGGGAGTTACCTCTCTCACTATACCTGACAATGTTACTGTAATATCTGACTTGGCTTTCTCAACTGCCGAAAACCTGGAGGAATTTAAGGTTAGCCCTAGAAATACAACTTTCTTTGTAATCGATGGTGTTTTGTTTAAGCATACAGCTGAAGAATCAAATGGAGATCCCGGGAAGACCTTATGGCGATTCCCACGCGCAAAGGATCCCACAGGCTATGAAATCCCGATTGGAACAACCCGGCTTGGACAGTACTCTTTTGCTTGGGTTCCAATCACTGCGCTTGATATTCCGGAAGGTGTCCTAGATATTCAATACCGCTCGTTTGTTAATGCAATTAATTTGGGTTCTATCACGCTTCCTTCCTCTTTGCTAACTATTGGTAATCAGGCATTTTCGAACACTCCGGGCTTAGTTGATTATTTTCTGAAAGGAGCTACCCCGCCAAATGTCGGAGGAAGATCTTTTGATGAGACGCTTATTAAAGACGCCACTTTACATGTGACAACCGACGGATTAAACAACTACCAGAATAAAACGCCATGGAGTCTGTTTAAACAAATTGTTGGATACCGGCCTTAGTTATTCAATCAGATAGTTTGTAAATTGTCGGTTTATTTTGTATCCTATTATTGCTTAAGAAAACTTATCAGGGATTATTTTTCTAAACATTCATTGCTTATGTATTGTAAATATTTGTTCCTTTTCTGTCTTATCGCTTTTTCTATTGCTTGCAGCGAGAATATACTTGAAAAAGAAGAAAAATTTGAAAGTTATATGTTAACCGTATCTCCTTCTTATTGTGCATTTCCGCCCAGTGGGGGAGAAATAGCTTTCAAAGTTGATGCTAAAAAAATAACTTCAATCACTGTTGACAATGTGTTGGTGAGCAGAACAGAGGAAGATACTCCGTATACGGTTGAGATTGACGGAGAAGGTTTTTCATTTGAAAATTCTATTGTCCATGCAACGCCGAACCAATCTTCCACAATACGTGCGGGGCTTCTTACCGTAAAATTGACTAAATCAATGGAAGAAGTTCAAGTTAATCTTTTTCAGAATGTAGCCCAGGAAACAAGCTCTTTTCCGTTACCTGGGGGGAAAAAGAATTATACCGTGGTGTATGCCCACCTGACATTAACTGATTCTACGTGGGCACAACTTTCTAATATAGAGTTTTGTGAAAAAACCGGAACATTTAAGGAAGTGTATTGGTATTGGAGCACAAGTCTTAGAAAAGGGAAGACGTATCTTCATACTTATACTTGTACGGTAGACGGTAAAACGGGGCCTGTTAGCATATATTCTCCAACAGGATGGGTAGCACCTTCAGGACATTCTAAGAGTTCAGAAGGGGTATATTTGTATAATGAAAAAACCGGTGTACTGGAAATGATTTATAATAAGGGTAAGCATGTTATCTGGATTGCCAATCCGGTACAAAATGCCGGAGGGCTCGCTAAAATGAGTTTTAGTTCATCCAGCTTTGACGTCACTCACGGAGTTGGATTTGGCAGTAATGCCGATTGGGGAGTCTTTAAAACCTTAGCAGAAATACCCCGGATTCAGTATTACGGAAAAGGTGTTTCCGTCATGAGTATTAAGCAAGGTTCACCAGAAAATATCCTTAGAGATTCATGGTATACACATAATATGAATTTACAAGACTACGCGTTCTCTGACGACAAGACTGTCCTTTTTTGGCATCAGCCCTTGGCCAGTTTTGAAGATCCGGATGGGCCAAGTCCACACAAAGGAGTGTTGTACCATCTGTGGGCCACCAACAATTCACGTGCAATGGTGTGGAATAACTACATGGCCCTTTTGGCCGGAGATGCCTTCCCAACATATAACAGGAATCTCCATCCACATGCGGTACAACAAATAATAAATGACAAGGGAGAGTTAAAAGGATTTGTCATTCTGGAGCAACAAAATCCTCCGGAGCAATATTATGACACCAATTATCAATATCAGATTAATTATAAATTGGATAATACTTATTAGTAAAATGAAGAATATGTAAGGTTATAGCCTAGGCAACTCAGATATTTCCCTTAAAAATAATTATCAAGGTATTGATTACTTTATTTTTTACGACGGCGTATTTCATTATTATTAATACAACTTGAAGCATTATTATTTTGAAAAATATTTAGACGTTTAAATTTGAAAAAATGAAGACTATTGTTTTATCAATCATGTTTTCTCTTACAACCAATTTAATTATAGCCCAGCCTGTAAATCATTCGAATGGAGGACGATATTTAAAAACGGTTGAATATAACGTGCTTCACCCGGGAGTGGCGGAAGAGGGAAACATGTATAATCTGGAGCATAAATCAGAAATTGACAGATTGTTTTTTGGGACTAAAAACTCCTTTGTTGAGTTTGTATTCGAGGATTCTCCCGAGGGAAGTAACGAAGCTACCACATTATTAAAAACCGACAGGATCATTCTTATGACCTGGAAGTGATACGTTTGCAAAATCTGCTTGACGCGTACTATAGAAAGTTGAAATTTGTGTTAATGGACAAGTTGTCGCCAATCTATACCTCTTTCTGGTTAACTACTGTAGTTTCTCGTGAAACAAAGGACCGGATAAAGGAACACAACAAACAAGCAGCCCATCTCAAAAAAAGTGATGAACTATATACACCTTATCGTCCTGAGCCCTTAAAAATTCAGATTAGTAGTGAATTAGCCGAGAAGATGCATGACAAAACTTCAATACTGATTGAAAATTTCAGAGGAGTAGGAATACCACTGAATAGTGCGGATGGTTTCACTGTTACATTTCGTTGTGTTAAGGATAATGAGTTGTGGACTTTATGGATTCATAACCCTATGGAGGGAAAGACGCTCCAGTTTTCCGATCTTTCTCCGGCAATTAATCAAGGATAGTTTCGCTAACAAAATGAACGAAATCAAATATTTGAAGTTATTTGATGAATTTTAGGATAAAAAAGGAAACTTAATGAATAAATCATGGAGTTAATGTTTTTCATGAAGAATGACATTTTTAAAGTTTATTTCTGGATAACATTATTTCTCCTGAGTGGGAAAACAGTTGCTCAGGATAGTTATCGGCATTACCATACATTTCCTGCATATGCTGAATTAATGTTTGAAAGATTTAATGTAATCAGTAAAATTCCCTCCAATTTTGTAGATCAAAAAAATTCTGAAATATTGAGAATAATGCCATCCGCACCTTCGGCGGCTTATGTTTATTCACCCATAGTTCAATCTAAAGACAAAGAATGCATAATTTTTCATCCCATTCATCCGGTATATATGTCCGATATAGACGTGAGAGTGAGTAAAGCGGTCCAAGCAATAAATAAGGTAATATCTACAAATACCGTAAATACCCAAAGGGCTGTGACTAATGAAAATCTATCCAGAAATAACATACTATTTGAGATAGCCACGGATTTGGGTGTTTCCAAAGATTCGTTAGATATTGACAATTATCTGACGGTAATAGCAGGACAAGAACCCACTACGTGTTCAATGCCGACACGATATTCTTCTACGATATCCCATTGCATAAACCATATAAAGAGAAATATACATATTGCAAAGGTATGATCGTAAGCAAGAGAAATCGCCCAGCCTTTCTTCTGAAGTGGTTGTTCACGGAAAAAGGAATGAGAAAAAATATATTGACTTATTCAATAAAACAATTTGGTGTGACACTATCGATTAGTTGTATCCATGAAAACCATTCCCATCCGCAATATACGGTGTGATTCAAAAGGAATAAATCATAGCGCAAGTTATGACGTCTTTTGAGGATTACATTTCGCAAATTATTATAGGAGGTAATGACAATTACATATCTTTGTTACTTTGTGGGTATCTTGCATATTGTGCTAAATAACTCATACTGTTTTTCATATTCAGCGGATTGAATGATGTACCAGGATACGTATGAAATACGACTTGGAACCTAAAATTACATTTCAGATTGGAATCAATATTGGAAGAAGGCTCTAATTTAATAATAACGACACTTCCAAAAAATACAAACCGGTAAAATATAAATTATTTTGAACTTATGAACAGACGTAAATTTATAACAAAAACGATTGGAGGAGCCAGCATACTGGCTGTATCAGGATTTAATGATCTTTATGCCTGGGGACAAACAAACACGGATAAAAAGTTACCGGCAATATTGGGTGGAGCAAAATCGCATCATGACTTATGGCCCGACTGGCCAGTTTGGAAATCACCGGCTTATGATGACAATGTATTGGAAGTTTTGCGCAGCAGGGTATGGTCGAGGGCTAAAGTTACTGCCGAATTTGAGAAAAAATGGGCGGAGCTGATCGGGACGAAAAGATGCCTTTCGGTTGTAAACGGAACCAATGCGTTGATTGCCTCTGTAGCCCAATTCGACATAGGCCCTGGTGATGAGGTTATTGTCCCACCTTATACATTTATAGCTACGATACAGGCTGTCTTGATGAACGGGGCTTTGCCTGTTTTCGTGGATATTGACCCCAAGACTTTCCAGATAGACCCCGCAAAAATTGAGGCGAAAATAACTTCAAGGACAAAAGCCATCATGCCGGTGCATATCCTGGGAATTCCCGCGGATATGACCCGGATAATGACTATCGCGAAAAAACACAACCTGATCGTAATTGAAGATGCCTGCCAGGCTCACCTGGCGGAAGTGAACGGCAAGAGAGTCGGATCCATCGGACATGCGGGATGTTTCAGTTTTCAAACCTCAAAGAATATGCCGATCGGCGAAGGAGGGGCAATTACCAGTGATGACGACTCATTTATGGATCAGTGTTTTTCCTATCATAATCTGGGTCTCCCCTATGGGACCCAGGTGGGCAGTGTAAGCGGAGGAGGAATAAGGGTGGGATCAAAAATAAGATTTACGGAGTATCAGGCTGCCATCGGACTGGTACAGATGCAAAATCTGGAAAAAGAAACAAATACCAGATGGGAGAATGCAAAATATTTATCGGAAAAAGTGAAAAGCATAGCCGGCATTTCTCCCGCCACATTGTATCCGGAAACGACAAAAGCCGTCTATCATCTATATCCATTATTATTCAATAAGGATAAATTCAAGGGAATGCCCCGGAGTTTATTCCTTGAGTCATTAAGGGCTGAAGGAATCCCCTGCTCCTCGGGATATACGCCTTTGCATACGCAACCCTTCATTCAATCGGCTTTCGAATCTAAATTGTACCAAAAGGTATATGATAAAAAAGATCTGGATTACCGGAGCTTTTTGGATAAAAATCAATGTCCGATGAATGATCGCATATGCAACGAAGAAGCCATATGGCTGACTCAGAATTTGTTGTTGGGAAATAAATCATCAATGGATAATATTGCCAATGCAATTGAAAAGATCCATGATAACGCGGATAAGATTGTCAAAAAATTCAAGAAATAACAAGACACACAACTAAAGATGAAATCAGATAATTTTCTTGTCTTCATTATCTTATTCCTTGGGGGAACACTCTTCTCTTTCGGACAAACAAAACAAGAAATTTCTAACGGCAGTGACATATGGAAGGTCGGCGTTGCCCGTAAAAATATCACCCCTTCCACATCGGTTTGGATGGCCGGCTATTCGAGCAGGACTTCTCCGTCAGAAGGGAAGCTCCATGATCTGTGGGCAAAGGCCCTTATGTTGGAAGATGCAAAAGGAAACCGGTCGCTATTGATCACGATGGATCTATTAGGTATCCCTAAGGATTTTTCAGACGATTTGAGAGAAAGAATCGGACGAGAGTATGGATTGGATAAATCACAGATCGCGCTAAGCTGCTCTCATTCCCATTCAGGGCCGGTTGTTTCGAGGGCCTTGAAATATATTTACCCGATGGAAGACTGGGACTGGTGGAAAGTGGATCAATATACCAGCCAATTGGGAAAGATGCTTTTTCAACTAGCCGGGGAATCCATCCGTAATTTAAAACCGGCAAGGATTTACACAAAAAACGGAACTGCCCGTTTCCAAGTCAACCGGCGTAATAACAGGGAAAGTCAGCTGACCTCTGTCACCAGCCTGAATGGCCCCAACGACTACGCTGTCCCCGTCATGAAAGTGGAAGGATTGGATAAAAACCTAATTGCTGTTATTTTTGGCTATGCATGTCACCCTACCACATTATCTACCAACGAATTTTCGGGTGATTATCCGGGGTTTGCCCAAATAGAATTGGAGAAAACGTATCCGGGAGCGGTAGCGATGTTTTTTCAGGGAGCGGGTGCTGATCAAAATCCGCTACCCAGAAGAACCCTTCCCCTGGCGATACAATACGGAAAGCAACTGGCAGCCTCTGTAGAAGCCGTACTATCTGACAAAATGGATCTTCAGAAAAGTGTGTTGATAAATAAATACAATGAGATCGATCTTCCGTTCGACACCCCGTTATCGATACCAGAAATGCAGGAAATAGCAAAGGGCACTGACTATCAGGCGCGATGGGCGAAAGGGATGATCGATGAATATCAAATGAAAGGGGCATTTATCAAATCATATCCCTACCCCATACAGTATTGGAAAATAGGAAATCAATCCCTTTTTATCATGGGGGGGGAAGTGTTGATCTCTTATGCGACTCAATTCAAAGAATTATACGGACAGGATATTTTTGTGATGGCTTACACCAACGATATCGTCTCTTATATCCCTTCTGCCAAGGTTATTGAAGAGGGGAGGTATGAAGGCGATACTTCGCAGCGTGTGTACGGTTTCCCTGCAAAATGGTCCACACAGATTGAACCTATCATCATCGACGGATATAAGAACTTATTGAAAAAATAATCAGCCCATTTATAAACAAAAAAAAGGATAAAATGATCAAACAAAATATTGCAAAAAGGTATTTTTCAGGATTTGAAGACGCGCATGAAACATATAATGCCATTTCAGAAGCAAGTGACGGTAATATCTATTATGTGCTGTGTTCCCAAAAACACGATGTGGCGGCACAGCTGCACAAATACAATCCCACTACTGACCAAACTGAATTCATTGCTGATTTATCGGATGTTTTAGGAGAGACTACACAAAATTATATCTCACAGGGCAAAAGCCACACCGAGTTTTATGAGGCTGACGGGAAATTATACTTTGCCTCCCATGTGGGATATTATGAAATGATTGACGGAGCACAACAGCTTCCCGTGAATGCTCCGGAAGGGTATAAATTATATCCGGGCGGGCATTTCCTCTCTTATGATTTAAAAACAAAAGAGATAAAAGACTTGGCGTTGGTCCCGGATGAAGGAGTCCTGGCGATGACGATGGACAAGCAGAGAATGCGTCTTTATGGTATAACCTGGCCCTCCGGGTATTTTTATGACTATGATATTAAAGATGATAAGCTGAAAAACGCAGGATTGATCAGCGGGTTAGGGGAAAGAGGAAAAAGAGGGGAAGATTACAGGGTGTTGTGCCGCTCTTTATTGGTGGATCCTACGACCGGATATGTATATTACTCAACCTCTGAAGGAGATATTTATTATTATGACCCATCCTCGTCGGTGATAGAAAAGTTAGAAGACGTCAACCTCCGCCTCGATTATTTTGGGACGTATGATCCCAAGGATGCGGGAAGCATGGGGTATAACTGGAGAAAAATACAATGGTATGGGCCGGAGAACAAAGCCTATGGAGTACATGGGAATTCAGGCTACCTCTTCTCTTTCGATCCTCAGAACCGGAAAATTGAAATTGTCGATCGCATCACTTCCGAACCTTCAAAGAAAAGCGGGATGTTTGATCAATTCAGTTATGGCTATTTGGGTTTTAAGATCAAGGATGGGGTTATCCATTATCTTACCGGCGCACCAATATATGAAGATGGAAAAAGAGTAGTTGGCTTGGATAAGGTAAACATGGGCAAACCCAAAGGATTGGAACATTTACACCTTGTGACATACAACATTCCGGAGAGAAAATATGAAGATCACGGTCCCGTTTTTTATGAAGACGGAAGCTTCCCCACGTATGTGAATTCAATTGCGTTAGGGAATAACAATAACGTCTATACGGTAGCCAGATTTATCCATAAAGGATTGGAAGTTGATGATTTGGTTAAAATTGAATTAGCAGAATAACATATACTCAAAAATATATAAAAGTGAACTAATAATAAAGATATGAGAAAAATTATTTTTGTTCCTATTGCGCTGTTACTCCCCCTTTTTGTGGGATGCAACAACAGTCAAACCAACACTACCGACAAGAAGATGGTAAATCAATCTGTCAGTCAAGATCATCTGGTTGCAAAAAGATACTTTTCGGGATTTGATGACGCACATGATACCTACAATGCGATATCCAAAGCAAGCGACGGTAAGATTTACTATGTATTGTCATCCACAAGGCATGACGTTGGCGGGCAATTTTATCGCTACGATCCAGTCTCAGACAAAACAGAATTTTTACTTGATTTATCGGATGCGTTAGGTGAAAAACAACAAAAATATATCGCCCAGGGTAAAAGCCATGTGGAATTCTATGAGAAAGACAATAAATTGTATTTTGCCACTCACCTGGGGTACTATCAAATGATCGACGGAGCGGAAAATGTACCTACTGTAGCCCCGGAAGGTTACCAATTGTATCCCGGGGGACATTTCGTATCTTATGATTTAAACACAAAAGAACTGAAGAGCCTCTCCATTGCCCCCGAGGGTGAAGGTATTATTACCATGGTGATGGACCAAGAACGGGATCAGTTATACGGATTGACATGGCCAAAAGGATTGTTCATCCACCATGACTTGAAAACCGGCACACTCCGGAATTTAGGACCAGTATCAAAAGCCGGAGAGACACAATTGGGCACAGACAATTTCAGGGTAATCTGCCGTTCCATGTTTGTGGATCCCCGTGATGGAAATGTGTATTATTCCACGGGGGACGGAGATATATACCATTACAACCCTTCTTTGGCGGCTCCGGAAAAACTCGAAGGCGTGGATTTGCGGATCGATTACTTTGGCTCATATGCCCCCAACGATGCGGGAAGCATGGGTTATAACTGGAGAAAGATATATTGGTATGAACCGGAAAACAAAGCCTATGGAGTGCATGGTAATTCCGGTTACCTGTTTACATTTGACCCGAAAGAAAAGAAAATTGAGATAATTGATCGTATTACTTCGGAACCTTCAAAAAAAAGTGGGATGTTTGACCAATTCAGCTATGGATATCTTGGATTCATGATTGACAAAAATGGGGTAATCCATTATTTAACAGGGGCTCCTATTTACCAAGATGGGAAAAGAGTTACGGGACTTGATAAAATTAACATGGGTGCGGCAAAAGGGTTGGAAAACCTCCATCTCGTGACGTACGACATCCCGAAAAAAGAATACAGGGATCTTGGCCCGGTATTTTATGAAGATGAGGCTATCCCTACCTATGTAAATTCTATCGCTCTGGACGATGCCGGAAACGTATATACCTTAGCCCGTTTTATGCATAACGGGAAAGAGGTAGAAGACTTGATCAAAATAGAATTACCTTGAAAAGTAATCAGAGTACACCCGTCCGGATGTGATCCGAGAAGGGAAAGGGGAAGAGGAGGACCAATGACACGACGTGAAATGTTACAGGTTTCGGGGACAGCAATTGCTGCCGGATTGAGCGGATTTTCATCTTACGCCTCTCCAAAAAATCAGACGGACAGAGAGGCGCATAAAGTGAAAAGTCCTTTCCGGATCAGCCTGAATACTTCTACCATTCGCGGGTATAAGCTTCCGGTTGAACAGCAAATAGAGGTATGCGCTGAAGCTGGTTTCGACGGAATTGAATTATGGGTAAGCGATGTAGAATCATATATCAAACAAGGGGGAACACCGGAAGCATTGAACCGACAAATCAAACAACATGGATTGGTACTGGAGAATATGATTGCTTTTTCTACCTGGATTGCGGACGATCCCGCGCTTCGAACCGAAGGTATCCGGAAGATACGCCAGGATATGGAATTGACCGCACGCTTGGGTGGATACTGTATTGCTGCTCCTATACAGGGTGTTTCAGGAATCGAAAGGGAAAAGTTTTCTGACTATTTCAGCCGCTACCACACTATTTTGGAAGAAGGGGACAAAACCGGGGTAACACCCCTTATCGAACTTTGGGGATCCGGTGCGCTCAACCAACTTTCAGATATCGCGGCCATCACGATCGGCTCAGTTCATCCCAAAGCAGCCATGTTGCTGGATTTTTATCATCTCTACAGGGGAGGCAACTCATTTGATTCCTTATGGCAAATAAACGGCAAATCCATGCCGATATTCCATATCAATGATTATCCGGGTTCTATCCCCCGCGAAACATTAAAAGATTCAGACCGCCTGTTCCCCGGAGAGGGAGTTTGCCCGTTCAATAAAGTGCTCTCTCTTTTATTCCAAACGGGTTTCAGGGGGGCACTCTCAATAGAACTCTTTAATCGCACGTATTGGGATACGATGAATGTGAAAGAAGTATTGAAAAAGAGTTACAGATCAACATTGGCTGTCATTAATAATAGTTTATTGATTGATGACTGATTTTTGCCAACTTCTTTCATATCCTGACTCAATGAAAAAAAATCAATCATAGACAAAATTTCATCCCTTTCTTATTTAACAAAATATACATCCTATTAATTATGAATCAAGATTGTTCTATAAAAATTTTTGCTTTGACAGTACTTCTGTTGACATCGGCAATTGTTCACGCGCAAGAAGCAGCTCCCCAATCGGATAAAAAAACGACAGTGGTTCCCGAAGAGATATGGGAGCCCCAGCCGAAAGAAGTGACCCCAGGAAGAGTCGTTAGCGATGAGCAAACACAGGCCCCATCAGATGCCGAAATCTTATTTGATGGGAAAGATCTATCGCAATGGGAAAGTGTCAACGGAGGAGAGGCCAGATGGCCTGTCACCGACGGAGTCATGACTGTTGACAAGAAGCTCGGGAATATCCGCACGAAAAAGACGTTTCGGGACTTTCAGTTGCATATCGAGTGGAGAATTCCCACAGACGTTCAAGATGGCACCCATAGCCAGCATCGGGGTAATAGTGGTATTTTTCTGCAAGGAAAATATGAAATCCAGATACTGGACAGTTATCATCACACCACCTATATCGACGGACAGGCAGGAAGTATTTACAAACAGTTTCCACCTTTGGTGAATGCCATGAACCCTCCTGGAGAATGGAATGTGTATGATATTATCTATGTCGCCCCGACGTTTACCGAAGACGGGGATTACCAGACTTATCCCACTGTTACCGTTCTTCATAATGGCGTGTTAATTCAAAACCATAGCATCCTTCGCGGAAAGGGCGTACATGGCGACGGGCCGATTATTTTACAGGCGCATCGCGACAAAACAACTTCTGAGGTGAGTTTTAGAAATATTTGGATTAGAGCATTATAAACGGATATCTCCCGTGGTTAGGATGCTGTAAAATAAAAGATTGACCAACGTGTTCATCATAGAAGTAGTATCACTTAAAAAAATGACGAAAAAATGACTATTAACAGAAGAGACTTTATCAAATCATCGTCCGTATTAGCTGCAGGAATGGCAGTTCCAGGATTCGCGAAAGCATCCATCGGCCGGGTATCGGCTAATGATACCATCAATGTGGCACTGATAGGTTGCAGAAGAGGTTGGAGTGATTTATTGAAATTTTTTTCGCATAAAGAAGTGCGTTGTGTCGCATTGTGCGATGTCAAACAGGATGTTTTGGCGCAACGGTCGGCAAATATTGCAGCATCTTATGGGAAAAAACCGGATCTTTACACCGATTATCGCAGAGTACTCGACAGAAAGGATATCGATGTCGTAATTATTGGGACACCGGACCATTGGCATTGCCTCCAATTTGCCGATGCTTGCAAAGCCGGGAAAGATATTTATATCGAGAAGCCGATTGCCAATAGTATTGCCGAATGCGAAGCAATGGTCGATGTAGCCCATAAACACAATGATGTGATCATCCAAGTAGGACAACAGCAACGCAGCGACAAACTCTGGATTGAGACAATCGATTATGTGAGATCGGGAAAACTGGGCCGTATCGGCAGAGTACACGCGTGGGCTAATTTCAATTATGGTGCCATGGCACCTCCTGTTCCTGATTCACCTGCCCCTGAAACCCTTGATTATGATATGTGGTTAGGGCCGGCACCAGCGTTACCTTTCAACGAACGCCGTTTTCGTTGGCGGATGTTTTGGGACTACGGGGGTGGGCTGATGACCGACTGGGGTGTTCATTTACTGGATATGGGATTGTGGGGAATGGATGTTAAAACCTTGCCTTTGAAAACCTTTGCTTCCGGAGGGAAGTTTCTGCATCCGGAAGGAGCCCATGAAACCTTCGACACAATGAATATTACATACCAATTCAAGGATTTTATGATGACTTGGGAAAATAACGGGGGAGTAGAAACAGGCCCATACGGTAAAAATTACGGCGTGCTGTTTCGCGGCACCAACGGAACGTTAGTAGCCGATCGCCTTAGCTGGGCAATATATCCCGAAGGAGAGAAAATACCGGCTATAGAGATTAAGTCCGACAATCAGGATCTTCAGAATCATGTTGATAATTTTCTGGAATGTGTCAAAACCCGTAATCGAAATACTGCCTGCACCATAGAGAATGGCAGCCTTTGCGCCAAATACGCTCATTTAGGAAATATTGGAGCCCGCATGGGTGGCACCGCTTTGATCTATGATGAACAAGCAAGAACGTTCAATACCCCTGAAGCGGATAAATACCTGAAACCGGCTTATCGGAAACCTTGGGAATTTCCGAAATCTTGATGCGTATAGTGAAAGTTGATCTGAAAATTAGTTATAGATGAAACGAAGAGGGTTTTTAAAAAATACAGTTATGACAGGCGTATCGTTGACGATTTTGCCAAGTTATGCCATATCAGGATTAGGCCACGTCGCTCCAAGTGATAAACTTAATATAGCAGGAATTGGTATTGGGGGTAAAGGAAAAGAAAACCTGAGGAATATGGTTGGTCAAAAATATTGTTGCTCTATGTGATTGTGATGATAGTTACGCCAAGAATGTCTTCGAATCTTATCCAAATGCTTCCCGATATAGAGATTTTAGAATAATGCTTGATAAGCAAAAAGATATTGATGCTGTCGTAATTGCCACGCCTGATCATACGCATGCTGTGACTGCTGCTGCGGCAATGGAATCTGGGAAACATGTCTATCTTCAAAAACCTCTGACACATTCTGTTTGGGAATCAAGGTTTCTCACGCGGCTGGCAAAAAAAACAGGAGTAACAACCCAAATGGGGAACGAGGGCCACTCTTCTGATACGGTGTACGAGGTGACAGAAGTAGTACAGAGTGGTTGTTTGGGTGCTGTCCGAGAGGTACATGTATGGACAAACAGGCCAATCTGGAGACAAGGAATGCCAAGACCGCTCATAAAGGTTCCCGTCCCGGATTTAGACTGGGACTTATTCATTGGTCCTGCGCCTATGCGCGATTACAATCCTGAATACCATCCATGGATTTGGAGAGGATGGTGGGACTTTGGTACTGGTGCTCTAGGCGATATGGGATGTCATCTGTTAGATGTGCCTTATTACGCTTTAAAACTGGGGCAGCCTGTCGCATTCCAAGCAGCATCATCCCTAGTTAACACACAAAGTGCTCCTGTATCGGCAAAAGTTAGTTATAAATTTCCTGCCAGAGATAACTTACCTTACTGTGAACTCCCCGAAGTAGAATTGACTTGGTATGACGGAGGATTGATGCCATCTCGTCCCTATGATCTTCCTGAAGATGCCCCCATGAATCCCGGTGGAGGATTTATGCTTATGGGTTCTGAAGCCACACTCATCGCGGAGGATTATGGTAAAAATTGGAAGGCATATAAAAACGGTTCCATTTTTATTCCTGAAACCAAAGTGAATTTGAACAGGATCCCTGATAGTCCATTAGGAGGTGGCAGACATGAAATACATTTTATTGATTGCTGCAAAAATGGAGGAAAAGCATCCTCTGATTTCAACTTTGCAGGTCCTTTCAACGAGATAGTTGTGATGGGGAATCTGGCGATAAGATTACAATCACTACGGAAAACACTTCTGTGGGACAGCGAAAAGATGAAAGTAACCAATATTTCTCCAAACGAAGAACTCACCACCGCTGAATTAACTCCTTTCTCTAGTGATATTGTTACCAGAAGTGTGGAACGGCAATCTCAAAAATGGGCGAAATGGAATGCACTCAATATGTGCGAACAGTGGATCAAACACGATTACCGTTCCGGATGGGGTATTTAGATACATAATGCAGTGTCTCATGAAAGATCATTCGTAAGTACCCGTTAATCTGCCCTATCAATAACTTTGCTTCGCCTCAATATTTCAATCACTTCCCTTTCGGGTAGATCAAACGCTAAATATCTCCTGTTGTCGATTGGTAATATTTGCACAGAGCCTGATCTCGTATGATCATCCTCTGCCGTCATCTCGCGATTATATACTTTCATGGCCTTGCCGGAGATAGGTATTTCAAGTTGACCAGCACCATTTTTATGCCAATAAACCACCCATGTTTTGCTGTCCCTGATAAACAGGAAAGCACTAACGTCGGGGTCGCCACTGGCGAAATCAGGAACTTTTTTGTAGGGTAGCAACTCGTGGTTACCATCAATTTTCAATAAAATATGTTCCTGATACGGATCTTTTAGCATCTCTTTTTGTTCATCCGTGAAAAGGTTCGCCATTCTTGCTTCTTCCCATTTTTTAATGACTGCCAGATTGTCTTCTGTCCGGGGATGATTGATCAGTTCATCAGGAGAAGTCACAACTAACGAGATGGGAGAATCCCATGCTGCGCCCCTGCTGCATACAAACTCATACATGTCCGGCTGGTAACCATCAGAGGAGGGCGTGGGAGCCTGGTATATATTCCAACCGAAGTTAACTGAAGTGAAGTTCTCTGCCATGTATTGGGCACCATTCATCATGTATTTTCTCACCCCGTCCCTGAATACCTCGGGCTTAAACGTGTCGTACGCATTTGCCCGGGTAAGAATGTGCCAACTAAAGTGTGTCTTTAGTGCTCCCTCCGAGAGCAGAGGCTTTGTAATGGGTGCGTTATATATATCTAATTGGGCTTTGGCTCCATAGTACCAATACGGTGGATGCACGTCTTCGCCGCCATCAAAGTAGAGAAACTCGAACCCCGCTTCGTCTATTATATTCCCCAAACGTTCGGTAACTTCATCTTGAATGGTTGTACGTTGGTCGAATCTCACATAGCGAGGAGAAGTATCCACGTCTAAGAGTCCAAACTTGATACCCCCATCGGCTCTTTGAGGTTCCGTCTTCAATCGTCCCCTTTTACATCCTGTGAACTTGTAAGGACGGGTAGTTGTATAGCTTTCGTATTCGATGAGCTCGCGATTGATTTTTAAAATTCTTCGCCCGTTCTCCATCGCGCTGTTACGCGGATTTTCCTCGACTTCAATTTCAGTGGCATTTTCATCAATAGATCGAGCCAGCGTAAATATTCTCGACAAGTTTAATCTCGGGTCGGGCACGGGAAGCAAGTACGGGTCATTCCAAGTTGCTTTATTATAATGAATGTGGAAACCAGGAATCATTTTTGCTGCTCTTATTTTACCGGAGATTTCCTTCAAATCGGCCATGCCGTTTGGGTACTCTTTTCTCCAAGGGAAATGCCCCAACGAACTCGCGAAATCACTCCAATAGATAACGATCATTTTAAAACCACCTTTTTTAGCGTACTCGATGTGTTGATCAATATTATTGATTGTCAAACCTCGCATCTCATAATAAGAATAGCCATAGGCTTCGGATCGCCTGCTTTCAACTCCCCGGGGAAGACCATAGTCCTTTTCAAATACTGCCAAATAATCCAAGAGCTTATTTTTACTTGTAGTTATCAACGCCGCTCCCACGTCCAACAATTTCACTTCGTTCTCCATTCCGGCCGTCAACAAAAAATGATCGCCTCTATCCTCGCTGTCAATTTTTGTATACAGACTGGTGCCTATTACATTAACTGCAATAGTCTCGTCCCACACGACGTTTAACCACTCCCCAAAAGTATCTCTTTTTTTTACAGGCAATTGAAGGATAGTAAATTCATCAATTTCGGTTACCCTTTTCCACTGGGATATTTCTTCGAGGGAATAATCAAGTTGAATTAGATTAAAACCGATATAGTAGGGGGTAATATTCAGTGTGATAATGGCTGTATATGCTATCCTGTCAAAATCAACAAATAAGGTGTCTCCCTTTCGCACGACCTTACTTGCAGGATAAGTAGTTGACTTAGCCACATATGTCAACATGTTCTCAGGGTCATAAGGCCGATATTCTGTCAAGGCGAAAACGGGAGCATTCGATCCTACAATCAGGCACTCTTCTCCGGAAGGTTTATGAATCAAGCTGTGTGCTCTCGCATCCTGTGTGAGGACTAACCGAATTTCATCATTTTCAATCACGATACCGTCTTCATCGGGTACCGCCATGAGTTTCAATAATGAAATAATGCCACATAGCACAAATAAGATAAAATGTTTCATAACGGTCATAACGGTTCTTCTTTTGATTTGTCGGGCTTTGGATAGCTCTTCAAAGTCTCTGCCCAGTCGTCAGCAACAGGGCAGCATGGAAACTGATGCCCCCTGAGCCATGTCCCTGCGATAGAATAATGAACGGGGTTATTTAACTCACAATTAATAATCACTTGATGCTCGTTGGGCAGGGACACCATTTTGATAAATTTATTTACCGGAAATAGTATTCCCATTCCTATCCATCCAATTTCAGGCTCCTGAAAACCCCATGATCCCATGACCCCGGCGTCTTTATCAAAGAAGAAATCTTCCTCGGGTAATCTCGTCAACCCGATACCCAGTTCTATCTTATCGTTGTAATCGCCTCCTTCCACGACTACTTCAATAGGAGAATCGGATCTGCCGGCCATTGCCGCGGGCCGTATCTTCACGGTATGGGGGTTCGATGGGTCACCCACGTTCTCAATGGCAAACTCCAGCAATACTTTCTCGTGGCTTTCTTCTATTATTTTACCGGAAAAATCCATATTGTTCCCTTCCTTGGCAGTGCTTCTTATGGGGAAAGCTTGCCCGTTTACATAGAGCGTCAAACCGCCGATACCGCTGGACGCCCCCACATGCAGGATATCCATGCCCCATTTATTCTGATCGAGATGGTAGCTCTTACCCTCCTTTATATTGGGATAAATCAAGGTATCCATTCTTTTCCCGAACAAGTCAAAATGGCCGTCATAAAACCGGAATGCAGCTTGTTCTGACTCCCATCCCCAGTTTGGAGGAAGCCAATCATTACTCCAGGCGACCATGGGTCTGTCTTCTTCTTTTCGGAGCCGTTGAATCCATTTATCATAATCCTCGGGAGGATTATCCGTGTTAAAGAATTCGTTTACCAATCGTGCCATTTCGAGGGTATCACCCTTACCTCGTGCCACGTTAAACCGTTTCCAGAAATTGGTGTTTTCTTCCCCGTCCTTCTTGAGATTGAAGATGGCTCGGTCTTGCACCAGGGTCAAGTAATACAAAATTGACTCGTCGCTCGTTAACAAGCGTATGGCTAACTCGTTCGAATACCCTTGTCCTTGGAATTTGTTTTCAATAAATACCCAGACTGAATCCTTTTCATACGCTATAGTGCTATTTTTCATGACCGAAAACAAGGATTGGATCAAATAATACTTCCTTTCAGGTTCCTCCCGCAATACGGGAGCACGTGCATTATTAAGATCATTAAAATTCCAGCCAACGTCCCAGATCCCCGTGATATCTAAATCATACCAATCATCCGTCTGCCTGTCTCCATCCAGGTCAATTTCCACTCGATCCATCACGCCATCGTTATCGATGTCTTTCCACGTGTAAACCATATCTGTTTGCAGATCACCGTTATAATCTACGTTGATCCACATTCTATTGCTGTTCTTGATATGAATCCTGTGATCCGCTGGATTAAAGTAAAACTCGTTAGCTCCGGCAGGATGTAACACCAATTCGTAGCGTTTATTAAAAGGTCCGCAATCGGGGCCTCCTACTTGAGGCATGTGATATCCCGGCTCTTTTACTCCTACCGATATAATTCCCTCCCATCTCTCTATCTTATCTCCAGGCCTGTCCCACGCAGTGTTCAGGTCGTTTTCATCCCAAGTCATCAGTACGCGTGCCCATTGAATGGATTTCAAATTTTCCCTGGCCGCTGATCTTTTCACCACTTGTCCGGTTGGAAACCCTCTTAATTTAAAAGACTCAGTTTGATCTTCACCGAGACGTAACGTGAATGCACTCTCTCTTCCACTTTTCTCATTCCAACCTGGAGCACAAGCTGTTATCCCAACATCAAAATTTCGAAATTCTCCCTTGATGGGATTCACGTTAAAACTCCATCTAAGGAATCGCATGATATCACCCTCACCTTCAATCCGGACTACTTCTTCCGTAACACCATCGTTATCAGAATCATAAAAAAGGAAAGGGTTTTCCCAAAATGGCACCCATTGTTTTTTCTCCCGATCAAAATACATGGAGATCAAGCTCTCATTCCCGCCAAAGTGCGTATGGCTTTGGCAGGGAATCTGATAATAAATATAATCGACATCGTAACCAAGGAGGTTATCATCCCCGTCATCTATGAGCCACCATGCCCGGAGCCCATTTCTTTGATCAACAAAGTACATTCCCATATGGTCAACATCTCCATCTTCATCAGTATCCTCGTAGCCGATCACCGCATCAACCAGGCCATCCGCATTCCAATCGGCCACCCAAAGATCTCCATGCTTATCTGGCTCCTTGCTGTATTCCAGGTTATTATTCTCGTCTATTACCCTTACCAGGATAGGGCGGTGGCGATCGTTATGGCGTGGATCTGTATCGATGAACCACACCTCGTCCGGTTTTCCATCGTTATCGGTATCCAAATAGTGACGTTTCCCCAACGTATCATTTTTCACCTTTTCCACTATCACGGAGTCAAGTACAACGGCATCCCCGAATACAGTTTCAAAGGCTTTTTGTTTTTCCACAGTGAAAGTACCCTGAGAGTACAAATTACCACAAAACAACAATATGACTATAAAAGCAGGGAACTTAAGACGAAAGGAAACAAACTTCATACGCTAGTTTATTAGAGTTTTATATTCTTCAATTCATAGACAATTATCTGTGCATTAACTATAATTCGTCGTCTTTGAGTATCAATTTATTCAGAACTAAAATTGTTTTTTTACGCTTACTATGGATTATACCCTCCCATCTAACTCCATTCATCATACAAATGAAGTTGAAATTAGAAAGAAAAATGTTTAATTTTGCGAAAAGGCTTCCTCTGAAAACGTTGTAATTATTTCCATTCTGCTTTATCCAACGTATCAAAGTATTTTGTGTCTTTCTATCCGTTGAGCTTATCTTCTTCTGAGGGTTATGATGATCTTCTATGGGTCATACTTTATCTGTCAAGGTACAAAAAACAGGCTGTAACGTTTTTTGAGGTTGAAAATTCGCAAATTAGCGATATCAATTAACGTTTGTTCTCTATTTTCATCTCAGATATTGGACTTTCGCTTTGCCATCAATTATGAATCAATATCATCCGATAATTATTTTTGATTTCTCGATACTTTTGTTGAAATCGCTAAATGTTGAATACGCATGGTTGGAACCACTTTATTTTATGATGAGCAAATAAGAAAGTTCGATATGCTTGAAGTGGATAAAGACTTTAAATCTGACTGTCTGAGGTCATGGCAATTTCCGAAATCCTGACATATGATGTAAGATAGGTTCAGATTTAAAAAATGATTGTGGATTTTCAGTAAACAACAATAATTTCTAATAAATAAGCAAAAAGACAATGAAAACAAAAAAAATAACCAGAAGATCATTCTTAACAACCGTATCGGCAGGTACGGTAGCAGCCGCTACAGCAGGGGTAACAACTTCGGATTTTACACCCGTTTTTGGAAATTCACGGGATACGGCAGGCTCACTCGCACTTCTCGGCGGTACTCCCGTTCGGGGTAATAAAAAATGGCAAAACTGGCCGCAATGGGATGCTGAAAAGTTCAACCCAAAAATGAGCGAAGTGATGGGCAACCGAGTCTGGTCACGCAGCCGGAATGTGACAGAATTTGAAAAAAAATGGGCAGAAATGCACGGTTCGAAGCACTGCCTCTCTACGGTCAACGGTACCAATGCGTTGAGTGCCGCCTGGATGCAATCTAATATTGGTCCCGGTGACGAAGTAATTTGTTCCCCTTACACGTTCAGTGCTTCAATTTTTGGGATCCTTTACAAAGGCGCCATGCCGGTATGGGCGGATATTGATCCGGAGACCTTTCAAATAAATACCGAACAAATCAAGAAGAAGATCACTCCGCGCACCAAGGGTATCCTGCCAGTCCACATCTGCGGATATCCTTCTGATATGCCCACCATTATGAAGATTGCTAAGGAACATAACCTCTTCGTCGTGGAAGACGCTTGCCAGGCTCACCTCGCGGAAATTGGCGGAAAGAAAGTCGGAACTTTCGGCAATGCCGGTTGCTTCAGCTTCCAGGCATCGAAAAACCTGCCCATTGGTGAAGGTGGCGGGATTCTGACTGACGATACCGAATATTATGACCGGCTATACTCGTACCACAATTTCGGTTACGCGTCAGGTTCTGTGTCCGGACAGATCAGTTCCATTTCAGCGCTCATTTTGGCAAACAAGATACGCATGGCCGAGTATCAAGCGGTTATAGGATTATGCCAGATGGAAAAACTCGAAGAGCAACATAAAATAAGAAACGAGAATGGGGCATACTTGAATGAAAAGCTCTCCGCATACCCTGGTATCACACCGGTCAAATTACACAAAGGGGCAACCGCCGCATCCTATTACATTTATGCGATGGTTTATAATCAGGACAAGTTCGGAGGGCTTCCCCGTAAACGATTCATTGAGGCGCTCAATGCAGAAGGGGTTCCTGTGGGCACCGGTTATCCGAACGATCCGCTCTACGCTCAACCGATGCTCCATGAAGTGTTTAAATCAGACATTTATAAAAAATTTTACACGGCAGACGAGCTGGATTTTGAAAAATATAAACAAAAAAATCACTGTCCTGAATTGATTGAGACTTTTAACTCAGCCCTCTGGATCTGGCATGGAGGACTGATGCTCGGATCAAAATCCGACATGGACGATATTATCAACGCGGTGGATAAAATCCACAACAACGTTGCAAAACTCAAATAAACCTAAATTCTTTCTATTTTGGCTTTTCTGTATTGTGTGAATTTTTCTTGCACAATCATCTTTGATAATCAGCTAACAAAAATCTCTCAAATAGATTTATCAGTAAGAAATGAATATCTTTATAGATTGTCAATCAATTTGAAGTATTTCAGTTTAAAATACAGACAATGAGATGAAATCAAAAAATATATCTCGAAGATCGTTTTTATCAATCATCACTGCGGGAACGGCTATTGCAGCCACTGCAAATACCATCCAAACTGTGGAGGAAAATGCGTCCTTGCATATAGACATGAAACCTGAAAAATTATCCAGAGAGTTGATGATCGGCGTATTTGACGTAGATGCAACACCGCCCATCGGCAGTCTGCTGACATATGATCGGATGAGCAATTCATCTGATGTAGGCCTGCGGGCAAAAGGAGTTGTATTAATAGGAGTGGGAACGCCAATAGTGCTATGTGCCATTGACTGGATAGGAATCTCTAACGAATCACAAGAGGTATTTAAACAATCTTTGGCCATTGCGGCCGGAACAACGCCGGAACGGGTAGCAGTGCATACCGTTCACCAACATGATGCGCCTATCTGTGATTTTACGGCAGAGAGATTATTAAAAGAAAAAAATATTCCCACAGGGTGCTTTGACGGTTCCTTTGCAAGGGTACTCATAAGAAATATCCAGAATACAATCAGCAATACCGTCAAAGATTTGCAGCCTGTCAGCTACATAGGTCTGGGTAAGGCTCCGGTTTATGAGGTTGCCTCAAACCGGAGAATAGACAGGGTGGATGGTAAAATAAGGACAATGCGGGGTTCTTCTTGTAAAGACCCTCTGCTGAGAGGTAAACCTGAAGGGCTGATCGATCCGGATGTCTCACTAATTAGTTTCTGGAACAGGGATAAACCGTTGGCCGTTTTGAGTTTTTATGCCACCCATCCACAAAGCTATTACCGTACAGGAATTGCAAACCCCGATTTCCCCGGAATTGCCCGATACATGCGTCAGTTGGCCGTTCCTGATGCATTACATATCCACTTTAACGGTGCGGGAGGAAATATTGCCGCAGGTAAATACAACGACGGTAGCCATGAAAATCGTCTTGCATTGGCTCAAAGAATGGCTGACGGAATGGAACGCGCCTGGGGTAACACAAAAAAATATCGTATTTCCGCAGAGAATGTCAAGTGGACAACGGAGCCTCTTCTATTACCGGCAAACCCTGCTACAGCCGAAATCGAACAAAAAATGAAGGCAAGTGACGGCACTTACCTGGCAAACAATATGGGGCGATTAGGATGGTACAAACGCAGAATGGAAGGGAAAGCCATTGACATTGGCTGCCTTACTGTTAATAAAGCGCAAATATTCTTTATGCCTGGGGAATTATTCGTGGAATATCAATTGGCCGCAAAAGCAATGGCTCCTGATAAATTTGTGGCAATGGCTGCTTATGGAGATTACGGTCCGTTTTATATCGGCACAAAAAAGGCTTATCGTGAAGGGGGGTATGAAATATTATCGAGCCCTGTGACTGAGGATTCTGAAATGATTATTTTAAATGCAATCCAATCCATTAATGATAAACTAAAAAGGTCATAAAATGAAAACACTCCGCATTATCCAGCATCCATGTACACATAGGTTCCACGATTCTGGCGACTTACGAGAGAGAATTTTCACAAAACGGGTTATAATTTCATTTCCCAACCTTTTTGATATTTCCGGCTCCACAGTTTGCTGGCTGCACGGTTATTGATAATGTGGGCGTTGATGGGATTTGTCTCGAATGTAGTTCTTGTGCGTTGGGCTATATTCCCTAAATGTGCCAGGGTTGTGCTGATACATCCTACGTTAATATCGGCATTAAGCGTAGACCCTTTTCTGATGCCGTCCAAAAAGTTGGAAAAATGGAACGAGTCTAATTGCTGGGTGGGATTTGTAGTATCCCCGGCCTTAAAACTCATTTCACTGGTTACCTCTTTTACAAGCTTGTTCTTCAGATCATACACCTTGTAAGCATTTCCTCCTCCGATCACCAGGGTGCCGGATTCGCCGTAGAATGCGCAGCCTACCGAAGAGTCTTCAATATTTCGACCGTTGCAACTCCGGCCTTCCCATGTGATCAGCTTGTTGCCTCCAAATTCGAGGTTCACGATCTGTGTATCTGGAAATTCCCAGTCATCACTATAAAGGTATCTGCCTCCTGAAGAATCAACATGGGTAGGATAGGTCAAGTCCATTCCCCAACGGAGAATATCAAGAAAATGCACACCATTGTTTCCTGCTTCACCGGTACCCCAATTGTAGAACCAATGCCAGTTATAGTGGAGATAGTTGTCCTTGTAGCTGGTTACCCTTGGTGCCGGGCCCTGCCACAGTTCCCAGTCGAGCCAATCGGGCACGGCTGTAACGTTTCCGGTACCGATCGAAGGCCTGTTGTTTACATACCATGCTTTTCCGAAATAGACCTTTCCGATGATACCTTCCTTCACTTCCTGAACGGCTTTTATTACATTGGGCCAGGATCTTCGCTGCATGCCTGTTGCCGTCACCACGTTATACTTTTTAACCGCTTGTAAAAGGATCTCATCTTCAGCAGGATTATGACTTGTGGGTTTCTCCAGGTAGACGTTTTTTCCGGCCTTCATCGCCATCAAAGCAGCCGGGGCGTGCCAGTGTTCAGGCGTTGCTATGATTACAGCATCAAGATCCTTGCGTTCAAGCAATTTTCTTAAATCCTTCTCTCCCTGTGGGGTATTGCCTGCAATTTTTTTCACATTGGCAATACATTTTTCCATGGCCCGTTTATCCACATCACAAACATAAGCAATCTCACATCCTCTCTCCCGGGCAAATCCTCCTGCCAGGGCATTTCCTCGTGAGTTTACACCTATGGCACCCATCTTTATCTTTTCGTTGGAACCGACGATGTTTTGATAGCTCTTTGCACTAAATCCAGGCAAGACACCACCCACAGATACTGCTGCAGTGCCAATTGCCACGTTTTTGATAAATTCTCTTCTTGTAGTCATAGTATTTTTTATGAATATCAATAAAGTACAAATTTAAAGAATTAATTCCGGCAACTTTTTCGATTAACGTTTTATTGTCATCAAAAAACGCAGCTGATTTGTAAAAGAAAAAATATTGATAATAAGATTTTTGTTTTGTGGACGTTATTTTTATACCGGAGATAGAGCTGCATTCTGTGATCACCAATCTACTGGTAACAATTTTATTTATACCTTAGCCGTAGGAAAGAAGTTTTTTTGTTGTCTAACATACCAATGAATTGCAAACAGCGCTGAATGTCGGACGAACAACTAATAAATGATATTATTTCTGGCAACCATGCTGCCTTTAAAAGCCTGATGGAGAAGTACCAGCAACAGGTATTCCGCACCGTCATGGGTTTTGTCCACACGAAAGAAGACGCGGAAGAGGTCACCCAGGATGTCTTTATCAGGATATACCAATCGCTTTCCACCTTTCAGCACAACGCAGAATTCTCTACGTGGCTCTACAGGATTACCGTCAACGCGAGCCTCAACGCTCTCCGTAGCAACAGAAAAAACAGACTGCTGCAATCCCTGGAAACCATCTTCTCACTCCGTAGCGAAGAAAAGACTCCGCTGGAAGAACTGGAATATGCGGAACGAAATAAACGCATCGGAGAGGCGATAGACTCCCTTCCGGAAAAACAGCGGACAGCCTTTATTCTTAGCCGTTATGAGGAGCTGCCACAGAAAAAAATTGCAGCGGTGATGAACCGTTCGGAGGGAGCGATAGAGCAGCTACTGCAAAGAGCGAAGGAGAATCTGAAAAAAAAACTGAGTATCCCGTAGGAAAACGGCAGAGTGATTGTCTAATTATTTTAGGAGTGAATAAAAAATAAAACGGGCAAGTTTATTCAGTCACGCATGTGAATCATGAATAAATTAAGCAGTCGAAAACAAACAAAGACAATCGGTCGTAATGAAAACGGAACAACATATTGACGAGTTTATCCGGCGTGAAAAGGAGACGATTCCCAATCCATACCTATCCACCAGGGTCATGGCGAAAATTGAAGGATTGGAAAAAGTGGAGAGAAAAAAAAACACGCTCTGGCAGACCCTTGCACTTGCAGCCGGCATGGCCGCAGTCGCCTTTCTGGGAGTTTCTATCGGGAGCAGTGATGTAAAGAGCGGGACAAAAGAGAGGATATTGAATATCAACGACAGACAGATTGAAAATTTAGGATATTATAATCTCGGAGAGGATGAATAAAACGATTAAAATACTCTGGTGGGTCATCGCACTACTGGTGACGCTTAATCTGACAACCATCGGCACCATACTCCTCCGGAACCGTGAGAGTAACAGTGACAATGTCACCACCGTGCTCGACGAGAACCGGCAGAATCCGCTCAACGGCAGATACTTCAGGCAGACACTCGGTTTCGATGATGCGCAAATGAATGTTTTCAGGGAGGCACATCGCTCCTTTCAATATAGAGCGAACGATTTGATCTTCGGGATGGATTCCCTGAAGAACGTGATGTTTGCGGAGCTGAACAGTCCCACACCTGACACAAACCGGCTGAACGACCTTTCACAACAGGTGGGAAGTCACCATGCCGAGCTAAAAAAAATAACCAACACTTTCTATCTTCAGCTGAGAACAGTGTGCGACTCCATACAGTGCGAACAGCTGCAACAGGCTTTCCTCCCGCTCTTCCGTGACGGTACCGTAAACCGGGGCAGAGCTTATCAGTGGAACGACAGTATCGCCACAGGTCAAAGACACAGACACAGGTATGGTAGAGGCGGCAGAAGTGAATGAAAAAGTAAAATAATATCAAGACAATAAACCAATTAAATTCAGAAAAAAATGAGAACAAAAATTTTTATTTCAGCATTGGCAGTGTTACTCTCTGTCGGTCTGGTCGCAGCCCAGGAGCCGGAAAAAAAGGAGAAGACTACCACCACTCAGCAAGGACCCGCTTTTGTGGATAAGGACAACAACGGTATTTGCGACAATTTTGAGAACGGAACGCCCGGCAACCCGAATGCCAACGGGAAGCAACGCCTCCTTGACGGCAGTGGCAGAGGAAAAGGAATGTGCTGCGGCATGAGAAACGGTCGCGGCAGAGGTGGCAGGAATTTTGTGGATGCCAATAAGAACGGCGTTTGCGACAATTATGAGAACGGAACGCCCGGCCAGGGACGTGGTCCGGGAAAAGGTGCCGGTCTTAGAAACGGAAAAGGAGGACAGGCAAATTTTATAGATGCCAATAACAATGGTATCTGTGACCGGAGAGAGTGAAAAAACGGGAATAAAAAATGGCATAATCGGGAGTGATCTCCCGATTATTTTATAAATTTACCGCATCAATTCAACATATTCAACCATTGCAGAAGTAACGACTAACTTCTTAATATAGAAACCAGTGTATATTCGGAAAAACATAGCCATCAGCGAAACAGGATTCATCTTCAACCCGCTCACGGGCGACAGTTTCAGCGTGAACGAGACCGGCCTATTTGTCCTTCGGAAGCTAAAGGCGGAGGAAAACGAAGAAACGATACTAAAAGCGTTTCAGGAAGAATTTGAACTCGACAGAAATACCGCGGAGATAGATCTTAACGACTTCCTGTCAATGCTTAAGAGTTACCAGCTCACCGCATATGAAGAGGCGTAAAATTACCGTAGGCGTTACCGGACTGAACAACATCGACAGCCCCGGGCCGGGGATTCCTGTGATCCGGGCGTTGAAGGAGAGCCGGGAGTTTGATGTCCGGATCATCGGCCTCTCGTACGAAACGCTGGAGCCGGGAATCTATATGCAGGAACTGGTAGACAAGGTATACCAGTTACCGCTACCCACTGCCGGCACCACGGTACTGAAGGAGCGGCTGCAATATATTCACGAGGCAGAAAAACCGGATGTGATCATACCCAATTTCGATGCGGAACTGCACAATTTCATCAAAATAAGCCAATGGATGCAGGAGGAGCTCAACATGGCCACCTTCCTTCCCTCACACGACGCGTTTGAGGAGCGCCAGAAAGCGGAACTGAACAAATTCGGCGAGAAATACGGGGTACGGGTGCCTGCCAGTCACATGATCTCCCAGGTTCAGGAACTGAAAAAGCTGGAGGAGGAGATAGACTATCCCATGGTGATCAAGGGCCGCTACTACGATGCCTACATCGTCTCTTCCCTTGAACAGGCATCTTCCTATTTTTACAAGATCGTCGCCAAATGGGGATATCCGGTCATTGTCCAGGAGTTTGTCAACGGCACAGAGGTAAACGTCACTGCGTTGGGCAACGGGAAAGGCACCTGTATTGGAGCCGTACCGATGAGGAAACTCTATATCACCGACAAGGGTAAAGCCTGGTCGGGGATCTCGCTGGAGGACGACAAGCTGATGGAGATCTCACGCAATATCATTGAAAAAAGTCAGTGGCGGGGTGGTTGTGAACTGGAGTTTATCAAGACCCGGAAAGAAGAGTATTATCTCATTGAGATGAATCCCCGTTTTCCGGCGTGGGTTTACCTGGCAAACGGCTGCGGACAGAATCATGCCGAAGCACTGGTGAAGATGGCACTGGGTGAAGAAGTAAAACCGTTTACACAGTATAGGAGTGGAAAAATGTTTATCCGTTACTCCTATGATATGATTGTAGATATCTCTGAATTCGAGAAAATCTCAACTGCCGGTGAGAAATAACCGCTCGTGACATACCGGCGACGAGATCGTTCAACAACACACCGTAATATAAGCAAGGACTTAACCTGTAGCAGAAATAAAAGATACAAAGATGAAACCAGACTATGAACGACCGGTGATTCAGAAGCTGAACACGGGTTTACTGAATAAGTTCGGCAGCAGAACAGAGCAGAGGCCAGTGAAACAGATTGAGGGAGTGGCGATCAGTGACCTGATGGATCAATATGGTTCACCCCTGTTTGTCATCAGTGAGAAAAAGATCCGTCAGACCTATCGCCGGGCGTTGAAAGCCTTCACCATGCGTTATCCGAAAGTACAGTTTGCCTGGAGTTACAAGACCAACTACCTGGATGCTGTCTGTCGTGTCTTTCATCAGGAAGGGAGCTGGGCAGAGGTGGTTTCAGGATTTGAGTACCGGAAAGCACTGGGAAACGGCGTACCCGGCAACCTGATCATCTTCAATGGCCCCGACAAGTCTGCTGATGATTTAATGAGGGCGGTCGACAATCGTTCACTGATTCATATTGATCACTTCGACGAGCTATACACGCTGATAGAGATTCTGGAAGAAACAGAAAAAAGAGCACGTGTAGCCATCCGCGTCACGATGGATACGGGCGTTTATCCGCAATGGGATCGCTTTGGTTTTAATTATGAATCGGGCGAGGCCTGGAATGCCATCATGAAAATCGCTACCCAAAAGAACCTCGACCTGGAAGGCCTTCACTGTCATATCGGCACCTACATGCTTACTCCCGGTGCCTATGCCGTTGCCACGCAGAAATTGTGCGAGCTGGCGCAGGTTACGGCAAACAAGACCGGCGTAAAGGTGAAATACATCGATATGGGAGGCGGATTTTGCTCTTCAAATACGCTCAAGGGCTCTTATCTTCAGGGAGTTGACATCATCCCCACCTTCGACGACTATGCAGAGGCCATCGTGAACACGATCATGCATTTCGGTTTCAGTCCCGATGAACTGCCGCTGCTGATCCTTGAAACAGGACGCGCGCTGATCGATGAAGCCGGATATCTGCTGGGCTCGGTTCTGGCAACCAAACGCCTCTCCGACGGACGACGAGCCACCATACTGGACACCGGTGTGAACATCCTCTTCACCTCTTTCTGGTATAATCACCGTATATCTCCGGCACAGGAGTTCACACAGCATGCCGAAGATATGGCTCTTTACGGACCGCTGTGCATGAATATCGACTGTATCCGCGAGAGTGTAAGCCTGCCACTGCTGAAGAGAGGTGACAGGGTAGTAATCCATGAGGTGGGTGCATACAACATGACACAATGGATGCAGTTCATTACACTACGTCCCAACGTGGTGATGATCGATACGACCGGGAAGGTGAATCTGATACGCGAGAACGAAACAATGGAAAGCATCGTGGAACAGGAGCGTTTGCCTGATCATCTGCAAAATTTCAACCTTTAAGACAGGGAATATAAGCAGTAAAGAAGATATGGGGTGGCAGATTCAATCCAACGGACAATTACACCTGAACGGCATCGTCCACAGCTATGCCCAGATATTTTTTTCTCAGCACAATGCATATGGCATTTTGCTGTTGCTCCTGAGCATGCTTGACTTCCGGCTCGGTACAGGAGGCCTTGCCGCCGTGGCAATGACAAACCTTCTGGCCCATCTGCTTGGCTTCTCCAAAGCGAAAATAAATTCCGGACTGTATGGTTTTAACGCCATCTTTATCGGCATCAGCATGGTATACAAGTTTCATTTCAATCTTCCCTTTGGTATTCTTTTTATCTTGGCTGTTATCCTCGGCTTCATGCTGACCATATGGTTCGAAACCATGTTCGCGAAACATCAGATACCCATACTCACCCTCCCGTTTGTGTTCACGCTCGCACTGGTCGATCTCTCCTTTAATACATTCACCTATATCATACCCATTCTGCCGTTCGAGCGGTTTACGGTGTTGCTGGCAGAACAGATGCAAGTACCCTGGTATGATGCCGTACACGTCTTCGATCATCTGCAGCTGCCACAAATGCTCTACTACTATCTGAAGACAATGGCTTCCATCTTCTTTACAGACAGTATCCTGGTGGGAGCAATACTGGTGATCGCGTTGCTTTACCATTCAAGAATTAAATCGACAGTCGCCTTTCTGGGCTTTTTCTTTGCGTTTGTGACCAGTAAGCTGATGGGTGTTGATATCCGTGAACTGACACAGGATCTTGCCGGGGTCAACTACATCTTCTGGGGAATGGCCATCGGCAGTTTTTTCATTGTCCCCAACAGCTACAGCTATCTACTCGTGATAGGGCTCACTCCTGTCCTCTTCCTGTTCTACACGGGTATCGAGAACCTGATAGCAGGTATCGGCATCTCCTCCTATACCCTCTCCTTCAGCCTGCTGTCGATGCTCGTACTGTATATTCTTAAACAACGGAGCAATAACCGTTTTTTTATCTTTCCCTTCATTCAGTACTACAATCCCGAGAAGACAGTATACAAAAACGTCAATTACATGCAGCGCTTCGGTCAGGGCATGCTCTTCAAATTTCAACTCCCGTTTCTCGATAAGTGGACGGTGAGTCAGGGGTATGACGGGGGCATCACCCATCTGGGGGAATGGGGCAAAGCCCTCGATTTTGTAATTACCGACGAAGAGGGAAAGAGCTGCTTCGGACAATGCGCCCAAAAGGAGGAGTTTTATTGTTATAACAAGCCGGTGCTGGCCCCCGCCGACGGCTATGTCTACATGATTAGTAACATCACCGATGAAAATACCATCAACAATGTGGACACGGAGAAAAACTGGGGAAACAGCATTGTCATTAACCATCTGAATGGTCTTTATACACAGATGAGTCATCTCAGGAAGGATAGCTTCAGGGTACGCATCGGTGATTATGTAAAAAAGGGGACAGTAGTGGCCGCCTGCGGTAACTCGGGACGCTCCCCCGCGCCGCATCTACATTTCCAGGTACAGTTGACACCGGAAATAGGTGCGATGACCCACCCCTACCCCTTCGGCTATTTTTTTGAAGAACATGACAACAAACCGGTTCTCCGTATCGGGGAAACGCCCAAAGAGGGGAGCATCATCTATAATGTACCTCTTTCATCACTGGCCAGTGAAGCCATGCAGGCCAAGCCGGGCAGATTGCTCCGCGTGAAACAGGAGAATGAAGCATGGTTGTGGAGAATTGCGACAGATGCCTATAACAAAACTTACATTCGCTGCGATAAAACCGGGTCGACAGCCTACTTCGAGAATGACGGAACACTATTCTATTTCACCGATTTCGAAGGAAAGAAATCGTCTCCCCTCTACTTTTTTTATCGAAGCTGCTTCAAACTGCTGCTGTCCAATGAAAAAGGAATTACAATAAAGGACTGGGTACCGCTTACGAAAGAACATCCTGTGGGAACGAAATGGATCCAGGATTTTCTCTCTCCCTTCATTCTGTTTACCCGCATACGGTACGAGTCGGTACTCTCTGAAGCAGACAATATTCATTATCCGGAGAAAATTGGTTACCGCATTACGACGAAAACATCGTTCCTCCATTTCTTACATCAAAGAAAAGAGGTAACGGTGAGCATCACCAGAAAAAAAATAGAGATTAACGCACAAAAACGGATATTATGTATCGACTGGGAATGACACTTCTTACTATTATCCTGGTAATCTCTTCCCTGCGTGCTCAGGATAGCCTGCGCCCTGAGCAGATGGATAGTCTGACCAGGATTAATAATCTGCGTATGACGCAGACCGACAGTCTCACCTACCGCCAGTACCTGGACGGGGATTACCGGAGTCTGATCGGAACAAGCCGTAAAGCTCGTCGAGAGGGTATCAGTTTCTACTATCTCGACTACCGTACGGCTATTGCCTATTATGCGCTGAAGAACTATGCAAAGGCAGCGACGTTTTACAAGAAAACGCTTTCAGAAACGCCGGACGATCCTGCTCTGAAGGAGAGTCTATACTATGCCTATCTGCTGAGCGGACAGAAAGAAAATGCAGCCATCCTCGCCAAGACAATGGCTCCTCATACACAGGCCATTGTCGGGTATACCCCATCGGTGATGGATAAGATATCTCTTTCCGGTGGTTATATGACCAACGACAATAGGCCAGGCACACATACTATCGTAGGGTTTGACTCGCTCAACCAATACCAGAATATGATTTTCTCCACCCTGGGTGTCGGGTTCAAACTATCAGAACGGACAAAATTCAAGCTGGGATACCAGCTGTATAATACCCGCTTTCAGCGATCCGCCGGTACAACGGTGATAATGGAAGACAATCTTTCACAACATCAGCTGGTCGCAGCCTTGGAGTTCTTCTCTCCCTCCAATATAACCTGGGGGGTTGCCGGAGGATATTACAACATAGGGAAACCCGGCAACATCTCCATCATGGCAACAGGTCAAGGTGCTGCAAGAGGCTATGGAGCACCGTTCTCCTACAACACTTCAAGCGGAAAGAGAATTTCAGCCTATTCGCTGCTTGCCTTTCTCAACAAACGGTTTACCTATGCGCTCCCGGAAATTGCCGTGGCTTATTCCAACTTCGGGGAAACAGATCAATATCAGGCAAAAGGCTCGCTTACATACTATCCGCTGGGAAACCTCAACTTCTATGGGATTAGTACTGCTGCCCTTGTTTACACCCCCAATGGATGGTTCAGGAAACAATACATACTATCTCAGCATTTCGGGATGAAACTGTCGGGACCAATATGGCTGGATGCAAATGCCAGCCTCGGGAACCATTTGAATTATATTACCGAACGTTCGTTTCAGGTATATGATACCTACGATCCTATCAAGGCACTGGCGGGTCTCTCCCTCTCCTGGTATCTCAGGAAAATAACGATGAACGCGGGGTATCAATGGCAGCAAAAAGAGGGATATGCCTTTTCAGAAATCAATTATACCACATACAAATACAATAATCACCTTGTAAACATCGCATTGTCATGGAACTTTTAAATAAAAAAACGGGGATATTTATTCTCCTGCTGCTACTCTCAGTGGGTGTCAATGCCCAGGTAGATCCATCGCAGATATTTGCCGCCAGCTATCGTTATGAATCGTCGGGCGACTATGAAAAGGCGATAGGTGAACTGAACGGCGTGAACGGTTACGACTACCACAAGTCGCTACGTCTGGGATGGCTCTATTATCTCTCAAAAGACTACGAAACAAGTAAGAAGTTTTATCAACAGGCTGTAAAACTGGAGCCACAGGCTGTGGAAGCCTTGCTGGGTCTCTGTTATCCACTGGAAGCACAGAAAAACAGTGATGAGTTGGAAAAGGTGTACAAGCAAATCCTCACCCTCGACAAGATGAACTCGAAAGTGAACTACGCACTGGGAAATATCTACTATTACAGGAAAGATTTCCTGCAGGCAGAGATTTATTTCGACAAGATACAACGCATGTATCCCTTCGATTACTATTCCACCCTGATGTGCGGTTGGACAAAATATTTTCTTGGCAAGAAGAATGAAGCAAAACGGCTCTTCAATATCGTGCTGATCATCTCCCCGGCTGACCAGTCGGCAAAAGATGGACTGAATCTGTTGAAATAAGATTTAAGCGGTTCTTCCCGCAAAAGACGGCAGCTTCATATTGATAGATTGAGAGCCGCAGGCGAATCTAACAAGGTCTTTTCGCATGTAAAGCCATTTAGTAAAAAACTAAAAAACGGAGACAAGTGAAATGAGTAACCCATTAAATCGAAAAAAGCACCTACCGATTTTGATCGGCAAGTGCTTGGCATTGTAGTGACCCCGGAGGGGCTCGAACCCTCGACCCATTGATTAAGAGGCCGCAAACATAATATATCGATTCTTACCAATATATATTATTTATCTGTTTTTCTGCTATTTATGATTTTCACCAATGTTAATTTTATCTATATATTTGGTTATTTTTCGATGTTTTTCTACATTTGTATGACCTATGTATGACCCAATTAATTTTGTAATGCTTTGATAAACTATACATTTAGGGGGGTGAAAATTTCACTGGTTCGGAAAATAAAGAACGGCAGGAACAAAAATGAGCAACCAATCTATTGGCGCGTTACTTTTCTGCGTAAACAATCTTACTATTTTACCGGGTTAAAGTACGATGATCAGGAATGGGATGCTTTCTTAAATCGTAATTTGAGAAAACACACTGAGACAAAGGCCTTGTTAGATAAATACTTTCACTCTACAATCAAGCCGATTATCGATGATCTGGCATCAAAAAATCAATTCACCCTTACAGCCTTCAATTCAAGATTTCTGAACATTGACACACAAGAGATCACCGTGAATCAAGCTTTTAAAAATAAGATCGATTACCTGGAAAGTGAATTTAGGCTGGGCAGTGCAGGGGTATACAAAGCTACCATAAAAGCATTGATGCGGTTCAAGCATTTCAAGCAACTCAAAAATCGTGCTGATAAAAATGCATTCATCGCACTCTGTAGAGAGAAGCGACATGTTACCATCGGGAAAGATGTCCTGGATATTGAACATACGATCAATTTTGAGGAAATCACCACCGGGTTCCTGGAAGAGTGCGAGAAGTTTTGGTTCGAGACTGAGATCTCTCCTGCCACGATGGGAATCTACATGAGGACATTGAGAGCAATCATTAACAATAACAGAGGCGATAGACCATATATCGAAGCTGAGAAGTACCCCTTTGGCGTGTCGAGGGGAAAATATGCCATTCCGGAAGGAGGCAGAAGAGAGATCGCGTTATCGATCGAGCAGATATGGAAGATTGAAGATTACCAGACAGAAAATGTTACGCTGGCCACCGCGCGTGACATATTCGTATTCATGTTCTACTGCAACGGATTGAATTTCGGAGACCTCTGCCGGTTGCGTTATGAGAACATCGATGTATCAAACAATGAAATCGTCTTTCAACGAAAAAAGACACTGAGAAAAACAGCGAAACCAACATTTATCTATGTACCTATCCTTCCTCCTATGATTGAAATTATCAACCGGCAAGGGAACAAGGATCAGGATGGATATATCTTCCCCTTTCTGAATGGCATAGAACCCACTGATAACAATGAGCGAAAAATTATCAACGCGATGAGGCTCAGTTTAGATCTCATCAACACTTCACTCAAACAGATAGCGAATGAGCTGGGACTGGATCCGGACCTATCGACCTCCTATACCCGGAACAGTTACATCACTCATCTCACCAGTGAATTACTTGTGAACCCCATCGTGGTTAGAAAGATGGTCGGCCATAGTACAAGGAAGGATGTCACTGCCGGCTATGTGAAGCTGACAGCCAAGAAGCGGAGAGAGATCAATATGAAGCTGCTGAATCCGGAGAAGAGGTATGCTACGATTAACTCAGGGAGGGTGATTTAGTATTTTATAGATTGTAATTTTCTCATTTTCAGACAAAATCTCTGTTATATAATGAATTTGTACAATATAGAAATTAATAAATTAATTTTTTATTCAATTCTACGTTCAATCAAAATAGTTACTATATTTGTTTTTACTAAAAATGTATTAATAATGTATAATAGGGAAGACTGATTGAACTTATAAGTCAACTAAATAAGTAATGCTATGAAAAAAATGAAATTATTTTCTTTATTGATAATTTGCGCTGGTTTTAACAGCTGCGCTATTCTAAAACCACCTATAATTGTAAAAAACGAGTTTATTGGGAACTATAAATACATATATGTGGCATCAACAAATAGTTTGACTTCAAGTTCGGGGTCTTCTTACGGAGGACAGTATTATTCATCAAGCAAAAGTGTCAATCCAAGTGATGTTATAATCGGGATATTGACCAAAGAAGGGTTCATAGCATTGCCTGAGATAAAACCAGAATTAATTGACCAAACCCTAATCGTTAATTATGGAGAAAGCGGTAAAAGAAATATCGCCGGTGGTCTTGGTGGCTATACAATTGAAGTTACGATCCAATTCATTTCCGCTAAAACACATACACTTATGAGTTCTTGTACTGCTGAAGGACAAGGAGAAACAGAAGCTGACGATATAAGAAAAGCAATAAACCGTTGTTTAGCTGGGCTATTGGATAGATGAACAAAATAAAGTTCTCTCAATAATTATAATAAAAAAATACCTTGCATAATTTCGATGAAATATTGTTATTGTTAGCGTTTTTAATTATTGTCATCTTACCTTTTGTTTACAAATTGTATCTACCGATATTAAAAGGTAAAAAAGGCGAGGCAAAGGTTAGAAGACAATTGAATAAGCTTCCAAAGGATGAATATTATAGTCTAAATGATATTTTGATCAAAACAAATAGAGGTTACTGTCAGATAGATCACATTGTCATCTCTATATATGGTATCTATGTAATTGAGACTAAGAACTACACAGGTTGGATTTATGGACATGAGAATTCAGAAAAATGGACACAATCAATATATGGCAATAAAACAAAATTTAGAAATCCGATTAAACAAAATTGGGGTCATATATATGCAATTAAAAATGTTCTATCGGATTACGGTAAAATAAAGTATTTCTCCATTGTTGTTTTTGCTGGTACTGCAATACTCAAAAACGTAAATTCCATAGTCCCCGTAATTTATAGCAAACGGCTATATAAAACTATTATTGGGCAAAAAGGGATACCATGTTTATCGATTAGAGAGATTGAAGTCATATCTAATAAGATAAACAAAATTAATATTCAAGACAGAAAAGATAAGAGAAAAGCAAAAAAAGAACTAGTAAAACAGATTAAGACTGGTATATCTGAAAGGAATCAGAAAGAAAAGCAATTGATTTGTCCAAGTTGCGGAGGCAATTTAATATTGAGAAAAGGTAAGTACGGAAAATTTTATGGTTGTTCAAATTACCCAAAATGCAGATATTCTAAAGAAAAATAATGAATTATTAATCGATTGAGAACAATACAGATAAGGTAAAAGAGAAAAATGATGAAATAATAAAGAAGGATGCATTTTTGCTCTACCTAGAAGACAACATTAAATACCTTTCCTTTGAGGATACAATTACTGCGTGTAAAAAATGTGCATATAATTTTGATATAAACAACATGGAATAATGTCCCAAATGTAAAGAATATTATAAAAGCATTAAGTATCCAACCTGTATTCAATGTTTGCCCGAAGAAAAGCGAAAAGCGGTATTAGATTCTATTGAATTTGGAAAAGAAATGCAAGAAATGCACAAAAAGCTTGGCATAGACTAATTAGCATCAAAATATGTAATCATTGAGGTAAAGTAAAATAGCGATATTTACCACACAAAATAAAAAATCCCATCATGAAGAAAATTTATTTATCAAACAAGAATCATTTCGGGCAAGTGTTTAAAATTATATCTGTGTTTTTTTTATTTGGATCCCTGTTGGGATGTGCTACTGGCTCTACAATCGTTACCGGGACGAAAAAATCACCGATTAGCTCAGATGAGGTAAAAATTTATCTCGATCCCCCAGCGGAATACGAAAGTATTGGACTTATTGAAGTTTCCAGTGGTATTGTTTTTTCCAGACAAGCAGCAATGAATGAAGCAATGAAAGAGATAAAGTCAAAAGCAGCCAAGATTGGAGCTAATGGGGTGCTTTTAACCAATACAGGAAGCAAATCAGGAGGGACAACAGGCTATTACTCCAACGGAATCTATATTGGTGGCGATTCGAGTGATAAGATACTCGCACAAGGACGAGCAATATATGTTATTAGAGAATAAAATAACAGTATAACTTAAAATCACACCTAACAAGGAATTGTGATTAGCATCAGACATGCTGAATCTCGGAAACCTCTTCCGTTGAGGTATAAGAACATAGATGCGATAAATATTATACTCGTTCTTCACCGGGAAAAGACGCTGAGAAAAACAGCGAAACCAACTTTTATTTACGTGCCAATCCTTCCTCCGATGATTGAAATCATCAACCGGCAAGGAAACAATGATCAAGATGGATATATCTTTCCCTTTCTGAATGGCATTGAACCCACTGATAATAATGAGCGGAAAATCATCAACGCGATGGGGCTTAATTTAGAACCGATCAACACATCACTCAAACAGATAGCGAATGATCTAGGACTGGATCCGGAATTATCGACCTCCTATACCAGGAACAGCTACATCACCCACCTCACAAGTGAATTACTTGTGAACCCAATCGTGGTTAGAAAGATGGTCGGCCATAGTACCAGGAAAGATGTCACTGCCGGCTATGTGAAGCTGACAGCCAAGAAGCGGAGAGAGATAAATATACAGTTGTTGAACCCAGAGAAAAGATATACAGCGATTAATTCAGTCTGAGTGATTTAGTATTCTTCAGATTGTAGACTATCATATTCTAAACTTTAGAGAGATATTATTGATTTTTTTCGTTATTTGTCTAAATATTTGTTAGTTTTGCATCTATAAGCTTAGTACTGATGAGAAACTTATGTTTCCACCTCTGCATTTGAATTAAATGAATCTTTTGTAAATACCTTCCATTTGAAAGGATATACGAATGTTTTATATCTGATATTTACGAAATTAGTATATTTATTGCGTAAAAAACGCGTTGTGGTTAATTTTAAAATAAATCATACTTGACAAAACCTTTTTGAATATTCAGCATCATTCATTAAAAACATAGCAAATAACAAGTAATAAAAGATTGAAATGAAACAGAAAATTTTCTTATTAGCAATGAGTTTTATCTCATTCAACTTTGCAAATGCTCAATTTGCCGAAAACAATGCTGTATATGCAACAGGTGAATTGAACTTAGGTAATTATGTTGGAATGGACTTGAATTTGAATTATGTATTGAAAGAAAAATACTCTTTCAAAGTAGGATACTCTGGAAATTTCAGAAAGCCCAAATCACAACCGGAAGATTTCACCACTGGTGTAACTGGAATATTAGTTTGGGGACTAAATAGCCCTGTTGACGTATTTGAAAATTTTGGAGCAAGTATTGGAAGAATTTATAAAATAAATCAAAATGGGACCATCAGAGCAAACCTTTCCTTTGGAGTGGGGTATACCATTTATACAGAACCTGAAAACTGGAAAAAGATTAATAATAATACTGTATCTGTGACCAAGAATTACTCCTATGATAATGTGGAGCATAAAGCTGTTAGTCTGATTGTCAACCCTAAAATAGAATTTCCTATTACAAGGTATTTTGGATTTTCAATTTCACCCATGTTGCAAATAAATAAGGATAGAACATACTTTGGAATTGGACTTGGAAGCATGATTGGACTATTAAGATAAGAAAAACTAACCACAATCGAGTAGACTGCCCCGCCAGCCTTGGCTGACGGGGAGAGCCTCTCACACCACTGTACGTACGGTTCACGTATACAGCGGTTCGTTAAGAAATGGAGCAATTTTCTGATAATAAGTAAACATAGGTTCGTAACCGCGTTGTTGCAGACGTTCCACCGTGATGGTGGTTTTCAAAATAGGGCTACACGCGACCGCCCATGTACCCATTCGGCTACGGCTGTGGCTGTATGCGTGTTCAAGGTCAACGCCCAAACGTATCAGGTTTTTCCGTCTTCGTTCGGATTTCTTCCATTGTTTCCAGATACAGCAACGTAGCCGGTTACGCACCCACCCATCCACATCTTTGAGTTTTTCCTGGATACTTGCCATGCGGTAGTATTGAAGCCAGCCTCGCTGTACTTCTTTCAGTTTGTGGATACGCTCATCGAAACTGGCGGGTGTGGTTTTTCGGGTGATGGCTTTGAGTTTTAGTTTCAGGTTTTTCCATCCTTTGCCGCTTACCACCAGCTGGTATTTGCCTTTTTCCCCCTTTTTGTAAGTGGGCACAAAACCATATCCTAATAGCGAAAAGTTTACGGGGCGACGGATTCCACTTTTCTCCCGATTAATAGGCAGGTGTAGTTTACTCTTTAGAAAGAGAAAGATCTCGTTGCCTGTTTTGCGGGCATGCCATTGGCTTTTGCAATAAATGCTAAAGTCGTCAGCATAGCGGACAGACTTTAATCCACGTCTGTCTAATTCTTTATCCAATTCATCTAACATGATATTGGAGAGAATCGGGCTCAGCGGACTGCCCTGTGGTACTCCTTTTCGGCGTTTGACTAACTTCCCGTTGATTAAAATCGGCGCTCGCAGCCATTTGCGGATAAGACGCAGCGTAAGCGGGCATTTTACCTTGCGATACAACAATTGCAGCAAAATGCAGTGGTCTACTTCGTCAAAGAAGCTCTTCAGGTCAATGTCTACTATATCCTGATAACCATTGTTTATATACTCCAATGCTTTGAGTACCGCTTGCAGGGCATTCTTATTCGGGCGAAATCCATAACTGTAATCCTCAAATTCCATTTCGAACCGGTTGGCTAAAACTTGCCCTACGGCTTGTTGAAGCATTCGGTCAACCACGGTAGGCACACCTAAAAGACGTGTCTTCCCATTTCCCTTGGGTATCTCTACCCCCAAAATGGGTTGTGGCAAGTAAGTGCCATTTAACAATGATTGCCCTATACTTTCCCTGTTCTTTGTCAGGTGGTCGTATAGTTCGCTTACAGGCATCCGGTCAACTCCTGCCGAACCTTTGTTCTGCCTGACCTGTTGCAATGCACGCATCATGTTGTGACGGTTAATCACTTGCTCGATCAATTCCATTTCGTTTTTGTTTGCTCATTTAATCATCTTCTCTTGCCCTGTTTCGCTTGCTACAGGCTATTTCATTGCTGAAAATCCATGTCGCATTAAAAACTTCTTAACGTTCAGTCCTTCATTACGTTCGTGAGACCTCCGACTCTCTGGATTTCTATCACTTGCCGGCTCGTTTTCCGTAATTACTATGACCTCGGCTGACTTCTCATTACATTTTACTGCTTAGAGATCTCCCCCGGTAAGAGCTTTTTCCTTCCTCCAATCCCTGCGGTATCTACATATCTGTCCACAAACTACCTTTTGGGCGTTACAATGATGTGGTTGCTTACCCAAGACAATTATGCCTCATATACCGTTTCTGTTCGTCAGTACCGGATTTTGCAGTCTCGCTTCCTTCACTGCTGTCGTCACCAACAACCAGCTTGCGACTTGCTAATGCTTCGGGCACGACCCCGTGCATAAGGGACTTGCACCCCCTGGAAAAATACACCTGCTTAGAGCATTGTTTAACCAAAATTATTTGTAATTTTGAAATTTTACTGTTGCTTGCAGCAGGTGCGCTCTGCTCATGCAGGGCGCACACACGCGGTTATAAAACATTGGGGCTAAGTGGTTATTCGAGCCTCGGTTCTCGCATCAAGGTTCGGTGCACCTTGATAGTGAAGTAGCTCCGAAATCCCCAACGTTTCATACCGCCAAACCGTTATGTGCAAATATAAATGACGACCACAACCAACATATATGAAACAGAAATCAAAGACGAAGAAGACTTTGTTGAACTTGCTTTGACTTTTGGAACACCAATAAAATCAAGACAAAGTGGTAGTTTTATTGACACTTTAACGGCAGTTGAATCTAACCAAGTAGAAAAAGATTCACTATCTAAAAGATACGGACTTGAGGAATTTCCAATTCATACAGACTGTGCTTATTTGAAAATTCCTCCAAAATACATTTTACTACGATACATAGGAAGTATTGAAAATCCAACACCCACTGTCATAGTCCATTTCGACAAGTCAAAACTCTCTGATGGAGAAATTGACTTTATTCAAAAGACCATTTGGTTTGTAAAAAGTAAAGATGTCGGCTTTTATTCTCCGATTTTAAAAGATGGTATTTTAAGGTACGACAAGGAAGTAATGAAAATGGCAAATCCTGCAGAGGACAAAATGATTGATATTCTTGCCAAAATGGACAAAACAGAAATTCAATGGTATAAAAACAAGGTCGTTGTTATTAATAATCACAGAGACTTACATTTTAGACCAAAAATAAAGATGGAAGAAAACAACAAAAGAATTTTACAACGAATAAACATAGTATGATAAATTCAGATTGGTCTTATGACTCATTGTTCGCAAAAGGACAAGTATATATGGAAAGAGCTTTTCTTGCAGACCGCAATAGTTCTCTATTCCCATTTTGGGCGAGTTTAGGACTTGAACTAATTGGAAGAGCCACCTTGTCTAAAATCCACCCAGCACTAATTTCCGACCCGAGAGAGGGTCACAATATTTTACACGCTTTCGGTTACGGTTCAAGTAAAGAACCTCCCAAAACAATTGGTGCAAAAACAATTTTTTTAAGATTACAAATCATTGTTCCTGACTTCACTCCAAGTGACGAAAAATTTTGTCAGTCCTTTATTAATATGCGAAATGAAGAACTCCATACAGGAACTCCAATATTTGAAGACTACCCTACAAATTCTTGGTTAACTAAATTTTACAAAGCAATTAAAATACTTCTTCAATTTCAAGGCAAGACACTTGAAGACTTTATTGGTAAGAAAGAGGCAGAAATTGCAGAGGAAATGATAGCGGAATTTAAAGAAGAGTTAATTGCAAAAGTCAATGAAAAAATAAAAAAGTATAGAGATGTATTTAACGATTTAGACAAGAAAGACCAAGAATTAAAAATAGCAAGTTCTCCAAAACTTATAAGTGAATTCGTTCTTAGTGAAAGATTATATGGAAATAGTAAAAAGGTAAAATGTCCTAGTTGTAATAATGATGCTTTACTAATTGGAAAGTTTATCTCACAGTCCGAGCCAAAAGTAAATGTTGATGTTATTACTGTAAGTAACAACATACTTCCAGTAGAGCTAAAGTGCTTCTGTTGTGGCATAAAAATATCAGGAAACGGAGAGCTTTCAGTTGCTAATTTCGGTGGACAGTTTGCAATAGAAAGTGATGTTGACCCTGTTGACTATTATGGAATTGAATATGACCCGATTGAGGAACTAAAAAGCAGAGGTTACGGTTTTGATGACCTTGTAAGCGACTTTCCAGACTTTGACTATGGTAACGACTAAAGGAATATCTGCACATAACAGGCGTTTGGCTCAATGGCGGGTGGCGTGGTTAATTGAACATTCTACCTCGCATCAACTTTTGTGGTGTATTGACAGTTTTGTGCTCCGAAATCCGCCACTGCGCCAAGCGCCAAAACGCTATGCTACTAAACACGAACATACGCTAAGAAATGGAAAACGAAAACGACATATTAAAACGTTATCAACAGCAACAAATTGAAGAACGAATGGAGGAATTAACCAAAAACTCAGCCCTTATTCAATCATTCATTGACTACTGCGAAAGTAAACAAATTAAGTTGACCAAACACAACTTTGATTTTGTTCAGACCATCGGAATTGTTGCAAATTATCAAAATATTGTTCATCTTTTAAATGACAAAATTTCAACCGACAAAGAAGAATTAGTAGAAGTAAGCATTTTAGAAACAGAGTTTAAAAAAGAACGTTTTGCTTCGGGCTATTATTATTCTGACAAATATATGGTAATGGCGCATCCTTATTTCAGGCGAGGACATTATCAAAACAACAATTTTGCACCGCGCTTTATTGACATTTTTTGGGGATACAATAAGGACAACATTAAAAAATACATTGCGATTGACAGCGACAGAGTAAGAATCAACGTTGACAATCTTATGTATAAAGAAGCTGACACTTGGTATGGTGCGAAATTCAAAAACAAAATTTCAGACATTGAAGAAGGAATAGTTAAACTTCGTCCACCACTTGGACTTGAACCGTTTGACATTGAATTCTTTTTTGGTGACACATACTCACTTGACATCAAATGGTCATCTAAAAATGGAATTAAGGTTTTTCAAGTCGAAGAATTTAAAGTGAACAAAAACAGAATAATTAAAAACGGGAACGAATACTATCCAGTAAAATATTTACACGCTGAATTTGACAACAACGCAGGAGCATTCAGACATTTTGACGGTGCTATTCATTTTTACACAGAAGAAGAGTATTATCAAAGGCGCGACAACGATTTTAACTATAACGACAAGAACAGTTTACAATTAAAAACACTTTCACGAAAATTATTTAAGGTAAATGGACAAATAACAATAGACGAGTGGATTAATCTTGTTAGTCATTATTTACAAGGCGACCCACTAATTTTTGAATACTTTGAAGGAAAATTACCTGACAACATAAAAGACACCGTTGACAAACTTATTACACACAGACAAAAAAACCATAGAACTTAACAATTGGGATAAAAAATTACCGAGACAGTCGGTTACTCAAGGGTTGTAGCCTGCTTCAACTTTTATGAAACTTTACAGGAGATCGCCTGCAAGCGACAAATTTTCATTCCCCCAAATGTTAGATATTTATTTTGAGATTGAGATAAATCAAAACAGAGAGGATCACACCAAAGAATAGACCGAAAAGGAAGAGTTTGAGGTTAAGGCCGGTGGAGTTAGTTTTTTCTGAGAGTTGTTTGTTTTCATTTATCAGTTTTTCAACAGTGAGCTGAAGATTGCGGTTTTGTCGGGTGAGGAATTCGTTTTCGATGTTAACGGTTTGAAGCAGGGTTTCATACTCTTTTTTGGTTTGTTCAAGTGTGCTTTTGGAAATGGTTATCACTTCACTTGTGATGGGTGGTTTACCGGTCTGTGGATTCACGGGAGCGGATGTGTCATAAGATATCTGGTGCGTTGAGGTCTCATTTAGCAGGCGGAGGTTTTCATCTCTGAGGCGCTGTAAATCGCTTTGCATGTTTGTGATCAACGTTTCTTTCTTGTAGAGGCTGTCGTTGAGGTTCCAGAGAGCGGTGCTGTCGACTTTGATGGTTGTATTTTCAGAGATGGTATGTTTGGTTTTGCACCCTACCAGGAAGAGGAGTGCTGTTAAGAGAAACAAGATCAGTGGTACAGTTCGGAGTGGTGCAGCAGTAGATCCAAGTCGTGCAGTGTTTTGAGTTGCTGCTGTTCGATGTGATACAGTATTTTGGATTGTACCAATTTGGGGTGTACCAGAATGGGATACAGGTGTATGGAATTCAGCTATATTGGAAGCTGCTGGCTGGGATGCAGACAGTATTTTCATTTCTTTCTTCATAATGCTTTACGGATTGCTTCCAGGAACTTGTAATGGTACCCCGCGATGGTGTGGGCGCTGTCGAGGCCGTTGACTATACGACGGGCACCGAAGGGATCGTCGCGTTGGGGGTTGAAAAAGTTCTCAAGCGAGTAGCCGGTGAAGTCGCCCCGGTTGGATTTGCCCAGGATCATTCCCTCCACCAGGATCTGGGCGGAGATCTCGGGATCGAGCGCGAGCTCGGGTTGTTCCAGGAGCGGTAGGCCCATCAGATCACCCATTCGTTCGTAATTCTCAAACCAGGTGAGCTGGACATCGCCGCGGCCATAATAGATCTGATCCGGCCAGGTATAAATCTGGCCACACTGTTTCATTTTTCTTCCGTAGGATTTACCCCTGCCTTTCCCCCACTCTTCTATTGGTTGCATGGTATGAGCGGTCTCGTGATAGGATGTGGCCAGCATATAAGCTCTCCACCGGTCGTCGGTCACATCAAACTTGTCAAAAGCTGCCAGCTTGTAGAGGATCCCTTCTCGTTGGCGGTTGTTCAATTTCCCGCGGAAGAGCGATCGGTTAATTTCCTGAAAGAATAGTTGCCGGTTCATGATGTTGAGGGATTGAGTTTTGATTCGTTGATGCAGAAGAAAAATTGAAGTGGGTATAGGTTCATTTTGAGTATTCTTTGTATTTATGTTTATGGTTATTCCTCAACTCGTTTGAAAGTACCACGAGGTGGTACCCGGTTCTCACAATCTTCCACCATGCAGTAGTGATCATCCCCATCCTTACGCCATCGGATCTCACGCTCCACCGTTTTTTCGAGACCGGTAATCCGTCTGTGATCTTCCATGATCTGCAACTGGAGCAACGCGATATCCTTTTTCAATTTCTCGTTGATGCCCTCTTTCTCTTTCAGCATCCTCAGCAATTCCTCTGAGTTGGACTTGTTGTAAGAGTTCATCTTCTCCATGTGGGCGACAGTGCGTTCCAGGAGCCCCATCATCTCGGTTGCGGCCAGGGCATCCTCCCGCTTGGCCGATGCTTCGGACTGTGAAGCTTCACTTTGCTTGATCCGTCTGTTTTCCCTGCGGTTAATGATGGAAGAGATCAGTCCCCCGAGGGCACCGCCACCGGCAAAAGAGCCCAGGGTGTAGAGCCAATTAGATGATATGTCAAGCAGTACAAGCATCGGGATAATGAAATTCACTGAAATCGGTAAAAAACCGCTCCATTGCGGAGCGGTTAATGATGGAAAATCATCTGACTTCCTATGCAATCGTCTTTTGTCCGAGGTAAGCACTGGTAGCTACCAGTGAACCATCTTTGGAGACAAAGCCCAGGTAAACCTCAACGTCGTCACCGGTCCAGTTTGCCGGTATCGTCAGCACGTCAGCCTCGGTGGAACGCTCAGCTCCGTTTGTCTTGAAGACAGCCTGACCTTTCGAGATGTTGAATGCCAACGGCATTGCCATGTCGGCACCCAGGGCGTTACTTACCCCACTGTTGTCGGTCCAGGCAAAAGAGATGCTACCTGAAGCAGCGGTTGCAGAAGCATCCTCAGCACCAAGAAGACTGCCTTTGGAGACAAGCGCATTGGGATAATCCAACTCGAAGTCGGGGAACGTGCCCGTTACAGCGTTGCTGACATTGTAGGACATGGCGGCGTTGTAAGCCGACTGCTTGCTGGTATAGGGTTTGAAACCCACGTTGAGATAAGCAACGATTGGCCGGAGGAAATCCAGGGCCACAGAGAATTTCGTCCGTTGGGTCACCTGACCCTCGGTACGAGGATTCTTCACACTTGCGGGAAGGCTTCGAATGTAGTCGATGCCTTTCCAGGACGCACCGACAACAGTTCCCACCTTGCCGGAGAATCCACCTAACACACCTTTTTTAATAGTACCCATGATAGATTGAATTTAAAATGTTAAACATCCAGTTTTTCGAAGTTGATTCGGACTTGGTACGGGCTTGGTACGGTTTATATTCGGATTCAGTATCGATATGAGGTGGTACCGATTGATTGTAATATGTCACCAAACCTGGTATTCTATCCGAAGCACTCCGGGAATAAAATTACGATGAATAATGGATGAACAGTTAACTTAGTGAAGGATACGTTATTATGCATTGTTTTGCAATGTGTTGCCTTGCTGGCTTTCAGTGAAAATCTAACAATACTCTAACGATGCACTAATAAAATCTAATGTTTTTGCATTGTTAGGAACAATCACACAGTACGATTTGGTGCGACGCGACGGTACTATTTTGTCCGACGCTGAGGATCCAGCATAAAGTGTGTGTTACAAATATTTCAGGTCTTAGCAAAACTATATGTTGGCAGTATGATGAAACTATTGCCGAAATATAGTTAGGGATTTCGTTTAGTAATTGGGATAAATAAAGGGAAGGAATAAGTTGAAAACTTAGCGATCAGCAAAGGGTGGCTTTGTAATCGGCAAGGTTTTCCGGTGAAATACGATTTCCGCGGATGCGGAATTGGAGATTTCATCGGAAACCCGGAAGGCTTGACCTTGCAAGATTACAGCGAAAGCCACCGTATCTTTGCGGGGTTTTCATTTATCGAGGAATGAGAAGCGAATTAATCAGAGTAGAGGCAACAATGTGGTTTAATCGATTTTATCGACGTATTTGAATTTCTTACGGCCGTCTTGCACTTCGATCTTCTGGATCTCTTTTAGCGGAATCTGTTTTTGATAATTGATAAATCTTGAACCATCTCCAAATACAATGGCATCCTGAACGTAAATCTGATCAAAGTAAAAATATGTCCGTTTATTATTCTTATCCGTGAAACGGATCTCAATAGATGGACTATTCTTCAACAAGAAAGGATTATTATTTTTGTCGACACATTTTATGTAATCAATAGGGTATGTTTCATAACTCACAACATCTCCCATGGGTCCTTTGGTGTAGACAGTTTTCAACTCGACGGAATCGATGTCTTTCATCTGTTCAGTAAAACTTTCAACAGGAATAAAATAGGTCTTACAACCAGTAAGGATCAGAGAAAATAAAAGCAGGAATAATGATTTCGAGTGTATGGATTTCATGGTTCTAATAGTGTATGTTTTGAACTACAATTATAATTATTTATTTTGAGACAGGAGCTATACAATTTAGAATTTATATCCCGACAGTCAAGATTTCATTTATGTCGGTAGTGAAATGTTTGGAGAGGTGCTCCTGGCGCATTTTGTGTTTGCGTGTGTCTTGTGTGGCGAGACGAACCACATCTTTGTTATATTTCTGGTTCAACCCGTCAATGGCCTTCATCAGTTTTTTATGTCTTGGATCTGAATTGAAAAAGAGTGATGGCTGGAATTCATTGGCATCGACAAAATCCGTCAACATGATCCCACCCCGCTTGAAATAGACGTTATTCTTGTAGATCTGTTTCAATCCGATGTTGGCAAACTTCACCAGCTCCAGCGTTGAGTTGGTCGGAAAAGGCAGTTTTATCAGTATCGATGGGTAATATTGCGTTTCGTGTTCTTTAAATCGGTTTGTTTCAAGAAAAACGACGATCCTTTTGCAAAGTGATCTCTGCTCCCTCAACTTCTCGGCCCCCATGGCCGTGAAAGTAATAATGCGCTCCCGCACCTCATCGAAGGTGCGGAGATCAGTCTCGAAGGTGCGGGTTGTTGCGATGCTCTTTTTCTTCTCCACGGGAAGCATCTCGATAGTCGGGATTCCCTTCAAATCTTTTTGAAGATTTAATCCGACGATCGTCATATTTTTCAGCACCCAGGATTCAGGTAATTGAACAAAATCCAGGGCTTTATTGGCACCAATAGCATATAGTTTTTTCGCATTCCTTCTACCCACACCCCAGATATCCTCCACCTTCAACCATTTGAGGGCTTTGATCCTTTTCTCATCGGTATCGATCACGTAGCTGCCACCGGTCTCTTTTGGAAACTTCTTCGCGATGCGGTTGGCAAGTTTTGATAAAGCTTTTGTCGGTGCGATGCCGATACTGATCGGGATGCCGGTACCCTTTTCGACACGAGACTTCATCTGCAGGCCATATTTTTGCAGATCAACGTTGATATCTTCGAGATTCAGAAAACACTCATCGATGGAATAGATCTCCTGTTGAGGGCTGAAATTGGAAAGCAAGCTCATCACCCGGTGGCTCATGTCACCATAAAGCGGAAAGTTAGCAGAAAACACTTTTACATTATTCCTGCGAAAAACAGACTCATATTCAAACGCCGGAGCACCCATCGGGATGCCCAGACTTTTGGCTTCATTGGACCGGGCAATCACACAACCGTCGTTGTTCGAAAGAACAACGATTGGTTTGCCATTCAGCGAGGGGTTGAAAACCCTCTCGCAGGAGGCGTAAAAGTTATTGCAGTCGATCAGTGCGTACATCAATGTTTGCGAATTGAATATTTGACAATGCCCCAGATGGTCACCCCCTGTTCATAGTTGACCTCGATGAGGGGAAAATCCTGGTTTGAAGGAACGAGGAAACATTTTCCATCTTTCATTTTAATACGTTTCAGCGTGAATTCACCATTGATAAAGCAGAGTGCGATTTTGTTTTCCTCCCACTCCAAACTTTTATCGATGATCAACAGATCCCCCTCGCTGAAATCGTTGCTCATGGAACTGCCAGTCACCCGGGCAAAGAATGTGGTCTCCTTTTGATCGATCAGCAGCTCGTCCAGGCTGATGTAATCGTGAAAGAAATCTTCGGCCGGCGAGGGAAACCCAGCCTGGATATCTCCGATATAGGGATATTTCTGCTCAGAGCTTTCAGGATGAATGAGTTCAATTTTCTGGGTGTTCAGTTCCATTTGCATGGAACAAATGTAAGTTATTTACACTGGATGGGAAGAAAGAATTTCATTAAAAAAGTATATTGTTTAGGTTGAAATATTATTGGTTCAATAAAGAGTACTTAGAAAGAATGTAATTCATGGTTAAGCTTATCAGAGTATCTACTTTGCGAATAATCGCGTCTTTATATTTAATTGAATACCTATGTTTTGACACAATGGATTGAACTACCGCAGTCTTTTAGAACATTTTTATAGCATATTGTACCGATAAATAATAATAATTGTTATTTAATAACAGAATGAAACCCTATATTTGTGAAATTTAATTACTTAAAAAAAATATCATGAAAAAGATTTTATTGATTTTATCGATGATTATTGTTAGTAGTATTGTTAATGCTCAATTTAAACTAACAATCGACGGACTTATCAATGCCGAAGAAAATTCAAAAGCCTACACCGTATGTTCTTTTGATGAAATGAGCAAAGAAAAATTATTCAATAATGTTCTTTCCTTTGTTACTAAATCATATGTTTCGGCGAAAGATGTAGTTAGTAAAGTTGACAATGAGGTGATAACCATTAATGCCTTTCATCCCGAACAGATTAAAGCTAAATTACTAAAATACGACATGAAGTTTGTAATGGTAATTAGTTTTAGAGATAATATGATCAAAATAGACGCACCTACGTTTGAATGTACTTCTGAATTTGATGGAAAGCCATATCGATTGGTTATGCAGGGTTCAAATTGGGGATTGGGAGATGAGGTTACAAATGCTCTATTTAATAAAAATGGAAAACCAAAACTAGAGAAGTCAATAATTGAAATTGAAACATTTTTCAATGTTATTTCAGCCCAAATTTGCAGAGCTGCTAGCGGGATTGACGAAGATGAAGAATGGTGAAGTTTTGTGTTAAATGAGAATGAATCTAAAATTTCGTATAATCATTTGAGAAAGGTGGTTGAAACGCCGTGAACAGGTTATGCAGCCCTGAGCTGGAACGGAGCAAAGGAAAAACTGCGGAGCGCAGCGACGTGTTTTTTCCTTGCGGAGTGACGAGGCGCGAGCCGCAGCGAGAGGAGCGAGGGTGGTGGAAGGAGGGAGCCCGAAGCATGAGGGCGCCTGACGCCTACTGCCCAGCAGGGGTGGCGCACTTTTTGTTTTATGGCAACGGGAAACGGCAATTGCTGAGTGAGTGAGGAAGGTGACAGGGGAAAGGTTTGATGATTTGGCTACAGCATATTAACACCTGACGAACGTAACAAAGCATTTGCCATTAAAAAGCTGAGCTGTGTGAATGAAGTGAACGAAGGAGTTGACGAGCGAAGCATGAGCGAGCATAACGACTGAGTGAGCGAAAATGAACACAGAAAGGGTAAGGTGAGCGAATGGAGCAGGCCGGGTGGTTGTTCGAAACGAAGGATGAGTGACCAGCCACCCGGCCAGCGGAATGAGTGCTGACAGAGCGATGCGGTGTGCGTGCAGTGAGCGCAGGCGATTATCCGACCCGAAGTATGAGGGTCGGTAATCGATGGAGAGAACGAAACACACACGGCAATAGCGGCGGTGGTAATCGCTGGAAGCGATGCGGTGCGAGCGGAGCGAACGGCAGAGGCAGCCTGACCCGAAGCATGAGGGTCGGCTGCCGACAGGAAGAGAGCCGCAGCGAGCAGGGCAGTAACGCGGAGGTGCAGAACCGAGAGAGCGTTGCGATGTGAATGGAGCGAACGCAGGAGCCGGTCCGACCCGAAGCATGAGGGTCGGGCGGAGAGGGAGCGAGCGGAATGAATATGGCAAAGCGACTTGTTTAGAAAGGGAGACCGGTGATGTGGCGGGACGGTAGATTTACAAAAAGTGTGACACCCCGATTAGCCTGAGCGACCCGCAGGCGAGCAAAACAATCAGTGGCGGTTGCCCCCTTTCAAATAATGTATGAGCGAAGCGAATACCTTATTGGGGATTAAAGGGGGCAAGAGTAGCCACGGGTGAGGATTGAGCGAGCGATGTGCAACAAAACAAGCAGCCACGCCACGATGAGCACCAAACGAAGCGAAGCGAGTGTGCAGGAGCGGAAGAGTGAAGTGTGGCTGCGGTGTGTGCAAGGGTGGCGAAAAAATACTACCTTTTGGGAAAGATGAGCCGTAGGCGAATCTCCAAAAGGTGGAGATTTTTTTTAAGCCACTTGCTTGCCCTTGCTCACATGTTTTGTGAACTAAGTGAGCGAATGACGAACACAATATAACCTGTTCCGGTTGGACTTTGAGGTAAGGTATGAGAAACGAGATGGTGATGGACACCACTACTGATTGATAGCCGGGGAGACCGGTACATGATTGGGATGATGTTGGAACCAGGGATATCGGTGGGGAATGGACCGGAGCATGATTGGGATTAAGATGCGAAGACGGACCGTCGGGGGATGTTGAGAGGAACAGAAGTGGGTAGATGGATCCGACTGTCGGTAAGGCAAAAACAGCCTTTGCGGGTAAGAGGAACAGGGGTAAATGGGGGATTGAGAGGTCTATCTGTTTGAAAGTTTGGCGATGTTTGTTTGTACGAATATGGAATTTACAGCCCATGCCTCCCCCATTTGCCTTTGTGACCGAATAATTTGATCAGCGGAATTTGATATTACAATAGATGAATAATTGTCCTGAAGGATTTTGATATGTAAAGGTTGTTTTTGCCGGGGGGATTAACTAGTTGATTTGACAATTACATTGGATCTTTTGTGTTTTTATCCAAGTAAAAATCAATTTACATTACAGTCACTTCAGAATAAATTCGGATTATCAACCCGATCTTTGATACCCGGGTAATTACGATCGACTCTGGAATTTCCTGCAGTCTTGGAAATCTGGTAAGCATCCATTTCTGATTCAGGAAATGGCTTCATCAGGTTATTTATTCTATCAATATCTGTCTCGGGATTGATCCATTCTTTTGTATCCGATTTTGAAAGGATCAGTGGCATTCTTTTTTTGGAATTGTGGATCACCTCCATCATCGGGTTGGCATCCGTTGTTATGATGGAAAAGGTATCAACTATTTCTCCGGTAAGCTTGTTTGTCCATTGATTGTAAATGCATCCGAGGTAGAAAGCCGTATTGTCTTTTGGAAAAATATAATATGGAATTTTGGCGTTACCAACATGCTGCCACTCAAAAAATCCATCCACTACCAATATGGCACGTTGTTTTTTTATGGATGACTTATAAGAAGGTTTCTCGTGAATTGTGTCAGATCTGGCATTCAGCGTTTTTTCCCTGATATCGCTGGCCATCTCTTCGTTAAACACAAAAGAAGGTATCAACCCCCACTCAGAAAGCTCGATTTTACTCTGCTTGATAATAGGTAATTTGGGGTGAGCAAAGCCTGATACAAGGAAATAATCGTCTTCAAAGTTTATTTCACACTGTACACCCTTATTGGAATCTATGTATTTTCGGATAGCCTCCTTTGTTTTATTTTCGACAGAAATGGTGAAACACATATGATTATATTTTTAAGTGATACGAAAGAATAGAAATGATCGCAAATATCAATTATCGTTGAAATAATAGTAAATATACATTCCCAAAAGTAATTAAAATCACACAATTCGCTGGGATAGTCGGATGAATGTTTGAGCTACATCCTTTTCATCGGGAATGGGACGATAAGCCAGGGCGGATAATTCAGACTGGTATTGATCCTTTAACTTGCTCCATAGGGAATCAAAATTGAGAATCAAGGGTGATTCAGCTATGGACCTGCTGGTCCATCCCGTTGGTTCATCGAACATCATCTTGTCGTGTTCCAAAAGAGTGAGAAATTGCTGTTTAAATGTTTCTGACTGAATGCACTGCATACAATCATCATCCTTGGCCAGAAAATACAAATCGTAGAAATGCCTGATCTTGGATGAAAGAGATGGGACGGGGTCCCGGTCCAACGAAAAGCGAATGAGCGATACCAACTTCTCCAAGAGCGTTTGTTCCTTGTTCAGGATATTGATCTCGAAGGGATGAAGCAGATGTTCATCAATGAACAATTGATTATTCGTTTGGTCCAGAAAGTCGAACAGCATGCTTTGAATGATCCGTTTCTGGAAGGGGATCGGGTTCGCGAATGAATTGATCTCGACAATCAGCCGGTTGTTGGGGTCGTTCTTCTGAATGGATGGGTATCTGAAAAGCGATTTCCTGTAGCGGGACCCTTTGCTTGTGATTCCCTCCTCCTGAAATTCTGTAAGCTCTCCTGTTATCTCCTTTTCGAGATGACGAATGATCGTTTTGATTTCATTGCCGGTCTTATGGGTTGTGTTGACAATTGCCAGGTCGACATCTTCCGAGAAGCGGTCAATGAGCCGGTATCCTTTGGAGAGAGATGTTCCACCTTTGAAAACCGCCTCATCGCTGTACTTGCTGCCAGACAATCTTCGCAGGAGCAAAGTAATCCAATAATCCTTCTCCACAAACCCGAGGTTGATCTCCAGATGCTGAGATGCCGCTCTCAGGGTTTGAGAAAAGAGTTGTGAGTCGTGATGCAGATTCATGAGAAATTCCATTTATCGGCTTCCGGGAATTCAATTTTAAGACCCGGCAGCTTGTACTTGGTAAAAGGATTCAAGGAATCGTAAAGCGGCTGGGAAAAAGCATTGGCCTGAATAGTGTCGAGAAGCGTACCCAGTAATGCCCTGGCAGAAGGCGGGTACTTCAAAGCCAGTCGGACCAGTGTAGATTTTTCAGCATCGGAAAGATTCTTGAGAATAACCGAAAGCCGTTTGCCCGATTTTCTGATCGTGGTATCGGGTATCTTTTGGATGTAGCGGATCGCATCCAGGATCTGCAGCAATGGAATGTTCTCTTTGGTGATGATGTTTTTTTGCTTGATGAAAGAAATGGTATATTGGCCTCGTTTGAAAGCGGGACGGACCACATTCTTACCAATCTGGATGACATTGCTGAGCTGCGTGGTTAATCCCAGGCTGTTGTAAATGCTGTAACCGGTGAGGTAGCCAACCATTTTCCCATTCTCTTCAAGCAGATCTTTGACCACCTGTGACCGGTCGGGCTGCAAAGTCCCGAAAGGTGTGGTTTCCGGCTTGAAATACCTGCCCTTAGAAAGCTTGGCAATCTTACCGGCAGCCACCATACGGTTCAATGCTTTGATGATGGCCTCCTTTTGATTCACCTCTGCAGGAAAATCGGCATAGGTGAACACAAATCCTTTTGGAAACCTGTCAATCGTATATGATATATAATCTGTTATTTTCATACAATATTATCTGTGGCAAAGATAATAGATTTGTCCAGTTTTTATGCATAATTACTGGACAATTTATTAATTAATGTATGAGGGATAAATATTCTACAATATTGAGCAAGTTAAATTGAACCTTAATATTGGAAATTACGGTAAATTAAATAGAAATAAATCAATAATTGCTTACCTGACTCACCATCAACTTATTATCAAAAAATACTACTCTATGAGATTATTGTAGCACTTATCAAATATCTCATTAATTTGATAATAGTCAAAACCAATAAAATGTAATAAACAACATATCAGTAGTTTTCTTAGTTTTCGGGTCAATAAATACAACTCAGACCCATCAAGAGCATTTTCCTTTTTAGATCTCTCCATAAAATGGGAATAATAGTGCCGTGAATCAACTACTTGTTGAATAACAATGTCATCTTTCTTAATCTTGGAAATGGTAGAGAATTCTGATTTCAATAGACAAATCATATCACCCAATGATGCTTGTTTTTTTTTGGGTTTATCTTTCGCAATTTTTTCTAACTCATCTTTTCTAAACCTCCAACAGAAACCTTCTAATGCTTGTATGACAATGAGGAAATCAATACTTGAAAATATTCTTATTGGTTTAATACTTTCGATGAGATGAGTACGTATTGGAGCAATTCCCTCCTTTTCAGCAAACCATTTCTTAATTATTCCATCATACTGATTTTTAATCGTATCAAATAGAAATAAATAATTATGTCTTTTTGTTGGTGTGTACTTTTCTTCGTTATCACGTTGTATGTAAATCAATTCAACTTTTTCATATCTTTTTAATCCATTTGATTCATGGAATAAATCTCTATCAAATAAGATTACTTTTGAACATTCAACAACTTCTAATGTTGCCATTGATAGAAATTGTTCATACAGATAAATATTTGAGAGAAAATCAGCAATAGTAGAATCTTTTTGTTTAAGTATCTCAAGACAGGTATATTGTTCAATATGTGGGGTTAAAAGGAAATTTGAACTATTATAATCAACACACTTTTTTAATACAAATTGGGTGTTTTTATCTATCTGAGACTCAGAAATAATATTTTCGTCTGAATTGTTATAATGTTTAAATGAAATATTGATTGAATTAATTCCATCCTCAACTATTTCATCTTTTCTATTTATTGCATGAGGTAAACACCAGTAGGTTAGTTGTGGAAACAAAACACTTGCTTTATAAAAAGACGGATCATTATGACTATCCAGATGTTTACCTATAATCAAGTAGTAGCATTTGTATTTCGTAATAGGGAAAGAGGAGCTAGAATTTATGCTTGTTGAAGGAAAGCAGTTAACCAGTGTAATTTTCTTTGTATCAGATGTTAAACCATGAATGATTTTTGCTTCATTTATACCTGAAATAATCTTATCAAAATCATCAATGAATCCTCCTATCAACTCAAGAACAATGCTTTCATGTGGAATATAAGTAAGCACTCCCGCTATTCTAATTTCTGGTTTATCTGGAAAAAACCAATAGCCCTTAAATTCAATTTTATCAGTCATTTAGCTTGATTTAATGTAACAACATCATAACAAATAAAATTCAACATCATCTTTTTAATGTATTATCGCATTAGACATCTCATTATCCTTCCATGATTACTTTCAGAATATCCGGGCTTTTCTCCTTAAATTGCCCAATGCGTTTTACAACTTCATTATCTGGACTACTCCATTTGATATTAAGGGTTTCAATTGTTCTATCTTTCTCTTCTTCTGTTAGTTTCGCAAAACTCTTCCTTTGTAAAACTTCATTTATATCATCTTCAACAAATTGCAATACATCAATTCCTTTATCTCCCATATGCTCTGAAAAATAAAGATTTAGACTTATACCATCAATTATTTTTCCAAAACTATTAATGATCTGATTATCTATTGAATAACTGAGTATCTCGTACATGTTTGACCAAAAATATTTATCTAAATCTTTAAATGCTTTTGGTAAAGGGAACTCCTTAATGTCTTTAATAAGAATTTTCGGAAAATCCCCTTTTGTGGCTTTAGGAGAAGCATTGAAATGAAAAAATGTTCCAATGCAGGAGTTTAAAATTATAGCTGCCGCTTCGAGACAATATTCAGAATCAAGTACAATTAATATTGAGGGATCATTGTATAATTCTTCGTTGCTTATTGCAGCAAAGATTGATGGATTTGTAATTTCTCGAACTAACATTCTTTTCCTGTTAAAAAATTTAGGTTGACGAGGATTTGCAATTCCATCAGTATAATCCAAATATTCTTTTCCATTCCAAGATACTATATACTTTCGAATATCTTCTCCCCACAACCATTTCTTAAGTCCTTCTTTATATGTAGTAAAATGATAAGCTCTTGAGTCAATTATGTCTTGACTTTGTCCTTGATACTTATCATATGCAATTAGTCCTTGAGATATTTCCGGAAAAAAATATTTCAAGTTTTTTGATAGATTTTTAATAGTTGCTATTGCATCAATTTTATTTTGAGGAAGTTTAAATGCTAATGCCCAATTTTGCGAAAACTCATTAAGCAATTTTACATCAAGTAACTCTAAATTCTGTAAAAGAAAATCAGATAAAGATAATTCCTTATTATTGGTGGGAATATATCTAATTTTATCTGTGGTGAGACCTTTATCAAAAACAAATACCGAATTCCTAACTGTAGCTGTATCAAATAATGAATAGGAAGTGAAATCGATTAGCAACTTTATATTCCAATTACATACTAAGTCATTACGATAATTCTCAGCAAAAACATTAAAAAGATATGTATTTGGAACAATATAACATAGAGTTCCTTTATCTGAAACAATTTTATGCGCTATTTCTATAAAAAAATAATATATTTCAAAATCCGGAACTTTATTTAAGAATTTCAATATCTCTTTTCTATAATTCCCATTTACTGATACACCATAAGGTGGATTACCAATCACAATATCAAAACCCTCTTTAATGCCAAACATCCATTCCGGATCAAAAAAATCAGATGATGTATTCTGGTCATAGGGATCCCATTTTGACAACTTCTCTGCAGCATCTAATGGAAGACCTTGATCGAACAATACATCAGAAAGTTTATCACGTAGTTGTTTGTCTTTTTCCCTCCAAGCAATCTTTCGTTCTTTGGATTTTAAGCTGAAAATTTTGTGTCTGACAATTTTCAAGTCACTTTCCAATTGTTTAACCTCATCTGTCTCAAACAGGCCACCATCCTTTTTTATTCCAAACAATGTATTTGCAGCAACAAATTTAGTTTCCAAGTTTGGCAACGGACGAATTCCAAAGTTTTTCTTATCCGGATTTACTTTTTGCTCTACAACCAACGAAATAAAAAAACGCAATTTGGAGATTTGTGTGGCTATTGGTTGTATATCAACCCCAAAAATGCAATTCTCAATTAAAAATAGTTTGCGGGCATAATCCGGATCATTGATGCTTTGATCGAAAGCTTCATTAATTTCCAACAGCCGTTCTTCCCGGGCTAGTTTATCTTCAATTTCAAAAGCGGCTTTTGACTCTTTTTCCGCTTTGTCTAATTGAATATCTTTCCAAATCTTGTTTTCTGGATCCAGCTTGTGCAGTATATGAACCATTTTTTGCAAAGCTCCCATTGGGAAAGCACCGGAACCACAAGCAGGGTCTAATATGGTACAAGAACTAAGAACCGAAATAATCTCTTTATGTAGTTCATGGTTATCAGCAAATGGCACAACACTATCATATGAGGTCAAAGTATGTAGCTCTTTATCCAAGGTTTCATCATCCAATGGCCCCCAATCATTAATTGCATTCTTCAGAAAGGCAATAAGACTCTCATCAACCATATAATTAACAATCTCTCTTGGAGTATAGAATGAACCTGTTTGCTTTCTGGCAGTTTTTTTTGTTTCAGGGTTATAGCTAGCCAACAGGTTTTCAAAAACCTTACCAAGCAATTCCGGATCGAGTGCCACATCTTCTTCAATAGGGGTATTTTCTGTTATGGTAAACTTGTAGGATTTAAGAATGTTGATAAGCCCTTTAACAGCAGCATTTCTGTGCTTTTTATCTTTGATTCCAATAACATCACTAATGTCAGCTTCCTCTTCTAATCCGAAAAACAAGTAATCTGGCACAATGAGCTGTTCACCTTTGGTCATATTGTCTGAGAAACCATCAATATAGGTGTTATTGAATTTGTCATCCAAACATTCAAAAAGACCTCCATTTAGAAATGGCACCACAGCATTCATTTTTTCTAAGAATACATCGGGGTTCTTAAAATATTGTTTATAACGCATAAGGTAATCGATTCCCCTATGTGTACCATACCCTTCACCCCTGAACCCTCTGACTCTCTTATCGAGACTATCGGGCTCTATAGGACAATTAAGAGTAGCAAAGAACAGATTCTGCAGGATTGCCTTATAATAGATGCTCTCGCGATTCCTCTCCACGAATAAACCTACTTCGTTATAAGGAGAAATATCATTCAAAATATCTCCTTGCAGGGCTTCAAGATCAAAAAGCTCTTCAGGAACAAGCTTTTTCTCTTTGATGAACCATACAAACAGCAAACGGGTCAACATTCGTATCACATTTGTTGCTCGATGTTCTTGAATAAGATCTTCAATATTTACTTTCTTACGATGAGCATCTTCAAACTTCGGCTCCCCAGGAAATGTAACATGTTGTATTGCCCAAAAATACCAATTGGATAATTCCTGATAAAACTTCTTATTGAGAACATTTACGCTAAATACCTGCTGCCAGTAAGCATAGAGTTTTGTAAATGAGTCTACTTTGTTTTTACCTGTAGTAGGTATTTCTAACTCGTTTAAGATTCTTTCGTGACCCGAATGAGGTGATTCAATGTAAATGTCACGCAATAAACTCACCTTTCCGGCCTTTTCACCTTCTCTCCATTCTTGTTTGAACTTCAGTCTTTCTGCATTTGCAAAAGCAAGATATTCTCCATACTTAAATACCACAACGACCGGTGTGTAGTAAAACTCACGATTAAAAGCTCTGGTAATTTCTGCTAACTGTGAACGTGTTGGTAAAAAACCATTGGTCCGATTCTTGAGTGTTATTCCAAAAATTAAAATCCCATCATAATCGGATTTAATCATTTTTGTTTCTATAGAACTTGAACCGGAAAAAGCTGCATCGTCTACCATTCCCACGAAATATACATCGTCAGCAAGAAGAAAACTTTCGTTCTCCTTATATGTATCTTTTAGTAGTTCCTTTACAGTGGTCGGCTCATCTGCCACATAGTTAATTGGCACATTAAGATCATTAAAAAATGCCCTTAAAGCAGGCAGGAAATCGACTTGGTTGAATTTTTGAAGTTTCATATTTATATAGCAACTAAGAACCAGGTAATTAAATCGAAATTTTCGGGTTGAAACTTTTCATCCGCTTTAATATTTTGTTTTATTCGAGACAACGCATCTCTATCACCTTTTCGCAATTTTGAAAGAAGATTTCTGATTTCTTTTCCCATCGTTTTCTTTGTTTTCCCATCTTCGATAACCTGTTCATCAACAGCCTGATTTTGTAGCCATGTTTTAATTGCGTAAGCTAACTCATTGATGGCTGATTCATCACCCTTGTCTATAGCGTTTGGAACATAACGATCTCTATCTTTATGAAAAGTAAGTGCATCAAGTACATCTTTTTGATTCAAATGAACCAGTTTACCCTTCATATTAATGTAAATCAGGTCGTAAGATTTATATTCTAATTTGATTGTTGCAGCAGTTCTAGCTGGATACCCCAGAAGAGCAATAAGACCATTTTCCGGACAAATCAATTTATCGGCGTTAAAGCCAGTGTATACCCCATTAGGCATATGAATGTACTTATCCTTATTCTTACTGATTTCTTCCAATAAATCCTGTCGATATGTTTCTAATGAAAGATCTTCAAGACCAAAAGTATCTTCACCCTCTAAATCTTCAAAAGTAACCTGCATTTTTTCCAACATACGGTTGTTCATACGTTGGTCTAACGATTCATCTTTAACCATATCACTGAAACTATCAGTGAGTTTATCAATAACCTCAGCACCTGCCAATTTCATTGCAGCCATACGATGTTCAATCCTTCCCTGCAGGTTCAGATAAGTATTAATATTGTTGGAAGGCCAAAAGTTAACACCAAATATCGTTTTATTTGGACTACCTATCCTGTCAATTCTACCAAACCGTTGCACAATTCTCACCGGATTCCAATGAATATCGTAGTTGATAACCATATCGGCATCCTGAAGATTTTGACCTTCACTTAAAACATCTGTTGCAATAAGTATGTCAATGGGATTATGAATTTTTGCAAAAGTTTTAGGGTGATTTTGTTCAATCCAATGAATCCAATCCTGGTACTTTTCCAAATCATTCTTAGTGGAATGAAAATCCCAATCCATTTCCATGAATAGCTTTGTATAGGGGGCAAAGCGTTCCAATATGGGTTCGAAATTTTTTGTTTCTTCATCAGAATCGTCCGTAAGCGACCCAGTACCCGAGACCATAGCCAACCTATTAAAACCTCTACTTTTAAGTTGATGGAATAAGTATTCAGCTGTATCTCGATACACCGTAAAAATTAAGACTTTGGAATTACCGGAGTTAGCCCCTTTTGCTCTTTTAGTATTAATTTCTGACATCAACACTTGCAGCTTATCATCTGAAGAACTTAATGATCCAGATCGCAGCACTTCACTTTCAATCTTGTCTTTGAATTTTTGAAGATTAAAGACAAGGTTATTAAGTGAATCCAAATCCTTCTTTAAATCTTTTTTATAGTTCTCAAGAGTGCCCGCAGCATCAATTTCTGAGAGATCAATTTTCCTTTTCGAGCCAAGAGCTAGTTCCTCATATTCAGCCTGTAAATCATCATCATCAATCAAGCTATCATTATCATCATCAAGTTTTCCATTACAGTTACCCTCTTGGTAAGCTCTGATTATATCCAATGCATTCTGATGATGATCCCTAATTTTTACTACAGTTGAATAAAATGAATACCATGATGATTCCAGACGTTTGACCATCAATATGTACATCATCTTCACTAAAAATCGCTCTCTTTGTTTTTCATCCAGGAGTACATTTTTTTCTCTCTCATCCTCGAGATAATAGGATGGTTGGTATCCTGAAAGCATTGGAGGAAAGTGCTCGAATAGCTCTTCGAATGATTCAAAATTGCCTAATTGACTAGGAGTCACAAATCGATTGATTGGTTTATCCTTTTCAGGAAATGTTAGTCCAATTTGTTTTCCTTCAATCATTTTTCGTGTTCTTGCCAAAATTAATGAATCAGTTAGCGTAAAGAAATTTGAAGGAAGCATATTGATCAAATCCCCTATTCTAGGATTATCGTGTTCTTTCCATTCATTGAATGATTTTTGAGCAGAACGGAACGTATACTCAAGATTTCTTATACCTAAACTCTCATCATATCCGGCTAAATCACCTTGTGTTATTAGTTTAAATTGATTACGAATATCAATAAGTGAATTATTGATTGGTGTAGCGGAGAGAAGCAGTACTTTTATATCTTCATTATATTTCAGGATCTCTTCAAGCAAAAATTTGTATCTATTCGATTTGTCATTTCTAAGGTTATGACTTTCATCAATTACGATCAGTTTTGGTTTGCTGTTAACAAAAAACTTATCAGCTCGATCAGTATATTTCTCCATTCTATCTTCATTCATATCGGTATGAAATCTTATAAAATATTCGAACTGATCCTTTTCAAATCGAGAATCCTGGTGTTTTAAATATCTCCTCCAATTGTGCTCAAGTTTCTTTGGACATAACAATAGAACTTCGCGGCCTTGAAGCTGAAAAAACTTCATCACTGCAAGTGCACTCCAAGTTTTGCCTAGACCAACAGCATCAGCTAGAATGGCTCCGTTATACTTTTGAAGCATTCGAATTAAACTCAGAACTCCATTTTTCTGAAAATCATATAATGAATTAAATACCACTGAATTTTCTAATCGGCCAATCTGTCGGTTGAAATTCGGGTCATCCTCAATATCACTTAACTGATTGCCAAACAGTTCAAATAGAATTTTGTAGTATAGTTCTCTTGGGGTGTATTTGATAAAAATACGTTCAATTTCGCTGATTAAATATTGCTTAAAGTCAATTTTGGTTTTTGTTCCATCGGGAGAAATCAATGTTTTGTCTTTATGTGCTTGCGGGCGTATCCACAAATTTTCAAACCAATCAACTAACTCTTTATATTGATTGTTGTTACCTGTTTCTGCAATATTCAACTCTACATTACTTGTAAATTTTAGTCCAATCCCTGCCTCAGTTAAATTTGAACTTCCTGAGATAAAATACTTATTCCTGTCATCTAAATTCTCAGGATCAAACAAGTAACTTTTTGCATGGCAAAAATTAGGCTCCAGTGTTTTAGCAACAACCTTGTCTTGCTTCAAGAAATTGACAGCTTCCTGTGATAAGCTATTGAGTCTTAATGCAGCTTCAACTGTTATGTTCTCATTTAACAGATCGAGTGGCCTGTTGTCAATTGAATCAACGTTAACGATATCACCAAGAATTAATCTAAATTCAGAGATCTTATCATTGATTTCTTTAGAAAGCCAAGCTAATGCACCAATTGTGAAGTAACCCGTGACAATGTTAAGTTTTCCTTTTTCAGTATACGAGGATATCCACTCATGTACTTTTAAGTTATCGTTTTCGTTATCTAATATCATGTATTGAGAATTTAATAATCAATTGATTAGATTTAATATGTATCTCTTTTCTTTCAAACTCAACATTAAGAGATTAACAACAAAGTTCAATATTATTAGAAGTTGAATACAAAAGCAGACACATCGATTCAAAAACAAAGATAAGAAATAATAAGATTCTCTCATCACCTTAGACTGTTATATTTCAATGATATGAAAGTTATCAATTTCCTTTGCTGTTAATTTTCGGAATGAAAGAAGCAAAGTGTAATTACTTATTTAAATTTGATTTAAATGTCTTATTAACAAACCTCGTGCGAAAACTATACAATAGTAGAGATTTCATTTGACAATTTGTGTCATAATAGAGAAATATCAATAAAATTCAGCTAATTATCAGACATATTACCGGTATGGTTGCAGATATGGTTACTTGGTCACTTTTATTGTCACTACTTGATCACTTAATTGGCAGTAGGTATTTCGTTCAATTGCATTCTACCAATTAGAATTCATGGATAAGGGTTAGTAGTGAGGGGTTGAGATCAATCATTTGGCGGAGTGTGGGGCTGAATGATGCGGTTTGTTGGGGAGCTGGATTGTTTCTGGTTTGAAGATGAGGTGTAGGATTGGGTGTCCCTGGGTGTTGAGATTTATTGTGGTACCGGTGGGGATCTTCTGCTGATATTTTTATTTGTTTTGATTCTTCTAGTTGCTTGAGGATGTAGTCGGCAATGTCGTAACCGTCGTGGGATTGTTGGGGGGTTGCATGGGTTTCCACCAGATTGGAGATGTCGATTTGACAGAAGATCTCATTGCGAATCTCTTCTTTCTTCATGTTCCATTTCTCGTAACAACCGGCGTCGGGATAGAGGATGACTGTTTTGTAGTGGAGTATTCTTGATTTTTCAATATTGAGACCGTTGAGGTTTCCGGCTGCAAGCCAGTTGTAGTTGTGGTAGATCATGCTTGCGATCACAGCAGTTTTCTCTGCCTCAACGATCGCTACCGGTTTATCGGGGTAGAGACGGAGGAGGTGCTCACCAAAGTTGCACTGAGAGAGGTTAAAGTCGGAGAATGAGGGGTTGGATTTCTTCAGCTTGTGGTGGACCCAGTTGATGCCACCATATCCGGTTTTGATGCGCCGGCCGGTTTGCGGGTTGTACTGCATGATCTTACCGGTCCGTATTTTTCCATGGATATCAATTTGCCAGAATATTACTTCCTTCTTTATCGTGGCGCCCAGTAGGTAGTTGTTTGCTGCCTCGGCAATCTGCAGATCGGAGAAATGTTTACGGAGGAACCGGACAAAGTTGGAGTCGAGGGAGAGGGAGCGTTTCAGGTATTTGTGAGGAATATAGTCGGGAGGTTTCACTGGTTGGATGGGTTGAGGTACAGGAAATAGTTCACTGGGTTCGGGGTAAGTGTGTAAGAGATGGGGACCGGTTGATTGATCTTTCTGATATCTGGTAAGATGATTGGAGACCTTGGGTACCGGTTTCTGATGTTGAGATAAATTTGAGGGTGATGTGGTATCTGAACTGGATTGCGGTGGTGCTGGTTGAGATGAGGCATGTGAATTCAAATGAGCATAGCCATGGTTATGTGAGATTGGTGAATGGAGATCCTGATGAGGATATCTATGTTGTTGTGTAATTGAGAAGTGGGGATCCTGGCGTTTGAGATCTGAGAAATATTGCCGGGGTGTATAATGGTAACCGCATTTGATTTCGCGGTTGCAGCGACCGACTGTTGGGTGGATGGGTTGGTGGGTTTCACCATCAAGGTAGCGGGTGAAACTGTAGGGCGTCTTGCAACCGGGACAGGTGAATCGGGTGGATTTGCCGGCATACTTCTGGAGATAGGGAGGTTTGTACATAATCGCGAGTGAATTTAGTGATTGGTAACAGGGTGTTACCAATGTATTTACACCTTTGTTATTGATATTCTAATAGTTATGGAAATTGGTAACAAAGGAACATATATATAGGAGGGTTACCGATGTTACCAGTGTTACCAACTTTGTTACCATTCTGAACCTTGGGGTTCGGCAGGATCAAAGTCAGAGACTGGGGGTGGAGGTTTTGTTTTCGTTTCTTCAAGTTGTTTTCGGAACGAAAAGAGCCAGAGGCTGGAGGTGGAGGTTTATTCTTCATTGCTTCGAGATGTGTTTGGAACTAACAGAGTCAGGTTGGGAGTAACTTTTCCGGGTTGGTACAGGTCTGGATATCTTCATACCCATTTAACCGGTTATAATCTTCGGGTTTGAAAAGATCCAGCTGGCGGGAATCTACATAATCATCGAGCTTGATATCCTGGATGATCTTCTTGTAGATGCGAAGTATTTTGATCTTGAAGCTGTTGAATTTTTTCTCCTCCGGGCAGAGTCGCTTGGCAATTGCGTAAGCGGAGATGGAGGGTTGCTCATCGATGCATCTGCGGACCTCCTCTTCCAGTATCTCCCTGTCTCGTTCCGTCACCGTTTTGAGATGCTTGTACTCACTGTCGAGATGCAGGAAGTTGAAGTGTAGGAAATTGTCCGGTTTGGTGATCTGGCAGACGATAATGTTGTAGCTGTCGTAGATGTGCTCGGTGGAGCGGACCTTGATCATCTTGATATAACGAAAAGAGCTGTCGGAAGAGCTCTCTCCTATCGCGAAGCTGCTGTCGCAGAAATTCATCAACACCTTGCTCCCCTGCAGATCGTTCCGGGTAAGTGGCTTTGTGAGATCACGCTTTGGCGTGTGTGCCAGGACCAGCAGAGAGAGGTGGTACTTATTCTTCAACATTTTCAGGTGTTTCATTAGCGGTAGCGCATCCTTAGCCCGCTCGTTCTCGTGGCGGAGGTAGGTGATGTTATCGATGATTAAGATCTTGGCACCGGTTTCGATAATCACACTTTCTATCGCGTTGCTGAGGGAAAGCTCGAAAGAAGCATCCTCGGGAAAGACAGCATCGGGGTTGATCTCCACACGGAGGAAGTTGTCGCTGAAAACATAAGGTTCTCCATAATTGTGGGAGTACCTACCCTGGAACTGTTTGTCATTCAATTCGAAGTCGCAGTAAATCACTTTTTGCGCCATGGTTTCCAGTTTGAATCCCGGGATGGATTGTCCGCGGGAGATGCTGTCGGCGATTTGTACCGCCAGGATAGTCTTGCCCACGTTGGTATCGGCAAAGAGGATGCAGAGCTCCTGCTCATACCAGAACTCGCTGAACAACATCCTGGGGATGGGTCGTTTGGATGCCTGTTCGATCCAGCTGTTCGCGGTCTTGACCTCGAGAAGTCCGGCAGGTAGTGTTGCTTTAAGCTGTTGGAGGTTGTCGTTCAGATCAGCCTCCAACAGCGTTATGAAATTATTGCCCCTGAATTGTTCGATGTCAATATCCAGGAGATCTTCCGGATGCGTTGCATCGGAAGAGAGACTATTCGGTTTCATGATACAGCTATAGTTGATTCATCGAAATTGAATCCATCAATCATTGAACTCCGGCAACAAAGATTTCCGTGTGCCATTGTAATTTTTCTGGAGGATGACGAGGATGTCAGACTTCCGATAGTAGATTTTCCCGCGGATGCGGGAGTAAGGCAGCAGCCGATTGGTACGCCAGTTCTGTAAAGTACGGACGGAGATGTGAAATTTCTGCATCACATCCTGTGAATCCACCCAGTCGGCCCACTCGTAAAGGATAGCGTAATGTTTTACCTGGTTCATGATCTTCTTCTTTTGTTATTGAGGTGCATAACGGGATTCGGGATAACTTCCTGTTGCAGTTCATCGGTATGCAGCCACTCATCGATCTCACATTTCAAAAACTGCAGCTTTTTCCCTTTCTTGTGATAGGGGATCTTCTTCTGGAATACCCAACCGTAGACCGTTTGTCTAGCCGGGCGGTCGGGCAGGTATTCGCAAAGCTCTTCGATGTTGAACCAGGCATTCGGGTCGGGTTGTGTGTCGGCCGAAGTTCTGATCAGCTCTTCCAGGTCGTTCATCTTCACGATGAGGTAGTTCATCGCCTCGGGGATGTCGTTGAAGGTAATCGTCTTTTCTTCCATGGTTGTTAAAAAGCATATAGGTGATCATCCGTGCCAATAGAAAAGAGCACCACTGCCTCGGCGGTGAGACAGTGGTGCAAATATAAAAGGCAAAAATTGGGAGGTAGTGGGAAAAGTAGTGTAATAGTGTCACTACCAATTGCGTTAAATAATGTTATATACTATCATTTTCTATTTTTGCTGTGATTTTTGGGAGCAATTCCCGGAAAAGATCGCCCACAATCTTGAGGTTCTTTTTGGTTTTTGTGCTTTCGAAGTCGATATTGAGTTCCGTTTTGATATTTTGAATATGCTTGCCTGTGACTTTCACCATGAAACGGGCCCATTGCACTTTGAATGTATTGTTGAAGTTGACGCCCAGCTCATTCAGCATATAATAGAAGACGAGAATCAGCTGAGCAAGAGTCAGCCCTTTGCGGTTGTAGCTCTCTGGATGATCGTTGAGGAGTATCTTCATGTTCTCGATCTCGGCATCGTATTTGACTGCTAGCAACCGCAGTTCTTCATCCTTTTGCCTGATTATCTCGGTGAGTTTGGCGATATAGATTTTAAAATCATCTATTATCGTGCTCTGTTCCGTGATGGTTTGTTTCATGGTTAGATGTTTTTTTGGTGGGTTGGATGCAGCTTGTGCATCGGAATTGTCGCTGTTGTCATCATCGCACATCAAGCGCTGTCGCAGCTGAGTGAAACATCCGGTTAAATCGTAACAAAATATATCGGGGTGACGCTGCTTTTCGATGAGGTATTTATCCTCAATCAACTTGAGGATCTGTAATTGCTGATCATGAGTGAAATCGGGATGGGTCACCCAATGTGTGATGAGATGATGATTGAACAGCTTGGTTGCTTTCATCCATTTTACCTCATTGAGGTTGAGAGAGGGAATGATTTCGAGATACTTATTTTCAATCACAAGAAAATGCTCATTACGATATTGTTCTATGCTTATTGCAAGCATTTTGAGTTTCTTCTTCTGTACCGGCGTCAGATCATAGTTGTAATTGTTTATCAGCATGAGCAGGAGGTCGAGGATGGTTTCTTCCATTAGCATGTCCCCAAAATAGATGTTGTTTGCCAGGTAATGTGCTTTAAAGGGATCATAAGCCAGGACGCGTAATCGATCGAAGATCTCATAGGATTTGTTGAAAACAAAAAGCCACCACTCCTCATCCACTATGAAATCACAGAATCGTTCGTTGTAAAATTCAAAATTTCTCTCATCGAGCAGATAATCACCCAGGTTGTTCTTTGGAAAATCCTCTTTGTAGCGGGCGCACTCACCTTCAATCTCTTCAGATGAGGCTAATGTCTCAGGTTTCAGCTTTACGGTTTTGCCTTTTTGATCTTCGTCGTAAGGATTGTGATCTCGCTCGATAATGTTGTAGGCATAAAGAAAAGTTTTATCGTCACATATCGCGTTTTGTATCTCCTTCCGGACCCTGTAGGCAATCAAGTGATCGACTTCATCCTTGTTCTCATGGAAACTTACGGTTTCGTGGGTACCGTTGTTGGTTTTGATCTTCCTCCGGTATCTGGCATCGGCATACAGATACTTGCTGAAATAGTCTTTTGTTTTTCGTTTATCGGTTCTCAGGGGATAGAGATTGTAGATAGATTTTTTGACTTGATCGAAATAATCGAATTCTCTTCTGTTGAATTCAAGCTTTTCTTTCGCTCTCATGGTTGCACTGATTGAATTAAACGCCAACAGCAATGGATCTTCATCAGAGATCTCATGCGCAACAAAATACCTGACATTCTTATCAAAACTAATTGAAAGAATCATTCATGACTTGAAAACGCTGTAAAACTTACATCCTTTTCAAGGCTCCTGGTAGTGCCGAATGGTTTATCAAGAGAACAATTGGGCACCTCTAATACCCGATTATTGCCGGTGTCCCTAATTAGATTTCATTGAAAGTAATAGCTTATAAGATTGAACGGGTTAGCCGACAATGGTACAAAAGTAACAATAAAAAAGACAAAAGAGAGTATCATGCTGATTTTGTAGGGGATGAGAGAGGGGCCTGGAGTTTGAGTATTGAATAAATGAGTTGGATAGGTAACAGAAATTTTAGGACATAATTGGGTTTAGAGGGTGGATAGTTGGAAAGATATTCAATTGGGTGATTTGTTGTGTAATGTTATCGTATTGATTGTCTTGTCGTTCTAAGGAGATTATGAAGCAAACCGATTGCCGAAAGTGTTGGTAACAGATTGGTAACTGTTGGTACAGGTAGTTATACAACTATTTGTTACCAAATGGAGATATATTGGTTTTCAAGATCTAGGATAAACTGCATCGTTTTAGAATTGAATACTCCTTACAGTATGGTTTGTATTGCGATATATCTTGATATTATTATCAATTTGTATGACCTATGTATGACCCAATGAAAAAGCACCTACCGTTTTATTCGGTAAGTGCTTGATTATGAAGTGACCCCGGAGGGGCTCGAACCCTCGACCCATTGATTAAGAGTCAATTGCTCTACCAACTGAGCTACGGAGTCATTTTTAAGAGGCACAAAGGTACAGATTTTTTAGAAATAAAAAAGGAACAAACCTGAAAATTTGTTCCTCTTTTATTCCACGACTACGTCCTTAAAGATTTGAAAGTTCTGAACCAGCTTTAAACTTGGCCGTTTTCTTTGCAGGAATGTTGATGGGCTTCTTTGTACGCGGGTTGATACCTTTTCTTGCACTTCTTTCTGATACAGAAAATGTGCCAAATCCAACCAACACAACTTTACCACCGGCTTTCACTTCTGCAGAGATTGTTTCAAGTGTAGCATCCAATGCTTTCTTTGCATCCACTTTGCTAAGGCCTGATTGTTCAGCAATAGCACTAATTAGTTCTGATTTATTCATAAGAAAACGTAAATAAAGAAATTAAACATACATTAAGTCAAGGCTGAGCCTTATTTTGCCGTCAAATATAAGTGATAAATCGAAAACAATCAAGAAAAAAGATAAAAAGTATTTGATTTTCTAAAAAAAAAGCACTTTATGGGTCAAAAAACCACACCAGCTGCAAAATAATACGTATTTTTGCGCCTCAACATCAGATTATAAGAATGAACAATTATAGAAACAGCTTTGCCGGTCTTTTGCCGCTTGTCACCAAAAATATCATCATCATCAACGGAATAATCTGGTTGTCGCAGTATGTATTTTTGAGCAGAGCCGGTATTGACCTGTCGCAACTTTTTGGCCTTCACTTTCCCTCCTCGCCCGATTTTCGCATTTATCAGCTGGTTACTTATATGTTCCTGCATGATCCCTATTCCTTTTCCCATGTTTTCTTTAATATGTTTGCCGTTTTTATGTTCGGGCGTACACTGGAACAAATATGGGGGCCAAAGCGTTTTCTTTCCTACTACCTGATCACCGGAATTGGTGCAGGACTTATTCAGCTGCTGGTAATATTTATCCGTGCACAGGCAGTGATACCACAGGAGATGTTTTCAATGATTGACAGTGTCACGGTTGGAGCCTCTGGTGCTGTATTCGGCATCCTACTGGCATTCGGAATGCTTTTCCCTAACGCAGAACTATTTATCATTCCCTTTCCCTTCCCCATCAAAGCCAAGTGGTTCGTAATAGGATATGGCCTGCTGGAACTGGTTTTTGGGGTAGCCAACAGGTCAGGTGATAATGTGGCTCATTTTGCCCATCTGGGAGGAATGCTCTTCGGGATATTTATGATTTTATATTGGAGAAACAAGGACAGAAAAGATGGCAGATATTATTGACATGCTCAACCAAAAATATAAAACGGGCAGTATGATGACCAGGCTCATCTTTATTAACACGGCCGTTTTTATTGTTCTGAAGGTTATCGGTGTAATATTCACCCTGTTTAATATTAACAACCTTGACCTGATTGCCTTTCTGGGAGTACCCTCCCATATTCCGTTACTTCTTGGCAGTCTCTGGACACCCTTTACCTATATGTTCGTACATGAGGGATTCCTGCATCTCCTGTTTAACATGCTTTGGCTCTATTGGTTCGGACAGATTTTCCTACAGTACTTCTCCGGACGCTCATTGGGCAGCCTTTACCTGCTGGGGGGACTGGCAGGGGCGTTGCTTTATGTAGCCGCCTTCAATACTATTCCCTACTATATGGACATGGGGCGGGGATGGATGATCGGCGCCTCGGCGTCTGTCATGGCAATTGTGATGGGAGCAGCTTTTTATCGTCCCGACGTACAGCTGCACCTTCTTTTCGTGGGCCCGGTAAAAATTGTGTACATCGCCATTTTTGCGTTCGTACTTGATTTTCTATCTCTCGGCAATACTACCAACCCGGGTGGACATGTGGCACATATCGGGGGAGCGCTTCTGGGATTCCTGTTCGCCACACAGTATAAAAAAGGCAGGGACATCACGCATTGGATGAGCAAATGTATCGATTGGTCTGCAGGGTTATTCAAACCCCGCCAAAAGAAAACAAAACTAAGGGTTGAACATGTCCGCCATGAAACCGACTGGGATTACAACAAACGCAGACACAGCGAACAGGAAGAGATTGATGCCATCCTCGACAAACTGAAACAATCAGGATACAGCAGTCTCTCCGCAGACGAAAAAAAGAAGCTTTTTGATGCGAGCAAAAAATAAAAAAATAAGATTCAGGGATATCGTCAAATGGTCCGTTTTTGCTACCAACATAGTAGCTATTATCCTTCTTTTTTCGGCTTTCCTTTCATGGAACGTCTCGCCGCTGAAAACAAACCTCTTCTCATACATAGGCCTGGGCTTCGGATTGATTTTCCTGCTTAATGTATGCTACCTGGTTTTCTGGATCATCTTCTCGAAATGGAAACTGGCACTCATCTCACTGGCTGCTATTCTGCTATGTCATAAACCGGTTACAACCTTTTTCCCGATGCATCTTTTTCCGGAAGAAGCTCCCACGGAGACCTTAGAGATCCTGACTTACAATGTGCAGGGATTTCCGGAGGAAAGAAACAAAAATTCAGCTGAACATCCCATTCTCGATTATATAGCCCGTACCAATGCAGATATTGTCTGCCTGCAGGAATACCTGGTAAGTAAAACCGGCCAGTCTATCTTTTCACAGCGTGACGTAAACCGTATTCTTAATAAATATCCTTATCGTTCGGTCACCGGCTTGGAATCTTCGGGAAAATACCATATCTTCGGTCTCGCCTGCTTCTCGAAATATCCGATCGAGAAGACGCATGAAGTGGTATTTGAATCCTCCTATAATGGAGCGGCAGTTTATACGATCAACATAAAAGGAAACAGGTATACGGTTGCCAACGTGCATCTGGAATCGAACAGTATTAAGGCGGAAGACAAAAAGTTGTACAGCGATTTTATTCAGAATTCCGATTCGGTAAAACTGGAGACGATAACAACCAATATCCGCACCCGGCTGGGAGGTGCTTACCGCATGCGTGCGCAGCAGACGGAGAAAGTGAAGAAGTACATTGATAATCAGGAGACGAAAGGAACAATCATCTGCGGGGACTTTAATGACACACCCATATCGTACGCCTACCACCAGATGAAAAGAGGATTGAAGGATGCCTATGTTTCCACGGCCTTTGGTCCGGGAATTACCTATCACGAAGATCTTTTTTTGTTTCGGATCGATTATATTATGCACAGCAAAAATATCAAGGCCTTCAGTGCAAAGACCGATAAGAAGAAATTTTCAGATCACTATCCGCTGAGGGCCTCTCTGAGACTGGAGTAACCCATACGAAGGTGGGTAAGAATTAATGTGAAAATGAATTACGATTCGCCAACCGGCAAATCAACCAATCAGAAAGATGTACAAAATAAGCAAAGAGTTTTCATTTTCGGCAGCCCATTCGCTATTCGGACTGCCCGACGATCATCCGTGCAGCCGGCTGCACGGACACAATTACGTGGTCACAGTCCACCTGCGAGCCAAAGAACTGAATCCGCAGGGCTTCGTACGTGATTACAACGAATTGCGTATGGTGAAGAGCTATATAGATGGCACACTCGATCACCGCAACCTGAATGATATTCTCGCACCACTCAACTCCTCGGCCGAGAACATTGCCAAAATGATATATGACCGGTTCAAGCCGCAGTTGCCGGAGTTGTATGCCGTGGAAGTAAGCGAAACGCCCAAAACATCAGCAATATATGAACCTGAATGTGAATGAGATATTCTACTCGCTCCAGGGTGAGGGGGGACGTACCGGCCAGGCATCCATCTTTATCAGGCTGGCCAAGTGCAACCTTGCATGCAGCTTTTGTGATACAGACTTCGAAAGGGGTGTGAAGATGACTCCCGGCGAAGTACTCGATGAAATCAACCAGTACGGCTGCAAATGGATCATATGGACAGGAGGCGAACCGGCACTGCAGTTGACAGATGCCATCGTAGCATTCTTCAAGGATGCGGGATACCTGCAGGCCATTGAGACCAATGGCACACGGAAGATCCCTGCCGGTATTGACTACATCACCTGTAGCCCAAAACAGGATTTTGAAAAAGTCAGGGAGCTTATTCCCCATGTAGATGAATTGCGGTTTCCGATCCAAAAGGGCGATCCTCTACCCGATATCTCCATCCTCCCGGAGACAGCACGCTACCTGCTTAGCCCCATTTTCGATAATAAACGCATCATACAGGAGAATGTAGATTATTGTATCTCTCTGATCAAAGATAATCCTCAATGGGCATTGAGTCTTCAAATTCATAAGCTGATTGGCATACGCTGACATGACTAAATTCGAGATAACCATACTGGGTTGCGGATCGGCCATGCCTACCACACTGCACCACCCTCCCTCGCAACTGATCGACATGGACGAGAAGCTGTTCATGATCGATTGCGGTGAGGGTACACAGTTGCAAATGCGGAAGTATAAGGCCCGCATGAGCAAACTCCATAGTGTTTTTATCTCTCATCTGCACGGAGATCATATCTTCGGTTTGCCCGGCCTGCTTTCCACACTCAGCCTGCTGGGAAGAACAACCGATCTGAATATCTATGCCCACAAGGAGATCGATTTTCTGCTAAACCCGCTTCTGACCTACTTGGGTAAACATATGTCTTTCAAGATAAATATCTTCCCGTTGAATCCCAATGCCGGGGAGCTGCTTTATGAAAACAAAACAATAAAAGTAAGTTCCTTCCCGCTGAAGCACCGCATTGACGCGAACGGGTTTCTCTTTGAGAAGAAAGAGTCACCACGCCACATCATACGGGAGATGATCGACTTTTATCATATCCCTGTGAGGCGGATACAGGAGATTAAAAACGGAGCCGACTATCTCACTCCCGAAGGAACCCTCATACTCAACGAGCACCTCACCTGCCCCGGCAATCCTGCCCGGAGTTACGCATATTGCTCCGACACGGCTTATGCGCCCGAGATCATTCCCCATATTAAAAATGTGGATCTGCTTTATCACGAGGCCACATTTGCCGAGAGTGAACTGGTGCGCGCTGAAGAAACATTCCACTCCACTGCCCGTCAGGCTGCCGAAATAGCCGTGGCAGCCGGAGTGAAAAAGTTAATAATCGGTCATTATTCATCGCGATACAGTGAAATAGGCTCGCTCCTGAAAGAGGCCCTAGCCGTTTTTCCCCATACAGAACTTGCCGTTGAGGGAAAAACAGTATCTTTGTGAGGTGATCCAGATTCTATGAAACATTTCTATGTCATCCTTTTGACGGCCCTCCTGTCGGGGGGAATGGGATTTTCACTCCTGTCGCAGGAGAATCCCCGGAGGAGTATAATGGAGACACCGGAAAAGGTAAACATAAAGCTGTCGGAGAACCGGCTCACCATTGAGAATCTGCCCAAGGACGACATACTGGAGATTTATAACATCATGGGTGTGAAAGTATACAGCCGTCGCGTGAAAGCAGGAACCAATGAATATTTACTCTCCCTGTCGAAGGGATTTTATATCCTTAAAATCGGGAAGATAACAAAAAAAATAGCCATCAGTTAAGTTTAACATTTTCAGTTTGCTACTTCCATTCCCTTTTTTATATCTTTGTGATCTTTATTTCATGAATAAATGGTTATCAATATAAAAAATTAATCGTATGAACATCGCTATTGTAGGTACCAGCGGAGCTGTGGGTCAGGAATTACTCCGCGTACTGGAAGAAAGAAATTTCCCCCTGGATGAATTGCATTTGTTTGGCTCTTCAAGGAGTGCCGGAACTGTCTATAACTTTAAGGGGAAAGAAATTGCCGTGAAGGAGTTGCAGCACAACGACGACTTCAAGGATATCAACATAGCGTTTGTATCTGCCGGTGGCGGTACTTCGCTGGAATATGCCGGAACCATTACCAAATATGGTGCCATCATGATCGATAACTCCAGCGCTTTCCGTATGGAGGAAGATGTACCACTCGTGGTGCCGGAGGTGAACGCCGAAGATGCGCTCCTCACACCGCGCGGCATCATCGCCAACCCCAACTGCACCACCGCACAGCTAGTGGTAGCACTGAAGGCAATTGAAGATATCACCCACATAAAAAAAGTACATGTAGCTACATACCAGGCCGCCTCGGGTGCCGGTGCTGCAGCTATGCAGGAACTAGAAGATCAACACACCCAACTGATAAACGGCGAAAAACCTACCGTTTCAAAATTTGCCTATCAGCTGGCATACAACCTGATTCCGCAGGTTGATGTATTCACCGACAACGGATACACGAAGGAGGAGATGAAGATGTACAACGAAACACGCAAGATCATGCACTCCAATATTGAGGTAAGTGCCACCTGCGTGCGTGTCCCGGTTATGCGTGCCCATTCCGAGGCCATCTGGATCGAGACGGAGCGTCCACTGTCGCTGGAAGAGGCCCGTGCCGCTTTCAGCAATGCCAAAGGGGTGGTAGTGATCGACAACCCGGCCAATAAGGAGTACCCCATGCCATTGGATCTCACCGGTAAAGATCCTGTCTACGTGGGACGCATCCGCAAGGACCTGACCAACGAGAACGGGCTGACCTTCTGGACCGTTTCGGACCAAATCCGCAAGGGTGCCGCGCTCAATGCCGTACAAATCGCAGAGTATCTGATCAGCCAATAAGCCGTCTCTCACCGCATTTCATCGTGTGAATGCGGTTCCGTGTCCGGGTGATCATGTTGTAGCAGTACCCGGTGTGGAAGCGCACCGTGCCCCAATATCTCAATGGGGCACGATTCGTAGGCATTGTTCAGCCATTCCTGCGAAATATTGGAACCCGAATGATAGTGCAAGCCCTGATTCACACAGGCTATATTTTTCACCAGTGAGATAATGGTTCCCACATCGTGGGATACCAGCATGATGGCGATATCCTTGTTGATGTCGCCTAGCAGTTTGTAGAAATTGGTTTCAAAAAGTTTATCCACATAGGTGCTCGGCTCATCCAGAATAATAAGTTTCGGGCTGTCAATAATGGCTCTCCCCAGCAACACCCGCTGAAGCTGGCCACCCGAGAGCTCACCGATGGAACGCGACAAAAGCTGCTCCACGCCCAGACGCTCAGCCACGCCTTTCACCTTCTGCTTATCTTTCGAGGCGTATCTCCTGAAAAAATGCCCTGAGGGCTTGAGCCCCGACAGGATTACTTCCGAAACGGAAATGGGAAATTTTTTATCGATCTGATTGATCTGGGGCAGATAACCTATGTTGAGGAAGGGTGTTTTTTGCCCGTGGTCATAAAAAGTAACTGACCCCGACTGTGGTTTTATCAATCCCAGAATCGCTTTCAGGAGTGTAGTCTTCCCACCGCCGTTCGGTCCGATGATACCGAGAAAATCATCGTTGCAGATGGTCAGGGATACATCTTTCAACACATTCGGCTTGTTTTCGTAACCAACAGTCAGGTTATTTATATCAATCAGCTTATTCATTTGCATCACGCGAAAGTATGTCGGCCATACGCAGTAACTCCTTATCCCATTCGTAATTCAACGGATCAATCTCAAACACTTCTGCCCCGGTCTCCCGAGCAATGACTTCCATATTTTTTTTATCGAATCCCTTTTGGATAAACAAAGTACGAATCTGCTCTTTACGGGCCAGGTCAACCAGTGCTTTCATCTGCGCCGGGGACGGGTTTTTTCCCTGAAACTCCACACTGTGCTGGTGCAAGTTATATTCATCTGCGAAATAGGCGAGTGCCGGATGATAAATGATAAAAGAACGGGAGATGGCATGGCTAAGTTTTTCTTGTATGAGACTATCGGTTTCGTTAATTTTCAGGGTGAACCTGGCAAAATTTGAACGATAGCGCTCTTCGTTTTCAGGATCAACTTTCACTACCGCCTCCAGCATATTGCCGGCCATTATTTTTACGGCTCCGGGCGATGACCAAACGTGGGGATCAACGTCGCCATGAACATGATCGTGTGCTTGACCTGTGTGGTCTTCATCTCCCAACCTGTCAATACCTTCCGAACAATTCACAATGGTCATATGTGGATTGTTAATCGACAACCGTTCACTCCATACCTGCTCAAATCCGAGGTTGCCCACCATGAAATAGAGCCGACTATTCCCCATCTCCACCATCACCGACGGGGCCGGCTCGTAGGTTTCAGGACTGGCTCCGGGAGGCACGAGCGTATTGATAGCAAAGGCGTTACCCACAATCTGTTCAAGAAAAAAACGTTGCGGTTCAATGGTGACGGTAAGTACCGCCTTTTGTCCGGCGACCTCTTTTTTGTTCGCTTCCTGACATGCGAGAAGCAGTATGGGAAATAAAATATAAAAAAAATATTTTTTCATCGGATAAGTTTGATCAGCAAATGTAGCTAATTTCGCTCTTTGCCGAAAATCATAAACAAAGTTTGTTTATTTTTGTTGCCGCAGATTGCAATCAGTTTCATCCATCTTGTTCCGTAACATAGGCACGCTATCACAAAACTTCATACAATTTATTTCTATGCTTTCAAACAAACAGTCTCTTCCACCCATCATCCAGATCACAGAAGATGGATCACATACGCTGTATATGCCAGAGATGAATGAGCATTATCACTCCACGCATGGCGCCATGCAGGAGTCGATGCATGTCTTTATCCGGGAGGGGCTGCTTCACAGGCTTTCATTACGATCTTCCGCGCTGGGGGAAACGTCGGAGCAGCCTGAGACGGGGAAGAAGCAACAACTGCTTTTCCCGGAACACCCTTTACAAGCCAGGAGGGAAATTAACCTGCTGGAAGTCGGATTCGGTACAGGGCTCAACGCTTTCCTCACTTTGCTGGAAACGGAAAAAGCAAATGTAAATATATGTTACCAGAGTATCGAGCGTTACCCCATTACCTGTGAAGCCGCACAGAAACTCAATTATCCCGCTCATAACTTCATAGATGTTAAAGCCGGGGATCTTCGGGCGTTATTCCTCCGGCTCCATACATCGCCCTGGGAACAAGCAATAACTTTAACCCCCGGCTTCACACTGCTAAAGCAACAAACCGATTTCAGCAGGCCTGCCACTTTTATTCCGGAAAGAGGATTCGATCTGATCTATTACGACGCTTTTGCACCTGATAAACAGCCGGAAATGTGGACGCAGGACATTTTTAATCACCTCTACAACTTATCCAGCCGGGATGCCATCCTCACTACCTACTGTGCCAAGGGGATGGTGAGGAGGATGCTTCAGACAGCCGGATTTCAGGTAGAAAGGCTTCCCGGACCTCCCGGGAAGAGAGAGATATTAAGAGCTACAAAACTATAGACGAAGTTGTCGAGGGAAGAAAGAGACAGGATGCCTGTCTCATTGATACTATTCATCTGTCTGTTTCTTTTAGATCAGTTTGCTAATTTGAGATTTAATGCTTTCTTTTGTTATTTCAAACTGATCACATGAAAATTGCAGCACGACTAATAGAGGCGGGAAAGGAGTATAAGACCGGAGAATCTACCATTGTGGCTCTACAGCCCACAACTACCGAGTTCAGAACCGGTGAAATCACCTTACTTGTAGGTCCTTCCGGTTCGGGGAAAACCACCCTCCTGTCGCTCCTTGGCTCCGTGATCTACCCTTCCACAGGAAAGGTATGGGTGGGAGATACCTGTGTGAACGACCTCTCCGAAAAAGAACTGGCCCATCTCCGCCTGCAGCACATCGGCTTTGTCTTTCAGGGTTTCAACCTGCTGGCGCCGTTGAACGCATTGGAGAATGTGATGGAACCCCTCCTGCTGCAGGGTGTGAAGCGAAAAGAGGCGAAAAGAAGGGCAATGGAGCTGATCCGTAAATTCGGCATGGAGGATCGCATATACAACCTTCCCAGAAACCTCAGCGGGGGGCAGCAGCAGAGAATAGCCATTGCCCGCTCCCTGGTAACAAACCCGCAACTGATCCTGTGCGACGAACCGACTGCCTCCCTCGATCACAAAAGTGCCAGAATGGTGATGGATATGCTGAGCCGGCTCTCGCTGGATGACCGGGCTGTAATTGTGGTTACCCACGATGTGAGGTTGAAGAAGTATGCCGACAGAACCATCTACGTCTCGGAGGGAAGAATCAGCGAAACAGCCATGGAGGATGGTTTTTGAAAAACCTGCCAAATCAGAATAAAACCCTGTAAGAATCGTTTTTTACGTTGACAATAAATTTACTATAAAATGAAGCGACAAATTGTTCTCCTTACAGCCACACTGCTACTGGCAGCATGTGACAACAAACAGGAAAAAACCACCCCGTCACAAACCGGACTTACTCCACAGCAGATTGTCGGCATCGGCAAGGTAGTGCCACAAGGTGGCGTGATTGAACTGGCCGCCCCGGCATCGGGCATAGTGAAGGAGATGCACCGGAAAGCGGGGGAACACATCGAGGAGGGTGAGCCGATTCTTTCACTCTGCAGCAGCGACGAGGAGCTGGCGGTCAGAGAGGTTGATTCCCGGTTAAAATCGCAGGAGCTAACGATGGAATCGGCAAGGATCATGCTGGAGCAGCAGCGGATCTTATACACAGAACAAGAGCGCCTGCTTAAAGATGCCAAGGAACTACTGGTTGTGGGCGCCACTACCGGGGAAAATGTACGCACGCTGCAGAATGAGTTCGATCGGGGAACCGAGCAAATAAAAAGGCTGGAGAACGACTACAGGCTACAGCAATCGCAACTGAATGAACTAAAAATTCAGCGTGCTTCCAGGGTGGACGATCTTCAGAAAAAAGTATTCCGTGCCCCCAGCGATGGTATACTACTGGATCTTGCTCCCCGTGTGGGTGAAGCCGTGAATCAATATCAGCAATATGGACGGATCTCTCCTGACAAGCCCCTGGTGGTGATGGTGGAGATCGATGAGCTGTTTGCCCATAAGCTTCGGTTGGGACAACCCTGTAGAATAAATCTTCATGGCAATGACGAAGTAGCTGCTACAGGTGAGATCGTACACATTTCACCCGACTTGAAAAGGAAATCGCTATTTTCCGATAGCGGAACCGACCTCGAAGATCGCCGCATCCGCGAAATCGAGGTTTCCCTCAACGAGGTGAAACAACCGCTATTTATCGAATCGAAAGTGGAATGCAGTGTACAACTAAACTGACCGCTTATGCTCTCTACCGCCTTTAAATTTGTCCGTTTTGAAAAGTCCAAGAGCATGGGCATCCTTGTGGCGATCGTCATCAGCATTTACCTGATCGGGATCGAGCTGGGTATGTTCTTCTACCTTGCCAACATCATCGGAGGGATTGTGGGGAATGCCAACCCCCAGTATGCACAGGTTTTCGTGGTAAAAAAGCAGACTGAAAACGTGAACCAGCTTTCTCCGCTTGATGTGCGCTGGGAAAACCAGCTGCGTAGCATCGATGGGGTGACCGGCACGCATGGCTTCGTAATCACCAATGTCTCTGTCAGATTTCCCAATGGCAAGGATGCTCCGGCCATGATTATCGGCAGCGACTACCCCGTCCTGGCCGCGGGTCCTTATGCCGATCTGGTCTATTCCGGATCCATCGGTAGTCTGGCAGCTCCGGAGGTCGTCTCCACCGATTTTTATGACAACAAGGCGTTGCGTTATGAGGTGAAGCCGGGTACCCGCTTCGAAATCAATGGCAAGTCGGCCACAGTAGGGGTAATGACAAAAGATGCCAAGGGATTCAGCTCCCCACTGATCTATACTACTACCGACAAGGCCCGTTACTACACCGGAATGTCGCCCACCCAGGTAAGCGGGGTGATTGTCACCGTCTCCGATGCCGGCATGATCGAGTCGGTCGTCTCCCGGATCAACCAGATCGCACCCGACCTGAAGGCGTGGCCCGCAGACAAGATAAGGACAGCTACCATTATCAACGTCATGACCGACAACAATATGGGGATGAGTTTTGCCACACTGGTGCTCTTCGGTATCATCAGCGGCTTCTTTATCATCGGGCTCACCATGTACTCGGTCACCTACGATCGCATCAAAGATTACGGTACCCTGAAAGCAATCGGGGCATCGGGCAACTATATCACCCGACTGGTTGTTGCCCAATCGGTCATTTATGCCCTGATTGGTTATCTGGTATCGCTGATCCTGCTTATCATCTCTAAAATAGGAATGGCAAAAGGGGGCCTGATCATCAGCCTAACCCCGGCATTGTTGAGCTTTTTATTCCTCACAACCCTGATTATTTCCGTGGGAAGTTCCTATTTTTCCATCCGGAAGTTGAAAAAAGTGGAACCCTCCTCGGTTTTCAGATAGAAGTAAGACCGGGAATCAAAAAAGAATATCCCGGATAAATCACACAGGGATATGAGGTGCAACCAGCAACAATAAAAAAATTTACATATTGAAAACAAACCAATTCAATGAGAAGAACAATAATACTATATGCGCTTTTATTTTCTGTTACAGTTTCAGCACAGGAGTCTCTGACATTGGAGGGTGCCATTCAACGGGCACTGGCGCACTCACCCGCCCTCAACGTGGAGAAGATGAAAAACGAAGCAGCATCTATTGAGGTGGAAGAGAGTCGTCTCCAACATATTCCCGACATCTATCTTTCCGGAGAGATGCGACGAAACCTGGTGATCCCCGCCACTCCCGTGCCGGCCCATGTCTTCGATTCCTCTGCAAAGGAGGGGGAGCTGATGTATCTGAAGTTTAACACGAAATATAACTCATCGGCAGGGGTAAATCTCCGTTTCGATCTCTTCAATCCGGAAAAAACCAACCAGGTAGCAGAAAAAAAACACCAGCAAAGGATTCAGAAATATGATACGGAAATATCGGAAGAGGATTTAAAAGAGCGGGTAGCTCTTGCTTACGCGGAGTGTGTGATCGCGGAAGAACAAAAAAAACTGCTCAGGGGAGATACAACCTACTATGCAGAATTGCTCCGTAACGCCAGACAGCTTTATTTGAAAGAGAAGATCAGCCTTTCCGGGAAGAATGACACACACAGGGTATACAACGAGTCTGTTGCTGCTTATCTGGAGGCGGCAAAGATCGCGGGCGACCGGAAGGCAGAATTGATCTACCTCATGGGGATGGATGTGACGGCCGCGAATGTGGCCTCGATTTCACTGGCAGAGGATATCCCAGCGCTGCTGGGGACTCTGGAGATGAAAGCATTACCTGCCTATGGTCTCACGCCCCGGGAGGTGCTGCGGCAGCAGGAGGTAGTGGATCTTGCATCGCTCCGTCTGAAGTCGGCCTCCTGGAAGTATGCCCCCACTGTTACTTTGAATGGATATTACGGCACCAACTACTACAACCACGAGTTTACGTTGTTCAACAACAATCTCTGGAGAGGTAGCAGCTATATCGGCATTTCACTCAGGGTACCCGTTACCCAATCGTTCAGTACATCCAAAGAGGTGTCGCGACTGCGCTTGCAACAGTTGATGGAGCAGGAAAACCTGCGCGATATCCGCAACAACCGGGAAAAAGAGCGGCTCAATGAACTGTCTCTGCTACAAGTCAGAAAAGAAAGTTACCGTCTGAACCGGGAAAACTGGGAGATGAGCCAACAAAATGAAGCAGCAGTACTTTTTCAGTTCGAAAAAGGCTACATTCAGCAAAGTGACCTGCTCAACGAGAAGATGAAGATGCAACAAAACAGGCATCGTTTCCTCCAATCGGCCTACGACCTGTTCAGCAGCCTGATTCTGCTTGGAGTTGAATAAAGGTTGCATCAATGATAGCGCAACGCCAGAACCGTAATATCGTCCGATTGTTCAAAACCCTCTACGTAGGTCTCCAGACCCTGGATCACCGATTGAATCATGATGGAGACAGAAGTGGGAGCATCCGAATTAAAAATCTGCAGCAACCGCTCCTCTCCAAACAGATGTTTCTGACTGTTCATCGCTTCGGTCACTCCGTCGGTATACATCAGCATGGTTTCTCCCGGTAACAGGGTAACCTCTTCATTTTTGAAGCTGACATCCTCAAAAGCTGCCAGAACAATCCCGGAATATAGTTTCTGGTATGCTTTTTCATATTCACCCAACAGAATAAACGGATTGTGCCCGGCATTGGCATATTCCACCTGTCCTGTATTGATATTCAGCTTTGCAAAGAAGAGGGTGACAAACATGTTTTGATCATTTCCCTTACAGAGCTCGTTGTTCACCCGGTAAAGTACATCGGCGGGAGTGATTCCGGTGAGGGCGATCGACTTAACGAGGGTATTGGTCATCGACATGAAGAGAGCAGCCGGTATTCCCTTATCTGACACATCACCAATGGTGAAGCCGAGATGTTCATCGTCGATCATAAAAAAATTATAGAGGTCACCACCCACTTCCCGTGCCGGTTTCATAAAACCACAGATAGAAAACTCATTGTGATCGCAGAATCCGCCAACTTCCCTGGGGAGCATACCCATCTGAATGGCATTCGCTATCCGTAACTGGCTCTCGAGGCTTTCCTTAGCCGCTGTGGTCCTCTGCAGGTCCTGTACATAATGTTTGATGGAATTCTGCAGGTAGAGAAACGAGCCGGAGAGAATTCCAATTTCATCTTTATATTTTAGGGAGAACTCCTTCAGATAATTTTGATTGTACTCTGTCAGCTTGTAGTCATTATCGACCATCTCTTTCGAAAACTCCACGAGCTTCTTGATGGGCGCCGACATCTTATTGGTCAGAACAAAGACAATAATAAATGAAACGATCAGGATGAGCAGGCCAAAAAGGATAAAGCCAAGAGCAATACCGGTCAGTTGATTCTCCACCACCTGGTAGTCATAATCGGCTCCCACTACATAACGCTTGCCAGCGGCAGTGGTGAACGGCACAAAAACTGATCTGACCGGGCCGTATGCATCTTCATAGCTGTTGAAGACAACCCTCTCCTCCTCTATCGGAGTAAAGTAGATGCTTCTCATCTTCTCCCTGTCTCCCTGGTAAGTGGTAAAAAAAGTGTCGGTGCTCAGACTTCCCGAGGTCCAGCGTAACCCATCATTATAAATAATATAAGAGTATACCTCTTTCACTTCCACCTTTTTGGCAAACTCATGCAGGGCCCTTCTTTTGAGTTCGAACTCTTCGGGAGTGATTGAGAGTTCATCTTCTATGCGGTCGTGGTACGCATCTCCCACAAGGTTATGTGCTCCGTAGGCCACAGAAAACAGCATATCGTCAATTACGCCCTGGGTAGATTTCTCGGTGAAAAAGACAGTCACCGAAGTGGTGAAGATGACACATCCGGCTATCGATGAAAAGAGCAACAGCAATATTTTTTTTCTGAAAGGCAGTTTTCTAAACATGGCTTAATGTAAGGCGTAGGTATTAATCGATATCAACTACAAATATATTGTGGTTCTTTCCTTCCTTGTATTCATAGTCAAAGTGATCCACACTTTTCCGAGCCAGGAAGATACCCAGTCCCCCTATGGGCCTTTCCTCTACCGGTTTCATCAACTCCTCCGGTGTGGGCATGCCCTTCTCTATCGGATCAAAGGGAATGGCGTGGTCTTCGAGAATCACCGTCAGTTGCCTGTTACGGTAGGACACGCAAACATGAATTGTACCCTCATCGATACCGGCTAAACGGTAGCCGTAATTTATAATGTTGGTCGCGATTTCGTCTACCGCCAGACAGAGTTTGAAAATTTTCTTCTTGTCAATATCATGGGCTGTGGCAAATGTTGTTATAAAATCGCGTATCGGTTCGAGTGAGCCGGGCACAGCTTCAAAAACCCGTGATTGAGATTCTGCTTTCATGCTATTCAGGATATTGGTCCACAATACTTACACTGAATATCAACCCTGTCATTCGCAATGTTTCGAGCAGTTGCTCCTGGGGCCTGACCAAAATCAAAGAAGCTGCCGTACCCAATTTCTGTTTGGCAAAAATCAGTACTCTCAATCCGGCAGACGACATAAAATTGAGCTCATCTACGTAGAGAACCAGGGTCTGCGGATTTTGCAGAATTACCTGCCTCACCTCCTCGTTAAACTGTGGAGCGGTAGATGAATCCAAAGATCCGCAGAGTGTGAATGCTATATACTTTTCAAAAATCTCTTTTTTTACTGTGAAACCCATATCTGTTCCTCCAAATTAAATGAATTATTTACCTATTAAAACTATGACCGAGCGTCCTCCGACAATGAAGCCGGATTGATTCTCCAGCACGGGCTCACACTGTAGCGGATAAAATGTCTCAGGCGACGCCATGGATGTATTGACGGAAAGATACCATTTCCTGTTTTCCGATAACTGCGGCAGCTCGAATTCCAATGCATCCCAGTGCATGTTGGCCGCTACGTAGATGGTATCGTCCTTCACGAAGCCGTTTTTGGCATGATACCCGTCGAGCATGAAAGCAAAGACGGTATTTGATTCCGACCAGTCGGCATGCCATGCCTTGGTGCCGTGAAATGTAATATCGGCGTAGCCGCTTTCCTTGTAATCTCTGTTGCTGTAATGTTCTTTATTCCTTAATATCGGGTGCTGTCGGCGAAAGTGAATGATGTGCCGGGCAAAGGACAACAGATCGAAATTTTTTTTAGTAAAACTCCAGTCCAGCCAGTTAAACTCACTGTCGTGACAGTAGGTATTATTATTTCCCTTTTGTGTCCTGCCCATCTCATCACCCATCAGGATCATGGGCACCCCCTGACTGAGCATCAGGATGGTCATCGCATTCTTAATCTGACGATGCCTCAGGATGTTTATCCCCGGATCATCCGTTTCACCTTCACATCCGCAATTCCAGCTGAAGTTGTCGTTGCATCCATCCTGGTTATTTTCACCATTTGCATCGTTATGTTTCTCATTATAGGCAAACAGGTCATACAGTGTAAAGCCATCATGACAGGTGATAAAATTAATCCCTGCCGTGGTACCCCGATGCAGGTACATCTCGGGCGAACCCTGCATGCATTGCGACAGTTGACCCACTGTATTGTGGTCACCCTTGAGAAATTTCCTGACGGTATCCCTATATTTCCCGTTCCATTCCGCCCAGCGACCATAGGCCGGGAAGGCACCAACCTGGTAGAGTCCGCCGGCATCCCATGCCTCGGCTATCAGTTTGCATTTTGCCAGGATGGGATCGTGTGCAAGCGATTCCAGCAGGGGAGGATTATTAAGTGGACTGCCATCCTGGGCGCGGCCGAGGATGGAGGCCAGATCGAAACGGAATCCGTCGACATGGTATTCCGAGGCCCAGTAGCGCAGGCAGTCGAGCACCATGTTGCGTACTACGGGGTGGTTACAGTTAAGGGTGTTACCCGTGCCGGAGAAGTTGAAATAATAACCGTCGGGGGTGAGCATGTAATAAGTTTTGTTGTCGATGCCCCTGAAAGAGATGGTCGGTCCACGGTGATCACCCTCCGCCGTATGATTAAACACCACATCAAGGAACACCTCAATGCCGTTTCTATGAAGCTCCTTAATCAGTGTCTTCAGTTCATCAACCGCCATCCCGTACTTGCCTGTAGCGGCATAACCTGACTTGGGAGCAAAAAAATTGAGGGTACTATATCCCCAATAGTTTACCAGCAGGTCGCCTGTATTGGTATTTTCACGGCTATGCTCGAATTCATCAAACTCGTAGATCGGCATCAACTCCACGCAGTTGATACCCAGATCGCGCAAATAGGGTATTTTCTCCCTGATGGCAGCAAAGGTGCCCCTGTGTCTGACACCCGATGAGGGGTGAGATGTAAAACCTCTCACGTGGATCTCGTAAATGATCAGATCCTCCATGGGCGTTTCCAGCGGATTATCCTCCTCCCAATCGAAATCATCGAACACCAGCCGTGACCGGAAAGGATAATTCCGCTTCAGGTTGGAATCATCGCGCCATTTGTCTCTACCTCCTATTGCTTTGGCATAGGGATCCGACAAAACAATCTGCTTGTCGAAGCGGTACCCGTTCTGCGGATCGTATGGCCCATCCATCCTGTAGCCATATTCGATATTTTCATAATCGAGGCCGAAAACAATGATGGCATATACATTTCCTACCCTGAATTCGTCGGGTATTGGTATCTCTGCATAGGGCTCCTCTTCGTTTTTATTAAACAGAACCAGCGTACAGGATGTAGACGCGCTGGAAAAAACGGAGAAGTTTACTCCGTTGGGTACCAGGGTCGCCCCAAAAGGGAGTACACGTCCCCGACGATATTTTATACCCCGGTATTCGTTTGTAGGGTAAAAGTCGATCCTGTTATCAAGTGTACTCATGTCTGTACGAATTGTTTTTCAGCCTCTTCGATGCTGGCATATAGTTCGAAGAAATTAATGAATCCGGTCATCGACATGATGTCGCAGATTTCCTCTGAAACATTCACCAGCAATACCTTGCCACCATTGGCATTTAGTTGTCTGTAGAGCATCAACAGTACCCGCAAACCGGCACTGGAGAGGAAAACAACTGCGGTTAAATCCATAATTACCCGATTGCAGGATGTCAGTTCTTCCATGATACGCGACTGCAATTCGCCGGCTGTATTGCTGTCTATACTTCCCTGTATTGTGATATAGACAATGTTGTTTTTCGTTTGGGTTGTTACTTTCATCTGTTCTGTTATAACTAATCGAGCCAGCTCTTTGGCGCTATTTTCACTTTCACTCTCACCTGCTTGTCGGTTTGTGGCAATGTGACGGTGAGCTCATCTGCATTGAAGTTATGGTAGGGTTCTCCATCCACAAAGCAGTTCTCTATATAGATGCTGTCTGCCGGTAAGATATCGGGAGATACGCGAAGAATATTGTCTTTAAAACCGTTTGGCAACGGTTTGAAATGAAGTATCAGGGGCTGCTTGGTGATGAGCAGGTTGATGTAGGTTGCCGACAGGAAACAGAGTTCCATGCTGTGATAGCCACTCATGGAGTGACTTCCTTTAAATCGTTCATTACCGAGTAGGTATGGCAGGCCGTTTGCAAGCGTGTTAAAGTAAACACCACCATCATCACTGTCGAGGAAGAACGCATTGTAGAATGCCGCCGCCTCCCGTCCGTTTTTGTTATATTCATCGTCTTTGAGGACTCCAAACATGATAAGATATGCCAGGATGGCCTGCTCCTGCTGCCACCATGCTTTCCGGTCGTGCCAGACAAACTCATGATGTGTTCCGTTGGGTTTGGTCACCCTTTCCACCACATCATACCAGCCTCCTCTTTGTCTGTCGCAACCCACTTCGGGCATCAGCTCCGCAATTTTCCTGGCAAAATCGAGGTACTCCTTTTTGGGTTTCAGGGATTGCATCCGCATCAGGTTCCATGCGATCTTCAGGTTGTGTCCCACCACAGCCCTGTTTTGTTGCCAGCCCCATGTCTGATCAAGGCTCCAGTCCTCGTGAAATTTCTCCTGCACGAAAGGGCTGCTTTCATAATCGGGAAAGAACCGGGTGATGGTGTCGAAGGTATATTCAAGGAAGTCGGCATACTTCTCTTCTCCGGTAGCCAGATAGAGATTAATAAGGTAAGCCGGGGCATGGTCTCCCACTGAGTTCCAGTTCTTGCGGGCCCGGTTGTGTGCCAGACTCTCCGTTCTTGGATCCAGCATAATGGGATCGATGTGGGAGAAGTAACCCATATTTTCCTCGTCCTTGAAAAAGCGTTCGAACAGATCCAACGTTTTGTCAATATCCCATTTGATTTTGGGATCACCTGTGATCCGCATGGTCTGCGTGGGACCCGCCAAGGCGTAGATCTGCTCATACATGGGAATGGAGTCGTAATCATCGCCGAACTCGGAAGTCAGCAGTTTGGTCTCTTTCTCTCCTTCCACCTTGATCCCGTGATACCAATATACAATGTCTTCATCGGCATCATAAAAGCGCATGTGGTCGCGCAGGTAATCACTTCCCTTCTCGGCTGCCTCGAGATATTCATCTTTACCGGTAAGAAGATAGGCCGACGCAAATCCGTAGATCAACCGCGAGATGGTATCGGTCTCCTGCAGGTAATCCCCTTTTTTTGATCCGCCCAGATGGAGCATGGTGCGATAGTTTTCATAATTGACGGGTCGATCGGGAAAATCGAACTGCCATTTCATGTAGCTTGATGCGATGGAATCGATCTGGTTGATCCACCAGTCGGGTTCCTCGTGCCTGTATATACCGGGCCCTTTTCCGGGGAAGATCATCCATTGTACCTGAAAAAAAGGCTGGCTACTATTCTCCCGGGGATAAAATGTTCCATAAGCAAACACCATCTGGCGTGGCAGGGCCAGTAGTTTCAGCATGTCGGCCGTGGCATCATTGTATTCCTCATTCAGGTTGCGTGAATACCGAGCATAGCAATTGCCGGAAATATATGCCTTAAAAATGCGGCTGTCGGAAGTTTTCAGAGAAAAGGTGCGTTCGCTCAGATTGAAATCTGTCACATAACCGGCGATGGTGTCGGAAAAAGTAAAATTAATATCCATGTAGATTGTTATTTTTTTCTTGGATCCGGAAATAATCTGTTTGCATACATATAAATGAACGGAACAAAAACACCCCAGGCTACCGCAATAATGGCCAGGCTATAAACTCCATATGTGAGAGCCACAAGCCCGAAGCGCTCGGCCGATCTGAATATCAATACCGCAAAGACGATCCCCAGCAGTGCGTTGACGAAATGTTTTCCCCGGGTAAAGACGAGGTAGGAAATGATCCGGACACTGAAATTGACCCATAGGGCCAGTATCCATACTGGCAGGACAGACTGCAAGCCGAGCAGCCGCGAAGAGGGAGTCACGGAATAGACTGAGCTCACGATCAGCAAGGTTTCCATTACAGCAGCGGCAAGCGCAACAACAACCACCAGTTTTATTTTATTCCTGATGCGTTTCTTGTCCTGAAGCAGGTCGATCAATATAATCAGCAGCACCACAGCCATTCCAAGCCATGGCATTTGCTGGAGGGCACCAAAATAACAGGCTACAACACCGATCATGAAAGTGAGGGTACCTGTAATTTGATTTAACCAAAATGAAAGATTCGCTCTGTTCATTGCTCACCGTTTTTTGTTTTTTAATCGTCGAAAGCGGCAAAGGGAGGATAAATATCCGGATCAACAATGACATCGATCAGCGCCGGTTTACCAAGGCTCAGGGCATTGGTGAAAGCAGCTTCAAACTGATCGATCTCCGTGACCCTGAATCCTTGTGCTCCGCAAGCTTCCGCGTATTTCACATAATCGGGATTCATGAAGTGGTTGAACACCTCTTTATCTTTCGATCTCAGCTGGAAGTATTTGATGATGTTGAATTCCGAATTATTGAAAATAATCCAGATCACCGGCACATTCTCCTGTACGGCGGTCATCAGTTCAAATCCAGCCATCTGGTAATCACCATCACCACAAGCCACAATCACTGGCCTGTCGGGATTGGCATACTTCACCCCGATTGAAGCATTCACGTTGGCAGCCATCGGTCCGAAGCTACCAGGATTCTGATAGTTCCTGCCCTTGTCAAGGGTGAGGTAAGCATGCAACCAGAGCATATGTCCGCCGGCATCTCCGAGGATGATGCTTTTTTCGGGTGACAACCGCGATATTTCCCGTACAAGCATCGCGGGATGAATCTTGTCACTGCGCTGCTCCAGCTTCACGTTGCGGAATTGATCACTCCCTGTTTCAGGAGGCAGTTTTCCGGCTCCCATAGTGGTCATTTTCGCATGCAAGCCAACAATTGCCGGTTTTGCGTCCGATAAAACAGGATAATCAGCTCTGTAGACCTTGCCAATTTCATTGGAATCGATATTGATGTGAATCAGTTTCTTGTTGTCAAACAGCACATCCTTAAAGCGCCATGTATTCCATTTGGCAAACGAGTTTCCGATGGCGAGCACGACATCGGCTTTCTTGAAAAACTCTTTCGCATCGGGATCACCCGATGTGCCGAAAGTACCCAGACAGAGCGGGTGCGTTTCGGGTAGGGCTCCCTTGGCATCCATCGTGGTGCAGAAAGGTATTTGGAATGATTCCAACAGCTGTAGCAGGTCTCCTTCGGCATGACTTCTGATGGTGCCATACCCGACAAGGGCCATCACCTTTTTTCCGTTGTTGATCGCTTCTGTCAACACGCCGGCAGCTTTATCAAGATCTTCCTGTGCGGCCAAAACCGGTCTGACAAGAAAATTAAGGGGCCGGTAGTTGGGCACCTCCTCTTCGTAAATGCTATAGTCTATATGGACATTTACCGGACCGGGGCGACCTTCGAAAGCAAGGTTTATCGCTTCTTCGAGCATGTCGCAGGCCTGAGAAGGATCCTCCAGGATAAACGATTTCTTGGTAACAGCCGAGAAGAGCGCCTGTCCATCGGGAGTACGATTCAATCCCGACGTATCGCCCAGATCACCTTTACCGCGCATCTCACGGGGGGTATATGCCGGCAGGGATAGCAGGGGGAGTGAATCGGAATAGGCAACAGCCATTCCCGAGAGCAGATTCACTGCTCCCGGGCCGGCTGTACAAAAACATACTCCAAGCTTGTCGGAGTACATGGCATAACCGCAGGCCATGAATGAGGCAGCCTGTTCATGACGCGGGATGACGGTTTTAATTTTTTCTGTTCTGCTCAGTGCGAACAAGAAGGCAGAGTCTGACTGGCCGGAGCCTCCAAAGACCGTGTCCACACCAATTGTCTCGAGATAATCTACAATAAGATCTCCAACATTCATACAAACTATTTTAATTTTTTTCAAGTGCTTTCACCAACTGTCTCCCATATTCGGCCGACGACTCCACGGAGAGCCCGGTTACAAAGGGCCAGTCCACTGCTACACAGGGATTCTCCGGTGTAGCCATGTCGTCGGCAAGCACCTTGCCGTCAGGGCCCACCGCATCCTCCACGATATCCTGCAACGGGATCAGGAAACCGGGTGTCATCAGGTCGGTCCCCTTGTTGTTGGGAGTAGCGCCCACCAGGTCGTAGGTTAAATCAAAATCCACAAAGTCCCATTTACGGGGATGTGCTGTCACTTTCTTTCCATAGATCACGCTCTTATAATTGTTTTCAGGATCACGGGTAAAAGCCAAAGCTCCCACCGAGTAACAGATGGCACCGACCAGTTTGTTGTTCTTTACGCAATGCAGAATCATGCGATGTACCGCCGGGTTGTTGCAAATATCAAGTGGGGTACCCGGTCCGCCGGTCATTACCAAGGCATCATAATCCGCCATGTTTACCTCGCTTATTTTCTTCGGATTATCCAGCTCGCCATTACTCAGCAGTTCCTGCGTACGGGCAACTGTCTCTGGGGTATTCACCTTGATGTTTTGATATCCGTCCACGAAATCGGGATCCATGCTCATCGCAATGGGCAGGGGTTTCTTACCTAAATAGGTAGCAAGGGTTACATTGTGCCCTGCGTTTTTCAGTGCATCCCAGGGAGCCTGAAGCTCTTCGGCCCAGAAAGCATAGTTGCTGGCCAGTACCAATACATTTTTTTTCATCATATTGAATTTTAAATTGATTTTGAGAAGATGTCAAATGGGTTTCACGGGACTGAAAACATCAATGGCTTCAGTGTCGCCTACCGATGTAAATGAGTGGGTTGCGTTGGGCGGGATAAAATAGTAGTCGCCCGCCTCAAGCAACCGGGTAACACCGGCTATGGTAGCTTTGAATGCCCCTTTTATCACATAACCAAACTGTTCCGATTCGTGAGAATGTTCAGGCAGTATGACATTGTCTGCAAAATTCCAGTGCATCACATTCATATTTTGACCACTGCCCAGGTACTGACCCCACACGCCTTTAAACAGCTCTTTCTTTTCCACATCCTTCACGTAACGAAATGGTTCCATGGATTAAATTGTTTGTTTATATTTTATTGAACTATTTTTCAATTGATTGCATATTCAGGCAAATACGAAAACCTATGTCGAAGTAACAGGTATACTGATAATTGGTATTGTAACGGTAGGCACTGAATGGCATATTGTTGTCGTGCCTGTACCAGCTGCCACCCCTTTTTTGTTTATAGACACCCTCCTGAGGGCCAGTGGGGCTGGTAAGGGTATCGGTGGGATATGTAGCATAAAAATCATTGACCCACTCCTCGGCATTGCCAATCAGGTTGTACAGCCCCAGGTAGCTTTTTCCTTCTTCAAAGGCGGCAATATCTATAAGCTTTTCCCGGTTTAATCCAAAATTGGCATACCGGTCCATATTTTCAAAATCGTCACCCCAGGGAAAGGTACGCCCGTCCGGGTATCGGGCTGCATATTCCCATTCAGCCTCGGTGGGAAGACGGTACCCCTTCCCAAAATTGCTGTTCCAGCTGTTCAGATCGTATGTCTCTTCGAGTTCTTCACTGCGGCTAAGCATGTTACAGTAGAACGCCGCGCCGTACCAGGTTACATATACAACCGGCAGGTTTGCTTCTTCAGCAGATACCACAAAGCGGGATTTTTCAAACCGGATGGGATTCAGATTCCCTTTGTAGTCGGCTTCCAGATTCAGCAATACCTGCGAATCGCCGTGACTGTTTTTCACGTTGACATTCTGTTTGTAGTCACCGCTCAGTTCCCCCTGAAGCAATGCATAGTTTAACATTTGGCAAAATTGCGCGTTGCTTACTTCATAGGTACCCAATTTAAAACCATTCGGGATGATAACGGCATGCATGGGAAAACCAAGCCGAAAGTCACCCAGTATCTGTCCCATGGTAAATGTGCCGGGAGGAATCCCGGTCATTTCGGGTACTTCAAAAAGGGATGCTTCTTCAGTTTGTCGTGTGTGGGTGCAGTTGAGAAATAAAAGAAGAGAAAGGAAAACAAGACAGCCCGTTGGTTTAAAATTTTTCATGGTAGCATAATTATTCCCGGTTAATCTTCTCTATGATTGCTTTCGCAAACAAATGGGCGCAGTCGCCTGAACGGGCAGTAATCAGATCATCGTCGACCACCACATTCTCATCCACATAGACAGCGCCGTAAGCCTTTGCATCACCCAGCAGGTTGTTATGGCAAACAAGTCTTCTTCCCTTAACAAGCTCAGTGGCAGGGGCCATCAACCACAAACCATGGCAGATGATCCCTTTGATGATTTCCTTTTTTTCAAAAGCACGTTTGATAAATTCTACAGCTGGGGGTAGCTTGTGAATATCTTCGGTATAACGCAACCGGTCGGCAACCATGCCGGAGGGAATGATGATCGCATCGTAACTCAAGAGCTCCTCCTCGCTCATGTCCTCGAAGCTCTCATTACATTCCATAGGCACCCTGTATTCGTGTCCATAGAAGGTGAGCCTCTCTTGTCCCCAGAGCCTACTCAAAAGATGCAGTTCATATTTTTCTTCTGCAAAACGGTACTTATAATAGAAAATTTCATTTTCGTAAAAATCGCTTTCTATTAAAACAGCAATTTTGATTGTGCGATTCATTATTCTTCAGATTAGAACAGATATAATTTTTCTGATTGAGAATATTAATTTAACCCAAATAAAATTGAATAAACCAAAACCAATTATGTTAATTCAGTATATAACAGAATATATTAACGGAACAGGAATTTGTTTAATATAAATCTGATATCCAATCCTCAGGTTACCCTTATACCCGTTCCAGTATAGAATCGCATTTCAAAAATATCTACAAAGATAAATAAATAATTTAAAAGATTAACCTCTATTAAAAAATAATTAATCTGTTTTTATCAGATTTAAGCTACAATTTCAGCGGAAAGAAAGGGATTCGAACCCTTGGTACCCGTGAGAGTACAACGGTTTTCGAGACCGCCCCGATCGACCACTCCGGCATCTTTCCTGATCAGCATGCAAAATTACAATATTTCTCTCAACTATGGAAAAGAATCTGTAAAATTAGTTATTTGGCCAATGCCTCCAATGCTTCGTTGGTAGCGCTTAGCAGTGGGTCTACTGAGATGGGTGATCCCACCCCCCCTTTCATCCAGAGTTGAGGAATGATACGTCCTTGTGTAAACAGCCGGTCAATTTCCTCCGCCATATTTTTGCCTCTCACCTGCTGTTCAATCTGGAAAGCAATCAGGTGGCCCATGGGGTAGTTGGGCAGGTAAAGCGGATAATCGATCATATGCGAATAGATACCCAGTAGCATCTCATCCGGGCCACCCAGCACATCGGCATAGTAGCTGTTCCAAATCTCTTTCGCAATACGGATCACTGTCTCCTTCAGCTGAGCCGGTGTAGCGTCCGGATTGGCATAGAGCCACTCCCACACCTGGATGTCGACCAGGGAGACTCCCATGATCTCGTAGCTCGACCAAAAGTTGTCCAGTGCCAGATAATACGCATCTTCGGGATTGGGGTTTTTCAGCCCCAACAGCTCCAGATCCCGCTTCTGGAATAGAAATGCCACCGCCTCGGTGAAGGCTGTGTTGGGCACGCCGTTCAGCATATAATAATCAACATCGTTCATGGTGATGGTCTGCTCCACATTATGACCAAACTCGTGTACTGCAATATTATAGCCTTTGTAATCCAGGCCTCCTTCGCCAATGCGGGTACGCAGTCGTGCCACGTCGTTGCGCATCTCTGCCCCCCAGGCGTGGCCGGCCCCACGGGAATTATCGACCGTGATCAGGGCAGTAATCTCCTTTGCCTTCTCCGGGTTCCATCCCAGCTTTATCAGGATGTTGGAAAGATCATGCTCCAACGTCTGTGCATCAGGATATTTTTTGGAGGTGATGGCAGTCAGCTCCTCTTCGGGTATTCCTCCACCGGCACGAAAACCGTTGTACCAGATATCAAACGGCTCCAGTTCACGTCCCAGCCGGGAGGAGATAAAGGCAGCCACCTTCTTTACCTGCGAGGAGGAGAGTAACTCCTTGAAAAGCTCCTCCACCTCTTTCTGTGTCACCTCCATGGTACCATCGAATGCGCGGATGAGTTGTGTGGGATAATGGGGAGAGTATGCATCGAGCATACGCATCGCCTGAAAATTCTTCAGGAACACCTCGTAGCGCTGTGTCTCCTCCGGTGTGGCATTGACTGTTTTACCCCCCTCCATCAGCACGTTATTTTCCGGATCCCAGGTATGGCTGTCCCGGTTGATTACCTCAAGAGGTATGGACTGATCCACGATGCGCTGCATTACTTTATAGATCATTCTCTGCTTCTCCAGACCCCGCTCCCGATCAGCGTAGTTCGACTTCAGTTCATCGCGCAGGCCCCAGTGGGAGATCAACTTCATGCCGTCAGGAAATAGTTGTTCACCCTGTCCGTTGCGTAGTGTACCCATAAAGATGTTGTAATCGGAAATATAAGCATCAGCTTTGGTCACCGTACGCGAGATATCCTGCTGTATCGCCGCCGGCACACGCGAGATGAAACGGTCTCCCATCCGGGCATAAGCCCACTCCTTACGGTTCCACTGTCCACCTCGATCGGTCTTCTCCTCAAGTGAGTAAAAGGGGAAGTTGAGTATCGTAAGAAATGCTATCTTGTTGTCATACAGATCATCGGTGAGATGTGCGGAGGCATTGTAACTGCCAAACAGCATATCTACCGGCGTGATATCCGGACCCACAAGCTGCAACGGTGCTTTCAGCTCCGCATCCATCTTGTGATAATAACCGTTGATCATCTCGAAACTGCGCTCCAGTGTGGCATAGAGAGAGGAAAGTTCTGCCGTGTCGGCCACGAATGAGGTGGTGCAGAACCGTACAAAATCATCTTCCGTACCGTCCTGTTCCTGCCAGAGAGAAGCCACCTGCTTTACTCCGCGCTCAATGCGGAAGGCATTATCCTCGCCGAGTGAATCTTTTAATTGTGAGATCACGCTCCTGGTATATGTTTCGGAAATAAACTCAGCACTATTCATAACTTTCTTCTCTTTGTTACAGGCAATCAATCCAAAAATAAAAAAGGTAATGATAAAAAAAAGTAACTTTTTCATCTTTTATATTATACTAATTATTATATTTTCAATTTTCATGTGTTCCAATATGGGCTCAAATATAGTGTGTTCATTAAAAAAAACAAAACATATCACTTGAATTATCAATAATCAAAACAATTCAATATTTAAATACGTTAAAACATTATGGTGTATTATTATGAAGCAAAATCTGGAAATCAAAATATCAAATATCTGAAATTCTAATTAAAATTTGACAATATCTTGTATGAACAGAAGAAAATTTATCAAAAACACATCTATTGCTACAGTTGCTGCAGTATCGGGTATCAGCGTATCAAAGTTAAATGCAAAAGGGTTAGCTGCTCCAGTCCGGGCCAAGGATAGCATATTAAAAATTGGTCTTATTGGCTGTGGATGGTATGGTATGGTCATTGCGAAGGCGGCACTTCAGGCCGGAGGTGTGGAGATAGCCGCCGTGGCGGATGTTGATTCAGCACATCTTTCCGAAAGTATAAATGAATTGAAATCCTTACAAGGCAGCTACCCAAAAGGATTTCAGGATTACAGGGAATTGATCGGTTTTGCAAATCTCGATGCAGTCATGATTGCCACGCCCCCCCACTGGCATGCGCTTCAGTTTATAGCAGCATGTGAAAAAGGGTTGCCCATATACTGTGAAAAACCACTTGCCTATGACCTGGACGAAGGAAAAGCCATGGTCAGAGCTGCACAAAAGGCTGGAAACATTGTACAGATAGGATTTCAGAGAAGACAAAATCAGGCTTTCAGAAAGGCCAGGGAAATAATTGATGGGGGTAAGATTGGCAATGTGCTTCAAGTTGCGGCCCAGATACATTTTAACCCTGGCAAAGTGGATACAAAGGTCCAGGCCCCTCCCGCTTCACTCGATTGGGATGCATGGTGCGGGCCGGCGCCCAAACTCCCGTATCGGCCTTCCATAGGCCATCGGGCATGGAGATTGGAGAAGGAGTATGGAAATGGACATCTGGTGGACTGGGGAATCCATAATATCGATATAATTAGAAAGACAATGGATTTTGCCATGCCTGATATGATTGAAGCATCAGGAGGAATCTTTTTACTGAAAGAAAGAGTTACAACTCCCGACACGCTTATTGCGAAACTGTTGTTCGATGATATCCCTGTTATCTGGCAGCATCGCCTCTGGGGAACGGGAGACCTGGATCCTCAATTCAATAACGGAGTAATATTCTATGGAGAAAAAGGGACTCTCTTTTCTTCAGATACCAGGCTTGTGTTGATACCTGCAGGACGCGACAAAAAGCAGGAGATTATTGAAAGGCCCACACCCGATATGCAGGAAAAGCATGTGGCAGAGTTTATTAAAGCTGTAAAAACAGGAAACAGGACCCTTATAAGTTGTTCTCCGGAAGACGGTTATCAATCCACTGCGTCGGTACAACTGGCAATGATAGCTTATGAAACTGGAAGCAAACTGAACTGGGATAGTAATGGTAATCATATTATTAATAACCCGGAAGCGGAACAACTTCAGGCAAGGCCCTACAGAAAGGGATACAAGAGACCGGTTATCTGATAAATTCAGTATATTTATTCATTACAAACAGATAAAACATCATGATGAAACAGCTACTATTCATATCATTTTTTTTTACGTTTCTTACGTTGTCAGGAAAATCCGGGAGTACCATCCAGACTGTTTCCGGACCGGAAGCAAAGAATATTATTGAAGTAGGTATCGCGGAACAAAATGTTTCAGAGAAACAGAAAAGCATCATCGCTGAAAATGCCGAGATAGAGAAAGCAGGTTCCGGTTTTTCCTTCACCGAAGGACCCGCAGTAGACTCAAAGGGGATTGTTTATTTTACCGACCAGCCCAACGACCGTATTTACCGGTGGGATGAAAATGAAGGTATTTCTCTCTGGCTGGAAGGGACAGGCAGATCCAATGGAATGTATTTTGATCACAAAGATAAGCTTTTTGCCTGTGCCGACTTAAACAACCGGATAGTGTATTTTGATAAGGATAAGAAAGCACATACACTATTTGAGAAATATGAAGGCAACCATCTGAATGGTCCCAACGACCTATGGATTGCTCCCAATGGAGGAATTTATTTTACTGATCCCTATTATCACAGGAACTACTGGGAGGAGGGGCATACCGAACTGCAGGATAAAAGGGGTGTATACTATCTTTCTCCAAAAAAAGAGATTACACGCGTAGTAGATGACTATGTCCAACCAAACGGGCTGATAGGCACTCCCGATGGAAAAGTATTGTATGTGGCAGATATCAATGACCGGAAAATCTGGAAATATGATATTGAGGCCGATGGATCACTTACAAACAAAACTTTTTTTGCCCCGAAAGGATCAGATGGCATGACGATAGACGAACGGGGAAACATCTACCTGACCATGGGGAAAGTGTGGGTCTACTCTCCCAAAGGTGAGTTAATCCATGAGATTGAGCTACCCGAGAGCCCGTCGAACATCTGTTTCGGGGGTAAAGAGAAAAAGACGCTGTTCATCACTGCCCGTACCTCGGTTTATACCCTTACAATGAATGTAAAAGGAGTAGACTGAGGATTCTGAATTCAATTTTTAAGTTATTTTTTTGTAAGTTTGTCCTAATTGTAAATTACAAGAATATCAATATGAACGAAATAAACAATTATATAGAGACCCACAAAAAACGTTTCCTGGAGGAACTTTTCGAACTGATCCGTATCCCATCCGTCTCATCGCTCCCTGTACACAAACCGGATATGTACCGTGCCGCAGAGAAGTGGAAAGAGATTCTGCTGGCAGCCGGCGCTGACAAGGCTGAGTTGTTGGAAACTGCTGGAAACCCGGTAATCTATGGTGAGAAAATTGTCAATCCCGAAGCACCCACCGTGATGGTATACGCCCACATGGATGTGATGCCGGCAGATCCCTTTGAACTCTGGAATACAGACCCCTTTGAGCCTGTAGTGAAAGATGGAAGAATATGGGCCCGGGGTGCGGATGACGACAAAGGGCAATCGTTCATGCATGCCAAAGCATTTGAGTACCTTGTTCAATCGGGGCAGTTGAAATGTAACGTAAAATTTCTGATAGAGGGAGAAGAGGAAATAGGCTCTCCCAGCCTGCCTGAGTTCTGTAAGAAGTACAAAGAGATGCTGAAAGCTGACATTATCCTGGTATCGGACACCTCGATGATCGCACCAGACGTGCCTTCCATCACTACCGGACTGCGTGGTCTGGCATACTGGCAGGTGGAGGTGACAGGGCCGAATGTCGACCTACACTCCGGTTTGTTCGGCGGGGCGGTAGCCAATCCCATTAATATGCTTTCGAAGATGATCGCACAAACGATGGGCGAGGATGGAAAGATCCTGATACCCGGTTTCTACGACGACGTGGTGGAGGTATCCAAAAAGGAGCGGGAGTTGATGGCCCGAGCACCCTTCTCTCTGGAAGCATACAAACAATCACTTCACATTGAGGAGGTATCGGGAGAAAAAGGCTATACAACCAATGAACGGACAGGCATCAGACCCTCTTTCGACGTGTGTGGCATCTGGGGCGGCTATACCGGTGAGGGAGCCAAAACGGTGCTTCCTTCGAAAGCTTATGCAAAGATCAGTACTCGACTGGTTCCAAACCAAGATCACAAAAAAATAGAGAAACTCTTTGTAAGGTATTTTGAATCCATTGCCCCAAAATCGGTAAAAGTGAAGGTGGAATACCTCCATGGCGGCCCCTCCTATGTGTGCCCCATCGATTTTCCCGCCTACAGAGCGGCCGAAAAAGCCTATAAAGAGGTATATGGTAAGGAGCCCGTGCCCGTACGCTCAGGTGGCAGTATTCCAATCATTGCCACCTTCGAGGAAGTACTGGGAATCAAGTCTGTGTTGATGGGATTCGGACTGGGATCAGATGCCATTCATTCACCAAATGAGAATTTCCCTCTGGAACAGTTCTTCAATGGCATCCGAACCATTCCGCTCTTCTATAGATATTTCGCCGAAGAGATGAAAAAAATAAATGAACCAGACAGGGTGCCTGCTGTTTAATAGTTGTAAGGATACAATTAAAACAGGAAGTATGAGAACCTATACAACATTGTCTGAAGCGATCAACGATCTGGCTAAAAGAGGATATACCACGAACTTTAACATAGAGAGTGACTGCATCGTATGTGCTGAAAGTATGATCCGGCTTCATCCTGATGAGTTTCAGATCGACGAGATTTACCGATTTCAGGAGATGTCGGATCTCGACAACGAAAGCATCCTCTATGCTATTTCCTCATCACAAAATAATATGAAAGGGCTACTGGTAAATGCCTATGGTATTTATTCCGAGACAGCAACGACAGAGTTGATCGAGAAACTTTCTGAACAGAAGTAAGAAGTCTCCGGTGAATGGGATAATTATTCCGGATCAGCAGATTTGGACATAGGCCATGTAACGGGTATCCGATGTAACGGGGGTCAACGGCTGGTAGCCGGAAAGTATTTTTCCGTATGCTACTTTAAGTGGAGACTCGCGCTGCATTTTTTTGTGAAATGACTGGGCATCGCCCTGATTTTTAAAATAATTCACCTTAAATTTGCCCTCTGCACCGCGTTCCATGTATCTTTCGTGGAATATTCGTGCCACCACACCCATATTCATCCGTAGGTTGATCTCCACACAAGGTTGAATCATGTACCCCTCTTCCGTTTCACACGCCATCATGTCCACACCTGCGTAACCGGTATAAAAAGGGAAAAAAAGGCTGAGTTTTTGTTTGAGTGATTCGCGCAATCCATGTAGCAAGTCTGTCCTAATATATCCCGACAGTCTTTCCACTATCTTACTGTCGGAAAGCAGCTCATTTCCGGCATAAGCACCCGAAGCGGCGGAATGGAACAGTGAGTAACCTGCAAATTGTGTCTTTCCCTCCTGCACATAAAACTCCATGGCAAAGTCTTGCACTTTGCGCAATACTGGTTCTGCAACAACACCTCCCTGCTCACGGATTACCCTTCGGCACCAGTCGGTCTGCTTGTCGGTAATATTACCCAGTATCCATATTAATCCTTTACCACTACCGGATACCGGCATCTTCAATATTTTATCACCCGGCACCGATTGTAAAAATTCAAGAAGTTCTTCAAGCCGGATAAAATAGTATGATTCCCCACAAAAGCTTTTTTCTTCCTTTTTCAGTTCCCGCAACAAGCGCACCGCGTTTTTACGATTCGTATACTCCTTTAGCCGTTCGAGTTCCTCCATTGAAGGCAACTGATGTTCACCGGCACCCAGGGAGGCCATTTTTCTCCTCAGCATCGGACTCCATCCCCAGGGAATGATTCTCTCCTTCCGACGCAAAACAATCTCCTGAGAGGAAATCATTTCAGCTGTAACGGGAAGCACACTCTTCAAGGCATCCAAAAACGACCGGTTCGCCTCCCCCTCCGCAATTACCGCCTCTCCATTGCCATACCATACAGGCAACAGAGCCATATCGTCCGCCATTTTCACGGCTGAAGCGGGGGGGGTGTAGCTGGCCGCGAAGTTCGACAATGCAAGATCGTGCCAGGGATTAAAAAAGTACATCTATTTATATTCTTTGATCTCGATCTCACCATTGAGAGCGAGAAGTGCATTCTCGGCCAGGGCACCCATTTCGTCCTGGCCGGGATACACGTAAACCGGTGCAATGCGATAGACTCTTTCGATGACCATGTTGCAAAACCACTTACTGTTGGCTATGCCACCGGTAATCAGAATACCATCTACCATACCTTTGAGCACGGTTGCCATCGCTCCTATCTCCTTTGCTACCTGATAAGCCATTGCCTCCATCACCCGCAGATATTTCTCATCGCCTTCCTTCGCCTCCCGTTCAGCCACATAAGCATCGCTGGTACCCAGATAAGCCATCATTCCTCCTTTGCCGACAATCATCTCCGACATCTTCTCGTAGCTGTAGAGGCCACTAAAAGCGACTTTCAACAACTGCCCCACAGGCAGTGACCCGGAACGCTCCGGAGAAAAGGGTCCATCGCCATCCAGACCCTGATTTACATCAATTACCTTTCCTTTTTGATGAGCGCCCACAGTGATTCCACCACCCAGGTGTACCACAATAAGATTGAGATCCTCGTATTTTTTCATGATGGATTTGGCGTGAGAGCGGGCGATTGCCTTTTGATTCAAGGCATGAAAGATGGATCTTCTCTCAAAGAGCGGATGTCCGGAATATCTTGCCAGCGGCTGTAATTCATCCACCACCACCGGATCGGCAATAAAGGCTTCGGCAGAGGGGAGCATCTTTGCAATGTCGTGTGCGATCAATGCTCCCAGGTTGCTGGCGTGTTCACCCCGCTTGCATTCCAGAAGATCTTTCCGCATCGCTTCATTTACCCGGTAAACACCCGATTTGATGGGCTTCACCAGTCCGCCCCGGCCAATCACCGCGTCGATGGTCTCCAGAGGGACGTCGGCACTTTTCATTTCCTCATAGATAATGTTTTTCCGGTATTCATACTGATCAGTAATCTTCTCAAACTTGTGTAGCACTTCGGGTACATGCTTGATAGTTTTCAGGAAGATTACCTTCTCCTGCTGATAAATGGCGATTTTCGTCGATGTGGAGCCAGGATTAATGACCAGAATGCGTGTATCTGTTCCCATATATTTTTATTCTTTGATTACTATAAATATCTTCCGGCGAAGAAATATTAGCATATGCTATCTGAGACAGACTGCCAGGGCGATGGAATAAAGTTTACTCCGTTCATCGTCCGAGCGGGAGGTAAGCACAACGGGTACGGTTGCACCCATCAGCACCGCAGCGACTACCGCTCCTCCCAGGAAATTGAGTGCTTTATAGAACATGTTTCCTGCCTCGATATCGGGTGCCAGGATGATGTCGCAGTCGCCGGCCACTTCGCTCACAATACCTTTGTTCCGCGCAGCCTCCCTATTTACGGCAATGTCAACCGCAAAAGGTCCCTCCACGATACATCCTTTTATTTGCCCTTCCTGATTCAGCTCCTTCAGCCGGGCAGCATGCACGGTAGACTCCATTTTCGGGTTTACTTTCTCCACAGCTGCGGCCACGGCCACTTTGGGCCTTTCAATACCCAGGCGATGACATGCATTCACCGCATTGTGGATGATCTGGACTTTTTCTTCCAGAACAGGAGCGATGTTCATGGCCGCATCGGTTACACATAGCACTTTATGATAGTAGGGTGACTGAAAGAATGCCACATGACTCAACAGATGCTCCGTACGCAACCCTTCCTCCCGGTCGAGTATCGCCTTCAACAGATCTCCCGTCGCCACGCGACCCTTCATCAGGATATCGGCCTCCCTCCGACGTATCTTGGAGACAGCGATCCGCGCGGAGGCTGCCCCATCGCCATCATGATCCACAATCTCAATCCCTTCCAGATCAAAACCGATGGACTGCGCAATATTTTCAATCTCAGATTTACTGCCCACCAGTAGAGGATGCACAATCTTCTGCCGGACAGCGCTCTGCAGTGCTTCCAGCACATGCCGGTCTTCCGCCGCAGCAACCGCCACGATACACTTCAGTCCTCTCCTGGCACGCTCTGTCAGTTCATTTAAATCGCGGATCATTTCAACTGTTATTTTGAAGCTTTTCTCTTACAAAAGAACAAAAAATATTGCATATCATGACGATATATAGATAACATTTTGACATAAAGTAGAAAAAGTCACGCACTCATGGAATATTCATTTTGAACAATCAACACTTTTCAATTCACAGGTGTTCCGGTTAAGGACAAGATAATTTCCATGCACGGTACACTAAAAAACGTCCTAAAACACTAATTTTAGGACGTTTAAGTATTGATGAAAGCGTTCTTTGAATGCTCTCCTGAAACCCTGAAGGGCTTCTTTGGAGCGGCAAACGAGACTCGAACTCGCGACCCTCAGCTTGGGAAGCTAATGCTCTACCGACTGAGCTATTGCCGCAGAAATATCCTGCAAATGTAAATATTTTTTTATTAAGTATCCACACCTCACTATTTTTTATTTTGAAAAAATGACGCTTTTCGATCGTTACAGACAGCTTCATCCCGAAATGAGGGCTCATTTCAGGCATACACAACCCTGCAACAAAAAGTCATCTCTTCATAAAACTACCAGAAAGAAATAAAACAAGCTCAATATGTCAACCTCCATCTCCAAATCAAGGATTAAACAGGCTGTTTATTCACCTTTTGTTATATATTTAAAATATAATCTTCCACACTAAAAAGCGATTTATGAATCTTATGGAGTACACTGCCGAACCATTCCGCATCAAGGCGGTTGAAACGGTAAAGATGATTTCGCGTGAGGAGCGTGAAAAAGTAATAAAAGAAGCCGGTTACAACACTTTTCTTATTCCCTCGGAAGATGTTTACATTGACCTGTTGACAGACAGCGGGACCAATGCCATGAGCGACAAACAATGGGTAGCCATCATGCAGGGAGACGAGGCATATGCCGGAAGCAGGAATTTTCAGCATCTCGAGGAAACCATAAGGGAGTATTATGGCTTTAAGTATGTTGTACCAACCCACCAGGGACGGGGTGCCGAAAACATACTTTCGCAAATAGCCATCAAACCCGGACAACTTGTATATGAACCGGGACAATTGCGTTTTTTCACTGCCCGGTTTGAGCAGATCTGACAAACAGTGCAGGATATCCGGAGTATCTGCTTTACATGTAAGCACCAATACTTGTTCTTTTTAAAGACAGAAAAAAAAGTGTGCTTTTCGAATTGTAGGGAAAATTTATTATCTTTGCAGCCACAAATTTGATCGGGATGTAGCACAGTTGGCTAGCGCGCCACGTTCGGGACGTGGAGGTCGGGTGTTCGAGTCACCTCATCCCGACAAAAAAGGCTGGTACCCAGCCTTTTTTTATTTAACAGTACTATCCTTCACAATTGGTATTTCACGCTTTACACTCTGACTTAACGAAATCATAGTCTCAGTAGCTACCACCCCGGGTATCTCCTGAATACGATTATTGAGCAGGTCCATCAGATGCTCGTTGTCACGCGCAAAAAGTTTGATCAACAACGTATAAGGGCCGGTGGTGAAATGACACTCCGTAACTTCCGGAATTTTATCGAACTCAGGAATTACATTTTTATACATGGAGCCTTTCTCAAGTTTCACACCAATATAAGCGCTTGATGCATAACCCAGTACTTTCGGGTTCACATGGTAGCCGGAACCGGTGATCACATCATTTTCGATCATCCGCTGTACACGTTGATGAATAGCGGCACGTGAAACCCCACACTGTTCTGCCACGTCCCTGAATGGAATACGGGCATTTTGTGAAATAATCTCCAGAATCTGTCTGTCCAGTTTGTCAATTTTCTCCATGAAATACTCACTTTATAATTATTGCAAAAGTAATAAAAATCTATTATATTATGACAATTTGGAAGAATTATTTTGCTAAAAACGAACTTTTTGATTAGATTAATGGGAACAATGGCCATCATTTTGTCGTTTTGATATAATTTTGCCACAACGTCTCGGCTATGATCCAATCAAAGGGGGTGGTAATCTTAATGTTACTCTCCTCCCCCTTGATCATAAGAATGTGCATTCCGCTCTTTTCCACTACGGAAGCATCGTCGGTAAAGACAGGATCGAAAACAGCTTCATAAGCCTTCTTTAATTGTCTTGCCGGAAATACCTGTGGGGTTTGAATCACCCTCAACAGCTGCCTGTCAATTATCCGACTGCCGTTCTCTGTGAGCAGACGTACACTGTTTACTTCTTCCACCACCGGAATCACTCCGCAATCATGCCGTTCTGAAGTATTAAAACACCGTGCAATCAGATCAGTACCAACAAAAGGGCGGGCCGCATCATGCACACCCACAATCTCCTCCTCTGCGATCTCCACCAGCCCGTTTTTTACGGAGTGAAACCGGGTCTCACCGCCCATAACCACCTTATGTGATACATTGAAATCATGAAGCCTGCATAATTCGTTCCATAGCGACTGGAATCCATCCGGTAACACCAACACGATTTTCATTTGCGGATTGTAACGGTGAAAAGCCAGTATTGTATGCATTAGCATGGGCATTTCGCCTATCAGCCGAAACTGTTTCGGCAGATCACCACCGGCACGCAGTCCTTTACCGCCTGCCACAATGATCGTACTTTCTTTTCTTGCGGAGCTCATACGATGTCGTCCAGAATTTTCTGAAGTTCTTTCTCCGTCCTGGTCAGCTTCTCTTTACAAAAAGCGATGAGTTGCGAAGCACGCTTCACCTTGTCGGTAAGGAGATCCACATCCATTTCTCCTGACTCAATGGCCAATACAATGGCTTCCAACTCTTTTTTTGCCGAATTATAAGTTAATTTTTCCATCTTTCATTCATTTCATTTGATAAGCTAAAATTCAGGCTTGTTTTTTCTCAGGCGGATTATCTGACGAGTGTAAGCCAGTAACCCTGGAAAATGAGGTGCCATCCCTGAAGCGGGTCTCAATGATATCATCTACACCCAGATCCTGTAGCGAGGTGATAATTTTTCCATCCTTCAGAGTAAGTGTATATCCCCGCCGGAGCACATTTCCGGGAGAGATCATCCGTACAAACTGCTCTCTGTTTTCCATTAAATGGTATTGCTGCAACAGATGCCGTTTCAAAGCATGCCGCATTGTTTCCATAATCTGCTGCATCCCTGCCGTCTCCTTTTGTAGTAAACGCATCGATTGATGTATCACCTCTTTGGACAATGAAAACAAAAGATTTTCTTCTTTCATTGCGATAGTCTCACTCGCCGACACTACTCTATCCTGTAAAGCGATGAGATCAGAGAAGGTTTTCCAGGTATCATTTATGAAAAACTCAGCTACGGCAGTAGGGGTCTTGGCACGGGTGTGCGCCACCATGTCGAGCACGGTGATATCGCGTTCATGTCCAATTCCACTCACCACCGGCAGAGGAAACTGGGCCACATGGACTGCTACGCCATAAGAATCAAAGCAACTCAGATCGGATGTGGCCCCTCCTCCACGAATGATTGCCACAGCATCGAACAGATCCCTGTAATGGAAGATCTTCTCAAGCGCTGCAATGATCGATGCTTCGCTCCGCTCGCCCTGCATGACTGCCGGAAACAGTCTGGTGTAAAAAACCAGACCGGGCTTATTCTTCAGCAACTGATCGCGAAAGTCCTCATATCCCGCAGCAGTAGGCGAAGAGATTACGGCAATGCGGTTTGACGGTTCGGGCAGCGTGAGTTCCTTATTGAGGGTGAGTACACCTTCCTCCTCCAGTTGCTTCAGTACAAGCTGCCGCTGGCGGGCTATCCCACCGAGGGTGAACGAAGGATCAATATCGGCCACAGTGAGGGAGTAACCATACAGCTCATGAAAGTCAACCGATACCCGTACAAGTACATTGAGCCCCGATGTGAACGGCTGCCCGGTCTCCTTCTCAAAATAGGCAGAGAGCATCTGAAAGACACCCGACCAGATCACACCTCTGGCTTTCGCAACAATGGACTGCCCGGCGGGATCTTTCTCGATAAACTCAAGATAACAATGTCCGTTTCTGTTGGGACGCACGTCACTGGTCTCGGCCCGCAACCAGTATGTCTCAGGCAGATGATCGCGAATGGCATCGCGCACCCGGTAATTGAGTTCGGTCAATGATAACGATTTTTCAGACATGGTCCCCTGTAATTGTAAACAAAAATAACAAAACTTCAACGATATTTCAACCTTTCAGGCGGGTAAAATGGCAGCGAAGAGGATTCCGCGTAGATTTCATGATCAGTAAAAGGTTTTTAAAGAAGAAGAGAATCACAGCAAAAAACGCAATACTTTTTGCTGGTAGGGAGATTTAAAAAGAAGATGGATAAATTTGCCGGTTTCTCTGGATGAGTGGGGAACAGAGATTTGCAGTATTTCTTTTTCAAAAGTGTGGATAGAGATCAACTGACCTGACTCGTCGAGCAACCGCATTTCGTACGTATCGAAGGAGAAATCGGGTTGATTTAAAGTGATTAGGAAATGGTTTTTTGAAGGCCTGGAGACAGAGAAAAATTGCTCTGCAACGGGACCCTGTTCCACATGCAGCATGGCGAGGACCTCGCCATAAGCCTTTTGAAAATCGGGAATTCCGTTTCCATATATAGAATCGGGCATCGAATACCTGTCTGATGATCTTTTGATAATGTCAATTAGCTCTTCCCGATGCAATTTGGGGTTCACCGACCAGAGCGAAGCCATCAGCCCTGCCAGAAAAGGGGATGAAAGTGACGTTCCGTTTGTGTATCCAATCAGCCCCTCCTGCCCAATGGTAACAGTGCCTTTTCCTACTGAAACCAGATCCGGCTTAATACGACCGTCCTCCATCAGTCCGCGCGAACTGAATGAGGCTATGAGGCTGTCTGTTCCCACCGCACCAATAGCCAGCACATTTTTGGCATCACCTGGGGGGGTGGTTTTCCGCCAGGGCTTATTTCCTTCATTTCCTGCGCTGACTACAATCAACATCCCCTTATTAAAAGCCATGTCTGCTGCACGCGACATAAAGGATACCTCACCGTTAAGATCAGAAAAATTATAGTTGAGATGATTGTCGTCGAACCGGTTGTAACCCAGCGAAGTATTGATAAGATCCAGTCCCAGGCTGTCGGCATATTCAATGGCCCGCACCCAGTAATCTTCCTCCACCGGAAATTCACTACGTACATCTTCGGAACGCAACAACCAGTATGCAGCTTCGGGTGCCGATCCCATCATCAGTCCCGGCTGGTTTACGGCCATGGTCGACAACACCTTGGTACCATGATCACTCGTCGCAAACAGGTCGCCCTCAGGCACGAAATTCATAAATCCCTGCAGGTCCACCGTTTCGAACCAGGGAATCACATCGAAATTGGTAAATCCGGCGTCGATTACACCCACGTCAATACCCTTGCCCTGAAATCCGGCAACCAGAAGCTTATCGGCGTTATGCATGGCAAACTGATCAAGCGTAAGTCCGAAGGGATGAGTCGAAAGGACTGTTTGCAAATTATCACTTTTCTCCAGCCGGGGGCGCAGCTGGGAGCTGCTTCTCCATTCGTTTCCCCGCCATACGTATTTTACCGTATCCACAAAAGGAAGAGACAGCACCCCATTTATCAACAGGCTGTCAGCAACCTGCACTGTTATAGTACGGAACCACTTGCTGTGGGAGACCACCTTCCCTCCGGCCTTCTCTAATAACTTGAAATAATCCCGCGAAATAGGAAGGTCGGTTTCGTCGACTGCTACATTCTGGTCCTTTCTCCTTTCTATTGCCTTAAGAGAAAGAAACCGTTCAGGCTGGTCAAGAGTATATGTTGTGATCCCCTTGTCTTTCAGATAGACACGGAACCTGTAATTGAGCGATTGTAAAGATGAATGCCCGAAAGAATGTATTGAGAAGAAAAATAAGATAAGTATGAATAAGCTTCGCATAAAAAAGATGTTATTCCCTCAGGTCTAGTCCTTCCTGGCAAACCTATCTCTTATCTGTTGCTTTCTCCTGAGTAAAAAAAACAACAGCACCACCAGCAGGACACTGATACCTGTCACAGTAAAATATTCACTCCAGTTGCCGGATTCCTTATAGCGGGGGTAACTGACATAAGCCATGATACCGAGGTATATTAACAATGCAGCCGGAAGAAGAAACTGTTTTTTTATTTTTCGATTCATTTTTTCCTCTTATTGGGGAATATTGTCTGCTTCAGACATTAATCTGGCAAAGCGCTGAATTTTCTCTTTTGAGAGCTCTACCATCAGATCATCTTTCTCGATCATCTGCGTAGTCACAATTCGCTCCCAAACAGTCATTTTCAACTCATTAGCTTCACCTCCAAAACAATCAAGGACAATGGCGCGAAGTCTTAATTTCTCCGGAAAGGCATCTTCGAGTTGCTTACGTGCCATCTCACCTGTAAGGAGGCAGTTAATAAAAAGCCCGAGCCTTTTGACTGCAAGCTCATCCAGATGTCTCTCACAAAACCGGGATATCTCCTCCTGTATTTTCCCGGAATGAATAGAACCGCCCACTATGACGGAATCATATTTGGTGAGGTCAGGTACCATTTCCCGCTCGCTCAGATTGCAGATGTCCACTTTACCGTCTATCAGCCTGAACAATTCACGGGCACATTTATCTACAGTTCCGTGATCCGACGCGAAAACGATCAGTGTATTGTCCATAGGCATCAGTTCAGTTTCTCCAGAATAGTCAGAAGATATTCATAGGATTTTCCCACGCTGTCAATCTTTACAGCCTCATCGGGTGAGTGTGCACCGGTAATAGTGGGTCCAAAAGAGACAATATCGAGTTTCTGAGACACGTTCGACTGGATAATACCGCACTCCAGACCGGCATGGATAACCATCACCCTGGGGCGCTGATCATATTTCTCCAGATAAATTCTCTCCATCAGATGCAACAGTTCGGAACCGGCGTTGGGTTGCCAGCCGGGGTAATCCCCATCGAATTCCACCCTTGCACCGGCCAGCAGAAAAAGACTTTCTACCGAAGAGCAGACCCATTCTTTGCGACTCTCCGAGGAACTGCGTACAAGTAGCTTCACTTCAATACTCTCTTCGGATGTTTGTATCATGGCAAGGTTCAGAGAACTTTCCACTACCCCCGGAAAATCGGCAAGATAACTAATCACGCCGTTGGGACACCCTTCCACGGCATTAATCAGATCGTCCTGAATTTCTTCGGGAAGGATTGTTTCCGGAATATCGGTTCGTTCCGCCTTAAAGGAAATACCATCTTCGATACCGGCAAAATCTTCACGGAACAGTGCTTCATACTCCGCTACGAGATCGATCAAATCATCGGCAAGCTGCTCGGGGATGGTAAGCACGACAAACGATTCACGTGGAATTGCATTCCGGAGCGTTCCTCCCTGAATGCCTGCAATACGGGCTTCATAGTTTCTTACCACATCTTTCAGAAAGCGATTCATCAGCTTGTTTGCATTGGCACGCCCCAAGTGAATCTGCACCCCGGAATGACCGCCTTTTAATCCCTTCAGGCTGATTTTAAAAGCAATATCACCGTGGTCTATATTCCTGTCGGCCTGAAAGCGGAAGGAAATATTCACATCTCTCCCCCCCGCACAACCAATACATAATTCTCCTTCTTCCTCAGTATCCAGATTCAGCATCAGCGAGCCTCCGAGCATGCTCCCTTCAAGTCCGTTGGCTCCATCCATACCCACTTCTTCATCCACGGTAAAAAGAGCTTCAATGGTGGCGTGTTGTAGCGAAGTGTCTTCAAGGACAGCCATCATCATGGCACATCCAATGCCATTATCTGCCCCAAGTGTGGTAGCATGCGCCTTTACCCACTCCCCATCGACAAATGTTTCAATAGGATCTTTCGCAAAATCATGTTCCACCTCAGCATTTTTTTGCGGAACCATATCGAGATGAGACTGCAATATTACTGTCCTGGCTGATTCATATCCTTTCGTAGCTGGTTTTCTGATCAGCACATTGCCCGCTTTATCCTGTCTTGTTTCCAGATTAAGTGATTTGCCAAAATCTAACACGAAACGGGTCACCTGATCCATCTGTGCTGTGGGACGGGGAATTTGAGTGAGGGAAAAAAAATGTCTCCACACACTTTCGGGTTTTAAACCAAGTATTTCTGCTGTAGCCATATTATTCTAATTAAATGATTTATTCGTATCTGTTACCCTATTCCCTCTTTTGACATAAGGCATGGCAATTACACCGAAAAGTCCGTAAAGTATTTGCCAGGCCGACTGAATGGTAAATACTGCCCCGGCAAAAGCAAGCGCCTGATTTTCAGCTACCCCCAGTATCAGTAGCGAAGAGATGACCACAAAATGCCATGGGCCAATCCCACCCTGTACAGGCACGGAAATACCAATGTTGGTCATCGCAAATACAATCAGTCCTGCCAGAGGCCCAAGATCTTTGGTAAAGTCGAATGCGAAAAAGCAAATGTAAAAATACAAATAAAAAAAGAACCAAACCAGAATTGTGTAAATAATTATATGCCACTTATCCTTCATCTTCCATATCAGTTTCAGGTCATACTTCACCGTATAAAGAAGATTTTTAATTTTCAGCATAAAGGGTCTCTCCCTGAAAACAGTCAGTAATAACACCACTCCCAGCAGCAATGTACCAAAGGAAACATAGATCCAAATGGAAGAAAAAATTCCAGACATCTTCTCTGCCAACTTGGGATTATTTTGAAAATAGGATATAAAAAAGTCGATGTAAAGAGCTACACTTACAAAGACTACAAGTAATCCCGCCAACACATCAACAACCTTATCAACAAGAAAGGTTTCTAATGTTTTTCCAAAAGGTATTTTATCATATTTGCTGACCACCCCGCATCGCCAGATATCACCGGCACGCGGAAGCACAAAGTTGACAGCATAATTACCCAGTGTGGCAAATACAATGCTCGCGCGGGGGGGATGATAACCGAGCGATTTCACAAAAAGCTCCCATCGCAATCCTCTGAGTGCGTTACCTAGAAGACCGAAAATCAGGGATGCGGCGATAATGCCAAAGTTGGCAGATTGTACAATCACCCACAACTCACCCATATCGGTATTACGGTACATCGCCCATATAATCAACAATCCCAGCAGCAATGAAAGTACTGTCTTCAGTACACTCTTCACGGATTCTGTATTTATTTTCACCACACAGCTGTTTATTTTTGTACAATCTGAATCACCTCTATTACACAAAGCCGTTCAAACACTTATAAATCAATAATGGCAACTTGTTTTTAGATGATGTTTGAATTAATATATATAATAAAATGTTACCTTTGTGGCCGTAAAGATAAGGAATAAACGCCATATTGCAATGATTCCGGTAAGAGCAAAAAAAAACCTCGGGCAGCATTTTCTCAGGGATGAGGTGATTGCAGACCGCATCGCGGCTACGCTCGACGATTTCCCCTTACTTCCTGTTCTGGAGGTGGGGCCGGGTACCGGTATGCTCACGCAATTCCTGCTGAAGAGAGAGAGGGATCTTACCGTGGTAGAAATAGATCACGAGTCTGTGGCCTACCTGCAGACACATTTTCCCGCACTGCAGGAGAGAATTCTTCAAAAGGATTTTCTCCGGATGGATCTCTCCGCATACTACGGCGGCGAATTCTGTGTAATTGGTAATTATCCTTACAATATTTCCTCACAGATTTTTTTTAAAGTAATCGATTACAGGGAACAAATCCCCTGTTGCTCGGGAATGATCCAAAAGGAGGTTGCGGAACGCATGGTTGCCTCACCCGGCAGTAAATCCTACGGAATACTGACTGTATTGCTACAGGCATGGTATGAAGTGGAGTACTTGTTTACGGTGAATGAACAGGCGTTTATCCCTCCGCCCAAAGTCAAATCGGCGGTGGTGCGGCTTACGCGTAACAAGCGAAAGCAGCTTGGCTGCGATGAAAAATTATTCAAAACCGTAGTCAAGACGAGCTTCAATCAGCGACGAAAGATGCTGCGCAACTCCATCAAATCACTGCTATCGGATGAGAGCCCCATGCCCGACGACCCTATGCTCACGAAAAGACCTGAGCAACTGTCAATAAAGCAGTTCGAACAGCTTACCAACTTGCTGGAACCGCTGGTCAGACAGACTCCCCCGAAAGAAAAAAATGACTGATTATTCACGATTCAAAAAAAAGAGATCATGGCGGAAATTAAATTATTTTATCATAAAGACGGTATCGTCAGATTAAGCCGCAGCCTCGATTTCCTGAAATCTAACCCCATACAGAATTTTCTATGGATCGACCTCAACGACGTGGACGAAGAGGTGGAAAACGAACTGGAGGACTTCCTGAAGATATATATACAGGAAGAAGAGGAGATGATTGAGATTGAGATGTCTTCACGCTATATCGAGACCAACGACACCCTTGTGGTTAACTCGAACTTCCTTTTATCGAATTTCGAGACCGATCCGGTATCGTTTATCCTGAAAAACAACATATTGGTCACAGTCCGTGGCGAAGAGCTGATATCGTTTCATGAGACGGTAAAAAAAATATCAGCCAATCCTAAAAACTATCCTACGGGGGCACATGTACTTGTGGCACTGTTGGAAACACGAGTAGAGTTTGATGCGGACATGATTGAAAACATGACGCAGAAAATTACCCAGTTAAGTAATACCCTCACCCTGCAGGAAGCCGATGAGGAACTATTGTCGGAGATCAAGAACCTGCAGGAGAAAACCATGATGCTACGCGAAAACATCATCGACAAACAGCGCGTGGTATCGAGTATGTTACGTAGTGAATTTATTCCCACGGAACTGCAACCCAAGCTTTCCATCATCATCAAAGACATCAATTCACTAGTGGAGCATATCAAGTTCAGTTTTGACAGGCTTGATTATCTGCAAGACACTTTCCTGGGTTATGTTAATATCGAGCAGAACAAGATCATCAAAATCTTCACCATCGTCTCGGTCATCTTCATGCCCCCCACCCTTATTGCGAGTATTTACGGAATGAACTTCACCATCATGCCTGAGCTGGACAAAAAGTGGGGTTATCCGGCAGCCATCCTCTTCATGGTGCTCTCGTCGCTGTTCATTCTCTACTTTTTCAAAAAGAAAAAGTGGTTGTAGCCCAATATACAGTTGAGCCACCCTCTGGATGAGAGTGGCTCAACTGTATATTATGTCTATCACCGTGATAAATTTTCCAGAAGCTCCTTGCCATCCCTCATCAGGTTGTTCAGATCTTCCGGCCTTTCTATGATATTAAAACGTCTTAATATTTCTTCCAGTTGTTTTAACTTCCCAGGCTCGTTCTGCAGGTTTTCCCGCAGAATGCGAATTTTCTCGGCATCCTGAATACCTTCACGAAGCCGTTCAAAACGAATGGAGCTGCGTCCATAGGGATAAACTACATAAGTATCTCCGGCGGGCCAGGTGCGAAAACGCGAGTCGATAAGCGGCTCTTTTACCCAGCTGTTATATGCCCAACGCAGGAATCCATCGAAACCGGCAGCCATGGTGTACCAGCCAATAAAAGCTCCTTCTGCGGGATCGGAGAAGGTGAACACATTTGGAAATACATCTGAACAACAGACATACCAGGTAGTGACATAACCCTTCTCTGCCCGGTATATACGGTCTTCCGGATCAACCTCCGCTCCGTGTGCTACACACAAATCGGTCAGCTGGTCGGGATATTCTTTGTAGCTTTTGTGGTTGTCGGCCAATGCCACCCCCATTCCGGGTGCTACTTCTTCCAGCAACTTCAGCATCGCTTTCATTTCTACAGGATTGCGCTCGTCCATGGCAATACGGGTAATTTCGCGCCACCCTTTTTGATCGAGGTGTTTCACAAAGTCTGCCAAAAAAGGTTTCCACAAACCTGCGTACTCTTTCGTTCCCGGTGCAGCAGTAATCTTCACCTCTTTCCCTTCACTTTCATCGAAGTAGTAGAATGTATTTCCCCACGGGACCATGGTATAGCAATTGATTTGCTTTTTTATACCCAAGTCCATCATGAATTGAACCCAATTGTCGAAAAAGGTATAATCGAACGCCCATGAGCCGTCCGGTTTTTTTGTCCAGCCAATCATGCTGTCGAACGCATCCTCGGTTTGTCCGTTCCATGGTCGTTTGTTCAACGTAGCGGTAATAACTTTCTGACCTGCATCGGCCAGCATCTTCATTACAGGCCGAAGAGCATCCCAGTGTCCTCGCGACCAAGGCTCCACGCCTGCAACACGGGCCACCGCATAGGGATTCTGCCACAGGTCCAAATGGAAAGCCCATTCTGTTCCTGGGGGCAGGATCTGAGGAAGCACTTCAAGCTGGAATGAGATTTTATCTCTCTTTTTTCCTCCGGCAAAAACCTGTAGCGTAGATATGTAAATACCGGGCTCCGCATCAGCGGGAACATCTATCGTTATCCATACGGGGCGTGTTGTGTTGGGAGATAGGTTGAAACAGGATACGTTATCAAGAACATCGGCACTGAGCGATGAAGCGAAATCTTCAGGCTTTCGGTGCCCGCACCCTTCTGCAAACTCATCTGTAATTACATAGCGTACAAAATTAATGTTTGCGGCATCTGCAGAAATAATTTTCCCGTCGGATGTTTTAAAATCGCTAAACAGGCATTCAACCCGGGAAACGCTATCCTTACTCCAAACAATCATCTGAGCCGAGACACGTTCTCCCCTCCATGCAACGCCTTGCCATTGTTTATGTGGGGTTATTTCCGGTATTTCATGTTTCAGGTAGCGTGTATCGATGCTTCCTACAGACACCTGCAAACCTTTAGCCAGTGCTTCCCAGTTAGAGCTGATTGTCACGGGAAGATCAGCTTCGTCATAGGTCTGACATGTTTTAAAAGTTTGGGCAGGTTGCGAACAACCCACTATCAAAAGTAAGAATACAAGAGGGTAAAATCGAATCATAAAAATTAGTTTTAAAATCATTTCAAAGTGTTAAAGATGGTATATTTTAGCCGGCTATCATGTTAAATCGGCAATAACTATCCCTTCTGCACATATATTTATTTAACGATCCAACGAGCTTTATAAATTTTAAACCCATAAGCCCTAAATACAACATTTCCGTTTTCGTCCACCAAATGATCTGCCCACCACTCTTCGTCGGGACACAGCATGATTGTTCCGAAACGGGAATCGGAAATACTTTTTACCGCCGGAAAACGATATGCCGATTGGATTCTATTGCTTTTCTGATCATATTTCCAAACCCTTTCGTTGGTCGTAAGCCACAACATATCTTCCTCACCGTTTACGGGAAACAGATCGTGTGAAGAGCGAAGAGGTTCATCGCTCGAAGCTACTTCGACCTTCATTTGATTCTTGAGAAGCGGTTTGTCTTTCTGTCCGTTGTAATCGTAAATATTCATCACATGTGTCGCCGAATAAAGCTTGCCCCGTTTCTTATCCCAAAACAGATTGTGAGCGGCCGGAAGCTCATATTTGGCGACCATCTCGCCGTATCCTTTCAGGGTATCGGTACGGAATGTAGCCAGAATCCCGTCGGTGGAAGAGGCGGTAACAATATTCCCGTCGGGAAGCAGTTCCGCCGAGTGCGGATTAACGCCGGCATGTCCGTAGAACAAAACTTTCTTGTCGGCTATGCGGATCAGTGCCACCGCGCCGCCTGATGCCGTCATCAATATACAGCTGTTATCATATACCGGCTTCACCTCGCTGGGGTTGCTAAACCATGATCTCCTTTCCTGCGGTATCTTTCCCGACAGTGGGTTCCACTCCCATACAATCTTCTGCGTAACCATATCTGCTATCACAATAGAGGCATTCGCCTGATTGGTGACCACAATAGCTTTTTCCGGTAATGTAAATTTTTTTTCCGGTTTATTCGTTATAACGGCCTCTTTGCTGCAGCTGCATCCGCAACTCATGATAACGATGCCAATCAACATGAAAATAAAATGGCAGGAAATTAATTTTCTGTTCATTTTTTCAATTTTAAAGAAATAGCAGAGAGGTTTTTCCCTGCTATTTCAGATTTTCGATTTACTGTCTATCCATTCAAACTATTTTACCATATACTCATAGGCTCCTATATCAACGGATGAACCAATGATACGGGTGTTTCCCACAATATCGACGGATATACCCGGATATCCGGAGTCACCTGCATCAATACATATCGAGCCGGCCGCGAGTGAAAAGTCCGGTGTATTGTCCGTAGGATTGGTAAAATGAGGACCACCGGGTGCACTATTATCAGCTGACAGTTCAATACAACTGCTGCAAACGAGTCCTTTTTCTGTTAGACCGTTCATGATGGCACAATTAACAGCCGGAATATCTCCTCCACATACTACTGCTCGCGTACGAGATCCTCCCGTTATTTTAATATTCCAGATAAGCGTGTTATACAATTTGGTGCCTCCATGGAAATAATTGGAATTCCATCCGTCGGATAAGCTATTTGCAATGGTAACATTGTATAATTGAGAATTGTTTGCCCTTATTAAATAATTCTGAGAATGAAGGTTATAGAACAGGCAATTCATCATCTTGCATGCTTCGAAATAGCCGATAGCCTTACCGTGACGGATGTCGCGAAATTCACAATTACGGAATCCGTGATTCTTGTAGATTTCAAAACACCCCACCCCTGTGTTGGCATAATTGTCGCAATCGGCAAAAACAATGCCGTCCATCCAGCAGATATCGCCATTGTTATTCCAGGCATTCATGAAATTAAAATTGCCCCCTTTGAATACGGGTTTATTTTTCAGGTTCCGCTCTTTAAGTTTTGTCTCCGTTCCCGAAAAGCCCCCGTATACATTCACTGCTTTCCATGTAAGCGTAGAAGAAAACTGATAATTCCCACTGGCAACCCAGATTTCCATATCTCCGTTATTGGAAGCTGCCCCCATAGCATCGTGTATTGAGCCGAAGGCTTGTTCCCAGGATGTCCCGTCGCTGTTACCGCCGGGCTTAACGTAAATTATCTGATTTTTTCCTCTCTGGGCGATGAAAAGGGTGTCGGATGCCTCAACAACGCTGCCTTTGTTCTTTATCACCACAAATCCATCCCGTTCCACTCCTGTCTGATTGTTCGCAATATCTACCGAAACCACTACATTTTGTACGTTATGGCCTTGCAGCTGTTGATCAGCTTTTATCTCAATCCACGAACCGGAAGAAACACACTCGTAATCCACATTCAACGTCACCGGAATGTCAATCGCAAAACTCTCCTTCTTGATAACAATATCTTTTTTCTCCTTTTCCAGAGGGATAAACAAGATTTTATCAACCGGTTTTTGAATAATCGACAAGGTGGCATCAGTTGTCCTGTCTTTGTCAAACAACTTTATTTCTGTTGTTTGATCCTTCCCTGAAGCGTTTGGAGAAGCAGTAATCTTTAAATGTCCGTTATCAACCTTGGTAAAGGTAAATCCGTCCCTGGATGCCGCTTCCGGCTGCCATTCCTGATGAGTGACCACTTCGATGATCACCTCTCCGCCCTGCCGGTTAAAATAGACCAGGCTCTGAGGCAGCGTGATAAGAGACCCCCGCCCTTTTTGCACTACCTTTATTCTTTGACTGAGCTGATCCATCAGCCTTACTTCAATCCAGCCTTCACGATCGTCCATACTTTGGTTCTCCTCGCACGAAAAGACAATGGAATCGGCTTTCAATGCTTGTCCTCTGTATCTAGTCAGATTAATCCAGTCGCCGGAAGCCTCGGCAAACCAAGGATATGAAGAGGTTAACGGCACAACCATACGCATTGTCTGCGGACTGCTTGTTACGGACTCCTGCACATCTATTTTAGGTTCTACCCTGCGGACTTCGTACGAATCGTCACAAGCCGTCAACACACAGGCAAATGCAATTACTCCCCATAGAGTTCGATATATGGAATTATATATTTTCATGATTTATTCATTTTTTTATAACTACTAATCCGTTGATAACCGGCCGCAATTGACCGTCGGACGGTTTGTTCAATACATTAAAACTGCCTGTTCTATCTTTGATGACAAAAGTACTGGATCCTCCGCCATCCAGGTTGATTGCATTGTAGCATCCGGCGCCTTTACATAAAGTGGCGACATCTTCCAGCCGCATCCCGGAAGAATAACCTTCCTGACGCCCGTCTATCACAAACAGAAAACATTTTTTGTTATCTTTCGATAACCCGACAAAAGTACGGGGCCCAAACTGCATGGTAATATCATCCACAGGCATCTCTTTATTTTCCTCTCCGTCTCTTACCAACGAATGGTATCCGCCCATGGCCTCCAGCACATCGTCTTTTATCCCCTCAAAGTCCTTGGGGTGAATTATTTTGCTTTCACCATTCTTCAAAACGACAAACAAGCCTTCATACCCGGGATAATAGGTCTCTTTCAGTATCTGCCCGTCCTTCACAAAAATATTCATGGTGAAAAATTTATTTTTGTCGGTATATTTACCGGCAAAATCGCCGTTCACACCTACGCATATGTCTTTCCCCGCTTTTTCTGCCCAAATCATTTGTTCCGGCATGACCTGAGGCTGATCTTGAATATTTTCATTGTTAGGCGTACAGGTCACAACCGAAAGATTTTTATCTAAATCGATCTCGGCAACAAACATCCGGGTAGGCCGGGTCAAGTACCTGAAATTCACCTCTGTAATTGTTAATCCCTCCGTAAGCTGATAGGACGAATCTTTTTCCACCACCTGGATCTTATCCATATAATCGGCAACCGATTGCATCAACGGGGTTTTCGCCCCTTTGTGCAAGCCGGACACCATCACCTCATCAGATGAAGAAGAGCAGCTGAGAAACAGCATACATACAACGTACCAGAGGGTAATATATTTTTTATTCGATTTTAAATCATTTATTCGTATCATGTTTCAATTTTTTATTGTTTTACCATCCCGGATTATCGGGTAACAGATTAGGATTAAGTGAAGTCTCTTCAATGGGAATATTGAACAGATAGTTTTTTTCCGTGAAAGAGGGTTTATATGTAACCCTTATGGCATAAGGCGTAATAAATCCATCCTCATCGAATCCTATTTTCTCCCTGATCATATTGATCTCTTTTGCTGAATAGAATTTGGAATCCATAATCGCTCCTCTCCGCTCACGGTTCAACAGGTTCACTCCTGCTCTCCAGCGACAAAGGTCATCCCATCGATAGCCCTCGGCAAACAGTTCGATACGACGTTCCCGCCTGATCTCGCGAATAAGATTTTTGTCGGCTCCTTTTATATCGGGATATTTACTGGCCAGGTCAGGATCCTCAACAGGGTTGGCAGTCAGGTCGAAGGAGAACCCTACACGCCGCCTCAAGGCATTGATCGTTTTATCCAGTTCCGGGTCCAGTCCCAGTTCAGCCCCTGCTTCGGCTCTTATGAGCAACACCTCGGCATAACGCATTACCGGTGCATCGGTGGTTCCTTTGAAAGCCTCGGTACCTTCCCATTCCGAAGCTTTATAGAACTTGCTAATACAATATCCTGTAACGGATGTTCCGTAAAACGGCCGTTCATTGGTTCCGTCAAAAAGATTGAAGATATTGGGAGCTCCTCCTTTCATAAGACCTCCGTCCTTCCTGTACAGATACTGTGCATGAGGACTGTTCGGATCAGGCACGCAGATAGTCTGTACGAGACGTCTATCACGATCCATCATCTCCGACAGATATCCCATGTGGGGATTGTGACATCCGCAGACAGATATCGGTTTCCCTGTTCTGGAACACAAATATTCTTCAAAACAATCCCTACTCATACCGTAATTACTCATCGGATATTGCCTGGAGATCTGATGTCCCATATTTATTGCGGGATCATACTCACGAGATAATATGATTTCAGGATTTCCCTGATAATGATCCTGTATAAAGAGGTTGAAATAGCTCATCTCCGTGCCGTTACCAGTATATAGATTATGTCCATATTCGGTCTTCATCAATTCACCCGCGGTATCGTATGCCTTCTTTAACAGTTCTTCATCGCCCTCCATATCGCGGTAACGCCTCCAGGTCCCTTCATACAGACAGACTCTTGCTTTCAGTAATAAAGCAGCATTTTTACTCACCTTGCACACATCGGTCTGCTTGGGCAGGTACTCTATTGCCCTGTCCAGGCACATCAGTATGGAGTCTGTTATGAGCACGCGTGAATCCCTTTTCTTGTAAAGGTCCGGATCGTTTTTATCCAGCACCTTGTCATACCAGGGCAGATCGCCAAAACGTTTCATTTTATTGAAGTAATCCCAAGCTTTGAAGAAATAGATCTCTCCCGCATAATGTCTTTTATCATTCGCCGATGCCGGGCTACGCATGTAATTCTCCAGAAATGCATTACATCCGCGTATAACGCCCCAACTCCATGCCCCATCGGTATGGTTTTTCACATTTTTACCGAATGCAATCTGATTCGCACCTCCACTTAAGAGGTTATCGGATTGCAGATCGGCGGTAATCAGGGGGCTGCCGTCCCACGAATTGGGGTTCCCATGTCCGATTACCAGGCTTGGATAATAGGTATGACAATACTGTTCCAGTGCAACCCCGTTGGCCGTAGCCCAGAACCGGGTATCGGTAATAGTGTCCCCAGGTTCCACATCCAGGTAGTTGCAGCTTATCATTGTTATATAGGTCAATAAATATATATATTTTTTCATCACTTTTGTGTCTTAAATTATGTTATCGTCAAAATGTAATGTTTGCTCCAAGAGAAAAATTTCGCATAAAAGCATACTCTTTTCCTGAATTGGACCCTCCATCGCTCAGGCTCTCCGTTATATCGGGAGTCATAAACGGAGGCATATGTGTTTTTTCCCACAAATTATTTCCGCTCACATAAATTCTCAATTGCTCTATAAATAAACTGGATACGTATTTCTTCGGAAGATTATAACTGAAGGTCAGGCCTTTCAATCTTAAATAGGCTGCATTCAATAAATATTTCGATTGTCGCTGTATATTCCTGTTGTTTAACGACTTTCTTGGATAGTATGCATCCGGATTTTCCGGGCTCCAGGTATTATCGATATGGTACTGGAAAATATTTCCGTTGTAGATACCGCGCGGGAATCCCCAGAACTGGTCGCTGCTGGTCCACACATCACGTTTTCCTACTCCGTCGAACATCACCCACAGGCCAATTCCTTTCCAATTGATATCCAGCTGTGCATTATAGCGGTATCTGGGTGTATTGTTTCCAATAATCACCAGATCACCCGAATCATCCAACGTGTTTTTACCGATATTGATCACTCCGTCGTTGTTAACATCCTTATAACGGATATCTCCAGGCTTCCATGTATGGTAAATATAACTTTGTATATAATTCATGCGGGCAGCCTCATGCTCATCCCTTATAAACCCATCAGTAACATATCCCCAATAGTCTCCCATTTTCCAACCCTTGTAATACATTGACAAAGAACCGGTAGGGTTATCAAATTTGGTAATTTTAGCCTGATAATCAGAAAGACCTGCCGATAAAGAATAGGTCAAGGGGCTACCCAGGACATTGCTGATCTTATCCCTCCAGGAAACTTCAAGTTCCCATCCTTTGGTTCGCATATCGGCAAGATTTTCCTGCCCTCCACCGGTACCCAATACAGCTGGAAGTGTCACAGAGCGTATCATATCTTTCGTATCCCGGATATAATAATCGAAGGATCCGGAGAGGCGATTATCAAACAAGGCCAGATCTATTCCGACATCACTGCTGATTACTTTCTCCCATGTAACATTGTTTGGCAACGAGGGAGCCGACAGATAGGTGAGAGGTTCGCCATTCATCATATAATTACTCATGGCTCCACCAGTAAGAGATGCTATGTAAGAGAAGTAGGAACTGATAGCCTGGTTACCCAGAACCCCTACAGATGCCCTGAGTTTCAGGTTATCTATCACACCGCGTAGGGGAGTGAAAAAACTCTCTTCCGATATTCTCCAGCCGGCAGATGCAGAAGGTACGAACACATGGCGCTTGCCGGAAGGAAATTTTGAAGATCCGTCATAACGACCGTTCAATTCCAGAAGGTATTTTGATTTGAAATCGTAATTTAACCGATAGAATAGACCCTGTACCCTCCATCGCGTATCGGTTTCGTTATTGCTGACATAGTTTATGGCCAGATCGGAAATAGGAGTTTCATTATCGAATAGGTCTGACATTCTGAATGACAATCCCTTGTAATCTTTTCCTTCCTGATTATATCCACCCATCGCCTTGAAATTGTGAAGTTTGTCTATATCCCAGTTATATTCTGCCCACACGTTGAATGTCTGATAATTATTTTCGGTATTACCGTTAGACACAAAATTAGGTGTCTGGCTCTCAACCGGAGCCACCCCTTCGGGCATGGTCTGGTAAACCGTCTTACGATGTATTTTGCTTCTTCCGAAATATTTATTCAAGGTATAGTTTCCTTTAATAGAGAGGCCTTTGAATGGATGCAGGTCGAAACGTCCGGTATACCACATGTCATTCCCGGTACTAATACTACGTCCTGCCTCAGCCATATGACCGATCACATTGAAGTTACCGCGGCTCAGCGACATTCCTGCAAAATCGCCATTGGGCAAAAAGACCGACAGTGTAGGAAACATCCTATATACTTCATAATACCAGGTCTCGGCAGATGAGCCGGCCTTATACGGCTCGTCATTATTCGTATAATTGTATTTGGTTGAAAAACCGAGGTCAAGCCAGTCGGTCATCTTTGTATCGAAGGTAAAAGAGAGGTTGTAACGTTTATAGTCATCATTCCCATAACGAAAGATCCCTCCCTGATCTTTAAAACCGCCCGAAAGGTAATAGCTTGATTTGTCCGACCCACCCGCAATGCTCAGATTATGCTGCTGCATAAATGCGGCATCCTTATAAAACTCATGAATCCAATCCGTATTACCCACATAGGCCCACCCGGGGTTGTTGGGTGTATGGTTAGGGCTTTGAATGCCTTCGGTATCAACAAGAATGGCGGGATTGTTTTCAGGATCGGCAATGTGTGCATCCAGTGCCGCCAGGAAACGGTCGTTGAAATAATAGTCGCCCGGCGACTCACTGTCGTATGCATCATTCCATGCTCTCGCCCATACATCGGCTCTCGGCATCTCAGGCAAACGTGCCGGAGTGCTCCATGCCAGGTTATTATTATAATTGATCTTTATTTTCTGGTTTTCACGTCCCTGCTTAGTGGTTACCAGCATCACACCAAATGCGGCACGGGCACCATAGATAGCAGCTGACGAGGCATCTTTCAAAACGGAAACATTCTCTACGTCCTGCGGGTTAATCAGGGAGAGGTCGCCCTCTACGCCATCGATCAACACAAGGGCCGACCCGCCGTTTAATGATGTGTTGCCCCTGATATTGATCCCGGCACCTGCCGATGGCTGTCCGCTGGCAAAGGTGATATTAAGATTGGGAATCACCCCTTGCAACCCCTGCGCAATATTGCCTATAGGCCTATCACTCAGCACATCGCCCGAAACAGATGCGACGGCACCTGTAAGATTGAGTTTTTTCTGTGTCCCATACCCGACAACTACGAGCTCATCCAGGGTTCTGGTATCTTCTTTCAGTACAATACTGAAAAAACTTCTGCCCCCCACTCGTATCTCCTGTTCCACATAACCTATGTAAGAAATGGTTATCGTTGCATTTGATTTTACCTTCAACGAAAAATTGCCGTCTATATCAGTAACTGTTCCGTTACTTACGACATCTTTTTCAATAATGTTGGCACCAATAACCGGATCACCGGCTTCATCGGTGATTTTTCCCGTAACTACTTTCTCCTGTTGACTCTGATTGCCTGTAATTGCCTTTTGTATTACCGGTGGGGTTCTGCTTATGGATATTGTATTATCTGTCCGGTAAAAGTAGAGTTTTGTTTGTTCGGTAATAACATCCAGCAACTCCTGTATACCGGCATCCTTTACATCAATAGTCACAGGCGGAACTTTGCGTAAGGTGCTCTGGTCATAGAAAAATTTAAAACTTGTTTGCCGGCTGATTTTGTTGAGGACATCAACCAACTGCCCGTTTTTAACATAAAATGTGATGTTTTTTTCCTTAACGTTCTGACCGTAGGAAGGAGTTACCAACAAAAGGTTCAGACAGAGAAAAGAAAAAAACAGAATAATGTTTTTAATATTTTTGTTCACAGCTGTCAGATTATTCATAACTTTGTAAAGTTTAATGATTTTAGTGAGATTGTTAAACTGATTTACCACAAACAACCGTAAGATGCAAACAGTAGGGTTGTTTTGTAGTATCATCCCGAGCAGCCCTGAACAGGGTTGCTCTTTTTTAATAAAATAAGAAATAATTAAGCAGTTGAGGTTTTATTCATAGGCATCTGTTTTTTGGTAAGTTATTTATATAAAAGTATATGACGGTTGTTTTTCTTGTATTTTATTCCTGAAATATACTCAAGTGACTGCAAAACGGACTCAAGACTCTGATTGTCGTGCTCTCCTGAAATAAGGTTGTCAAACTCCTGCCCCTCCTGGAAGACAATAGAGCAGTTGTACTCTCTCTCCAGCTCTCTGGCTACGTCCTGAATAGGAGTAGCGTCAAAATAGAGGCACCCTTTTCTCCAGCCTGCGGTCTCGTATAGATCCTGATGTTTTTTTATCGTACCCCTAAGGGAATTCACCTCAACCCGTTCCTGTGCAGAGAGTCTCATGGTTGCCTCCGGCATTTCAATCTGAACCTTACCTCTATCAACCTTAACGGACGTAATTTCATCCATATCGTATGACTTGATATTGAATGCCGTACCCAAGACTTTCACACAAAACTGCCCGGCACTTACCACAAACTGCCGGTCGGGATCCTTGGCAACATCGAAAAAAGCCTCTCCCTGAAGCCTCACTTCACGAGTCTGCTGTGTGAATTTTGTAGGATAACGCAACCGGGAACAAGAATTGAGGATAACCATTGACCCATCCGGTAAAGTAATATCTTTCCTTTCCCCATAAGTAGTTTCAATGCATTCATAATAAATATCCTGGCGGGAAACATCCTCATATAAGCGAAACAGGGAAAAGATGACTGCTATTGCGGCTGCAATGCTTCCTGCAGCTGCAAGCAAAGGCTTTAGGGACTTTCTTTTCTTTTTTCCAATTTTTTTTAAAAGCGCGTATGCTTCTTCTCTGTATTCCTTTTTCAGCGATTCTTCGGTTTTTTCGAGGAACTGCGATTCCCTCCAGACGCTAAATGCAGCCTCTTCAATAATATCTTTATTGACGGGATCATTACTCTCCTCCAAAAAGACGTAAGCCTCGTTTACGGTATAAGTTCCATTCAAAAAACGAGGGATCGCCCCGGTTTTATCTTTTTTTTCTTTCATGAACCAAAAGAATGCTTAAAATGTATTCTCGTATATGATATTACACTTGAGGCGAGTGAGACAGGGGTGGAGTTAACTTAATTTTAGATTTTTAAACAAATCAGGATCAATAACAGATCGGCCATGCTTCCGGGATATTTCGCCAAAAAGCTTCTTATTGATTTTAGAGCCTGCGTAATATGTTCCTGCACGGTATAGTTGGAAAGGTTCAATTTCTGGGCTATCTCACGGTGCGACATATGCTCTTCTCTACTCATCCGGAATATCTCTTTTTGTCGTGGCGTAAGACGGTTTATGGCTTTTTCAATAATTTCATTTAATTCATTATACAGAACGTTCCGGCTTGTGTCGTCATTGTAGTCGATAGCTTGCGAAAGAATTGCCTGCATTACTCTCTTCTCGCTTTCTATTCCTCTCAACATGTTCAATACCCTGTTTTTTACCATGGTATAAACATAAGATGAAAAAGAATACTCCGGATTAATAAAGTGACGGGATTGCCAAATAACCGAAAACACATCCTGGAAAATATCTTCAGCAAATTCCCTTGATTTAACAAATCTCATCGCAAAATAGATCAACCGGTCCTTGTAGCTGGCATATAATTCACTGAAAGCCTCTTCATCGTTATTAACAAGGCGAAATACAAGAGCTTTCTCATGAATATCTTGTGTGTCAGACGGATGATTATTCATAAAATTTTCATTGACCCGCAAAGATACAACTATAATTTCACCTTTTTGAAAAATAAATAAAAATCACTCCAGCATAAACCCCATAGAAGGGCCTTTTTCAGGGAAAACAGTGCGAAGCGGTTCTTCACTTCCGGAAGTGTAGTATCCGAAAAGCAATTGCGTCAATTTTCGGATATTGAAATGAAAGAGAGTTTCAGCGGGTGGGCCGTTTCTCTCTACCTTTCCTCTGTTTATAGTAAAAGAAGAGCTATTGATCTTAAGCAGTTCATCTTGAACGGATACTGAAAATGATGTTTGCGGGTACTGATCGGCGAATAGCGAGAGCAGCCTCTGTAAATCTATCACGCGTGCCATACCCATCAGGTTTTTTTTGGGCGGAAATCCGAAAAGTGCTGCCTCTTCAACCATGGCACGAAAGTCATCAAACGACTTTTGCACAGTCATGTCTTTATACCGGAATAAAGAGTCAAACTCCCTGTATGCAGTATACAGATTTTCCGAATGCCTTTGCAGCAAATCATTCAGGGAAGGCAACGCCTCTGTCCCTGGATCAAATGTCTGTATAAAACCTTGTTTATCGTAGAATTTCAACAACCATTCTTCTTGTGGTACAAGCAGAATAAGCGGTATGTCCCTACTGGCAGCGATGTCAAAACTTTTCATCAGCAATTGCCTGCTATACCCTTTTCCTCTGTATTCGGGCAGGGTACACACCCCCGAAAGGTAGATCACGGGGATCTCCGTGCCGCAGAAAGTGAACTGATAGGGCAGCATCTGCAGGGAAGCGACTGCTTTATTTCCTTCCATATACAGGAGAGTCTGATCGTTCCGGTATTTATGACGAAAGTAAATTTCCATATAGTCATCCGGATCGCCGAAAACAGTCTTCCACATGTCCCATACCAGCTGTCTAGTTGTATCGTCGGCAAATTGAATCATGTGCAATCAAATTTACGTTGTAAAAACTCAGTCGTCAAAGCAAGCTCAGCTTTTAACTCTCGCGTTATATTTCTCCAAGATAATATCTGGCTGATAAGAGAGCTTGGCCTGACGCAAATTGTCTATTCCCATATCTTCTTCCCGATTCACATAAACAAATCCGGATGCTTCATTTTCAACAAATTGCTGATTGATCATATTGTATGCCCCATGAATGGTTGTAAATGCTTTCTCCACATGAACCACTACCGTATCCCGCGTAAGAGGCTCGCCAATGGTAAAAGCGGCTATTTCGTTGTTCACACAGATAAGTCCTCCTCGTAAATTCAGGTATTCAAAATTTTCGAGCATCTGCGTAGTCGCGTAATCATCAAAGACAAGAGAAGGGTCTTTCTCTTCGCTATTTAACTGCATCCACTTGTCGAGCATGCTTTTGCATTCACTTACCAATTGGGGATTGCCGGTCAACGATTTATATTTCCACTCGTTCTCTCTTTTAAAACGATTGATGTGATTCCTTTTGCTCTGCAGCTTCTTCCCTTTGAGATGGATCAGCTTTTCTGTTGTGTAGATATAATCCGACACACTCCTGTTAAGCTTATATTCGAACACACCGGGCATTGACTCCTCAATCTCCTCAATCATCTCCTGTGTGAGCCCTCTGATCTGAAAAAGGGTGTCAAACTGGCTATGATCGTCCATGATGCTCGCGATACTTTCTTTCACATCGCCGGCACCGATAGGCTTCAGGTAAGAATTACGGCCGTTATTGTCTTTAAAGCGAATAAACAGCCAGCCATCTTTCACAGCAAACTGCGTATCAAACTTTTTCCCCCAGGCAAATAAGTTGGTGAAACAGAGGTCCGAGGCCCTGTAATTTTGTTTTTCGAGATACGAATTAATTGTTTCTCTGTCTTTTAATTCAATAGTTTTAAATGTAAGCATAAGATAACGGCTTTCTTTATCTTGTTTTGTGTGAATTATTGTTGTAAAATCGAAATATCAAATTGAAGTAAATCTTGCTTAAAGATAAAATAATGATTGAACAACCATATTTTCAAGCTAGCTTGAAAAAACATTGCCGGCCATTGGTTATTTATCAAAACAGACAAAAAACTAAACTTGTCCGGATAATGCCATAGCAAGTAAATATCCAGCTAAGGTAAACAAACACTACCAATAAAAGTTTACCATTGATGATCGATAAAAATGATTCAACCGGTCACCTTACTTCAATAACGCAGTATTTTCTCTAAAAATTGCAGTAAACATCTTAGTAGCAACGAAAAAATGCTTCCTCCGGCGGCTTTACATATACGAATAAAATGACGAATACGCAAAACAGACGTATTTATTGCCTGACCATACGGGTGTTAATAGATTTTCCTGAACAATTGCGGGATAAAAACAACAATTCAGAGACCCAAATACCATTTAGCTATAGAAAAATAGATAAGCACGCCTGATATATCGGCAATCGATGTAATCAAGGGAGCACTCGCTGTAGCAGGGTCCAGCTTAAAGCGAGTAAACACAAAAGGAAGAAGCATTCCGACCATACTTCCCACAACTACAGCCAAGACCATGGTAAGGGCAACAACCGGAACGATATCAGGAGAGCGCCAGCTTGCCACCAGCGATACACCGGCCGCCATACTTACCCCGAGAACCAAGGCAACGACAAATTCCTTACCCAATAACCTCACCCAATCTCTTCGCTGCACGTCACCTACGGCAAGAGCCCTGATTATGAGTGTAGCTGATTGGGATCCGGCATTTCCCGCACTGTCAATTAACAACGGCAGAAAGAAAACCAGCGCCACAACAGACTCAATAAGATGTTCAAAGCGTGAAATAGCTGCTCCCGAAAAAATATTTACGAAAACAAGGGCCATAAGCCATACAATGCGCTTCTTGTACAGGAAAGACACCGAAGCATGAAGTGGGTTGATTTTCGCGTCTTCAACGGCACCAAACTTATGAAAATCTTCTGTTTCTTCCTCTTCGGCAACATCAAAGATATCGTCAATAGTTACAATACCCAACAGGGTTCCGCCCGTATCGATCACGGGAAGAGCGGTTCTGTTATAATCTTTAAAAATCCTGATCGCCTTTTCCTGATCATCATAGGCACTTAATGATAAACATTTCTCACCGATCAGATTTTCAATCCGCACATCAGAGCCGGAGATCAATACATCACGGATAAGAATATCATCAATAAGCTTCCATTCATAATCCACCACGTATATTACATCTAACGTCTCCGCATCTCTTCCAAACTTGCGGACATGCTGCAAAGTCTCTTCAACTGTGAAGAAGGATTTGACTGCCACGTACTTTGGAGTCATGAGGCGACCAATACTATCCTCCGGGTAGCCAAGAAGTTGTATAGCAATACTCCTATTCTCAGGACTCAGCATCTGCATGAAGCGCTGAGCTACCTGACCGGGAAGTTCCTCAAAAAAAGCAGTCCGGTCATCAGGATCCATATCATTCATCAGATCTGCCACTTTTTTCGCATTATTGGCTAAATCAGAAATAATCTCTCCCTGCTTTATGGACGAGAGCTCCTGAAACACGTCTTTAGCCTTTTCACGCGGTAAAAACCTGAAAAGGACGGCAGAGTCGAACTCTCTGCTATGTTCAATGAGGAAAGCAATCGAAGGATTGTCCAGTGACAGCAGTTTCTCCTGGAGAATATTCCAGGACTGCTCTTTAATTAGTTTGCGGAATTGTGTTAATTTTTCATCCATTTCTACCTCCTAACCTAAGAGAATAAATACGACATAATACGACTGCGCTTAGACCACAGTGTATAATAACACCGAAATTTGTCTGCCCGACAAATTACTTTTTCTTAGCGTGGAGTGATTTGCTAAGGTACAGGGTGCATCACATGATTAAAACTTCCTGAAACCTACTATTTCCCTTACGTCAGTAATTGTTTTCCGAGCATTTTCGCGGGCTCTTTCAACTCCGTCGGACGTCACCTTCCGCAAATAAGCATCGTCTTTTTCAATTTCGAGCACCCGTTCACGGATAGGCAATGTAACTTTTATGATATCCTCGGCCAATTGCTTCTTGAGATCGCCATAACGTATTTCGCAGCTGTTCCACTGATCATTGAAATGCTGCACTACATCAGGAGCTGAAACAGTACGAAGAAGGGTGAAGAGATTCTCAATATAATCGGGCTTGGGAGAATTAGGAGCGGTAGGTCCGGCGTCGGTAAGCGCCTTTTTTACTTTTTTCTCTATATCTTTCGGACTGTCACTCAGATAAATAGCATTTCCTTCCGATTTACCCATTTTTCCACTGCCATCCAGACCTGGAATTTTAACCAGTTCCTCACCAAAATTGTAAGCCACAGGTTCTTTAAAGTACTCCACCCCATAGAAGTTATTAAAGCGGCGTGCAAACTTGCGCGTCATTTCCAGATGCTGTTCCTGGTCCTTTCCTACGGGTACCTTATCAGCATTGTGAATGAGTATATCTGCCGCCATTAGTGTAGGGTATGTCAGCAGGCCGGCATTGACATTTTCAGGCTGCTTGCGGGCTTTTTCCTTGAAGGAGGTTGTCTTGGCAAGTTCGCCCATATAGGCATGCATATTCAAATAAAGATAGAGCTCTGCGGTCTCATGCAGGTCGCTTTGGACATAAATCACCGATTTCTCCGGGTCGATACCTGCAGCCAGATAATCAACCAGTACATTTTTTACATTCTCGTGTAAATGTTTCGGGTCGGGATGCGTTGTGAGTGAATGAATATCGGCAATAAAAAAGAAACACCTGTTTTCTTCCTGCATCCGTATAAAGTTACGCAATGCACCATAATAGTTCCCTAAATGTAGCTTACCGGTTGAACGAATACCACTTAAAACAATGTCCATAATCTCTGTTGAAATGTATTGAGCTTCCTGAAAAAGGATTCGCAAAGATAATAAATTATCAGCAAAATGAGAATCCTTTTTGGTGGCGAAGCTGCCAGAAATCAATACTGATTCTAAAAAAGCCAATTAAAGAAATTTTTCCGTAAATAGTTCTTTTATATGATGCTGAAAAATACTATTTTTGTTGTCTGAAAGCAAAAATCCGAATACGCTCAGGCAGGCTTTCTAAAAATAGAATCATCAAAATAAAATCTTCAAAATAATTTAAAAAAGAACTTTATGAGTTGGTTAATCAAATCATCTATCGGACGGAAGTTCGTACAAAGTATTTCCGGTCTCTTCCTGATCCTGTTCCTGTTGTTTCATGTATCCATGAATCTGGTACTTGTATTCAGTTTCGAAACCTACGATTTCCTTGCCAATGAGGTACTGGGAGCCAACTGGTGGGCTATCGCGGGAACGGGCGTAATCGCATTGGGCTTTGTAGCTCATATCCTGTATGCCATTGTGCTCACGCTGCAAAACAGAAAAGCACGCGGCAAGGACAGGTATGCCTCATCCAGCAAAACCCCAACAACCTGGTCTTCACAGAATATGTTTGTATTGGGACTTTTCATTTTTATCTTCCTTATCTTGCACCTCTACCAGTTTTGGTACCAGATGCAGTTCAAGGAACTCTTCATGATCGATGGTGCCCGCCATGACAGTGCAATACTGGTTGAGGAGATATTTTCACAAGTCTGGGTTGTGATTGTTTACATTGCCTCTTTCGTAGCCCTGTGGTTTCATCTGACACACGGATTCTGGAGTGCACTCCACACAGTGGGATGGAATAATACGATCTGGATGAAACGTCTGAAAATACTGGGAAATGTTATTTCCACGGCCATCTGTCTGGGATTCATCATTGTGGCGTTGGCCATGCACTTCGGATTTTCCAATTTATTAGGATAACGCAAGAATTATAATATTATGAACAAGATTAATTCAAAAATACCACAGGGCCCTTTGGCTGAAAAATGGGCGAATTATAAGAATCACCAGAAACTGGTCAACCCCGCAAATAAGCGCCGCCTCGACATCATCGTAGTCGGTACGGGACTGGCCGGCGCATCCGCAGCCGCATCGCTGGGAGAAATGGGATTTAATGTGCTGAACTTTTGTATCCAGGACTCACCGCGTCGTGCACACTCCATCGCCGCACAGGGGGGTATCAATGCGGCCAAAAACTATCCAAACGACGGCGACTCGGTCTATCGTCTTTTCTATGATACCATCAAGGGAGGTGATTATCGCGCCCGCGAAGCCAACGTGTACCGCCTGGCAGAGGTTTCGAACAGCATCATCGACCAGTGTGTGGCACAGGGAGTTCCCTTTGCCCGTGAGTACGGCGGCCTGCTTGACAACCGCTCCTTTGGCGGTGCCCAGGTATCACGCACCTTCTATGCCCGCGGACAGACGGGACAGCAGTTGCTGCTTGGTGCTTACTCCGCGTTGAGCCGTGCCATTCATAAGAAACAGGTAAAGCTCTACACCCGATACGAAATGGTAGATCTGGTCATCATCGAAGGTCGTGCCAGAGGTATCATTGCGCGAAACCTGGTTACAGGCAAACTGGAGCGTTTTAGCGCACATGCCGTGGTGATAGGTACGGGAGGATACGGAAATACCTTTTTCCTGTCGACCAACGCCATGACCTCCAACGGTTCTGCAGCATGGCAGTGCTACAAGAAGGGTGCCTATTTTGCCAATCCCTGCATGGCACAGATTCACCCCACCTGCATTCCGGTACACGGTGAGTTTCAGTCGAAGCTCACCCTTATGTCTGAGTCGTTGCGTAACGACGGTCGTATCTGGGTTCCCAAAAAGCTTGAAGATGCACAGGCCATTCGGGAAGGGAAGCTGAAGCCCACCGACTTGAAAGAGGAAGATCGCGATTACTATCTGGAGCGCCGCTACCCGGCCTTCGGGAACCTCGTTCCTCGTGATGTGGCTTCACGTGCAGCTAAAGAGCGCTGCGACTCCGGTTATGGCGTGGGTACAACCGGTCTTGCAGTATATCTCGACTTTGCCGAGGCCATTCAGCGTCTGGGCAGGAGTGTGGTGGAAGCTCGATACGGAAACCTTTTCCAGATGTATGAAAAGATCGTGGACGACAATCCTTACGAAACACCCATGATGATTTATCCCGCCATTCACTACACCATGGGCGGTATCTGGGTCGACTATGAGTTGATGACCACCATCCCCGGCCTGTTTGCCATTGGCGAAGCCAATTTCTCCGATCACGGAGCAAACCGCCTGGGCGCATCGGCACTCATGCAGGGACTGGCAGACGGATACTTCGTATTGCCATACACCATACAAAATTACCTGGCCGACCAGATTAATGTACCTCGCTTTAAAACCGACAGGCCCGAATTTGATCAGGCTGAGAAAGAGATTAACGACCGTCTCGACCGACTGATGGGCATCAACGGAAAACACTCCGTAGATCATATTCACAAGGAACTGGGTCATGTAATGTGGGATTTTGTTGGTATGGGACGTGATGCAGAAGGATTGAAAAAGGCGATTGAAAAGCTGAAACAGGTCAAAGAGGATTTCTGGACCAACCTCCGCATTCCTGGAAATAAAGAAACGCTCAATGTGGAACTCGAGAAAGCTCTGCGGCTTGCCGACTTCATTGAAATAGGGGAACTGATGGCCCACGATGCACTCGACCGCGAGGAATCCTGCGGTGGCCATTTCCGCCTCGAACACCAGACACCCGAAGGGGAAGCCTTACGCCACGACGACCAGTTTTCATACGTCTCCTGCTGGGAATATCAGGGTGAGCAGAATCCTCCTGTAATGTACAAAGAACCACTTGATTACGAATTTATTGTACGTCAGCAGAGAAATTACAAATCGTAAGGTTTTTTAAACGACTCAAAAAACAACCAATCATGGATAAAGATATCAATATAAAAGTAAAAGTCTGGCGTCAGAACGGACCCAAAGATAAGGGATATTTTGAGACTTACCCTTTGGAAAACATCTCTCAAGGAAGTTCTTTTCTGGAAATGCTCGATATCCTCAATGAAAAACTTATCAACGAAGGAAAAGAGCCTGTGGTGTTCGATCACGACTGTCGTGAAGGCATCTGCGGCATGTGCAGCCTCTACATCAACGGACACCCCCATGGTCCCGATACCGGCATCACCACCTGTCAGCTGCATATGCGCCGCTTCAACGAGGGTGATACCATTACCGTGGAGCCGTGGCGTTCTGCCGGATTTCCGATCATCAAGGATCTGATGGTCGACAGGTCGGCTTTCGACAAGATAATACAGGCGGGCGGATATATCTCGGTCAATACCGGCGGCGTACCCGACGCAAATGCCATACCCATTCCGCGCGATGACGCCGAGATGGCGATGGACGCAGCAGCGTGTATCGGTTGCGGTGCCTGTGTGGCAGCCTGCAAGAACGGGTCGGCTATGCTTTTCGTGTCGGCCAAGGTGAGCCAGTTCGCCTTATTGCCACAGGGACGTGTGGAAGCTGCCCGACGTGCCAAATCGATGGTCGCCAAGATGGATGAACTAGGCTTTGGAAACTGTACAAATACCGGTGCCTGCGAGGTAGAATGTCCAAAAAACATTTCCATCAGCAATATCGCACGCCTGAACCGGGAATTTTTGAAAGCAAAGTTCAAGGACTGAGATATCACAAATATGTACTGAGAAAGCGTTACCTCTCTTTGCAAAGAGCAGGGACGCTTTTCTTATATGGATTTTAATATTCATTTGACAACTTATTTCTGCTCTGTTTTGTTTATCTTGTATCGCAAAGAGAGATTTGCGATACAAAAAAAGCAATCGTATGAAAACTAAGACAATTATCAGAAATGGCGTGGTCCTGTTATTGCTGACCATGTTCAGTGTACCGGCCTTTTCCCAGATCAGGTTCGGTATAAAGGCAGATGTGGGTTTGAACAATCCAAGTTTTAGCAGCGATGCACTCAAGGTGGAGAATATGACTTCATACAGCATTGGACCATCCATTGAAGCCATGTTATTACCTCTTGGCGTGGCCGACTTAGGCATCGAAGCCTCACTATTGTATAACGACAACCGCATGACGGTTTCCCGACTTACCGGAGGCGAAGGAGAGAAAGATGTATCTAACCGCTATCTGACCCTCCCGGTAAATGCCAAATTAAAATTCGGGGTAGGCGCGCTCCCCCTCAGGCTATATGCTGCCGCTGGTCCTTATGCCGGATATCTGATTTCCGGAGATGAGATTAGTATTCCGGACATAAGTGCCGATGTCAAAGCCAGGGATTTTCAGGCGGGTGTCAACGTGGGCGTAGGCTTTGAAGTACTCCGGTTTATTCAGGTGGGTGTCAACTACAGGGTACAGCTTACGGATAATTATTCGGTTGACCAACCAGACTGGAGAGACCCGCTTAATGGAAAGTCGGAAACCTGGAATCTCACCGGAACAATCTATTTTTAATGCATGTATGCCGATGTAATTCTTCCGCTTCCTTTTTCCGATTTGTATACTTACGCCATACCGGCAGCATTGCAGCCGGAGATCGGTATCGGATATAGGGTAATTGTCCCTTTCGGAAGCCGGAAACATTACACTGCCATTGTCCTGAAAATACACCGGGAACCACCCGATAATCTGGATATAAAGGAGATCCATTCTCTTATCGATTCCCATCCTGTGGTGAACGAACAACAATTGAGGTTGTGGGAGTGGATCTCTTTTTATTACTTATCCCCCCTTGGGGACGTATATAAGGCGGCTTTGCCCTCCTCAATGAAACCACGTGACCTGTTGCAAACATATACTCCAAGAACAGAGACTTTTATACAGATAAATCCGGAGAAAGAGAAGGAATATTCTGATAATCTGTTGAGGAGAGCAAAAAAGCAGCAGGCTCTTTTGGAGGAGATAAAACATTTTCTTACTGCAAACAAAACGGAACGTATCAGTAAAAAAGAACTTTGCGGTTTCAGCAATTTTTCAGCGTCAACGCTGAGCGGGTTGCTGAAAAAAAAGATTCTTACCGACATATGTATAGAAACAAGTCGCCTCGATAGTGATAAAATGCCTGTCCGTGAACCGTACCCGTTGAGCGGACATCAACAAGATGCATATATTGGTATAAATAATTGCTTCTTGCAAAAATCGACCTGTCTGCTGCATGGTGTTACTTCGGGGGGAAAAACGGAGATTTACGTACATCTCATTGCCCAATTGCTGGCGGAGGGAAAACAAGTACTCTTTTTGTTGCCGGAAATAGCTCTCACCACACAACTTACAAAACGGCTTCAGGCTGTCTTCGGCAACCGGTTAGGTATTTACCACTCCCGTATCAATCACAACGAGCGTGCAGAAATATGGCAAAAGATGTTGTCGGCCCAACCTTATGAGGTTATTGTTGGTGTACGTTCATCACTCTTTCTTCCTTTTCAGCGACTCGGACTTGTGATCGTGGATGAGGAACATGAAAGTAGCTATAAACAACAAGATCCCTCACCCCGTTATCATGCGCGCGACACAGCAGTGATGCTTGCTCATTTCTTTGGAGCCAAAACTGTGCTCGGCTCAGCTACACCCTCGATAGAATCCTATTATAATGCACTGACAGGTAAATATGGGCTGGTTACGCTGACAGAACGATTTAACGGTGTAACAATGCCGGATATACAAATTGAAAATACACGGGAGTTACGTCGCAGAAAAAAGATGAAATCACTGCTTTCCCCCGTGCTTATAGAATTGATTGAGCAGTCCTTGAAGGAAAACAAGCAGGTTATACTCTTCCGGAACCGGCGTGGATATGCACCCATAATTGCCTGCAGCCAGTGCGAATGGACACCCAAATGCAAACGCTGTGATGTATCGCTTACCTATCATAAAAAGGTAAACAGACTGGTATGCCATTATTGCAACAGCACATATCGTGTGCCGGAAAAATGTCCATCATGCCAGCAGATGAGCCTGGAGCCGATAGGACAGGGTACAGAACAACTGGAGGAGGAAGTTTTACGGCTATTCCCGGATAGCAAGGTGGCCAGGATGGATCAGGATTCCACCCGTGGAAAAGATCGTTTCGGACAGATCATTCATGATTTTCAACAGCGAAAGATTCAAATATTGGTGGGAACGCAGATGCTTTCGAAAGGGCTCGACTTTGAACATGTGAAGGTGGTGGGCATTATCTCGGCAGACTCATTGTTAAACCATCCCGATTTTCGTGCCCACGAACATGGTTTTCAACTAATGACGCAGGCCGCGGGGAGGGCAGGAAGAAAACAGACAGCAGGAACAGTGGTCATTCAGAGTGCTGATCCTGGGAACCCGATTTACTCCTTCGTAACCGGAAACAACTATGCGGGCTTTTTTCATGCCCAGCTTACTGAACGAAAGTTATTTCACTATCCACCGTTCTACAGACTAATCCGTGTTGTTTGCAAACACAAGGATCCAGGCAAAGCAGACAAAGCCGCTTCGCATCTTGCAGAGCTGTTAAGAAAATCGCTCCACGAACGTGTGCTGGGTCCCAACAAACCCGTTGTGGGACGTATCCAGCTCTTTTATATCCGGGAAATTCTGCTGAAGTTGGAAAACGGACTTTCCACACAGCAGATACGGGATACGTTGAAAAAAGCAGAAATGAATCTTCGCCTTGATCCCGATTTTAAACATGCAATGCTCTATTATGATGTGGATCCGCTTTAAATAAAAAAACCGGCACTCCTTCGGAACACCGGTTCTTTACTTTCATTCTTCCACGCCAGGTGGAATTTATTTCATTTCAATTTCTTCTTTCAGGTCTATTTCGTTTCCCTCATGATCATAAAAAATGTACTGCAGGAACCCGAGTTTCTGATCCGGTATAATTTGCATTCCCACGTTGTACTTCTTCTTCCATTTATACTTCAACGAAAACCAACCTTTCTGAACGTACGCCGCAACATAAGGATGTATGTGCAGACGGAATTTCTTCACTTTAAGTCTGTTTGCTAAATAATCGATCTTTCCTTCGAGTGTGTCTGTAAAAAGTATCGACGATTTAATTTTTCCTTTACCAAAGCAGGTGGGGCAAACCTCGCTTGTGGTAACTTCCATTTCGGGGCGGACACGCTGACGCGTAATCTGCATGATTCCAAACTTACTCAATGGCAAAATGTTATGCTTGGCTCTGTCGTGTGCCATCAACTCCTGCATTCTGGAGAGGAGCTTGTTCCGATGCTCCGCCTTGCCCATATCTATGAAGTCAATGACAATGATACCACCCATATCGCGCAAACGAAGCTGACGTGCAATTTCCTCGGCAGCAGCCACATTCACCTCATAGGCACTCTCTTCCTGACCCAGTTTCGATTTGTTGCGGTTCCCGCTGTTCACATCAATTACATGCAACGCCTCGGTATGTTCAATGATGAGATAAGCACCATTCTTGAATGTAACAGTTTTTCCAAAGAGCGATTTTACCTGTTTTGTAATGCCGAAATTATCTAAGATAGGCAATGTACCGGTATAATCCCTTACAATATTTTTCCTATCCGGCGCAATAATGCTCACATATTCGGCAATTTGCTTCGACACGTCTTTGTCATTGACGTGTATCTGTTCGAAAGAAGGATTAAAGATATCGCGTAAGAGAGCTACCGTACGTCCCGTCTCCTCGAAAATGAGTGAGGGAGCTTTGGTTTTCTGTATCTTTCCGATATTATCTTCCCATCTTCTGACCAGTACTTTTAATTCTGCATCGAGGTCAGCCACCCTTTTACCTTCAGCATTGGTGCGTATAATGACACCAAAATTCTTTGGTTTAATACTTTGGATGAGCTGCCTGAGCCGGGCGCGCTCTTCGCGCGATTTGATTTTTTGCGATACCGACACCCGATCAATGAATGGAATCAACACCATAAACCGTCCGGCAAATGAAATTTCGGCTGTCAGTCTCGGACCTTTAGTCGATATAGGCTCTTTGGCTATTTGCACCAAAATCTCCTGACCAACTTTTAAGATATCCGAAATAGAACCCTCCTTGTCGATATCGGGTTGCAGCTTCATCTTCTGAAGCTGCGGAATCTTTTTCTTGTCTTCAACAAGTTTCTGAAAATGCAGAATCGAGTTAAATTCAACCCCTAAATCCAAATAGTGAAGAAAAGCGTCCTTTTTGTGTCCCACGTTCACAAATGCAGCGTTGAGGGCGGGCATCAGTTTTTTAACTTTGCCCATGTAGATGTTACCAACCGCAAATGAGCCATCTTGGCTCTCCTGCTGCAGTTCTACCAGTTTTTTGTCTTCGAGGACTGCTATGGTTATTTCTTTGGATTGAACATCTACCACAAGTTCGCTTGTCACAATTGTTCTTTTTTTAATGTTTAAATAATAAATCCGGGCTTCTGTCTCACAACAGAAAGGAGGTTCACGCCAGAACCATTCCCTGTTTTATACACAAAGAACAAACTTAACTCCCGAAAGGTTTTTTTTAAGTTTGTTCCTGTATATGGTTTGTAAAAAAAGTGCTACGGGCTTACTTCTTCTTTTTGTGCCTGTTTTTTCTCAGTCTTTTTTTACGTTTGTGAACAGACATTTTATGCCTTTTTCTTTTTTTTCCGCTTGGCATTTTAGTATCTCCTTATCAATTAAATTATTTCGTTTCTTTTACCTGAGCAACAAAGGTCTTGGCCGGCTTAAAAGCAGGTATATTATGTTCGGGAATGATGATAGTGGTGTTTTTGGAGATGTTGCGGGCAGTTTTCTGTGCTCTTTTTTTCACGATGAAGCTACCGAAACCTCTTAAATATACGTTTTCGTTATTTGCCAATGAATCTTTCACAACGTCCATAAAAGATTCTACTGTTGCCAATACTGACGCTTTATCCACACCAGTGTTCTTTGCAATCTCATTTACAATGTCTGCCTTAGTCATTTTATTTATATTTTAAATATTAATAATAATCGCGTGTGTTAATTAGTAAAATTTTGGATTGCAAATATATAGCTTTTTTTTTACCCCAAAAAATAATTACGGGTAAATTTTCTGTTTTTCCATTATTTTCTTCAAAAATACTTTTTTTGATTAGTTTTGCAAGTCAAATAAAGGAATGGAACAAACAAGGAATCAATCGGACATCACTACGCGGTTACTGAATTGGTATAATGTAAACAAACGCGATTTACCCTGGCGGAGGACCACCAATCCTTATCATATCTGGTTGTCTGAAGTAATTCTGCAGCAGACGCGAATCGTACAGGGATGGGATTATTATCTGCGCTTCATTGATCGTTTCCCCGATGTACAGTCATTGGCCAGTGCCGAAGAGGAGGAGGTTCTCAAGCTTTGGCAGGGTCTTGGCTACTACACGCGTGCCAGGAATCTGCACGCGGCAGCGCGACAGATTATGAGTCGATATAACGGCATATTCCCTTCTGATTATTCCAATATCCTTTCGCTGAAAGGAGTAGGTAAATACACGGCTGCAGCCATTTCATCCATAGCCTTTCAGGCTCCTTACGCGGTGGTCGACGGCAATGTGAACAGAGTAATTGCCCGTTTATTTACAGTGGAAACGCCTATTGACACTGCCGAAGGAAAAAGAATTATTTCTGAAATTGCCCATCACCTCTTACCTCCCCGACATTCGGGGAATTATAATCAGGCAATTATGGATTTTGGTTCTCTGGTCTGCACACCGGTACAGCCAAAATGCGCCGATTGTCCCCTACAGGAAAATTGCCGAGCCTATGAAGAAAAAAGAGTGTCCGAATATCCGGTTATCCGTCGTAAGCCGACCGTAAGAAAGCGTTACTTTTATTATTTCCACATCCTTCAGGGGAACAAAACCTTTATTCAGAAAAGAAATGGTGACGATATCTGGAAAAGCCTGTATGAGTTCCCGTTGATAGAGACACCGGAAGCGGTAGATTTTTTTCAGCTTTCCCAAAAGGATGATTTCCTACGGCTCTTTCCGGAAAATATGAAACTATATGCCGAACATCGCCTCACAATTAAACATCAACTTACCCATCAGAGTATTCACTCCACATTTTACAGGATAGAGATTGCAGAAGGATCCGCTTTTAATCCGCCACAGGAGCTCATCCGCATCAACAAAGATGATCTGGCCGACTATCCGGTATCCAGGCTCACAGATAAGTATTTGGAAATAATTTGATGATTTTAGTTTGTCAATATCAAAATAATACTTAATTTTGTTTTCATGGCGTAAAACTATTCTTAACCCAAAAAATTCTTAAGTTATGTCAGTGAACAAAGTTATTCTGATCGGGAATGTAGGAAAAGACCCGGAAATGAAGTATTTCGACAATGATGTTGCGAAAGCGAATTTCTCGCTTGCAACCAGTGAAAGAGGTTACACCACCTCGGGCGGCACACAGGTACCTGAGAGAACGGAGTGGCACAACATTGTTTGTTGGAGGGGACTGGCACAAATTGCTGAGAAATTTGTGAAAAAGGGAACATTGCTCTATGTGGAAGGTAAAATTCGTTCGCGTTCATACGATGATCAGAACGGCGTAAAGAGGTACGTCACGGAAGTAGTTGCGGACAATATTGAGTTATTGAGTCGTAAACAGGGTGGCCTGGAAGGCGAAAATGGCGGAAACAGACATGATTTTTCAAGCACTGCGGAAATACCGGGTGAACCGAATGAGATTTCGGAAGTAGATGATTTGCCATTTTAAATAAAAGATTGTATTTTTGTGAGGGAATGTTTTACCATTTCATTGTGAGTGAAGCGTTAAAACATTCTCTCTCTTTGTTTCACTAATAAGCTGACACTTGGATCCTGACCCTTTACCGCTACTGGCTTTTTTGATTCCCGGTTTTTCACCGGTGGCTTCCGATTATCTTTTAACCGCACTAACCCTACTGCTTGTAATTATCAACGCTATTATCTCAGGATCTGAAATCGCTTTCTTTTCAGTTGATAAAAATTTCACTGAGCAGATGCACTCTTCGGAGAAACCTGCCAGAGTTTATATTTCCCGCTTGCTTAATAAACCTGAAAAACTTTCGGCATCGTTGATCATAGCCTACAATTTCCTGAATGTAACCATTGCTGTTCTTATCCTTTACCTGCTGAACAGGCTCCCATGGTTTTCCGGAAATCCGGCAGACTCGTTATTGCTGGAAATTATTATCCCCGTAAGCATCATTTTATTGTTTGTAGACATACTTCCAAAACTTGCTGCCTCCTATAATCCTTTAAGGTTTGCCATGTGCAATGCACCGCTGATTACGATTATTCATGGAATTACAAGCCCTTTCTCATCTTTGCTCGTTCATAGTATGACCAGCTTTAACCGTTCCATATCACAACGCAAGCACGAAATTTCGGTAGACGATCTTTCCAAGGCACTCGAAATCACCTCAAATGAGATTGCACACGGACAGGAGAAGGAGATGCTGGAAGGAATTATTCGTTTTAAAGACAAGATTGTAGATGACATATTTATATCGAGGAGCGACATGGTGGCCGTTGATTCACATACATCGTTTACCGAGGTAATTAAGTTCATCGTCGAAGCCGGCTTTTCAAGGATTCCTGTCTATGAGGAGAATCCCGACAACATCAAGGGAATTTTATATGTGAAAGACTTACTTCCTCATCTGGGTAAAACAGAGAGTTTTAAATGGCAGACGCTGATACGTCCAGCCTATTTTGTCCCCGGCACAAAACGAATAGATGATCTGCTGGAAGAGTTCCGTGCCGATAAGAACCATATGGCCATCGTTGTGGATGAATACGGAGGAACATCGGGCCTGGTAACAATGGAAGATATTCTTGAAGAAATTGTAGGCGACATAAGCGACGAGTATGACGAAGAACTCCCTTTTTATACAATGGCTGCAGATGGCTCCTACATCTTCGAGGGAAAAACCCCGCTGGACGAATTTATCAAAATCACCGGCCTGCCCGAAAAGGATTTCGAACCGATGCAGGATGAGATTGACACTCTCGCCGGCCTGCTTCTGGAGTTAAAAGGTGACTTTCCGAAACGAAAGGAGAGTTTCACTTACAAAAGGCACGTTTTTCAGGCGGAGGAGATGAGCAAAAAAAGGATTACTAAAGTGCGATACATCCCTCCAAAAGATTAATCTCTCTCATGCTGATCAGAAAAGAACATACCGGAGATGGAGGACTTCTGGGTATCTGGAAGATGGTGGAAACACGGGAAGAGTTGCTGCAGCTCTTTCCGAAGCATTTGCGCTCCGAGGCCGACACATACCTGAAGGATGTTCGTTCAGAAAGGCGCTCCGTGGAATGGCTTTCTACCCGTGTGATGTTGCTGGATCTTTTGGGAAGCGAGCAGATCATTCTGAACCGGAAAGATGGAAGCCCTTATCTGTCCGAGGGAAAGATCAAAATAAGCATTTCTCATACAAAAGAGTATGCAGCCATTCTTCTGCATGAGACCTCCGCTGTGGGTATAGATGTAGAGACACGTTCCGAGCGGGTTGTCAAGATTGCCGGAAAATTTATCTCAGAGGATGAATATATCGATCCGGCACAAAAAATTGTGCACCAGCTACTTCACTGGTCAGCCAAGGAAACACTGTTCAAACTAATCAATGAGCAGGGAATCGATTTTAAACAACACCTTCATATATATCCGTTTACTCCCTGTAAAGAGGGGCTGATCAGGGCCAGGGAAACCAAAACCAATAAGAGACGGTCATTCAGACTGCATTACGAGGTCCATCCCGATTATGTACTCACATGGGCAATAGAAGAAGGAGGGGCCTCGAAATAAAAACGCCCCACAGGCTTACCCGGGAGCGTTCCTAAGTCATAAACGGATCAATTACACATTCAACGATACCCTCTTAAAGGAGGTTACCGTAAGTTCCTTATCGTTTTCTTTCAAAAACTGTTCAATCGTTTTTTTCGGATCCTTCACGTACTCTTGTTGAAGCAGCGTAGATTCCTTATAGAACTTCTGCAAGGCACCTTCGGCAATTCTGTCGAGCAGGTTTTCAGGTTTACCGGCCTCACGGGCTTTTTCGCGTGCTATTTCCAGCTCTTTCTCTTTCACATCGGCGGGAATACTTTCAGGTGTCACGGCAATAGGATTCATTGCTGCCACCTGCATGGCTACGTCCTTTGCCACATGCTCATCCACGTTTGCCTTATTGAAACCGGCAATGGTAGCCAGTTTGTTTCCCATATGAATGTACGATGTAACGTAAGGTGCCGTGAGATGTTCGTAAAAGCCCAACTGCATTTTTTCTCCCGTAGCACCAATCTTGTCTGTGATCAACTGCGAAACAGTGCCGTTGGGTAACTCCAAAGCGAGTAATTGTTCAAGTGTTCCGGGTTTGTGCGAGATGGCGGCATCGAGAATCTGCTGGGTGAGTGCGATAAATTCTTCATTCTTTGCCACGAAGTCTGTTTCGCACTGCAATGCAACCACCGCTGCGAAATCTCCCGCTGTTGCAGCCAACACACATCCCTCCGACGCTTCACGGTCCTCCCGTTTAGCTGCTACTGCCTGTCCCTTTTTACGGATAATCTCCATAGCCTTGTCGAAATCACCGTTCGCTTCGTTAAGTGCATTCTTGCAATCCATCATTCCCGCACCGGTCATTTTGCGCAAATGCTGGATTTCTGCCATTGTAACTGCCATATTATCTTTTTCTCTGTTAATGTTTTTACTTATTCGTCAACCTCTTCATCCTTCGTGTATTTGCTCACAACAGCAGCTTTCATAGCTTCCGTGTCTTCTTTCTTTACACGCTCTTTTCTTGCCGATTTCGACTTGCGTTCCCTGCGCTGTGGTGCATCTTCATCCTGCTCTTCCGCAGCAGCTGCATCGGCCTTTTCTACTTTCCGTTCATCAAGGCCCTCTTTGATCGCTTCGCAGATGTATCCGAGGATCATGTCCACGGCCTTTGCTGCATCGTCATTGGCAGGAATCACGAAATCAATATTAGAAGGATCTGAGTTGGTGTCAACTATACCAAAAACAGGGATACCCAGTTTTTCGGCTTCTTTCACGGCAATCTGTTCCTTCATCACGTCCACAACAAAGATCGCCGATGGAAGGCGGGTAAGATCCTGTATGGAGCCCAATGTTTTTTCCAGCTTTGCGCGCTGACGGGTAATCTGCAGTTTTTCGCGTTTCGACAAGGTATCAAAGGTACCGTCCTTGATCATCTTATCAATGTTACCCATCTTTTTCACCGCCTTGCGGATTGTGGGGAAGTTGGTGAGCATACCGCCCGGCCAGCGTTCAATCACGTAGGGCATATTGATACTCTGTGATTTTTCTTCGATTACAGGCTTCGCCTGTTTCTTGGTAGCCACGAAAAGGATCTTTTTCCCTGCTTTGGCTATTTGCTTGAGTGCTGCCGCAGCCTCTTCCGTCTTGGCGATGGTTTTATACAAATCAATAATGTGAATACCGTTGCGCTCCATGAAAATATAGGGAGCCATCGCAGGATTCCATTTTCTCTTTAAGTGCCCGAAGTGAGCTCCGGTTTCAAGAAGTTGGTCAAATTCTAATTTTGCCATGTTTTGTTTGTTGATTAATTCGTTTACTTTCTTTTTCTGAACCGAACCGTAAGGTAAATTATGTGATTATACGTCAACCGGTTTTCCGATAATGTCCTTACGATTTAGATACTAAACGGAGCGGCCGGCAAGCCGCTTTATCTGTTTATCCGGCAACCTTTGCGTCAATAAATACACCGCTTGTGCCGGATGATCGATCCAATAAATTAACGTTTAGAGAATTGGAATCTCTTTCTTGCTTTGGGTTGTCCCGGTTTCTTACGTTCCACCACACGTGGGTCACGGGTCATGAAACCTTCGGCTCTCAGCGCCGCCTTGTCTTCGGGATTAATCTTCACCAAAGCACGTGCTATGCCCAGTCTGGCTGCCTCCGATTGTCCCTTGTAACCGCCACCGTCGAGGTTGATACGGATATCATACTTATCCGATACATTGAGCTTGTTCAACGGCTGTTTTACAATGAACTGAAGAATAGAAGAAGGGAAATAGTTTTCCAGTTCGCGTTTGTTGATGACGATCCTGCCTGTTCCTTCGGTAACAAATACACGGGCTACAGCTGCTTTGCGTCTTCCTATTGCATTTACTGCTTCCATCTTTATTATTTTAGCGTATTAATATCAAGTTTTTTGGGTTTCTGTGCCTGGTGCGGATGTTCTGTTCCGGCATAGACAAACATGTTGGTCAGGATGGCATCTCCCAGTTTGTTCTTGGGCAACATACCCTTCACAACTTTTCTGAAAAGCCTGTCCGGTCCCTTGCGCATCAGTTCGGCAGGTGTGAACTCACGCTGACCTCCGGGATAACCCGAATAACGATAATAAATACGATCGGTCCACTTGTTGCCCGAGAGTTTCACCTTATCGGCATTCAGGATGATCACATTATCGCCACAGTCCACATGCGGGGTAAAGCTCGCCTTATACTTCCCTCTCAGCAGTTTGGCTACTTTTGAACAGAGGCGTCCCAGGGGCTGACCCGTGGCATCAATCTCAACCCACTCTTTTTTAGCCGTTTCTTTATTTACAGAAATGGTTTTATAACTTAGTGTATCCACTTTTGTTGTTGTTTAATTAGTAAATAATTGCAAAGAAGATTTACTGGCTTCCTCTTTTTTGTCTTGCTAAGGGACATAAAGGCAAATAAAAAGCTATAAATCAAACTTTTAATTGATAAAAACTAATAATCGGACTGCAAAGTTACAATAATTCAGTTTATTAACAAAGAATTTGAAGTGATTTTCTTTTGGGGAAAATGAAAATTTACACGCCTTATTCGAAAGAAAATCTTGGGCTAGTTATTGTGAATTTACAAAAATATCGTATCTTTGCACCCGTAAAAAGAGGCCCCGTAGCTTAACTGAATAGAGCATCTGACTACGGATCAGAAGGTTACAGGTTTGAATCCTGTCGGGGTCACCAAATAAAGTATTTTCACTCCGCTATTAGGCATACTTCAGCTTAATAGCTTTTTTTTGCCGACACCCGATCATCTTCCAGAATCAACTCTTCCGTATCAATCAGGAAACGAATAACACGGATCACTTTTTCGGCATTTTCATTTTTGATCGAATCTACAAGGTCGTTTATTCTGCGTACCTGTCCATCGGATAATAACGCTTCGGCCTGCTCCCTGATCCGCTTAAATTCATAATTCGACAAGCCTGTCTCATTCTTCTTCAGACAGACATCACATATGCCACAGTCTTCCGGGTTCTTCTCACCAAAATAAATCAGCAACATCCTGCTGCGGCACACCGCTTCCTCCTCCACGTAACCGATCATGGAATAAATCCGTTTTTCAAAGCGTTTTTTTCGTTCCTCATATACTGCACGGGAGATGGAGACAAATTGTGTTTCCTCGCGTGAAGTGGTAAACACGATAAAAGGTGTTTTCTTTTGCGGGATATAACGAATATAATGCATGCGGGACAGTGCAACAAGCGTCTCCGTGACCTCTTTCCTACTCCTTCCCGTCCTCGTGGCGAGCATTGACTCGTCAATGTAAACATCATCGGAGAAAACACCGGTATAATTTCTTAAAATAGTATGTAGCAGCTCATCTGCATCCTTATCGAGACGGAGGGAATACATTTCATCGCGGTAAATCAGGAACCTTATTCTGGACCGCAGGTCAATCTCCTCTGTATATTCAATGTACCCTGCCAGCTCCAGTATCTTCAATGCATGGTGTGTTTGAAGGAAAGGAAGCTTGAAAGGAACACAAAACTCGTGGAGACTGAAATCGTAGACATCATTATATCCCGATCCTACAGCCACCTGGTAGTAATTCCCCAGTGCCTCATATACACGCAGGATAAAGTCCCGATCCGGGAAGGAATCAGTGATCCTTTTCTTCAGTTTTCCACTGTCGGAAGCAGTATAGAGAATGATCGTGTAGGAACGTTCACCGTCACGTCCGGCACGTCCGGCTTCCTGGAAATACTCTTCAGGCGAATTGGGCAGATCCATATGAATGACTGTCCGTACATCGGGCTTATCGATACCCATCCCAAAGGCATTGGTCGCCACAATCACACGACAATCGTTGAGCTTCCAGGCATTCTGCTTATAAATCTTCTCCTCGTGAGACAGGCCTGCGTGAAAAAAGTCGGCTGTAATCCCTGCCTTTTTGAGTGAGATGGCAATCTCCCTGGTTTGTTTTCTGTTACGTACATAAACAATGGAGGTACCCGGCACGGTTTGAAGGATATGAATAAGCTCACCCAGCTTGTTGTCGGCTTTTCGAACCACATAAGAAAGATTATGTCTTGCAAAGCTTTTACGGAAAACATTTTTCTCTTTGAAGAGCAGCTTTTCCTGGATATCATCCACAACCTCCCGTGTGGCTGTGGCGGTAAGTGCAAGCAGGGGAACACCTTCCAGAAGGCGACGTATTCCGGAAATCTTCAGATAGGAGGGACGAAAATCATAACCCCATTGAGAAATGCAGTGGGATTCGTCTACCACAAGCAGACACACCTCCATGGCCTGCAACTTGCTGATAAATATATCGGAGGAGAGGCGCTCAGGAGAGACGTACAAAAACTTATAGTCACCGAAGATACAATTCTCAAGTGTGGTGATGATCTCTTCGCGCGACATGCCGGAGTAGACTGCTGCTGCTTTTATTCCCTTCTCCCGAAGATTGTCCACCTGATCTTTCATCAGCGAAATAAGCGGTGTCACCACCAGGCAAATCCCCTTCATACCCATAACCGGAACCTGGAAAGTGAGCGACTTGCCCCCACCCGTTGGCATCAGGCCCAAGGTGTCCCTTCCTTCCCAGACCGATTGGATGATTTGTTCCTGCAACGGCCGGAAAGAGGAATAACCCCAATAGTCGTGCAGTATCTGGTGAAACAACTCCGTTTGCATAGGCAAGTGTTTTGGCTACCCCCTTATATCCTTGACCATCAACTGGGTAAACGATTTGCTACCGTGAGTATTCTCCTCAATGGTATAACAGATGTCTACCGGCAGACCCGACTTGATCCGCTGATAGAAATCGTGCTGACTAAAGGCTATGCCGGGCATAGGTTCATCCGTGGTCCGGTCTGTCATCTCAAGCTTGATATGCCGGAATCCCTTGCCCACAAGCTTGCTGCCACCAGTATCATAGACATCTTTGGTCAGAAAAACAGGATTCTCATTTTCGGGGCCAAAGGGATTAAACAATGCAAGCCCTTCGATGAAAGAAGGCGTGATTTGCGAAAGTGTAATCTCTGCATCGACAGTAATCTGAGGGAGCATCATTCCCGGCTCTATACCGTCGAAAGAGATCGTATTAAAACGGTCGACAAACTCATTGAGGTGCTCCTCGCGCAATGTCAATCCCGCGGCATAAGTATGGCCACCAAAATTCTCCAGAATGTCGCGGCACGACTCAATGGCCTTATACACATCAAAACCGGGCACCGACCTCGCCGAACCCGAGATCATACTATTTGATTTGGTGAGTACTACTGCCGGACGGTAATACTTTTCCGTAAGACGCGAGGCCACAATACCCACAATACCTTTATGCCATGTTTTATCATAGAGAACTATACTCTTCTGATGTTTTATGTCTACATGGTTATCGATATATTCAACCGCTTCCTCGGTGATTTTTTTATCCAGCTCGCGGCGATCTTCGTTGTACTTGTCTATATTCTTGCTTTTCTCCCGTGCTGTTGTCATGTCATTTGCCAACATAAGGTCTACAGCCTCTTTTCCATTCATCATCCTGCCCGAGGCATTGATGCGGGGTCCAATCTTAAAGACAATGTCGTTGACTGTAATCTGCTTTCTGTGTAGTCCGCAAATCTCAATAATACCCCGTAAGCCGAAGCTGGGATTTGAATTAAGCTGCTTCAAGCCGTAATAGGTCATGATACGGTTTTCCCCAGTGAGGGGAACGATATCGGAAGCAATACTTACCGCCACCAGATCGAGAAGCGGCTCAATGTCAGAAAAGGGATAATCATTACGCAGGGAGAAAGCCTGCACCAGCTTGAAGCCAACACCGCAACCGGAAAGTTCCTCGTAAGGGTATACCGAATCGGTTCTTTTTGCATCTACAACTGCCACAGCATCGGGCAGCCTGTCATCTGGCATATGATGGTCACAAATGATGAAATCAATGCCTTTATCTTTGGCATAAGCGACCTTACTTACCGCTTTGATGCCACAATCGAGAGAGACTATGAGCTTCACGCCCGTATTCACAGCATAATCGATTCCCTGAAACGAAATGCCATACCCTTCATCATACCGGTCAGGAATATAATAATCAATATTATTGGTAATCCCCCGAAAGAATTTATACACCAACGCTACCGCTGTAGTACCATCCACATCGTAATCCCCGTAAACAAGGATTCGTTCTTTATTGCCCAGCGCCTTCTCAATCCGTCGAATGGCCTTATCCATGTCGGGTAAGAGAAAAGGATCATGCAAATCTTCAAGTCTGGGATAGAGAAACCGTGTCGCTTCCTCGGCTGTCTCCATACCTTTGTTCACGAGCAGCTCAACAAGGACGGGATGTAAGTTTAATTCTTTCGCTAATTCATCTTTGATAATTTTTTGGTCGGTTGATAGGGTTGAATAATTCCATCTGTAAGTCATTTATATCGTTTTTTTTCTTTTCTCTCTAAGATCCCGAATCAGCTTCGGGATAGGCAACAACTCTCCGGGATACGGGAAGAGCGTGCGGAATCCCGGTAGTGGCTTATCCATACACCACTCCGAAGTTGTAAAGGTAACATTATTTTTTCTGATTTCCGGAATTTAATTCATAAATAATCAATTTTAGCCATTGCAGTTCAGGCACGGACATTTTCAAATCTTATTTGTAACTTTGCGTCTTAAAATCAACGGAAAAATGGAGATCGCAGCATTGGTTTCCGGGGGAGTGGACAGCTCGGTAGTGGTACACCAGCTAAAAGAGATGGGTCATGATCCGGTAATTTACTATATCAAGATAGGTATGGAGGACAAGGATGGCTACATCGACTGTCCTTCGGAGGAAGATATCGAGATCGTGACTTATATTGCCAAAAAATATGGCTGTCGCTTCGAGGTTGTCTCCCTACATGAAGAGTATTGGAACAGCGTGGTAAAATATACCATTGAGTCGGTGAAACGTGGATTGACTCCCAATCCCGATATGATGTGCAACAAACTGATTAAATTTGGCGTCTTTGAACAGAAGTGGGGTCACGAGTTCGATAAAATTGCCACGGGGCATTATGCCACCACCACCGCCCTGGACGGTCTTACCTGGCTTTCCACTGCAAAAGACAAGGTGAAGGATCAGACCTACTTTCTGGGACAGATCAGTTATTTGCAGGCCTCAAAGTTGATGTTCCCCATTGGGAACCTGCTAAAATCGGAAGTACGCTCCATCGCATCCCGGGAGAAACTGCCGTCAGCACAGCGCAAAGACAGCCAGGGAATATGCTTCCTGGGCAAGGTAAATTACAACGATTTTATTGAACGCTATCTTGGAAAGAAGGAAGGATTGATCGTTGAACTGGAGACAGGAAATATACTGGGGAAACATCAGGGATTCTGGTTTCATACCATTGGCCAGCGCAAGGGACTGGGTCTGAGCGGTGGTCCCTGGTTTGTGATCAAAAAGGATGTGAACCGTAACATTGTTTACGTTTCCAGGGGATACGATACAAAACATCAATATGGCGAAGTCATCGACCTGCAGGGATTCGATTTCATAACAAAGGACCTCTGGGGTGAATTTGACGATGAAAAGGAGATCACTTTCAAGATCCGTCATACGCCCGAATTCACCAAAGGTAAAATATCCAGAATCGGGGACATGTATCGCATTCGCTCTTATGAACCCATACAGGGTATTGCTGCCGGTCAGTTCGGTGTCGTATACGACAAGGAGAGCCATCTCTGCCTGGGTAGCGGAATGATAATCTGAATTTGTTTAAAATGCGATCACTTATGAAAAAAATGTTTCTTGTGTGTGTAGTCTTCGGAATGATATCACTTTCAAAAGTGTCCGCACAGTTTGAAGGAACCTTCGGCATGGGCATTCATGCCGGATATGGGGCTGAAATCAACCGTCCGGGGGTGGGAATGCATCTGCATTATTACCATACGAACAATGTGCGGTTTGTACCCTCTTTCACTTACTTCCCCAAATTCAGGGACACAGGTATGTGGATGGCTGAAGCAGATGCTCACTATGTGATCCCGGTATCAGTGACTGCCTCGCTTTATCCGTTAGCAGGGATTCATTATTCCAACTGGAAGTATAGCGTAGGGGAAACAGGTGAACCGGCCGGGGAGGAGTGGGTAAAACATCGTCCGGGTATCAACCTTGGCCTCGGTTATCAACACGACATAAGCTACCGGATACGGGCAAATTTCGAGTTGAAATACCAGTTCATCAAAGATTATTCCCAGATTGTTTTTATGGCCGGATTCGGTTTCTGGCTCTAAGACCTCTGAATCCTATCCATTGCATGTTGTATCTTGTCTCTAAATTTCAGAAAAATGAAAGATTTTATTACCAACGAAATAAAAAATGAAACCGCCGTTCTGGTCGGTTTAATAACCCCTGACCAGAACGAGGAAAAGGTAAACGAGTACCTCGACGAACTGGCATTTCTGGCCGAGACTGCGGGTCTTGTACCCGGAAAACGTTTTATACAGCGCCTCGACATACCCAACCCGGTCACCTTTGTGGGTAAGGGAAAGCTGGAAGAGATTGAGGCTTATGTAAAGGAGGAGGAAAACGAAGCCGGTGTGGTTATTTTCGATGATGAGCTGTCGGCAAAACAACTGCGCAACATTGAAAAGGAACTCAATATAAGAATCATGGACCGCACCAGCCTGATTCTCGATATTTTCGCCATGCGTGCACAAACAGCCCATGCCAAGGCACAGGTGGAGCTGGCGCAATACCAGTACCTGCTTCCCAGGCTCACTCGGATGTGGACACACCTTGAGCGGCAACGCGGTGGCGGTGGAACCATCATGCGAGGGCCGGGCGAAACGCAGCTGGAGACAGACCGCAGAATCATACTCGATAAGATTTCCCGCCTGAAGCAGGAGTTAAAAGATATCGACAAACAGAAAACCGTACAACGCAAGAACCGCGGAAAGCTGGTGCGTGTGGCCTTGGTGGGATACACCAACGTAGGTAAATCTACCCTGATGACCCTCCTCAGCAAAAGCGACGTATTTGCGGAAAACAAACTGTTCGCGACCCTCGACACCACGGTACGCAAAATGACCATTCAAAACCTCCCGTTCCTGCTGACCGATACAGTGGGTTTCATCAGAAAGCTGCCCACGCACCTTATTGAATCCTTCAAATCGACCCTCGACGAGGTACGCGAAGCGGACATCCTCCTGCATGTGGTGGATATCTCCCATCCTGCATTCAGGGAACAGATAGAGGTGGTGGAAAAAACCCTTTATGAAATCGACAACACAGAGAAGCCGGTTATCATTGTTTTTAATAAAATTGATGCCTTTACACATGTAGTAAAAGATACGGATGACCTCACCCCCAGAAGGCGGGAAAATTACACGCTGGAGGAGCTCAGGCAGACCTGGCTGAACAATTTGAACAACAAAGAGACCATTTTCATTTCTGCCAGAGAGAAAGAAAATATAGATACCCTGAAACAACTTCTTTACGACAGGGTAAAAGAGATTCACATCACCCGTTTTCCCTATAATGATTTCCTTTATCAGGAATATGAGGAAGAGGAGGATTGAGACTCAAACATCAAGCAGCCGATAAGGCATCAGCTTATCCGGCAAAGCTTCTCATTCAGCGCGATGACCGCATCTTCATAGTTCTCACGCTTAATTACAAACTGCATGTTTACCTGCATCAGCGATTGGGCAAAGCTTGCAATGTTGATGTTTTTCTCAAAAAGCGCCTGTGCCGCCTTATAGAGAAACCCGGGGAGCGCAATGTTCGTACCCATGACACAGACAATGGCCATTGGCTCGGCGGTCACCTGATAAAACACTTCGTTCAGCACCTTGATCAACTCGTTACTTTTCTCGTTATCCCAGACCACCATGGTGATGGAGTTAGCGTTGGTGGATTTAAGAATATAGCTCACACCATACTTCACGAAATACTGCATAATGCGCCCGTCGAAGCCCACTTCACCCACCATCATGGGGTCATGCACCTCAATGGCAATCACCTTCCGTGATCCGGAGACAATCTCCACACGCGCTTCCGGTGAGATATAATCACGTGATATCAGGGTTCCGGGATGTGCAGGTTCGAACGTATTTTTGATACGAATATCGATACCGGCAAGCTCCAAGGGTTTGGCAGCCTTGGGGTGTATCGCCTCCATGCCGATATCGGCCAACTGATCGGCAATGATATAATTGGTATGTCCCACGGGAACACTGTTCTCCACTCCCACGATTTTCGGGTCGGCACTCGACAGGTGATATTCCTTGTGAATGACTGCCTCCGCGGCTTTCACTTCCACCGCAATCTTGCTGAAGGTAACCTCGCTATATCCCCGGTCAAAGGCCCGCATAATTCCTTCCGTACCCTTGGTATAACCGGTGGCAATACAGAGCACCTTACTGTAATCGATTCCTTCAAATTCCTTGTGGATCCGTTCATCAATGGTAAGCGGCTCGTTGTCATTAAATCCGCACAGATCTACAAAACGGGCATTCACTCCATTGTTATTCAATATATTGGTTGAATTCCAGCCCGAGTGCGCCTCGCCGATGGAAGCCAGTATCTCACGTGCAGCGAGATGGATGTCGGTGCGGTTCACGTAACCCGAAGCCAGGACTTTGCCGAGACTATAAAGTACCGTCTTGGCCTGATCTACCCGGAACCGGATAAAGTCTCGTGCCTCTTTCAGATCCAGGCCGTAATCAGCAAAGCCGTCATTGATCAGTAGCAGCCGTTGACAGAAGGAATCCAGCGCACTGCTGTAATCCTCTCCATTAAGAAACTTATTGTATATCCCCGGCTCACCCGTTTTCTTATGCTCCAGTAGCCAGTTGGTCACATTGTTATAGGCCGAAACCACAAAGATGCGGTTATACAACTCGTCGCCTTTTCGATCTCCGATGATGATATTATTTAAGACTTCCTGAAACTGGGACATTGAGGTGCCACCTATTTTCTCTACTGTAAGCATATGATAAACGGGATTTTAATTGTTCAAATTTTAAACATGAGTAGCGAAGACGCAAAGATAAATGATTTATTCTGATCTCAAAACTGTTTCAACGCTTGATAAACCTTTTGAATAGGCAGTCCCATCACGTTAAAGTAAGAACCCTCTATCTTCTCCACCGCCACGTAGCCTATCCATTCCTGCACGCCATAGGCACCAGCCTTATCCATGGGATCGTAGCGGGATACGTAATAGCTGATCTCTTCATTGCTCAACGTGCTGAAGGTGACGTAAGCGACGTCAGAAAACCGCTGTTGCCTGTGCGATGTGGTCAGACAAACACCGGTAATTACCCGATGCCGCTTTCCGGCAAGGTTACGCAACATATCTATAGCTTCAGGCTTATTATGTGGCTTACCTAGAATCATCCCATCCAATACAACAATAGTGTCTGCCGTAATCAGCAGTTCATCCTCTTTGAGTGCAGGCAGATAGGCCTCCGCTTTTTTACAAGCAAGAAACTCGGCTACCTCCTCATGAGGCAGTGATGCGGGAAAGGATTCATCTATATCGGGCAACGTGCGCACCTCATATTTCACATCGATACCCGAAAGCAATTCTCTGCGTCGTGGTGAGTTTGAGGCAAGGATAATCCGGAAATCTGTCATTTTCATAGTACGCAAAGATAAATATTTTGTGTAATCTTTTTATTTTTTTATTCGCTTTTAGTCAATGAAATAGGATATCGAAATGCAAGAATAGTACAAATCGGAAAAATGTTAATGCAATATTTGAACAAATAGATGCAAGAATAATCCTAACACTTTTTACATGCAATTTTTATCTTCGTCCATAAAAATGCGCCTATGCTGTACGAATCAATGCACATAATAAAAGAACAGCTCGACAGCTATTTCAAGGATATTGGCCTGAGCAGGACAACAGAACTTCAAAATATCTCGCTTTGGGAAAGCGGGAAGGTTGACGAGTCCAGCCTGACCGAGAAACTGATTATTACACTGCTGAGGTTGGAGGAGGAGTCAACATTAAAGAACAGTCCACATGTAAAAGTCAACGAGAATAAGACAGAATACCGAAATCCACCTGTTCATCTCAATTTGTATTTATTGATTGCCGCAAACTTCAAAAACTATGATACTTCACTCATCAGCATTTCAAAAGTAATTGAGTTCTTTCAGGGGAAAAAAGTATTTACCTCTTCAAATACAGTATATAACAGAGATAATGTGGCATTTGAAATTCTGGACGACTTTCGGTTTATTCTTGAAATCTATTCACCTTCTTTTGAAGAACTAAACAATATATGGGGCACTTTGGGAGGACGCCAGATGCCTTCTGTAATTTATAAAGTACAGCTTATTCAGATCGAGCGTGACAAGAAACTCTCAGAATCGGAATTCATTACACATATCGGAGGTACTCTGAACAATTATTATTGAGCATTATGACCTTTTCAATACAATATAAGGAGCTGTTCGGGATAAATATCCTCCATCACTTCTTTCTTGACAAAGGGGTGGTAAAATATGACTCCATGAACGAAGCGGAACAGTCACGCCAGCTGAAGGCATATGATTTCAGGTCGATATTTGATATTATTCCCTCTGACGATACCATAACCAAGTTAAATGGTCACGGCCTGCTCATGAAGATGAGCCACAAGGGATTTGCAGTATGGTCGAAAATCAAGCCCGAAGGAAACAACAGTCCTTTTATTTCGCTGGACGATAACTTATTTCTCACCTTTCTTATTCTGATAAAAGACCCTTTCTTTTATAACTATACCGAGCTTGCTCTTGAAGAGGCGGGGAAATTGTTTTATTTATCGAACCGAAAGCCTGCTACGGAACCGGATAGCTTCCCCATGCTGGATAAATCAGACATGAATCATCCTGTAGATGAAAAATTTATTCTTTCGGAGGAGGGAATAAAGAATGAAATAAAAAATACGGGATCCAGGGGTAAGAGCAACTGTTTTGGTATCATCCGCATCTTCATGAAAGGCGATAAAATAAACCTTCATATTACCGACGCACAGGGGAAAATTACCGTTTCCTCAAAAACATTTGAACTTACATTCAGGAACCGCAGTACTTTCTGGCGATACATTTTCAATACAGCCCAATCCGTAAAACCGGTAGATGATGTAATCAGGGAGAACGGAAATGCTAAAATCCTGATAACAAAAAAAGTACATCCGCTTACCAGGTACGGTTTCATTTCATTGAAATTAAATAAAGCTGAATTACCCAATCCGAACGCTTCGTTAATTAAACCGGAACCGTCAACCACAAAAATATTTTCAGAAATCTATATGTAACATTAAAATTCAATAAATTATGGCAACAGCTTACAAAACACCCGGTGTCTACATTGAGGAAATATCCAAGTTTCCACCTTCTGTAGCGCAAGTAGAGACAGCCATCCCCGCCTTTGTCGGTTACACTGATAAGGCAGTAGTGGAAGGCGTGGATTATCATACGGAGGGAATCATCAAACCAATCAGAATTGGTTCGCTGCCCGAGTACGAGTTTTTCTTCGGTGGCGCCCCACAACCAACAACGGTCGAAATTGAACTTAATTCCGACGACACGGTAAAAAAAGCCAGGGTGAACGGCGTGAACCTGCTTTATGATTCGGTGAGGATGTTTTATGCCAATGGCGGAGGCGACTGTTTTATTGTTTCTGTAGGGAATCACAATACCGTGGCCTCTGACATAGACAAACAGGAACTGCTCAATGGCCTGACCTCGCTCGAGAAGGAAGATCTGCCTACCCTCCTCGTGATCCCCGAGGTAGTGCATTTATCGGCAGCCGAAGCCGGAGAAGTACATGCGGCCATGCTGGCCCAATGTAACAAACTGCAGGATCGTTTTGCCGTGCTCGACATAGTGGCAGGCGACACGGAGATCACGCCCACGAACGATCCCGTGACTGATTTCCGGAACAATACAGGAATGAACTTCCTGAAATACGGTGCCGCCTACTATCCATGGATCCGGACCACATTGCCCTTCATTGTTGATTATGGGACTGTCACCGGGGGCACCTATACAAAAGAGGGTACTGCCGTTGCAGATATCAAAGCGTTCTTTAACAGCAGCCTGATAGGAAGTATTGAAAAGATCAGTAACGATATTGCTGCACGATCGGCTCTGACAGCTCCTATACCGGGAACAATAAATAACCGGGCTGCATTGGCTACTTTTGCCAACGGCATGTATGCCTTCTTCAAAACTTTCTTTCATCTCACATTGACGGACAGCGACGTCAGCGATAAGAATTCGGCTGCCGGCATCCATGCAAAATTTGTGGCTGAAAATACCAATCTCCACGGTCTTCTGACCATGTTGTATGATTACAACCATTTCAGTCAGGCGGCAAACAGTGATGCACCCTCGCCAGGATGGGATAGTCCACTGATCTCTGATGATTTTAACGTCGATTTCAGCCCGCTGACATTCATGACACCCACAACCGGCCGGAACAATATATTCACGGCAACTGCCACAGCAGTCAATGCTGCTCCTTATTTTACTGCATTAAACAATAAGCTGAAAAAACTGATTGCCGATTTTTACAACGAGCTGGCTGCTTCGAGGGTAAATCGCACGGAGACGTTGCGCGAAGTGGATGGTGTTTACAGGGGTATTGTCGATGCCATCAGGGCCCACGGTGTCGTGTTGCCGCCAAGCGGAGCTGTCGTGGGTATTTATGCCATGACGGATGAAAACCGCGGGGTATGGAAAGCTCCCGCCAATGTGAGTATTACCGCCGTAAAAGGTCCGGCAGTACACGTAACACATGAAGATCAGGAAAGCATGAATATAGATACGGAGGCCGGAAAATCGGTGAATGCCATTCGCTCCTTTACCGGAAAAGGGACACTGGTCTGGGGTGCCCGCACCCTTGCAGGTAACGACAATGAATGGAGATATATCCCGGTCCGTCGTTTCTTCAATATGGTGGAAGAGTCAGTAAAAAAAGCAACGGCGCAGTTTGTTTTTGAACCCAATGATGCCAATACCTGGGTCAAGGTGCGTGCAATGATCGAAAATTTCCTGGTCCTGCAGTGGAGAGCCGGCGCGTTAGCCGGCGCCAAACAGGAACATGCATTTTATGTGCGGGTTGGGCTGGGACAGACAATGACCGCCCAGGATATCCTGAACGGCTACATGCATGTGGAAATAGGAATGGCCGTTGTCCGGCCGGCTGAATTTATCATCCTTAAATTCTCCCACAAAATGCAGGAATCATAAACAATCAGATGATTAAAAAAATAAAACAAATACATTATGGCAACAACGTATCCTTTGGTTAAGTTCCATTTCCAGGTAGAATGGGGCGGTACAAAAATAGGTTTTACCGAAGTTTCAGGACTGGATGTAGAATCTGAAGTGGTGGAATACCGCGACGGTGCAAGCCGTGAATATTCAAAACTGAAAATGCCCGGTATGCAAAAATATAGCAACATCACCCTCAAACGTGGAACATTTAAAAGTGACAATGAGTATTTCAACTGGTGGAACACCGTACAGCTGAATACGATAGAGCGAAGAGACATCACTATCAGCCTGCTCAATGAAGAGCATGAACCGGTGGTCACCTGGAAAGTGAAAAATGCCTGGCCTACCAAAGTTCAATCTACTGATTTGAAGGCTGACGGAAACGAAGTGGCCATCGAATCAATGGAGTTGGTACATGAAGGGCTCAGCATTCAAAATGAGTAAACATGGCCAACTATTATCCTCCCCTGGGATTTCATTTTAAGGTTGAAATTGCACATATCAAGGGTGAATTTCAATTCCAGTCCGTTTCAGGCCTGACAGTCGACATGGACACGGAAGAGATTGCCGAAGGGGGTGAAAACAGGTTTAAGCACAAACTCCCGGTGCGGACGAAATACCCGAACCTGGTGCTAAAACGGGGATTACTCGTAGATTCGGAGTTGATAAAATGGTGCAGGGACGCGGTGGAAAATTTCGATATCCGTCCTGCCGACCTGACCATCAGTCTGCTCAACGAAGAGCACCAGCCCCTGGCAACCTGGAATGTGGTACATGCCTGGCCTGTGAAATGGAACATGACCGATTTCAACGCAGAAGAGAGTAAGATAGCCATAGAAACCATAGAACTGACATATCACTATTTCAATGTGAAATAACATGCCGATAGAGATAAAGGAACTGCACATTCGTATCAATGTGGATGAAAGTACTCCTGCCGCAGGTGTCGCAGGGGAGACAACACAAAATGAGAAGGATCAGATCATTGCAGCCTGTGTAGAACAGGTGATGGAGATCCTTGCAAAAAAAGAGGAAAGATGACATGACCGGAGAACTTATAAAACTACGTATCAAAGCATATAAAGACGAAAAGTTCACGGAGAAAGTGGCCGATGGAGAATTTAAAACGTTACTGAATCCTGAACAATACAAGTTCAACTACAAAATTGAACAAAACGAGGATCAGGCACCGGGGACGAGTGCAGCAGCACCACGCTTCAACAAGGCACCACCCGCAAACCTGGAACTGGAATTTGTTTTTGACCGTACCGGTGTTATCGTCGACTATGGCAAACCCGGAACGGCCGATGACAATGTGTTCCGCGATGAAGGCAACGGGATTATTGACGATATTGAACAGTTTAAAAGGGTGATTTTCGAGTACAACGGTGAGAAACACAAACCAAATTACCTGATTATTTCATGGGGTACACTGCTTTTCAAAGGAACACTGTCGGAAATGGAGATTACCTTCAAGCTGTTCAAGCCCAACGGAACACCACTCCGTGCCACGGCGCGCACCAAATTTAAAGGTTTTGTGGAAGACAATCTCCGCGTGGCAAAGGAAAATAACAGTTCTCCAGATCTCACCCACATCAGGGAGGTGAAAGAAGGTGACACACTGCCACTTATGACCTTCCGCATCTATGGCGACTCGAAATATTACCTTGAGGTAGCCAGAGTGAACCGCATTACAAACTTTCGAAAATTAAGCGTGGGCCAGGTAATCTATTTTCCACCCATCGAAAAAACATCCTGATTATGCCCGAACGAGTCATCCATACATCGCAATCGGCCGACCTGATCACTTTCGAGGTTCTGGTTTCAGGTGAAACGTTGCCGCGATCATTTCATGTACTCAGTGTGGATGTGGAAAAGGAAATCAATCGGATCTCCTGCGCCAGCATCCTCTTACGCGACGGAGACCCGGCGTCACGGGACTTTGTCATAAGTAACCAGGATCTGTTTGTGCCGGGTAAAGAGATCGAAATCAAGGCAGGTTACCATTCCGATGAAGAGACCATCTTTAAAGGAATCGTGATGGGCCACAAACTGAAGATCCGGTCAGACAGGTCTTTTTTGATCGTAACATGTAAAGACAAGGCTGTAAAACTCACTGCAGGCAGAAAAAGCAGATACTTTTATGAAAGTTCCGACAGTGAAATGATGGAGGAAATTATCAGTAATTACGGACTGGAGAAGGATATTGAGCCAATAAATGTGACACACAAAGAACTGGTACAGTACAATGTGTCCGACTGGGATTTCTGTATAACACGGGCACAGGCAAACGGTATGATCTGCGTGGTAGACGACGGAAAGATTCTAGTGAAAAAACCGGATACAGGACAGCAGCCCGTGGAAACGGTGACTTACGGTGCCACCATGCTCGACTTCGACGCCGAAATAGATGCACGGCATCAGTATTCAAAGGTGACTACCTACGCATGGAATGCTTCCGGACAGGAATTGCTGGAAGCCGAAGCCAACGATCCGGGTGTTTCACTGAACGGAAATATTACGCCCGGCGACTTGGCGCAGGTAATTGGTTTAGAAAACCTGGCATTGAAAAACGGGAGCTCCAACAACGCCTCGTTGCAACTATGGGCAGACTCCAAAGCTCTGTTTAACCAGATGGCAAAAACAAGGGGAAGACTAAAATTCCAGGGCCTTCCGGCTGTGAAACCGGGTACCATGATAAAGCTGGAAGGGGTAGGCAACCGGTTCAACGGCAATGTTTTTATCTCCGCAGTCCGCCATCAGATCGCAGAGGGGAACTGGACGACAGATGCCCAGTTTGGAATCAGTCCAAAATGGTTTATCGAAACAGCCGACATCAATGATCTTCCGGCAGCCGGACTTACAGCCGCTGTACATGGACTGCAAGTAGGTATCGTCACACAACTGGAATCGGATCCGGAGGGCGAAGACCGTATACTGGTGCGATTTCCCGTTGTGGATAACCAGGGACAGGGGATATGGGCCAGGGTAGCCACGCTGGATGCCGGCGAAAACCGGGGCTCCTTTTTCAGGCCCGAGATCGGCGACGAAGTGATTGTGGGGTTTATCAACGATAACCCGAATGACGCCGTGGTACTGGGCATGATGAACAGCAGCGCCAAACCGGCACCACTGACGGCATCGGACGAGAACCACGAAAAAGGCTTTATCACCCGCAGCAATATAAGATTTATTTTCAATGACGGGAAGAAGTCAGTTTCGCTGGAAACACCCGGCGGGAAGAAGATGACACTCGATGACGATGCGGGAGTCATTCATTTCGAAGACGAGAAGGGCAACAAGGTGGTGATCGATTCGGACGGAATAACCCTCGACAGTTCCAAAGACATCATTCTAAAAGCCACCGGAGACATTCGTATCGAAGGAATGAACATATCGGCAAAAGCCAATACACAGTTTAAGGCCGAAGGCTCAGCCGGCGCGGAAATTTCCACAAGCGCAGTAGCAGTATTGAAAGGTTCACTGGTTCAAATAAATTAAAAAATGGGAAAACCTGCAGCACGAATAACCGATATGCACACCTGCCCTATGGTAACGGGTACTGTACCCCATGTGGGCGGGCCTGTCTTGCCACCCGGTGACCCCTCGGTACTGATCGGTGGAATGCCGGCTGCACGGGTGGGCGACATGGCTCTCTGCAGTGGGCCACCCGATTCCATCGCCGTAGGATCGGCCACCGTATTGATTGGCGGAATGCCTGCAGCACGCATGGGCGATACGATGGCGCACGGAGGTACCGTAGTAGCCGGTGACCCAACAGTATTAATAGGAGACTAAAAATATGGAAAATCAATCGTTTCTCGGCAGGGGCTGGAGTTTCCCCCCAGAATTCAACAGGGAGTCAAAGGCGGTGAAAATGCTCGAAGACGAAGAGGACATACGAAGCAGCCTGCATATATTGTTATCTACAAGACCGGGTGAACGGGTGATGGTTCCGGGATATGGCTGTAACCTCGATGAGTTACTGTTTAGCCCTCTCAATCTGACCATAGAAACGTATGTGGTCGATTTGATCCGAACGGCCATTCTTTATTATGAGCCACGTATCGACGTAAATAAAATAGAAATTGACCAAACCGACGAGTTTTATGGAGTTTTACTCATCCGTATTGATTATACCATACGTGTAACCAACTCAAGAATGAATATGGTGTATCCTTTTTACAAAGAAGAGGGTAACGAATTATAACCTGAATAAATATGACTAACTGCGGCAAGGAAATAATACTGACGCGTGAAGGGACCGACCAACAGGAGAGGTTTATTGAGGCTCTGAATCCCGATTCGGTAGAGTTGAACGAATTCAGCCTGAAAGAATGGATGCAGTTTGCATACCGTTTTGCAGCACATTTGAATTATTTTGGCACCCATGACGATACCGAACCCGCGGGGGACTGGCAGGAATTCTTTCAAAAAGACGAAGATATCGAAACATTCCTTCAAAGTGTGGGAGAAGGAGGTGGCATCAAGCCACACCTGGCGCTTTACATTGCCTTCATCAGGTTGCTCGAATTCAGTAAAAGCCGGTTCAATAGACTTACCAGCAGGCATCTGGATTTTTATTATCAACATATCCTCCAAATTGAAAAGCTGCCCCCCACCCCCGATAAGGTACATGTACTATTCGAACTGGCCAAAAACTGTGTGGCTACACAGATAGGTAATGATACACAGCTTGACGGAGGCAAGGATGACAAAGGACAAAAACGTATCTATAAGACGGACGGCGAATTGATCGCCAACCAGATCAGAGTTGCCCAGCTGAAAAATGTATATAACGACCATATCAACAGTAAAATAAAGGCATCCGAGAAAGCAGCTTCATTCGATGGCGTCGGCGGAGATTTTCCAGATGACAATATAAAATGGTGGCCTTTTGGTCATTATAACGCGTCCGGTTATCCTGAACTACCCGACGCAAAAGTTGGCTTTGCCCTGGCATCCGATGTTTTAGCGATGAAAGAGGGGGAGCGTAATGTCAGGATGACCATTGAGTTTATCAGTTCACCCGTTTCTTTCCCTGTAACCATGCTGACAGAAAATGTGGAGATATGGTGCAGTGGTGAGAAAGGATGGCTTGGTCCGTTTACCGTTCTACCGCAGCTCAGCGAAGAGGGAGGAAGCATTATTTATACATCGGGACTTGATGTGACAACAAAAAAAATGACACTCGCCTTTCAGATTCCGAAGGAGGAAAAACCGGTGGCAGGTTATCAAAAGGCAATACATGGCGAAAATTTTACTGTCGGCCTGCCAGTGTGCAGGGTGTTGTTTCGGACAGAGAATGAAGATGGTCACACCCTTTACCGCCGGCTGGCCGAGAAAGAGGTGAAAGCAATCACCATCGATGTGGATGTACGAAAAGTAGAAGGTCTTGAACTGGAAAATGATATCGGTATACTGAATGCTTCCAAACCATTTTTCCCGTTCGGAACCAAACCGGTGAAGGGATCTAATTTTTATATCGGCTGCTCCGAACTCTTCAGGAAGGAGTGGGAAACCTTTGACGTGGAAATAGACTGGAAAAATACGCCCGGGAAGCTTGGAAGTTACGATGCCTTTGTCGATTTGTATTTTGCTTACCGTACCGATTACCTGTATCAGGCCAGTTCATCAGTTTATCTCGACGGAATTTTCCTTTCTGACAGGGTCGCAGCCGAAATTCAGCTGGAAAAACAGGAGATCAACCCGTCGCTGGAAAAAACTTTCAAAGTTGTCAATAAAAATCCCAATAATTTAATTGTCACTGACGACAGTTATTTCAAGGCATTGATTGAGATCAGACACAAAGAGGAATGGATGACCTTACCCGGCAGGTTAACGCTTTTTACGCCCGACGGAGATGGTTTTGCCACCCGTTTTACCGTGACAAATGCAGGTTATGAAACCGGGAAGAACGGTCCTGCCCGCCTGTCGCTCGAACAGTCGTTCTATCATGAACTTTTTCCGCGAATTTACGCGCTTGCCCTGGCCAGTGAGGAGAAAACAGCATTGATTCCCAACGAACCCTACACTCCCCTGGTGGAAACCATCCGGCTGAATTATACTGCTACAGCGACTTTCAACCTGACAGCAAATGAGCAGGAGTATAGGAATAACACCGTTCAGTTGTTTCATGAACATCCCTTTGGGCAGTCGGAAGAACATCCGTTTCTGAAAAATCAACTCTCCTTTCTGAGCGGAGCCGATAAAAAAATCTATTCCGTGCCTACCTATTGCAAGGGCGGGGAACTTTATATCGGTTTGGAAAATGTACTGCCTCAGCAGCAGGTTTCCTTATTGGTACAGGTGCTGGAAGGAAGTGAGAACCCGGAGGCCGATGCATTCACTGGAAAACAGAAAATAGAGTGGTCGGTATTATTTAACAATGAATGGAAATCATTGGATTCAGCGTATATGATCATCAACCAGACCGATAATTTCCTGAAATCGGGTATTGTCCGGTTTTCCATTCCCAAAGGAACAAACAGCAATGGTATGCGGCTTCCCGGGGGACTAGTATGGGTAAAAGCCAGAATCCATAAGAATTACGACGCGGTTTGTAAAGCCATTGCCATTTATGCCCAGGCTATTCAGGCACACTTTACAGACAACGGAAATGAATTGTCACATCTCGAAAAGGGACTGGAAGCGGGGAACATTTCAAAACTCGTGCAACGGATCTCCACGGTGAAGGGAGTTTCTCAGCCTTTCAGCTCTTTCGGCGGCACCTCCCGGGAGACAGATGCCCACTATTACCGGCGGGTAAGTGAACGTCTAAGACATAAAAACCGGGCCATCACTCTCTGGGATTACGAACATATCGTGTTACAGCAATTTCCCGAAATACACAAAGTGAAATGCCTGAACCATACCTCCGAAAACTCTTTTTTGTCACCGGGCGATCTGTTGCTGATCGTAATCCCGGACATTGTAAACAAAAATGTATTTGACATTTACCAGCCACGGGTAAGCAGGGCTTTACTGAATAAGGTGCAGCAGACTATCAATCAGTTCAATTCTTTTCATGTAAATGCCATAGTGCGGAATCCTGACTATGAAGAAGTAACGGTATCGCTGAAAGTGAAGTTTCACGATGGATATGACGAAAGTTTCTACAAGAAGCAACTGAATGAAGATATTACACGTCTGTTGTCGCCCTGGGCCTTTGAGCGAACCGCCGAAATAAGGTTTGGTGCTACCCTGCACCGGAGCACGGTAATCAATTGGATTGAAAAGCTGGGATATGTGGATTATGTAGCAGAGGTAAAACTGCAAAAGGATGGGAAAACAAATATCAAAAGTGTGTCACCCGAAAGTCCGAGGGCCATCCTTGTATCGGCCAGACAGCACAAAATTGATACCGACATCAAAAGTTGCACAGTACAAACAGAAACCAAAGAAACATGTCAGAGCTGAAAAAATATCACCCGATAAGGAAAGAGGTCACCACCGGAGACGATCTCGATTATGATTTCCTGCGTAAAAAAGGGATAGAGTATGTTGAGCAACTGGCCCGCAATGTCTGGAACGACTACAATGTGCACGACCCGGGTATCACCCTGCTCGAAATGCTGAGTTATGCGCTGACCGATCTCGCAGCGCGCATCGAAATGCCCATCGAGAATCTGCTGACCCCGAAAGATAACACCACTCCGAAAATCAATGAGCAGTTTTTCACAGCATCACATATTTTAACCACCAAACCCGTAAGTGAGGCTGATTACCGAAAATTGTTCATCGATATTGAGGGTGTTAAAAACTGCTGGTTGAAAACATACCCTAAAACCATCTGGGTAGACTGTAAAAACAGTAAACTGTCGTACAATGTGAGGGATTTCGAAGCCGTTCATCCAGACGATAAAAAGCAGTTCGATCTGAAGGGGTTGTATACCATAATTGTTGATTTCGATGATCTGGACACAGATGAATTTCCAACAGAAATGCTGCAGGAAGTTGAGAAAGAGCGTATAAAAAAAGAGATCAGACTCCGGTTCCACTCCAATCGCAACTTGTGCGAAGACCTGATTAATATTCAGGAAGTGGGAATTCACCCCGTAGCCGTTTGCACAAGCATTGAACTGGAGGCAGAAGCCAACGAGGAACTGGTGCATGCCAAGGTAATCCACGCCATTGATCACTATTTTTCCCCTTCGCTCAGGTTTTACTCTTTGAAGCAGATGATGGAGAAAGGGTATGGTTCCGAAGAGATATTCGAAGGTCCCCTGTTGGAAAACGGATTCATCGACTCAGGGGAACTGGAGTCAGCTGTCCTTCGTACCGAAGTACGACTGTCCGATCTGATACAGTTAATCATGGCGGTGGATGGTGTAAAAATCATAAAGGATATTTCGATCAAAGACTGTAATAACCCGGATGACGATGCGGGTGAATGGATAATTTGCGTGGAGCCGGGCAAGAAGCCGGTACGTTGTTCAGATAGTGCTTACAGCTACTTTAAGAACGTTTTACCGGTGAACGTAAACAAAAAGAAAGTGGAGCATTACCTCGATACAATAAAAAAAGAGGAAAGAGAAGCACAGAAAAGTGCCAAGGTGGGAATGGAGATTGAGGTGCCGCAGGGAGTTTATGCCAACACAAATGAGACGACGACCATCCAGAACGACTTCCCGGACACTTATGGTATCGGGCGCAACGGGTTACCGCCACAGGTACCCACCGCCAGGAAATCACAGGCAAAACAGCTGAAAGCCTATCTGCTTTTTTTCGATCAGGTGCTGGCCACTTATTTTGCACACCTCGGAAAGGTGAAAGATCTTCTCTCTGTCGATCAACGATTGAAGAAGACATACTTCACTCAGGCGGTACAGGATATCAAGGATTTTGAGGAACTGGTGGCAGATTATCCCGCAGGCGATCCGGAACAACTGACCCATAAGCTGCTTGGTGATCTGGACAACGATGTGCAGCGTAAAAATAAGATCCTCGATCATCTTGTGGCCCGTTTTGCCGAGAAGTTCACCGACTATGCCTTCCTGATGAAACAACTGTATGCCGATTATGCCGACATGGCAATCCTTCAGTCGAAACAAGGCTTTTTGAAAGACTACGATGTAACCAGCCGGGGGCGGGGTAGTGCATTCAATTATTATCGGCAACCTGCAGAGGATCTATGGGACACAGAAAATGTGGCGGGTGTGCAAAAACGAATTGCCCGTCTTGCCGGTATCAGAGATTATTCACGGAGAGATCTGTCGGGATCATTGATTGAGATTTATGATCTTGTCGATGCTGACGGTATCACCGTGTACCGCTGGCGAATTTTTGACACGGGAGGTAACATTATTCTGTCGGCTACCGAAAATTATCACACACCACAGGAAGCCCGGGACGAAGTTTATCATGCCATGGTGAAAATAGTGACGACTTCTTCCGGGTCAATCGATACAGCATTTGAAAGTGAAATCGCCGACGAAACGGTAGTGGGAAATTTTGAAATACAGATTTCAGCTACCGGTAAATATTCCTTCAATGTGCTTGACAGGGAAGCCGATCCTGATGGACCCGACAGGGTGATTGCCCGACAGTATACTTACCACGAAACAGAAGAGGAAATCAAGGAAGCCATTCTTGCACTTATCGCATTCATGACGGACATGTTCAGTGAAGAAGGTATGTTCTTGATCGAACATATCCTGTTACGCCCCGACGTAACAACCGAAACAGTATCACAGGATCAGTTTATGACGATCTGCGACGACGACTGTAGGGGGTGTCACCCCATTGATCCTTATTCTTTCAGGGTTACCGTGGTCTTGCCCGGGTGGACATACCGCTTTGCCAACATCGATTTTCGAAATTTCCTTGCAGAACTTATCCGCAAAGAGCTACCTGCTCACGTGCTGGCCCGTATTTGCTGGGTAGGTTACCGTGAGGGGCAGGTTCCCGATGAAGACAATGATATGCTCCGGCTGGAAAAGGCGTACAAAGCATTCCTTCTGGCAAAAACTAATCTGGGACAGAAACAGGATAAAGAGAAATTAAAAGAACTAAATAAAGTATTGAATGAATTAAGTTCTGTTTATCCCACAGGTAGACTGATCGATTGCAATGAGGAAAATGAAATACTGGAAGGCAAGATTATCCTTGGCCGTACCAACATAGGAAATATTTAATACATAAGCTATGGCAGAGAAATTAAGTGGCATTACCACACAGTACCATATGTTCGTCGATAACCAGGTATTGACAAAAGATCAACTGAATGGGTTCATCGATTATTTTGAAGATCAGCACCGGCTGTCACGTGTTTTCCTGCACGGGGTAGGTACTGTTTGCGGCTTTAAGCTGCATCATAACAGTCCGGAAGGAACAGTGACCCTATCCCGTGGTGTGGGCGTTACTACTGACGGAGACCTGATCCTGCTCCGTAAGGATATCGCGGGATCGTCCGAAAAATCCATCGACCTGAAGGAGATTCAATTTACCCATTTCCGGAAGTTCGGGGATAATTTTGCGAATTACCCCTTTTTCAGGAAAAAAGAGGATGGTGGCGAAACAGAAACCATCATGGATTTATGGGAGATACTGCCTGAGCAAACCGAAGGGGAGAAACCGCTGGGGGAAATGCCCGACGTGGGAAACAAGGTAGTAGTGTTGTACCTTGAATCCTATGCCAGAGAGGGTGATTTGTGTACCAGTATCGACTGTGACAACCAGGGTATCGAACAGGTTGCCCGGCTCAGAGTATTGCTGATTTCAAAGGAAGATGCAACGTACATGGTCAAGAGGGACACTCTCTTTTCCAAATATGAACGAATCGATGAATATTTCGATCTCCCCGAAGTGGCTGTTCCCCGCGTGATCTTGAATCCGAACAATACTTCCAGTTATGAAAACCTCAAACTGGCTTTTCACAAGGCAATCAACAACAAAGTATTCTTCAGTAACCTCTCTGTGGGGATTACAAAAATCCTGAAAGATTTTGACACCATCCTGCAAATGAAATTGCCTAAAAACAGTTTGGCGTCCCTTTTGGCTAAACTGAATGAAATTGCGGGAACCGGCAGTTTCAACATTCCGTTTAATGTACAGTACCGATACGACTTCTTTAAAGATGTGACGGATATATACCTGGAAATCAAGGCGCATATTCTCTCATTAAGAGAAGAGTGCTGCCCCGATACACATGCTTTTCCCAAACATCTGCTCCTCGGTAGCCTCGATGAAACAGAGAGCTCCGTAAAACATTTCCGGCATGGGTTTTACAAATCTCCATCACTCTCGTGTGGCTCCGGAAAACTCGAAGAATGCAGGAGCCTGGTGCTGCGACTGATCGAGATCATCAGCAGATTCGGCGAAAAAACGGGAGAGATAAAAATCACTCCTTCAAAAAAAATGGGGACGCCGGGCGAGCGCGCCATTCCGTTTTATTACACTGTAGATCACTCATTACTGGAATACTGGAATTATGACAAGACCAAAAAAAATTCCCCGGATACCAACCTGGGCTATCATCGTGAAAGGCTGGCCAAACTGCCGCATATCCAGGATCCGCTGAGCTACAACATCGACGGCTTCGATTTTTACCGGATCGAAGGGCATCAGGGAAAAGATTACAAAACAGCGCTTGATGAGATTAACGATCAAAAAGAACGGTACGGATTGGCATTCGACGTAAAAGCATTGTCAATAAGCCTGAACACCGAAAGTCTGAATATCAATCAGTATGAATGCGAATTTGAAGATCTGAAGGTACTATTAAATGCCTGGACGGCCGAACAGGAATGTATCCTCGCCCAGGTTTCCTCATTTTTCTCCGGTTTCAGTCTTGTAAAACCGGGCGCAAATGTAAAGGATCCCGTTTTGACACACCGTACCAAAAAAAATGCTTTTGCGGTAAATAAAGCCGCCTTCCCCCGTATGACAACCATTGCCGACAGCTTTACCACTGAAAAAGATGCACTTGGAAGCATACTGGTAAAAGCTTATGAAGAGACAAGAGGCGGGTCGGTCAACGACGTGATTGCAAAATCCAGAACCATGGTGGAATCGCAGCTTTCCGATGAGACATGGAGAGAGCAACCCGAGATGAAAACATTTGTCATAGATCAATCCATTGAACTGCTGGCATGGTCCAACGAACTCGTAACGAAAATGCCGGTGAGCATTCGGGATTTCACAATAAGTCAGGTCGATACGTACAAGCTTACCCTGGAGGAACTATGTAAACGGGTCAAGCTGATGAAGAACCGCTATCAGCAGATCGAACTGAGCCAAAGCATGAAACTATTCATGGACCTGTTGATTAACCAGCTTTCCCATGTCTGCTGCTCGGGTAAAAAGATTGAAATTTTGTTCGAAGAGATCGACAACCGAAAGGAAAGGATTCTGCTCCGGCTGCAGCTGACCCGGTTTATCGAAAAACATCCGGGCCTTGAGCACAAGGCAGGTGTACAACCCGGCGGTACCTTTGTACTGGTTTACCTCAACAAAATTCAGACCAAACCGATACGTACAATAAATCCAGAGAGACATGACATAGCTGATAACCTTGCAGTTGCAGGGATTAAGTCATCTTCATTCGAAGAGACAGAAAAACGATTATCCCTGTTCGGGAGATACACAGAATATCTGAAAAAGGAGAATCCGGACGACGAAGAGATATTGAGAATTGAAACGCTGATGAAAGAAGAACGGTCCCGGCTTTCGGGAAGAGTCCCGGCATATGCCAATATTCCGGACAATACGGTGGTAGCCGACTTTTCCCTGCCGTATCTCTGCTGTTCCGACTGTGCCCCGGTAAATTTTATAATACAGAAGCCACCTGCCAGATTACGGCTCGAGAAAGACAGCTGGTGCCTTGGAGATGAGCCCGGTGTCATTCTCTATGACGTTTCACCGCCCGATGGAGTCATAGCAACCGCCCCTACCACAGAAGGGCTGACCATTGGAGAAGGAAAGATCACGATCGATCCCGCAACATTCCCTGCAGACAGGTTTGGCCAGACCCTTCACTTCACCGTGAACCAACAGGTAACCGATGCGCTGCTGACTGTACACAAAGCGCCACAGGCCGCTTTCGAAGCGCCTGAAAAAGCTCCGGTGGGGCAGGAGATTATATTCAAACCATCCGGCGATACCGGAGGAGCTTCGTTCCTTTGGTATTTCGGTGACGGCAGCACATCCGCAGAAGAAAGCCCGACCCACACATACAAAGCGTTACCGGGAACCAACGATAATATCGTTGTGGTAAAACTAACCGTGACAGGCCCGAATGGTGTCTGCACAGCCACAGCGGAACATAAGATCCAACTCTTTGAAACGGAGGAACCACCGATAGGCACCTGTATGGAAAGCGCCAAAGAGAGCATGCGGGTTGATCTCAAAAACTTACAGACGCTGCAGTTTCCCGGTTCCAATTTTGTGGTACCGGTCTGGGTTTCTACCAGTGAATTATATGGTGGAACAGCCAACTTTGGAAAGGGAGTACTCGACGATGCAGACAATTTCCTGACCGGGAATCACAACGACAGACTGGAGGAAATGTTCTCCCATCTATGGGAAGAGACATCGAAGTGGATCATGGAGCTTTCCGGCAATCCCGACAGTGAGGAGTTTCAGCATCTGGTGCAAATATTTAGTTTACAAATACGCCTGTTTTACAATCTAACCGGATGTCAGCGCAACGATGTACTCGACGTATCCGGTGAAATGCTGAAGCGCTTGCTGGAACAGATCATTGCCATGCTCAAAAATTTGCGGGAACGTGACATTAAACTGCCGGAATCGTTCCGTCCATTTTTGGAAGAATGGGCAAAAAGAGTATCCGGCAAGGGGATTTTGGAAGAACATGTCAAATCTATATTAAACGATAATCTAGTATAATTTGAAAGTAAGCCCACATATCATTGAAAAAGTGTTTGTCGAGGTGAACACGGCAAACATGAAGACTGCCACAGCGATCAGGGACAACATTGCCGGTCTGCTGGAGCAACGTATATTTCCCAAACTCGCAGAAATGCTGGATGAACTGAATTCAGAAGACAGGGTGATACGTTTTCATACTTTCGATCTGAACATAAGCATCCCCGGAGACGATTTACTTAACAGACTGGAAGTGGCACTGACCGGTCAGCTTTCCCAGGAGATAGCGGCCATAACAGTATCCCTGGAAAGGGGATGGGGCAGCGATACGGTTCACACAGAAATGGAGATTATTCCGGTAGAGAAAAACAGAGAGGAGCTTTTTTTCCATTTTCTTGAAAAGGGTTATCTGCCATGGTATGCCTCCAGGGAAGAGTTTGAAGAATTACTACAGTCACAGCACTGGAAGAATCATCTTGGGAAGCCTGAATTTTTAAGCCGGCTGATCCGTTTATTGAAATCGAAAACCAGTATACGCGATCGGTTTATTTTTCAAATCGACGATGAACATCAAAAAAAGTTTCTTCAACAACTCAATCCGATAGCCGGAAAAGAGGTGGCTACACTTTATGGGTTCTTTGACAAATTTTCACCCGTGACTCATCACATTTTTTACCGGTTTATACTGGATGTCTCCTTAGGAATTGAAATTGATCAGTTGATTTTCTCTTCGCATCAATTGATTGAATCACTGGGAGATATATTGAGAAAACAAAATGATGACCAGGACAGGCAATTTTTCACTGAACTGACCGGACTCGTGCAAAAGAGTAATCATTTATCTGATCAGGAGAAAGAGAAGATCAAAACTGTTTTATCAGCGTCTGTCACAGAATATGAGGCTGACATTACCGTACTGCGGGGAAAGGACGGTCTGCATAAACTTCCGGTGAAAAATGAAGAGAAAGATGTGGAAAAACTTTCGGGAACAAATAAAGATACAGTGGAACTATTTCCGGAAACGGGTGAAGAAGGAATCGCTGTACAAAACGGGGGACTCATATTACTGCATCCATTCTTGAAACAGTTTTTCAGGGCAATTGAAATTCTTGATGAAAAAGAGCGGATAAAAAAATCAGCATATCACGTGGCCATTCAGGCACTGCATTACCTGGCTACAGGCAATTGCGATTTTTTTGAAGGCGACCTCCTTTTTGAAAAATTCCTCTGTGGCGTATCGCTCGCAATGCCCGTGGAAAGAGAAAGTCTGCTTTCTGAGCATATAAAGGAGGAATGCGGACAACTTTTACGCGAAGTAATCAGACAGTGGCCTGCATTAAAAAACAGTTCACCCGATGGATTACGCCAACTGTTTATCCAACGAGACGGAAAACTGGTACAGGAAGAACACCATTATAAACTGCTGATGGAACGGAAAGCCCAGGACATCCTGCTCGACAAATTGAACTGGAATAGCTCGTTGGCAAAAATTCCATGGAGAACAGAGCTATTATTTGTGGAGTGGTAAGTAAATAAGCATGTACAGGACAATACGTAATTTCATACTGATAAATTGAAAACAAACAGATCATATGACAAAGACGATACAAAAATCTCAGAAGACGCCGAATACCGGTGTCACAAATAATGTGACGAGTAAGCCGTTTTTCACTAAGAAGGCGAGTAGCTCATTCTTTCCACAAGAAAATTCATTCAAGAACGAGTCTATTTTTCGAGCCCGAGAGAAGAGTGACATGATTCAAAACAACACGGGAATACCCGATCAGTTAAAGAACGGCATTGAAAATCTATCAGGAATAAGTATTTCAGATGTGAAAGTTCATCGAAACTCTTCACGTCCCAAGCAACTCGACGCCCTTGCATACACACAGGGTACGGATATATACATCGCCCCTGGACAGGAAAAACTCCTGCCACATGAAGCGTGGCATGTAATACAGCAGAAACAGGGAAGGGTGACTCCTACAGGAAGACTGGGAAGAGATCATATCAATGATAATGTCACACTCGAACAGGAAGCAACAGAAATGGGAAATAAAGCATTACATACCAACGACATACATCCTCGTCCAGTTCATAAGAGCAGTAATCAGTCTGTTCATGATATTCAGCGCTTCGGAGTGATTCAAAGAGAGCCCATCCCAGCCAGTGCGATCATTCTGGATGTAAATGCGTCGGCTGAAACAGTACTTCAGCTCTTAATTGCCACAGCTGGTGCTACCAGTCGTCAGTACAGTAGTGTAAACTGGAGGAACATGTTTTTGGGAGTGATAACCCAGCAACTACGGGGAAGATCACTGGGAACCATTACTCATACCTGGAGAGACAACGCCGGGTTAGATTGCGACTGGTCGGTCACGATCAATTTTGACCAGACAGGTGCAAACAGGACCTCCAGACCCACTGAACAAAGAGACATCACCAATGCTTCCGGGGGATCTTCCTCTAACAGTTTGGGTAGTAGTCTGAGCGACACATCCGGATCGAGCGTCTCGGTAACAGGCGGATCGAGCAGTTCTGTTGGGGTAGAGTCAGGACCTGTCAGTGCAGAAGCGGGTAGTAGCAGAAGCGGAACAGTAGGCTTGAGCGACTCGCATACCAGTGGTAGCAGTGGATCATCCGGTGGAGGGCTGAGCGCAGGCTCCTCAGCTGTCAGTCGAGAGTCGGTTACCAGATATCTGGCCTCTCTAAGAGTAAATATTGATTGTACTGCTGAAGCTGCCTACAGCAACTGGGACATCATTAATCCCGTAAAGTGGGGAGCTCACCTGGCAGGGAGACAACACCAGAACTATACATTTTTCATTGGGACATTAACCTATGACTTACCAAACTATTGACTTTGAAACATTTCCACAAACTATGCCGTTTATGCTTTTCTGAAAACAGTAATTCAACAAGAAATGAATGACAAAACTATCATCAATTTTGACGGACTCACTTTTCTGGACGAACTTGAGACAATATATGGTTCTGATGGAATGGAAGGGATTATCAAACTTGCTGCAGAGCGGTTTCCTATCGGTCAGACTATCCGACTGCAACAACATCCGGATCCAAATCATGAGATTGTTTACATGATTGAGAGAGTAGTCATTTCATCTGTCGATCAGGATACAGTGCTATGGTACATGGGGGATGCACCCTCGAGTTCTTTGGTCCGGAGCATGCAGCTGCCCTACGTTGACATCCCTTTTCAGGTAGAAATCTACGGAAGACCGGACAATACAGGCATTACTTCATCTGAGGATGTATGAAGAATTTGCACAAACAAGATAAGCGTGTAAATAGATATTCAGTGCAGGAATACGACCTAAGTTGAATCAATGGAATAAACAACCCGTTTCTAATGATGTACAATGCAAATTACCTGGATTTTTTGAGAAATGTGATTGAAAGCCGACTTGAAAAGATATTCAAAGGGAATGATACCCCTCTTTCGTTATATCCTCCATCGGATATGCATTCGGAACTGGGCCGTTTCATCAATCTACAGAGTATGAATGTCGAGGAAACAATTATTCTGTTGCTGGCCTTGGTGCCACATCTGGATCCCGGTTTTTTCCAATCGGTCATCGCCCCTTTTCTTCCAAATGGCGGCGATTTTCCGGAGTTTGGCGGGACAAAAGGCAAAAATCACCGGGGAATACTGCCGACAGGCGAGACAGTATTGTTCGTTCTGGCAGGGAATGATCCCGCGAAACGGATAGCGCTTTACCGCTATTTTGAGGAAGATCACCTGTTTGCTAAAAAGAATATACTTTCCATTGAGCTACCGGAACATCACGAACCCCGTATGAGTGGCCGACTACTAATGGACGAAGAATATGTACAGTTGTTTACCACCGGAAAAATATCCAAACCAAAACTTAGCAGCGATTTTCCGGCAGAACGGATTACGACGGAGATGTATTGGGATGATCTGGTACTCCGGGAGAAAACACTGAGTGAGATCAAGGAGATTGAGACATGGCTCCGCTACAACGATGAGTTACTTTATGGCTGGAAAATGAAGGGTAAAATCAAACCCGGTTACCGTGTACTTTTCCATGGTCCCTCGGGCACCGGCAAGACACTGACAGCCTCCCTGCTGGGTAAATATACCCACCGTGATGTATACCGGATTGATCTCTCCATGGTGGTTTCCAAATATATCGGAGAGACCGAAAAAAACCTTTCCAGGCTTTTCGACAAAGCAGAAAATAAAGAATGGATCCTGTTCTTCGATGAGGCAGATGCCCTTTTCGGCAAACGGACAAATGTGAACGATGCCCATGACAAGTATGCCAACCAGGAGGTTTCCTATCTCCTTCAGCGAGTTGAGTCGCATGCAGGACTGATAATCCTCGCCTCTAACATGAAATCAAATCTCGACTCCTCCTTCACGCGGAGGTTTAACTCGATCATCGAATTCGATCATCCTGATGCCACGGAAAGGTTACAGCTCTGGAAAAACTATTTTCCGACTACGCCCGAAAGAAAAACAAAAATTGATCTGGAAGAGATTGCCCGCAAATATCATCTTACAGGAGCAAATATTGTGAATGTCATTCAGTTTGCGGGACTGCAAACGCTGGAAAAAAAATCGGCCACCATATCGGCGGATGATTTGTTAAAAGGAATCCGGAAGGAATATGAAAAAGAGGGCAAAATGATGCGTCAGGAATAACCGTATTTTTGACAAATGTTTGTTATTGCTATCTTTGCAAAAAAAAGATGATACTCGATCTCTGTCCCTCTCCTGTTCTTTATCCCCATTATAAGAAGGAAAACGACACCGTGGTCGTGGTCGATGTCTTCAGGGCTTCGGCCACCATGTGTGCCATGCTGCATAACGGCGCAGCAGCTGTTATTCCTGTGGCGGATATTGAAGAGGCAAGACGGTACAAACAGGAAGGGTTTCTGGTTGGTGCGGAAAGAAAAACACGCAAATGCGATTTTGCCGATTTTGGTAATTCGCCGTTCGACTATATCCGTGAAATCGTAACCGGAAAAGAGGTGGTATTTACCACCACCAACGGCACAATGGCCATAGAAATGGGAAGGGACAGCAAGCATTTATTTATCGGAACCTTCTCCAATATTGATGCGCTGGCCGACAGATGTATGAATTCGTCAGATCGGATTGTTATTATCTGCGCCGGATGGAACAGCCGGATAAATATGGAGGATACCCTCTTCGGGGGCGCTTTTGCAGAGCATCTGCTGAAAAAAAATGAGGTGATCTTCGGTTCTGATGCCATAAGAATTGCCCTGACACTGTGGCAACAGGCAAAAGGCAATCCTCAGGGTTATCTGCGACAGAGTGACCATTATCAACGGCTTATCGACAATGGTGCGGAAGGGGATGTAGCCTACTGCCTGCAGAAGAACACCGTGCCGGTGGTACCTTGTTACCACAAAGAAGACAACAAGCTCAGGATATTATAATGGGCCCTCACTCATCCCAATCAAACTCACCGAAATCAATTGACCCAGCAAACTGATCCAGGTCACGCCGTTCCTTCTTGGTGGGACGCCCCGTGCCGCGTTGCCGGTCTACGAATCCACTGATCTTATTCAACTCCAGCAATTCATACTGGTCGGGAGGTGTCACATTTTCCATATATTGCAGCACCATCTTGGCGCCCATGCGCTTGTCGGCCAGTGCAAGCACCATAAAGGAATAGGTTACTGGTGTCTTGCGCACCTGAATGATCTCTCCCGTGCGAATGTTCCGGGAAGGTTTCACCGGTGCATTACCAATCAGAACACGCCCTTTTCTGCATGCCTCGGCAGCCACCGTACGTGTTTTAAAAATGCGTACGGCCCACAACCATTTGTCAATCCGCACTTCATCCATCGCGCAATCGTTTACCTGTTATTGTATTGGTTCATTGTGATATTGATCCCGGCAAGACAAAAACTGCGAATAATATCTACTGCTTTTTCAATACGATCCGGCAGGAGCAGTTTCTCCTCCGGAGAGAATTCTTCAAGCACGTAATTGACCTGCGCTCCGCGCGGGAAATCATTGCCTATACCAAATCTAAGCCGGGGATAGCTCTGTCCGATCAGCTCCTGAATATGCTTCAGTCCGTTGTGTCCGGCATCACTTCCCTTCGATTTGAGCCGTAGTGTTCCAAACGGTAGTGCCAGGTCGTCTACCACCACCAACAGGTTTTCCGTCTCAATTTTCTCCTTCTGCATCCAATACCGGATGGCATTGCCACTCAAGTTCATAAATGTAGAGGGCTTGAGTAGCAGAAGCGATTTATTCCGGAGTCGCATTTCGGTCACAAAACCGTACCGCTTATCCTCAAAAATAGCATTGGACGCTTTTGCCAAAGCGTCCAACACCATAAAGCCTATATTGTGGCGGGTTTGTTCATAATCGGGTCCGATATTTCCCAACCCCGCAATCAAATATTTCATCGACTAACTCATTTATTATTCCGCTTTGGCGGCCGCACCTCTGGCTGCGCGCGTCAATTGAACGCGGCAAATCACGGCATTTTTGGCATTCAGTATCTCCAGACCTTCGAAGCTCAGCTGTCCAACTTGTATTGACTTACCCAACTCCAGCTTCTCCACATTCACCACCAAAACTTCGGGTAATTTAGCGGGCACCGCTTTTACTTTCAGCTTACGTATATCGAGCGACAGCTTACCACCGGCTCTCACACCGGCCGCAAGTCCCTCCAGGCGTACCGGAATCTCAATTACCACAGGTACTTTTTCGAATACATGCAGGAAGTCGATATGCAGGATGGTATCTTTCACCGGATGAAACTGTACATCCTTTACAACGGCCTGCAATTTTGTCTTTCCGAGATCAAGATCCACCAAGAATACCTCAGGTGTGTATATCAGATTGCGTACATCACCGCTCTTTACGACAAAATTCAGGTTTTCTTCGTTGTGACCACCGTATACTACACAAGGGATCAGGTTCTCACTGCGGTAGGCCCTTGCCGCCTTCTTCCCGAAATCATCCCTGATCTCGCCTTTTAATGTAAATGTCTTCATTTTTAATTGTTGTTTGTGTTACTCAAAATAAAGTTGCTTTCTTTATTTCCCATCACACGGGAGCTTTCAAAAAAGCGGCGCAAAGATAGTGATTTTCTTTTTATTGCACAACCATTCATTTCTTTTTTTATCCCACTCTTTTTTTTCAAATCCTCTCCCGTTATACTCATCGAACGTATAATAGGCCTGTCACCGTGGCAAGAAATAATCCACACAATACAGGCATCTTTGGACACTCTCAGCACTCCGCCGTGTTCCGGATAGAAGTTGTCTGACACGGAATCATCAAAACCGGTATATATATATATATATCCAGTCCCTTAATCTCCGATGCAAGACACACATAGTAGGCGTCTCATTCTTTGTTTACAGAGACAACAGGATTGTACATGGCGGGCGAGTATTTGGTTTTTGTATAGCTGAACCGCACAAAATGGCTTTCGGTTTTTGCGACGAACCAGTTCCAGTCTTTCTCCTCTGCGGGCGACCACTGCGAAACTTCTTCGGAATTCTTGCATGAGCCTATAGGGTCAAAACCTTCTTTTTCTGAGAAAAGCTGCTCAGTAAAACAAAAAAAAGTGAGAAGGGGGAAGGGAAAGGGAGCAATACAATAAGATTTATCGATTTTAATGAGATATTTAATGTGCCTTTTCAATTTAAACCTATGCGAAATACCGAAAAAAAACACTACTTTTGCAGTTTCAAAACAAGTTCATTTAAACAATGATAAACAGAAATTTAATTCGTATAAGGATTGTTCAGATTGTTTACTCCTGGTACCAAAATACGAATAGGGATTTGCGGAACACCGAAAAAGAGCTTTTATTCGGCTTGCAAAAATCTTACGATCTTTATTTTTATCTACTGCTGTTAATGGTGGAACTGACCAGGGCATATGAAAACAGGGTGGAGATGAAACGAAACAAGTATTTGCCTTCGGAAGAAGATCTGCATCCCAATACCCACCTGCTCGACAACAAATTCATACTTCAACTCAGGGAGAACGCACAGTTTCAGAAGCAGCTTACGGAACGCCCCATGATGTGGGAAGCCAACGAGGCATTCGTGAAAAATCTGCTGGATACCATCCTGGCATCTGACACCTACAGAGAATACACAGAAAACGCTTCTCCCACCTACGATGAGGATCGCGAGTTCTGGAGAAAGACCTTCAAACAGTTTATCTATATGAATGAGGAACTGGATGATATTCTCGAGGATGAATGTATATACTGGAACGACGATGTAGAGATTGTGCAGAGCTTTGTCCTGAAAACAATCAAAAGGTTTTCCGAAGAGAAAGGCACAAATCAGCCGCTGCTTCCGATGTTTAAAGACGAGGAAGACAGGACGTTTGCCCTCAGACTGTTGCATGACTCTATCCTGAATGAAAAAAAATACAGGGAACTGATCGACAAGCATACCGACAAATGGGATTTTGAACGCATTGCCTTCATGGATCTTATCATAATGCAGGTCGCTCTATCAGAAATATTTACATTCGAATCTATTCCCACGAGCGTCTCGCTGAACGAATATATCGAGATCGCCAAATCATACAGTACTCCCAAAAGCAGTACATTTATTAACGGAATATTGGATGCCATTGTGCAGGAAATAAAAGAAGAAAATCGTATCTTTAAAAATTAATTTTTCAATTATCAACTTTAATCATCAATTTATGAATATTTTATTACAGGCAGCTCCGGCCGGTGGAATGGGTGGTATGGGCAGTACACTGTTTATGATGGTGGCCATTATCGCCGTATTTTATTTCTTCATGATCCGTCCGCAGCAGAAAAAACAAAAAGAACTGCAGAAAAGCCGCGAAGCGATGAAGGTGGGTGATAAAGTGGTTACCTCAGGCGGTATCCATGGTAGAATCAGGGAAGTGGGCGACAGCTGGTTCCTGGTAGAAGTAGCCGACGGTGTGAAAATAAAATTCGAAAAAGCATCGGTCTTTGCCTCTTCAGCCGACGTGACTACGAACTAACCTTTTTGCCATGGGAATAAAGGCTTTCATCAGGAAATGGGCACCCAAAGCAGAAGCATATTTTTCCACATTTCCGTGGAAAAACCTGCTCTTCTTTTTATTTTTCCTCATGCTGGCCTTTATTTTCTGGTTGATGCTTTTTTTCCAAAAGGAAAATGTGGAGGGCACTTACCGTATTCCGTTAAAATACACGAATATTCCGGAGGATGTAGTATTTGACAATGCCCTGCCTGAATTCATAGAAATCAGTGTCGCCGACAACGGCGTGGAAGTGTTTCTGCTCGATGTAAGAAAAAAAGATTCATTGGAGATTGACGTCAAGGAACTAACCGCTGGGGGTACCTCCGAGCTTCAGGGCGATCAGTATCGCCAGCTCATCCGCTCCCGATTGGCTCCAAGCACGAACATACGGGGTTATTATCCCATGAGTATCTCTTTGGCCACCTCCAAATTGGAACGCAAGGAATTACGGGTAGTATTTGATGGCGAGATAACCACCAGCAGGGCCAACCTGGTGGCCGACAGTGCCTGGTTTTTTCCCGAAACGGTGATGGCCTATGGTTCGGGTGAGTCGCTCAAACAGCTAAAGACAGCAGTTACCGAATATACCCTGTTTAAAAACATCAGAGCCACCTCCCAGCTTCCAATAAGAATTAATCCTGTGAAGGATGTCAAGTTTGTACCGGCAGAGGTCGAAATCTATATTCCAGTGGAGGAATTCACAGAACGTACATTTGAGATTCCCGTTACTGCCACACATTTGCCGTCGGACCTCGACGTGAAGTTTTTTCCTTCCCGCGCAAAAATATCCTTCTCTGTAACATTGGAAGACTACAAAAAGATTACACAGGAAGATTTTGAAATTGAGCTCAACTACCGGGATTTTCACGAGAACGAAGGAGGACGGGTGGAACTGGAACTTACAAAGAGCCCGTCATCAGCTCACAACACACGGATTTCGCCCTCTTCAGTGGAGTTCCTGTTTGAAAACAAGGCCAGACATTGATTTTGTAAAGCTGTCGAAGGTACATCACTCTTTAATTTCATTTTGAATGATTACAATAGGTATCACGGGAGGCATAGGGAGCGGCAAGTCGGTAGTCTGCGACATCTTCCGCCTGCATGGTATTCCTGTTTATGATGCCGACAGTGAAGCCAAAGAACTCAACGATACTTCTCTCGTGATTCGCTCCCAACTCATCAGTCATTTCGGTGAAGAATTATACCGGGAAGGCAGACTCGACCGTCGGATGTTCGCATCAATCATCTTTCAGGATAAAAAGAAACTCGCAGTAGCCAATGCAATCATTCATCCGGAACTGGCAAAGGATTTTCTGAAATGGTGCAGCAGACAGGAGCAGCATTATCCCATGGTAATAATTGATGCCGCTCTGCTTTTTGAAGCGGGGTTTCACAGATGGCTCGATAAAATAATCACGGTGTATGCACCAAAAGATCTCCGTCTGCAACGGACCATCGCCCGTGACCTGGCATCTGCAGACGAGGTAGAAGAGCGTATGAATGCCCAGCTGGCCGAAGACGAAAAGATCAGACGATCAGATTTTACTATTTGCAACGACAATCACCATTCATTGATCCTGCAGGTAGCAAAAATAATGAAGGAGTTATCCGAAAATATTGTTTCTTAAGAATTTTCCTGTAAATTTGCCGAGGGTTAAACTAAGTTTATATATTTAAATATCAAATCTATGATTGAAAAAATCGGATTTAACGCCGGAAAAGTGTGGACCGTGCTCGATGAAGCAGGTCGCCAGAATGTGAAGGAAGTCAAAAAAACGACGAAATTGACGGATAAGGACCTCTACGCAGCAATCGGCTGGCTTGCCAGGGAAGGAAAAATTTCGCTGGAAGAAGTAGAAAAAGAACTTTATATTTCGTTGAACTAACAGAAAACTACATTCTTGAGAGGAATGAATATAGAAAGAGGTCGCCATGACACTTCTTCAATACCATGCCCGATGACAAAAAATTACACCTGCAACTGGCACGGCTGTTCCCAAAAGAACAGTTATTTACAGATGAACTATCGCGTCTTACCAAAGGCACCGATGCAGGATTGTACCGGCTCATTCCCAAAGCTGTAGTAAAAGTAAACACCGAGGCAGAGGTGATGCGCCTGCTGCAATTCTGTCGCAGTAAAAAAGTTCCGGTCACCTTCAAAGCCGCCGGTACCAGCCTTAGCGGGCAGACCATATCGGACTCCGTACTGATGGAGACAGGCGAGGGCTTCTCTTTTTCAGCCATCACCAACCACGGCGCCACCGCCACTTTTGGATGTGGGCTAACAGGCAGCACGGCAAATCGCATGCTGATGCAGTATCAGCGAAAACTGGGTCCAAAGCCTGCATCGATTAATTCGGCAAAGATTGGCGGCATCATTGCAAACAATGCCAGCGGATCGAGCTACGGCATCCGACACAACAGCTACAATACCGTAAAGTCGATGCGCATTGTTTTTGCCGACGGCTCCCTACTCGATACGGGCGACGGTGAAAGCCGCCGCGCATTTATTTCCGCCCATCCGGCACTTATCAGCGAGATCACCCGGCTTCATCATGAGGCTACGGAAAATAAAGCTATCAATGACAGGATTACCCGCAAGTTTCAATTAAAAAACACCTGCGGCTATGGGGTCAATGCGCTGATTGACTTCGATGATCCGTTGGAGATCATTCAGCACCTGATGATCGGTTCCGAAGGAACACTCGGCTTTGTGTCGCAGGCCACTTTCGAAACCGTGCACGACGCACCCCTCAAAGCCACCTCCATGGCATACTTTGCCAACCTGCGCGACGTGAGCCAGGCCATCATACCTCTCCGTCAATGCCAGGTGAGCGCGGCAGAGCTCATGGACAGAAACGCCCTGCAGGCTGTGGAGGACCAGCCCGGCATGCCGGAGGAGCTGAAGTCGCTGCCCGCGGGGGCGGCCGCATTGCTGATCGATACCTCTGCCGACGATGAGACAACCTTGCTGTCTCAAATAAAGGAGATTGAAGAAAAACTGGCACACCTCCATGCCCTCAGGCCTGTCAAATTCACCACCGACAAACATCTTTACGACCTCTACTGGAACGTGCGAAACGGGCTGTTTACCTCAGCAGCTGCCACCCGCCCACCCCATACGGCCTGCATCATTGAGGATATCGCCTTCAGGGGAGAGGTACTGGGCGATGCGCTGACAGATGTCCGGACACTTCTCGTGAAAAGTGGATATGATGATGCGGTAATGTGGGGCCACCTGCTGGACGGAAATGTACATTTCACCATATTTCCCGATATGAATACTCCCGCAGGAATACAGAAATACGCCTCTTTCATGAATGACCTGTGTGATCTGGTAACGGTGAAGTATGAAGGAAGTCTGAAGGCTGAACACGGCACCGGACGCAATATGGCTCCATTCGTGGAAAAAGAATGGGGAACCGACATATATGCGCTCATGAAAAGGATAAAGAAGGCATTTGATCCCGATGGCATCCTGAACCCGGGTGTAGTGATCAACGACAACATGGATGTGTTCATCAGAAACCTGAAACAAATCCCCGAAGCCCATCCCATTATCGATAAATGTATTGAGTGCGGCTTCTGTGAGGTGGTCTGTCCCTCCAAAAACCTTACGCTGACCCCGCGGCAACGCATCGTGGCTTATCGCTACCTTGCCGAAAGCATGGCGTCGGGTAAAAAGCGCAACCTTTCCATTCTGAAACAGGTAAAAGCCATCTCATATCCGCTCGTGCAGACCTGTGCCACCGATGGTTTGTGTGGTATAGCCTGCCCTGTTGGCATCGACACGGGAAAACTCGTGAAGGAGCTCCGCTGGCAGCAAAACGGCCGTTTTACAAAATATATGGCGGGGTTCATTGCAAATCACACGGGTGTAACCGTCGCGTTGCTGCGCAGCCTACTGCGTGTACCGCATATAGTGGCTGGAATAGTTGGCTATGGAGCAACGGAGAGCGTGACGCGGGGGCTTTACCGTGTGGGCGCCGGCATCTTTCCGTTGTGGACACGATATACGCCTTCTGGCAGCAGAAAGATTAGCAAGCGGTTTTACCCGGCAAGTGTCTCCGGTGCTCCCGTGGTCGTTTATTTTCCGGCATGTATCACCCGCTCAATGGGAGGACCTTCATTCGGATACGAAGAAAGGGAGGATCTGCCTTCCAAGATGTTATCGGTGTTGCACAAAGCAGGTTATGACGTCCTGCTTCCCAATAAGGCAGACAGGTTATGCTGCGGAATGGCGTTTGCCAGCAAAGGGTTTCGCGAGGAAGCAAAAAGGAAGGAGCAGGAATTAAATGCAGCCTTGCTGGAAATAACGCGCAACGGAGAACTGCCGGTCGTCTGCGACATGAGTCCATGCCTTCTGCACATGCGGGAAACACTCGACAAACGCTTAAAGCTGTATGACCAGGTGGAGTTTATCCTTGATTTTCTTTTGGATCGTCTGCATTTCGTTCCTCGTCCGGTAACAATAACAATACATACCACCTGTAGTTCCACGAAAATGCAACTAGCTGATAAATTCTTCGCTGTGGCATCCCGGTGTGCGGAAAAGGTTATTGTTCCTGAAAATGTGGCTTGTTGTGGGTGGGCCGGTGACAGGGGATTCTTCTATCCCGGGTTGAATAACTCGGCACTGTCGGCGCTGAAAGAAGGTATCCAGGATGCAGAAGAGGGATATTCCAATAGCCGCACCTGTGAAATCGGGCTCTCCCTCAACAGTGGCATAACCTACCAGTCGGCCATCTACCTTGTTGATAAAGCAACCCGCTGAACAACGGCATATCCTAAAACTGTTTTTATTTCATCCGGTCGAATCCCTGTCCGTAGATGCCAATAACGTTACTTTGAGAGATAAAGGCATTTTCATCGATGCTTTTCACCAGCCGGAAGATGGACGTGGATTCATTTCGCCGCGCCATAACAAGCAACACCTTTTGTACCTTCTTCGTATACCATCCCGTACCATCGAGCACCGTACATCCACGGTGGAGCTGAAGGTTGATCTGTGTGGCGATCTCCTCGTATTTCTGGGAGACAATGAAAAACTGGACAGACTGGCGGATACCGTTCAACACCCAATCGACAGAAGTAGCCATGACCGCAATGATGATGACGCCGAAAACAATGGTTTCCACGCTCTGGAAAATCATGTAAGAGGAAGCGACGATAAACAGATCTACCAAAAGCATGGTACGTCCGGGAGTGATATTACGGTATTTATTGATCACCAGCACAATGATATCGGTGCCGCCGCTACTACCGTTCACTGACATCACCAACCCCACGCCTGCGCCTGCCACGATGGAGCCAATGAGTCCCGCCATCAGCGGCTCCTCTGTCATAATCGGCGGCCATTGAAAACTCTCGAACATGCCAATAAAAGCAGTCAGTGAGGCCACACCTACAATGGTTTTTACAAGAAACTCCGAACCCAGTATCCTGAATGCAATCAACAGCAATATCGCGTTCATCACAAAAACCATGACTGACACGGGCCACTCCAACGCATAATTGATCAGTACTGCCACACCGGTAAGGCCGCCTATGACAAACTGATGGGGCATGATAAACTGCGTTACCCCCAATGCATACATGAAGGTCCCCAGAAAAATTGTCAGATAATCTTTCCAGTAGAACTTCTTCAGGCTAAATTCTGGCAATTTATCCATCTATATTAAAATTTTAGTGGTCGGCATCTGGCTTTTCAGAAACAAATTTTACACATGCAGTGGCTGCAAGTGAACTTTCGGAAATCACCAAATTATTATTAAGTCACCGGTCCATGGGTTATATCACCACATTGACGATTTTTTTCGGTACGATAATCACCTTTTTCGGCGTTTTGCCCTCCAGCCATTTCTGTGACTGGGGATGTTCCAGCACCGCTTTTTCAATCTCCTCATTGGCCGCATCGGCAGCGAATTCGATAATAAAGCGTGATTTCCCGTTGAAGGAGATGGCATACGGGAAGGCATCTTCCTTCAGATATTCCTCGTTACACAGAGGCCATGCCGCATCACAGACCGAGGTTTCATTCCCCAGTGTATGCCACAACTCTTCCGCAAGATGCGGCGCAAAAGGTGCCAGGCAGACCGTCAGGTCACTCAATATAACTCTCTCGCGGCATGAAAGTGCCGTGAGCTCATTCAGGCAAATCATGAACGCGGAAACCGAGGTGTTGAAAGAGAAATTTTCAATGTCGTGCGACACCTTTTTGATCAGTTTGTGCAACGCCTTCAAAGCTTCTTTCGCGGGTTCGTCATCGTTCACCGCCAGCACTCCCTCCTTGTAAAACAGGTTCCACACCTTGCGCAGGAAGCGGTGCACACCGTCTATCCCATTGGTATCCCAGGGCTTGGATTGTTCCAGCGGTCCCAGAAACATCTCGTAGAGGCGAAGTGTGTCCGCTCCATATTTTTCGACAATATCATCGGGATTGACCACGTTGTACATCGATTTCGACATTTTTTCAATGGCCCATCCACATACATATTTGCCATCCTCCAGCAAAAACTCGGCTGTATTATATTCCGGGCTCCATTGTCTGAAAGCATCCAGGTCAAGCAGATCGTTGTGTACAATATTCACATCCACATGGATAGGGGTCACCTCATATTGGTCCCGAAGGTTATACGATACGAAAGTATTGGATCCTTTGATGCGGTACACGAAGTTGCTGCGTCCTTGAATCATTCCCTGGTTCACCAGCTTCTTGAAAGGTTCCTCCTCGCAGGAGACACCCAGGTCGAACAGAAACTTATTCCAGAAGCGGCTGTACACAAGGTGCCCCGTGGCATGCTCGGTACCGCCGATGTAAAGATCCACATCGCGCCAGTAGGTATTCGCCTTCTCCGAAACCAGTGCCGCGTTGTTGTGCGGATCCATGTAGCGCAGGTAGTAGGCAGACGAGCCGGCAAAGCCTGGCATGGTATTCAGCTCGAGGGGGTAACCCTCCTTCGTCTGCCAGTTTTGGGCCCTTCCCAGCGGTGGTTCACCCGTTTCGGTAGGCAGGAACTTATCCACTTCGGGGAGTTCCAGTGGCAACTCGCTTTCATCGAGCGTGTAGGGCATATCTTCCTTGTAATAGACCGGGAAAGGCTCACCCCAATAGCGCTGCCGCGAGAAGATGGCATCGCGCAGGCGGTAATTGATCTTGCGGTATCCCAGTCCTCTTTTCTCCACCTCGTCGATGGCCGCCGGGATGGCCTGTTTCACCGTCATGCCGTTCAGGAAGCCGGAGTGGATCATGATACCTTCTTTGGCATCGAAGCTCTCTTCCGAGACATCGCAGCCTTCTATAAGAGGGATGATGGGCAGATTAAAATGACGGGCGAAGGCATAGTCGCGGCTGTCGTGCGCCGGCACGGCCATGATGGCACCCGTACCATATCCTGCCAGCACATAATCGGATATCCATATTGGAAGTGGTTCGCCCGTAAAAGGATGGGTAGCATGAGAACCCGAGAAGACACCGGTCACTGTTTTATCGGCCATGCGTTCCCGTTCCGTCTTTTTCTTTGTCTTGGCGATGTAGGCATTCACTGCATCACGCTGCTCAGCGGTAGTAAGTTGTTCCACCAGCTCACTCTCGGGAGCCAGCACCATGAAGGTCACCCCGAAGATGGTATCGGCACGGGTAGTAAAAATATCGAAAGCGATCTCTTCTGAAGTCTTGAAATGCATGACAGCCCCTTCGCTGCGCCCGATCCAGTTGCGCTGTGTCTCCTTGAGCGAGTCGCTCCAGGCAATCGTGTCGAGTCCCTCCAGCAGGCGCTGGGCATAGGCAGAAACGCGCAAACACCATTGACGCATCTTGCGCTGCTCCACCGGATAACCTCCCCGGATGGAGAGGCCTTCGCTCACTTCGTCGTTGGCAAGTACGGTACCCAGCTGCGGACACCAGTTTACCATGGTATCGCCCAGATAGGCTATGCGGTAGTTCATCAGCAGTTCCTGCTGTTCTTTTTCTGTCTTGCTGTTCCACTCTTCAGCGGTAAATGTCATCGGCTCGGTGCAGGCAACATCCAGTCCGACAGTACCCTGTTGGGAAAACACCTCTACCAGCTCCGTGATAGGACGGGCCTGTCGCGCCTGGTTGCAATAGTAGGAATGGAACATGCGGATGAATGCCCACTGGGTCCACTTATAATAATCCGGATCGCAGGTACGTACCTCACGGCTCCAGTCGTATGAAAATCCTATTTTATCGAGCTGCTCCCGGTAACGGTTGATGTTGTTCTCAGTGGTGATGGCAGGATGCTGTCCGGTTTGAATGGCATACTGTTCTGCAGGCAGTCCGTAAGCATCGTACCCCATGGGATGGAGCACGTTAAATCCCTGCAGTCGTTTGTATCGCGAAAAGATATCCGAAGCGATATACCCAAGGGGATGTCCCACATGCAGTCCCGCCCCCGAGGGATAGGGAAACATGTCGAGCACGTAATATTTGGGTTTAGCACTCTCTTCTGTTACTTTGTAGATGTGATGGTCGGCCCAGTACTGTTGCCACCGTTTTTCTATTTCTCTAAAATTGTAATCCATGCCGTTACTCCGTTAAAAACGGTGCAAAGATAGTGATTTAATATGATATTCGTGCTGCACACGTTTGTTGGCTACATCATGAGTAGTGCTTCATACGTAACAACTACACACTATACATCCTGTCAATCAGATCGGCGTACTTTTCCAGGATCACCTTCCTGCGCAGCTTGAGAGTATTGGTCAGTTCTCCGTTCTCCACACTGAACGGGTTAGGCAACAATGTAATTTTCTTTATTTTTTCGTAGGAGGTGAACTGGGATTGCAGTAGCTCGATACGGCCAAATATAAAATTGTGAATCAGTGGGTTACCGACCAATTCTTCTATGTTTTCAAATGCGATGTGTTGTTCCCGTGCATAAGTCATAAGAGCCTCATAAACAGGAATAATCAGTGCACTGACAAACTTGCGGTCATCACCGATCACAGCTACCTGTTCAATGAATTTGTCTTCAGTAATACGGGTTTCAATCATTTGCGGGGCAATATATTTACCGTTGGATGTTTTATAAAGATCTTTGATCCGTTCTGTGAGAATGATCTCATTGTCACCGGTCAGTGAGCCGGCATCGCCTGTTCTGAAAAAACCGTCGTCGGTAAAGGCAGCTTTGTTCGCTTCCGGTTTTTTGTAATAACCGGACATGACGGTTTCCCCTTTCACCAGAATCTCGTTGTTCTCACCGATCTTCACCTCCATATCGGGCATCACTTTTCCCACAGTACCGATACGAAAACCCTTGTTAAGAAAACAACTCACCGTGGCGGTCGTCTCGGTAAGACCATAACCATATATGAGGTGCACATCGATCGACTGCATAAATGCATTGATCGCGTCAGAGAGGGGAGCTCCTGCCACAGGAAAAAAGTTTCCTCTTTCAATTCCGATAATCCGTTTGATCAGATAAAAGATCGTATGCCGATAAAGAAAAAATTTTACCCGATTACCCGGCGCAGGCCTTTTACCCTCGTTTACGTACTCCAGATTATGTCGCCTGCCCGTCTTCACTGCATCGTTAAACAACCATTTTGTAATACCGGAAGCATTGTCAATATTTTCCCTGACGCCTTCGTATACTTTCTCCCAAAAACGGGGCACGTTGCTCATCAGTGTAGGACGAACCTGTTTGAGCGTCTTTCTTATCTCGCTCGGATCTCTGTTTATGGCCACGGCAATACCCTTGTGGAGACAGTAATAGGTCCATGCCTTTTCAAAAATATGGGTTAAAGGCAAAAAGCACATGGAAAGATCCTTATCCGAGAGGTTTGTCAATCGCATATCGTGGATATGGCATGCTTTAATATAATTGGCATGGGTGAGCATCACACCCTTGGGCTCGCCTGTTGTACCTGAAGTGTAGATGATGGTGGCAAGATCACTCTCTTTTAACTGTTTCAGCCTTGAGTTCACCAATGCCACCGACTCGGAATTGTCACCGGTTGCAATGAAATCATCGAAGTAAACCGATGTCTTATCATCGGGTTGCAGTACTACTTTTGGATCGAAGATAATCAACCTCTCCAATACAGGCAGTTCCTGCTGCACCTTATAGGCATTATTGTACTGAAACTGTTCACCCACAAACAAAAGCTTAATTTCTGCATCTTGGATAATATATCCAATCTGCATCGGCGAAGAGGTAGCATACATGGGCACCATCACCGCCTTATTGGCATAGGCGGCGAAATCGGTAATCAGATATTTTTCCATATTCTGAGCATAAATGCCCACATTGTCATTTGGTTGCAGGCCTATCTCTGCCATTGCCTGGGCAACCTTCATTATCTTATCGGAAAAACTCTTCCATGTGAGATCGAGCCACTCTCCGCCTGCCGACTGGTATCTCAGCACTGTCTTGTTTTTCAGTATCTGTGCCTTTTTGTGAACAAGTTCACCCAGATGATAGTAATCCATAAAATTCCTGTTATTTACTCAAATGTACACTTTCTTCCTGAAATTTTTAGCAAAATCTATTTTTTTTTTGTACTTTTGAACGCTTTTGGTGCGGTTTTTAACGATTTATTTTCGGTTAACTTTCTATAAACGCGTGGGTTAATTAACTACACTTAACGTGTCATTTCATGGTAAAATAAAACATTGATTTTATCTTTGTGTTGTTATGGAAAGACTTATCCACATATTTGCGGTGCTTTGTATGGCGCTTTCATCTCCTGCGGTGAAAGCACAAGGTTATTACGCTGCCAACGTGGCCCCCGGAAACAACGGACCAGTCTCCACCATTTTCTTAATGCCGAATATATATCCGGCCGTAATTCTGGAGGGCGACACCGTTGCCTGTATGTGGCTCACTGACTTCATCAAGTATTCACCCCTTACCTTTCGCAGTACCAAAGATCAGATGGCTTATTACAAGCTGATCCGCGATGTAAAGAAGACGCTACCCTATGCCAAGGAAATTGCCGAAATCATCACCGAAACCTATGAGTACATGGAAACGCTTCCCGATGACAATGCACGGCAAAAACATCTGAATAAGATGGAGAAATACCTGATGGATACCTACACGCCCAAAATGAAAAAACTAACCCGTTCACAAGGACAGCTGCTTATGAAACTGGTAGACCGGGAAACCAACTCCTCTTCTTATCATATCATTGATGCATTTATGGGCAGTTTTAAAGCCTGGACTTACAATGTGTTTGCCGGATTATTCGGGAACAGCCTGAAAACAAGATACAATCCCTATGGTGAAGATCGTGTGACCGAAAGAGTATGTGTTCTCGTGGAACAAGGTAATGTCTGATTTTTTTGCTACCTTTGCACCGTTTTTTTTCAGACGTATGCAAATAAATTTTCTTCAGGACTTTCAACCCACGCTCGTTCAATCTTTAAAAAACTACAACAAGGAAAAGTTTGTGGCCGATCTTATGGCCGGACTGATCGTGGGAGTCGTGGCATTGCCACTGGCCATCGCTTTTGGAATTGCTTCAGGCGTAACACCCGAAAAAGGTATCTACACTGCTATTATCGCCGGGTTCATCATCTCATTCCTGGGCGGCAGCACCGTGCAGATTGGCGGCCCTACAGGAGCCTTCATTGTGATCGTATATGGGATTGTGGAACAATACGGAGTACAGGGATTGGCTATGGCCACGGTCATCGCCGGCATCATGCTGGTGATGATGGGCTTTTTAAAGCTGGGTGCAGTCATCCGTTTTATACCCTACCCCATTGTCGTGGGTTTCACCAGCGGTATTGCGCTAACCATTTTCTCCACGCAGATAAAAGATTTTTTCGGGCTGACCTTACCCAAGTTACCATCCGGTTTTGTGGAAAAATGGGCGGTCTACTTCCAGTATTTTTCTACCGTGAACTGGTGGGCTGTCCTGATTGGCGTGACAAGTGTGGCCATCATCATTCTTACACCGAAAATTTATAAAAAGATTCCCGGATCACTCGTGGCAATCATCATCATGACAATTGTCGCCTATCTGATGAAAACATACGGCCATATAGAGGGAATTGAAACCATTGGTGACCGCTTTACCATTAATAGCCAGCTCCCCACAGTGCAGACCATATCATTGAATCTCGACAGTGTACGCCTGTTGTTCCCGGCCGCTTTCACCATCGCCATGCTCGGCGCCATAGAGTCGTTGCTGTCTACCACGGTGGCCGACGGGGTGACCGGTAAAAAGCATAATTCAAACATGGAACTTGTGGCACAGGGAGTCGCGAATATCGTTGTACCCTTCTTTGGCGGCATTCCTGCCACCGGTGCCATCGCGCGCACCATGACCAACATCAACAACGGTGGCCGTACCCCTGTTGCCGGTATCATCCATGCCATTGTCCTGTTACTCATCGTGCTGTTTCTCGGAGATCTCACAAAACATATTCCCATGGCCTGCCTTGCCGGCGTATTGGTGGTTGTAGCTTATAATATGAGCGAATGGCGCACCTTTTTATCACTCAACAAACAAGCGAAAGCCACGCGCGCCATCCTGCTGACAACCTTCTTTCTTACGGTGATATTCGATCTTACTGTCGCCATCGCCGTAGGATTGCTGCTGGCTGTTTTCGCTTTTCTGAAAAGGATGAATGAAAGCACGCAAATATCTCATACCACCGGCAGCATCGATATCTCGAAGGAGATGGAATCCCACTCGGGGAATATGAAGGAAGAGGTACTTTATCTTCCAGACGGAGTGGAAGTTTACGAGATTGACGGACCTTTCTTTTTTGGTGTGGCCAACAAATTCGACGAGAAGATGCGAGAGATAGGAGACCACCCTAACATTCGGATTATCAGAATGCGTAAAGTCCCGTTTATTGACTCCACGGGGTTAAACAACCTGGAAACCTTGTGCCGCAACTCCAAGAAAGAGAAAATCCATGTCATTCTCTCCGGTGTAAAAGAGAATATACGCGAGAGTTTATACCAATCTGATATCCCCAGGATTGTAGGTGAGGAAAATATATGCTCGCACATCCACCTGGCCGTTGAAAGAGCCCGTGAGATAGATGCCGGACTGGCAAAAGAGCACAAACACAAACATCACTGATGGAAGAAAGATCACTTCAACTCACGGACTGGCTCCCTACCACGAAGAAGGAAACGGAACTTCGGGGATGGGATGAGATGGATGTGGTCTTGTTCTCGGGTGATGCTTATGTGGATCATCCATCGTTTGGCACCGCCGTCATTGGGAGACTCCTCGAAAGTGAAGGTCTCAGAGTGGCCATCGTGCCGCAACCCAACTGGCGGGATGATCTGCGGGACTTTAAAAAGATGGGGATTCCGCGCTATTTCTTTGCAGTTACCGCCGGCGTGATGGATTCCATGATCAACCATTACACTGCCGGCAAGCGCCTGCGTTCAAATGATGCATATACTCCCGACGGCAGATCAGATATGCGACCCGACAGAGCAGTGACAGTCTACTCACGCATTCTTAAGAAACTCTATCCCGATGTACCACTGTTGCTCGGAGGAGTAGAAGCATCGCTGAGGAGGGTCACCCATTATGATTACTGGGACGATACCCTGCACAAGACCATTCTTGCTGATACGGGCGCCGACCTGTTGATCTACGGCATGGGGGAGCTGCCGCTGAAACAACTGGTACAAAGTCTTCGCAGCGGGAAAAAATTCAGAGAAATACGGGACATCCCGCAAACAGCTTTTCTTTGTACAAAGGAAGAAGTGACACCCAATCCATTCGGCGAAGAAGTGACACTCTTTTCGCACGATGCCTGTCGAAGTGACAAACTCAAACAGGCCAAAAACTTTCGCGTGGTAGAGGAACAGTCCAACCGTCTCAGCGCCGCACGCATCCTGCAGGAGGTAGACAACAGGATACTGGTGGTCAATCCTCCCTACCCTCCAATGAAAGAAGCCGAGATCGATGCCACTTTCGATCTGCCCTATACCCGTCTGCCTCATCCCAAATACAGAGGAAAAACAATCCCTGCCTATGAGATGATCAAATTTTCGGTAAATCTCCACCGGGGTTGCTTCGGTGGCTGTTCCTTCTGCACCATCTCGGCACATCAGGGAAAATTCATTGCTTCCCGTTCAAAAGCATCCATCCTGGCGGAGGTGGAAAAGATCATCCGCATGCCCGGCTTCAAAGGATATATCAGTGACCTTGGAGGTCCCTCGGCAAACATGTACAGGATGCAGGGAAAAGATCTAACAATATGCGAAAAATGCAAGAAACCTTCCTGCATTTTCCCGAAGGTATGTTTCAATCTGAATACCGATCATACCCCATTGCTGGAGATCTATCACGCGGTGGACGCACTGCCAGGCGTGAAGAAATCGTTTATTGGCAGCGGTATCCGGTATGACTTGCTCCTGTACAGGAGTAACGACGAAAAAGCCAATGATTCCGCACACAGTTATCTTCGCGAGCTCATTACACTACATGTATCGGGGCGACTTAAAGTGGCCCCCGAACATACTTCCGAAAAGACGTTGCAGACAATGCGAAAACCCTCATTTGAGTTGTTCTCACAGTTCAAACGAATTTTTGATGAATTGAATGAAAGAGAGGCACTCAACCAGCAGCTTATACCTTACTTCATTTCGTCACATCCGGGCTGCACCGAAGAAGAGATGGCCGAACTGGCAGCCATCACCAAAAACCTCAACTTTAAGCTGGAACAGGTACAGGACTTTACTCCGTCACCCATGACGCTGGCCACTGAAATCTATTACACCGGATACCATCCCTACACCCTGCAACCTGTATATACGGCCAGAACGAAAGAGCAGAAAAACGGACAACGTCTTTTTTTCTTCTGGCATGATCCGCAAAACAAACATTCCATACTCCGCGCACTCAAACGGATGAAAAGACCGGATCTCATTTACAGACTGTATCCGAAGGGATAAATTATCCGTGCAGACATCATATTTTCGTTAACCATTGTTAAAAAAAGAGGATTGTCTTTTTTTCATGCAGCGTTTTTTAATTTTTTGCATCTAACGGGTATAAGAAGCAAATTGTATGAGAAAAATCTTTTTTACAATCAGTATTTTATCAATCGGAATCTTCTTATTCCTGTTATCATGCGACGAGAACTCCAGTTCTTTGGGGGAGTTTCGCATTAACATAGCAACCATAGTCCCCGGTGGAGAAAATGCATACTCACTTTTACTTGACAATGGCGAAAGGCTATGGCCTGCTGCCACTGCCATGACATACCACCCTTCATACAATCAGCGCGTATTTCTCAACTACACCATTCTTTCGGGAGCTCAAAACGGATATGACCGTTACATCAAAATAAATGATATCTGGAATATTCTCACGAAGCAGATCATTGAACTGAATGCCCAAAATGCAGACAGTATCGGCAATGATCCGGTAAAAGCCAATGCCGTATGGATAGGCGGAGATTACCTGAATGTCTCATTCATGTTCAACTATGGCGGGGTTAAACCGCATGCAATAAATTTAGTGAAGAAGGAACTGCCGTCCGAATCATTGTCCGATGTTATTGATCTGGAGTTTCGCCACAACTCCTACAACAGTCAACGTGACAAGTTTTATGAAGGTTTTGTTTGCTTCGACCTGAAACCGTTGCGGGACGAAAACTCAGACTCCGTAAAGCTGTCAGTCCGCGTGAAGGAAAAAACAAGAGTAATAACTTACGATGTGGTTTACAGGTACAACCAGGTAATACAGCAAGCTGTAACAGAGATGCCAATACCTGTTATCTCATCGAGTGAATACTATTAAATGAAGCAACCACAATGTAATTAGTTCTATTTCTTATATGACTTTTTGATTTTCCAAAAACCGGATGGTCCCTGTGAAGAGATCATCCGGTTATTCATTTATTCATACGGCTTGGATCCGGCAAGGCCGGCATATCTTACATACGGTCGTATGGTAAGTGGGCCAGCGCTTCAGAGATTTTATCCACGACCTCGCGTATCGGTTTTTCTGCCATTCCCCTGATAAAAGGGTTTAGATCGGCACGCAGCGTAAGACGCAACCGGGTATCATTTTCCGCTTTTGACACCAGTTGAATCCAGATAAAAATATCGAAAGGCAATTTCTCCGATTTGAATTTTATCAGTTTATCCGGTTCCCTTTCCTCCACGAGAAAGGAGACCTTTCCTATTGGATCTACCTTAAAAGAAACTCTATCGGCATCGAACGTGAAGTCACGAAGCGTATCATTGGGAATCCTGCTTTTAAGAGACTCCAGCTTGCTCAGATCAGAAAGGACACGAAATACCTCGGTATTGCTGTACGGAATTATTTTTACATCGCTGACAAATTCGGTCATTTTTTTACTTTTTTTACTGGCTGTCCCCAGTTCTCGGGATCATGGCGCCACTCCTGCAATGTTTTCAGCTCAGATTCATCGATATAATCAGTTAGCAGAGCTTCATCCAGAATTGCATCGTAGCCACAGAGAGTTGTCAGTTCCACCCTTGCATCCTGCATCCTCTTTAGTGCATATGGGAACCCATAAGTGAATACAGCCAACATGCCGAGTACGTCCGATCCGTTGCTGCGTATGGCTTCCACTGCCTTCAAGCTGCTTCCTCCGGTAGAAACAAGATCTTCAATCACGATCACTTTTTGTCCGGGCCTGAGATCTCCTTCAATAAGGTTTTCCAGTCCGTGATCCTTCGGAGTGGAACGGATGTATACAAAAGGTAAGTCGAGCAGGTCGGCTACCAGCGCTCCGGGAGCGATGGCTCCTGTGGCCACGCCGGCGATTGCATCGGTTTGGGGATATTTCTCGAGGACAATCCTGGCAAACTCCACCTTGATAAAATTGCGAATAGCAGGATACGACATAAGTTTACGGTTATCGCAATATATGGGCGACTTCCAGCCCGACGCCCAGGTAAAAGGATTTGACGGCTGGAGTTTGATTGCTTTAATCTTGAGAAGTTTCTCGGCAGTTAATTTATGTACAGAGTTCATCTTATCTTTTTTTTTTGCTGATTGATCACAAAAATACAGCTTTCGGAGTTAATAACATCTCAATTCACGAAAAAAGAGTTTAAAAAACTTCACCCAGTGTTGCCACGCTTATTTTTACTCCCTGGCACCCTTGTAGCGCTGTAGCGCATGCTTCCATGGTGGAACCCGTTGTGATGACGTCGTCTACAAGCAGCAGATGTTTTTGTGCATATTCACCGGGATTCTTCACATGGAAAATATGTTTCACGTTCTCCCAGCGTTGTGTTTTGGTTCGCTTTGTCTGAGTGGGATTATAGACCACCCTGATGAGGTTTCCCACTGACAGGGGAAGGGAAGTAGTCGCCGACAAGCCACGGGCAATTATTTCCGCTTGATTATAACCACGGATTTTTTCTTTCTTCGGATGCAAGGGCACAGGGACAATGACATCAACAGGTTTCAGAAAATCACTTCCCTGAAGGTCTTCACCGTATATTTTTCCCAGGAGGATGCCCACTTCCTTATGATGATGATATTTGAGTTGATGAATCAACGGTGGCAACATTCCCTTCTTGGCATAAACACAAAATGAAGCGATCCGCTCGAAGGGTATTCTCCCGGCCATAAGCCGTTCAGCGGCATTGTCCGGATATTTGAAGTTGTGGGTTCGGGGCAGTTTGTATAAACAACGCAGACAGATACACTCCTCCGGCTGTATTAACTCTTCACCACACACCATGCAGACGGCAGGAAAAAAAAGATGGAAAAATTCCATTAACAGGTCATTCCGTCTCATCTGGCAGTTCATCAAGGTTCATCTTCCGCATACAGCTCAGAATTTCTTTCATTGGATATCCTCTTCCCAATGCGTAACGGATTAATTTACCGTTTATTTCAAAGTGAGAGCTTCCCTTTACAGTTTTTCTTTTGAATTCCAGTAGTGGCTGAAGCGAAGCGTTAAGTTCATTGTCGGAGAACTCAGCAAATGCAGTCTGGATTACTTCATCGGGTATTTTTTTTTGACGCAGGGAAAGTACAATCTTTATCTTGCCCCACCTATTGTAAGTCAATTTCTCGTGGATATAATTCCGGGCATAACGGGCCTCATCGATATAACGGCCCTTCTTTAAACGGAGAATAATCTGTTCTGCATTCCCATCGGAGATGCACATCCGTTGTAGCTTTTGCTGTATTTCCCACACGCAGCATTCTTTCCTTGAGCAGAGCCGGGACATTTGCAAAAACGCATGCTCCGCGGTTGTTATTTTTTCAGGTTTGTCCATGTCCTGCAGATTTTATGGCACGAATCATCCGGGGATTTCCAGAGATATCATTTTTTATTTCCACAGCATGAAATCCTGCATCATAAAGTAATCCAGCCACTGGTTCTGCCATATTCCTGTTTATTTCGAAGTACAATCTCCCTTCGTCCTCAAGGAGCTCTCCGGCAAGAGATGTAATCCGCTCATAAAAAAGCAATGGTCGGTTATCAGGCACAAAAAGAGCTTCATGTGGTTCAAAATCGACAACATTCCGCTCCATCTGTTTCTTTTCAGATTCTGTCACATAGGGAGGATTACTCACAATGAGATTAAATTTTCCACACCGGGGAGGCGTTTGAAAGATGTCTGCGCGTAAAAAGCGGACTTCGGCACTATTCCAGGCGGCATTCTCTGCAGCAATCTCCAGGGCCTTTTCCGAGATGTCCCACGCATCTACTCGGGCATGTGCAATTTCCCTGGCCAGGGTTATTGCAATACAACCGCTGCCGGTACCTATATCCAGAATTAGACGAGTACCGTCATACGGCTCCGACACAATCCACTCGACCAGTTCTTCCGTTTCGGGACGTGGAATAAGTACATCGCCCGTAACCCTAAATATTCTTCCATAAAATTCAGTCTTGCCGAATACATACTGATAAGGTTCACCGTTTTTTAAGCGGGACAGAATATCATCCATCTTTTCGATCTGCAAACGGGATAAATGATTAATTTTGTCGTACGTGATAAGGACATTCTGTTCACCGAGGAGCTCTTCCACAATGAGGCGTGTGAGTACTGCGATTTCGGAAGAAGTATATAACCGGTTTAATTCACGGCGGATATGCTGAGTGTATTGCTGCATAATAACAATTCTGTATTGAAAGTCACTTGACAGAACAAAGATAAAAAAAATGGAAATAAATCCCGTATTTATGGAACGATGCCTTCAGCTTGCCCGCAAAGGAGAAGGCTACACCCTTCCCAACCCCATGGTGGGAGCAGTGATTGTACATCACAACCGTATCATAGGTGAGGGCTATCACAGGCAATATGGAAAAGCGCACGCAGAAGTGAATGCCATCATGGCTGTGAAAGAGAAGGCACTGCTTACCGACTCCACACTGTATGTCTCACTGGAACCCTGTTCCCATCAGGGAAAAACACCTCCATGTACCGGATTGATTATTGCCAGGAATATTCCCCGGGTGGTTGTTGCCGTGAAGGATCCTAATCCCATCGTCTCCGGCAGAGGAATTGGGATACTGAAAGAACAGGGTGTCGAAGTAGCCGTTGGGACTTTAGAGACCGGGGCGCGAGAGCTGAACAGGATATTTTTCGTAAATCAGCAGTATAAACGACCATTTGTGATATTGAAATGGGCACAGAGCAAAGATCATTTTATGGACTATGTGCGCACATCGCTCCAAGAAAAGACACCTGCGGTTATCTCCAACAGGCTCACTCAAACCCTGGTTCATAAGATCCGTACACAGGCACAGGGTATTCTTGTGGGTACCCGGACGGCAATGCTCGACAACCCGCGGCTGACTGCCAGGAAATGGTACGGGCAACACCCGGTGCGCATCGTAATAGACAGGGAAAATAAAATACCGGCTACCTCGGCCTTGTTCGACGGAACAACAGCGACAATAGTGTTCACTGCTACAGTCCGCACTGACTTGCCAAATAAGGGGATAAAACAAATTATGATGGATTTTTGCGGCGACACTAACCGGCAAATCCTTCAAAGCCTCTACCAGGAAGGAATTTACTCTTTGATTGTGGAAGGCGGGGCCCATTTGTTATCCTCTTTCATCAGGAAGAACATATGGGATGAAGCCTACGTGGAGATCTCGGATAAAAAGCTATATAATGGCACCAAAGCACCTGAAATAGAGGGGGAAGAAGTAAGTGCCAAAAGATATTTAAATTCGGTACAGTTTCATTTAAAGTGCCAAATAACTCGAAATTTTCTTTAAATATTCATTTTAATATGGTTAAAGCGAAAAATCTTTCTACTTTTGCATATCTTAAACGTGCTGTACAATATTTTTGAAACGAATGATATCCAAATATTTTTCCCTGGCATGGTTGCTTGTTCTTAACCTGTTGCTTCTCTCCTCCTGCCTGAACTCAGATGTTGAGGAGACGGAATTTTCTCCTGATGCACAAATTTATGCTTTTTCACTCTCATCTGCTACCGACACATCCGACGTATTGTCTGCCACTAAATTTACCATTGATCAGATAAACGGGAAAATATTCAACAAGGATCCGCTGCCATATTTGTTTAGGGCAGATAGTGTGTTGCTCAATATTACTGGCGTCAGCACCTACAGCCCCTATGCCTTGGTACAACTCACACTGGATCCCGACAGTACATATAATTGGATACAGTCAGACTCTGTGGCGATAGCCCGGTTAAAGAAGATCATCACAACAGCCCCCGACGGCATCACAAAAAAATCATATGAATTTCAACTGAATATATATCAGGAAGATCCCTATTTTCTTGGATGGGAGCAAAGAAGTTCCGGTTATCTGCCTGCCCTTGTTGTGTCTCAGAAAACTATCGCTCTCAAAAACCGGTTCATCACTTATTTCAATACCGGTACGGCCATACAGGCGAAGTCTGCCAACAGCAATAACGGAGCAGACTGGGCTACGGTAGCCCTGACAGGCCTTCCTTCCACACTGCAGCTTTCCTCTCTGATAACTGTCAACAATGCCGCTTACGGCCTCGACACAACCACAGGAGCGGTTTATCAATCGGCCGACGGCGCCAACTGGAGTAGGATTGTCACCGCACACACAATAAAAGCCATTTATGGAGAACTTCCTCAGGCAACCCCCGGCAATATCCTGGCTGCTGCAGAAATTAACGGTATGCTTACCTTCGTACAAACTGAAAATTTTTCCGTGTTGAAGCCTCTGAATCGACTCCCGGCAAATTTGCCGTTAAAGGATTTTTCTGCTACAAAAGTAGACATACCCACATCCTATTCAAAGTACCTTATTTTGTCGGGAGGAACTACCTCGGAGAATAAATCCAATAACAACATCTGGATTTTACTTGAAAACAACGGCGTCATCACTCATATCCTGTCAAGAATTCCGGGCACGATATCGGTCAATGGCAGCAATTTGTTTTTTTATGATAATAAACCCTATCTGATGATTACATCATCCGGAAAAAACAGTTTGATGTATTCTGACAACTCGGGTCTTGACTGGATTAAGGCAGCAGAAAATCAGGATTTTCCTTCCGGCTTTGCCGAACGGACAAACGCGTCGGTCCTGACTGATGCAGATAATTATATATGGATATTCGGCGGAATATCTGCCACGCAAACGCAACTGGCCGATGTTTGGAAAGGCAGACTCAGTAAATATGATTCTCACTGAAAAGGATTGTCACTTTTGTTGAACGTAAGATAATTTATTACCTCAATATCCGTTTTCTTGGAAACAGGATTAAAGGAATGAAGGTATGAAGATTCTGGGAATACCACTTTTTGTGATGATGACAGGCTTTTTGATGTTACCCGTCGCTTCCGGTATTTATGCTCAGGAGTATAAGTTTGAGTCAGGAGCTGCGGCAGGGATTTCTTCCTACATGGGAGACGCCAACAAGACAAGTTTCACATATCACCCGGGCATCGTTACAGGTTTACTTTTCCGGTACAATATCAATTTTCATTGGGCGTTAAAGTCAAACCTGCTGGCCGGGAGGGTCTCCGGAGATACCTGGAATACGGGAAATAACTTCCCTTCAGGTCAAAAGGCAGCTTTTCGCCGTACTTTTGCAGAAGCAGGTGTACAAACCGAATTTAACTTCCTGCCCTACAGTGACAAGTATCGGTATACGGGTACAAAACCCTATACTCCTTACCTGTTTGTCGGCGCAGGGATCACATATGCAGCGGGAGAGACTGACTATATAGGGCCAAACATGCCTTTTGGCGTGGGATTTAAAGTCAAACTAAAAAACAGATTGAATGTTGCCCTCGAATGCTCAATGCGGAAATTGTTTGCTGATGATTTCGATGTGACGCGAAAAGCGCAAACGTGGAGTTTGGATAAACCCTACGGCATTGGGAGCAGCATCATCAAAAACCAGGATTGGTATTCGATTATAATGATTTGCCTTACCTGGGACTTCGGACTGAGAGAAGATCCCTGTCACGGCAATTAACTTATTAGCCGCAAAAAAGATGTCACTATTTGAAAAAATTAATCATCACCGTCTTCCCTCCCACATAGCCATCATCATGGATGGAAACGGGCGTTGGGCTAAAGCCAGAGGGCTGGAACGAGCCGAAGGACACCGGGAAGGCGTAAGTGCCATCAGGAGAGTGGTGGAAGCAGCCATCAGGACATCGGTCAAAACCCTCACCCTGTATGCTTTTTCTACTGAGAACTGGTATCGTCCGACGGAAGAAATAGACGGACTGATGGATTTAATAGTATATGCTATTGCCAAAGAGACAGCAGACCTGAAAAAAAACGGTGTAAGCATTGCTTCCATCGGGGATTTAAGTCGCCTTCCCGTAAATGTAAGGGAAGCACTCGAATCATGTATCCGCGAAACGGAAGGAGGACGAAACCTCAAACTGGTAATCGCTTTAAGTTATTCTTCCAAATGGGAAATTACAGAAGCTACACGGAGAATAACCGGCGATGTGATCAAAGGTGTTTTGAAAGCAGAGGACATTTCCGAAGATACCATCAGCAGGTATCTCACCACCAGCGAATTTCCCGACCCTGACCTTTTAATCAGGACGGGCGGAGAGCAGCGAATCAGCAACTTTCTGCTGTGGCAATGTGCTTACGCTGAATTTTATTTTACAGAAACCTTCTGGCCCGACTTTAGCGAGGAAGCGCTTTACAAAGCAATTCTAGACTACCAGAGCCGTGAAAGGAGATACGGTAAAACAAGTGAACAGATATAATCAGAAAAATAACCGCTACACACTGAACCAAAGACAGTCAGAGAAAAGATATATCACAATGTTGAAGAAAACATTTAATTTACTTTTATTATTCACCCTGCTTTCACAGGCGTTGTCAGTGGCGCAGACCACTGACAGTATACATACAGCCCCCCTGGGTGAATTAAATGTCAACTACACTACTCCCCCAAAAAAATATTATATTGCCGATATCGATATTACCGGGGTGGAAGGCACCATGTATGAAGATCAGAAATTTGTGCTGGTTGGCTTTTCCGGTCTGGCAAAGGGACAGGAAATTCAGATCCCTGGTGAGGAGATTACCAATGCCCTGAAACGCTTTTGGAAGCAGGGTCTCTTTTCAGACGTAAAAATACTGCAGTCTAAGGTTGAAGGTGACAGTGTCTGGATAGAGATTAGACTCACCGATCGTCCCCGTGTTGCCAACATTCGCTATTTGGGTATGAAAAAGAGCGAACAGGAGGATATCGAGAAAAAGATCGGTTTTGTAAAAGGGAACCAGATTACTCCTCCCCAGATTGACAGGGCTGAGACAATCATTAAAAGCTTTTATGAGGAGAAAGGATTCGGTGATGCCGAAGTGAGAATCTTCCAGCGACCCGACAGTACACAGAAGAATCATGTAGTGTTGGAAGTGGATGTGGATAAGAAAGAAAAGCTCAAGGTCAACAGTATCGTAATAGAAGGAAACGAAGCGCTTTCAGACAAGCAACTGAAGTGGGCGATGAAGAAGACCAACGAAAAGGGAAAAATCAGAAATCTGTTTCGCACAAAGAAATTTGTCGAAGATCTTTATGAAGCCGACAAGAAAAATATTATTACCAAATATCAGGAAAAGGGATACCGCGATGCGGAGATTCTACGTGACACCGTCTACAAACACGATGAAAAGACGGTAAATATTGAACTGCTGGTAGATGAAGGTCCCCTTTATCATATCCGCTCCATTAACTGGGTTGGTAACACGCAGTATCCATCGGCTCGTTTGGAACAACTGTTGAATATGGAACCGGGCGACGTATACAACCAAAAGAAACTGCAGGAAAGATTGGTCTCCGATGAAGATGCGGCAGTGAACCTGTACCAAAATAACGGATATCTCTTTTCAAACATAGATCCTGTGGAGATAAACATTGAGAACGATTCCGTAGATCTGGAACTTCGCGTGGTTGAGGGACCCAAAGCGACTATCAAGCGGGTTATTATTCAGGGAAATGACCGGTTATATGAAGATGTGATCAGAAGAGAATTGAGGACCAAACCTGGAGCGATATTCAGCAAGGAGGACCTGCTGCGTTCTGTGCGTGAAATTGCCCAGACAGGACACTTCGACCCGGAAGCACTCTCTGCCAATATCGGACAGGGAATAAATCCTAACCCCGAAGATGGAACTGTAGACATTACCTATCCTCTCACTTCGAAAGGAAACGACCAGATAGAATTTTCTGCCGGCTGGGGTGTGACCGGGCTGGTGGGCAAACTCAGCTTGAAGCTAAATAACTTCTCCCTGAAGAACATGCTAAATCCCTCCATGCACAGAGGTATTATCCCCCAGGGAGAAGGGCAGACCCTTGTGTTGAGCGCCCAGACGAATGGCCGTTATTATCAGTCATATCAGTTCCAGTTTATGGAACCCTGGTTTGGGGGAAAAAGGCCCAACAACCTGTCGGTGAGCGCCTATTATTCCAGATACACAGGTCTGAACACCAATTATTATTCCCAAAACAGCTATTACGATCCTTACATGTACGGATACGGTGGATATGGCGGATATCCTGGATATGGCGGTTACGGCGGTTATGGTGGTTACGGCGGTTACGGCGGTTACGGCGGTTACGGATATCAGGATATGGCAGAATATGCTTATGACCCTGATCAGGTCTTCAGCATGGTAGGTCTTTCGCTGGGTTACGGCAAACGACTCGAGTGGCCCGACGATTACTTTCAGTTCATGGCTGAACTGGGTTATCAACGTTATGGTCTTAAAAACTGGTCCTACAATCAATTTCCATTCCAGACCGGTGTGAGCAACAGCATCACCTTCGGACTCACTCTGTCGCGCATATCCACTGATAACCCTATCTACACACGGACAGGTTCCCAGTTTACGTTAAGCGTGAATGCCACTCCTCCCTTCTCTTTGTGGGACGGAAATGATTATAAAGCCATGGCATACAGTGACCCGAATAAATACAAGTGGAACGAATACCACAAGTGGAAATTGAAAATTCGTACTTTTACGCCGCTCACACCCTCCACGGTGACCCGCACTCCAGTGATGGCCACGCGTGTGGAGTTTGGTGTCCTTGGACATTACAACAAAAACAAACTGACACCCTTTGAAACTTTCGATGTGGGAGGTGACGGCATGAGTGGTTATACCAGTTCGTTCGCTACCGAAAATATTGCACTGAGAGGTTATGAAAATAACTCCATTGCCACCCAGGCTCGCGCCTATACCCGTTTAGGGCTTGAATTGCGTTATCCCTTCATCTTGGAACCAAACTCTACAATTTACGGAGTGGCTTTTCTGGAAGCCGGCAACGCATGGTATAATGTGAAGGATTTGAATCCATTCGATTTAAAACGTTCAGCCGGTGTAGGAGCACGTATATTCCTGCCGATGATTGGATTGATGGGTATAGACTGGGCTTACGGGTTTGACACTGTCTTTGGAAACGGAAGCAGACAAAGAGGAGGAAGCCAGTTCCACTTTATTATCGGACAGGAATTTTAACTGGAAGAAATGGCCCATCTCTTTTTTAATTATTTTTAGGGAGACTGTTGTAAACGTTTGTACTATAAGATCGTCTTACATAACAACAAGCAACAGCATACAAAATCCTGTGATCAACCAACCAAAATGAAAGGAGAAAACATAATGAAAAAGACTCTGTTAATAATTGGATTGTTTATATCATTTGCAATAAGCAGTACTTATGCTCAGCGATATGCGCTTATTGACATGGAATACATTCTCGACAGGATACCTGCCTATGAAAGTGCCAACAAACAGCTTGAGAGCTTAACCACCCAGTGGCAAAGCAAGGTGGACGAACAGGTTGAAGCTGTAAATGCCATGTATAAAAAATATCAGGCGGATATTGCATTACTTTCGGGAGCGGAAAAGACCAAACGTGAAAACGAAATCGTCACAAAGGAAAATGCAATTCAGGAACTGAGAAACCAGTATTTCGGTCCTCAGGGAGAGTTGTTCAAACAGCAGGAATCATTGATCAAACCCATACAGGATAATATCTACGACGCGGTAAAAGAGATTGCGGCGGAGCAGGGTTACGCGGTAGTGGTCGACAGGGCTTCTGCTACATCTATCATCTTCGCCTCACCATCTATAGATATTAGTGATCAGGTGCTTTCGAGGCTGGGCTATTAATAATAAATAGTTTATCTTTGTGACGTTTTAACCAGGAATTTTTAATAATAAATTACAAATAGAAATCATGTTAAAAAAATTATTGATCTTTTTTATTTCACTGGCTCCCATAGCAGCTGTGGCACAAGATGTGAAACTGGCATACCTTAATGCACAGGAGATTTTCTCGGCAATGCCCGAATTGGCCGGCATTGAGACGCAACTCAATACCAAGCAGGAGGAAATTTCCAAAAACGGACAAGCATTGGTTGATGAGTTCAACAAAAAATCAGAAGAATTCAATAAAACTCCAGCTTCGTCTGAGGCGATACAGCAAGATCAGCAAAAGCAACTTGCCCAGATTCAGGAAAGATATCAGGTTTACCTGCAAAACAGCCAGCAGGAGATGCAACAATTACAGCAAAAATTGCTGGAACCGGTCAACAAAAAAATTGCCGATGCTATCAAAGCAGTGGGAGATGAAAACAAATATACTTTTGTTTTCGATGTCTCCACCATGCAATCACCTATTGTGTATGTGAGCCCCACAGCTACAAATATTACATCCAATGTAAAGACCAAACTGGGTCTGAAGTAAAACTGACCCACGTACAAAACCCGAAAAAGGCAGCTCTTCGCTGCCTTTTTCGGGTTTTGCATAATAACACTACATCCCTTTAATCACCAGCAGCGGCGTATCGGAATGAAATAACATCCTGCGGGCAATACCGGGGTTGAACATTCTCGCAAAGATGTTTCTACGGGAACTCGATAAAGAGATTATGTCAATATTTTGCTCTTTCACAAATTTATCGATAGACTCCTCCATCCCTTCATTATGCTCAATCAGCCTGTATTCGGTCTGCAATTGAGGGTATAAATCAGAAAAACGTTTCTGAATACCCGATAGTTTTATTTCATTCCATACATCTTCCTTTTTTGCAATATGGGTGAGATATACTTTTACCGGATATTTCTTCAGGAAACGCATCATAATATCGAAAGCCTTGAATTCACGCTCCTGAAAATTGGTCAGAAAAACAATGTTCTTCATTGCTGAAAGATCTCTGGCCTTTGCACCCTCGGGAATGGCAAATATTGGTGTCCTGCAGCCTTCCATTACCTCTGCAGTCACACTGCCGATCAGATCGAGCTCTTTGGCATTCTTTCCCCTTGTGCCCATTACAATGGCCGTAGGTCGCATCTTTTTAGAGTAGGAAATAATCTCTTCTTCAGGAAGACCTTCCAATAGCACCGTCTGATAGGAGACTCTCGGAAGTGTTCCTGCTGTTATTTCCATTTCTATTTTTTTAACCAGGTTCTGCATCTCGCTCTCCGTTTTGCTTTTAATATCCTGGTAAATTTCTTTGTCGGTTGCCTGTAAGGTAAAAGAGTCGCCAAAAGGTATTGCACCCGGGTAAAAAGGTGTAAAAAAAGCGTGCAGGAGTTTCACCTTACAATCCAAGTCCTGTGCCAGACGAAAGCCAAATTCACATGCCGCAAGAGAGTATTCGGAAAAATCTACCGGCACAAGAATTTCTTTTCTTATCTCCCGTTCCAGTTCTTTATCTGCCTGGGATGTAAAATCAACCTTTTCAATTATACGGAGTGCCTCAGAAAGGTCGGTTTCATTTATGCGTACACGCACGTTACCGGGAATAACTGGATCAATCATCTTAATTCCATGTATCACTGCCGGAATACCTTCCGACTCAAGGATAGATTTTAAGATGTGGGCTTTTTCATAGGAATGAATGGCCACAGTAACCAGTTTTTCATCGTGCGAATTTTTCTTTTTACCATCTTTTTCCATACTTGTATATTCTTTGCGTGTCCATGGATTGTAACCATAAACAACGGGTTGGGACAAAGACCAGGTAACCCCACATCCGGCTGTCTCTGCATAAAATACCGGGTTACCTCCTATTTTTAATCTACTTCTGTCGTTTCAACAGCATCGGGTTGAGGATAATCTTCAAGTCCGAGTATTCTCAACGCTTTATCAAAAATTGTGGTATCGTCGAGCACAACAATACCACCATTTGGTCCGGGTTCAATGTGTATTCCCACACTTTTCCCTTCCTTGTAGTTGTATCCACCAAAATAATTCCGGACTGTTTCAGGTTTCATATCCAATTCCGCAGCTATTTGGTGGATACTACCATCAGGGAGTTTGTCTTTCAGTTCTCGCAACTCATTAAAAGTAATTGTTCTTGCCATGGCTTTTTATTTTTATGTTGATAATACATTCAGGATTCATTTCGTGCCCTAAACTTACACAAAAAAAAAGATATCCCAAACTATTTCTAAAAATATTTACGAAAATGTTTCGTATCTGTCAATAGAACATATTCAATGAGGTAAAGTTGCTAAAAATGAACTAAAAATAATCAAGACAAGAAGATAGGAGGGAATAAAAATGGATAAAAGGTGAGCGTGCGGACGACTATATAGAGGGATATTTTTCGATTCTGGAAGATGTAGCAGAAAAGACCTCGTTAAACGAAGCAGCTCATAAAACAGATAACCCAGTACTGAGCCTGCTATCATACCGGCCAGAATGTCAGAAACAAAATGTACGCCAAGATAAATACGGGTATAACTGTTCAGCAAGGCCCATAATAATACAACGATTGTTGTCCGGCGATACCTGAAGAGCAGACTCAGGAAGACAGCCAGTCCGAAACTGTTTGTCGCATGGCTGGAAATAAAACCAAAGCGGCCTCCCCGGTAACCGTTCACAATGTCGACCAGTTCCTTGAAGTCGGGATGATGTGTGGGTCGAAAACGCTCGAACAATGGTTTGAAGAATGAAGACGCCAACTGATCGCATGCGGCAAATAGCAAGATAAAAAACAGGGTTACCAGCAAACCATCTTTCCAGTTGGTTTTATAAAAGAAGAGAAAAATAATGAACAAAAAAAGAGGTATCCATACCAGCCTGCCACTCAGCATCCACATCACATTGTCAATAAATTGCGAATCGCTGCCGTTTAGTGCAAAGAACAAGTTTCGTTCCAACGGCAACAGTCTGTCTATGGCCTCATTCATATAATCTCCACGTTTTGTTTTGATGTCCAACCCACGCTGCCGTTTGCAATCTCAATTTCGTACCAGTTGGCATCGCTACTCCTGACCTTCACTTTTGTTCCTTCATGCAGTTCAAAAAGAGCGTTGCTGTTTTCGTCGGGTGATGCATTTACCCGGGCTGCTCCCGTCATGACAATCGCATAATTTCTGTGAATACGTTCGCTTTTTTGACTGAAGGCAAATATATTTGTCATAATCATCAGAACAAAAAGCACAATGCCTGTATAAAAGGCACTTTTCCTGATCCACAGAATGCGAATAAAAAGAAAAACTCCCACTGTTATTAAAAAAAGAATAAAAAACATGATGCCAATATTTGCCCATGCATTGGAGTTGTATAGGTTACGTACAGCGTGAAACCAGTTTGTGATAAACAAGTCACCTGCTGTGTTAATACGATCTACAGTCCTGTTTCTGGCAAAACGAAGATTGTGTCGTATATCGCCGTCGCCGGGATCCAGCAGGAGAGCCCTTTCATAGTTCAAAATAGCCTTACCTGTTTTATTGTCTCTGAAATAAGCATTGCCAAGATTAAAATAAAGTTGCGCCGACTCCTTATTTTCGCGGATACCTTGTGTTACGAGCTGTTCGTACAATTCAATACTTTTTTTGTAGTCCTGATTCCTGTATGCCTGAGCAGCCTCGCTTTCCTGCCCCCACACCCTGATGCTTGCAGGAAAAACAAACAGTAGTATAAGTATAAATTGGAATGGTTTCATACGATTTTTTCACTCTTTACTTTCACAATTATCTTACTCTTTTTTTCAACTTATTCTCCATCTCACCTATTGTCTCCACAGTAGCCTGATAAATCCGGTCCATGCCGGCATCACTCTCTGCAGGGGCATAACGGGCAAACTCACAGGTATCGAGAATCTGCAAGAACCTGCCTGCAAGCTCTTCGCTGACACCCTGTTTTGATAATTCCGACTCAATATTGTGTTTAGAAAGCCGTGCCACAGGAATGGAGAGCTTGTCACTGAAATACCCCCATAGTGCTCGCAACACTTCATCATAGAACTTCTCCTTGTCGTGCTCCCTGAGGTATTTTCCTGCCATTTTCAATCGTTTTATGGCCATCTTGTTGGCCTTCTTTGTACGCATCAGCGCAACATTTGCATTTTCCCGCGCCTGCTTCCGGTTGATCACGAAAAATAAAACCAGCAATATCAGAGGAACCAGATACCACAACCAGTATGCAAAAGACCCTGCAAAAAATTCTGTGCGTGAGAGATAGATCGGATCACCAGTCTTCAGAAAGCGTATATCCTGCTCTACCTCTACATCCTGCCGGTTTACAAAGTTACCGGCGGCACTTCCGGGATCTCCTTTGGCTATCTGTAAATTGTATTGGGGTGTGGTCAGCGTTTTATAGCTGCTTGTCCCGGGGTCAAAATAGGTAAATTCCACAGATGGTATTGAATAACTTCCCTCATACCGTGGGATAGCCATATAGGAAATCTTCCGGATGCCGGTAAGCCCGTTTGTAGTTGCATTCAACGCGTTATCAACGGCGGGGTCATACAATTCAAAATTATCGGGAAAAGCAATCTCGGGGTTGCGTATAAGCTTTATGTTACCTGTACCGGAGATCTCAAGTGTAAGAGTAAGCGCCTCGTTGGCTTTGATTTTTTCAGAGCTGATGGATGAATTCAGCGTGAAGGTCCCTACCGCATTGGCAAAACCGGCCGGTTTGTTAGGGGGCAATGGTTTCACATTAATTGTCAAGGGATTCGTCGTCAGATTTTTCTTCACATCTGCCATTACCTCCTGTGAACCAAAAAAAGTGGAAACGCTCTTTCCCGAAGGAACGGAGAAGACCATTTCAATATTGCCGGCAGGGATGGTTATCTGACCCGAACGCTGCGGGAAGAGCAACGTTTTTCTAAGATCTGCCGTATAATAGTTCCTGTCGTTGTAACGCTCCATCTGGAGCTGCTGATTCACCGGCAAGGGTATCTCTTCAACCATGAATCCTTCAAATTCGGGGAATTGTATTTTTCCGAAATTCACAATGTTCAATGTAGTGTATAGACGGAAGGTAACGGTGAATCCTTCCTGTTCATAGAGACTGTTTTTGGAAACAATAGCCCTTATAAATGCATCACGGGCAGAGACGGTACCTGCAGTAGCACGCTCACCCTGTTGTCTTTCGCCCGGCACGGCACCCCGAGATGATGCTTTATCGGGCGGAAGCACGGTGATCTGAAGCGTATTAGATTGATAGTGGCTTCCATCCACAGTAATTGACGCTGCAGGAATGGTGAATGACCCCGTTTTCTTCGCCGCAAGAATATATGTATAAGTTACCGAGCTCTCGGAAGTAGTCTTTCCGTTGACAGTACGCTGACTGTAGCTGGTGGAAGTACTGGGTCCGAAGAGAAGGTCGAAGTCGGGCATATCGGGCATACGCAGATCTCTTCCCTCCTTATTCAACACATAACTTAACCTGAATTGCTCTCCCTGTACAACCGTCGCAGGTGCCGCAGCCTTGAATGTCACCTGCGCTTCCGACACGGTTACCTTGCCCGTGAACAAGAGTGTCACGAAAAAAAGGAAAATCATGCCGTGTTGTTTCTGATTCATTTGTATCACACTACTACCAGTTTTTATTGTTTCTTCTGTTATTCTCAGCCTGTTCCTCCCTCTCCTGGGCTTTAATCTGCTGAACCTTATCCTGAGTCTGCTTCTCATCCTGTTCTATGGCCTGAAGTAACTGACGCGCATTGTCACGCGACATCTGTTCCGGCTGTTCCGACTGCTCTGCTTTCTTCTCCTTATCATTCTGATTCTGTGGAGTTTGGTTTTGCTGATTATTATTTTGTTGTTGTTCCTGTTTCTGCTGCTCCTGCTCTCCCTCGCCCTGATCCTGTTGCTCCTTATCCTGTATCATTTTCTGTACGACAGCCAGGTTGTAGCGTGCTTCATCGTCCTCCGGATTCAGTCTCAATGCCATTTTGTAAGCTTCCATTGATTTTTGCAGTTCTTTCTTTTGCAACATGGCATTTCCGGTGTTATACCAACCAGCAGAAGCCTCCGTAGGATTTTCCTGTTCCAATGAGATGAAATGGTTATACTGTTCAATGGATTTATCCCACTCTTTCCGCTTATACAATGTGTTTCCAAGATTGTAGTTTGCCTCCCGGGACGAGGGATTTCCCTTCACCGCATTTTCATAAGAGGCAGTGGCTTCCGAATATTTCTGCTGACTATATTCCTTGTTTCCTTTACGGATATTTTTACGCACTTCCTTTTGCGCGGAAACGGACAAGGGAAAGAGCATCAGCAACAATAATAATCCATATTTTACAAACAGTCTGTTCATTTTCTTTTCATTTTTTTACGGTCATATTCCTCTCCGGCTCCGGTCAATCACTCGCCGGTTCTTAAGCTGAGTACTGACGGCTTATTTAAAGAGTTTCACATTTCTGAACAAGCGGTTTTTCTTATCATATACAAGAATCTCAATCAACAGGATAATCAGCATCATCCAGGCGAGAAAGGGAAATTTCTCATCGTACTCCGAATAGGAGAGACTGGTTGACTTTCCTGTTTCAAGCTCATCGAGTTGTGTTTCAAGTGCACGGATCGCCGTGTTAGAGTTATCGGCGCGCACATAAAATCCTTCTCCATTTTGTGCTATCTCCATCCCCATTTGTTCATTCAGGCGTGAGACTACTACATTACCCTCATTGTCAGTCATGAAATTACTTCCATATTCAAGTGAGGGCACGGGAGAACCGTCGGGAGAACCTATTCCAAGCACATTTACCATCACACCGGCCTTTGCCGCATCGGCGGCCGCTGACGCCGCATCACCCTCGTGATCCTCCCCATCAGTAATAATCACCATGGCCTTGCTGATATCTTTGTCGCTCGAGAAGGAACTCACTCCAAGACGGATCGCCTCACCGATGGCCGTTCCCTGAATAGGAACAAGGCTCGGGTCAATAGTATTCAGGAATATTTTTGCCGATTGGGTATCCGACGTGAGTGGCATCTGTACGAATGCTTCTCCGGCGAAGACAATCAAAGCCACCCTGTCATTTCTCCGCACATCAATAAGGCGCGACAGGATTTGTTTTGCACGCGACAACCTGTCGGGTGAGACATCTTTGGCAAGCATAGAGTTGGAGACATCCATAGCAATCACCAGCTCTATGCCCTCCTTCTCCACTTTTTCCACTTTGGTACCAAACTGAGGGCGTGCAATCATGAAAATGCCCGTACAAAGCACTGCAAAAATGAGCCAGAATTTGAGGTAAGAACGTTTTAGCGATAATTCAGGCATCATCATCTTGAGCGTGGAAAGGATACCCATCTTTTGTACTGCTTTACGCTTTTTGATGTTCAGGTAGATGTAAACCGCCAGCAACAAAGGCATGGCAATGAACAACCATAAATATTCCGGATTTCCGAATCTAAACATGTCTCTACTTTAACTTTTTACCCTTCTATTTCCCCGGGTATTTATGGGATACTTCTCAACCAGGTTCTTCTCAACAATAACTCAATCAATATCAACCCCATGGCAAACAATGCAAAGGGAAGGAATAATTCCTGGCGCCGGGTCACATTCTGGACGCTGATCAGATATTTTTCCATTTCATCAATCTCTTCATATACCTGACGGAGCCCTTCTGTATCCTGCGCCCTGAAGTATTGCCCCCCGGTCATGGCAGCGATCTCAGTGAGTGTTTTCTCATCGATATCCACCGGCATATTCTGCATTCTGATACCATACGGCGTATTCACCGGCGTGGGAGCCATCCCCTTGGTGCCCACACCTACCGTATAGACACGGATCCCGTATGAACGGGCCAGATCGGCTGCTGTAAGCGGCGCTATTTGTCCGCTATTGTTTGTCCCGTCGGTGAGCAAGATCACCACACGCGAGTCGGAATCACTCTCTTTCAGCCTGTTCACGGAAGTTGCCAATCCAAGTCCGATGGCAGTTCCATCTTCAATCATTCCAAAATTAATCTCGTTCAGCAGGTTCAACAGCACTTTATGATCAGTGGTAAGCGGACACTGCGTGAAACTTTCACCGGCGAATATCACCAAGCCGATGTTATCATTCTTCCTGTCTGTTATAAACTCAGCCGCCACCTTTTTGGCAGCCTGTAGCCTGTCGGGTTTCAGATCCTGAGAGAGCATAGATCCTGACACGTCCAGTGCCATTACAATGTCTATTCCCTGTGTTTCGGTCTCTTCCCAGCTGCTGACCGATTGTGGTCTGGCAATCACGATAATGACCAGTGCGATGGAAATCAACCGCAATACAAACGGCAGATGTCGCATGTAGACCCTGAAATCGGCCTTCATCCCTTTAAAAGCATTTGTAGATGCCAGCTTAAAGGAAGCCTGTGTCTTCGACAGCCGTATCATATACCACACAATCAGCGGTACGAGCAGCAGCAATAGATAGAGATATTCAGGATGCAGAAATTCCATGCTTTTTACTTACTCTTTGCGGTACCCTGTTCCGGCACCTCATTGTTTTCTTTTTGTAGTTCCTCTTTTTCTGGAACCGGATCAGGCTCTCTGGTCTGGTTCACGAAGAAATAGGCATTCACCATACTAAGGTCGTTCTCATCTGGATAGGGTTTGTACCTGGCAAATTTCACCAGATCGGCAGTAGAAAGAATCTGTTTCAAGTTGTTGTAAACTGATTCTCCCTCCAACAGCTTGCGCATCTCATTCAAAATTTCACCGGAAGTCATCTCCATGGCATTGATTCCTTCCCGCTCAAACAGATAGCTACGAAGAATATCGGTAAGTCTGCTGTAAAATTCCTTTTCCCTTCCCTGTTGCCATATTTTCTCCTCCTTCAGCTTGTCCAGCTCCCTGATAGCCCGCACATGTGCCGGTAGAATCACCGGTGGCTTGAAAATATAACCTTTGCGTTTCTTCTTTAGTATCAACCAGATAACAAGTCCGATAAATGCAACAAGCAACATGATACCCAGCACGATCCAGAGGATCCACAGATAATCGGTCCACACGAAAGGCGTTTTCCGTACAGGTTTTATGTCGTGTAGCTTCAACTGTTCAAAATCGATGGAATCAGTCTCTCCCTTATTTATTTTCTCCAGATACGCCAGCGTGGAATCCAATAGCTGGGGTGAGGTCACTTTCAGTCCGAACGAGTTTGAATAGATGGTGTCCGTACCATCGAAAACCGACATGTGGGGAATATGATACAAGGTAGAATCAAAAGAGGTAACGACATACTTGAAATTCAGTGTCATTACATTATTCTCCACCGTGGTGTCGGGAGGAAGCATAGCAATCACTTCAATGCCGGGAACAATCTCTTTCTCGAACACAGGAAAAAGTATGGTTTGGTCTTTAGGCGTAATCACCTTCAGATTAATCAACGCCTGCTCACCTATTAGAATCTCCGTCGGTTGCACTGTAGCCTGTACCGAGGCACGTTGCGCAGTCACCGAAAGCGACAGTGAAATACCACACACCATCAAGGCAGTTTTCAGCATAAAACAGATATGATATCTTATCCTCTTCACTTTTACTTTCTTTGCTGGAATAATTGCAATAATGCCCTCACATAATCACTTTCGGTGGAAACAGATACGCTGTCCACGCCACTCTGCCTGAATGCATAATTCATGTTGTTTCGCAAACCGTTCCACCAGTTTTGATAGCTTTCTCTTACCTTTCGCGACGAAGTGTTTATCCACCGCTCTTCTCCCGTTTCGGGGTCTCTCACTTTCATTAGCCCAACAGGAAGAAGCTCCGTACTCAACTGGTCATAGACCTGAATGGCAACCACATCGTGTTTTCGATTGGCTATCTGCAGTGCTTTTTTGTAATCATCGGAATCGATGAAATCCGAAATCAGGAAGGTTGTGCACCGCTTCTTGATAGCATTGGTCATATAACGAAGCGCCATATTCAAATCTGTGCCACTGCTCTCTGGAGTGAATCCCAGTATCTCGCGGATGATGAACAGGATATGTTTTTTTCCTTTTTTGGGGGGAATAAATTTCTCCACCTTGTCGGTAAAAAAGAGGACTCCTATCTTGTCGTTGTTCTGTATGGCTGAAAAGGCCAGTGTGGCAGCAATCTCCGCCACCATATCCCGCTTAAGCACCTTGCGGGAACCAAAGCCCAGGCTCTCCGACACGTCAATCATCAACATCACGGTGAGCTCCCGCTCCTCTTCGAATATCTTTACATAAGGGCGATTGTATCGCGCGGTCACATTCCAGTCGATATCACGCAGATCATCTCCGTACTGATACTCCCGCACTTCAGAAAAAGCCATACCACGCCCCTTAAAAGCGGAATGATACTCGCCGGCAAATATGTTACGGGAGAGGCCACGCGCTTTTATTTCGATGTGTCGTACTTTTTTTAATAGATCGGTCGTCTCCATTTGAATCTTACCCTCTTCATGAGGATTTTTCATTTGAACTGCACTTGTTATACTGAATCACCCGACTCGAGCGTTTAAGGCACCTCTACTTTATTCAGAATCTCACTGATGATCTCTTCGGAGGTGAGATTGTTGGCCTCTGCTTCATACGTGAGCCCGATACGATGCCTGAGGACATCGTGGCACACAGCCCGGATATCCTCCGGAATCACATAACCGCGTCGTTTGATAAATGCAAAAGCGCGTGCAGCCAGCGCCAGGTTAATGGACGCGCGCGGTGACCCCCCGAAACCGATCATCTCCTTGAGGTTGCCCATTCCATACTGATCGGGAAAACGGGTAGCAAACACAATGTCCACGATGTATTTACCGATTTTTTCATCGATATACACTTCACGTACTACCTTGCGTGCTTCTAAAATTGCGTTGGTAGAGATCACTGCCTTATCGATGGTCACCGGTTCAAAAATATTCTGTTGAATAATCTGTTTTTCTTCTTCTTTCGACGGATAGGAGATCACCACCTTCAGCATAAAACGGTCTACCTGCGCTTCGGGAAGCGGATAAGTACCTTCCTGTTCAATCGGATTCTGCGTGGCCATCACGAGAAAGGGATCGGGCAGTTTATAGGTTTGTTCGCCAATCGTAACCTGCCTTTCCTGCATCGCTTCAAGCAGGGCACTTTGCACCTTTGCCGGAGCACGATTTATTTCATCGGCCAGCACAAAGTTGGCAAATACAGGACCATGCTTCACGAGGAATTCTTCGTTACGCTGGCTATATATCATGGTTCCTACGACGTCTGCAGGCAACAGGTCGGGCGTAAATTGAATACGGCTGTAACCGGCATCGATTAACTGAGCAAGCGTTTTTATGGCCAGCGTCTTTGCCAGACCGGGGACACCCTCGAGCAAAATATGACCATCGGAAAGCAGTCCGATCAGCAGAGATTCCACGAGGTGTTTCTGTCCTACGATTGTTTTGTTCATCCCGGTCACCAGCGTTTGCACGAAAGCGCTCTTCTGTTCAATACGCTCATTGAGTTCTTTGATATCGACTACTTGGCTCATATTTTTAGACTGTTAATAATGGATTCTTGTTATGGGGTACAAAAATAGAAATGTTAAAGCGGTTTCGATAGGAAACGCCGTTAAAAATGTTTAAGTATTCCGGCAGAATGTGCAACAAATGTTTGCAATACAGCCATTCGTGTGTAACCATTTACCGGATTACCGGTATACCATCCCGAAAATGGCAGCGAAGGCATTTTTCATCACGTCGGAGACAGCTTGAAAATCCACGTTTCTACCCAGCTCCTTCTGCATGGATGTAACGCCCCTGTCGGTGAATCCACAGGGATTGATGTAATTGAAATAGGAAAGGTCACTGTTCACATTCAAAGCCAGTCCGTGCATCGTTACAAAGCGACTGGCCCTTACTCCGATGGCACATATCTTTCTTGCCCTGTCCGGCAGAGCGGGATCTAACCATACTCCCATTGCCTTTTCATCTTTTACACCTAAAATACCGAAGGATTTCAATGTTTCAATTACCACATCTTCCAGTAGAGAGATATATCGTTTGATACCAATCTGAAAATTCTCAAGGTCAATGATCGGATAAGCTACCAGCTGACCCGGACCGTGGTAAGTAATGTCTCCTCCCCGGTCGATTGCATGCAGATCGATATTCCGGCTTTCACACAGGTTTTTGGCGATCAGCAGATTCCGTCTGTCACCGCTTTTTCCGAGGGTGTAAACATGTTCGTGTTCGCAAAAAAGCAGGTACTGATGCTTATTTTCTTTCCTTTCCAGTTTGTTACGGATAACCTGTTGAAACAGCTTTTCCTGATAATCCCATGCCTCCTTGTAGCGGATTCTTCCCAGATCTTCAAAAATTACTGTCTTTCCCATAAAGCACCTTTTTCAACTGGCTCATTATCATATTGGCTCATTGGCACATTGAATTAAATATGTTTCTCCGCATGATAGGAGGAACGTACCAGCGGACCACTTTCGACGAATTGAAATCCTTTCTCCAGACCGATTCTCTTGTATTCTTGAAACTGTTCGAGTGAGACATATTCTTTTACGGTCAGGTGTTTGCGGGTGGGTTGCAGGTATTGGCCAATTGTCAGGACTTTGCACCCCACACTCCTCAGGTCGTCCATTGTCTCGATGATTTCCTCGGGCGTTTCTCCCAGGCCGACCATGATTCCTGATTTTGCCTTCACCTTGCCGTGTTTCGCAATTGTTTCAATTGTTTTCAGGCTCACGTCGTATCTGGCGCGGCTTCGCACTTTCGGCGTCAGTCTTCTCACCGTTTCCATATTGTGTGATACGATGTTGGGACCAGCATCAATCACAAGGTTTATATGTTCGGCGACCCCGTTAAAATCGGGGATCAACGTTTCAATGGTCACCCGCGGGTTTCTCTCCTTCACACGTTGCACCGTTTTCGCCCACAACGCTGCACCACCATCGGGCAGATCGTCCCTGTCGACACTTGTCAGCACCACATGCCGGAGTTTCATTCCCTCAATGGTATCTGCCAGTCGGTCCGGCTCATCCCAGTCGACAATTCCCTGCGGGCTGCCTGTTTTTACGTTACAAAATCTGCAGGCGCGGGTACAGATATCTCCCAGTATCATGAATGTAGCTGTTCCCCTGCCCCAGCATTCCGCCAGATTGGGACACTTGCCACTCACACAAATGGTATGTAGTTGTTTTCTTGCGATAATCTCTTTTACATCCAGGTATTGTTTTCCCTGAGGCAGGGAAATCTTCAGCCATTCAGGCTTTCTCGCCATCAACTCTGGTTTACTCTCCATAATGATTATTCCTTAAATGCCATGACCTTGTTAAAAAGCATCATAATCTGCATTTTCTCTTCCGGACACGACAACATGTGATTCAATAAAATGTCAATACAAAGGCAAAAGTACGATATTCTTTGAATATTTCTAATTATCATCGCATATAGGTTCATTAAATTTGGATTTTTCCCGTATTTATCATCACAGGCATATCCCTCCCACTCCTAACTATTTTTAAACAGTTACTATTCTGTTTATAACAGCAAAAAATTCTATCTTTGCCATCAAAACGCCACGAAACAAAGTAATTTGAAATTCCAACTGCTACATACCGACCCGAAGACGAATGCCAGGGCCGGGCTCATTACCACCGACCACGGCGTGGTACAAACACCGGTTTTTATGCCTGTCGGCACTGCAGGCAGTGTGAAGGCGGTACATATCAGTGAACTGAAAGAAGACATAGGGGCTCAGATCATTCTGGGTAACACCTATCACCTTTATCTCAGGCCGGGACTTGAAATTCTGCAACAGGCAGGCGGCCTGCACCGGTTTAACAGCTGGAACAAGCCGATGCTGACCGACAGCGGTGGTTTTCAGGTTTTCTCATTGACAGACAACAGGAAACTCTCGGAAAAAGGAGCTGAGTTTCAGTCTCACATCGACGGATCACGCCATTTCTTTACTCCCGAGAAGGTAATTGATATCCAACGCGTCATCGGCGCCGACATCATGATGGCTTTTGATGAGTGCACACCCGGCGACGCGGATTATGCCTATGCAAAAAAATCGCTTGAACTTACGGAACGGTGGCTCGACCGTTGCCTGACACGCTTTGGCGAGACAGAATGCCCCTACAACCACAGCCAAGCGCTCTTTCCCATTGTGCAGGGCTGCGTTTATCCCGATTTGCGACGCCGGGCGGCAGAGAACGTGGCTTTAAAAGATGCGGACGGCAATGCCATTGGCGGTCTGGCTGTGGGTGAACCCACCGAAAAAATGTACGAGATGGTGGAACTCGTGAACGAGATTCTGCCACCCGACAAGCCACGCTATCTGATGGGAGTGGGTAAGCCGGAGAATATCCTTGAGGCCATTGAACGCGGCGTGGATATGTTCGATTGCATCATGCCTACCCGTAACGGCCGCAACGGACAGATATTCACCAAGCAGGGAATCATAAACATGCGAAATGAAAAATGGAAAAACGATTTCTCCCCGATAGAGGAGGGGGGAGCATCGTTTGTGGACACACTCTACAGCAAGGCGTACCTGCGGCACCTTATCAATGTAAACGAGATACTGGGCCTACAGATCGCATCCATCCACAACCTGGCATTTTACATATGGCTGGTGGAAGAAGCCCGGCAACACATTATTGCCGGGAACTTTTCAACATGGAAACCAAAGATGATAGAAAACGTCACAAGAAGGTTATGATAAAAAGAGATAATCCACTGGCAATTAAACGTCTGGATCGATATATCATCAAGAAGTTTCTGGGCACCTATATTTTCATGATTGTGCTCATTATTTCCATTGCGGTGGTTTTCGACATCAATGAAAAAATTGATAAGTTCATGACCCATAACGCCTCGTTGCGTGATATTATCTTCGATTATTATCTCAACTTCATACCTTTCTACACCAATCTTTTCAGCCCTTTGTTTGTCTTCCTTGCAGTGATCTTTTTTACCTCCAAGATGGCACTCAACTCTGAAATCACAGCCATACTATCTAATGGTATTAGTTTCAGACGATTAATGAAACCTTATATGATCTCGGCACTTGTTATCGCTGCCTTCTCTTTTGTTTTCGGTAGCTATGTGATTCCGCCGGCCAATGCCACACGCATCGAATTTGAACAGAATTATATAGATCCACGCAAGAAAAAAACAGGCGACCGCGATATCCAGTTTAAAGTGGGTCCGGGTACCATTGTTTACTTCGGTAATTTTGACATGTCGAGCAAGACCGGTTATTACTTTTCCATCGATCACTTTGACAGCCTTCAACTGGTGTCGCGACTAACAGCCCAGTCGATCCGTTACGACTCGGCCTTTCAGTGGACCATCAACAACTATCAGATACGAGACTTCGACGGCCTGAAAGAAACCATTACCAAGGGCACTTCCATCGATACCATCCTGCAGATTGTGCCAAACGATTTCATCATCGCCAACAGTGACCAGCAGATGATGACTTCGCCTCAGCTGCGCAGCTATGTGAAAAGTCAGAAAGAGCGCGGTATGGGCAATATCCAATCATTTCAGATTGAATATCACTCCCGCATCGCTTCAGTTTTCTCGGCCTTTATCCTCACCATCATCGGCGCCGCACTCTCGGCACGAAAAGTAAAGGGAGGTATGGGTTTGAATATTGGTATCGGGCTGGCGCTAAGCATGGCTTACATTCTCTTCATGACGGTGAGCTCCACCTTCGCTGTGAAGGGAGGCATGAGCCCTTTCATCGCTGCGTGGATACCCAATATTATTTTCATCCTCATTGCATTGTATCTCTACAAGCGGGCGCCAAATTAAAAAACGGCAAGTGCCCAGTGACCAGCGTTCAGTGGAATACATGCCTGCTTACCACTCCAAGTCCGAAATTTACTTCTGCAGAGATGATTACTGATTGATGACAGCTAAAAAAATTAAATTATGAACCGAACTTTACTCATTTTCCTGTGGATGGCCTCCGCAACACTTTTGCAGGCACAGAACCGATATCCCGTCATTGTAATAGAAACCAACTACGGCACCATGAAGGCGATGCTGTACGACGACACGCCACGACATGGCGACCACTACCTGAAACTGATCAGGGAGGGATACTTCAACGGAACACTTTTTCACCGGGTGGTAAAGAACTTTGTGATTCAGGGCGGTGCTCAGGACTCACGCAACGCACCTGCCGGCATACAAATAGGAAGTGGACGTACCGACATGGAGCTGATGCCTGAATTCCGCGAGAACAGGTTTCACAAAAAAGGAGCATTGGCTGCTCCCCGAAAGGGCGACAACGAGAATCCGCAAAAAAAATCAGATGCCTCCCAGTTTTATCTCGTCCATGGAAAGGAATACACGCAAGGTAAGCTCGATACCATGGAAATGGCTGTGAATGTCCCCATAAAAAACCAGCTTATCCGTACCCACTATGCGCCACACAAGGAGGAGCTGGCCCGTTTGAAAGATAGCAACCCGAGAGGTTTTAACGCACTGCTCGACTCCCTGTTGGGGGTAGTGGATTCACTCTATGCACTGGCACCGGGAAAATTCTTTCTGCCGGAAGGTCTGAAAGAGGCTTATACTACTTACGGTGGTCTTCACCACCTCGATGGAGAATATACAGTCTTTGGCGAGGTGACCGAGGGACTGGATGTGATCGATAAAATCGCAGCCCTGCCTGTAGACGGCAACAGTCGCCCTATAAGCGACGCGAAGATCATCCGGATTTATACAGAGTAGGTTTTGTGACAAAAAAATATTACAATAAAGAAAGTATTTTTTATTGTTGACCGGATTGACTATCTCTCTTTTCTTGTATATTTTATCGACTACCAAATAATTACTCAATGTTCTTTCGCACCTCGCTGAGAAACCTCTTCATGCCCTCGCTATCTTTCTGCTCCACGATGGCCAGCAACTCCCCGAGTCTCTCCCTTATGTTGATCAACTGACCGGGAGTGTAGGGATTAAACAGGATTTCGCTAAGGAGGAAGTCATCTTCCGAAAGCAATCCCTGCGCAATATTCATGTGTTTTTTGAAGGTGGTGCCTGGTGCATCCTGGTGTTTCATCACCGACGCAAACACCAGTGTTGAGGCAAAGGGGATGGAGAGGGAGTAGGCAATGGTCTCATCATGCTCCCTGAACGAATATTCAAATACATTCAATTTGAGATGATGATAGAGATCCCTGAAAAAAACCTTGCCTAGATGGGATGATTCCGAGATGATGATGGCACTCTGTGTGCTCAGGTCGCTCAGACTGGCAAAGGTAGGGCCAAACATGGGATGGGTGGAAACATAAGGACGGGTACGCTCTTTGTAGAATTCCTCCAGACCCGTTTTTACCGAGGCGATATCGCTCAGGATACAGCTAGCAGGCAGGTAAGGGAGCACCGATTCGAAGGCGGGAATGGTGTACTTAAGCGTGGCGGCATTGATGACCATTTCCGGAGCAAATGCTTCCACTTCCGCTGCAACTGTCATCCGCTGTGTGTTATAGATAAAACGCAGCTTTCTGGGATCTGTATCCAGCACAGCCACCTCGTGATCAAAACTGAGCACATCGGCAAAGAATGATCCCATTTTGCCGGCTCCAAGTATCAATATCTTCATCTGTTGACTATTATTCAATCGTTATTTGGTTGTTTTTCTCCCGCTCCATAATTACCATTTGTTGACGCACCGATTCGGAATGGATGGCCTCAAGCACCTTTTTAATGAATTCGCCCGACATTTCCATCCGTTCACCCTGGTAAGCACGGTCGGTCAGTATCTGGTCGTAACGTTGCGTCTGCAGGATGGGCATGTTGTGCTCCAGTTTATAATGCCCTATCTCACGTGAGACACGCATACGCTTGGCCAGTAACTGCAAAAGGTCGTTGTCGAGGTCGTCGATCTGATCGCGCAAAACCGACAAATCTTCGGTGGTCTGGGTGGTATCACGGATCACCAGATTCTGAAGAATTTCTTTGAGCGCTGCCGGAGTAACCTGCTGTGCCTTATCGCTCCATGCTTCATCGGGAGAGCAGTGCGATTCGATGATTAATCCGCTATAATTAAGATCCATCGCCTGCTGGCTTAACTTCTGTATAAGATTACGTGCTCCGCCAATGTGACTTGGATCACAGAGAATGGGCAGCGTGGGAAAGCGGCGTTTCAATTCAATGGGTATATGCCACTGGGGGATATTTCGGTAAATTGTTTTATCAGTGGTGCTAAATCCTCTGTGGATTACACCCAGCCTCCTGATTCCCGCATTGTAAAGACGTTCAAGTGCCCCGATCCAAAGCTCCAGATCAGGATTCACGGGATTTTTAATCAGAACGGGGATATCCACCCCCTTGAGGGTGTCGGCAATCTCCTGTACGGCAAAAGGGTTGGCAGTCGTGCGGGCACCAATCCAGAGCATATCTATGCCATACTTTAGTGCCTCATAGACATGTTTCTCGGTGGCTACCTCGGTAGCCATATACATGCCGGTTTCCTTTTCTGCCTGCATCATCCATTTCAGGGCAGGACTTCCAATTCCTTCAAAGCCTCCCGGTTTGGTACGGGGTTTCCACACGCCAGCTCTGTATATTTTCACTCCGGTGGCAGCGAGCTGTCGGGCAGTAGTCATCACCTGCTCTTCTGTCTCGGCACTGCAGGGTCCGGCAATCACAAGCGGCCTCTTCGCGTCTATTCCCGGTAATAAAATTGATTCAAATTCCATTGTCTTATTGTTATTCAGTTGTAATTCAAATTTACTGCGTAAATTTAGATGTTTGCTGCGTTCGGTAAAATTCAAACAAGTTTGATTTTACACTCACTGATCGCAAACATTCAAAGTTGTAAATAGGTTTCAATCCTTTTGCATGCTTCCTGCATTTTCTCCACGGAAGAACCGAGTGAGATGCGGATAAATCGTGCGCCATTGCTGCCGAAGATAGAACCGGGAGTAATAAATACCCGCGCTCCCTGCAGCAGCTCATCCACCAATGCTTCACTCCCCGGCGATGCGTCGGGTAGCTTGCCCCAGACAAACAGTCCCACCTGACTCCTGTCATAGGAAGCATTCAACAGTTCCATAATTTTCTCTGCCCATATGCGTCGTTCGGCATAGATACGATTCATATCGGCATGCCAGGCAGCACTGTTCGACAGCGCAGCCACCGCAGCCAGTTGCATTGGTTTAAACTGACCGCTGTCGATATTGCTCTTGGCCCTGAGCACCCACTTTACAAACTGCGGGTTGGAGACCAGCATTCCCATGCGCCAGCCCGACATGTTATGTGACTTACTCAATGAGTTCAATTCAATGCAGATATCTTTAGCTCCGGGCACCGATAAGATACTCATGGGAGTGTCATTCAGAATAAAGCTGTATGGATTATCGTGGCAAATAATGATGCCATGCTTTCTGCCGAAAGCTACCAGCTTCTCAAACAGTGATGGGGTTGCATTGGCACCGGTAGGCATATTCGGATAGTTCACCCACATCAGCTTTACCCCCGTGAGGTCAAGCCTCTCCAGCGCCTCAAAATCGGGCTGCCATCCATCCTCTTCCTTTAAGTCGTACTGAATGATCCGGGCTCTGAGCAGCTCCGACACCGAAATATAGGTGGGATAGCCTGGATTGGGTACCAGTACTGCATCCCCGAAATTCAAAAATGTCATTGAGATATGGAGAATACCCTCTTTTGATCCGATAAGCGGTAACACCTCATCCTGAGCCAGTGACACACCATAGATGTTTTTGTACCATTCAGCATAGGCACGCCGCAATTCGGGTATACCCGCATAAGGCTGATAGGCATGTACATCGGGACGCCGCGCAGTCTCACACAACGTGTCGATGGTTTCTGGCGACGGCATCCGGTCGGGTGCTCCCACGGCCAGACTGATTACATCCTTGCCTTCGGCATTCATGCGGGCCACTTCAGCCAGTTTTACAGAAAAATAGTATTCCTGAATAGACTTGATATGTTCGGCAGGTTCTATATGCATCATCATAAATTATTAATTCTGTTGTCCTTATTTTCTGGTCCCTGATCCTTCCGGTGTTTCTCCGCCCTGTATTCACCCAGTATCTTCAGGCCACTGATCAGCGGTAAAATTGCATCAATCGATTGTCGGTATCTATTGTAATCGCTAAAGGTCAGGTCGATATAGAACTGATACTCCCACTCCCTGCCAATGATCGGGAGCGACTGAATACGGGTGAGGTTGATACCGTAAAACGATAAAACAGAGAGTACCTGGGATAAGCTGCCCTCGGCATGTGGCAATACAAATACCAGTGACGATTTGTTGATATGATTGTCTTTCTGAATCTCGCGTAGCATCTCTTCACGTGCGAGTATAAAAAAACGGGTGAAATTACGTTTGTTTGTTTCTATACCCGCTGCAAGGATTTCCAGTCCGTATATTTCGGCCGCGAGACTGCTGCAAATAGCAGCTGTGCCAACCAATCCTTTCTCCTGAATGTCCCTGGCTGCAAGTGCTGTATCATCGTGCTCCACCACCCTGATGCCGGGGAGGGTGTCCAGATAATCCTCACACTGCATCAACGCCATAGGATGCGACATCACCTCTCTGATATCACTGATTGTCTGCCCGGGGAGAGCCGCCAGTGAATGGGTAATACGAAGTTTATGCTCTCCGGCAATCTTCAGACTGTGCATTTTCAACAGGTCGTGATTCTTCAGCAAACTGCCGGCAATGGTATTCTCGATGGCCATCACACCTACCAGGTGCGGGTCTTTCTCTGCCTCTGTAAAAATATCGCGAAAGGTGTTGCATACCACTATTTCCAGATCTTCATCCTCAAAATATTCGCGTGCTGCGATCTCGTGATAAGCACCCAACCCCCCTTGTATTGCAACTCTTTTCATAGATTCTTTTTTTTCAAAAAAAAATCCCGCCGTATGATCGACAGGATTTTTTTATCTGATATGACTTTTTAATTTCTTCTCTTTGCATATAAAATCCTGCCTTCACCTACTAAAGTAAAAGTAAAACCAGAAAGAAAATGCAAATACCGAACTATTCATTATAATTATTCTCTTAAAATAATAAAGCAACCCAAATGGTGGATGCAAATGTACAAATTTTTTTATATATACAAATAAAAGGAAGAAAAAATATGACTCCGACACACGAAAAAAAATATCCATTTTTTACTGAAACAGTGTTTATATCTGACGAAAAGTTTATATTTGCAGATTTAAAAAAACCGAAAACTAATATTTACAACTCTAAATAATTGAAGCATGTTCAAGAATCATCCAAAAGGTTTGCTGGCAGCATCGTTGGCAAACATGGGGGAGCGGTTTGGTTTTTACACCATGATGGCTATTCTCTCGCTGTTTATTATGACCAAGTTTGGCCTGGACGAAACCAAAACCGGCATCATCTACTCTATTTTTTATGCCTCCATCTACCTGTTGGCACTCGTGGGCGGGCTGCTGGCCGATAAAACCCGTAACTATAAAGGTGTTATCCTGGGAGGTTTGCTGTTGATGACACTGGGTTATGTAATCATCTCCATTCCCACACCCACTCCTGTACCTGCTGGTCAGTTCGGACTTTTACTGGCGTTTACCTGCCTGGGGCTCCTCGTCATTGCTTTGGGCAATGGGTTGTTCAAAGGTAATCTGCAGGCATTGGTAGGACAGATGTACGACAATCCGAAGTACAGCAAGATGCGCGATTCCGGTTTCCAGTTATTTTATATGTTTATCAACGTGGGTGCCATCTTTGCTCCGTTCCTGGCTGTAGGTGTCAGAAACTGGTGGGTGGAAAAAAACGGCTTTCTGTATAATGCCGACCTGCCTGCTCTTGCCCACCAGCTGTTGGGAAACAAGATCACAGGCGAGGGGATGGAACGATTACAACGCCTCGCTGCTGAAGTTGGATATTCCGGCACCGACCTCACTGCCTTTGCAAATGAATATCTGAATGTTTTTACTACCGGGTTTCACTATGCCTTTGCTGTGGCTATTTTCGCCATGCTGATCTCTCTGGTGATATACACATTTAACAAGAACAGATTTCCTGACCCCGCAAACAAGCAAGCTACCGCTTCAGGCATCGAAGAGGTAGAAGAAATGGATATCAAAGAGGTAAAGCAGAGGCTATACGCCCTGTTCGCAGTGTTTGCCGTAGTCATTTTCTTCTGGTTCTCTTTTCACCAGAACGGCCTTACCCTCACCTATTTTGCCAAGGATTATACAGACTTGAGCCAGATTAAGGTCAACCTGGGATTTGCCACCCTACAGGGTGCTGAAATATTCCAGTCGATCAACCCTTTCTTCGTGGTGTTCCTGACACCCATCATCGTGGGATTTTTTGGTTGGTTGCGTGCAAAAGGCAAAGAACCTTCCACACCCCGGAAGATTGCCATTGGGATGGGAATTGCAGCATTGGCATATGCAGTAATGACATTCGGGTCGATGGGACTACCACTGAAGGGAGAGGTGGATGCCATGGGTGGACTGCCCGATTTAGCCCGTGTAACGCCCTGGTTGCTCATAGGCACCTACTTCATACTCACTGTGGCTGAACTTTTCATAAGCCCTCTTGGTATCTCCTTCGTATCGAAGGTGGCCCCACCAAAATATCAGGGTATTATGCAAGGGGCATGGCTGGGAGCAACAGCGGCCGGTAACAGTCTGCTCTTCATCGGCGCCATCTTTTATACTTCCTTTTCCATGTCGGCTACCTGGATGGTTTTCGTAGTTGCATGCCTCATGTCCATGTTCACCATGCTGGCAATGATCAAATGGCTCGAAAAAGTTGCCAAATGACGTTATTGGCACGACAGAAGTCTTACGGCCGGTGGGTACCCCACCGGCTTTTTTTGTGGAAAATATCCTACCCACAAACCTCTTCTTTTTTTGATAGATAACATCATCGGTTGATAACTTATGATAATAACTCAATCGGTTTTGGCTCTATTTTCCGTATATTTGCCAATATTGATTCCAAAAATATCAGGTAACCGATATGCACCCTTTTATACATCTGCATGTTCACTCACAGTACTCGCTGCTCGATGGGCAGGCCAGCATCCAGCGTTTGGTAGACAAAGCCTACGATGACGGCATGCCGGCCATCGCACTCACTGACCATGGCGCCATGTACGGCATCAAGGAGTTTCTCAATTATGTCAATAAAAAAAATGGTCCGGTCAAAACAGAAATAGGGAAAATAAAAAATGAGATAAAAAAACTGGAAAATCTGATTGCCCAAGATGCTGCCGGAAAATCTCAGGAAAGCGGATCAAAAACTCCAAAGATTGAACGCGAGAAAGAAAATCAACTCCTGTTGCTAGTCAAGAAACTCTCAGAAACAGAAAAAAAACTCTTCAAGCCGATCGTCGGCTGTGAGTGTTATCTGGCGCGCCGCGACCGGTTTCAGCAGGCGGACAAGATAGACGGCAGCGGATGGCACCTGGTGGTATTGGCCAAGAACATGCAGGGTTATAAAAATCTCATCAAGATCGTCTCCAAGAGCTGGACGGAAGGTTTCTACTACCGCCCGCGTATCGACAAGGAACTGCTGGAGCAGTATAGCGAGGGATTGATCGTCTCATCGGCATGCCTGGGAGGAGAGATATCGAGGAAGGTAGATGGCGGGCAAATCGCTGAGGCAGAAGAAGCTGTACAGTGGTACAAAAAAGTGTTTGGCGACGATTATTATCTCGAGCTGCAGCGCCATAAAACAGATCGTCCCGATGCCGATCAGACCACCTATCCCAAACAGGAAAGTGTGAATAAAGAATTGATCCGCATTGCAAAGAAATATGATGTGAAGCTGATCGCCACCAATGATGTCCATTTCGTAAACGAAGAGGATGCAGATGCACACGACCGCCTTATCTGCCTTAGTACCGGTAAAGATTTTGATGACCCCGACAGGATGAGATACTCCAAGCAGGAGTGGCTCAAAACCACGGAGGAGATGAACCGTATATTTTCTGATATTCCCGAGGCTCTCTCCAATACGCTTGAGGTGGCTGAAAAGGTGGAATTCTACTCGATAGACCACTCTCCGCTGATGCCCTTTTATCCCATCGATCCGGCATTCGGCACCGAAGAGTCATACAAGACACAATATCCCGAGGAAGTACTTGTTGAAGAGTTCGGTAATGAGACCTTTCATCGTCTGGGCGATTATAACAAGGTGATAAGGGTGAAGCTGGAAGCGGACTACCTGACACATCTCACCAAAATGGGCGCCCAAAAACGGTATGGGGACAATCTCAGTGAAGAAATCATTGAACGGTTGCAATTTGAGCTGGACACCATCAAGAACATGGGTTTCCCCGGTTATTTCCTCATCGTACAGGATTTTATTGCCGCAGCCCGCGAGATGGATGTGGCTGTTGGGCCAGGCCGTGGTTCGGCAGCAGGATCTGCAGTGGCTTACTGTCTGGGCATTACCGATATCGATCCTTTAAAATATGACCTGCTGTTTGAGCGTTTTCTGAATCCGGACCGCATATCGATGCCCGATATCGATATCGATTTCGACGATGAAGGGCGGGGTAAGGTGCTCCGCTGGGTAACCGAAAAATATGGCAGCGAGAAAGTGGCCCACATCATTACCTACGGCACCATGGCTACAAAGTCTTCGATCAAGGATGTGGCAAGGGTACATAAACTTCCCCTCTCCGAGTCGAACCGACTGGCAAAACTCGTCCCCGACAGGATTCCAAACGTAAAAAAAATCACTCTACAGACAGCCATCGACAACGTGCCGGAACTCAAGGAGGCAGCCAATAGCAACGATTCCCTGGTGAAAGATACGCTTAAATATGCTGCCATGCTGGAAGGAAACGTGCGCAATACCGGTGTGCATGCCTGCGGCGTAATCATCGGCCAGACCGACATATCCGACGTGGTTCCCATCAGTACGGCGGAAGACAAAGAGACCAGGGAAAAGATGCTGGTCACACAATACGAAGGTTCGGTGATTGAAGAGACGGGACTGATCAAAATGGACTTTCTCGGCCTCAAAACACTGTCCATCATCAAGGATGCACTTACCAATATTGAGTTAACCCATGGCAAAAGGATCAACATCAATACCATCGACATGAATGACGCGGCGACCTACCGCCTCTATTGCAACGGACAGACTACCGGTACCTTTCAGTTTGAATCGGCCGGCATGCAGAAATATCTCAAGGAACTCCAACCCGGCAAGTTTGAGGATCTGATTGCGATGAATGCGCTCTACCGACCGGGGCCCATGGATTACATACCTTCCTTTATCGCCCGTAAACAGGGCAAGGAAGAGATCAGATATGACTTACCCATCATGGAGAAATACCTGAGCGAGACCTATGGCATCACGGTCTATCAGGAACAGGTGATGCTTCTCTCCCGTCTACTGGCCGACTTCACCAGGGGCCAGTCCGATGAATTGCGTAAAGCAATGGGAAAGAAGATGATCGACAAGATGAACGCCCTGAAAGAGAAGTTTCTGGCAGGAGGAAAGAAAAACGGATACAATGAGAAGACCCTGAATAAGATATGGGCCGACTGGGAAAAGTTTGCCTCCTACGCCTTCAACAAATCGCATGCTACCTGCTATTCATGGGTGGCTTACCAGACGGCCTGGCTCAAGGCCAACTACCCGTCGGAGTATATGGCTGCAGTGCTTTCCAACAACCTGAACAACATCACCGAGATTACCAAGTTCATGGACGAATGCAAGGCAATGGGTATGAACGTACTCTGCCCCGACATTAACGAATCGTTTCTCAAGTTCTCAGTGAACAAAGCAGGAGACGTACGTTTCGGTCTTGCTGCAATCAAGAGTGTGGGACAGGGTGCGGTGGCTGACATCATTGAGGAACGCACAAAAAACGGGCCTTTTGCAGATATCTTCGACTTTGTGGAACGGATAAATCTTTCCTCCTGTAACAAAAAGAATATTGAAGCGCTGGCATTATCGGGCGCCTTCGATTCCTTGCCGGGCATCCATCGGGAGCAGTTCCTCGCCATGAATAGCAGAGGCGAAGAATTTCTGGAAACGCTCATTCGTTACGGGAACAAATATCAACAGGATAAACAGGAATCAATAAATTCCCTCTTTGGCGACGATACTTCATTTCAGATCGCGCGGCCGGAAATTCCGCACGCAAAGCGATGGTCCGACCTCGAAAGGTTGAACAAGGAACGTGAACTTATCGGTATCTATCTATCGGCTCACCCGCTCGACGACTACGAGTTTATTCTGAAATATGTATGCAATGCCGACACGGTCAAACTACAGGACCTTGAAACCCTGAATGGCATGGATATCTCGTTTGGAGGAATCATCACGGCTGTGCGTGAGGGACAAACCAAAAGGGGATCTCCTTATACGATTTTCAAAATAGAGGACTATACCGGCAGCTATGAAATTGCACTCTTCAGCGAAGACAGTGTCAATTTCGGCAGGTATGCACGCATTGGGTTGTCGGTTTATATTCAGGCGAAAGTTCAACCCAAACGATTCAGGCAGGAGGAACTTGAAGTAAAAATCAACTCCATTGGATTGCTGTCGGAGATGAGGGAAAAACTGGTTTCAAAGATCACACTTCAGATTCCGCTTACCGAACTGGATGAAACTACGGTGACAGAATTATCAGCGTTGGTGAAAAACAATTCGGGAAATTCATTGTTATACTTCCAGATTATCGGTGAAGAGTCCCACATGCGCATAGAGCTTTTTTCACGCCCGGCGCGGATTCAGGTGAACAGACATTTTATCGATTATCTGAGAGATAATCTACTGATCGATTTTAAAATCAATTAATCACATAATTAAAAAAGGAAAAATATGGCGCTTCAAATTACAGATGCAACCATTAACGAGGTGTTGCAGACAGACAAACTGGTAGTTATTGATTTCTGGGCCGAATGGTGTGGCCCCTGCAAGATGGTGGGACCCATCATTGAACAAATCAGCGAGGAATATAAGGACAGAGTGGTAGTCGGAAAACTTGATGTGGACAACAACGACGATACTACATCAAAATACGGGATCCGCAACATACCCACGGTGCTCTTCATTAAAAACGGTGAGGTGATAGATAAGGTGGTGGGGGCAGGCGCCAAGAGCCTTTTCACTGATAAAATCGACAAGCTGATCTGACCGGCAGACACAAAATAAAATAGCATCCCGTTTTCTTTTATAGACCGGGATGCTTTTTTTATGGGATGCTCACATTTAATATTCGTCCTCGTTGAAAAAGAAATCCTCCTTGCTCGGATAATCGGGCCAAATATCTTCTATTGATTCAAATATTTCACCTTCTTCCTCTATTTCCTGCAGATTTTCGATAACCTCCAACGGTGCGCCTGAACGTTGTGCATAATCGATTAATTCATCCTTTGTAGCGGGCCAGGGAGCATCCTCCAGCTTCGATGCCAGTTCTAGTGTCCAATACATTGAAAAAAAATTTTTAGTTGTTTGTTCCAAATTTTCCGCAAATGTATAAAAAGTTTTTATATATCTCCCTGTTCCCAGTATATTTCTTCCGATGTTTTGCAGCTTTCCAGTCGTGCAAGTACAAAAAAGTAGTCTGAAAGCCGGTTGAGAAAGACAACCACTTTCTCCGAAACGGGAAAATCCTCCGCTACACGGTAAACAATACGCTCTGCTCTGCGGGTAACCGTCCGGCAGATATGAGCCCTTGAAGCAGCTTCGTTGCCGCCGGGTAGCACAAAGCGGTTCAGGCGTGGCAGGATCGCATCGATCTGATCGATCTGTGCTTCGATACGGGCAATATCGTGGTCGTTGACAATGCTTGCAGCCTTTGGCAGTTTGCTTTCGGTCTCCGTCGCCAGAAACGAACCCACGGTAAAGAGCTTATGTTGTATGTAGCGCAGGAAATCATGATGCTCCTTCTCTTTGACTTCACAAGTTAACCAGCCGATAAAACTGTTCAATTCATCAATAGTGCCGTAGGCCTCAAGTCGGATATGTGTCTTACGTACCCGCGTTCCACCGACTAGCGATGTAGTTCCCTTATCGCCAGTCTTTGTGTATATAATACTTTTTTTCATTGTTTGTTTTTTTGTATATGGTCAGCAGCGAGCTATCCGTTCTTTACTAACAAACTTTCTTCACAGCGGTTTACAGGATATTTTCTCTGTTGTTCCTCGAAACGGGCACTATAATCATACGAGATAGTGCATTTTGTGAAAGGTAGAGTGCAAAAAGGCAATACCTGTTGTCTTCCTGTCGAAGGTGATGTTGATCCGTTCATCTTTAACGATGGCAGACCAAAATTGTTTATTTTGTCTGCTGTTTATTGGAAAAACAACCCAATAGGTATTCTCATGGCTCAGGTGGAGCAAGTTGTCAATAGTAAGATCCCGTATCGATTCTCTCTCTTTCAGATTGATAAAGATGGCATCGTAGGGCTCTCTACCGTTTTCTTTCAGTACTGTCACAAACTCACATCTGTTTCCGATATCTGCCAGCAGCTTTTTCGCTGCCTCCACCCGATACACCTCCTTCTCTATACAGGTACAATGAATATCGGAAGCCACTGATGTAAGATAACATGTATTTATCCCAATACCCGAATTTATTTCAAGAATACGTTTTGAATTGAAATGATTGACAAGACGAAAGGAGAGATGATTGAGGTCATTATCAAAACTTTGTAGGCCGTTTTCCCTTAGTATTTTCGGGATATCGTAAAAAGCATAATAATTGTGTTTTTTACATAACACATTAGTTATCAAGTTAAAGTCAAAAGATGAATGAACACCGTGTCCCCGGGATTGTTTTAAACGAAGCCACCACCTGAAGTGCCACATCGTACCGTTATATTTTTTCGATTAGCGCAACTGCATAAGCGGTAATACCTTCCTCCCGACCTACAAATCCCATTTTTTCGGAAGTCGTTGCTTTAATGGAAATGGCATCGCCGTCGAGCTCCATTACCTCGGCCAGCTTTTGTTGCATTCCAGGGATGTAGGGATTCAGTTTTGGCCGTTCAGTGCAAACCGTTGCATCAATATTTCCCACACGATATCCCTTGTCGTGCAACAAGGAGATACATTTTTTCAACAGTATCTTGCTGTCGGCGTCCTTGTAACCGGGTGAAGTATCGGGAAAATGATAACCGATATCCCGCAGACCTGCTGCCCCCAGAAGAGCATCACAAATGGCATGGATCAAAACGTCTGCATCGGAATGTCCAAGTAATCCCGAATGATGATCAAGTTGAACGCCGCCAATCCACAGCTGGCGTCCCTTTTCAAAACGGTGCATATCGTAGCCAAATCCAATCCGCATATTCATAATCACCGCATTAAGTTTCTGATCCCCTCAATGTCGAATCCTAAAGAGAGACGCAGTGTCTGATCCAGCGGGTTCGACTGCGCGGTGGAGATCAGATAGGCTGCATCAATCTGAAAAGATTTCATTCTGAATCCGGCACCAAAGGTAAAATAACGCCTGTTACCCTTGTTCTCTGCCTCATGGTAGTAACCTGTTCTCACGGAAAATTGATTCAGATAGGTATACTCCATTCCCAGAGACCACATGACCTCCTGCAGTTCTTCTTTCAAGCCGCCCTGTGCATCTCCAAACGACTTGAAAATGCCGGCGATTGAAGAGATACCCTGATAATCTTCAATGCGCTGTTGTGCCTCTTCCGCAGTCTCCCCTTCCTTCGCCAATTGTGGTGTGGGAACGAGCAGTTTGTTGAGATCCACACTGAATGAAAGGGTGTGGTCTTTTGCTATAGGATACCCCAGGGAGGCTCCCAACCGCATGTTTGCAGGGAGGAAATAGGAATTGCCACCCCCGTCATATGAGATTTTTGTACCGATGTTGGAAAGATTGAAACCCAGACCAAGCAGCACCTCGGCACGTCCCGGATAAAGATAGGATTCATTGTAGCCGGCTATGTCTGCAGCAAATGCATTACCGGGCGTCGTCTCATTGTTCCCTGTGGAGTAATCGGCCCGGATATACCTGAGTGTTACAGCGCCGGCAAAGGTTTCCGAAAGTCTTCTGGAATAGGCAAGATCAAGCGCAAACTCGTGTGGTGAAACAGTTTGCCAGAACTCACCGTTCATGTCGGCAATGTCAATGTCACCTAACGAGAAGTAACGTAATGAAGCGCTAAGCGCATCGAGATCGTCGTTCCCCGGTTTCCAGTATCCTGAAGCATAGAGCAGGTGAATGTCGCTCACCAGCTTGCTCAGCCAGGGTGTATAGGAAAAAGCCACACCCCCCTGGGTAGAAATAAACGGGTATTTGGCTGCATTCCAATGCTGGGAATAAAGGTCGGGCATGGTTGCCGCGCCTATATCTCCCATTCCCCCGCCTCTGGCATCGGGAGCAAATTGCAAAGAGGGCATAGCCACAGGTATGGGATTATACTCCTGTGCCATCACGATACTGCTCCATAATATATAAAGAATACAGTACAAAAAAACTCCTGCTCTTTTGTTCATTATGATACCGATTGATTATCTTGTTGCAGCGAAACTTATTTCACCCTGAAATCCAACAGTTTTTTATCCCCGATATACCCTTGCAAATGGTCGTTTACCTGTACCGGACCTACGCCGGCGGGTGTACCGGTAAAGATAAGATCACCCATTTTCAAAGTAAAGAACCTGCTAATATACGAAATAATCTTATCCACCGGATAAATCATATCTCCCGAGTTACCCTGCTGTACTGTTTTTTGGTTGATGTCGAGACGAAAATCCGCATTATTCACTCCACCTGCATCCTCTTTGGAGATAAAGGTGCCTACAGCAGCAGAATTGTCGAAAGCCTTGGATATCTCCCAGGGCAATCCCAGTTCTTTCTGTTTCCTCTGCAAGTCACGGGCGGTAAAATCTATACCTACCGTAACCTCTTCATAATAACGCTCTGCAAAGCGTTCTGCAATATTTTTTCCCAGCCGGCTTATTTTGACTACCAGCTCTGTTTCATAATGCATCTCTTGCGAAAAATCGGGGAGATAAAAAGGTTTTCCACCTTTGAGTAGCGCAGTATCGGGTTTCATAAAGAATACCGGCTCCTCACTCACAAACATACGCTTCATCTCTTCATTGTGTGATGCGTAATTAAGTCCTACAGCAAAAATCTTCATGGGCGTAAACGATTAAACATCACTGCCAGATGAGCATATAGTGATGTATTTTGTAAAACAACACCTTCCGGTACACGAATTCTAAAAGGAGTAAAATTCCATATCCCTTTGATACCTCCACTGATCATATAATCAGACACCTCCTGTGCATAACCTGGCGGTACGGTCAGGATACCTATTTCCGCTTTTATCTTCTTGTTTTTCTCGAAAAATTCATCGGTATGGAAAACAGGAATGGTGTATACTTTTTGGTTCACGATGGATGACTTCACATCGAAGCCTGCAATAATTTTCAGGCCATATTGCTCCAATCCCGAGTCGGATAGTAAGGCAGCACCTAGGCTGCCTACACCGAACAACACGGCCTTATGGGTTTGTTTGAACCCGAGAAAGGTTTCAAGTACCGAAATCAGGTCATCGATATCGTAACCGACTCTTGTCTTTCCGTTTACATCAACATAGGATAAATCCTTGGCTATCTGGGATGCGGAAACATCGATCTTCTTTGCTATCTGTGTGGAGGATACAATGGTCTCTCCCTGGCTTTTCAGTAGTTTTACATACGATAAGTACCAGGGAAGCCTTCTAAGCGCCGGCTCAGGTATTTTAGCGGAATCATTCTGAACGAACATACCTTTGGGTAAATTTACGATAACGCCCACAAAGATACATTTTTTCCGGAGAATTTTGGGATTTTTTAAATTCTGTTTAAAGATAAATTTCTTTAATATCGTCTGGAATCACTTTTGTCATTCGCGATTTCTTTATCGGAAGGATAAATTTATCCTTTACTACGGACACTGTCTATATTATGGAAATTCTGATACCATTTTTATCAGTGCCTCACTCCGGAGACATCGCGCATGATGGCCCGGACTGATCCCAGCTTCAGACTGGTATTGATGATGACCGGGATGCGATTTTTATCATTCGTCAACGATGCGCTGAGCGACTCTTTTGGATCGGTGAAGGCATCATCCTGAATGTTCATTGAAATGTTGATTACCTCGTATGTTTTACCGTTATTTGCTTTTATTGATGAAGTGCCCAGATAGTTCACATACATGTCCACCGGTCTTTTACCCGAAATGAACTGGATATAATGCTTGTCGCCCTTCTTCATACCGGTATAGTCCAGGTTTCTCACGTAAGAGATCACGGAGAGATAATCATATGTACACTTATCGGTTGTAACTACCTCGTCGAATCTCTCCACGTGGTTTCTGTTGCGAAGTGCGCGTATATTTATCTTATCTCCCTCGTAGGTAAAAGATTGTCTTTCCACCGAATAGTCCTTTCCCTCTTTGGCCTCCTTCGTGAACAACAAGGGCCGCAGGTTATAATCAATGTAGGAGGTGAGGGTGTCATTTACCATATACAGGTTTCCTGCCAGACCCGAGGTGTTGAGCATCATCACCGTCTTGAATGCATTCACCCCACGGTAATTGGCTTCCATCGTCTGTAGTGATCCTCTGCCGGCTCGTGCACTCAGGATGCCAAAATCGAAATAAAGATCGTATTGTACATTCTCTCCGCTCTGAAACGCGGTGTTGGTAAGTTTGCACTGCGCATTTACAGGCAACAAGCCTGAGAATGAAAGAATAATAATAAACAGTCTAAAAATATATTTTTGCATTGTCTGTTTTTTTAATGAAATATTTATGCCAACAACCTTGTTCCCTCATTTACTACATTCCCGTAATGCCGCCTGAACCACGGCTTCCGCCAAAACCAAAGGGTGAGCTTTGCTGATTTTGTTGCTGGTCATTTCTGTCTCTGTTGGGATCTCTTCTCTTTTTCTCTTCCGGTTTGTTTTTCGTGATTTCAAGCGGTTTCTGCCTGATCACAGGAATAGCATCAAGCTGCCACTCCTCCTGATGATCTGAGTATGCCCGGATCACCCATTTTCCGGGATAGTAATAAACCATTTCAGGTTGTCGTTTATCTTCATAATTTCCGGTCGTCCACACACCATCTTCATTTTCGTCAATTACCATGCGTGCGTAGATCTCACCGGGCGGGAGATCCTGAAATCTCACCGTGTTCCCTTTGACAAAGCTTTTCCGAAAAGGTTTATCCGATTTATCCAGCAACTCTACAAATACCACTTTACCATGGGGTAATCCACCAATGTTTACTTCGAGGTTGCCGTACTGATCCAGTGGCTTCACTGTGAACAACTCTTCATATTTGTTGTTCAATAGTCCGTAATGACTAATTAAGCGTGCCGAGTCAACCGTTAGTTTATACTTCTTTCCAGGTTCCCAATGGGGACGGATAGTCAGTTTACGTGGATTCAGCGTATCAGGTTCCACACGAAACGGAACAGGCTCAAACAATGAGTCAATAACCATCTCCAGTTGCACAAATGATGAATCGAAACGCACCACAGGTTGTTCAAACTCGAACCGGATAGGATTAAACAACTCAAAAGAGGATTGTATATTGCTCTTTAGACCCAAGTATCGAATCTGTTTTCCTTCCTCCTTCTCCTCCCCCTTCTTATCCTCTCTTTTCTCACGCGCCGATTTCCGGATGTTGAAGTGGATTGTATCGGTCTCTATATAATTTTTGTTGAGCGAGTCTGTGCGGGTATAATTAATTTTCATCGTAATGGAATCCTGCTGATAAATCAGCGAATCGGTGATCCACAGCAACAGCGTATCGTTTCCCGCACTCCGCTCCATCACATACCAGTCGTCACCTGACACCAATGGTTGTAACAGACTAAATTCGGGCATGGCAGTAGGAGCAGCAAAGTAAAGCGTCAGTTTGGAGCGTTCCGTACGTTCCTGTTTTTGCAGATATTGTCGCTGAAAGTCCGACTGAAAGGATCGCAGTACCAGGTCGTCCGGCAAAAAGCGGGTATATTGAACCGTTCGAATGGTATCGATGGTGATACTGTCCACAAATACCGTATCCTGGCGGACAGCAGGCATTGTGGAAGGAATAACAATAGAATCGAGAAAGGCAATGGCTTCCTGCGGGTTATCATATTTATAATCTCTGTTCTGGTCGTTCAGTGCGAAGATCTTATATTTTCCCGGCGCCATACCACGGACCGTAAAATTTCCCCGTGAATCGGTTCTCGATATACGTTCGAAGGGTACTCTGGTAAATACGGTATCATCGAAATTGGAATGTATCCCCACATAAATCCCCGTTACCGGCTCAAGATCCTGGGCCGCAAGCACCTTCCCGGAGATGGAGAGGGTGTCAAGCTGATCACCGGTTGAGAACGAGAAAACAAAATTTTCAAGTGGATTTTCTTCATTGTTGTCGGCAATGGCATCAGTGAAGTCTATCGTATAGGTTGTATTGGATCTCAACTCATCTTTCAGTTCCACTACTGCTTTTTTTCCGACTGATCTGATCACCGGCAATGTCTGTTGCGGCGGGGTGATGATCACCTTCTCCGAAGGTGATTTAATCTTTATGTTTTCATCGAACTCGATCTCTATCCTCGAAGGAGTAATACCAAGCGAATTGAAGCCGGGTGTAGCCCTTCTCACTTTCGGCGGATCCACATCGTAAGCCCCGCCTGTAGGTGCCGCCATGTTTGCACAAGAATGAAACATGACAATGGTCAGCACCATCATAAAAAAAGAGGAAAGCAGAGATAGAATTTTTTTTTGCATATTACAGCTGTTGGACAAACATTCCCTGTTTACCATGCAAAAGTACAACTATTTTCGATAAGCAATGAACAGAAGACAACTAAACATGCCTTCTGTTCATTGCAAGAATTGAAAATCGAGAAACGAAGGTGACTGGCGGCAGGCGAATTTATTTGCCCGCGCGTGGTGATGAGAGCAACCTGTGTCCTATCCTGCAGTAAAGGCATTTTCGGGTATCGCAATATTCTTTCCGCAATTGAATGAGCGCCTGCGAGTCGAAAGCATGCCTCGGCATGATGCCCGCTTCACTAAATTCGCGGATAATGCTGTTATTTTCCGGCTTTATCGATTCCAGCAGACGGATTGCCCTGTCACAGTATTTTTCAGCATCGGTCTTTTTTCCATATGCAAACAGCATGGGTACCACTGTATTAATGAGCAGAACATCTATTGAGGCCCTGCCCAGTTGCTTATCCGCTTTCGGCGAGTTTTTACCAAAGCTGTAGTGCGTCTTCCAATATTCAGATGGAGCAGTTTGAAAAAGTGTGTACAACTGATGAAGTTCCTCTTTTTCGAGGACGAGAGAGAAGAGACGTCCCGATTGCTGTAACAAAGATGCCAGCTGTGCAATGCGTATCTGCGGGAATGACCGGGGGCGGGTCCTCATACTTTTAAAGAAGAATTCCTTTCGACTCTTCAGACTGTATTTTGCTTTCAGAAAAACATATTCCTTTTGCAACTGATTGTAGTATGCATCGTTCAACCCGTCCTCTTCCAGCATCGCAGCCTGTCCGAACATCAGTGCTTCTATCTGAAAAAGATTGTCATTGTGCCGCAGTATATAATTGAAAGGCAGTGAAAGCGCAAGCTTCTCAAATTCTGCAGCATTCAGTCCGAAACCGAAATTACGTGACAGTAACATATAAAATACTTCATCCCATGAATGACGGTAACGCACCAGATGAGTAAAAATATCATTTGTTTTACGTGCCAGCCTTTCCACAGAGAGTGCATCGAGATAGGAAGTCAACATGGATCCAGGCAAGGTGCCCATAAACTTTTCACAGGGGATATGACTCTGATTGAAGAGGAGATAACCGGCATCCCGGCGAATATCCTCCGGCACGGTAATTACACACTGTGGCACTTGTTGTCCTTGTTCATTGATTACCGGGGCGTTCACATTTTCCGAAAGATGCAAAATGACGGAATTATAGGTCCTGTCATTTTGGTGACCATGTTTCACCCATTCATCGGAAGAACGGTGTATTTCCACGTCTCCGGCCCACAATTCATCTCCAATTTTTATCTTCGCATTAAAGAAATCAGGACCGGCATCGCTGTTGTGCACACCGGGATCAATGACCTGCACCTTTAGTCCATCCGCCGTTCTCAGTGATGCAGGAGGAAAGAGCCCGAACCTCCACACGTAGTGAAGGAGTTGTTCTTTGGTGTTCATCATCTACAGGTTTAAAATCCAAAAATAAAATTAATTATCTGAAACACAAAACATGCAGACTAAAAGTCCATGAAAAATACCTGAAAATAGCAGGATTTTACTAACTTCCCGTCTTTGACACATAATTTAGGAAAAATATTCTCAATACGGCTATGGAAGCTGTTTTTTGACCTTCTACATTTAAGTGACTTTGTAGCTATATTCTTTGCTATTCCTGATTTTTTGAATTTTTTTTCGTATCCGAGATAATTTTCTTCATTTTCTGCTTTGAGACGATCTGGGTATCCGTTCTAAAGCCTGCAGAGCCATGTAGGTGATTTGTCAAGTCTGTTCGCGTGTATGTCGGAATGTATCCTTCCCCTGCCACACTCACAAAGTTCATATCCTGCAGCGTTCCAATGATTTCATACGGTGTAAAACTCCCGGTTCCACGATTGATTTTCTTCTCCAGGTACTTATAAACGATCAGGGCAAGGAAACAGGTAAGAAAGTGGGTCTTTATTCGGTCATCTCTGCGTAGGAAAACGGGTCTCGCCTCAAATTCGGTCTTGGTCATGCGGAAGTTGTCCTCGATTATCCAGCGTCCGCTATTTATCTTTATGATTGCGGAAGCTTCGCCTTCAAGATTTGTACATATGCCGTAGAATCCATCGAAGCGGGACTCCTGGTCTATCATTTCCTGATTCAAGGAGTAGCTGTTATACTGTGCGACTTCGCCGTCGGCGGTGCAACTCTCTGTTTTTATGAAGCGCTTGGGATCGCTCTGGCTCTTGCCATATTTTCCTGCAGTACCGCGTTTGATGATGCCCGCTGCCTTTGCGATCTGCTTCTCCCGGGTATATTTCAGATACTCACGATACTTGAAAGAGAAGGTGACGATGAGTCTCTGCTCGAACTCCATCCCTTTTTTGCCGACCTTTATCCAGCGCTCGCGACAGAACAGACAATCCTCATACTCTTCAGGATTCAAGGTCTCAAGATCGTATTGCCCTGTAGAGAGTTTTGGATTGTCCGTACCATCGAAAATTACGATTCTCCATCCCCTGGTTTCCGTAGACCACTCCTGTAGATGGCCCTCAAGTTTTTTGAGAGATTGTACCGTGATGAATGCTCGCTGTGCGAGATCGTCGTTCCTCCTGTTCTCATATGAGGAGAGACCTCCGTCCGTGCAAACAACCACTTTCGAGATGCCGAAGTTCTCGCGCAACTTGTCTTCCAGGGGCTTTAACGTGACGGTCTCGGCCGTGTTACCGGGATTGATGCAGAATGCCAGAGGAATGCCGTCCATGTCAGTGAATAATCCCATCTGGACTATGGGATTGGGCCGATTCTCTTTAGAGTGTCCATACCGTCGCAGTCCGTTCTCCTCTTCCGTTTCGAAGTAGTAGTTCGTGCAGTCATAGTAGATGACTTTGTCACGGCGCTTGCCAAGTTTCAGGCTGTTTTTGTATACTTTGGACTGGATAACGTCCGATTCTTCAGCAAGCAGCGACAGAGCCCGATAAACCTGGTGGATGTCCGCTTGCGGATGCTCAAGAAAACGCCTTGCATCTTCCAGGGACGATAATTTGGACCCGGGATACAATATCCGGGTGTAGAGAAGCATCGAGAGAATGGCGTTCAGGTCATACTCGTTCCTGTGCTTATTTTCTATGCCCTTGCAGATACGATCCAGTCCCAGTTCGCAGTAGACCTTTTGAAGAAACAAGTATCCGCCGTTATAACAGCGTTGATCGTCTTTCTTGATGATCCTGTTCTGGGAGAACTTGACCATGACATCGCGGTTTTCTTCCCTGTCGGCTTGTGTCAGGCCTTTGATATACTCTCGAACATTCCCCATCGTGTTATCTTCCCCGAAGCGGGCCTTCACTTCATCGATCGTGCCTAGTCGTTCCACGGTTCGGGTTGAGCTTTTGCCTGAATCCGTGCGATAGGATTTCTGAACATAATAAAGTGTTGCGTTTTTCGATTTGCTTATTGTCAGTTTCATAATGTATAGCTATATATAGCTACAAATATACAAACAATGTTTGACAAAAAAAAGAGTTTTAACAAAAACTCTTTCAATTATTTGCAAATATTTTCAAACTAAAGAAGTGTCAAACTCCCGGGTAATTACACACTGTGGCACTTGTTGTCCTTGTTCATTGATTACCGGGGCGTTCACATTTTCCGAAAGATGCAAAATGACGGAATTATAGGTCCTGTCATTTTGGTGACCATGTTTCACCCATTCATCGGAAGAACGGTGTATTTCCACGTCTCCGGCCCACAATTCATCTCCAATTTTTATCTTCGCATTAAAGAAATCAGGACCGGCATCGCTGTTGTGCACACCGGGATCAATGACCTGCACCTTTAGTCCATCCGCCGTTCTCAGTGATGCAGGAGGAAAGAGCCCGAACCTCCACACGTAGTGAAGGAGTTGTTCTTTGGTGTTCATCATCTACAGGTTTAAAATCCAAAAATAAAATTAATTATCTGAAACACAAAACATGCAGACTAAAAGTCCATGAAAAATACCTGAAAATAGCAGGATTTTACTAACTTTGTGAGATTTGTTATTTTCCGGTGGAGTTCACTCTCGGTAGAAAAACCATTGCTCCAGAACCGGTGAAACAGAGACAAAAAGGTTATTACATTACATTCATTTTGCAGACAAACAAAGAACTTGATTTTCAGACAAAAAAGATTAGCAAGCTTGTCTGGGATTATGCATTGCCAGGCATTGTAGGGACTGTAGTCACTGCCCTTTACAATGTGATCGGGCGTATTTTCATCGGACAGGGTGTGGGGGCACTGGCTATTTCCGGCCTGGCCATCACCTTTCCGGTCATGAACCTCACCTCCTCGCTAGGTATGCTCGTAGGCGCCGGCGCAGCAGCCCGCATTTCCATCAGTCTGGGGAAAAGGGACAAGGAAACATCCGAAAAGATACTTGGCAATTCACTGCTTCTCACCGTGATTCTGAACGCGGTCTTCATCACCCTTCTACTCATATATCTTGACCCTATCCTTCGGGCATTCGGCGCCAGCGACCTCACCCTGCCCTATGCACGTGATTATCTGCAGATTGTATTGTTAGGAAATGTATTCGTAAGTCTCTGTTATAATTTTAACGCGATGATGCGCTCTTCTGGATATCCCCGGAAGGCAATGATCACCATGCTCATTGGTGCTGTTTTTAGCGTGATCCTCACGCCCATTTTTTTGTATGGTTTCGACCTGGGCATCAAGGGTGTTGCCTGGGCAACAGTGATATCGATGTTTATCGGGATGCTTTTCGTGATGCATCACTTTCTACAGGAAAGCAGCATGATCCGGTTGCGATGGAGGAACATCCGCCTGGACAGGAAAATCATTGGTGCCATCGTTTCCATCGGCATGTCACCTTTTAGCATGCAGGTGACCGCATCGGGCGTGGCACTACTGATGAACACCTCTCTTCTGCGCTACGGAGGTGACCTGGCGGTGGGGGCATATGGCATCATCAATACCGTACTGATGCTCTTCCTGATGATTATCATGGGACTCAACCAGGGTACACAGCCTATCATCGGCTATAATTACGGAGCCGGTAATTTGAAGCGTGTAAGGGAGACACTCTTTTATTCATTCAAGATTGCCTCGCTTATCACAGTAGCCGGATTTCTGGTCGGCTTGTTCTTTCCCGGACTTTTTGCCGCAGCCTTTACGTCCGACAACGAACTACTCGAGATTACGGGAAGAGGTATCCGCATTGCCGTGGCAGCCTTACCCCTGGTAGGATTTCAGATTGTTTCTTCCAGTTTCTTCCAGAGCATCGGCTTTGCAGGCAAATCCATCATTCAGAGCCTTAGCCGGCAGCTGATATTTCTGGTGCCGGGTATCATTCTTTTTCCACGTCTATGGGGCCTCGACGGATTGTGGATCGCCATGCCTGTCTCCGACACCCTGGCTGCCTTGCTGTCACTTTATCTGCTGATGATCCAACTGCGTCATCTAAAGCGAATGGAAGTGAATACAACTATGAGAAAAACACCTGGTGATAACTCAAATCTGGCCGATTTTATATAGTTTTGTAAAAACCGACAGTAAAAAAAGAAAACTCATTTTACCAAAATATTTAAAATAAGTGTATGAAAAAAGTAGTTTTAATTCGCCACGGCGAGAGTGCCTGGAACAAAGAGAATCGTTTTACCGGCTGGACAGATGTAGACCTCACCGAAAAGGGTATTGAGGAAGCCCATAAAGCAGGTAAGTACCTGAAAAAGGAAGGTTTTCAATTTGAAAAAGCGTATACTTCCTATCTGAAGAGGGCGGTAAAAACATTGAATGTAGTACTAGACGAGATGGATCTGGACTGGATTCCGGTAGAAAAAACCTGGAGATTGAATGAGAAACATTATGGCATGCTGCAGGGGCTCAACAAGGCAGAAACGGCTGCCAGATATGGTGACGAGCAGGTACTCATCTGGCGCCGCAGCTACGATGTGCCGCCATTACCACTGGAGAAGGAAGATGTGCGTTCTCCGTTTCAGGATCCGCGTTACAAAGGAGTAGACGCAAGTGATCTGCCGCTTACTGAAGCGCTGAAAGATACGGTAGAGCGCATTTTACCCTACTGGAATGACACCATTGTACCGGAGATGAAAACAAAATACAACGAAACAATTGTGGCAGCACACGGCAACAGCCTGCGTGGTATCATCAAGCATCTCAAGAACATTTCAGATGAGGAAATTGTAAGCTTGAACCTCCCTACAGCCGTACCTTACGTGTTTGAGTTCGATGATGAAATGAACTTGCAGAGGGATTATTTCCTGGGCGATCCGGAAGAGATCAGGAAACTGATGGAGGCCGTGGCCAATCAGGGAAAATCAAAGTGACACCACCTTTCTGCGTGGCATTAGAAATTGCCGGATCCAATAATTGTGATCCGGCAATTTTTCTTTAAACAGTCTTAGAGCCTCACCTCTACCATCACCGGAAAATGATCGGAAGGAAAGCGACCCTGATGAACATCATTCAGCACGCCATACTTTTTCACCATAATATCGCGGGTTACCCAGATATAATCAATCCTGTTTTGCATCGGAGCTTTTAAATTAAATGAGTTATATGTACCTACTGTTCCATAAGGAGACTGGAGCGATGCAGTAAATGAATCATTCAGCAAACCGTCTTTAAAAATGATCTGAATGGGTTCGGAGTCGGGAGTGGCATTAAAATCACCGGTGGTAATCACCGGATAACTGCCGGCAATCTCCCTGATCTTTTTCAGCAAAAGCAGAGATGATTGCCGTCGAGCTTCAACACCCTGATGATCAAAGTGCACGTTGAAAAAGTAAAACTCCTTGCCGGATATAATATCTTTGAATTTTGCCCATGAACAGATCCGATTACAACAGGTGGCGTCCCAGCCTTTTCCAGGGACATCAGGTGTCTCTGAAAACCAGAAGTCGCCCTTATCCAGCACCAGGAAACGCTCTTTCCTGAAAATAATCGCCGAATGCTCTCCGGCATCTTTCCCGTCTTCTCTGCCTACGCCCACGTAATCGTAACCGCCCGGTGCAAGTATATCCTTAATCTGGTGATGAAAACCCTCCTGTGTTCCGAAAATGTCAAAATCATGAAACCGGATGAGCCCGTTTACCATATCCCTGCGATGCTTCCACGCATTCAGGCTGTCATTTGGCGTATCCATACGGATGTTAAACGTGGCTATATTTAAAGAGACATTATTTCTGCTCTGTGATGAAAGAGATGTTACAGATAATAAGATAAAGGATATCCAAATGATTGTTGTTCTCATATTATGTTTTTTTAGAATGAACCCGATAAATTTACGGGGCACGCAATTTAAATAAAAAAATTATTACCTCCCAGAGTTTTGTTCTAAATTCGAGTTTCAGGCCTTTCATATTCCGGAATAGGATATCACCAAAGTTATTTCACCTGTCCTGCAATAGAGATATCAATAAGAACCGTTGCGGTTTCATTTGCAGGCTTATCTCGTTTGATAAAGGTAACAAAAACTTCATTTTTTCTTCATCACGGAGTAACAAATTTGGGGTTAATTTGTAATTCTGAAAAAGATGTGATTTTTTAAACGGTTATCAAATGCATACAATAACTCTCTTGATCAGTTTCCTACTGATTACATTTTCAAGTCAGCTGTATTCGCAGAAAAGAAGTCCGAAGGTAGGCTACAAACTACTTAATCCGGATAAGGTAGAAACTAAAAATTTCTATTTTTTTTCGGTACTCGACCATCAGGATGAATTAAAAAAGATTCTTTCGGAGGATGAAATCTTAAAAAAAATAGCTGAGGATAAATACACGAAACTCAGAAAATCGGGGAATAGCTATGACTCCATAGGAAATATGTTAAAATTCTCCGAGCAGGAAATAGAAACTATCGGAATTCAGATTGTTCGTTTATTCGAACAGCAACCATCATTCAAAAAAGTTTTTGATGACCATGTGATTGCCTCAGGTTGTTATTATCTCTTGATGGATCAGTCGGACCCGGGTGATATTATTAAAAAGGTATGGAAACAGGATGCGTCAGCCATGAACCGGATCATTGATGTGTATGGTATTGGCGTTAAGCCGTTCTACCCCGGTATCGACTCGTTAAGTTATCCGACTGGAAGCAGGAAACACCAGAATTTAATGTCCTGGACAAAGTCATTATTGGTATCTCAGGCAGAAAACAATCCTCTCTTTTACCATCTTACTTATTCCGCTGCAGAATTACTACTCGATCTGAATGACCGCGACGATGCAGTAGTATATGAACCTCTTTGGGAAGGAGAAAATAAAGCTGCATATGAAAAAATTAAACAAACAGATTGGGACAAATATCCTTACACCGCTTTGGTAGTGCTGGGTTTCGGTCCCGACAATTATGATTTCCCGCTCAATCCGGGTGCAAAAATCCGGCTCAGGACAGCTTTGGAAAAATATAAAGAAGGAGTAGCTCCCTTTATCGTAGTGACCGGTGGCAAGGTGTATCCTTTCAAAACCCGGAATGTAGAAGCGTATCATATGAAACAATATCTAATAAATGAATTTGAAATTCCGGAAGATCAAATCATTATTGAACCACATGCTCGTCACACCACCTCAAATATCCGTAACACAGCCAGAATTATCTTCAGAAATGGCATTCCCATGAATAAACCCATGCTGGTAAGTTCATCAGAAGGTCATATAAACACCGTATTCAGTGGATCCTTTGCCGAAAGATGTCAAAGGGAAATTGGCCTTGTACCATACAAAACTGGCAAAAGAACAGGACTTAACTTCGTGGAACTCTTCCCCTTGCCCAATGCGCTTCAAATTAATCCAATTGAGCCGCTGGATCCCTGACAATAATTATTTATTTGAAACTGAAATTATTATTTACTTATGAATCAAAAATTTATGAATTTTATCGTACGAAAAAAGAAACTTTCACTCATCGTACTATCACTTTTTGTCCTGTTCTTACTCCCGTTTCACAATATCGTGAAAGCCGGCCCACAACAAACAATCACGGTATCGGGTACCGTTCTTGACGCCTACGAGATCCCAATTATCGGAGCTAACATCCTGGAAAAAGGAACAACAAACGGTACTGTAAGTGATCTCGATGGAAATTTCACATTAAATGTTACCAACAGAAACCACAGGCTCGAAGTATCATATATCGGTTATCTGACAAAGGAAGTAGCCATTGATCAGAAGAACCACATCTTCATTGTACTTCAGGAAGATGTGCAGGGACTCGATGAACTGGTTGTGGTTGGCTATCAATCCATGCGGAAAACTGACCTGACAGGTGCTGTGGCAAGTATTCGTGCCGATGAACTGAGTCTGACAGCACCCTCAGTAGGACAAAGCATGGTGGGTAAAATCCCGGGAGTACAAATTTCACAGGTGAGTGGCGCTCCATATGTAGGAACAAAAATCAGGGTAAGAGGCACCGCTTCCATTAATGCAAGTTCCGATCCTCTCTATGTAATTGACGGTTACCCGGCCAACGAAGACATTTTTCTTAATCCAAACGATATTGAGTCGATTGAAGTGCTAAAAGACGCGGCTTCAGCTGCCATCTACGGATCACGTGCGGCGGGAGGTGTAATACTCATCACCACCAAACGGGGACAAGAAGGTAAAACACAGGTAAATTACGATTATCAGTTTACGGTTTCTCAATTGTCAGATAAGATTGATATGCTGAATGCAAGGGAGTTCACCGAACTATACGTCGACGGCCGGAACAACAACTATAAAAACCTGATGATAAACGCTGGAAAAGTCTGGGATGACTCCATGTTCAGCGATACCAACGCACAGAGAGCTGAACGATTAGGCTCGAGCCAGAGTGGCGTTAATATTCCCGATTTCATGTATGATTTTAATAAGCAGAAAGTGTTGGATCCACAATATGATACCGACTGGCAGGATGAATTATACAAAAATGCCCCAATGCACCGTCATAATCTTTCGGTTTCGGGCGGATCAAGCAAAATTCAGTACCAACTTAGCCTTGGCTATCAGGATCAGGAAGGGATCATTGTTACAACCGGTCAGAAGAGACTTAATTTACGTAGCAATGTGGATGTGAATGTAAACGACCGGTTCAAGATTGGCGCCAATGTCTCAATGACATCTACCTGGAACAAAGAGGTAAGGGAAGGCCGCTTCCATCAGGGTCCCATCCTGGGTGCCCTGGTATATGCCCCAATCTTTAAAGCGTATAATGAAGACGGATCATTTGCCAAAAATGAAATGGGTGCATTGTCGAGCATGTATGCTTTACAGTCCATTGAAAATCCTGTAGCGCTTGCCTCTGAAACAAAAATCAACAGAAACGGTATCCGGAATACCTATAACGTTTTCGGGACCTATGAACTGATAGACGATCTCATTTTCAAGGCAAACCTGGGAACTTATGACTTCACGGAAAAATATGAATTCTATCAGCCAACAAGCCTCTCATCGGGCTCCAATCCTCCTTATTCACCTCAAGCCAAGGCCGCAGCTTATGCACGTGCAAAAAATACAAACGTGACTGATTATTTGGGTGAATTCACCGTAAACTACAATAAATCATTTAATAATATACACAATTTCAGTGGTGTGGGTGGTTATTCTTTGCAATACCATAAAACTGATATCCTGGAAGTAAATGCAAAAGGATTTCAGGATGATCATATTACAGAAGTGACCGGCCACGGTGCTGACCCGAGCGATCTTTCCCTGGTAGATACTACCGGTAAATCGATCTGGACAATGGTTTCCTATTTCACGCGGTTAAACTACAACTATCAGAATAGATATTATCTGACAGGTTCTTTCAGGGGTGACGCTTCCTCCCTTTTCGGTCCGAAAAATCGCTGGGGTTATTTCCCATCCATTTCCGCAGCCTGGAACGTTTCAAATGAATCATTTTATCGGAATATATTCGGCGATACCTCCACTCTAAAATTCAGAGTCAGCTGGGGACGCAGTGGAAATAACGACATCGGTAACTACAACTTTATCCAGGTGATGAGTTCACCCATTGGTTCTGTATTTGGAAATGGGACCGTGGTATCGGCAATGTACCCCCAGGACTTTAAAGACGAGTATTTGGGATGGGAGTCTACTTCACAGTTCAACGCAGGAGCAGACCTGAATCTGTTCAATGGACGCCTGGCAGTTTCCGCAAACTACTATAACTCACTTACCTTCGACCTGTTATTTAACCAGTCTATTTCTGCGCTCTCTGGTGCAACCAGCATGCTCACAAACCTCAGAGATTCAAAAATCAGAAACCGTGGCTTCGACTTACAGCTTGACGGACGTATACTCGCTCACAGAGATTACAACTTTACAGTAGGAGCCAACCTCTCTATAAACCGAAATAAGGTACTGGATCTTGGGGGAGCCAGCACCATCATCACCAATGGTGCCGAAAGATCCTACAAAACGCATATCACCATGGAAGGACAACCCATTGGAATGTTTTACGGTTTTAAAGTACTAGGAATGGTTCGGGAGTCTGATATGGCCAATATCGCCGAAGATGATAAATTCTACAACAAAGCAACCAAGTCGTTTCCGGAAGGTTATCAACTGAAAGGCCCGGCTCGTTCGCTTTCACAGAGCATCCAGCTTCAACCGGGAGATCTCTATTTTGAAGACTTGAATGGTGACGGAGTCGTAGATGACGACGACAAACAGATCATCGGATCCCCACACCCGGACTTTACCTTCGGGGTAAATATGAGCGGGAGATACAAAGCCCTCGATTTCAGTGCATCATTCAATGGCTCTGCAGGCAATGAGATTCTGGATGGACAGGACTATTACATCTTTAATATGGAAGGTTCCGGAAATCAATACAAAATAGTAACCGAACGTTACCGGAATGAACAAAACCCTGGAAACGGAAAGGTTTACAAAGCTTCACGGGGAGGTACGCAAAGCAATAGTACACGTCTGTCTACATTTTATTTGCAAGACGGATCGTTCTTACGAATGACCAATTTAACGGTGGGTTACACAATACCTAAAATCGATGTAGCCAGCCGGAATAGCATTAAAAATGCACGTATTTACCTGGCGGTAGATAACGCCTTTACTCTTACTAAATATATGGGATATAACCCGGAAGTAGATTACAACAACGGATCAAACTTAACACCCGGTGTGGATTATGGTAAATATCCGCTTGCAAGAGGCTATAATGTGGGTGTTCAAATTACATTTTAATGAATAAATCAGCTATAAAAATGAAAAAATATTTATTTAGATTGCCTATATTTATCGGATTAATACTCGCATCATTTGCTTGCAATGATTTTCTGGATCAGGAAAATCCAAACAAGACTTCGGTAGAATCCTATTTTCAAAATGAAAATGATGTTGAGAGGGCTTTAAACGGAGCTTACCAGTCAATCCGGTCAAATTACCTCTTAGGGGAAAGAAGCACTGCATACACCGAAGAGAGATCGGATAACATGGGAAGGTTAGACAATCAATCCTCATCCGGTGAACCTTTTCAGTTTACCGATTTCTCACTGCTTCCCAGCAATACCTATCTCAAGAATCATTGGTCAGCCCATTTTGAAGCAATCAGCAGAACCAACTTTGCGTTACATGGAATTGAGACGGTAAATTTTGTCGATGACGCTACCCGAGCCCGTTATAGATCGGAAGCACTCTTCTTGCGCGCCCTGATATATTTTCAACTGGTAAGGAAATGGGGAGATGTGCCTTTGGTAACCTCCTATCTCTTTACTACCGATGAAATAGAAAACCATACTATCCGAGAAAAGAAGGAAACCGTATACGCTCAGATTGTGAAAGATCTCACCAATGCACTAAATAGCAATCTACCCGATCACCAGCCAATTTCCGGGAAGGGAAAGGCAAGCAAAGCTGCCATTAACGGTCTTTTGGGACAGGTTTATCTCACCATGTATACCACACTGGAAGAAGGAGACAAACAGGCTTACCTGAACAACGCCAAAAAGTATCTGCTTGAAGCATATGCTGTGAGAAAATTCACCCAATTAAGGGAGATTCCTTACGAAGATGTGTTTGATGTGGAAAAGAAATCCACAAATCCGGAGATTATTTTTCAGATTGTCTATATACAAGGCGATAAAGATTATTACTCTTCTGTAGCACAGGCAAATCAGGCCAAAGGAGAAACCATCAATTCCCAGTATAAATCAACGGGAGCGGGAACATTTGTGAATCCCGATCTCGTAAAAGAATATGAGGAGGGCGATTTGCGTAAGGAGTGGTCTGTAAAATACGCCTCGAATGCCGTTGCCCGTAACTGGTTTATTACCAAATTTCGCGATACCAGTACCGCTGCCGGCACATTGGGATACGGGGGCAATGACTGGATTGTGATGCGCTATGCCGATATCATATTAATGCTTGCTGAGGTTGAGATGTATTTGGGAAACAATACCGCTGCAATTGGCTACCTGAATCAGGTAAGAGAAAGAGCCCGAATGCCATCTTATGAGGAGATGCAAAACAATGCAGATTATAAAAAGAAGTATTCCACTTTAAAACTGGCTATTTTGCATGAAAGACGCGTGGAGCTGGCTTTTGAAAATCACAGGTGGTATGACCTGCTACGTTTCTTTTCGCCAAATGAGCTTGTACAGTATATGCATGGAAAGAATCAGGACGACTACGGAATCTCAAATTTGCTTAACTTTGGAACCAAGGATATCTACTATCCCATTCCTTTTGATGAAGTAAAATTGAATCCTGAGAAGATGTATCAAAATCCGGGATATTGATTTCATCTTAAATATCTTATGATTAAAGGCAGGATTCCAGGTTGGATCCTGCCTTTGTTATCGACTCCCTGTAGTCACATCCATTACCGGTCACGACGACGATAGAGCCCCCGAAGAATCAAAAAACGGGCACTGAAATAACAGTACCCGCTCTTACATACCTATCTATCAATCTTAAAGAATGATTTCTAAATCTTCTGGAGTAACATTCATTGCCTTAATGACTCCGTTTTCATCGATTAAGTAGTTACTGAAACCACGATTCAGTTTGAAATCATGAAAGATATCCGAATTGGTACCCTTCACTTCACAAAACTGGGAAGTAGTGTCGAGATTATCCAAAACAAATGTTCTCTCGGCTACATGCTTGTTCTCATCGAAAGCAACCGATAGAAAGGAAATATCAGCATGATGCTTTCGCAGATAATTGTGCAACTGAACATTATTGGCTCTGGATAGGGCATCATATGTAGCCCAAAAATTCACCACTACTTTTTTACCTTTAAAATCATGCAGGCGGTGGACATCACCCGACAGATCCGTGATTGTAATATCCGGAATCAATTCCCCTGGATAATAACCTGTGGAGGGGGTGTTGTTACTAACAGAACCTGCGGTCAATACGAGCGAGAATATCGCTCCAAGGCAAAAGTTCACGTACTTCATATATACTTATTTTGGTTTCTACTTGGATCTGGCGGGTGCTTCACGCAGGATGCCATATCCCTTAATTACAATGCTTTTCGCTAAAAGCTTTTGTTTGAAGTTTGCAAAAGTACGTCACTTTTTTGAAACAGGAGCATTTATGTATGAAAACTTTCCTTTCAAATGTTAAATTTAACATTTGAAAGAATCAAGACTTCTAAATATCAATGAGTTACCGAGAAAAATGATTCGATAGCTTCTATTGAACTATCTTTTAAAATTACTTTTTTGTCCTTATCAAGCAGATAAAGGGTGGGAATTGCCTTGATATCGTAGAGTTTCCTTTGCGTCACTTCCATTCCTTTATCGTATGCATGAATCCATTTAACCGGCATTTCTGGCAGATACTTATACCATTCGGTGAGATTGTTATCGGGATACAGGGTGAGTATAGTGAGCATGGTCCGGGAAGTTGTGTTCATAGCCAGTGCATCGTTTAATGGTTTTGAACCGTTGAGCCTTGCCATCACGGCTTCACAGGTTGGGCATCCAGGGTTAGAGAACATCAGCAGCGTATATTCACTTTTCAGTTCGTATAATGAGAAGGTTAATCCTGATTCGAGCGTGTAATAAAAATCGTTTGCCTTCTGTCCGATACGGTTCTTCAATGCCATATCGAGCTGAAAGACATAACGTGAAACATCCTCTTCCGGCAACAAGGACGATTGCACAAGCTGCTGTAAAACGGGAAGATAATACTCTTCATTACGAAACGGAGAATTTGGATCGTAAAAGTATTTATCAAACAGGGATGCAAAATGACGGTAAAACAACGTATCGGTCTCTACCTTGCCCAGCGTGTAAAGGAGAGACTTATCCGCAACCTCCTTGGAGAGAAGGGGTAATATATTTATGTAATCCACAAAAGCCTGTTCGGTAATTTCAGGACGTCCAAGCAACTTCCTGTCGGTGAAATCGAACCGGTCCCAAAAATGCAACGACAGATATTTTGCCCGGTCTCCGGGATCGGTCAGTGCTTCAGGAATTACCGGCAAGACGAAAGTATCTGAAACAATAGACTGCCGGGGCTCCGCGATATCTGCCCTTGTTTCAGATTGGGTCTTGCTCGAAGAACAGGAGATCGTGGCTGGCAGCGCTATAGCCATGATCAACATAATAAGAATGAAATTCTTCATCGTAATCTCTTTGTCGCAATTTGGCGTAAAGGTAGTAAAAAACCGATATTTTTCGTACTTTTGTGATTTACGATTTGTGCTATTCAGTCATGGATACTTTCATTGTTTCTGCAAGAAAATACAGGCCCTCCACCTTTCGCACTGTCGTGGGGCAGGAAGCACTGACTACGACATTGAAAAATGCTATCGCGGGCAATAAGCTGGCGCATGCCTACTTATTCAGCGGGCCGCGTGGCGTGGGAAAGACCACCTGTGCCCGTATATTTGCCAAGACAATCAATTGCCTGAATCCTACACACGAATATGAAGCCTGCAATGCGTGTGAATCGTGTGTTGCCTTCAACGAGCAACGATCATACAATATACACGAGCTGGATGCCGCCTCCAATAACAGCGTAGATGACATACGCAGCCTGATAGACCAGGTGCGGGTGCCGCCACAGATCGGAAAGTATAAGGTGTACATCATAGATGAAGTACATATGTTGTCGCAGTCCGCCTTCAACTCTTTCCTGAAAACGCTGGAGGAACCTCCGGCACATGCGATTTTTATCCTCGCAACCACGGAGAAGCACAAGATCATCCCCACCATTCTGTCTCGTTGTCAGGTGTATGACTTCAACCGTATCCATATTGGCGACATCGTAACACATCTCCAATATGTGGCAAAATCGGAAGGAGTGCAAACCGAGCCGGAAGCACTCAATATCATCGCGCAGAAAGCAGACGGAGGCATGCGCGATGCACTGTCCATTTTTGATCAGACAGTCAGCTACACCGGAGGGAATATCACTTATCGGGCTGTTATTGAAAATCTGAATGTGCTGGATTATGAGTATTATTTCAAACTCTCTGAAGCGATCCTCGCAGGAGACGTGGTAAACTGTCTGCTCATTCTGAATGACATCCTGAACAGGGGGTTTGAAGGGCAATATATCATCAGTGGCATCTCTTCCCACTTTCGTGACTTGCTGGTATGCAAAGATCGGGCTACAGCACAGCTTTTTCAGGTGGGATCTTCTATCCGGGAAAAGTATATCTCCATGGCACAGCAAAGTAGCAATGACTTCCTTTATAAAGCCATTGAACTTGCCAACGACTGCGACCTAAACTACCGCCTCAGCAAGAACAAACGATTGTTACTGGAACTTACACTGATTAAGTTATGCCAGCTTAAGGAAGGTAACGCGGCAGGAAGTGGAGAAAAAAAAAAGATTATTGAGCCAATAGTACCTCAGGGGAAAATCTCCCCCACTGCGACTACTCTGCCACAATCCGGAAAAAATGTTATTCTTTCCGAAAAGTCGGAAAGGCGGCAACAAAAGGATGAGAGACAGTTGCAAACATCCCAGGTGCAGAACCGCAACACAGAGGTTCAATCCATTGAAGAGAATGATAAACCGGCTGTTACCAAAATAAGAAGCCTCTCTATGGCGGATATGGGCGTATCGCTCGCCTCAATTAATCAGACCCAAAAAGAGGAAGTAAACAATATTGGTGAAGAAGTCCGGCAAAATGGAACCAATCTGTTCACTGAGGAGGAACTGGTTACTGCATGGGAATCTTATGCTGCAACACTAAAGGAGGAGGTGCTGCTTAAAAATACAATGTCACTTTACCTGCCCAGAATGCTGAACGACGTGATTTTTGAGGTAGAAGTAAATACGGAGCTAAACAAGCAGTACCTTACCGACCACAGCCTCTCCATTCTTTCCTATCTCAGGGAAACTTTGCAGAATGGGGAGATCACCATGACCATCCGCATTGCTGAAGATAACGCCATCAAAAAACCGCTTACTTCGCGCGAAATATTCGACGAGATGGTACAGCAAAACCCGGCGCTTCTGAAACTATCCGATGAATTCGGACTGGAACTCAGCTGATGAAAACAAGTTTCATTCTTCTTTGCACCAGTGCATTTCTGCTTTCCTGCACAAACAATAAGAAAGAATCGCACCCAATTGCAGAAACAAAGGAAGCCCCTTTAGAAACGAGTGTGCAGAAGAAAGATACCATCATTGATGTCAATTATACCTTTGAGGAAGCGATTGCCGGCAGCAAAGCACCCCGACAGATCATTGACCAGCTGATCTTGTTCAACGTACCCTATCTCTCCACAGACGGAAAAATTCATAGGGGACAGATTCTCTCGAATCAAGAAATCTCATCTGACTTGGTGCATATGTTCCTGTTCATGCTCGACAAGGGATTTGTGATAGAAAAAGTCATTCCTGTTGTCCATTACGACTGGAACGACAGCCTCTCGATGGCCGATAACAACAGCTATAGTTTCTGCTACCGTAACACCTCCTACTCCAGACATGCCTCCGGCATGGCCATCGATATAAATCCGCGATTTAATCCTTTACGCTGGAAAAAGGGTGACCAGCCAAATATTCCAACAGGTGCCGTACAGGATACCACGATAAACGGCACATTCTATCCAGGACACCCGGTGGTAAAAGAGTTCCTGAAAAGAGGATTTCGATGGGGCTATTCTTTTTCAAAGTATTACGACGACCATCATTTCGAAAAGAGGTAACCTTATCGCGCCCAACTTTCCCTGTCGAGATTCCGGTAATTAATGGCTTCCGCCAGGTGAACCGGCTTGATCTGTTCGCTCCCCTCCAGATCGGCGATGGTCCGTGACACCTTTAGAATACGGTCATAAGCCCTGGCAGAGAGGCTGAGGCGTTCCATCGCCGTTTTCAGAAGACTTAATCCCGCATTGTCGGGGGATACATACTTGTGCAGCGCCTTCCCGCTCATCTGGGCATTGCAATAAATACCCCTTACTCCACGAAAACGGGCCTGCTGTATTTCCCTTGCCTTCACCACGCGCATACGGATGTGATCACTGCGCTCGGCCGATGTACGGTCTGAAATCTTATCGAAAGGGACGGGTGTAATTTCAATTTGTATGTCGATCCGGTCGAGCAATGGTCCCGATATTTTGTTCAGATAGCGTTGCACCGCTCCGGGAGGACATACACATTCTTTATCGGGATGGTTGTGAAAACCGCAGGGACAGGGATTCATGGCAGCCACAAGCATGAAGCTGGCCGGGTAATCCACACTGAAACGGGCGCGGGAAATGGTGATCCTGCGATCCTCCAGTGGCTGACGCATAACCTCTAGTACATTCCGGTTAAACTCTGCCAACTCATCGAGAAAAAGCACACCATGATGCGCCAGGCTGATTTCACCCGGTTGCGGATAAGCACCACCTCCCACCATGGCCACATCGGAGATGGTATGGTGTGGCGAACGAAACGGCCTCCGGGTCATCAGCGACTTATGCAGCCCCATCTGGCCTGCTACGCTGTGTATGCGGGTAGTCTCAAGTGCTTCATCCAGCGAAAAAGGCGGAAGAATAGACGGCATGCGTTTGGCCATCATCGATTTACCCGACCCGGGCGGCCCCACCATGATTATGTTGTGCCCGCCTGCAGCAGCTACCTCCAGTGCACGTTTCACATTTTCCTGTCCCTTCACATCAGAGAAATCGGAATCAAAAGCATTACCTCCTTCCTGAAATTCACGTACTATGTCTACCAGGGTGGGTGCCGGGATGTGTAGCCCGTTAAAAAAACCGACTACCTCACGAATATTGTCCATGCCATATACTGTCAATCCTTTTACTACAGCCGCTTCTTTCGCGTTGGCTGAAGGCAGGATAAATCCCCTGAACCCTTTTTCTTTTGCCATGATGGCAACAGGAAGAGCTCCTCTGAGCGGAAGAATACTACCATCCAACGACAACTCTCCCATCATCACATAATCATTCAGCTTTTCAGGGCTAACGGAACCTGAAGCTGCCAGAATACCAACAGCCAAAGGCAGATCGTACGCCGAACCCTCTTTACGGATATCGGCAGGCGACATATTGATAACTATCTGCTGTCGGGGGAATTTCAAGCCATTGACCTCCAGGGCAGAGACAATTCTTTCATGACTCTCTTTTACGGATGTATCCGGAAGCCCCACGAGCATGAAACGGATACCTCTCGAACAGTTTACTTCAATGGTAATGAGCGTGGCATTGATACCCTGTACAGCCGCTCCAAACAATTTGACCAGCATGCAACATACGTTGTATGATACTTAGTTTCCGGAATTTTTTCCGATCACATCCACCACTCCCTGGGCGGGAACATTACGTACCTTAATGGTACCGTCAGGTGCAATCAGCACATTGAAAGGAATGAATTGCACATTGAAAGTTTCCACAATATCTGATCCCCAACTTTTCTTTTCAGGGACAACGGTCCACGGAATAGAGTCATTCACAGCATAGTTAATGGGGTAAATATCGGAATCTATATAAATCGTGACAAACGACACACTGTCTTTGTTCACGTTGGCATATTCATTTTTCAGAAGTGCGACCGTTTCCCGGGATTCAATTCCTGCAGTAGAGATAAATGACAGAAGCAGAAATTTTCCCTGAAAATCGTGAGAATAAATATCTTTATTATCTTTATCAGTCAACCGGAAATAAGGCATCTGCGCTCCTTCGGCAGAAAGATTTATCTTATCGGAATAAGAACGTAACCTCGCTGCAAACTGTGTTTTTTCTATATCACCCTCTATATAATCCAATACCCTTTTCAATGCCTTCGGATTATCGCTGTTCATGAAAAAGTTACTGATCAGAATAAGACTGGAAAATTTTGCCGGATGCTCTTTGATGAATTCTTCCGCCTTCAGCGTCAGTTCATGATTAAGTACATTCAACTTCGCGATCTCGTCATGGCGGGTAATTGAGTTGTTTGTAACAACGTCAGATTTCTTTTCCATGAGCAGGTTCGCCAACAATTGTCCCCGCTGGGTAAGCAAGTCGGTGTTGTTTATCTTGAAAGTGGTAAGATCATTGTTGATCTCATTTCCTTTTATTCTGATGAGATCAGGCAACCGTGCATCGCCATCCACACTGATCTTCTCTCCCGAATTGGCAAAAACAACCGCAGCACTTTCGTAATTATTCAAATAGAGAGAAAAGGTAGTCAGTGTATCAATATGACATCTGTAGTTAAATCTTCCCCTACTGTCGATGGCAATGGTATCGATGGCAAGTGTGTCGGCCGACAAATAAGATGCAAGAATATAGGGAAAATCAAGACTGGTTATTTTTCCTTTAATAGAGGTACCTCCCTCCCTATTACATGAAATAGCGCTCCATAAAATGAAACAATAGATGCATATTTTAGTCCATTTACCCATACAACCCTATTTTATCGATTCTATTCTTTTTGGTTTTATACGTCTCATTTTCGTGAAATTTCCCAAAATCATATAGAATGACAAAGGTACAGTGTTTTTTTAAATATTCAAACATTTTCACATATTTTTAACTGTTGAGTTTTTTTCTCGTGAAACAATACGATGAAAAAATAAGGACAGGGATTTTTTTACGTAAGTTAGAAATAAAATCGTTAGTTTTGTATGTTTTAAATGAATATTGCATGTCTTTCTCTATCATCATCCCGCTCTATAATCGTCCCGAAGAAGTGGACGAACTGCTTTCAAGTCTTTGTGAGCAAACCTTCATGGAGTTTGAAGTGATTATTGTGGAGGATGGTTCTACCCTGAAAAGCGATGCGGTAGTAGATAAATATCGTGACAGGCTGGATATTACCTATTTTTACAAAACAAATTCCGGGCCTGGTCTCTCCAGAAATGCAGGTGCCGAGAGGGCAAAAAATGATTATCTTATTTTTTTCGATTCAGACTGTGTTATCCCGCCACATTACATGGAGACCGTCTCCCGCTCGCTGCAAGAAAACTTTACAGATGCATACGGGGGTCCCGATGCCGCACTGCCTTCATTTACTACTGTACAAAAGGCAATCAACTATTCAATGACTTCTTTTTTCACAACCGGCGGCATCAGAGGGAAGTCACGATCGATGGACCGGTTTTACCCCCGCAGTTTTAACATGGGCGTATCACGACCGGCATTTAAGGCCTTAGGTGGTTATGGCAGCATGCGTTTCGGTGAAGATATAGATTTCAGTCTCCGGTTGCTGGATGCCGGCTTCCGGACAACACTCATTACGGAAGCCTATGTATATCATAAAAGAAGATCCACCTACCGACAGTTTTTTAAACAAGTCCACAATTCCGGTATAGCCCGCATAAACCTGTATCTGGAACATCCCGGCTCACTGAAAGCGGTACATGCCCTTCCCGCTCTTTTTGTCATCGTCATGACAATTATCTTATTTCTTTCAGCGCTTTACCCATTCCTGCTGGCTATTCCTCTTCTCTATAGCCTTGCCATCTTTACAGATTCTCTGAGGCTGTATAAATCGTTCAAAATAGCCTGTTACAGTATCGTTGCCGCATGGATACAAACCACTGGATACGGAAGCGGCTTCCTGTCGGCCGTGTGGCGCCGTCTCATCCTGAAACAGGCCGGTTTTAGCGCATTCGAAAAAAAATTCTACAATTAGATTTTCTCACCGTAAGCCAGATCCCCCGCATCTCCGATACCCGGAACAATATAGGCGGACTCATTCAATTCCGGATCGATGGCTGCAGCCCATATTGTAGTCTTTTCGGGGGGAAAGATTTTTACGCAATACTCTACGGCCTGCCGGCTCGCAATGATAGTGGCAATGTGGATATGGGAGGGGGTACCTTTGGTGAGCAGCGCCCTGTAGGTAAGTTCCATGCTGCTGCCAGTGGCCAGCATCGGATCGGTCAGGATCAATGTTTTTCCGTCAATGGAAGGGGAAGCTATATATTCTATGTGAATGTCGAAAGATTGATGACCGGTTTCTTTATATTTCCTGTAGGCTGAAACAAACGCATTTTCCGCTCCATCGAAATAGTTAAGCATTCCGTGGTGGTAAGGAAGCCCGGCACGCAAAATAGTGGCAATAACTATATCTTCATCCGGCACATTTACCTCTGTCACCGCAAGCGGTGTAGTAATTTCAAGGTTTCTGTACTTTAACTCCTTGCTGATCTCATACGCCATAATTTCACCAATACGTTCAATATTCCGGCGAAAACGAAGCCTGTCTCCCTGAATTGTGATGTCTCTGATTTCACGGACAAAAGAATTAAGCAATGATTTATGATCCGAAAAGTTGTATATTTTTATCATTCTCTGTCTGACTATACTTTTTTGTTTCCGGAAAACAAAGGTATTGTTTTTCTTCTTTTTATTGAACATTTTCTGCCTTTTTTTGTTCATAGCTGTGTTTCGGGTGAAAAAGAGCTACAATTAAAGAAATATTTCTTTAATTCCTTTTATTTTTGAAGGAATTTATATATTTTTGTACGACTGTTTTAGGACTTATCAAAAAAGAGTTTTATACAATCATAAATAATAAACCCAAAATTTTTCAAGATGGTAAATTTAGATTTAAGCAAGTATGGTATTGTGGGCGATTTTGAGATCGTACACAATCCTTCCTACGAGACGCTGTTTCAGGATGAAATGAATCCGGCAAACGAGGGATTTGAAAAGGCCAAATTAACAAAAACCGGAGCCACAGCTGTTTACACCGGGAAATTCACCGGTCGTTCACCTAAAGACAAATATTTTGTAAAGGATGACGTAACTCGGGACACGCTCTGGTGGGATGGTACCATCAACCGTCCCTGCACCAAAGAAGCATTCAATTATTGCAAAGGACGTGTGACAGAGCAGCTTTCTAAATCTGAAAAACTCTACGTGGTTGATACTTTTTGCGGAACAAATGAAGATACCCGCATGAAAGTGCGTTTCATTGTAGAAGTGGCATGGCAGGCACATTTCGTGACCAACATGTTTATCCGTCCTTCACACTATGAACTGACCCATTACGGCGAGCCCGATTTTGTTTGCCTAAACGGCTCCAAAACAACCAACGACAAATGGCAGGAATTCGGGTTGAACTCCGAAAACTTCACCTTGTTCGACCTGACAGAAAAAATGCAGGTGATCGGCGGTACCTGGTATGGTGGTGAAATGAAAAAAGGCATCTTCTCGCTAATGAATTACTACCTGCCCTTGCGCGGTATTGCTTCCATGCACTGTTCTGCCAATGTAGGCAAAGATGGCGATGTGGCAATTTTCTTCGGCTTGTCGGGAACAGGAAAAACGACACTCTCTGCAGATCCGAAGCGTTTTCTGATTGGAGATGACGAGCACGGTTGGGATGACAACGGGGTATTTAACTATGAAGGGGGTTGCTACGCCAAGGTAATCAACCTGAGTGAAGAAAACGAACCGGACATCTGGAGAGCTATCCGCCGTGATGCTTTGCTGGAAAACGTGACAGTGGATGATGAAGGTAACATCGACTACGCCGATGGCTCCACTACCGAAAATACACGTGTGTCGTACCCGATCCACCACATCAGCAAGATTGTGCTTCCTTCACGTGCAGGGCATGCCAAAAAGATCATCTATCTTTCTGCCGATGCTTTCGGTGTATTGCCCCCGGTATCAATTCTGGATGCCAATCAGGCACAATATCACTTCCTCTGCGGATTTACCTCAAAGCTGGCAGGTACCGAACGTGGTATCACTGAGCCACAGCCTTCTTTCTCACCCGCTTTTGGTGAAGCTTTCCTAACTGTACACCCCACCATCTATGCACAACGTCTTGCCGAAAAAATGGAAGAGCATGATGCTAAAGCTTACCTGGTAAATACGGGCTGGAACGGAACAGGAAAACGCATCTCTCTGAAAGATACCCGCGCCATCATTGATGCCATCATCGACGGATCAATCGAAAAGGCTGAAACATTCCATGTTCCTGTCATGAACCTCACTGCTCCCGTGAAGCTGAACGGCGTTTCAGACATTCTGGATCCACGAAGCACCTATGCCGATAAGAGCGAGTGGGAAGCCAAAGCCAAAAAGCTGGCAGGCATGTATATAGAAAACTTCAAGCAATACTGTGATAACGAAGCAGCCCTCGCGCTGATCCCTTCGGGACCGCAGTTAGACTAAGCCCGCTATTTCGATTACAATAACTAAGAGGCCGTCCCCAAAAGACGGCTTCTCTTTTTTTACCTGGTGACGAGGCAAGATAGCGCTCAATGTCGCTGCTCAATAAGGAAAATCATTCCAGAATAAGTAATTCCACCTTCCTGAAGTCGACGGGGTGGCTTTCGCTTTGTAGTGAAATCGTCCCCTTGTGTAACATCTTGTCACCTCCATTCAACTCAATCAGCCGTGCATAGGTAGCATCCCGCTCATCCAATTGTGGATGGTTGTAATGCAGCACGGTATCACCATTTATTACGTGATAGATCACCTCATTGCCTCTGACTTCGATTTCTGCTGTAACCCAGTCATCACCGAAGAAGAGTCCGGAAGTGGAGTTGATACAATGCTCCAGCCTTAGATCACCATTCATTACAATATTGGTGCCGGGTGTACAGACGTTCATATTGGTCCTTTCAACCAGCGAGTCGCTTCCCAGAAGCTGTACCTCCACCGAGGTGGGAAAATCCTGATCGAACATCATCGTCTCGGGACGCTGACCATGAACCATGACACCGGAATTGCGGTAAGCCCATCCCTCTCCTCCGGGACACTGATCTCCCACGAAGCGATACTCTACCCGCAGCTTGTAATGCGAAAGTTCATCCTGATAAAAGAGGTGCCCGAAACGTCCATCGAATTGATCATATTGATCATAGCGGACCTTGAGCAATCCATCTTCCACCCTGAAGGTATTACCGAAGTTGTCACCTGCTTCATAGCCGGTGATTTTGGGTGTCCATCCGGCCAGATCCTTTCCGTTGAAGAGTGAAATCCATTCGCTCTCAGCACTCTTCTGTCCGCAGGCGGTCATCATCAGGAGAATCATGGCACAAAAGATCAATAAAAGATTCCTTTTCATCGTTACAATATTACTTGCTTTTCATTATCATTCACACTCCCGACAAAGATACAAAACAAACGCAAAAAATCCCGCTTTAGATCGAAGCGGGATTCCTTAAATGGGTTCGGGTGCGAGGGTAACCCTTTCAACAATGCATTCTTGATCGCCTCCTTCGACAGTTTTTCGTACAGAAGGACCAATCGTAGCAGTACATTTCTTTTTTTCGTTTCCATCCGCTCCTTGGCAACACCACAGAAACCGGCGGTAGGAACGGTCACGTCGTCACCCGGACGTCGACTGGCCGGGTGGCTGAAGAGTATCTTTCATCTGCCTTCAGATTCTTCGGAGAAGGTGATGAAAAAGTCTTCCCGCATAATTCCATCGGTCACTCTCAATATTTAATATTGCCTCGGATTACATATATTGCTAAATTTGCAGCAAATCTTCTTAAGATTTCATGCGGATTGAAGAGGATTGAGATATCACATACAGTAAAGATTCCGTAAAAATGATTGGAAAGTTTCCTTGTATTTTACTATTTATTGCCTTTCTCGTATTGGGATGCGGGAAACCGTCAGATAACCTGGCAGATTACTCTTCCGTAACCGTTCATTTTTCCGGACAGGAGGTGGCAGATTTGCAAACGTTGTTACATTTGTTTGAAGAAGAAATCGGTGTTCAGTCCGGTGCTTCCGTCAAGGCGAAATCTGAGGCCTACACCATGTTTAACAAACAACTGGTGGATTTTATGATGTTGGAAGGCCCAAAAAGTTTTCCACTATCCATCCAAGCGCGTACAAAACTGCTGGACGCACTCCATATCGGGACTTTTCGTTCCATTTGGGTTACCGGTATTTCTACTTCCCGTGACACATGCGATTGCAAATTGATTTCAAGTTTGACAACAAACAGCAAATTTATCGATTTTCTAGCCGATATGGGAAAAGAGTTTCCACAACTGGCAGAGCTGCATACCGACCTACAAAGAGCAGGAGATATGACACCGGCCTACATTTCAACTGTTTTTCTAAACTTTGAACAGCTAAACACACAAGACCCACGCACACAACTTGTATACGTAATCAGTTGCTTGTCGTGGGGAATGAAGTGGGAGTAAATGATTATGAAATATGTTTGAAGAGCTATTTCTCTTGCATTGCCCTAAAAAGAAAAGGGGCTGTTCCAAAAGGACAGCTCCTTTTTTAATTTTTCATGCTGCTATTTTCTGATTGTTGTTATTAATTGATGAGAAACTTTTAGAGTTGATCTCTATTTTTATAAAAAACAGAATAATATCTCCTTTATGACCATATTTCTCCAAAAAATAGAGTATTTCTTTATCGGCTAATCCCTTCAAGTGTAGTTTTCCGAGGTTAAACGCGATAGCGAAGATTGCAAAGTCCATCAAAACCTTGTCTTTATTAAAGTGTCTGAACCTATTGTAGTGTTTGTTGGATTTAGTTTGGCCGAACACTGACTCCGGTTCTATAGGACGCTGACTTCGATGATAAATTCCTTCTTCGCATGTCAACAGTTCCCTTGCTTTCTGTTTATGGCGGTTAAGGTTATGATTTACTTCCACCCTTCTATTGCCTTTTGCATTACTACAGAGACATTTCAAAGGACAACCCTTACAGTTTTTCGCCTCGTAAATAGTTGCTGTTGATGTGTACCCACTAGCTGTTTTGCTTCTTTTCTTTCCTACCTTGTTCATGTGCTGACCCATGGGACAAACATAGTAATCTTCATCCGCGTTATAATAAAGGTTTTGAGAGAGAAAGCCGTTCTTTTTAAATGCCCTTTTCTGTTCTTTATGAAAGTAGTTGAACTTTACAAATGGCTCAATATCATTCCCCTGCATAAACTCATAGTTTTCTTCACTACCATAACCTGAGTCAGCCACAACCTTGACGGGCAAAATATTATAACGATTCTCAAATCCATTCAAAAAGGGAATCAGTGTTAATGTATCGGTGGGGTTTGGATAAAAATCATAATGGCTTATAAACTGGTTCTCTGTACTTATCTGAACATTATATGCAGGCTTTAGCTGTCCATTGAGCATATGATCCTCTTTCATACGCATAAAGGTTGCATCGCAGTCTGTCTTGGAATAACTATTACGATTTGCCAGAGTATCTAAATGCCGCTCATACTCTTCAAGTTTAGGTAAAAGCTTGTTCTCAAGTGTCTTTATTGCTTTTTGTTCTTCTTTGCTCCGGTTCTCTTTATTAATCTGAGCAACACGCTTTCTTAACTCTTCGCTGTTGAATGGTGTAGGTGGATCATCCTCAGGGTTATTATCCTGGGCGATACCCTCCTCAATCATTCCAAGGACTTTAAGTATCTTTTCTTCGAGTCTCTCTTTGTATTTTTCAATGGATTTACGCCAGACAAAAGTGTAGCGGTTGGCTCGTGATTCAATTTTGGTCCCGTCAACATATGCCACTTCAAGGCTTAAACAACCCATTTCAACAAGCATAACCACTACCTGGGTAAAGACCTCATGTATTGAGTCTTTTAAATGGGATGAACGAAAACGGTTTATGGTGTTATGGTCAGGTGTTTGATTGCCTGAGAGCCACATGAAACTAACTCGATCAGTAAGTGCCTGCTCGATCTTACGACTTGAATAAATATTGTTCAGATAGCCGTATAGAACAACTTTAAGCATCATGCGTGGATTATAGGCAGTTGTACCCCCACCTTTATACGTGTCGAAGACTTTACTCAAGTCCAGGTTATCCACAATTTGATTAATGATACGGGCAGGAGAGTTTTGAGGGACCTTTTCATCCAGAGTGGGAGGGAAAAGACTTACTTGACCTTGATTATAGGATTTAAACTTAGGCTTAGCCATATCTTATGTGTTTGATATATAGACATAAAGATATGAAAAAGTGGTTTAAATAACAATATTTGAGGAGGTTTTTTTAAGAAAAATTTGATACTAAAAAAAGAGGCTGCCTTTCTTTTGAGACAGCCCCTTCCTTAATTTATTATTCATCCTCAGTAGCACGGCCGGGAATCGAACCCGAATCTAAAGTTTAGGAAACTTCTATTCTATCCATTGAACTACCGCGCCGTAACGGATGCAAAAGTAACACATTTTCAGTAAAACTCAAAAGAAAAAAAATGCTTGTCTGTCCTCCTTACAAACATTTTCTTTCTTAAAATGTTTATCCACTAAGCAAAGACAAACAACAATGAATAATATAGCCATATTATACGGCTCGTCAGGCGGAAATGCTGCATCGGTAGCCAGGCAGGTACAGGATCTCTTCGACGGCAAAGCAGACATATTTAATGTATTGGAAGTAACACTCGATGAAATAAAAGACTATCCCTACTATGTAATAGGTACATCCACAACAGGTATAGGCGACTTGCAGGACGACTGGGAAGGTTTCCTTCCTTCATTTGCGAGGATGGATTTGGCCGGAAAAAAAGTAGCTATTTTTGCGCTGGGAGACAGTGCATCCTATTCGACAAGTTTTGCAGAATCGATGAAAGTGGTATATGATGAAATAAAGGATAAAGTACGGATTGTGGGTCAGGTAGCAGATGAAGGATACACCTACGACAGTTCCACCGCGGTAATTGAGGGTACGTGGATAGGTTTACCCATTGATGAGGACAACGAGTACGACCTTACGCAGGAGCGTTTGGAAAAGTGGGTGGAATCACTGAAAAATGAGTTTATATAGAGATATCAAAAAACCGCCGGAGGGTGGCCGGCGGTCTCATGGGAAATGATGTATTGCACACCTAATTACAATTCTTTTATTTTAATATTCTGAAACAGGACTTCATTTCCATGATCCTGTAAAAGAATCAAACCCTCTTCGGCATTACCAAAATTGGGCCAGTCCTTGTACTTGCTGGTCTGTACCAATTTGTTCCATGCATCGTTGTTGCGGTCATATTCCACAATTTTCACACCATTCAACCAATGTTCCACGTGATTGCCTTCTACGACCACCATGGCGGTATTGAAGAATCCCTTCCGGAATGGCTTGTCCGCAGGAGCTGCAATCAGGTCGTAGAGTGACCCCAACGTTCTATTGCCATTGGTCCCCATCTTGGCATCCGGATGATTCTGATCATCCAGAATCTGGAATTCGCAACCTATGGCTGATCCTTCTCCTTTATTCAGGTTGGTATCGACAAAATATTTGATCCCGCTGTTGGCACCTTCGGTGATCTTAAAGTCGACTTTCAGCATAAAGTTTTTGTAAGGACGGGTCGTAACAATATCACCGCCGTTCGTTGACTCACCACCATCACTTTTGTGTACTTTCAGCATGCCATTGTCAATCGACCATCCCAGATCGGGAAAATCGTCTCTCTTGGCACCACGCCATCCTTCGGTGGTCTTGCCATCCCAGAGCAATTTCCATCCATCGGCAGCTTCACGGTCAGAGATTGTATTGGCCACCTGGTTTATCTGCATTACATTCTCATCGTCGGCTGTTTTGTACTTATCAAGCTCATCCGTAAGGATGCGGATATTGCGCCACGCAACGGTCTTTCCTTCCAGTTCGGCCTTCCCGATGGAATGTACCTGCAGGGCGATGAACCCTGACGGAGTGGTATCATCCAGGATATTGGCGCAAGGGACACCGTTTACCCAGGTGCGGATAGAATTGCCAATGGCTTCAATACGGGCACTGTTCCACTCACTGTGCTTAAATGCCTTCATTCCTTCTGGGTTGTAATTCATCGGATAAAGCCATCCGCGCCGCGCTTCGTCGTAAATACCGCCCGTCCATGCACGATCGGAAGGATCTATTTCAAACTGATAACCATGAACGCGACCATCCCTGTAATCTGGCAGGCTATTGCTCCTGAATTGCACACCCGAATTTAATCCGTCGTCTACTTTAAATTCAAACTCAAGAATAAAATCGTCGTATTTTTCGGTTGTCGCCAAAAAGGTATTGGGCGTATTCATTTGAGAAATGCCGATGATGGCATTGTCTTCCACCTTATACTCGGCAGTACCATTCAACTTCTCCCACCCTTGCAGATCTTTTCCGTTAAACAACTCCTGCCACTTCGGTCCTTGTGAACAGGATACGAGTAATGCTGTCATCACTAAAATTAACAAACTGTTTTTTTTCATTTTCTTCTTGTTATGTTATGGATCAATAAATTTCTTTTTTTGCGAACAATTGGTCTTTAGCACCCGTTTTTTTAAATCCGTACCGCCGACTCAAATCTTATAAAAATCTTCCCAGCCTTTTCTGGGCGGTTCACCCGTGAGGAAGGCATCCGCAAAGGCGTCGTTGGTCACTCGTTTGGTCTCTCTGTCGAACACAATTTTACGGTTCAGCCGCTGTGCTGCCACACCCAGGCAGAACACCTGACTCAACGGTGCAGACACCTCGAACGGGGAGCGAGTTTTTTCTTTGCCCTGGCAAGCCAGCAGGAAGTTGGCGAAGTGGTTGGAAGGACTCTCCGGCACTTCCGGAAGCTTCTTCTCCATCTCTTTCGCCTTCTCACCGGGGATAATACTCAGCGTGCTGCCGTGCGAGCCTCCTTTGAAGGTGAGTTCTTTGCTGTAGATCTCTTTCCCGGGATTCAGCTTCGCCGGCTGGATCTTTCCACCCGCCACAGTCGGAATATTGGGATCGATCTCTGACACGCCGTACCCATCCGGTACGGCAGGAATGTTATCCAATCCATCGTACCAGGTAATCACCACCGGTGGCATCTTGCCACGTTTCGGAAATTTAAATTCAATGGTGCTCGACATCGGGAAGAAGTAATCGTTATGTCCGCTCAGGCACAGAGGGGTTACCTCCTCCGGCAGTCCAAGCTCCAGAAACTCGTGGGCCGTATCAATGATATGTGCGCCCCAGTCGCCCAGCGCCCCCATGCCGAAATCATACCAGCAACGCCACTGCCCGTAGTGGAAATCCTTGTTGAAATCATGATGGTCGCGCGCCATTAGCCAGGTATCCCAGTCCAGTGTTTCGGGAACCGGTTCTGCGGCGGGAAACTTCTTGATGTCCGGATCCCAGCCGTGCCACCGGCGCGGGTTGTTCATGTGGGCCGTGATCGCCGTCACATCCTTGATGATGCCGGCTTCCTTCCAGGCCTTGAACTGAAAGTAGTTGGCCTCGGAGTGCCCCTGGTTTCCCATCTGGGTAACCACTTTGGGATACTTCCGGGCTGCCTTCATGATCAGTTCCGACTCCAGGAAAGTGCGGCTCAGCGGCTTCTCCACATATACATGCTTGCCTTCGGACATCGCCATCATCACGGCAGGAAAATGCGCAAAGTCGGGCGTGGCAATGGCCACCGCCTCAATCTCGTTGCCCATCTTGTCGAACATCTCGCGGAAGTCCCGGAAGCGTTTCGCGTTGGGGAATTTGGCAAGTGCTTTCTTTGTGTGTTCTGCACCCAGATCAACATCGCACAGGGCAACCACGTTGGCCAGTCCGGTTTTATCGAAATCGTTCATGATCTCCCACCCTCTGTTGCCGACACCAATGTGGGCAAGGTTCACTTTCTTATTGGCACCCACCACCCTGTTGTAGCTTGCGGCATTCATTTTGGTCGATATACCTCCCATGGCCAATCCCGCAGATGCCAATGCTGCATTTCTGAGAAACTCTCTTCTTGTTGTCATGATAATTATATTAATTGTTGTTTTTCAATTTACCGATCCAGATACGGAGGTTCAAAGATATATAAAAAAAAGCCTTAGGAGAAAAATGAATGATTCCATTTCCTCTCCAGAAGCTTTATTTTCGGGCAATGTGGATTATTCAAACCGGTCTTTGTATGCCCATAATCCGAGTGCCGGGCTGGAAATGTAGTAAATTTCCTCCCCGTCCGGAAGGGTATTGAATCCCTCCTTGAGGAGGGAAACATCATACTTCTGCAGGGTCTCATCGATGTCTCCCCACTGAAATCCCACGCTTTCAATTTCTTTCCGGGTGAGGTTTTCAGTTCCTTTGCCCGGACAATAGGTGATGGAAAATCTACCTTCCGACGAACCATGAATGAGGTGCGCGGCTGCGCCCAGGTTATCGCGGAGTTCCGGATCTTCGGAGACCGCCTTCAAGGTATGTGGTGTACCAAAATAACCATACTTGCGAATCAGCCGGTCTATTGTTTTGTCCTCTCCGAATTCTTTCAGTGCCGGTGCCAGGACGATCAGCTCTCCCTCATCGGCAATAGCCATCCGGGTACGGTAGATCGATTTGTTCCCCAGCCAGGTGCTTTTGAATTCCGTGGGGTCGAGCCACACTACTACTTTTTGTAACGGCTTGTCGACCATCACAAAATTGACTTCCAGTGACAGTTTTGCGGCACGGTCGAACACTTCGAGGTCATCTCCCACAAACAATCCGTATGTCTGTTGTTCTCCCTTTTCATTGACACCTACCACGGTGAGCACGTAGATAATGGGCAGATCTTTCAAATATTTCTCGGTGGCATAGTTGAACACGCGCCGTACCGGTGTATCGGCACGCCCCATCATCCGCTCCATGCCATAGACGGCACCGATATAGTGGCTCTTGTTGATTCCTTCGCTTCCCCCGGTACCCACCAGGATATTTTTGTTGTAGTTCGCCATACCCACTACTTCGTGCGGGACGACCTGTCCAATGGAAAGAATCAGATCGAACCCACCTTCCACCAGCAGCTTGTTAACCTGAGCCGGCCAGGAGAAATCGACCTTTCCTTCCGATACCTCCCGGATGTATTCTGCCGGTACCTCACCCATGGTGAGCACGTCGTTGCGCCAGTCGTGATCCCGAAAAAGTGTTTCCGGTGTTTCGCCGAACATGTGGCTGATCTGGTGTGCTGTCATGGGCGTATGTGTACCCAATGCAGGAAGGATATCGGTCAGTTTTTCACCATAGTACTTCCATGTCATTTCTGTCAGTTCTCCCGCTCTGCTGGGAAGACGGGTATAATCAGGCGGAACGGCCAGAATTTTCTGCCGTTCCCCCAGTTTGTCAAATGCTTCATACAGCCCCTTCTGCAGATCGTCACCCGACAAATCTGTTTGAGAGGAACCTTTTTCGTAATAAATCATTGCTTTGTGTCGATCATTTATCTGCAACAAACCGGTCACCCTCGCATAACCTGCCGGTTACATCGGATGAAGAGGACCAGTCTGTCGCAGTTTATTTACAATTATACATCGTATGTTGTAGAAGCAGTATTTCCACCACGACCTGTCCAGTCGGTATGGAAGAATTTTCCACGTGGACTGTCGAGGCGTTCATACTGATGAGCGCCAAAGTAATCCCGTTGTGCCTGCAACAGGTTTGCCGGTAGACGCTCGCTGCGGAAACCGTCGTAGTAGCACATAGCCGAGGTGATGGCCGGTACGGGAATGCCGTTCAACAATGCCGTGGCACATACTCTGCGCCAGCTCTCTTCGGCCGACTGTACCGCATTCTTGAAGAAGGGGTCAAGCAGCAAATTCTCCAGTGCGGGGTTGTTGTCAAATGCTTTTTTGATGTCCCCCAAAAAGCGGGAACGGATGATACATCCACCGCGCCACATCAATGCGATTCCTCCGTAGTTGAGATTCCAGCCATACTCTCTGGCAGCTTCCATCATCAGGTCGTATCCCTGTGCATATGAGATGATCTTGGCACCATAAATAGCGTTTTCGAGATCGTCAATAAACTGCTGTTTATCACCCTTGAAGTCGGGCTTCTTCCCTGTAAGTGTTTTCGAGGCCTTTACCCTCAGATCTTTCTGAGCCGAGAGACAGCGTGAAAAAACAGATTCTCCGATCAGCGTGAGAGGAATACCCAAATCGAGTGCCGAGACGGCAGTCCATTTTCCGGTACCTTTCTGGCCGGCAGTATCGAGAATTTTCTCCACCAACGGGGAACCATCTTCGTCTTTAAAGTCGAGAATATCGGTGGTAATCTCAATCAGATAGGAATCCAGGACACCTTTATTCCATTTTTTAAACACTTCGTGCTGCTCAAAGGCGTCCATACCCAGCAAATCTTTCATCAGGTGATACGCTTCGTTGATGATCTGCATATCGCCGTACTCAATGCCGTTGTGCACCATCTTCACGAAGTGTCCCGCACCGTTCTCTCCTACCCAGTCGCAGCAGGGAACGCCTCCGTCCACCTTGGCTGCCACCGACTGAAAGATCTCTTTCACGTGCGGCCAGGCTTCGGGTGATCCCCCCGGCATCATCGACGGGCCTTTCAATGCTCCCTCTTCACCACCGGAAACACCGGTACCCACATAGAGCAGCCCTTTACTTTCCACATATTTTGTCCTACGCATCGTATCGGGGAAATGGCTGTTTCCACCATCGATGATGATGTCGCCTGGCTCGAGCAGCGGAATGAGCAGTTCAATAAAATCATCTACCGGCTTGCCCGCTTTTACCAGCATCATCACTTTGCGTGGCCTTTCAATGGAAGCCACAAATTCCTCGAGTGAGTGGGCTCCGATAAAGTTTTTGCCTTTACCTCTCCCTGCCAGAAAGTCGTCCACTTTGGCAACTGTCCTGTTAAAGACAGCCACAGTATAGCCTTTACTTTCCATATTCAGGACCAAATTCTCACCCATTACGGCCAATCCGATCAATCCAATATCTGCTTTTTCTTTCATAAATTATTGTTTGTTCTTTTGATTATCTTTTTACGCGTGCGTTACCGTTCCAGATACTCCAGATCACCTCTTCGTCGGCCGGTTGCGCATAGTCGGTCAGGAAGGTTGTTGCCAGAGCGCCACTTGCCCATGCAAACTGAATCCATTTTTCGGGCGACATCTCTTTGAGGATGCCGTAGAGCAGTCCGCCCACAAATCCATCGCCCCCCCCAATGCGGTCCATCACATTGATGGTGCGCAGAGGAGCTTCATGCCATGTTCCATTTTCATAAACAATGGCTCCCCAGAGATGTTCATTGGCACTGATCACTTCACGAAGCGTGTTTGCAAAGACCGATACATTCGGGAATGCCTGCTTCGCATTCAGAATCATTCCTTTGAAGGCATCCATGGTATCTCCGATATTTTCACCCCCTGCTTTGGGACCTTCAATGCCAAGACACAACTGAAAATCTTCTTCATTGCCGATAAGGATATCAGCGAGAGAGGCTATTTCGGTAAAGGCTTCGTGCAGCTCTCTCTCCCGTCCTTTCCAGAAAGAAGCTCTGTGATTGAGATCAAAGGAAATCAACGTGCCATGTTTTTTTGCATAGCGGGCGATCTCCAGGCAAAAATTACTTGTTTCGGGAGACAGCGCAGCAATCAGTCCGGAGAGATGTACAATCTGGACTCCCTCCACGCCGAAAATTCGTTCGAGGTCAAAATCTTTTACGTTCAACGTTCTTCCCACCTCACCGGCACGGTCATTCTGCACACGCGGGCCGCGCAGTCCAAAACCGCTGTCGGCGATATTGAACTGATGACGATAGCCCCAGGGATCGCCCTGTGGCACTTCCGGTCCTTCGTAGTCCATGTTACGTGCTCGCAGATCGGCTTTGATGAAGGCAGCAATAGGACTGTCTTTCACAAAAGTAGTAAGCACCTTTACCGGCAGACCCAGATAAGAGGAGATGCTGGCCACATTTGTTTCGGCACTGGTAGCCTGCATCTGAAACAGGTTCGTACTCTGCACCGGCTGCGCATTCACCGGTGTAATCCGCACACCCATGCTGGTGGGGACAACCAGTGAATATTTGAATTCCTTTCTTAGTTTGAGTGACATATTTTATTTACTGATAACTGATTACACAACATTAAATACTGAAAGCATCGAAGCCGCCATCTACAATTGCCACCGTTCCTGTGACAAATTTGGAAGCATCGCTGACCAAATAGTGAAGTGTTCCCAACAAATCTTCAGGCACACCGAAACGGCGGAATGGAGTATGAGCGATGATGGTGTTTCCACGATCGGAATAAGATCCATCCGGATTGGTGAGTAGTGTCCGGTTTTGCTCCGTGATAAAAAATCCGGGACACAAGGCATTCACACGAAAATTCTCACCAAACTTGGTAGCCAACTCGCCGGCCATATATTTGGTAAAATTGGTTACTGCAGCCTTGGCAGCTCCGTAGCCGGCCACCCGTGTGAGCGGGCGTAAGGCAGAGGCGGAAGAGATGTTCACGATATTTCCTTTTTTCGCTTTTACCATATATTCGGCAAAAACAACCGTAGGCATGACGGTTCCCATCAGGTTCAGATCAACGACCTTGCGGAAATCATCCATCTTCAGGTCAAAAATATTGTTGTTCGGACCGATGGTCGCTCCCGGCATATTGCCTCCTGCACCGTTGATCAACACATCAATGGTGCCATATTTTTCTGCAATATCCCTGGCATTTTGTTTTAATACGGTTTCATCCGTGACATCTGTCTGCAGGAACATGGCCTCTCCTCCTTCATCCTTCACTTTCCTGATTAACTGATTACCTTTTTCAAGATTGCGGGCCATTACAGCCACATGAGCCCCATGAGCAGCCAGGTATTCAACCATCGACCTGCCCAAAACGCCAGTACCTCCTGTGATGGCGATTACTTTTCCTCTGATATCAAAAAAATCGTACATAATATTTTTTTTAGTGGTTGATGCTGACAAATATAAGTCAATTGTCCGGCTTGTTAGTATCGAATCACGTGAAAGTTCCTTCTAAAAACGAGAAATTGGCACGGAAACTTATCAGCACCATCCATTGTTATTAAATCGAAAATAGTCTTCGTAAGTGTCTGTCGTAAATATTCTCCTCCACACACGATCCGATGACATCGGCATATTTTATCAACAGATCGGTATAGTCCATTCCCATCTCGGCTGCCACCTTATAAGCTACGTGAATCAACTGGCGGAAATTGGAATTATAATCGGCATGCCCCGGAATATGACGAAGTGTGTTCGCAAATTTTTCACTTGACCATCCATTTACCTCTTCTACGGAAGGAAGTTCAGAATCGTCGATATCAATCACATCGGCATAGGGAGCGCATAGCTCTTTCTGCCTATTATAGGAGTTTTCATAAATCTTCTTTGCCAACTCCAGGCCTTCGCCGCCTGCTACAGCCAAACCGATTACTTCCTCCAGCCAGGTTGTACCGGCAGTTTTGAGATGCAGCCCTTTGTCGTATTTCCGGATAACCTCCGCCATAATCGGATAGATAGAAAACTTATCGCTCCCCGAATGAACACTCAGTTTCAATTCTTCGGGCAGCCCAAACTCCTTCACGGCAAAATCAATCACCAGTACATCCTCTTCAAACTCTTTGGCAAACTGATCCAGATTACCCACATAATCCACGCCCTTATTGAATCGTCCGGTAAATTTGGGAGCAATCGTCTGCACAGGGACACCTTTATCGGCCAGCATTTTCAAGATGAAAAGCATCTCGATGGGTGTCTGGGGTGACTCAACCTCATCCATGGAAACCTCGGTAATAAAATTGCCTTCACCCTTCTCTTTTTTCAGATAGCCATATATCTCTGATGCATGCTGTGTGGCTGCCAGAAATTTGCCGGCAATTTCGGTCAACAAGGCTGAGGTGACATGTAACGGTTTTTCCATTCCCGGAATCCGGAGTTCTCCCAAATATTCTTTACATGAAGTTACAAAAGTATCTACTTCCTCCTTGCTGCTTTCTTTGCCAATAAATGAAGCAACATCGAGCGTGAAAAAATCTGACACAGCCACATATTTGGCTACTGTATTCAGGTTAATATGATCTGCATCTACAAAGTAAGAGCCTGTAAAACCCAGTGCCTTCACAGCCTCATCGGCTTCATTGCGTGTGTCGGCGGGTTCTGTTCCCACATAGATGTGTTCCCGGTTTGACTTATTCCATACAGGGCTAATATTCAACCCCTTCTCGTTTGCCCTCATGATAGCTTTCAACTGAGCTTTTCCCTGATGAGCGAAACGGTCACCCACGCCAATACTGTATTTTCCTAGTTTCATTATATCTGTATTTAAAAATTAAAAAAGTTTTTCGCATTCCTGTAGGATATGTCTTCCACCATTTTCCCAAGGAAATTCATTTCCGAAGCAGGCAACAACCCGTTCTCTATATCATTGCCAATGAGATTACACAAGATACGACGGAAATATTCATGTCTCGGGTAAGAAACAAAGCTGCGCGAGTCGGTAAGCATTCCCACAAACCGGCTCAGAAGCCCCAGATTGGAGAGTGAGTTCATTTGTGCCTCCATACCGTTTTTTTGATCGAGGAACCACCAACCCGACCCGAACTGTATTTTCCCTGCCACCGATCCATCCTGAAAGTTTCCGATCATGGTTGCTATGAGATCATTGTCGCGGGGATTAAGATTATAGATAATGGTTTTTGCCAGCTTGTTGTCTTTGTCGAGTTGATCGAGGAAACGGCTCATTGCTTTTGCGACGGTAAAATCACCGATGGAGTCGAACCCTGTATCCGGCCCCAGCTGTTTAAACAGTCGCGTATTGTTGTTCCGGATAGCACCATAATGGAACTGCTGCGTCCACCCCTTTTCCCAATCCATCAACGCGCCTTCGTGCAACATGGACGATTTAAATTTCAATATCTCCTCTTTTGTCAGTTTATTGCCACCATATACTTTATTGAAAATTTGAGCAATCTCTGTTTCTGTATATGGTTCTGCGTAGAACTCCTCAATACCGTGATCAGACAATTTGCATCCCGCACTCGCAAAAAAGTCATGACGGTTACGGAGCGCACCAATCAGATCACTGTACTTGCTGATTGTAATACCGGATACTTCCGATAATTTTTCCAAATATGTCCGGTACTCTTCCGGATTTTCCACTGCCATGGCTTTATCCGGACGCCATGTAGGAAGTACTTTTATCTCAAAGCCCTCTTTTTTCAATGCAAGATGATGCTCCAGGGTGTCTGCCGGGTCATCCGTGGTACAAACTACCTGCACATTGAATTTTCTCATCAACCCCCGGGCGGAATATTCCGGGGTACGAAGTTTTTCCGTACATGCATCATATATCTCCCTGGCCACATCGGGATTCAGAAGCTTATCCACTCCAAAAGTCCTTTTCAACTCCAGATGAGTCCAGTGGTATAATGGATTTCTCATGGTGTAAGGAACCGTTTCGGCCCATTTTTCAAACTTTTCCCAGTCGGAGGTATCCTTTCCTGTACAGTACCTTTCCTCAACCCCGTTGGTACGCATGGCACGCCACTTGTAATGATCGCCCTCCAGCCACAACTGGCCCAGGTTATCAAATGTATGATCCTTCGCGATATACGCCGGATTTAAATGACAATGGTAATCGATAATGGGCTGTTTTTCCGCATGATCATGATACAGCTCTCTTGCAGCATCGGTTTGTAGCAAGAAATCTTTATGAATAAAACTCTTCATAGGATATATATTTTAAAATTAATTCGTTTATAATTTGTTGTTCTCGAGCACGCACTTGCTATCAGACCAGTTTAGAATCCAAAGTTAGACATTTTATTTAATTTTGAGCAATGCCTTGAAAATTTAATTTACAACCCACCACGCCTGTAATTTTTAAAGAATTTATAACTACTAGCCTGATCATAGGCTATTTTCAGGTGGATACAAAAATTATACGTCGTATATCTTTCCGGTGCGGACAACGAAACATTCATTAATTGATCAACTGTGATCGAACACAGCCGGCCGGTTCTTTCACCGAGAATCTTCCCTTTTCCACGGCATCCACACCCAGATTCGTTTCATTTGACGATCTTCTCTCTGCTGTAGAAACTTTTATATTCGCTAGGGGTCATATTAAACTTTTTCTTGAAACACTTGGTGAAATATTTGGCATCGTTCATTCCCACCATATACGACACCTCTTTGATCGCATAGCCGCCCTTCGCCAGCAATTCTGATGCATGCTGCATCAACACGTCGCGCACATATTCAATAGGAGCAAGTCCTGTGAGACCTTTCATTTTTTTAAAAAAAACGGTACGACTCATTCCCATTTCCACCGCCATATCTTCAATCACAAAATCACTGTTACCCAGACGCGATTCAATAAATTCGTTTACGGTCCGGATAAAGGCTAGGTCTTTTTCGTTGAAAGGGACGTCTGTGGTCTGACTTGCCCGAGACATGACAACAGGCGAAGAGTTTGTTCTGTCTCTGTAATAACGCTGTAATTCGCTTCGACGTTGTAACAGATTTTTGACCCTCGCCTTGAAATAAGAGACGCTGAAAGGCTTGGTAATGTACTCATCCGCTCCTTGTCCAAAACCCTCCAGTTTGCTATCGAGGGTTGTTTTTGCCGTGAGCAGCAGAAAGAGAATATGACTGGTATGAATATTAGTTCGTACCTTTTCGAGCAGCTCAATCCCGTCTACTTCCGGCATCATGATATCACTGACAATAAAATCGGGAATAAGATCCAGAGCCTTTTCAAATCCCTCTTTTCCATTCGACGCTTCATGCACCTCATATTCATCTTCAAGAATGGACCGGATAAACTGCCTTAGATCGTCGTCGTCCTCTACCAGCAGTACTGTAGGGTGCCCACTGATCTCCTCCGCGAGAAGGAGAGGGGTCTGTTCATTAAGATCTTCTCTTTGCATCTCGTCTATCGTTACCGCTCTGAAAGTATCGTCAATGGTCACGTCAGTACCAAAATGCGATATCCCTTTCTTGAAGAACACGGTAAACCTGCTGCCCCTATTCTCTTCGCTTTCCACTTCTATCCTGGCACGATGCTTCTCGGCCATTTCCTTTACGATGGATAATCCGATGCCGGTACTTGGCTTACTTGGATCTTCGTTGAAAGACTCAAAACGCCGAAACAACCTCCCCATTCTTTCTTTATTGATGCCGATACCGGTATCCCTCACCTGCAAGGCAACTTCATCGTTAACATGGGACAATGTCACACAGATCAATTTTCCCGGAGGTGTATACTTGAACGCATTGGAAAGAAGATTCACCACAATTTTTTCTAGCGCTTCGGCATCTACCCATATCAACTGGTCTCCCACCCTGTTTTCAAAACGATAGTCTATTTTTTTCAGATTCGCATTGTTTGTATAATTCTCATACAGATTTTCCACGAATGGACCTATTGCGATCTTACTAACTGTGAGTGGGGATTGTTCCATCTTTTGAAAATCAAGAATTTGATTTACCATGTTTAACAGCCGTTTCGTATTTTTGGAAACAAGTATAAGCTGTTTTTGAACCGCCTCGGGAGTTGATTTACTCTGTATCAGATTTTCAATTGGAGAGACAATCATGGTTAGCGGTGTGCGTATCTCGTGCGATATATTGGTGAAAAAACGGGTCTTGATCTCCGACTCCTGTTTCTCCCATACGATCTTGTTACGCATCCTGTAAAAAGCGTGCAATATCCTGAAGATAATATACAAGACCAATATCGTCAACAGCGCATAAATGAGATACGCCCAGCCCGTGGCCCAGAAAGGAGGAAACACCTCTATGGCAAGTGTCCGTTCGTTATTAGTCCATACACCATCGCTGTTGGTCGATTTTACCCGGAAAAGGTATTTTCCCCGTGACAGATTGGTATAGTTTGCAATGCGCTGATTACCGGAATAGATCCACTCCTTATCGAAACCATCAAGTTTATAGGCATACAGAATATTTTCCGGATCTGTATAATCAAGAGCGGCAAACTCAATACTCAGGAAATTCTGATTATGCTTTAACTGCAGGCGATCAATCAAGTCGATACTTTTATACAACGGCCCTTCGGCGGAGATGGGCAGGATACGGTTGAACAGCCTGAACTGCACCAGTGCAAGATAGGGATTAAAAGTATTATTTTTCACATTCTCAGGATCAAACATAAGTATTCCATGCGAATAGCCGAACAGCATCCTCCCCCCGCTCAGACAACAACTCGAATTTTCGGAAAAATTGTACCTCTTCATCATTCGTTTTATTTCGCTGAAGTTTTCAAAAGTCTGCTTCTCCCGGTTGAACTTGGTGAGTCCCCCTTCGCTGCCTATCCACAGGTCTCCCCTTTTATCTTCACCGATAGACAGAATGATGTTAGAAGGCAATCCGTCTGATGAGTCGTATGTCTCAAACGTAATTGGAAAACCGTTTTGATCCGTTTCCTTTATCTTGCTTATCCCTCCACCGAATGTACCTATATATGTTTCTCCGGATTGCGTGGTACAAATATCGATGATATCGTTTGCGCCAATGGAATGTTCATCGGTATTATTCCTTGAGTAAATCTTAAAATCGATCTCTCGAGGAGAGCTGAAATTGGCATCAAACATCATAAAACCGAGGGTGGTCCCCACACAGATATTCCCTGACCTGTCACCTGCGATAATCCTCACCCGGTCACCTAGGACAAAAGGATAGTTTCCAAGATCATTGTAGTAATGGAGAACTTTTCTATCATCCCCTTCGCGAAGTATCAGGTTCAGTCCTCCACCGTAGGTCCCGATCCATATATTTCCGTTTTTATCTTCGAAAATTGAATAGACGTTGTCGTCGCTCAAAGAGTATTTATCATCGGCTCTATTTTTATAATGAAGTATATCAAAGCTGTTTCCGTTATCTTTCCTTGTCAGTTTGTAAACACCTTCTCCCTTGGTCCCGATCCATATGTCCCTGGCTGCATCTTCGGTGATGCTGTACGCTATTCCTTCCAAAGGTGTTCCATTTCCGATCTCTCCCCGGTTATTCAGAATGCCTTTTTCTTTCATTTCCGCATCATATATATGTAAAATCCCGTCTTTCGTCGCTACCCAAATATTATGCTGCGAATCTTCGAATATAGGACGTACATCGTTGCTGACAGTGGAGTTGACGTTGGCATGAAGTGGTATCGATTTAAATTTGGAATCATCGTAAAAAATCACCTTTTCCAACCCGTTGGAACGTGTGCACATCCATAAATTACCCTGTCTGTCTGAATAGGCAGAATGCATCATATTGGAAAAAAGCCAATGTTGGGAGAAGGGTTCATTGTAAAACGGCGTTAAACGATCGTTGATTCTGTCGTAGATCGAAAACCCCCCTCCTCTTGGATGTACCCACAGACGATCGTTGTTATCTTCGAAAATAAAAAAGTTGGGAGGAAATACGCTCGACACACTACTTTCTATAAAGGGTGTAAAATGGATATATTGCCGGGTATAGGGATTGAACTTTGAGACACCAAGTTGATCGGTCTCCAGCCATATGTTCTTTGAGCGATCAATATAGCCGTTAAAGATTACGTTGAACTTTATGCCGGGAGACGTCCTATTATTGTACAACTCCATACTCCCGTCGTGCATGTTGTATATAACAAATCCACCCTGGTTCGACAGGATGAGTACTTTCTCAGAAGAGATCTCGAGTATTGAAATAATATCGGAGAAAATACCGGTGGAGAGTTGAGTAAAGGTACCTCCTTTCAAATCGTACTTCCAAATCATCCCTTTTCCGGAACCGAACCAAATTACATCGTCGAGCTCCATGACACAGAAAAAAGGTGCCTTTCCCGTGAATTTGCCCCTGGATAAAGGATGAAAATAAAAAACAGACCCGCCCCCATCAGCAGGGAGCATCGTCAACCCTTCCTGGGTTAATATCCAGGAATTACGGTCTTTGTCTTCGTGGATGGCATGGACATAGTTATCGGTTAAATTATGGTTCGCAGTATGATATACCTCTGCATTCAAAAGGGAGTCCTTGATGGAAATACATCCGTGCTTCTCCGATAAAAGCCATACGACACCACTCTCCACGGGAACAATCTGACTGGCTGAGAATGTGCGTCCCTTACATGCCGCTAATGCGCTTGTCCCCAAGAAAGTGGCAGTTTCAACATCAAATCGAAACGCCTGATTATCGTAGGAAAGGATCCAGATATTGTGATACCTATCCTCATACAGGTTATCAATCCTACTGCTTTTGGATTCGACCATATTACTGAAAGGCAGGTGATAAGTGGTGAATGTATATCCATCGAATTTACTCAAACCATCCCATGTACTAAACCACATAAAACCCTTTTTGTCTTGCAGGATATCGGTGACAGTGTGTTGGGGAAGGCCATTTTCAGCTCCATAATGTACGAAGTAAGCTTCGGGCTGAGACATCAATTGCTGGACGCCATAGAGGAGTTTAAAAATGAAAAAAACAAATATGTAAAATTTTATTTTCACTAAACAGATATTATGATCACAAAATACAATGGTCGATTCCGAAGCAAACAAACAGCACAAATATACGTGAACGACGTACTGGAAACATATCCTGTACCATGGATTTCTCTCTTACAAATATATGTTTTATTTTGGTCCTTTTCCAATATTATTTAAGATATAACAATTCAACACCCTATAAAAACCAATTTATCTCCTTTGTTTTCATCTATATGCATTAATATTGCAATTGAAGCCATGAAGCTTTATAAACCTTTGTCTCTTTTTTTTAACTTAAATAACATGAATGAAATGAATGAATATCAAATGAAAAAGAAAGTGTCTTTCGGCATACTGCTTTTCCTTATTTTTTCTTTGAGCTTAACGGCTCAGGAAAGAATTATTCGTGGAACTGTAAAGGATATATATGGCGAACCGATCATTGGCGCCAATGTGATGGTGAAAGGGACTGCTAATGGTGCCGCCACAGATATCGACGGGAACTATACTCTTTCAGCACCTGCCTCGGCAACAACACTCCACATTTCCTACATCGGCATGAAAGAGGCTGAAGTAGGTATTACCGGCAACGTGGTCAATATTACCATGGAAGAAGATGTCTCGAGTCTCGACGAAGTAGTCGTTGTCGGTTACGGTACGCAACGCAGAAGAGACCTCACCGGTTCGGTATCTTCAGTAAATGCCGAAACACTGACGGCCGTGCCGGTAGCCTCCGCCGTGGAGGCAATTACCGGTAAGATGGCCGGTGTACAGGTGCTCACCACGGAGGGTTCACCTGATGCCGAGATGCGTATCCGCGTACGCGGTGGCGGATCCATCACGCAGAGTAATGACCCCCTCTTCCTTGTGGATGGTTTCCCTGTGAGTACAATCACCGATATCCCACCCACCGACATCGAGTCTATCGACGTACTAAAAGATGCTTCCTCCACAGCCATCTACGGGTCACGGGGTGCCAACGGAGTAGTGATCGTCACCACCAAGTCGGGAAAGGCCGGCAAGCTACGGATGAGCTACAACGCCTACTTCGGCGTGAAGAAAATTGCCAAAACACTCGATGTGCTCTCACCCTACGACTATGCATCCTGGCAGTATGAACTGGCGGCACTCAAAGGTAACGACGCCATTGATAACTATAACTCATTCTTCGGCAACTATCAGGATCTGGACCTCTATCGAAATATACCTTACAACGATTGGCAGGATCTCACCTTCGGTCGTCCGGGTAGCTCCATGAACCACAGCCTGAGCCTCAATGGCGGGAGTGACAGGATGACCTACGCCTTCAACTTTTCCCATCTCTCCGACAAGGCGATCATGGAAGATTCCGACTACCGGCGCAACAGCCTGAGTCTTAAACTGAACAACAAGACTACGGACCAAATTACACTCGACTTTTCGGTGCGCTACACCGATACAAAGATCGACGGCGGAGGTGCGAACGATGCATCCAGTACGCTTGATACTGATAAGAGGCTCAAATACTCGGTGATCTACACCCCCATACCTTTAAAAAACCTCGATGCCTCTGCCGGTAGTGCCGACGATGATCTGGGCAACCTCTACAATCCGCTCGTCTCCATCAGCGACAACGCACGCGAGAAGACACAAAAACGACTCAACATGGCAGGCAGCGTCACCTGGGAGGTGATCGACAATCTGAAACTGCGTTCCGAGATGGGTATGGACCGGCAGGACGATGGCGATCAGCGCTACTGGGGCTTGTCCACCTATTATATCAAAAACTATCCCTCTGTCGACAACCAGGGCAAACCAGCTATCCGCCTTGTAAACAGGGAGCAGCAAACGTTAAGAAACACCAACACGATCAATTATGATTTTAAAAAACTGCTTGCCGAAGATCACAATCTGAACATAATGGCAGGTCACGAATACATCATCCGCAAAGGAACTACCCTCACCGATGAAGTACACGGCTTTCCCACCACCTTTCCCGCCAAGGATGCCTGGCGTCTCTCCTCGCAGGGTATGCCCTTTACCATCGACAACTACTATAACGAAGATGACAAGCTGCTCTCCTACTTTGGCCGCCTCAACTACGATTATCAGGGAAAATACCTGCTCAGCGCAACCTATCGTGCTGATGCCTCCTCCAAGTTCAGCAAGGAAAACCGATGGGGTTACTTCCCCTCGGCCGCCGCTGCCTGGCGACTCTCCTCCGAACCCTTCATGGAAGGTGCCAAGGGATGGCTGGACGACCTGAAGCTGCGTACCAGCTTCGGTACTGCCGGTAACAACAATATCCCCCCCGGTCAGCTTGTACAGATGTTCGAGTCGAAAGCCACTTCCTGGATTAACGGCTTCTCCAGCTACTGGGCACCCTCCAAAGTGATGGCCAACCCCGATTTGAAATGGGAAACTACCATCACCCGCAACTTGGGAATCGACTTCACCCTTCTGGGTGGACGCCTGAGCGGAACGGTGGAAATCTATCGCAACAGCACCAGCGACCTGCTGATCGAGTTCCCCGTAGCAGGCACCGGTTACGACACACAATACCGCAATATGGGTGAAAACCAGAATCAGGGGATCGAAACCACCCTCAACTGGTATGCTGTAAACAGGAAGAATTTCACCCTCAGCTTCAATGGTAACATTGGCTTCAACAAGACCAGGATACAGAGCCTGGGAATCATGAATGACTTTGGCTATGAGACCTACTGGGCATCCTCCGAGATCGGGTACGACTACTGGATCGCCAGAGGCGGTGCTGTGGGCCAGATGTACGGCTATCGTTCCGACGGTCGCTACGAAGTGGATGACTTTACCGGATACAGCGAATCCAACAACCGATGGAACCTCCAGGAAGGAGTGGCCGACGCCTCCGGTGTGGTGGGCACCATCCGTCCGGGATCAATGAAACTGAAGGATTTCGACGGAAATGGGATCATCGATGTGGAAGACCGGGAAATCATCGGGGATGCCAATCCGGTACATACTGGCGGGTTCACCCTTAACTCCACCTTCTACGGCTTCGATCTCGCTGCTGCTTTCAACTGGAGCTATGGGAACGATATCTACAACGCGAACAAGATAGAATTTTCACATACTGGAAAATACCAATATCGCAATATGATCACCACCATGGAGCCGGGTAAACGCTGGACCAATTTGCGGGAGGATGGTACCATCAGCAACAATCCCGACGAACTGGCCACCATGAATGCCAATACCACGCTATGGTCACCACTTACCTCCCGCATGATCTTCAGTGACTGGGCGGTGGAAGATGGCAGCTTTCTGCGTTTGAATACTCTTACGCTGGGCTATACTCTCCCGAAAAGTCTTGTCAACAAGGCCAGAATTGAAAGCCTACGCCTCTATGTCACAGGTTACAATGTAGCCATCTGGACTAACTACTCCGGTTATGACCCGGAAGTGTCGACGGTAAGGAGAACCAACCTCTCGCCGGGTGTCGATTATTCCGCCTATCCGAAAAGCCGCCAACTGGTATTTGGCGTGAACCTGAATTTTTAACCCTCAAAAGATGATCAATATGAAAATAACAAAAAATATCACACTGATGCTACTCACATGCGGGCTATTCTTCAGTTCGTGTGATCTGGATGCACCCTCCCAGTCGGCTGCCGAAGGCTCTGTCGTCCTCTCCATTGAAGCATTGGCAGAAGGAGCAGTAATGGGTATACACCAGTCGTTCGGGGAGACCAACTCCTACCGCGGACGATATCTCCCCTATTATGGCATCAACAGCGATGTGGAATGGATCAACGGTATCAATCCCACCCAACTGAATGACGCAGGCAAGTATGAACTGGCCACCTATGCCGCCTCGCCCGGTAACACGCAGATGAACACCGACAATAACGCATGGGCTAAATTCTACGAAGGCATCGAGCGAGCCAACAAGGCCATTGAAGGGCTCCGTAAATACGGAAAAGTAGATGAAAATCCCAGGATGGCTCAGCTGCTGGGCGAGGCACTCACCTTGCGGGCAGTAATCTACCTCGATCTGGTGAAAGCGTGGGGTGATGTGCCGGCACGCTTTGAGCCTATCACCACCGAGACGCTTTATCTACCGCGAACCGACCGTGACGTCATTTATAAGCAGCTGCTAGCCGACCTGGATGAGGCGGAAGAACTGGTGGCATGGCCCAACGAAACCGACATCACCTCCAGCACCGAACGGGTAAACAAAGCATTCGTAAAGGGCCTGATAGCACGCATCGCCCTCTACGCCGGAGGCTTCTCGCAGCGGACTGACGGGGTACGTCGCAGCACAGACCCCGAGCTGAGTGTTGACAAGATGTACACTCTGGCAAAAGATAAAACTCTCGAGGTGATCCAAAAGGGTTCCAACACACTGGGATCATTCGAACAGAACTTCCGGCTGCTCTGTCAGGATAATGTGACCGCCGGCAGGGAATCACTCTGGGAGATACCCTTTTCCGCCGGACGAGGACGCGTACTTTTTACGCTGGGTGTGCAACACAGAGCGGTTGACCAGTATACTGCACAAAACAAAGGTGGTACCAACGGCCCTTTGCCCTATCTTTTCTACGACTACGATGTGGAGGACCTGCGGCGCGATGTGACCTGTGTACCCTATGAGTGGTCCAACGCCAACCCGAGCCACCAGCAGCTCAGGAGCATCGACAACTGGTGCTTCGGCAAGCTACGCTACGAATGGATGAGCCGCCGTGTAACCTCCACCAACGACGACGGCATCAACTGGCAGTATATGCGACTGGCCGATATTTACCTGATGGCTGCTGAAGCGATTAACGAGCTGGAAGGTTCCGCAGCCGCAGCACCCTATCTGAAGCCTATCCTCGACAGGGCACTCCCGGCGGCGAAGGTGACCGCCTACATGGGCCAGGCAGCCGCCAGCAAAGAGTCATTCTTCAACGCAATCGTTGATCAACGAGCCCTGGAGTTTGCGGGCGAGAGCCTCCGCAAGGCAGACCTGATTCGCTGGAACCTGCTTAAGACCAAACTGGATGAAGCGAAACTGAAGATGACGCAACTGATTAGCCGTGTAGGGCCTTATGCAGACTTGCCAACAAAACTCTATTTCAAGACGGCAGACGACAAGGAAACACTGATTATCTACGGCCTGAACCACGGCGACAGCGATGAGGTCGGTGCAAGCCTCGGCTACGAGGGAAGTACCACCTGGTTCGACGCGGGCGATCTGACACCGGAACTGATCAATTCCCTCTACCAGAAGAATCCGGATCAGAACCAGTATTGGCCCATCTGGCAAACATTTATCGATAGCAGTAACGGACAATTAACGAACTAATCACTATGGAAAGAAAACAGAAATACAATATTACACTTCTTGTCTTTCTGGCAGCTGTATTATTCAACTTCAGCTGTACTGACGACAGGGCGGAAGAACTGAAATCTATCAATTACGAGAGACTCTTCTCTCCCATCAGGATTGAAGCGTTCGTGATAAACCGTACGGATGCACGCCTGAACTGGACTCATAATAAGGATGTGGAGTCCTACTCACTGGAACTGTTTGCCGACGACAGCCTCTCCTTCACCGGCACTCCGGAGAGAAGCTATAACGAGGTGACGGAAGATCAGCTACCTTACTACATACGGGAGCTTGATGGTGAGACCCGGTACTCGGTACGCATAAAATCGGTGACAGCCGGCAGGACTGAATCGAAATGGAGTGCCATAACCTTCAAAACCGGTACTGAGAATATCTTCCAACCCTTCCAGAATGGCGATGTAGAAGCTACCGCTGTAACTCTGCGCTGGATACCGGGCCGGACACTCACCACAATCACCCTCGAGCCGGGAGGTATCACCCACCAGGTAACATCTGCGGAGATAGCTGAAGGAAGCGCTACCATTGAAGGTCTCACCGATGAGACCAACTATACGGTTACTCTGAAGAACGGGACAAAGACAAGAGGTATCCTCACCTTTATGACACTGGTGGACATCGGAAATGCCATTCCGGTACATCCGGAGGATGACTTCGCCGCTCTGCTGGCTGCGGCAAACGACGGTGATGCTTTTGCCCTCTTCCCGGGGACCTACGGTACAACAAGCAAATTTGTCGTGAACAAATCGGTTGAGATCAAAGGTGTATACCCGTTCAATCCACCGGTGCTGAACGGATACATATCCCTGGAAGAGGGTGCAGGTCTTCTGCTGAAAGATCTTGTGCTGGACGGTACGGGACTGGCTGAAGGTAATCAGTCCGTCGTTTTCAACACCGCAAGCGTAAGTTACGGAGATTTGAAAATAGAAGGATGTGAAGTCAAAAATTATGTGAAAGGACTTTACTATTTAAATGTTGTTTCGGAAGTCAACTCAATAACCATTAATAATTGCCTGATTCACAACATCGAATGCAACGGTGGCGACTTTATGGATTCACGCACGGGAGCGATCAGAACAATTACACTATCCAATTCGACTATCTACAATAGTGTGCTGGCACGTGACTTAATACGGTACGACGATAAGTCCTCTTCGTTCCCGGGGATAACATCAAAAATAATTGTGAACCACAATACATTATACGGTGTGGCCAATAGCGGAAAAAGATTGTTATACATACGGTTTAAGGGTACAGAAATTTCATTTACGAATAATATTGTCGCCGAAACTACGGCAATATTCTCAAATCAGAGCAGCACGTCTGTTCCTGTCTTTGGAAACAACAACTATTTCAATGCTCCAGGACTGTTCACCGGGGGGAGTACCTCTTCGCTCATCTTTGATGATTCCGCTTCAAGTGAAAATCCAGGGTTTATGAATGTATCCGATGGCAATTTCACTGTAACAAATGAATTGTTGAAAGCCAAAGGTACAGGTGATCCCCGTTGGGTGCAATAACTGGCAACGCACAATCCGTTTAAATCAATACTCGTGGAGAGTACAGATCTAAACGGATTGTGTCTTACATAATAAAGTAAAATATAAATTGACTGATGAAAAAAAATTTGTACCTGCTACTGTTTTTGTTCATAACCGTGTCGTGCCACAATGCCACCGACCCATTGCCTTACAAATATGAATACTTATACACAGATCTGCCGTTTGAAATGCCACGGATTGAAATACCTGTCTTCACGAAGAACAGCGTAAATCTGCTCGATTGTGGCGGCATCCCCGATGGAGTCACCCTGAATACAGATGCATTCGCCAAAGCAATACAGGATTTATCCGGTAAGGGAGGGGGCACGCTGGTTGTACCAAAAGGTGTATGGTTCACCGGACCCATCGTGTTCCAATCAAATATTAATATGAATCTCGAAAAGGGTGCCTTGATACTTTTCTCACCCGACTTTAATCTTTATCCGCTGGTTGAAACCTCTTTTGAGGGACTGAACACCCGTCGTTGCCAGTCCCCAATCTCCGGTCGTAACCTGGAAAACATTGCCATCACCGGCGAAGGATCCATCAACGGGTCTGGTGAAGCGTGGAGGCCACTGAAGAAAGAGAAGGTATCCGAAAGTCATTGGAAACAGGTTCTGTCATCAGGCGGTGTAGTAAAAAACGGAAATTACTGGTTCCCTTCAGAGGGAGCACTTAAAGGAAGTGAGATGAGCGATATGAACGTACCCCGTCAAGATATGACGGAGGAAGAGTGGCTTGAGATCAAGGATTTTCTGCGCCCGGTGATGGTCAGCTTAATTGAATGCAAAAATGTTTACCTTCAGGGTGTGTTGTTCGAAAACTCACCGGCCTGGAATATTCACCCGTTGATGTGTGAAAATGTAATTATCGACGGTATTTTTGCCCGCAATCCCGGATATTCGCAAAACGGCGACGGACTTGACCTGGAATCCTGTAAAAATTCCATCATCGTGAACTCTCTCTTCGATGTGGGTGATGATGCCATCTGCATCAAATCAGGAAAAGATGAAGAGGGTCGTTTGCGGGGTCGCCCAACCGAGAACGTGATTGTGGAAAATTGCAAGGTTTTTCAGGGACATGGCGGTTTTGTGGTGGGCAGTGAAATGTCGGGAGGAGTGAAAAATATCTCCGTAAAAAATTGCCAGTTCCTGGGAACGGATGTGGGTTTGCGTTTTAAAAGCAATCGCGGGCGCGGAGGCGTGGTAGAAAATATATATATATCCGATATCTATATGTTTAATATTGCCACCGACTCGTTCCTGTTTGATCTCTTTTATGGAGGTAAATCGGCCTCGGAAGCGCTTGCCGACGGAGACACAGCACCTGCCGGTGAACCGGTATTTCCGGTTACGGAAGAAACACCGGTTTTTAAAAACATCTACGTGAAGGACCTGGTGTCGAGGAATGCCCGCAGGGCAATGTTCTTTAACGGGCTTCCGGAGATGAACATTGAAAACATCCATCTCGAAAATGCATTCGTCACCGCTCGTTTCGGTGCAGAGTTTTCGGAATCAAAAGATATCATCCTTCAAAACGTGACGGTCATCCCCGAAGAGGGTCCTGCCTATCTGTTTCACAATGTGAAAAACTTCAAGGCCGAACATTTGGGTTATGAGGTAAACGAACCGGCCAAAGCAGCGCAAATTACGGGAGAAAACACCTTCGACATATATCTCTCCGGAATACCCAAAGAGTTGGTAAAGATTACTTCAGAAGTGAACAAGGAACAGGTCATTTTCAAATAAACAACTACAACGATTAAATTCAGAAAAAGGCAAAAGAGGTGGTAACATTTTTTATTTAACCTGTTTAATTAAATAATTATTGAAAATGAAAAAAGGATTGATACTGTTATTGACAATCTTAGCCGTTCTCTCAGGCTGCACGCAAAAAGCGACGACCAGCGGGGAACCCAATTATGTGAGAATGGCCAATTCGGAGATGAAACGTAATCCGGAAAGCTGGATGGTCGATTTTTCAAAAGATATTAAGTGGAACTACACACACGGACTGGAGATGCAGGCGATGATCCAGGTGTCTGAAAGGACCGGCGATGAGAAATATTATGCCTACGCCGAAAACTATGCCGACACCATGGTGAACGAAGACGGAACCATCAAAACCTACATTTTGGAGCGGTACAACATTGATCACGTCAATCCCGGGAAGATATTGTTCCCCATCTACAAGAAAACCCAAAATCCAAAATATCTGAAAGCGCTGCAGCTACTCAGAAGCCAGATGGAGACACACCCGCGCATCTCCAACGGGGGTTTCTGGCATAAGCAGATCTACCCCCATCAGGTGTGGCTGGACGGATTATACATGGCTTCCCCTTTCCTGGCAGAATATGGCAAGACCTTCGATGAACCCGCACTTTTCGATGAAGTGGCGTTGCAGCTTACGACGGCCTATGATGACCTGATCGACGAAAAGACCGGACTGCTCTATCACGGTTGGGACGAAAGCCGCGAGCAGCGATGGGCTGACCCTGTGACCGGGAAATCGCCCAACTTCTGGTCAAGAAGCATCGGCTGGTATATGATGGCCCTCGTGGATGTGCTGGATTTCATGCCCGCGGATCATCCGCAAAGGAAGGAAATCATCGCCATCCTGAATAAAATCTCCACAACGGTGGAAAAATTTCGTGATCCCGAAACAGGCATGTGGTATCAGGTGACCGATCAGGGCGGCAGAGAGGGTAACTACCTGGAATCGTCCGGTTCCATCATGTTTATCTATACCTGGGTGAAAGGAGCACAAAAAGGGTATCTTCCCGAAGCATTTGCCGAAAAAGGGAAAACGGCTTATGATCAGTTCGTAAAACAGTTTGTCAGAGAGAATACCGACGGCACCATTTCCGTGACCGACGTATGTTCAGTAGCCGGCCTTGGGGGTGAGAAAAAATACCGCGACGGCAGCTTCGAATACTATATCTCGGAGCCGGTGAGAGACGATGATCCGAAAGCAGTGGGCCCCTTCATTATGGTGAGTATTTTATTGGACAAGTAAAAGAAAATGATAATCTTTGTCTTATGAGTTTAAAACTGGTATCGCTGCAATTCATCCTTTTACTACTCTGGATCTCAACAGGCGCATCGGCACAGACGCCTGCCTTTCCGGGAGCAGAAGGTGCGGGAAAGTACGTGTCCGGAGGCAGGGGAGGGAAAGTGCTCTATGTCACCTCGCTCGACGACTCGGAAGAGGAGGGCACCCTGCGATGGGCCATCAGGCAAAAGGGCTCCCGCACAATCCTCTTCAGGGTATCGGGACAGATACGCCTTAAAAGCCCGTTAAAGATCAACAACGGAGATCTTACCATCGCGGGACAGTCGGCACCCGGCGACGGTATCTGCATCAGCGACTACGAGACAGTGGTCAGCGCGGACAACGTAGTCATCCGTTTTCTCCGATTCCGCCTCGGTGATAAAGCCGGGCGAGCCGTGGATGCTCTCTCAGGCATCGGACATGAAAACATCATCGTCGACCATTGCAGCATGAGTTGGGGCGTGGATGAGAACTCCTCTTTTTACGACAACAGAAACTTCACCATGCAATGGTGTTTCATCACGGAGAGCCTGCGCAACTCGGTGCACTCCAAGGGAAAACATGGATATGGAGGTATATGGGGAGGGCATAACGCATCGTTCCATCACAACCTGATTGCTCATAACGACAGCCGCAACCCACGTTTTTGCGGAAGCCGCTATTCCAGCAAACCTGACCTGGAAAGGGTGGATTTCAGAAACAATGTACTCTATAACTGGGGTGCAAACAACATTTATGCCGGAGAAGGGGGAAGCTACAATCTCATCAACAACTATTACAAACCCGGTCCCGCCTCAGGCAGCAGCGCAGGAAAAAGATTGATCAACCCCGATGCGGACAACGGAGAAAACAAGCAGCCCAAAGGGATCCATGGCCATTTCTATCTGGAGGGAAACTATCTGGAAGGAAACTGCAAAGTATCAAAGAAGAACAGCCTGGGAGTTGAGCTGGGTAGCTCATTTCAGAAGTTTGCCCCGGAAGTGGTCCTGAACGATGTTCTTGCCGAAAAAACGTTCCCGTTTACACCGGTAGCCACGGATGTTGCACAGGAAGCATTTGAAAAAGTACTTGCCTATGGGGGTTGCTCCCTGGTAAGAGACAGGCATGATGAGCGTTATGTGGCAAATGTAAGAAGTGGATCATACACCTTTGAAGGCTCAGCCGGCAGTTCCAAAGGACTGATCGACAGCCAGGAGGATGTGGGAGGGTGGCCTGAGTACAACACTTACAACATGTACAAAGATAAAAATGCTGACGGCATCCCCGACGGATGGCTGGAAAAAAACTTCCCCGGGAAAAAGGCAAATGATCTGGATAGCGAAGGATACACCTATCTGGAAGTGTACCTCAATAGCCTGGTGTCGCACTTGATTCCCGTCATAAGCAACGGGATTGGACAGAAGAGCTGTACAAATCCAAAGACGAAACAACCGAAACAATTTGTCGTGGATAAAGGAGGAGATGGCGACTTCAGCACTATACAGGAGGCTATTGATGCGGTTCGGGCCTTCGATCCGGACTATTCAACCACCATCTTTGTCAGGGAAGGTATTTACTATGAGAAGATCGTCGTTCCCGACTATGTCCGCGACCTCAAAATTGTGGGAGAGAACAGGGAGAAAACGATCATTTCAAACAACGACCACGCCCTGATCAACAATATGGGCACGTTCAGGACATATACAATGCAGATCAGAGGCGATGATATCATCCTGGAAAATATCACCATCGAGAACAATGCTCCCATGGTAGCCCAGGCCGTGGCATTGCATACCGAAGGGGACCGGATTATCCTGATAAACTGCAGGCTGCTGGGGAATCAGGATACCCTTTATACCGGAGGAGAAAATGCACGGCTCTTTTTTTATCATTGCTATATTGAAGGTACGACCGATTTCATCTTCGGGCCCTCCACTGCATGGTTCGAAAAGTGCGACATCCGCTGCAAGAAAAACTCCTATATTACTGCTGCAAGTACACCGGAAGAGGTTGAATTCGGGTATATCTTCAATCGCTGCAGGATAACGGCAGCCGATGATGTCGCCTCGGTTTATCTGGGGCGGCCCTGGCGGCCCTATGCCATGACACTGTTCATGAACTGTGAACTTCCCGGTGAAATTAATCCGTCGGGTTGGCACAATTGGGGCAAACCCGAAAATGAACAGACCGCCCGATACGCCGAATACAACAACACAGGCAAAGGCAGCAGCACCACACAACGGGTAGACTGGATGAAATCACTGACAACCGGGGAAGCACAAGACATTACACTGAAAAACGTGATGGGAAAATTTTATGAAAAGATGTATCCGGCTTTACACACCACCGACTATTCACCCTCAAAATCTGAAATAAAATGAAACATAAAGAGAAGAAAATATCGAGAAGAAAATTTCTGACAGTCTCAGGAGCTATTGCAGGCACAACCCTTATGGATCCTAAATCCCAGATTCTTGCTGCCAACATCCAGGGCGCTAAACAAAAGAAAGTGAAAACCAAAGTAGCAGTCGTGGGACTCGGTAACAGAGGTACCGGTATGTGGGGCGGCGATATTGTAAAGGAATATGCCAGCCATGTGGAATACGTAGGACTCTGCGACCACAATCCGGGAAGACTTGAGGTAGGCAGTCAGATGATTGGCTCCAATTGTCCCACCTACACCAATTTTGAACAGATGATGCGTGAAGCCAAACCCGATCAGCTTATCATCACTACCGACGACAATACACATGACTATTTCGTGGAAAAAGGGATGGAGATGGGCGCCAACATTATCTGTGAAAAGCCGATGGCAATTGACGAGAGAAAAATTCAGACCATCATAGATGCAGAAAAGAGAACCGGCAAAAAGTGCCGTGTCACGTTTAACTACCGCTACTCCCCACATCGCGCGAAAATGTGGGAGGTACTACGTTCCGGCGAAATAGGCGACCTCACCTCTGTCGATTTCCATTGGTACCTCGACACCTCTCATGGAGCCGATTATTTCAGAAGATGGCACAGGCTGGTGGAAAAAGGAGGTTCATTGTGGGTACACAAAGCCAGTCATCATTTTGACCTGCTGAACTGGTGGATTCAAAGCGATCCCGAGAGCGTGTATGCACTGGGTGATTTGGAATTTTACGGAAAAAACGGGCCCTTCAGAGCAGAGAACTGCAGAAACTGCCCCCACACCAAAGAATGTAACTTCTATTGGGATATTAACAAAGATCAACGACTTAAGAGACTCTATGTAGACAATGAAAAGTATGATGGTTATCATCGTGATGGCTGCGTGTTCAGAAATGATGTAAACATCTACGACAAAATGGCTGCCACTATCAAATACATGAATGGGGTGCAGGTAGCATACTCACTGACAACCTATTCTCCCTACGAAGGTTACAGAATTGCCTTCAATGGAACCAAGGGTAGGATGGATGCCTGGATCCAGGAATCGAATCCCACGTCCGACGTGAACTACGATGAAATTGTGATCGCCAGAAATTTCGGGCGAAGAGAATATATACAAATTCCTCAGGGTAGCGGACATGGAGGCGGTGACAAGCTTCTAAAAGATCAAGTATTTATACCAAACACGCCAGATCCGCTTAAACAGGCCGCTGGGGTGAGAGACGGTGCATTAGCCTGCCTTGTAGGAATTGCGGCAAGAAAAAGTATTGCGGCAAAGGAAAAAATATACATCAGGGATCTGACCACCATCATACCGCAGGAAAAAAAAGTATAAATACTGCCCAACACGATCTGCAATCTGCCGGATTCGCTCAATTACCCGAAAAGCCAGCGGAAAGTGCTAAAATTGCCCGGATAATCGTTTCATTGCTCTGAAATAAAACACTATCTTTGTGCACGAGCACAAGTTTGACAGCATTAAAAAAATGCGACATGCCGTGTTATCGCATTGTAAATAAGATACTTAATGAATAATACATGCAAAAGAAAGTCCGGATAATCGATATTGCAAAAATGGCTGGTGTCTCAAAAGGGACAGTCGACAGGGTACTTCATAACCGTGGGAATGTGTCGGAAAAGGCTCGTACAGCTATCAATCGCGTATTGGATGAAGTAAATTACAAGCCAAACATTCACGTCTCTGCCATTTCCTTAAAAAGAAGCTACAAAATTGTAGTGACTACTCCCGAAGTATCTCCCGGAGCATATTGGGAAAGTATTCACAACGGGATTCATCATGCGTTGGAGGAATATGAAAATATAAAGATAGAGTTACTGGTTTTCACCTACAATCAATACGATATTTTTTCCTGCAGGCAAATTTTTGAAAAGATTGCCAGCCTTAAAATGGATGCGCTCATTATTGGGCCGACCTTCGCGGAGGAGACTATCAATCTCTGCAAGAAAATGGACGACAGGGATGTACCCTATATTTTTGTAGATTCTAATATTGAATCTACTATGCCACTGGCCTTCCTCTCTGCCGATCATTATGTATGTGGATATATGATCGCTAAACTGATTACTTCCATTATTCGACCAGAAACAAATATTGCAATTTTTCAGGCAGTAAGGAGAGGAGACATAAGCTCCAATACCACCATTCTTCGAAAAAAGGGATTTACCGACTATCTTGAGAAGAACAAATGCACAAACCTTGTCCTTAGTATTCCGTTTTCCGTTACTGAACCGGAAAGTAATGAAATGTACCTCTCAAGGCTGTTTCGTAGTCAAAAGGAAGTACCTGCCATCGTGGTATTGAATTCGCGTGGTAATTTTATTGCGGACTACCTCGAAGCAAACCATATTGAAGGTGTAAAAATGATCTGCATGGACCTGACCTCGGCCAATATTGAAGCACTCAAAAAAGGGCAAATTGATTATCTGATTGGTCAGGAACCTGAATACCAGGGATTTTTTGCCATGAAAACAATGCTGGAGTATCTGATCTTCAAAAAAAAGATAACAAAGGAGAACTATGTTCAGCTTGATATCATAACCCAGGAAAACATTGATTTTTACAAACGATTCAATAACATCATGTATTAAATTCTCAGATTCTACCTATAGGAGCACACAAAGCATATTTTTGAATTATTATACCATTCCCCTTCAACTCTGGCTTTCCTGTATGCTGTAAAATACAAATGCTAAATCAATGAAAAATCAGAATATTCATTAGGTAATAGTCTGATTTTTTTGCATCTTTGTCATAAGCATAATTCCGGTTTATGGTTTCTTGATCACATGTGTATAACAAGAAGAGGTCGATCTCCGTTCTGGTATTTTAAAATTCTATCCGCCGTATGCACCATATGGTTACATGTACTATTTGCCCAGAGCCAAAACGATGTCTATTTCTCAAAAATAGGCATTGAAGAAGGTCTGTCCCAACTTTCCGTCATGACAATTTATCAGGATGAATTGGGCAGCATGTGGTTCGGTACCCGCGAAGGATTAAATATTTACGATGGAAACAGGATTACAATCCTGCAACCTACCGGAAAACCGGAAAATTCATTGTCTGGAAACCTGATAAAGGAGATTTATGGTGATGCACGGGGATCGGTATTCATACATACCCAGAATGGCATTGATCAGTACAATCTTAAAACAGGAACAATCACGCCCATTATAACGATTCAGGTCAACACGATGAGTTATGGCCACAGTCGGTTATGGTACGCAAAGGATAACCGTATTTTTAACGTCAGTAACGGGCAATCAATCTTTTTTGATGAAATCGACAGTACTGCCCAGATAACAACCATCCTCCCGGCTTCAGGCAACCGTCTCTATGTGGGAACCATCAGCTCTGGCGTATTTGTCATTGATCAAAATAAAAAGATAGAGAAGCTGCTTCCGGAATGCAGTCGTGTAGCATCACTTTTTGAGGATTCGAAAAAAGACCTGTGGGTTAGCACCTGGGAAAACGGTATATATATGATCACACCAGACAATGCCATTATTAATTACCGTCAAAACCGGGAAAATCCTGCCGCGGGATTGTCTTCCGATTTCGCAAGAGTCGTATGCGAGGACGGGAACGGGGATATATGGATTGGCACAAAGGAAGGATTAGACAAGCTAGACAGGGCTTCATCGCGGTTTTATCATTACGACTCCGAAGTGAATAATGACAAAAGCCTCTCCAATAAATCTGTCTGGTCACTTTACAAAGACAACCGGGGAAACTTGTGGGTTGGCACTTATTTTGGAGGGGCAAATTATTTTAACCCAAAATCCGACAGCTACACCTTGCATGATTTAGCCAATGGTTCCTTTGCCAATAAACCTTTTCCAATTATCAGTGAAATAATCCCCTACAATGACAGCACCACTTTTCTCTGCACCGAAGGAGACGGATTAATCCTGTATAACACCCGGAATAAAACATACGCCCAAATCACTGGACTGGAAAACGACAATATCAAGACGGCCTGGCTCGACAGAGATCACAACCTGCTTTTCCTGGGATTACACCTTGGCGGATTGGCCACACTGGAATTAAAAAGCATGCTGCTGAGCAGATATAACCCTATCAGGGAAGGACTGGACCAATCAAATATTGTGAGAAGGATCCTGCCTTACAATGATCAATACATCATTGCTACTTACAATGGCCTATATCTCTTCGATAAAGAGAATGAAACTTTTTCGGTATTTTCCGAGCTATTGCATCAACATGTGACTTATTTCGTGGACGTGGCCATCGATAAGCAAAACAATTTATGGGTGGCAAGCAGAGGCTTATTTAAATATAATATGCTCACCGGAGAAGTACGGCAGTATTTTCATGACCCGAACGATGACCGGTCATTGAGCAATATAAATGTCACCAAACTGTATCTTGACTCCGCCGACAGAATATGGATTGCAACAAGCGGGGGTGGTGTGAACCTATATAACGCCGATACAGACTCGTTCCGTAGATTTACATCCCTGAATACAAATCTGAAGAACGATTATATCAGTAACATGACCGAATCTCCTCTCGGCTATATCTATCTGACAACCACCCGGGGCTTGTCGTATATCAATCCTGAAAACGGTGAGGTGACCAGCTTTGCTTCAAACGACGGTATTACGCTGAATTCATTGTTTAACGGGGGAATAACCGTGATGCCGGGAGGCCAGATATATGTGGCCGGCATGAACGGGATGGTTTCATTCGATGAACGGGAAATACTGGAAGTTCTGGAACCGGTGAATATCTATTTCTCAAACCTATGGGTAAATAACCGGGAAGTGGTACCGAACGACCCTACAGGATTACTGAAAGAGAAACTGACTTTTACACGCCGGTTAAAATTTAATCACAGACAGTCTATTCTCAAGTTTGAGTTTTCTTCCGATCACATCACTGCTCTCGACCGATACCGTTATCAATACCGGATTAGAGGCCTGTCGAACGAATGGATCTCCCTGAGAGAGGGAGTACATGAGATAAATTTGATGAACCTGGATGCCGGCAATTACATCCTGGAACTGGCCGCTCTTCCCCTGAATTCAAAAGACACCGCAGGCACCACAGCCATTGCTTTTTATGTCACTCCGCCTTTTTACAGGAGTACGTGGGCTTACATACTTTACTTGCTGGCCGGATTGGCTTTGATTCTCTTTTATGTGAGATACCTAAAATATAAAATCAGGCTGGAATCATCACTGGAATATGAAAAAAAAGAAAAAGCACATATTGAAGAGGTCAATCAGTCGAAACTCCGCTTTTTCACCAATATTTCCCATGAATTCAGGACACCGCTCACATTAATTGCCAGTCAGGTCGACATGCTGTTACAACAGAAAAAACTGCAGCCGGGGGTATTAAACAGAATCTTGAGCATAAGCAGGAATTCAGCATTGTTGACCAGCCTGATCAATGAACTGCTCGATTTCAGGAAAATCAATGACGAAAAGATGCCAATCAAAGCTGGTGAGTACAATATAGTTCAATTTATTCATGAGATATACCTCTCCTTTGAAGAATATGCCGAAGCACAAAAAATAGATTTTTCATTCCACGCACCGGATGACAACGCGATCTTACTATGGTTCGACCAGAATCAGATGCAAAAAGTATTCTTCAATTTAATATCCAACGCATTTAAGTATACTGCAAAAGGAGGTAAAATAGCTATCAGCATCTCGCAGGAGGATGAAAAAGTATATGTGTCGGTAAAAGACAGCGGCATCGGTATCTCACCTGAAAACAAGAGTAAAATATTTGAACAGTTTTATCAGATCGGCACTATTCCCGAATCTATCGGTGCTGCTATCCCTGGAACGGGACTTGGTCTCGCCTTGACAAAAGGGATACTGGATGCCCACCATGCAGAGATCAGACTTGAAAGCGAAGTAAATAAAGGAAGCAATTTCGAAGTTGTTCTTCTTAAAGGATCAGCCCACTTCTCAGAAACTGAAAAAATTGTTCCGGAAAGTAGGGACAACATAAGTATCCAAAAGATAAAAGACTATCTGCCCGGAATCAGACATGACATGGAAACAGATCTCCGGAATAACGTAAAAGGCAATCAGGAAAGGAAGAACTCCATCCTGATTGTGGAAGACAACGAGGAATTGTTACAGGTCTTGTATCATGTTTTCGAACCTGTATATCATGTTTTCACTGCCACAAACGGGGAGGAAGGACTGACGAAGACGATTGAGAAACAGCCTGATATTGTGCTTAGCGACCTGATGATGCCCCATATGTCGGGGAGTGAAATGTGCCTGAAGATAAAGACCAATTTCATGGTTTGCCACATCCCTGTAGTTTTACTCACTGCACAAACGGCCGTAGAGTCCAATATCGAAAGCCTGAAACTGGGGGCCGACGATTACATTACCAAACCTTTCGATGTAGCGGTGCTTCTGGCACGCTGTAACAACCTTGTGAACGGACGCAAAATACTGCAGGAAAAATTTGCCCACTCTACAGATACAAGTCCCTACACCCTTGCCTCAAATGAAATGGACCGTAGCTTTTTGGAAAAAGCGAACAAGATCATAGAAGAAAATATGGCAAATCCCGAGTTTGGGATCAACGAATTTTCACAGGGAATGAACTTGGGCAGGACAAGTTTATTTAACAAAATTAAAGGGATCACAGGCCAGACACCCAATGATTTTATGATCACCCTGAAAATGAAAAAAGCCAATTTTCTATTGATCAACCATCCCGAGTTAAATATTTCCGATATCACCTACCGTCTCGGATTCAATTCTCCCAAGTATTTCTCCAAATGCTTCAAAGATCAATTTGGTATGACCCCCTCAGACTATAAGGCTTTGCACAGGTCAAACTGATAGAAAATCCCTCTATAGTATTGGTTATTTATGTGTTAAATCTCACAACATCGTACGAAAAAGGAACTTTTTTGTACTTTTTTACCCCTTTTATCTGCCACCTGCATATAACTTTGTTGCGAGAATGAAAATTTAAAGCTCAAAAACTTTAAATCTTTTTAATTTAATGTCAACAAAAAAACAAATCTAAATGAAAGTAATCAATCTAAAAACAGTATCGCTTGTCTTATTGCTGTTGCTTCCGATATCCTTATTGGCTCAGGTCAATGTTTCGGGTGTCGTAGTGGATGGAAGAGGAGAAACACTCCCAGGAGTGAATATCATCATCAAAGGAACTACAAAAGGCACAGTGACAAATTATGACGGTGAATTTACCATTCAGGCAAGTCCGAATGACGTAATCGAAGCTTCCTATATAGGCTTTGATTCACAGGAGATTACAGTGGGCAACCAAACAGAGATTAAAATTACCCTGCGTGAGTCTTCAATACAAATCCAGGAACTAGAAGTAGTGGCAGTAGGTTATGGAGACGTAAGGAGAAAAGATCTGACCGGATCGGTGGCCAAAGCCGACATGTCGGAAATTATCAAGACTCCTGTAAGCAACATTGCACAATCGCTGGGCGGGCGGATAGCAGGAGTACAGGTATCATCGAAGGATGGCGGCCTGGGTGATAACTTTAATATTACCATAAGGGGCGCAGGCTCACTGACACAAAGTACAGAACCGCTTTATGTCGTGGACGGATTCCCTTTGGAATCAAGCAACATGGGTTCATTGAATCCGAATGACATTGAATCAATCGACGTTTTAAAGGACGCATCGGCAACAGCCATTTACGGATCACGGGGAGCCAACGGTGTGGTGATAATTACCACCAAAAAGGGAAATACCGGAAAACCACGAATTGAATATAACGGCAACGTGACGGTGAGTAATATTGCCAAAACACAGGAATTACTATCCGGGTATCAGTTTGTTGAGTTACAGCAGGAAATTATGAATGAGGAAGATTTTGCGCTCAACTACCTCCGCGATGGAAGAACACTCAACGACTATTTGACTGAGCCTGAATATGACTGGCAGGATGCCATCTACAGGAGTGCCATCACCAACAACCACTACCTGTCACTCTCAGGTATGCAGGGTGATTTGCAATACTCCACCTCAGGATCCTATATGAATCAGGAAGGGATCATCGTCAATTCAAGCTTAGACAAATATCAGGGTCGCGTAAGCCTCGATCAGAAATTATTCAATAACAAGCTGCGCCTGAGGGTTATTTCAAATGCCAGCCGCACCGTCAGAAATGGAGCTGATCCCACAGGAGGATCCACCTCGGTGAGTAACGCCCTAATGTACAGTGTATGGGGATATCGCCCGGTATCTCCCACAGGGGCAAACCTCATGGAAGAACTGTATGATGACGCCATTGAAATGACCGAAGATTACCGGTTTAATCCTGTCTTGTCGGCATATAACGAGTATCGCAAAACCACCACCGATAATTTAAGTATCAACGGGATGGCGGAATATGAAATTATAAAAAATCTGCGTTTCAGAGCTACGGGTGGTTACCAGCTGGTTAACTACACCAACGAACAGTTCAACAACTCAAAGACCAAAACCGGTTTTTATCACGACAAGAACTCACAATACAGAGGTATCAATGCCTTTTACCGTCAATCTAACACCGAAAGGCTTCTTAACGAAAATACATTGACTTATCAGTTCGGGAAAAAGGGACATAATGTAAATCTGTTGGGGGGAGTCACTTTCCAGAAAGAAAGCTACTACGATCATGACATGACCAGCACGTTTATCACCAATGAAATCTTCGGAATGGCAGGATTTGGAAAAAGCAGCAGCGTGCCCTCGATCGGATCTTCCAAAGGAGAAAACACACTGGCGTCCTATCTTGCCAGGGTGAACTACAATTACCGCTCCAAATACTATCTGACAGCATCGTTCAGGGCTGACGGATCTTCCAAGTTCGCTCCCAAAAACAGGTGGGGATACTTTCCCTCCACCTCATTGGCATGGGCTTTCAGTCGGGAAGATTTCCTGAAAGACAATGAACTTCTGACAAACGGGAAACTCAGACTCAGTTACGGGGAGACGGGAAACAACAGGGTAGACAACTATGCCTACAGGGGAATGCTGGAAACGGGCGATAATTCCTTCTACCCTTTCGACAGCAATAAATACATCGCCTATCTGCCTACAAACATGCAAAACGAAAACCTGAAATGGGAAACAACAGAACAATATAATGTGGGGGTCGATCTGGGTTTCTGGAACGACAGGATAAATATTATTGCAGACTACTACATCAAGAATACCCGCGACTTGCTCTTGCAGGCCGACCTGGCTCCTTCATCAGGTTACACCTCCGCAATGATGAATATCGGAGAATTACAGAATAGCGGATTTGAGTTCTCCATTCAGACAGCCAATATTCAAAATAAAGATTTCCAATGGAACACTGCATTTAATATTTCATTTAACAAAAATAAAATCACCCGGCTCAATGACAATCAGACATCCATGACTAATTCGGTGTACTGGGATAACAAATACAGAACAATGCCTGCTTACATCAGTCCTGTGGGCAGTCCGGCCGGATTGATGTACGGATATCTTTATGAGGGAACCTACAAGCAAAGCGATTTTGATATCACACAGAATGATAATGGCACAACAGTATATACCCCGAAAGAAGGAGTGGTTTTATTCTCCAATCAATCGAGGCCGGGCGACCCGCGTTATACCGATATCAATGATGACGGAGTGATCAATGACGAAGATAAAACCATGATCGGAGAGGGACATCCCAAGGCGATCGGCGGGTTGAACAATAACTTTGTGTATAAAAATTTTGATTTGAGTTTCTTCTTCCAGTTCAGCCTGGGTAATGACCTGCTAAATGCCAACCGCATGATGTTTGAAAATCCCGCAGGAAAGAGACATACAAACATGTTTGCTGCCTATGCCAACCGTTGGACTGAAGAGAATGCACTAAGCGATATTCCCAGATCCCAGGCTGTAGGCTCACAGGAATACAGCAGCTTGTATATTGAAGATGGTTCTTTTGTCAGGTTGAAATCGCTCTCTCTCGGATATAACTTCCAGCCTGCACTACTTTCCAGAATGCATATTGCTGCGGCAAGAATCGCTTTCTCTGCAGAGAATTTATGGACCATCACCTCTTATTCCGGAAACGATCCAGAAGTGTCTACAAGAGACACGGTCCTGACACCGGGATTTGACTGGTCACCCTACCCGCGCTCCAGAAATTACTCACTTTCTCTTAATCTGACCTTTTAATAAAAAGCATCACAAAATGAAGAATATAATATTTATACTGTTATTCGCGTTCGGCCTGCATTCCTGCAGTGACTTTCTTGATACGCGTGCTTATGATTTTGTTTCACCTGAAGATTTTTTTCAAAATCAAAACGACGCACAGATGGCACTCGCCGGAGTTTATTCGGCAATGGCCACGGAGAATGTGTACGGTAACCGGTACTCATGCATGATTTCCAACGTGGATGATTTGAGTTTTTATGTCCGTCCGGCCACACAAACGGTGACCCATGTATATGGAAATGATCACAACACCAGCAACACTGACATTTATAGTGCATGGAGTTCCCTCTATAAAGGAATTGAAAGTGCAAACATACTGCTTGAAAGAATTGAAAATACCAATATGGATGAAACGGTAAAAAACCGCATAAAGGGAGAGGCTAAGTTTCTGAGAGCCTATTACCATTTTCTGGTTGTACAGGCGTGGAAGGATGTACCCATCCGGAAAGAATCCTTTAAAGACGTTTCCAAATCTGCGCTCAAACCCACACCACAGGCCGAGGCCCTGGACTGGATCATTGCCGAGATGGAAGAGACAATTAGCATGGTGGATGATGAGATGTACGATGATCGCCCTTCGTATGTAAAAAAGACGGTGGTTGAAGGGATTCTCGCCAGAGTATGCCTCACCCGGGCGGGATATCCTACCAACGGAGGGAAACCTTACTATGAAAAAGCTGCAACGTATGCCAAATCAGTAAAAGATGCAAACAAACATGCGCTCAACCCCGATGTGTATGAGATGTGGAAAAGAATGGCCAGTGACAGGTATGACACCCAGTACAACGAATCAATGTGGGAGGTTGAGTTTATTGGTGCAAGGGAACTCGATGGGAACTGGACAGATGGCAGAATTGGAAATGTAATCGGTAACATCCAGAAAAACGGTTCAACCGAAGGATTGGGCTACAGCTATTGGTTCTACGGCGGATCACTCATACTCTGGGATCTGTTCGACAGTACCGATAAGCGTAGGGATCTCTCCATGGCTCCCTACCAGATTGATGCAAAAGACAATTATATCAACTGGAGTAATAGCCAGATCGTACAGCGTGCCTGCGGTAAATTCAGAAGAGAATGGGAAACCTCGATGCCCCGACACAAAAATTATACACAGGAAAATTATCCGGTCATCCGTTATGCCGATGTCTTGCTGATGCTGGCTGAAGCAGAAAACGAGGTGAATCAGTCACCTACAGCGCTCGCTTACGAGGCAATCAATATCGTGAGAGAGAGAGCCGGCATTGCTCCGCTCTCAGGACTATCTTATGCAGAATTTCAACAGGAAGTGCGTGATGAGAGAGGCAGGGAGCTCTGTTTCGAATCGTTGCGTAAGTATGACCTGGTAAGATGGGGTATCTACACGGAAGCCATCCAGGCACTCGGCGAGGCCACTTACGACAAACGTTGGCCCGGAGGCAGCAACTACTCCACTGCAAGAGCATTCGCTGAAAGGACTCAGAAGAAGCATGAATTTCTTCCCATACCCTTAAAAGAACTGGCCATCAATACGGAACTATCCCAAAATCCTCTGTGGTAAATAATCTCCAAATCAATGGAGTGATCAGGTAATGAACTACAGAATTTTTACAGGAATAATTGCCGGTACGGCTATTTTGAGTGGATGCCAGAGCAAATCACATGAAAGGAATGTGACCAGCCCCAATGTGATCCTTATTTACACTGATGACCTGGGTATAGGGGATCTGAGTTGTTACGGTGCCACACAAGTGAGAACGCCTAATATCGACAGGCTGGCGGATGAAGGGTTACGTTTTACAAACGCCTACGCTACTTCCGCCATGAGTACACCTTCGCGTTACGGGATGCTTACCGGCATTTATCCCTGGCGAAAAGAGAATACCGGAATTGCTCCTGGCAATTCCGGCCTGCTCATCGATACTGCCACCGTGACTGTGGCCGACCTGTTTCAACGTGCAGGCTACACAACTGCGGCCATCGGGAAATGGCATCTGGGACTCGGCCCGGAGTCAGGACCCGACTTCAACAGTTACATCTCTCCCAATACCAGTGACATCGGTTTCGATTATGAATTTATTATCCCCGCCACGGTCGACCGCGTCCCCTGTGTATTTGTGGAAAACGGACGGGTGGTAAACCTTGATCCAGCCGACCCCATCTACGTAGATTACGAAAAAAAAGTGGGCGACTGGCCCACGGGAAAGGAAAACCCGGAGTTACTGACGTTAAAACCCAGTCAGGGACATGACAATACCATTGTGAACGGCATCTCCCGAATCGGATATATGACAGGAGGAAAGTCGGCTCTCTGGAAAGACGACGAGATTGCACAAACCATTGTCACCAAAGCAGAAAAATTTATCACTGAGAACAGGGAAAAACCCTTTTTCCTCTTCTTCGGCACACACGACATTCATGTGCCGAGGGTTCCCCATGCCGACTTCAGAGGGAAAAGCGGACTGGGAGACCGGGGTGATGTGATCCTTCAACTGGATTGGACAGTGGGAAAAATAACAGAGATCCTGGAAAACAGGCAGTTACTGGATAACACGATCATCATCTTCTCGAGCGATAATGGTCCGGTAATAGACGATGGGTATCAGGACAGGGCATTTGAACTGCTAAATGGGCACACGCCAATGGGTATGTACCGGGGTGGAAAATACAGCCTCTTTGAGGCCGGCACAAGGGTACCACTCATTGTTTACTGGAAGAATCAAATCGAAGCAGGCATACAGCCTGCCCGTTTCTCACAGATTGACTTGTTGCGCTCCATGGCCACTTTGTTGGATCAATCGCTGGAAGAGGAGGTTGCACCCGATAGTCAAGATGCACTCTCCGTGTTATTGGGCAGGGGGAATAAGGACAGAGATTTTATTATTCATCAGAATCTGAATAATGCATTAAGCATCTCCAAAGAGGGCTGGAAATATCTGGAGCCCGATGAACATCCTGCCATCGAACAGTGGACCGGCATTGAGTTGGGGAACTCCCCCAGGCCGCAACTGTACCATACTGCAGAAGATCCTGCTGAAAAGAACAACGTGGCCGGGAAGTATCCTGCCATAGTCAGAAAACTATCTGACATGCTCGATTCTGTCCGATCAAATAATTGACATGTAACATGCAAAAAAAGACTGTCATATCTCTTTTGTCGATGCTCATTGGTGTAAATATACTCTTTGCGCATCATTTTGAAGATTCCTCCATACCCTCCACCATTCAGGTGAAAGAGGGAAAGAGTGAACTCATGCTCAGCCGGCAATATTACAAAGACGGATCTCAATCCCTCCTTTGGAACTGGAAGTCTGAAAATGCCGTACTGTCTTTCACTGACACCGCCATTCATGATATAACCTCTTCCTTCGACCAGAGGAGCGGCATCAAGCTCTGGGTATTCAACGAAATACCGCAGGAAAATCCCGTCGTTTTCCGGTTCAGGGACGCAAACGATGTGATACAGTACCGTTTCGATTTTCACCTCAACTTCACAGGATGGAGAGCGGCCTGGATTGCCTTTAGTGATATGTGGACACCCGACGGAGGAAAAACGTCATCACAGCAAGTTGTTTCCATGGAAATTGTATCCCCAGATAATGTTCCTGCGGGGCAATTATGGCTCGATAGAATGGAGTTTGCCTCTTATGTGGATCGCCAGGCTACGCCCGATGCACAAATACCGGAAAACAACCGCCATCTCAACCGGGAGATATGGCACTGGGGCCTACTTCATAAATGGGAACAGCAACAGCATGACATGGAAATGCCGGCAAGCGTGACGTTGGCCGAATCGGCCGACCTGGCCCTTGTTTATGACCACGTGAAGCAGATGCTGAGAAAAGGAGTTCTTTCCGACGCGGAGAAAAGGGACCTGCAACAGATGGTGGAACTCTTCTCCATTTCAGAAGATGGAACAAAGGGAGCACCGCTGATGCAAAATGACAATGCCAAGGCGGGTGACGTTCATTTTGGCCAGCTCGATAAACTTATCGATCTGTCCGCCCGCGGATGGTATGCCGATCGCGATAAAGCAGCAAAAGAAGTATTTGTGAGAACAGTCCGTTATATGCTTAATCAGGGTTTTGCCTGGGAAAGCGGCATGGGCACCAATCACCATTACGGGTACCAGATCAGGGATATCTTTGGCGCTATCTGGTGGATGGAAGATGTGCTTCGCGCGAACAACCTGTGGGAGGAAACGAGAAAAGCAGTGACCTACTGGAGCGGGCTACAGGAAACGAGACAACCATTCAATAAACTGAGGGATGAAATCACCGACTCGTGGAATACCCTGCTCATTCCCCGGTTAGCCTGTGCGCTGTGGGGTGAAACGGAGCATGAGCGGTTGAGGGACATGAAAGCACTCGCAAGGTGGGTCAGCGGCTCTTTGCGGTTTTCTCCCGGCACCATCGGTGGCATCAAGGTCGATGGAACCGCATTCCACCATGGGGGACACTACCCGGCTTATTCTGTTCCCGGACTATCCTATGTGGGAAAGTACCTGAAGTGTGTGAACAAAACACGGTTTACATTGGATCAAGACGCTTTTGCGGTAATGAAATTCGCATTGTTATCGCTTTCCCGGCAAACAAACCTGAGAGACTGGGGAATAGGTGTGGCCGGAAGACATCCTTTCAACGGATCCATTAATAAAAACGGTATACTCACCTATGCCTATACAGCCATGGTGCCGGTCGAAACAGACAGGGAACTTGCCGGTGAATACCTTCGTTTAATGGAAGGAATGAAACGATACTCCGAAGACAACGCCCTTATTCAGCAATTTAAAAAAGATGGTATCTCTGTCAACGCATATCCAAAAGGGTTTTATGTCTACAATTACGCTTCGCAGGGTATATACCGGTACAATAAGAAGATGGTATCAATGAAAGGGTTCACGCGGAACATCTGGGGAAGCGAGATATACGTCCGTGACAACCGGTTCGGAAGATATCAGAGCTATGGCTCTCTGCAAATAATCGGTACTCCTGCCCATGAAGCGATGAACAAGGAATATCCCATTACAGAGGGAGCTTCCGGATACAGTGAGGAAGGATGGAACTGGAACAGAAATCCGGGCACAACCGCCATCTGCCTGCCCCTGGAACTACTCAATTCTCCCTTCACCGAGAGCGATATGCTGCGACAACCGCACACATTTGCCGGTGCTTCACAATTCAACAAGGGTGAATTTGGCATGTTTGCCATGAAACTGGGAGAACGGGACAGAAAAAATTTCACGCCCTCCTTCAACGCTCATAAGTCTGTCTTTGCTTTTGGAAACAGGATCATTGCCCTGGGCACAGCCATCAGAAACGACAACGGGGATTATCCCACCGAAACCACACTCTTCCAGCAGAAACTGGCATCCTTGGAACAGTCACTGGAGATAAACGGGGAAAAGGTGAATCAATTCCCTTTTCGACAGGAAATCAACAAAAACAGGAAAGAGCCACTTGTCATAAAAAACCTGACAGGTGATTATTATTTTCTGCCGCCGGGACAATCTGTTTCCATTGAGAAGAGGGAACAGGAGTCCAAGGAAAATAAAAGGACGGAGCATACCCGAGGTAATTTTGCCACAGCCTATATCCATCATGGAGAAGCTCCACGAAACGATTCCTATGAGTATATGATTCTGTTGGATGCAACCAAATCGCAAATAAGACAACTAAATAAGGGAATCACCGAGTATGAGACCATCAGAAAAGATGAAACAGCGCATATTGTTCATGACAAATTGAGCAATGTAAGAGGATATGCGATTTTTGAAGATTTCAGTGCTGCGGACGACACCTACCTGGAAAAAAGTGACAAGGAAATCATGATCATGCTGCAACACCGGGATAACGAGCTAAAGATAAGTGTGTGCGACCCCGATCTTCATCTGGGGGAGTATACCTATACAACTTCCACAGAAAGTAAGACGGTATCCAGGGAGATTACCCTGAAGGGAAATTACACTTTGGCAGATGCTCCCCCATCCGTGTCGCTTCATACAGAAGGAAACAATACGACAATCTCCGTGGTGTGCCACGATGGAATACCGGTTGAGTTTACGCTGAACCCAGATCAGTCATTCAGAAATAATAATCCAATAAATATTAAATAACAGAAGATGAAACAATTCACCATTCTTTTTTTACTGACCTTCATGCTGGGAGCATGTACAGAGAAAAACGGTAAGATGCCACAGGCCGGGGCAGACGATTTATTTGCCAATGTAATAAATACAGCAGAACAGCAAATAGGATACCAGGTAAAGGTGATCGAAGAGTCGGGCAAAATATTAAACCCCAGAACCGTTGAAAACGGTTATGTACAATACATACCCAAAGATGACTGGACCAGCGGATTCTTCCCCGGAACCCTGTTTTACATGTACGACCTGACAAAAGATCCGAAATGGATGAATGCAGGGATTAAGTATACCGAGAACCTTGACACAATCAAACACCTCAAATGGCACCACGATGTGGGTTTCATGATCAACTGCAGCTTTGGAAATGCCTTGAGAGTCACCGGCAATGAGGCATATAAAGAGGTGATTGTGGAAGCGGCCAATTCGCTGGCCACGCGGTTCAGACCTGCCGCAGGCGTGATCCAAAGCTGGGATGAGGACAGAGGATGGCAGGGGAAGCGGGGATGGATGTGTCCGGTAATCATCGACAACATGATGAACCTGGAACTGCTGTTTAATGCTACCGAGATTTCAGGTGACTCCACTTATTACAAGATAGCTGTATCACACGCCAATACGACCATGGAAAACCATTACAGAGATGACTGGAGCTGTTATCATGTAGTGGATTACGACAAGGAGCAGGGTGGCGTAAGAAGCAAACAGAATGCACAGGGTTATGCACACGAATCGGCCTGGGCACGGGGACAGGCATGGGGAATATATGGATTCACCGTGGCCTATAGGTATACAAAAGACGAACGTTATCTGAAAATGGCACACAATATTTATAACTATATCTTCACCCATAAAAATCTTCCAGAGGACTTGGTACCCTACTGGGATTTTAACGCCCCCAATATTCCCAACGAGCCCCGGGATGCTTCGGCTGCTGCCGTCACGGCCTCGGCTTTATATGAGCTGGTCGCCCTCGGACAAAAAGAATACAAGGATACTGCCGATAAAATAATGAATTCGCTTGCCGGCGATGCATACAAGGCAATTGTGGGTACAAACGGCAACTTTGTACTGATGCACTCCGTGGGAAGCATCCCTCACGGCAACGAAATAGATGTCCCCATCAATTACGCCGACTATTACTTTCTGGAGGCATTGACACGTAAAAAGAATGTAGAAAATCCCTGATACTCCCATAGTGGACTTTGCCCGGACAATCACGAACAGGATCAGCGGGGAATGATAGTTTAAAATATAAGCGATTCCTCATCATGATCCCCGAAAGAAGCTTTGATAATGAAGAAACTTTTATTTATATTTTTGAATCTGTGCTTTTTCTTTTTATCTTTTTCCAAAGATTTCAAAGAGTATACCCATGATGCAATTATTTCGTTCGAACAAGATGATCTGCCGGATCATGATGCACAATCTGCTCTGACTTTCTCTTCCGAACACTATAAGCATCTCCAGCATAGCCTGAAGTGGACATGGAACAGCCCCAATTCTTATTGGAGCATTCATGACAGGATCGATTACGTGCAACCTGCAACGAGTACAGATCCCCAGATATCCACTTTTGTATTCTGGATTTATTCGGAAAAACCGATAAAAAATGAAAAATTACGGGTGGAGTTTCTGAAAAAGGGCAAGGTAACATCCTATTTTGACTACGGGCTGGATTTTACCGGTTGGCGAGGAGCCTGGATCGCCTTCGACAGGGATATGGAGGGAAGACCGGAAGAGGGAATGGATGGAATACGTTTCAGCGCCCCGGCTCTCGATTCGGGCACGCTCTATTTCGATCATGTGATTCTGTCGTCGATGCAAGATGCACGGCACCACACAGCCGACATGCAGGCCCCCTTCATCAACCGGGGTACCACAAATCACTGGCTTATCCTGCATGAATCGTGGCTTAAAGAGTTCGACCTTCCTATGGTAAATGCCACTACGGCAGAAATCGGCGATATCGATCAGATTGAAAAACGGGTGAGGGAGTATTTGCTGAAAGGGGAAAAAGCAAAACCTTTGCATATGTTGCAGGCCGAAGTGGATGCATACCGTATCACAGAAAATCCCAATGGTAGCCTCAAAGGTGTACCTCTCTTCTTTGAGCGGTTCGGCGAAACCTATCAGGTACTTGGAGCTGAGAAGTACTCCCTGATATATGATAACATTATGGGATTGAGCAAATTCAATAAAACATTGCTCAATCTTTCCGTGACATACAACCTGTCGGATGATGAAGCAGAGAAAAATGTACTGGAGGAGCTGTTTATAAAAATGATACGCCATATGCTTGATCAGGGTTTTCAGGCAGGCAGCGCCATGGGTACCCTTCATCACCTCGGCTACAGCATGCGCAATTATTATCCGGCAGTTTTTCTGATGGCGGAGGTATTGGAGCGCCATCAACTGAAAAATCAAATGCAACAAGCCATGGAATGGTTTGCCGGCACAGGAGAAGTAAAAACGGCACCTCTGATACCGGGAATGGATGTGGATACCTTCAACACCAATCTGATTGGCAGGTTGACCAGCATCCTGATGATCGGCTCACAGCCTGAGAAAGTACGCTACTTGCATGCATTTACAAGGTGGCTCGACAACGGATATCAATATGCCGATGGCACACGGGGAACTTTCAAGATTGACGGCACCATGTTTCACCATCGCCACAATTATCCGGCCTACGCGGTGGGGGGACTCGACGGGGCGGTAGCAGCAGTTTACCTGCTGAGAAACACCCCTTTCAAAATATCGGAACAGAGCCACCGGATATTAAAAAAAGCGCTGCTATCCATGCGGATATACTGTAACCTGCAAACATGGCCGCTGTCGCTCTCGGGAAGACACCCCGACGGGGAAGGGAGCCTGGAGCCGGAACAGTTCGGATTGCTGGCGCTGGCAGGTTCCCCCGACGGGAAGCACGACATCGACAAGGAGATGGCCGAAGCTTACCTGAGACTTGTCACCCGTGAAACGGACATTACCGCCACACTCGTTGCGAAAGGGTATTCTGCAGAAAAATCGCCGGCTGGTAACCGTACATTCAATTATTCCGGACTCAATGTACACAGGAGAGGCGACTGGATGGTCACCGCCATGGGTCATAGCAGGTATCTATGGGCCAGTGAGGGCTATCGCGGCGAAAATCTTTACGGAAGATACCTGAACCACGGTTCACTGCAGATACTGGCAACCGGCGAGCCCATCTCCAATGGGGGGTCCGGCTTCCGCCAGGAGGGATGGGACTGGAACCATTTTCCGGGTACCACAGCCACCGTCCTTCCCATGGAGCAACTGAAAGCCGATGTGAAAAACCTGGATGATCTGTCGGGCTTCGAGGAGATGCTCCTCTCCGACGAGTCTTTTTCCGGCGGGATATCCATCCGGGGAAAAAACGGCGCTTTCGGAATGAAACTCCACGAACACGATAAATACAACGGTTCGTTACGGGCAAGAAAATCGGTTTTCTTCTTCGACAACAGGGTGGTTGCGCTGGGTAGCAATATCGAGTCTGCCCTGCCCGAAGAAACCCATACAACCCTGTTTCAGGTATTTCTCGAGGAGAAACGCAAGCCCTTTTTTGAAAACGGACGCAATAACAGAAGTTTTCCATACAGAACAACTCTCGGGGATAACAAGATAAACGGACTGTCTGACGGGTTGAACAACTACTTCTTCGTCCGTAACGGAACGGTGATCTTCCGCAAGGAAGACCAAAAATCGTTGCACGAAGAGACGGGACTTCCCACGCGAAACAACTTTGCACTGGCCGCCATCAATCATGGGCCTGCCCCCCATGGGAGCACTTATGAATATATGATTCTGGTACAACCTGAACAGAACGAGAGAGAGAAAACATGGAACGAGGCCCGGGCGGGCAGACTGCCTTATCGCGTGCTTCAGCACGATTCGCTGGCCCATATTGTACAGGACCTTGGCACGCACACAACAGGGTATGTGCTGTTTGAATCAGGAAAAGTCTCTTCGGATGATCTGCTGCAGGAGGTAAACCTTCCCAGCCTCGTGATGTCTGAATTTATTGACAAAAATAGCCTGATCCTCACGGCATGCAATCCGGATCTCCGCTTCTACGAAGGTCCCGCCGATGAACTGTATGACGCCGCAGGCAAAAGAGTGGAACGAAGCGTCTATTCCAGAGAATGGATCGATAACCCTTCGGGTAAATCGGTACTGCAGATAAAAATTGCCGGCAGGTGGAATATTGGGGTGATAAACCGCCATGTACGTATTGTGGAGGTGTCGGATGAAAGTACCCTTATCGAGTTTGAATGCCAGCATGGATTATCGGAAGAGGTTTTGTTAATTCGTAAATCATAATCGGATGAAAAAGATTCATATTTCAGGATTGGCCATGATGGGGGCAGGCAGCCTGCTTGCACAGCAGCCAAACATCATTTATATCATGACCGATCAACAGACAGCCCAGGCAATGAGTTGTGTGGACGCCACCTATGTGAGTACTCCGAACCTCGATAAGCTCGCAAAGGATGGAATCAGATTTACGAATGCCTACTGCGCTGCTCCCCTGAGCGGCCCATCCAGATTTGCCATGTTCACAGGAGTCGCTCCAGGCTCGGAAGGAATGTTGAAAAACAACACTCCTTTCCCGGAGAAACTGAAGGAAAAGACATTGGGGAACCTGGTCACTTCGGCCGGATACCTGTCGGCCTATGCCGGTAAATGGCATCTCCCGGAGGCATCTCTCCCTGCCAACGAAAAAAGCTTCGGTTTCATCTCCCTGCATGATCACAACGATTACGGACTGGCTGAGTCCTGCATTCGTTTTTTGAAGCAAAAGCACGACAAACCTTTTTTTCTGGTAGCCTCGTTCGATAATCCACACAACATCTGTGAGTATGCCCGAAACCAGGTGCTCCCTTTTGCAGAAATAAAGGAACCGGACCTGGACGATTGTCCCAACCTGCCCGCCAACTTCTCTCCTGCTCCATACGAAGCGGAGATAATAAGGCTGGAACAACAGGTGCACTTCCCTACTTACCCGGTCATTGATTATACCCGGGACGACTGGCGACGTTATCTCAATGCGTATTACCACCTGGTGGAAACCGTAGATAACGAGATCGGAAAAATAATTGATGCGCTGGTGGAGCTGGGGCTTTATGAAGATGCCTTGATTATTTTCAGCAGTGACCATGGAGATGGAGTGGCAGCGAACAAATGGAACCAGAAGTCTGCCCTCTTCGAGGAGATTGTGAACGTTCCATTTATCGTGAAAGCACCCGATGCGTTCAGCGGCAACGTGGAACGTCCTGAATTGATCAACGCCGGACTCGACCTTCTTCCTACCATCTGCGATTATGCCTCGGTTGAGATCCCTTCCCATGTCACCGGCAAAAGTATCCGGACCCTGGTTGAGGACAAGGATACGGAAGAAATACACCCGTTTATCGTAACAGAGACACAATTTGATAAATCACCCACAAGGGGATGGATGGTTCGAACCCCACAATACAAATATGTGTTGTACGATAAAGGAAAATACAGGGAACAGCTGTTTGATATCCGGAAGGATAAGAAAGAACGCCGCAACCTGGCAATAGAGCGTAAACATCAAGAGATCCTGAACCATCATCGCTCCCTTCTACAAGGGTGGGTGGAGCAGCACAAAATTTCCACTACCGGCAGGGAGATCATCCTGTCCCAATAAGGCGGCAGGCATCTTACACCACTAAAATAGACAATTATGTTACACTTTCGTAGAACAATTTCATGCGTGGGGATGATCGGCTTAATCCCTCTTGCCTCCTGTGCTGGCAAAGATCCAAACACCAATAACGAACAAAGCGCGCCCAATGTGATCTATGTCTTTCCCGATCAGATGCGGAACAGCGCCATGGAGTTCTGGAGTAGCGAAAAATACGCATCGCACATTCGTTATAAAGGAGATCCTGTGATCACACCCAATCTGAATAAGTTTGCCGATGAGGCTGTCGTGTTCTCTTCAGCCTACAGCAACACTCCCCTGAGCAGCCCTCACCGCGGCTCATTGCTTACCGGGATGTATCCGAACAAAAGCGGGGTGCCGTTAAATGTGAACTCCACCCGCCCTTTCAACTCTCTCAGAGATGACGCAACTACTATCAGCGATGTATATAGCCAAAACGGGTACAACTGTGCTTACATTGGGAAATATCATCTTGATGCCCCCACACCCAACGACCCGGATAAACCCGGACACTATGTGGAAGAGAGAAATCCGGTATGGGATGCTTACACACCACCCGGAAAGAGACACGGTTTCGACTTCTGGTATTCCTACGGCACGTTCGATGTGCACAAGAGACCCCATTACTGGGATACCGAAGGAAAAAGACATGAAATAAGGGAGTGGTCTCCCAAACATGAAATGGATATCGCGATCGATTATCTGAATAATCGAAATGGCCAAAGAGATTCCGCCAAGCCCTTCTTCATGATGATCAGCATGAATCCACCTCACCATCCTTATAGTTCGCTCGACGATTGCATGGAGGAAGACTACAACCTCTACAAAAACAAAACACCGGGGGAACTGCTTATTCGTGACAATGCCGATACCACCATGGCGAAGGCGGCATCTGCACCCTATTATTTTGCCCAGGTTACCGGAGTAGACCGGGAGTTTGGCAGGCTTCTCAAGGCTTTGGACAGCCTGGGACTGGCAGATAACACAATAGTGGTGTTTGCTTCGGACCACGGAGAAACATTGTGCAGTCAGGGTATCGATGACCCCAAAAATTCACCTTACGCAGAATCGACCGACATCCCGTTTCTGGTCCGGTATCCCGACAGGCTGAAACCAAAGGTTGTGGATCTGATACTTTCCACACCCGATATTATGCCCACATTATTGGGGTTGAGCGGACTGGAAGATCAGATACCCGGGGAGGTACAGGGTAGCAATTTCGCCGACTACCTGCTGACCGGCAAATCGGAAGTCTCTTTACCACAAAGTGCACTGTACATCCGGAACATGGATGGAGAGAAAGATGAAAACGGAAAAGTAATCACCTACTTCCCCGAGACCAGAGGAGTGAAAACCGAAAGATTCACCCTCGCACTGACCATCAACAAGGAGACAAAAGAATTGAAAAAGACCTACTTCTTTGACAACAGAACCGACCCGTATCAATTGAACAACCTCCCACCCGATAGTTATCCTGCAGAAATGAAGATGCTGTTGACTGAACTGGGACAAAAACTAAAGAATATCGATGATCCCTGGTTCAACGAGAAGATCCTGGCAGACATGATACCGTACAATTAACAGCCAATACGGTCACCGATATATCTTTGAAACACTCTCATGGCAACTCCCATCACCGATTCTGATGGGAGTGCTGTTTTAAAATACACAACCAACCAGTGAGAATCTTCCATGTTGTTATATGACTGATCGCTTCACTCCATAAAAGGCGCTCAAGAAGCATAATGTGGTACACCGCCCCAAATAGCAGAAAAACTGATTGAACAGGATTAAAGAACAGCATTTGAACAATTCTAAAAATAAAATAAACAAATCTGAAACTATTCATTCCGGGCTCAGCCTGCCAATTTTTCAGAAAAAGGTAATTTTGCAACAAACATATTTTAAAGAAGAACACGGGTAATTGAAACTTGAAATGCCCACAGACGCACCCGATGAATTTAAGTCACCCTACATATAGTGAGAACCACGGGTAAAAGCAAAGAAGAAAAAGAAAGAAAGTGGCTATAAATTACACCCGCATTTCGACCCGAAAGACAGCATTGAATATATGTTAAAAACGAATATTGCCGTATGAAACGAGCATGAATTACGAAGTAATCGACTTTGTCAAAATCATTATCATACAAGATCATGACGAATGCGAGTTCCATATGACACCTTTGAATTACTTGCGTTAAGTCAAATGAGCAAAGCCGAACTTGTTGGTACTTTGCCATGGCGAGCAAATATCCAACTTTAGTGAAAATAAATAATTTTAGTCATATGAAAGCAAAAACATATTATTTTTTCGTTTTATTGGCATTTGCTATATGCCAACCCGCCCAACCTCAATCGAGCAAAAGGTTAAGCGATGTTACCCTAATGCATGAGATGCGCGCAACACCTTCGCCATTAAACAATGCGGTGGTATCGGATAAAAATGTCTCGTTTATGTGGCCACTGTCCAATCATAAGTCCTACTACATGGAGAACAGTCCTGCATGGAAGAAACCCAAAGAAAACGATACGAATTATCGCATCCGGTTTTCGAAAGATCCGTCGTTCAACGACAAGCTGTTCAGTGCAAGCAGTTCCTGGCCATTTTACAACCCGGATAATGAACTTTCTCCAGGAACCTGGTACTGGCAATTCGGATATGTACGTGGCGACACCACGGAGTGGTCCGATATATTACAATTCAACGTGATGGAAAATCCCGAAAAATTTATCCCTCCCTCCTACAAATCTCTGATGGAAAAATTACCTCGGGAGCATCCACGGGTGTTGGTTTTTGAGAGTGAATGGACTGATTTCATCCAAAAAAGCAGGGAAAAAGAGGAACGCGAATGGTATATTCAAAAGGCAAATGAAATCATAAACACGGAACGTGTTAATCTCGATGAAGCCGTAAACACAAGTTTTATGGAAGAACTGGAGAATGAGGTGAAAAAAAAGGCAATGATCACCCGTGAAAGCCGTAGGATTGTGGACCGTGAGGAACAAAATATCGATGTATTGACAAGGGCATACCTCTTAACGAAAAAAAGAGCTTACCTGGATGACGCCATGAAGCGGATTGAAGAGATGGTATCCTGGAAAAACAGTCCACACCTGGTGGGAGACTTTAATCAGGCAACCCTTTTGTCCGTAACATCGCTGGCGTATGATTCTTTTTACCAAATGTTAACGGAAAAACAGAAAAAGATGCTCCTGCATGAAATAAAAGAAAACGGAAGCGACATATTCAGCGATTTCGCCAATCGGCTGGAAAACCATATCGCAGACAACCACAATTGGCAAATGAACTTCCGCATATTCACCATGGCGGCTTTTGCCGTGTATGGAGAAATACCGGAAGCAGGCCTGTGGACCGAATACGCATACAACTTATGGCTGGCTCGTTTTCCGGGATTAAATAAGGATGGCGCCTGGCATAATGGCGATTCCTACTTCCACACAAACATACGCACACTGGTAGAAGTTCCCTATTTTTACACCAAAGTAACCGGCTACGATTTCTTTAGAGACCCCTGGTATAAAGGTTCTGCCATGTATGTGATCTTCCAGCAACCCCCCTTTTCAAAATCAGGCGGTAATGGCAGCTCCCACCAAAATGTGACCACCCCCAGAGGTACCCGGGTGGCCTATGCAGATGCCCTTGCACGACTGACCAACAACTCGTTTTTATCTGATTACGTAGAAGTAATATCGGAGTCGGAGCCGGATATCATGAAACAAAGCTTCGGATCAAAACCGGGCGACTTGTCGTGGTTTCGAATCCATTGCAACACCCCTTTGCCAAAAGGAGATAAACTGGCCGGTTTGCCCTTATCGTATGTTTTTCCACAGACAGGTCTGGCATCCTTCATGTCTGACTGGAAAGATTTGAACCGGAACGCCATGTTCACTTTTCGCTCCAGTCCCTATGGCTCTACTTCTCATGCCCTGGCCAATCAAAATGCGTTCAATACCTTTTACGGAGGGAAAGCATTATTCTACAGCACCGGACACCATTCAAGCTTTATTGATGCTCACAGCTTCTTTTCCCATCGCAGCACACGTGCACACAACACGATCTTAATTAACGGTATGGGCCAAAAAATTGGTACGGAAGGGTATGGATGGATACCGAGATATTACGAAGGTACAAAAATCAGCTATGTAACCGGAGATGCCTCCAATGCCTACGGGGAAGTCATTTCACCCATATGGAAAGAGCGTGCTGAAAAGTCGGGGCTGAGCCTTTCTCCGGAAAACGGCTGGGACAAAAATCACTTGCTCACTTACCGGCGCCATATTGTAAAATTGGGAGATGCCGGCCTGGTGTTTATCTATGATGAATTGGAAGCCGATACACTGGTCCATTGGAATTATCTGCTTCATACCATAGAAAATCCAATGACAATCGTACAAAAGGAACACGCAATTCAGATCCGGGCAACGAACGAAAAAGGGACTTCTGATGCATATTTGTTTTCGAATGACGAACTAGAGGTGGAGATGACCAATAAATTTTTTACTCCTGCACTCAACTGGCTAAAGGCAAACAATGAAGGATACTTCGAACCTTACAAAAACCACTGGCATTTTGAAGCTACTACGCCGATGCGAAATATTTACCGGTTTGCGACAATCATCAGCACACACGATCGAAAAGAACAAGGAATAGTGCCTGAACGTATTTCCGATACCGAGATACGGGCCGGAAACTGGTCCATCACTTTCAACTTGTCGCCAAAAGGAAAAGCATCGTTTTCTATTGATAACAGAACAGACGATATAAAACTCATCTATGACGACATAACAACCATTCAGGAAAACGGAATCACCACAATCCTAAAGGATGAACTCCCGGAACTTGAGATATAGACCAATCAAAAGCCTGCAAACCAGGAGATTAAAAACTTAAAGTCCTTTTTTTTGAACAATATTTAAACAAATACACACAAATTTGAAAGTATTAAAAAAGTATTTTAACATGCGTTTACGTTATCTGACGTACTTTTGCTTCCATCATGAATTTTTTAATGAAAAACAAACATTGAATTAAACTGTGAATAATTATGAGAAATTACTTGAAAGTTTTTTTGTTTTTTTTAATTTTTACCGGAACGGCTTACGGCCAATCACACGTGGTGACCGGTAAAATTATCGATGAACAAGGCTACGAGGCTATCGGGGCGACAGTTCTGATAAAAGGAACCTCAACCGGAGTAGTCACGGATATTAATGGCGTTTATCAAATTAATATCCCTAATCCCAACACAGACATACTGGTGTTTTCTTACATCGGAATGAAAACCCAGGAAATAGCTGTGAACGGACAAAAAAATATCAATGTCACATTTGAATCCAGCTCAGTGATGCTCGATGAAGTCGTGTCCATTGGCTATGGGACGAGCAGAAGAGGAGATCTGACGGGTTCCGTTACTTCCGTGAAAAGTACGGAACTAATAAAAGTCCCGACTGCTGACGTAACCCAGAGCTTAGCGGGAAGAATGGCCGGTGTACAAGTACTGCAAAACGAAGGCGCCCCGGGATCCTCTATTTCGATACGGGTACGCGGAGGAATTTCTATCACGCAAAGCAATGAGCCGCTTTATATCATCGACGGCTTCCCCAGTGAGGATGGGATGGCCACCCTGGATCCCTCCGAAATAGAATCAATTGATATTCTGAAAGATGCGTCTGCCACCGCAATCTATGGAGCACGCGGTGCGAACGGCGTTGTATTGATCACAACCAAGAGCGGCTTAAAAGACGGACAGAAACTAACCATCTCGTTTGATACGTATGTCGGATTTAAAAATGTTTCTAACAGCCTGCCGGTACTCTCTACCGAAGAATTTGCATTGCTGGATTACGAAAGGAGATACGGCGCAAACAGGGATACAGGCATCGAGAATTTCGAAAAACTGTACGGTCCCTTCAGCGACATTCGTACAAACTACGGTAACCGCGGGGGTATCGACTGGCAAAAGGAAACATTGGGAAGAACCGCCTATACCCAAAATTACCGTATCGGGTTAAACGGAGGTACAAAGGAGATGCAATATAATCTTTCCTACCTGTTTTTTAAAGATCAGGGAGCAATGGTTTATAGCGGAAATGACAAAAATAATATCCTGCTGAATATCAACCACAAACCCAACGATAAGTTTTCAATCTCCGGAAGAGTCAACTATGACCAGATAAAAGTATACGGAATGGGTACATCCGAAAACGGAGACCGTTTCAATAAAATGCAGCACATTCTTCAATACAGGCCGACAGTAGGCATTAACGGTACGGACGACCTCCTTCTCGGCGACGAAGACCCGCTGTTAATGGATGATAGCGGTAATGTGATGCAGAATCCTTTGATTTCGGCAGAAGAGGAGACAAACAACAAGGAATACAGGACCATACAGGCAAGCGAAAGTTTCACCTATAAATTTCTTAAAAACTGGTCTTTCAGAAACAGCTCCGGAATTCGTTACCAGACACGCCGGGATGAAGTATTCTTCGGTGATCGCTCAATCATCGCCAAAAGATCCAGTATTAACGGATCAATCACCAACAGGGAGACAGGTAGCTTCCAGACATCAAACGTGATAAACTACAACACCAAAAGTAAAGGAAACCGCTACGAAGTGATGCTGGGCCAGGAATACGTGGAACGATGGGATCGATACTTCAAGGCAAGCGCAAGCAACTTCCCGAATGACGACATAGGATTGAACGATTTGTCGCTGGGTGCCACACCGGGTATTCCCCAATCTTATGCGGACTACGACGACAAGTTGCTTTCCTTCTTTACCCGATTTAATTTTAATCATAAAGACAAATACTTGTTGACCGCTTCCATGCGTATGGACGGGTCATCCAAATTCGGCGAGATGAAGAAATGGGGATTTTTCCCTGCAGTCTCGGGTGCATGGCGTATGTCGGAAGAAGAGTTTATCAAGAACCTCAATCTGTTTTCTGACCTTAAATTACGGTTAGGATATGGTATGGCTGGGAACAACAGGATACCAAGCTATGGCTCACTTCCCATATTGGGTTCTGTCACGTATCCCCAGGGAAACAACATCACACCGGGTTATGCTTCCACGCAGATCCCCAATCCCTATTTGATGTGGGAATCCAACAAAACATTCAATGCCGGATTCGATATCGGCCTTTTTGATCAACGACTTACCATTACCCCCGAATTCTATATCAACAGAAGTTCCAATTTGTTGCTCAACTCAAGACTTCCGAAATCTTCCGGATATACCAACATGATCAGGAATATCGGAGAAACGGAAAACAGAGGAGTTGACCTGACTATCAACACAGTGAATATCGACCGGAAAGATTTCAGCTGGACATCCAACTTCAATATTTCTCACAATCAGAATAACATCAAAGCTTTATCTGGAGAAAACTTTTTCCTGGAAGAAGCCAACTTTGGATATACACAAAAGACTCACCTTATACAGGTAGGTGAACCGCTGGGATTATTCTATGGATTTGTGACCGAGGGGGTCTACGGAGTAGAGGATTTCGATTATGATGCTGCAACCAATGCTTACACATTAAAGGAAGGCATCGCCTATTCCGGGAACCGGAGCAATGTCAAGCCGGGTATGTGGAAATTCAAAAACATCGACGACTCCAACGATGTCATTGACGAGAACGACAAAACGATCATCGGAAAAGCTAATCCGGTATTTTACGGGGGACTAAACAATACATTCACCTATAAAAACCTGGATTTAAGCATCTTCTTCTCATTCAACTATGGTAATGACATTTTCAATGCAACCAAGCTGACAAACACGTTAGCCGGAAGAACCAATAAGAACGTACTGGATGTGGTAAACAGCGCAAATCGGTGGATGACCGTCAATCAGTCCGGAGAAATCGTGAACGATCCGTCGGAACTGGCCGCGCTCAACAGTGGGAAAAAAATTGCCGCCTGGTACGATCTGGAAGAAGGAGATAAGTACATTCATTCATGGGCTGTTGAAGACGGATCATACATCCGGCTGAGCAACGTATCGCTGGGATACACACTCCCCAAACAGATAACAAACAAGCTGTCCGTAAGAAATCTCAGATTCTATGTCACCGGAAACAACCTATTCGTATGGACCAAGTATAGCGGATACGATCCGGAAGTATCTACCAGAGGAAACGGACTAACCCCGGGAGTTGATTTCGGTGCCTATCCGAGAAGCCGTACCGTTGTTCTTGGAATTAATTTAACACTCTAACGAAAATTACAAAATGAAACGAGCATGAGAATCATTCTTACCCAAGAACATGACTAATGCGAGTTCAATATGACACCTTTGAAAATAAATAATTTTAGTCGTATGAAAACAAATCACTATATTTTATTATTGATAGCATTGTTTGTATATAGCTCCTGCAGCGATGCTCTTATAGAAGAACCTTCTTCTTATTATAAGAAAGAGAATTTCTTTATCTCCCCGGCCAACGCGGAAATGTCCATCATAGGCATTTACGACGTGTTTGCCAAGCTGCAGCACTATGGCCAGTTTGAGATGGCCATGCCCAGTTCCGACGATACTTACTACATCCAGGGAACAGGAACAGACAATACCCGCAGGGATATTTCACATTATACACTTACCTCCACCAATCAATGGATTGAGCAAATATGGAATTATAAGTACCAGGGACTTGACCGCGCCAATTTTGCTATTTCCGGAATTGAATCGATGGATGCGTACTTGTCGGATACACCCGACCAGAAATTGACACAACTGGTAGCCGAAGCAAAATTTCTCCGTGCCTTCCTCGCTTTCGACCTGGTAAAATACTGGGGAGACGTGCCGTTTAAAACGACATATTCCGGTGATTATGAAAGTGCATATGGAGCAAGAGTAAACAGAGAGATCATATATGACCAGATCATCGACGATTTGAACTTTGCCAAAGAAAACCTCCCATGGGCCGATCTAAACACTTCACCGGAAAGAGCAACCCAGGGTGCCGCCCGTGGATTATTAATGCGCGTTTTGCTGCAAAGAGCCGGTTACAGTCTCCAGATGGACGGGGTATCTACCCGGCCGGACGAAGCCAAGCGACAGGAGTATTTTAATGCTGTCATCGACGAGTGGGAAGCATTCCAACAGAACGGATACCACGACTTTTTCAATGGAGGTTATCTTGAACTGTTCAAGGGTTTCTCGGCCGGCATCATAAATTCCAGGGAAAGCCTGTTTGAGATCTCTTTCTACAGTGCAGACGGATCCAACGAAGACTCTGGCAACTGGGGCACCTATAACGGGCCTCTGGTAGCAGCGCCCAATGTTTCCTCCTCTGAAACACTGAATTATATGGGAAGAGCCAATGCCTTCTTCAGAGCAGTTCCGGAATGGAAGGGTTTTTTCGAAAACTCCGATATCCGTCGTGATGTAATGGTATGCACCTATCAATATAAATGGGACAACAAAACCTCATCCCATGTAAAAACAGAAAATAAAAACAAAAGAGACTGGTATCCCGGAAAATGGCGACGCGAATGGATGCCCTTAGGCTACAAGGATCCCAACAATACAGACGTAAATTATTGTCTCCTGCGATATGCTGATGTGGTCTTGATGGCAGCAGAAGCTTATAACGAGGTAAACCAGACACAAACTGCCTGGACTCTTCTGAATAGTGTGCGTAGCAGAGCGGGTGCCACGGAAATAACATCTGCCAATTATGAAGATTTATTGAAAGCGCCCAGAGTGTATGATCTCCCATTTTTAGATGACACCACGGAGGCAGGTAAATTTCGCACAGCCCTCTACTGGGAAAGAGGCTTTGAACTCGCATTCGAAGGACAGAGAAAGTTCGACTTAATAAGATGGGGCTTTTTAAAGGAAGCATTGGTTTTGTTCAATGAAAAAACGGATGGTAACGTAAAAGATCGTTATCCGGCAGGAAATAATTTCATCAAAGGAAAACATGAGCTATTTCCTATCCCGCTGGACGAAATACAGGTAAACTCAAAACTGGAGGGGAAAAATAACCCTCAATATTAACACCAGCACCAACAGCCTCATTAACCTCCTTTTGTACGGGAGGTTAATGAGGTTTGGTTCTTCACATATCAGAGCAAAAAAAATCTATTTCACGATCATTATTACCCGTAAATTAAATATATTGTCACGTGAAAAATATTCTGGCTATATCCCTCCTGTTTTTATCTTTCGTTCAAATATTTGCGAGCGAAGACCGTTTTTTTTTCGAAAATATAGGATTAGATGAAGGGTTATCAAATAGCACCGTTATTTCAATTGTTCAGGACAAAGACGGGTTAATCTGGTTTGCAACTTTTGACGGATTGAATAAGTTTGACGGGTATTCAATTAAAGTATATCGTCACAGTGAAGGGAACGAGAACTCTCTGCTTAGTAACTCCACCAGACAACTGTATGTTGATGAGGAAAATATCCTTTGGATAGGCACCAACGACGGATTGTCCAAGTATGTTTGCGAAAAGGATATTTTCGAAAACTACTCCAACGATATTGATCGGGATAAATTGAAAATCAACACAATGATTGATTTCAAAAAAAACACCCTCCTTTTGGGGACCGATAATGGTTTATACACCTTTGATAAAATCAGAAAGACATTTGAAAGATTTCCAGGAACAAATGATCCGGAAATGCAGGTATTATCGCTCATAAACACAAGCGGTAATATATTTATGGGAACCAGCAAAGGGTTGTATAAATTCCATGATGACACAAACAGTTTCTCTCTTTTCACCGACACCCTGAAAAATCACAAAATACAAACAATGCTTCCCAAAAAGAATAATGAAATATGGGTTGGAACGGAAGGTTCCGGACTTTTTCTAATCGATATTCAAACTGGAAACATCCTGAGAAATTATTTGAATAATCCTTCCGACAAAGAATCTATTTGTTCAAATTTTGTACGCACCTTGCTTACGGATACGGAAAGCAGGTTATGGATAGGAACATTTCACGGGCTGAGTCTTTTAAATGAGGATACGGAAAAATTCTACAATTACTACGGCGATCCGTTTGATGAAACATCAATCTCACAAAACTCAATTCGATCAATCATCCAGGATTCACAGGGAGGTATCTGGCTGGGAACATACTATGGAGGCGTGAACTATTATCATCCGCTAAGGAATCAGTTCTTTCACATAAAACAGAGTCCAATAACCAACTCCCTAAACGACAGGATTATAAGTGGAATCATGGAAGAAGGTAATGGCAGGATATGGATAGGGACAAACGACAATGGCATCAATGTGTACGACCCAAACCACAATGTATTTACGCATATCACAAAAGAAAATAACAAAGGTATTCTGTCCAATAATATCAAATCATTTCTCCGGTCACACAACAACGATGAACACATTTATATCGGATCACATGGCGGTGGTCTGATAAAAATTGACAAGAACACCTTTAGAACTGTCGATTTAAAATTACCGGACAAAGATGTATATTCCCTGGCTTATGATTTGAACAACGACATATGGATAGGAACATTAAACGGACTCTATAAGCTAAATGAGAAAGAGGGGATTGTGACCGAAGCGGACATCCGCAAACTATCTTCCCTGCAAATACTCTACCTGACAGTAGACAGGAACAACAGACTCTGGATAGGAGGAGACAAGTCACTTGCCTGTTTATCGATCGAAGAGAATCGCCTTATCGAATTTAATGAAACCTTCCAACAGATTAAAATCAATTGTATAACAGAAGATTCAAAAGGAAACATCTGGATAGGCACCAATAACGGGATATATAAATATAAGGGGGATAAAAAATTCATCCGGTATGCAGAGAAGGACGGCCTCTCCAACAATATGGTATGCGGTATCGTGGAAGATTCGTTCGGCTTCCTATGGATAAGCACCTACTATGGAATCAGCAGGTTTGATCCGGATCATTCCACATTTCGCACATATCTGCAGACCGATGGTCTCCAGTTTCAACAATTTAACAATTATTCTTTTTGCAAAACCCAAACAGGCAGATTGTATTTTGGTGGGATCGATGGAATTATCACCTTTGTTCCCGAACGATTAAAAAACAACCCTTTTTCTCCTCAACCCATTATCACAGAGCTGAATGTACAGAATAAAATCATATCCCCCTCTGACAATGGCGTATTGGAAAAGAACATCATCAATGCCGACAAAATCGTTCTGAGATCGGACAGGGCAACATTTTCGTTGCGTTTTGCCGTTCCAAATTATCTTTCCGGCAAACACAACACCTTCAAATATAAATTGGAAGGATACGATAAAGACTGGATAATCACTTCGGAAAATCGTTTTGCATCCTACTCCAACCTACCCCACGGTAACTACACATTTAAATTACTTTCAGCCAATAACGAAGGAAAATGGAGCGATAAAATGACAGAGTTATCGGTCATTGTCACCCCTCTGTGGTTTCAAACACTGTGGTTCAGGCTATTGATAGCCACTGTCATCCTAATTATCATCTATACCATTTGGCAATTCTTCAATCAGAAGCAAAAGATCAAAAAGCAACTGATAGAAGAGCGATTCGACAAAGAAAAAAACGACGAGATCAACCGGGCCAAAATGAACTTCTTTGTGAATATATCCCACGAATTCAGAACACCTTTAACGCTGATCATTTCGCCTTTACAGGAACTGATTGAAAAAGTGTCCGGCTCGTGGGAAAAAGAGCAGTTAACTGTCATTAAAAACAATGCAGACAAGCTGCTACACCTGACCAACCAGCTGATCGATTACAGAAGAGCTGAACTGGGGGTTTTTGAATTAAACATCAAAAGTACCGACCCCAAGGAGACAATCGTGAAAGCGATGGCGCTGTTCAACAAATTGGCAAAACGGATGAATATTGCGTATTCATTCGAAGATTATACCACCGATGATAAGTACGTCATAGACGAAAATTATCTCGACATGATATTGAGTAACCTTTTGTCAAACTCCTTCAAGTTCACTCCGCCAGGCGGAAAGATCACCGTCAGCCTGATAGAAGACCTGGAATATTTAATTCTTGAGGTGGAAGATACAGGATGCGGTATTCCCGAGCATGAACAGGGACTGATTTTCAACAGATTCCACAAAGTAAACAGTAAAAAAAACGATATCGGCATGGGCATAGGTTTGTCGATCACACAGCGCCTCGTTGAGTTGCATCATGGCAAAATCGAATTAAAAAGCAAAGCAGGCCAAGGCACTACTTTCTCAATCTATTTCCCGCAAAGTGAGAATCTCTACAACGAGAAAGAGTTGAATAACGTTAACCTGCTGCCAGTCAATGACTCTATCGAAGAACAAACCGGAATAGGCGATGTAGCGCATCAAAATACCACACAACCTCTTGTTTTGATAGTAGAAGACGACGAGGATCTGCTGAGTTATCTTTCCAACAACTTATCCGGATCGTATAATATTGTGACGGCTTCAAACGGTAGGGATGCACTCAATCAGATCGGTCAAAACAAGGTAGACATTGTCCTTACCGACGTCATGATGGACATCATGGATGGGATAGACTTGTGCAGGACATTGAAAGAGGACATCAAAACCTGTCATATTCCCATCATCATGCTCTCAGCCAAATCGACGGTGGAAGACCAGCTTTCAGGACTGGAGGTCGGTGCCGACGATTATGTTACCAAACCCTTTACAACAAGTATCCTGAAAGCCAAAATCAACAATATGATGGCATCAAAAGAGAGAATCTTACACTACTATTCCGATTCAACCGAGATAGAGCCGGAGAAGATAGCGACAAACCACATAGACAACGAATTGTTGACAAAAGCAAAAGAGATTGTATTGAAAAACTTGGACAATATCTCTTTCACGACAGAAATGTTTTGTGAGGAGATGGGAATGAGCAGAACCAACCTTCATTTGAAAATGAAAGCATTAACAGGGGGATCTACCATCGATTTTATTCGTAAAATCCGATTTAGTGAAGCCATCAAATTATTATCCAGTGGAAAATACAATATCTCAGAAGTAAGTTACATGGTGGGATTCAATTCTCTCTCTTACTTTTCCACCAGTTTTAAAAAATACTTTGGTTATCTGCCCTCCGACTACATGAAAAAGATCCAGAATAAACAAATATGAAACTATTTTGAACAGAACTTAAGCCGTGAAGAAATATTTAGATTTTTATTTGTAACGGGAATTATAATATTAAACCATACACACAACAAATTATTTCAAAAATGAAAAAAAACATTTACTCAATTCTTTTTATCTTAAGTTTATTTCTTTTATCCTCCTGTGTCTCTGCGAATAAAGAACCTTGGTTCCAAAATGCAGTGGAGACCGCTTCAGCCCAGCTGACCCAGCAAGTGGAAGAAATGGGTGACAAGGTCGGATTTCCGCGTTCCATAAGGGCAGATACCCTGAGGCTCGATAATATTTATGACTGGACAAGCGGTTTTTTCCCGGGAAGCCTGTGGTATATGTACGAACTGACCGAAAACAACTTTTTCAAGGATGAGGCTTCCAAATTTACCGGTTATCTTCACGACATCAGATATTACAAGGGTACGCACGACCTGGGCTTCATGATTTACTGCAGCTACGGCAATGAGCTCCGTCTTACCGGCGACACAACCACCGTTCCCGTCATGATTCAAACGGCAGACAACTTAATCTCAAGATTCAACGATGTAACACAAACAATCCGCTCCTGGGATTTTGGCGAATGGCAATACCCCGTGATTATTGATAACATGATGAACCTGGAACTGCTTTTCTGGGCCAGCGAATATACAAATGATCCCAAATACAAGGACATTGCCGTCAGACATGCAAATACAACTTTGGAACATCATTTTAGAGATGATATGTCGTCGTACCACGTCATCAACTACGACACCATCACGGGCAATGTGATCTCGAAAGGTACTTTTCAGGGATATTCCGACGAAAGCCATTGGGCCAGAGGCCAGGCCTGGGGGCTGTACGGCTACACGGTGTGCTACCGGTATACCAAAGACGAAAAATATCTGAAAGCCGCAGAGGAAATTGCCCGGTTTATCATGGATAATGTACAGACAGACGACCTCATCCCCTACTGGGATTACATGGCTCCCGATATCCCCGATGCTCCCAGAGATGCTTCTGCGGCCGCTATTACCTGCTCAGCCCTGCTCGAGTTAAGCAAATACACTGCGCAACATGGAACAGCGTATTACAATTATGCGGAAACCATTTTAAAGAACCTGTCGGGCGAAAAATATTTAGCGAAGACAGGAGACAATTTTGGATTTGTCCTGATGCATTCGGTCGGACACCTGCCGGCAAACTCTGAAATAGATACGCCGATCAATTACACCGACTATTACTATCTTGAATCACTCAAGCGATACAAAGCTTACCATACAAACTGATTATATTACGAAACATAAAAACACCAAAATGGAACTAGCAGGAAGATGATTTCACCAGAGAACATGACGATTACGGATTCCATATACCAACAAGAAAAAAATAAAATATCATATGAAACGAGCATGAATTGCTTTGCAATCGACATAGTCAAAATTAATTATACCCAAGGTGATGATTAAAAGCGAGTTCCATACACCATATTGTAAAAAAATATTTTAATCGTATGAATATAAGAACAATTGCATATCTTTTATTTTTCTGCGCCACATTCTCACTAAATGCCCGGGATAACAACCTGAAGACGGCCGAATCCCATCAATTGGCTCAAGGAAAAAAACAATTGAATACACCCGGGATTCAACCGGAGGTTTTTGAGATGCTTGATCTGAGCAGAAAGGGATTGGAAAAAGTGAAAAGCTCTTACGAAGAAGGCAACTTCAACGCAGCAGCAGAAGCGCTTCTGGAATATTACAAGAACCGGACCTTTATCAAACATCCCGATGTAGAGTTGCAGAGTATAAAAATCTCGGAAGAAGAACAAAAATGGGCGGACGATGCCATGAGCCACCATTTCTTTGCTCACAAAGGATATCAGCCTTCATTCTTTTATGGTCAGGACATCGACTGGGAGTACTGGCCAGTAAAGGATAACGAGTTAAGGTGGCAGCTGCACCGCCATAAATGGTGGTCACCAATGGGCAAGGCTTATCGCGTGTCGGGAGATGAAAAATATGCCCGGGAATGGGTTTTCCAATATCTGGACTGGATTAAAAAGAACCCCCTCATGGCTACAAACGATAAAGACATGGGGAACATATCCGAAAAAGAAGCACGGGAAGTGGAAAACATGAAGTTTGCGTGGCGACCACTTGAGGTAAGTCACCGCCTGCAGGACCAAACGGGACAGTTTATCTACTTCCTGTCCAGCCCACATTTCACACCCGAATTTCTCACAGTCTTCCTGACCAATTACCACAAACATGCAGAACGCATACTGGATAATTACTCGGAAAGAGGCAATCACTTGCTTTTTGAAGCACAACGGGTTATCTATGCAGGGGCTTTCTTCCCGGAATTTAAAAATGCCCCAAAATGGCGTGAGAGCGGCATCAATGTGTTGAATAACGAAATAAAAGTGCAGGTGTTTGACGATGGGTTTCAATATGAATTGGATCCTCACTATCACCTTGCCTCGATCAATATTTTTATCAGGGCACTGCAAATGGCCGATGCAAACGGATTCAGAAATGAATTCCCGAAAAGCTATACCGATACGCTGGAAAAAATGATGATGGCCGTGATCGACGTTTCGTTTCCCGACTACACGATGCCCTGCTTCAGCGATGCCAAAGCTGTCACGAAAAGACTAATGATCGATAACTTCAAAGATTGGAGAGTTCTTTTCCCCGACAATACCTCTATCCGGTATATGGCTTCGGAAGGGAAGGAAGGCAAACAACCCGCTCATCTTTCAAAGCGTTACGAAAATGCCGGTTTTCATATTTTCAGAAACGGGTGGAAAGAAGATGCCACGGTGATGGTGGTAAAAGCAGGCCCTCCGGCATTCTGGCACAACCAACCCGATAACGGAACTTTTGAATTGTTTGTAAAAGGACGCAACTTTTTTCCCGATGCTGGAAGTTATGTATATGCCGGAGATGAGGAAGTCCAGAAAGAAAGAGACTGGTTCCGCCAGACACGGGTACACAATACATTGACCCTGGATGGGAAAAATATTGAAGAGACCAATTCAAAATGCCTGCTGTGGGATATCAGCAACCCCGAAAATCAAATTTTGGTCACTGAAAATCAAGGCTATCCAAACCTGAAGCACCGCCGGACAGTTTTCTTCGTGGACAATACTTTTTTTGTCATTGTCGATGATGCCATAGGTGCCGCCGCAGGAGACGTCGCCATCCACTATCACCTGTCGGAAGGCAGGATGAATGTCGACAAAAAGAGATTCCGTCTGACGTCCAAATATAACGATGGGAATAACATCGTCGTGGAAGCATTCGGTCCGAAGAGCATGAAGATGGAAGAAGAAGAGAGCTGGGTATCCTACGCTTACCGCCAAAAAAACAAAAGAACCGGGGTTGCATATCATGCGAACAAGCAGTCGGACAGCACCACTTCTTTTATCACCGTGATATATCCCATCACTTCCAAGGCCCCTCGTATTTCCGCAAAATATCTGAATGGTGATGCCAACGCAAGCAGCGTAAAGGTAGAACTGTCAATTAACAACCAGATATATAACCTCCATGCAAACTGGAATTAAATATTTTCGCACACTGGCAACATACTCGTCACTGAGTATGTTACCTTTTCAGGGAATAGCACAGAAGCAGCCGAACATCATACTCATCATGACCGATCAGCAAACTGCGAACGCGATGAGCAACAGGGGCAATGTTAACGTGCATACCCCGGCAATGGATGAGTTGGCGGCAGATGGTGTCGTGTTTACAAGAGCCTATTGCTCCTTCCCTTTAAGCGGGCCCTCGCGTGCAAGCATCATGACCGGGAAGATGCCCTGTGAAATACAGGTACTGGAGAACGACGATCCGCTGCCGGAAGATGAGAAAAAAAACTCTATCGGCTTTAAAATGCAACAGGCCGGATATGATTGTCTCTATGCGGGAAAATGGCATATACCCACCGTAGAGATTCCGGACAAGGAATTCGGATTTAAAAAAATAAGCGGGATGAACGATCCCGAAATGGCTTACCATATTGAAAAAGAACTCTCTACAAAAAGAGACAAACCGCTCTTTTTAGTTGCCTCATACCTCAATCCCCACGAAATATGCGAATACGCACGCTCACAAACATTGCATTATGGAGAAATACCCATCCCGGAAGAAGCGGTTTTCCCCGAGCTACCTTCTAACTTCGAAGCAACAGAAGGCCTCTCTGAGCTGCTGATGCATCACAAAAAGATGTCACCCAAGCTGTATCCGACAGAAAATTATTCCGAACAGGATTGGAAAAATTATTTATATGCCTATTACAGACTGGTCGAACGGGTCGATTCTCACATAGGAGAATTAATAAAGATACTGAAGAAGAACAACCTGTATGACAACTCCGTCATCATCTTCACCAGCGACCACGGTGATGGTGTCGCGGCCCATAAGTGGAACCAGAAGCGGGCCTTGTTTGAGGAGTCCATTCAGGTGCCCCTGATCATCAAACCTTCAAAGAGGGATAAAGTTTCTGTAAACCGTGACCTTCACGGTCTGGTAAATATCGGGACTGATCTCTACCCTACAATATGCGATTACGCCAACGTTCCGATTCCGGAAGAACTAAATGGGGTAACCCTGAAAAGAGTACTGGAAGGAACAAGGGAGCCACATCGGAGTATTTTCATAGAAACCCACTTTGATGCCATAAACGGCAGAACGTGGTGTGTCATAAAAGATCAATACAAATATGTCTTTTACCGGTTTTTCAAAAACCGCGAACAACTGTTCGATCTCTCTGCTGATAAAGGGGAAACAACCAACTTGATGCTTGATAGCCGTTATGAAAATGTCTATCGTGAGATGAAAGCAGAATTGTTACATCATGCCCAAAAAGTAAATGATAAGATGTTGATCAAAGACCTGAATTTTTGACAACATCCAAAAAATAATTACCTCTTATGTCCGATCCAAGCATAATACTGAATCAAGCCGGTATCTCCTTACTGGTCGCTGCCGCTTCCTTATCCTCCTGTAGCACAAAAAAAGAGAAACAGCAAGACGAGGAAAAACGTCCCAATATCATTTTCATCATGACGGATGACCATGCCTCCAATGCGATCTCCTGTTATGGAAGTAATCTGATACAGACTCCACATATCGACCGCCTGGCAAAAGAGGGGATTAAATTCGAGAATACCTACGCGGTGAATGCCCTCTCAGGACCGTCCAGAGCCTGTATCCTTACGGGAAAATTCAGTCATGTCAACGGCTTCAAAGATAACCATAGTGTATTCAACGGCGATCAGCAGACTTTTCCGAAAATCCTCCGTGAAAATGGCTATCAAACAGCAATGATCGGCAAATGGCACTTGATCACAGAGCCGCAGGGTTTCGACTACTGGTGTATTCTCAGCGGGCAGCATGAGCAAGGAGACTATTATAGCCCTGATTTTATAGAAAATGGCAACCCTATAACCGAAAGCGGTTATGTGACCGACATCATTACCGACAAGGTGATCAACTTTATCGACAACAGGAAAAGAGACAAGCCTTTTATGATCATGTATCATCAAAAAGCACCTCACAGGAACTGGATGCCTGCACCGCGCCATTTGGGTATTTTTAATGATAAAACGTTCCCCGAACCCGATAATCTGTTCGATAATTACAACCATAGGGGTAGCGCGGCAAAGGAACAGGATATGTCAATTGAACATACCCTCAGCAATGACTGGGATTTAAAACTGCTCACACGTCAGGAATTACTTAACGATACAACAAATAGGTTATACAGCGTATATCGACGTATGTCACAAGAGGTTCAGCATAAATGGGATTCGGTATATGCCGGCCGTATAGCCGAGTATAAAAGCGGGAAACTAAACGGGGAAGAGTTGGTGAGGTGGAAGTACCAACAATATATGCGCGACTATCTAGCGACTGTTCTCTCGGTAGATGAAAATATCGGAAGGTTACTGGAGTATCTTGAGGAAAAGGGAGAGCTGAATAATACCATGATTGTTTACACATCCGACCAGGGATTCTTTTTAGGTGAACATGGTTGGTTTGACAAACGCTTTATGTATGAAGAGTCGCAACGTATGCCTTTGGTGATCCGTTATCCGAAATCGATCAAGGCAGGAAGTGTATCCCGGGCACTTTCCATGAACGTGGATTTTGCCCCTACTTTCCTGGATATGGCGGGGATAGATATCCCGGAAGATATGCAAGGGGTATCGCTTAAACCGGTATTGACCAATGCGGGAGAAATTCCCCCCGACTGGAGAGAAGCGGTGTACTACCACTTCTATGAGTATCCGGGGGAACATGCGGTAAAACGCCATTACGGGATACGTACAGCGGATTTCAAATTGATCCATTTCTATAACGATATCGACGAGTGGGAAATGTACGACCTGAAAAAAGATCCGAAAGAGATGGTCAATGTATTCGACAATCCGGAATATAGCGACAAGAAGAATGAACTGATGCAGCTGCTAAAAAATGTCCGGACAGAATATAAGGATGACGACCAAATCCTGTCTGTGAGATAAGCGAACAAGAGCATGACTTCATAAAATCCAGAACAATAAGAGATGCAAAACAACCTTTTATTAACAATATATGGTATCACGCTACCGCTTTTTTCCGGCAATCAGGTTCTACATGCAGACAATGACCAACGGCCCAACATCTTGTGTATTGTTTGCGAAGATATTAGTCCATACTTAGGTTGTTATGGCGATCCGGTAGCGGTAACGCCGAACCTGGACAATTTTTCAAAGGAAGCCATCCGCTATACCGGAATGTACTCAACCATGGGGGTGTCTGCTCCCAGCAGGGCAGCGTTAATCACCGGCATGTACCCGACATCTATTGGTGCAAACAACATGCGCACCACACAAAAAAAGTCCAAGCCGGAAGGTATTGCGCCCTATGAAGTGGTCTTGCCGGAAGGCGTGAAATGTTTCACGGAATATCTGCGTGAGGCGGGCTATTATTGCACCAACAATGCCAAAACAGACTATCAGTTCGCTTCCCCCCTTACGGCATGGGATGAGCAGGGTGTGACGGCACATTGGAAAAATGCTCCGGAGAAGATGCCTTTTTTCTCCATTTTCAACCTGAATGTCACCCACGAGTTTCAAATAATGGAACGATCCGGTCTTCCCTTAAGCGTAAACCCGAACGACATTACATTGCCCCCCTACTATCCGGATGATCCGGTGATCAGACACGATATGGCAGTGATGTACAGCAACATCACCGAGATGGACAAACAGTTTCAAGTGCTGCTCGATGAGCTTGAAAATACGGATAAGTGGGACAACACCATTGTGATCTTCTATTCCGATAACGGAGGACCCTTACCCCGGCAAAAAAGAGAAATTTACGAATCCGGAACGCTTGTTCCCTTTATGATACGGTTTCCTGACAGATACAATGCCGGAACCACCGATACAGATTTGCACATGTTTATTGATATCCCGGCCACGATTTTATCCCTGGCGGGAGTACCCGTTCCGGACCACATGCACGGCAGTCCGTTTTTGGGAAAACAAAAAGGAGAAAAGCGCAAGTATGTCTTTGGTGCACGGGACAGGCTGGATACATTTTACGACAAGCAGGGCTGTGTGAGGGATGCCCGCTTTCGTTACATCCGCAATTATATGCCCTCTCAATCGGATTACCTGCCGATAATATCCCGCTCTCCCATGCCCTTGATGAGGCGACTGGAAGAACTTCATGCTGCAGGGAAATTGAACCCCGACCAGGAAAAATGGTTCCAGTCTCCACGTCCGGAAGCTGAATTGTACGATCTGTCGGCAGATCCGCACGAACTGAACAATTTGGCAAATAATCCCAGGTACACGGCAAAGATCCGGGAACTAAGCCTTGCGTTCGATCAGTGGGTTACGGATTACAATGAACACTGGAAGCTGACCGAAAAAGAACTGATTAACAGGTTTTGGCCCGGCGGTGTACAACCTGTGGTCGATCAGCCTGTAGTCTCCGTGAAAAACGGGACGGCAACGCTTACATGCTCTACACCCGGCGCCTCAATAGCTTATCAGATAAACGGCAAAGGGATCCACGAAGACCATTGGCATCTTTACACGAAACCTTTCCCAGTAAAGAAGAATGACAAAATAACCACAATCGGGACAAGGGCAGGATACAAAAACAGCTCGCTCCAGGCAGAGGCGGATGAATTGCTGATGGAATGGGTGGAGACCCTGTTATCTTACCAGGTAGTCCACGCAGATACCTCGCTCAACGGAGGCCTGATGTGTCCGGCGTGCGCACGGATACACGGCAGATGCGGCGATGCGGTACTCCCGCTGATGTATGCCGCCGAAAAGACAAGCAATGCCAAGTACATCCAGGCCGCGAAAAGATTGATGAAATGGATGGAAAACATGCGTCAACCCGATGGTTCCTGGATGAACGATGTCAATGTATCCGACTGGAACGGTACCACCGTCTTTGCTGCCATTGCATTGTATGAAGCCCTGCATCATTATGGTTACCTACTGGACGATTCTACCCGGAATGTCTGGAACCAGCAACTGTTGTCGGCCGGGGAATTTATTCTTCAAAACGACTTTATTTACAGCCGGCGTCGAGAAGGAATGCGAAATATGAACGTCAACTATTCGGCATCGGCAACCTATGCGCTTTATGCTATCGGGAAAAAATTCAACAGGAATGATTTCGTCCGGAAAGCGAACCAGATCGCATCGGATTTAAAAGGTTATTTTACTGAAAAAGACTTTTTCCTGTTCGGAGAAGGCCCGGAGATATGGGAAAAGACAAGAAACGGATGCTTTCCGGTAGACCTGGGGTACAATGTGGAGGAGTCGCTTCCCAACATGATGCACTATGCTGAAATGGCAGGCGATCACGAATTAAAAGAGTTGCTGCTAAAGTCCATGGACACCCATTTGGCATTCATGCTCCCCGATGGAGCATGGGATAACAGCTGGGGCACACGCAGCTTTAAATGGACCTACTGGGGAGGACGTACCAGCGATGGATTTATGGGGGGATACGCCATCCCCGATGCTGGTGAGCATCCGGAATATTACGAAGCCATCCGGCGGAACATATCGCTCTTGAAGGAGGCCACCCACAACGGATTGCTCTACGGCGGCATGCACTATAAAACGGCCGGTATGAAGCCGTGCATCCATCACACTTTCGGACATGCCAAAGCACTGGCATCATTTCTGTCTTTGCCGGTAGCTACCCCTCCCCGTGTTTTACTTCCCCGGGATAAAGAGTACGGCGTAAAATATTTCAAGGATATCAACACCTGGCTCGTATCGGAAGACGACTGGCGGGCCACCATCACGGGATTCGACGCCGAATACAAGGTAAAGGGTACTCATCCCATGGGAGGGGCACTCTCCATGTTATGGCATAAGAAAACAGGACCGGTATTTGCCGCCACAATGAACAAGTTTTCCATGATTGAAGCACCCAACATGCAAAGCTATTTGCAGGAAAATAAAATGCCGGGCACTCCCCGGGTAGAGCTTCTGGAAAACGGTGTCATGTACAGCAACCTCGATGATTTACATGCAGAAATCAATGATCACCAGAAAGGAGATGCCCACATTTTCAGCATCTCCACTCATCTGGTAAACAGCGAACAAGCCTATTCGTCATTCGGAAATAGTGTTGTAGAAATCACGTATACATTTTATGCGGGAAACATTCTCATCCGTTGCAAAGGAGACAAGTCACTTGCCGGAAAAGGAATAAAACTGGTACTCCCAGTCATCTCCGACCCGGAGGAAAAAGTACAGAGAACTGGAAATGAGCTGTCAATAAAAAAACAAAATTGCTCCTTGATCCTAAAAAGCAACTCAATACTTCAGATCGCTCCGACCGATCCAAACGGGCGGATTTTTAATCCTGTTCCCGGTTTTAGTTTTATTCCGGTTGTCATTGAGCCCGGCCCCGATGGCGAAATGGAGGTAACGATCACAGTGGAAAAATGAAAAAATAAAAATAATCATATGAAGAATATCCTGCTATTTACAACCGCTGCCCTGTCGGCAACTTCCATGCCGACAAAAGCAGCAAATGCCGACGAAAAACCCAATATCCTCTGGCTGACCTTTGAGGATACAAGCTGGTATGAATTTGGCTGCTACGGAAACGATCAGGTTAAAACGCCCTGCATCGACTCACTGGCAAGCAAAGGCGTACAATTTATGAATGCCTGGTCTGTGGCGCCGCAAAGTTCGCCTGCACGTTCCTCGCTCATCACCGGATGTTATGCCACCACCTACGGCATGGACGTCCATCCCCGGCCATATGATACACCAAAAGATATTTTCTTCCCGCAGTATCTCCGGGAAAATGGTTATTTCTGTACCAATAACAGCAAAACCCATTATAACACGACCGTCGACAATACGGTTTGCTGGGACGAATGCAACGATAGCGCCTCATATAACAGTCCCCGGAGAAGTAATAATCAGCCATTTTTTGCCGTATTTAACACCGTAACCTCACACATGGGGAGGATACGCACGTTTCATACGGACGGGCGTCGCGACTACACAAAGGAAGGGATATATCCGGGACAATTACGGTTACCACCCCATGTGCCCGACACATACGAAGTCAGGGCGGACTATGCCGGCCACCTGGAAGCCGTTCAGGATGTGGACAAGTGGGTGGAAATATTCATGAACGACCTGAAGGAAAAAGAACTGGACGACAATACCATCGTTTTTGTTTTTAGTGACCACGGCGGATGCCTCCCACGGGGAAAAGGATATCTGTACGAAACGGGATTAAGGGTACCCTTAGTTGTTCATGTACCGAAAAAGTGGCAACATCTTTTGCCCTCGAAACCCGGCACAAAAGATCAATCGCTGGTCAGCTTCATCGACCTGGGACCGACCGTTTTAAGTCTTGCCGGCATCAATCCGCCGGAGCACATGCAGGGAAGGGCGGTGATGGGGAAATATGCTGCGGATCAGCCGAAGGCGATGCAGTTCGCCTTTGCCTCCAACCAGCTTCATCACTTTATGCCCGTTCGCGCAGCAACCGACGGGAGGTTTAAATATATCCGGAGCTATATCCCCTATAAGCAATTTGCATTGCGCAACTATTATCAGTGGGGAATGCCCTCAAATAAATCCTGGGATAAACTCATGCTGAAAGAGTGCAACGATCAGGCTGCATGGAAACAGCCTTATCAGCATCACCCGGCAGAGATGTTATTCGATTTGCAGTCGGACCCTTTCGAACTGAATAATCTTGCCACAGATCCGGAATACGAAAGCGTACTTCTGGCCTTCCGCGGAGCTGTCTCTGAAAATATTCGCCGGACAAGAGATCTGGGGCTCTTTATCCCTTCCTCGAGAGAAGGGGTCAACCTTTATGACAAAGTAATTCAGGAAAATTATCCCTTGGAAAAACTTTACACGATGGCGGAACTTGCAGGAACAGCGAAAAAAAAGGATCTCCCTTTGTTGCTAAAAGCCCTAAATAGCAGCGAACCCGATGTTCGTTACTGGGCGGCAGTAGGGTTTGGACACCTTGCGTCAACAGGGAATCTTGACAAGGCTCCCGGAGAGCTTTTAAAGTTGCTGGAAGACGCCAATCCTTACGTGGCCTGCGAGGCGGCATATGCAGTTTCTTATACGGAGGATGCGGAAAAAGGAGTAAAAAGACTTCTCTTTCCCAACAACGAAGAAGAGAGGAAAATTGGATATGCGCTGCTGGAGTCCCTATCACTGGACCACACCAAACGTCATTTGATCCAGCCATACATACACGAATTAACAGAAAAGGCTGCTTCGCTCCCGGTAAAGGAAAATGAAGATAGCGGATTGATGGCCCGGGGCATTCTCGTCAATATGGGATCTCTGAATATTGATGACCTGCATGGAGCCGGCTCGTATGAGCAGGGACTGAAACTAAACAGAGGCAGACGCCCGATGAAGCCAACGCCTTAAAAAAATAATCATTCCACTTTAACAAACAACAACGAGATGAACAGAAGAAAATTTATTAAGAATACCGGATGGACATTTGTCGGTTTAGCCGCAACAGGAAGCCTGTTACAAGGTTGTCAACCAAAATCAAAGGAGGCGAAAAAAATAATGCCTTCCCCTCACGAACTGAAGCTCTACTGGGGGGATATACACAACCATTGCAACCTCACCTACGGGCATGGAGATATGAAAGATGCGTTTGAAGCGGCCAGGGAACAGCTCGACTTTGTTTCGGTCACCCCTCACGCAATGTGGGAAGACATTCCCGGCAGGAATGATATGCGCCTGCAATGGGTTATCGACTATCACACCAAATCGTTCGATGCTTTGCGTGCAGGAAAATGGGACGAATACGTGAAGATGACGAACGAATACAACAAGGAAAATGAGTTTCTTACTTTTTTGAGCTACGAGTGTCACGACATGGCGCATGGCGATCACGTGGCATTGTTGTATGATTTGGAAGGGACAATGGTGGAACCTTCAAATGCGATGGAGCTGAAAGCAAAGCTCAAAGGGCAGAAAGCATTTGTTACGCCTCACCACATGGGATATCAGACCGGCTTCCGGGGATATAACTGGAAATCATTTCAGGAAGACGGACAGACGCCTTTCGTGGAAATGTACTCCCGCCACGGGCTGGCTGAAAGCGATGACGGCGACTACAACTACCTGCACGACATGGGGCCCAGGCAATGGGAAGGAACCGTGTTGTACGGATTGGAGCAAGGGTACAAATTTGGAATTATCGGCTCTACGGATCAACATGCCGGCTACCCCGGAAGCTATGGCGACGGACGGGTAATGGCCCTCGCCCCTTCCCTCAAACGTGATGATATCTGGCACGCTTTGCAGAACAGGAATGTGGGGTGTGCCACGGGCGACAAGATAAAGATTGATTTTCGAATCAACGACGCAGTCATGGGCGAAGTGATCAGGGGTAACAGCAGAAGAATTTACCTGAATGTAGAGGGAGAAAATTCGATTGATTATGTGGACATCATCAAGAATGGAAAATGCATCGCACGCATGAACGGGCCGCTTATTCCCGCGATACCGCAGGAAGATCCGGTCAGATGTAAAATAAAAGTGGAATTCGGTTGGAACCGCGAAGAAGAATATGTACATTGGAATGGTAAATTATCCATTGATAAAGGGATCATAAACCAGATAACACCCTGTTTCAGAGGGGCGGCATACACGTCCCCCCAGCCCGGCGAGAAGGCGTTTGAGACCCGGGTAAACCGGATCCTGTCCTCTTCTGAAAAGGATGTGGAACTGGATATGTATAGTGCTAAAAATCCCAATACCACAACACCGGCCATGCAAGGCGTCATCCTTGATCTGACTATTCCCAAAGAGGGAAGTTTAACGGCAGATTTCAACGGGAAGCGTTTCACGCATTCTATCGGAGAATTACTTCACGGTTCCAAGGCTCATTTCATGATAGGTTGGCTGAGTGAAGCGGTTTCATTCAACAGAGCCATTCCTGAAAGCGCCTTTCAGGTGGAGCATTATATGGAAGACACTGTCGCTGAAAGGGAGGTCGACTACTACTATGTGCGCGTAAGACAAAAAAACCAGCAATGGGCATGGAGCTCCCCTATCTGGGTAGAAAAAATATAAAACAGTGAACGATGAGAACAGCAATTGGTCTTGATTTGGGAGGAACTTCCATAAAGTATGCACTGGTTGACGAAGAGGGACAAATAATGCACCAGGGCATACGTCCTTCTTCGGCGACAGTCTCCGCGGGAGCTGTCGTTGATCAGCTCTGCAAATGCATTGAAGATATCGAAAGGTTCTTGTCCTCGAAGGAAGGGATCGACCTGAAAGGAATTGGCATTGGTACCCCGGGCATCATTGACGAAACAAACAGGATTGTCCTGGGCGGAGCCGAAAATATAGAGGGATGGGAAAACATTCCCCTTGCCCGGATCATCGAAGAGAAAACAAAACTTCGTACGGTAGTGGCCAACGATGCCAATGCGATGGGATTGGGTGAAACAATGTTCGGTGCCGGAAGGAACTTCAAACACATCGTGTTTCTAACCGTGGGAACAGGCATTGGGGGCGCAGTGATTATCGACGGAAAGCTTTTTAACGGATATGCCAACAGAGGGACGGAGCTGGGACACGTTCCCTTTATTGCCAACGGTGTGCCTTGTGCCTGTGGCTCTATAGGATGCCTGGAAGCATATGCCTCCACGTCGGCACTGGTACGTCTTTTTACGAATGAGTGCATTGAACAGGGCATAAAAACAGAAGAAGTGAACATCAACGGGAAGTATATTGTGGATCTATACCTTGCAGGAGATCCCCTGGCAGAAAAGTGCCTGAACAACCATTGCGATTATCTTGGTCATGGGATTGCAGGCCTCATCAACACCTTCAGCCCGCAGCTTATTGTGGTTGGCGGAGGACTGTCGGAAGCCGGCGATTTTTATATGGAAAAAGTGCGAAAGGCCGCTTTCCGGTATGCGATGAAAGACTGTGCCCAAAATACAGAAATTACGGCAGCCCAGCTGGGAAATATGGCCGGAACAATTGGCGCAGCCTCGCTCGCATTCTCACTCCTTGATTGAATCATACAAAAACTGATAGAAAACCTATGAACTTTTTTCATTGTCTTATTTTGTGCTTTCTCTTCGCTATCCCATCCTGTTCACAGGGATGTATCCTCAAAACAGGGAAAGAAACCCTTATGCACGAGGTGAGGGCAACACCCTCACCGCTGAATGGCGAACATATTCAGTTAAATCCGCCCCGTTTTATGTGGCCGGACAAGTATCCTCACTTGGGTGCGGCTTTGGATGGCGTGGAAAGCACCGAGTCAAAACCGGAGGTGACTTATCGGATACGAATCTCGCAAGATCCGAAATTTACCCACAACGTCATACAGGGCGAAAGAAAGTGGGCCTTTTTTAATCCGTTCCAACAGTTGGATAAGGGCAAATGGTACTGGCAGTATGCATTTGTGGATGCAGACGGTTCCGAAGAGTGGTCACCGGTACTTGAATTTCGTGTCGGCGATGGAGCAAAAACATTCAACCCTCCTTCCTTCAATGAAGTTTTGGAGAAACTGCCTGCATACCATCCCCGAATTTTACTGGATAAGAAGGAATGGGAAAATATCATCGACAGAAACAAGGACAACAAAGAAACTGACTCCTATTTTAAAATATCCAACAGATGTTTGTCGAACCCGATAAAACCATTAAACGAAGAGATTGACACGGCACAATTGGTTCATCTAGCCAACGTTGTACAGTACAAATCAGTGGTAATCAGGGAAAGCAGAAAGATTGTAGACCGGGAGGAAAAAAACATCGAATCCCTCATCCGGGCATACTTACTGACCAAGGACCATACCTATTACGAGGAGGGAATGAACCGGTTGTCGGAAGTAATTTCCTGGAAACAGAGTCCCTATTTTGCGGGTGATTTTAATTTATCGACCATCTTGTCACTATGCACCTCAGCTTATGATGCATTCTACGATATCCTTACCCCGGAAGAGCGGAAGTTACTACTGGGAGAGATAGGGACGATGGGTGACTTCTTTTATCATGAGTATGTCAATCATCTGGAAAACAGAATTGCCGACAATCATGTATGGCAGATGACCTTCCGGATACTGACAATGGCTGCCTTTGCCACCGTAGGGGAAATACCCGAGGCGACACTTTGGGCCGATTATTGTTACAACCTGTGGGTGTCCCGGTTCCCGGGACTGAACAACGATGGCGGCTGGCATAACGGTGACTCCTACTTTCACGTCAATATCCGCACCCTGATCGAGGTACCGGCTTTTTATTCCAGGGTTACGGGATTTGACTTTTTCAAAGATCCCTGGTACAATAACAATGCCGATTATGTGATTTACAGCCAGCCACCGTTTTCCAAATCAGCCGGACAAGGGAATGCGCACGAGAATGTGAAGACACCCAGTGGAGCGAGGGTCGGCTACGCAGATGCACTGGCCAGAGAGTGCCAAAATCCGTGGGCAGCAGCCTATGTTACCCAAATCAAAGAAAAGGAACCGGATATTTTAACCGGCTCGTTCGAATCGAAACCGGCAGACCTTACCTGGTACAGATGCACGACCACCAAAGGGTATCCTGCAGACGGCAGGACGCTGGCAGATATGCCGCCTTCCAGGGTTTTCCCGGCAACAGGACTGGCAATCATGCATACCTCAATAGCAGAGCCACAGTCAAACGCCATGCTTTCATTCCGCTCAAGCCCTTATGGAAGCACGTCGCATGCGCTGGCAAACCAGAACAGCTTCAATACGTTTTACGGAGGAAAAGCCATCTTCTACAGCAGTGGCTACAGAACGGGCTTTACCGACTCGCACAGCATGTATTCCTATCGAAACACGCGCGCACACAACACCATTTTAATCAACGGAATGGGACAAAAGATCGGGACCGAAGGCTATGGATGGATGCCGAGACATTATGAGGGCAGTGCAATCTCTTATGTGCTGGGGGACGCATCCAATGCCTATGGCAAGATCTCTTCACCATTATGGTTGAAAAGAGCAGAGCTCTCCGATATTGAGTTTACTCCGGAAAAAGGATGGGATGAGAACAAACTTGAAGTCTTCCGGCGCCACATTATCCAGTTGGGAAAATCTGGAATATATGTCTTATATGATGAATTGGAAGCTACTGAACCAGTCAACTGGAGTTTTTTACTTCATACCACGGAAGAGCCTATGTCGGTTCATGATTCCCGGGATCATGTGACAGTGACAGGTACCAATAGTTTAGGAGGAAAATCTGCCGCCCACATTTTTTGTTCGGAAAAAGTAGAAACATCCCTGACCGATCAGTTTTTCAGCGAACCGGAAAACTGGAAAAATGTGACCGACAAATCGGGCAAGACAGTGGTTTACCCTAATCACTGGCACTTCAGGGCCGAAACGCAAAAAAGCAAAACAGCAAGATTCCTGACAATTATTGACACACATGGCAAAGAGAGAGAAGACTACGAAATAATAAGAGAAGGCGAAAGCCTGGAAGTTGCAGATTGGCTTATACAGTGTAACATGTCAAAACCGGGAGAAAGCTTTATATCGGTGATCAATGCCAAAACAAAGGAATCCTTGGTGTACGATAAACATAAAAACAACGGAGCCACCGTCATCACAGAAATCGTCAAGGGGAAGAAAAATAAAATAAAATTATGCGATGTCATTCCCGATCTTGAAATTTAATGAACGATCACGCTGGACAATGCAAACAGAAGACAAATACCGCATGGATTCTGTTGTAGCGAGCAATAGTCAGACAGTTGTGAATTATTTCGGTTATTACTCACCGGAACAACGCCTCTGTCTTGAAATTTAGCAGATTATGCAGAAAACTAAAACAATATTAATTTGTTTTGATGAGACAGGATAAATTCGTAAATTTGTGCTCGAGCACATGCAAACAAAAAAATTTGTTTAAAAACATCGTCCCATCGAACGTAGGAAATATAAAATCAAAAAATAAAGACAAATAAAATGAAAACAAATTACGAACTACGCTATGCAGCGCATCCGGAAGATGCCAGATCTTACGACACGCAACGTTTGCGCAGGGATTTTCTGATAGAAAAAGTATTCGTCAAAGACGAAGTAAACATGGTATACTCCATGTACGACCGCATGATTGTGGGAGGAGCAATGCCGGTGAACGAGTCGTTACACCTGGAAGCAATTGATCCGCTAAAGCAACCCGTTTTTCTGCGCAGCCGGGAGATCGGAATCTACAATGTGGGCGGCAAAGGAAAAGTAAAAGTGGGCGATGCTGTTTTTGAACTCGATTACAAAGAAGCGCTGTACCTGGGATCAGGAGACAGGGAAGTTTATTTTGAAAGCGACGATGCCGCAAAACCCGCGAAGTTTTATTTCAACTCAGCCACGGCTCACCGAAACTATCCCGACAAGAAAGTAACCAAAGCCGATGCGGTGGTGGCAGAAATGGGTTCTCTGGAGTCTTCCAACCACAGAAACATCAACAAAATGATCGTGAACCAGGTGCTTCCCACCTGTCAGCTGCAGATGGGCATGACCGAGCTGGCCCCGGGCAGCGTGTGGAACACCATGCCGGCACACGTACACTCGCGTAGAATGGAGGCCTATTTCTACTTCGAGGTACCCGAAGATCAGGCTGTATGCCACTTCATGGGAGAGGTAGATGAAACACGTCACATCTGGATGAAGGGCGACCAGGCCGTTCTTTCGCCCGAATGGTCCATTCACTCTGCTGCGGCAACCAGTAACTATACGTTTATCTGGGGAATGGCCGGCGAGAACCTCGACTATGGCGATCAGGATTTTTCAAAAATTGTAGAATTAAAATAAAAAAAGATGGTTAATTTTTCATTAGAGGGAAAGGTTGCGCTCGTTACAGGAGCATCCTATGGCATCGGATTTGCCATGGCAACGGCTTTAGCAGATGCAGGAGCCACAATTGTATTCAACGATATCAACCAGTCATTGGTAGACAAGGGCCTCGCCGCATACAAGGAAAAGAGTATCAAAGCCCATGGATATGTTTGCGACGTGACCGACGAAGATGCGGTAAACAAGTTTATTGCACAGGTAACGGAAGAAGTGGGAGTCATTGACATTCTGGTAAACAATGCCGGTATTATCAAGCGTATCCCCATGCACGAGATGTCGGCTGCAGAATTCCGTCAGGTAATCGACATCGACCTGAACGGTCCGTTTATTGTTTCAAAAGCAGTCATTCCGCACATGATCAAGAAAGGACATGGCAAGATCATCAACATCTGTTCCATGATGAGCGAGCTCGGCCGTGAAACCGTTTCGGCCTATGCTGCCGCAAAGGGAGGGTTGAAGATGCTTACCAAGAATATCTGTTCCGAATATGGAGAGTACAACATCCAGTGTAACGGTATTGGCCCGGGATATATTGCCACTCCCCAGACCGCTCCGTTAAGAGAAAAACAAGCCGATGGATCCCCCCACCCGTTCGACTCGTTTATCATTGCCAAAACTCCGGCAGCACGCTGGGGAACACCCGAAGATCTTGCGGGTCCAGCAGTATTCCTTGCCTCGGAGGCTTCAAATTTTGTGAACGGACATATCCTCTACGTGGATGGCGGTATATTGGCTTACATCGGTAAGCAACCGTAATAATTAACATTCAGGAGCCGGGAAGCTTGACGAAAAGGAAAAAACTTCCTTTCTCTCAGCTTCCGGGCTTTGCAATTCTGTATATCCATAATTAACAAAACAAACCAACCAATCGAAGTTGTATGCAAACAAGGAGTTTATTCCCGTTATCATTGATATTATTGATCTTCTCATTTGTCGGGTGCAGCACGTCTAAAGATCAATTGACCCTGCACATACAGAACCCAGGTTCTGTGGACAGGCAAAATGAGATGGTAGAAGTGGCATGGAAAGATATCCGTCAGAAACTGTCTCTTACAGAAAACCAGGCCATCGTGGTTACCGACAGCTCAGGAAAACAGATTCCTTGCCAGCTGATAAAGAATGGTTCCGACGAGGTGGAGACATTGTTGTTCCCTGTCTCCTTAGCCGCAGGACAAACCGCTTCATTCCAAATATCCACAGGGGTTGCAGAACCCGTGCAAACCATGGTTTACGGAAGATTGGTACCAGAGAGGAAAGATGACTTCGCCTGGGAAAACAACCGTACAGCCTTTCGGGTTTACGGCCCCGCACTAAAAGCAACCGGCGAAATCAGCAACGGAATGGACTTCTGGGCAAAAAGAACCGACTCGCTGGTCATTGACAAATGGTATAAAAACGACCTGTCGGGTTTGGCCTCCTACCACGAAGATCATGGGGAAGGAGTTGATTTCTACAAGGTAGGAAGGACACTTGGCCTTGGCATGACTGCACCTGTCGACAACGACACACTTTGCCTTGGCCATAACTTTGTAACCGCCGAGATCCTGGATAACGGCCCGCTACGACTGACTTTCAAGCTTACGTACGATCCTTACATGGCCGGCGGACATGAAATAAGAGAAACCCGTATTATCTCCCTCGACGCCTATAGCTACTTCAACAAAGTAACCAATATCTTCGAGACAGACACCACCGGACTCACAGTAGCAACAGGCATTGTGATGCCTGAAGAGAATCCGGAAGCAAATGCCGCCACCACCACCTTTGGCGATAACACAGGTATCATTGCCTATGAGACCCCAGCCAACGAGGTCAACGGAACCATATACACCGCAGCAATTCATCCCAATGGGTTTGGCATCGTCAAGGTTTCGGGCGGCCATTATCTGGGATTGAACAGCTATAAACCCGGAAGCAGGTACACCTACTATGTAGGGGGTGGCTGGAGCAAAGCGGGGTTCAATAGCTTCGAAGACTGGACCCAGTTTGTGAAATCAGAAAAAGAAAAAATAGATCAACCTCTAACAATTCAGATAAAATAAGATGCAAAAAGTTGTCACTTTTGGCGAGATAATGCTTCGCCTGGCCACACCGGGCTATAAAAGATTCGTTCAGTCCGACAATCTTACCGCCACCTTTGGCGGAGGGGAAGCAAATGTAGCCGTTTCACTTGCAAACTACGGCATCCCCGTGGACTTTGTGACCCGTTTACCCAAAAACGATATCGCAGAATGGTGTATCTCCGATCTCCGGAAATACAACGTGGGCACAGACCACATTCTCCGAGGCGGGGAACGTGTGGGTATATATTTCCTCGAAACCGGAGCCGTGGCTCGTCCCTCGAAAGTTGTCTACGACCGCGCAAACTCATCCATTGCAGAGGTGGGAAAAGGAATGTTCAACTGGAAAGAGATCCTCAAAGATGCTACCTGGTTTCACTGGACAGGAATTACACCGGCCCTCTCGCAGGGAGCAGCCGATGCGTGCCTCGAGGCCATTAAAACGGCCAATGAGATGGGAGTGACCGTATCGTGCGACCTCAACTATAGAAAGAATCTCTGGAAATACGGCAAGAATGCATCGGAAATCATGCCCGCCCTGGTGGAAGGATGCGATATCATTCTCGGTAACGAAGAGGATGCCGAAAAGGTATTCGGCATCAAACCGGAAGGATTTAACGTGGAGCATACCGGAGGTGAAGTGGATGCAGCCGAATTTGAGTCGGTATGCAAACAGCTGATGCAAAAGTTTCCCCGCGCAAAGAAGGTGATCATCACGCTACGCGGATCCATCAATGCCAACCACAATACGTGGGGCGGATGTCTCTATTCCGACAAGCTCTATCAGTCAAGAAGATACGACATCACTCATATCGTGGACAGAGTGGGTGGCGGAGACTCTTTCATGGGTGGCCTGATCTACGGACTCCTCACCTACAAAGGCGATGACCAGAAAGCGCTCGACTTTGCCGTAGCTGCTTCCTGCCTCAAGCACACCGTTTACGGCGACTTCAATCTGGTGACCGTGCCGGAAGTAGAAACGCTGATGAAAGGTGACGGATCAGGCAGGGTGGTACGATGAGGATTTACTGATTGGAGCGATTCAGAAAACAAGATTATAAAGTTAGAAATAAGAATCCGGAGCTGAAAGCTGAGTGTTATCAACGGTAAGCCGATTGCTGTCCTCCGAAACGAAAACTGACAACTTATTTATGGCAAAATTTTCAAGACTACAGGTATATCAGGCCATGGAAAATACCGGCATCGTGCCGGTATTTTACCATGCCGATGCGGAAGTGGCAAAAAAAGTGGTGAAAGCATGCTACGAAGGGGGAATCCGCGCCTTCGAGTTCACCAACCGGGGTGATTTTGCCCACGAGGTATTCGCCGAACTGGTGAAGTGGGCCGACTCTGCGTGTCCTGAGATGATATTGGGTATCGGCTCCATCGTGGATGCCCCCACAGCGGCGCTCTACATTCAGTTGGGAGCCAACTTTGTGGTAGGGCCACTGTTGAATCCAGACATATTCAAAATATGCAATCGAAGGCAGATAGCCTACTCTCCCGGTTGTGCCACCACCTCCGAGATAGGGCTGGCACAGGAGTTGGGGGCCGAGATTGTAAAGGTCTTTCCGGGTGGTAACGTGGGAGGACCTTCGTTCGTGAAAAATATCAAGGGCCCCATGCCCTGGTCGAAGATCATGGTCACTGGTGGCGTAGAACCCACAGAAGAGAATCTCTCGGCTTGGTTCAATGCCGGGGTAACTGCCGTAGGCATGGGATCAAACCTGTTCCCCAAAGAGGTAATGAAAAATGGGGACTGGGAGAAGATCACCGAATTATGCCGGAGCAGCCTGTCGATCGTAAAAAATATTCAACACAAATAAACTAAATATCAGAAAAGAAATCATGAGTAAACTACAACAAGGAAATGCAAAGATGACCAACCAGCGATGGACGATTGTGGTCATGCTGTTTATGGCTACCACGGTCAACTATCTCGACCGGCAGGTACTCTCGCTGACGTGGGCCGACTTTATCGCTCCCGAATTTCACTGGACCAACAGTGACTACGGTACCATTACCGGACTCTTCTCTATTTTCTATGCTGTCTCCATGCTCTTCGCAGGCAAGTTCGTGGACTGGATGGATACAAAAAAAGGATTCCTCTGGGCTATCGGTGTATGGTCGTTTGGAGCCGTCATGCACGCTTTCTGCGGACTGCTTACATCAGGAATCGTTGCAGGAAAATGGACCCTGAGCTTCTTGGGTGCACGCGAAGCGATTGGCACAGTGGGTGATGTATCACTGGTTGTGTCTGTAAGTGTCACCCTTTTCGTTTTTGCGCGACTGGTACTGGCCATCGGGGAAGCAGGAAACTTCCCTGCTGCCATCAAGGCGACAGCCGAATATTTTCCGAAGAAAGACAGGGCTTATGCCACCAGTCTGTTCAATTCGGGTGCACAGATAGGTGCCCTTCTGGCTCCGCTGACCATCCCCTTCATTGCCAAGGCATGGGGCTGGGAAATGGCATTTATCGTAATCGGCGCTCTGGGTTTTATATGGATGGGCTTCTGGGTGTTTATCTACGAAAAACCCGAGAAAAACAAAAGAGTCAATGCTGCCGAGCTAGCCTATATTAACCAGGACGATGCCACCGACGCCATTGAAGGAAGAGCTCAGGTTGACGCAGATGCCGGCAAGAAAGTATCCTTCAAAAAGGCATTCAAATACAAACAAACCTGGTCTTTTGCTGTCGGCAAATTTCTGACGGATGGAGTGTGGTGGTTCCTGCTTTTCTGGATTCCGGCATACTTAAGCGCTGTGTACGGACTGGATTCTACCCAAAGTGCACCGCATGTATTCGTGGTATATGCCATCTCGATGATCTCCGTTTTTGCAGCCGGTTATTTCCCTGCTTATTTTATGAACAAGAAAAGGATGGACCCTTACCAGGGACGTATGCGGGCAATGTTGCTTTTTGCTTTCTTCCCGCTACTGATTCTCCTGGCACAACCATTGGGAAGTATCTCTGTATGGATGCCGGTAATCATTATCGGTATCGCCGCTGCTGCACACCAGTCCTGGTCGGCCAACATCTTCACCACCGTGAGTGACATGTTCCCGAAACATGCCGTAGGTACAATCACCGGCATCGGCGGTATGGCCGGCGGTGTGGGCTCCTTCTTCATCAATAAGAGCTCCGGCGTTCTGTTCGACCATGCAGCCAACACAAACATGAAGTTCCTCGGTTTTGAGGGAATCGAATCGGGATACTTCATCATCTTTATCTTCTGTGCCATCGCCTACCTCCTGGGATGGACAATTATGAAATCATTGGTTCCTAAATATCAGCTGATTACGGATATGTAAACGCATTCTGTCTAGGACATAAGAGGGTGTATCACAGTGTGATTTCACCCTCTTTTTATTCTGATACCTATCTGAGAACATATCCCAATATTCACTTCTCAGGAGGTTAAATTTTATTTTGAGACAGCCTCTTATATTGTTTTTTCAAACCGCTCTATCATCTCCATGCACATTCTTCCGTTGTGGTAAGGACATTTCCAGAATCCGGCCTTGTCATCTGTAAGATTGGGGGTACCATCGGGTCGAATACTCCAGTACCATTCTCCATGCTCTTTATCAATAATATGATTCTGAATATATTTCCATACCTGCCGAGCAATATTGAGATATTTGACATCATTGGATTGTTGATATGCACTGTAAAAGCCAATAACTGCCTCTGCCTGAACCCACCAATGCTTTTCTCTGTCGATATAGTTCCCTTCTCTTTCATAATTCAAACCGCCATTGGTATCTAATCCTTCGGTTGCTGCCTTCGCAATTTTCAACGAAATACCATTCATTCTTTCTAGCAAATCACAATCTTCCAACATCTCTGCTGCCTCGATCAATAACCAGGATGCTTCAATATCATGTCCGTAGGATATGGCAGAAGATTTTGGAGTCCACACTTCATCAAAGAAGAGATTAAGATGAAACGTTTCCGGATCAAGAATTTTTTCTGTAAAAACAGACAGCAATTGTCTCTGAGTATTTACTACAACCTCATTTTTCCATATCCTCAATAGATTAGTGTAAGGCTCGAGGATATGCAAATGGGTATTCATTGTCTTTTTCTCATTGGCATCTTTTTCGCTCAAACGCATATCAGCTATCGGTTGCCAATCACGCGTAAAAGCCTCTGGATACCCTCCATATTTCTCGTCTCTATGCTTCTCAATCACCCAGAAAAATTCTTTTGCCCTATCTAACGCCCGCGTAACACCTGTGGCCCTGTAAAATTCAGAAAAACCGTAAAGCATAAAACCCTGCGCATAGATCTGTTTTTTACAGTTAACTGGATTACCCTTGTAATCCAGTTCCCAATAGGCACCACCAAACTTTCTATCTATAAAAAAAGTCTCAATATAATCAAATGCCCGCTGGGCAATCTCCCGGTATTCATTCTTTTTTAATATCCGATAAGCTGCTGAGAATGTCCATAAAATACGAGCATTGAGAATAGCTCCTTTGTTCGCTTTGGGATGTATTTCATTTCTCCCATCCAACCGTCCGTAAAACCCACCATGTTCAGCATCTTGCATCCTTTCTATCCAGAACGGCAAGACATTGACTATCAGCTCTTTTCTAAAACCATTCATAGTTATTGTCTCCTTTTCTCCAATTCCATTGTAATAGCTTTCAAACCCTTTTCCGTTAACGGATAAAAATAGATGAATATAATCGAGAGAATACTACCAATAGCTGGAAAAATACTCATAAACATTTTAATTCCGCTGATGGTTTCCGCATTTTGCACCTGATTGGCTTCGAATCCAAAGTAAGCCAATAGCCAGCCTGTCACTGCAGTACCGATGGCCCATCCTAACTTCTGGCTCATAGACGAAGAGCTGAATATCAGTCCTGTTGCCCGATTGCCCGTTTTATATTCCGAATAATCAGCGCAATCAGCATACATAGACCACAATAAAGGGAAGATACTTCCTGCGCAAATACTGATAAACGCCTGAAGAATAAATATAAGAGCGATATTATGGTTATCCAGTCCATAGAAAATAATGCTGAGCACAGTGGCGATCGCCATCGCTCCCATATAGGTATACCGTTTACCGATCATGTTACTCACCGGTGCCGCAAGAATAACACCGAAAAGATTGGCTGCCTGTCCCAAAGCAAGATACAATCCGCTAAGGACAAATGGGATATTCAGAATATTAATCGTACCGAACATATCTTCCTCAACGTAATATTTGAAATAATAGATGGTTGCACCGTCACGAATGGAATTGAATATAAGGGCCGAAACACCTGCCCCCAGAAGAATCCACCACGGGCGGTTTCTTAGAAGGTCTTTCAAGTCGTCTTTCAATGGAGCCTGTTTTTCCCGGATAGGCTTTACACGTTCTCTGGTGAATGTAAAGCAGAGCAGGAACAAAACAGCACAGACAACGGCGATTACGATCACCGCCATAAACCAACCGCGTTGCTGATTCTCTACAACTTCACTGTTACCGCTAAAATAATTGACCATCGGCATAAACAGGAGTAATGTTACAAAACTTCCGATGTACGCGAAGGCCATACGGTAAGTGGAAAGCACATTCCTATCTTTTGGATCGGAACTCATCACACCCAATAGGGATGCATAGGGAACATTAATACCCGAGTACACGATCATCATCAGTGAATAGGTGATATATGCATATATGACCTTATCTACTGATGAGAAAGCCGGAGTAAAAAAGGTAAAGACCCCGATCACCGCGAACGGGATGGCTAAAAACAGCAGATAGGGCCTGAATTTACCCCATCTCGTTTCGGTACGGTCCGCGATAATACCGACCACAGGATCAAAGAATGAATCCCATACCCGTGTTATCAGGAACATCGTCCCCACTGCCGCCGCTTCCATTCCAAACACATCGGTATAGAAGAACAGGAGGTACATCCCAAACAACTTCCAGAACATCGACGATGCCGCATCGCCAAATCCGTATCCTATTTTTTCCTTGAATGTTATCATAAATAAAGTGTGATGGCCGAGCCAACGTCATGATGAGTGTATACTGGTGAACAGAATAAAGTGCCTTATTTTAATGCATTTAAAAGTTGAATATTGCGGTCAATTTGTCCATACAAAGCCTGTACCGACCTAAAGCTTAACAATTCGTCCTCGGGTGTTTTCAAACAATAGTCTACCAGGCGATCCACTGTAGAAGTGGCTACATGCATCCGAGTATCGGACGAAGCATAGTAGATAAACACGGTCCCGTCGTCATCAGCGATCCAGCCGTTGCTAAAAAGCACATTCGACACGTCACCCACTCTCTCCTCTCCTTCGGGAGCCATGAAATACCCTCCGGGTGAAGCAATCAGCCTCGAGGGGTCTTCGAGTGAAGTCATATATAAATATAATACATATCTCAGACCTGCAGCACATGCACGAACGCCGTGCGCCAGATGAAGCCATCCGTGTGATGTTTTGATGGGCGCCGGACCTTCTCCATTCTTTAGCTCTTTAATGGTATGATAATAACGTTGGTCCACGATTTTTTCATCGGTAATTACAGCCTTGTTCATATCATCCACCAACGCCCAGCCGATACCCAACCCGCTACCGGCATTAATAAAGCTATCCTGGGGTCGGGTGTACAGCGCGTATTTCCCATTAACGAACTCGGGGTGGAGTGCCACGTTACGTTGTTGGCTCTTGGACTCCACATCGGGTAGTCGCTCCCAATGGATCAGATCCTTGGTCCGCACGACCCCTGCGGATGCTTTTGCTTTCGACAAGTCTCCCGGTTCCGCCGTATCATCAAACCGTTCCACGCAGAATATCCCGTAAATCCATCCATCTTCATGAAGCGTCAGTCTCATATCATATACATTGGTAGCAGGATCATTGTTTTCGGGAATCAATACGGGGTAATTCCAGAAACGAAAATTATCGATACCGTTGGGGCTCTCGGCGATGGCGAAAAATGATTTCCGGTCGGCCCCTTCCACACGCACCATCAGGAGGTACTTTCCCTGCCATTTTATAGCCGCGGAGTTCATGGTCGCGTTAATTCCGATTCGCTCCATCATAAAAGGATTTGTTTCGGGGTCTAGGTCGTAACGCCAGAACGGCGGTGTATGAGCTGCCGTAAGTACCGGATTTTTATATCGCTCGTATATACCGTTCCCCGGTAATAAGGCTACATTTTCCAATGAAATCAATTGTTCGTATTTACTGTTAATTGCGTTTAGTCGTTCCTTAAAAAGCATGTTCATTGATTCTATTCACTTTATTATTAATTCTATTCTTTAAAGTCTCAGGCAGCCCATTAGTGAAACCCGGATAAAGTCTTTCAACTATCCGTATTGCTAAAAAAAACATCATCTAATTGTTACTCCTTCGGGCATTTTGTACATATCGGTCAGATCACTTTCAAACAATGTGAAAATATCTTTATAGAATTGTTTGAAATCGTCTGCCGAAGCATCTCCTGGGTAAGGACCATAGGCATGGCGTGGATTATCGTTACGCCAAGCAACCACCATACTTACCGGGTATTGTTTGAGTGGACGAAGTACATCCGACGTCCAGTAGTCTGACGTGTGATCATTCTCCAATCCTGTTTCTGTTACTCCTACTGGTTTACCCAGGTAAGACGACACCTGACAGATTGCTTCCAAATTTGAATAGAACGCATTCGCATTGCGCCCATGATAGCAATCCATGCCCAAGAAGTCCACGTAATCATCGCCTGGCCATCGATAAAGCAGGCGACCTTTCGGATTGTCGTACACTTCGTCCATTTGTGGCGAGATGGCATAAATAACATTATGTACCCCCCTTACATCACGTAGATAATTGACGATAAAACGCCAAAAAGCTATAAACTCTGCTTCGGTAGTGGCAGTTGACCCCCACCAGTTCCAGCTTTGTGTGTGTTCATGAAGCGGGCGGAAAATAACCGGTATGGGTCTTCCGTCATCATCTTTCATCGCATGAAGAGCGTCGGCCACTCCATCGAGTATCTTTTTATACTTCAGGTTCATTTCGCTCCCTTCGATAAGTATCTGATCAACTACTTTCGTATTATCCCATGATGTGCCAACGGGGTATTGCTTGTCGGGGCCTTCGGTTAAAGGATTGTTTTGATGCCATACCAGAATTGAAACACCTCCACGTTTATAGGTCTCCTTCACAAAATTAATCTTTGTATCATTTATGCGATGCATGTCAAGACTATACACAGCAGGATGGTCGCCCGTAAGGTCTTTCACATCGCTCCTGTCTTCATCTCCCCTCCAGCCGATGCCATATGACGGATAGTCGTGATGTCCGAACATAACACCCTGCCGGGCGATAAGATATAGGTTGGCATACAAAGCCTTTGTTTCGGGTGTAGCCTGCGGATCAACCATTGAAAGTTCTAAAGGCTGGTTCTTGAAAAGTTGTTGGGAAAAATCGTGCAATTGCTGGCGCCAAAACTCCCACTCGTGACCATATTCAGATTGATGAAATTCTTGTGTAATGCCACGACGATTTAAATCTGCCACAAAATCAACGTGACCATCGTAGCGGGGATCTTTCGTGCCACAGCTTATCCATAGCAGAGAAAGATTTTCATTCACAGTTCTTGCATCCAACGGCATGGTTGGAATATACTTGTCATAGTCAAACTTACCGTCACTTAATATCCCGGCACTAAACTGGCCGATGGCCGAGAAGGTATCCATATTGCGCAGGCCTATAACGAAAGCCTGTCCGCCTCCCATTGATAAACCTGCAATAGCTCTGTTTTCCTTATTCTTTTTTACTCTGTATCGGGATTCTATCAAGGGAATAACATCATTTATCAACTCATTCTCTAGCGTGCTCATTCCTTCCACAGTACTCCCTCCTGCCCATGAACCATCGGTAAACCCATTGGTCATTACCACCAACATGGGAGTTGCTTTTCCTTGAGCTATAAGGTTGTCGAGAATGATGTCGGCACGACCGTCTCTGATCCAACTACTTTCGTTATCACCACCTCCGTGACGAAGATAAAGTACAGGGAAAGTACGGTTTAGCTGACGTTTGTATTGTGCAGGTACATACACATACATATTGCGCGGTTTACGCAACGGGGTAGAAGTATAAGTCAGTCTGTGTACTTCGCCATGAGATACATCCTGCAATTCATCATACCGCGGAGTATTGCCATGAACCTCAACTATACTTCCGTACACCGAAGTTCCTGCTTTCACCAAGGGATTGGCAAAATCAACAGTATGCATTCCGTCTACTTCAAAAGTATACTGATATACCCGAGGGGACACAGGAGGAATGGTGACAGACCATATTCCGTTACTTTCATTACTCATAGGTATTGGCTTTACATCCCATTCGTCGAAGTGCAGATTTACTTCTTTCGATCCAGGAGCCTTGACCCTGAAAGTTATACTACCATCATCATGCACTACCGGCGAAAAAGGAGGCTCGACCGGTTTCCACCAATCCTCGGTTGAAAAGGTGTTTTTACCCGTCTGAGCTTCCGCCTGAAAGGCTGTAGAACTAAAAAGCAGAATAAAACAGAAAAGTATTTTGGTTAATAAATAAATTCTTTTATCCATCATTTATAAGTTTATGTATTAAGGCATCAGCGTAGAACGTGCGGCACGGTCGGGATCATTTTTTACTTCACAATTATCATTGAGAATCATGGTTTCACCATTTTGTTCAGTGTAACGCGGCCACATTGGCAATGAAATGCAATTAGGATTTCCTGTACGGGCAAAATTCAACAGAGCATCTGCCATGCGGTATGATAATGCACGTGGACGCACACCCCCTCCGGTATGGGTAAGCATCAGGTCTGTATTAAGAAACCAGAAACTGATATCTAAACAGTGGAAAGCTCGCATACGTCCGTCGAACAACGGCGGGCACCATCCGAACCAAGCCATATATACAGGAGAATTCTGTGCAAGCTTTAACTTAGCAGCCTCTACTACGGATAGGCGGTTGGAGTTGATCAAATTGAGTATCTCCACCGGTTTTGCCTCTGGGAAATTACGCGCGTATGCTTCAACAATAACATCAGAACGATCACCATAACGCTGCTTGATACGCTCGGCTACACCCGACAGACTGATTTGCTCAAGCGCTGAATCTGTACGACCTGGGTTCCATTCGTGGAAAGTAGTACAGAAAATAATTGGTACATCCGGAGCATTTCTATCCTGAAAGAATTCACCCGCAGGTAAATGAACGTTATCGGCTACCGGAGCAAAACCACCACGAGGCATTCCCAACGGCCCCTTTTCCTTTTCCATACGACTATAGGCCTGCTGTGCAATCTTTAGGTAATCGGCCCACGGCATGTCTTGCAAACGATCTATATTACGAGGTGAAAGATTTGCTTCTTTAAGAATATAACGACCCAGTTCACGGCTGTAGTCTTGATTATTGGCAGAGGTAGCAGATCCACTGAGTGAAACAGCTTTATGTGCCAAATGCTTTACCGCAGGCATGGTTGCCAACATGCATACTTTTGCACCACCCCCTGATTGTCCGATAATAGTAACATTGCCGGGATCACCTCCGAAGTTGGCGATGTTATCATGTATCCACTGAAGCGCTGCTACTATATCCAGTAGTCCCACATTACCCGAATCCCTATATTTCTCACCTCCCACTCCTGATAAATCAGAAAAGCCAAAAACATTCAGACGATGATTAATAGAGCAATATACTACATCTCCATAGCGAGTAATATTTTCCCCGTTATAACCATCTTGCTCAATACCATTACCACGAGAAAATCCGCCCCCGTGAAGCCATACTATCACCGGGCGTTTTTTATCATCAGAAAGTGACGGAGTCCATATGTTAAGAGCCAGGCAGTCTTCACTCAACTCATCGTAGTTCCAGTGATCTACAAACATGTCGTAAGATGTGGAGGCACGACTGTAAACATCCTGCGGAGAAGAATTAGCATAAAACACCGCAGGGCGGATACCTGCCCATGATTCACGTTTGTGTGGGGGCATAAAACGATTTTTACCACTTGTATCTGCAGCATAAGGAATACCGAGAAAAGTATAAATACCTCGCATTACATATCCTTTTACTTTGCCGTATTCCGTATCAGCGATGGCAATATCGTCACCAATCTGTACCTGAGGAATATCTAAGTTATAATTATGCTGATTATTTTTGAACTGAGCAGAACAGGTATCCTGTTCATTGCAAAATACAGCATGAGGTTTAACACTTAACAGTGTTACACCCGGAGCTATATTTTGTATAAATTTTCTTCTATCCATCTCCTTTTACTTTAATCCTATCACCAAATGTATGTACCTACAGAACCCGATGCAAGCCTAAGATTGGCAAACATGCCATTGTGCTGTATTTTTACATTTTGTACCGACCATGAATCATTTGCCACAATCAAAACGATTTTACCTTCAGGTGTTTTAAAAGCGACATTGGGAAGCACATTGCTGTGCTCAACCAGCGTAGCACGACGCACCTCGGCACGTTCTTCATCCTCTGTTATATCTACACCCTGATCAAATGGGTGGGTAGAATATATTCGCACAGATCCGGGACTGACAAACTTTGAAGCATGTGCAATAGTATAGTAAGCAATATTACGGGTTATTTTATCACCATCAATTGTAATAGCCCCCTGACACATGGAACAGCCACCGTTATCGGTATGTGGATCATTTAGCGGATCGGCTGCAAAATTCCATAGCACAGCGTTCTTACTCCAATTGCGTGTCACATCGATGATGAGTCTTTTAACCGAAGAAGCAATATTGATTTCGGAACTTCCCGGGCGTTCCGTAAGCATTTGCTCAGTAAAGTATATATTCTTATCTGGCCTTGCCATATGAACGGTACCCATACCACTCATGTAACCCCTATAGTGGTGGAAAGCAGATCCATCTATATATTTTGCTGTTTCAGGATCGCTCAAAACTGCCAAAGGATAATCAGGACGATCACAGTTATGATCGAAAATGACAATCTTTGTCTTTAGTCCAGCCTCATGAAAGGCAGGGCCGAGGTGATCACGCACAAACTCGTTGTGCTCCTGCCAATACCAAGGCATACTTGGCGTATTCCGTGAATTGAGCGGTTCATTTTGTATCGTGACGGCATCAATGTGAATTCCTACTTTAGCCATCTCCTGTACATACTTCACAAAATATTGCGCATAAACGCTGTAATACTCCTTCTTTAGCGCTCCCCCCCTAACATTGCCGCTGGTTTTCATCCATACCGGAGCCGACCAGGGAGAAGACATTATCTTGATGTCGGGTACGATCTTTAGTATCTCCCTCATAATTGGGATAATGTCTTCCAGGTCGTGACTCAAACTGAAATTCTTAAGTTCAATATCCTTTTTGCCTTCCGGAAGATCATTATATGAGTATACGAAATTATTTAAGTCTGAGGCACCCAATGTAAGTCGTATATAGCTAAATCCCACATTATTGCTGTCATTAGCAAACATCTCCCGCAGAATCTGAGTGCGTGCAGTCGGTGTCATGCGATTGAGATGAAAAGCGCTTCCTTCTGTAAGAGCGAATCCAAATCCATCTATTGACTGGTATTGCTGCCGGTCGTCAATGACAATAGGGAGCCCGCGACCATTTTCATGGCCAAAAACAATTTTATCAGGTTGGCAACTAAACAAAGATGATCTGTCGGCATTTGTCACCCATGCTTCAATAACAGGTGCTTCAACCACCTGTGCAAACAAAGTTAAGGATGTAGCCCATAGGCAGAATATCAGAAATATATGTTTCATTTATTTAATTTTTATCGCTTTTTCTTACAACTGATTACCTAGAAAGAAGCGTATTTATTGAGGCGTAAGAATGTAAACTATCTCACAAGCAGACCCAAGGACTTCTCCCTTTAATGTAATCTTCCCTTCTGACTCTTCCACATTCTTCATCTCGTAATAAACCCTTGTTGTAGGTTCAAAACTTTCTCCTTTATACTTATTATTTAAACCGGGCAGATCAATTTCTACATCAGTTATGGCAGTAGTATTATTTGGATTGAAGAGGTATACATAAACCTCATTTCCGCATCTCACTCCAAAAGACTGCAAATCAACGGCCTTTACCGTGACAGATATAAATTCACCTTTCCCTGCATCTATCATACGATCGTTAATCTCCCGGACACCTCTGAAATAAGGAATCAGACGCCGAGCCTCAAAATATTCCCACCACCAACTCATAGGTGTAACCGGGGTTGGAGAGAAAATTCCATACCACAACCCACGTTTGAAGTCAATATCCATTTCGTGTGAGAAATCGTCAAAGCACTTCGACCAGTCCCATTCACGTCCAAATTCACCAATAATGTATGGCTTTTCGAATTCAGTTACATACTTACTGATTTCTGAGGGAATGACTGTAGTGTTGTTGTAGATATGCTTCTGATTAATGTCAATATTTTCAACGGAGTTTAGTCCTTCAAGATCACGATGTGAAATGCTGGTTGTAACAATGTGATTATATGGATCCAGTTGCTTCAGGTAAGTGCTCATTTCATCATGCCAGGAAACAATATCCTCAGAAGGTATGGGATTTTTTGAATTTCGGAATTGAATATTGTCAATTTCATTAAAAAACTCCCACATTGCAATATTTGGACTGTATCCCCATCTTGCAACAATATACCTCAATCTGTTTTTGTAACGTTCCTTGGATACTTTTGAAATGAAGAAGTTATGGTCTGCAGCAACATCACCTTGCCCCATACAAAGCATTACATACACAGCCTCATCTTGACATAAATCAACAAACTGATCTAACTTCTTTACAGCACTTGGATTAAAATATTCATTTGAAGGAGTATAACGATTATTATTAAAATTGTCCTTCCTATCAATAGGAAAATTCCAGGAACACATCCATACACGACAGAAGTTGCCTCCATTTTCAGAAAACAGTGGAACCAAATAATTGTAATTGTACCTATCGTGAATTTCGTGGAGATTCTTGAAATATTTAGAATCATCATTGATCCTTGACTCCCAACAAAGACTAAAACCTACACCTCTGAAAAGATCGCCATTATCAAACATCAGCGACCAGTTGTCTCTCACTTTAAGAAAACCTTTCAACTTAGATTGCGCAGAATAGAAATATTTTTTTTTAGAAAGATCCTTTCTTTTTCCTTTTTCTGTCAATTGAAATTGGTATTGGTACAGTCCAATCTCGCTCGGCGTAAACCTTGCCATCCATGTTGAAACTTTACCACTTTCGCCAGACTCATAGAAACAGGGAATTACTAAATTCTTGCCGTTTGGTGTAGTAACCAACATGTCAAGAGTAATCTCCTCTTGTAAGTAAGGATTATCCCATGCCCCTTTAAGCTCAATTAAAAAATCTGAACGATCATATTGACTGACTGATTTTGTAAGTGGATCGATTTTAACTATTTGAGCTTGTGATCCTATCGTAAAAGATAGAATGACCAGGGTTATAAAAATATTTCTTTTCATTTTCGAATTGTTCAGTTTATTTAAATAAATATCTATCGCTATATCTGAAAGTTATTTAAAAAAACCTCTGATTTTCTCCACATCTATTACAACATTTACTTTTGTCCCCTTTTCTGCTAATTCATAATTAGAAGGATTGGAAATCTCAATTGTCAACACCAATGTTTGATTATTAAAAGCTTCCGACTTTAATGCTGTGGCATCCACTGAAAGATAAAACACTTCACCTGTTTTATCAGAACCTACACTCACAGTATTAGGTAAAGTAAATATTGATTCCGGAAGAGCTATCCCATTTAAAGATGTCAAAACTTCGTTTGAAGGAGTGTACGACTTAACATCAACGCTATAAGATTCGCTGCGTAAGCTTCCGGAGCGTAGGACGCCCATGATTATTTTTACTTTATTATCTTCAATCTTGAAATTATAATTGTTTTCTTCACCTCCTGCCGGGACTAGATAATTATTGTCTATACCACCCGATATCATTGATTGAGGAATATAAATATAGGTGTACCCAAATTCAGTAAATCCATCTCCTTTTGCACATCCTAGTAATACTAGCAATAGAAGTAATATAATCGATTTGTAATTCATGATTTTTTCAATTTTATTAATATCCATCATTTTGTTTAAGTGTACCTTTAGAGTTTACTATCTCAGAGCGCAGGAATGGTAAGTAATAATTTCTCTCTTGAAACTTACGTTCTGCAACTTCATATTCGATATAATCTAAACTCGTTCCGTTTTTTTCAACTTTTACACCAATTATTGGTTCATTCAACACTTGCATTGCATCTTTCCATCGTAAAAGATCCCAATAACGATGATCTTCAAAAGCCAATTCAACTCTGCGCTCATGTTTTACAGCCTGTCTGAAGCTCTCTTTGGAAGAAGCCGGAACTTCAGGCAAATCGACACTTGCCCTGTTTCTCACCATATTTAAAGCTTCCAAAGCAGAAAGTTTATACCCTTCAGGAATGGCTGTCGGCCCAAATGCTTCGTTCATAGCTTCAGCATAATTAAGTAATATTTCCCCATACCTGAATGTTATCCAGTTATGCTGCGCAGTTTGTCCTTGAATCAGATTCAAATCATCTGTAAGGAATTTTCTTAGATAATAACCAGTTCTACTCGAATTAGCATTTGACATATCATCTGCTCCTCCGGTATATTGATTTATTGTTCTACCGTTCCAAGTACTGCCATTTGTTACAATTGAAGCATGCAAGCGTGGATCTCTATTTGCATAGGGATCATTTGGATCCGGTTCAGATATATACTCATAAGCCGAAACCAAGTTATGTGATGGAGTCACACCACTATATCCGCCTGGTGTTGCAATTGGATAGTTATTTACCTCCATAGTGTTCGAAACACCTCTTCTTACCGCATAAATGGTTTCACGACTTGATAAAGAATTAGCACCTACAAAATAAGTTCGATAATCCGGATGCAAACTATATTCTAATTCATCGCTATCTATCAGGTCGTTGGCTGCAATAGCTGCTTTAATCCATTTATCAGTGTTACCTTCGGAATTATGCAGCGGACTAGCAGCATATAGCAATACTCTTGATTTTATAGCCAGAGCAACTCCCAGTGTAAAACGGCCCTCACGGTCTGCATATTGATCCCAATTAACTGCTAAATCAGCACTATAATTATCAATTTCTTTGACAATATAATCTACTACCTCTTCATAACTTGATCTTGGTATTTTTTCATTTTCTGAATTTTCAATTGTCTCTTCTATGATTGGAACACCTCCATACATTTTTATCAATTCAGCGTAGTAATAAGCCTTAGCAATATGAGCTTCGGCAATATACCAATTCAATGATTGCACGTCTCTCATATAGGAATAAATGTCAGTCTCCACGTTTCGATTCAGCTTTAGCAAATCTTCGCCTTTACCATCTCTCACGTAATTCAAAAAATAGTTTGCAGCACGAATCCCTTCATAACAATTTTGATATTGATAAAATAGCGGATTCGTACCTTCATTTAAAATCCCTTTATTAAAATAAAGGACATTACTTGAGACAGATGTTTGTTGAGCTTCATCTGAAGCTGACGCGAATATATTGTTATCTATTGTAGAAAAGCCATAAGAAATTGGTGAATAAAATGCATTTCCCAAACTCCACAAGGTGCCACGATTGGTTGCAATTGTTTCGGAAGTAGCATTTCGGTCCAGGCTAGTATTGAGAAAATCATCACATCCCCCGATCAATAAGATTAGCAGTAATGCTGTAAATATTTTTTTCATATATTTTAATAACATATCAATGATTATTTAAACGTTAAAATGTAAATGAAATACCTGCATTAAAAGACTTAATTGAAGGGTAGCCGCCATAAATACTTTCCGGATCCATCTTGTATTCATCTAATAACTTACTCCATGTAAATGGATTTACAACATTCACAAAAATCCTTAGTTTCTCTACATTTTCGAGATTCAAAGAATTATTTAATGCAAAATCATATCCAAGTTCAATATTGCGGATTTTTAAATAGTCTCTATCTTTAATCCAGAATGAACTTCCCCTATAATTGTTTGCATTACTTTGGGTAGTAAGCCTGGGATATTTAGCAGTACTCCTAGTATCAACATTTTGGCTGGGATAATAAGCCCATGCATCTTCTGCAATAGGGAACACAGTTCTATTATCTACAAAAGCAACTGTCTGGTTCCAATTTTCGAGCAAGTTTACAGATGCTCCGGCTATACCTTGAAACAAAATATTAAAATCGAAACCTTTATAATTGATAGCACCTCCAAAACTATAGGTCCATTCAGGGAAAATAGATTTACCAATCTGAGTAACATCATTTTGATCTATAACTCCATTATCATCTAAGTCTACATACCTGATATCTCCAGGTTGAACATTTCCAAATGCAGGTGTAGGAATTCCTTCAACCAGTGATCCATCATCGTTGAAGTCAGCAACATCATAAAAACCATCAGCTTCTAACCCGATAAATGTTCCAAAAGGACGGCCTGTTTTTGCGTTATACTCATGAGCCGGAGCTACTTCAGCCATATAATCAATATTATTGGTGTTATAGGACAGCATACCGCTCAGCGAGTAATTGAAATCGCCAAAATTGTCTTGCCAAATTCCGGTCAACTCAAGTCCTTTACTGATCATCTTTCCTATATTAGAAAAGTAATAATTATTGCCATAATAATTCATTATTGAATTATCGAGGGTAAGGATATCAGTTCGTATATCCAAATACACATCGGCTATTAAATTTAGCTTTCCTAATAAACTCAAGTCCAAACCTAAATCATATTTGGTGCTTTTTTCTGCATGGGCGTCCGGATTGGGCATAAACATAGGTACTAAAGTGTTTTGCCAGGTTCCTGAAGAAGCTCCGGTATAAAACGACCCAACATAACTTGATGTAAAGTACTCTTTAAACAAGAATCGCCCATTGGAAGAGAAAGCATCCAGTGCTTCTGTTGCATTTGAATCAGAAAAACCCGAACGACCTACCGAAGCCCTGATTTTCAGGAAATCAACACAGTCTGCATCTTTCAATAAATCTTCATTCGAAACAATCCATGCTCCTGAAATGGCTGGATAAAACGCCCACCTGTTAGCAGGTGCATAAGCATCATTACCAAAGTATGAAAACGATAGATTCCCAATATATCTGTTATCATATCCGTAGTTAATATTCCCATTATAATTTATGTAATTATATTTATAGGAAAAATAACCGTCGCCATTAAAAGCCGATGTATTCAAATTGGCTGAGGCAGATATGGCATGTTTATTAAAAGTCTGATCATATCCAACAGTTAATTGGCTTTGTTTCCAGTCCTCCATAGCAGCAGAACCATACCCGCTAGCCCTAATAGAAGTTGTTTCATCGGTAGTCGTTGTTACTCCATTGTGGTATCGTGCGTAATTTTTAGTTTTGCTATATGTACTTAGTGTATAGGTGATAAATATCAGTACATCGTTGACACTTTTGTATCATCAGATCGTTGACAATTTAATTGTCTAACTGTATCATCAGTTCGTTGACAAATAATAAAAGTGTTCTTTGAAATATTGCATACTTTGCTATCAAAAAAATTATGGATAGCGAAGAAAAATTAAGACAAGATGCAGTGAATCTGTTTCTCAAAAAGGAATCTATCAGTAAGATAGCATCAAGCCTCTCGAGAAGCCGCCAATGGGTCTACAAATGGATCTCAAGATATGAGAACAACCCCTCTCTCGATTGGTACAAGAATGAGTCAACAGCACCCAAGGTACAATTGAAACGTTTACCATTAGATGTTGAGCAATCCATTGTAGAAGCAAGAAAGCGTCTTTCTTCTAATCCTTATTCACAGAACGGGGCAATCAGCATTCTCTACGAACTGAAACGGTTAGGAATAACCACCCCCTCTGTCGCAACCATTAACAGGGTTTTGAAGAAGAAGGATCTGATAAGAAAAAAGAAAACTTCAACAGGCACCTTCAAAGAGTATCCGATTCACTATCATGATGTTCAGCAAATGGACTTGATTGGTCCCCGGTATCTGAAAGGTGGTTTTAAGTTTTACATTTTCACCATTATAGATAAAAATAACCATCTTGCAGGAGTATATCCCATAACCAATAAATCGGCAAATGTTATAGTGCCTTGTCTGGTTGATTTTTGGATCCTGTATCAGATGCCGGACTATCTTCAAATGGATAACGAGTTATCTTTCAGAGGTAGCAACCGGCATCCCAGAGGGTTGGGACTTCTATTAAGGACGGCTATCAGTAATGGCGTGACTCCGCTTTTCATACCCCCAGCCGAACCCTGGAGAAACGGGGTTGTAGAAAAGTTCAATGAAAGAGTGCAGAATCACTTCCTTTCTACTTACTTTTCCTCTCTGGAAGAAATGCAGGTAAAAGCGATGGAGTTCTCAGCCTTTCACAATGCCGAACACAGGTACTCATCGCAAAACAACAAATCTCCAAATGAGATGCTCCAAGAGATGAAATACCTGGCTAAGCTCAAAAGAGGGATAGACCTGAGTAAAAAACCAGTAATCGAAGAAGGTCAGCTGATCTTTGTCCGATTCATCAGGAGTGACTTGAAGCTTCATCTTTTGAATAGCACCTTTGAAGTGTCAGAGAAACTCGTCTACTCTTATGTGGAAGCGATCGTCCAAATTGATAAACATCTTTTGATCGTCAAACACAAAGAAATGATTTATCACTACTTTGAATTTGTGATGCCCTTGTCTTAAAAATATGCAATATGTCAATGATCTCTTGATATATGACCTTCCTTAGAAGGCCCAAACCCTATAGGGTTTGTAAACGAGGTGATGATACGTCTAAGAAACTTAGAACTGTCAACGAAGTGATGATATGTAACATATAGGCATTAAAAGAAAACGCCTCTTTCAAATATAACCCTGGCAGTAAAAAATCTAGTTTTTCTTTCAATGAGAAATTTCCTTGTAAGATACGTGATTGATTTGATGCCCAGCCCAGGCCTTTAATTGAACCCACTGGGTTATTTTTGTGATTGGCTGTTCCAGAGTAGTGATAACCAAGTTCGTCATCAAAAACATTGTAAACATTGGAAGGATAATGAGATAATACATTCATTAAATTTGAAACTTCAAAATTGGGACGTCTACGTTGCTCGATTCTTCCTCCTAAATCAACACGTGCTTCAAATATTTCGAACATTTCAAAATCAAGATTTGTCCTGAGATTGTATCTGGCGTATCTTAAGTTTGAAGTCGAATCAGTATTATTTACTTTAAATAAACCTTGGTGATCAACATAACCTAGTGTAACATTATACCGGGCTTTTTCGCTTCCACCATTAAATGTTATATCTCCATCTACATAACTACCCGATTTACGTAGCACTTCGTCATACCAGTCTATATCTATGCCTTGACCCGATTTGTATGCATCTAACTGAGTTTGCGAGTAAAAAGGAGTCCATGCCTGATTATCATTACTAATTGCATGATTATATAAAGAGGCATGACCGTAAGAATTTAAAGGCTTATTAATTGCTACAGGTGTCTGCGAGCCATATCTTAATTGAGCTGTAACTTTGGAAGGTCCAATATTACCTCTCTTTGTTTCAATCCAAATAATACCATTAGCTCCTCTTTCACCAAAAGTGGTTAATGAAGCAGCATCTTTCAGCACCGAAATACTTTCAATTTCAACTGCGGAAAGGTAAGTCATATAGTTACTATTAACTTCAAAACCGTCAACAAAAATCTTTGCAACGTTAAATCCGCCACTTCCATAACTGCCAATTCCACGAATCAACCATTGAGCATTGTTATTACCTACTTCACCTGTTCCTTGAATTAATGTAAATCCAGATAGCAATCCTGGCAAAGTGTTTGTCAAGTTTGAGGCAGGTGTTTGGTAAAGTTTATCCCCACCAACACTTGAAACTGCCGATGTGCTCACATTAAGCTGTAGTGGCATGTTCATATCAGAAACTAACTTCATTACAGGTAAAGAGTCTACTTCAATCTTTGAATATTGAGCAAAAGCAGACATCTCAATCAAAAAGAGAAAAAGCGTGATCAAGATTCCTCGAAAAATATTAAATTTTCTCATATTTATTACTTTCATATCTTTAAAACAAACTCTATTGTATTAATATCCAGGATTCTGAACAATTACCCCTTTATTTACTTCAACTTGAGGAATTGGTTCAAGGAACATCATAGGACTCCAAAAAGCGAAGTATGATTCTGAATCCCAATAAAACTCAAGATTAACAGCCAGATTGTAACTACCACTTGAATTACTCTTTACTTTAAATTGTAACTCACGCATACTTCCCCCAATAATTCCGTTTGCAATATCTTTGTGTTTCCAGTGCTTCACATCATAATACCTATGATTTTCGTTGTAAAACTCTATTGCCTTTTCTCGTTGTATAACCCCTCTTAATTCAGCCTTGTCTGTTTCAGTAATAGAGGGTAAGCCAGCTCTGTTACGGACCATGTTGAGGTTTTCAAGTGCTTTAGTGGAATTACCTGTTTCATTGTAAGCTTCTGCCAGATTCAGATATGTTTCAGCAAGTCTGAACAATGGAGGTTCAAACCAAATCCTTGATCCTGCTTTGTAATAAAACTTCACTACACTACCGCAGCCTTTACCGGTACTTACCGGATTAGGAAAATTATTCTCTTTTGCAATATTAGCAGTATTGCGCCCCCACCCTTGAGAGCTATAATTATACACACCCGGATTATTATAAGCGTCGAATCCCGGGAATATATTGTCTGCCAGACACCGTGCTTCCATTGTTGGAATTCTTTCCAGCCAATCCTCTGCACTTCTTGGAGATGAGTCTCCTACTTTAGGCCAATCCTGCTCTGTACCATCATTTTTGTAATAAAGCTCAAGAAAGTTTGTCAAAAGTCCAACCAAGTCTGTATCCCATCTATTGTTACTCCAGTTAGCTGACATATTCATGTAATAGAAAATCGCGCTTCCCGGCCATTCATATTGATTGGTTGAGTTACACTTGTAGGCTAAAAGAACTTCTCTATTAGATGGAGTAGATGTTGCAGTGCCATAATCAGCCAAAGCATTTGGATTTGGTTGCCCCTTAATTGCACCACCGGTGTTAATCAATTCGTAACCATTTGAATTCGCCCATGACAATACAGCCTCATTAGCTTGAATCGCATCATCCCATCGAGTAGCGCTTTCATTACCAAAACATATCAGCTCATTGTTTTCACCATTATCTAAATAAGGTGTACTACTGTTAAAAAGAGGCCTTGCCGCATACATTAATGCTCTCGCTTTTATAGCAAGTACTGCACCTCTTGTTAATCTACCTGTTTTATCATCGCTCCATTTACCTTCCGGTAAGCCATTATATGCTTCATCACATAGTTCCAGTATATAATCGAGTGTAACCTGAAGATCTTCTCTTGGCATATTTAAGTCATCGGTAACTTCTAAAGATTTGCGTACAATGGGTAAGCCTCCATAACGATAAAACATTCCCATATATCTGTAAGCAATCAAACCAATTGCTTCAGCTTTTATGTGCTCTTTCGTTGCATCGCTCATATCCGGCACCAGGTCAATGTTTTCTTTTACTAGAAAGCATGCTCTAATGTTACTCCAATTGTTGTTATAGTTATCAGCACCGGCATCTGATCCATCGGTACCATTCACGGTTAAACCTGTTAAAGCAATATTATATGTACCATGCCACGAATATCCATAAGAGCGCTCACCACTAATCGATGCCAATGCTCCATGGCCAACTCCCCAACCTCCGGGCCAGCCATGCAATAGAATATTTCGGTAACAGGAGAAAAGAGCAGCTTCCGCATTTTTCGTAGAACTATAAACCTCTTCCAAGTCGACAGTTCCAGTAGTATCAGGTTTTTCAAGGAAAAAATCCTCACATGCTGTTATGAATGAAAAACCTATTATTAAAAGTATTATTCCTATTTTTCTCATAAAAATAAATGTTTTGTCTGTTAAAATTGAAAACTTAGTCCAACTGTTACAACTTTTGTTAAAGGATAAATATAAGATCTGCCATCGGTTATCTCCGGATCTATTCCAATATCCGTTAACTCATTTCTAAAGGTGAATAAGTTATTAGCATTAACATATATTCTCAATCCCTGCACCATTTTCAAAAATTTGAAAGTGTCAGGTTGCATGGTATATCCAAACTCAATGTTTTTAAGTTTGAGGAAGTTGCTTGACCTCATCCAGAAATCACTTTGCAGGTAATTATTATGATCTGGGGTCGCATCAAATGTAGATCTAGGATAAGTTATTTTCTCACCAGCCAAGTATTTTTCTTGTGTCCATCTATTATCATACATCCATTGCCATGCATTTCCTGCACGTTTAAAAAAAGGAATAGTATAACCACTGTTTAAATAATATGATCCATTAGCTGCTCCGGTGAAAAGCACGTTCATGTCGAAACCTTTATATACAAGTCTAAGTTTTGTATTATATTGAATCTCAGCATAGTTAGGATACCCAATAGGAGCAACATCTTTACTGTCAATGAGTCCATCACCATTCAAATCGACATACCTAACATCTCCCAATGTTGCACGATTTGAAGTATAGGTATTATAAGGCCTATTGTTCAACTCCTCTTGCGTATTGAATAAACCATCACTCCTCAATCCAAATCTTTGGCCGATGGAAAAGCCTGTTGCGTTCATCCATGGATAGGGGTTTTCTGCTTCAGCCTTATAAATAATTTTATTTCTGGCATAACTCATATTTCCTTCTATGGAATAACTCAAAGCGTTAATATGATCTTCCCATTTAAGTACAACCTCAAATCCCTTATTTTCTGTGATTCCGACATTTGCAGGTGGCACAGAGTTGGATGGAACACCGTAAACTGCAGGTATAGTACCCAAGGTGGTTAAAATATTGTTTCTATCTTCTTTAAACCAGTCTGTCATAAAATGAAGTCTGTCGTTTAAGAAATTCACTTCGAGTCCCACATCATATTTTCGAGCACGTTCCCATGTAATATTCGGATTGCCTAATGCACCTTCAGTTGCGCCTTGATAATAAGAATTTTGAGAAGATCCATTACTATTTCCGAACCAATAACCTCCCTGTCCCAGATTATAAGTATTAGGCAGATAGTAATACCTTCTGTTACCACCAAGCTGATCATTTCCTACCTCACCATACGAAGCTCTGAGCTTTATAAATGTAACGATATCATTTTTAGGAAAGAACTCCTCTGCAGTTGGTACCCAACCAAAAGAGAATGCAGGAAACAGTCCAAATCTTTTACCCTCATCAAATTGCTCAGTGCCATTGTAGCCGGCATTAAACTCAGCCATATAACGATCCATATAGTTGTAAGTAACACGTCCAACCAACCCAACTATTCCTGATGGAACATTGTATGAATCCGAAGGCATTGTATATTTTGAACCTTTTCCAAGAAGCAGTGCAGTAAGATTATGATCTTCAAAACTGCCGGACCAATTTAATCCTGCATCAAAATACAGCTTATTCCAGTTACTGTAACCGTATGAGTTAAAACTACCTGCACCCATTGATCCTCCAAAGAACTGTAATTCATTGGGATTCTCCGCACTTCTCTGCACGCTATATGAAGGAATAGAGGGTGAGTATGTAGCATATCTGTTATAATTATCTTGATAACTTACTGTAGCGTGAGCTTTTAACCCTTTCAGCAAGTAATCCATATTATGATTAACTCTTATTGAGCTACTAAGCAGATTATTGTAAATAGTACCTCTTCCACTTATAAGTAAATTATACACGGCATTTTGTGAACCAATCTGACTGCCCGTTTTAGCACCTAATGGATTCTGAACAGTACCCGGCACTCCGGCAAAATTATTTATTAATTTACCATCAACAATACCCGGCGTAATAAAAGGGTTTCCATCATAAATATACTGCATAATCACTTTGTAGCGCCCATCTAAATCATAAGGCCCTGAGTTAATACCTGGTCCTTCTGTTTGTCCAAATTGTCCCGATAAACTAATATCTACATCCCAATTATCAGCAACTTGAATTCCAAAATTTCCACGGAAGTTATATCTGTTAAATTGTGAACCGGTATTTGATCCATAATATTTTTTGGCGTTTGTAATACCCTCTTGATTATAGAACCCCAGAGAAACAAAATAATTAACTCTTTGAGTACCTCCCGATATGTTGAGATTTGTCTGAAACTGAGGAGCCATCTTACTGAATTGATCTCTATATAGGTCGTTACTGGCATAGTATAAGGCAGGTGCATTTTTCAATTGTTCTTTCTGTTCAACTGATAAATTGCTCATGGCATCTACTTCTACCGGAGTAAAATCTCTGTTATTTTTAAATTTCCACAAGTCATAATCATCAAATATATAGGTTGACAAACCTTCCATTCCTGCGTAACCCCGCTGTTCATTTCTAATCCCTTCATTTCTCAATAGAGCGTATTCATAAGCAGTTACACCTTTTTGAAGATTAGAAGCTCCCGTTAAACCATAGTTTGAAGAGAAGTTAATGCGAGGGGTCCCGGAACGACCTTTTTTTGTGGTCACTATAATTACACCATTCGCAGCACGAATACCATAGACAGCAGTGGATGCAGCATCTTTTAGAACACTGATCTCCGAAATTTCATTTGCATCCATCGCATTAAGCTCCGTAAAGGCCTGTTCTGCAGCTTGCTCTATACCATCAATAACAATTAAGGGTGCTGATGAACCATAAGTTGATACACCTCTGATTATAATATTTGCAGCATTTCTTCCCGGCTCACCTGAAGATTGCAAGCCGCTTACTCCGGGTGTATTGCCAATTAATGCATTCGCAATATTTGAAACAGGTGTTGCAACCAGAGCATCCCCACTAAGAGAAGATATAGCACCGGTTACATTTACTTTCTTTTGAGTAGCAAATGCCGTTATTACAACTTCATCAATAGCTGTAACGTTTTCATCTAGCTTTATTTCAATTACATCCCCTGCAGATACGTCAACTTCCTTTGTTTGATATCCAATATACGAAACCTGCAAAACTCCATTAGGAGTTTCGAGAGGTATTGTAAATCTTCCCTCTTCATTGGTTATTGTTCCGGTAGAAGTGCCCTTTAGGATAACCGTAGCTCCTGGCAGTGTTTCACCATACGACGTATCTATGACTATTCCACTGACAGCTTGTTGTCCTATGACTATGCTTGTAAATGCCCCAATTACTAATAAAAAAGTGGATAGCAAAAACACTTTTAAATTTTTAATCATATACTCGTGAATTTATTTATTCTTTACTGTTTGAATTTTTCATGGAGAACTCAAGAAAGAAAATATTTAATTTTCTGATCCATCTTATTATAACTTATAGTTTTTCCATTTTTACTACAAAGTTTCTAGGATGATGTAGATATTTAGCATCATCTTGCCATATTACATCCCAGTTATCTTCAACCCCTTCTGTAACAGGAAAATTAAAGGCTAGTTTTTCAATTGTAATACTTTTATATTGATCAAATGCATGCGTTCCGGCTGTAAGCAATGTACATGACCTCCTAACACCTTCTTTTGAGATAAATGTAATAACACCTGTTTGAGAGTTCTTTTCCCATTCACCCTCTCCCTCAGGTATACATCTGTAAAAGTGCTTTAAATCATGTTTAACCCAATTCCTATCATCATAGATAAAACTTGCATACATTCCATCAGGCCCGGCATCATTATAACAAGTACCATATGTATCACCTGTTTCCTCATTAACTCCTTTAAGTACCAGTGATATAATATTGTCTTCTTCTGCAGTTGGCTTGCCATCAACATTCCAGCGCCAGCTTTTCTCCATCATTGGCCAAACAGCTCCACCTCCATATTCAGGGCCTGTACCACCATACAACCATAATTGTTCTACAGCATAATCTCCAACGATTGGTTCATAGAACTCATCAAAAGTAACAACATAGGTCCTCGTTTCTCCATTTTCTGCTTCAACAACAAAAGAATCAGAACCATCGCTTAAATCCAATGTTCCTCCTACACCAAGCGAAGAAGTAGCATTGTATTGAAGTTCCAGAGATAAAACCTGAACATTACGCAAATCATTAATTGCTGAGGAAATAAGCGTAACATTAATACTGCCATCCTCATCTTTGCGCCAGTTATTTACAATAACCGCTTCTCCTACTTGTCCTTCTACCTTAAAAGCAATTGGAGTCCTCTCCCTTAACCATGGGTCTATTAGTTCTTGCACATCTCTTTGATTACTGTCGCAGGAATAAAAAAAGATTAAGATTAATACTACTCCCACTAAAAATTTCGATGTTTTCATAATTTCTAGGTAAATAAATATCTATTTTAAACTATTAATATTACATTTTATATATCTCTATCGCATAGACTTTAGGCCGAACAGAATCTGTTAATCAAAGTCGTATATATCATTTAAAGTAAAGTTTCATATTTTGTAAAACAATAATCGACTCATTCCATCATAAATATCGCAGAACAATAGTGGCAAAAATAGCGTGTTATTTTAAGAATTTATAATACTATTTTATCTACTCATAGACTCTTTTTATACGTTGATGACTAATGGCCCTGTACGGTGACTTCCTGAGCCATTTTATACATATTCGGCAGATCCTTTGAGAAATAGGTGCCAGGATGACTATACATAGCATTGAAATTGCTGGCAGATGGATGACCTTCAAATACAGAGTAGAAATGATGACCTTCCTCGTTTGGATCAAATTTATTTCTCCACATTACGATCATACTTACTGTCTGTCTTACAGATGGAATCAATATTTGCTCTGTCCAATATCGAGTATATGGTTTTCCATTCGAATCTAGTAGTCCCTCTACACCTGTTTCAGTGACTCCACAAGGCTTTTTAAGCTCGTTGGATAGCTTGGATAGAACAGACAAATTTATTGAAAAAGTTACAGGGTTAAGTCCATGATAGCAGTCCATCCCGATAAAATCAACATATTCATTTCCAGGCCATCTATATAGAAACTCCTCTTTACTCTTTGGTGAGTCCATTTGTGGTGAAATTGCATATATAAAACTGTGTACTCCCTTTGTATCTTTCAGATAATTAATTGTATATTGCCATAAGTGGACATATTCTTTCTCGGTTGTACAAGTTCTTCCCCACCATGACCAATTTTGGGTGTGTTCATGATACGGCCTAAAAATAACTGGAATCAACTTTCCATCAGAGCCTCTTAATTGAAGAGCAAAGGCCGCTAGACGATCCAACCAAACTTTATATTTGGCATTTGTAGATCCTCCTTCGTTGAGTATTTCTTTGACAACGTCATTTCTCGAATTATCCCATGAATCACCCTCTGTTAGAGGATTATTAATATGTATACACGCTGTTATCACCTCCCCTCTATCGTAAGATTCTACAATAACTCTTTTACGTATCGCATTTTCCTTTATTCCATTCTCAGACAAAGATCTATCGTCCATAACAGCTCCAAGGTCAACACTAAAAACTGCAGGATAATCTCCGCAAATATCTTTTGTATCTGAACGTCCTTTCTCATTATACCATTTTCGACCATACCAAAGATCATCATGATGTCCAAACATAAAGCCGTTTTTTTGTATCTCCCATAAATTTGAGTAGAGAGCTTTTGTCTCGTACGTGGCATTTCTATCTGCGAGAAATAGCACAGTATTGTACTTCTCTTCGGTTTCATCCGATATTTCGTTACCTGCTCCACCGCATGAAAAGAAAACAATAAGTAATAAGAAAAAGGAAAAACCAAGCACATCTTTCATTGGAACTTAATATTAGCCCGTGGGGAATTAAAATTAGATAATATTTAGATTATCAAAGGTAGTTGGCTTCTTAAAATAAATCTAATACAATATTATCAATTATTGACATTTTGCTCAATTATAGTGTAGGGCTAAACAACAGAGACGCACATCGAGATGATATATAGGTATATATAACTTATTCGGAAAGATTATTCAGAAATTATTCGCAGTTTATTGTTGGGATTTCAGAAAAACTAAAACAAAAAAACATTCTCATTATTAATTTTAAATAATAAGCTTGGTTTTTCGATAGTTCTCACGGAATTCTTTCGGAGAGCACTCCTTTCTCTTTTTAAAAATACGATTGAAATTAGATAAGTTATTAAAACCGCATTCATAACATATTTCGGAGATAGAATTAGTAGTATCCACTAAAAGCCTTGTAGCGTGCCCCAAACGAATATCGATTATATAGTCAGACACAGTTTTCCCAGATCTAAGTTTAAAGAAACGACTTAACGCCACCGGCGTCATTCCCACTACGGCTGCCAGATCTTCTAGCCGAATCTCCTTATTGTAATGATGATTGATGTATTCATAAATTTTGCGTACCCTCCTGCTGTCAGTATTTTCTTCGATATGGGCAAAGGAGGAGCTGGCTAGTGTGTGGTAACTGTCACAAAGGGAAAGTTCATACAGAATGGCCAACAATCTGATAACTGCATGAAATCCTGATCGTTCTGAGGAAAGCGTATCGAGCATGGGATAAACCTTCATAATGGCCTCCATGGGGAAATTGATCCCTTTTTGTGCGTTGTGAAGCATTTCTCGGATGCTGCTGAACTGATTCTTATGGATAAAATTTCCGAAAAAGAGATCTTTCGAGAACTGGATGGTTATCTCCCGGATGTTTTTAGCTGTACAATGATGCTGCTCCCAGACATGCTCCAGTTCTTCACTGGCGATCAATGTAAGGTCATATTTGCCAATGATCTCAACCGAGTCACCAACAATACGTCTTACACCTTCCGCATTTTCCACATAATTAATCTCGAATTCGCTGTGTGAATGCAAAGGATAGGTGAATTCCGATTTTCGACGGTCGGCAATGTAAAAACAGTCTTTATCCGACAGCGGAGTGATTTCATGTATTATATGACCAATGTGTTCGTTCATACAGGCAGATACAATCAGTGGTCCCACTTGGGCTTGAACCAAGGACTCCCTGATTATGAGTCAGGTGCTCTAACCAACTGAGCTATGGGACCTTTGTTTTTGAGTTGTTTCGATCAAAAGCGGGTGCAATATTACTGCTTTTTCCGGAGAAAACCAAATGATTTTCCTTTAAATCAACGGCGGTTTCACGTAAATATTGCGCCGCTTCGTATTGACGGTTTAGAAGCGGCACTTCATGCTTCATCACCACACTGATGATGGGATCCTGTTTACGTCCCCTCAAATCAGTGATTTATCGCGGCCTGTCTGTGAAAAATACCACAAATGTGTTATTTCACCATCAAAACAGGATCTTTACCTTTGTTACAAAAATAAACACGTAAGTTTTGCAAGTAAGTTTGAATGACTTGCATAACTTAAATTAATTTAATTGTATATTTATGTCTGACATTACTTTTCGCGTAAAAGCGCACAGCGAGAGCCCGACCAAGACCATTGCGAAGACAAGAGGTTTTGAAACAATTATTGATGAACCCGAAGAGCTGAATGGCACCAATGACGGCCCAAATCCGGTTGAATATACTTTGATTGCCCTTTCAGGGTGCTTGAATGTCATGTGTCACCTGGTGGCCAAAGAGTTGAATTTCACCCTGAGGAGTGTAAAAATAAATCTGGCGGGCGTGCTCGACCCGGATAAACATCTGGGCATGGCCACTAGCGAAAGAGCAGGGTTTAAAAGAATTGACGTAGAAATCATCCCGGATACGGATGCCGATGCCAACACACTGGGGCAATGGCTAAAAGTTGTTGAACAGCGTTGCCCGGTAAGTGACAATCTTGTAAACCCCACACCGGTGCATATTACAGTGGGTAAGTAACAGATAAAAGGCAGCGAAAGGCTGCCTTTGTAATACTATACCGGTTGTTTCCGACGAATCTTCACCAGATATTCCCGTTATTTATCAGGTTAATTGACCTCCGGCTCAATCCAATCGCCATGATCCTTGATAAGCTGAATAAGATGCTCCACTGCTTCTGCCTGGGGGATATTTTTCTCCACAAGCTGTTTTTTCCGGTAAAGGGATATTTTTCCATGTTCAGCGCCCACATAACCATAATCTGCATCGGCCATCTCTCCCACGCCATTTACAATACAGCCCATCACCCCGATCTTCAGATGTTTGAGATGGGAAAAATGTTTCTGTACAAGTGCAACGGTGGTCTGGAGATCAAACAGAGTTCTTCCGCAACTGGGACAGGAGATGAACTCAGTCTTGCTTGTGCGTACACGTGCTGCCTGCAGGATCCCGAAAGAATAGGCATCAAGATCGGTAATGTTAATTTTCCCTTCGTTGCTCAACATCATCCCATTGCCAAATCCGTCTAAAAGCAGCGTTCCAAAATCCACCCCTCCTTTGAGCTGTATATCTTCCGGTTCATCTTCTGAATAACTTCGCTGCAGTACCACCGGTACACGACAGTCCGCATTCAGTAAGGCATGGAAAAATGCCCGCTGTTCTCCTACTCCGTTCTGATGTTCTGTTGTGAGTATAATCACCACACCAAGTATTTCCTTCAGGAGGACAATCATCTCATCAGTCAGTTGCGGATAGGAAAGACGTAGAAACTTCACCTGTGCCGGACATGCTTCCATGCTGCCTATCTCATCGGCCGTAAAGAGGGGATAATGATCTATCCTCTCCTTCCATTGCGCAAAATCAACAATAGATTTCATTCCTCTGGGAAAATTATCGGGTACATGACTTCCCGTGTAGATATAGTCCGGGATAAAATGAGGATTGATATCCATGTCACCGATCCGGCTCCTGTCAGATATGACCACCGGCAGAAAATCACCACCTATATTCCAAACTGCTTTCGTTTCGCGCCGGTCAGTCGCAAATGGAGAGAATCCGGGAAATTGTCGTCCTTCAATGTGTGGATGATTTTGCCGTTGCATCACGTAATCCACCAGCTTTCGGGCTACGGGCACTTCCACCTCCGGATCTTCACTCAGTGAAACACGAATGGTATCTCCCATGCCATCACTCAGCAATGCTCCGATGCCTACCGCCGACTTCATTCTTCCGTCTTCACCGTTACCTGCTTCAGTCACACCCAGGTGAAGCGGAAAATGAATCCCCTCTTTATCCATCCTGTCCACCAACAGGCGTACCGCCTTGGTCATCAGCAGCGTATTGGAAGCCTTCATCGATATCACAATATCGGTAAAACCTTCATCCACCGCAATGCGTAAATACTCCATGCAAGATTCCACCATCCCTTCCGGTGTATCTCCGTAACGCGACATGATACGGTCGGAAAGCGATCCATGGTTCACCCCTATACGTACAGCTGTACCATGCTCTCTACAAATCTGAAGAAAGGTGACGACTTTGGCACGAATCTTCTCCAGTTCCGCTGCATATTCCTCTTCGGTATATTCCAACTCGGCAAAAGTCTTCTGTTTGTCCACGTAATTGCCGGGGTTAATACGCACTTTTTCGGCAATGGTGGCCGCCACTTCAGCAGCACGCGGGTTAAAATGAATATCGGCAGACAAAGGCGTTGTATAGCCTTTATCTCTCAACTGCCGGTGAATTTCCCGCAAATTGTTCGCTTCACGTACCCCCTGCGTGGTCAGACGAATCAGGTCCGCACCGGACGCGATGATTCGTTCACACTGCGCCACACTGGCTTCCGTATCGAGCGTATTGGTGCTGGTCATTGTCTGTATCACGACCGGATGATTGCCACCCATCGTGACATTGCCTACATGCACATCAATGGTAGGGCGGCGGCTATAGTTGAAAAAGTCCATTTTTTTAATCGGTTATTTCTTCAAAGGTAATACTTCTATCCAATATCCGTCGGGATCGATGATAAAATAAAGTCCCATGTCGGTATTTTCATAACAGACACATCCCATCTCTTTATGGTAGGCTCTCGTCTCATCGTAATCTCCGTCCACGCGTAGGCAAAGATGCTGTTCATTATCTCCCATATTATAGGGCCGATCCCAGTCCCTGAGCCAGGTCAGCTCCAGGGTGAAACCGGTTATCCCATCTCCCAGAAAAACAAGAATATATGATCCGTCAGAGGCTTCTTTTCTTCGCACCTCTTTCAAACCCAACGCCTTGTCATAAAATGTAATACTTTTTTTCAAATCCAGCACATTGATATTGTAGTGGTCGAATCTTGCTTTTATTTCCATTGTTTTTAGTTATTTTATCCGTTTTTTCGGTGTAGTTGCTTGCCTTCCTTCGCACACCATAAATGCTGATCACTTGATCACACCGTTTCATTCCTTCCCTTGTTGCTTTTATATCAGTGTAAATATCTGTCCCGGCTGAGATACCGGCATGTATCTGCAACCATATTGCGCCGCTGTTTCCCCGAATCGGTTCGCCTTTTCATATTGTTCTCCAAAGTGCATCGGGAAAAAATAAGCAGTATGTATGCGCGAAACAAATTGTTTCGCTCCGCGCATATACTCCTTACCCAGGCGGGGATCTATCGGAAACATGGCTACATGCAGATGATCGGTTTTTTCGGCCAGCAACTCAAGCTCGCACAGGTAATTATTTTCATAGGTGAGCGATTCTGCCTTTCCCACCTCTTCATTCCAATGCCAGTTGTTCAGATCTCCAGCGTGGAAAAGTAAACGCCCGTTACAGCCAATCAGAAAAGATCCCCCGATATCGGTAGAACCATATGCCATGACTTTAATCCGCGCATCCTCAAAAGTTTGTTCTTTTCTGAGATAGTAAACTTTTGCATCGATTTTCCCGTTCTCTTTCAGTTCATCGGAAAAAATATAGGTGATATTCTCCTTTCGTTGTCTCCAGTTCAGTATATCCGGGTTAAAATGATCGGAATGTGAATGCGTACAAAGCACATACAGATCATCTTCCTTATTGAGCAGATAATCATTCACCCATTTTGAACCATCCTCACGCGGTGCGTCCCTGTAATAATCAATAATCACGGAACATCCGATGAATTCGATCAGGTAACAGCTGTGATAAATATATGTAATTGTCATCATCTTTCAACCAATCATTAAAACAATCCGTCGGCAAAATGTTCAAAATCATAAGCAAAAAATTGGTAAAAACATCGGGGATTAATACCTCAAATTCAGTCCCGGTCACTCTGATATTAAAATAATATTTTATCTTGCAGAATATTTGTTTCACAATAAATTCAAAAATCATGAAGAAGTATGTAGCAGAAATGATCGGAACAATGGTACTTGTACTAATGGGTTGCGGGGCGGCAGTCTTTGCGGGTGCCGGGCAACCCTTTGATTCAGTGGGCACGCTGGGAGTTGCTTTTGCCTTCGGACTGTCAGTCATAGCCATGGCTTACGGTATAGGAAGCATTTCGGGATGTCACATAAACCCGGCTATCACGCTGGGTGTTTTTCTATCGGGCAGGATGAGTGGTAAAGATGCGGGAATGTACATGCTCTTCCAGGTGATCGGCGCCGTCATCGGTTCATCCATCCTTTGGTTTTTGGCAAAGGATTCCGGTTCCATTACAACGCTCACGGGTGCCAACGGTTTTGCCCAGGGACAAATGGGTGTGGCTTTTGTGGCAGAGACAGTATTCACCTTTATTTTCGTATTGGTGGTATTGGGAGTAACTGCTAAAAACGGCCTTAACAAATTTGCCGGGCTGGCAATCGGCCTCACGCTTGTTTTGATACATATTGTTTGTATTCCAATTACAGGCACATCAGTGAACCCGGCCCGTAGCATAGGTCCGGCAATTTTTGAAGGAGGAACGGCACTGTCACAGCTCTGGTTATTTATTGTAGCCCCTTTACTCGGTGCCGCTATCGCTGCATTTGTCTGGAAAGGAATCACAATCGAAGAGGAAAAAAGAGACATGGCTTAAGACAAACTCACGAAAATAATTCCTGAGAGAACTTATTTTGTATTTATCTGTTTAGTTATTGCACATTTTTTGTAAATTTGCGCAGTTTTTGATTGAAAAATAATCACAGCGAATCCGGTAAAAAACTTGCCGGCTGTTCTAAATTGATAAAAATTATGAGTCACAATCTATTAAAAGGAAAAAGAGGGATTATTTTCGGTGCGTTGAACGATATGTCCATTGCCTGGAAGGTAGCTGAGAAAGCCGTTGAGGAAGGTGCCACCATCACATTGTCCAACACACCCGTTGCCGTTAGAATGGGCGATACTGCCCAGCTGGGTGCGAAACTCAATGCCGAGATACTGCCTGCTGATGCAACCAATGTAGATGATCTTGAGATGGTTTTCACCAAATCGATGGAGATTCTGGGTGGTAAAATCGATTTTGTTCTTCATTCAATCGGTATGTCGCCGAACGTACGCAAGAAAAGGACCTACGACGATCTGGATTACGACATGCTGATGAAGACCCTCGACATATCTGCCATTTCTTATCATAAAATGCTGCAGGTAGCCCGCAAGCTTGACGCAATTGAACGTGGCGGTTCCATTCTCGCTCTCACTTATGTAGCGGCCCAACGCGTATTTTACGGATACAATGACATGGCTGACGCCAAGGCGCTGCTTGAATCCATTACCCGCAGCTTCGGTTACATTTACGGACGCGACAAGGGAGTACGCGTAAATACCATTTCTCAGTCGCCCACCATGACCACTGCCGGAAGTGGCGTGAAAGGAATGACCGACCTGATGGACTTTTCGGAACGTATGGCCCCGCTGGGAAATGCTACAGCCGACGATGCAGCGGACTACTGCATCGTCATGTTCTCCGATCTTACCCGCAAGATCACCATGCAGAATCTGTATAACGACGGCGGGTTCTCCAGCATGGGCATGAGTCTGCGCGCAATGAAACAGTACAGCAACGGGCTCGACGAGAACAAGGATGAAAACGGGAATGTGATTTACGGATAATTTTTCGCTAACCGACATTAAAATAGCTTCGATCCATCGATTGGAGCTATTTTTTATACATTTTTAAATTCTAGCATGCACCTCGGAAAACCCCAAACAAGTTTGGCTTTTCGCTCGGCTTTCACTACATTTGTGCGTTATGCTGATAAAGATATACAACGAAAATCCCCATCCACGCGAAATAGAGAAAGTCGTCTCCGTTTTGCGTGAGGGAGGTATCGTGATCTATCCTACCGATACACTTTACGGCATTGGCTGTGATGCACTGAACGTGCGTGCTGTAGAGAAGATTTGCGATCTGAAAGGGATTAATCCGCAGAAAAGCAATTTATCCATTATCTGCAACGACCTGAGCATAATGAGTGAATATGCGAAGGTCAGCACTCCTACCTTTAAACTGATGAAAAGGAATCTTCCAGGCCCTTTCACATTTATATTACCGACCACGTCCTCCCTTCCCAAAATATATAAAAACAAAAAAACCGTAGGTATCCGCGTACCGGACAACAATATTATCCGCGAGATTGTTTCGCAGATGGGAAATCCGGTGCTAAACACCTCAGTAAAGGATGACAATCTGGAAGTTGAATATATCACCGATCCCGAATTGATATTTGAAAAATGGGGCGATATCGCCGATATTGTGATAGATGGCGGCGTAGGAGGCATAGAAGGCTCCACTGTGATAGACTGTACTTCCGATGAACCAATCATTGTGCGACAGGGCAAAGGAGAGTTAAAATTCTGATATTTTCTCCAAGGAATTAAATTAATCGATACTTTCGCAGTCTTAGGTTCAAATAATCATCCCGCTAAGATTCTACATATGAAAAAAATATTTGTCTGTTTCCTCACACTCTCCATCCTATTGGTTGTTTCTATCTCCTGCAAAAACGATGATCCCGCTGCCACTAAGGGGGAACTGGTGGCAGCCACGTATAATGCCTCCACCAGGACCTTCACATTAGAATATGAAAGTGGATATACAAATAGGGTGAATGCGGTAATAGATAACTCCGTGACTCCTCCCGGAGCAAGTACCACATTGAGTGATGGTACCCTCGTGTCTGTCACAGATGCCAACATATCGGGTGATGCCACCATCACTACTTCCGCGGCAATATCAAACAACAAGTATGTAAACAGATGGATCTACGACCAGATGTCGATATACTATTTGTGGAATGATAAACTTTCCAAAAAACCGAACTACTCACTCAATCCTGCCGATTTTTTCAATTCAATCCTCTATAAGTATAATGCCACCTCCAATCCCGAGGGTGACAGGTTCTCCTGGATTCAGGAAGACTATGTGGAACTGTTAAACGATCTGAGCGGGGTAAGATCAGATGAGATCGGTTTTGAATACATCCTCGTCTGGGCAGATCAGGCTAAGACCCACTATTACGCTTTGGTGCTTTACCCGATGAGCGGCACCGATGCCGACTCGAAAGGAATCGACAGAGGCCGGTTCATCACCAAAATAAACGGGCAGAACATCACACCCCAGAATTACAAAACCCTGTTCGGGGGCACGGGAACAAAAAATCTCTCGATGGCCGACTGGCGCCTTGATTCTGCCACATCGACCTATAACCTGCAAAACAGCGGAAACGTGACCATTCAGATGCACAACAACTACGCCGAAAATCCGGTCTATAAAGACAGTGTATATACTATCGACAGTAAGAAGATTGGGTATCTTGTATACAACTTCTTTGCCCGGGATAAGGGGGATGACAGTTACGACTACGACAAACTGCTAATGAACAGGCTGGATGCCATGAAAGCACAGGGAGTCAACGAGATGGTACTCGACCTCCGCTATAACAGCGGTGGTGCGGTCTCTTCGGCTATTGCCCTGGCAAGTGCCCTAGTGAAAAACAGATCCACCAGCAACGTGCTCACCACCTCCCAATATAACTCCTTTGTGCACAATGCGCTGCTAAAGGAGTATGGAGCCAATTACAACAAGGATTACTTTATTTCACAGATCGATACGGCCAAAATAGATGACAAAGGCAATGTGATTTCATGGGTGAAAATAACCGATGTACCCTCTTTAAACCTGCCGCGACTTTATGTACTTACCAGCGGATGGACTGCTTCCGCCAGCGAGTTCATCATCAACGGCCTGAAACCCTACATGGAAGTAATACTGATCGGTGAAACAACCTACGGAAAAAATGTGGGTTCTATCTCCATCTACGAGGAGGAAGATCCCAAAAACAAATGGGGGATGCAGCCAATTGTAGTGAAATATTTCAACAGTCTGGGGAAATCAGACTTTACTGCGGGCTTCACACCCAATTATGAGGTGGACGAATTCAACCCTGATGGTATGGTTGAAACTGGTGATGAACTGTTCTTGTTTGAATTTGGCAACACTAACGATCCCTTGCTCGGAAAAGCAATCTCGTTGATCACGGGTGCCACAAGAGCTGCCCGTACCACGACATTGCATGTCTCCAGTCCGTTCCGTTCTTCGCAGGTGGATAAAAAAGCGACGCTCCACATGCAGGATAAACATCGTTTCGACATGCTGGAAGATGTACGGGGTGATGAAATCAGAAAATTAATGGAAAAATAGAAAAAACTCCCTGGGTTATACCGGGAGCATTTCAAAAAAAGATAATTACCGAACAAGCTCCGCTTGGTCGACCGGCATGATGCCGCACTCCATAAAAAGATTAATAGTGATCCATTCGTCCACTTTCAGCATCCCCATCATGTGGACAGGTGGAGTCAGGTTAAAGTCGCGGATATTAATTGATTTTTTCACATCGAATGTGAAATTATTTCCATTCCTTTTCGCAGTAACCGGAACGGTATATCTTTTGGTGACCCCTGTAATTGTGACGTCTATCACAGCGTCACCGACTTCACCTAAAGACTCGTCTGACAACCTCACATGATCGAGTGCTATATGCATGACAGGATATTCATCCGACTTCACAAGCTTATGAAAATCTCTCAACGCCATCCTGTTGCCTGATATGAAATTTTTTACAGGAATTTCCAGGCTGCTTTCGCTTAGATAAAGCCTGTCGTTCCTGCGGGATGCATTTATATACAGTTTTTTACCGATAAACCTATTACCGGGCTGATCAAATTTAAAGTCTACAACATTACTTTTCCCCTGAATGGAAAGCATGCTTTTCTCCTTCACATCCACAGCAAGCAGATAAGATCCCGACTGAGCATGTGCCGTGACCGATACCAGAAAGCAAATGGCAAGTATGGATAAAATTCTTTTCATTTTCTCAATCTGAAAGATGATAACCAAACCGGTATTAACTACCGGTTTGGTTCATTTTTATGAAAACTGTCTAGAATGCGATGGATCCGGCAAGCGTCAATCCGTCGAATTGAGCATCCGAATAAATACTGCTGGTAGGGAATCCATCATAATTTTGCTTCACATACTCCACTTTGGCCATGACATTTTTTGTCATATACCAACCTGCTGCAATGGCAGTACGATTGATGTCAGCCTTATAAGCGGGCGTGCTTCCAACTGCTGCCATATCTGCCTTCAATTTGTTGTAGCGGCCACCTACATAGAATTGTTCATCGGCACCGAAACGTACAACCAGGTCGGTAACAAACTGATTGGCATTTCTCAGTTCTTTCTCGCTGGCACTGCGTCCCTTTACCTGTTCAAGAGTCGTAAACGATTCGAGAGAAAGTCCATTTACCGGTGAATATTTCAAAAACAAGTTCCCCATCATGGCTTTTACCTTATCGCCAAAACCGGGATTGAATCGCCCGTTTGTGAACGTTGAACTGCTCGGCGCAACGTGATACATCACCCCGTAATAATTGGAACCTGTACGATCTCCCCCGAAAAGCGTGTTCTTGTATGAACCGGCAGTGTAATATCCGGAACCGCTCACTCGAAGACGAAACTGATCATTGAACTGCTTGTCGTAAGCCAGTTTTCCAATCAGTGCAGGATTCATTTTCCCGTTGGAGTACCTGTTGGTGGCTTCGGTCGTGTCGATCTTCTGCAACGTGGGATTGAGCTGTCCGTTGGTAATGGCTCCCACCACGGTGAAGTCTGCGAGATGTACGTCCACCTCTGCGCCAATTTCAGTGGCAAACTCATCCATAATGTGGTTTTCCATAAAAGGATTATAAAAAGTGAGGCCACCGTCGGAGCGACGGAAATGTGCATCGCCATAGTTCACGTCGAACTGACCTACTTTGATGGTGGTAACCTCCATGATTTCATCGACAAAATCCCAGGGGAGAAACGGCATTTTCTCCAATTGAAGGAAACCGCCTTTAACCCATGTTTCATTGTGATGGCGGGAAGCCAGGTAAAGCTCAAAATTCAGGTAAATTCCATCTGACAGATTTGATTTTATAAAAAGATTGGCTTGTGGCAAACCAAAGTTATTGGTCAGCGGAACCAACGTCAACGGATTGTCACTTACATACTCTCCGTGTGCGTTGCTGTGATTAAGTGTAGTATAAGGAAGCGTCAAAGCACCTCCAATCTTCACTTTCAATCCATCAAAATCTGTTTCTGTCTTCGGTGTTTCAAAAGCATTTATACCTTCCTTGTTCGTCGGACGTAACTGGGCAAACGTAACGAAAGCGGTTAAAATTGCGACCACCGTAAAGAGACCTCTTTTTTTCATTTTCATTCATTCTTTGTTTAATAGTAAATAATCATTTATTCTGTGAATATGCTGTTGAATTAAAATTAATCGATGCTCCTTCAAAAGTCACTTTATAATTCACCGTTACCTGGTCTTTTGTTTTCATGGTACCCAGCATCGCAGTAGGCGCTTTCATACCATAGTCGCTCATCTTTACAGGTAATGCCCCCTGAAAAGTATATACACCGGGGCTCATTTCCTTTCCGTCTGCTTTTAGTGTCACTTTCTTTGTAGCACCCTTCAACGAAAGATTTCCAGTAACTGTCACTGTAATATTCTCACCATTCACCTGAATGGAGTTTAATTCTGTCATTTGAAAAAGAATTTTTGGATTCTTTGGTTCATTGAAAGCTTCGTGTGTCTTCTTGTCCATCAGTTTTTCGCCGCTGATGAGAGAGCGAACGGGTATTTCCACAGTCAGGGCCTGCGGACGATTGTCGGCCACAGTCATTTTGCCGCTCAATTCTGTCGCTTTTATTGTAAAATTGTGATTCACATTTGTCTCTCCGTTGATAACTACCTCGGAAGATTTGATGGAGAGAGTCTGGGAATGAACCAGAACACCAGCCGCGATAAACATAAATAAAAACACAGATACGGTTCGCCTGTTAAATAAAATCGTTTTCATAAATATATGCAAATAGTTTATTAATAATTTTAGTATTCCTATAGGTTTACTGGGATTACATCCCGTTTTCGGTTCTGGTTTGGCACGCATTTGAGCGTATTGATTAACCTTGTATAAAATAGTTCCTGACGGAATTGCGAATAAATGCTATAGTTTTAATAGGAATTGGCTCATAAAAAAACTACATGCACAGTGTACAATCTTCTTTCGTTTCCTGCATGATTTGTTCCAGATTTCTTCCGGAAAGCATCTCCACAAACTGTCTGTGAAACTGTTTCCAGTAAAGATTCGCTTTACAGCAAAGCGAAGAACGTTCACAGAACGATTCATCTGAAACGCATTGTACAACAAGAACCGATTCAAATGCCGTATAAATATCCAGCATGGTAATCTCAACAGGAGACCGGGCGAGCACATAACCACTTCCCCTTCCTCCGACATTTCTTATTAACCCCTTCAATTTGAGAGCGCTGACAATGTAATCGAGATATTTGACTGAAATTTGTTGCCTCTTTGCAATTTCCTTTTGAAGGATACCTTCGGGACTCTGGCAATCAGCAATCTCAATCATTGTCCGTAGCCCATACCTTATTTTTGTGTTTATTTTCATTCCCACTTTGCCAACATACAAAGATAGTATAAAACTAAAATAATGATGCTAAACTTCACCTGTTTTTCTATGCTTCGGCAGGGAAAAAAATCACATTTTCCACATTGTCCATGATGGCAAATAATTCACTCAATGTAGCAGCCTTCAACATGGCAATGCGGGTAGCTTTGAAATCGGGTATACCCTTAAAAAGGGGTGTTGCCGCTATATGACGACGCATATGCAGGATGCCACGTACTTCGTCCAGGCGTTCTACGCTTTCCTGTACCTGTTTTTTCAATACGTCGAGATACCAGCCGAACGACTCCTTCGGAGCGTGCTTCCCAGTTTCCATAAAATGTTTCACCTCCCGGAATATCCAGGGCTGTCCAATGCTGCCGCGACCAATCATCACTGCATCCACGCCGGTCTCTTCAAACCGTTGTTGTGTCATCTCAGGGGTAGTTACATCACCATTACCAATGACGGGGATATGCATCCTGGGATTGTTCTTCACAGCTCCAATCAGTGACCAGTCGGCCTCCCCCTTATACATCTGCGCGCGGGTGCGACCATGCAGAGTAAGTGCTGCAATACCGCAATCCTGTAGCTGCTCAGCCAGTTCCACAATGATCTTCGAGTTATCGTCCCATCCCAGTCGGGTCTTTACAGTTACCGGCTTCTTCACCGCTTTGACCACTTTCCGGGTGATCTCCAGCATCACATCGGGCGTACGCATCATGCCGGACCCCGCTCCCTTGCCTGCAATTTTCCTCACGGGACATCCGAAGTTGATGTCAATCAGATCCGGATCGGCTTCTTCACAAATTCTGGCAGCCTCCACCATCGCCTCAGGGTCACTGCCATATATCTGAATGCCAATAGGACGTTCCTCATCACTGAAAAAAATTTTTCGCTTTGTCTTCTTTACGTCGCGAATGAGGGCATCGCTCGAAATGAATTCGGTATAGACCATATCGGCTCCGAACTGTCTGCAAAGCAGCCTGAATCCGACATCGGTCACATCTTCCATCGGAGCAAGAAATACCGGCCTTTCCGGAAATTCAATGTGGGCAATCTTCATTTTCTAAATTTCTCTTTCCACTCTTTCTCGTTGAAACCTACCAACACAAAATCATCTGTCACAACAATGGGTCTCTTCACCACCATTCCATTTGAGGACAACAGATCGAGCAGCTCATTTTCAGATGCGCTCTTTACCTTCTCTTTCAAGTTCTGCTCCCTGTATATCATGCCGGAAGTGTTGAAAAAACGGCTGATCGGCAGGCCGCTCTTTTTGATCCATTCGGAGAGTTCTTCTTTTTTGGGGTTCTCTTCTACAATGTCCCTTGCCGTTACCTCAACTCCGTGAACTCTCAGCCATTTGGCCGCCTTACGGCAAGTGCCGCACTTGGGATAATGAATAAAAAGTGGTTTCATTTACATTCAGTTTATTTCATGCGCCTTCATATACATTCAGGAAGCCCTAATACTGTGATTTTAGGGTGCAAAGATACAAAAAGAGATACAAAAAATAAAATTGTGAAAACTAACAAGTGTAAACAGGTTAGTGTATCGTTATCTGCAGGTTATGCGGTCGCATGGGTGAAACGTGGGAGGAAGCATCACCCACACGTATCGAAACAGCATGATCTCCTCTTTTTCAACTGTTGCGTAAGCCTGACTCTGTGAATATATCCACCATACAAACAAGGGGTTGACACCATAGGAGAAGGCGGTGTCGAAACCGCTGTAATATTTTATTACAAGCTGATTTAGACCCTTCTTAATGGGAGAAGCAACAGTAGTTTTTGTTTCCGATGTCGTCGGGGTTCCATTGTACCGGGTTGAACTCTCATGCCATCCGGACATAACAGCTGCTGAGTACGCCGGTGAATAACTGAATCTGTTGAAAAGTAATAAATTAAAATGCTTGTGCTACCTCATCAATCATTACGCTGACGGAGGTGATGCCCCCTCCGGCCAGATACCACATTTCCGGGTTGAGATAGTAGATCTTCCTGTTTTTCGATGCGTTGGTCTGCTTAATCAGGCTGTTTTCGATCTCTTCTTTATTGGTAATCTCGTTGTCTACCACCCGGCTTCGATCTACGATAAAGATGATATCGGGGTTGGTTTTCTGTATGAACTCACTCGAAACCGGATTGCCATGGCGATGCGTATCCAGACCCACGACTGCTTCTTTCACGCCCAGCACATCATGCACGACGCCAAAACGAGATCCGCTGCCATAGGCACTAAAGCGACCCCGGTTGTGTAACAGGATCAATGCCTTCTCATCGGAGATGGCTGTCCGCTTCTTTACCTCCTCCACTTTCAAGCGGATGTCGGCTTTTGCCTTTTCTGCTTCCACCTGTTTATCGAAGAGCAGCGCCAGATCATCAAGATTCTTTTCAAAGGCATTCATAAAATCGCCCGCATCCACAACCGTGGGATATATCACCGGCGCAATGGCAGCAAGTTGATCGTAAAAATCTGCCAGCCTGTTACCCATGATGATCAAATCGGGCTGTGCCTCGTTTATCTTCTCCAGGTTCACCTCCACCACGCTTCCCACATCCACAATGGAAGCGTCGTCCTTGTACTTACGCAAATGGGACGGCATACTGGTTTTCGGCACTGCCACCGGTTTTATCCCCAGATAATCAAGATTTTCCAGGGCAGAAAAATCGAGTACCACCACCCTACGAGGGTTCTTTATCACCTCCACGCTACCCAGTGTATGGGTGATCGTGACCGTTTCATCACCCCTGCCCTCTCCGGTACCACTTTTTTGTTGATTGCCTCCGCATGCGCTGAGGAGCATCATAATACCAGGGAGCATCGCAAGCCACAAAACCAAACTATTCTTGTTCATACTGTATTTGTCTTTTATTGAATTGAAATTTTATTACTGAATACTTAATCTTAATCTAAAATCGCAAATCTGACACCAACCACACGTAAAAGAGCTGATCGCTGACCGCTACTTTCAGAAATAATTACAAATCCTTTTATTATCGAACATGCATATTTTCACACGAACACCAAATACATCTCTGAGTACATCTTCACGGATAATATTATCGGTGGTATCATGATAGACAACCTTGCCATCTTTCAGGGCGACAATATAGTCGGAATAGTGAGAAGCGAAATTGATATCATGCAGCACGACGATGATGGTCTTACCCAGTTCATCGGCCAGCTGACGCATCATTTTCATGGTCTGCACCGAATGCTTCATATCGAGGTTGTTCAGGGGTTCATCCAGTAATACGTACTCCGTATCCTGGGCGACCACCATCGCCATATAGGCACGCTGCTTCTGTCCCCCGCTCAGCTCATCGATATAGGCATGCTCTATCGATCTCAGATTAAGGAAATCGATCGCCCTGTCCACCTTCTTCACGTCCTCCCTGGTCAGCTTATCCTGTGAATAGGGAAACCTGCCGAAGGAGACCAGCTCGCGCACCGTCAGTTTCAACCTGACGTGGTTCGACTGTTTTAAGATGGAGAGCCGCTGTGCCAGCATCCGGTTCTTATACTCTGTGACATTCTTCTCATCCACCATCACTACTCCCTCGTCCTGCGAGAGTAGACGGCTGATGACGGAAAGCAGGGTGCTCTTGCCGGCGCCGTTGCTGCCGATCAGTGAGGTAACCTTCCCCTTGTGAAACTGAAGTCCCACCTTTTCGAGCACGACCTTTTCCCCATATTGCTTGGTAATTTCCTGAACTTCGATCATAATTTTTTAACCCTTAAAAGTAAGTAGATAAAATAGAACCCACCCACAATGTTGATGATGGCGCTCAGCGGGATGGAAAGATTGAATACCCGCTCCATAAGAAACTGTCCGATCAGCAATGCGGTGGCCGACACCATGATACAACCTGTAATCAACAGGTGGTGTTTATGTGTCCCAAACAACTCATAGGTGAGGTTTGTAACCAGCAGCCCCAAAAAGGTGATGGGTCCTATCAGCGCGGTAGACACGGAAACCAGCACCGCGATCATCACCAGAAACATCTTTACCACCCGGTTATAGTTCAGTCCCAGGTTGATGGCCTGATCCCTTCCCAGTGCAAGTACATCCAGATATCTGGTCATCCTGAATCCGATGATTAGCGTGGCTGTCATCACACCCAGGGAGGGCCAGAGCAGCTTGCTGTTTATCTTGTTGAAGGTGGCAAACATCTTTCCCTGCACAATGAAAAAGTCGTTCGGATCAATCAGTAACTGCATAAAGGAACTGAGACTGGAGAAGAGCGTACCCAATATAATCCCTACCAGTAAAAGCAGATGGAGATTATCTTTTCCCTTTTTGTAAATCAGGAGATAAAGCAGAAAAGAAAATCCAATCATTCCGGCGACAGAGACCAGAAAGTTGTCGATGCTGCTCAACACGCGGTAGGTATGGTCGCTGTACATGTAGACGATCACCGTCTGTATCAGCAGGTAGAGCGACTCGAAACCCATGATGGAGGGGGTCAGAATCCGGTTGTTGGTGAGCGTCTGAAAAGCGACCGAAGAGAAAGCTACACACCCAGCCACAACAAGGATTGCCACCACCTTGAGTCCCCTGAGCCGGAGTGCAAACTCCCAGCTGCCTCCCAGATTGTAAAAGAGGAAAAGCATGCCGCTGGCCATCATCAGCAACAAGGCGATCCAGAGGCTCCTTCTGATGTTTATCTTTTTTTCCATAACAACATAAAAAGGAACATAACGGATCCGATGATGCTGACGGTCACTCCGATCGGCACCTCATACGGATAGATCACCATCCTGCCTATGATATCGCATACCAAAAGAAAGATCGCACCCGACAAGGCCACCAGGGGCAATGTCTTCTTTAAATTATCTCCGAAGATGATGCTCACCACGTTGGGGACTATCAGTCCCAAAAAGGGAATGGCGCCGGCGGTAATCACCACGGAACTCACCGTGAGCGAGACACAAAACAGGCCGATATTCATGATGGCGCTGTAGTTCAACCCCAGGTTCCGGGAAAAATCTTCTCCCATACCAACCAGGGTGAACTTGTTTGCATAGAGGTAGGTAATCAGGATAGCCGGCAACGTGAGATAAATCAGTTCGTAGCGTCCCTGCAGGATCCCGGAAAAGTCTCCCATCATCCAGGCGTTGGTATCCTGCACAATATTCAGCTGCACCGCGAAAAAGGTAGATATGGACCCGATAATTCCTCCGAACATAAGCCCCACAAGAGGAACAAATATTACATTGCGGTGCCGTATCCTCCGCACGATCGCCAGAAAAACCATGCTGGACAGGAAGGTAAAGAGGAATGCCGACAACATTTTGAGCGTCATGCCGGCTTCAGGTGTAAAGATCAGAAAGACCAGCAACCCCATCTTCGCCGCTTCGAGTGTACCGGCAGTCGTGGGCGACACAAACTTGTTCTGTGTCATCTGCTGCATGATTATGCCGGAGATGCTCATCCCCACCCCTGCCAGAATCAGCGCGGCCGTACGGGGTAACCGGCTCAAGGCAATGAGGGAAACAGATAGATCTCCCACTCCCACGAAAAGGGAGACAAAAGCCAGTGCAAGTAAAAGTGCAAGTAAAATAATTGTAAGAATAAGCGCCCTCAAACAACCTCCTTCGTTATAAAAACAGAAGGCCGGCAATGTGCTTACCGGTCTTCACTTTTTGTATCTATTTTATCAGTAACAAAGATAAGGGAGAGAACAACAGCATTCAATACCAATATCTGGGTATAAAATATTTTTTTTTATTTATAAACTGGCCATTAATGGGTATTCGCGCAATGGATCAGCAATTCCATCGTTTAATTCTTTCGACGGCCTCTACAGTTCTTTCTCGGCTGTTAAAGGCGGTGAGCCGGAAGTATCCTTCTCCGTTGGTGCCAAATCCCACACCGGGCGTACCCACGATATGGCATCTATCGAGCAGGAGATCGAAAAAACTCCAGGAATCGAGCCCGGAAGGACACTGAAGCCAGATATAAGGTGCATTCTCACCGCCAAAAACAGTCCATCCCCTGCTGGTTAACCCCTCGCGGATGATGGTCGCATTCTGCATATAGTACGCCACCATCTCCCTTATCTCCTGCTGTCCCCGTGGGGAATAGACCGCCTCGGCAGCGCGTTGCACAATGTAGGCGGTACCGTTGAACTTTGTGGATTGTCGTCTGTTCCACAACCCATGCAACGAGATCATTTCTCCGTTGCTTGCACGCACCATTAACGATTTGGGCACGACGGTATAACTGCATCGTAGTCCGGTGAAACCTGCATTCTTCGAGAATGAGCGGAATTCGATGGCACAGTGTTGTGCGTTTTCTATCTCGTAAATACTTTTGGGCAAGTTGTCATCCTGGATATAGGCTTCATATGCCGCATCAAAGAGGATCAAACTTTCATTTTCCAATGCCCAATCCACCCATTTTTTAAGTTCCGGTCTGGTCATTACCGTCCCGGTAGGGTTGTTGGGATAGCAAAGGTAGATCACATCCACCCGTTCAGCCGGAAGCTCGGGTAAAAAGCCATTATCCTCACTACATGGGAGCAACAGGATGTGGGAAGATCTGCCTAGCCGCATGATGTTGCTGTCGAGATAAACAGGATAGACCGGGTTTGTGATGGCCACCGCATTGTCGTCACCTAGAATATCGCCAATATTACCGGAGTCGCTCTTTGATCCGTCACCGATAAAAATCTCATCTGCTGAAATAGCGACACCCCGTTGCCTGAAATCTATTTCGGCTATCTTCTCCCGCAGGAAACCATAGCCCTGTTCCGGCCCGTAACCGTGAAAACTCTCTTTCTGTGCCATCTCATCCACAGCAGCATGCAGGGCACCAATGACGGCAGGCGACAACGGCAGCGTTACATCACCGATCCCCAGGCGGATCAGGTCCACTCCGGGATGTGAAGAACTAAAGGTATCTATTTTTCTGGAGATAGTGCTGAAGAGGTAATTCTGGTTGAGTTGAAGATAGTTTTCGTTGATTCGGAACATATATTTATTGATTTGATGATGTGATGATGTGATGATGTGATGATGTGATGATGTGATGATGTGATGATGTGATGATGTGATGATGTGATGATCTTCCAATCTGTGAATTTTCTAATCGATTAATCTGCTAATCAACTAATCTGCTAATCAACTAATCTGCTAATCAACTAATCTGCTAATCAACTAATCTGCTAATCAACTAATCTGCTAATCAACTAATCTGCTAATCAACTAATCTGCTAATCAACTAATCTGCTAATCAATTAATCTGCTAATCAATTAACTTCTCCTTTAAAAACAAAATGCGCATCCCCCGTAAGGAAAACCTGATTATGTTCTCTTTCCCACGCCACATCAAGTATACCTCCTTTAGCCTGCAGGGTAGCTTCCGGCTCACATCGGTGTGTGATTACCCCGGCAACCAGTGCCGCACAGGCACCGCTGCCACAGGCAAGTGTTTCTCCACTTCCCCTCTCCCATACCCGCATCATCAAATGGGTAGAATCGATTACTTCGACAAATTCCACATTGGTACGCTCCGGAAACAGGTTGAGATGCTCTATTTTTGGTCCGATCTTTTCAATCTCCAGCCTATCAATATCATTCATAAAAATTACTGCATGGGGATTACCCATCGAGACAAAGGTGATATGATACTTTTGTTCTTCAATCTGTACGGGATAATCGACCATTTCCGGTAGTATGGCCTGAAAATAGGCAGTCATATCTGAAGCAGAGGCAGCAGCGGCTGACAAGATAGCACCACCCATATTTACCCGTATGCGTTCCACCTTATCGGTATAGGGGTTTACCGACAACGAGAGATGCTTGATACCCGATTGTGTATGCAGGTCAATCTCCCTCCGGCCAGTCAATCCTCTCTCATACAAATATTTACCTACACACCTTGCCGCATTTCCGCACATCATCCCCTCGCTACCATCGGCATTGTACATCTGCATGGAGAAATCGCCAACCCCGGAAGGACCGATGAGCACAAGCCCATCACTCCCCACCCCAAAATGGCGGTCGCTCAGCCTGCGTGATAGCTCTTCGGGATTATCCACCCGTTCTTCAAACAGGTTGACATAAATATAATCGTTACCGGCGGCCTGCATTTTTTCGAACTTCATATTGCACGTTTTAGGAGTTAAAAAAACACCCGCGTGATTCCATAGAATCAGGCAAGTGTTCAAGATCATATCAAAAAGCAGCGTCTATATGGACAATTGCTTATTTTTCTACAAAAATAATTCTTTTTGTTTGTTTTTTCTTATTTATGAAGCAAAATGTTTATTTATATTTCACCCATTTCATCATTTCCTTAAGGGTGGGTTTTTTGCCATACATAAGTATTCCCACACGGTAAACCTTTGCAGAGAAGATCGAAATCAATATGAATGTCCCATACAGTAATGCCAACGACAGTAGTTTCTCCCACAAGGGTATCCCGAACGGAATGCGTACCATCATGACAATGGGAGAGGTAAAGGGGATGAGTGAGGTCCAGAAGGCAAGAGGACCGTCGGGATTGCTTACGCTATAAAAACCTGCAAAGAAAGCAAACATGATCAACAGCGTCACCGGCGTCATAAACTGGCTGGTGTCCTCCTCGCTGTCCACGGCCGAAGCGAACATCGCAAAGATGGAGGCATACAACACATACCCGCCTATGAAGAAGGTAATAAAATAAAGCGCAATCTCAAACCAGTTGACACTCATGATGGCGTTCGTCAATCCTTCCATATTAAAATCTCCCATATCGGCCGAAATGGCTGTTGCCTTTTCGGGAGAAGAAATGAATAATGACATCCCCGTGAATAATACCCCCAGCAAAATACCCCAAATCACCAGTTGGGTTATGCCCACCAGACCTATTCCCACCACTTTTCCGATCAGCAGTTTCACTGGTTTCACGGAAGAAACCATTACCTCCACGATACGGCTCTTCTTCTCTTCCAGCACAGCCTGCATCACCATATTACCATACAACAGAATAAACATGTAAATGAGTATGGTAAAGATCATTCCAATGACGGTAGAAAGCTCTGTGGATGATTCCGATACGTCTCCATCCCCGCTCAGTCGCAGGGTTTTCAGAGATATTGTAGAACCATCTTCGACAATTGAGCGAACCCGTCTGATTGCTCCGGCATCCACCTCTCCGGCCGCGGAGAGTTCATCGAGTCTTTGCTGGGTAACCTTTTCATTCAGCGTACGCTTGATAAGGGATTGCAAATCCTGTGGCGCCTGCTTTTCCGATATGAGCGAGACAGCTTTCGGATTTTTATGCAGGTCCCCGGTTATCTGAAGGATAGCGAAGAGATCTTTTCCCAGACGAGACTCCTGAGCCCGTTGGTCAGAGACTCCTATAATCTGAAAATCATAATTTTCAGTAGATTGTAACAGCGGTGCATACACACCGGTGTCATCTATGACCGCAATATGCCTGGTTCCTCCCTCGTTCAGGGTAGAGAGCCAAAATGGAATAACCGACAGTGCCACCATCAGCAATGGCATGAGGAGGGTGAGGATGATAAACGATTTTTTCCTGACCCTTGTGATGTATTCACGTTGTATAACTAATCCCAATGTATTCATTGTATAAAAAAATATGGCTGGTAAAGATACAATTATACTTTTAGAGATAAGTTATTTTTTTAAACTAGTTTACAATCTCCCGGCTGCTTTGAGATAGCGCGTCTCTGATATACGGGACGCACTCCGGGCACGTACCTGTTCAGCGTGTGCCTGCTGCCACATGGTTTGCGCCTCAAGGAGTCCCGATAGGGTCTCAAGGCCGGTTTCATACCGATCCCTACTTTCGCGTAAGTTCTCCTCAGCCTGTCCAAGAGAACGGGAGGTGAGCATTACCCGTGCTTCCGACTCGTTGTACGCTTGCAGCGCCTGCTCTATTTCAAGATTCATCTTCTCCACCAGTTCGTCCCGCTGGAGTTCAGCCATTCTCTTCTCAGATTCGGCACCATGCACTTTGTTGCGCCCCTCACCCCAGTGAAATAACGGTATACTGACCGAGATCACTGCCGAGAAAGTAGTGTTGTCGAGTAACTTGCTTCCGTTCAGCTCCAGTCCGTTCACATAGCTCAAATTGCCGGCTATCCCTACCCTGGGTAGAAAGTCACTCTTCACCAGATCAGCCTGCATCCCCTTCAGTGCGATCTGCTTTGAAAGCAACACATATTCGGGTCTTGCGTCGAGATCTGGTAGCGGTACCTCGCCCATTGCAGGACTCTCCGGAGCACTTTCCACGACCACCTCGCTGTTCAGCGGAAGACCAATCACGTGGCAGAGATTCATCCGGGCAAGCCGTACCCCATGTTGCGCCTTCAGAAGCTGAAGCTCCGACTCATTCATCTTCACCTGCACCTTCAGAAGGTCGTTGCGTGGTATCATCCCGGCATTAAATCCATTCTCCACATCACGCTGCAAATGAGCCACCAGTTCACTGTAAGCACAAGCTGTCTTCTCCAGTTCGAGCGTCTCCACGTAAGTCCAGTAAGCCTCATCAGCCTGCAGAATCACTTCCGCCCGGGTTTTCACCTCATGTAACTGCGCCATCTCCTCTCCAATGCGCGCCATACGGTAGGCAGCAGTGATTTTGCCACCCATATAAATTGGTTGCTCCAGCCTCAACCCGGCAACATAGGTGTTGTTTGGTTTCAGGCTCAACTCCATTCCGGGAAAGAAAGCATACTCCCTGAAGAGGGGTACCCCATCCACCGTAGTCAGAATGTTGGGTATTAGCTGCCCCCCCGCATCGGGCACGTAGGTGGGAAGATAAAAGGAAGGAATAGTTTTCTCTAACGAGGCGGTGGTGAGCAGATAGTTTCCTGTAGCGGTAATCCTGGGCAAAAAGTTTACCCTGTGGGTTTTCACCTCGTAGGCAGCCTTCTCGCTGTTTCCAGCAGCGAAAGCCATCTGCTTGTTGTTTTCAAGAGCCAGCTTCCGGCTCAGTTCCGGGGTGAGGAGCTGTTGTGCCGACAGGGATGCTACGGGTAGTACAGCCATCATCAGGCAGCAGGCTGTCACAATATGCAGAACTCTAGTCATTGTCTTGGGATTTTAATTTTAAAAAAGAGCGAATAAAGCAAGGGAATGACAATCAGCGTGATGAGCGTTCCTACCAGGAGCCCCCCCATAATAGTCACCGCGAGCGGTCCGAAGAGATCGTCACCCAACAACGGGATCATGCCGAGGATAGTGGTCAACGACGCCATCATCACCGGACGGAAACGACCCGATGAGCTGGCAAGAAGGGCTTCCAGGGGATTCACGCTGTTACGTAGTTGCAGCTCTATCTCATCCATCAGAACAATGCCGTTCTTGATGATCATCCCTACCAGTCCCAATACCCCCACGATGGCCACGAAACCAAAAGTCTTGCCGGAAGCGAGCATTCCGAAGATTACGCCGATCAGCAGAAGGGGTATGCAGCAGACAATGATCAGTGGTTTACGGTAGTCCTTGAACAGCATAATCAGGATGGCAATCATCAGTATGATAGCCAATGGAAAATATTTGAAAAGATAGGAACCGGATTGCTCACTGGCCTTTCTCTCGCCTTCCCAGTGCATCGAGTATCCTTCGGGTAGTTCAATTGCTTCTATTTGTGCAACGATAGTCTGCCGGGCATCTTCGGTGCTGATGCCTTTCACCGGGCTTCCCTGTGCCCGCATGGCACGCTGCCCGTCATATCGTATTACCAGCGGATCTTCCCAGATGAGGCGAATGCCCTCCGTCACCTGGCTCAGCGGTATGGTACGCAGCGCCTCCTTCAGGATATCCTCCTCGGAGTATGCTCCGGCAAGTAACCCCTGCAGCAGATCTCTGTTCAGGAATCCAAGCGCGGGCAGCATACTAAATATTTGGGCATTATCGAGTGACTCAATCGGGCTTCCCTCACTATCCACGCTCTTGAGGTAAATGGTCTGCTGTTGGTTGCTCTCATAAAACAGGCTGGCAGGAATACCTCCGGTGGCACTCAGTAACGACAGCGCCACATCCTGCCTGCTAAGTCCTACATCACGGGCAACGGGTTGGTTGTAGTCTACCATCAATACAGGCGTCTGCGGCTCCCAGTTTGTCTGCGTCAGGTGAATAGCAGGGCTCTCCTCCATGATCTGTAGTGCCTGCGCCGTCAGCTCGCGCAGTATAGCCGGATCAGGTCCATTAAACTGCACCTCGATAGGATGCTTTTTGTACATCAGGTTGTATCTTTTCAAACGGACAAAAGCATCGGGGTAGCTGGCGGTAAGATGTTGCTGTATCTCATCCATGGTGGCCACCAGCTCTTTGGGAGAGGTATAGTCCACGATCAGTTCTCCGTATGAGAGCGAGGGATCGGCCATGCTCCTCACCAGGTTATACCGTGTGGGGGTACCCCCCATGGAGGTTGTGACATGGGTGATCTCCTCACGCGCGAGAAGGTAGTCGGTGATCGACTCCAGATCCCGGGAGACACGTTCACTCGAGTAACCCTCCGGCAGCTTGTATTCAATATAGAGCTGGTCGTAATTCATATCGGGAAAAAAACCTTGCGGCAGGAAACGGTAACAACCCAGTGCGATTAGCATAAGTAGTCCTGCGGCACCAATCGTAAACGATCGGTGCCGGAGCGTCCAGGTGAGTACTGCACGCAATGCACGGTAAAATTTATTGTCGTAGGGATCCTCGCCCATCTTCTCTTTTTTTGTCTTCAACATCCGTTCGGCCTGTAACGGTACGTAGACCAGTGCCAGGATCCAGCTCAATAGAAGAGATACAGCCAGTACGATAAAGAGGTCACGGACATATTGACCTGCAGTATCAGGAGAAAGATAGATGGGAAAGAAGGCTAAAATGGCTATCAGCGTCGCTCCCAGCAATGGCATGGCAGTTTTTTTACCTATGGAAGTCAGCGCCTCCTTCCTTGACATTCCTCGCTGCATATCGATCAGTATTCCATCCAGAATTACGATGGCATTATCCACTAGCATTCCCATCGCAAGGATAAAAGCTCCCAGTGACACCCGCTGCAGGGTACCCCCTGTCAGGTTAAGAATCAGCAATGAGCCCAACACGATGACCACCAGATTAAAACCGATGATCATACCACTTCGAAAACCCATGAAGAAAATAAGCAGCAGTACTACAATCACCACCGACTCAACCAAGTTGATCATAAAGGTTTTGAGTGCGTCGTCCACCCTGTCAGGTTGAAAGAAGACCTTTTGTAATTCCATTCCCACAGGTAACCGGTTTCTGGTGAGTTCTCCGAGCCGCTTCTCCACCCGGTCACCCACCTGAGTGATATCGGTGTCGTAGCGTGCCGATATCGCGATGCCCACCGCCTTACGGTTGTCATATTTCATCTCGCTGCGTACCGGTTTTTCGTAGCCAGTCCACACCTTCGCTATGTCCTTTAGCCGGAACTGATCACCCTGGTATCCCTGCAGTAGCAGTTCACCAATATCTTCGGCGTTCTTGTAGCGATCATTCACGCTCACCCGGAGCGACATATCCCCGGCGTTGTAATAGCCCGAGTAGAGGGTCTTGTTCTGTCCGCTGAGTGTGGAGAGCACCTCGGCAGGCGATATACCCAGATTAGCCAGCTTGTCTTCATACATTTCAATGTAAATGCACTCTTTCCCCTGCCCGTAGATGTCCACCCGCGACACACCTTCCACCGCGAGCAGCTCCCGCTTGATCAGTTCGGCGTAGTCGCCCATCTCACGATCTGTATATCCGTCGGAAGTCATCGCGTAGAACATGCCCATCACATCACCGAAGTCATCCTTCACGACCGGAGCTGAAGCTCCTTCGGGAAGCTCCCTCTGCACATCGTTCACTTTGCGGCGCAGGATTGTCCAGCTATCATCCACCTCATCATTTGGTACCAGTGTGGAAAGGCCGACGGTGATCATCGAGAGGTCGTTCAAGGAGCGGCTCTCCACAAACTCTATATTCTTCATTGTGCGGATCGACTTTTCCAGCAAGTCGGTCACCTCCAGTTCCACCTGATGCGCCGAGGCACCCGGGTAGGTAGTTACCACCAACGCCTGCTTCACTACAATTTCAGGGTCTTCCAGCTTACTCATTCCCCGGATTGCCAGGATGCCGCCAATCAGTAAACAGGCAACCAAAAAAACAACCAGTTTCCGGTTTTGCAACCCCCACGTGCCATAATCAATCATAACATGCCTCCCACATTGGTAGCGGTCACCTCCGGTATCAACTTCACTTTTTGACCCTCCTTCAACGAATGGACGCCAGCTGTCACCACCAGCTCACCAGCCTCCAAGCCGCTGGAAACCACCACCCTTCCATCGGTCAGTATCTCTGACAAAGTGATAGGCCGCGGAGTCACTGTTCCGGTAGCAGAATCATAAATCCATACAGTGGAACGACTCTCTGACTGGAATACTGCGGAAAGGGGAATGGAAAATGTACGGGTTTCTTTGTTTCGGAACTGGATGGTTACCATTACCGACATCCCCGGTCCGGGTAATTCATCAGCTCTTCCCCTCATGCGAAAACGCATGGTATATAGCTGGTTAGCATTTGCCTTGGGGGTAATCCCGATCAACTCAAGCGGAAAGGTACTCCCTGGAAAGATTTCTGTCCTGCAATAATAGTCGGAAAATTGATCACGGCGGATATAATCGGCCGAAGGAATATTGATCTCTACCTCACCCGAACCAGTCGCGATCATCGCGATCACCGGTGTGCCGGCGCCCACGGTTTCACCCGGCTCAAAAAGCCTTTTCTGGATATAACCATCCACCGGGGCCAACAGTCTGGTATCTTTCAGTGCGTTGCGATGGGCATTCAGCTTCACGGCAATCTGCTGGTAGCCATAGCGTGCTTTGTCGTAGTCGTTGGGAGTGACCGATCCTTTTTCATGTAGTTCAGTAATCCGATCTACTTCCGCCTTGATCCGGTTATATTCCGCCTCGGTAGCTGCCAGCTGCAGCTCATAATCGCGCGGGTCAATCTGAGCGAGCAGATCCCCTTTTTTCACGTGGGCTCCCATCGGGGTATACACTTTTCCGATGGGGCCACTCACCCTGAAGGCCAGGTTGATATCGGAGGGTGCCACTACCTTACCGGGGAAATTGTTGCTACCGGCAAGACCATACACTTTTACCGTGTCGGCCTTGATACTTCTCACCGCATTATTTGTCTGCCGGTTCTCGCGACATCCCACGAGAAAAAGCAGGCAGGTTACTATGATCATACTTTTTTTCATTTTCTTTTTCAGTTATTTATTCCGGGATACAAAGGTAGGACGAAACCAACTATCCACTTTTGCCTAAAATACCTTATAATTGTCCAATATCTCTTATTTTAACCATATTATGTATTAAAAAACGATGAATAAATAGTATATTTATCGCTATTAACAAGTTCGGCATAAAAATGAAAACAGATATTAAGCTCCTGAAGAGAGATATCAAACCTGAAGAATTAAACGATTACGGCTATTTAATGCTCGACAGCACCTCTACCGATTTTCACTCACTAAAGGAGGAAATCCCATTCATTTTGGATGCAGGGGTGGTAGTCTTCGTCTGTCTCGCAGGAGAGGGAAAGATCGTGGTAGACATGCAGGTGATCCATTTCCGGAGAGGAAGTTTCGTGATTCTGCTTCCCTACTCTGTGATCCAGGTAACAGATATTTCGGAGCATGCACAGATCACGCTGATAGCCACCGGCATGGGTTTTCTGGAGAAGCTTGCCATGTCGCAGCCGGTAGAGAATTATGTGGAGAAGATCAGGGAGATGCCTTGCATTCAACTAAGTGAGCGGCAACTACTGAATGCCAGAGATATCTATTTTTTCGTGGAGCGGCTCTATAAAGAAGCCACGGGACCCTTATCAAAGGAAATTCAGAACACGTTGATGACATTGCTTTCTCTCAAGATCGTCACCCTATTTTCAGAAAACCACCCTGCCGGGAAACCACGTCTATCACGTCAGGAACAGGTGTTTCGTAACTTCACCATTTCGTTGGCAAAGAATGTAAAAGAGCAGCGCACCGTAGAGTTTTATGCTACGGAGGCCTGCCTCACACCCAAATATTTTTCCACAGTAATTAAAAAGAGATCAGACAAATTCCCCATGGAGTGGATCACTGAGCGAACTATCCTCCTTATCAAGTTCCTGCTGGGGAACAGCGACAAGTCGATCCAAGAGATATCCAATGAGTTAAACTTCTCCAGCCAATCCTTTTTCACCCGTTATTTCAAGCATTATACCGGCATGACCCCCACCGCCTTCCGAAATCGGAAATAAAGAGGGGCAGGAAAGTCCTGACCGCGATAGTCAAAGCAATATCATCACTATGTCAAGCACCTCCGGTCACTGTTTTAATGAAGACATCGTTCATGGTGGGGAGCTCCTCGTCGTAGCTAACCACCTCATAACGGTCAAAAATCAGCCTGGCCAGATCATTATTACCGAGTCCGCTTAGCTTCCTCAGTCGCAGATCGATAAACTCGTGATAAGGTTCTTTGGAGAGCAGCTCGATATCGGGGTGTTCAAAATCGAAATCGTGGCCCAGAAGACGAAATCTGAAAATATTGGGACGATGTTTTTTGCGAATATCAAACACATTTCCCTGCAAGACAACCTGCGACTTGTGAATGAGGGCAATGTTGTCGCACAGCTCCTCCACCGATTCCATGTTATGGGTGGAAAGAATGATGGTTTTCCCCTCATCTTTAAGACGCAGCATCTCATTTTTTACTATATCGGTATTAACCGGATCGAAACCGCTGAAGGGTTCGTCGAAAATAAGCAGGTCAGGGTTGTGAATCACGGTGGAGATAAACTGCACCTTCTGCTGCATTCCCTTTGAAAGCTCCTCTACCTTCCGGTTGTACCAGTCCATGATATTGAACCGCCTGAACCAGATCATCAGTTCACGATGTGCATCCCTCTTCGGGAGACCACGCAGTTGTGCAAGGTACATTGCCTGTTCGCCTACCTTCATTTTTTTATAAAGCCCGCGTTCTTCCGGCATATACCCGATGTTATATACATCTTCGCCACGTGAGGGCCGACCGTCGATTGTTACGCTCCCGCTGTCGGGAGCCGTGATGCGAGTGATAATCCGGATAAGGGTAGTTTTACCTGCCCCATTGGGGCCCAGCAGACCGAAAACTGTTCCCCTGGGAACTCGAATGCTCACTTTGTTGAGGGCCAGGTGGTTGGCATATTGCTTAACCACTTCATTGGTTTCTAAATACATATATCTTCGGTTAATATTTCAATACAATCCGTTCACCAAGCTCTTTGGCAAGTATTTTCTTTATTTCCTGTAACTGCTTCAATTGTGTGATAAGCGTCACGTAATCATCCCTGTTACCCGACTTCATCTCTTTTTTGAGTTCTTCGATCTTTTGTAGCACATAGAAATTTTTCAACTCGGTTGTAGCTCGTGGGACGTAGGTACTCAACATATTTCTTTCAAGTAGGCGTGAGCGTTTGTCGCCCATCTCCTCACCCAATATTTTTGCATGTATCTTGCTCAGCTGATACCGGTCGCTCATCAGTTCCGAAGCCAGTTTATTCACTTCAGGATCGGGATGTGCCAGGAAGTAGCGTCCCGATTCAAAGTTCGGATCCTTCATGTGTGCGACAGCCTCCTCAAACATCTGCCTATAAAGATCATTTGAAAAACCAATTTTATCGCGCTCCAGGTCGTACTGCACAAACTCCGTCACGCCGGGCCCCTCCTCCACCAATACATCTTCCTCTATCACTTTCTTCCCCTCTTTCCGTTTCTGCTTTTCAAACTTCCGGTAAAGAGGTGCATTACCATAGCGAACCACGTAACGCAGAATCTCCAGCTCATATTTATCAAAGGAATTTGTGGAGACGTTTCGACGGCTTTTTCCAATACTTCCCGCAGAAGCGGTTACCTGTTCGTCTTCCTGTCTATCATTACGTGCAGCATTTCTGTTGTCCTGCTCTTTTTTTCTCTCGTAATTCCGTTTTCTAATTTTGTTGATCTCGGCAATCAGCACCCTTTCCTGAATGTCAAGCAACTGCGAGCAGTCCTGGATAAAGACAGAGCGGGTGATACTATTTGGGATAAGTGCGATACTCTCTACCACATTGGTAATCATCCCTGCACGTTTGATGTTATCGTCACCCACTTCCTCCAGCAGAAGCTGTGTCTTGAAGCGAATAAAATCCACCTCATTTTCAGAAATATATCGATGAAAGCTCTCTGCATTCTGCTTCTTGGCAAATGAATCGGGGTCCTCTCCCTGCGGAAGCAGTACCACTTTCACGTTCATACCATCCTCCAGCAGTAGATCGATACCCCGCAATGCTGCCCTGATACCGGCTGCATCCCCATCGTAGAGCACGGTGATATTCTCCGAGAAGCGGTGGATCATCCGTATCTGACCATGCGTGAGCGCCGTACCTGACGAGGAAACCACATTCTCTATCCCAGCCTGGTGCATCGAGATCACATCGGTATATCCCTCCACCAAAAAACATTTATCCTGTTTTACAATGGCACTCCTGGCAAAAAATATACCGTATAGCTCATTGCTTTTCGAGTAGACTTCACTTTCGGGAGAATTGACGTATTTTCCCACATTCTCCGCTTTCCTGAGGATACGTCCTCCAAAAGCAACTATCTTCCCCGACAGGGTATGTACCGGAAAGATTACCCTGCCCCGGAAGCGATCGACCAGTGGCTGGTTATGTTCTCCTCCTGCAGCGAGTCCCGTTTTAAGCAGAAAATCTCTCCTGTATCCTGCCTTCTGCGCCTCCACGCTGAAGGCATCGCGTTGTTCCAGACTATATCCCAGTTGAAACTTTTTAACGATATCATCACGGAATCCTCTTTCTCTAAAATAGGTGAGGCCTACGGCCTTTCCTTCCGGATGGACGTGGAGTGTGTTCACAAAATAATCGCGGGCATACTCGTTCAGGATAAACATGCTCTCCCGGTCGCTCTGTGCCTGCTTCTCCTCATCAGAATATTCCTTTTCAATGACTTCTATTCCGTATTTTCGGGCTACATATTTCAGAGCCTCGTAATAGGAGAGCTGCTCGTGCTTCATTACAAAGTGAATGGGCGATCCCCCTTCCCCGCAGGCAAAACATTTGCATATGTTTTTCGCAGGTGACACATAAAAAGAAGGAGTCCGGTCGTCATGAAACGGGCACAATCCTACCCAGTTCACACCCCTACGACGAAGCGTGACAAAATCGGACACTATATCAACAATTTGCGCGGCGTCCTGAATACGTGATATCGTTATATGATCAATCATTTGGAAGTACGAAATTAATGATTTATGTTGTGAAAACAGGTTTTTATAAAATAAAATCCTACATTTGCATGGGATTAACCGAATCCAAACGATATTAAATTATTTAAAGATGGATGCAATCGATTGGTCGAACATTTCGTTTGGCTATATGAAAACCGACTACAACGTACGCAGTTATTTCACCGATGGAAAATGGAGTGCTCCCGCACTGGAAACGTCGGAGTATCTGAACCTTCACATGGCTGCTACCTGCCTGCATTACGGACAGGAAGTCTTTGAAGGGCTAAAAGCTTTCCGGGGGAAAGACGGGAAAATACGTATTTTTCGGATGCGGGAGAATGCACTGCGCCTGCAGTCTTCCTGCCACGGTATTATGATGGCCGAGTTGCCGGTCGACCTTTTTGAGGAGATGGTGTTGCTCGCAGTGAAAAACAATGAACGTTTTGTACCTCCCTATGAGAGTGGTGCATCACTTTACATCCGGCCGTTGCTTATTGGTACCAGTGCACAGGTGGGTGTAAAACCGGCAAAGGAATATACTTTTCTGATTTTTGTAACACCGGTTGGGCCCTATTTCAAGGAAGGATTCAAACCCACTCCAATGGTTATCATGCGGGAATACGACCGGGCCGCGCCACTGGGTACAGGCACCTACAAAGTGGGCGGAAACTACGCAGCCAGCCTTAAGGCAGGTGAGATAGCCCATGACATGGGTTATTCCGCAGTATTGTATCTCGATGCGAAAGAGAAAAAATATATCGACGAATGTGGGCCGGCCAACTTCTTCGGAATTAAAAACAATACATATATCACACCCAGGTCGACCTCCATTTTGCCCTCCATCACTAACAAGAGTCTGATGCAGCTGGCCGAAGACATGGGATTGAAAGTTGAACGTCGTGTAGTGGCAGAGGAAGAACTCGCCACCTTTGAAGAAGCGGGTGCATGCGGAACAGCTGCGGTGATTAGTCCTATCTTGCGTATAGACGATCTGAGTGAGAAAAGAAGTTATGAAATATCAAAGGATGGAAAAGCAGGTCCTATATGTGAGAAACTTTATCATAAACTCCGGGCTATTCAGTATGGCGATGAACCCGATTTATATGGTTGGGTAACCATTGTATCATAAAAAAACAGGTGCCAATAAAACAATTACTCTCCCCACTCCATATAGGGGTGGATGGAGAGGAATGAATTGTAATATCGCACATTGCCAGTTACTTCAGGCCCCAGCCATTGAGGTCTCTCGTAAGGTTCATCTTCGTTCTCCAACTCCACTTCGGCAAGGAGAAGACCTTGATTTTTACCAAAAAATTCATCCACCTCAAAGGTATGTTTACCCGCCTTCACCAGATAGCGTTTTTTCTCTATCAGACCGTCTTCACACAGTTTTAGCATCTCTTCCGCATCTTCCACGGGGATTTCATACTCCCACTCGTGTCGTTTTATTTTACCCTCTGGCAGAGCGCTCTTGACAGTCACAAATGCCTTCTCTCCCTTAATCCGGATACGGACTACGCTAGTCCCCGACAGTGAGAGATAGCCCTGTCTGATAATCATACATTTATAGGCATCTGGTTTATAGTCTCCCTTTACAAGAAATTTACGCTCAATCTCGTATCCCATATTACTTTATTTGCGATATTGTAACAATTTAAAAAATTAAGTGTTGGATGCCGTGGAAAAAAAATAACTATGTTTTTAAGTCCCCGTAATCTCTACGAAATAAATAAAAACATAGTTAAGATTTTGGTTGGATTAAATAAAAATCAATGCGCGTAATTCTATTCTTTATTCAATGAATCTGTAACAAAAATAATATGCCCTATTGAATTAATAAAATATTTTGCCAAATATTCTTCTACATTGAGGAATTTTTCCCCAGAATTCTGAAGGGCAGGATAATTACATCTTCTCCAAACTACCGAATAGATGTACAAGATCGGTTCCTATTCCCAAAATAAACGGGAAAAGATCACCTTTCCTTGTCGAGCGGGAAAATGCATTCTTTATGGTAAAATCATTTATTGTAAGGCCGTTACTCAACTCTATCCGATTTTCTTATCTTGAATCACTTTATAAAGCATTCCCTCTTATGACAACATCCATCTTTTAAAACAGTGGCTCAACAAATATGGTTTACGAATACTGCATGATAACAGCACCTTACGCCTATAATGTACGTTAACCTATCACAAATAAAATTATATGTAATGAGAACCGGGAACATTTGAGAAAGCGGTCTTGTTAAAAAAATGGAGCTTTCAACGAAGAAAACTCTACAAAAAATTATCAATTATGGATTATTTAAGAATCAAAGGCAATTGGAATAAGTTGAAAGGACGCGCAAAGCAAGAATGGGCCGACTTGACAGATGATGATCTTTTATACGAAGAAGGGCAGGAGGACGAGTTACTGGGCAGGATCCAGGCAAGAACTGGCAGAACCCGCGATGAAATACGAAAATGGTTCGACAGACAACTTGATACGATTTAGTTTGAAAAAAGATTATCCACCTGAGTAGTTGCCACGAAGCAACTACTCTTCATTTAAACGCTTGTTATATGAACATAACACCATACATCGATTATACATCCTGCATTGAAGCATGCCTGCTTTGTGCCAGTTCCTGTAACTTCTGCGCTTCTGCCTGTACCATGGAAGAAGATGTAAACATGATGGCCAAATGCATCAGAAAAGATATGGAGTGTGCAGCCATATGTTATGCTGCAGCAGAACTGATGAGTCTGGGAAGTTCAAGGGCAGCAGAAATATGCCGGCTGTGCGCGGAAATTTGCGATGAATGTGCCCTAGAGTGTGAGAAGCATTCATTCAGACATTGTCAGGAATGTGCCGAAGCATGCCAAAAATGCGCCGACGAATGCCGGGAGATGGCAGCTGCATGAAATCAGAGCAATTGCTGAAAAGCCAGGTAGACCAGGTAGGCAGGCCAGACGATGGCTTTGAGGATACCGAGCACGCCCACCCAAAAGCCTGTAGCTGTTGATACAAAGTAAATGGCGGCGCCCACGAATCCCAATCCGTATACTGCATCACCCGCCGAACCGCATGTTTTGTTATTTCCCATCAGAATCTCCTTTCTTAATAGAATTGAAATTGTGATTGTAAAGATATAAAAAGTAGAAAAAACATTCAGCTTTTCCTACTTTTTTTATTTTCTGCTTGAGTGATTTTCTTTTTCTGTTTCGGCACTTTATAACCCGCTTGTTTTGCTTCCGAAATACCAATGGCAATTGCCTGATCCCGATCCTTAACTTTTTTTCCTGCGGAAGTCTTGAGTTCTCCTTCCTTAAACTCTTTCATTACTTCACCGATCTTGTCCTGTGCTTTTTTCGAATACTTTGCCATAATACAATCAATTTAATTCAACCATAGTCTTATCATAAAACTCTCGTCGATATAAAAAAGTTTTGCCTCATCGTTTCGTTTTGTTGTTTTTTAAAGAAATAAATGATATAGACAGATGGAAATCAAACTAATTTATATGCCCATTTGTTCTAAAGCCAACAACACCCGTTTAACAGATTCCTATGAATTGGCAGGAGATTTTATTTGGAGATGAGAATTATTTTTTTCTGGCGGAAATTGCAATCCGTTCCCTTATCATGTTTCTGTTTGTTTTTCTGGGATTGCGCATCACCGGAAAAAGAGCAGTAAAACAATTATCGATATTTGAACTACTCATAATCATTGCCCTTGGATCAGCTGCTGGCGATCCCATGCTTTACAGAGAAGTTGGCGTTCTGAATGCCCTGGTGGTTTTCGTCGTAATATTTCTGTTATATTGGTTACTCACAAAGTTCATCGAGCACCATAAAAAAATAGAAGCCCTGCTGGAAGGGAAACCATTTTATGTTATCCGGGACGGCAGAGCATCCAAAGAATCGCTCACCCACAAGGAGTTAGCCATGGATGAGTTTTTTTCTGCCCTGCGTGTCAGCGGGGTCTTTCAACTGGGAGAAGTAAAAGCAGGAGTACTGGAAACAAGCGGTAACATAAGCCTGTTGTTTTACCCCAAAGAAGAGATCAGACCGGGCTTATCGGTATGGCCCGACTATCTGTCTAAAAAAACAGACTATGTAGCCCAAACCGATGTGTATGCCTGCACCACATGTGGTAATACACAAAAGGTGAATGCCGGTGAGAAAACCCGGTGCAGCCACTGTCTACAAAACGATGAATGGGTGAAGGCCATCTCTGAATCGGCATCGCAAAGTGAATATTTTTGATACGGAACTACATTGTGATTAGATTTTCACCATAATTCCTATGGTGGGCAATACGGTACCGCTGTAAGTTTCTATCTCCCGAAGTCTGTGTCTTTGCGGGTCATCAGGATCTTCCATGACTTTCCCGTTTATATCCTTGTTTGTATAGATCGGAGGATTTCCCGACTGAAAATTATAGGCATTCTGCACATCCACATAGAAGTTTAACATCCATTTGTTGAAATAAAACTCTTTATCGATCCGAAGATCAAGCTGGTGAGAACTGCGCAGACGCAACGTATTGTAATTCTCATAATCGATATATGCCTGGTTTGTCACACTCCAGGCATCCTTGCTTGTAGACAGATCAAGATCTACGGGAGAATAGGGAGATCCTCCCACAAAGCGCCAGCGTGCGGATAGATTCCAGTTATTGCCGAGTTTATAGCTTCCTGTAAGGTTGACCATATGTCTTGTATCCCAGTTGGAGGGACGAAAGGTACCCTTACTGTCAGTGAACTCACTCCTGAAAAAGGTATAGGTGATTGCAGAGTTGAGCCTCTCCATGTGGATTATCTTCCCGAAAAACTCGATTCCATAGGCACGTCCTTTTCCGGAAGATATTATCTCTTCGTCACCAATCTGCCCGTACTCCGTTCCTTTCCCGGCTATGCTCATACCGTCAGCCACAGACAGGGGATAATTCCGGTATTTCTTGAAAAAACCCTCCAGGTTGAACCTTGACCTTGTGTCAGGCCGGAACTCAACGCCGGCAATAGCCTGATGTGAGATGATATGTCTGAGCTGCTCATTCTTGTTGACAAAGTCTCCCGCTTTATTTCTGAATCCCATTGTGGTATATGCCGGACGCATGGCATATCTGCCCACGTTGCCGTTTATATCCCACTGATCATTCAGTCTGTATGATACTGAAAAACGTGGGGAAAACTGTCCCAGGGGATTCTTCATGTTACTGTTGAAATTGTTGCCAATGGTATTCACACCCAATGATAACGACAGACTCTCGTTGAAATAGGTATCAGAAGCCTGGATAAATGCCTGGTAGGACCACAGGTCCAACCCTGTATGATATATCAGGTCTGTCAGGATGCCATCCGTGAAAACTTTACGGTTGGTATGGTTGGTATAACGTGAATAGGTTACACCCCCACCAGCCAGAATCTTCACCGGCAGGTCGGGATAACTTCGCTCAAAACGAATTTTATTTTCCGCTTCATCCGACTTGTAATCAGATATTTTTGGAAGTTTTTCATCGTTATCCTGATATTTGTAATTGCTGTTTCGAAGCATGTTCCTGCTCAGTGCCCAAGTATCAAAGAACCGGTTACCGAAATGTTTGTATACCGCTCCCACTGTGTAATTCCATTGCTGATAAACGGGCAGGTAACTCAACAGATAACGCTGTGCCTCTGTTCCGGTGTCCTGCAGATCCGTGTTAAGCGTCATGTTGTCAACGGCTCCCAGACCAATAAAGGATAATTCATTTTTCGGGTCTATCTGGACCTTGTATTTTACCTGGAAATCGTTGTAAGTGGGCAGAAAGGGAAGGCCGATCAGTTTAAAGAGCAGCTGAAGATAGGACTGCCGGGCGGAGACAATGAAGGTTGATTTATCGCTCACCGGGCCATTCATGGTAAGAGCAGCATCTGAAGCACCTACAGCCATTTGTGTATGGACACGGTCACGACTGCCGTCTTTCTGACGAATATCCATTACCGAGCTGAGAGCATTGGGGCGATTTGCAGGAAATGCACCGGTGTAGAAATTAATTTCCCTCACGAAATCAGGATTGATTATGCCGACCACACCTCCTGAAGAACCTTGGGTGGCGAAGTGATTAATAACAGGTATCTCAATACCGTCAAGATAAAACACATTTTCCGAGGGACCTCCTCCCCGTACAATCAGGTCATTTCTGTTGGGATCTGTCGCTCCTACGCCGGGAAGCGTTTGTATTGCCTTTGAGACATCACGGTTCACACCGGCAGCCTTTTCTATGTCGCTTACGCCCACAGTCAGGAAAGAAACAGGGCTCTCTATTTTTTTCAGATTCATGTGGGGCCTAATCACCACTTCTTCTATTAAAGTTGTGACCTCCGGAACAGCTATATCAATGAAGGTTACCTGATTTCCCTGCACCTGTATCTCAGGGGACAACGTGGTTTCATATCCTACATAACTCACCATCAATCTTACAAACCCGGGATCTACGCCGGTAAGTATAAAGTTTCCGCCGATATCTGTGGATACGCCTGTGAGCGTGCCCTGAATCTGTACAGTGGCAAATTCCAGCGGATCATTGGTCTTTTCATCATAGACACGACCTTCTATCCTGCCTTTTTGGGCAGATACATGCAGACTGACCAACAATAGGATACTGCCAATAATAAATATCTTTACACAATAATTCTTGTTATTCGTCAGCACGGGTGTAAACGTTTTGCATGCTCGTTTCATAGAAAAGGAATCAGGAAACTATAAGATTCTGGATGTAGCATACAAAATCCACTATCCCAATTTTAGTCAATGCTGAACCCTGAGTATTGTTTGATCATCACAAAGCTAATGAAAAATATTGAATGGAAATGAAATTAACGCCTGATTTTGAAGAAAGGAGACGACACAATCCTTAATAAATGAGGAAACCCGGACAAAAGTCTAAAAAACTTTCTTTCAAAATCCCCACAAACCGTATATAACCTGCTTGTTGACCCGGAAAGATTGCAGATCATCAAAGAGATTACTGGCGCTCAGCGATACAAACTTTATGTATTTGAGCTGTATATCAATAGTTTCAAGTAGATTCCTACACAGGAATCATTTTGACAATTGATTTGTTCGTCTCAGAAACTGCGTCTAACAGGGATGGGGGAAAGAATTTATATATATATTTGTAATATCATGACAAGTGATCTTTACTTTAGAAAAGTGTACCTGGACATCTCTTAAAACAAATACTATTATACATTCTACTATGAAACCTATTAGATTTTACAGTCTCACCTCGGTGTTATGTTTTACCCTGATCCTCCTCTCTTGCCAAGATACAATTGATGGAGAAGAACAAGCCGGGAAATTAAGACACATGACCATAGAGGAGGCTAAATCGCTTTTTATAGCCACACATGATGCCGAGGCAACACTGTATGGCGTGAAATGTACCCCCTCCCTTCGATCCACTGCAGACAGCGGTGAACAAATGTATGAAGTGGAATACCGTGATCATGCGGGCAAAAAGATCAGAGGGATAATACCTTTCTATGTGCGCGATCTGGGTGACTATTTGTTTATGATCTTTCGTGAACAAGGAAGTACGGGTAAGATCTACCTTGTTAGAAAGAGCGACGGCAAGGCCTCCGAGATACCAGAAGAGTATATTCCCAGCCTTAGCGGGAACAACGAAATAATCTATAACAAAAGCGTGAACAGGCGGTCTTTCCGGCCCAACTACATTGATAGCGAATGGGATTTTCTGGATATCGTGAAAGACAGGGAAAATAACCTCTATTATACAGCCATTCGCTGCAACAACAGCGGACTCTGCCCACATATCCTGTATCGTGCCTCGCCGGTTCCCGGCGGGGAATTTACATATAAGCCCCTCTCGGTTGAGCACGAGACGGTATGGGGCTTTTGCGTGGATGGCGAAGGGAATGTGCTGTACGGACTCGCCGGCGGGCAGTGGATGCGATCCGTTCGCGCAGACGGAGAGCCTGGCGAACTCATCCCGACTGTAAAGAAAACGAATGCCGACTCTCCTGTTTACGTATGTAACTTTGTGTGGAGCAGTAAGGAAGGAATCATGGCGCTTTACTCTTTTATGGGCGACTACGACGAGAAGAGTTACACCTTCACCCCTTATCACGAACCCAGACAGTACCTGATGACTTTGAAGAATGGACAGTTCGAGAAGGTAAGGGAAATTAACCTTCCATTTGCCAATAATTTCCCTACCTCGACCAACCTTTCCTATGTGGCTGGAAGAGTGATTTATAGCCATTATCACGCAGGGGTTACCACGTTGGTCGACCTGTCGAGCGAGAAGTCCTATAGTGAGACACCCTGTCCCGTTCAGGCTAATATGGTGATAAATGACCAGATGTACTATTTTGATAAGAATAGTTTTGCACTCACACGGGTGAACATCGATGACGGAACTACCACCTCCGTTTTCACATTAGATCGTACCGGGCTCGAAGGATATACGGTCGCTCACATTCTCGATGTTTCAGAAACCGGTATCTTGCTTGGTACTTATCGGATGTCAGACAAGCACTACTTGCTGATGAGGATGAATGTCGATAATGAGATAACCATTCTGAAGGACATAGAAGGGGGAGGAGTATCTCTCTTCACCACTTTAGATTAAGTCAGAGTTATAACAAGATAAAGCGGAAATAGCATCAACCTGAATACTATCGAATAGCGTGCCCGGCAATACTTCGCCAGAAGTAAGAATAAAAGGAAACAACAAAAGAAGCCGGAAAACTTAGAATAAGAATTGTTTAATTCTAATAATATGCCACTTCATTAGAATTACCACTATCTTTGTTCCAATTACGAGGGAATAATAGCATAAAAAAGTTTCAATCGGGCACATTCGTCAGCCAGGGAGGGTACAAGAACTTTCAGCCAACCCTGTTTAACCGACATTGGATGATTGATGACATGGAGGTGATCAGCCTGCTGAGCAAGGCAGACAGATTCCTGGGACGGCTTGACATGTACTCCGAGTATGTGGACATAGACCTGCTCACCCAGATGCACATTGCCAAGGAGGCGACACAATCTTCAAAAATTGAGGGAACCCAGACAAAGATTGAAGAGCCCTTTCTTTTAAAATCTGAGATCAGTGCAGAGAAGAGAGATGACTGGGAGGAGGTGCAGAGCTACATCATCGTCATGAAAGAAGCCGTGGAGATGCTTCACGCTCTGCCATTCTCCACACAATTGATCAAGCAGGCTCACAAGGTGCTCCTTCGGGGTGTCAGGGGTGATCAAAAACAACCGGGAGAGTTTCGCAAGAGTCAGAATTGGATCGGGGGTGCCACTCTACACAACGCCGTCTTCATCCCACCGGCTCACCATGAGGTAGATGCGTTGATGTCGGATCTGGAGAAGTTCGCAAACAACCAGGAGGATCCTCTCCCCAACCTGATCAAAATCGCCTTGATCCATTATCAGTTCGAGCCCCCCCTTCCTGGATGGCAACGGTAGAACAGGACGTCTGCTGATCACACTTTATCTTGTCTCTAAGAATGTGCTGAAGCGACCCTCTATTTGTCGGATTTATTTGAACGACACCGGAGCCTTTATTACGACAGCCTGATGCGCGTCAGGAGCCATGGTGACATCAACCAGGGGCTGAAATATTTCCTTTCGGGAGTGATTGAGACCTCCAAGAAAGGGGTACAAACGTTGGATTCGATCATGCAACTGAAGAAAACTATCGAAAAGCAGATGGATGCACTTGGGAAACGAAGTGTAGATGCATGGCTTGTGGTCGATCACCTGTACGGGAAATCAATCGTTTCAGCGAAAGAGCTGGTTGAATTGACCGGCAAGTCCCCACAAACAGTATATAACCTACTTGCCGACCTGGAACGATTACAGATTATCAAAGAGATCACTGGTGCTCAGCGGTACAAACTCTATATGTTCCAGTCGTATATCAACTATTTCAAGTAGATTCTTCTATCGAGATAATTATCATACATGATTTTATTGTCGTACCATTAGCTATCACCAAGGAGATGGGAAAAAAAATCATTCGGGAATCAATCGCGATTTGCAACCGGTTTTCGTTCCATGATACTATGAAAAGCCACGATCTGGTATTGTCTTCGGGAGTAGCAATACAAGCAAATTGTCTTAATTCACAAATTTAAAGTGTCAAAATGATTTGCCAAACTGCTTTCCAGGTAATTACCCCGGCTACGGTTAGAATGAATGAATTATTGAAATTCAATAGTTATTGGAATATTCATTGTACTGCAATAATCCTCTATTTCAGCATCATTGGAGAAATACTTATCACAAAATTCATCAAGTTCTTTTTCGGCACCGGATACATATTTATCACTTGCCGACAATAGTTTTTCAATTTGAACGACAAATTTTTCAAACTCTTTATTCATGTTACAGAGCTTGTCGATGGTTTTAAAATCCAGATCACGATATTTTGCAGGAAAAAGTATTTTACTTTGGTATGGATTGGCATCAAGTTCAATGATCCCGATTCCGAAAGATTGATTAAGTCTTTCCATTTCATCATATAGGTTATCACTGAATTCAAAAGCTACTAGATAACCATAGTTTGACCAGCTTGAATTTGAAACGGCCTGAAAATATGCCTTTTTCAATTCGCTATCGCTGTTAATTTCTTTTTTTAGTTCATATGCACTTAACTTGAAAGTGTCAACCCGATTAATTGATTTGAGTAGATTCTGACTAGCCTTTGTTTGTAAATTTAAAAATTTCACGCCCACCATATCTGGGTGAGTCCAGATTTGGTTATTGTCTTTACCATTTGAATGTTCGTGGAAAATAGTTTTAGAATAGGTTTCTGTGTTTTTAAGAAATGAACTCAGGAGTTTATGCAATGATCTTTCCTCATAGGTTTTATGTATTCTGGCTTTCATCTTTTCTCTTTCGCTGATTACTTTCTCACCACTTAATATATCAAGGCCTATTTTCTGTTCATTTTTGGTTAGGTAATAAGAATATGCTCCACCGTTCTGTTTGATCCTTTTAACACGACTATCTCCATTTCGAATAAAATCACCTAATATTGCAGAGACAGTTGCACTGGGAGTTTTTGCATCACCAAAACTATAATAATAGTTGGCATTAATATGATCTAATACAGCCAAATAGTTCGTAACATCATTTATGTCCTCCAAACTTTTTAATACCGCTTCTTTCAGAGTCATGTTTTTATGTTTAAAATAAACTTTAATGTACAAGTTTAGTTAATAATTATGATTTATCCCAATTTATTTATTGATATGAATGGGTATCATGATTTTGAAGATTGATCAATATTACCCCATCCCGCTTGAAATATCGGAACTGCTTGTAGATCTGTCTCAAACCAATGTTGGCAAACAACATCAGCTCAAGCGTAAGATTTCCTTCAAATCCTTTTGCAGAGAATAACAGTGATCGCCATTTTTTCAGCACCCGAGATTCCGTTAACTATTTCTTTTACCTACACCCCAGATATCTTCCGTCTTCATTTGAGAGCTTTGATCCTTTTCTCAATGGTATTTCATTTTATGTAGTCAGAATATTCTTCAATTTTCTGTTTTAGACGATTAGCTAAAAAATCGTTGCCCTGCTTCAGCTCATCATAAATCGTTCTGGCTTCTTTCTGATATTGAATTATTTTTTCATTGTCCCAATGCTGAGGTGGTGGTTGAAGATTTGTGATTCTATCGGCAAGTTTAACAGCCCAAACTTCTGGTTGTAATTTCTTGATTCTTATCAAGCTGTCTGCTAGCTGCTGATCTTTTGGAAGTTTATTACTGATGTTTCGCAGTTAAAAATGAAGTTGATAATCAGAGGATAAGAGATAAAAAAAGCAGCATATTTTAGCTAATATATCATTGAAAATGATTATCTTAGCGATGGAAACCAAACCATTAAAATATGCTGCAGGACAAAGATATTAAAAAGATTCAAGAGTTGAAAGCGGACTTTACCCCCGGCAGGGTTTCCGCTGAAGATATTTTTAGCCGCTTCAAGGCGTTGAAGCTAAGCGAAGGCCTTTCACAGTTCAAATGGTTCAAGACCCGGGGATATGATTTTAAAATGGTCCTGGCCCTGCTGGTCTCCATGGTGGTCAGTTCGGACAAGACGGTCAACTCCTATCTGAACAGCCCCACAGGTGAAGGTTCCACCATGGGCAAGGATGTGTTTTATCGCTTGAAAAATAGTCCCATTATATGCTGGCGGATGCTTATGTGGCATCTTGTGCATCGTTTTCTGACGGTGACGTCCAAAGATAGTGATGTAGATGATACCTCATCCCGTTACCTGATCTTCGATGACACCACCCTGTCTAAAACCGGTAAGCGTATAGAGAAGATAGGAAAGGTATGGGATCATGTAACCAACAGCTACGTGCTTGGATTCAAGCTGTTGGTGATGATGTACTGGGACGGTAAGTCCTCCATACCACTGGATTTCAGTCTTCACCGGGAGAAAGGGAAGAAGCAGGAACGCCCCTTTGGGATGACCAAAAAGCAGATCCGCAAGCAATACAGTTGCAAGCGTATCAGGGACTCGTACACCGCTAAACGTGTGGAAGAACTGGACACGAACAAGATCCAGATGGTCCTGCGGATGTTTTTCACGGCCATCTATCGCGGGCTTCGTGTTGATTACGTCCTGGTGGACAGCTGGTTTACTTGCGATGCGTTGATACAGGCTATCCGGAGTGTGAAGGACAAGGAAGTTCACCTGATCGGGATGTACAAATTTGCAAAGACTAAGTTTGAGTACCAGGGTAAGAGCCTGACCCACTCCCAGATCAATAACATGCTGGGCAAAGCCAGGCGCTGCCGTTCCCTGGGTTACCAGTACAAACAGGCCAAAGTGCTGTACCAAGGTGTTGAGATCTGTCTCTTCTTTAGTCGTCGGGGCAAAAGTGACAAATGGAAGGTTTTGTTGACGACGGACACGAAACTGACGTTCAAGGGATTGATCGGGCATTACCAGGTAAGATGGGTTGTGGAGGTGTTCAATCGAGAATCGAAGCAATTGTTGAACCTGGGAAGATGTCAATCCAGTAACTTTGACGCCCAGGTAGCAGAAACGACCATCAGCATGATAGCCTATCTGTTATTGACACTGCGTTTCCGGTACGATAACTACGAGTCGAAAGGGGCACTCTATCGGTCAATGAACGCCGATGTGCTCAGGGAAACACTCGACAGACGGCTATGGGGGCTGTTCATCGAGTTAGTCTGCTCAGTATGCGAGGTATTGGAGATGGATGCCGATGATTTACTTGAAAAAATGTTGGCCAATCCAAAAGCAGAATCCATGATCATTGCACTGTGTTGTTCGGTGATGGTTAAGGACGATTGAGAAATTGTAAAATATAAAATGTTATAGTACAGAGATATAGATAATAATGCATTTCCCTTCTATTTCTTTGTCAATGGTTTGAGGGAAGTGCGAAACATGAGTTTATTATTTTTCGTCAATGCTTTCACAGCATTCATAATTTCAACTCCAAATCGATCCTCAATTTCTTCACAAGTAGTATCTGTATCCTCAATAAGATCATGGAGCAATGCCACCTGAACAGCAAACTCCATGTTCAACCCATCATTTGCTGATGAAGCGACAAATAACTCCATGGCGACATTGCTCAAATGGACAACATAAGGAAGGTTGGTACCAGGTATTTTTTGGTTATTCTGTGCATGCTTTTCAGCAGCATAAGAAATGGCTTGCTGATATAGTTTTTGTATTTGCATCATTAAACTGAATGTGAAATGTAATTTGATTGTTCCAAAAAAGCTTTTTGAATCCGGTTATTTAAATCAATATAAGAGACAGGATCGGTCAGTTTTTGCAAAGAGTTCAATGTGATAGAACTTTGACTTCTTTCGTAATTATCCAGTCGATAAGTCGGTAAGATGTAAAAATCCCACTGTTCCATTTTTAACGGGTCAATTGAACTTTGGTCTTTATGTTTTAAAACACAGAATACATAGAGGTCAGCGTGTCTTCTAGATTTTACAGACTCAATATTCGTTACCGGATCCCAATAAACTGATCGTTTTATCGAAAACGAGATCGTTGAAAAACATTTTTGACTCCAACATTGGATATATGCCGCTGATTTCACTTCAATTTTTATGCCATCTTCCGTTTTCAGGTCATAGGCACCCCACTCGTCTCGAATATGATCCGGATTCAAACCAACTGCTGTTCCAACAATAAATTCGGCTAATCTCCCACGTGTAGCGTTACTCAAAAGATCTGACACACTCCAACGCCAAAAGTCCAATAGTTTGTATTCAGTCTTTTGTCCGTTGAAAGTCAAATCTTCGGTTCCATTTTTCGGAGTCGGTATAATTTGATTTAATTCACTCATATTGAAAGGGCCTTGTTACATGTTGAGACAATGGATTGATAAATCAATGAAATGGTAGTGATAAAAAAATCAGGTCAGTTTCAGAAAAAGTGTATTTTAGCATCCATGCAATTGATTCAAACTGCAATTGCAAGTTTAGTGATTATTTCTGAACCAATGAAATTAATTGTTGATACTTTTCTTCATGGTTTAAATTCAGACAAGAACAGGTTATGCAGCCTTGAGCCGGAACGGAGCAATGGAAAAACTGCGGAGCGAAGCGACGTGTTTTTCCTTGCGGAGTGACAAGGCGCGAGCCGCAGCGAGTGGAGCGAGGGAATGGAACGGAACTGACAATCGCTGGAGACATCCACGAGTACGCAGGCAACATGAAAGAGCTTATACGCCCCAAGTACGGTTTAAAATACAACGTAGCCCCGACGGTTGATGGCGCTGCCGGTGTGATATCGTCATGCAAGGAGCATGTTTTACTGACTGTTCCTTTTGATTCACCTCCGGGAGAAAGTCGGCATAGGTGAACAGGATATGTAATCAGTTATTTTCATACAATACTATCCTTTGCCTCAATAATATATTTGTCCAGTTTATATGCATAAAAACTGGACATTTCTCAAGATATAATCACTTGTTTCCTCACTCCTCCTGTAAGTTTTTTAATTTCTTCAAATAATTTTGAAACCTACATAATATCTCCAAATAGGTAAAATCGTGGATAATCTTAAGAGCCATACTGTCTAACACTTGAATTGGGAGAAGATTCTTGTCGCCAACTCAGGTGGTTTATACCCAAGGAAAATGAAAACCTTGAATGATGTACTTATACTATTCTGTAGCTGCCAATCAAAAAATTGAATGAAACAGTTTTGCTTACTACCGTGTGTGGAATCAACAGGTACTGCCAGGGCTTTCCTCCATTTTGGGAAGTAAATTCAGTGGCATTCTTGCAGTAGGTTAATGCTGCGGCTGCCTTCTGTAACACATCGTCATTATTCAATTCATTTGAGGCTTTGGTTTCAACCATATAGATCGCGTCGGAAGTTTCCACAACGAAATCAGGTTCGTACTTTTTTGAATTGTTGTCCCAATACATTCTGAACTGATTGGGAGCCGGCCTTAACCATTTCAACACGTTGGCATCGGTCTCCAGTACAAAAGAGAGATCGAGTTCGGTTTTGCTGTCGAACTTGTATTCGAAATGACACGCTTTTTCAAATCCCCTGAAAACAAGCTTTGGGACCAATGCAGGGGGAACAGCCTCCCGATAGTCCTTGTAACCAAAATTGATCAACGCGGAAAAATTCCAAGGTTCGATCTTCTGAAAAGGCAGCACACTCTTTGCCTTGTATTCGGATTGGTGTAAGATAAAATTATCAGGCGACTTCATCTGCTGATAGATCTTCTCAGCAATTGTCGCTTTAAACTGGAATATTGTTTGCAGGAGTTCATCCTTTTTCTCGATATTCTCCGCTACCGCGTTATATGCCTGGGTAGCCAGGTGGTGCAACAATTCTGCATTGTCGTCATAGTCGATCTCCGGATAATCGATGAGTTCCGAAATAATCATTTTTACAGGATAACCATATGATCCGCTTGATTTTGCTTTCAGGGTTTCCACAACCTTGTCTTTAAGTCCGAGACGGATGATCTCCTGATTCAATGCCTGGTAATTCAGGTAGGTGGTGTCCAGGTCAAAAAACTTGAATTCCGCTGTCACATCACCCTGTACCAGGTCCATCCGTGGTATTTCAATGATATTCTTCTTATACTCATTGACCATTGTATCATATACTTCGGCAGCCTCTTTCAGGATATCATCAGCAAATAGATTCAATTGCCCCTTGGTGAGGTTCTCTTCTACCTGGCGTATTACCTTTCTTTTCACTTCAGGTTTATTCAAATCATTCACATTCCGCACTTCAGGCAGTGCATTAAAGTCGGGTAGCACATGAATGATAGCCATTTTGGCATCCAGGTTGTTCTGCGCTTTCTGTTTTACCTCCTTGTCGGATATCGTGTTTACTTTCTCCTGCTCCTTTTCAAAAGCTACATCCACCACCGGTTTGGACATAACCGGCACGGACTTGCTGTTCAAGTCCTCTTCCGGAACCTCAATATAACTCAGTTTATTCAATAGGGAATTGGGATCCTGGGCAGCATCAATTACTGCTTGAAAATTCTCGTGGGCAACCACCGTCAACTTATCGATCTTATCGACACCCGTCCGTTTGCCGTCATAGGGCAATCGCAGGCCCCGTCCTATGGTCTGTTCAATAAGAATGGATGCATTAGCCGCTCTCAACGGAACAATCGTGTATAAGTTGGTCACATCCCACCCCTCCTTGAGCATATTCACGTGAATCACAATTTCAATCTCGTTGTCGGGACTCTCGAGCGAGACAAACTGCGATTCTATATCCTCGTCATTCCGGGTGGAAGAATCAATCTGAAGTACCTTACCCATGTACTCACCCTTGTAAAATTCGGAAGAATTAATTAAATTGTATATTTCCGAGGCGTGGGTTATATCCTTGCAAACGACAAGAATGAATGGCTTGACCATTTTCACATCGTTGTTCAAAGCAAAAATCTCCAGTTCAGTTTTGGTATCCTGATGGATGCTGATCGCATCTTCCAGTTTCAATATTTCAATATCCCTATCAGTACTATTACCCTTAACAAAATTCTTTCTTGTTGCGATCGCCGGATTTTTCACGTATTTCCCATCAGCCAAGGCCTGTGCCAACGAATACTCATACACAATATTCCGGAACATAGTCCCTGCATCGTCGAAAGGAGTTGCAGTAAGTTCTATACCCAGTACCGGTTTGAGTTCATCGATCGCATTCTTTGAAGCATCAGCGTGATATCTGTGTGCCTCATCCATCAGGATCACCAAGTCATCTAATTTAGAAAGATAATCCCAGTAGGATTGACCCAGGTATTCAGAAAGGCGCTTGATTCTTGGCGCAAGTGAGACACCACCTCTCCTTGTCCCCCTATTTTCCGAATTAAATTTCGCAATATTAAAGATATTGATCCTGATCTCTTCTTTCTCGTACAGTCGACCTTGTTCGTTGTAATTTTCTCCGGTAATTATGACCGGGCGATTGTGTACAAATTCTGAAATTCCGGTAAACAGGTATTTATGATATGCAGGATTGCCAAAGTCCTCAATCAGTTTTTCATAAATGGTAAGATTGGGAGCCAGTACAAAGAAGTTTCGGATGCCTTTTTCGATATACAGATACGAAACAATTGCCCCCATTAATCGAGTCTTGCCCACACCAGTGGCGATAGAAAAGGCAATTGAAGGAAAGTCGCGCTCGAAGTCGGTGCAAGAAGGATATAGGTTTTTCACTTTCTCCAATTCTGTCGAAAGATCAACATTTTTCTCGAGGGAAAGGATTTCGGTTAACCTGGCTACTATATCGAGAGACTCTTGCAAAGGTTCGCGCAGAGAAAGACGTTGCTTGATGTATCTTGCTGTACTGTTCATTCTGTTGAATTTATGCTTGTGTATAATAATGGTTCATTCGACCGGTTAATAGATATGGTTAGTCAAAAAGTCCGGGATAATCCTTCTGCTTTTTAGTGGATTTCTTTTTTTCATCCGATAATTCCTGAACAGAAATTTTCTCAATTGAAGTTTCGGATTCTTCATCTGAAATATCTGATTCCATTAGTGGGCTGTTGATTATATTAAAGCTATAATCATCTTTTCCAAACTCACATCTGCCCAACAGCATCTGAGGAATTTTTTTGATCGTAATCCCGGGATACTTATTTTTGCACTCTTTCTGGTACGATTTGCAACAGATCAACAAGGTTTCATCGGGCTGCATCTCGTCCTCGATCTGATCCAATGATTCCAGCGTGAGGAATTGCGTGGTTGTATAGATGAAATCTCTTTCTGAACTTTGTCCCTGCTTCCAATAGATTGAATCGTGAGGATTGTATTTGAACCCTTCCTGTTTTGCCATGGCTGCTGCCAACATATCGGCATTGTACTCCTTGCTAATGATCCAATTGTCAAACTTATCTTTCTTCAACAAACTGGGAGCAAGGGTGTAGTATTTAAATCCTCCACCACCTTTCCAATTGACCGATTTGCTGATACCACCCTGTTCTCCGTCCACTACCGCTTTTAGCCTTGGGTAGCAATGGGTGAAAGCGTGATCACCTAATTCTATTCCGATGTACCTTCTTCCCATTTTATGGGCAACAGCAGCTGTTGTTCCTGAGCCGAGGAAGGAATCTAGAATTAGACCTCCTTCATTAGATGCAAGAGTTATTATTCTCTCAACAAGTTTTTCAGGTTTGGGAGTAGAAAACACACTAACCGAATTAAAAGCTTTTGCTTCTTTTTTTGCATCCTGATTGTCTCCAACCTCTACTCTGAACCATATAGTTTTAGATACAATACCATCTTGCACTTCGGATAAAAACTTTTTAACTGACGGAACATTATTGCCGGTAATACCAAACCAAATTCTATTATCATCCATTAGTTCATAAAATCTCTCTTTTGAAGTGACCCAACAGCGACTTTTCGGGGGAGACACGATTCTGCCAGATGGCAATTCAATTTGATAATCATTTGATGGTGTGTATGTTCTCACTGAAAAGTCAGCCGGTTTCCAAGGTCCTCTTGGATCATTATCTGGATTTTTATAACGTTTATCCATTTCTTCAGTACGAGGCAAAAGGTTAGGTCTCCAGATTACTTTATTTTTTGCGTATACTAATATGTGATCGTGACTGTCGGACAACCATTTTGCGTCGTTTTGTGGCGAATATTTTTTTTCCCAAATCACATTATTAATAAAATTCTGACGACCAAATACTTCGTCGCAAAGCACTTTCAGATAGTGGCTTTCATCATCATCGATCGAAATCCAAATGGATCCATCATTTGATAATAAATTACGCAATAGAGTTAATCGAGGTTTCATTAGATTAAGCCACTGACTATGTTCTACCCCATCATCGTAATGTTCAAAAGCATTGCCTGTATTATAGGGTGGGTCGATGTAGATGCATTTCACTTTGCCCGCATAGTCCTGTTCCAAGGCTTTTAAAGCCAAAAGATTGTCCCCATGGATCAGCATATTCTCCGAATCGGGGTCACCGTAGGAGTATTCGGGATTCTCCACCAGGATGCGTGGTTCAAGTTTGGATTCATCACCCTTTCCAATCCAGGTGAGTTCGAGTTTTTGAAGTGGTTTCTTTGCCATTATATTGTTTCTTTCTAATCAATTGATCATCTTGAATTGTCTTGCTGTCACTTGCCATTCACACAATCATGAATGTATATCCTTGAAATGTATCAGATCGAAATACAGTCTCTTCATATAGTACTTTTTTCCCGGATAGTTGTTCATCACACATTTTGCGTTTTCGATTTCATACATTACGTGATCGATCCTCTTGGTCCAAAGGTTGAAATCAAGATCAAACCAGGAAAAAAACTCTTTGATATATCCGTATATTGATTCAGCCTTGTTCAGATTGAATTCAACCGTACCATCATCCTTCATCTTAAAAATGATGGGTTCATTGTGGTACACCCGGTTCCTGAAATCGCGCACCTTATCCAGTATCTCGCAAACTTTCTTCCGATTGAATCCCTGAGGTAAATTCACAAAGATGCGCATAGGAACCCCTTTTAATATTCTCGAATGTGTAACATTAAACAGCGCAGTCCAAAAACCAAAGTTGAGATCAGCGATAATCTTGCCTTGTGAAATGGGTTTGGGAACATTTTTCATGGATTTTTCAACACTTGATTTAAGAAAGAAATTTTCCTTAATCTTTCCGGTTCGATCTCTATAAATCAAAGCATTATCCATCATAAAACCATTTACCTGATTCAAGAGCCAATCGGCGTCATTGAAATGTCGTGATAGTTCTTCATTCAATGCATTTCTTAGGATCACCTCCACCAGTGACAAAAGAGGATAGAAGGACTGGGACAATCGTACATTCGCCTGATAAAGCTTCAACGCTTTCGGGTAATTGTTCTGACTCACATCCAAGTAGTTTTGCAATCGCGCATCAGAAATATATTTCCTTATAATGTCAATGTCCACAGACATAAAAAGTTAAATAATCAAATAAACCGGAATTTAATCCTTCAGTTTTTTGTAATTATCATTTATGATCCCTATATTTGCATCGTAATACTTATTCAAGCCTCTTTACACAACCTGTAAACGTAAATAAGTGAAAAGAATTAAGCCCGTTTCGACGGGCTTTTTTTATATCACCCTCCATTTGATCGTGAACACCTCTTCCTGAATCAGTTTTTGATCCAGCATCTTTTCAATATCCGTCAACAGGTTCTCCTTTCTCTCGTCAATTTCATCCTGAGAAACAAACAATGATTGCCTCTTCTCATTGCGTTCCTTTTCCAGTTTCTTTATTTCACGTTGTGCCGCTACTTTTGATTCGAGACTGAGCATTTTCTTTGCTTCTGCTCTCCGGAGCTTTATTTCAGCATCAAGATCCTTTATTTCCTTCTCGAGGCTAATCTTCATGTCATCGGCCCACTGATCGAGCTTGTCCATCTCAATATCAAAAAAATCTCTGTTTCGCAATGCATTGGTGGTAACAATTTCCTGCCTATACCTGGCGATGCTCTTTGACAGACGTGATTCAGTTTCGGGATCTAAATATAGCAAATCTTTCTCTTCTGTCCGCAATGAAAAGAGTCTTTGGGCTATTTCGGGCTCAATCTCAGCGCCCTCATCCGTAATACAGGACAACAACAAATAATCTTCGTCTTCAAACGAATTGATGTTCAATTGTTCCACCCGCAACCATCCGGAATTGCCTATCAAACCGTTCAATGAGGATATGAGCGTAGGGGTGTCGGTATAATTGAATTCGATCATCCGCACCGGTGTGGGTAGCGATTTGCATTCCTGCAAGATGCGTTGCGCCAATTTGTGCCCTACCCTGTAGATGTTCGTATCATCCGGGACAACGATATCGCTTTTCTTCTTCCCCTCCTCGGTACGAAGCATCTTGTAAGAACCAGGATGAATGGTCACATCGTGAAAGGGATTCCCGGGCAAATGGAATGAGAAATCACTGTCGTTGAAAAATGCATCGTCTTTCAACACATACTTGGTTATCTTCCACAATTTTTGTTCGAAAGAATTGAGGTAGGATCTCGTTTTATCGTAATTGACCCTCAACTTCTCCCGCACCTCCTCATCAAAATTTTCCAACAAGATAGAACGAACACGCTGTAATTTTTCTGAGATGGCAGGTTTCAACTCCTCCTGCAAATCATCGAAAGCACTTTGAATCTCTTCGGTCGTTCTACATTCCTGGTATATCTGGGCTATTCTCTTCTCAAAGTCGACCCCGTTGCCTATAACACCCAACACTTCATCGCTGGCACCAAAGACACCATCGAACAACCTGAACTTCTGCTCCAGCAGTTCATATACACGTACATCGGCCTGGTTCCGGATATTGACAAAATTGACCACCACATCAAACTTTTGTCCATACCTGTGACAGCGACCAATTCTTTGCTCAATCCTTTGCGGGTTCCAGGGCATATCGTAATTCAGCACCAACGAACAAAATTGCAGGTTAACCCCTTCAGATGCCGCTTCGGTTGCAATCATGATGGTCGCATTGTCTCTGAAATAATCGACTATCGCGGATCGCTTATCTGCGGTGGGTGATCCGGAAATCTTGTCGGTACCTTTATGCTTTTCAAGCCACCGGTTATAGATCTTGGTTGACTGTGGATCATTATTTGTGCCATTGAACAGAACAACCTGATCTTTGTACTTTTTCTCTGTCAGGAGATTATACAAATATTCCTGGGTCCTCCTAGATTCGGTAAAGATCAGTGCTTTCTGGTTGGCCCCCAACAGTTGTAACTGTTCAAAAGCTTTGTCCAGCGCAATGAAAAGGTGATCAGCTTTCGAGTTTTTCTTTATTACCCTGGCCAGTTCGCGGAATTCCTTCAGAACTACGATCTCTTCTTTTATTCCCTGGATATCAGCATCGGAATATTGCTGTTCTTCTTCCACGATGCTCTCTTCTTCATCTTCGACCCACTCATCCCTTGTTTCATTCAACGCCTCATATTCATCGGAGAATAAATCGGCAATATCAGTTTCATGTTTCTCAACGATGGATTCGAGCCTTTTGACCAATGTGTCGAAAGTACCATAAATGGCATAGGTTGATGAGGCCAGCAGTTTACGCAGGATAAGCGTCATCAACTGCCTCTGACTCCTGGGCAAGGCATACAGTTTTGGCTTTTGCAGGTATTTAGAAACGGCATCGTACAATTCCTGTTCCTGGCTCCGGGGAATATATTCTTCACAGATTGCTCTCCGCTCAGTGTAACTGATGTATTCCAACACCTGCCGGCGGAGTGTTCTCTTACAGACCGACTGCAGTCTTTTTTTCAACTCATAATAATCCTCTTCTTCAAGCTGGCGGCTATATTGGCTTTTGAAGCTTTTCAGATCACCGAACACGAAATCATCGATGATGCTGACCAAACCATACAATTCGAGTACCGAATTCTGAAGAGGAGTAGCAGTAAGCAGAACCTTTTTTCTGGGTAGAAGCGCTTGTCTGATGGCATTCCCAATCAAATTGGAAGACTTGTACACATTTCTCAACCGGTGCGCTTCATCAATGATCACCAGGTTCCAGTTGGTCGCTTCAACATAACTCGCTTTTGACTTGGCAAACTGGAATGAACAAATAACGATCTTGTCCTTCTGATGAAATGGATTGAAGTTTTTCTCATTGATCTCGTTGTTAAACGATTTCGTTTCGAGAATCACAGAGGGTAGAAAGAACTTATTGGCCAATTCCTGGCTCCATTGTTTCCTGAGGTTGGACGGACAAATAATTAACAGGCATCTTTTTCGTTCGGTCCACTGTTGGGAGAGAATAATTCCGGCCTCGATAGTTTTTCCTAGTCCCACTTCATCAGCCAGGATCGCTCCATTCGAGAGCGGAGACTTGAATGCAAACAGGGCTGCTTCAACCTGATGTGGATTGAGATCGACTTGCGCATCCTGAAGCGAAACAGTGAATTTCCCTATATCGTTTGAAGGAAGCTGCCTGGTAAGTTCGTGCGAAAAATATTTGGCCTGATATGAAGTCAGATTCATATTCCCATGAAAATTGCATCGATCGTTCTACTAAACACAAATGTACAATTATTTTGTTAAAAAACATTCATAATCAATCATCAAGAATGTACGAAGAAAAAGGGCAAAAATAAATGGAGATTTTGACAACTTGTCTCATGCATACATTTGTTAGATTTTAAGACTGAAGCGCAAGTCCAGATGAAGGTCAGTAAATGTGATATGAGATCCGGGTACTTGATTGGGTGTTCCGGAGAGTCAGGGTGAATTTGTTTACACATTGTTTACACAAAAAGCAAAACACTCACCGGAGATTCCGATAAGTGCCTTATTTTTAAAGTGATCCGGGCGGGATTCGAACCCACGACCCACAGCTTAGAAGGCTGTTGCTCTATCCAGCTGAGCTACCGGACCCTCCTTTATTTGAGGATGCAAAAATACGTCAATTCTCAGAATAAAAAAAATTTATAAATCTGTATTTGAAGCTTCTTCATAAAAAAAGCGGCAAATGCCGCTTTTACTTAAAATACTTTGAACCTATTTTTAGAGCACACCCTGAGCCATTATCGCCTTCGCCACCTTCATAAAACCGGCAATATTGGCACCTTTCACATAATTTACGTAGCCATCGCTTTCAGTACCATACTTCATGCAATTTTCATGAATATTGGTCATGATCCATTTCAGCTTTTCATCGACCTGTTCGGCAGACCAACTATAACGTTCCGAGTTTTGTGTCATCTCCAGTCCTGACACCGATACACCACCGGCGTTGGCTGCCTTTCCGGGAGCATAAAGGATCTTTGCACTCTGGAACACTTCGATTGCTTGTGGTGTACTGGGCATATTGGCTCCTTCTGATACGGCAAAAACACCATTTTTCACCAACGCTTCCGCATCTGCCTGGCTAATCTCGTTCTGCGTGGCGGAGGGAAGGGCTATATCACCCTTTTCTCCCCAGGGACGCGCTCCCGGGACATATTTACAGCCGTATTCTTCGGCGTACTCCCGGATACGACCACGGTAGAGATTCTTGAGTTCCATCACAAACCGTAGCTTTTCAGCAGTAATTCCCTCCGGATCGTATATATAACCATCTGAATCGGAAAGTGTCACCGGAATTGCACCAAGCTCGATCAGCTTCTCACAGGTATACTGTGCTACATTTCCTGAACCGGAAACCAGACATTTTTTCCCTTTTATGTCGATATTCTTTGTTTTCAACATCTCCAGCAGAAAATAAACATTACCGTAACCGGTTGCCTCGGGACGGATCAGCGATCCGCCAAATTCGCGGCCCTTGCCTGTAAAGGTTCCAGTAAATTCACCTGCCAGTTTTTTGTATTTCCCGAACATATAACCTACTTCACGTCCACCCACACCGATATCGCCGGCAGGCACGTCGGTATCGGGACCTATAACTTTCCACAAACCTTCGGTAAAAGCCTGACAGAAACGCATAATCTCTCCGTCGGACTTGCCACGGGGCGAGAAGTCGGATCCCCCCTTTGCGCCACCCATGGGCAACGTGGTAAGTGCATTTTTAAAAGTTTGTTCAAACGCAAGAAACTTCAGGATCGATGGCGAAACAGAAGCATGAAAGCGTATACCTCCCTTATATGGACCAATTGCATTGTTGTGCTGTACACGGTAACCCATGTTGGTCTGCACATTGCCCTTATCATCCACCCACGTCACCCGAAAAGAATGAATCTTGTCGGGAATAATTAACCGCTCAATCAGATTGGCCTTTTCAAACTCGGGATGTTCATTATACACATCCTCAATAGATTCCACTACTTCCTCCACGGCCTGCAGATATTCAGGCTCGTTAGGAAAACGCCTTTTTAAAAGATCGATAACCTGTGTAGTATTCATATTAAACCTTTAAATAATCATATTGGAGCACAAAGGTATATAAAAATTTCTAAAATAAAAGTTTCGGAGTAAAAAATATTATTTTTGATACAAAAAGAGCTATTTTCTTAGACTTTTGTAAATAGGAATAAAGACAATGACACCCGACATAAGAATAGAGAATAGGGTAAACACAGTGAGATGGGCATACAATAAAATGTAGACGACCAGTACAATCCAAAGAATAAGGATACTTGCAATTTGAGTTTGAGAAAGTCTTTTTCCTGCCATAGCAATTTGATTTATACCCGCAAAGATAAATAAAAGGGATAAGGTAATATAGTTAAAATTTTAATGTTTATGATTCATCCCTTTGTCATTTCGGAAAGATAGTGCATTTTTGTAAATCTTTTTTTAAAGCAGTATCTGTGGAATGATGAAGACATCCGATACTATTTTCTCAGGTTATCACTTTTCTCATCTGTTCTATCAAAAACAGACCATATTGCTTCTCAATAAAAATCACCCTTAAATAAGACATCTATGTGTGGAATCGTAGGTTATATTGGCAACAGGCAAGCTTATCCCATATTGATCAAAGGCCTTCACAGGCTCGAGTACCGCGGTTACGACAGTGCCGGCATTGCATTAATTGATCATGAAAGCCTTAAAGTATACAAGGCAAAAGGAAAAGTAGCCGAACTGGAACAGTTTGCACAGCAGAAAGATATTTCAGGTACCATCGGAATCGCACACACCCGTTGGGCCACGCACGGGGAGCCTACGCAGAACAATGCACATCCCCACTATTCACAGTCGGAAGATATTGCAATTATTCATAATGGCATCATAGAAAACTACGCTGTCCTAAAAGATGGTTTAATGAAGGAGGGATACCGGTTTCAGAGCCAAACCGACACAGAGGTACTGGTGCAACTGATAGAATACATGAAGATCAAAAACGATGTGGATCTGCCTACGGCCGTTCAGCTAGCTCTTAATCAGGTCGTGGGTGCATACGCCATCGCCGTTCTGGAGAAGCACAATCCTGATTTGATCGTCACCGCCAGAAAAGGAAGTCCGCTTGTGATTGGCATTGGTGAAGATGAATATTTTATCGGATCCGACGCCACACCCATCATTGAATACACCAATCAGGTGATTTATGTGGGTGAAGAGGAGATTGTGACGATCAAGCGTAATGAGCCACTCAGAATCAAGACGATAGGAAATATCGAAAAGACTCCTGAGATAAAAAAGCTGGAAATGACACTCAGCCAGCTGGAGAAAGGGGGTTACCCCCATTTTATGCTCAAAGAAATATTTGAACAACCTTCTACGTTAAGCGATTGTATGCGTGGCAGGGTGAATGTGGATTCGGACAATATTACACTGGCCGGCTTTATCGACAACAGGGAGAAGTTCCTGCAGGCAAAGCGCATTATCATTACTGCATGCGGTACGTCATGGCATGCGGCCCAGATAGGAATGTATGCGATTGAGGAGTACGCACGGATTCCTGTGGAAGTGGAATATTCTTCGGAGTTTCGCTACAGAAAACCGGTTATCAACAAGGATGATATTGTCATTGCCATTTCCCAGTCGGGAGAGACAGCCGACACGCTGGCTGCTGTTGAGCTGGCAAAACAACACGGTGCCTTTATTTTTGGTATCTGCAATGTGGTAGGTTCATCCATTCCCAGAAACACCCACTCGGGATGTTATACCCATGTTGGGCCCGAGATCGGAGTAGCATCTACCAAGGCTTTTACGGCACAGGTAAGCGTGCTAATCATGTTAGGTATTCTCATCGCCAAAGAGAAAGGGTTTATATCGCATAACGAATATGTAGGATTAATCAAAGAATTAAGTCTGATTCCCGGAAAGGTGGGTGAGGTACTCCATAAAAACGATCAGATTGCCGAACTGGCCAAAACCTTTACCTATGCCAGCAATTGTATCTACCTTGGGCGGGGATATAATTTCCCGGTGGCGCTGGAAGGTGCGCTTAAACTGAAAGAAATTTCCTATATCCATGCCGAAGGTTATCCCGCCGCAGAAATGAAGCATGGCCCCATCGCCCTTATCAGTCATGAAATGCCGGTCATCGCCATTGCTACCCAATCGGACACATACGAAAAAGTAGCCAGTAATATCCAGGAGATCAAGGCGCGTAAAGGTAGAATTATCTCCATTGTCACCCAAGGAGATGACACGATTAAAAAGCTTTCCGCACACAGCATCGAAGTGCCTGAAACCATTCCCTGCCTCTCGCCACTGCTTTCTGTAATCCCTTTACAATTGCTGGCTTACCACATTGCCGTTGTGAAAGGGTGTGATGTGGATCAACCCCGCAATCTGGCAAAATCCGTCACAGTAGAATAAAAAACTTAAACCAATTGTTTTTTCGAAAAAGTGAAAGCCACGAGCAATATATTTGAACCATTGTTTTTTACTTTTATCTATATTTTATAACTTTGACTCCGTTTAATTCAAAATCTTCATAATTGTTCTTGTTACAATTGAAAAAGTCATTCAACTTCCAATGGATTCAATTTATTTAATTATTGTCATTGTTCTTTTGGGGTTGGCAGCACTCGACCTTGTGGTAGGTGTAGCCAACGATGCGGTCAACTTCCTCAACTCCAGTATCGGCTCTAAGGTAGCTCCCCTATGGGTGATCTTCACCGTGGCCTCTTTGGGTGTGCTAATAGGTTCGATGTTCTCGAGCGGCATGATGGAGATTGCCCGTAGCGGTGTCTTTTATCCTGAAAAGTTTACTTTCCCTGCAATCATGATGCTTTTTTTGGCGGTGATGTTGACCGATGTGGTGCTGCTGGACCTGTTCAATACGTTCGGCCTGCCCACCTCCACTACCGTTTCGCTGGTTTTTGAACTATTGGGCGCAGCTGTTGCTGTCGCGTTATTTTCGCTATGGACAACGGGGTCAGGTGAGAACTTGGGAGACTATATCAACAGTGGGAAAGCACTGGCAATTATCGGTGGTATTTTTATTTCTATTGCTATTGCCTTTGTGGTGGGTAGCATTATTATGTATATATCCCGTTTAATTTTCTCGTTCAATTACGGGAAAATGTTTAAATATCTGGGTGCCCTATGGGGAGGAATTGCATTGACTTCAATTACCTACTTCGCAATTTTCAAAGGGCTGAAAGGCAGTATACTGGTTACTCCGGAGATGCTCAGCTACCTTGAATACAACATGGGTACGGCTCTCTTGTACACCTTCCTGGGGTGGACACTGTTAATGGCACTCTTGCAGCATCTCTTTCGCGTAAAAATTTTAAAAGTGATTGTGCTGGCGGGAACAGCGGCTCTTGCGATGGCTTTTGCAGGAAACGACCTGGTAAATTTTATCGGGGTTTTCCTGGCAGGATTCGATTCATTCCAGATTGCACAAGGTGTGGCTGCTTCTGGCGGAGACATCCAGACACTTCATATGGGCAGATTATCAGAACCGGTAATCGCTAAAACTGGCTGGCTGCTGGGAGCAGGTGTGATTATGGTACTGGCTCTCTGGCTTTCAAAAAAATCACGCAGTGTAACAGAGACAGAAGTTAATCTTGCCCGTAAGGGAGAGGGAGTGGAGCGATTTTCCTCATCACCCTTGTCCCGTTCACTGGTAAGAGGCAGCCTTAATTTCAGCAAATCGATGGGCAAAATTATGCCGGCTCAGGTAAAAAGTTTTCTCGAAAGCAGGTTCGAACCGGTAGAGTTGGAGAATAAGGCTTCTTTCGATTTAATCAGGGCCTCCATCAATCTTACGATCTCTGCTCTCTTAATCTCACTGGGGACCTCGTTAAAATTACCGCTCTCCACCACGTATGTAACCTTCATGGTTGCCATGGGATCATCGCTGGCCGATAGGGCCTGGGGACGCGAAAGTGCGGTTTATAGGATAAACGGTGTGCTCACGGTAGTTGCCGGCTGGCTTCTTACGGCACTGGTTGCATTCACTGCTTCATTTGCCGTAGGATTATTTCTGGTATGGGGAGGAAAAATAGCAATAGCGATCATGGTCATACTGGTTATATTGATTCTTTTCAAATCCGACAGATTACACACCAAAAGGAAATCCAAAGAGCTGCAGCATCAGCAGATACTCTCCAACGAAGTACAACTGGTTACCTCAAGCAATGAAGAAGTGCGTCTTTTATTGGATAAAACATTGACCACCTATAAGCGGGTTGTGGACGGGCTGGAATCCGAAAACAGAAAAGTGGCAAGGAAAGCCATGACGGAAGCAAACGAGTTGTATATAAAATTCAAGGATAAGAGAGATTATGAGGTAGTTCCCACGCTGGAGAGTATTCAGGTCAACGCCCTTGAGCTTGAACAGGAATATGTGCAGCTGGTAGACTATTCATATGAAATAACAAAATCACTCAAAGCCATTTCAGAAGCGACTTTTCAATATATCGACAACAATCATTCCGCTTTTTCAAAGGAACAGATCAACGATCTGAGAGTTGTTTTCAAAAATCTCTCGGATGTGTATACAAGCTACTCCAACATGGATATAAGCGGGGATTACAGTAACTTTGATCAGGTAACAGCCATGCGGGAGACAATTATTGAACTGAATTCAAAAATGACAAAGCGACAGATAAAAAGAGTCAAGGAAAATGAATCAAGTACCCGAAATAGCATTCTGTTTCTGAATCTGGTAAATGAATCAAAAATCATTACTCTGCAATCGAGCAACCTTATGAAATCGCATCGCAACTTTAAAGAACAGTATGCAAAATCGGTAGCTGGCCGCGACCCGAAAAAACTTATCATGGACGTAACATTGAACTAACCGGAATAGTGTCTGTTGGGAGTCACTAAAAACATAAAGAAGATATAAACAGAACGCGGATGATACGTAATATATGTATCATCCGCGTAAATTTTTTGTAGGTGTCTAGACGACTGGGTTTACTTTTGTTGCAGACTGATTTCCAGCGTCTGATTTTCTGTCAATTCCACATCCATGGATACAGGTTCATAAGAAATCAATTCTACCTGCAATGCATATTTTCCGGGTTTCACACCGGTAATGGTAAATTTTCCATCCAGATCGGAATAATATTTTTTTCCGTCGACCACAATAGCAGCACCCGCCAGAGTTTCGTTATTCTTTTCATCTACAACAGAACCTGTCAGCTGTAATGCGTTCACACTTTCAACCTGAGCAACCGACCTGGTTTCTCTTACCTTTTCATCATTATTATCCTTGCTTGCAAAGGAAGACGCAGAAAGCAATAAAGAAACGGCAAAAACTAAAACAGACTTCATAAGTGTATTTTTTTGTTTATTTACTGACACAAAGGTAAGCACATCGGAGAATAAACCTGTTACATTTTTATGAAGTTTTTGTTAAGTTTTTATGTCGACTAATTGATTATCAGTACCTTTTTTCGTCCACCAGTACTCCTTTTTCATCCCACATACGCCAGATACCGGTTTTTCTGCCGTCGTAGTAATTCATCTCGTATCGTTGTGTGCCCAGTTCATCCCAAATACGCCAGGTACCGTGCTTTCTGTCATTCTTGTATTCGGCTTCTGAGATCAGCTGTCCCGAAATATCATAGCTCCGCCACAAGCCATGCAACTTTCCTTCTTTGTATGAACGTATTTCTTTTGGTTTTCGGTTTTCAAAATATACCACATAGGCACCTTCGGGAACACCATCCTTAATTTGTATTTCAAGTTTGAGGGTGCCGTTCTCGTAATACTCCCGGTAATCACCGGTATAGAATTCAGTCTGTGCCCGGTCGCGATAATAAATGCCTCCCGATTGATAAATCTGGGGATTCTCCTGCAGTCTTTGCGCCGGCATGCATAAAACCACAGAGAATGCGATAAAAAATGAATATATTTTCTTTTTCATAGGAGTAGGTATTAATAGCTTACTAACAAAGATACAATTAATAAGCAAACGAATAATGAAAAAAGCACCCCTTAAATTCATCAGGGTACTTTTTCCGTTATTGTGAGACCCGTGTCTGATTAGAATTGATAACCCGTCCAGGCAAAAATGTTGGTCGGACAGCCTGTGTTGCTGCCACCAATGGTAACACCTGGCGCGATCACAGGATTCGTGGGACGCTGGGGTGCATTGGTCAGTGCATTGGTCAGGCTGATGGTTGTACCTACAGCGGCCACTCCCTTTGAATCGGTAAGATCAACCAAATCTTCCACCGTTCCGGTACCTTTTACAAGTGCGTTCACGACGGTGGCTTTTGCGCCACGACGGATCTTAATCACGTCCTGCATCCTTTTAGGTTTATCGGCTGCTTCAAAGCTCACGGCAGCAAGCCTCAGATCGACGGTCATATTTTCCACCCTGAAGTCAGATTGGTTTGGATGTCCGGAATAGCCACCATCCAGGTTTCCGTCAGCTTCTATTCCGCGGGGGTCAGATTCACTGCTTGAATAACCTGCTTCCCAGATACCGTATGCATTTTTTAATGTGCCGTTATATCCTTGTGTAAAGTCGAACATATCGTCATCCGAATTTACTGCCAGCAGATTGTTTACATTAACAGAACCGCCAAAAAATTCAATTGCGTCATCAGCACCATCATAAATATAAAGATCACTTATTTTGGTACCATTACCCACACCATTCAGAGTGAGACCGTTGTGTTCCACGTCGGCACTTGAGCGTGCCCCGGTGTTTCCCAAGATAAGGAATGTCAATTCTCCAGAATTATCTGCTGCATTAGTACCTCCGTATACATAGGCTGAGTTTACCTCGGTACTTCCCACCTCACTGGGTGAAGCCAAAGGCGCTCTGCCATTAATGATTAATCCTCCCCAATACCCTTGTCCGGCACTTTCCTTATCGGCAATCATCTTTACTGGTGCCGAGGCAGTTCCTCTTACATTGATTTTTCCTCCCTGCAATACCAGAATATAACTTGAAAAACCTTGCTGTGCCTTGATGGTAGTTCCCGCAGGAATGTTCAAAACACCCCCCTCTTCCACAAGAAGCGGACCTGTTAACAGGTACTCCACATTTGCGTCAAGCGTTTTTGTATCCTTGATTGAACCAGACAATTTATTGTCTTCAACCGGGTCCGTTTCGTTGTTGTCATCCTCACCGCACGAAGCTAACACAAGAGGTGTCAGGAGTGCTGCAAACATTAAGAAGTTCAAAAAAATCTTTTTCATCTTTTGTCCAATTAAAATTAATAATATTACAAATTATCCGCATTTAAAATTCGTAGCTTACGCCAAGACTTATATTTTGTCCTTTTTTAAACTCGTTCAGTATTACCTTCTCATTCGACACACTGCTTTCCCTCGATAACCGGTAAGTTGAATTCAGCATGTTTTGTGCTTTCAGTTTCAGCGAAAGTTGTCTGTTTAAACTGTATGAAGATACAAAATCGAGAGTGGGTACGCCTTCTTCGATAATATCCTTGAACCCCTTGGCACCTATGGTATGGATACGATTACTGAAATAGTTGAAAATGAGAGAAACTAAAAAGCTCTTCTCTTTTCTGGTGTGGGTGTAGGACAAGTCGAGATTTGCAAGAAAGGGTGATGCTCCCTCGAGTCCGCTCTTCCTGGGCTCAGTATTGAGAATGTCCAATTTCAGTTTAGTGTATATGTAGGATGCATTTAATCCGACGGAGAGTCTATTCATCTTCTCCAATTGAGTGTTGAAACGATTGAAAAGATTCTTCCTGAGTTCAAATTCCATACCACCCACAACGGCATGATCACTGATATTGTCATAGGTAAGGAGTCCTGCCGAATTACCCTGATCCACCCGACCTATGGGATTTACAATATATTTATAAAATCCTGTCAATGTCAACAGCTCACCGGGGCCCATGTAATAATCCCACTTCAAATCAACATTGTAATTATCTGATGGTCTTATATTGGGATTACCCTGGCTGGAAAAGGAAATATTCACATACTGATAGGGTGATATTTCTTTTGATTGGGGCAATGTATAGGATTTGCTTGCTCCCAGACGCATACTGTTTTTATCGTTCAGGTCGTACTTCAGGTTTAAGCTGGGTAAAAAGTAGTTTTTCCGGATAGATTCTTCGCCCGGTTGCACATGCTGTACATGGTGATTCACCGTCATATCCGCAATATCCATACGCAAACCGATATTACCGGTGACGTTTTGGAATAACTGCCACGTACCTTCCGCAAATCCGGAGTGTATAAATTTGGTAACCTCATATGAATTGGTGTCGCCTCTGGTCATCTCGAAAAGTCCGGCTTTCAGGTTTGAATCGTTGTAGAAATTATCCAGCTGAAGCGGGTCCATGGAAATGGTACCGGGTACAGCCGTAAAGTTGTACTCCACAGCTTCAAAGTGATTATCCACAAATCGTCCTGTATATCCAAACATAATGGATGATCTGCCGCTGTTAAAGCGGTCATTCAATCTGTAAGTCAGATTTGCTTTCGTATTGATGTCATTTTCCTTCAAGGTTGAGAAAAAACGCTTCTGCCGGTTGCTCCCCGTAAGAATATAAGAACCATCCGTCATCCTGGAGAGGTAATTTTCACGGCGGTCGGGTTCCAGACCTTTGATTACATTATAAGAAACACCCGCTTCCAGATTCAGTTTATCCGTCAACTTCCAGTCGGAGTGTAGTTGATTGGTAATAAGCAAATTATCGTTCGACTGCTGTCTACGATGAAAACCCATATAGTCTTCACTGTCCTGATGCCGTTCACCATGTTTACCTGAATATTCGCCTACATATTGGTTGTTGGCATGAATCAACATGAAATTATATTGCAGGCTGTGTTTACGGTTCAGGTTGTAATTCAGATTACCCAATACAAGCTGGTTAACATTTTGTGAATACTTTTCACCTTCCTGATCCTGGTAGACAAGCCCGCTTGTGATGGAGTTACGTACGATTTCCCGGGTGTAGGAGTAATCAGAACTATGTGATGCGACCATAAAAAAAGAAAGAGGATTTCTGTTTTCACCCATATGGAACATCTTTCCACCGGAAAGACCGAAGCTGTGATTCATCGGTACAGAAACCTTCAAAGGATCAAGACTATTGGGAAAATTGAACTGATTGGCGACCGGTTGTCTTGTATTGGTAAATCCAAAATAATTGGCACCCTCCTGACGCAAAAAATCACTTCCCATTGCAGCACTGTTCAAGCCAGCCGAAAGATCGATATTCAAAGCCTTCTCATCTATCAGTTCCTTTGAGGTGATGTCGATAAGTGCACCCCCCACGTCAGCATAGCTGCTTCCACTAAAAACTTTGCTTATACCGATATTCTGGATGACATCAGTTCCAAAAAACTCCAACGCAATATTTTTATATTCCGGATCTTCCGAGGGGATAGGAAATCCGTTCAGCAGAGTAGCATTATAACGGTCTCCCAGTCCACGGACGAACACGTTTTTCACCCCTTCCTGACGGGAAATGCCAGATACCTGAGCTACCGCGGCCCTGGCATCGCCAATACCTTTTCTGGATAATTCCCGGCTTCCCACAGCCTGGGTAGCCACGAGCGCCTGACGTTGTTCCATCAACAGGATGTTCTCGCTTTCGCGGTTGGCACGTGCCACTACTTCTACTTCTTCCAAGCTAATATCGTCAGAAGTCATTTGAATATTTACGACGATTTCCTGGTTATTTTGTACCACAACGTCTGTTATGGCGACGGATTGGTAAGCAACATAGGATGCAATAAGGGTATGTGTTCCTGAACCTACGTTGTGAATAACAAAATTACCGTCTAAGTCGGCTGCAGCTCCGCTGGTAGTTCCCTCTATTAATACCGATGCGCCGATGAGCGGCTCGTTGGTTTTTGCGTCCGTGATTGTGCCCCTGATGGTGGCTGTCTGAGCTTGAGCAGAAAGCGTAAAGAAAAGGAGTAATAAAAACAGACCGGACAAAAATTTTGACAAATCAAATCTACGTGTCACAAATTCAATATTAAGTTACATTTTCGGCACAAAGGTCTGTTATAAATGTTACAGAACGGTTACGCTTGCGTTACGTTTTTGTTAAGATTTTAGGGCACATAAAAAAACGGGGCGACCATCCTCACTTTCATTTACAGCGATAGAGTTTTATTCTAGTTCCTCATCTGCATTTCAACACGCTCCTTCATGACCTTGGTCACTTTCCCGATCGTATATGCGTACGACAGCAAAAAAACATTGGTCTTCTGTCCGTAAGCCTCTTCAATCATAAACTTGTTCGGATATTTGGGATCATCATTCAGTTGGGTCACCTGAATTGTGCCGTAAGGCTTAATCATTACGTGGCCATCTTCTGCCACTTCCAGGATTAGCGAACTCTCTTCGAGCGCTGTCACAGTGGAGACAAATGTCTCATTTCCTGCGATCATTCGCACACTGTTGTGGGTGAGGGGAAAAAGCTCTTTGTTTGCAGCTGTCACCATGCCGTCAACCATCCCTGTCATTGTATAAAATGAATTGGTTGCCTGAGAAGCATAGTCGTTTTCCAGAAGTACCTGATACAGGATCGTACTTTTTTTCGGGTTAAGCGCTACGCCGGAAATATCGGTGGCACGCAATCCTATAAAATAGGTTGAGTCAGGCGAAAGACCCTCGGGTCGCAATGTGATCATGGTCCTTCCGGTACGTTCGCCAGCTTTAACATGAATTTCATACTTGGCAATCTCATACTTATCATTGGGGAGTGCCCTGGCATACAGGCTCTCATCGGCATCATAAAGTGAATAATTATACAATGCCAAGGGTGCCGGGTCTTCCTCCAGTCCTATAATCAAATCATTTCCGGGTGCATGTGTGCCACCCACCGAGACAGCAATATACCCTGTCACCTCCTCACCGGTTAAATGAACTACTTCCTTGAAAGAGTTGTAGTAGTCGCTGCTGATCAAGGCAACTTCATTTTTATACATCTCCTTTTCAAAGATCGCATCGTCGTTGCAGGATGTCACGATCCCCATCAATATCATTAAGCCCAATAATATCTGTTTCATCTGTTTTGTATCGTTTTCTGCTTGTTCTACTAAATCTTAATTATATCCTGGATTCTGATCCAGCGAAGGTAATCTGCGCGTCTCGGAACGAGGAATGGGTACCCAGATCAGTTTTTTGTCTACTACACGGGAAAGATAAGACGATGTGGCCGGAATGGTACGTCTGTAGTAACTCTCACGGTCGGCACCATCGGGGTTCATTCCACGGATTGGTTCACGTTCCGACTCTTCGTAGATGCCCCAGCGACGCACATCGTAGAAACGCCTGTTCTCCCATAAAAACTCCACCATCCGTTCACGTTCAACCGCTTGTTGCACTTCGGCCTTGCTGTTCAATTGATCCGACGACAGGCCGGGTAGTCCGGCGCGGTAGCGAACCAGATTAAAGGAGTTCTTGATCTCATCGATATCTCGGGTAAGCGTATATTGCTGATTACCCAGCTGGATATTATGGCTACCCGTTAAGTTGTTAAGTGCCTCGGCATATGACAGCAAGATCTCTGCGTACCTGATAATGGGGTATGCTTTCGGTATATGACGTGCCCCGGTACCGTTAAATGCATCATAGGGGTGATTATACTTCTTGATCACATAGCCCGTGATCGGGTAGTTTGGCGAAGTCGCAGTAACACCTCCCCTGCCGTCAACATCCTGGTAGTAATATTTTGCTGTGTGCATATGCTGTGTTGTGCTGGACAATGCCTGCCAAACCGCTTCATTAAAACCTACAGAGGCATAAAAGCGCATCTCTCTGTTGTCGTACATTTTAAATACGCCGGCGTTCATCGGGTATCCTGAGAACGACTTCGGCTGTTCGGTAAAAAGATCGTCAAAGGTTCCTCCCGCAGGAAGGTCGGCTACCGCCTCAAAGTACGTATCACCACGCGCTTCTTCTCTGGTGCGACCGTCTGCCATCAGGTAAGCATCTACCACCTTTTGTGTCACGCAGAAACGTCCCCAGCCACCCAGCGAGGGAGGAAAAGAGCCCCGGCTGATATACTCGTTGAGATAGGAGGTGTTTCTACCCCAGATCAGTTCCTTATTAATCGCCGATACGGCTTCCCCGGTAAAAATATCAGAATAGGATCTGAAAGGATCGATTCCTGCGGCTCCATCAGGATAGCTACCATAGAAATTCGGATCAGTGGTTACCCCTACAGGGAGTGCAGGAGTATTCTCATCTGCTTTTACCGTATAGAGCTTATAAATGCCCATATCGATCACCCTTCTGGCAGCTGCTGCCGCCAATGCCCAGCGACTTTCATCGTATTGCTGGGATACGTAGTGTACACCATCCGTGGAGCGCTTCCAACTTCCAAAATAGGAACTGGCAACAGGTCCACCGTTAAACAATGGACTGGCATGAATCAGTCTTAGTCTTGCGATTAAGCCATAAGCAGCTCCTTTGGTCGGGCGACCGAAATCGAGAATACCCACTTCCTCGGGAAGCAGTTCCGCTGCCCTCTCAAACTCACCGCAAACATATTCCATTGCTTCGTCGTAGGTTGCTCTCGGACGATCGTAATATTCCAACGACTCGTTGGTATTTACCACTTCATCTCCCAGAAGAATTGGCGGGCCATAGTCCACCAATAAGTTATAGTAGGCATATGCGCGGATAAAGCGTGTATATCCTTCAATCCGTAGCCGGTCGGCGGTGGTCAGATCTCTGGGCATACCAAGATTTTGCAGAACATTATTTGTCTTACGGATGATTTTGTAAAAGTTGTTCCATTGATTCAGGTTGGGGTTGGAATCTCCAAAAAAATCAGGAGTAATGCGCCCGGTAGCAAAATCCATTCCATAATACACATTGCTGGAACCCCCGCCTGTTAACCCGTTAAATCCTTCATCGGCAGCCATTGGCCCGGGAGTGAAACCAAACCTGATAGTCTGTGATTCGTCTGGAAACATCGCCGCAGCCCCCCACATGTAAGCTTCAATATAGCGGGCATTGACGAATGCTGAATCAATATTAAATTCGTCGTCAAAGTAATTATCTATATTCAGATAATCCTTACAAGAGGTTGTCGCGAAGCTGATTAAAGCCACAACTACTCCCAGGATTATCTTTTTGATACTTATCGAATTCTTCATTGCGCTTTATATTTTGTAATATTATAGATTAAGATATATCTGGACTGCGTAGGTTGTAGGTATCGGGTAAATACGACCGTTCCATGCTGCCTGTTCCGGATCAAAAATTTTCACCTTATCCCAAATGTACAGGTTGTTGCCAACAAATTGCAAGTCGATGGAAGAGACTCCGAACTTCTTAATAAAATCATGATTGAGATGATAATTCAATGTCACTTCCTGTAGACGCAGGTAGCGTGCATCTCCCTCCCAGAAAGTAGAAAGCTGACTGTTATTGGCATTGTTACCATATTGCAGTCGCGGGAAACGTGCATCGGGGTTTTCAGCCAAAGCAGGGTCTATGCCATGTGCCAACGCATAGTCCTTGGGTATCCACCGATTCGCAGGATCGGCAGCCAGGCTGAGCACATTGCCCTGATTACCCTGAAAAAAAGGCATGTAACCCATGCCGTTTACTTCTGTCACACTATTCACGCTAGTGGACTGTCCCACATAAAAGAACGAAGTCTTTCCGGTTCCTTTGAACAACACTCCCAGCGTAAATTTTTTGTAACGCAGCTCCCCGCCTATGCCATACATCGTCAATGGATAATTGCTATGCGTCAAGGGTACTTTATCCATGCTGTTGATCACCCCGTCACCATTGATATCCTTATACTTGATGTCTCCGGGCATCACCGGCCCAAAGGTCTGTTGCGGGCTGTATTTGATATCATCCTCATCTTTGAAGAGACCGAGTGCCTGGTACCCTCGGATGGAGTTGTAGGGGAAACCATTATACTCCAGATAAGGATATTCGAGGTAGGCCTGCTCCCAGTTTTGCACACTGTTTTTTGAATAGGTGAAGTTTCCCCGTACTGTGAAACCCAGCTCGGGAGTAATATCCGTGGAATAACTGATATTTCCGTCGGCTCCGGAACTCTTCATGCGTCCCACGTTGGCAAAGGGGTTGGAGATCACGCCCACGTACTCCGGAACCTGCACCCTTTGTTGAAAGATACCGTTCCGCTGATCTTTGAAAAAATCGATTACAAAATCCAACTTGTTATTAAAAAGCTTGCCTTCAAATCCGAGGTTCGATTTGATTGCCCTCTCCCAGGCAAGGTTGTCTGCCCCGATACGTGTCTCGCTTATTGTCTCAATTCCCGGTACACCCCATACAGATCCGGTACCTTCGTTGACCTTGGTCAAATAAGGAAAACGTATACTGGTGATGCGGTCGTTTCCCACACTACCGTATGAAGCTCTGATCTTGAAATAATTCATCCATGGCGCAGCCTCCTGCATAAAATCATAGCTTGTCGGCACCCATCCCAAGGCAATTGATGGAAAAAATCCATATTGCCTGCCCGGCTGAAAATTCTCGGATCCGGTGTACCCAAAGTTAGCATCCAAGAAATAAGTGTCACGGAAACCATAAGTCAACCTGCTTGAAACTCCCTGATAACGCAGTGGAATGGCTTCGAGGTTGTTTGTCGCGTCTTGCGAATGCTTGGCGTCACTGATGTAATAATAAACCAACGCTGATGTGCGGTGATCCTCTCCGAAGATCTTATCATAATTAAGTACAGCTTCCAGGTGATACTTGCGATACTGTTGGGTGGATTTGCTGTAGGAAGCGCTTTTCGCCTGTACTCTTTCAAGCATGATGAGTGAGCCGTCGTAATTACGTCCGGTAGCTTCGTAGAGAGAGGGTTGAATATATCTTCTCTCTGAGAAGAAGCTGTGAATATCGTAGGCTCCCTGAATCCTGAATTTCAACCCATCCAACAGACTGGAGAGATCCTGGCTCAATGCCAACGTAGCCTTCCCTTTAAACGCCTGGTCAGAGGCTTTCCCGGTACGGTTGATCATCACATATGGAGAGGATTGTGCAGCATCGCCGATACCGGGGTAGAGACCGTTGGAATAGATTGTAGGGATAGCCAGCGGAGTGAGCCGGGCCTGCGCGTTCCAGATATAACTCGTATTTGCGATTCCCGGCTGATCAAACTGAGAATAGAAACCATCTGAACCAAAGTAGACAGTAGTCGTGTTGGTGAGGTTCAGGTCGAGGTTTATCCTGTAATTGTAGGTATCGTACCCTACATTGGAGCTGTAAATACTGTTTTTATCTACGTTATAAGCAGCGGATTCACTGCTTGCACCCAGGCTGAGAAAATAACGGGCTACCTCACTCCCACCCCGTCCACTCACGTAATAGCTGTGGCGCCAAAAGTTATTTTTCAGAATTTCGTCCTGCCAGTTTACATCCGGGTACATATCCGGATCCATACCATACTGGATGATTCCCATCTCCGTATCGTCGTACAGGGGGGCATCACCACGAACTACACTGGCTTCGTTAGCCAGCTGGGCATAATCATAGGCACACAAATAATCCGGTAGACGGTTTAGTCCCGATAAGGTAAGATTTGCCCTGCCTGTAATCTGTATGCGGTCTACGGTCCCTTTTTTGGTGGTGACCAGCACCACCCCATTGGCTCCTCTTACTCCATATACAGCGGTAGCAGCGGCATCTTTCAGGATGGAGAAGCTCTCGATATCGGCGGCATCTATCGTGTTGAGGTCACCCTCCAAACCGTCTATAAGCACGAGAGCACTGCTGCTGGCACCGAATGTACCGATGCCGCGCACCCAAAACTCTGATATGTTCTTTCCCGGTTCACCACTGTTTTGCAAGGAGATTACGCCTGCCGCCCGACCACCAAGCAAGTTGGCGATAGATGGAGCCGGGGATTGGAGTTCTTTCACGCCCACCGTAGTGATAGCCCCCGCGGAACTGATTTTTCTTTCTTTTGCTCCCAAGCCGACTACGACGAATTCCTCCAGTCCCACTCCCATTTCGGTGAATTGCATGACCAGGTTATCAACAGATTTTATTGAGACGTGCTCCATCGGCTCATAGCCTACGAAAGTAAAAACCAACCGGTCGCCATATTCCACTTTAATGGAGAATTTTCCCTTGTCATTACTGGCAATGCCTGCAGTGGGTCTGTCCTTCACATATATTGAAACACCTGGAAGGGGTTTGCCAAGCTCATCGAGCACGGTACCGGAGATACTTAATTGTTCTGTTTGTTGTGCGTAAGCAACCGTATGCAAAAGGCACAAGGAAAGGACACACAAAGTGTGGATAATCTTCATTTTATCAGTAGATTTATTATTCTATAACCAATTTGCGAATCCGGGCGTTTCCCCAATCGGCAATATAAATTTCTCCCAGTTCATTGATGGCGACACCCCAGGGGTTTCTGAAAAGTGATTGCACTGGGCCACCATCTTTGTAGCCTGCAGTACCCGGCTGGCCGGCCACTGTGGAGACAATGCCATCGGCAGAGAGCATGCGGACACAATGGTTTCCGTAGTCAGCGATAAACATGTTTCCATCGTTATCGAACTTGATATCTTTGGGATAGTTAAATAAGGCGTCTTCGACGGGGCCATCACGAAAGCCACTTCCTCCCGGTGCATTCAGACGTTTAAACCCGCTATCGGGATTACGTAGATCAAGCATCATGATACCCTGTCTGAATTCCACGGGGCTTGCATTGGAATGCAGGGTAATATAGAGTTCCCATGGCTTCTTGGGGTTAATACCTTGTCCATATTGCGATCCGTAAGGGCCTTGGTGAATGATCGTGGCCTCATACGTATCCGGATTAATTCTGGCGATCTTTCCATCCCGGAATCGGGTATAGAGATGATTGTCGTAAGGACTGAACGTAACAAAGTTGGCATAACGGTCGTTCCACACGATCGAAGCATAGTCTGATGCAGAGAATTTGGCGTTTCGCTGACGGGGGTTCCATGCTTCGCGAGGATCAAAGGAGAAGAACACCTCCGGCACCGATTCATGAGAAGCAGTAAGGATACCGGTCGCACGGTCCACTGTAAGTCCGTTTGCGTATAATACACGTTCTGTTGTCGTTTTGGCCTCATATAATGCGGTAACTATATTTTCCTTTTCACTGATCCGGGCTACCCCCCAGGTACCGCCATCGCGCCATGACATAAAGAGATTCCCTTCGGCATCCAGGTCCAGATACTTTCCATACACATGAGCCTGATCGAGTGGCCCCTCGAGGAAATCTTGCGTGCCGTTCCCGGTCACCGTGGTTACCTGTGCCTGCGGAGTATACAGAAAGGATTCATCGTATGTGGCAGAATTTTCACCCACCACCACCTTGATTACCGGTTTATCGCCCGGCAGGCGGGGTACGATAGCGTAAATACGATTACCGCTGGAAGAAACCACTGCCGCTTTCTTGTTGTTGAAATAGACTTCAATCCGGCTGGCATCTGTCCCGAAGTTCTCTCCATTTAATAGGATCTTATCTTTCGCTCCTCCCTCAGTCGGTGAAAAGGTTGTCACGACAACCGGTTTCGAGGGATCATGTAGTTGTCCGGAATGTGTTTCCGCATCGTTTTTGCAGGATAACAGTAAAAAAAGAGCCATTAAAGTCGAAACGGTACACCATAACAGCCATGCTCTACAAATATTAAACACTTTCATATTACTTAATATGCCAATTTTATTTGTGGGATTTCAGGGCACAAAGGTCTGTTATAAATGTTACAGAACGGCTACACTTGCGCTACGTTTTTGTTAAGATTTTAGGGCACATAAAAAAACGGGGCTGAGGCCCCGTTTCGACTTGTTTATAGTTGATTGAGTTAATACCGTTTTTTATTTTTTCGCTTTTTCCCGCCAAATTCAGATTTAGCTCTCCCATTTCCTGATCTCTCAGCCTCCTGTGCCAGCTGTACAATCAGCTTCCGGTCTTCTATATACATGCCGCGAAAAGTATTGACAATTTTTCCCGCAAGCTCTTCCGGTACTTCAAAAAAGGAAAAGTTTTTCATCAGGTCGATACGTCCTACTGGTACCTTCCCCTTTACATTGTCGTTAATAAAGCCCATGAGGGTGGCAGGGTTCACATTATCAATTTTACCCACGTTGATAAACAAACGGGTATATCCTTTCTCAGCCTTACGTGATCCATTCTCCTGTCTCTCTCCTCTTTTTCCGCGTGATTCATCGCGCCCCCGTCTGGATGGGTATTCCTGCGGTTGTTCTATTTCTTCCGCCAGCTGATAATACTCAATTAAACGATTAAACTCCAGGGAAACAATACGTTTAATAATATCCTCCTTCTCCAGCCATTCCAGTTTACGAAATATGGAAGGCAACAAACGTTCTATCTCCCCTTCGTTTACCTTTACCTTTTCAACCTTATCCACAAAGTTGAACAACTGTTTCTCGCAAATCACATCCCCTTTGGGAATTTCTCTTTTCTCAAATTTCTTGTTGATCAGTTTTTCGATCTGTGTAACTTTCCCTTTCTCCTTGGTATGGATGATGGATATTGAGGTACCTGTCTTTCCAGCTCTGCCGGTTCTCCCGCTGCGATGCGTGTAGATCTCGAAGTCGTCGGGCAATCCGAAGTTGATGATATGGGTCACGTCGTCCACATCCAGTCCGCGTGCAGCCACATCGGTCGCAACCAAAAGCTGGAGATTGTGATTCCGGTATTTTGCCATCACAAAGTCACGCTGTGCCTGCGAGAGATCACCATGCAATGAATCTGCATCATAGCCGTCCTGGAGTAGCTTGTCGGCTATTTCCTGGGTTTCTTTGCGGGTACGGCAGAAGATGATACCGTAAATATTGGGATAGTAATCCACGATACGCTTCAATGCCAGGTATTTGTCTTTGGCATGCACCATGAAGTAGATGTGTCGCACGTTTTGTGCTCCTTCATTTTTTCGACCGATAGTAATCTCTATCGGATCCTGCATATACTTCCGGGTAATCTTTTCAATCTCCTTCGGCATCGTAGCAGAAAACAGCAACATGCTCCGCTCCTGCGGCAGATAGGAAAGAATTTCATCGATGTCCTCAGAGAAACCCATGTTCAGCATCTCATCTGCTTCATCCAGCACCATGGTATGTACGTTACTGAGTGATACTGTCTTACGCTTAATCAGATCGATAAGTCTTCCGGGGGTAGCCACGATGATATGGACCCCTCTTTTCAGGGTACGTATCTGACTTTCGATGCTCGATCCGCCATATACCGGAAGAATCTTTATATCTTCCACATATGCAGAATAGTCGGTGAGGTCACCCGCGATCTGTAAACAGAGTTCCCGCGTGGGGCAGAGAATAAGAGTCTGTGGTGACAGCAAACCGATGTCTGTTTTCTGAATAATTGGAATCCCGAAAGCAGCTGTTTTTCCGGTTCCTGTTTGTGCGAGCGCGATAATATCGCGTGTGTTGGCCAGCAACTGAGGAATTACCTCTGTCTGTACCGGCATGGGCTGTTCGAATCCCAATTCCGCAACCGCTTGCTGAATTTCAGGGATTATACCCAGTTCTTGAAATGTACTCATTTGTATAAATTATAAATGTGGGTGTATTGATCTTTCTCCGTACTCCACATTACCAACTTTATAAAGATGAGAGAAAATTCAATGTCTGTCTGTGATTTTTGGGGATGATTATAACCTGTTTTGGTAAAGGATATAAAAACCACCTAAAAAAAATCGGCTGCAAAGGTATGAAAATAAATCGAATAAATGTGAATCAGAAAGGATAAAGTAGGAATTTTCTTAATAAATTTCTTTTGCCGCTCGTCACTCTAAGTTCTTTCTCCAGATAATTGTCCACAGATCCATATTGTTGTTTGATGTAATCTACCACATAATTGAGATAGGCCCTGTTGACCGACAACATCGCCGTTACGGCTTCTTGCATTGATTCGGAAAGGTTTCTGGCATCTATTTCAGCTTTGGCCGGATCAATATGCTGATTGGAGAGCATATAATCCTGCTCAATGGTACTCTGCGGCACTCCTATGGCATATAAAATAAAATAAGTGGCTATTCCCACACCGTCTTTGCCCAATGAACCTGACAAAAGGACGGGATAATTACTATCATTGGCAAGCAGATCGAACATTTCAGCAAACTGAGTTTTATGATTTTCTACCAGATTTATATACTCCTCCTGCACATACCGGATGGCATCGCTGCGATCGAAATGTTCATCTTTCATTTGTTCATCCAGCTTTCCTGCATCCATGGGAGCCAGGGGTAAAGCTATTTTTCTGATGGATGGATGAAGGAGTATTGGATATTTTCCTGCAGTTCTTTCGGAACGAAAATCAATTACCGTCTTTATTTTCAACCGGCGGATACGTTCCTGATCATAAAGGGTAGCGTTGCTGAGATTCCCGGAACGATAGATCTCACCCCATTTCATCTGCCGGTTGTCGGTTGTAAAGTAACCGCCGACGTCGCGGAAATTTTTGATGTTATTCATCTCAATAACCCGGTTTGCCACCACACCCGACTGTACACCAGCCGTACGCAAAATGAAATACTCCCTTAAACCTGAGCCTGTGGGATTCACGCGGAGTACCTGATCGGCAATACGTGACGTAGCCACCGGCGTAAAACTTGTAAGGGAACTGTCGGTAAGCGAGGAGTAGATATCTATGCTTCCTTCCTGATCGGGACTGACTTCCCATTTGAGCAGAAAGTCCCCTTCCCGGTCTTTCTCTACCACGGACGTTATCTTTACTGTCGACATACAGGAGTAAGTCAGAAAAATCAGCAAGCAAGCAGATAGTATGGAATATAGTTTCTTCACCTTCCCAATATATAGAAACAAAAGTATAAAAACTTTGTTCTACAAAAAGAGGTAAAAAAGAGTATTAACAATATATAATTATTCATTTTTCTTTTTAATACTTTATTTTTTAGTTCATTGAGACAATTTTGGAAGAAACTGATAATTGTGGATAACTTGTGCAGGAATTGTAGAAAGAAATTGATAATTTGTTTTTTTTATTCAAAACCGATTTTGGAATAAAAATATTTTGCATATCTACAAATTTATTATACATTTTTTACGGCAAAGTTTCCATTGCTTTTCAACAGACCAATAGGGAAGAAAACGAAATAAATTATTAACTTTGCCTTTTGTGAACAGCAGTTGAAAACTTTTATAGATTGCTGATTATGAATAGAAAAAGTAATATATATCTGTTGAAAACAAATGATATCATTCCGCATTTATTCGATAACCTTTTTCGGATAAATTAGAATATAAATTAATCAACAATTTCAACAGGCAATCATTATCATCATATTTCTTTTTTTATTTAAAACTATATATATAATAAATAGATTATGACAAAGGAAGAGATCATTCAAAATATAAATCTATTAAGAAAAGAAAAAAATGCCATTATTTTGGCGCATTACTACCAGGAATCCGATATACAGGATATCGCCGATTTTGTAGGGGATAGTCTTGCACTGGCTCAATGGGCAGCGAAAACCAAGGCAGATATCATTGTACTGTGTGGTGTTCACTTTATGGCAGAAACAGCAAAAATTCTAAGTCCTGAAAAGAGGGTATTTATTCCCGATTTGATGGCCGGTTGTTCTTTGGCGGAGAGTTGTCCAGCAGATGACTTTGAGAAATTTGTGCAGTCCCATCCAGACTATACCGTGATCTCCTATGTGAATACAAGTGCAGCGGTGAAAGCATTGACTGATATCGTTGTTACATCAACAAATGCCAAGCAGGTAGTTGAATCACTTCCAGAAGAAGAAAAGATAATTTTCGGTCCCGATAAAAACCTTGGTGATTATATCAATAAACTCACGGGAAGGAGTATGTTGCTCTGGGATGGTGTCTGTCACGTGCATGCACAATTTTCGCTTGAGAGAATACTGGCTTTAAAAAAAGAATATCCGGAGGCCTTACTCCTTGCTCACCCCGAATGTCCGAAATATTTGCTTGAAGTGGCTGACCACGTAGGTTCTACTTCATCCCTACTTAAATATGCCACTCATTCTGATAAAAAACAGTTTATCGTTGCTACCGAAGCAGGTATATTACACCAGATGCAAAAAGAGAATCCCGACAAGCTGTTTATCCCGGCACCACCGGAAGATTCCACCTGTGCCTGCAACGAATGTTTTTATATGAAAATGAATACATTGGAGAAGCTATATCTGTGTCTTAAAAATGAAAAGCCGGAGATTTTTGTAGAAGAGGAGATCAGGCTAAAAGCCGTGAGACCCATTGAACGGATGTTGGAAATATCGGCTCGTCATGGTTTATAAAAAGCTATATTTAGCAAGAGATCCCTTGAATTGATAAACTGATCCCTTTTTTGTACCTTTGCACCCGCAAAAAAATAAAAATATTTGCTTTGCCTCCATTCCTCGTTTTTTAGACAAAGCACACTTAAAGTAAAACAACATGGCACTTCAATGTGGTATCGTGGGACTTCCCAATGTAGGTAAATCCACCCTTTTCAACTGTCTGTCGAATGCAAAAGCCCAGGCAGCGAATTTTCCTTTTTGCACTATTGAACCAAATGTAGGTGTGATAACAGTTCCCGATGAAAGATTGAATAAACTGGCCGAGCTTATTCATCCCCAAAAGATTGTGCCAACCACGGTAGAGATAGTAGACATTGCCGGCCTTGTGAAGGGTGCAAGTAAAGGGGAAGGACTAGGTAATAAATTCCTGGCCAATATTAGGGAAACAGATGCCATTTTGCATGTACTGCGTTGTTTTGACGATGAAAATGTGACACATGTAGATGGAGTTGTTGATCCGGTGAGGGACAAAGAAATCATCGATGCCGAGCTGCAGTTGAAAGACCTTGAGACGATAGAAGCCCGTATTGCCAAGGTGGAAAAACAGGCAAAGACGGGAGGCGACAAGGAGGCTAGACTGGCTTTTGAGGTATATGCCAGAATTCGTGAAGCTTTGTTGCGCGGCGAATCGGCACGAACAGTGGAGTTTGAAACCAAAGATGAAAAAAAGACTGCTCAGGGCCTTTTTTTACTTACTGCGAAACCGGTAATGTATGTATGCAATGTAGACGAAACAAGTGCTGTAGATGGGAATGCATACGTTGAAGCTGTGCGTGAGGCTATAAAAAATGAAAATGCCCAAATACTGATCGTAGCAGCCAAGATTGAATCGGAGATAGCAGAATTTGATACTTATGAAGAGCGTCAAATGTTTTTGCAGGAAATAGGTCTCGAGGAATCGGGGGTGAACCGGCTTATCAAATCGGCCTACCGCCTTTTAAACTTGCAAACTTTTCTCACGGCCGGTGTGCAGGAGGTCCGCGCCTGGACGTTCGAAAAAGGGTGGAAAGCACCGCAGTGTGCCGGAGTGATTCATACCGATTTTGAAAAAGGATTTATTCGCGCCGAAGTAATCAAGTATGCTGACTATATTGCCTACGGTTCGGAGAATGCAGTCAAAGAGGCCGGTAAAATGAGCGTGGAAGGAAAAGAATATGTCGTACAGGACGGCGATATCATGCACTTCCGGTTTAATGTGTAGAATTTTCCGAAGAACACACGAACTTTAAACTTAACCAGAGCTTAAACAATCAGTTCATCAAAACCTGTTTATGTTTAATGTAAATTAAAAACCTATTTTTTATAACTTTTAATTTTTTATGCTGTATAACATATAAAAAAATTTGTAATTAATCGTTTAACTTGTTTTTTTTGCATTAAAATCTGTTATCAGGTATAACTACACAACGGAATGTTAAAAAAGGTATCCTTAAAAACAATTGCGTCTGAAATTGGTGTCTCTTCGGCTACCGTTTCTCTTGTGCTGAATGGAAAAAACCAGCATGGAAGGGTAAGCAAGGAGATGTCTCAGCGGATATTGGATAAAGCAGCCGAACTGAATTATATTCCCAATAGTCTTGCGAAAGGATTGAAAATAGGGCACTCAAAATCCATCGGATTAATTGTGGCCGATATATCTAACGTGTTTTTTGGAACGCTGGCACTGCATATCCAGAATTATGCTGAAAAAGAGGGATATACTGTAATTATCGGGAATACCAACGAAAAATTGGACGAAATGCAAAAAATGATCACATTCCTCAATTCACGCCAGGTTGACGGACTTATTATTACTCCTGCCGAGGGAGGTGAGAAAATAATCCAATCGCTGTTGGAAATTAAAAAACCCCTTGTTCTGGTTGACAGAAGCTTTCCCGATTTAGAAGCTTCATCGATATTAATCAATAATTTTGACATTTGCTATCACTCCACAAAGCAACTGTTGGAAAAGGGTTGTAAAAATCCGGCATTCATATCCTATAAACAAAATCAGTTTCATATGAATGAGCGGAAAAGAGGTTTTGTGAAAGCCGTGGAAGAGGCTGGTGTATACAATCCTGAAAATTTGAAGGAAGTGAGTTATCAATCATTAAGAGAGGATATTGAACTTGCTGTTTCGCAATTATTAAACCTTCCCAACAAAGTGGATGCCTTTTTCTTTGCAACCAATTCAATTTCAATTGCAGGAATTAAATCCTTATCGAAAAGAGGGCTAATCATTCAGAGAAACATACAGGTTATGTGTTTTGATGAAGCCGAAGCCCTCGAGTTACTTACTTACCGGATTCCCTATATTAAACAACCGATCGAAGAAATGGCAAAGAAATCACTGAAAGTTCTGTTTGACCAGATTGAAAAAAATGAAACCGGTGTCCAGAAATTCTACCTGGATGCAAAATTGATCGATTGAAATTTAAGTTAAACGTTTAATAAAACACAACAGTGTAAAATTTTGCTGGTCCCTGGAGAAGGAATATTTACACGCTATTCTATCGGTTTGTAGAGAACAATAACTTAAAACAAATGAGGGAGCTTACACTTTTATAAATTTACTCAGACAAAAATGATGAAAACAAATTATCCAAAAATTGGTATTCGCCCTATTATTGATGGCCGCCGGGGTGGTATCAGAGAGTCGTTGGAAGAAACGACTATGAATCTTGCTTTGAGTGCTGCCGAATTGTACAGAGAAAATCTGAGATATCCCGACGGAACACCTGTAGAATGTGTAATTGCGGATAGTTGTATAGGAGGAGTGAAGGAAGCAGCATTGTGCGCAGAAAAATTTGAAAGAGAAAATGTAGGTGTTTCCCTGTCAGTAACACCCTGCTGGTGTTACGGTTCAGAAACAATCGATATGAATCCGCTGATTCCGAAAGCAATCTGGGGATTTAATGGTACGGAACGCCCCGGGGCAGTCTATCTTTCCGCCGCTTTGGCGGTACATAACCAAAAGGGTTTGCCTGCCTTCGGTATTTATGGAAAAGATGTGCAAGATGTGGGAGACAATACTATTCCTGATGATGTGCGAGAAAAGCTTCTACGTTTTGCCAGAGCGGGACTTGCTGTGGCGATCATGCGTGGAAAATCTTATCTCTCCATTGGATCTGTTTCCATGGGAATTGGCGGTTCGATGACGAATCCGGACTTTCTGCAGGAATATCTGGGAATGCGAACTGAGTTCGTGGATGCCACCGAGATATTGCGCCGGATTCAGTTGGGAATATATGACCAGGATGAATTCAAAAAAGCGATGCAATGGACGAAAGAAAAATGCATGTGTCGCGAAGGGGAAGATTACAATCCAGTTCACCTGAAGCATAATCGTGAGCAGAAGGATAAAGATTGGGAATTTGTAGTGAAAATGACCCAGATCTTCCGTGATCTGATGATCGGAAATCCGGTGCTTGACAGGATGGGTTACGGGGAAGAGGCTTTGGGACATAACGCTATTGCCGGCGGTTTTCAGGGTCAGCGTCAGTGGACCGACTTTCTGCCCGATGGTGATTTTTCCGAAGCCATTCTCAACTCTTCCTTCGACTGGAACGGCATCCGCAAACCTTATACTTTTGCTACGGAAGATGACCACCTCAATGGGATCAGTATGCTGTTTAATCAGCTACTGACAAACAGATCACAAATTTTTGCCGATGTACGTACCTACTGGAGCCCTGAAGCCATTGAACGGGTCAGCGGATGGAAACCGGATGGTTTATTGAAACAAGGGGCTATTTTTCTTAAAAACTCCGGTTCCTGTACCCTTGATGGTACCGGCCAGCAGTCCGACGCCAATGGCAATCCGGTGATGAAGCCTTTCTGGGAGATTACCGGTGAAGAAGTGGAAAAAATGCTGGAAGCTACAACCTGGTATCCAGCATCGCTAGAATATATGCGAGGCGGAGGATACTCTTCCCAATTTCTTACGAAACCGGGTATGCCGGTCACCATGAGCCGCATAAACCTGATTAAGGGTCTGGGGCCGGTATTACAGATTGCTGAGGGATGGACGGCCACCTTTCCCGATCATGTTTTTCGCCTGATAGATGGGCGTACCGATAAGACATGGCCTTCTACGTTCTTCGTACCACGTATTACCGGAAAAGGGCGATTCGCCAATGTCTATGAGGTGATGAACTACTGGGGAGCAAATCACGGGGCCATAAGCTACGGACACATCGGGGCGGACCTTATTACACTCGCGTCGGCTTTGTCTATACCCGTGAATATGCATAATGTGGATGAAACCAGTATATTCCGACCCGATGCATGGTCGGCTTTTGGTTCCGATCACGAAGGATCCGACTATCGTGCTTGTGCCGCTTACGGTCCTCTTTACAGATAAATTTAAAATGAGGTTTTAAGGCAAAAATCGTCAAATTTTAAAGAATTTAATGAATACACAATGAAGAAAGAATTTAAATTTTTGAAAGTAGGCACTCTTTTTTTAAGTTTACTGCTAACCCTTCCCCTGTTTTCACAGACCGGATCTATGGGGGATATGTTTGAACTTGCACAAATAAAATCGGGCCTAAAGAACAAAAGGATCTCCAGTACCGATAAAACAGGAGGGAACAGAGATCGCCTCGAGCCGTTTCAGCCTGGTGAAAAAAGAACTATTGCGGAAATAAATGGTGTGGGTGTTATAAACCATATTTGGATTACTATTGCTCCACCACCCGACCAACTCAGTAGAAATGATATAATTATCAGGATGTATTGGGACGGAAACGATTATCCATCCGTGGAATCGCCTATCGGGCCTTTTTTCGGCCAAGGATGGAATGAAAGCTATAATTATGCTTCTCTACCTTTGTCTGCAGGACCAAAAGAGGGAACCGGACTGAGCTGTTATTTCTCTATGCCATTCGAAAAGGGTGCTAGGATTGAGATTGAGAACCAAAGCGACAAAACGATTAACGCCTTCTATTTCTATATCGATTTTCTGGAGATGGCAGAGCTTCCCGAGGGAATGGGCCGCTTTCATGCCTGGTATAATCACAGCCTGTCCAAAGCCTTGCCCGAAGGAGAAACCGAGTGGGCGCTGACAGGTGAGTGGAAACCCAATACCCAGTTAGACCGGAATTATGTTTTCATTGAGACCAAAGGGAAAGGGCATTTTGTCGGGATCAATTACTACGTGCACTCCCCTACTCCCATGTGGTATGGAGAGGGGGATGACATGTGGTTTATCGACGGAGAGAAGACCCCTTCCCTGATCGGTACCGGTACGGAGGACTTCTTCAACACTTCCTGGTGTCCGAAAGAGCCGTTCTCACATCCTCATTTCGGTTATCCGAGAGTGAATAACGATGTAGGCTGGTTGGGACGAACCCATGTATACCGCTTCTTTATCAATGATCCCATCTTCTTTGAAACGGAAGTAAAAGGAACCATTGAGACCGGTCACAATAACAACCTCACCCTTGATCTTGCCACTGTGGCGTACTGGTACCAGGATAGCGCAGCGATGCTTCCTCCTGCTCCGTCGAAAGCACAACGCCAGCCGAAGCCCTTTATCAACCACATGGATATGCACCGCTGGAGAGATGCATGGCGGAAAGCAAAAGGGAATGATCCCCAATTGTGGGGAAATGAGTAAGGATAAAAACCAGGAAATGTTCTATTACCAATGATTACAATTTTTTTTGATAATTGAAAAAAACTAGGAACTTTCATGACCAATCGCAGATCATTTATTAAGAAAATGGGTTTGGGAACCCTTGCCGCTTCAGGTGTTTCCGGTCTCCTGCCCGCTGATAAAAACCTGTTGAGGGCAAATAACACGGAGACGTTGCATTTTCAACTTGAAAAGACGGAACGTGACTTTAACGGTGAATACCGGAATGAATACTTGAGTAAAGTGGCTTTCCCAATCGGTGGAATCGGTGCTGGCATGTTTTGCCTGGAAGGTACTGGTGCGATTTCCCATCTTTCCGTGAACAACAGGCCGGAGATCTACAGCGTGCCCTATGCCTTTGCAGCCATCAGCGTGAAAGGACTGGAAAAAGGCGCCAAGGTGCTGGAGTCAACTGTTCCAACCTGGAAGCTGTTTGGGCCGAGGGGAAGCGGAAACGGGCTGGGTAACCGCAATTACGGACTACCCAGGTTTTCCAGAGGGTCCTTTCTGGCTCGATTTCCCTTTGCTACAATCAAGCTGAAGGACAGTGATATTCCACTCGACGTGCAAATAGAGGGATGGAGTCCCTTTGTACCCACCGATGAGGACAATTCCAGCCTGCCGGTAGGCGTCTTGGAATATTCGTTTAAAAACAACGGTAGGCAGGAGATTGAAGCCGTTTTCTCCTATAATGCCCGGAATTTTATCGATGATAAGGGAACGATTGTACCACAGAGGAATGGTTTCCGTCTAACCAAGGCAGTTGCAAACGGAGAGACTCATCCTGGTGGTTTTGCCATCTATCTCGACGACGACAGCGCAGTCACCGACCATTGTTGGTTCAGGGGTGGCTGGTTCGATGCCCAGACCATCCTGTGGGACAACATCAGGGAGGGAAAGGTGGTGAACCATCCTCCCATTGAGGGGATTGCTCCAGGTGCATCTGTCTATCTGCCATTCATATTGAATCCGGGCGAGGAGAAAACCATCAAGGTGAACTTCTGCTGGTATATGCCGAAATCGGATCTTTCAATCGGTCATCCCATTGTGACGGGTAATGCTTTTACGGGCAAAACCACCAGACAAGCAGTTAAAAACCAACAGACGGTTTCCGGTTATCAGGGAGCAGGCTTATTGAACTCCTTTGACCCGGGAGGTGATGGCCAGGTGGGCATACTGATCTCTCCCCCCTTCCCTATTAACAGACGGTACCTGAAATTCCTGATCGGTGGCGGAAATAAGAAAGAACTTACCTCGGTCAATCTCGTGATCGAGGACAAAATTGTGAAATCAGCCTCCGGGAACAACAGTGAACTGCTGACCGGACAGATATGGGATCTGAAAGGATATCAGGGCAAAGAAGGCCGACTGAAATTCGTGGATCTCGACACCTATGGATGGGGGCATATTCTTGCCGATCAGTTTATCCTGACCGACAATCCGGAAGAATCGATGAGGAATCCGTCAGAGACCGCAATCCTACTTGCTGATTTTGAAAAGGAGAACCTTGAGGGATGGGAAAGAATCACTCCCGAACAACTCGATATACCGGATGCGAAGGATCCCTACTACAGGCCCTGGTATGCAAAGCGATTCCGCAATCTGGACGAGTTGATAAGTTACTGGAACAACCAGAAGGAAAAATTGAAAAGTTATTCCGGACTGTTCCGTGATGCTTTTTACCGCTCTACCTTGCCGGCAGAGGTGCTGGAGGCGGTGGCGGCCAACCTGACCATCCTTAAATCTCCCACTATACTGCGTGTTGCCGATGGCAGACTATGGGCATGGGAAGGCTGTAACGACGAGGCCGGTTGTTGTCATGGTAGCTGTACCCATGTATGGAATTACGCTCAGGCAATTCCCCATCTCTTCCCGGCACTGGAGAGAACACTTCGTGAAACGGAGTTCCTGGTAAGCCAGGATGAACAGGGACATCAGAACTTCCGGTCTAACATTCCCATCTCACCCACCACGCACGACTTCCATGCGGCCGCCGACGGTCAGTTGGGAGGAATAATGAAGGTTTACAGGGACTGGCGTATCAGTGGTGATACGGAATGGATGAAACGTCTATTTCCCTTTGTGCAGAAGAGTATCGACTATTGTATCCGTACCTGGGATCCGAAAGAAAAGGGCTATCTGGAGGAGCCTCACCACAATACCTATGACATTGAGTTCTGGGGACCGGACGGAATGTGCACAAGCTTTTACCTGGGAGCATTGACTGCCATGATCGCCATGTGTAAAGAGCTGAATCTACCCATTAGCCGCTACGAAAAACTGTTGCGTAAAGGGAAAAGCTATATGGAGAATGAACTCTTCGACGGGGAGTATTTCATCCAGAAAATTATCTGGGAGGGTCTACAGGCACCCAATCCTGCAGAAGTACAGTCATTCGGTGGAAATTATTCCGATGAGGCAGTGACATTGCTGAAGAAGGAAGGTCCCAAATACCAGTATGGTTCCGGATGCCTTTCAGACGGGATCCTGGGCATGTGGATGGCATCGGTCTGCGGGCTGACGGAAGGGATTGAGGATGAAAAAGTGAAAAGTCACCTGACGGCTGTACACCGATACAATCTGAAACATACGCTGGAAGATCACTACAATCCGCAGCGGCCTACTTATGCCTGCGGTGAAGATGGAGGACTGCTTCTTTGTACCTGGCCGAAGGGAGGTGCCCTGTCGCTCCCCTTTGTCTACAGCAACGAGGTATGGACCGGAATTGAATATCAGGTAGCCAGCCATCTGATGCTGAAGGGAGAGGTGGAAAAAGGGCTGGATATCGTGCGTACCTGCAGGCAACGTTACGACGGGACGGTACGCAACCCCTTCAACGAGTATGAATGCGGACACTGGTATGCCCGTGCCATGGCAAGTTATGGCATGTTGCAGGGACTTACAGGTGTAAGATACGATGCGGTTGACAAGACGCTCCATATCGATTCAAAAATTGGTGATTTCACCTCTTTCCTATCAACCGAAAAAGGTTTTGGCACAGTATCTCTGAAAAACGGTACACCCTACCTCAACGTTCTGTATGGTAGAATAGAGGTGAATAGGATTCATGTTGGAGCAACAAAAACTGATTGATCCAACCGATCCCACATCAAACAGAAAATTCCAGTAATATTCAATCGGGTAATCTAATAATTGTATAAATTTAACTTAACGCGTTGACAAAAAAATTATTTATTATGAATCTAAAAACATTTTATCTAACGCTAATCGCATTCATCGCGATTTCCTTTTCACTGATTAATGCCCAGAATCGCGATTTTAACGGCCTGGATATGAACATGGGTAACCTCTATCGCTTGTCCAATTCGGAGTCCCGGTCCATCAGTCCGGAAAACTTCACCGGAGAGAAGGGAAAGGGCGGCATGGCTACTCCCGATACTGATGCTCCCCGCAATACTGCCAACGCCACCCATGCTTCCCGTGATCTGGGACAGGGATGGAAAGTGAATCCCTACGTCACCATTCAGCCGGGAGAGACATTCACCATGGCTGAGATAGAGGGTTCCGGTGCCATACAGCATATATGGATGACTCCCACCGGTAACTGGCGCTTCTCTATTATCCGCATATATTGGGATGATGAGACCGAGCCCTCTGTGGAAGTGCCGGTAGGACATTTTTTCGGCATGGGATGGAATGAATATGCCCATCTTAACTCACTACCGGTGACAGTCAACCCAGGAAGCGCCTTCAATTGTTACTGGACCATGCCGTTCCGCAAAAAAGCACGTATTACCATGACCAACATCAACGACGGGCAGCCGATGAATCTCTACTATCAGATCGATTATACGCTTACGGAGGTGCCGGATGATGCCGCCTATTTCCATGCACAGTTCCGCAGGACCAGGGTGAATACTACATCCGATTACACCATCGTGGATGGTATCAGGGGGGAAGGACATTACGTGGGAGTTTACATGGCCTGGCAGGTGAACAACAATGGCTGGTGGGGTGAAGGCGAAGTCAAATTCTTCATGGATGGAGATAAAAAGTTCCCTACCATCATAGGGACTGGTACGGAGGATTATTTCTGCGGTTCCTACAATTTCGACCGCCAGGGGAAATATGTCCCCTACACCACACCTTACGCGGGACTGGTTCAGGTAATCTCTCCCGATTATGCCTACCGTGCGGGACAACGTTTCGGAATGTACCGCTGGCATGTGATGGATCCTATCCGGTTTAAAAAGGATCTGAAAATCACTATCCAGGATCTTGGCTGGCGACATGGCGGCAGATACCTTCCCCAACAGTCCGACATCTCCTCCACTGCCTTCTGGTATCAGAATGAACCACATGCTGCCTTCCCCAAGCTACCCGGTTGGCAGGAACTCGAAATGAACTAATCAAACAATAAATTTTTCATAATGCGTACGATCATAACCACATTGCTTTTATCAATCCTGCTGCTGACAGGTACTACCATCCTGCAGGGACAAAACAGCCCCTTCCGCTGGAGCAGCGAACTGGAGCAGCTGAAAAGAGTGGATCAGCTCCCTCTCTACAGAGAACGGCAGCTCATTGAACAGGAATCGAGTTACGACCGTACCGGTGGTAATAACGATGGCTTCTCGGGACAATACTCTTATATCCGAAAGGAGGGAAATAACCTGGTGCTGGCGGACTTCACCGGACCGGGCGTGGTGAACAGGATCTGGACCCCCACCCCAACCAGCGACACACTTCTCTTCTTTTTTGATGGTGAGGATAATCCGCGTCTGAAGATCTGTTTCATGGATCTTTTTAGCGGTAAGGTATATCCCTTCGTGAAACCGGTGGTGGGCAATGAAATTGGCGGATACTACAGCTATATCCCCATTCCGTTTCAAAAATCACTCAAGATTGTCTTTCAGGGTGATCATCTGATGTTTCATCAGATACAATATCGTAATCTGCCCGGCAAGAAGGTGGAAAGCTGGACCGGTGAGTTTTCACCCTCCGACAAGAATCTCCTGTCGGAGGTAGCAACCCTTTGGGCAGACATCACCCCCTCTGTAAAGAACTATAATGCAGGCCTCTCTGAAGGTGGCCGGATGGTAGAGAAAACCCTGACCCTGCAGCCCGGAGAGGAGGTTTCCTTCTTTGAAAAGGATGGTGGCGGTCGCATCGTCGGGTTTGAGATAGACGGAGGAACTGCCTTCGAGGGTATATACAAGGACGTGTTGTTATCTGCATCGTGGGACAAAGAGAAGATAGAAGCGATCTACGCCCCTGTAGCCGATTTCTTCGGATATGCATATGGCAAGCCGGCCATGCGTAGCATTCTCATGGGACGGCAGGCTACCACGAACTACTGCTACCTGCCGATGCCATTTGACCGTTCGGCATCCATGAAGCTGATCTATAAAATGAGGGAAGGAGTACAGCAGAATCCCCTCACGGTTACCACGAGGGTATATTACAACGACAACGGACGTAACCCGAAGAGCGAGGGAAAGCTATACAGCCTATGGAGACGCGGGAAACCGGAACTGGGTGAGTTCTATACCTTTCTGGAGGCCAGAGGTAAAGGTCACTACGTGGGTACAATCCACAGCGCGCAGGGACTTCGACCAGGCATGACACTATTCTTCGAAGGAGATGATTCCACTTTTGTCGATGGTAAGATGCGTATGCACGGTACCGGATCCGAAGATTATTACAATGGAGGCTGGTATGCCTTGCTTGATCGCTGGGATCGTGGCATCAGCATGCCAATTCATGGCTCGCTCGATTATTCCCTGCCCATGAACCGTACCGGTGGCTATCGTTTTTTCCTCTCGGATAAGCTTTCATTTGAAAGTGAAATTTTCCATGGAATGGAACATGGGGAGGTGGGGAACAATTTTCCCGTGGACTACACCTCCATAGCTTTTTATTATACCGATCGACCGCCGAAGGAACGGATGGAGCCGGTAGAGATATTGAGGGAAGTGTATTTGCCATCCAAACATGTCTATTTTCCCCAGCTAATGGAATTAACCCTTGTGAAAGGTATTCAGGTGATCCTCGACAGAGGACTTGCCCTCACCTCCTTCGGTAAGGGTGCTGTAAGAGTGATGTTGGACGATGTGCCGGAGGGTAGGTACAGGGTACTTCTCAATTACCACGAAAGCCCCAAAGGTGCCGATTTCCAGATATGGCAACGTCAGAAACAGCTTTCGGACTGGATACCAACCAAAGCAGGAAAAGACGGTTACAGGGAGAATGTACATGTTGGGGATATACAACTCACTCCCCAGACGAATTCCATCACAGTACATGTCAGAGACAACGGGAAAGCCAATCTTTTTGAACTCACACTTATCACACTTGAACGGATAGAGTAGGATGACTGAAGAAACGATAAGGAGATCGACTCTTAACGCAAACAATATCAAACAACATGAAGAAACGAAATAAATTTAAAGGAGTCGTGGCTGCAGCATTAATCGGGGGAGTGTTCACACTTTCCTGCTGCGGCAACAGGAAAACAGCGGAATCTATGAAAATAAACTATGAAAAAGGAACGTTCGGATACGATCTGAACTATCTCTCGGAGAAAGACAGCCTGATTGTTTTGAAGTCGGAAGACGAAAAGGCGCAGGTAATCCTTTCAGCCAGGTATCAGGCAAAAGTGTTTACCTCCACGGCCAATGGTCCCGAAGGACGGAGTCACGGGTTTGTCAATTACAAATTTTTCGATGCCGGCGTTGTGGATGAACATATGAATGGCTTCGGTGGAGAAAACCGCTTGTGGCTGGGTCCTGAAGGGGGAGAATATTCCATCTTTTTTGAACCCGGCAAAGGACAGGTATATGCAAACTGGCATACCCCCAAGGCAATAGATATTGAGAAGTGGGAGGTGCGTGATGCAACGACAGGGAGTGCCACTTTTACCAAAGAAATGTCACTACAGAACTACAAGGGGAATCACCTGCATATCGCTGCGGAGCGTACCGTGTCGCTGATTACTGGAAGCGAGATTGCAACCACACTTGGAATCAGTATTCCGGAAAATGTAGGAGCCGTAGCCTATTCAACTGAAAACAGAATAACAAACCAGAATAATTTTGAATGGACACCGGAGACAGGGACAGTCTGTATCTGGATGCTCGACATGTTTATTCCCTCTGATTCAGCAGTGACGATAATACCCTATCATACAGGAGAAGAGACCGAGCTTGGGAAGGTGGCTACTTCCGATTATTTTGGCCAGATTCCTGCAGACCGGTTGATTGATGAAAACGGTATCCTCTATTTTAAAACGGATGGCAGGGCCAGGGGCAAACTGGGGATGAATGCAAAACGGACAACTACAGTTGCCGGCAATTATGATCCCGTTTCAGGTCGGCTCACCATTGTTACGTTTGATGCCGTTCCGGAAGCCGTCTACCTGAATCAGGAGTGGAATCCAGAAAGAAACCCCCTGGCAGGAGATGCTTTGAATGCATATAACGACGGACCACTGGACGACGGAAGCATAATGGGGCCTTTTCTCGAACTGGAGAGCAGCTCCCCTGCCGCATTTTTAAAACCGGGTGAAGCCCTCACACACCAACACAATGTGTACCATTTCGTGGGTAATGAGGACTCACTTTCCCCCATTTCGGAAAAAATACTTGGCGTGAGTCTGGATAAGGTAAAACGTATTTTTAACTGAGAAACCGACAACTGAATACAGAATATTGACAACTTAAGAAAATGAATACAATTTCAGAAAAACATCGCCTGCTTCCTGCAGGGATTATCTTTCCTTTTTTCCTGCTTACATCCTTGTTTTTTATCTGGGCTGTGCCCAACAACATGACCGATACCATGCTGGCGGCTTTCAAGCGCATCATGAGCCTCTCTGATACGCAGACTGCCTGGATACAGGTGGTCTGCTACTTATTGGGTTATGGCTGTTTTGCACTTCCCGGTGCCATCTTCATCAAAAAACATACCTACAAGTCAGGCGTGCTGCTCGGTCTCGGATTATGTATTACCGGTACTTTGCTTTTTTATCCTGCCATGCTGGCCAACAGTATTAGTTCACCGCTCAGCTTTGCGACATATCTGTTCGCTATTTTCGTGCTTTTTTCCGGTCTGTCGGTTTTGGAAACGTCGGCAAATGCTTATGTATACTCGTTAGGCGATCCGGTCACAGCAACAAGGCGTCTCAACTTTTCCCAGTCCTTTAATCCTTTTGGTGCACTGACAGGAGTGCTGGTGAGCCAGATCTTCGTCCTCTCCCAGTTAAATACCATGACTGCTGCCGAGAGAAATGCACTAAGCGGAATGGAGCTGATAAACATTCAGAACGGTGAACTGAATGCGGTAACCACCGCTTACATGATTCTGGGACTCGTAATGCTTGTACTTTTCCTTCTGATCTGGTTTACTGTCATGCCCAAGGCACAGGATGAAGATAAAAGCCTCGATCTGAGAGCTACCTGGAGCCGTTTGAAGAGGAATAAAAACTATGTATGGGGCGTTGCTGCACAATTTTTTTATGTGGGTGCACAGATAGCCGTATGGTCATTCATCATCCGGTACGCCATGCAGCAGCTTGGTTTTGACGCCGTTATTGCAGGCCTGGGTGTGAATCCTTCACAGGAAGCAATCATCGGGGCCTTGCGTGGAGTGGAGCCGCTGGCAGGAGGTTTTTACGCCTTGAGTGAATTTTTGGGACTTGATGCACTCCTGCCCCGTACAGCGGAACAGGCCGGGGCTACCTATTATATTCTTTCACTGGTACTGTTTGTACTTGGACGTTTCCTTTGCACCTGGGTAATGAAATATACCCGACCTGTTAATATTTTGTCGGGTTTGGGTGTTCTGGCTGTAATTTGCTCATTGCTGACTATTTATGGAGAAGGTTTTGTAGGTATATATGCGCTGATGGGCATTTCAGGATGCATGTCAGCCATGTTTCCTACCATCTACGGACTGGGCATGAGGGGGCTGGGTGAAGATACCAAGATTGCCGGGTCGGGCATGGTAATGGCAATTGCAGGTGCCGCCCTACTGACCCAGATGCAGGGAATTCTTTCCGATCAGGCAGGGAGCATTAAATTTGCGTATTGGGTACCCGCCGCCGCATTTTTAATAATTACTTTTTATAGTTTTACAGTTGCCCGCAGTAAAAAGCTCGGCAATGGAAATTAATCAATCATGAGTCAGTATGTTGTTGGAATAGACTACGGTACGGATTCCTGCCGTGCACTGGTCGTTAACATTGCCACAGGAAAGGAAGTGGCCTCCTGTATTGCTTCTTACCCACGCTGGAAAAAGGGGCTATACTGTGATCCTTCCTCAAACCGCTACCGCCAGCATCCGCAGGATTATATAGATTCTCTGGAAGAGGCAATACACGGTGCTTTAAACCAGATGAAACCTGCGGAGATTGCATCTGTTGTAGCTCTGGGCATCGATACCACGGGCAGTACCCCTTGTCTTACAGATGAGGAAGGAACTCCCCTGGCGCTATTACCGGATTATGAGGATGATCCCGATGCCATGTTTGTCCTTTGGAAAGATCATACTTCGGTCGTAGAGGCCCGGGAAATAAATGCACTGGCCCATTCGTGGGAAATTGACTATACATCCCGTTCAGGCGGAATTTATTCCTCCGAATGGTTTTGGGCCAAAGCTCTTCATTTGCTGAGAAGCAACAGGCATATCCGGGAAAAAGCTTATGCCGTTATTGAACATTGTGACTGGATGCCTGCTTTATTAACCGGCAATCTCAAGCCGGAAAATGTCAGGCGAAGCCGTTGTGCAGCAGGGCATAAGGGAATGTGGGCAGCAGAGTGGGGAGGGTATCCGTCACAGGAATTCCTGTCGGAACTGGATCCGCTGCTAAACGGGTTTGCTGCCCGTTTAAGCGCTCATACGCATACCAGTGACACAAGTGCCGGAAAACTGTCTGAAGAGTGGGCGGGACGTCTTGGATTGCCTGCAGGGATTGATGTGGCCGTAGGCATCATTGATGCACATGCGGGCGCTGTGGGTGCGGGTATTCGTCCCCATACGATGGTGAAGATTATAGGTACTTCCACCTGCGATATTGTGGTTATCCCGAAAACCGACATTGAAGACAGAACCGTTCCGGGAATCAGCGGACAGGTGGATGGTTCGGTGATACCCGGACTCATCGGGCTTGAAGCCGGTCAGTCAGCCTTCGGTGATATTTACGCCTGGTTCCGTGATATCCTTGGCTGGAGTGGATTGCTTTTGCCCGGCGAGATGAGGGAGGAAATGAATGCGAAGATCCTTTCGCGACTGAACGACGAGGCATCGCGATTGCCGTTACGCGAAGAGGACCCGGTTGCTGTAGACTGGCTAAACGGTCGCCGCTCTCCCTTTGCCGACCAGACAGTGACGGGTGGTATTACCGGCATCACCCTGGGAACCACTCCGGCACAGCTTTTCAAGAGTCTTGTAGAGGCAACCGCCTTTGGATCGCGTGCCATCATGGAGCACCTCGCACAGCAAGGAGTACGTGTGGATGAAGTAATCGGCGTAGGTGGCATCTCCCTGAAATCGCCCTACGTGATGCAAACTCTGGCCGATGTGATGGGTGTGCCGATCCGCGTAGCCCGTGCACAGCAGGCGGGGGCACTGGGAGCAGCCATGCTTGCAGCGGTGGCAGCGGGACTGTTCGATTCGCTGCAGTCGGCCACCGACCGTATGGGACAGGGCAATCTGACGGTTTATGTGCCACATCCCGGTCTTAAACAGCTTTACGATATACGTTATCTGCGTTACCGGTCACTGGCTGATTTTTTGCAGTAAGGCATTCCTTCAGTCTCTACAATCCGGACTGGGCATCCCCCTGACTTGCACCTTTCTCGCAGGTCATCCTGCAACAGTGGTGGGGATGCCCAGTTGTCCTACCCTTTCAGCTATTTCCTGCAATATGCCGATTGGCGCTTTTTCAAGCTCTCTGGCGGGCGTTTCCCTGTCTATGGTGTAGATCATCACCTCTCGTGGCCGGAGATCCCTGACGAGCTCTATCCAGGCTGAAACCTCCTTGTCTGTGGTGTTGTCAATGATGCTTCCTTCAAATGTCCCTTTCAAAAACATGGTTTGCAGGACAAAGTTGCCCTGAAACCGTTTGTAATATGCTACCTGCTTTGCAACACTGTAACCGGGTGTATTGGGGCGATCGATCAGCCGTACGGTTTCATCGAAGGCGGAATCCAGTTTCAAAATAGGATTGTCCACCTTTTTTAATGCGTCAAATACCGTTTTTTTTGATATATGCATACCGTTGGAGAGCACGCTTATCCCTGTTTTGGGATAATATTTTTCCCGCATTTCGACGGTGTCAGCAATAATTCCGCCAAATTCGGGATGCATGGTCGGTTCGCCGTTTCCGGCAAAGGTGATTACATCAAGTTCTACCTCCTCTTTACGGAGCGACTTCAGCTTATCTTCCAGGGCAGCTTTTACAAGCCGTCTGTCCGGCAACTTCGTTTTGGTGCGGAAATCTTTGTTGAAACCGCACTCACAGTAGATACAATCGAACGAGCAGAGTTTGCCATCGTAGGGTAACAGGTTTATGCCGAGAGAACTGCCCATTCTCCTGCTATGAAGCGGGCCATATACTATTTCATGAAAAAGAATTGTCATAAAAATTTTAATTAAGAACAAAGAAAAAAGAACCGTGGCTGACGAATGACTGCCGCTAGATATTTTCCATACCGCTGTCCTGAACAATCTTCCACTACCAAACCCGAACACTGATCGCCCAAATCAAAACCAGGAAATGATCCTTTCCGTCCCGAATCCGATAAGCAGATAACGTAAAAACTTGCCCAGAGTCATCGAGATCATCACTACAGGCACGTTTGCCCGCATAAAACCCAAAGCAACAAGCATTACGTCACCCACAGCGGGCAGAAATCCGAAAAAACCCATTACTGCCCCTTTGCCGTGCATCCACCGGATGGTTTTATCAATCTTGTCAGGTTTTATCTTGAACCATTTTTCCAGCCATTCCATCTTACCGAGCCTTCCCAGGTAATAGCAGGTAGCCCCCCCCGCTGCATTTCCGGCAGTAGCATATAAAATACTGGTCCATATATCCATTCCTGCCGCTATCAGAGCTGCAAAAACCACTTCCGAACTAAAAGGCAGTATGGTTGCCGCCAGAAAAGAAGCCAGCAACAACCCCCAGTATCCATATTCCGCCAAGCCGTCGAGCATATCTTGTTCAATGAGCTATCAACCAATTCTCACCCACCCCCATATCCGTTTTCAACGGAACCTGCAGTTCGCAGGCATGTTCCATTTCTTCCGTCACCAGTTGCCGTAGTACCGGAAGTTCGTCGGGAACAGCGTTAAAATTGAGCTCATCGTGTACCTGAAGAATCATTTTAGAACGCATTTTTTCTTTCTCAAGTCGCTCAAAAATACGTACCATGGCCACCTTTATGATATCTGCCGCACTTCCCTGAATGGGTGCGTTGATGGCATTCCGTTCCGCGTAGCCACGCACGGTGGCATTGCGGGAGTTGATATCGGGCAGATAGCGTTTTCTTCCGAATATGGTTTCTACGTAGCCCTGTGAGCGTGCCCTGGCAATACTTTCATCCATATAGTTCTTCACATCGGGGAATGTGGCGAAATATTCGTCGATCAGATCTTTGGCTTCGGTACGCGAGATGGCCAGCCTTTCCGATAAGCCGAACGGAGTGATACCGTAAATGATGCCGAAGTTGGCTGTCTTGGCTTTTCTGCGCATATCTCCCGTTACTTCTTCGAGGGGAATCTTGAAGATTTTAGCCGCCGTGGCAGCATGAATATCCTGCCCCTTATTGAAAGCTTCCACCAAGTTCCGGTCGCCGCTCAGGTGAGCCATGATGCGCAGTTCAATCTGTGAATAGTCTGATGAAACAAACAGGCATCCCTCGTCGGGAATAAACACCTTACGCATCTCCTTGCCGCGTTCGTCCCGGATGGGTATATTTTGCAGATTCGGGTTGGTACTGCTCAGTCGCCCTGTGGCAGCCACCGTCTGGTTGAAGGAGGTGTGTATTTTGCCGGTTCCCGGATTAATAAGCAGTGGAAAGGCATCGATATAGGTACTTAATAGTTTTTTTAACCCTCTTTGTTCCAGTATTTTACCAATAATAGCATGCTTAGGCCGTAATTTTTCGAGCTCCTCCTCACTGGTTTTATACTGTCCCGTTTTGGTCTTCTTCGGTTTATCGGCAACCCCCATCCTGTCGAACAGCACTTCACCGATCTGTTTGGGCGAGTTGATATTGAATTCGATGCCGGCCATTGCGGTGATCTCTTTCTCAATCTGAATCAGTTCCTGGGTATATTGTACCGAAAGATCTTCCAGCGCACTCAGATCAAGGCGTACTCCCGTCCATTCCATTTCTGCGAGTACGTATATCAAGGGTGCTTCCACCCGATAAAACAGATTTTCGAGCTGGTTTGCATGAATCTCCTTCGCCAGGATATTTTTCAGTTTGAGCGTGATGTCCGCATCCTCTGCAGCATAATCAGTCACAAGGGCAGGATCTACATCGCGCATGTTTCCCTGATTTTTACCCTTTGAGCCAATCAGCTCCTCTATGTGGATTGTTTTATAGTTCAGATAGATCTCCGCCATATAATCCATCCCGTGCCTGATTTCAGGGTTCAACAGGTAATGGGCGATCATGGTGTCGAAGAGCCGTCCCTGAACCCTGATATCATAATTTCTGAGTTCCAGGATATCGTACTTGAGGTTTTGACCCACCTTTTCTATGTTTCCATCCTCGAAGAAAGGGCGAAAAATTTCTACCTGCCGTTGTGCCTCTTCCCGATTGGCCGAGACCGGCACATAAAAAGCTTCCCCCTCTTTGTATGCAAAAGACAGTCCTACCAGTTCGCTCAGCAACGGGTCTACTCCCGTGGTTTCCGTGTCGAAACAGACCGATTGTTGTGCACACAACATCCTGCTCAGTGCCATCATTTCATCTTCGGTCCTCACCATGGTGTATTGATGCGGTGTGGAGTGAATATCGGTAAAATTGCCCGGTAATGCGGAAGAGCTATTTTTTTCCGGTTCGGAGGGTTCAACCTGATCAAAAAGATCAAAAAGATTACCCTGCACGGATCTTTTTGGTGATGTTTTCACCGGCTCCAGCTTTAACACACGGGTAAGCAATGTGCGAAATTCCAGCTCCTCGAAGAGCTCCCGGATGGTGCTTTCGTCCATCTCTCTGCGTATAAAATCATCTTCCACAATCTCGATGGGGACATCTGTTTTGATGGTAGCCAGAAATTTGGAAAAGCGGATCTTGTCGGCGTTTTCTTCTATTTTTGTTTTCAATGCCCCTTTCAGGCGATGACTGTTTTCCAGTATGTTTTCTATGGATCCGAATTCCTGCAGCAGCTTTACTGCTGTTTTTTCACCTACCCCCGGGCAGCCGGGAATGTTGTCGGAGACATCACCCATCAGCCCCAGTAAATCGATCATCTGAGAGGGATGGTCAATCTGATACTTTTCCATCACCTTCTTGTCATCCATCACATCAAAATCGTTGCTGCCATACTTGGGTTTATAGATGAAAATATGAGACTCCGCCAACTGGCCGTAATCCTTGTCCGGCGTCATCATATATATATCAAATCGCTCTTTGTCCGCTCTTTTGGCGATGGTACCGATCACGTCGTCGGCTTCGTAACCGGGCACTTCGAGCACCGGAATATTGTAAGCCCTGATGATATTTTTTATGATGGGAACGGATAATTTAATCACTTCGGGGGTGGCTTCGCGTTGTGCCTTGTATTCTTCATATGCAGTGTGCCGAAAGGTGGGTCCCGGCGGATCGAAGGCAACGGCTATATGGGTTGGATCTTCCTTTCGCAGAACCTCTTCCAGTGTATTGACAAACCCGAAAATAGCGGATGTATTCCTGCCTTTCGAGTCTACTCGCGGATTTTTAATAAACGCATAATACGATCTGTAAATGAGGGCGTATGCATCGAGAAGAAAGAGCTTATTTTTATTCATGACAGGCCTGCAATCTAATTTTAAAATGTAAAGTTACGAATATTTGTTGCGAACAGGAGAATTATTTTTACTTTTGTAATTAATATGCAGGTGTAATGGATCAAAGTCAGATAATAAAGGATTTTTTACGGGAGGAGCTCCTGCTTTTCGATGATTATCTCCGTGAGGCGGTTAAAAGTAACAACCCGCGCGTGTCGGAAATGATTACCTATATATTTAACACGGAAGGTAAACGATTGAGACCTACACTTGTGTTATTGACCGCAAAAGCCTGCGGGCATATTATTCCTGAAACTTATCATGGCGCCGTGACGGTGGAGTTGTTACATACTGCCACGCTTATACACGATGATGTGATCGACAAATCGGACATGCGACGGGGAAAACGATCCATAAATGCAGTATATGACAATGTCAAAGCTGTACTGATAGGAGATTATCTTTTATCTACCGCATTGATGGAGAGTGTAAAAACAAATGATCTTGCTATAGTAAGTATCATGGCGGAGTTAGGCCAAAACCTTTCGGAGGGTGAACTGAATCAATATTCTTTAGCCAGTGAAGTCATTGTCGACGAAGATGCCTATTTTGAAGTGATAGACAAGAAAACAGCTTCGTTAATGCGTGCCAGCATCGTCATCGGAGCCATTACGGGTGGCGCAGAAAAGGAAACGATTGATAAATTCAGCAAACTGGGAAAGCTTCTAGGTATCTGTTTCCAGATCAGGGACGATATTTTCGATTATTTTCAGGCCGACATCGGGAAGCCAACCGGCAATGATATCCGGGAAGGAAAGATTACGTTGCCGCTAATTTATGCATTGCAAAACAGTCCTGATGGAGTGGGTGAGGAGATGAAACAGATTATCGAATCACGTGAGTATAGTGAGGAGAATATCAGGAAGCTGATAACCTTCGCAAAAGAATATCAAGGTGTGGAGTATGCCTACAACAAGATGAATCAGTTTCTTTCTGAAGCGGAAGCAATCATAGCCGATTTTGCATTCGACGGCGGCATCAAGTCGCTGATGCAGCTTTTCCTGACCTATCTGAAAGAACGTGTTTACTAAAACAGATATCACTCCGCGGGGGAGTGATATCTGACTTTTTCTTATTGAATTTCTATCTGCCTTGAATTGGATTTTATCTCTTCCTCAACGGTAGGTATGTCCACCGTCAGCACACCGTTTTCTACCTTTGCAGAAATTTTATCCTTTACCACGTTATCGGGGAGGATCATTCTTCTTTGAAACTGTGCGTAGGAGAATTCACGTCTCAGATAGGAACCTTTCCTGTCCTTGTCTTCGGTTTGACTTTTTTTCTCGAATTCAATTACTAGATTGTTCGACTCATCCAGTCTCACGGTACAATCTTCACGGGTCATACCGGGAGCTGCTACTTCTACTGTAAAACCGTTGTCGTTCTGCTGAATGTTGATTGCAGGCACCGATTTGTTGCTCTGTTCCATCCATTCGTTGCCGAAGAAGTCGTTGAAGACACTCGGCAGCCAGTTGTTTGTACGTCTGATTATTGCCATAATTTTATCCTTTCTTTTTATTATTTTAGTTTATACTCTTAACCGGACAAATTATGTGCCGAACCACTACCGGGCGAAATGAGCATCAAAAAGAGACAAAATGGCATCTTTTTTAGTTATATATAGACGAGAAAACACACAAATCGGACATAATGGCATGACTTGTTGAATGATTATTCCAGGATGCGGTAGAGCTTTGTCCCAAAATGTGATTTTCCAAATCGGTCTGTTGCCTTTACTTCGATGGTATGTTCACCGGGAGCAAGATCTAGCATTAGCGGTGCACTCCACAGGTGTGTACTGTTTACCGCGTTGGAAGGGCGACGTCCCGGCAACAGTTTGTCGGTAACATCCCATTCGTAAAGTTTTGCATTGTAACTTGGGTCAATAGCCTGAATATAGTTCATTTTACGCCATGCTCCCTGATCAATCCTGTATTCTACCAAATCGTTTTTGCTTCCCATAAAGAAATTGACCACTATTTGCGAGGTGGTTCTGCCTTTATAAGGAACAACCCTGGGCGCAAAGATATTCATCTGATACTCCTCCTCTCTTCCGGCCACCTTGTAATCTACGGTATATTGATTCCCCTGAATATTAAGAAAAACATATCCTTGTGGCGTTCCATCGCGCATAGTTGCGTCAGGCATGCCGTTTGAATCATGCTTGCCAGAATACCAGTCGCCCGAAGTAGTCCCCACGTTATATTCATGCAGTGGTTTGTTTCCTTTCCAGCCATTGATTTCTGTATATTCAATCTGATCCTGCAAATGGGTGTGTGCCGACATGATCAGTACATTTTCATAAGGTTTAAGTAGATCGAAAACCCGTTGCCGGTCTTCCAGTCGGAAAGAGTTTCCCGTATCGTCTTTCATCTGAATGTGTTGCGACAGTACGACAAGTTTATCGGCAGGAACATGTTTCAGGTTGTTTTCCAGAAAACGAAGCTGATCTTCCCGATAACCTGCCCAGTAACCTTTTCCGTCCCTCGGGTCAGGATACAGGATATCGTCGAGGATAATGAAATGGGCATTTCCGTAATTGAACGAATAGTTGGCACTGCCGAAGTTTTTTTCAAATGTCTCATCCGAGAGGATGTCGGTGGGTGCATCCAAATTCATGTCGTGGTTCCCCATCACGTTGTACCAGGGTAGTTTCAGGTGACGCATCCTTTCTTTGTAAACGGGTTGCAAGTCGAGATTGTCGCCTACAATGTCGCCCAGACTGATTCCAAAGAGCGTATTCTCTTTTTTCTTTACATCCTCCACAATCTTTTTTGTGAAATAATCCATATCCTGGATGGAGTAGGGCTGCGGATCGCCAAAGATGATCGCTGAGAAATTGTCCGGCTCCTCTTGTCTGAAAAGGGCAAAGTCAACCGACTTAGGCAACTTGCCTGTAGGAGTTGTACCCTTGTACTTGAATTTGTCTGGTGAACCATCCGGTTTGTAGTGATAGTAGAACTGCGGGATAAAATCTTCATCCACAGTCATGCCGTATCCTTTGGGTTTGATCACGAAAATGGTGTTGCCTGCTTCTATAGGAAGCGTATAGAAGCCGTTCCTATCGGTGAGTACCACCTCGGTTCCATTTGACAGGGCCACATTTGCAATGCCGGCTTCACGACGGTCTTTCTTCCCATTTTTATTTGCGTCCTCATACACATAACCTCCCGCCAATTGCTGCGAATAGGCTGCAGCTGCAATAAATAGTAAAGTCAGGGAGAGCAGGTTTTTCTTCATATTATTTGTTTTTATTTTGTTGATTTATACTTCTGATTCTTCATTGTTTGAAATAGACTGAGCGCAAAAATATGTCTTTTATTTTACTTTTTCGTTACAAAACAATGAAGTTTTCCAAACAGAAAGAACGGACATTGCTGTCCGCCCTTTCACATATTGTATCTTGAATCCAGCTGATATTAATATTTCCAGTTAGCCTTTTCTTCTATTTCTGCTGTCTTGTCGACTGGTACCAGAGTAAATCCCCAGTGGTAATCCCTGTAGGCAGGGATGCTGTATTCTGGTAGTGGACGCGCCCCCCCAGCTGTTGTATCCGGCTACTCCCTGCTGTTTCATATCAATGCAGACCTCCACGAAATTGCGCGGCGTGATGTCGTTGATATGTGTGTGACGCGGACGGTTATTTTTTGCCTCCACTTCCGAGCGTGCTGCAATTTCTTCGCTACTGAAATTATTCCACTGATAGGGCCGGTATGTGGTCTCTTCCGAATCAAAGTCTTCCACACTGTTGCGGAGTGCGTTGAAGCCAATAGTACTGTCCGCAACCAGTATGAGTCCTTTTTGGCCGTTTGTGAGGGCCACCCAGCGAGTATCAGTCCTATGCCCGTTTTCCTGCGGACGTACATAGGGGGAAATAATTCTTTTCGGCTGTTGTCCTGTACAGACCTACTTTCAACCCTGAAGCCCTGTCAATATAGTTCTCGCCCGGGCCTCTGCCAAAATAAGTCACTTTATTCATAGTAGCAGGCAAACGAAAACGAATGCCGATACGCGGAATATTCAGTACCGGGGATGTATTGTGTGTTGTGGAGACTTCCGGAGAGAAAGTGGCTGTCTGTGTGGCCTCTGAAACTGGAATCTGTTTTTCCTGTAACTCCGTGGACAAGAAATCAACAGACACCTTTACTATCCCCCGAGGAAAACATCTCTTTCAATACCACTCATGCGCCAGAAATCTTGCGCTTCAAGATAAAATCCTGTGCTCCAGCGGAATATTTTCAAGACGAGTGAGTTTTTTCCCGCTTTCACATATTTATTGATCCGGAACTCTGCGGCCGTTTTGGAATCTTCACTGTAACCGGCCTCTTTTCCGTTGATGTATACGTATACACCTGATTTGGCAGCATCGATACAGAGAAAAATCTCCCTGTCGTCCCAGTCTTCGGGAATTTCGATCTCCCTTCGATACACACCAACCGGATTCTGTTCCGGCAGATAGGGTGGGGCCATCTTTGGAAAACGGGTAACGGGATCTCTTTCTACAAATTCATACGGATGAGTCACGTAGAATAGGTATACCAAAACCCTGTATCTCCCGGTTACCAGGAACCCTTATATCTTTCCATCCCGTGAGGGAGACGATTGAATCGGTAATATTCTCAGGAAGGTTTTTGTATCCGTTCACAAAATAAAACTTCCATATTCCGTTGAGGGATAAATAGTACTTACTCTGTTCAAACCGGGACTGCAACGCGTCCTGCCTGCTGTCATATGTCATGAACTGCGTGCGCGGATATTCTTTGTTTACCTGTACAACGTTCAGATCCTGCCAGTATGGAAGTTTTCGCAAACCGGATGTCACTCTGGTTTCCTGTGCGTGCAGAGTATTGAATGACAGCACACTTATCGCAGCTACCAATAAAAATATTTTCATTAAAACTAGATTTGTTGCGATTTATATCCGATTTATTTCAGATAACAGGGTATCAGCCAGTCGGCTTGCTCCGATCCTGAAAAGGGTAGGTGTACACCATTCTTCTCCCAGCATTTCTTTGACAAGGGTGTAATATTTGACAGCATCGGAGGTGGTGGAAACTCCGCCAGATACTTTCAATCCTATTTTACGGCCTGTTTTTTCATGATAGGATTTTATTGCATGGCATATCACCCAGGCCGCTTCCAGTGTTGCTCCCGGAAAACCTTTTCCTGTTGATGTTTTCAAAAAATCGGCACCGGAATAAAGTGCAAGGATGGCAGCGTTGTGTATAAGCGATCCTGTCTTCAATGCTCCAGTTTCGAGGATAACTTTCAGCGTTGCATGGCGACATGCCTCTTTAATTTCAGAGAGCTCCTCGCACATTTCCTCATATTCTTCTCCGAGGAGCAGCCCCACATTGAGTACCACATCAATTTCATCTGCACCGTCGGCCACTGCCAGCGCCGTTTCAGCTACCTTCACCTCTGTAAAGGTCTGCGACGATGGAAAACCGGCCGATACACAGGCTATTTTTACGTCGGCGGTCAACGCTTCCTTTACAGTGTGTGCAAAATTTGGATATACACAGATGGCTGCCACATTTCCCACTTCCGGAGTGGAACCTTCGAAGCCGTTCACCTGTTCAACGAACTTCCAGACACTTTCACGGGTGTCTGTTGTATTGAGCGTGGTGAGGTCAATACAGCCATAGATCTTCTTATAGACCTCTCTGTTGTTGTTCTCTTCAAATTTTTCTGCAACAAGCCGTTCTGCCTGCTCGCCTATTTCTCTGTCTGTCAATGTAAGCGGATGGTTCCTGATGGCTTTTAAATATTTGTCTGATTCCATTTATTAAAGGTGTTAGTGATTTATACGATTATTATTCAGGTGCCTCGTGGCATCTCTTGCTGTTTTCTTTTCAATATTTTTTTGTAGCGATTCTTCCAGATCTACCCCTGTCTGATTTGCCAGGCAAAGGAGTACCCAGAGCACATCAGCCATCTCATCCGGAAGATTTTTGGATAAATCGGACTCTTTAAATGACTGTTCTCCGTATGTTCGTGCCATGATACGGGCCAGTTCACCCACCTCTTCCATCAGGATCGTCATGTTGGTCAGTTCGTTAAAATAGCGTACCCCGTATTCATGAATCCATTGATCGACCAGTTTCTGTGCTTCCTTTATTGTCATTGTGCTAAGATTATCGATATGATATTAAAAATATGCCTGTTAATAATCCCTGTTTTTGGAATCGATCCAAATAGTAACAGGTCCGTTGTTTATCAGATGCACCTGCATGTCTGCACCAAATTCACCTGTCTGAACCGGTTTTTCAAGTAACAAGGATAATTTTTTGCAAAATTGTTCATACAGTGGCACCGATACTTCCGGTCGGGCTGCTCTGATATAGGATGGACGGTTTCCTTTTTTTGTGTTTGCATGCAGTGTGAATTGGGAAACGATCAGAATTTCTCCATCAATATCCAGGACAGATTTGTTCATTGTACCCTTTTCGTCGTCAAAAATACGTAAATTTACAGTTTTCCTGCATAAAATATCGATGTCTTCCTCTGTATCGGAAGCCTCAATTCCAATGAATAGCAGCAGGCCATTTCTGATACTGCTTTTTTCGACACCGTCAATATTTACGCCCGCGCTGGCAACCCGCTGTATCAACAATCTCATAATTCAAAATTTATCAGGTGCATTTTTTCCCAATTCTCCGGTAGACTCTTTTCCTTCCATGATCCAATTCACGAGAATGGCGGCTTTACTTTTTCCGGCAATTATTGCAATTTCTTCCTCATTTGCCTCTTTTAGACGTTTGATGCTTTTGAAATGGGTGAGCAGTTTCTTTTTCGTTTCAGGACCTATACCTTTCACTCCGTCGAGTTCCGAAATTAATTGCGTCTTACTTCTCTTCTGGCGGTGAAATGTGATTCCAAAGCGATGCGCCTCGTCGCGGAGATGCTGTATTAATTTTAACGTTTCAGAATTCTTGTCGATATAGAGCGGCACTGAATCTCCCGGGTAATAAATTTCTTCCAAACGCTTCGCAATCCCTATTACGGCAATTTTTCCGTAGAGGCCAATTTTCTGAAGCGATTCCACAGCAGCGTGCAATTGACCCTTACCTCCGTCAATCACAATCAGTTGGGGCAGGGGAGAGCCCTCGTTAAGCAGCCGAGAGTAGCGTCTTTCCACAATTTCGCGCATTGATGCATAATCATCGGGTCCTGTGACACTCTTTATATTGAAGTGGCGGTAGTCTTTTTTCGAAGGCTTCGCCTTTTTGAAGACCACACATGCCGCCACCGGATTTGTCCCTTGAATATTGGAATTATCAAAACATTCAATATGCCTGGGTAACTCTTTTAAGCGGAGATCCTTCTGTACCGTTTTTAAGATTCTCGTGGTGCGTTGCTCGGGGTTCAACATCTCCGCTTTTTTCAGCTTGTCGATCTTATACTGTTTCACATTTTTTTCCGACAGCGACAGGAGGCTTCTTTTTTCACCACGTTGCGGTACAACAAATTCAATACCCTGTAATTTCAATTCCGGTATAAATGGTACAATAATTTCTTTCGAATCGCTGCCGAACCGTTGACGCATTTCCAGTATTCCCATTCCGAGCAACTCTTCCGGTGTTTCATCGAGCTTCTTTCTATATTCAAAAGTGTACGCCTGGTTGATTGCACCGTTTACTACATGAAGATAATTGATAAATGCTGAATTTTCATCCTCTTCAATAGAGAAGACGTCCAGATTGTAATTTATATTACTGATTACCTGAGATTTTTCCCTGAAGTTTTGAATAAGCAACATTTTTTCCTTCAGTTCGTTCGCTTCTTCGTATCGCAACTGCTGAGACAACAGCTGCATCTTTTCTTCCACTTGTTTCTCTATGAGGTTGATGTTCCCTTTTAGAATTTCCGCGATCTCGCCGATATTCTTCTGGTAAGTTTCCAGCGATTGAAGGCCTTCACACGGACCATCGCAACGCTTGATGTGATACTCGAGGCAGACCTTGAATTTTCCCGCTGCGATATTTTCGGGTGAGAGGTTAAGGCGGCATGTTCTCACTTTATATATCTTTCGAATAAGTTCCAGAAGGGCATTCACCGAGGTCACCGATGTGTAGGGGCCGTAATACCTTGAACCGTCTCTCACTATATTTCGTGTTTTATATACACGCGGAAAAAATTCATTTTTTACTACAATGGATGGATAGGATTTGTCATCTTTCAGCATCACATTGTAACGCGGCTTCAGCTGCTTGATCAGATTATTCTCCAGCAGAAACGTATCTTCCTCGGTGTTGACAACAATGTATTTTATCTTGCATATCTTCCTGACCAGGATTCTTGTTTTGGGATGCTCCTGCACCTTATTGAAATAGGAAGAGACTCTCTTCTTCAGATCCTTTGCCTTACCTACATAAATGACCGTGCCTTTTTCGTCCACAAACTGGTAACAACCCGGTTGATGGGGTATCACGGCAAGCGTATTTTTTATTTCGTCAGTCATTTTATTTCAGGAAATTTTACACGTGCAAAAATACAAAATAAAACCCATTTTTGCCTATGATGCTTTTAAGGCAAAAATGAGTCCTTTCTCGCATGTGTTTTAAAAGAGGAATACCGGTGATTAGCGGTAGTTCTATACTGAAAATTTCAGGATGGTATCTATTTCAACTTCTTCTGGGAACAGTTTCCGTGCATGCAAGTCTTCAAGTTCGATCAGGAAGTTTATATAAATTTTTCTGACACCCTGTTTCCTGATCAGGTTGTAGGCTGCCAGCATAGTCCCACCGGTGGCAAGCAAATCGTCGTGTATTAAAACCACGTCTTCTTCACTTAGTGCATCGGCATGGATTTGAATGGCATCATCGCCATATTCTTTGACATAGGCTTCTTCAATGACCTGGTAAGGCAATTTACCCGGCTTGCGAACCGGAACAAATCCCGCGCCCAACTGAATAGCAAGTGCAGGACCCATGAAAAATCCGCGTGATTCTATTCCCACGACCTTCGTTATTCCTTTGTTACGATATTTTTCAACCAGGATTTCCGAGAGTTCCTTCAGATGTTCCGGCGATTGAAAGAGGGTCGTAATGTCTTTGAACTGAATGCCCGGAATTGGAAAGTCAGGGATATTCCTGACTGCGGAAGTAAGTGTTTCGATGCTCATTTTTCTATTTATGTTTTCTGAATTGTTCCACGTGAAACATTGCTGCCTTATCGTCCCAGGAGAACCAGCAAAACCGATATGTCGTTGGGTGATACGCCCGGAATTCTGCTTGCCTGGGCAATTGTTTCAGGGTTGATATTCGTGAGTTTCTGTCGTGCCTCGGTTGACAGCGACTGTATCTCATTGTAATTAAATTTATCTTTGATGCGAATATCTTCGAGGCGGGTTATCTTATCGGCCATGATCCGCTCTCGTTTGATGTATCCGCTGTATTTTATTTCGATATCGGCTGATTCTATAATCTCCTCTTTCCGTTCAGATATCTGTTGCAGCAACTTGTTGAGCGGGGCAATCACACCTGCCATCAACCTAAGATCGATATGTGGCCGGGTGAGCAGGTCCAACAGTTTCACGCCATGTTTCAATGGTGCTGAGCCGATACTCTCCAGAAATGGATTTATTTGTTCAGCTTTGACCGAAAAGTTCCGGGAAAAGTGGATTATTTCTGCGACTTTTTCTTCTTTACGGCCGAGTAGCTGAAGTCTGTATTCCTTTGCCAGTCCCAGTCCGGCTGCCTTACGGGTGAGCCTTTCGTCGGCATTGTCCTGACGGAGAAGTATGCGGTATTCTGCACGGGAAGTAAACATACGGTAGGGCTCGTCTACTCCTTTTGTGACCAGATCATCGATCAGCACGCCAATGTAGGCTTCATCCCTGTGCAATACGAAGGGACTTCCCCCATGACAGTTGATGTGAGCGTTGATACCTGCCATGATACCTTGTCCTGCTGCTTCTTCGTAACCCGTGGTTCCATTGATTTGTCCTGCGAAAAAGAGGTTTCTTACCTGTTTTGTTTCGAGGGTGGGGTGGAGTTGGGTGGGATCGAAGAAATCATATTCTATGGCATAACCGGGACGGAATATATGTACATTCCGGAATGCGGGGACCCGCTGCAGCGCTTTTAACTGCGTCTCCAGCGGGAGTGAAGAGGAGAATCCGTTGAGATAGTATTCGTGGGTTGTCTCTCCTTCCGGCTCAAGAAAAAGCTGGTGACTGGTCTTGTCTGCAAATGTAACAATCTTCGTTTCAATGCTGGGACAGTAACGGGGACCTATACTTTTAATCTGTCCGTTATAGAGAGGGGAATCGTGTAATCCTTCACGCAGGGCCTTGTGAACCTCCTCCGACGTGTAGGCTATCCAACAGCTGCGTTGCTGTAAGGTACGTTCCACTTCCGGCAGATATGAAAATTTATGGAAATCTTCTTCTCCTTTTTGTTCCTCAAGAAGGGAAAAGTCCACGCTTCTCGCGTCAATCCTGACAGGCGTTCCCGTTTTCATCCGGTCGGTTTTGAATCCCAGATCACGCAGTTGTTCGGTCATACCAAATGAAGCCGGTTCACCGAGGCGGCCTCCTCCAATCTGTACTTTTCCTATATGGATCAGTCCATTCAGAAAGGTCCCGTTTGTCAGGATTACCGCTTTTGCAGAAAATTCAACGCCCATACGGGTCTTAACACCAGTGACGGTTTCCTGGCAGATGGTCAGTTCACTGACCATGTCCTGCCACATATCCAGATTGGGAGTGTTCTCTATGATCTCCCGCCAGGTCTCAATGAATTTCATCCGGTCGCTCTGCACACGGGGGCTCCACATGGCGGGTCCTTTGGAACGATTCAGCATTCGAAATTGAATGGCTGTTTTGTCGCTCACAATCCCGGTCTGCCCTCCCAGCGCATCAATTTCACGTACAATTTGCCCTTTTGCAATGCCGCCGACGGCAGGATTGCAACTCATCTGGGCAATTTTGTTCATATCCATTGTAATGAGCAACGTGCGGGAACCCATATTGGCGGCAGCCGCCGCAGCTTCACATCCTGCATGTCCCGCACCCACTACGATAATGTCGTAATTGAAAGTCATTTTTATAATTTAAGGATGCAAAGATACTAAAAAAGAAAAAGTTACGATTAATCAGGATGTTAATTCCAGATAACAGAAGAAAAACCTTCTTTATTTCAGGTAGATACGGAGATATATCGGGAGGTGGTCACTGTAGCCCCCGTTATAATTTCCACTGTAGGTACGGTTGGGGCGTAGGCGGTTCTTTCTGTCGCTGTGTAGCAGGTAGCGGGGATTGAATATATCGGCATATTCTGGTTTGCATTCTATCTTCTCCGACAATAACAGGCTCCCCGAGACGATGAATTGATCAAAGAGCAGCCAACCTTTGTGGTAGGTGGTTCCCAACCCTTTTTTATAGCGTGGATAGAATAGATTATACAGTTTCATATTCACTATATTGGTGAATTCTTTTTTAGCAGCAAGAATTTGGTCGATGCTATTGTCGTCGGGAGTGTCGTTGAAATCACCCATGATAAGTATTTTTTCATCCAGATTTTCATCCTGAATTTTTCGGACTGCATTCCTCAATTCACTCGCCACAAAATAACGCCTCCGTTCCGACACTTCCGTCCCGGCATTGCGCGAGGGGAAATGTACCACGTAGAGATGAAGAATTTCTCCGTTCACTGTTTTTCCTTTCACATAGAGAATATCCCGTGTTCTGTCCTCAATTCCAGGCAGATGAACAAGGATGGGACTTGAGTCAAGGACAATCCATGTTGCGGTGTTGTATATCAGTGCCACATCCGAACCTCTTTCGTCGGGGCTGTCATAATGAACAAAACTATACCCGCTGATACCTTTGCGGTTCATTTCATCCAGAATACTTTCCATCACCCATTTGTTTTCAATCTCAGCCAAGCCGATCACATCCGGATAGTTGGGGTGCACAATCTCTCCGATTACTTTTGTTAATTTGCCCACCTTGTCGTTGAACCGCTCCATGGTCCATTTCCTGAAACCTCCGGGTGTGTAATCGTCATCCATGGTCGTCGGATCATCCATGGTATCATAAAAATTCTCGGTATTGTAAAACATGAAGGAGAAAGAATGTTGCATAATGGACACAGATAATTTACAAATGTAAATAATGCACTCGATTTCAGTTGATTTGGTCTGAATTACCGGAAGGTGTCTCGCAGGAGGAGCAATGCTGAATTTTCCGCCCTCCGCATTCTTTCCTGCTCGGCTTTGGAATAGTCATTCAAGCCACAAAGATGAAGTATGCCATGGATAATGACGCGGTTCAGTTCTTCTATATATTCCGTTTGATACTTTTGTGAATTGGAGCGTACCGTATCAAGGCTGATGGATATGTCACCCGAAATTATATTATTTTCCGAATAGTCGAAAGTGATGATGTCTGTATAAAAATCATGTTGCAGGTATTGCCGGTTGATCTCCAGAATTTTTGCATCGTCACAGAAAAGATAGGAGATTTCTCCCAGATGCCTGCCATGATTTTCCGCAACTATTCTAATCCATTTCGCCGTAGTCCTTTTTTTGATAGGTGGAAAATTTACATTTTCCGAATGAAAACTGACTGCCATATATTTAACATTTATTCACCTGGAGAATCGCTTTTTTTTATCCGAAAAATAGATAGGCCACAAAAATTGCCGCAATCACACCTGCCAAATCCGCCAAAAGTGCATAGGAAACCGTATAACGCGAATTTTTGATGTTCACTGCACCGTAATAAACAGCTACGATATAGAACGTGGTGTCCGTGGCACCCTGCAGGACACTGGATAACCGGCCGGAGAACGAGTCGGCTCCGAAAGTTTTCATCGTGTCGATCATCATACCCCGTGCACCGCTACCGCTTAATGGTTTCATCAGGGCGGTGGGCAACCCATCTACCCAGCGTGTATCTGCACCGACAAACGCAACCAGGTTACGTGCCCCCTCCATCAGGAAATCCATTGCTCCTGAGGCCCTGAAAACACCAATCCCTACCAGAATGGCAATGAGGTAGGGGATGATGGTGACAGCTGTCTTAAAACCATCCTTGGCACCGTCTATAAAGGCATCGAAGATATTGATTTTTTGTTTCAACGCCTTGGCAATAAAAAGCACGATGATAGTAAACAGAATAATGTTTGCTGCAAGGCTCGACACAATATTGATCTTCTCCTGTGGCATAGACTGAAAAGCCAGTATGGTTCCGGCAATAATACCTCCCATGGCCAGAATAAAACCAATGATCGAGCGTTGAAAGATATTAATACCCTGCTTCAGACAAACCGCGATCATTCCCACGAGTGTGGCCATGAATGTGGCAATCATGATGGGAATAAAGACATCGGCAGGATTAGCGGCACCTAGCTGTGCACGATAGACCATGACGGTGACCGGGATAAGAGTCAGTCCGGATGCGTTTAGCACCAGAAACATGATCATCGGGTTCGACGCTTCTTCTTTCTTTATATTGATCTCCTGCAACTCCAACATCGCCTTCAGCCCAAAGGGAGTTGCTGCATTGTCGAGTCCCAGCATATTTGCTGAAATATTCATCAGCATTGATCCGGCGGCAGGATGGTTTTTGGGTATTTCCGGAAAGAGCTTCGAAAAGAGAGGTGCGACTGCCCTGGAGAACATCTCTATCATGCCGCCTCGTTCACCGATCTTCATCACGCCGAGCCACAACGAAAGGACGCCTGTGAGCCCGAGCGAGATTTCAAATCCCGTTCTGGCAGTATCGTAGGTAGAATTCATGATGTCGGTAAAGACCTGCAAATCACCAAAAAAAAGCAGTTTTATCAACGCCACGATGAAAGCAATCAGAAAAAAAGAAACCCAGATATAATTCAATACCATAAAATGCAGAAATCATGGATGAAAAATGAATTTTCCATCAGAAAACAGACCGATCAAAGGTACGATTAAATGAGAAAAGGAGCAATACTTTTATTTTTCGAAACCAAATAAATTGAGAATTTTATTAAAGATGGCTGTATTTTCATAAATACCTGCAAACTCAATGGCTCCTGCACCATAGGCAAACAGCGGAACCATGACGGAGGTATGTCCGGTTGTGGCATATACTGCTTTCAACTTTCCGGCTGAAAGATCTCCTCCAGTAAGTGCCATACCTCCTGTTTCGTGGTCTGCCGTGACGATCACCAGTGTATTCGGGTTTCTGTCTGCATAATCAAAGGCCACTTTTATGGCACGATCAAAGTCGAGCATTTCGTTCACGGCAGCCTTTTCGTTGTTTGCATGGCAAGCCCAATCTATTTGAGAACCTTCGACCATGAGAAAAAAACCTTTGTCATTTCCTTTCAGCAGATTAATGGCAGCCTGAGTACTTTCGGGAAGAAACTCCCCCCTCTCGGGATAGGGAGCCGGATGCTTGTTTGCCACCAAACCCGCAAGTTTGCCGGTTGTAATTTTTTTGATATCCTCCAGATCAAAAGCAACCTGAAAACCTTTTGCAGCCAGTTTATTCAACAAATTTACATTATCAGCACGTGAATCGAATTGTTTTTTCCCGCCACCGATAAAAAGTGTCACATCAGAGTTGACAAAATCTTCAGCAATCTCCTCTTCCATTTTACGGCTAGGCTGGTGTGCGACGAATGAGGCAGGCGTAGCATGTGTAATGTCACAGCTTGCCACTATACCGGTAGATAACCCGTTTTCTGATGCATATTCAAGAATCGATTTAACTGGATTACCGTCTGCATCTACGCCAATGGCACCATTATTGGTTTTGGTCCCGCATGCAATGGCTGTGCCACCCGCAGCAGAATCGGTAATATAGCTGTTTGCAGAGTAGGTCTTTGAGAAACCCACAAACTGACACTGCTCCAGATGGAGTGCTCCCTTGTTTACCGTCATTCCGGCGTACACCTGACTGATTCCCATTCCGTCTCCGATCATTAAAATCACATTCTTTACCTGCGGAGTTGATTCCTGTCCGGTGCTACCTGCTGAGGCCGACCATTGCGCCTGCATATATGAGAGTGCCGGTTCAATTTCATTGTTGAAATCCTGCCACCTGCATTCAATAGAGACACATCCCTTATAGCCAATCTCTTTCAGCGCCCTGAAGTAGGGTCTGAAGTCATCACCTTTTGTACCCGGGGAGGTTCGTTCCTCCCTTTCGGCAATATGACAGTGACGGATGTACCTGGCATGCTTTACTATTTCCGAAGCAGCTTCGTCTTCCCGCATCATGTGGTATATATCGCACAGCAGTTGTACATTGCGATGACCGACTGCTTCCACTATCGCGGCACCCTCTTCCAGGGAATTAATCATATTGGTTTCTGCCCTGTTCAGCGGTTCAATCAAGATTGTTACGTCATACTTTTCGGCCAGTGGTGCTATTCGTCTGCAAAAAGAAACAAATTGTTCTTTAGCCTGTTCTTTGCTGAAGTTTTCAGGCACATTACGGGCTTTGCCGCTTCCGAAAACAATGTATGGGATATTTGCCAAACCGGCCCTGCGCAGCGCAGCGTCTGCCCACACCAGCGCTTCTTCCTGTTTGTTTTCATGACCGGTGAGCGTCAGACTGCCGGGAATAAAGCTGGTACAGGAAATAATTTTCGCATCTGAATTCTTTATTTCATCCAGATGTGCCTGAAAATCAGCGTCACTTTTATCGGGCATCAGATATGACACATTCAATTCGACGTATTTATATCCTGTCGATTTCACCAACGGATAGTTGGATACACTTGTACAAACGGCATACTCCGGTTGATAAGGGTAAGAAGAGGATACCATCGCCAGCATCAGGCATGCCAGCATTATGCGATAATAAAAAGATTTCATAAGCCTTAATATTTAAATACTTTTCCGCCTGCCATGATCTGCTGTTTTTTCGCATCGTAGGTTGCACGCATACCTGTCCTGTAAGCCGCATTTGCCATAGCACAGGCAACAGTGTGGCTGTGTCCTGCTTCTACCGGACAATTGGTTGCCATATTTCTTGCCCTCACACACTCCATCCAATTCCGCATATGGGCTGATGTGAGTGAATCACCGCCCGTGTTGGCCCCTGCTTCCACGGTAATACTGGGCAGGGTGAACTTCTCAAGCAGATTTTCCTTTAATCCCATGGAGGAAGCTTCGCGTTCACGCAATCCGCCTTCCGGAGTAATTTCATTGGTGTCGAGGTTTAACATCCCGCCATTCGAATAGTAAAGTTCCTTTGTCCCTCCCGCAGAATTACTGAAGCGGGACGAATAAACTACCTGAAAACCTTTTTCCTGATCATTTAGCGGCCCGTAATCGAATACGGAAGTCAATGTATCTGCATTGGTGCGCCCATCTTTCCACTGATAAATTCCTCCGTTGGAAACTACGCTGCGCGGGTATGGGAAGCCCGTGAACCAGTGTACAGTATCGATCTGGTGGCACATCCACTGTCCCGGTATGCCCGACGAATAGGGCCAGAACAGGCGGTATTCAAGATATTTGCGTGGATCCCATGCCACTTTGGGGCGGTTCATTAGAAACCGGTTCCAGTCCACATCACTCTCCCTGATAGATGCACACAACTCCGGCCTGCGCCAGCGCCCCGGTTGGTTCACATTCCAACACATTTCAGCCATCACGATATCTCCAAATTTCCTTGAGCGGATATAATCGTGTGCAGCGTGGTAGTTCGCTCCACTGCGGCGTTGTGATCCTATCTGTACCACAATGCCGCTTTCCTTACAGGCTCTTAACGCGGCGTTGGCGTCATCCATGGTTTCCGCGAACGGTTTTTCGCAATAGGCATCCTTGCCCGCCTTTGCTGCTTCCATGAGATGCAATGCATGCTGGAAATCGGCGGTACTGATAATAACCGCATCAATGTCGTTACGGTCATACAGTTCTTCATTGTTACGACATAAGGCAACATCCCATCCGGTTTTTTCCTTGATATAGGCCTTTCCCTCCTCGCGGCGGCGATTCCATATATCCGACAGCGCGACCAGTTCAAAATTCAATTCCCGGGCATGGTCCAGAAAACCGGGTAAAAGTGAACTTCGGAATCTGTCGGAAAAACCGATCACTCCCACACGAATCCTGTCATTTGCTCCGGGGATACGCGTATAACTCCTGGCACTCAGGTCAAAGCTGGTATCTCCAATGGCTACAGCAGCTATGCCGGCTGATACTTTTTTAATAAATTCTCTCCTATTTTCCATGACAAAAAGTAATTATGGTGTTTAACAGATAAATACCCGCAATTAGACAAAAGTAGATTAATTAATTAATTTTGCAAAAGCAAGTTTCATATGTAACGCATAAAACTAGAGTATTTCACAAAAAAATAAAAAAATACACCGTATCTTTAGCACGAATTAAAGAAATATTGACCCGATGAGATGGAAGGATTTTTTGCATTATCAGCGGAGGTCGAGGCTTGCGGTAATTCTATTGCTTATTCTTATCCTGCTGACTATGATTCTGAATGGAGTACTTCGCTACGGAAGAAGATCAGAGATGATGATCATGCAGAACGAAACATTGATCCAAGAGTTTGATTCTTTCCTACAAACGCTGAAAGAACGAGATCCGTCTCCTCAGGAGAGGGACCGTAATGAAGGGTTTGCCGGATATGCAACGGAAAGAAAAAAGGATATGGAGAAGACAATCTGTGAGGAAGATCGTGTGGCACGGTTTGCTTCTTTTCCCACAACAGAAAAATTAACCGAAGGAGAAACTATCAGACTCAATGAAACCGATACAACTCAGTGGAAAAAAGTTCCCGGTATTGGCAGCAGTTATGCATCCCGGATTGTAAAATACAGGGAACTGTTGGGCGGCTACATAAGAGCGGAACAACTTTTGGAAGTGTATGGCATGGACAATGAGCGTTACGGTCAGATTATTCCTTTTATAAAAACCGATACCATTGTAAGGAGACTGAAAGTAAATGAGTTGGAGTTTAAGGAGCTTCTTCAACATCCTTACCTGAATTATAATCAGGTGCAAGCCATTATCAGTCTGCGCAGACGAAAAGGGAACATCGTTTCCATTGGTGAACTGGCCATGCTCGATGAATTTACTTCTGACGATATTGACCGGTTAGAGCCCTATCTGGAATTTTAGAAGGAGTGAAGAAATGTGCCCGTGGCGGTTATTCAGCCGTCAGTGCGGCAATATTTTCCTTCAGCAACGTAATCTTGATTTCTGCATCGGCCTGTTTGCGACGTTCCGTTTCCACAATTTCGGGCTTTGCGTTCTGTACAAACCGCTCGTTGGATAGTTTTTTCAGCACCGACTGCAGGAAGCCCTCGGTATAAGTCAGTTCTGCTTTCAGTTTTTGCAGTTCTGCCTTCATATCCGTCACGCCGGCCAGCGGAACTGTATATTCGAGGGTACCGACCATAAATCCGGCAGCTCCGGCCTTCTTTTCAGACACAGGAGAGAAGGAGGAAAGGTTGCACATTTTCGTGATCACACTGCTGTATTTATCCCTGTCGCCACCCACAATCTGTAGTTCCAGTGCATCTTTTTGAGGAATGTTTTTTTCCAGCCGAATGGTACGTACCCCGGCAATGATTTGTTTCACCCGTTCCATTTCAGCCAGTAGCACACTGTTGACCTCTTTGGCTTGTGGCTGTAGAGCGGTCATGATACTGTCACCCGCTTTCCGGTTGTCCATTGCCTGCCAGAGTTCTTCGGTAATAAAAGGCATAAAAGGATGAATCAAACGGAGCAATGCATCGAAATAACCCAGCGTGACACCGTAGGTCTTACCGTCGATAGGCTGTTGATAAGCCGGCTTGATGATCTCGAGGTACCAGGAGGAGAATTCGTCCCAGAAGAGCTTGTAGAGCAGCATCAACGCTTCGGAGAGGCGGTATTTGGTAAACAGGTCATTGATCTCAAGAATTGTCTCGGAGAGTTTGCTGCCAAACCAGTCGATGGCTGTCTGTGCCGGCTCCGGCTGAGAAAGAGCGTCGTTCACCTCCCAGCCTCTGATGAGCCGGAAGGCATTCCATATCTTGTTGTTGAAATTACGCCCCTGTTCGCAAAGTGCTTCGTCGAAGAGGAGATCGTTCCCGGCAGCGGAGGAGAGCAACATCCCCATGCGTACGCCGTCGGCGCCATACTGATTCATCAGCTCAATGGGGTCGGGAGAGTTTCCCAATTGTTTCGACATTTTTCTGCCCAGTTTATCCCTGACGATACCCGTGAAATAGACATTATGAAAACAAGGCTCGTTACGGTATTCGTAACCCGACATGATCATGCGGGCTACCCAGAAGAAGATGATATCGGGACCCGTGACCAGGTCGCTGGTCGGGTAGTAGTAACCAATATCTTTGTTTTCGGGCCGGTTGATACCGTCAAAAACCGAGATAGGCCATAACCAGGAGGAGAACCAGGTGTCGAGTACATCTTCGTCCTGCTTTAAATCCTCGATCGTGATGTGATAACTTGCCTGCTTCTTTGCTTTTTCAAACGCTTCCTCTTTCGTCATGGCCACCACATATCCGCCCTGTGGCAGGAAGTAGGCCGGTATCTGATGTCCCCACCAGAGCTGACGGCTGATACACCAATCCTTGATATTCTCCATCCAGTGGCGGTAAGTATTTTTATATTTCTCCGGATAGAAGCGGATAGTATCATCTTCCACCGCCTTTGCAGCAGGTTTCGCCAGTTCCTCCATCTTCAGGAACCATTGCATGGAAAGCTTCGGCTCAATGGCTTCGTCGGTACGCTCCGAGAAGCCCACCTTGTTGGTGTAGGGTTCTATTTTCTCCATCAATCCGGCCGCCTCCAGGTCTTTTTCGATCTGTGTGCGCACGGCAAAACGGTCCATACCGGCGTACATAGCTCCATGCTCATTGAGTGTACCGTCGGGATTGAAAATATCGATGGAGGGGAGGTTATACTTTTCTCCCAGCATATAGTCGTTCACGTCGTGTGCAGGCGTCACCTTCAGGCAGCCGGTTCCAAACTCGGTGTCCACATAGTCATCCTCAATTACCGGGATCACGCGATTCACCAGGGGGACAATCACCTTTTTGCCTTTCAGATGCGCGTTCTTCGGGTCATTCGGGTTGATACACATGGCAGTATCGCCCATGATGGTCTCGGGGCGCGTGGTAGCCACCACGGCATAAGCACCTGTCGGATCGCCTTCTATCCTGTATCTGAGATAATAAAGCTTGCCGTTTACCTCCTTGTGGATGACCTCTTCGTCCGACAAGGCCGTGAGTGCTTTGGGATCCCAGTTGACCATGCGCACACCTCGGTAAATCAGTCCTTTGTCATACAGGTCGCAAAAAACCCGCAGTACGCTTTCGGAGCGTTCTTCGTCCATGGTGAAAGCAGTCCGTTCCCAATCACACGAAGCACCCAGTTTTTTCAACTGCTGCAGGATGATTCCCCCATGTTCGTGTGTCCAGTTCCAGGCATGTTTCAGAAACTCCTCCCGGCTAAGGTCGGTTTTCCTGATTCCATTGGTGGCCAGTTTATTGACCACCTTGGCTTCGGTAGCGATGGAAGCATGATCGGTACCAGGCACCCAGCAGGCATTTTTACCCTGCATGCGTGCACGCCGTACCAACACATCCTGAATGGTATTGTTAAGCATGTGCCCCATGTGCAGCACGCCCGTGACGTTCGGTGGCGGAATGACGATGGTGTAGGGTTCCCGGTCATCCGGTTCGGAGTGGAACAATTTGTTGTCCATCCAGTACGTATACCACTTCTCTTCTACCTCTGCAGGATTGTATTTGCTTGCAATCTCCATCTCTGATTAACTGGTTTTGTAAGATTCCAAAGGCGGAATCCTTTGTCGTTTGATTATTTATATAGAAAGTGCAAAAATACAAAAAATGCGCATCAATGCGCATCTTTTATTGTGGAACCTTTTTTGTAAAAATCATTCGTCGTAGAGCAGGTAAGGTTTTCGTTGTTGTTTGAACATTACCACATCGCAAAACCACTTCTCTTTAATTTTTTGGGCCGGTTTACCGGCGAGAATGTCTTGCCGGATATAATCCACACCGACCAGCTTTTCAAAGAAAGGGGTAAAGAATTTATTACCTATCCCCAGGTTTTGATAGGCATCAATCAGGTAGGAAAGGTCGAAGCCGTTTTGAACAATCTGTTCGTCAGGCAAAGCTCGCAGATCTACCCCGTAGCATTTTTGGTTGAGCAGCGGCGGGTTTTTCGCTCCCGGCATGCTTCGTGGAGTAAAGGAGAAGTCCGACCCGCGGTAACCGGGATGCCCATATACCTCAAAAGGGGAGGGGGTTCCTCTGCCCAGGCTCATCACCGTCCCCTCAAAGAGGCAGATGGAGGGATAGAGATAGACGGCGTGATTGTTGGGCAGGTTGGGAGAGGGCGCGATGGGCAGCTTGTAGCGGGTCCGGTGTGTATAGTTCTCGCAGGGGATTACTGTCAGATCACATTCCCTCTTTCCCGGCAGCCATTTCTCGCCATTAATCATCAGCGCCAGCTCACCCAGTGTCATGCCGTGCACTACCGGGATGGGCAGCCACCCCACACCCGACTTGTGCTTCATGTCGAGGATAGGGCCATCCACATACATGCCGTTGGGATTGGGACGGTCGAGCACGATCATTTTTTTGCCGTGTTCCGCACAGGCGTCCATCAGCCGTGCCATGCTGGCGTAGTAGGTATAGAAACGGAGGCCTACATCCTGCAGGTCGAACAGCAGGATGTCGAACGCCTTCATTTTGTCGGCAGCAGGTTTTCCGCTACCGCTACCGTAGAGCGACCAGATGGGAATGCCGGTCTTCTCATCCACCGAGCTGGATACATGTTCTCCTGCGTCGGCGGTGCCGCGGAACCCATGTTCGGGAGAGAAAATTCCCACTAAATTAATGTTATTCCAGATCAGCAAATCCACCAAATGCAAATCGCCAGCCATGCCGGTCTGGTTGGTCATCACCGCCACCCTTTTTCCTTTTAACAGGGGGAAATAAACATCGGTAAGCTCCGCTCCTGTCTTTACGGGTGCTTTATTTTCTGAAAAGACAAAAGCCGAAAAGAAAACGAATGACAATACCAATGCCAACGTTTTTTTTATCATGCTCTTATTCATCTGTGGTTTTTTTTGCGTATTTCTGTTGTGCGTGTAGATGATCGAACTCCGCTTCGAGCAGTAGCAACTCCTTTTTTATTTCTGTAAGCCTTGCTACCGCTTCAGCACGTTTTACCTCCTCATCCTTGCTAGATTTCAAAGTCTGTCGTGCCCCATCCAGGGTCATCCCCTTTTCTTTTACGAGATGGTACACAATCTCTACCTCCCGGATATCCTCCCGCGTATACTGGCGGGTACCACCTGCAGTCTTTTTGGGGTGGATATTCTCGAACTCTTTTTCCCAAAAACGCAGCAGTGAGACATTTACCGCGAAATGATCGGCTACTTCCTGGATGGAGTAGAAGAGTCGTTTTTCATCGAACAGGATTGGTTTTTTTCGTTTGCCCATAATTTTCGTTCTCCGTTTTCAGTAGTCAGCAATCAGTTTACAGTTTTCGGAATAATCGTTACCCCTGTTGTGGAATGGAATTCAGTTTTCAGCGTTGCGTGAACGTTCAACAATACTGCTTTCCGAAGGGAACGACAAGTTCTTTCGCCGGCAGCGTCAGGCGGCGAGTGCGAATTTACGTGAATTGTTTGTAAAATTCAATTTTTGGAAGACTGAAATTTTTGAGATAGTGTCTTATTGTATTTCCTGATTGGTACGAAAATCATAAAATGTTTTTCTGCCCAGGTCTGCCAGTGAGAGCTGGTAATTTATATAGGCCCTCAGATGTGATGTATAGGCATTGTTCAGGCGGTTTCTCTCCAGCGCTAAATTCTGACTGTCAATGTCACCATCGGAAAAACGTTTCCGCGTGATTTCGAAGCTTTTCTCAGCGACCAGTACATTTTTTTCCAATACCTGTAATCTTTTCAAGTTACTGTTAACGCTCGCTATAAGGTTCTTTACTTCGGTTTCTATTTCACGCTTCACCTCTTCCTTTCTGTAACTATATTGTTTTAATCTCGACTCGGAAGCTCTGACGAGTGCTCTATTCTCACCCCAGTCGAGCAGGGGAATAGTTATGGTTAATCCAATACCGTAACTTGCGTTCCTGTCAATCAGATTCTGATAAGAGTTTTTCAGGGAGTTGAAAAGTCCCACATCAGACTGTTGGTTTATCCCCGCCTTCTCAAAATATGCATCGATTCTTCCCTGTATCATTCCATTTGCCTTTTGCTGCTTTATACTCAGCTTTTGCAGTTCTATCTGTATCTCCTGTTCCCTCACTTCCAGCCTGTTTTTAAGTGCCAGTTCAACTGCTTTTTCAGGATCTATTACCACAATTTCATAGCTGAACTCGCTGTTTAATACAATACTATCATTCAAGTTCAGACCCAACAGCTCTTTAAATGAATTCTTTGCAGAGGTTTCATTCAATAAAGCAATATCATGGTTGTTCTGCGCTTCGGCAAGGTCAACCTCCATTTGCAAGGCATCTACTTCGCGTATGAGACCTGCAGCATATTTGTTCTGTGAAATTTCATATGCTTCCATCTGCCTCTCCAGGTCGAGCGATGTAATTTCCGAGCTTTTCTGCAACGACAGCAGATTGTAATAGGCACTGCTTACCTGGTACACAAGGTTCAGCTCCTCTCTTTTGAATTGCTTGCTGGAACGTTCATAGTCCAGTTCGGCCCTTTTCAGGGTCGATCTTATGCTGTTGTAGGCATAAAAAGAGCTAAGGGGCTGATTGAATCCAATACGTGATCTTAAACGGGAAGAACGAAATTTATTCTCAAGATTTTCACCACTCGACAATGAGTTCTGGATAAAAATATTCCCGTCGGTAGGCAATGGCTGATTGATGGTTAGTGTACTGGCATAGCCCAGTTCTTTAATGGGATAATAAAATGTTATTCCTGTTGTGTCTTTCCAGCTTTCTATCGTTTCTGTATATTGAGGTGAGGAGATCGTCATATCTATGTGCGTCTTCAATCTGCTTGTTGCCGATTTCAAATTGTATTCGGCTATTTTGAGATTTTCTGCCAGATTTAGCATTGTAAAGCTTTTTTTTCTGGCAATTTCAATACTTTCTTCCAGTGTGAGTGTATGTACCGACTGGCTTTGCAATAAAACAAAGTATGGGAATAGGAGTGTAATGGTAAAAAATAACTTTCTCATATTAATTTTGTGTTATTATTGCTGTTTGAAGGAGGATATTGTTGTTGGAAAATTAAAAAATAATTTTCTTGTCCGAATTTATATCATCTGAATGGATCGAGCCGTCTTTCAGGTAAATGTTCCGATGGGCGTAATTGGCGATTTCCTGCTCGTGGGTGATTAAAATAATTGTATTCCCTTCGGCGTGCAGTTCCTCAAATAACCGCATAATTTCTATTCCTGTTTTCGAATCGAGGGCGCCCGTCGGCTCATCGGCCAGCAAGATACCCGGAGTAGTCACTAGTGCCCGGGCAATGGCCACACGTTGTCTTTGGCCTCCGCTAAGTTCGGCGGGTTTATGGTTCACACGATCCGACAGCCCGACTCTGTCCAGCGCCTTCAATGCCCTTTCCTTGCGTTCCGCACCCGGCGTCCCTGCGTAAATCAGTGGGAGTTCCACGTTTTGAATGGCATTCAGTCGAGGCAATAGGTTGAAGTTCTGGAAGATAAATCCTATTTCCTTGTTTCGCATGATTGACAGGGCATCGTCGTCCAATGTGCTTACATCAACATCGTTAAAGTAATAATGACCGCTCGAGGCCGTATCCAGGCATCCCAGGATATTCATTAACGTTGACTTACCCGAACCCGACGGCCCCATAATGGCAACGTATTCGTTTTTCTCGATATTGAGGTTTATACCGTGAATAACAGGTATTTCGGTATCTCCCAACAAGTAATTCTTTTTTAACTCTTTTATCTCGATCAGCATATTTCTAACTTGTTTTTATTCGTATCGAATGGAGTCGACCGGTTTTAAATTGGCAGCGTTCTTTGCCGGTAAATAGCCGAAGCTTACTCCCACGATTACCGAAAAAGAGAAGGCTATAAAGACGGAATAGGGCTTTATAAAAGTGTTTATATCGGTAAACAGTGAGACTATGAGCGACAGGATAATGCCGGTGAGGACGCCGATGAGGCCGCCTGTGATGCTTATTGCCACCGATTCGGTAACAAACTGGCTCATTATATCTATTTTTCGGGCACCGACCGAGCGGCGGATGCCGATTTCCCGTGTCCGTTCCATCACGGTGGCCAGCATGATGTTCATGATGCCTATACCTCCCACCAAGAGTGATATGGCAGCAATAGCACCTAACAGGAAATTATAGATCTGGCGTTCTTTTTCCTCCTGTTTCAGTAATTCGTAAGGAATCACTATGCTGTAGTCGTCGTTATTGAAATGATGGCGGCGCAGGATTTCGTTGATAATTTTGGAGGCTTCCACCAGTTTGTCCGAATTTTTCAGTTGAACGGTTATTTGCTGGATTTCACTGGAGAGTACATTCTCGCGAGTGAACCGGTTAAGGAATAACGAGAGGGGTACGAACACATCCGTATTCAGGTCCCTGGCCGCCAATTCGCCCACGGTTTCCGTAAAAAGACTCTTCGATTCCAGTACGCCGATAACCTCCAGCCATTGATCGTCTATTTTTACCAGTTTACCTATCGGATCCTCTCCCTTAAAAAAGCCGGCAGCGACTCCCGCTCCCAGCACGCAGACTTTCAGGCGCTCGTTGTAATGTTTGTCGTTGATGAAATAACCGTTCCGTACCTTGTAATTCATCATGGCCTGAAAGTCGGGGGTGATGCCGATAATGGTGGATTTTACCGATTTATCGTTGTATCTCACCTCTGTGTTTTTTTCAGCCTGTGAGGCGATTCTTTCCACACCGGGTACGATTTCCCGGATCACCTGGGCATCCTGAATGGAAAGCCCTTGCGAGAACTTAGCCCTCACTTCTTCCAATTCTTCATCGGACAGTGTCTTCTCGCGAATGATGATGTTGTTTACACCCAGATCCTGATATTTGGCAATGGCTTCGCGCTTGGCACCTTCTCCGATCGATAGCATCGTAATCACGGATGCCACACCGAAGATGATCCCCAGCATAGTAAGGAAAGAACGGAACTTATGGTCCACCAATCCTTGAAGCGCCAAACGAATATTTTCACCGTACTGCATAATTTACGCTATAAAAATTCACAACTGACCGTCATCCCGGGTTTTAATCGTTCATCGGGTTTTACTATCTTCACTTCCACATCGAACACTTTCTGCCGGGATTTCTGGTCTTTCAGCCTGCAAAGTTTTCCGATATAGACAACCTCCCCTTCAAAAACAACTTTAGGCATGGCATCCAGCCTCACCGCAACTTTCTGGTTGAGAGCTACTTTTAAAAAGTCGGTTTCGTTCACCTGCGTATTCACTTTCATGAATTCCAGTTCGGGAACAATGGCCAGATTATTGCCGGCATATATGTTGTCTCCTATCTTGTAAATGTTCCTGTTGGAATTTTGCCAGTTTGTCGCAATCTGAAACACCCCCGATACGGGTGCACGTAATGTCAGCAGGGGAATCAGGCTGGTTGCATTCTCAACCTCTTTTTTTATTTGTTCAACTCTTATTTCCTGGATTTTCAATTCGCTGACGTGGATGGTTTTGTTCAGTTCGTAGATTCTTTTCTCTTTTTCGAGATTAATGACTGCCTGTTCATATTCGAGTTGTTTTATTTTTCGTAATCGTTCCGATTCGAACCGGGATGCTTCCCATTCAATTTTTTTCAAGTCGAATGCTGCAGACTCGTTTCTTATTTTCGATTCACTTTCCTGTTTTTTGTTCTCTTGTTCTACATAGAGTTTTTCCAGTATCGCCAGTTGTGTCTCAAGGTTACTCTCGCTTTCCAATATGTATCTGTTGATATCGGCCGGATCGAGTTGTGCTATGGAATCGCCTTTCTTTACAATTTCTCCGTGGTTCAGCAACCCCACAATTTTCATCTGGTACCATTGCCTTCCATATCGGCTGACAACGACCGAACGGGAGTTTACTGCCGCCAGTTCTCCGGTTTCCACAATAACAGTGCCGTCGGAAGATCTTCTCCCGCTCTCCGGTCCCGAACTTTTTTTGCATGAAAAAGGAAGTACCGTGACGAGAAAAAGAAAAAACAGGCTATAAAATTGTGATCTTTTCATCATATCTCTGCGTTTTCGGTTTTCTTCTCTTCCGTTTCTGTTGCAAAAGGATTTACGAGTGCAATCTCTTCACCTTCTTTTAATCCATTGACAACCACGATGTAGTCGCTATTGTTTATCCCGGTCTCTACTTCTGTTTTTTCGTAGCCGGCACCTTTCTTCTTGTAGACAAAACTTTTGTCTCCTTCTGTAAACAGGGCGTCCAGCGGAATGTAGAGCACATCTTCAACTTTGTCCATTATTATACGGCAGCTGACGGTGAGTCCGGGAAGCAAATTCTTATCGGACTCGTTTAGCAGTATCTCCACGGGGAACACCTTTATTTTTGATGACTCGTCTTTATTGACGGCTAGATTGGCAATCGAATTGACCGTTCCCGAAAAAACACTGTCGGAAAATGCATCGGGTTTAATTTCCACTTTAAGCCCTTTGCTGATTTTGGCGACGTCCACTTCATTTATTTTTACCGTAGCTTTCAGCGAGGACAAGTCGGGCAGCTGAATAATGGGAAACCCGCTCCAGCACTGGTCGCCAATCTGAAACTTATTGTTGCTGCTCCAGTTTTTAGATAAAATGGCGATACCCGACGAGGGGGTTACAACCGATAGCTTTTGAAGTGTTTCTTGCGCCTCGTCCAGTCTCGACTGGAATTGCATGATGGAGAGGTTTTTTTGCTTGATCTCTTCTTTCTGAATTTTTATGCGGTTTTCAATTTGCTCTCTGGCTCTTTCCAGCGCAATTTCTGCTTTATCGAGATTCAGCTGGATCTCTTTTTTCTTGATATCCGATTCATAGCCGGCAGACTCGAAGCGGATTTTCGATATCTCATGCGAAATGCGCGTAACTTCATAAGTCGCTCTCAGTTCCTCAAGCTCCGATTGCTGCTGTGCTTTCATCTTATCGAATTCGGCACGTGCAATTTCCAAGCTCGATTCGGCTTCCACAATACCTTTCAGAACTTCTGACGGATCAAATACGATTAGTGTGTCGCCAGCCTTCACTTCCTGTCCGTCTTTGACCAGCTCGGTGATTTTCAGGTTTCCGTATCGCCACGAAATTATCGGTGCTACAATATTGATTGACTTAATGGCTTCTATCTCACCTTCTTCATACAAGTCGATAAATAAAGTACCCTGGGTCACTTTTCCAACAGCTATTTGTTGGGTTTCCTTTTTTTTGCACGCTACAAAAGGCAGTGAACAAAAAACGATGAGGATGCAAATTTTTGAATAATTCTTCATTTTGTTGAAATGGCTTGAAATTATTTTATTTTTCCTTTCACCATCGATGGCGGCGGCTTTATTAACGCGATCACTTCTCCCGTCTTTAACCCGTCTGACACGATGGCCTCCTTTGAAGAAGAGAGTCCGGTTGTTATTGGGCGCATCTCGTATTTGTTTTTCTTCTTCACATACACAACTTTAAGGGAATCTTCTTCGTAAATAGCAATTTGTGGCACTACAATTGTATCGCGGACCTGTTTTATGAATACCCGGCAGTTCGCAGTGAAACCGGGTTCGGGAACTTGTAACGAACTGTCAACAGATGCTTCCACCTCAAAAAATTTTACTTTCGAATCTCTTTTATAGGGTTGCCCGACAGGTATTTTTTTTGTGATTTTTCCATAGGCAACGTTGCCGGGCATAGCATCGAAGCTGAAACTAACGGAATCATTCTCGTTTATCTGGCGAAAATCCACCTCCCCCGCCATCATTTTTACCTTCATTTCCGAAACTTCAGGCATGGTTATCAACGGCATATTGTTCCACACATTGTCGCCCACCTTCAGCTTTTCCCGGGTCATCCGTGAGTTTGATATGACCGCTAATCCTTTGCGTGGAGCACGTATGGTTAAGCCATCGAGGATTGTTTTTGCAGAGGTTAACCGGTTTGTTAATTGTTGAATGTTAAGTTCCAGTTTTCTTACTTCTGATTGATTGATGATCTTGAGTGCTTCGAGTTTTTTCTCGAATTTATTTTTCTCGACGATCGCCCTTTCAAGTTCTAACTCCTTGATTCGTTTTTGTGTTGGAGTGGCGAAATGTAATTGGAGGGAGTCTAATTGTGCAATTTCGGTATCTGCTTTGTTGTTTTTTACCTGTGCCTCAAGCAGGGCATATTGCATCTGTAAATCGGCTTTCACTTTACTTAATTCGGCCATTGCAGTTTCCAGTTGAATCGCTAAATTATCGTAAATGGTTTTGCGGTCATTGTCTTCGAGGATGCAGACAACATCTCCTTCATTGACATACGTTCCGTCATCTATAAGAAAGGTAATAATGGCGTCTACATTGCCCGGGCAGGATATTGTTGTGTAGCGTACAGGTTCGGCAACGCCGTCGATTACAAGGGTATTTTCAAAATTGGACGTTAATATAGGGTATGTTGAGATCTTTTCTTTATTGTTCGTGTTGCATGAACAGACCAAAAATAAAAAGATAGCTGTACATAAGGCTGCATATCTTTCCACGATAGTGTTTTATAGATTATAATCACAAATGTACGATCTTCTTTTTTTATTTACGAAAATTAAGTAGTTCGATTAGAGAGATTTATGATTTGTTCCGAAAAGTTTAAGTTTCTATAAAAATTGCTCTACAGTAGCAATCTGTGTCTAGAGCTATAACGATGAAAATTGAGATGTCCGTATTCAATTTCAAATTGAAAACCGAAGTGGCCGCATTAATTCTTTTTAACTATATAGATCAGGGAGCTTGATTCTTCCACGTTACGTAAAGAACAGAAATAACCGGCCATTCCCACCATAAATGCTCTTCCATATCGTACTAGCGTGTTGCTGTCCCTGTACTTTTCACTCAACAGGGATATGTAGAAGGCATCCAGAGGCATGGGCCGTATATCCATGATTTTCAGACGATGCTTATTGAGCATTTTTTCAATGGCGTTGGCGGAGAAATGCCAGAGATGCCGCGGTACATCGTAGGCAGCCCAGGAAGTCTGATAAAACCGTGCGTCGTAACCCTGATGGTTCGGCAGTGCCATCACGGCGATGCCATCGGGAGTGAGAATGTCACGAACCTTTTTTATGCTCTCATTCAGGTGTTCCAGATGTTCAAGCACATGCCAGAGTGTGACCACATTGAATGATCCGTCTGCAATATCAAAAAAACTTTTGTCGTCTTTGACATCCAATCCGAAACGGGTGATAGCATGCATTCTGGCCCGCTCATTTTTCTCGATGCCGGTAACGGTAAAACCTTTTTCCTTGGCAGTCTGCAGGAAGTATCCGGTTCCGCATCCTACATCCAGCAACCTGCCGGGTTCACCCCCTGCGTAGCAAGAAACCAGCTTGGCCTTCTCGGCCAGCATATATCTTCTTGTGAGGTGATAAAGCTTATTGGCTATTCCTTTGTCGCTATCCGAATGAGAGATGTAGTCCGGTGAGTCATAATATTTACCGATAAGATCCTCCGAAGGGAAATTATTGGTGAAGCGAAATCCGCAGCTTCTGCAATCACAGACCGGAAAAGATTCACCGCTTGAGAAGTGATCCACAACGTCAAAAACTTTTTTTAAATCCGGGCTGCCGCAAAGGGGACACTTTTCAATATTTATCGCCGACATATAATCTGATTTAACGTTTCAAAAGTACGACTATTCGGGGGAAAGACAAACTTTTTTCTTCTTATTATCATGCCCAGCCGATCCGGAGAGTTTCGTTTGGGTACACAAAGCAGAGCTGTCGTGGTTTTTATTCATACACTTGGGGATACGAAGTTTTTCCTGTACTTTTGCACTTTGTTTTGAATAAAAAATTGAGCGTAAAAGGTTGTAGAAAGATAAGCGTAAAAAGGGTATGCCTGCGGGATTGTTTTGTACCCTGTAACGTCTGCCCTCTACTATTTTACGTGTAACATAAATTTGTATGATGACTTCCAAAGAGATTCGCCAGTCGTATAAAGACTTTTTTCAGTCGAAAGAACACCACATTGTGCCTTCGGCGCCGATGGTGATCAAGGATGACCCCACGCTGATGTTTACCAATGCCGGCATGAACCAGTTCAAAGATATCATCCTGGGGAATGCCCCGGTGAAATATCCGCGGGTAGCCGATTCACAGAAGTGCCTTCGAGTGAGCGGCAAGCACAACGACCTGGAGGAGGTGGGACACGATACCTACCACCACACCATGTTCGAGATGCTGGGTAACTGGTCGTTCGGAGATTATTTCAAGAAAGAAGCGATCGCCTGGGCATGGGAGTATCTGACGGAAGTGCTTAAGCTCGATAAGAACCGTTTGTATGTCACCGTCTTTGAGGGTGCTGCAGAAGAGCAGCTGGAGCGGGACGATGAGGCTGCCGCCTATTGGGAGGCATATCTTCCTGTAGGACGGATTATCAATGGAAATAAAAAGGATAATTTCTGGGAGATGGGCGATACCGGTCCTTGTGGTCCCTGCTCGGAAATCCACATCGACCTGCGGCCCGAAAGCGAACGGGCAGACGTCGACGGACTCAGGCTGGTGAACCAGAGTCACCCGCAGGTTATCGAAATATGGAATCTGGTTTTTATGCAATATAACCGGAAGGCCGACGGCTCACTGGAGCCGCTACCGGCAAAAGTAATTGATACAGGCATGGGCTTTGAGCGTCTCTGTATGGCAGTACAGGGAAAGTTATCGAACTACGACACCGATCTGTTTCAACCTATCATTGAAAAGATTGGTGAGATCGGTAATGCCCGCTACGGGGAGGATGCCAAGAAAGATATTGCCATGAGGGTGGTTGCCGACCATCTGCGCACAATCGCTTTTTCCATTACCGACGGTCAGCTGCCATCGAACGCCAAGGCAGGATATGTGATTCGTCGTATCCTGCGTCGCGCCGTTCGCTACGGGTATACCTTCCTGAATATGCACGAGCCGTTTATGTACCGGCTTATCCCCACACTGATCGACGTGATGGGAGAGGCATATCCGGAACTGGTTGCCCAGCAGGGGCTGATTGGGAAAGTGATGAAAGAGGAGGAAGAATCTTTCCTGCGCACCCTGGAGACCGGCATTCGATTGCTGGAGAAAAATATGCCTACAAAAGAGGGTAACGTACTGAGCGGTGAGATTGCCTTTCAACTCTACGATACCTTTGGCTTTCCGCTAGACCTCACGGAACTGATCCTGCGCGAGCATGGAATGACGGTAGACGTGGAAGGCTTCAATGCCGAAATGCAGCAACAGAAACAACGTGCCCGCAATGCAGCTGCTGTGGAGACGGGCGACTGGACAAAGGTGCACGACGGCGAGCCGGAGTTTGTGGGCTATGATGAAACAGAAAGTACTGCACAGGTTCTTCGGTATCGTGCTGTAAAACAGAAAAACAGGTTGTTTTACCAGATTGTGCTTTCCAGATCCCCTTTTTACGCGGAGATGGGAGGACAGGTAGGCGACTCGGGCTGGCTGATCTCAGAAGGGGGCGAAAAAATTGAGGTGTTCGATACAAAACGGGAGAACAACCTTGCCGTACATCTTACCCATACACTACCGGAAAAGTTAGAGGTTACCTTCACTGCCCGTATTGATACTGAAAAAAGGACAGCCACAGAATGTAACCACTCTGCCACCCACCTGATGCACGAAGCATTGCGTGAGGTGTTAGGTAAGCATGTGGAACAAAAGGGTTCGTATGTCTCACCCGACGTGTTACGGTTCGACTTCTCCCATTTCCAGAAGATGACGCCCGAAGAGATTCGCACAGTGGAGAGACGGGTGACCGCTAAAATAAGGAACAATTTCCCCATAGAAGAACATCGGCACGTACCCGTTGAGGAGGCCAAAGCCCAGGGGGCAATGGCACTTTTCGGGGAGAAATATGGCGACGATGTGCGCACCGTCCGATTCGGAACATCCATTGAGCTTTGCGGTGGCACACACATCTCCTCTACCGGACGTATCGGTACGTTCCGCATTGTGAGCGAAAGCGCCATCTCTGCGGGTGTAAGGCGCATTGAAGCGGTTACAGCCAAGGTATGTGAGGATTACCTTTATGCGAAAGAAGATGCGCTGCTGGAGGTAAAGAACTTGCTCAACAATGTACCCGATATTATGCAGGGAGTGCATCGCCTGATTGCCGACAACGAAGAGATGAAAAAAGAACTTCAAGGCTATGTGAAAGAAAAGACCGTGCAGTTGAAGCAGCGGATTGTCGAGCGGAAAGAGGAGGTCAATGGCGTACATCTCTTCCGGGTGATATTGCCGATAGGTGCTCCCGACGTGGTGAAAGACATTGCTTTTCAACTGAAAGGAGAGTTCCCGGAAAAGATGTTCTTTGTCGCCGGTACAGCCTCAAACGGGAAGCCAAGCCTTACGGTCATGTTGAGCGACGACCTGGTTGCCGCGGGATTTCATGCCGGCAATATGGTGCGCGAAGCGGCCAAGCTCATTCAGGGCGGAGGAGGAGGGCAGCCTCATTTTGCCACCGCCGGAGGTAAGAATGCCGACGGGCTGCCGGCGGCCGTGGAAGCAATTGTGCAAAAATTAAAAGAATAGAAAAAATCACTTTTTATCTGAGAGACCGGTAAGCTTTATTACCTGTTCCCACACTTGTGGAAACTGCTTCCTAAACCGGGCTGTCTTGCGGTCTCTCAGGGCCGATTTCCACCACTTTCGCCAGTATAGGGCAAAATAGAAAGTGGCCGGCGTCACAAGAAAATAAGCAAGCGCAAGGAGCCAGTTTTTGGTCAGAGTACCGAGAAGCAACGACTGGATCAAATCGAAAATAGGTACAAAGATAAGACCGGAAGCATATCTTACCGAGGGGACAAACTGCTTATCTTTGAAGAGGCTGATGAGCTTCCTGTTGATCAGCAGCGGGAAGATCCCGTTCAGAAATCCAAAAAGCATTACCGGAGATGTAAAGACAAGCGCTTTAAAACGGATAAAAAGGTCCCATTTGCCGGATGATTTCCATATTTGGTCTTTTGACGTTAACCCATGCTCCTTCAGTATCATATCTGCTTTACGGAAAGCGGTTATCCTGGTGTCGAATGCAGTCCGGTTATTTTCGTAAAGCTCGTCCAGGCTCCTTACGATATGCAGGGATGACAGATAGAAAGCATCTTTTCTGTCGGGAAATTTCTCTTTTGCTATTTTGTCACCATTCCAGTCAATGGCATGACGATACTCCTCATAAAATTCATCGTTCCATATATCCACGACTATTGATTTGAGGCTTCTCTCCAGCTCCTGCCGTAGCTGGTTGGTTGCCAAACCGGGATTTTCCTGATAGATTTCCTTGTATTTCGCCACCTCGATGGGGGTGCCAAATGTAACAAAGGCATCGGAGAGAAACCCAAGAATGTCGCGATAATAGATAGATACCGGTACAATCTGGCTGTTGAGTTCAAAAGCCCGGGAGGCCTCTGTGGGGAGCACGATACGTGGTACAGCTTTCTGAATGGGGAGCAATGACTGTTTTGGATTATGTTTTCCTTCCGGAAATAATGCAATAGGATTGTTCTTTCTCAGGATGCGTGCAGCAGACTCAAAAATATCTCTGTTTTTATCCAGGTTGTCCTTACCGTCGCGTATCCGGAATACCGGGATGATACGTAACCCACGGAGTATCCAGGCTACAAGCTTTTGCTTGAAGATATCGGCACGGGCAAGAAAAACTACCTGCTTCCGATGATAGCTTGCATATACGATCAGCAGCGCATCGATCAGTGCATTACGGTGATTAGGCACAAAAATGACCGGTTTCTCCCGTGATACATTTTTTTCCCTTCCGGTAAAAACTATCTTCCGGAAATTCAATCTCAATGCCGTCTTTACCGGTAACTTAGCCAGTGTATAACGAAAGTCGTAACGATAAATCATAGTGTATTAGTTTCGAATTTTAAGGCGCGTCTTCGCCAATAAAAAGCCAGTATAAGTCCCGCAATGATATGCCATACCCCCCACCATGCGGCAATAAATGCCATACCGCCGAGATTTAGTTCAGGGGGGAAGATGCGTGGATTGAATATCAGCGCAAGTCCGAGGCCCGAATTCTGAATACCTGTTTCTATTGAGATGGAGCGACAATTTACTTCGGCTACATGCATTACTTTAGGCAAATAATAACCCACTACGAATGCCAATCCGTTATGCAGCAAAACAATGAAGAAGATCAAATGGATATATTGAAGAAAAAACCTGAAATTACCCGACAGTGCTGCAACGATAAATCCAACGAAGAAAATGACGGATGCAGCTTGTACTGTTTTGTCAATTTTTCTTACAAACTTGGGGAATTTCATCCCTACGAACATACCCAGGATAACGGGAATACCCAGGATCAGAAAAACAGTGCGAAACATCTCCGCCGGATCAATCGAGATAGGTACTAGCAATGGAGAGTGTCGGGCATAAAGTCCACCCCAGAATGCAAAATTAAACGGAGTCATAAACAGACTCATGACTGTGGTAATAGCTGTGAGACTGACCGAAAGTGTTACGTTCGATTTTGAGATTGCCGAGATGAGATTCGATACATTCCCACCGGGACAGGCTGCCACAAGGATCATTCCCATCGCTACTGCCGTACTGGGTTGAATGATTAATACCAACAGATAAGTAAGCGCCGGCAGGAGTAGGTATTGCGAGATTACCCCCAACCATACAGGCTTAGGATGTGACACCAGTGTTTTAAAATGTTGGGGACGAATACTCAATGCTACACCGAACATGATAAAAGCAATCGCAATATTCATCATGTTGATGCTTTCCTGATTGAAATTTAATCTTACGGCGTCTAACCGTTCCAGGTTTCCAAAGAGGGATAGAAGCGGGGTTGGATGCATTTGACTGTTTGATGATAAGAAGCAAAGGTACGAAATTAAATATATTCGCGAGTAAGTTGCGCATTGGGAAATATCAAAAAAGGGTGTCCAAAACTATTTGAACACCCTGTGAAATGAATAGCAGTCTTTTCTTGGTTTATTGAAGAATATCTTTAATTGACTTGTTTCTCATGATCTATCATAGGTACTCTTCATGCATCTTTCTTATAGCCTGAACGAAATACCCAATTCAAGAGCGGAAATGCCATAACCAATTTCCGCAAAAGCAGCGAGCTTGTCTGAGAAATGATAACGTGCGCCAATGAATGCAGAATATCCAATGCCACTAGCTCCCGATGCTTCAGGTGTATAACTGCCCGAATCCCCAAAAAATTTGCTTCTCACTGCATTGTAACCCAGCATTAGTCCTGTATAGGTGTCCAGTTTGTCAATAAACTGATAATGGAAAGTACCACGTGCACCAAGTATAAAATAACTGTATTTGTAGCCATACGTTACATTACCAGAAATTGTTTCCCATTTGTTGGCTGTGTACGCCATATAACCACCTACACCGATAGATGCTTTACCGTCCAGTAGTCCGTCGATGATACCCTGTTCATAAGATACCGAGAGAGGTGGAATACTGCTGGTGTATCCATCACCTCCGTAGTAACTCCCTAGTCCGATACCTACATTTGCGATTTTGTCTCCTTTTGAGAATAGATTCTGTGCTTGCAAACTCATCAACGCTCCACTTGTCACGACAAGGACAAGCGTCATAAATGTTTTTTTTGTCATCATAAAAATTGTAAAATTATTTTTGCCTACTCGTAAAGCTTTTCGGCTGACGCTAATTTTCTCTTGTCCTGTCACATGTGAATAAGGAAGACAGGAAAAATGAATATCTAATCATTTCCAGCTGACAAAAATAGACAATTCCAGGGCCGAATGCGAGTAGGTTCTTTGCCCCGGATAAATATAAACTTGCTCTCGGTAAAAAACCTTGGGGATGCTTACTCCCGATAAATTTACTCGTTGACAATGCCTGTCCGTGATAAACCTTGTTTTAATATGACGATGCAATCTCCGGGCCTCCTTTAGACGGGTTTACTTGTTTGCGATACATAAAAAAGCTTTGCACTGCGTAAAATAATATCTTTTTTTTTATTTTTTCGTCTGTTACTTAAAACATGCATTCAAAGGGAGTGCTATCTTTGCATATTCTAAAAACGATGCTATGATGCACAAAATCCTGCTGTCAAACGATCCTTTCACATACTTGCGGAAGTACAAACGAGCCATTATTTATTCAGTTATCTTGCTCCTTGTCGCTGTAGGTCATCATTTTTTAATGCAAATATCACTGGAATCTTTCAGATACATCCGTTGGTCGATCATCTCGATGTTGAGTGTTCTTTGTCTTAGCGGATCCATGATGCTGATGGTACGTAGAAACGGGGGACGTGCACGTACCCTCTTTGCTTTTGTGATGTGCATGGTAGGGCTGACCAATTTGCTTTCACTCATCAAGGGATTAACTACCGGATATGCCGGTGTGGTAGAATATAAATACATGTCTCCTCCTATGTTAATTTATGGAAGTGCGTATGCTTATATATTTCTTCTGTATCCCATCGAAGCCTTCCGTCCGGGATGGCTTACACTACGACGGGCATTGTTCCTGTTTTTACCCACTGTTGTTTTTTCGGGAATATATCTGTTTGCAGTAAAGATCCGAGTCACGTCTCTGCCAGTGATTGACAATTGGTCAGATTTGGTTTCCGAGTTTTGGAATTTTACGGTATTGCTCCGTTTGTTCATTCTTGTTTATCCAGTTATCGGGCTTTTGATCATGCTCCGTTACCGGAAAAACTATAAGAAATGGTGCGAAAATAACTATGCATCGTTGGATGATATTGATATAAAGTGGTTGGGTGACTATATTTTCGGCAATCTGGTGATTACCCTTTCCTGCGAGATCGTTGTATTAAGTGATAATATCCATAGCGTTCTCATGCACAACATCATTTTTCTGTTCTTCTTTCTTTATGGCTTCTATCGTGTTTTATTTCATAAAAACCCCTATCCGGAAGGTTACTTCAAAGTAGGTATGGACGACACGAAAGCTGAAATCATGGAGGACCTGGAAAGTAGCAGGATATGTCACGAAAAAGATAGCAGGAGAAACATTCTTTCTGTATCGGTGAATGAGCCGAACAAGAAGTTTTTGTTTATTGATAAGCTACCCGAGTACAAGGAAAAACTGGAAAAATGGATGCAAGCTGAGAAACCCTATATACGCAAAGATTTCAAACTAACTGATGCGATGGAGATATTACCGCTGAATCGCAGTTACCTCTCACGCTTGTTCAACGAGGGGTATGGTGAAAGTTTTTATCAGTTTGTAATGCGCTACCGTATTGCGGAAAGTAAGCACCTTCTGCTGACACGTCCCGATCTGAATATTACCTGTGTTGCCGACTTATCAGGCTTTAGTTCGTCATCGGTCTTCGGAAGGGCTTTCGCACAAGAATCGAATTGTAGTCCCACACAATGGCGTGAACACGAAAAAGTGAAGGCGTCAAAAATTCATAGTCCAGAAAAAATAGATATCTTTGTTCATCCGGTTCCTAAAATTGGACAATACAATGAACGCACCACTTGCCGAAAGATTGCGGCCAAAGAATCTCGATGAGTTTATCGGTCAGAAACACCTGGTCGGTAAGGGAGCTGTGTTGCGCAGAATGATTGATATGGGGAGAATACCCTCTATAATTTTCTGGGGGCCACCCGGTGTAGGGAAAACTACGCTTGCGCATATTATTGCCAATGCGGTGAACGTACCTTTTTATAAGCTGAGTGCCATCAACTCTGGTGTAAAAGATGTAAGGGAGGTGATTGATAAAGCGAAGAACAACCGTTTTTTTGAAAATGCGGCTCCTATTCTTTTTATTGATGAAATCCACCGTTTCAGCAAGTCACAACAGGACTCGCTGCTGAATGCCGTGGAGACAGGCACGGTGACACTGATTGGGGCTACCACCGAAAATCCTTCCTTCGAGGTAATTCGTCCGTTGCTATCACGCTGTCAGGTGTATGTACTCAAATCGCTCGAGAAGAAAGATCTGGAAGAGCTGTTACATCGCGCGCTCACTGAAGATCTGATCCTGAAGGAGAAAGAAATCGATTTACTTGAGACCGACGCTTTGTTCCGTTTTTCGGGGGGTGATGCCCGCAAACTGCTGAATATTTTGGAGCTGACAGTACAGGCGGATGCCGACGGAAAGGTAGTGATTACCGACCGGATGGTAACCGACCGACTGCAGGAGAATCCGGCAGCATACGACAAGGGGGGCGAGATGCATTACGACATCATCTCGGCCTTTATCAAATCGATCCGTGGCAGTGATCCCGATGCGGCTATCTACTGGCTGGCAAGGATGGTAGCCGGGGGCGAAGATCCCAAATTCATTGCCCGCAGGCTGGTCATCTCTGCCGCGGAAGACATTGGCCTGGCCAATCCCAATGCGCTGCTACTGGCCAATGCCTGTTTCGATACGTTGCAGAAGATCGGGTGGCCGGAGGGACGTATTGTTCTGGCAGAAACCACCATCTACCTGGCGACATCTCCAAAAAGCAATTCTGCCTATCTGGCCATCGATGCGGCCATTGCAAAAGCGGAACAGACCGGTAACCTACCGGTACCGCTGCATTTGCGCAATGCACCGACGACACTTATGAAGGAACTCGATTATGGGAAAGAGTACAAGTATGCGCACGACTATGAAAACAACTTTGTTAAACAGGAATATCTGCCTAAAGAATTAAAAAACAACCGGTTTTGGGAGGCTCAACCCAATCCTGCGGAAGCAAGGATGCACGAGTTAATGAAGAAGCTTTGGGGAGATAAGGAATAAGTTAATACCAGTTCATACCCCGGTCGTAGGGAGAGTTGCGCTGTTCATACTTCAGGTCTTGCAGGAGTGAGGAATTGGCGCGGATGGTGAAATTATACGATTTATATGGGCCAATGGGGATGAAGCTGGCCGACATGCTCCAGCAGTGCAGGTTGCGCGTAAGGCTACAATTGATGTTCGTAAATTTTTTCAACTCGAAATTATAATCGGTATTGAAGGTGAAGTTCCAGTTCTTGGTAGGCTGAAGCGAACCGTTCAGGCCAAAGTTGTGTGTAAGTTTCCCTTTGTATTCCATGCGTTTTTTGTCGAACTCACCGTATCCGTAGCGTAACGAATAGTTGAAGGAAATATTCCAGTTCACCGCATTTTTCAGATATCCGTCGCTATCGAATTCCCCGGCAGAGTCTTCCGATCCCTGCTGAGTGCCCTCTTGTGCCGACTCGTAAGGATTCTCCCCTATGGTACCATCGTCGGGTAGCTGATTTTTCTGGTTACTGCCCTCCTTTTCTTTATCCTCCTTTTCACCGCGGGCAAATAATTTCTTAAATGTGTCCTGATTCAGTGAATAGGAGAAGGAGGTACCTGTATTCATCAGTTTCCCGAATCCTTTACCATTCAGTATTCTGAGTTTATCTACCTGACGAGGGTTTCCATTTTGATCCAGCTGATAGAGATAAGGGTCCCAGGTGGCGTTCAGGCTGAGTGTGTATGACTTGGAAAGTTTCAGGCGGATGTTTGAGTTGATCATGCTCCATTTCATGGAGTCGGCCATCATGTTGTAATTGAAGCTGATGCCCAGATCGTCGATCAGGCTGATCTTCCGTACGCCGGTAGAGTCCTTGTCGGTACGAACCTTCATCTCGAGATTATTCTTGAAGTCAAAACCAATGCTTCCGCTTTGTCCCCTGGGAGCCGTCCCGAACATCATGGAGGAGTAAGGTGAATAGGTGTATTCCACATCCTCGCCGTATTCGTTTTTGTAGGTATAGGTCTCATAGAAATTGTACTTTGGGTCACCAAAGTCGGGCCTGTAATTCAGGCTGATGCTCGGAGAGAAGACATGACGAATGGCCTGTACCTTGTCGCCGAAAATTTTCCAGGGGATGTACATACCGTACAGTTTGGTCTGTACGCTGAGCGAGGTACTGTAATCGTATACCCTCTTAAAACCATATACCGTATCCACGGGAATATTTCTTCTGGCCACAGTGTCCCAAGCCTGTATATGGGCACCGGTATACCAGCGTTCGTTGTAATTGAACGAGGGAGATATCTGTATAAAATCCAGAAGGGTGAAGGTGGCGCTCACCGGGATACTGTGGCGCATGCCGTTGGTCCAGTCTCGTATAATGCTTGATTTCAGAAATTTATCTTCCTTCGTAGTGATTGAGTTGCGGAACTCGCCGGAGTAGCTCATGGAGATCTTCTCATACCATCTCTCGTCACCTACCATCTCCTTTCTTTTAAACGGATAGATGCGGTTCATTGTGAGTGAGATGTTGGGTAACGTGGCAGCAATGGTGGAGTCGCGTGATACCTGGTTGATGTTCATGGTTGCCGACATGCTCCAGGGTGAATCCGGAAAACGTTGCGTGAGGTTCACGCTTGAGCTTTTTGTATTGTTTGATGCCTCCCTTGAGTAGAGGCGGTTCAGGTCGCGGTGGTTGTTCCTGCTGGTGGAGAAATTGACACTGGCCGAGAGGGTGCGATACATGTTGGCTTTGGGATCCTGCGAATGGGTCCAGTTAATGCGCAGGTCCTTTGCCACCGAGTAGGCTTCCGGCACCACTTCCTTCAGTTCTTTTTCACCGGTAACGGTATTCAGGTAGTAGACATTGAAGTTTCCCGAATATTTGTACCTTTTGCGGTAGTTTGAGCGGACGCCTGCGCCCCACGACCCCTTGGTATAGATCTCCCCTGTCACGGCCAGGTCGATATAGTCGCTCAGTGCGAAATAATAACCGCCGTTTTGAAGGTAAAACCCGCGAGTCATCTCATCACCGTAACTGGGCATGATGATTCCCGATGAGTAGGACTTTGTGAAAGGGAAAAAAGCGAAAGGAAGGACAACCGGAAAGAGGGGTACGTCTGCCACCACCAGCCATGCGGGACCGGTCACCACATCCTTATCGGGACGTACCTTGGCCTTTGACAGGTTCAGGTAAAAGTGGGGATGATCGTGCCTGTCGCAGGTGGTATATTTGGCATTTCGCATGTAGAAGGAGTTGTCGGCATTCATCTTTGCTTCATTGGCTACTATGTTGCCTTCTCCCTGCTGTGTGACTACGTGGTTGATGAATGCTTTCCGTGTTTCGAAGTTGTAACGTACCTTTTTCATCTCATATTCCGTCTCTCCCTCTGTAAAGACCGGAAGGCCGAACTCTTTACCCAGCGAATCAACTCCGAAAGTAGAGGAGATGATGCTACTGTCCATATCCACGGTAATATATTCTCCCTTGATACCCATTTTGCCGTATTTGATATCGGCATCGCCGTAGAGGTATCCCATGTTGTCGCTGGTAAAAATCATGGAATCCTGAGCAGTGTAATACACGGCTGCTTTCAGGGTCTGGTCTTCCATAGAAGTACTGTCCTGTGCGGTGATGGACAAGCTATCCTGTCCTGTGGTGGCTATCGTGTCCGGTATGGTGATTGAAAGTGAATCTGTTTCTACGGTCACCACATCCTTATCGGAAGATGCGGGCTCCTTCAGGGAGGAGATGAGTGGTGGGGTGGTTGTGGTATCAGGCAGTTCTATTCCCCTTGTTGCCGTATCGGGAGATAAATTTGCCGATGCGGAACTTTGCCTCATTTGTTTCGTCGCTTCAGTGGCCTTTCGGACGGAAGAACATTGAAATGAGATTGTCAGGATGAAAAACAGAAATATGAAACGGTAAAGTTGCTTCATGTGGAAATAGCAGCCTGCATATGGTTTTCACACACAAAACTACGCATAAATGAATGATTTCACCGCAAAAATAATAAAAAGAAACTTAAGACAGATTGATTAATGTTTTTTTAAACAGATTATAGTCGTTCTTGATGCGGTACGACTTTTTTTCAAGCTGCATAAAGGCTGCCAGTCCCTCCGGTATCTGCAATGCGGAGCCGATACATTCTTCCACAGTCTCTTTGAATTTTGCCGGATGAGCTGTTGCAAGAAAAATACCTGTTTCACCCGGCTTCAGGCCCTCTTTCAGGGCCATATAGGCACAGGCACCATGTGGGTCGGGCTTGTATCCGGTTTTCTGATTCACCTCCCGGATGGTCTGTTTTATCTCCTCATCGCTGTACCGGTAGGCAGCAATATCCTTTGTGATTGATTCGTGGGAATGATCATACAGATCGAGGATACGGTCGAAGTTACTCGGTGCGCCTACGTCCATCGCATTGGCCACGGTTTGTACCGATGCTCTCGGGGAATACTTCCCTGTCTGCAGATACTCCCAGAAAACATCATTCCGGTTGTTGGCCGCGATAAACCGCTTCACAGGCAGTCCCATTCTTTTGGCAAAAAGACCGGCCGTGAGGTTACCCAGGTTACCGCTCGGTACGGAAAAGACAACCTCTCCCGCAACAGCCTGTCGGGCCAGTTGCGCAAATGCATGGAAATAATAAAACGATTGGGGCAGAAACCGTGCTATATTGATTGAGTTGGCTGATGTGAGGTTTAGCTGGGTATTCAGGCTGCTATCCATAAACGCCGTCTTTACCAGTGCCTGGCAATCATCGAAGGTGCCGTCTATTTCCAGAGCCACGATGTTTTGTCCCAGGGTGGTAAACTGTGCCTCCTGTATATCGCTCACCTTTCCGGAGGGATAGAGCACAAAGACCTGAATTCCTTCCACACCCAGAAAGCCATTCGCCACGGCACTGCCGGTATCGCCCGATGTGGCCACCAGCACCTTCACGTCGTCCTGTCTCTCTTCCTTCACGAAATGGGAGAGCATGCGAGCCATAAAGCGGGCGCCCACATCCTTAAAGGCAAAAGTGGGCCCGTGGAACAACTCCAGTACATAAATGCCCTCCTCAATTTTTTTCAGTGGGATGTCGAAGCTGAGTGTATCGGTGACGATTTCATCCAGCCGCTCTTTTGGAATGTCTCCGCCAAAGAAGGCTTCAGCGACTGTTTTGGAGATATCCACCAAACCAAGATCCGCCATCTTCCCGTAAAATTCAGCTGGGAGCTGTCGAATTGTTTCTGGCATGTAAAGTCCCTTATCCGGTGCAAGTCCCTTGACCACTGCCTCCTGCAGTGAAGCGGCAGGTGCTTTTTTATTTGTGCTGTAGTAATGCATATTTATAGTTTTCAGCTGTTTGCAATCAACTGTCAGCTTGGTGAGAGAAATATTTATAGCTGTCAGGTATCGGCATTCAGCCCTTTACTTGTTGAATATTATTTTCATCAGTTCGTTTTCTTTTAACAAACCATAAAACCCTTCCCGCGCGGCAAATTCATCATAGGTCTGCACGCCGTCGGGCTCAATTCCCTTGTGCCAGATCAGGAAGGGAATAGCGTCGCGCGTATGGGTGCGGATGGCACAGGGAGTGGGATGATCGGGCAGGATGGTGATGGTGACCGGCACGTTCCAGTTACGTATTTCCTCATAGATGGTCTTTACGATGCGTGCATCGAGGTATTCGATTGTCCTGACCTTCAATGGTACATTACCCTCATGACCTGCTTCATCGCTGGCTTCGATGTGGAGGTAGACAAAGTCTTTTTCCTTTAGCGCATCGAGTGCTGCCCTTGCTTTACCTTCGTAGTTTGTATCGTGCAGGCCGGTAGCTCCTTCGACCATGATCACTTCCAGCCCGGCATATACGCCGATACCCCGGATCAGATCCACGGCTGAAATGACCGCTCCGCTACTTATCGGGTAGAGCTCCGTGAGCGGTTTCATTTGGGGACGATAGCCGGGAGACCAGGGCCAGATACTGTTGGCCGGGTCTTTTCCTGCTGCAATTCTTTTTCTGTTGATGGGATGATTGCGCAACAGCTCCTGAGAATTGAGGATCAGTTTATTCAATGCATCGGCGGTAGTTACGGCTTCTTCTCTTTCGGGTTGAATGAGATGAGGCTTGAACGGTTGTTCCGGAATATCATGGGGGGGGGTGCAAAGTAACCGTTTGTCGCCCCCTTTTATTTTCAACAGGTGCCTATAGGATACGCCCGGGTAGAAGCTGAAGATGTCATTTCCCAGTTCCTTCTCCAGAAACTGGATCAGTTGAGCTGCTTCGGCCGTGGAGATATGCCCGGCCGAATGGTTTTTCAGCAGATTCCCTTCGATACATACCAGATTACAGCGCATGGCCATCTCCCCGGGAAGAATGTCCACACCCATGCTGGCTGCTTCCAGCACACCGCGCCCTTCATATACCGTAGGTATGTGGTAGCCCAGCACTGAGAGGTTGGCAATCTCGCTCCCGGGTGCAAAACCATCGGGAACCGTGTTCAGCAGACCGTTTCTCCCTTTTTTGGCGAGCATGTCCATGTAGGGAGTATCGGCAACCTGCATCGGGGTTTTGTTGCCCAGTGAGGCAATGGGCTCGTCTGCCATTCCGTCGCCCAATATGATAATGTTCTTTGGTGTCATGTTACCGGATGTTAGCGATGGAGATAATGTCTGAAAAGACCCCTGCGGCAGTGACCGTGGCACCGGCACCGTAACCCTTGATAACCATCGGGTATTCGTTATAACGTTCGGTGGTGATCATGATGATGTTATTACTCCCCTCCAGGTCGTAGAAAGGGTGTCCCTGTTCCACTTCCCGCAGTCCCACTTCACATGCGCCATTGTTGTAGGAAGCCACGAAACGCAGTTTTTTACCATCTTTTGCCAGTTCCTTTCTGCGTGCTTCAAATGAATCGTCGAGCCCGGAGATAGTCTGCCAGAACTCCTCGAGTGATCCGTCAAAATATTTCTGTGGCACGAACAGCTTTTTATTCACGTCGGATTGGTTCACACAGGCACCGGCTTCCCGGGAGAGTATCACCAGCTTGCGGGTCACATCGAGGCCGCTGAGGTCGATTCTCGGATCGGGTTCGGCAAATTGTGCCTCCACAGCCATTTTTACAGCTTTACTAAATGGAATCTCCTCACTCAGCGTATTAAAAATAAAATTCAATGTTCCGGAGAGGACGGCCTCAAGTTTCACAATCCTGTCTCCGGAATTAATCAATGAATTCATCGTGTTGATGATTGGAAGGCCGGCGCCTACATTCGTTTCAAAGAGGAACTTGACGCCTGCCTTCCGGGCTGTTTCTTTCAGGTGACGATAATTCTCATAATCGGAGGAGGCGGCAATCTTGTTGGCTGTAACCACGGAAATGTTCCGGGCCATTAGTTCCTCGTATAGGGCAGCAATGTGGGGGCTTGCGGTACAATCGACTACCACCGAGTTGAAAATGTTCATCTTCAGTATCTCGTCACGGATAAGATCGGGCGAACTCTTCTGGCCGTTTGTCATCAGATTTTCAAAGTATCCTTCGAGTGGGATACCTTCGCGGCTGAAGAGTGCTTTGCGCCCGTTGGCAATTCCCACAATGTTGATCCTGAGTTTGTTTTGTTCCTTGAGCGTGCTTTGTTGCTGCCTGATTTGTTCCAGCAGCTTTCCTCCTACTGTTCCGATACCAATGACAAAAAGGTTCAGCTCCTGGTAGGGCGACAGGAAAAAGGAGTCGTGAATGACGTTGAGCGATTTCTTCAGGTCGGAGCGGGAAATTACACAGGAGATATTGGTTTCACCGGCTCCCTGTGCCAGGGCAATCACGCTGATGCCATTTCTTCCCAGTGCCCCGAAGAACTTGCCGGCAATACCGGGCACATGCTTCATGTTCTGTCCTACAATCGCGATGGTGGCCAGATCATATTCGACTATGATCTCGTTAATACTTCCCATGGCGATCTCGTGTGCGAACTCTTTGTTGAGTACTTTTTGCGATAGTGCTGCATCCTGCGAGCGGACCCCAATAGAGGTACTGTTTTCAGAAGAGGCCTGGGAGACGATGAAAACGCTGATACCATTATCCGCGAGCGCGGAGAAGATTCTTTTGTTGACGCCGATGACTCCCACCATGCCCAGTCCCTGAATGGTAATAAGTGCCGTATCGTTGATGGAGGAGATACCCTTGATGATCTTTCCGTTACGGGTAGGCTTGATGTTACGTATCAGCGTACCTTTTTCCTCCGGATGGAATGTATTTCTGACATATATGGGGATGTTCTTGTGATAAACGGGGAAGATGGTGGGTGGATAGATGACTTTCGCACCGAAGTTGGAAAGTTCAATCGCCTCCGTGAAAGACAACTCATCAATCACATACGCAGAGTTGATGATTTTAGGGTCGGCAGTCATAAATCCGTTCACATCGGTCCATATTTCCAGTACCGTAGCATCTAGTGCGGCTGCAATGAGTGCCGCGGTATAGTCCGATCCACCGCGACCCAGATTGGTGATGTCGCTGTCCTCACAACTTGATGAGATGAAGCCAGGTACGACAGCCACATGAGGTGGGGGCATCTCGGAAAAGGTTTTCCTTATCAGTTCGTTTGAACGTGCAAGGTCGGGTATATGACTGCTGAATTGTTTGTTTGTCTTGATAAATTGTGTGGCGTCATACAATTGAGCTCCTTCGATGATTTTGCCGACAATAAATGAGGAGAGCCGTTCGCCATAGCTTACAATCTTATCGGATGTCTTCTGTGAAAGATCGCCAATCAGGAATACGCCGCGCAGAATATTGCGTAGATCTTCGAACAGTTGTTGTGTTTTCTGTATCGCCTCCTGTTTATCAGCGGGTGAGGGGATCATCTTTTCGATAATTTCCTCGTGACGGGCAATAATCTCGTCCAGCAGGGGCTTGTATCCTGAGTTGTTGTTGCGCGCAAAATCGGCTGCCAGAAGAAGACGATCTGTGACACCGTTCAGTGCTGAAACAACCACGATCACGGGATCCTTTTCATTCTCAACTATGTTTTTCACCAACTGTAGACTTTCGGGACTCCCCACGGAAGTACCTCCGAATTTCATCACTTTCATCGTCTATGAATATAATTTTACCGTGCTAAAACGGTGTGAAATAAAAAATGTGGACTTGTAAACTGCAAACCGGTCCCGATTTGCAAATGGCAAGCAATGCTGCCGTGCGGATGTGAAAATTTACATAACCCCCCAAGGGGTCATGATCATTGTAGTGGTAAGGTATGTTGAATACAATCTCTGCATTTCGAACATCTTGGATGTAAATTTGATGCAAAGATAGCGGAATAATTGATAAAATGAAATTATTGCTTATATTTGTCTGTAATAAAATCATATTCCGACGGAATGTTCAATAAGTTTAGGCATTTTCTCGCAACGACATAATCCAAGCAAGCTTGTCTTCTGTTCGTATTGCTTAACGAAAATATTCTATTTATTTCAATATTTTTCATGAAACAGTCAATTTCGTTTGTTATTTTCTTTCTGTTCGTATTCTTTTCGTGCTCATGTGAAAGCAAAAGGCCAAAAAAGGAGTTTATTACCTTCGAAGAGATGCGGGACCCGACGGCCGATACGTTGTCCGACTGGTCAAATATACCTTCGGGTTTGCAGGCTTCATTTATCACTATTGACGACAGAATGCCCAAGTCAGTGCCCCCTGAGGTAGCAATCAGAAAGAGTATAAGAGTTGCCGGATGGAAAGGAGAGAGCGTGTCGGCCCAGATGCTGTTATGGTCTGCCGAAGATGTAAATCAGGTAGAGTTGGAGTTTGATGAATTCAGGTCGGATGTAGCACTGCTTCCTGCAACAATTGCACAGGCAAGATTCGTGCGTTACGTAATGACTGATGAGTTTGCTTCAGGTTGCGGACGCCGGGTGCCGGAAAATTTTGCAGCATCACTTTCAGCCGATATGCTCGATAATCTGGATCATTTCAATATGGAGGCCAGCACTGTACGACCTGTCTGGCTCACTTTCAAAATCCCTTCCGATGCGGTCGCAGGGGAATACAAAGGGAAACTGAAACTTTACGCCAAGAGAGGCTTTGAGGAGGATTTCGACATAGAAATAGAGGTCGTGGACAGGTTGCTGCCTGATCCGTCTGAATGGGCCTATCATCTCGATTTGTGGCAACATCCTTCTGCCGTGGCAAGGGTTCATAATCTTGAAATGTGGAGTAATGCCCATTTTGAGAAGATGGAACCGCTGATGAAAATGTTAGCCAATGCGGGACAGAAGGTGATCACTGCCACCTTGAACATTGATCCGTGGAATAACCAGTCTTACGATGCCTATTCAGACATGATTATATGGACTAAAAACAAGGATCAGAGTTGGAGCTTCGATTATACAATTTTCGATCGCTGGGTGAAATTTATGATGGATGCAGGCATCAATAAAATGATCAACTGTTATTCACTGCTTACATGGAATAACAAGCTACACTATAACGATATGGAAAAAAGAGAGCTGGTTACCCTGGAGTTGAAGGCACAATCGGATGAGTACGCTGAGATCTGGAGCATATTCCTGAAGGATTTCACACGGCATCTGAAGCAGAAAGGATGGCTGGAAATAACCAATATCGCGATGGACGAACGTGCTCCGGCAGATATGCAGGCTGCCATGAGAGTATTGGAGAGTGCCGCTCCTGAGCTGGGAATCTCACTTGCCGATAATCATAAAAGTTATAAAGAGTATCCTGCTATTAAGGATATCAGCGTGGGAGCGCGCAGTACGGTAGACAGGGAAGATATTGCCGTTCGCAGATCCAAAGGGCTGATAACCACCTGGTATGTTTGTTGTGCAGACCCCTTTGCCAATATGTTTACCTTCTCTGCACCTGCAGAAGCAGTCTATGCAGCCTGGCACACGGTTGCGGGCGACTTCGATGGCATGCTTCGCTGGGCCTATAATTCATGGGTGGAGAACCCGCTGACCGATTCCCGTTTCAGGACATGGCCTGCGGGCGATACCTACATGGTATACCCGGATGCCCGCAGCTCCATTCGTTTTGAGCGGCTTATTGAAGGAATCCAGGATGCCGAGAAGATTCGTGTGTTACGTAAACAATACAGAGTAACAAATAGTCCCGAATCACTGGGGAAATTGCAGGAGCTTGAAGAGGCCATCTCATATTTTGAAACGCTGGAACCTTCTGCCGATTGGCAGGAAAGGCTGAATGCAGCCAAGAAATTACTGAATTAATTTATTCCCTGTCAAGAAAGAAAGCCATGATTGAGGTCTTCTGCGAGAAAACCGATGTTGCAAGTGAGAAGATGAACAACAATAAACAGGTAATTTTCTTCACGTTAATTTAGTTTTTATAGTCAGGATTTGATTTTGTAGGAATTGGAGCGTGGGTTTCCTTAAGCCATTTTTTCAATTTATTTTCAAGTTCATTTGCCACTTTAGGATTTGTTTTTACCAGATTATTCTCTTCTCTGGGATCCCGGGCGAGGTTGAATAGTTCCGTTTCCCCGGTCTCATAGTAGTAAATTAATTTCCATTCGGCCGAACGTATTATAGAATAGGGTGTGGCCCTGAAGTCAGCTCCATCTTTTTTATATGATTCCAGATATGCCGGAAAATGCCAGAAGAGATCACGGCTGATATTCTTCGAATTGTTTGTAAGAACAGGAGTGATATTCACTCCATCGAGTGAAGGATCGGGAATACCCCCGGCTAGAGAGAGCAATGTAGGATAAAAGTCAATACCGGTCACCGGATACTCCGAGGTAATCCCCGCTTTAATTTTTCCCTGCCATTTGATTATCAACGGTACACGGATTCCTCCCTCGTAAGGATTTCCTTTGCCACCACGAAGCATAAAGTTATCAGTCACGGGTTCTGATCCTCCATTGTCTGAATTAAACACGATAAGGGTATTCTCAGTCAATCCCAGCGAATCGATAGCGGCACAAATTTTCCCCACACTTTGGTCGAGACTTTCAATCATGGCCGCGTAAACAGGATTGGCGTGATATTTACCCTTAGATTTTTTTTCATACTTGTCAATCAGTTCTTTAGGAGCCTTCAGGGGGGTATGTACTGCATGATGGGCCAGATACAGGAAAAATGGTTGTTTTCCTGCCGATTCCCTCATAAATTGGATGGCCTCGTCTGTCAATCTATCTGTGAGATATTCTTCAGGTTTGCCTTTTTCCAGGCCCACATGACAAACTCCCTTTGGATTACAATATGGATAAAAATATGAGAAAGGTGTACCTGCACGACCTCCGGCAATGTTGAGCACAAAGCCCTGCGATAAAGGGCCTGTGCCATCCACATCGTCTCCCAGGTGCCATTTGCCGATATGTCCACATCGATATCCACTTTTTTGCAATGCCTCCGGCATCGTGACGAAATCAACCCGAAGATCTTCGGTATTGTGTATCGGTATCAACTTTCTCTTGTTTTTGTCTCCACGTTCAGAAGTGCCCACGGTGAAAATTCCATGGCGCGGGGTATACATGCCACTCATAAGGCAGGCCCTGCTTGGTGCCGAATTGGCTGCGGACGAATATGCATTGGAAAACATCATACCTTGTGAAGCAAGGCGGTCAATATTTGGAGTTTCGTAATAGTCGCTTCCGGTGACTTTCAGGTCATTCCACCCCAAGTCGTCCGCCATGATAAACACAATATTCGGTTTTTGTTGTGCATGCATTATCTGCACAGATGGCAATAAAACTCCTACAAAAGCAAACATGCCGCTTATCTTTCTTTCCATAACCATTCAATCAAGTGCATCACAATTATTGTTCTTCTCCATTATAGATCATCTTCCATCGATCCTTCCAGTTATCAGTACCGACAAAACTATTGAGGTATTTCAGCCGCCAGTCCACTCCCTGACATTCTTCCCTAATCTCGTTCATCTTTAGTTCAAACGGCTTTATTAATTCATTTTCTACCATATAAGTGAGGTCGTTCAGGATAAGAAGGGTTTCAGCTCCGGTTTTTGCATTATCCAGCACAGCCAGGATATCTTCTTTCGCGTATTTCCGGCCATACATCGACAGAAGCACCATTGCTCTTGATCTGACAAAACTTCGTTCGTCGGTGAGCAATTTGCTAACTTCGGCTGTTAAGACAGACGATTGTTTAGAGAAATATGCACAAGTAGTCAGACCCCACCAGCGCACAACCGGATCAGTAGAACGTAGAGCCTTGTAAAGACGTTTTTCAGTATCATTTGAAAAAGAGGTTGTCTGCAAGTTGGCAATCTCAACAAATGATTTTATTCTCCACTTATTCTTTTCCCCGTATGTTGCCGGATTGGTCATTGCTTCTTCCAAAATTATCGTCTCAGGAAAGAAACCGAGATCCGCCTTATTAATAAGGTAATTATTGAGCTCACCCCTTAATTCTGCCACGACGGATTTATATTGTGGGTCGTGGACAAGATTCCTTGTTTCATAAGGGTCATTTTCCAGATTGTATAATTCTTCCGGTCCGAAAGGTTCAAAGAACGAACTCTGAACCGGATTCAATTTGTCGGCCTCATAAAGATCTTTCCATTCACGGAAAGCAGTCTGTTTATATCTATAGAACGCGAAAAGGGACTGGGTATGATAGGGAAAGAAATTACGTGCATATCTATATTTCCCTTTTCGGACAGATCTGTTGAATGCATACAATTCGTCGAACCGGTCGCCATAACCAAATACTACATTGTCTTTCGTAGAAGTATTCCTGCCGAGAAACGGTTTTCCATCCATTTGTCGTGGGATATTGATTCCAGCCAGATTTAGGACTGTGGGAGCGAAATCCATAAATGAAACCGGATCAGCTTCTACGCTACCATATTCTTTACCTATCTTGTCTCTCCATTTTTCCGGGATATACACCACAAGGGGAACATGAATCCCCATATCGTCAGTATAGCCTTTGGTCCCGGGTAGGGAACCTCCATTGTCTCCAAAATAGAAAATAAAAGTATTATCCAGCACATTTTCCTCACGCAGCATTTCTATGAGTTCGCCCAGTTCCCTGTCAGAGTCGTTGATACGATCGTAGAATGTGGCGTAAGTGTACCTGACAAGCTTGGTGTCAGCCAACGAAGGGTGTACATTTACTTTATCGGGATCATTTTTAGTTTTTACGTTCCGGTATGTATTGTCATCAAAAAAAAGTTTTGATTCATGTGTAAGTATATTACTTCTCTGAAAGAAGAAAGGTTTTGACTTGTCGGGTCTGTTACGCCACGTATTCAGTTCTCCTTTTATTTCATCCCAGGCACCCTTATCTAACTGGACATTATAGTCAGTCTTCTGCGCATTACAGGTATAATATCCGGCTTGTCGGAGATAAGTAGGGAACATATTCAGTCCTTCAGGCATCACCAATGGTTGTAACCTGCGGTGGAAGCTTCCTGCAAAACGCGGAGCATAGCAACCTGTAATAAGTGTGGTACGGGCAGCCGAGCTGACAGGTGCGTTACTGTACGCATTTGTGTAGATCAATCCATGTTCCGCCATTTGCCTGACATTGGGAGTTTCCGCCCCCTTCCCATTGTTGAATAATGCCAGGTAGTGAGGTGATAAATCCTCTGTAAGAAACCATACTATGTTGGGGCGCTCCTGTTTCACTTTGTCGGCTGCAATCGATGCGCAGGCAAAAGAGAAAAAGCCAAAAGAGTATAAAATTTTTCTCATGTTTACTTTATTTTATTGCTTTCTTTAAAATGACCGTAGTCGTTTTGCTACCGTCCTTGTATAGTTTGACCCGCACCGTCTCATATCCCGGAATATCCACCAAATAATCACCATAAAAACCGTGAAAGGTAACTTCACCATTCATCGAAGTTTTCTTCTCTGTTTTGGTGTGCCATGTTTCTTTAATAAGTTTTTTCAGGTCATAGTAAATTTGATGTTTTCTTCCATCTTCATAAAGAATACCGGCATCCATGCCGCGTCCACCAAGATTGTCCACTTGGTACCAGCGTGTCACCCCTATTATAAAAGGTTTCGAAAAGGCCAGTGTGTAGTAGTTTATTTGCCAGGCTGAGTTTTCTTTGTCGCTGATTGTCCATATCTTATCGCGATTCTCGGGAGAATGTTTATTGTTTCGTGACGGTCCGTTAAATTCTGTAATCACTATGGGTTTACCAATGGTTCCAAGCAGTTCAAACCCTTTGTTTATTGCACCCATAGTATACGCGGTTTTGCCGTATGTCGGAGAACCTGCACGAAAATCCCAGGTATGGCCAAAAAAATGATCCTGATTTCCAGCCATTTGAAAATCGCCGTCGATACTTTTAAGAGCTTTTAAATAATTCACGTAGCCAATAAATTGAGGATTTGTAAGATAGGGATGTTGTGCATCAAGTACCACAAACTTTGCATTGGGTAAATATTTACGTGCCAAAGAAAGCGTTTTTTTTGCTACTTCCGGTTCTCTGTATTTGGGATAATTGGGTGCTGCCAGGATAAACTGATCTTCCGGAGGATTATTTCTTTCCCAGAATTGCATGGAATAGAATTCATTGATGACATCATATTCTCCAATCTTATCGCCATATGTTTCACCTACGAAGTGAAGGCGGTCTTCTATCATTTGCCAGATTTGATCTTCTGTATAGATTTGATTTTTGAACCATTTTTCGTTATATAGTACTGCATGAAAACGCATTCGCAAATCATTTTCCTGAGCCCACTTAATGGCATCAAGTGCTTTGTAGTCACGCTGTCTTGTTTTTGGATCCTGCCAATAATCACATATCACGACTTTATTAAAAATTTCAGGGATCGTTTTGAGTGCTTCTATACGGATTGGATCATTTGCCGGTTTTTCGAATAATCCATACGTATTGGTACCAAAATCAAATTCATGTGCGAAAAGCTCCAGTTTTACTTTTTTACTAACTACCTTTTTGCCTTCCTCATCCAGGAATAATAACTTAAAATCTGCTGTCCGGTATTTTTCGATCTCCTTTTCAGCCTGAATCATTACTGCTTTACTTTCAGCGTCAGACATGCCATCAAAGAAAGTCTGTGTTGGTTCATTCCCATTTTTTTGAATAAATGGAAGAGCGTACAAAACGGCCCCGATTATAAAGATTGATTTCATCGTTTATTGTCAGAGATCTTGTCTTATTCCTTTACTTTTCTCCTCTTCCAGTATCTGTTTCATAAAGCGGAGCATCAGCTTGTTTTTAGCTGCCATGTTATCATATTCTCCCCTGTCAGAACGCATGTCGTATAGTTGATCTGCCTCTCTGTTCCCCATTTCGGTGTTTGTCAGCTTGTTATAGGGTTGTCCCTTGCCGGGTTCGATGTACTTCCAGTCTCTGGTCAGCACTGTCAGTGTTGAAGCTGCACCGATGACATAGTCCCGTCCCTCCGGATCGATTCCCAGCCATGCAGCGAGCTGATCCCGGCTGTCTTCCGGAATGTCGGCACTCCTCTCTCTGCCTGTCAGCGATACCATTGTTCCCAACAGGTCTATTTGTGATACCAGTGCGTTGGAGATTCCTTTTTGTACTTTACCAGGCCAGTGCACCACGAAGGGGACGCGGGTACCTGCCTCAAAATTACTGTATTTTCCTCCGCGAAAGGGCCCCCATGGCTTGTGATCCATCAGTTTCTCCCGTGCTTCGTCCATATAACCATCGTCTACCACGGGGCCGTTGTCGCTTGTGATAATGATCATTGTATTTTCGAAGATTCCGGCTTCCTTCAGTGCACGTACGATCTCGCCTACCGACCAGTCGAACTGTACTATTGCATCACCGCGGTGTCCCATTTCTGTTTTACCCCTGAAGCGTTCGTGAGGAAATCTTGGTACGTGAATATCGTTGGTTCCGAAATACAGGAAAAAAGGTTTCTCTTTATTCTTTTCAATAAATTGAACTGCGTGAGTCGTGATGCTGTCGGCAATAGACTCATCCTTCCATAATGCAGCACGTCCGCCTTTTATATAACCGATACGTGAAATACCATTGACGATACCCTGGTCATGTCCATGATTGAGACTTGGTTTCAGCTTGGTGAGCAGCTCCGGATTATTCTTGCCGGTAGGTTCTCCCGGAAAGTTCTGTGAGTAACTCACGAAAAGAGGATCCTTGGGGTCAAGATTTGCCACCCGCTGATTCTCGAGATAGACGCATGGCACACGGTCTCCCGTAGCTGCCATAATATAGGAATAGTCGAATCCGATCTCCCGCGGTCCCGGTGTCAACAGCTTATTCCAGTCCTGCTTCCCGCTGGTGATTCCTATCCCCAGATGCCATTTCCCTATGGCAGCTGTGGTGTAGCCGGCTTCTTTCATAATCTTTGGCACGGTGTTCCGGTTGGGTTTAATAATCAGGGCCGCATCACCGGCGGCAATTTGAGTACCCTTCCTCCGCCATGGATACTCTCCCGTGAACAATCCATAACGGGAAGGGGTACTGGTTGCCGCTGCGGAATGGGCGTTGATAAATCGCAATCCGTTTGTAGCCAGGGCATCTACATTGGGTGTTTGCACACGTTCTGCGCCATAGCAGGAAAGGTCCCCGTAGCCCATGTCGTCGGCGTAAATCAGCACGATGTTGGGCTTTTCCCGGATTACCTTTTGTTTTACCTGTTGTGCTTGTAAGGGAAATGCCAGACAAGGGCCAAAAGCGAGGATAGAACGGGTAGAAAAATATCTCATAATTTTAAAGATAACGGTATGACGAATTATTTAAAACAGTGGCCAGTTAGGATCATCAGTTCTGGCCTTTTTCATGATCTCTTTCAACTCTGCCGTTTTTTGAGGATAGAGTTCTACGAGGTTGTGATTCTCTGAAGGGTCTGACGCAAGGTTGTAGAGCTCAAACCTGCCTCCGTCCCGGATATCTATATGAAGAAGTTTCCAGTCTCCTTTTATGAGAGCCTGACGGCCCCCTAATTCCTGAAATTCAAAGTAAAAATAGTCTCTTTTCTTTTGTCCTTCCTTTTCCAGTAGGGTAGGCAAGATACTCACACCGTCGATATTTTTGGATATTGATGTATGTAACATTTCTGCAAAGGTTGGAAGATAATCCCAAAAAGCGAAAGCGAAATCACTTTCCTTGCCTGCCGGTACTTTATCCTGCCACGAAATGATGGTGGGAACGCGAATACCTCCTTCGTACAGATCACGTTTATATCCCCGGTAGATGCCGTTACTGTTGAAAAAATCCGGGTCGCCCCCACCTTCTCGATGCGGGCCATTGTCACTGGTGAAAATAATAAGCGTATTCTCATACACTCCCGTCTCTTTGAGTTTTTCAATGATTTGGCCCACATATACATCGATACGTTTCACCATGGCAGCATGTGTTGCCCGCGGATATTCCTGCGACATATATCCGCCATTTCTAAAATCCGGACCGGAGTCAATACCCTTATAGGGTTTTTCATCGAATTTTCCTCTTAATCCCTGGATAATCGAATCTTCCGGCACCACCAGCTCGGCGTGAGGGAGGACCATTGGAACGAAAAGGAAGAACGGATCCTTGCTGTGCTTGTCGATAAATGCAAGTGCCTTTGACTGTATCAGTGCTTGTGAATAGGTGCCGAACCGTCCCCCATCATTTTCATGGAGTACTACTTTTTTATTATTATCCCATAAGTAAGCAGGGTAATAATTATGTGCCAGACGCTGACAATTGTATCCAAAAAACTCATCTACTCCCTGTTTTATCGGTTCTCCGGTAGATCCCGGGTAACCCAGTCCCCATTTGCCGAAGGCGCCGGTGACATATCCTGCATTTTTAAACAGACGGAATAGCGTGAATGTCTCTGCCTGAAGTGGAAACTGCCCCTCAGGTTTTATTTCCTTATTTCCGCGAATGGGCGTGTGGCCGGTATGCAATCCGGTCATCAGGCTGGCGCGTGAGGGAGCGCTTACGGTTGTACCGGAATAAGTTCTTGTAAACCGGATTCCGCTTAATGCCATCCGGTCGATATTGGGCGTTTGGAATTTTTCCTGACCGTAACAACTCAAATCCCCATACCCCAAATCATCGGCCACGATAAATACCACATTGGGCTTTTGCTGGGCGTGTAACGGAATTAAAGCGGCGAAGGAAAGTCCGGCTACAAAAATTTTAGTCTTCATATTGTTTCTTCGTGTCGTTTTTGTAAGTTACATCATTTCCATGAATAGCTATGAAATTTCAATTCAGGAGAACTTCCTGTGCAAGTCATAGTAATTTTTAATGGTTCATAGTCTGCCATACACATCGTTCATGGTGTTATAGCTTAAATTCTTCAATACTGTTTCGGGTGAATCGTCTGTCTTAATGGTAATATACCTCGTTTCCCCGGGCAGCATGTCGAAATAGTTATCCGAGAAGAATCCTGCCACACCTTCATAATAGACCGCGATATTTTTGGCCAGTTTATCGGTAGTCACCCTGACTGTGACAGTACCTTTTTCCGTCCCGGGTAAGGTCTCCAATTTTATATTTACCTTGGGCAGTTTCAGCAACTTGATGGAATCCAGATACTGCAGGGTGGTGTGCTGAATATCTCCGGCCGTGAATTTGCAGGCCAGTACTACCCTGTCCCTGTCGGCATCTCCGATGAATGATGCAACGTTCAGTGTCTTTATATTTTTACTTGTATTGGCCGGCATTTCGACATTGAATTTTTCCGATTTCAGTTTCTTCCCGTCGAAGTCTATCAGTGTCAATTCCATCTTCCCAGTCAAGCTCTCCGTCTTGTCCGAGACCAGGAAAATCTCACTATTGTCCCCATCAAGATAAGGCAAGACGGCAACCGGTTCAAAATTATGGCGGGTCGCATAATGAAGTGCTTTCCATTTTCCATAGTAGTCGATGCTAGACCATGTATCTCCGGGCCAGCTGTCATTGATCTGCCAATAGAGGGATCCCATACACCATGGCATATTACGCCTGTGCGCCTGAATTCCGTGGGCTATCACATCTGCCTGCATGATCTGGCTCATATAGACAATGTCTTCAAACTTTGTTGGCATACGATAGTACCAGTTAAGATAAAGCGCCACCGTTTCTGCCACCCTGAATCGTGAATGAAATTTTAAAGCCTCGCCCTTAAATACCAGATCATTCTTGTCCAGATAGTTTTCCATCGATGAGATTTCATTGTAGGAGATCATGCCATATTCACTCATGAATCGTCCCACATTCTCATCATAATAGGATTGCCTTGCCTGTCTGTGGCATACGTCCCATTGATGCACATCTCCATATCTGAGCATGAATTTGGGATCGGGTTCCTTGTCTATGGGACCGTTGAATCCCACACCAAACAGCGAGCTTGGAGATGAACGCCAGTATATGTTTTCATAGGTGTTTGCTTCCACGGCTGCAGGGAGTACCTTATGAAAAATTGTATCATAGGCCCTGTCCCACATCTCGCGTTGAGACTGTGACATGTTTGTTTTCCATCTCCATGTTGCACGAGGTTTGGTATCAAACGGCTGCAGCATCGATTCAATTTCATTGTTTCCACACCACAATACAATGGAAGGGTGATTTCGCAGCCTTTTAATATTGTCGTCGGCTTCTGCCCTTACGTTTTGAATGAAATGGTCATTTACCGGGTATACTGCTACGGAGAACATAAAATCCTGCCAAACCAGGATTCCGTACTTGTCGCAAAGCTCATAAAAGAGGTCGTCCTCATAATTTGCACCTCCCCAGACTCTCAGCATGTTCATATTTGCATCCGCGCAGCTTTTCACCAGATGTTCAAGATGTTCTGGTGTGACATTTGGCATAAACATGTCGCTGGCCACCCAATTTGATCCTTTGGCGAAAGTACGTTTTCCGTTGATCTCGAATATGAAGCTGCTTCCATTTTTATCCCTGTCCTCTTCCTGTATCAGGTGCATGGTCCGAATGCCGGTCCTGATGTTGTGTTCATCCAGTAATTTCCCCTCCTTTTTAAGCCGGACAGTCAGATCATACAGGTTGGCAGGGCCATCCCCGTTCGGATACCATAAACGGGGATCAGGAATAACGAAATCCTCTTTTAAAGTTTCCATCCCTTCCACGGCTCTTTTAAAACTCTTGATTGTTTTTCCGTCCAGTAGCAGATCTATCGTGTAGTTATCCCTTCCCATGGAGGATATGGACAGATCGATCCCCATATCCGCTGTTTTTTTACCGGCTTTTTTAGTGTATACATAGATATCATCAAGCCTTGCCGTATTCCATGCCACGAGTTCTATCGGCCTCCAGATGCCACTTGTCACAAAGCGGCCGGTCAGATCCCATCCGAAATGATATCCCGCTTTCCTGGTGAAGGAACTTACCTTGGTAGTTCCGACTCCACCAAGCATTGACTGGTCATTGTTTGAGATAATGGGCGTTCCGAATGCAGTCGCCTCCCTGAGCCCTTCGATCACGGGTGAGATGAAGAGGATATGTAGCTCATTGTCTTTTTCTTTGATGATATCTTTCACGTCGGCTTTCCAACGGCGATGTGCATTGTCTGCGTACAGTATTTTTTTTCCGTTCAGCGTAATCACTGCCCTGGAGTCAAGTCCGTTGAATACAAGGCAGATGCTATCCTTTTCAACTATATCCCCGGTATCAAAGGAGGTTCTGTATTCCCAGTTCACCTTATCTATCCATTGTTGCTCCCTTTCATTCATGCGCCAGAAAGGATCTCCGATGATTCCCCCTGAATATAGATCGGTATGTATGGTTCCGGGTACTTTTGCCGGGCGCCAGGTGACGGTATCTTTCGGACTGTCCCGTTTCCACGAACCGAGTTTTTCCTGCCGGAACTGCCATCCCCCGTTTAGAGGACGTTTGATGACGTTGCCCGCCTGAAGTGATAGGGTGGTTAGTATAACTGTCAATAGGAGAAGAGTTTTATTCATTTGATATAATTTATTTTGTGTGAAGCCCTTCAATCTCATGTAGCCGGTCAGCCACTTCCATGGCAGAACGGCCTGTGTGGTAGCTCACTTTCCATGGATTGCCAATATTCCCGTCTAGTATATTCCCTTTTCTGTCACAAAGGGTACGCCATTCACCCAAATTTTCAACTACCATGTATTTTTGGCAGAATTTCCATACATTTACAAAAGCCTGTAAGTACTCTTCGTTACCGAAAGTTTTATAAGCATCAAGCATTCCCACAAGGATTTCGGCATTCTGCCAAAACTCTTTCTCGAATACAATTGGTTTACCCGTTTCACGTAATCCGTCGCGGTACACACCTCCATATTGCCAATCGATACCGTTTTGAATCGCGTGATCCATAAGCTGCTTCATAATATCCTTGTAAGGTTCCTTCTCAAATCCTCCGATTTCAAGGGCACGGCTAAGTAGCCATACCAGTTCAGTGTTGTGTCCATAGCTTGTTGTTTGCGTCGGCTCTGCCGGCTGCTCTCCGAATCGTTCAGCGTTCCATGTGCGTTTGAGAGACAGGGCAGGCACACTTTCCCATGCCAGGTTGAACTGATTAAGGCCGGAGCCGCGCGTATGGTCTATCATCCTGTCTATGATCAGATCAATTATCTCTTTAAGCTTCCGTCGATGTATCTCTTGTTGTGATGCCTCGTAAAGTACGGTAAATGACTCCATGAGATGCATGTGGCTGTCGAGCGTTTTACGGTCACCTCCTCCAAAACCGGGAGTTTCAGGCGACCAGTCCTGGTTAAAGTATTCACGGTATCCGCCGTAGCGTGTGTCTGCACAATATTTTTGGAGTGCATCAAAGGTTTTCGCTGCATATTCCAATCCCCGCGGGTCCCTTGTGGCAAGATAATACTCACTCAGTGCGTAGATGGCAAAACTTTCACCATATACAATCTTTCCTTTGTCAAGCTCAGAACCGTCCCTATTCGTTTTCCAGTAGAACCCATCATAATGTTCATCCCAAAAATTTTCGATAATAAAATCTATGCCCAACCTTGCCAGTCGTTCGTATTCTTTATCACCTCCGCGACGCAGCAGGGATGAGAAGGTCCATATAAAACGGCATTGGGTGTTAAGATATTTTTCCGATGTACCGGTATTGTTACCGGATGCATCGAAATTGGTAAGAAATCCTCCATACTGTTTATCCTCACAGCGATCAAGCCAGAACTTCATAATCGCGTCGCGTGCAGCGATTGCTTCGCTGGCAAGTTGATGAATTTGTTCCTTCGTTATTTTTTCCGCAGGTATCCCACTATTGTGAAAAGTATTTTTTCCGGAGAATGTCGTAGATGAATTTGATGTCATTATTGATCTTTTTTGATTAATACCTAATTCGGAGTGGGAACAAGCGGGCGGCGGTTTTTATTAAGTTTCAAACCATCGGCAAATTCTTTCTCCTCGTTGCCATAGAGTTTTTCTGCCGGGAGTTCACCCAAGTTTACAAGAATTTTGCGAGCCATTATACTTGTTTCATTCTTATTTTCAATGGCTTTATTACGGATCTTTTCTTTTATTTTATCCGGTAGAATTAAGTTTAAATTTTTATCCATGCTCAATACTTCGAGAGATGTGAGATTCTGAGTGTGTGTTGCAAAATATTCGAAGGCCTCATTGCGTTTGTCGGTGTAACACAAAGCGTAAGCACTCTCTGAAGCTATTTGGGAGTCATTCGATTGTTGCATGATACGTACAAGTTCTATGGGTGCTGTGGGGAGATTGCCTCCTTTGGCCAGTACGCCCAAATTAATTACGGACCAGAATCTGGTTTCAGGATCCCTGCTGTTTAGTTTTTTTATTAAGAAGGGAATATCTTTTGGAGCTACTGTGGCGGTGAGTTCCATCAAGCGATATTTTTCCTCAAGATCATAGCCGGGAGTATGCACTATATCATAAAAACATTTATCTCTATCTCTTCGGGTCGATAGGAGTGCAAAACCCAAATCTCCAGTATTGCGAATATGGGCACTGAGTTCCATACGCAATTCATTTATCTTCTCTGCGTATTTAGTATCACCCATTAAATTGTTGATTTCAAAAGGATCCGTGCTCAGATCGTAAAACAATTCGGCTTCATTGCGTACGTAAGGTAATTCACAGACAGGGTTACTGCATTTGTCCTCGAAATAAGTTTTATCCCAGTACAGGTTACTGGGCATGCGCCATTGAAAGGCGTTCAGCAGATTATCCGGTTTATAAGGGATATAACGCCGGATATATTTGAAACGTCCGTCGGTAATAGTACGTATGGGAGTGTAGTGGCTTGCCTGGTTACAGGTAAAGCCATAGTTGTATTTACGCTCCGTCGTATCGTATTTGCCCAGGAACGGCAGTCCATGCATTGATTTGGGGGCTTTCATACCGGCTAAACTCAATACGGTGGGGGCCAGATCTACAAAAGCTACGAAGCGGTGATTTTTCCCGATAGGCATTTTAGATAAATGTTGCCATTTGGGAGGAATATAAACTACCAATGGTACTTTATAACTACTTTCATAACTGAATCCTTTTCCACGGGGCAAACATCCCCCATGATCACTGAATATAAAAATAATGGTATTGTCAAATAATTTCTTTTCTTTAAGATCGTTGATGAAAATATTGACCCACTTGTCCACATCACTCACTCCTTCAAGGTGAAAAGCGTAATCGGATCTTATTTCCTTTAAATCCGGCACATGGGGTGGAAGAGGGAGCGTTGCAGGATCAAGATTTTCTTCAGCAAAGTTACGACGACCTTCCAGATGTGTTGAAGTGAGCCTGCTCATATGGGTTGCCATGCAATTGAATACCGCAAAAAAAGGTTGATCTTTCTTTCTTGCAGGACTGTTGTAGGTGGCGTTATTGCCACACTCGTCCCAACAGGCTTTGTCATTGTTTCTGGAGTTATAATCGGTTTTCTGGTTATTGGTGCAGAAATAACCGGCATTTCGCATTAATTGAGGGAAATAGATGTTTTGGGGGGTAGTAACTTCAAGACGGTGCCAATCCATCATGTAGGTAGGGGCATAACACCCGGTAATGATGGTAGATCGCGAAGGAGAACTTTGTGGCCCGTTGGAATAGGCATTCATGAATTGTAATCCGTTTTCAGCCAGTCCGTCAATTACCGGAGTTTTGTTCACGGGGTGACCATAACAGCTCAATTCATAATCGCTTGTATCTTCAAATGTGAGCCAGAGTATGTTTGGACGTTCCTGCTTTATTTCTGTCCCGAACAGTGTTGCAGGTAGTGCTCCTGAAAGAAGTAGAAAAGTAAGATCCTTCCCTTTTATCTTACTTTTTTTCGTGAACTCTTTAATCTTAACCATTGTTGTTAAACCGTGTAAAACTTTTTACCACTTATATTCGCATACCACATGTCCATGTATATACGTCCCGATTATCTCCCGGTCCACACCGGAGCAGATATCGTAGAACCATTTGGCTTATAATTGCCTGTATTGTCAATGTCATTTTCATGGAAGATTTGTAAAAAGAAATATTTCGCGCTTGTGTCTTTTATTTCTTTGTCCCAAACAATCCTGCTCCTGTTTCCCTCGAACGATTGATCTGCTACAATAGTTACTCCTTCCCCGTCAGGTTTGTTTCTTACTATTTGGATCTTTTTAACTTGTTCGTTCTCTTTAGAATCAGGCGTGATAATTTCGATATGAAAATTAAATACGTCAGGTTTGCTTAATACTGATCCCATAAATTGACCATTCACTGAATAACGGACTTCCACTCCTTCGTTCCATGATGCAAAAGTTCGCCTCTCATGAAGGGCTTTTGTGATGGCTTCAGTAGTTAACTCTGGTGCTAAAACAAAAGTCGGAGGCGGTAATTGCTTATTAAGGATTGCTGAATATCCATGGTTATCATGAACTCCTATGGGCGAAACTCTCCATCCTTTATTCAATGCCCTGATATAAGCATCCCATCTATTTTTATTATAATTTGTATGGATCTCAAAAGTGCATATTTTTTCTGCTATTTCAGCATCGATATTGTTCCAGTCATCATATTGTTGCGCAGAGGGATGGTTAAATCCTACCACTACATAACCACTGTTTTTGTATGGCTTGGCGGTAGTCTTCACCCATTTATAAAACTGCGGAATACTCCAATTGGCATCAGGCCACGCAGGTGCCGGTCCCCGTTGACCGTGGTCGGCATTTATGTATGTCGAAGAATTAAGAACATTAATGTGACCGTTTCCTCCATTTTCATTCGTATTCCTACTGAATTCAAAACCTACCAAAGGAACAAAACCAGGCCTTTTGTATTTTTCAACTGCTTTAGATATTGCCTGCCATCCCTTGTTATCTATAGATACAGGCTGGAAATTCGGCTCTTGCGAATGATCAGTAATGGCATAGAAGTCGTACCCGTTTGCGATGGCTAATTCGAAGTGATTGTCAGGTAATCCTTGTCTGTTTGTATAACCACTTGGGTCTACAAAAATAGAATTGTAATCTCTCCAATTAACATTTGCCGGGACGTTCCAATCAGGATGAAATTCTGTAGGTTGACTAAGATCGTTAATTCCTTTTGAGCGATGCTCTCCATGCGTCCATGTTAAAAGGGTGTGAGAGTGGGTGTTGCCGCGATAAACCTTAAAATAAGAGAACGGTTTTTCACTCTCATTATTACTGATTGCAATATCATTACTCTGATAACTTTTACAACTAAAAAAGACAAATAGCGCAAATAATAAATAAAGAGAGATTCTTGAAGTTTTCATAATCATGTATGTAAAATTGAAATATTTTGTTTAAAGACTTTCAAAATGGCCTAATATTGATTTGACTTTATGTGATTCATCTTCGGTTGAAAGAAGTAGAATAGAATATTTTTCTCCTCCCGGAGCTACTTTTATTACCACATGCCCTCCGTCACCCGTTAGTTTTTTTATTTGCTCATCACCCAAATATGCTTTGGTAAGTTCAGGAATATTTGTGGGAATAATATTTTTGAGATTGGGATTTATACTTTTGTTGGTCATACTTTGCAAAACTGATAAGTTTATATGAGTTACATGCCAAACTTGAATTATTATATTTTGAGGTTGGACACTTTGCAAAAAGGGCTCGCTCATTGCATCAATCCAGGCATGGTGATTGGCTTCGCAAACTTCGACTGTCCCCACGGCCCTGCCTACCGGAATTTCGATATTTCGCCAAGACTCAGCAGTAACAGGAATCCGGCCAGACAAATCTCCACCATTAAAATAATCGAATTTTCCATAACTAATTCGAATTCCAGCACTGCATTTATTTTCATCTATAGTTGCTCCAGCTGGGAAGAATTTTTTTGTGTCATCCTCGCTCCCTGTCCAGACTTCTCCTGACGAAACAATATTTCGGATTTCAAATGTATCATATTTATTTGGATTATTCACAAGAACAAATTGCTTGTTTGTTCCTGGTACAAATCTTTCAATTTCCAACCTGTTTTTGTTCCATTCAAGAAAATTCCGGTAATTATTAAAAGATTTGCCTGTTTGTGGTTTCGGATATTGATATGTTGGCCAATCGCGATCAATAATTTTTAAAAAAGGGATATGTTCATATACCTCGGTGATGCCGCTCAGATAATAATTTCCTCCTTTTTTGCTTTGAGGGGAGTTTTTATAAACGCCACCGATATGATCTCCGTGAAAATGGGTAATAAAGGCATAATCAATTTTTTTTTCTCTTGTAAAATTCAGTCGTTTTTGAATATATCTGGCTATCCACTCTCCAGGTTGTTTACTTGCATCTGGTGAAGCTTTAGTTGTTCGTGGATCTGCATGTGGACCCCCATCGCCAGCATCAATAAGCAGAGTAGTACCGTCAGGTAAAATACAAAAGGCAGACTCGCCTCTTCCAGTATAAATATGGTGAATTTCCATTTCTCCTTCGTTCCAAGCCGGAAGAGGCTGTCCTACTTCTTGTCCGAACAGCATGATTGACGAAAAAAGGGCTATTCCCGATGTAAATATTTTTTGCATAGATTTTAATTTTCAAAATTCCATTCGGGTAATCATACCGGCATAAGCGGCTTTTGGTTTAGAATGGGGAGTGTAACCTTTTTTGCCATCATAAGGAGTTTCATTAAATATCAATTAATCAGAGTTTAATTATAATTTACTTCTATGTGCTGAGTACCGTTCTTAATCAATATCTATTCCGGTATCACACAAGCTTTGTATTGATTGTCCGCTTAATACATACGTAATCAGTGTGTTTCAAAAAACACAATTGAATAGGGCAGTATATTAAAAATTAGTTCCTTACTTTTTAATTCACTTTTTGCAGTAATATTTTCTTGTATAAGTGAATTGCTATTTTCTAAGGTATATTGTCTCACAGAGTATGGTTTGTTAGACGTAATGCCGGACTCAACAATTTTTATATTTATTGGTTCCCCATTTTTATTCAGAATACAACCTTTAAGAGACTTCGTATCAGGATCCTCTACACAAAGATAAAGTAAATTATCTTTTTTTCCCTCAATAGCAGTTCCAAGAGATTGTGTGGAGGAAAATTGTGATAACTCTTTTAGTAACAGTGAATTTGGATTTAATTTACCGGAATCTATATTATAAATTCCCCTTTCATTAAATTGACCGCTTCTCCAAAATAATGGCCAAAAAGTAGCTATATCCATACCTCCTAACATAAATTGCATCATCATTTCACATTGAACAAAGGCATTTTGTGATACATTTAATCTTTCCTCACTTTCTTTGCCTGGACCTGCGTTCCATTCCAGCGTAGCGAGTTTAATATCCGGATAACCGTTTTTTTGAGCTATTTCTCTGAACTTTTTAATGTCCTCGATATAGGATTGTCCTGTCCATAACCCAATTGGAGTCTTTTTTAACCATCCATCCAAAGAGGCCGTACTCCAATTCCAATAATGATGGACATCAAATATGTCTATGTTCTGTCCCGCTAATTTCAATAGTTTGATATAATCTTTTTCTTGTTGAGTGAAGTTTGAATGCCAGTTAGCTATTAATTTGACAGAAGGATTGTTTTTTCTCATTGCGTTTGCAAAAATATTGATAAGATCGGCATATTGCTCAACAGTAAGCGGGCCTCCGTTACAATCGGGACGGTAAGGCTCGTTTCCTAAGTACCAGTACTCTACATTCAGCCCTTTATCCTTGCAATAGTTCATCAAGTCCAAAGCCTCATTCACGCTTTCATTCAAACGATTGTATTTGTATCCTGAATTAATATTTATCCCAATCAACGGATTAATTTTGAATTTATTTACAAGTGAAATATATTCATCAATGTCCATAAAGTCCGACGACGGTTTACTTGACATATTATATTCAGGATTCCAAATATCGTCCCACCCATTTCCTGTAGGTTCCTTCCAGTGCCAGTAAGTAACGACAGTACCCCCTGGATAACGAATAAAAGAAGTTTTGGTTTCTTTTGTGAAATTTTCTATTACGCCATTATTCCACGCTCTATCGGGAGTTTCGGCATAAACAATATTGTATCCAAACAAGTCTGACGAAATTGCATGTTTGTCACTTTTGTCAATAGTTATTTTGGCAGTCACATAATCATTCCCGTGTAGGATCGGATCATTTCCTTCCGTTGTATTTTTGGAAGAGCAGGAAAATAATGCTACTATAAACAGAATAATATGAATATCTATGTAAACTTTCATAATTTAATTATTTTCATTTATATTACCACCCGGGTGCTTGTTCCCATGCCGGAACTTTCTCTTTTTCGGAAACCAGAATCGGGAAAAAATAGAATTTATCATACCATTTTCTTTCCATAATCTCTGTATAGTTAAAAACAAATGTCCCATTTTTCTTTTTAACAATTGTTTGTCCGTATGCAGTGAATGGTTCTCTCTTTTTCCAACGATTCAAATCCCAATATCTGTGTTCTTCCTGATATAATTCGATACGTCTTTCCCGTACAATACGTTCGTTCATATCGGTTTTGCTCAGACCCGGCGGCAGATCGGGTAGACTTTGTCCGGCTACATTTTTGGGCATTCCCGGAGGCCACTTTGCAGCGACAATATCCAGAGGCGGAAATTTTGCTCTTCTTCGTACCAAATTTACTGCATCCCTGGCTGACATGGGATAGCCCGGAGGAGTTGCGTCCGGATTATCAAAAGCTTGATTTACTGCCTCGGCATAATTAAGGAGAATCTCGGCATATCTGAAAATAGGAAAATTATTAGTGACATTTGGCCTTTTATTATTCCAGCCTTGCTGATCTGCCCATGCATCGGTAAATTTCCTGATATAAAAATATGGAAAAGTAAAGGCCGCATTTGCGCGATGTATTTCATGTAACCCTGATTGAGCCATCGTGCCCCCTTCCAATGTCCAAATCTCAAAGATCTTTCCGTTTCTTGCAGGCCAGGGTGATTGATTGTAATATATTGATTGATAGAATCTCGGGTCGCGATTCAGGTATGGATTTTGAGGATCAAATCCGGATTCGGAGTCTATTGAATTGGTGTCATACAGATCTTTCAATTTTTCCATCCCGATATAATGTGAACTGACAATATTGTTGTTCTCAATTTTTACAACTTCATAGTCGGCTACTGCATTTAACATTGGAAAGTTATTAACATTTTGATGACCGGCGCCATATCCAAATAATTGACCATTCAGGGATATTCTACCCAAATATGGATCATCATTTGCTGATTGATAGGAAAGGATTACTTCCGGGCTATATCGGCGGATAAAAAAATCTTCATAGTCACCATACCGGGCCGGGTTTGTTGATTGGTGGAGTTCGTATCCTCTTGTCTTTTGGATGAAGTCCCTGGCTGCTTCTGCTGCCAGACGCCATTTATCCGCAGAATATTTTCCATGGAAGGGTGTATCTTCCGGTTGTTGGGGATCGTTATACAGGGGGCTTGCCGCCATCAACCTGACGCGGGAAATTAAAGCATAACAGGCACCTTTTGTTATTCTACCGAAATCAGATGTGTCATATTCATCTGAATGAGGTAGATCTTTCTCGGCCAATAATGCTTCCTTGCAAATAAAATCAACGGTTTCATCAAAAGTGGAGCGGGGTTTTTTTAATTCTTCTTCGTCCGCTGCAGTCAACACTTTGTCTTGAATAGGTATGCCGCCGTAAAATTTCAAAAGTTCGTAATGAAACATTGCTCTGAGGAACCTTGCTTCAGCTTTCATCCGCACTCTTATTGCGTCATTCATGACGGGTTCATCAGAATTGGGAACGTTATCTATCTCTGCCATGAAGCGATTTGCAGCGCGAATTCCCTGATAATTTTTACTCCATGGGTTATAATTAATCGGGTAACCCGTTTCGTTCCATGAACAGAGTGCCATCTTCTCTGCATTATCCCACGATGCTTTATGCAATCCTTCATCCACTGCGTTTCCTAAATATCCGGCTTCTCCAAATACGAAAAACCCACTATTTAATCTTTGATAAATACCATTCAGAAAATAGTAGGTATATTGTGCATTGGTAAAAACCATATCTTCTGTGATATCGCTTGACTTTTCCTTATCAAGTAATCCTTTGCCATCATCCTGACAACTTATTAAAAGAACAGCAATTAATAAGCAGGAAAAAACGCTGTAAAATTTATTTAATTTCATTGTGTGTCATTAATTAAAAATTAATATCAACTCCCAATCTCCATGTTTTGGATTGCGGATAAAAAAAGCCGTCTAATTTTCCCATTTCCGGATCGAAATTCTTTATATAATCAAAGGTCAATAAATTTGTGCCACCGATATAAACACGCGTAGAGTTTAAATTTAAAAACTTCGACTTTTTAAAAGTGTAAGAAACTTCTACATTTTTCAGTCTCAGATAGTCGCCTTTTCGCATAAAAAAAGTATTGTTTTGTCTTGTGTACTGATTTTCATTGCTGGCAAGCCGGGGATATAGTATTTTTTCTCCATTTTTCCACCTCTCTTCGGTCCATCTATACATATGAACATCCAGAAATCTGCCTTTCTCTCTTCTTGGTTCGTAAATTGCAGAACCGGATAACATTTTATTATTTCCTCCTGCTCCTTGCCAAAAAATATAGAAGTTGAAATTTTTATATGTCAATCCCAGAGATGTATTATAAACAAATTTTGGTAAAGTGGAATTACCGATTGGGCCCCGATCAAATGAATCAATCGTCCCGTCATCGTTCAGGTCCAAATATTTAAAATCACCGGGTTGAACAGGTAACGTAACCTGAGGCAACTCTGCCTTTAGCCCGATAAGCTTTCCGTCTGCATCATAATCAAAGTCATCAGGTAAATAGAATCTTTCTACCGTATGACCGAATAATTGCCCGACAGACTTTCCGATTCTGGATAAATAAGCATATTTTGGAGGCACTTCGTCAATATATATAATGGTGTTATTGGCAATAGAGTACATTCCTTTTATGTTATAGCTGAAATCTTTTCCTATCTTGCCATTGTATCCCATTTCCAGTTCAAACCCCCTGTTCCTTACTTTACCTATATTCTCATTGGCAGATCCAACACCCAATGTTTGAGGAGTGGATACACGTTGAATAAAAATCTTCTCTCGATTTTCCTGGAAGATATCGAAAGTTACTGATAAGTTTTTGAAGAAGCGTGCATCAACCCCGGCGTTATATTTATGACCAACCTCCCAGGTTACCTGATCGTTACCCAATGCTCCTTCTATTAATGCAGTCATACCTCCAAACGCAGCGTCTGTTCCAAAATAATAATTTCCGTTACGATCAAAAGTTTGTAGAAATAAAAAGCGATTGGAACCGATTTTATCATTTCCAACTTTTCCATACGATCCCCTAAATTTCAAAAAAGATAGTATATCCGATGATTTTTTCATAAAATCTTCTTCTGTCAGAATATACCCGAGAGAGAAGGAGGGAAAAAATCCAAACCGTTGTCCTTTTTCAAATTGATCAGACCCATTGTACCCAAAATTTGCTTCCGCTAAATAGCGCTGTTTATATTCGTAGGTAGCTCTCCCTGCATATCCGATAAAACCTACCGGAAGAGTTGAATTGGCCATAAACTGTGTCTGGGTATATACCAACATACCTGTTACGTTGTGATCAGAAAATGTACGGGAATAATTTAGTCCCAATTCTAAATTATTTCGCAGCCTTGCCCCACTTCCCTGTACATCCGAACGGGTAGGGCCGGCCTCTTCCTGAACCAGCACTTTTGGTGTATTTTCCCCTGTATAAGCTCCTACGTACGCAAAAGTAGGCGGTCTGTAATATATATTGGTCCCGGATTCGTAGTAATTATTGTAGCTTAGAAATGCGCGAGCGGAGAGTCCTTTTGTAATAAAGTCCAATCTTTGATTTGCTCTCGTAGTTATTTCCAGGATGTTATCGGAAAGTCTGCTGTAGCCATATTCCGTTAAAGTGGCCAGTAAATTATCATCGGATAAGTTGGCATTTCCGCCATAAGAACCGTCCGCCAATAAATAAGGATAGGCGAATGGAGGTGTTTCGTATAATTTTACAAAGATATTGTTATTATCAATCCCTCCGGATACATTCTGTTCCTGAGTCAACCGGGCATTTAAATCGACGGAGACATCTGTAGATTTGGTTACAGCAAAATCTAAATTTGTCCGAAAATTAATCTTTTTAAAATTGGCGTTTGAAGGGTAACGTCCTTTAAACTGTTTATACATACCATCCTGAAAAAGGCCATTTAAAGAGATATAGTAATTCACGGCTTCAGTTCCTCCTCTGACACTTAATACAGCATCATGCATCGGGCTGTATTCTTTTAAGAAATCTTTAAAGTAATCATTATCTGGGTGTGTATATGGAGCATCTTTATTTATAAAATGCTGGAGATCCTCTTCGGTATATGTCGGGGTGAGCCCATCATTTATTAAAGATTCATTTCTTAGCACGGCATGATCATATGATCCCACAAAAGTAGGTAAACGCGTGGGTTGCTGAACAGAATACTTATAATTTAAAGAAACCTTCGCCACACCTTTTTGTCCTCTTTTTGTAGTTATTAAAATAACACCATTTGCTCCTCGTACACCGTAGACTGCTGTTGCGGAAGCATCTTTCAGTACTGAAAATTGCTCAATATCCTCGGGCGCTACCTGAGAAAACTCTCTTTCTACTCCATCAACCAAAATCAGAGGTTTTGAATTTGCCTGACTTAGGGTTGAGACTCCTCGAATATAAATATCTGCGGCATCTCCTCCGGGACGCCCGGATGGGATTGTGAATGTTAATCCGGGAACTTTTCCGGCAAATGCAGTGGTCAGGTTCGAGGTTCCTGATTGAACCAAATCGGCCGATGAAAGTGTAGATATTGAGCCCACCACGCTCTCTTTCTTTTGTGATCCATACCCAACAACAATGACCTCCTCCATCATCTGAACATCAGATTCAAGGATTATTTCCAAACGAGATGAAGTAGCCTTCACTTCCTTAGTTATAAATCCGATGTAGGAAAACGTCAAGATAGAGTTTGCGTTTCTCACGTTTAATGTAAAATTCCCATCAATATCGGTGACTGTTCCATTACTGGTTCCCTTTTCGATTATGTTGGCCCCTATCAAGGGTTCTCTTTGTGCATCCATAACTACTCCTTTCACTGTAACCTGAGAAAAAAGGAGTGTGGGGGTAAAGCCGCTCAATAAAAGGATTATTACTTTTAAAGATGGAATTTTATAGAATATTTTTAATTTCATATAGCTAATTATTATGATTTTACCAACCTGGATTATTTACTAAAGCTTTGTTTTTAGACATTTCGCTTTGACTGATAGGATAAAAATATAATCTGTTCTGAAATTGTCTTGTTTCTGCGACATAAGAATAATCGTAAATATAACTATCTTGTATCTTTTGTATGATAACACCCATTAATGGCTTCGACAAGATATTTTGAGCTTCTTTCCATCGTTTTAAATCGAAATATCTATGTTCTTCAAAAGCCAACTCAACTTGCCGTTCGTGTTTAATTGCTTTATTCATTTGTTCCTTGGTTGTGACTCCGGTAACGTCAGTATGTTGAGGTCTGAGTACGCGGGCTCTTATTTGTTTTAAGGCATCACGGGCTGTCAAACCGTATCCTTTAGGATCTGTATCGGGTCCATAGGCGTTATTCATTGCTTCTGCATAATTTAGTAATATTTCTGCATATCTGATCATTGGAAAACAATGGTATGTGTTTGTTTGTGAACCTGAAATCACAACGGTGGGTTCAGAAAATTTCGATAAATAATATCCTGTTTTTGAATAGATTGTACCTTTCATGTCTTCTCCTCCCTGAAAGGTTTCAATGGCACGTCCGGGCCATTTTTTACCGTTATAAAATATTGAAGCCTCGAATCGGGGATCCCTTTTTAGATAAGGTTGTTCTTTGTCATAAGAAGAATCTTCTATATACTTTCCATCAATCATCCCATATGCATCAACCATCTGTTGGGACGGACTTGTTCTCCCGTTTCCATTTGTAAATCCAACCGGTGTATTGTCTTTTTCAATTATATTGTTTAATGAGGCCGTCCTTGAAAATATAAGTTCTTTGTTTCCTGTTATCGTGGTGAAAAGTTTCCGATAGTTTTCTTCCCCATACTGCGCTACCTGGCTGTCATTAAGATTATCGGTAATTGCTCTTGTTTGAAAAATATTGTAATAATTTAAGGAAATTACCTCATGAGCGGCAGTAGCAGCCAATTCCCACCTATCGGGATCGTAATTGCCATAACAAATGAGCGGGTTATTGTCATTATTTATGCCGGAACTGTTGTATAAAGGACTTGCAGCATATAATAACACTCTTGATTTTAAAGCAAGTGCGGCGCCATTGGATGCCCGTCCAAAAGCAATATTATTTGGATCAGGTAATAAATTTGCAGCTTCATTGCAATCTTCTAAAATAAAATTTATGCATTCTTCGAAACTGTTTCTTTCAATATTTAAATCATCGAGAGAAAATAATTTATTGGCGAGAGGGATACCGCCGTATCGTTTTACAAGCTCAAAATGAATGTACGCTCTCAAAAATTTCATTTCGCCGATATACTGATCTATGGTGTTCTGTCTTTCATTTGTCAGTAAGTGCAAATTCTCCAAACCGAGATTTATGTCTGCTAAATATTGGTAACTATTTCCCCAATTCGCATCGGGATTGTTACTTCTGGCGGTTAGGGATCCATCTGTTAATAAAGTAATATCAGAAGGAGCTGTAGAGGCTGACTCATCACTGGCAGAAGACAACATTGCCCCGGCTACACTATGATAACTGCCTTCGTTTGGTAGATAACTGTATAAGCCTGTGATATAGCCTTCCACTTTTAAAGGATCTCTGAAAACATCTTCATAGCTTATACTTTCAGTGGGAAATTGATCAAAGTCACAACTGAAAAAGGACAAACACAATGTCAAAGGCAATAAGTATATTTTTTTCATAATCGATTTTTGTTAAAATTGTAAATTTATTCCGAAATTCATACTTTTTTGAATAGGATATCTCATTCCGGAAGATGTTAGTTCAGGATCAATAATCTTGATTCCATCAAATGTCAAAATATTATTTAGTGAAACAAAGAATCTAATATTTTCTATAAAAATCGACTTGGCTATTTTATCAGACAATGAATAACCAATTTCCACGTTTTTTAACCTAAGATAAGAGGCATCTTTTAACCAGTAATCACTGTTCGGACTACGGTTATTATTGTTGTCACCTCCTGTAGTAAGCCGGGGATATGTTGCAGTCAGACGTGTATCTATATTTTGCGCCGGGTCGTACACCCAACGATTTTTATGATGCTCAAAAACAGTTCCAGTACCGTTAGGGTTAAACTCCCAGTATAATAACCCGCTCATTTTTTTATCCACATTGCCTACACCTTGAAAAAACAAAGAAAAATCAAACCCTTTATAGTACATATTGGCTCCCATCCCATAAACGTATTCGGGTATAGAGCCAAATCCAATTTTTGTTCTATCGTCTACATCAATTATATCATCATTGTTTAAATCTTTGTATTTTATGTCTCCAGGTTTATAAGATCCGTATTGTTGTACAGGCGAAGAAGCTATCTCATTGTCATCATAAAAAAGCCCATCAGCCTGTAATCCAAATTGAGCATTTATAGGGTGGCCGGTTCTCGAATTGAATGAATACGTAACTTCTTCTTCTTGCATATCGATTATTTTGCTGCGTGAAAAAGAAAATGTAGTAAACAATAAGTATTTGAGATCACCCACTCTGGCATTAAAACCGGATTCTATTTCAAATCCCTTGTTTGAAGTTTCCCCTATATTTGTTTTCAAACCGCCACGTGCTCCAAACATCGCCGGAATTTCAAGACTATTAATAATAAGATCTTTGCCACTTTCATGAAAAACATCCACGTTGAAATATAATTTGTCACCAAAAAAACGGGTATCCAGACCGATATTCGATTTATAGAATCGCTCGGCTTTTATATTTTCAATGCCCACCTGGATTCTTCTGTATGTATTTACTGAAGACAATCCTTCCCCTGTCAAATATGCTTTTCCTATATTTCGAAAAATTGTGGATTTTTGGTAGTAATTTATGCCGTCATCCAATCCTGTTATTCCGTACGATCCTCTTAATTTCATAAATGAGAGCACTGAGTTGTCACTTAGAAAATCCTCTCCTGTTAAAATCCAGCCTAAAGAAACAGCCGGGAAAAACATAAATTGTTGATTTTTTGTGCCTCCTATTTGCTCACTTCCCTGGTATGCAAATGAGTAATCTAGAAGATAACGATTTTTATAGGCGTAATGTGCCGATCCAATCAAACCTTTGTATACGTGAGGCATTCTTCTTCCATTACCCGATTCAGTATTTTGGTTTAAAAACAAATTCGCAGCCACATTGTGTTCCTCATTTATATCTTGTGTAAACCTTAATCCGGTACGTATATCAAACGAACGATAAACAGTACCGAAAGAATTGTTGTTTTGTTGGATATCAGGCTTCCCTGTACCGTGAGGATTGTCTATGTTGCCTTCATAGACAAAATACCCTTTGTTGCGTGTAATGGACTGATCATAATAATTATCGAATGAAACAGACGCATAGGCTGTTAGATTTTTTATAATAAAATCTAACTTATGATCAAGATAAAGCGTTGAATATAGATTCCTTGTCTTATTAATTGAATATCCGCTATAATTGATCATTCCATACGGATTTTCCGTGTATTGAGCTGTACCTCCCAAGCTGCCATCTTCATTAAATATTGGAAAAGCGTTGGGAGGAATACGTACAAGCCTTGCCATAATTTCCTGATCGTTCAAGGTCCCGGGTAAATTCCATTGTGAAATCTTGGTCGCAACATCAATTGATAAATTCATTAACGGAGTTACCTTGATATCCATATTCCCTCTAAAATCGATGGCTTGATGATCTAAATTAGTGTTATAGGTATTCACTGTGTCGTCTACATGTAATGATCCGGAATTTTTTGTCAATCCCGCCGAAACATAGTAGAGTACTTGATCAGAACCTCCTCTGAGATTCAAATTATATGTTTGGTAAAAAGTGTCTTTTTTGTAGAACTTTTTCAGCCAATTGTTATTGGGATAATGAAATAAATCATCTCCATTTTTGTATGCATCTAAAGCTGCCTGATCATATTTAGCTACGCCACCGTCGTTGATGAGCGCTTCATTATATAAAGTTGCGTAGTCGAAAGAATTTGCTACGGCGGGTAGCTTGGTAGGTTGCAAATAGCCAAAGCTCGTATTTACAGAAATTTTAAGGGGTTGTCTTCTTCCCTTTTTTGTGGTAATTAATATTACGCCATTCCCTCCTCTCAGGCCAAAAGATGCGGTGCTTGCAGCATCTTTTAAAACGGTAATACTTTCAATGTCGTAAGGATTAATGTATCCTGCATTTGGCCTATAGAATCCATTTACAATGATTAATGGTTGATTGGAAGCATCCAGGGTTCTCAAACCTCTTATATACATACTGTTGTTTTCCCACCCGGGAGAACCGTTGTCCTGAATATTTACAAAACCGGTCAATAACCCAGCGATTGAATTCATACGATTTGCTCCAGGAATATTTTCAACTTTCACACCATCTATTTGAGAAATAGAAGATGTAATTAAGTCTTTAGATTGACGTGAGTCGTATGGTGAAATCCAGAACTTCGCATCAATTTCGTTTAAACTGTCTCTTTGTATCTGTGCAAAAATGCTTGATTTAAACAGAAATAACAAAATAATTAGAACAACAATAGGTTTACAATTAATACAGTGATGTTTCATATGCTATATGTTTTGATGTTTTGACATACATGTGTATTTAACAATGTTAAAAAACGGTTTATCGTTTAATATAATTAGTTGCCAATATCCTCTTGAAATTGGAACGTGATTAATAATCAAATAAGTCTCGCCCATTAACCCAAATTGTTCCTTGCTATTTTGAAATTTAGTTCTGTCTGGATATAACGGTTTGACCGAAAAGAGTGGCACTATCAGACCGAAATACACATTGTCAAAGAAATCTCGAAGATGAATGTTATTGTCTATGAGAAGCTTAATATCTAAATGATAAATATCAGTACATCGTTGACACTTTTGTATCATCAGATCGTTGACAATTTAATTGTCTAACTGTATCATCAGTTCGTTGACAAATAATAAAAGTGTTCTTTGAAATATTGCATACTTTGCTATCAAAAAAATTATGGATAGCGAAGAAAAATTAAGACAAGATGCAGTGAATCTGTTTCTCAAAAAGGAATCTATCAGTAAGATAGCATCAAGCCTCTCGAGAAGCCGCCAATGGGTCTACAAATGGATCTCAAGATATGAGAACAACCCCTCTCTCGATTGGTACAAGAATGAGTCAACAGCACCCAAGGTACAATTGAAACGTTTACCATTAGATGTTGAGCAATCCATTGTAGAAGCAAGAAAGCGTCTTTCTTCTAATCCTTATTCACAGAACGGGGCAATCAGCATTCTCTACGAACTGAAACGGTTAGGAATAACCACCCCCTCTGTCGCAACCATTAACAGGGTTTTGAAGAAGAAGGATCTGATAAGAAAAAAGAAAACTTCAACAGGCACCTTCAAAGAGTATCCGATTCACTATCATGATGTTCAGCAAATGGACTTGATTGGTCCCCGGTATCTGAAAGGTGGTTTTAAGTTTTACATTTTCACCATTATAGATAAAAATAACCATCTTGCAGGAGTATATCCCATAACCAATAAATCGGCAAATGTTATAGTGCCTTGTCTGGTTGATTTTTGGATCCTGTATCAGATGCCGGACTATCTTCAAATGGATAACGAGTTATCTTTCAGAGGTAGCAACCGGCATCCCAGAGGGTTGGGACTTCTATTAAGGACGGCTATCAGTAATGGCGTGACTCCGCTTTTCATACCCCCAGCCGAACCCTGGAGAAACGGGGTTGTAGAAAAGTTCAATGAAAGAGTGCAGAATCACTTCCTTTCTACTTACTTTTCCTCTCTGGAAGAAATGCAGGTAAAAGCGATGGAGTTCTCAGCCTTTCACAATGCCGAACACAGGTACTCATCGCAAAACAACAAATCTCCAAATGAGATGCTCCAAGAGATGAAATACCTGGCTAAGCTCAAAAGAGGGATAGACCTGAGTAAAAAACCAGTAATCGAAGAAGGTCAGCTGATCTTTGTCCGATTCATCAGGAGTGACTTGAAGCTTCATCTTTTGAATAGCACCTTTGAAGTGTCAGAGAAACTCGTCTACTCTTATGTGGAAGCGATCGTCCAAATTGATAAACATCTTTTGATCGTCAAACACAAAGAAATGATTTATCACTACTTTGAATTTGTGATGCCCTTGTCTTAAAAATATGCAATATGTCAATGATCTCTTGATATATGACCTTCCTTAGAAGGCCCAAACCCTATAGGGTTTGTAAACGAGGTGATGATACGTCTAAGAAACTTAGAACTGTCAACGAAGTGATGATATGTAACATCTAAATCTTAGAAAGCGACCCGCTGAGCAAATACGAATTTAACTTTATGATTTACATTCCTGATCAGGATCATAAAGATGAGAATTCAAATCCATTTAATCGAAAGTTGTCTTCAACTAACTAAATTTCAATTATTTCAAAGAATTATTTTGGATTTTAATAGAACAGCAATGATAATTAGTATTGATATTATTTCAAGTATGTTATATAAGTTTAAATACTTTATAAAAAAAAGTAAATCAAACACAATTCTTATGGTTTAAAAGTAGGTTATTTTATACATTATCATCTAAAAAAATGATTCATTAATAGATGATAAACGTTTCAATAGTTATAAAAATAGTTCGAAAAACATCAAATTTGAATCACAGTGTTCCTTTGAAGAAAAAGGCAGATTTGAATTCGTTTGACATTTTTTTCTTGGGCAGCAATGGGTACCATACAGATCATTGTCAGTACAAAAAAATTGTCATTTTCTTTATTATGCTTTCCTCATAGAACTCCTTATATCAAAATTTGCCGGCAATATTCTTTACACGTTCTTACCTCTTTAACGGATGTAGACCAGGCATTTACGGGGTATTCCAATTCAATATCGCAATAAATCGGTAATTTTTGGTCCCTCACATAATGAAGAACTTCGGCGAGGGGTGTTTCTCCCTGTCCCCATACCATGTTCGTATTCTTTAGTGTAGCATTGTTAAGGCCGGTTTTATCTTTCAGATGAATACTCGCGATGCGGTCATGATAATTGCGTATAAAATCTTTTGGATTCAAGCCTGTGGAACCAAAATAGTGGCCAATATCGAAATTCAGTCTGTTTGCAGGAGAATATGCAAGAAATTTGTCGACATTAAACCCGGGTTCCCCAAATTGCAGATGATTGTGAAAAATAGCGAGCATTCCATTATTTTCAGCTACGGGGCCCAGTAAACGGGCATTTGTATCATTCAACTCTGCTGTTATGCCAATCGCACCTAGTGCCTTGGCAATTTTAAAGGAATAGTCGAGTTCTTTTTCTGTATCACCTGCTGTCCACTTGTATATGTGAATATTTACACCGGCATCGTTGAATTTTTTCCTTAGTTGAGTATACTCTTTCACAGTTCCATTTGTCTTTCTCCACTCCCTCAGTTGACTGTTGTATCGTTCGACTGTGCGTTTTTCTTCATCTGTGAGCGGTTTTTTTGAATTAGGCCGGCGATTTACCGGATTTTTTGGTGCGCCAAGATAATCTTCTACATTTGTACCCATTAGTTCCACCGAACTTAGTCCCGCCTCAGTACATGCCTTGAGGGTTGCTTCCAGTCCTCCTTCCAGGTCACGGAAGCTATATGTGATTACACCGATCTGTACTCCGGCAAATCGCGAGTTTGGTTTTTCTATTGAAACATTTCCATTTACTTTTAGGGAGTTATTTCCAAAAGACAGCACAGGAGAGAGTAATGTTCCTGCTGTGACTAAAGCCGTGGTTCCAAGAAATTCTCTTCTTGAAAACTTTTCAGATGTGATTTTATTATTTTTCATTCGATTAAAACTATTATTTATTTTTCATTTGTGACTTGATATCGCCCTTTTGAAAGCTTTTGCATGATGAAAAAATAAGTAAGAGGAAGAAATAAAATGAAATCCTCTTAATTCTCATAAATTTCATGTACAAAATTGTGGTGAATTATTAAATATAATTTTTTAAAAACAGACTAAAGTACGAAATATTTACACTTCTGTTTTATAAAATAATTCAAAGATAACTGATTTTTGACATCGGAATTTAAAAAATAAAAATTTTGATGTTTTTATTTCAACTGTTTTCTATTATTTAATTTTTCCAGGTTACGCATATAATTGCTGGGAGATGTCTTGAAAAATTTCCTAAAACAATTGGTAAAATATGCGGGATTATTAAAGCCAGTTTTGTAGGCTATTTCCGAAACAGATAAATCTGTTTCCCGGAGATATTTAGAGGCCACATGAAGTCTGTAATTCTTGATATATTCATTTGTTGAATAATTCGTTAAGCTCTTTATTTTTCGATATAGACTTGACCTGCTCATTCCAACTTCCTTACTCAGATCGTCAATCATAAAGTGAGGGTTTGATATATTTTTTTCTACTATCTGATTTATTTTATTTAAAAATTGTTCATCCATCGAGACTGTTTCAGTAGATGTGAGTTCATGGAGTGTCTTTTCACGCATTGATTGTTTCATTCGTTCCCTGTGGATATGTACATTGTTTTCAATTTTTGGTACAAATGTTTCGACTTCGCAACTTTCGCCAAGGATGTGGTGATTGGTAATGTCCTCATGTAGTATCTCATCTGAAGAAAGATGCTCCCTGCCAACAGGTAAAATAATCCGGAATATTGTCCATTCCTCAAGGGTATTATCTACAGAAACTATACCATGGTGTAATTCTGTTATTCCTTTTACTAAGCCAAGGCCTATATTGGTTCCTATCTGTGATTGACGGGTATCTCCCTTCATCCGGTAAAAAGGATTAAGATTTTCTCCATATTCCTTATCTGGAATTTCTTTTTTGCTATTCTTGATCCGGGTTTCTACAAATTCTGTTGCTCCTGTATTTACAAGTATATTCTGAATTTCAGGTAGCAAATCCTTCAATCTGGTCTTATCATATTTTTCAACCGAGATCGTAACAGTTCCACTTGTGGGAGTATTATTAAAAGCATTTGATAGCAGATTACAAAATACCTTTTCCAGGAGATGGCGGTCAAACCATAAAAATATTGTTTCTTTACTGATTTCAATTTGATAATTAATTTCTTGTTTCAAAGCCAAAGGGTTGAAAGCCAATGCTATTTCAGTGATAAACCTGTTGAATCTCCCCTCAGATACATTTAATTCAATTTTTCCTGATTCCCGTTCCCTGAAATCGGCCAGTTGATCGACCAGCAACTTCAGCCTGTTTGCATTTTTGAAACGAAAATAACGAAATGACAAGAAAAGCAATCCCCCTGCTACTAAGATGTAAATTAAATATGCCCACCCGGTTTTCCAAAGAGGAGGATGTACTTTAATGGTGAGTGCCTTTTGGTTCTCGCTCCACATGCCGTTATTAATCAATGCCTTTACGCGGAATATATAGTTGCCGGCATTTAGATTGGTATAAGCTGCGGTTCTTTGTTTTCCGACATAATTCCATTCAGCATCAAATCCTTCTAATTTGTAAGCATATTGAGTATTTTTTGGAAAGATATAATTCAATGCTGCAAATTCGATAATAAAATTAGACTGATTGTGTTTAAGTTCAATGACTTTTTCTTTATTCATCAATAATTCGATCTTTGGAGCATTCCCGGAATAACCGGAGTTAAGTAACCTGAAATTTGTAATCAATACAGGGGGTATAAAAGTGTCGAATTTTATATCAAGCGGATTGAAAACAGTAAATCCATTGTTTCCTCCCACCGCAATACACCCATTCTCTAATAAAGTAAATGAATGTTTACTTATTTCCTGTAGAGGAAACCCATTGTCCTTATTAAAGTTGATAAATTTATTTTGTGTGAGATCAAATCTTGAAACGCCGAAAAAAGTTGCCAACCAAATATATCCTGCTTCATCTTCCAGGATTCCCCTGATATCCAAATGGGGAAGCCCATGGTTTATGTTATATGCACGGAAACTCTCCGTCTCACTGGAAAAACGAAAAAGTCCACTATCAGTTGTCCCTATCCACAAGTTATTCAGATTATCGATATAAACAGCAGAAATAGAGTTTGACCGCAATGAAATAGAGTCAATTCCCGCTACGTATCTTTTTACGGATTGGCTGTTTGAGTTATAATAGTATAATCCTGCGTATCTTGTCCCTATCCAGAAAACGCCGGGAGATTCTTCAATAATACAGGTAGGAAAAGGGAACAACATCTCCCGGTTCCTCTCACTTAAATACGTGACAGGCTCAATTCTCTTTTTACTTGGATTTAATTTTCTTAAACCAATTGTGTCATTCACACAGAATAGCAAATCACCATCTTTTGTCTTATAAGCATCGTTAATAATACCAATACCGCCTATGCCGTTTATGGTTTCAATAATCTTCTTCGAGTTTAGATCAAATAAAAGAAGTTGATTTGTTCCGGTACCTAATAACAGGGAGTTATTCATTTCTGTAATGGAGTAAATACAGTTTGAGGAGTTGGATTGACGGGTTTCTGCATGAAAAAGGTGTTGTTTTTTTAGTAAATATTGTAGATCATACTGCAATAATCCCTCTCCGTCTGTTCCTATCCAGAGAGAATTGTCTTTTAAGAAAATTTTATTGATATTTCCATAGACAAGATCGTTTGCCGGATTAATATACCTGAATAGAGTATATTTTCGATTAAAATAATTTACGCCTCCATTAAAAGTCCCTATCCAGACCGTTCCTGCATTGTCAATATAAAGGGAATAAATAAAGGAATGATTGAGGCTACCCGGTATAATTTTATCCGGAACATATTTTTTGATGGTTTTGTTGTCCAGATTAAAAATATTCAATCCTTTATTGGTTCCTATCAATAAATTATGGTATTCATCCTCTACAATACTTTTCACTGCATTGTTAGTTAAAGTTAAATCAGGATAAATCGTTTTACCGAAATGGCGGAAATTATTATTTTTCGTATCATACAGGTTAAGGCCGTCAGATGTTCCGATCCATAAGTTTTTTCGGCTATCTTCAAAAATTGACCGGATATGGTTATTTGAAATACTATTTGGGTTTCCTGATTCATGCAAGAACACAAGGTGTTTATCGGTGTTTGTGTCATATTTGACCAGTCCTCTTAATGTCCCTATCCACAAATTTCCGTAACTATCATCGTGGATTGTTATGATCCGGTTATTGAAAAGGAAATTGTTAAACGTCCTTTTTGTAAACGTGAGTGTTTCCTGATTCACACAATCGAGACCCTGCTCCGTGCCTATCCATATCCTGTCTAGTTTGTCACGATAAACAAATGATACTTTATTATGACTAATGTTGTATTCTTTCTCCTTTTCTTTGAAAAATCTTAAGAATTCATCGTTATCCCTACAAAGACGATTCAAACCGTTATCGGTTCCAATCCACAGATATCCTAAGCTGTCCTCTGTAATAGAATTTATATAATTTGAACTGATACTTTCAGGTTTATCAGCCAATGATTTGAAAACTTTTATACTGTATCCATCATATCGGTTTAACCCATCCAGGGTTCCAAACCAAATAAAACCCTTGCTGTCCTGAAAAATGGATGAGACGGTAAGTTGTGAAAGGGGTTGTTCTGTTACGAGGCTTTCAAAATAGATATCCTTGTCCTGGGCTACCAATGAGACATGGTTTCCAAAAAGTTGCAAACATCCAATTAAAAAAATCCAAGAATATTTCATTGCTGTTTCCGACAATTATTATATGGCCTCACACTGAATTCAGCTTGCTTATTACACCTGAAACTGATGACACTAACGGGATGACTCTCTTTGCCTTCTTAAGAAAGAACCCTTATTGGATATTAAATTAGTTGGACTCTTAAAAAGCTTTCTGTGCTGCATTTGCATGACACAAATATATTAAATAATAAAGATATTTCCAATTTAATAACAACATGACTATTATTGGGCCATACTGCATATAAGATTTAAAAAAATATCCTAAAGTATAATCTGCATCATTAAATTGACTATACTTGTAATAGTATACCCTAAATTTAGGATATATGTATCTATTCATATTGTCTACTGTTTATGAAAAAAACTCTTTTAAGTATCGTCGTTATTTTAATTACCTTTCCCGCTGTTTCTCAAACTGTTGTATCCGGGAGTGTTTTTAATAAAAATGTGATGGAACCTCTGCCTTTTTCAACGGTTTCAGTCACAGACAATAATTCAGGAGAATTCATTTCGGGAACAATGACAGATGAAGAAGGTCGGTTTGTAATATCAGATCTACCAGGTGGAGAGTATAATTTAAATTTTTCTTTTGTAGGATTTAAATCAGAGAAAAGGCACATCGTTGTGGGGTATTTAAACAACGCGTTGGATGTGGGCAAGATATACCTGGAGGAGTCAGCAATCAATTTGCAAGAAGTTGCGGTTACCGGTAAAAGACAAGAAATTGCATCCGCTCTGGATATAAAGACGTATTCATCCGAAAACTTTATTGCCAATAGTGGTGGATCTGTTCTTGATATGATGAAATCTTTGCCAGGTGTAACAATAGATCAGGAAAGCAAAATTATTTTGCGCGGGAGTGATAAAGTGGTTGTGCTTGTAGACGGAAAGCAATCCAGCCTGACCGGTTTTGGGACACAACGAGGATTGGATAATATTCCGGCATCAATGATTGAAAGCATAGAAATTATTAACAATCCATCCGCGAAATATGATGCTGCCGGGATGGCTGGAATAGTCAATATCAAATTTAAAGAAAGCGGGGATAAACGATTTAATGGTGATTTTGGATTTGTAACAGGCATTGGTGCATTGTCCAGACGTAAAGAAGATCTTCCCACTGGCATGCCTAGCTACACCAACAATCTGAAATATACTCCATCGATAAACTTAAATTACAAGCTGGAAAAATTAAATATTTTTTTTCAATCTTACGTAACTCATCAAAAAAGATTGCCCAACAATGAATTTTCCACACGAAGTTATAGTACGGGAGACATAGTTGAGAACCAGGTTGCTGAAAACAGGACACAAAATCATTATAATGTAAAATTAGGCTTTGATTGGAACCCGACAGCTGACCACACATTTACTTTTTTTGGTTTGTACGATTATGAATGGCACATTGACACCACTCGAATTTGGTATTTTCGAAATTATGATTACAAGGATCCCGTTCGAAAATGGAGTTTTAATGAGAGCGAAGGGACCGGTTTTTCTAATGTGACGTTACAACACAAATATAAATTTATTGAGCCCGGACATGAAATAAATTCCCAGTTAGCTTTTACTAAAGGTTGGGAAGATGAAACATATAATTTATATCAAGATGGGCCACAGCCCAATTATCCTGTTATTTATACCGATAAAACTCACGTAGTTGCTCCTGAATACGTATATTTGTTGACAACGGATTATACGAAACCACTTCCATTTGGCCGTACTGATATGGGTATTCAAGGTCGGTTAAGGCATATGCCAATTACCTACACGATGTCAAAAGATCCAAGTAATACAGCGCTGATATATAATTATGGGGATTGGTCCAAATGGGATGAAAGGCTCTTTGGTGTTTATTTGAATTTAGTATCGGAATTCAAATGGGTAGATATAGAAGCTGGTCTAAGAGGAGAATACGCTTGGGTAAAATATAATTTTGCCCCGAACCCATATTTTACAGATGATAAATACGATTATTTCAATTTGTTCCCCAATTTCAGATTTACATTCAAATCTAACCAAAACAGATTTTCTCTTTTTTTTAACCGTCGTATAGACCGTCCCGGAGAAGACATTCTTCGCATATTTCCAAAATATGATGACCCAGAACTTCTCAAAATCGGGAATCCTTCTCTTCGTCCTCAATATACCTGGAACATTGAAGCTGCATATAAGCATATATGGGATACAGGATCATTTTTTGCTGCCGTTTACCTGAAAAATACAGATTCGTATTATACCCGAATTTATATTCAGGATCCGGATAATTCGGAAATTACAATTAAAGCGTATGACAACTTGGGGCGTGCTACCAATAAGGGGCTTGAATTGGCTTTTGACCAGTTGATAGCAAAGATGTGGAATGTTTCTCTTAATACAAATATATATCGAAATACAATTTTTGCACATGACGGCATAATCAATTTTCCTCGTGAGAATAAATATCACATTGACGAACAGATAGATACTCCCTGGTATGCAAAATTAAACAACAGGTTTAGATTTCCTGAAGATTTTACGGTGGAACTTAACGGAGTATATTTCTCTCCTAAAAATATCGGACAAGGTCGTGAACTCTCGAGAGGAGGTGTGGACTTAGGTGTCAAGCGAGTTTTCACAAAAAATAATTTAGAATTAAATCTGTCTTTCACGGATATTTTTAATACGATGGGAATCACACAAGAAATCAATGGAGAGGGTTTAAGTGTTCTATACCAAAATTTTTATGAGACCCAGGCTTTTTTATTGGGAATAAAGTATAAGTTTTGAAGGAATATGGTTTTGAAGGAGTGTGTTTTTTGTAGCAGATGGTTCAGGTGAGGAAATGAAGTCAGGGAGGATCAGTAATTTTCCATACATTATACAAATCATGCATGTTCGTACGAAAGTTAATGAAGAAATTAACTGGAATCCTTATCTCGACAGTATTAGAAATTAAATCTCCCAGATTCTTTCACCTAATAATACGATCAATAAACTATAAGATTAATATATGAATTTAAAAGCGATTTTTTTTGATATGGACGGGGTTGTCATAGATTCCGAGAAATTACATCTGCGTGCCTTGGGGCTTACTTTGGAAAAGAATGACATCTCATTTCAGAACAGCATGCTTGATGGTTTTGTGGGTAGATCCGACAAATCCTTCTTTCAATATGTCTATGAAAATATTGACGATCGCATCGATATAGAAGATTTTCTAAAACAGAAGGATGCATTCTTTGAGAGTCTTTTGTCCGAGTTGCATTTTGTGGAAGGTTTTACCGACTTTATGCGTATTGTGAAAGAAGCGAACATACAAGCAGCTCTGGTTACTTCCTCATCTAAATATACCGTTCAGAAAGTGGACAAATTGCTTGATTTCTGTCGCTTATTTGAGATAGTCATCACTGAAGATGATACCGCAAGGCATAAACCGCATCCGGATCCCTACCTGCTGGCTTTGGAGAGGAGTGGGAGCGACAAGAAATCGACCGTCATCATAGAAGATTCCATCAATGGCATCCTCGCGGGAAAAGTAGCTGGATGCGTCGTCTGTGGACTAACCACCTCCTTCGATGCCGCGACTTTAAAAGAAGCCGGTGCTGATTTCGTCTTTGACAGTTACAAGGAGCTTGCTGCATGTTTGATGGTTTAGGACAATTAACCCGGTGTCGCTTCCTCCAATTTCTTTCGTCTCCTGTTGTCTGGCTTAGTTATTTCAGCCTGTTTGCACGGACCCCCTCAAAGGTGATTTTCACCGGTTTGATCAGTCCGTTCTTGTCGAACTCCATCTTGTCGATACAGGTCGCCCGATGGTCGCGGTGCCTGTCATTGATAGGGCGACGGTGATATATGATATACCAGTCGTCGCTCTTCTGATTGTGGAATACCGAGTGATGACCGGCGCTCGTACCCACCTCCGGATCCTGTTCCAGAATGGTTCCGATTCGCACAAACGGTCCCAGGGGGTTGTCGGCAATGGCATAGGCCACGCGATAGTCCGGGTTTCCCCACCCCCCTTCAGACCACATGAAGTAGTACTTCCCATTTTTTTTAAACATGAAAGGACCTTCCGTGTAGCCTTCGGGAGTCACTTCCCTGTAGATTTCTCCATTGGGAAAAGGGCGCAGGCCGGTGAAATCATTGTTGAGAAGCACCACATTGCAGTGCCGCCATCCGCCGTAGAACATGTAATAGGTGCTGTCGTTCTCGCGGAAGATAAATTGATCAATGGGTTGGGCTCCATTTACGATCTTGTTGATCAGCGGCTTACCCAACAAATCCCTATAAGGGCCCTGCGGCCGGTCGGCCACTGCGACACCAATACCGCCTGTCTCGCTCTCTTTCTGGATATCGTTGGCGGCGAAAAAGAGGTAATACTTCCCATCCTTTGCCAGTACGCCCGGTGCCCACATCGCCTTATGTGCCCATTTCACTTCGGATGTATCAATGATCCGTTCATGTTTGGTCCAGTTAACCAGGTCGGGTGAGGAGAAAGCATCGAAGAATACCTGTTTTTCATATAAGTCGGAGAAGGTGGGGTAAATCCAGTACTGATCTTTGTAGATAATCCCTTCAGGATCGGCATACCATCCCTCGAAAATCGGGTTGGAGGAGTATAGTTTTCCTTCGGAAGTATCCGGATAACTTTTTTTGGTTACACATGCTGTCAACAGAAAAACTCCTGACATCAGAAAAAGGATTCGTCTTATCATTACTCTCAAGGATTCGGTTTACATTTGTTATACTTACACTTTGACGCAAAAATAGGCAAATATGCCTCTTTATTATATCATTATTGTCTCAGATATTTGGCTGAAAGAAAATATATCCGCTAAGTTACACAAAATTACGACTATCAGCATGACACTTTCCCAGTCGGCAGACAGGTCTTTTATTTGATTAGCGTCACTGAATAGGGTTTTAGTGTAAATCGCTTATCGGAAATCTTCTTGATTTCACTCAAAGCAGATTTATCATCCACAATGGGTGTATATAATGATTTTGTCCAGACCTGCTCGGCAGTTTTGGCCATGAACCCCAAGCCTTCCAAGTCTATCGTCATCGCTTTGTCGCTGAAATTGACTACCAGTACCTTATTGTCAGCACCTGTAAAGAGGTAGCCGTAAAGAGCATGGTAGTCTCTGCTTCGGGATTTGCAGACGGGATTGTCATTGAATATTAGTCTATTTACAGCTTTAGCATCCTTCTGGGCCCGAGTAAAAACCTTCAACCCCTGTCCACTTGCACTTAAGGCATATTTTTTTGCTACCGCCCCACTGGCAATCTTGGTATCACTGTCATATATGACAGACGAAACACTGCTTGCAGTCAAGTTATGGAAACAAACCAACTCAATACCCGGTGTGGAAATCATTTGGGCTGTCATTACCACATTCGCCAAACCGGTCACCCACAAACCGGGAAGCTTGTTGTCCTGGGTAAAAAAATTGTATTCGGTTACCCAGTAAGGATATTTATCGGGAATGCCACGTTGAATACCATCGAAATCAACACGTTGTATGGTTTGGGCGATCAAGTCTTCGGCTGTTTGATCTTCAAAATTGTTCTTGGCATAATTATGGAAAGTGAAGGCATCAACATCGAACCCGTTCATATTCTCTATTAACGTTTTATTCCACTCCCTTGAACGTTCGCGATTGGCACCTGTCCATCCTGCAGGATTATTTATGGCAATCATTGCAAGACGCGCTTCGGGGAATTCCTTGCGCAATTTATTCACCCAAATGCGGCAAGTATCGGCATAATCCTTGATGTTTGGATAACGGTTCAGATAATTGAAGTTTTTGGGATGATCGTCCATATAAAATTCGTTACCCAATTCGATATAGCGAACAGGCAAACCAATCTTTTGTGCATATTTGAGCATTTCCAGCTGGTACTCGTAATTGCTGGTAAGCATATTGAGCATGTATATTGGCTCTGCTGTACCGCCACTGCGATCATAGACCTTTTTCAGACTTTCAAGTTTATAGGGATAAGGCCCTTCTTTAGGAGTTCCCATCACTTTGTATTTCAAGCCCACCGCATCAAGGAAGCCTGTTTTCCAGTCCCAAAAGTTACCCACCGTGCCCCCCGGATATCGAAAATTTCCCGGGTCAAGTTCGGCAATACGATCAAGAAAAAATTGCTTATCCCATCCCGGCCCACCGAGAGACTGGGTGTTATAGCCAAAGGCGATGGGAGAAAGTTTTATCTCATTTCCTTTTGTGATTGTTGAAACGACCGGTTGCTGTCCTAAAAGCATCGATACAGTGCTGACCGCAATAAATTGGGTTATTATAAATCTTCTCATTGTCAGATTGTTTTTTTAATTATTAAAGTATCCTGCGTATTTTTCGTTTTATGTTTTGATAATTGGCTATATTGTTTTCCTCGTCAATATGACGCAACAACTTTTCGTGCATCTGTCTTCGGATTTCAACATATTTCTTGTTGTCCACTTGGTTTAATATTTCTATCGGATTTGTATGATAATCGTATTTTTGTCAATATTATTCTTATTCAGTGCATTGATCACTTTCCCAGTCAGTGCGATTGCTTATGGCATTGAAAGGTTTTTCGGTTTATACTGGGAATTTCAATATTATTTAATAATCTGCTCCGGTCAAACTTTCTAACACTGATTCCTGCCAATCGTGCATTGCAAGCCGCATCTCTCTTACAATATCAGGAAAGTCATGAACCAGATTGTTTGTTTCTCCCGGATCATTTGGAATATCGTATAGTTCAAAGATTTCCTTATCGGGAAACAGTCCTTTTATTACTAATTTATATTGATTTTTCATCATGGAGCGTTCACCTCCAAAATCGTTTATCGAAATCGTATTGTATTTGAAATTTGTGAAATCCCGGGTAAATTTGCCAGCGGCTTTTTTTAAAAGAGGCGTGGTTCCTTGCTGTAGTTTCGGTTCAATATAAGGTTCCAATGTTCCATTATAAAGACTTTTTGGATTCATTTTCCAGAAAAATAACGGACTTTTTCTTTGCCCGGTCGGCTTTTTTAAGAATGGAACCAGGCTAACTCCATCTATGGGTCTGGCCGGTAAAGGTGTATTGATGATGTCGGCCAAAGTAGGCAGAATATCACTTGTCACAGCAATTGATGAGATGGAGGCAGGTTTTTTTATCCGTTCCGGCCATTCTATGATTCCGGGAACCCGAATACCTCCTTCGTACAGACTTCCCTTTTCTTCTCTAAAAGTTATTCCCGTGTGAGCAACCTCGGGAGGAGATCCATTGTCACCACAGTACCAAACCAGCGTATTGTCGGTCAGTTTATTTTCTTTCAAATAATGTCTTAATTTACCAATTGCCCTGTCCATGGCTGTTATTTCAGCATATCGCTCTTGTAAAACATCTTTTAACGGGCGAATCACTTGTTCCCCTGTGATATTGGATGTGAGAGTGACTTTTCTTTCAGCCAGACTATCCGGGAGATTTTCATAAAGAGCCAAATCATCCGGCAAACCACCGTATGGTTCATGCGGAGATCCAAACCAGACCACCGTAAAAAATGGTTTGGCTTCCTGAATTGATTTCTCTATAAACTGAATTGTTTCGTCAATAATAATTGCAGAGCCTTCTCCTTCAACTTTTTTGGGCGATTCGCCATTTCTCGATAAAACAGGATTTAAATCAAAGAAGTTGTCATGTGAATACCATTCATTGAATCCCATTGCACCAGGGGATGTGGGTGAATCTTTTTTTACAGGGCCTACATGCCACTTTCCAAAATGGGCAGTTGCATATCCTGCCTCTTTAAGAATTTGTGCAATGGTAATTTCTTCGGGGCGCAATGACCAACCCGGTGCAAAGGTACCATAACGATTGGGGTGTCTTCCCGTCAATACACTCGCTCGGGTTGGAGATGAATTTGGATGAGCTGCATAAAAACGGTCAAAACGTACGCCATTCTTAGCCATTTCATCCAATATGGGTGTTTTTACAAACGGATGGCCATTGTATCCCACTTCGTCCCAGCCATGGTCATCTCCCATCAGTAAGATAATATTTGGATATTCTTCATGTTTTGTTTCCAATCTTTTTTTCGGTTTAGAACCGGATAATATAATTATCCAAATAAAAATAATAACCCCAAAAACCCTGTTTTTCCAGTTCATACTTTATTTAGAAGATGTTTCTGTGCTAGAGAGAAGTTAAATTAAATATTTTGCAGGCCTCCACAAATATAACGTGTAGCTTTCATAAAACAAAAAATAATAAACAAAATTTAAACAAGTGACAATTTACGGATGGCTGATATCTGATTTGAATAATGTCCGTGATAATATATACCGGCCTGCACTCCGTTCCGTCGCTCATGATATACCGAGCAGTCTTTCCTTCCAACTGCATAAATGATATTTACACTTACCATGCGATTGGAACCGGCTTAACAGAGCCGTCATATTCAATATCCAATTTTCATGTAATTATTAACGTTTTCCTCTTTCAACTAGAACCCATTGCAGGCCTCCCACGATATGACTGATAAACAAAGGGTCGCTGTAATTCTCTTTTTTGTGTCCAAGCGCAGTATACCATTGTCTTCCTCCATCGAATTCATTACACCAGACGCTTGGAAACAGGGTGCCGAAGGTGTTGGACATTGGGCGTGAATGTTTAAAATCAGGCGATGAAAAATCGGAAACCATTAAAATCCTTACGGTGGGGTTCATTTCTTTCAGTATATATAATTCATCTTCCACTTCCCAAACCGGAGGTATAGCTGCGGTAGAAGGATGTTCATTATCCACGGTACAGACATTGAATTTTTGAAAAGGAGGATGATAATCAAATGTACCTCCGATCATTTGTTTAAACCAGTCCCATTCACGTTCGGTACCGCAGGCAATATGAATTCCAATTATTCCTTTCCCTTGCCGGTTAAAATGCATGAGTCCTTCTTTTTCTGCTTCACTTTCAAATACTTTATGGTTTGTATTTGCAAACACTACTGCATCATATTGAAACAAATCGGATGTGGAAAAAATAGTAGAATTGGAAGTAGAGTCCACTTCAAATCCATATTGTTCTCCCAGTTCCATAAACATATTCACGTTTGCTTCAAGGTTATCATGGACGTACCCTTCCCCGTTTTTAGTGAATACAAGGATCTTCTTTCCTTTCAGTTCCGCAGTTTTGTTATCCCATTTATCCGCAAATAATTGAAATGTGGAACTAATTAATAAAAAAATCAGAATCATTTTTTTCATATCTGTATTGATTGGCATGGATACTTAAGATACGTCCGTTTTTATCGGATGTCAAAAAAACTATGAAAGATAGGAAAAAAATTCGTGACAGATATTGATCTTCTCAAAAATAAAATGATTTATGTTTACGCGAAAAAGGAGACCACACGGGAAAAAATGCCGGTGAAGGCATTGTTGAGAGAACGCTGATCCTTGGTCTGCAGTGGAAACGGGTTTTCGTGGGTATATTCGAACGGGAAATCTAGCAGAGAGATGGTCGCCTCAGTGGTTTCATTACCCAGTGCTTCTCGTACGCCATGATAGGGGATCACATTATCCTTTTCCAGGGCTACTCCTGTAATTCTGTTGTGGATACGGGAAAAAAAATCCTCCCGCTCTTCCCGCAGCCGGCCTGGCAGTATCATCCGAAAGAAAGCCTTGAATGCATTGTCATGCTTCCATCGACTCACCGGTTCGTTTCCAAAGTGATATACATAATAATCTTGTAACCTGTTAAAAGCAGCCTTATCCATAATACTGCGTGAAATGCCCTGCATGGAACGGAAGATGCTGCCACCACAAAACATGAAGAGGCGCGAGTTTGTAAAAAAGTCTTGCTCATTGGCCATCAAGGCAATCTGCGACAGAAAAGCGCCGATGGAATAGGCAAATATGTCGATCTGGCATCCTTCTTTAAAGAGCGGGTGTCTTCCGCTTTTAATTTCTCCGAATAATGTGGTCAGATCAGCCCAGGTCTGTCGTCCCGAGAGATAGAATCGCTCCGGATTCTGAGAGATCCGGTCGCTTAATGCTACATTCGCGAGGCTGACAGAACGGTCGTCTCCATACTGTCGTCTGCGGAAATTGAGGAGATCAGTCAGACTCCGGGGATTGGACCACGCCTGCGGGGAGCGGTTTATGTGAAAAGCAATAGGAAAGAGGATGACCGGTTTACCGGTATGATAGCAGATGTATTCAGCCCATGGAAGGTATTTGTTCCAGTTGCGTTCATTCAATCCGTGCAAAAGCAGAATGGCATTTTCCTGTTTTACTTTGCCTGTGGGGAGAAAAACAGGGTATTCGAATGAAAAGTTCTCACCAATGTTATTGTCGCTCTTCAAGATTTCATCCTGCCAGTTATCCAGCTCACTGTTGAACCGAAAAAAACGAACATCAATATTCGTCTCCGCAATATGCAGATTGGCTCCCTGAGTAAAACAATGATTGAGGGTAATGTAACGGTCGTAATAATTCATCATAACATTTTATTAATCAACAAAGAAATGCCATTTTTAAGCCATCTGCAAAGAGAAGGGAAAAGGGGATCGCAAATGGGGTGAAATCCGTCATTTGGGGTGAAACCGGCTATTTAGGGATGAATATTAACGATTGATTTTCAATAAAGTTGGGCGTTTTCTGCGCTTGGCAAGACAAATAAATTTATTTTGCCCCTGCTTAACGAAAACGTTCGATTATTTGGTAAGTCGTCAATAAAAATCTATTTTTGTACTGGGGTGGTCCAATTAATTTATTCTGTGATGGACGGACAGATTCCGACATATTTATATGCAAAAGATAACAGCATAAAGACTATTTTCTTTACGGCACTTTTTGCGTTGTTGTTCATCAATCTTTTTCAGCCTTTTGGTTCCCGGGACTGGTATCCGGGTATCTCAGACATCAAATATTTTGCATTTTCAAGCCTGATTATCCTCACCGGTATGCTGGTTGTAGTTATCAGTCGGATAATTCTCACGGCCTATTCGAAAAAAAAGGAAGTACTATATTGGCAATATGCTTTGTGGATCTTGTGCGAAATAGTAGCCATGGCCGTTTTTTATACCCTGTTTGCTAAATTTTTCCCTAAAGACGGAGTTGAGCGGGATATCTCTGAAATCTTTCGGCAGAGCCTGATCAACACGGCTCTGGTGTTGCTGTTACCCTATACTATATCATGGCTTTATTTTTCCTGGAAAGAGAAAAGCAGGCTTTTGGAACATATGGAGCAGGAGCAAGCCATGGAGGTACATGCTAAGACACTGGTTGCTTTTCCGGATGAAAAAGGCGACCTGAAGATATCCATAATGTTGGATAATCTGCTCTATATTGAATCGGCAGACAATTATGCAACCATTTATTACCTCAACAAATCGAAGAAATCACATTATCTGATCCGCAATTCACTCAAATGGATGGAGGAGCACCTCACCAAGGATACACCGCTGATCCGTTGTCATCGTTCCTACATCGTGAATCTTGACAAGGTGAAGATACTGAAAAAAGAGAAAGGCGGTATCATGCTGGAGTTGGATGCGGAGAATACACCCGACATCGCTGTGTCAAAAACCTACTATGATTCCTTTATGCAAAAGTTTTCTCGATATTCGGTCTGAAGATAGTACCGATAATCGGAGTTCCGGAGAAGGTATGGACGAAATAGATTGCAAGATCAGATCAAACCCTTTTCAGGTAAACGGAAGCAGAGCCGTCGCCCACATGAAACCAGCCTCTTCCATCGTCACCAATAGTTACGTCTTCTTCTATCCGGCCCAGCTTATCGTACCATACTGACCCAGTATAGTCTGTTCCTACAAACATCGGTTTCACACCTCCTTCGGCATTACTCATGATTACAACACAACCATCGGGATGATCTGCATCACCGCGGCGAATCCAGCCCACCACATGTTCATGATCGAAATAATCATCCTGATCGCCATAAGCGAACTCGCGCCTTATGTCCAGCAATTGATCAATAATCCACTGCATGCCCGGCCTGGGGTTATCCCCGCCAATACCGTAATAATCGCCCAGAAAGAGGCAGGGATAACCATCCTTGCGAAGCAGGATAAGAGCATAGGCCTGTGGTTTAAACCAGTCCTGCACATAAGGATCCTTTTCTGTAAGGTGAGAGTCATGGTTGTCTACATAAGTGACTGCTAGCTGAGGCCTTTGAAGCAGGGAGGAATCCATACACCTGTGACGCCTATATGATTCAGGTGCTCTGCATCTTCCTTCAACCTGTTCCACAGGTTCCCGTCATCCGGCAGAAACCATTCGAAGTATTGCATCATTATTCCGTTGGTACGCATAGGTTTGTTAGTGGAATGCTATTTGCATATAAACAACCGGTATGCTAGTGAAGTTTTTGAGAACTGTCAAAAAAAGCCAAAGGACCATATTATAAAGAGGAAGTATATATGCATCGATAAAGAATAACGATTAAAAAAGGGAATAAATCATAACTTATTATTAATTTTGCAGTTGCAGCAGGTCGGTTTGTCGCTCACCGCAAGGGGGGAGGAAAGTCCGGGCAACGCAGAGCGCCATACTTCCTAACGGGAAGCTGTTCGTGAGAGCAGATGTGCGTAACAGAAAATAACCGCCCCGCAGGGGGTAAGGGTGAAAAGGTGGGGTAAGAGCCCACCGGATGTCGTGGCAACACGGTGTGCCGTACGCGTTATGGGTTGCAAGGCCATGTATACCGGATAATCAGGGTTGCTCGCCCGATGCCGGGGGGTAGGCCGCTAAAGGAGGATGGTGACATCACTCCGCAGATAAATGACAAACATCCTGAATCTTTGGGATACAGAACCCGGCTTACAGACCGGCTGCTTTTTTATAAAAAAGAAAGTTATGGGTAAGAACGGTAAAAACAGATACCGCGAAGAAGAGGAAGAACCCGGCAGACTGGATCGGTTGAGGATGAAAGTGAAGGAGATAATCAGATTTTTATCTTATGACATCTGGCGATCCAATCCTGAAACACTATCCAATAAAAAAAACATTCTCTATAATGCCATCAAGATAGTCATGCTCACCGTGCGGAATGTACAGGAGTTGAATATCGCCGCAAGTTCTCGCTCGCTCACTTACCGTACCCTTCTCTCCATTGTCCCCCTGTTGGCCGTGATTTTTGCCATTGCCCGCGGCTTTGGGATAGAAAATATCATGGAGAGCAGTATTTTTAACCTGATGACGGGGGAGGAGACAAACACTACCGGAGTAGTAACGGAGGCAGTGGCACCATCCGATACAGCATTTTTTGGCATGAATGTGACAGAGGGCGGCGACAACACTGGCAGCGGAGATGCTTCGTTGGGCGGTCCCGATCAAATACAGTTTCAGGAGGAAGCCACTGCCGGGGGGAGAACACGTGAGTTCCTGGATTTATTGTTTCAGCTGATCGATAATTCACTGGAGGAGGCCAAAGGCGGAGGTATATTTGCGGGAGTAGGTATCCTGCTGTTTCTCTATACTATCCTGCTCCTTTTCAATGACATTGAAAACAATCTGAATAAGATATGGCAGGTAAGCAAAGGGCGGAGCATTGGGCGAAAAGTAACTGATTATTCGGCGATGGTACTGCTGATACCCATCTTTTTCATTCTCGTCAACGCATTGAATATACTTAGCTATCCTCAAAACAACACACTCAAGATTATTTATATTCTCTATCCTTTTATTCCGCGGCTCTTAAATATCATCCCCTTCGTGGTGATGATTGTAATATTTACCTCTGTTTATAAATTCCTACCCAATGTGAAGGTGAAATTGCAGAACGCCCTGTTGGCAGGTATTCTTGCGGGGATAGCCTTTCAGTTTTTTCAAATGCTTTACCTGAGCGGGCAGTTATGGATTACACGTTACAATGCCATTTATGGTACTTTTGCCGCCATCCCGCTGATGCTTCTCTGGATACAGCTCTCCTGGTTTATCACCCTCATCGGGGCCGAGGTGTCCTACGCTGCCCAGAATGTACGCAAGTTTTCTTTCGAAAAAGAGACGCGAAACATTAGCCGGAGATACCGGGATTTCTTTACGTTGATGATTGCTTCGGTAATTACTCGTCGTTTTGCAGATGAACTGCCCCCCTATACGGCCGATCAGCTTTCTGAAAAATGCAAGGTGCCTTCACGGCTGACGCATGACATTCTCGACGTGCTGACGGAAGTGAATATAATCTCTCCCACACCCACGCCCGAAGATGAATTGGTAATGGCTTTTCAGCCGGCAGTGGACATCAACCTGATCTCGGTGAACTATCTTATGGCCAAGCTGGATGAAAAAGGGTCGGAGGATTTTATGATCGACATGGAAGGAGAGTTTCATGAACACTGGAAAGTGCTGGTCAACACCCGGCTCTGCATGTATGAGAATAACAGCGATTTGCTGCTGAAAGATCTCTGAAAAATCGCCATCCCCTCTTGTGAGGTCGTACAGCAGGGCACTGATGCAGCAGGGCGAAAGTCCGTTTCTTAATCCTGTACCAGGAAGTCGTACCACTCTGGCCTGAACTTTTTTACTTCCCTGCTTAGCTCCCGCGCTCTTCCCTGACAAAACCGGTCGAGCAGCGACCAGAATTTTTCTCCGTGGTTCAGCTCCACCGTATGGGCCAGTTCGTGCAGAACAACATAGTCGATCAACCTCTCAGGGAGCAGCATCAGGAAGAGGGAAAGATTGATATTTTTCTGTGCAGAACAACTTCCCCAGCGCCCCTTGCTGCTATTGATCCTTATTTCCCGGTATAGAAGGTGGTGTTGCCGGGCAAATGAAGCCGCTTTTCCGGGTAATATCCGTTTGGCCTCGATCCTTAAAACACCTGTAATTGCTTCTTTGATAAACTGTTGACTTTCAGGTAATGAAAGGTCGCTCCGCTGTGGCATGTAGATACGCAGTTCACCTTTTTTTAGTGACAGCGAAGGTGTATCGATAAGACTGTTTCTGACTATCTGCGCGTTAAACGTGAAGCTGCTGACCATATCTTGTTCCCTGAATATTGATCTGGACACTGGTTTTAACCCCGAGAGACGGGGCCTTAGTTCTTCCAGCACAGAAGCAACCTGCTTCGGACCGAACCGGTAAGGTACAGTCAGCTGAAAGTATCCGTTCTTTTGCCTTGCAATCACTCTTTTTGCCCCTCTGTGAGGGACTACGATGATTTTGCCGAGCTCTTTGTCGAAAAGTTCAACCATCTGGCAAAAATACAATTTTAAAACAGTAACCTTGTTGGTTTTAGCAGGAATCGAAATAAAAAATTTATCTTTGCATAAATTATTTGAACGAGAAAGCCGCATGAATTTTATCCGTTCTTTAGAAGATATTGGTGAGTACGCACTGTTGATGAGAAGAGTACTGTCCGTGCCCGACCGGATGAGGGAGTTCGTGAAAGAATTCATGAAAGGAGTATATACGCTGGGTGTGAACTCCATCTGGATTGTCATCATCATCTCATTCTTCATTGGTGCTGTAATTGTGCTCCAAATTGCATTAAATATTGATTCGCCCTTGTTGCCACGGTTCACGGTAGGCGTAGTATCACGCGAGATTATCCTCCTGGAGTTCTCTTCTACCATCATGTGTCTCATTCTTTCCGGAAAAGTGGGATCGAACGTGGCCTCGGAGATTGGGACAATGCGCATTACCGAACAGATCGATGCGCTCGACATCATGGGTGTGAATTCAGCCAACTATCTTATCCTGCCTAAAATAGCCTCTTTTGTGGCCTTCATGCCGGTGCTTGTGATTTTTAGCATGTTCATGGGCCTTTTTGGCGGGTACATTATTTGCATGGTGCTGGGCACACCTTCGGTCGAAACTTACGTGTACGGTATTCAGGCATTCTTTCGGGAATCGTTCATCTGGTATTCTATTGTTAAATCGATGTTGTTTGGTTTTATCATCGCATCGGTGGCCGCCTACTTCGGTTATACCGCAAAAGGGGGGGCGCTGGAGGTAGGTGCAGCCAGCACCAACTCTGTGGTGATCAACAGCGTATTGATACTGGTGACCGACCTGCTATTCACGCAGTTGGCTTTGGGGTAAATGATTTTGGTATGATAGAGATAAAGAAACTGACGAAGGAGTTCGATGGAAAACTGGTCCTCGACAACATCAATACCACCTTTCACAAAGGGGTGGTAAACATGATCATAGGCCGGAGCGGATCGGGAAAGACGGTACTGCTGAAATGCCTTGTCGGTTTAATTTCTCCTACTTCTGGCGAAATATGGTACGACAGCCGTAAATTTACCGGCATGAAGTCGAGGGATATACGTCGTTTACGCCGGGATATCGGCATGCTCTTTCAGGGAGCAGCCCTGTTCGACTCCCGCACGGTACTCGAGAATGTGATGTTTCCGTTGGAGATGTTTTCGCGTAAAAACAAGCGGGAGCGACGTAAACGTGCGGAGTTTTGCCTTGAACGCGTGAATCTGTCGGAGGCTGCAGACCTTTATCCGTCGGAGATCAGTGGGGGAATGAAGAAGCGTGTTGCTATCGCGAGAGCCATCGCGCTGAACCCGAAATATCTTTTCTGCGATGAACCCAACTCGGGACTCGATCCGAAAACATCGCAGCTGATCGACGAACTGATACAGGATATCACCATCGACTTTGGAATGACCACCGTGGTGGTATCGCACGACATGAATTCGGTAATCAATATCGGAGATAATGTCATTTTTATCAACGAAGGAATCAAAGAGTGGGAGGGATCCAAGTCAGAAGTGATGGGTGCTGATAACGAAAAACTCAACGATTTTGTTTTTGCATCGGATCTCTTCAAAAAGATAAAAGAAGCTGAGGAAATTATTTCTGAGGAGGAGAATCAAAGGAAATGAAATAAATAGAACAATTACACAACAATGGTTGTTATTCAGGGGCGAGAATGATTCCTTTGTACAATTCAATCACACAAAAGCAATTTTTCAGGCGGATGATACAGCCGCCACTATTATAATTTTCAAAAAATCAACATGACAAGTATGTTAAAAATAAAGAATCTGCATGCAATTGTAGAAGAGAAAGAGATCCTGAAAGGTGTAAATCTGGAAGTAAATCAGGGTGAGGTGCATGCAGTGATGGGCCCCAACGGATCCGGAAAAAGTACACTTGCATCGGTGCTGGCGGGCAATCCCAAGTTTGAAGTTACCCGTGGAAATATCCTGTTTAAAGAGAAAGATCTTTTGGAGATGGAGCCCGAAGACCGCGCCCGCGAGGGCCTTTTTCTGAGTTTCCAGTATCCGGTGGAGATACCCGGCGTAAGCATGGTCAACTTCATGCGTGCTGCCGTGAATGAACAACGCAAGTATCGTGGGGAGGACCCTATCTCAGCGACTGACTTCCTGAAGCTGATGCGTGACAAACGTGAACTGCTGGGCATTGATAGCCAGCTGGTAAGCCGCTCGGTGAATGAGGGGTTCTCGGGGGGTGAGAAAAAGAAAAACGAAATATTTCAGATGGCAATGCTCAGCCCACAGCTGGCCATTCTCGACGAAACCGATTCAGGACTCGACATAGATGCCCTTCGGGTGGTAGCAGCCGGTGTGAACAAGCTGCAGACCAAAGAGAATGCCACCATTGTCATCACCCATTACCAGCGACTGCTGGAGTATATCAAACCCGATTATGTGCACGTGCTTTTCGCGGGAAAAATCGTGCGTTCCGGTGGCCCCGAACTCGCGCATGAACTTGAAAGGAGAGGCTATGACTGGCTAATCAATCCATAATCTGCAATCCACTGACAACAATGATAGAACAACAATATATAGATCTGTTTACACAGTTTCGGGAGGAGCTCGATGCACATTCAGTAAGAGGAATGAATAAGCACCGCGATGCCGCCTTTGATACTTTCACTCAGATAGGATTCCCTACTTCAAGACAGGAGGATTACAAACATTCCAATATTGTGCGTACATTCGATATCGACCTAGGATTGAATCTTCGGAACATAGACATCCCGGTGAATCCCTATGATGCTTTCAAATGCGATGTACCCAATCTCTCCACGCATCTTTATTTCTTGATCAACGACAGATACTACGACCGTTTCCAGCCCTCCGAAATATTACCGGAAGGTGTTTTCGTAGGTAGCTTGCAACGTTTTTCGGAATTATTTCCCGAACAATTTACAACACATTATGCCCAAATAGCCGACTACAGCGATAACGGTGTAGTGGCATATAACACCATGTTTGCCCAGGACGGTTTTGTGGTATACGTACCCAAAAATGTGATCCTGGAAAAGCCATTGCAGCTCATCAACATCCTGAGGGGAGGGGTTGACCTGAGCGTGAACAGGAGAATTCTGATTATCGCCGAAGAAAATGCCCAGGTGAAGTTGCTGATATGCGACCATACCGTGGATGATATTCATTTTGTGGTGACCCAGGTGACTGAAGTCTTTGCTGGTGCTTCTGCCCAGGTGGATATATACGAGCTTGAAGAAAACTCAGAAAAGGTGACCCGGCTCAACAACCTGTTTAGCGAGCAGAGAGGCCATTCCAACGTGGTGACCAGTAGTATCACGCTGCACAACGGATATACACGAAACAACTATCGTTTCCGGCTCCTTGGAGAACATGCCGAGGCACATGCCGGAGGTCTGGCCATCTGCGACAAGAAACAGCACATTGACAATTTCGCTTTTCTCGATCATCTCAGCCCCAATTGCATGAGTAATGAATTGTTTAAAAACGTGCTGAACGATCAGGCAACAGGTGTCTTTTGCGGCAAGATTCAGGTGGAGAAAGACGCACAGAAGACGATGGCATATCAGAATAATCGCAACTTGCTGACTTCAGATTCGGCACAGATGTTCTCCAAGCCGCAGCTTGAGATTTATGCCGATGATGTCAAATGTTCCCACGGCCTCACCACAGGGCAGCTCGACGAGGAGGCACTCTTCTATATGCGCGCACGTGGTATCGACAAGGAAGAGGCACGCCTTCTCCTGATGGTGGCCTTTACGCGTGATGTGGTAGACATGGTGCGCATAGAAAGTTTGCAGGAACGACTGACGAGCTTGATCAACAAGCGTTTCCGGGGCGAGTTGATGCGTTGCGGGAATTGTAACGTATGCAAATGAGAATTAGTAATTATTGATTGACAAGTTAGCACAGGATACTGACTGCAGATTATAAACAATTGAAAGAACTGGATATATATAAGATACGGGGCGACTTTCCGATCCTCTCACGTGAGGTATACGGCAAGCCGCTGGTTTATCTCGACAACGCGGCAACCACGCAGAAGCCACATTGTGTGATGGATAAGATTACAGGAATGTATTCAACCGTAAACGCCAATGTGCACAGGGGAGTGCATTTCCTGAGCCAGGCCGCCACGGATGAACACGAGGCAGCACGACGGACGGTGGCACGGTTTATAAATGCTGCATCCGAAAATGAGATCGTCTTCACGCGCGGTGCTACTGAGTCGATTAACCTGGTAGCATCCTCTTATTGCCGTACCTTTTGCCGGGAAGGTGATGAGATACTGATCACTGCCATGGAGCATCACTCCAATATCGTACCCTGGCAGTTGCAGGCGGGTATCTTCGGACTGAAACTCAGGATAGCTCCCATCAATGAAAAAGGTGAATTACTTCTGGATGAATTAGAAAGACTGATCACACCACGTACCAAAATTATCGCGATAACCCATATTTCGAATGTGCTGGGCACAATCAATCCGGTTCAAAAAATCGTGGCAACAGCCCATAGACATGATATCCCTGTTTTAATAGATGCAGCCCAGAGTGTACAGCATTGTGAGGTAGACGTTCAACAAATTGATTGCGACTTTCTTGCTTTTTCCTCCCACAAGATCTATGGCCCTACCGGCGTGGGTGTGTTGTACGGAAAAGAAAAATGGCTGAATGCCCTGCCTCCCTATCAGGGGGGGGGGGAGATGATTGCCAGTGTTTCGTTTGAGAAGACAACCTTCAACAGGCTTCCGTTTAAATTTGAGGCAGGAACACCCGATTTCGTGGGTACGGCTGCCCTGGCTACTGCTTTGGACTACGTTTCCTCCATTGGGTTGAAAAATATTGCCGCATATGAGCATATGTTGTTGCAATATGCCACGGAACAGATGCTTGCCATTCCCCGACTTCGAATTCTTGGAACTGCCGGCGAAAAAAGCAGCGTGATCTCTTTTCTTGTGGAAGGTATTCACCCATACGACATGGGCACGCTACTCGATAAAATGGGTATTGCCGTACGCACCGGCCACCACTGTGCCGAACCGTTGATGCGGGTATTGGGAATTGATGGTAATGTGCGGGCATCCTTTGCCTTTTACAATACAAGAGAAGAGATCGATTTATTTGTGAAAGGCATAGACCGGATTGTAAAGATGTTTTGAACAATATTGTGCAACATATGTAGCTGATTACATTCGCCCGGACTCTTCTTAATTCCATATAAAAAATGTCTGGATATAGCCGGAACGAAGGCCATGCTTTGTTCATTCTACTGAGAAGAATGAGGAGGATTGCTCTCAGGATGGCCGCCGGCGTCCTGATAAAAGACGTCATTTGTAATACACGCCCAAAGCACCCGGACAGCGGTCATGGATACTTCGTTTAATGTGAACGCATATAGAGCCAGCGAGACAATCCAGGCTGTTCTCGATTCGCTCAATTGTAGTTATACACTCACCACAAATCAGGCTACCATTGACAAAACATTGCAGGAACTGCAAAAAATGGAACCTGTCAGGTTAAATCACCAGGAAAATAAAGTTTATGTTTCCCTCTGATCCTTCACAGCCTTCTGATCTGTGTTTTGCCTTGATCGATTCCGCGGACTCATGAACTTTTTCTCCTCCCTCCCCGTCATTTGTCTTTCTTTTGCTAACAACCTGTCTTTAAGATGTAATTTATGAAAAAACATCCAATTTTGCTTGGATTTAATAAAATTATTCTATAAATTTCTCCTCAGAAAGATAGTATTTAAAAGAGAGGAAGGTTTTTTTGAATATTCCGATAACCTTAACAACGCTGCTTGTCTGCCAGATTTTTTTGGCGGAACACGCCGGAGCGCAGTCGCATACCGCCGCTGTCACTGTGAACATCCGGTTTCTTCCGGTACAGACGATTACCGTACAAACCTCCCAGCAAACCACCGATCTTGTGTATGCCACTCCCGAAGATTATGAGAACGGAGTAGCTATCAATCAAGACGATCATCTCACTGTGTTCAGTAGCGGAGGCTTCCAGGTTACGGTAGCCGGTGGCTATGCTGGCTTTTCACGGTCGGGCGGCAGTGAGACCATTCCGGTAAGTGATGTGATTGTCAGGGCAGGTGACGGTTCCAACAGCGGAACACATGCCCGCTATACAGAAGCAACCCTCTCTGCGACCTCCGTTCCCATCATCGAGTCCGAAGGCGGAGGGAGAAACCTGAAATACAATGTTACCTACGATAACAGGATTGCCGGATTGGCACAAAAGTATATCGACAAATATGTCAGTTCCGACGGAGTTGAAACGGTATATAGCACAAATGTAACCTATACCATAACTACCCGATAGGATGGAGTTTCACCTTATTCAATCAATCATTATTTGTAATCGTTTGCAAGCGAATTATCCAGGAAATGTCCATTTTTATTGTATATATTGTCTTTTTTATTTCATTTGTATCGTGATTTATATGTAGAATACTGTTAAATTTTTTCAAAGGAAATGAAACTTCATGGGTGTGTTAAATCTTATTTCCTTCAGGTTCGGAACCCCTTTTTAACAGAATAAACTGTTATTCAGCGAATATTTAGAATTGGAAAAAGAAGAGTCGAGTATTATATTTTACGGACAATACATGGATTTCAGCATATTTATGTAATGATTAGGTAAGATGCACAAAATAAGCAAGATGGTTTTTGACGTAATTCTGATAAAATAAGAATAACTTTAAATAAAGTTAAATATATGTCTTTTATTTGTATAACAACGAAACAGGTCGTACATTTGCGGCGAAAAAAATATTGTCTCACAGCAACCCGTTGATACATAGAGTGTTGAAATATTTTTTTGTTTAATTGTCCCGTTTTCTCTAATAATTTAATAAAATGGACATAATTAACGAAAATTGCAAATTAGAGCGATAAACGAGAAGGTAAATAACAATTTATCATCACAGCAAACTGAAAAATAACAATTATCTGTTTTTACCGGACTCGTCGTCTTGAATTGAATATATTTTGTCTTAAAAATACAACAATGCCGGTTGAAGGACAATAAACTAAGGCAATAAAAGTAATTTTATATATTTACAGCAATATTCTTTAAAATCACATCAAATTAATTAGAATGAAAACAAAAAATTTATTTATCGCATGTGCGCTTTTCCTTCTTGGTCTTGCTAATGCAAACAGTGCAATGGCAGAAAACACAGATAATGTGACGTTGAATCTGAAGTTCAAACCGGTACAAACAATCACGGTCAATCCAACACAGGAGACAGTAGACTTTTTGTATCAAACAGAAACTGACTATACAGATGGGGTTACTTTGGCTGTCAAAACAAAACACCTCAAGGTCTTTAGTACCGGAGGATTTGTGGTGAACGTAAAAGCATCGGCTGCAAACTTTACATCCGGGAATACCAATCTGACCATTCCTGTAGGTGACGTCAGCGTGAAAGCTTCGAAATCAGTAGGTAACCCAAGAACATACGCAGTTATTGATGTAGCAAAGGCACTTTCAACTACTGATCAAATACTTATCCAATCCAACGGGGGGGGTAAAGACCTCGAGTTCGATGTGGAATATGACAACACGGAAGATGCTGCCGAAGCCTATATCGACGGGTATAACGTCTCTCACGTGGATGGTGACGGGGCCACCGTGTTTACCACCACCCTGACCTATACTATCACAACGATTTGAAAATATTTTATTTCACACAAAAAGGGAGGGGTGTCTTTTCTTTTCGACCATACCTTCCCTTTTTTTAGTTTAATCACGCTTCAGTAACGAAAACCTGTCACATATGAGAAATTGGCCATTGAAACGCTCAATCCTGGTATGCGGTATCTTTCTTGTCCTTTCCCCCATGCTCAGGGCGCAGGTAGGGTTATCGGTCTCCCCGCCGAGGGTGTATTATACACTGGGTGCAGGTGAGAGTGCTACCCAGCAGATATTGGTGAATAATACCAGCAAACAACATACGCTCGATCTTTCCATCACTTTTGGCGACTGGAAATACGATGAAAACGGCAATAATATCATGCTGCCGCCTGACACACTCCTAAACAGTTGCGCGTCATGGCTCAGCCTGCCGGAAGGAACCTATATCACGCTGGAACCGGGAGAGAGTCGCAATATCACGCTTGTGATGACGGTGCCTGCTGGAATTGAAGCGAAAGAGAACGTCCAGACATCCATGCTTTATGTGACCCAGATGAATCCGGTAGATGGTGTGGATGCCCGCGGCACAGCTATCCGGATCAATGTGCGTCAGGGAATCAAAATCTATCGGAAAGGTCTGCAGCAGGAGCAAAAACAACTGGAAATTGAAAATATGTCATTGGACAGAGAAAATAATATCATCGGGCTTCTTTTTCACAACAAAGGGAACACCTGGGTGAACGGCATCTTAAAAACCACTTTGTTTAACCGCACTACTGGTAAGGAGGTATCGCTGGGTGAGAGCGAATTTTACACCATGCCGGGTGACCAGCGTAAGATAGATATTCCTATCAAAGAACCTCTGGTAAAAGGAGATTATACCGCCACCGTCATACTCGATTATGGTGATGAGACCGCATTGGAAGCAGCAGAATTGGAATTCAGCCATGAGTAAACGCAGTCTGTTATATTGCTGCATCGCTTTCGTCGTTACATTGCCATCCTATACACAAGAGTTTGAGTTATGGGGAAATCCCTATATAGGAATATATTCCTATAACGGCATCACCACCAACGGTTATTATACGCTTGCCATTAAGGAGCAATGGGGAACACAGTTATACGCGGAGAACTGGCGGGTTACAGTCAGGCTGACAGGCAATATTGTTTCAAAAGATGGCACGAAGGTTTTCCCGTCCGACAAAGTGGGCCTTATCCTGACAAGTACCGAAGGGCAGCCCGTCATCAATATTCCGGGTGTCAATCAAATTAACGTTCCTTATCCCGTGATGCTGCTCGGTTCACAGGAAAGAGACCTGGTAAATGGCGCAAACGTGGCGTTATCCAATAAGGTGGGAAATAATTTTGTCTATTATCAGTTTCAGATGAATTTTCAGCTGGCTGCCATCGGGGGAGGCTACCTAGATATACTGGATGATGACAACGGCAACAAGACAATTACTTATTCAGCTCCTTTCGAGTTCAAAGCCTATATCGGGGGGAATGTATTTACCATTCACCGTACGTACGACATCTTACAGGTTCACAAGCTTTCTACCAATGCAAATAATTATTCCATTCTTGTTGATCCTGCGACCGTGAATATGGAATTTAATACTGCAGCCGATTATGTGAACGGGAAAAACATCACCTATCCCAACGGTATAACTGTAAAATCCAATGTAGCTTATCAGTTAAGGGTGAGTTCCATTTACCCCAATCTATCTTCTGCATCGGGGAATATATTGCCTTTGGATTTGGTACGGATTCAATTGTCGGACAATACACAATCCACTTCCTCCATGCCGCTCTCCGGTGCGATGGTACCAATGCTCAACGGTGCAGCAACCGGAAGTGGTGAGAAAAAATATAATTTGACATTCACCACCGTGCCCAATGATTCCCGGATTTTTAATATTCCCACCGAACAATACAGTACCAGTCTGCTCTTCGAAATTACCCCCCAATAGCAATGTGGCGTAAAACAGGATCAATAGCTGTACTCGTTTTTCTGGCTTGCTTTCATTTTCTTTTTGCAACGAAAGCAGGAATAGTTGCTGTACCGCCTGTCGATCTTGAAATAAGTACCCTGTCAGACAAAGGACAGTTGCTGAGTCATGTGCTCAAAGTGGTCAATCACGCCGAAAGTGCCTTCAGCGGCATCATCGGGGTAAACGCGCCTACCGGTATTCGGGTGCTCTCCCAGGATGAACGGACGGTATACATAGCTGCGGGCGACAGCGGGTTTGTTTCCTTCAAGCTGCTGCTGACAAAAGATCTGACCGCAGGTGAGAAGCGGATACGGTATGATTTGTTGAACGAAGCCAAAGAACACGTGGTAAGTCGCGAGACATCGCTGGAGATTAAACGACATGAACAGCTTATATTGCTGACAGATAATGCTCCGGTGCTGATTACCAATCCCGAAGATTCAGTGCGGCTCCGTGTGACGATCAAGAACAACGGAAATATTTCCGAACAGATAACGCTGGTGTTCAATGTGCCCAATCTGCGGAGTGCGGCACCCTTCACCGAAATGACCGCATCCGTGCTACCCGGGGAGCAACGGGAATTTATCCACAGTTTTATCGCGAGCAGCAACCTGCTTGCCGCGGAACGTTTTGAGGTGCGGATAACAGCCATGAAGGGGAGTGAGAAAAAAATAGTCGACTCCAGAACGATAACCATCCACAACATCAGTACCCGGCGCAGTTACAACTCTTTCCTGCTTGATCAGATGACAGAATACAGCGAGGGCATATCAGACAATGCGGTTCAGCTGAGCTATCGCACCTATAACTATGTGTCCTCCACCATCCAGTTACAGGGAGGGGGTTACCTCGATCTGCCTGCAGGATTTTTGCACCTTAAGGGCAACATCTATCAGTATAACATCCAGCCCCTCCCCTATGTGACCAATACATCGCTTACCTACCGGCTCCATGAGCATGAGTTTTCTTTGGGAAATGTGGGTGAACAGGCAGAGCTTTCACTCTATGGCAGAGGGGCGAAAGCAAGCTTCTCCGACAGTACCCGAAACAAACGGTTGACCATTGGTGCCATTGACCAAAACTACAACCTGTTATCCGGCAATCCATGGTTTGACGATTATTACTCTTTTTTTATAAAAGGAGAGTTGGGAGCAAGCACAGGGAGAACGGGAGCTACAGTGGGCTATATCTTTCAGCGCAATCCTTATGAACAGGCCCGATTTCAGGTAGGCTCTCTCGCATGGCGTTTCCGTTTCAACGACCTGTGGGAGCTGGAGATGATGGGTTACGGTTCGATGGCGCAATATTGGGATATGGAGGGTAGTAAACTCACCGGTACAGCCGAACTACGCTATCAGGGTACTCTTTTTTCCGATCTCATATTAAACGGATCGGCTTACTACAGCGATCCTTACTTCTCGGGTAACCGTAAGGGAGTGACATCATTCAACCAAAATATCAGCAAGAGAATTACTGACGGTATCCACCTGAATGGCTCCTTCAGCTACAATAAATCGGAGCCCAAATCCTATGCTTACAACTACAATTATCGGTCACAGAACAGCTTTGGGAGTTTCTCCGTCTCATTGCCCCCTCTTCCCGGTTTTACCTCATCCTTGATGTACAATTACCAGGGAGAAAGTTCTTCTTCTTATTCAAGATATGTAGGAGAAGGGGCTGCAGACCGAAATCTGACAATGGATGCCCACCGTCTGGGATGGCAATGGCGGTGGCAGCATCCTGCCGGTAACCACTCTCTCTATGGCAGTCTGGAGGGAGGATACTATCGAAACCCTGTGAATAAAAGCCGCGAGAGACAGGGAAAGGCGTCATTGAGCTACGCATACCGATGGCTCACCACCGGGATTACCTGGCAGCAGGGGGCTTACTATCTCTATGAGCAGGTAATGGCGCAACAACAAAACCGGATGTTTACCCGGTTCTCCGCATCTGCATTGGTCAACCATCGCTTTTCAAAAAAAATTCAACTCACCTCCGGATTCAACTTTACACGCGATGTGTACCAGGGCAGTGTGCCATCGGTGAACATACAAGCAAGGTATTTCACCCGACATAATTTCTCCCTCTCTTTCAGTGGGTACTGGTATCAGTATCCCTTCATGCAAAACAGGGATATTTTGAACCTGGAGGTGGGTGTACGCTATCAATTTAGAAAAGGGCAGCCGCTGACAGGGAAGAAAAGTACGCTGATTGCGAAAGTTTATTACGACTACAATGGCAACGGCCGCTACGATAAGGGTGATACACCGGCGGAAGGTTATCTGCTCGACATCGACCGGAAAGCATTTGTCTCAGGTAGTAACGGCGAAGTGCGCTATACCTCCGTACCCTTTGGAAACTATTCCGTCAAACCGATGCAAACCGGTGAATGGTCGTTTGGTCAACAGGAGATTGAAGTCAACCGTTTCAAAACAGTGACAGAGATACCCCTTCGCCAGAGCGGCACCCTGCAGGGCAGCATTCGCTATGAGGCGAGCGAGAACAGCGTGGAGATCGTGCAGCGGAACGAAGGATTCCGCTTCACCATCAGCGGTCACGGAGGGAGGTTTCAGCAAACAGTGGTAACCGACGACTACGGCCGTTTTATTGCCTTCCTTCCTGTGGGGGAATATACCATCACACTAGATAAGAGGACATTGGCAGAGCATACCGATTGTGCGGAACCAGTACAAAACTTCAGGATGGAAGTTGGCAGAGTGAACGAACTGGAACCGTTCGTCATCGGGATAAAAACCCGGAAAGTGAATGTGAAGAAGTTTTTTGCACAGGAAGTGCAATAAATGCCTCTTAGTGTTCAGTTCCGACCTCCGGTATAGTGATATGCCGGATTTTTTTGTTTTTTCAAATTTCGCTCATTCTTTTCTGCATTATTCGTGTCTAAAGTGTAAGAAACGAAAAGAAGATTAGGTTACACCTGTTATTCATGTGAAGTAACCGGTTTATTTTACCGTAAAGGCTCTGTCTGATTATTTTCTCTTTCTCTGCTTTTTGTCTTCCTTAAAGTGAATCATGCGTGATTCAATTCCATATGCTGTGATATAGTTATGGATCATCTCAAGAAACTGTGCACCGAAGCGTTCTGCTTTAACCTTTCCGAAACCGTGGATCTTCAGTAACTCCTTTTCTGTCTCCGGCAGGTAATCGGCCATTTGCACCAGTGTTTTCACCGATGCGACAATGTATACCGGCAGGTTCTCTTCTTTGCTGATTTTATTTCGCAGTTGCACCAGTTCGGTCAACAGCTCCGGGTGGATCGACTTGAGTTGTTCTCCCTTGCTGTCGCGACTGTAGGAAGTGACGACCAAAGCCGGTTTTCTGAACAGACTCCGTGCCTTGTAATATGCCTCTACGCTGAAGTCCGCCGCGGTGGCGCTGATCAGCTGCTTCTTCAGGGCTGCCGCAGTAAAAATGGCGGTGATATCATCGTCGTACTCCCGTGCATTCGCCCTGTTATCGGTGGTTGCTGCCGATTCCTGTATCGAGCGTGACAAGGTATCAATTTTATCGACAAAGTAGGCCGCGGAAGCGTTGATCCGTACTGCGAGGAAGGTGCTGTCGACCGGAGTTTGACGGATTATTTGCTGCAGCTGCATCCTGAATTTACTAGCTACCTGCTCTATTTCTGCCAGTTGTTTGCGGATTCCATCCACAAAAGGAATGGTTCCTTCGTTAAAGGAGGATTCGTTTTCTTTGGTTGCGAAGTACCAGGAGCGTGCCATTTGAAGGAGAGGCGAAAAGTCGAACAGTTGCAGCACTAACATCGTCCTGAATTGTTCCTTTGCTGAGTGAAGTTCCTCTATAACTCTTGTGGTTTCCGGTTTGGAGGAGGAGAAGCGGACAACCTGTTCATCCACTCCAATGCTATAGCGGTTGATCGGACTTTTCAGCATCAGGCTGTGGAGTGAACGGCATCGGCTCAGTGCCACGTAGACCTGTCCCGGTGAAAAGGCTTTTCCCGCGTCGATGATCGCTTTGTCGAAAGTAAGGCCCTGGCTTTTGTGGATGGTGATGGCCCAGGCAAGCCGCAGGGGGAGCTGTTCGAAGGTACCGATGATCTCCTCCTCCACCGTTTGATTTTCCGGGTTGGTGGTATAGCGGATATTCTCCCAGGTCACCGGCGAGACAGTTATTTCATCCGTATCGCCGGGACAATGTACGGTAACCACCTCGTCGCGGATGCGGCTGATGGTGCCTATTTTTCCATTGAAAAAGCGTCGGGGTGTTTCGGTATCGTTCCGCACGAACATTACCTTGGTACCCTCCTTCAGTTCAAGCTGCTGCTCCACAGGAAATGCATTCTCCGGAAACTCACCCTTCACCACCGCTTTGAATAGATGTATCTTCGTGGTGATTTTTTTTAATTCAGCGAAGTTGATGGTATCCGCACTGAAGTTGTGCGTGGTAAGCGTAATATAATTTTCTTCGGGCGACGGGTTAAAATGCGGCTCGTAGCGGCTTTGTAGCAAGCTATACCCTTCCGGAGAAAGGGCATCGTTTCGCACCTCATTCAAAATCTTGATAAAAACGTTGTCTGACTGTCTGAAGATCTTGTCAAATTCCACATAAACAGGAGGAGCCTCCCGCATGACGTAACTGTGGAAAAAATAAATTCCCTGGTAATAAGTTGATAGGATCTGCCATTCATCCGCCTTGGCGACTGGTGACAGCTGGTAGAGATCGCCGATAAAAATCATTTGCACACCACCAAAGGGTTCGGCATGGCGGTGACGCACATGGCGCAGCACCGTGTCGATGGCATCCAGCACATCGGCCCGCACCATGCTGATCTCGTCGATCACCAGCACCTCCAACTCACGGATCACGTTGCGACGGGCGCTGTTCATCTTCATGCGTGCGATCAGCGCTTCCCGTCCGGCCGGGGTTGGCGTGAAAGGAGTGAAGGGCAACTGAAAGAAGGAGTGGATGGTTGTCCCGCCGGCATTGACAGCGGCCACGCCCGTGGGTGCCACCACTGCCAGCTGCTTCGTCGTCTCGGCACGAAACTGACGCAGGAAGGTAGTCTTCCCCGTTCCGGCTTTTCCTGTTATAAATATGTTCCGGGCAGTGTGGGTTGCAAATTCTTTCGCGCATTCATATGGAGAGAGGTCATGCATATAATTTCTCACTTATAACATAGTCCTTTTCAGGAAAAGTTTGAAAAATGGATCAGTAATAAAATATTCACTGTCAATCTTATCGATTACTCCGTCATTTGTAAGTCCTTTTGCAGCTCTTTGCAAGGTAGCTGAACTGGGTAAACGGTGTGTTATTTTATAGGACTCTGAGAAAATGTTTTCTCCGCCAGTGCACAATGCAATCAATAATTGCTTCTTGCTTGTGGACTGATTTTCAAATAATTCCATAAAATAATCACTTTTCATTGCGACAACTTGTAAGATACATTCATCTACTATTTCATGAGATATGTCGGCATGATGTGATACATTTGACCAGATTTCAGAAGCCAATTGCTGGATATAATGTGGGATATTGGCAGCTGCTTTGATAATATATTCGGCAATTTCCAAATCAAGTTTTATCTCTTTTCTTGCAAAATTATTCTGTAAAAAGTGAATTGTTTCTTTCTTTGGTAGATAATTAATAGTCATCTGCGTTGCTGCATGATAAAAGGGCCTTTTTTTATCATTAAACATTGCCTGCATTATGTGCGTTTTACTACCGAAGAAAATGTAATTAACATGTTTTTGGTGTTGTATTTTACTACGTAAAAGACCTTCAAAATTGATTTTATTCAATTTCTCAACTTCCTGGAATTCGTCGAAAAAAATTAGAACCCTTTTTTTCTTCCCGGCGAGTGCTTCCGGAATATCCAGTAATTGGGAAATATCCGTTTCATCGATTTGTTTTTTAGTAATATCAAGGGATAGTTCAGGATTTCCGTCAGGGGTGAATCTAATTACAGGACGGATGTTTTTAGCAATAGAATTAAATGTTTCAGCAAATCTTTGTAAATTGCGTTGTTTCGATGCCACTGCTTTGGTGTAAAGCCGAACAAAGGATTCTACAGAAAATACTGGCATGAAATCAAAATAAACACAAATAAATCCTTGTTCTTCTAACAGCTGTATAGCCTTTACAGCCAATGATGTTTTACCAAATCTTCTGGGAGCATACAAAACCATGTTATTTCCACCGGCAAGAGTCTTTACAATATGATCACATTCTTTGTGACGGTCATAAAAACTTTCTCCGGTTGCTACTGTGCCAAAAGTGAAAGGATTCATACTCGCATAGTTTTTTACAAAGATATACAGCTTTTCCAATTATGCAAAAAAGCATTATGCAAAAAAGCATAATTGGTTGAAATAAAATAATTATTACATTTGCTGTTCCTACTCAGCTTAGTCAAATTATTTTCAAAGGACCGATGATATGAAACAACTTTTTTTTATTGTTTTATCTGCTTTTATGTCTATGGCAGCGCTTGCTCAGGTTCCACAAAATCTAGAAAGCGAGCTGGTACTTCTTAATGTAAGAACCGGGAAAGAAGAGGTTATCCTGCGCGAAAGTCGTCATTTTGAAGCACCTAACTGGTCCCGCGACGGGAAATATCTGATTGTAAATGCAGACGGAAAGCTGGAAAGGGTATCGGTCAACGGCAAAAAACTAGGCATCATTGATACCGGATTTGCTGACCGGTGTAACAACGACCACGGGTTGACCTTCGATGGCAGATGGCTGATCATCAGTCATAATGTTCCCGGAGTAAGCTCGGCAAAAGGTGGTTCACGTATTTTCATGCTGCCGGCAATGGGTGGCGTACCACGGTTGATAACCAGTAATTATCCCAGTTACTGGCATGGTGTAAGTCCCGATAATCGCTGGGTGACCTATTGTGCCATGCGCAACGGCGAATGGGATGTGTACAAAACAGATGTTTATACTGACGAAGAGGTGCGACTGACCAATGCAGAGGGGCTCGACGATGGTCCGGAGTACAGTTACGATGGACGGTGGATTTATTTCAACAGTCATCGTACAGGGCGGATGCATCTGTACAGGATGCGCCCAGATGGAAGCGAACAGACGCAACTTACCTTCGACGATTACGACAACTGGTTTCCTCATCCCTCACCCGAGGGCAAAAGCGTCGCTTATATCGCTTATATCGAAGACCAGCAAGGCAGGCATCCATTCGGGAAGAATGTGAAATTGCGATTGTTGAACGTGGATTCAAAAGAGGCGCGTGACCTGACACCCGTTTTCTATGGCGGCCAGGGTTCATTTAACGTACATAGCTGGTCGCCCGATGGAAATTGTGTGGCATTTGTAAGATATATCAATAATGACTGATGAGAGGGGTTTCAGTAAATAACCATGGTGTCAAAAAATAAAGTGATCGTATGAATTTTGGAAAAGTAGATGACCCCACGATCATAGATTTCAGTATTCCTGTCGATGATTCAGCCACGCTGAAGGTTTTGAATAACGGGGCTGATGATTCTTTTGAAGTCTATATAGGTTGTGCGAAATGGAATAAAACCGATTTGAAGGGTTTCTATCCAAAAGGCACAAAAGATGAACTCACCTATTATTCCCGACAGTTCAATTCCATTGAGATGAATTCCGTGTTTTACAATATGCCTGAAGCTGGACAGGTATTGAAATGGAAAAACAAGACACCGGAGGGATTTAAATTTTTCCCTAAAATCACACAATCGATCAGTCATATGCGCCGGTTGAGTAATGTGGAAGAGCTGACGAGTATCTATTGCGATGCCATTTCGCATTTCGAGGAGAAGCTTGGAATGTGTTTTTTGCAATTGCACGAAAACTTTGGTGTCAATAGTTATGACAAGCTGAAAGCATTTATAACAGACTTTCCGAGGGTTATTCCGCTCGCGGTGGAAGTTCGTGGAAAAGAATGGTATCGGGACAAAGACATCTGGGGCGAATATTGTCGTTTTCTGGAGACACAGCATACAACCAATATCATTGTCGACACTGCCGGCAGACGTGACATGATGCATATGCGACTGACTACTCCCATAGCTTTCATTCGTTTTGTTGGTTGTAATGTGGACCAAATAGATTTCCGGCGCATAGACAATTGGGTAGAACGAATTGTGCAGTGGAAAGAAACCGGATTGAAGCAACTCTGTTTTTTTATACATCAGAATGTGGAAAAATCATCGCCTCTTTTTTCGGCTTACCTGATTGAAAAGCTTAACAACAGGCTGAATATCAGATTGCACATTCCGGAAGTTGCAAGCGGGAAGACAAAATTGTTTTAAGATAAATATCAGGTATCATGGTAAAAAGTATTACAACACTCGCTCTTTTATTGAATTTATCTCTGTGGCCCGTCATCATGCTCGCACAACAGAGACCGGTAAGAATTGGTATTGACGGCTTGTCTCATGACCATATTCACGGTCTATTGAAAAATCACAAGGAACGAAACGATATTCAAATTGTCGGCATCGCCGAGTCCAATAAAGAAAAAGCACATGCGCTTGCAGACCGGTATGGATTTGATATGGCTATCGTGTATGATGATCTTGCGACAATGATCGGAGAGACCAGGCCTGAAGGTGTGGTTGCTTTTAATTCTATATATGATCATCTGAGCACAGTGGAGATATGTGCACCGAAAGGAATTCATGTAATGGTGGAAAAGCCGTTGGCCGTGAATGCGGAGCATGCAGATAAAATGGCGGGTTTGGCAAGGAAACACCATATTCTTCTGCTCACCAATTACGAGACTTCGTGGTATCCTACACATTACAAACTTTTTGAAATGGCAATTGAGAAAAAGGAAATTGGCGAGATCAATAAAGTAATGATCAACGACGGACATAAGGGACCGGTGGAGATAGGCTGCTCACCGGAGTTCCTTGCCTGGCTCACCGATCCGGTGTTGAACGGGGGTGGGGCGGTTGTCGATTTTGGCTGTTACGGCGCCAACCTGATGACGTGGATCATGCAGAATGAAGAACCTGAAACGGTGACAGCTGTTTTACAGACAATCAAGCCGGATGTTTATCCCAAAGTGGATGACCAGGCTACGATCATCCTGACCTATCCGCACGCGCAGGCAGTCATTCAGGGATCATGGAACTGGCCCGTAGACAGGAAGGATATCTCTGTTTACGGAAAAGAAGGATATGTCACTGCACACAATGCACACGACCTGGAGTATCGTTTGACCCGTAAGGTACCCAGGCAGGAGATAAAAGTCGACGGGTTCCCTATGGCTGCAAAGGATCCGTTTAGTTATTTCGCGAAAGTAATCAGGGAAGAACTCAAAGTGGAAAAAACAGACCTTTCTTCGCTGGAAAATAATCTGATTGTCGTTAAAATATTGGATGCTGCCAGACAAAGTGCCGCAGAGGAGAAGACTATTCTCTTTAAAAAATAGGAAGCTTTCCTGGCCGGGGTCGCCATTCAAAATACAGGGCTGTTGGTTTAGGCGCCGCCACAGGGAACGGATGCGGTGGATCTTTTTACGCAGTACAGTACTACATTCGCTCCGGTACGTCGATACCAAAAAGCGACATTCCCTTTTTAATGGTCAGGGCGATATTTTTTGACAACAACAACCGGAAGGCGCGCAGGGCACTGTCCTCCTCACGTAGCATGGGGTAGTCGTGATAAAACTGGTTGTACTCCTTAGCCAGGTCATAGATGTAGTTGGCGATCAGCGATACGTTGTATTCCGAGCCTGCCTGCTGCACCACGCCGGGAAACTCGCTGAGCAACTGCACCAGGCCCTCTTCCTTTTCCGAGAGGACAAGAATGTTTTCAAGCTTTTCAGGGATGGCAATACCCTGTTCTCCAGCCTTTCGCAGGATCGATTGAATACGTGCATGGGTATACTGGATAAACGGTCCTGTGTTTCCGTTAAAGTCGATTGATTCCTTCGGATTGAAGGTCATATTTTTCTTCGGATCTACCTTCAAAATAAAATATTTGAGTGCCCCCAAACCTACCATGCGGGAGATTGCTTCCGCCTCTTCAGGTGTGACATCGTCAAGCTTACCCAGTTCCTGCGAAGTCTCCCGGGCGGTATTGATCATTTCCTCCATCAGGTCGTCAGCATCCACTACAGTTCCTTCCCGCGATTTCATCTTTCCCTCGGGCAGTTCCACCATGCCGTAGGAGAAATGAATCAGTCCCTTTCCAAATTCAAAGCCCAGCATATCGAGCAGGATGGAGAGCACCTGGAAATGGTAGTTTTGCTCATTACCCACCACATAGATCATCGTGTCAATATGATAATCGTCGAAACGGAGTTTGGCGGTACCGATATCCTGTGTCATGTAGACGGAGGTGCCGTCGGCGCGGAGCAGTAGTTTTTGATCCAGACCGTATGGTGTTAGATCGGCCCATACAGAGCCATCTTCCTTTTGATAAAACAATCCTTCCCTGAGGCCGCGAAGCACCTCCTCTTTCCCGGCAAGATAGGTCTGTGACTCGTAGTATATCTTATCGAAGGAGACACCCATCTGTCGGTAGGTCTCATCAAAACCGGCATACACCCAGTCGTTCATCAGCTTCCAAAGATTCACTGTGGTAGCATCGTGTGCCTCCCACAAGCGCAGCATCTCACGTGCTTCCTTCATCAGCAGCGACTCAGCTTCTGCCTCCTCCTTGGTGAGCCCTTTTGTCTGCAGCGCGGCGAGCTCTTCTTTATATTTTTTGTCGAACAACACGTAATAATCGCCAATCAGGTGGTCGCCCTTCTTGCCGGTGGTAAACGGTGTCTCCTCGTTACCCCATTTCTGCCAGGCCAGCATCGACTTACAGATATGAATACCGCGGTCGTTCACAATGTTGGTTTTTACCACCCGTTTTCCGTTGGCTTTAAGCACCTCGCTCAGTGCGTGCCCGAGCAGGTTATTGCGTACATGGCCCAGATGCAGTGGCTTGTTGGTATTGGGAGAGGAATACTCCACCATGTAGAGTGGTGCATTATCGGCTACCGTGGTGAAGCCGTAGTCCGGATTTGAGTCGATCTCTTCGAGAAGTTTTGACCATACCTGTGCAGCGATGGTGAGGTTCAGAAACCCCTTGATCACGTTGTACTCCGAGACAAGGGGTGAGCTTTCCGCCAGCCTTCTCCCAATCTCTTCTGCTGTCTGCTCGGGATTTTTGCGGGATATCTTTAGCAAGGGAAAGGTGACCAGGGTGTAGTGCCCCCGAAACTCTTTTTTGGTTTTCTGAAGTGTGATCTGTGATGGGTCCACCTCGGCCTGATAAAGTCCTTTGATTGCGAGGATGACGGCTTCCTGGAGAATATGTTCGATTTGCATAATAAATGTAGCTGATTGAAAGCGCAAAGGTAAGAAAAATGTATTTAATGGCGCATGATATTCTGAATTACAAGGCCCGCAAGGGTGAATCCGAAAACGGCAGTGACCTGTACCATGGTGCCGTTGGTTCGTGCTTTCCGGAAGCTGCCATGCTCGTCTGTATCGGGTAGCACCTCCTCTCCCTTGTTGGAAAGCAACTCTTCGCTGTAGACGCAGAGAAACGGTTTTTCCGGCTTTTCATCTTTTCTCATCCGCTGACGCAATGCCGATGCCAGCTTGCAACCGCGTACCTTCCAGAATTCGGTTACCCGTATCTGTTGCGGGTCCATCTTGAGAGCTGCTCCCATGGAAGAGAAGAGAGTGGCATCCGTGAGGGAGGCACTCACAAGCAGATGTACCTTGTGTGAGAGTGAGTCGATGGCATCTATGATATAATCGTACTGCTCCAGATGAAACGAATCCGATGTCTCGGCACTGTAGATCATGGGCATGGTGACTATGTGCGCCTCCGGGTTGATCTCCAGCAAACGTCGTTTCATTACCTCCACTTTCAATTCCCCCACAGTCAGGGTGGTAGCCGGGAGCTGTCGGTTGATATTGGCTGTTGCCACCCGGTCGGAGTCGACCAGTGTCAAGTGCATGATCCCGCTGCGGATCAATGCTTCGGCACACCAGCTACCCACACCTCCCACACCAAAGAGGATTACTCTACTCGCGGCAATCCGTTCCATCGCGGCTGATCCGACCAGCAGTTCTGTGCGGGCAAAAAGTTCGTTGTGCGACATTGGTTATGATGATGTTTTCTTAAACACCGGCTGTCGATACGGCCAGAGTTAAATGCAATAAATAACTGCAAAATTACACTATTTTACCGGAAAAGGGGCAGCCCCGAGGCAACCATCCAGACACAAAAAAAGCCGATCCCCTTTGCCGGGGATCAGCTTCTTGATTTTCTACGAAAGTTCCATTTATTCAAATTTTACAAGTTGTTTGTATACAACTAGATTGTCTACTGCCGATCTCTTCACTTTAGTTACATACAATAAATAATCCGCAAGTAAAATTTAAAATATTAATAATAAGCTTCATTTTTGGGTTCGAAGTAAGCTTGCGGATGCAGGCAGGTGGGACAGTTCTTCGGCGGTTTCTTGCCGGTAAACACATATCCGCAGTGGCGACAGATCCAGTTAATTTCTTCTTCACGCAAAAATACGGTACCGTTCGTAACCCTTTCGAGTAATTTCAGATAACGCTCTTCATGAATTGCTTCAGCTTTGGCAATCATGCGATACATGGTGGCAATCTCCTTGAAGCCTTCCTGTTCGGCTACCTCGGCAAAGTGGGGATAAAGGTCGGTCCATTCTTCGTTTTCCCCTTCAGCGGCCGCCTTCAGGTTCTCTGCTGTGGTTCCGATCACACCTGCCGGATAAGCAGCCGTGATTTCCAGCATGCCTCCCTCGAGGTACCTGAACATCCTCTTGGCATGGGTCATCTCCTGGTCGGCTGTCTCCTGAAAAATGGCTGCAATCTGTTCATAGCCCTCCTTTTTCGCTTCTTTCGCGAAGAAGGTATATCGCATACGTGCCTGTGATTCTCCGGCAAAGGATTTCATCAGATTTAGTTCGGTTTGGGTTCCTTTTACACTTTTCATAAGATTTATAGTTTATTGAGTTGTTGGTTTAAATAGCAACGCTAAGTGATGATGCAGGCAATTTTGTTTCCACATATCATAAATTATCATTACCAGCAAAAATAGGCAATTTTTGGTTTTGAATAAAAAATAAAGAGGTAAGTATAAGCTATTTAAAATCTTTCTAAATTGGTTTTATGCCCGCTCGCTCAGTTCGAGCCAACGCATGGTTTTTTCATCGATCAAGTCCATGATTTCCGAGAGTCGTGACGATTTTTCCATCAGCTCTTCGGGAGGTAGCATACCCGAGGAGAGCGATTCAGTGATCCTTGTCTTCTCTGTTTCCAGAAGTTCGATTTCTCCTTCCAGTGCATCAAACTCGCGTTTTTCCTTAAAGGATAGTTTCTTTTTTTCTTCTAATGGCTTGTTTTTTCGCGGATCAGTTTCCTGTCTGATGGTTTTCTGTTCTTCCACCTCTTTTTTCTGTTCATCGGCTTTCCATTCACGGTACTGGGTGTAATTCCCGGGAAAGTCCTGAATCGTTGCCTCTCCATGAAATACCAGAAGATGATCCACCACCTTGTCCATGAAGTAGCGGTCGTGTGACACCACGATAAGGCATCCTTTAAATCCCGTAAGGTATTCTTCCAGGATGTTCAGGGTGATAATATCAAGGTCGTTCGTTGGTTCGTCCAACACCAGAAAGTTGGGGTTGGTGATCAGCACGGTGCAGAGGTAGAGTCGTCTTTTCTCGCCGCCGCTGAGCTTGTAGACAAAGTTGTGTTGTTTTTCAGGGGGAAAGAGAAAATGTTGCAGGAACTGTGAGGCGGTAAGTTTGCTACCATTGCCAAGATCGATTACTTCAGCAATGTTTTGTACCACATCGATCACCTTCATCTGTTCATCGAAATGTAGTCCTTCCTGGCTGTAATAGCCGAATTGCACCGTTTCGCCAATCTCGAAGCCGCCGCTGTCAGGCATCTCTTTGCCGAGTAGCATCTTTACGAAGGTGGATTTTCCGGTACCGTTATTTCCCACAATACCCATTTTTTCGTACCGTGAGAAGATGTAGTTGAAATCGTCTGTGATGCGGATATCTCCAAACCGTTTGGTCACATGTTTCGCTTCAAAGATCTTTTTCCCGATATAGGATCCGCGGGCTGCCAGGCGCACGCTCTCCTCTTCACGGTGCCGTTGTGCCTTCTCCTCCAACGAGTAAAATGCGTCTATGCGCGATTTTGCTTTTGTCCCGCGTGCCTGTGGCTGACGGCGCATCCAGTCCAGTTCTTTGCGCATCAGGTTGCGGGCACGATCTACTTCCGTATTTTGTGCGGCAATCCGCTCCTCTCTTTTTTCCAGGTAGTAGGAAAAATTCCCTTTATAGGAGAAAAGCTGTTTTTCATCGATCTCCAATATCTGCGTACAGATGCGGTCAAGAAAATAACGGTCGTGCGTCACCATAAGCAGGCTCATCCTGTTTCGATTGAGGTATTCTTCGAGCCACTCCACCATTTCCAGATCGAGGTGGTTGGTGGGTTCATCCATGATGAGCAGCTCCGGCTCGCTGATCAGTACGTTAGCCAGTGCCACCCGTTTCACCTGACCCCCGGAGAGTTCGCCCATCTTCTGATGAAAATCGGTGATCCTGAGCTGGGAGAGTATCTGTTTGATTCGTTGCTCGTAATCCCATGCCTTGAGCAGGTCCATCTGCAGCAACAGCTCGTCGAGTCCGCTCTGATCGTGTGCAGAGAGCATCTCCTCGTACCGTGCGATCAGCTTCACCGTTTCATTGTCGGCACTGAAGCATGCTTCAAGCACCGTCAGCGCCGGATCGTATTGTGGAGACTGTTCCAGATAGGCAAATCGAACGCCATTACGAAATACCACCCTGCCGTTATCATAATTCTCTTTTTCCGCAATGATGTTCAGCAGGGTTGTTTTTCCCGAGCCGTTGCGGGCTATCAGCCCTATCTTGTCACCTTCAGCAATGCCAAAAGAGATGTCGCGAAAGAGCAGCAGGTCACCGAAGCTTTTGGTGAGTGAGTCGATTTGCAGAAGAGAATGGGACATATATTCAGAGTTTGGGGCCAAAAGTACAAAAAACAATCGACTTCGCATATTTCATCCTGCCAGTGGTGCTCTTACTTTTGTTGCATATCCCGTCCTTTCGCACGCGGAACCTTCAGTATTTCCAGCGCAGATAAAAATAGAGATCTGTTCTCTTGTTGCCGTCAATAAACTCTGTGCCGCTTCCAATGGTTTCGCGGTTGAAATAACGGGTATGACCTGCTTTCGCCGAAAGGGTTAGCGATGCGGAGACATTATATTTAACCGATAGTGCCAGCCTCATCCCTTTGCCATAGAAGGAGGGCATGTAGAAGGAGTTCAACAGATTTCGCTCGTAGGAATAGAGTCGTACGTCGTAACTCTCCGCATCAAAAATAGCCAGATGGAGATCTCCTGCAAAAGGACCTTCCCCACGATAGCCGATATTTTGTGAAAACATGTAGCCGGTTTCCGAAGGGAAATATTTTTCGGTGTAATGGGCTATATCGGCGGTGGTGCGCGATTCCCATCCGCTTTTGAATGTGTGGGCGTGCCGGATCCTGATTTTATGGGTGGCATAAGGCAGTGTGGAGGTGGAGGACTCATCGGGCCAGGTCATGTTCTTCTCTTTTTGCTTGTATTTATACCGGAGATCAAGTGAGGACTGGCGTGAGAGGGCGTAGGTGGCGAGGAGGTAGAAGTCCAGTGCTTTTGACGGGGTATCTACGCCAAATTTAAGCCAGGGATATCGTACGATATCCAGGTAGCTGTTCACGGTGAGTCTGCTAAAGCGTGTGAATTGCGTGCTGAAGAAAAAGCCTCTTTCATTGCGGACAGCGCTTCCCTCGGAAAATGCCTGTGCGAAGAACGCATTGTAGGAGATCGGGTAGTATCGGTGCAACAAGGAGAAGGAAAGATCTGATGAAGGCCTGTACTGCAGGGCGTGTAGTGTGGCGACTGATCCGTTCTTCGATACCGCAGTCTCTCCCGCGACGATAAATCCCGGCAGCTGGTAGGAATAGTCGGCGCTCACATTCACATTCGATGAATCGCGCAGGTAGTAAATATTGTAATCCCGGAGTGGGGGGTTATACATTCTGCTGTAGGTATGATAAATCCCGCTGATTCCTGCCTGGAAACGATTTTTCCGGTAGTTGATGTTTGTTCCCGTCACCTGCTCCCAGGTATTCTTTTTCTTCTCTATCTCCGAAGGGGTGCGATGGAGTCCGTCGGTTTTGAAGGAGGTGATCATACCCTCTTCCGACAGGTTGGCGTCGATCCTTTTATTGGAATAGAAGGTGGTGAGGGTGAAACCTCCCGTTTCGACTACGGCAGCAGCACCCCGGAAAAAACCGTTTTCAGCAGTTGAAAAATGACGTTTTGGCTGTTGTGTGCGGCGGACGATACTTTCTGTGCTCCACGATTTGCTGACCATAAAATCGTTATTCAGAATAAGCCCTTGTCCAAACGAGAGGCGATAGTCACCCAACGTCACAGACTTCAACAGCCCGATATCACGAACAATCAGGTGAAGACCATAGTGGTCGTATCCTCTGGGGTAGCCCTTTTTGAAGAAAGGCTCCCCGGCATCCTTTTCTGCTGTGATCCCCATTTGTACCTTATCGCGATAGCGAAACGAGTAACGTAAAGAGGTATAAAAATCTTCACCCTGGTATTTTCGGTTGGGGTAACGGGCCAGAATACTATCGGGAAAATCACTGTATCCTGCGCGCGGGGTGACTGTCTTGTCGAGACGAAACTGCACCTCTTGTTGTCCGTTTTGCAGGATGTCTGGACGTAGTGCCCCAGTCTCAAAACGTTTGCCATCTCCGGCATGGAAGAAAGGAATGATCCGTTCCACCGTTTCCAGATCGAGATAGGGCACGTTGCGCAGCTCAAAAACAGTATACACCGGACGGTTTTTCTCTACAAAATTGATGATGGCAGCCACTTCATCCAATGATAGCAGAGGAATTCTCTCCAACTGTTCGCGTGTAACCCTGTTCAGATCAAGAGGATTATTTTCGAGCTGAAGCAATTCCTGATACATGTTCTCAATGGCGGCTTCATTCATCTCTTCTTCCTCGGCGAGCTGCTCCACATACTCACGCCAGCTAACATTTTGCGCACCTGCTTCACTTGCAAGACCCAAGGTGAAAAGAAAGCAGAGGATGGAAAACATATTTTTCATCTTGCATCGATTTTCACAAAAATAACGATAATTTTCATTTTTTCTAAATATTTGATTATGAATTCACGAAGTCTCCGCTTTGAGCAAATCAGGAACGGTTTCTTATCGCAATGATATTTTATTTATAATTTTTTAGTCAAAATGTCATTGATTTATTTGTTTTATAATCTTTTTGACTATCTTTGTCGAATAAAACAATCAAAAAGATTTTAAATATGCTTATTTGATTTCAAAAAGATTGTATTCTTTGTTTTAGTTATCAATTAGAAAAAAAGATTGGGGTTATTCATTTAAAATGTAAAAAGTATGAAAAGAATTAAATCATTCGTAGTTCTGTTTGTGATGTTTGTTTCGGCTGGTAGCATCAGAGCACAGGAGGTATCGGTGTCGGCAGGAGCCGATATTGTGAGTTCTTACATCTGGCGGGGTTTGTATGTTGGTCCTGCTTCCGCACAACCCACCATCTCCCTGTCGGCTGGAGATTTTAAGTTGGGAATTTGGGGATCCTCCAGTTTCGAGGGTACCTGGCGGGAATTTGATCTTTATGCCGGCTATGCTATCGGCAATTTCTCGGTGCTGGTCACCGACTACTTTTTTCCCCGGGATCTTCCCGATGGGGAGGGCAGCAGTTACTTTAAATTATCGGAACATCTGTTTGAGGCAACATTGGGTTATTCATTCGGTGAATCACTGCCGCTGTCATTGGCCTGGAATACCAATTTCGCGGGCGACGACGATCATTCCAGTTATATGGAGGCAAGCTACTCCGTTCCTGTCGATGGAGCCACAATCGATCTGATACTTGGTGCCACGCCCCGGGCCGGTATTTATTCCGGCGGGTTTACACTGATCAATGCCTCGATAAAAGCGGGTAAAGAGATATCCTTCACGAATTCGTTCTCGCTTCCGGTCTTTACACAGGCTATCCTGAATCCCGATACAAAAGATGTTTTTCTGGTATTTGGAGCCAGCTTCTAAGTGTGATTCGGACAGTCAGCTGATGACTGGTTATTTTAAAAAATACAGACGCTCATACATTCTATTCATATTCACATAATACATTATTCCTATGAAGAAAATCGAAGCAATTATCCGTAAGACGAAGTTCGACGAGGTGCGGGCTGCGTTGCATGAGGCCGATATAGACTTTCTCTCCTGGTGGGGAGTGAAGGGTCAGGGTACGGCCAAACAGGGACTTATTTTCAGAGGTATCGCCTACGATGTAAATGCCATTGAACGGGTTTATCTCTCATTTGTGGTGAGGGAGGTGAACGTGCAGAAGTCGATCGACGCCATATTGCAGTCAGCTTTCACCGGCGAAAGTGGCGATGGCCGGATTTTCGTATCTGCCATAGAACAGTCCATTCGTATCAGGACAGGAGACAGGGGTGATGAATCACTGTATGACAAGGAAGAGATAAAAGTATAGCATTTCGCTACAGAATTGATACACATGATACAGATAAAATATGAGACATAAGATATTGAAATATACCGTGATGCTGACAGCATGGTTTATCCTGCCTGTCATGGTATTGGCACAGGAAGGGGAGGCGCATACCCTGAGTAACGGAGATACTGCCTGGATTATTGTGGCCACCATCCTGGTGATGATGATGGTCATCCCGGGGCTGGCACTGTTTTACGGTGGACTGGTGCGCCGTAAGAATGTACTGAGCGTATTGATGCAATGCCTGATTCTCACCGCTGTGATCATTATTGAGTGGGTGACAGTCGGCTACAGTCTGGCTTTTACTTCGTCTGAAGGAGATTTGAATATCCTTATCGGCGGTTTTGATAAAATATTCCTGCATAATATCGGGATTAACGACCTGCTCGAAGGATATACCATTCCCGAATTGTTGTTTGTTTCGTTTCAGGGGATGTTTGCCGTAATTACCCCGGCACTGATCGTCGGTGCTTTTGCCGAACGGATTAAATTCGGTGGTTTTCTGCTCTTCTCTCTATTATGGGCGCTGCTGGTCTACAATCCGCTTGCCCATTGGGTGTGGGGTGGCGGCTGGATAGCTGCAATGGGAGCCATTGATTTTGCAGGAGGTACCGTGGTACATGTCAACGCCGGTATCTCGGCATTGGTAATGGCTATCCTCCTTGGCAGGAGAAAAGGATGGAACGTGAAAGGAGTTCCCCCCATTACACCGCATAATGTACCCTTTGTCGTGATTGGCACGGCGTTGCTCTGGCTGGGGTGGCTCGGCTTCAACGGAGGTAGCGGTCTGGCGGCAGATGGGTTGGCCGCGAGTGCGATACTGATTACAAACATTGCTGCATCAGCAGCGGCACTCACGTGGGTTATACTCGATTGGGTTATCAACAAGAAGCCTACCGTGATCGGTTTTTGTACGGGTGTGGTGGCCGGCTTGGTAGCAATTACCCCTGCCGCCGGATCTTCCGGCGTGCTGGGTGCTTGCGTGATCGGTGCGGCCGCCGGATCTATCTGCTTCTTTATGGTGGCTCATGTGAAACCCAGACTGGATTACGACGATTCATTGGATGCCTTCGGCGTGCATGGCATTGGCGGGGTTATAGGGTCTCTGCTGATTGGTGTTTTTGCCACACAAGCCATCACCGGCGAGGGGGGCGCTCAAGGTGCACTTTATGGCGACTGGAACCAGCTTTGGATACAAGTTATAGCGACTACCGGCACTGTCGTGTTCAGTGCCGTCATGACCTGGATCATCTTCAGAACTGTTGATGCGGTTGTTGGCATTAGAGCAAGTAGAGCAAGCGAGTCTGTAGGTCTCGATATATCCGAGCATGGCGAAATTGCCTATGAATAGACAAATTCCTGTTGTCGTGTTTTGTGGAGAGGACTGTTCCAATCGGGGCAGTCTTTTTCATGAAGCCACATCGTATACACGTGATCAGGTTTGGCTTATTTCTCCGCTTTCACTATATTTGCCCTGTTTTAACTAAACAAGGGTATGAACAAAGTCATATTGTTGCTATTCATTCAGGTCATCTTGTTCCTTTCATGCGGAAAATGGACCCGGGAGAAACATATTCATGACTTTCCACAAATTTTACAGACAGATACGCTGCGTGTGCTTACGATGAACACGTCAACATCTTATTTTATCTATCGTGATCAACCCATGGGATATCATTACGATATGGTGCGTGATTTTTGTAAACAACACGGACTTGTTCCTGAAATAATTGTGGCAGAAAATACCCAGGATATGATCAGGATGCTGCAACTGGGGGTGGGAGACCTGATAGCTTACAACATTCCCATAACCAACTCATTGAAAGATTCGGTATCTTTTGCCGGCCTTCAGCATATATCCCATCAAGTGTTGGTACAAAGAGCCTTGCATAACGATACGCTCATCACGGACGTGACCGGACTGATCGGGAAGAAAGTGACAGTGATCGGGTTGTCCAAATACCGTGACCGGCTTGAGAATCTTAACAATGAACTTGGAGGAGGAATTCAGCTGGAGACGGCCTATAGCGACACGCTCGTGACAGAGGATCTTATCCGGTCCGTATCCCGCGGCGAGATTGCATATACCATATCAGATGATGATCTGGCCAGGCTCAATCAGACTTATTTTAGAAATCTGAATGTGGAACTTCCTGTCAGCTTCGAACAACGCTCCTCGTGGGTAGTCAGAAAAGACACGCCCGTCCTGGCCGATTCGCTGGATAGCTGGTTTGAGAAAAAAACGGCTGCACCTGGCTTTTTGCGTATTGAGAAACGGTATTTTGAAGAGACAAAAGGATATTCCGACAGTGTCAGGGTCTCTTATGAGGAAATACTCGGACATGGTGTAATATCTCCTTTCGACACGTGGTTCAGACAGGAAGGTAAGCGACAGCGGATCGACTGGCGGTTGCTCGCATCTGTTGCATGGCAGGAATCCTCTTTTAAAACGGAAGGCGAGTCCTGGGCAGGTGCAGTAGGTCTGATGGGGTTGATGCCCGCCACAGCTGGTTCACTCGGATTAAGCAGCGACGATTTGTATGATCCCGAAGCGAACATCCGTGCAGGGGCAGAATATCTGCGCAGTCTCCTCAATACCTTCGATTCGGTAGCAGATCAGAATGAACGGCTACAGCTATCGCTGGCTGCATACAACGGCGGAGTAGGACATGTGTTTGATGCCAGGGCGCTCGCAGAAAAATATGGTGCCGATAAAAATGTATGGGCTGGAAACGTGGAAAAATATATCCATCTGAAGCGTTTGGAACAATATTATACGGATCCGGTGTGTAAAAATGGATACTTCAGGGCAGATGAAACTATCAATTATGTCGGTAATGTCATTGCCAGGTGGGAATATTACAGGGAGACAGTACCCGAATAAATTTGTCTATTGCTCATTTGGCTTATCAAAAAAGTTCACTTACGTAGACTTTTTTTGTACTCGGCAGAATAAATGAATTTACTCTGCACTCGTTGATCAAAAAAGTTCACTTACGTAGACTTTTTTTGTACTCGGCAGAATAAATGAATTTACTCTGCACTCGTTGATCAAAAAAGTTCACTAAAGTGAGACTTTTTCTCGCTGTGGCAATATCCAAATAAATTTGCCTATTGCTCATTTAGCTTATCGAAAAAGTTCACTATCTTTGTGTCTCTGTCAAAATGAGAGGAATAAACCGGCAGAGCCAAAGAAATTAATAGAATTCTATCAAAATGTCAGTAACAATTCATAAAGTCACCACGAAAGATGATCTCAGGAAGTTCATCCAGTTTGGTATTGATCTGTATGAGGGCAACGAATATTTTGTTCCCCCGTTGTTTTACGACGAACGGGCAACTCTCAACAGAACAAAAAATCCGGCTTTCGAACACTGTGATGCTTCCTACTTTCTGGCTTACCGCGACGGTGAAATCGCCGGAAGAATAGGAGTCATCATAAATTACAAAGCAAATGAGACCTGGAAAGAAAAGAACGCCCGGTTTGGTTTTGTCGATTTTATTGATGACGACGAAGTGGTAGATACGCTTTTCGGTGCAGCTGAAAGTTGGGCCCGGTCCCGTGGGATGGAGAAGATCCATGGTCCGCTGGGCTTCACGGATCTCGATCATGAAGGAATGTTGATAGAAGGATTCGACCAGATTGGTACGCTTTCCACTATCTATAACTATCCCTATTATGTGGAACATATGGAACGGCTGGGTTATGTGAAGGATCAGGACTGGGTGGAGTTTCTCATTACCATTCCTAAGGAAATGCCCGAACGCTTCCTGCGTGCATCGGAAATAGTAAAGAAACGTTCGGGGCTTACGGTCAAACATTTACAGAGCAAAAGAGATGTATATCCCTATGCCAGGGAGATATTCAAACTGATCAACCGGGCATATAAAAATTTATATGGCTTTGTGGAACTTTCAGAGAAACAGATCGACTACTACGTGGATATGTATATTCCCATGTTGCGTCTTGAGTTTCTCACGTTGGTAATCAGACAGGAAGACAACATGCTGGTGGGTGTGGGCATCGGTCTGCCTAGTATTGCCAAAGCACTCCAGAAGGCAAAAGGACGGTTTCTGCCCACGGGCTGGTATCATCTGTACAAGGCACTGAAAGGAAAAGAGAACAATGTCTTGGACCTCTTGCTGGTAGCTGTGGATCCTGAATATCAGGGGAAAGGGGTAAATGCGTTGCTATTCAATGAGTTTATTCCTGCAGCAATCCGTTTGGGTTTTGAGTACGCCGAGAGCAATCCTGAACTGGACTTGAATCACAAGGTGAAATCCATGTGGAACGACCTGGATGCCAGACAGACAAAAAGGCGCAGAGCATTCATCAAACAACTATAGTGGAGAAATAAGATAACGTGAACGAAACAGAGAGAGAACTACAAATACTGCAGGATAACTATCAGGAGGAGAATATTGTCACCCTCGAGTGGCAGGAACATATACGCCGCCGTCCGGGAATGTATATCGGAAAGTTGGGCGACGGCTCATCATACGACGATGGCATTTATGTACTGTTAAAAGAGGTGCTCGACAATTCCATCGATGAGTTTATGATGGGTTTCGGGAAGACCATCGAGATCACCATTGAAAACCATGATGTCACTGTGCGTGATCACGGGAGGGGAGTCCCTCTCGGAAAAGTGAAGGATGTATGCTCCAGAATGAATACTGGAGCAAAATATGATTCAAAGGCTTTTAAAAAGTCGGTAGGTTTGAATGGTGTCGGTATCAAAGCAGTGAATGCACTTTCTTCTGACTTCTATATGGAGAGCTCCCGCGACGGGCTTTCCAAAACCGTGCATTTCAGACAGGGTATTGAAGTGAATGAGAGTGAAACAGTGCCTTCAGCCAACTCAAACGGGACAAAGGTGGGTTTTACGCCCGACGAACAGATATTTGGTGAATATCATTATCGTGATGAACACATAGAACCGCTATTAAAAAACTACGTCTTTCTGAATACCGGACTGACCATTGTTTTCAACGGAAAAAAGTTTTCATCAAAAAACGGACTCGAAGACCTGCTCAATGAAAACCTCACCTCTGAGCAGCTTTATCCCATTATTCATCTCTTCGGTGAAGATATTGAAGTGGCAATCACCCATACAACCCAGTATGGGGAAGAATATTATTCATTTGTCAACGGACAGCACACCACCCAGGGGGGAACGCATCTTACAGCTTTCCGTGAAGCCACTGCGCGTGTAATCAAGGAGTTCTACAATCGAAACTTCGAATATTCCGATATTCGTAATGGTATGGTGGCTGCCATCAGCATCAAGGTAGAAGAGCCTGTCTTTGAATCACAGACCAAGACCAAGCTCGGTTCGAAGGAGATGGCCCCGAATGGAATATCGGTGAACAAGTATATCAACGATTTCCTGAAAAAGGAACTGGACAATTATCTGCACAAGAATCCCGATACGGTAGAGATTTTGCAGAAGATTATACTCGATTCGGAGAAAGAGCGTAAAGCTATTGCCGGCGTAACCAAACTGGCACGTGAACGTGCAAAGAAGGCCAATCTGCATAACAAAAAACTTCGTGACTGCCGTATTCATTACAATGATGCCAAAGGAGATGACCGGGAAAGATCCTGTATCTTCATCACAGAGGGTGATTCTGCCAGCGGTTCCATCACCAAAAGCCGTGATCCGAACTTGCAGGCGGTATTCAGCCTGCGCGGGAAACCATTGAACAGCTTCGGGCTTACCAAAAAGATCGTCTATGAGAATGAGGAGTTTAACCTGTTGCAGGCGGCCCTCAACATAGAAGAAAATATGGACGGGTTACGCTACAATAAGGTGATCATCGCAACCGACGCCGATACCGACGGGATGCATATCCGCCTCCTGTTGCTTACCTTCTTCCTGCAGTTCTTTCCCGATCTGATCAAGAAGGGACATGTCTACATCCTTCAGACTCCTCTTTTTAGAGTACGTAACAAGAAAAAGACACTTTATTGCTATACCGAGGAGGAACGGCTCAATGCCATTGAAGAACTCTCCCCCAATCCGGAAATAACCCGTTTTAAGGGTCTTGGAGAGATCTCTCCCGATGAGTTCCGCAATTTTATAGGCGAAGATATCCGGCTCGACAGGGTGACCATGCGAAAAGAAGATCTGCTGAAGGAACTCCTGGAATTTTATATGGGAAAAAATACGCCGGAACGGCAAAACTTTATCATCGACAATCTGGTGGTAGAGGATGAAGAAGTAGCATAAAATGAAACAAAACGGTACTGAAAAGCGGATTGCCCTGTTCCCTGGCACCTTCGACCCCTTTACCATCGGGCATGAATCGCTGGTACGCAGAGGGCTGGCGCTGATGGACGAGATAATAATTGCCATCGGGACCAACGAAGCAAAGAAGTCCTACTTTACGCTGGAAAAAAGGATCGGGATGCTCCGTGATTTTTACCGTGAGGAACCACGTGTGCGCGTCGAGAGTTATGACTCGCTCACAATCAGTTTCGCACAAGAGGTGGGCGCCCGGTACATCCTGCGTGGCATCCGTTCGGTGACCGACTTCGAATATGAGAAGACAATTGCCGACATAAACCGAACCATTTCGGGAATAGAGACGTTTGTATTATTTACTGAACCGCCCCTGACGCACATCAGCTCCACCCATGTGAGGGAATTGTTACGCTACGGGCACGATGTCAGTTGCTTTATTCCCCGGGGAATGAAGATATAATCCCCTAACAAAAAAACAATGCAAAAAAGAATAATTGCCATGGCTGTGGGAGTACTCCTGGTATCGGGGGGCGCTCTGGCTCAATTCAGGCCTTCACCCGAAGGATTGAAAATTGAACGTACCTTGCAGCTGATTAACAGCTTGTATGTGGATGATGTGGATTCAAAAGAACTCACCGAGGCGGCCATACGTGCTATGCTGGAAGAGTTGGATCCGCATTCGTCTTATCTGAACGAAGAGGAGGTACGTGCCATGAATGAGCCCCTGCAGGGTAATTTCGACGGGATAGGCATATCCTTCAATATGCTCACCGATACTCTTTATGTGATGGAAGTCATTTCAGGAGGACCCTCCCAGAAGGTGGGTATTATGGCAGGTGACAAGATCATCCGGGTGAACGACACGTTGATTGCCGGAGTGAAAATGAACAACCAGGATGTGATCAAGCGTCTTCGTGGTCCCAAAGGTACTGTCGTGAACGTGGAGGTGCTGCGGCGCGGTGTCCCGCAACTGATGGAGTTTCGCATCGTACGCGATAAGATACCTATCACCAGCATCGATGCAGCCTATATGGTGACAAACGATATCGGCTACATACGCCTGAGCCGATTCGGCATCTCTTCCGCCACTGAATTCAAGCAGGCAGAAAGGACCTTGAAAGCGCAGGGAATGAAACACCTTATTTTCGACCTTACCGACAATGGCGGAGGTATCCTGCAGACCGCCAACGAGATTGCCGACGAGTTTCTGGACGACTCCCGCCTGATTGTCTATACTGAAGGGAAGAATCAACCCCGTTTTACCATGAATGCCACGGCGGGGGGCGAGTTACAGAGAGGAAAACTTGTTGTGCTGGTCAATGGAGCTTCGGCCTCCGCCAGCGAGATTCTCGCAGGGGCACTGCAGGATTGGGACAGAGGTGTGGTCGTGGGCAGAAGGACTTTTGGAAAAGGATTGGTGCAGCGACAGCTGCCACTGCCCGACGGAACCATGATCCGGCTGACCGTGGCACGATATTACACCCCCTCCGGCAGAAGCATCCAAAAGCCTTATGAGGTGGGAAACAAAGATGCTTATGATCAGGATTTCATGAACCGATACACCCACGGCGAGTTGTTTGCTGCCGACAGCATCCATTTTGCTGATTCCTTGAAATACAAGACGCTGGTGAACCAACGCACTGTCTACGGTGGTGGCGGAATCATGCCTGATTATTTTGTGCCGGTGGATACCACATCGGGTACCATGTTTCATGCAAATCTGAATGCCAAAGGGGTAATCAACAGAGTGGCTATTTCGGAGGTGGACAACCAACGCACTATGTTGCTGCAACAATTCCCCGATGTTGTTCATTTCATGTCGGGTTTTCGTGTATCGGAGGAACTGAACCAAAGGCTGCGGTCAATAGCGGCTGCAGAGCAGGTGGAATGGAATGAAGAGGAGTACGGTCGTTCGAAAGAACTGATTTTTGTACAGTTAAAAGCGTTGATTGCCCGTGATTTATACGATTCATCGGCATTCTATCGGATCATCAACGAAGAAAATGATATTTTTTCTGAAGGATTGCAGATCATTTCGGATGATCTGCGCTATGAAGGCCTGCTCAAAGGCCTGGGGAGCAATGTGGCACATCAGCAATAAGGAAAAATGAATTTCGATTACAGTAAACTGCGTGTAAAGGAAGGCACAAAGGTAAGCCTGAAAGAGTATCCGACCCTTGAGGATGGCGGCTTTACAAAAAAATCCGCAAAAGAGGAGATTAAGCTGAACATCAAAGAACTGAAGAAGTTGCAGGAGATGTTTTATGCCGACGACCGCTATTCGCTGCTGATCATCTTACAGGCGCGTGATGCAGCGGGTAAAGATGGTGTTATCCGGCATGTGATGTCGGGTATCAACCCGCAGGGCTGTCGTGTGCATAGTTTTAAAACACCCACCAGGAACGAGCTGGAACACGACTATTTCTGGCGTCATTATGTTGCCCTGCCGCAACGCGGGATGATTGAGATCTTCAATCGTTCCCACTATGAAAATGTACTGGCCACCAGGGTGAACCCTCAATGGATCCTCAACGAACGCATTCCTGGTTATAACACAGTAGAGGCAATAGATAAGCAGTTCTGGGAAAACAGGTACGAAGCGATAAATGGGATCGAAAAACACCTGTATCAGAATGGAATGCGCATATTGAAGTTTTTTCTGCACGTTTCAAAAGAGGAACAGAAGGAGCGTTTTCTTTCTCGTATCGATGAACCGGATAAAAACTGGAAGTTCAGTTCGGCAGACTTACAGTCACGCGCACAATGGGATGCTTATGACCGGGCGTACGAAGAGATGCTGGAAAAAACATCCAAACCATATTCACCCTGGTATGTGATCCCTGCAGACAAAAAATTCTTTGCCCGCGTGGCAGTGGGAGACATCATCCTGGAATTGTTCCGGTCGCTCGATCTGCGCTATCCACCAGCCGAATCACCCGAAATATTAGCAAAGGCAAGAGCAGAGCTGACAAAGGGATAAACGGGATACCCCATTACCTGTCACTGCATCCCATGCCCGACATCGACTTTTTTTCGTGTTTACCATAGCGGAAGAGACATCAATGCGGCCGGGGTTAACGAATTTTTTTACTTTCCCTTAAGTGTGAATCCAGACGAGAAATAAGCCACAACAGGCTGAATATGGAGCCCACAAGGACCGCTGCTCCAATAAACCGGGGGGAAAGCAGAAAATCTTTTCCAAGCAGGAAATACACCCCTGCAACCATTGCTGCTAAAATAGCATACATAGTGCCAAAGATAACAGCCATCTCCCTTAGCATGTTTTCCCGTTCTTTTTTGCGTTTTGTGCTGTGAGGGGAAAGCGCCTTTTCGGTTTCTATCTGCTGCATAATCCGATGTCTCAGATTCTCAGGAGCTCCTACTTTTGCAGATGCCAGTATTTGTCGGAACTTTTCGTCCTCTTTTTGCTTGTTGTATTTGTCCATCATGACAATCATTTTTATGTCCCTGTAATTTGTACTCCGTAATTTGAAACAACCATTTCTTTGAAAAGTTTCCTGGCCCTGAACAGTTTCACCTTTACGTTTGGCTCGTTCAGCCCCGTAATCCTGGCAATCTCTTTCACCGGATTATCCTCCATATAGTAGAGCGTGAGTAAAAGTGCATCTCCCGTAGGCATCTTCTGCAATACATCGGCTACTATTTCTTTTCTTTCGCTCTCGTTCATGTTTATCTCCAGTGTGTTATCGGCAAGCTGAGAAGCATCTTCCATTGCCACCTCCCTGCCTCCTATCCACATTTGTGACTTCGTATGCGTAATCGCCGTGTTATATACAATGCGATACAGCCAGGTGGAAAATTTGCTGTCGGAGCGAAAACTGCGCAGATTCCTGAATGCCTTTACATAACTTTCCTGCACAACATCTTCCGCATCCTGCATGTTGCCGCAAATCCGGTAAGCGATGGTGATCGCCATATCCTGATAAGTATCGACAAAATATGCAAACGCGGAAGTATTGCCTGAAAGCACCTGTTGCAGACGTTGGTTTTCGTTCATTGCAAGCGTTTATTCCAATTCTGTATCTTCTCTTTGCGCCGCAACCGGCATCTTTTGCATTATCAAAAAATAGACCAGATAGCCTATGCCAAGGAAAAAAACCACACTGGCACCTGTGATCCAGAATTCATTGTTCTGACCAATCACAAGGTATTCGGAGCAAAGAAAACCGACAATGATTCCTATTCCAAGGGCCACGAGTACTATCCCGTTCCTCAATGATACGAAACGGTTAGGATTTCTTTTCGTTTTTGTCCTGTTAGGGGGTATGATTCCCTGATTGATTAGCCCCATTCTTTCCTTGTGGTCATTTTTTACCGAGGTGAGGCCTATGACGAGCCCGGTGGCTATGGGCAGCCCTATGGTACACAGAATGGCGATGATTGGGATTAAATCTTCCATAATTAAATACATTTAAAAGTGAATAATTAATTTGCTTACATCCATATGACTGCCACTACTACAAATCGGTTACAAATTTTTTTTTCCGCACACTGCTGTGTGCATCCGTAGGTTATCTGCATAAAAACTTCGTCCGGCCTACCTTGACCGGACGAAGATGGCAAGTTGTGTGGGATTGTCTGATAATCTCCCGAAAAAGATTATTTGTTTTTAAGCAAATCGCGAATCTCGGCCAACAATAATTCCTCTTTGGAGGGTTCGGGAGCAGCCTCCGGAGCAGGAGCTTCCTCCTTCTTCCGTTTTAGGGAGTTCATTCCCTTGATGACAAGGAAAATGGCCGTACCAATGATCAGAAAGTCCACAATTGCCTGAATAAAGGCGCCATAGTTCCATGTGACGGCAGGCGATACCACCTCTGCACCCTCCATCACTGCCTGTCTCAAAACAAGTTTGAGATCTGTAAATTGTCCCTGGTTTGCGATCAGGGCAATCGGTGGCATAAGGATATCGTTCACGAAAGAGGTGACGATCTTTCCGAATGCGCCGCCGATCACAATACCTACGGCCATGTCTACGACACTGCCCCGCATTAAAAATTCTTTCAGTTCTGATTTAAATGACATAGTTTTTTTGATTAAAGAGTGGATAATATAGCTAATAAAAAATTTCCGCCATCATGCAACGGGCCGAACCTCCGCCTACAGCCTCTATAGTCTGCAAATTGGCGGCTACAATCCTATTAAAGGTGGAGATAGTTGATTCCTGCACTGGTGTCAGGGTATTGCGTGCCGAAGACGACATCACCATAAGGGGTGTTCCGTTTCGGCTTTTTACTTCCAGCATGTTTCCGGCAAAACAGACCACCTGATCAAGTGATATATCCACGATGATCTTGCCGGCAGCAGTCAATCCTGCAGTTACTTTCTGCCGTTCGTCCGGATCACGGATCGACTCAAGACAGACGATGGCAACCTGGGTTCCAATCGTCATCATCACATTGGTATGGTAAATGGAGTTTCCTCCCTGATCAAGTGCGTCGAAGACGATCGCATCATAACTCATGCGGGAGCAAAAATCTGCCAGTACCCTTTCGGAAGTGCGGGGTGATCGGCAACAGTAGGCTATTCGTTTGCGGCGATCGAGAACCATGCTGCCGGTACCTTCCAGAAACCCGCCCTCATTCTCCCAATGGGTCAGGTCGACCAGCTTTCGGTGATTCATCTTTCTACGAAGAAGATCAATAATTTCCGGTCTTCTTTCCATTCTGCGGTTTCCGGCAAACATAGGGTAAAGGACCAACTCTCCCGTGATGTGGGAGGAGAACCAGTTGTTTGGAAAGAGGGCGTCGGGCGTTGGAGGTTCCAGCGTATCCTGTACGACCGTCACATCCAGATCATTACCCCGCAGTAGCTGTACAAAGGCATCGAATTCTTCCACAGCCTCTTCAGTCACAGTATCACTCTCCACCTGCTGTTGAAAGAAGTTGTTTTGTGCCGTCTCCGCGTTAAACGCAAACCGGGCAGGACGCACCATCAGTAGTTTAGAGGTAGTTTGCATAAAATCAGATTATTAGAATCTGGAATCAGAACCATTAGATGTCATTGGCCGGTTGAGCAATTTCCGAAGATTTGATTGATTCCCTGATAATACCAATCGCTTCCATAAGCTCCTCCTCCGTGATTACCAGTGGCGGTGCAAAACGGATGATGTTGCCATGGGTGGGCTTGGCCAGCAAACCATTGTCCGCCATTTTCAGGCATAAGTCCCATGCTTCTTTCCCCTTGTGGGGAGCAATTACAATGGCATTGAGCAAACCTTTTCCCCTGATCTGGCTGATGAGTGGACTCTTTATTGCCCTCATCGCGTCGCGGAAAATTTCGCCTAGTTTTTCGGCTTTTTCTGCCAGCCTTTCCTCTTTCACTACCTCCAGCGCAGCCATGGCCACTTTGCAGGCAAGCGGGAATCCGCCGAAAGTAGATCCATGCTGGCCCGGTTCAATGGTCATCATGATCTCATCGTCGGCCAATACAGCCGAAACGGGAAGGACTCCACCCGAGAGTGCTTTTCCCAAAATCACAATGTCGGGACGGACTCCCTCATGATCACAGCATAGCATCCTACCGGTGCGTCCTATCCCGGTCTGTATTTCGTCGGCGATAAAAAGCACGTTGTATGTCTTACACAACGTATGGCATTGTTTCAAATAGCCCTCATCCGGTACATTTACACCTGCTTCACCCTGTATGGGTTCCACTAGAAATCCGGCTATGGAAGCTGCTTTTTCTTCAAAAAGTGATGATAAGGCGCCCACATTGTTATAGGGAATCACTTCAATGCCCGGTGTATAAGGCCCATACTCGGCCCGTGCTTCCGCATCACTGGAAAGTGAAACAATGGTGATGGTGCGTCCGTGAAAGTTTCCACTGCAGGCGACAACGATGGCTTCATTTTCCGGGATACCCTTTTTCAGGTAACCCCATTTGCGTGTCAGCTTGAGTGCCGTCTCCACCGCCTCTGCGCCGCTGTTCATAGGGAGAATTTTGTCGTACCCGAAATAGTCGTGCATATACTTTTCGTAGGGACCCAGTGCGTCGTTGTAAAAAGCGCGGGAGGTAAGACACAGTTTACTTGCCTGCTCATGGAGGGCCGCGACGATTTTTGGATGACAGTGTCCCTGGTTCACAGCGGAGTAGGCAGATAAAAAATCGAAATACCTTTTACCTTCCACATCCCATACGTAACATCCCCTTCCCTCCGACAACACAACCGGTAGCGGATGATAATTGTGTGCTCCGTATTTCTCTTCTAAACCGATATAATGTTTAGACTGGTGCGTACTCATTAGTATCTGCGTTTTACGCGTAACTCAATTTTACAACTTTTCAAGTATAATGTTTCTAAACTGAATTTCCTTTCCTTCACTTTGAAGACCTATGTGTCCTTCTTTTACCTCACTGGTGGCGCTATTCTGAAGTACATCGTTTATATAAATTTCTATAGCTCCTCCTTTTACTCTGATCTTTACCTTGTTCCATTCTCCAACGGGCTTTTCACTCGATGATTCTCTTTTTTCTATTACCGGAAATTTGGGCCTTTCAGTGACTCCCTCGGGAAGAACGTATTCTTTCAGATCAGCTCCCGACAGCAAGACAAAATCTCCTGCCTTATCAGCTTTGAGTTGACACTCAATACCTTTTGGAAACGGATTGGAGGGCTCTTCTATGAGAAAGAAAACGCCACTGTTACTTGCCTCTCCACCCCATCTGTATTCCAGTTCCAGCATGAAGTCACTGTATTTCTGTTGGGTATACATATAACCCAGTGGCTCGCCCTTTACAATGATCAACCCTTCTTGAACCGTGTAGACCTGATCTGCAGGAACAGCATCGTTCTCAACGACGAAATTCCAGTTCGAGAGATCTTTTCCATTGAAAATCTTGTCTGTGGATTTTGTACAACCGATGATGAACAGTACTGAAAGAATGACCGTGAAGAGAATTGTTTTTTGCATATGTGTTTACATTCGTTAAGTGATTATCTTTGGTACAAATATAATCTTTTTAGTAATAATGCGAAACATTTTATCGTAAAATTAAGGACAGGCGAGGGGCAGTAGTTGAAAACTCTCCTAAAAAAGCAAAAAAGATTGTCAGATACAACGGAAATAAATACATTTGCCCAATTTCTTTCAGCAACGGAACAGGGTGGTAACCAAGATGAACAAAGCACGTTTTCTTTGGGTAGACGACGAGATCGATCTCCTTAGACCCTATATACTCTTTCTGGAAGAAAAAGGTTATCTCATGGAATGTGCCAACAACGGACTTGATGCGATAGAAAAAACGAGAGAGACATTGTTCGACATAATCTTTCTCGATGAACATATGCCGGGTTTATCCGGCCTGGATACACTTAGCGGGTTGCATGAGGCCGCACCCGGTGTGCCTGTGGTGATGGTGACCAAGAGTGAGGATGAAGGGATCATGAACCGGGCTATTGGCAAAAAAATCGCTGATTACCTTATTAAGCCGGTCCACCCCAGCCAGGTGTTACTGACCATCAAGAAAATACTCTACAAGAAAACGCTTGTTTCGGAAGCTGTGGCGGTAAATTACATGCAGGTATTCAATCAGTTAAATGAAGAGGCAGATAGCTGCCATACGGCCGGAGACTGGGCGGCCTTCTACCAAAAACTGGTATACTGGGAATTGGAGCTGGAGCAAGCCGACAGCCCGGTGAAGGAACTGCATGCATTGCAAAAGGCGGAAGCAAATAGTGCATTTGCCAGATTTATCCGTAATATTTATCCACAATGGATGATACGGGAAGAAGGACGTCCATTGATGAGCCCTGCACTGTTTGAAGAAAAGGTTTTTCCTGTAATCGCAAGAGGAGAGAAACTCTTTTTTATTCTGATCGATAACTTCCGGCTCGATCAGTGGCAGGCAGTAAAAAGCCTGTTCACCGACCTTTTCATTTGTGACGAGGAGCTTTATTTCAGTATCCTTCCCACAGCCACACCTTACGCGAGAAATAGTATTTTTTCCGGATTGATGCCGCGACAAGTAGCCTCACTGTTTCCCGGTTTATGGATCGACGACAGAGAGGAAGAGGGTAAGAATCTGCAGGAAGAACTCCTCCTCCGCGCCCAGTTGGAACGAAAAAATTTGTTTCCGCTTTTGTCTTACCGGAAGATAAATTCAAACTCCGAAGCAGAAGAACTCAACAAACATTTTCCAGAATTGGAAAGAAACGATCTGCACGTATGGGTGTTTAATTTTATTGATACCCTTTCCCACACAAGAACCGATTCGAAAATGATACGTGAACTGACTGCCGATGAATATGCGTACCGTTCACTCACGAAATCATGGTTTTTGCATTCACCTCTGAACACGCTGCTGAAAAAAATCGCAGCCAAAGGATATCGGGTCGTGCTGACCACCGATCATGGTTCCATCAGAGTGAAAAAGGGAGTAAAGGTGCTGGCCGACAAAGAAACCAATACAAATCTCCGTTATAAGGCAGGAAAAAATCTGGGATACGAGCCAAGAAAACTTTTCGAGATGCTGCATCCTGAAGACTTCGGTTTGCCAACCCCCCATATGAGTACACGCTACATTTTTGCGACACAAAACGACTTCTTTGTCTATCCCAACAACTATAACCATCATCTGTCCTATTATGCACAGAGTTTTCAACACGGAGGCATCTCTATGGAAGAGATGATGATCCCGCTCATCACACTAAACCCGAAATAAAAAATTATGCGAATAGAAATCACGGATTTGAAGAATATCAGAAGGGCAGCAAGTACCTTTCTGAGAGAAATGGGAAATAACAAGGTATTCGCATTCTATGGCGGCATGGGTGCCGGGAAAACCACTTTCATCAAAGCACTCTGCGAAGAGATGGGAGTAACGGAAACGGTATCCAGTCCAACATTTGCCATCATCAACGAGTACAGGGGAAAAGAAGGTACGCCCATATTTCATTTCGATTTTTATCGCATCAGCAAACTTGAAGAAGCCTTTGATTTTGGTTACGAAGATTATTTCTATAGTGGCAACCTTTGTTTTATTGAGTGGCCGGAGCTGGTAGAATCCATCCTGCCTCAGGATGCAGTGAAAATAGCAATCAGGGTAATGGACAACGGCAGCAGGATTTTGGAATATATATCATAAGTTCAGAGATCGCTTTTAAACGTTCCGGCATAGAAAGGCTCTAACTGAAAAGGTTTTGACACGAAATGCAGAAAAATACCTATATTCGCACAACCAAAGATTCAAAAATGAAACAATTCATACTGGCATTTTACATCATGCTCATCTCCCTGCCTGTTTCGGCACAGGTAAATACAGACAGAGTGATGATGATTGGCAGGAATGCACTCTATTTCGAGGATTACGTACTTGCGATTCAGTATTTCAACCAGGTAATCACAGCGAAGCCTTATCTGGCAGACCCTTACTATTTCAGGGCAACGGCCAAGTTTATGCTCGACGACTTTAAGGGTGCCGAAGAAGATGCCGACGAGTGCTTATTGCGCAATCCATATTATACTGCTGCCTATCAGCTACGCGGGGCGGCACGTCAAAACCAGGAAAAATATGAACTTGCCGCTACCGACTATCAACGAAGCCTGGAGTTTTTTCCCGAAGACCGGATCACCCTGGTGAATATGGCTATTGTAAATGTGGAACTGGAACAGTATGAGGTGGCGGCGAAATTTTTTGAAGTGTTGCTGCGCCGTTTCCCTGATTATACACCTGGTTACCTTACACGATCACAGATGTATCTGGAGATGAAAGATACCACAAGTGCGATGGCAGACCTGAATAAGGCTATCAGCATCGACCCCTATACCTCGCAGTCGTTTGCAGCACGTGGAGTACTTCATCTGCAGCAGCAGAAATACAACGATGCACTTGCCGACCTGGATGAGGCCATCCGGCTGGATCCCTACTTCGAGGGAAACTATATCAACCGTGGACTGGTGAAGTATCATCTGAACGACCTGCGGGGAGCCATGGCAGACTACGACCGGGTGATCGAGACGGATGATAACAATCTCATTGCCCGATTCAACCGCGGTCTGCTGCGTGCGCAGGTAGCAGATAACAACCGGGCAATAAGTGACTTCGACAAGGTGATCGAACTGGAGCCTGACAATACCATCGCGTATTTGAACAGAGCCATGTTGTACAACGAGACAGGCAACAGGGAAGCAGCACTGGCCGATCTGAACGTGGTTATTGAAGCCCACCCCGATTTCTTCAGCGGTTATTACATGCGTTCTGAACTGAAGAGGGAGATGAATGACCTGCGGGGTGCGGAACATGATTACATGCTGGCACGTGCCGAAGAGTCAAAAGCCCGCAGAGTGGCCACCACTCATCCAGAACCTTTTAAACAGGCCCGTGGAAAGGATGAAACGAGAGATACCCGGGAGCAGGCCGACCAGGATATTGAAAAGTTCAACATGCTGGTTGTGGCCGACAGTGAGAATAACCAAAAAACCAAGTACCAGCGTCAGAGCCGCGGTAAGGTGCAGAACATAAACGCGCCGGTAGATCCTGAGCCCATATTTGTTCTTACCTACTATGAACGGGCATACGATGTGAATCGGCCGGTTTACTACTCAGAGGTGATGGACAAGGCAAACAGTGAGTTGGGCCTTACCTGGGTGCTGAAAGCGACCAACAACGAAGCTCCTCTTAATGAATTGCAGATACAGACCCATTTTCGTTCCATTGATCATTATTCCATGAGATTGGAGAATGAACCTGCCAACTCATCCCTCTATTTTGGGAGAGCCATGGATTTTATGCTTGTGCAGGACTACGAAAATGCATTGAAGGATCTGAACATGGTAATTTCATTGAGACCAGATATGCTGCTTGCCCGTTTTGGACGTGCGGTGGTACGTTCCAAGCAGATGGAGTATGAACGTTTACAGAATGATCCCCGGATGATGGGCAGTAGCACGGGTATCAATCTGCCCGAAATGAGCAAGATTTCCGGCAAGCCGAGGCTGCCCGAGATTTCAACCAGATCGATTGACTACGAAGAGATACTGAAAGAATATGAAACAATCATCGGTATCAATCCCATCTTCATTTATACCTATTATAACCGGGCAGAGATCTTTGCTCTGGAAAAGGATTACCGTGCAGCCATTGCCGATTACACGAAAGCCATAGAACTGGAACCTCAGTTTGCAGAAGCATATTTTAACCGTGGCATCTCACGTCTCGCCATTGGTGAAACCGCATTGGGACTCGATGACTTACGCAAAGCAGGTGAGTTGGGTATCGTGCAGTCATACAGCATCATAAAGAGAATGCAGTGATCAGTTTGTCATGCCGGTATACTTTATCAATATGGGAATTCGCATCTTGCCGGATGAACCTTTTCCACGGCACAGGATGCAATTTTCTTGCAGTTTTGCTGTTTCATCAACCACAAAATCACTACATTTGCAGTCACATTACGAAGAAGATATACAAACCAGAAACAGAGCATGATAAAAATTACATTTCCCGACGCCTCTGTGAGGGAATTTGAAAAGGGTGTCACGGGATTAGAGATAGCGCAAGGTATCAGTCAGCGGTTGGCGCAGGAGGTACTGGCTGTAAGTGTGAATGGTGAAACGTGGGATCTCACTCGTCCCATTGAGGAGGATGCAGCCGTAAACCTGCTCAAATGGGAAGATGAAGAAGGAAAACACGCCTATTGGCACTCATCGGCACACCTTATGGCTGAAGCCCTGCAGGAGCTTTATCCGGGCATCAAATTCGGAATCGGGCCGGCCATTGAAAACGGATTCTACTACGATGTGGATCCTGGTGAAGGAGTAACCATCAAGGAAAGCGATTTCCCTGACATTGAAAAGAAGATGATGGAGCTGATAGCTGCCCGCGAAGAGATTCAACGGGAAAGCATATCCAAAACTGATGCTATCGGATTGTTCGGCGCACGTAATGAGCACTATAAGGTGGAGTTGATTCGTGAACTGGAGGATGGTACCATTACCACCTACACACAGGGTAGCTTTACCGACTTGTGTCGAGGGCCTCATCTGCCCAATACCTCCTACATCAAAGCAGTGAAGATACTGTCGGCTGCAGGAGCCTACTGGAGGGGCGATGAGAAACGGCCCCAGCTGACAAGACTTTATGGTATTACTTTCCCAAAAAAGAAAATGCTCGATGAGTATCTGATCATGCTCGAAGAGGCCAAGAAGCGCGATCACCGGAAAATAGGCAAGGAGCTTCAACTCTTTCATTTTTCTCAAACCGTGGGAGCAGGCCTCCCCTTATGGTTGCCCAAGGGTACACAGTTGCGCCTTCGCCTCGAAGACTTCCTGAAGAAAATACAACGGGAGTTTGATTATGATCAGGTAATTACTCCCCATATTGGACACAAGCAGTTATATGTGACTTCAGGCCATTACGCCAAATACGGAAAAGATTCATTTCAGCCGATCCATACGCCCGAAGAGGGTGAAGAGTTTTTGCTGAAACCGATGAATTGTCCCCACCACTGCGAGATATACAAGGCATTTCCCCGATCCTATAAGGATTTACCCCTCCGGTTGGCGGAGTTTGGTACGGTCTATCGTTACGAGCAGAGCGGAGAGCTGCACGGACTAACCCGGGTGCGTGGCTTCACGCAGGACGACGCCCATATCTTCTGTACACCCGATCAGGTGAAAGAAGAGTTCCTGAAGGTGATGGACATCATCTTTATCATTTTTAAGGCACTCGATTTTGAGAATTTTGAGGCACAGATATCGCTGCGTGATCCGAACGACAAAGACAAGTATATCGGTACCGACGAAAATTGGGAGAAGGCGGAACGTGCCATTGTGGAGGCTTGCCGGGAGAAAGGGCTCAAAGCAAAAGTAGAAACCGGTGAGGCTGCATTCTATGGACCAAAACTCGATTTTATGGTCAAGGATGCATTGGGGCGCCGCTGGCAGCTGGGCACCATACAGGTGGATTACAACCTGCCAGACCGGTTTGAGCTGGAGTATACAGGCGCAGACAACCAGAAGCACCGCCCGGTAATGATTCACAGGGCTCCGTTTGGTTCTATGGAGCGTTTTGTGGCTGTCCTTATTGAGCATACCGCCGGTAAATTCCCGTTGTGGCTGGCTCCCACACAGGCAGTGATTCTGCCGGTAAGTGAAAAGTTCAATGACTACGCCCATCGTGTGGTGAAGGAATTAAAACGATTCGATATCCGTGCCGAGGTAGATGACCGCAACGAAAAGGTGGGGCGCAAGATCCGCGACAATGAACTGAAACGGATACCTTACCTGCTGATAGTAGGTGAGAAAGAAGCAGAAAATGAAGAGGTTTCAGTAAGAAAACAAGGCGGAGTCGATCAGGGTTCCACAAAATTGATTACATTTGCAGAAACGATTGCACGGGAGGTAGATCAAATGATGAACCCCACCGCCCAATCAAATTAAATATTTGTAAAAAAGGAATTTATTAAAAACATTAACCAATTAAACAGCGCAAACATTAACATCACCGAATGAGAAAAGACTCAAAAGACCAGCACCGGATCAATGAACGTATCCGGGTACCGGAAGTCCGGTTAGTAGGCGACAATGTGACGGAGGGAATTTATTCTACGAGAGAAGCTTTGAAGATGGCCGAGGAACAGGAGTTAGACCTCGTTGAAATTGCACCCACGGCGAAACCTCCTGTATGCAGGATCATCGATTACAAGAAATTTGTTTATCAGCAGAAGAAAAAACTGAAAGAACAAAAAGCAAAATCGGTCAAGGTGACAGTAAAAGAGATACGGTTTGGTCCGCAGACAGACGATCACGATTATAACTTTAAACTGAAACATGCAATGAACTTTCTGGGTGAAGGCTCAAAGGTGAAGGCATATGTGTTCTTCAGAGGCCGTTCCATCCTCTTTAAAGAACAGGGAGAAGTATTGTTGCTGCGTTTTGCCAACGACCTGGAAGATTATGCCAAAGTGGAGCACATGCCCATCATGGAAGGAAAAAGGATGTCTATCATGATGACACCAAAAAAGGGAGCTCCTGCCCCCAAAAAGGAATCAAAGGAAGAGTAAGCAGAGCGCTCCTTTGCGACGACGAGGAACAGGGTCGGCCAAAATCATTTGGCCGGCTTTTTTATCTCATCCCATTTCACCCTACGTCACTGGAAAGATGATTGTTCTCGGGCAATATGTACCTCGCCCGGTAAAAAATAAACAGGTAATGTTTTGATTGTTCGGATAAAATCATTACTTTTGCACACTTTTTCGCCTGACCGCGGAGAAACGTAGAAAATAATATTCACAAATTCTAAGACAGCAAAATGCCAAAAATGAAGACTAATTCCGGTGCCAAAAAGAGGTTCGCCCTTACCGGAACAGGAAAAATCAAGCGGAAACATGCGTATAAAAGTCATATTTTGACGAAGAAGACCAAAAAGCAGAAGAGAAATCTTACTCATTCGGGTCTTGTTCACAAATCTGACATAAACAGCATTAAGACACTGCTGGCAATGAAATAATTCATGCCGGTGTTTCCAGTAAAGAGATTTAGTAACCGGATGTATGCCCCAAAGAGCTCTGCTCGACAGAGACGCTATCATTCAAAACAAGTAACATTATGCCAAGATCAGTCAATCATGTTGCCTCGCGCAACCGCAGAAAAAAAGTTCTGAAACTTACAAGAGGCTATATAGGTGCCCGCAAGAATGTGTGGACAGTAGCCAAAAATACGTGGGAGAAAGGTTTGACCTATGCTTACCGCGACCGCAAAAACAAAAAACGCAACTTTCGTGCACTCTGGATCCAGCGTATAAATGCTGCTGCCCGCGAAAACGGGATGTCTTATTCCCGTCTGATGGGTGCGTTGCACAAAAATGAAATTGAAATCAACCGCAAGGTACTTGCCGACCTGGCAATGAACCATCCCGAAGCTTTTAAGGCGATCGTGGACAAGGTGAAGTAGTGCTTGCTTCCCATGGATTGAGCATAGAAAGGAAGAATCTGAAGAGGGTTTTTCCTTTTTTTTATATATCTTTGCCGACCGCAACAGTAAAATCAAGTCTATGATCACAAAAAGCATTTGCAGAAGATTGTATATGATACTTCTGCCGTTATCTTTTCTTACAGGTTGTACCGCAGGATCGGAGAAACGTTCATCAGAACCTGTAACCTATTCCAACCCTTTACCGGTCGCATTTGGAGATCCGTTTATCCTCTCGGCATCCGACGGAAAGTATTATATGTATGGTACGGGAGGAACAGCAAAAGGCTTTGTTGCCTACAGTTCCGATAATCTCGTGGACTGGCAGCCGGAGGGAGAGGTTTATTCCGGCAATCAGCCCGGTTCCTGGACTGTAAAGAACTATTGGGCCCCGGAAGTGTACGAGATTGACGGAAAATATTATATGTTTTTCAGTGCCGACTGGAAGGTGAATCCTGATAACGAAGAGGAAAACTTCCGTATTGGTGTGGCTATGGCCGACAAGCCTACCGGTCCTTTTCTGGAGATATCCGACAAGCCGCTGTTCGATCCGGGTTACCCCGTTATTGATGCAAATATCCTGCAGCATAAGGGAAAAACATACCTTTATTATTCCCGCTGCTGTTATAAACATCCTGTAGAAAGTGAAGTAGCCCAATGGGCACGGGATCAGAACCTTTTTAAGGAGATAGAAGAAAGTTGGGTATATGGAGTGGAGATCTCAGACGATTTCACCTCGATAATCGGGGAGCCGGTGCTGCTTTTGCAACCACCTACAATGATGAATGATCCACAAACAGAGTGGGAAAGCCGCTCCGTCACAGCCGGAGAGGTTAATCGCCGCTGGACGGAAGGTTCTTTTGCCTTTACTTACAATGATAAGATATACATGATGTACTCTGCCAACTTCTTCGGAGGTGAACATTATGCCGTGGGCTATGCTGTTTCAGGTGATCCACTGGGACCCTTCGTAAAAGCCGCGAACAATCCGGTACTGGAAAAGAATACGGGTAGTGGAGGGGAGGTCACGGGAACGGGACACAACATGGTCTTCCGCTCAAAGGACGATCAAAAAATGTACACCGTCTATCATGGAAGGACACAAAAGACGGGTAACAAGCGGGTTGTTTTTTTCGATGAGGTGAATATTGACGAGCAGGGTCTGCTCACTGTGGATGGACCCTCCACAACTGAAAAAGAATTATAAAAGCACGTCATGAGAACCCATCCGCTGGAAGAGCAGGAACGGATCGAGAAGGTGATTCATGCATGTACATTGTGTTACGTAGGCATGGCTGACGAGAACGGCATCCCCTATGTACTGCCAATGAACTTCGGATACGATGACGAGGTGATCTATCTCCATTCTGCGCAGGAAGGACATTCAATTTCAATACTTGAAAATAATCCTAATGTCTGCATTACCTTTTGTATCGATCCTGGACTGGTGTGGCAGGATGAGGAGGTGGCCTGCAGCTACCGGATGCGGGCAGAAAGTGTGATTTGCCATGGGAAAGTGGCTTTCGAGGAAGAGTATGATGAAAAAGTAAATGCGCTGAATATCATTATGCAGCATTACTCCGACAGGGAGTTCAGCTACTCGGCACCCGCGGTGAAGAATGTAAAGATATGGAAGGTTGCCCTCGAAAATATTTCAGCAAAGGAATTCGGTGTACCGGGCACCAAAGCGGTTAAATACAAAGACCGGACGGTGTTTTAAACGATATTGTAAAACTTTCCTCCATATATTGTTGTTTACTATTCGCAATTAATAAATGAATATTTATACAGCAATTAAAAATCACACTGTAAAGATTACCCACAATGAGAATTCCCACGATACTATTTGTAATGCTGATCATATTCTTCAGCACCTCAGCTTCCGAACCGCAAGGAAAAAATACGCAAAAACCGATCGAGTTGACCAAAGTGACCTTTCTGGAGAAGGTGTTCAACTATGAGAATAATCCGGAAACCTGGAAGTATAACGGCGACAAACCTGCCATTGTGGACTTTTATGCTACCTGGTGCGGACCCTGCCGGATTACTTCCCCCATTTTGGCAGATCTGGCTGCAGAGTACGGAGGCGATATCTATGTATATAAGATCGATGTGGACAAAGAGCCAGAACTGGCACGTGCGTTCGGGGTGCAAAGCATTCCCATGTTTCTTTTTATCCCGATGAATGAACAACCGCAGGTGGCGATGGGTGCGCTGCCGAAAAAATCTTTCAAGGAGGCAATCGACAACTTTCTGCTGAAAAAGGATAATCAAACCGGACTCTGAAAAGAGATGATCACAAGCCTGCAAAATCCGGCCATAAAGAATATCATGAAGCTCTCGAAAATCAAAGAGAGAAAGGAGCAGCAGCTCTTTGTGAGCGAGGGTGCCCGTGAACTTTTCTTGGCTTTACAGAGCGGTTACAGCGTGAAAGCTGTTTATGTATGCCCGGAAATGCTCGACAAATCGAAATATCCGGATGTGTTGAACACAGTTCCCGAAGAGATACTCTTTACAATATCTCAGGGGGTATTCGCAAAGATTGCTTACCGGGAGAACTCCGATGGGATTGTGGCATTGCTGAAACCCAAATCGCATGGTCTGAAAGATATCAGGCTTTCAAATAATCCTTTTCTTATATTGCTTGAGTCGGTGGAGAAACCGGGTAACCTGGGTGCCATACTGCGTACCGCCGATGCGGCAGCAGCGGATGCAGTGATTGTCTGTGACCCTCATACCGATCTGTATAATCCTAACGTGATCCGTTCCGGCGTAGGAGGACTGTTCGCCATGCAAACGGCTTTATGTACCTCTGAAGAGGCTTTGAGCTGGCTACAGGAGCACAGGATAGCTGTATATGCCGCGGAGTTGCAGGCAGCTGAATTTTACCAGAACGTCGATTTTAAAATACCCTCCGCCATCGTGATGGGGACTGAAGCGGATGGGTTGACCGGTTTCTGGCTGAAAAATGCGACAAGGCGAATCAAAATTCCTATGCGTGGGAAAATCGATTCGCTGAATGTCTCTGTCTCGGCTGCTATTCTTACCTTTGAAGCGATGCGGCAGCGGGGTTTCTGAGCACAGAAAAGCAAGTCCTGTATCCTTGCTACCTGCTTTTGATGATGGATGACCGGTATGTTGTACTGCTAATTCATTTTTTGATATACCCTTACGTAGTCAACCTGAAAACGATGAGGGAACAATAAATCATCGATACCTTTCTGTCCGCCCCAGTTCCCTCCGATGGCCAGGTTCAGCAGAAGATGGAATCTTTTGTCGAAAGGCCATTCGGCAAATCCTGTACCTTCATTCTCGAATGTGAAATAGAGCTTGTCATCCACATAAACCCGGTACGCATCCGCTTCCCACTCGAGTGCATAGAGGTGAAAATCAGTGTAGGAGGTGGGAATGTGAATCTTTGCATTTTTCTGTGTCCCATGCACATGGTTGTAGCTCTGGGTATGTGCTGAACCTACAATGGTGTAGGGATCATAACCCACATTTTCCATGATGTCTATTTCACCGCTGGCAGGCCAGCCACCGTATTCCCAGTCGGTGGAAAGCATCCATATGGCCGGCCATGTCCCTAGTCCTGTAGGGAGCTTGGCTCTTATTTCAAAACGGCCGTAGAGCCAGTCTCCCTTCTCTTTGGTGATTAGTCTGGCCGATGTGTATCGCTTTCCACCCATGCTGTCGATACGGGCGGTGATGGTTAGCATCCCATCCTTGACATAGGCGTTGGCAGAATCACCGGCCGTATAATACTGTGCTTCGTTGTTGCCCCAGCCCCAGCTGTTTCCTTCCGTGTCGTAGCTCCACAGGGTGGTGTCGGGCAGACCGGTATAGTTGAATTCTTCGTCCCACACCAGTTGCCACGTTCCCGTAGGGGTGGTAATCGTCTCATACGAATCACCTTTCTTGCAGCTGGTGATGCCAATGACCAGCAAGAAAAACAGGATATAATTCTTTTTTTCCATTCTTTTTTTTCGTGACGGGGGCAATTGCTCAATAAGCTTATCGACAAAATCTGCAAGCCACTTGCGATCGAACCCTTTGTTAAACATCATCTGTCAAATTCGTAACCCCATGTTTTACCCTTTAGCACGGTAGGTACGCCTTGTGTTATCCATACCGGTGCAGGATCCCCCTTGAGGTAGTGATCGAAGAACTGCTGCAGGCGGATGGAGAGATCTTTGCTGTTGCGGCGATGCACCAGGTTGTGTGCTTCATTATTGTATTGTAACAGCCAGGCAGGCTTACCCAAACGTCGCAGGGTCATAAAGAGCTCGATGCCCTGATACCAGGGAACCGCTCCGTCTTTGTCGTTATGCATAATCAGCAGCGGTGTTTCCACCTTATTGGCAAAGAAAAGTGGAGAGTTCTCAATATAGAGTTGCAAAGAATCGTTCATGGTGGATCCGATACGCGATTGGGTCTGCTCATATTGAAACTGGCGGCTTCTGCCCGAGTCCCACCTGATTCCACCGTATGCACTGGTCATGTTCGATACGGGCGCTCCGGCACCGGCTGCCTTAAACATATTGGTCTGGGTAACGAGGTAGGCTACCTGATAACCTCCCCAGCTCTGTCCCTGTATCGCCATGTTCTCCTTATCCACCCAGCTGTTTTGGGCAAGAGCTTCCGCCCCCGCGACAATTGCGTTGTAGGCATCCCTGCCCGGTTGCCCCACTGTATAGTGAATATCGGGAGTGAAAACAATATAACCGCGGCTGACAAAAAATGGAATATTGATGGTCGATCGGCTGGGTGCCGGCGTGAACCAGCGATACAGTTCATCGGAATGCTTTTCATAGAAATAAATCATCACCGGATACTTTTTGAGCGGATCAAAATCTTCGGGTTTGTAAAGGATGCCTTGTAAAGGTATGCCGGCGAAAGAAGTCCAGGAGAAAAGTTCAGCTGTTCCCCAGTTGTAGTCGTGCATCTGGGGATTAATATCTGTGAGCTTTTGTGCTGTTTTCCAGTAATCACGCGTGATATACAGATCGGGAGAGGTGTTAAAATTACTTTTTTGAAAAACGAAAATATCGGCATCCTTCGCTTTCTCCAGCTCTGTGAAGTTGAACTTTTCAAGCGTTCTTTTCCTGAGCGGGTTGTTCCCTTTCTGTGCCAGAGTGTAGTAACCTTTTTTCTTTCCGGCAGTGTCAAATGCCGATAGCAACATCAGTTCGCCTGTTTTGATAGATTGTTTTTCGGTATCTGTATTCACATACCGGAATGTGATGGAGTCGGTACGTCCTGCATGACGTGTTATATTTTCCGGTTTTTTCTTTCCTGTGGGATCTACTTTCCAGATATCGAATGCATCATTGATCAGTACATATTCGTCATCCTCTCCCCAGGCAGCGATTCCGTATGATTCCACCGGAGAGGGGGTATCTTGCTTTTCGTTCCAGAAGTTCACCGGAATGTTTTTGGTGAGGTTCTGTATCAATCTATTGCGGTTGTTGAAGGCAAACCATTGCTGTTCACCCGCATCCCACCAAAAAGTAAAACTTCCGCCGGGTGATAAGGCCGGCCTGCCAGGTAAGGGTCTGCCCAACTCATAAAGGCTATCTGTCTGTAGATCCTTGATCCACACGTCCTGCCTGGATGAAATATCCCACTGGCTCTCCAGCTGATATGGCTTGTCGGACCAAAGGAGTGCAAACTGTCCGTTACCCTCGTCTCCAACGGATACATAGGGCATCTCCACGGTTGCCAAAGGAATGTATCGGTTCATGTGTTCCGGACAAACAATGCCCCTATAGGTGCGACTTTCCTCTTTTTTTAACTCCACCAGCTGCTGTGGCGGTGTGAGTGGTTCCCGCCAGTGCCATATGTCAAGACCGGCCATCTCAAAATCGACAAGGGTTGAGTCTTTCGGTGCCTTCGCAGGTGCAGCACCCAGAAGAATACGTTTTCCGTCTTTGCTGAAAGAAGGTGCTGCATATTCATTGAAGACCCATCCTTTTGGTAGTCCCGAGGCATTCCGGTCGGCAAGGATCACTGCCGAATCGGCTCCGACAACATAATAACGCAAGTCATATACTTTCTGTACCAGTTTCGAGGTATCTCCTGTGGTAAGATAAACCAGCTGTCTGCCTGACTCATCAAAGGCAAGAGATTTGTATTCTGTCTTTTCATGGGAGACAATCTTTTTTGTGTGGTCTTTCAGATTGATAAAGACGACACAAGTCTGGTTTACCGAATCTTTTTTATCGGGCTGGATTGCCACGGCAAAACTGCTTTCCGACTTGTTGAAAATATATTCTTTGGCATTTCTGAAGGTATCCTCCTGCTGGGTGAGCATGTTTCGCAAGATCAAAATCTCTCTCTGTTTGGCATTGTTTTTGCTCGTTGTATCTTTCGACGGGATGAGGGTATATGCTACATGAGAATCGAATTCCTTTGCAGTTTTATAAGATTTTACGCCCGGAATCTTCTTCATTTCAAAAGCAAGGTTGTCGATAATAAGCAACGAGTCTTCAGGTTTTTCATTTGCTTTTTTCTTCTCGATACGGGCATGACGGCGGATAGCGTATGGTGCGCCAATCAGTCCCACGGTCCATCTTCCGTCAGGCGAAAGTGCGTAATTTATTACCCTCTCCACATGAAGTGTACGATTCATGCCATTATCCTTTATGAGCAAGGTGGTGTCGCCCTCCTGCGGGGAAACGAGTACGCACGTGATCTTCCCATCCCTGCTGATTGTCGTACCTGTGAGGCTCTTCCAGCTGTCATATACCGAATGGTCAAGTGGCTTTTTCTGTGGGAAGAGCATCCATGAGGTTAAAAGGAAAGTAAACGATAAAAAAAGTGACTTTTGCATAGTGAATGAATGGTTGGGTCGTGCAATATCAATTAACAAAAATACAATTTTTTTATATGGAATAAACTTCATGCATTCATTTTTTGAACCTTACCTTTTTACAATTGTTCATCATCAGGAAAGGACGCATAGTAATGATTACAAATAACAGATACGATATACAACTAGCAGGGGACTACCTGCCCCAGCCTCTCTCCATTGAAAAAATCAGTGGTGTCTCTTCGGTACGTTATAACAACAGCATACTTTCACTCACTATTGGAGAGAAGCATGCAGATGATGCCGCTGAAATATTGCAGGAAGTTGTTTCATTGATTCGCCGGGAGGGTGGTAAAGTACTTACGGAGAAGATTTCGAAGCCGGTGCTCAACATGACCTGTGCCGCCTGTGCTTCCAGCTCACAGAATATTCTTTCCTATGTTCCGGGCGTGGTCAGTGCTTCGGTAAACTATGGCAATGGAAAAGGAAATATAGAATTTATACCGGGTATTGTTTCGCCGGCCGACATGAGGAACTCTTTACGGGAGATCGGATACGACCTGCTTCTCGAAGAGGAGGAATTCTCGTTTGCACAGGTGGAGGAAATAGAGAAGGAGAATTACAAGAAGCTGCGCCGGCATACCATCTGGTCCATTTTTCTTGCCATTCCCCTGGTGATCGTCGGCATGTTTTTCATGCATGCTCCTTACGCCAATGAGATCATGTTGATTTTGGCAACCCCCATCCTGTTTGTTTTCGGCAAGCGTTTCTTTGTCGGTGCATGGAAGCAGGCGAAACATCGTTCTGCCAATATGGATACATTGGTGGCGCTGAGTACCGGCATTGCCTACCTGTTCAGCCTCTTCAACATGTTTTATCCACAATTTTGGGAGAGCAGAGGCCTTCAGGCCCATGTTTACTTTGAGGCTGCCGGGGTGATCGTCGCCTTTATTTTACTTGGAAAGATGCTGGAGGCACGGGCCAAAGGAAATACTTCCGATGCCATTAAAAAGCTGATGGGTCTGCAACCCTCCATCGTGGTGGTGTTCCGTGACGAAAAGCCTGTAGAGATACCCATCGCGGAGGTGGTGATCCACGATATCGTACTGGTAAAGCCCGGTGATAAGATTGCCGTGGATGGCGAGGTGACCGAAGGCAGTTCCTTCGTGGATGAGAGCATGATCTCTGGAGAACCCATTCACGTGGAGAAGAAACCGGGCGAGAGGGTGTTTGCCGGCACCATCAATCAAAAAGGGAGTTTCCGCTTCAGGGCGCAGAAGGTAGGAAAAGATACACTCCTTGCGCAGATCATCAAAACGGTGGATGAGGCACAGGGAAGTAAAGCCCCGGTACAGGGACTGGTGGACAAGATTGCCGCTGTTTTCGTGCCGGTGGTCATTGGCTTTGCGCTGCTCAGCTTTGTAATTTGGATCCTCTTTGGCGGTGAAACCGGATTTGTATACGGATTGATGGCCATGGTGACGGTGCTGGTCATTGCCTGTCCCTGTGCACTCGGACTGGCTACGCCCACAGCCATCATGGTGGGAATAGGCAAAGGTGCTGAAGAAGGAATCCTGATAAAAGATGCGGAGAGCCTTGAGGCCGCAAAGGATATTGATGTGATGGTACTCGATAAGACAGGGACAATCACCGAAGGAAAACCGGCGGTGAGCAATATGGTCTGGTCACTCGATGCCACACCGCTTCACCGCGATATTCTCTACAGTATTGAATATCGCTCAGAGCATCCATTGGCAGATGCGATCACCGACGCGTTGAAAGATAATAGTATATTGCTTGATGATGTGACCGTGCAGCAGGTGAGCGGCAAGGGCATAGAAGGAATTCATGAGGGCGAGCGCTATTACGTGGGGAATCTCGACTATCTGGCTTCAAGGAATGTGGTTATTCCTGCCGACCTGAAACAACAGGTCTACCTTGAACTGGATGCAGCACATACGGTGTCAGTGTTCGCCGATGAGCAGGTTGCACTGGGCGTGGTGGGTATTACCGACAGAATAAAACCTACCTCCAAGGCAGCCATCAACCAGCTACGCAACATGGGCATCGATGTAGCCGTCTACACGGGAGATCATGAGAAGGTGGCTGCCGCACTGGCCGGCGAACTGGGCATAACCCGCTTCAAGGGAGGGGTATTACCGGAGGAAAAGGCCGAACTGGTAAAGGCTTTGCAGCAACAAGGAAAAAAGGTGGCGATGGTGGGCGACGGCATCAACGACAGCGGCGCCTTGGCCCAGGCCGATGTGAGCATTGCCATGGGGGCGGGGAGCGATATCGCCATGGATGTGGCCAAGATGACCATCATCTCGTCCGACCTGAATAAAATTCCCAAAGCAATCCACCTCTCCCAATTTACCGTGCGGACAATCCGCCAGAATCTCTTCTGGGCATTTATTTACAATGTGATCGGTATTCCCATTGCTGCGGGGCTGCTATATCCCTTCACCGGCTTCCTGCTCAATCCCATGATTGCGGGAGCTGCCATGGCGCTTAGCTCTGTGAGTGTGGTGACCAACAGTCTGCGGTTAAAGGGTAAAAAGATATGATAAATTCACTTTCCGGGAAAACCTGCCGTAAGGAAAAAACCTGCCCGCCTAAAAGACCACACCTACCGGATGGTGGTCCAATATGGGAATCCGCAGGACCTGTTCTACATATTGAAAATAGTAGAACAGTTTGTGGTTCAGTTCAAAACCATAATCCTCACCCGGCTCATATCCCACTATAGTCTGGAAGAACGACCTTCTTCCGGGCTGTGTGGCCAGATAATTCCAGGCCGATACATATTGCTGGTTCCATCCTTCGTAGTACTGCTGTGAACGATATCTTGACGGTGTGTTTTGAAGCATATACCACGTATCAAAACCCGGGTCCATCACAATCAGTTCATATTCCAGGGAATCTTCCTGTGCGACCTCGTGGCTGTTCGGTTCAATCTTTACCATCCCTTTGGGGCCTGAGCAGGCAATCATGAATGATGCAGCTGCCAATAAAAATAATAACTTTTTCATTGGATTGTTTATTTCAATTATAACAGCCGAATCAAACTTTAGTTAGCTGGCGCCTCCGGTATCGCTGTGCTTTTTTTAATGAAGGTGTCGTAGCTCGAAATCAGTAAACCAACTACTTCGGAGTAGTTGTCGCGTCCCGAGCTTACTTTGTTCGTTTTCAAATATGCATCATAGGCCCTGTCCTGCACTTCCGAGAGTGACCTGTCCCTGACAGCCAGCCAGTGTTTCCTGTTTCTTCTCAAATCAGCGATTATTTCCGGTCGTATCGCCGATGTCAACGAATCTACCTCGTCCGGTAGAAATTCAGCCGCATCGTTCACCAGATAGAGGAGTGTCGAGAGATAAGCGCTGTAGCGGATGCGTTCGTCTTCGCTTCCCAAGCAAACAATAAAAGCATACAGGTTGGCTTCCGACTCGTGCGCAATGCCGAACTGATGGGCCATCTCATGCGCCAATGTAAAAGGGTATGTGATATCCAGGCTGTAGTTGTTCACGTGGATTTCATTGAAAAAAGGTCCGAAATATCCGGAGATACCCATTTTCGAATAGAGTGGTTCAAACAGCATGGGCTTAGCTCTTCTTTTGCCATTGGGATAGTCGATACTCAGCTTCCCGTGCAAGGCATGATAAGACCGCTCAAGCTCCTGCCTCACACCCGCTCTGTCCATCACATCAATATCCACATACGCTTCGTTGGCATCTGCAATAAAACGGACGACAAATTTTTTGAGGTTTTCCGCATCAAATGGGGTTTCTTTCACGTCGCTCTTCGCATAAAAATCTTCCCTGAAATAGGAGATACCCCATGCGAAATAAAACCAGGCAACCAGCATCGTCACAAAGCGGACCAACGAGTAGAGAAACTTTTTAAAACCTTTCTTCCCGGTGATCACGAAGAGAATCAGTATGATCAGATAGAGTAAAGCTGTGATGATAAACAGGTCGTAGAGCGAAAATGGAAAAACACCCGAAAGCATGGACAGGATGATTGCTACCGCAGGGTAAACGTGCTGCATGTACCATTCGGAGAGGGCTGCACTGCGACTGAAAATTATAATCACCCCAAAAAGTATCGCTGTGATAATCAGCAGAGACGTGAATCTTTGTCTGTTCTTTTTCTTTGCCATTCCCAAAAATAATGCATTTATTGCGAAACCTTTCGCTTTGTCCCGCTAATTATTTTATCGCTTTACTCACACTTGTCTACTGTTCAGTAATTTTGAATATGCTGTCTGTCTTCCGGCAGGTAAATATTCCCATTCTTGGCCGGAAAGATGAACAAAAAAGGTTTACATTTGTCTTTAAGAATGAAAGTTTGATGTTTCAAAGAACAGCTGCTTCCATATAATTTTAAGAATGAAACAAGATGGCAACAATCAAATTCAAGACCAATATAAACTGCTCAAACTGTGTGGCAAAAGTAACCCCCTTTCTCAATAAGAAAGAGGGAGTCATCTCCTGGAGTGTCGATATCGACAATCCGGACAAGATACTTGTTGTGGAAACCATCGATCTTTCGGCGGAGGATATTGTGAAAACCGTGAAACGTACCGGTTTTGAGGCGGAGCCGATTTAGATTTTAAGGATTAATTAGCCAGTTCCTTGTGAAGCTCACTTAATAAATCGGATAGTCCGCAGACTTCGACATTGATACCAAAAGGATATCTGTCTGTAATTGGGGCAACTATAAATGTCTTGTACGGTTTCACGATCTCTATGGCTCTCCAAAATTCTTTCGTTACATTCGGTGCTGATGAAGCTTATTTTTGATACTACCAAAAATCAGTAGGAGAAATCATTAAAGTTAAAAAACTTGAAAGAGTTGTTTTTTGTTTTTTGATCATATACATTTGCAGTCAAATAATAGCGAAATAATGAATTTACTTAACAACGGATATTGGTGGCGCTACTTACAACCCGAAAAGTCGTAAGGAAGAGCAGTCATGTCTTGAAGTAAGTATATAGCATATAATTTAAGAGCCTGTCGCAATCCTGCGACAGGCTCTTTGAGTTTTTAAGGTGTAGATGAAACAACAATTAAAACAATGATGATATGCAAAAGTATTCAGTAGATGAAAGAGGATATTACGGTGAATTTGGGGGAGCCTATATTCCGGAGATTCTGCACCAGTGCGTGACCGACCTCGAAAAGGCATACCTCCGCATCATGGAGAGTGCGCGCTTTCAGGCCGATTTCGATTCCCTGTTGCGCGACTATGTGGGGAGGCCCTCGCCGCTTTATCTCTCCCGTCAGTTGTCGGCACGCTTCGGTGCAAAGATTTATCTGAAGCGGGAGGACCTGAACCACACGGGCGCCCACAAGATCAACAACACCATCGGGCAGATACTGATTGCCCGTGAGATGGGCAAGACAAGAATCATCGCCGAGACCGGTGCCGGCCAGCATGGTGTGGCCACAGCCACCGTCTGCGCGCTGATGCAGATGCCCTGCACCGTGTACATGGGCAAAACGGACGTAGCCCGTCAGCAGGTGAACGTGAAGAAGATGGAGATGCTGGGAGCCACGGTCGTGCCGGTCACCTCGGGCAACATGACATTGAAGGACGCCACCAACGAGGCCATCCGCGACTGGTGCAGCCACCCTGCCGATACCCACTACATTATCGGCTCCACCATTGGCCCGCATCCCTATCCCGATATGGTGGCCCGTCTGCAATCGGTGATCAGTAAAGAAATAAAAGTGCAGCTGGCAGAGAAGGAGGGTCGTGATTATCCCGATTATCTGGTGGCTTGTGTGGGTGGCGGCAGCAATGCCGCGGGTACTATTTATGAATATCTTGACAATGAGAAGGTGAAGATTGTGCTGGCAGAAGCAGGCGGGAAGGGAGTGGAGAGCGGCGAGTCGGCGGCGACCATCCATCTGGGAACCGCCGGGGTGCTGCATGGCTGCCGCACATTGCTGATGCAGACGGAGGACGGGCAGATCACCGAACCCTATTCCATCTCGGCGGGACTCGATTATCCCGGCATCGGGCCGATACATGCTCATCTTGCCAAAACAAAACGGGCACAGGTGTTCGCAATCAACGACGATGAAGCACTACGGGCAGCCTTCGAACTGACCCGCAACGATGGAATTATCCCCGCACTGGAATCGGCGCATGCACTGGCTGCACTGGAGAAGGTGACTTTCGCTTCCGACGAGGTGGTGGTTCTCACCCTTTCGGGGCGTGGCGACAAGGATCTGGAGACCTATTTCCAGTATGAAAAAGATTTTATTTGAAAATTCAAACCGCTCTATTTGACAATTTTCCACAAACAACGCTAATCGCTGAAGCCGACCGCTCAAAAGTAACAATTATGCAATACAAATTTCAAGCCAACAGCAAAAAGATCATGGGCGACCTACATACACCCGTGAGCATTTACCTGAAAGTAAGGGATACCTTCCCTCAGTCGGCGCTGCTGGAGAGCTCCGACTTTCATGCCAACGAGAACAGCATCTCCTACCTGGCGCTGAAACCCATCGCCCGGGTGGAGGTGAACCGGGGTGTTTGTCATTTTCTGTTTCCCGACGACAAGGAAGAAAAACAGGCACTGTCGGAAAGTTTCACCATCTCCGATGCGTTAAACCGTTTCATTGGCCGGTTCGAGGTTGCCGGCAGTGAGCTGGAACAGTGCGGACTGTTCGGGTACTCCACTTTCAACTGTGTAAAGTATACCGAGCACATTGCCATCCGCGAAAGCAGGGAGGAACGCAACGATGCCCCCGACTTGCTTTATATCCTTTATAAATACCTGCTGGTGTTCAATCACTTCACCGACGAGATCAGCCTGATTGAGCTGCAGGGTGAGGATGAGATAAGTGACCTGATGAAGGTGGAGTCACTGATCAACCAGCGTAACTTTGCCACCTACAACTTTTTTACAGAAGGAGAGGAATACAGCACCATCACCGACGAACAGTTCAAAGAGCATGTGCGTGCGGGGGTGCAGCACTGCCTGCGGGGCGACGTGTTTCAGATTGTGCTCTCGCGGAGGTTTGTCCAACGTTTCACCGGCGATGACTTCAAGGTGTACCGTGCACTGCGCTCCATCAACCCCTCTCCCTATCTCTTTTATTTCGATTTCGGCGGATACCGTATTTTTGGTTCCTCGCCCGAGACGCACTGCAAGATAAACGGATCGCAGATCAGCATCGACCCCATTGCGGGGACAACCAAGCGGAGCGGTAACCATCAGGAAGACAGGAAGGCGGTGGAGTTTCTGCTGAACGACCCCAAGGAGAATGCTGAACATGTGATGCTGGTGGATCTGGCGCGGAACGATCTGAGTCGCCATGCCCACGATGTGAAGGTCGATTTCTACAAGGAGCCGCAGTTCTACTCTCACGTGATCCACCTGGTCTCGCGCGTGAGCGGCACGCTCAATGAGGGTACCGACCCCATCCGTGCCTTCTTCGATACCTTCCCTGCCGGCACCCTCTCGGGAGCACCCAAGGTGCGGGCCATGCAGCTGATATCGGAGATAGAGTCCCACAACCGGGGAGCCTACGGCGGCTGCATTGGTTTCATCGGGCTGAACGGCAACATCAACCAGGCCATCACCATTCGCACGTTTGTCAGCCGCAACAACGAGCTGTGGTACCAGGCCGGGGCTGGCGTCGTTTCGCAAAGCGACGATGCCTACGAACTGCGCGAAGTGAACAGCAAGCTGGGAGCACTGAAGAAAGCCATCGACAAGGCGGCTACCCTCTATAATTCATAAAAAAACAGAGATGAAAATGGATAAGATTCTTATTTTCGATAACTACGATTCGTTCACCTACAACCTGCTACACGCCGTAAAGTCGTTGGGATATAATGAGGTGGATGTGGTTCGCAACGACAAGGTTGATCTTTCCGCTGTGGCCCAATATGACAAGATCATCCTCTCCCCCGGGCCCGGTTTGCCGAAAGAGGCAGGCCTGCTGATGCCGTTGATCAGACAGTATGCAGAGACGAAAAGCATTTTGGGCGTTTGCCTCGGCCATCAGGCCCTTGGAGAGGTCTTCGGTGCGAAGCTGGAGAACATTCCGTTTGTCTTTCATGGGGTACAGACGCCGGTGGACATCATTGCGCATGATTATCTCTTTGACGGTATTCCAGATGAGATCCTGGTTGGACGGTATCACTCCTGGATTGTCTCCAAAGAAAATTTCCCCGCCAGTCTGGAAATCACGGCAGTGGATAAGGCAGGCGATGTGATGGCGTTGAAACACAGGCAGTTTGATCTGCACGGCGTACAGTTCCACCCCGAATCGATACTCACCCCGGAAGGTATTCGCGTCATTCAAAACTTTCTGCAGCATGCATAAACATACAAACCGGATATTCCTATCGGATTTAAACGACAGCTTCTGCCCGAGACCCGGTCGGTCTTCAACGATCGTAACAGCAGCGTGGACACTTTAGTTTGTGAAAAAATTCAATAAAGGTCTTATGAAGGAAATACTCTATAAATTATTTGATTACCATTATCTCTCGCGGGAGGAAGCCAAAGAGGTACTCTTCGCCATTGTGAAGGGAGATATCCCCGATACGCAGGTGGCGTCGCTCATCACCTCCTTTCTGATGCGCAACATCTCGGTGGACGAGATCCTCGGTTTTCGCGATGCCCTGCTCGATATGCGGGTTGCGGTAAATCTTTCCGATTACGCTCCCCTCGATATCGTGGGTACGGGCGGTGACGGGAAAAATACATTCAATGTCTCCACCGCTTCCTGCTTTGTGGTGGCGGGTGCAGGATACAACGTGGTGAAACACGGGAACTACGGCGCCACCTCCATCAGTGGTGCCAGCAACGTGATTGAACAGCAGGGGGTGAAGTTCACTACCGACAACGATCAGTTTCGAAGAAGCCTCGACAGCTGCCACATTGCCTACCTGCATGCCCCGCTGTTCAGTCCCGCGTTAAAGGCTGTGGCCCCGGTAAGAAAGAGCCTGGGTGTACGCAACTTCTTCAATGTGCTGGGGCCGCTGGTGAATCCGGTTCAGCCGGAGTATCAGATGCTGGGGGTTTACAACCTGGCCATGTCGCGGTTGTACAGCTACATTTATCAGGAGGAGAACAAAAAGTTCTGTATCGTCCACAGCATGGACGGCTACGATGAAATCTCCCTCACCAGTCAGTTTAAGGTGGTATCAAACAAAGGCGAGCAGTTGTTTGTTCCGGAAGAACTAGGCTTCAAGCGGATCGGGCAGGAGGAACTCTCTGGCGGGAACACGCCGGTGGAGGCAGCCCGGATTTTCAGGAATGTGCTGCATGCCCAAGCTACCGAAGCGCAGATGAACGTGGTGCTAGCCAATGCGGCATTCGGCATCCAGACCATCGAACAGGATAAGCCCATCGAAGAGTGTCTCGAGATTGCCCGGGATTCGCTGTATGGTAAAAAGGCGTTGAAGGTATTGGAGAAGTTTATTGAAATCAATCAGTGAACAAGAATTTGGCAATCGCTTAAAACTAGAGTCCCGATTGGATAACATTTTACAAACAGAAGCTGAAAGCTGATTGCTGACTGCAAAATCCAAATAATTATGCAAGATATACTCAGTGAGATTGTGGCTCACAAAAAGAAAGAGGTGGCTCTGCAAAAAGAGCGGGTCCCCTTTACAGAGCTGGAAAAGCAGCTACCACAGACGGAACTCCCTTTCTGGTCCTTGAAGAAGGCATTGCAGCTTTCGCCGACGGGAATTATTGCCGAATTCAAACGTCGTTCACCCAGCAAAGGGTGGATCAATCAGTCGGCCCGTGCGGATGAGGTGACGCGGGCATACGAGGAGGCTGGTGCTGCGGCACTGTCGGTGCTCACGGATGAGACTTTCTTCGGAGGCTCGCTGGCCGATCTGCGAAAGGCGACGCAAGCGGTACACATCCCGGTAATGCGGAAAGAGTTTATCGTGGATGTCTATCAGCTTTTTGAAGCGAAGCTGGCCGGTGCGAGTGCGGTGCTGCTGATTGCAGCGGCAATCACGGCGCATGAGTGCAGGCAACTCACGGAGCTGGCCCATCAGCTGCAGCTGGAGGTGTTGCTGGAGTTGCACGATGAGCGGGAAACGGAATATATCACTCCCATCAACAAACTTATCGGGGTAAACAACCGTAACCTGGGGAGTTTTGTGACCGACCTGCAGAAATCGTTCCGGATGGCTGAGCTGTTGCCCCGGGATGCAGTATGGGTCTCCGAGAGTGGAATCTCCGATCCGGTCATCCTGAAAGAGTTGCGTCATGCAGGCTACAGAGGATTTCTGATTGGCGAGAATTTTATGAAAACAGCCGATCCGGGTGAATCTTTGAAAACATTCATTGACCAGGCTCTTTTCTAACAATGTGCGCAGTACGGGCTACGCACAGCGACCAACGGCGCAGCGGGATAACAGCGTAAGCTGACTTTCGGGAACGAAGAGAACAATCAACTTAGCAGAGTTTATATGATTATCAAGGTATGCGGCATGCGGGATGCGGTTAACATCAGAGCGCTGGAACAGCTCGATATCGACTGGATGGGATTTATTTTTTACCCCGGTTCACCCCGCTACGTGGGAAGGAGCTTGCGTTATATCCCTTCAAAAGTAAAGAAAATAGGCGTTTTTGTCGACCAGGATCCCCAGATCGTACGGGAGCGTGCAGCGCAAAATAGGCTGGATGCCATTCAACTTCATGGGAGTGAGCCGCTCTGGTATTGCATCAATCTGCGCGAAGAGGGGTACAGGGTCATCAAGTCATTCGGGATAGATGAAGATGGTTTCATACCCGCTGGGCAACTGGATGCCTACGAAGGGAAATGCGATTATTTCCTTTTCGACCGGAAAACAACACATCATGGCGGTTCGGGAAAGAAGTTCGACTGGAGCAGGTTGTCCGACTATCACGGAGACACACCTTTTCTGCTGAGTGGCGGTATCTCTCCTGAAGATGTGGAGGAAATTAAATCATTTGCTCATCCCCGGTTTGCGGGGATCGATATCAACAGCCGATTTGAGATTGGACCGGCGGTGAAGGATATTGAGCTGATTAAAACATTTATAAAAGAATTCCGTTAAGAGCGGTCAGTTATCAGCGATCGGCTTTTTGGAAGGTTGGAGTTATTACAAGAGCCAAGAGCCAAGAGCCGAGAGTCAAGGAGCAAGAAATAAGAAACAAGAATATTATGAACAGAATCGACAAACTATTTAAGGAGAAGAAAAACAATGTACTATCGGTCTATTTTACTGCAGGCTATCCGGCACTTGATGACACCGTGAAAGTGATACAGGCACTGGAGAAGAGAGGGGTTGACATGCTCGAAATAGGTGTGCCGTTCAGTGACCCGATGGCCGACGGGCCGGTGATTCAGGCATCGGGTGCCGAGGCGCTGAAAAACGGGATGAGCCTGAAAGTACTTTTCGACCAGCTGGTTGACATCAGGCAGACTGCATCGATCCCTTTGGTGCTGATGAGCTACCTCAACCCCATCATTCAATTCGGTTTTGAGAATTACTGCCGTGAAGCGGCACGGTGTGGGGTCGATGGATTCATCATCCCCGACCTTCCCTTTGCGGAATACATGGAGTCATACAAGCCGGTGGCTGAAAAATACGGATTACATGTGATTATGCTGATTACGCCCGAAACATCGGAAGAGCGGATCAGAATGATCGACCAGCATACCTCCGGCTTTATCTATATGGTTTCATCCGCTTCGGTAACCGGAGCCAGGAATGCATTCAGTGATGAAAATCTGGCCTATTTCCGTCGGGTGAACACCATGCAGCTGCGAAATCCTCGCCTGATCGGATTCGGAATATCCAACAGGGAGACATTCAATGCAGCCTGCCGTGAAGCTTCGGGAGCCATCATCGGCAGTAAATTTATCTCGCTGTTGGAAAGTGAGAAATCAATTGATGATGCGGCCACAAAGCTAATAATTGCGATTGATCCACAATGAAAGGAACTTGTCGTACACGTGATAAGCGCCACGCTCCAGCGTGACGAAATCCTTGTCGAGTAACCCCCTGATGGCAGACTGCACAGAACTGGATGAAGTGAGACTGTGTTCCTTGACAAACTCCGCAGAGGTAATCTCTCTGGCATTTCCCTCCTTGGCTATGGCTATCAGCAGTTCTTTCTGTCTTGCCGGGAGGCGGAACAGTGTCTCTGAATAACTGTAATCATATGAATTTACGTTTTTCTCAACAGCCTCCTCTACCATGCTCTTCGTCACTTTGCCCTCACCAGGAGTCATCGAGAAGAGGGTGTTCAATATTTTTTGCATATACCAGGTGATGCCTTCAAATTGTCTGTATACCGATTCCACCATCTCAGGAGAGATGTATTTGCCGTTTTCCTCAAAGTGGCCCAACGCAAATTGTGTGTATTCCTGCATGAAGATGGCTTCAAGATGCTGTATGGATACACTTTGATAGAATGGATGTGAAGCGCTTGTGAAGATCTTGTCCATAATATGACGCTGGCTGCCTGCGAAGATGAAACGTGCATTGTGGCACTGTTGTATGTGGGTCCGAAGCAGTGCCTCCACATTCTTTTCCCTGTAATGGTTAATCTGTTGAAATTCATCGATTGCGACCAGACAAGGTTTTCCCGCCTGGTTCAGATACTGGAAGATCTCATCCAGCGTGGTCTCCACGGACCTGATGTCGCCCAGTTTCACATTAAATGACGGTACACCCGTCACGTTGAATGAGACTCCGGCCTGCAATGATTTGACAATGGTCAGGAATATTTCTAATGCTTTTTGACCAAAAGGTTTCAGTCGCTCTACAATCTCCCTGCTTAACGTGAAAACAAAATCACGAATGGAGCCGGTCGGATAAATATCAATAAAGAATGTGTAGTATTTATCTGCTATTTCACGTTTTGTAAAGCAATGGGTGATGAGTCCCGTTTTTCCCATTCTGCGCGAAGAAATAAGTGCTACATTGTTGCCATTCGCGATATTTCCGATTAACTCTTTTGTCTCTTCTTTTCGATCACAGAAATAATGCGGCGATAAATAGCCACTGGTAATAAATGGGTTGGTAATCTTTTTCATACGACTAAAATATTTATTTTCAATGGTGTCATATGGAACTCGCTTTAGTCATGATCTTGTGTGATAATGATTTTGATAAAGTCGATTACTTCGTAATTCATGCTCGTTTCATACGATTTTTTATTTGTTCATTCAGGTGTATCGAGCTCGCAAATAATCATCTCCTTGGCCGAAATGATTTTGACTACGTCGATTGCAAAGCAATTCATGCCCGTTTCATAATTTTAAACTCAATCGGGTACCATTACGTAAAGATAATTATTATAAAGCAATAATTGTAAGATAATAATGAAAAATGTAATTTCCGGAATAAAAATGAATAAATTGGTTCACAGATATTACCTTTGCAAATCGTTTGTGGTGGAACCCTAAAAACAGACGACCTGTTCCATGCTTCTTCAAACACACATTGGTGAAATAGCCTCTTTGCTGACGGCTGTTTGCTGGACACTGAGTGCCATCTTCTTTGAGAAAGCCGGACGGCGGGTGGGATCGCTGTCGGTGAATATCATCCGTATATTTCTGGGAGTTATCTTCCTGGGACTTACCACGCTTGCTACGCGTGGCATGTTTTTCCCGATAGATGCCACACCCTATAACTGGTTCTGGTTGGGTATATCGGGTATCGTTGGCTTTTTCCTGGGGGACCTGTTTTTATTCAGGTCTTATCTCCTCATCGGATCCCGTACTTCCCAGTTGGTCATGAGCCTCGCCCCCATGATCACTGCCGTCATCGGCTGGTTTTTTCTGCAGGAGATCCTGTCGCCCAAGAGCATACTGGGTATCGTGGTAAGTGTGGCGGGCATCATGATTGTGGTGGCTGGAAAAAGATTAAAACTGAATGTGCCGCTACGGGGATTTCTCTATGCATTGGGTGGTGCCCTCGGACAGGCGGTTGGCCTTATTCTCAGTAAAAAGGGGATGGGCGATTACGATGCAGTGGCGGCCACGCAGATACGAGCCATCTTCGGGTTTGTTGCTTTTGCCCTGCTGGTCACCTTTATGCGCAGGTGGAAGCGGGTCTTCCTGGCTGCCGGCGACAAGGAAGGGATGAAGGGGATTACCGTGGGTGCTGTATTCGGCCCTTTCGTCGGTGTAGCCTTGTCGCTCTTCGCCGTGCAGCATACCGAGACAGGCATCGCCTCGGCCCTGATGGCACTGACGCCCATCTTCATTATCATACCCTCTGCCATCATGTTTAAAGAAAAGATCACCGCCCGTCAGGTGATGGGGGCGGTAATCAGTATTGCCGGAGCTTCAATCTTCTTTTTATAAGTCGTTTCCCCAAGTGTTGGCATCTTTTTGCCATGGCTGTTCGTATCTGCAACCGGTTATCTCCTGGGTACCCTGTTACCACCTCCTGAAAATGGGGGCAGATGAATATGCGCCGTCGCGGTAGATACTGCCCCTACAACGCCGATGCCGTTGTGCACGTTGCCGTAGGTCATCTCCGGCTCGGAGATCTGTCTGAACGACTCTTCGTCGCTGTGTGGGTCATATCTTCCTTTTCGGTAATAGGGGTACAATTCAGGAGAAATAAGCGTGAACTGCACTTCGAGAGGCGGATTGAGCACTTCCGTTTTTACCGGTATGTAGACGGGATACCCCCATTCCGTTGTCTCCCCGGTCTTCTCGTAGGTAGTGAGGATCGGATAATAGTCGGTAATCGAGAAATCGAGCGTGTAGCTGTTGTTTCGGAACAGCTTGTCTGAAAATATTGCCGAGTCGAAATATTTTACTCCTTCGTAGGATGGACCCTCCGTTAAGAGATCCTCGAGGAGGCTACTTCGGTAGCTCTCCTTAAAAATGGGATCATCATTTGTATACAAACCGAGAAAGTATCCGTTCATATCCGGGTGGTCTGGTATCCGGTCGTTGCAGCTTCGCAGTCTTAACATGAAATATTGAGACAGCTTGGAAGGTGGAGTGGTGATTGACGCCCTTATGCGCAGATTGCGGTATAGTTCCTCTGCATGGATGCTGTCAGGGTAGAGGGTGCCTACTCCATAACCGGGATAATATTCGTTGTTGATCTCCTCCATGATTCTTTGTGCCGTGAAGAAGGTGGCTGTGTCGATCCGGTTGATCTGTGGCGGCAACGGTATGGTGGTTTCCGCCCAGGCGGTATTGAACCCTTCTGCTGAGGCCTCGATACGGATCCGGTCTCCTGTCTTGGGACGCACGGTTGAACGGAAAAGGGTCATCAATGCGGTATACTGAAACCCGAGACGGTCTTGGTTTGTATTGCTCTCGGTGCCGATCTTCACCATTTTCTCCCGTTCTTCGCCGTTGATGTACAATGTGAGGGTAGCATTACCCAGGCGACTCTTTTCGGTAAACGTGTCGGTATAGAGAAAACTTTTGCTGACCCTTATCTCGATGAGTGAATCGGGAGAGATGATACCGTTCATCACAATCCTGGGCTTGTAGCCATCCATATCCAGTCTGATCTCTTTCTCACAGGCGGCAAAAAGGAGCGGCAAAGTCATCAGCAGTATTGTTTGCAGTATGTATTGTGGACGCTTCATTTTTTTAGAATTTATAAGTATAGGAGAAGGAGGGAATGATGGGGAAGAGACAGTAACTCTGGTATGCCGGAATACTCTTTTGCGGATATCCGTCTACCGTGTCCGGATTGGGAGCGAATTTCTCTGAAGGTAGTATCAGAAAGGAGTTGTGGTGGGCATAGGTGTTATAGATGCTGATATTCCAGATACCCGTCCTGCCGCTCTTCTTGTGGCGGTAGTAATTGAAACTTAAGTCGAGTCGTTGATAGTTGGGCATCTTGTAATTGTTCCGTCGCTCTATATAAGGCTCCTTCACGCCATGCATGTTGATATACTCCTCCTCCGGCAGGGTAGTCCAGTTACCTGTGGCATAGATCCAGGAAAGATTAAGATCGAATTTGCGGTTGAACTTGTGCATGAAAACGGCATTGATCTTGTGCCGGTTGTCCTGTTTCGCCGGATAGCTCTTTCCCTGATTGATCTCTCCCCCGGGGAACCGCCGGTCAGCCCATGAGAGCGTGTATCCGATCCATCCCGAACTGTTGCCGATGTTCTTTTTTGCCATCAGCTCCACGCCGTATGATGTGCCAATTCCCTGTGCAACACGATCCTCCCATCTGCTATTGCCTGTAAGGATGCTGGCCCCGTCTTTATACTCCACCTGGTTGGACGATTTCTTGTAGTAGGTCTCTGCCGACAGATCAAAACCATGGTATCTGCCATAGAGCCCCGCCGAGAACTGATAGGAGGAGAGTGGCTTCACATTTTTGGTGATCGGCACCCATAAATCGTTGGGAGAATTGAGGTAGCTGCTCTGCAACAGGTGCACGTACTGACTCATCCTGCCGTAGGAGGCTTTCATCGAGAGATCGTCCCACAGGAGATAGCGTGCCGAGAGACGGGGTTGTGCGCTCAGGTAGGATTTTCCCTGCACGAAGAAGCCGGAGAGATGCATGCCGGCGTTCACCTTCAGTCGCTTGCCGAAGGCCATTTCGTCTTCGGCGTAGAGAGAGAGCTCTTTCACCCTGATTCGTTCATCGGCATAGGTGATGGTGTCGTTTTTTTTTCTTTCCCCATCAGTCTCTCTCCGGTAGATTCGACTCTCCTCGGGGCGGAAGTTGTGTTGCAGGAGGGCTGTGCCAAAGCGGATCAGGTGATTGTTGTCGTATGCATAATCAAAATCGAGGCGGTAACCCAAGTCTTCGATGCCCGACCGGTATACAGGATTAAAAAATTGGGAGGTTTTCACGAGCTCTTTTGTATCCGTCACAGGATTGGTAGTTGTATAAAAATCCTCGTTTTCCGAATAAAGCGAAATATCAGAACTGAAGCGGTTATATATCAGTGTGGCATTGGAAAATAGCTTGCTGTTCACAGCATAAGCCCAGTTCAGCGATACCATGCCTGTTCCCCAGCCGATATCCATGTTTGCCGTCTCGGTGCTGTGGTTGGTAACCGGATAGGCTTCGGCTTCTCCCGTTGTTCCGTCATACTGGTTCGTACTTCCGTACCTTGATTCGTTGTTGAAGAACAGTTTGTCTTTGCCGTTGTACAAGCTCAGATAGAGACGGCTCTTGTCTGAAAACTTGTGATTGATCTTCGCGTTGAAATCATAAAAATAATAGGCAAAGTCAATTTTATCGTGGTTTTCCGGATCGTCTTTTTTGTTTTGCCGGTTCATGAAGTAGAGTGCCGGCCGCACAAGCAAGTCGAGATAAGTGCGGCGGAGCGAGACAGAGAATGATGTTTTATCCTTGACGATGGGGCCCTGCAGGTTCAGGCGAGAGGAGATGAGCCCGATGGAAGCGGTTCCGGACATCTGTTTCATATCTCCGTCGTTCATCCGCAAATCAACTACAGATGAGAGCCGCCCGCCATACCGCGCCGGAAAGCTACCCTTGTAAAAATCCATTGTTTTCACCGCCTCGGGATTGAAGGTGGAAAACAGCCCCAACAGATGGTGCACATGGTAGAGCGGATTTCCATCCACAAGGTAGAGGTTTTCATCGGCATTGCCGCCACGTACATATAACCCTGCCATGGCGTCGCTACCCACTGCCACACCGGGCAGTTGCTGCAGGACCTTAATCACGTCGTGTTCACCCATTAATGCCGGAACAGCATTCAGTGTTCCGGCATTAAAACTGATCTTCCCTGTTTCTGCATGTTGTATCGGGTTTCGCAAGTCACCCTCCACCACGACCTCCTTCAGTGACGAAGAGGGACGCAGATAAAAATGGATCACGGTGTCCTGTGTTACGATAAAAGGATGGTGTTCGGTGGCATATCCCACATAGCTGGGGCGGAGGGTTAAACTCCCTGGTGGAAGGGTGAGGCTGTAAAACCCGAAATTGTTGCTGACGGCACCCTGTCCGGAAACAAGATCAATGATGTTGGCGGATATAAGGGTCTCATGTGATTCACGGTCATGGATAAAACCACTGATGGTGATTTCTTTCTGCCGTTTTTTCAGGATGATGAACTTATCACGAATGATAAACTGTATATCGGTCTTATCAAATAAAGCTGCCAGCACGTTCTCAATGGTTTCATCCTCTACTCGTATCGATATGGGTGGAAGTTTTTTCAGCAAATCAGGATTGTATGAAAAGCGATAATCGGTTTGGGATTCAATCTGTCTGATCAGTTCGGTGATCGATTTCCGTTCTGCGCGGATGGTGATTTTTTGCTGTTCGGATGCTCCCGTGTGGAGGCAAATGAACAGCAGAAAAAAGAGGATGTAGCGTTCCATTAAAAAAGAATAAAGTTAATTCACGATTTGTATATGGGAATCTAACGTTATATTTATGATGTTCAGGATCTCAATGATGCTTTTCCCTGAAAAAGTACTGGTCAGACGCAACGGCAACTCTTCTTCAGGTGCTTTCATTTGTACGTTGTAGTATTGTGATAACAGCATGAGCAACTGTTCGAGGGTGGCGTTATTGATTGAGAGCTCATTTCGCTCGGCGCTATAGAAGATGGATGTGTCGTCGGAGAATACGTTGATCTCTTTTCCTTTCTCCCGGTAGTGTACACGCATACCTTTTGTACAAAGAATCTGTACAGCGGGTGACTCGGGTGTGAAGAGGACTTTCCCCGAAATAACCGATAGTTCCGTTCCTTCATCGTTCTCCGACACATTGAACACTGTCCCTAACACCGTGATCTTGGCTGTGGGTGTAAAAACGATAAATGGCATGGTCTCATCGTGCGTCACACTGAAACGAATATTGCCGTGCATGGAGACATGACGGTAACGATTCCCGAAGTGACGGTCGTAGGTCAGCTCTGCCCCTTCCTGCATCACTACTTCGGTGTGATCGGGCAGACTGAATATGGTGTTGTCGGATTCAGCCAGAAGCTGACTCGGGCGGTTTACCGATATCCAGATACCGATTCCGGTGACTATCAGTAACAGGGCAACAGCTGCCACGCGTGTCACAAGTGAGAGATATTGCACCCTCCTGAATTCCTGAAGTGAATGTGTCAGCCTTTTCCACCCTTTTGCAGTATCGAACACCCCTTGACGGTAGTGCTGTGCCACAAAGCGGATAGATTCATCGATGTCGTTTCTGTTCTGTTGCATATATCAGTTTCAAACGCTTTCTATACATGAGACGCAAAAAAAATAAAATCTCTCACACGATCGCGAAGAATTTTCAATTATTCTTCCCTGTGCGGCTTATCGGTTGAAAAAACAGGGGAGTAACTCGAGCAGCTTGTCTGTTTTTATTCAGGGCAATTGTTCAGGCAAAGAAGAAAAGATAGGCATTGAAATCTTTGGTGCGCAGCGATTGCATGGCACGGAAGACATGGTTTTCAATGGTCTTTACGGTTAGCCCGGTTTGTTCTGAAATATCCCTGTAGCTTAACCCATCTCGCTTTGCCATTAGGAAGATCTGGCGACGGCGTTCCGGAAGCTCGTCAATCATCTTCCAGATGCGGGCTTCCATCTCGCTGCGTTCTTCCTGCTCATCCTCCGGCAGCAGTTGATCGTGTGCAACTGTTTCCAGCGGCGTGGTGGGCTTTGCATCGCGAATGCGGGTCAGACAATTGTTCCGAACCGCTTTATAGAGATACGATTTTATCGATTGTATCGTTTCAAGTTGTTCTCTTTTGTCCCACAGTTTCATGAAGATCTCCTGTACAACGTCCTCGGCTTCCTCGACATTACCCATGAAATGTAGAGCGTGCAGACAAAGCGGACGATAGTGGGTGTGGAAATATTTGGAAAACTGTTTCTCTGAAAACTGCATCGACAATCAGTGTTTGTAGAGATTACAAAAATAATAAAAATAGGGGATTGTGAATAAAGAAAATTGCAAAAAGGGATATGACAATCACCGCCCGCCAGGTGATCGGGGCGGTGATCAGTATCGCCGGAGCAACTATTTCTTTAGTAAGTTTCTTTATTATACTACGACGGTTCTTTTCTCCCTACTGCTTTGGAATGCGAGTTCAATGATATACATTACATTGCGGGCTTCCTCCGGCTTCACAGCGATTTCACTTTTACCCAATATGGCATCACGCAGGTTGATAAAATAGTCGCGGTAATCGCCCGGCTCACTCTCCAGTTTTCCCTGTATCTTCACTCCCTTGTATTCGGCGTTGATCGTTCCCCAGATGTTTTCCGGCTCACGTCCCCAATCCTTTCCTTGTGGAATGACACCGCTGTCGAGAGTCGCTTCCTGCACGTCGAGTCCATATTTCACGTAGGAACCTTGTGTCCCATGGAGCATAAAGGTGGGTCCCGGAATGCGGCAGATCATGCCCGATTTCAGTGTGGCGGTAAAGGTGGTGTAGTGGAGCCGTACATCGAAATGGTCGTCGGCTTTCGCCCATGCACGCTGGGAGTTGATTTCGGCCGTGACGGCTTCGGGCATGCCAAAGAACCACAACGCCTGGTCGATAAGGTGGGAACCCAGATCGTAGAAAATACCCGATCCCGGGAGGGGTTGTTCGCGCCAGGCTCCATTGGGACGAGGATCGGTACGATACCGGTCGAAGTGAGATTCGTAGTCCACAATTTCACCCAGTAGTCCACTGTTGAGTAGCTTTTTGACTGTTCGCGTGTCACTGGTAAAACGTCGGTTATGATAGACGGTCAGGATCTTATTTTGTCTGTGGGCGATCTCAATCAGTTCGTCAGCTTCCATCACGTTTACGGTGAAAGGCTTTTCCACCACCACATGTTTACCTGCCAGAAGTGCTTCCCGGGCCCATCGGAAATGATCGGTATTGGGAGAGGTGACAATGACGAGATCGATTTCAGGGTCATCAATGATACTCTTTCCGTCGGGTACGACTGCCGTCACGGGATAACGCTCTTCGATAAGTGCGATGCTTTCGGGTTTGGAGGTGCTGATCTTGGTCAGTTCATATCCCTCCACCACATCAATAAAGGGGGCATGAAAAACACGGCCGGAAAGTCCGTAACCGATAATGCCCGTGCGAATGTTGGTCGACATAGGTTATTTTTTGAGTTATAGAATGTATGTTTCCAAAGATAGGTAAATTTTGTGAAACAGATGAAGAGATGAGCGGAAAACACTGTTATCGTTTGGTAAGAAATTTTGCCAGCTGATGGGTAGCCAGCGCGCGATGGCTTATCTGATTCTTCACGTTGTTACCCAACTCTGCGAATGTTTGATCCTTTCCTTCGGGTATAAAAACCGGATCATACCCAAACCCGGCTTCTCCTCTTCTCTCTTCGATGATCTTTCCGTTAACCACCCCTTCAAAGAAGTGCTTTTCATTGCCCAGCAGCAGTGCTATTACCGTACGGAAGCGGGCATTACGGTTCTCTACTCCCCTCAGTGCATGGAGCAGCTTCTGCATATTGTCTGCCGGGTTGCATGCTTCGCCGGCATAGCGTGATGAATAGACTCCCGGGGCACCGCCGAGTGCTTCCACTTCCAGGCCTGTGTCATCGGCGAAACAATCATAGCCATATTTTTCTTTCACATAGTGTGCCTTAAGAAGCGCATTCTCCTCAAGCGTAGTACCTGTTTCCTCAATCTCATCGGTACAATGGATATCGTCGAGGCTGAGGATTTGTAACAATCCGTTTGTTATTTTCCGGATCTCATCGAGCTTGTGTCTGTTGTTGGTCGCAAATACTATTTTATTCATTGTCGTTGTTGCTCGCGCATTTGTTGTTCTCTCTGTTGTTCTCTCTGTCTAATGGTTGCTTCTCTTTTGCGTTGCCGCTCCCGGAGCTCCCTTTCACGTTGGCGGATCTTCTCCTTTCTTTCCTTTTCCCGTTCTTTCAACAGTTTTTCCCTGCTTTTGTTTGTGACTGCTTTCTGATTTTGTCGTAATGCCTCGGCCGCTTTTTGTTCAAGCTGCTTCTTCAGCTCCTCCATCGTTTTTGTTCTGTGGGTTGATGATGATTGCGCGGGAAAGGGAGTGGCTGTTTCGGGATAAGATGAAGGCCTTGGTATGGACTCGGTTGCCGGTTCCCTGACTGAAGAGCGTTTCAGATAGGCCCGATAATAATCCTGAAATAAATATGCCTGTTCCGGATTGGTCATCAGGGTGGAATCGCTGTTCAGTCCATCTGCAGGCAAGTCGGGTTTTATAATGGAAGAATTTTTTTCAGTCGGGTCCGGTATTTCGGTCGTGACCGGCCTTTCTTGCAGCGCCAATTGTGCCAGGGTGGCATTTCTGCTGAATTCGGCCGGTGTCCTAAGTCCTTTCACATCCTCAAAAGCCCGGTACGCCGCTGCCTTTTCGCCGTTAAGAGCATAGATTTGTCCAAGCAAAAACTGAAGACGCTTTTTTTGTCTGAAATTTCTCTCCCTGTCAATGGTTTTCTTCAGCCAGGGGATGGCGGCAGCATACTCTTTCCTGTGAATGAGCCAGGCAGTATATGTCTCCAAGTACAGATCGTGCAGATGGGGCGGGAGAGTCTTACTTTGCAGCATATAGATGATGTTCTCGGCATCATAGGTTCGGTTTGTCTCCGTATAGATCCGCAGCAGCCAAATCTCGGTCTCGGTGATCAGGTCTTTTTCCTGCTTGAACAGGCGCTGAATTTGCATAAATGTTTCCAGTGCATCTTCGTAATCCCTGTTTTGCAGATGAACTTTACCCAGCAGCATCCAGACGTTGTGGATGAACGGATTAAATTCTTCCTGCTGCAGCCATTGCCTCAATGCCTGTGTCTGCGGTTGAGAAGGGTTACGTCGTGGCTTTGCGGTAATGGAATGTGTCTGGATGGCCTTCAACAGTTTGTCTGCTACCGGGTCGAACGGGCCGCCGTGTGTTTTCTCCTCCTGCACGGGCACAGAAGGATAAAAGGGGAGTAAGGTCGTATGGTTTTCAGGGAAGTTATCCGGCTGATTTTCCAGAATCTCATTATAAGCCTCTGATGCATTAAAATAGATATTGTAACGGGTGGTCAGTTCGTGGTAGGCGCGTGTGCCCGGGGTGTTCTTTTTGGTAGAACAACCCATGCCAAGAATCATTCCGGAGAGAATGATTACGCAATATGCCGTATTTATTTTTATCGTCACCACAATCCTTTTTAAAGAGTAACGAGTTCCTTTTGTTAACGACAGAAACAGGGTTTTATTTTGCCAATTGCATCTTTTTGGCTTTTATTCCGATGGCTTTCACTGCTTTGGCAAGGAAAAACATGACGATGAGTACGAAGATGATGAACGCACCCGACGGCACATTCAGATAGTATGACAGAATGAGTCCGGTCACACAGCCCATGAAGCTGAAAACAACGGAAAGAAAAATGATTTTAGAGTAGTTCACTGTAAAAAGGTTGGCGGTCATCTGCGGGACAGTGATTAGCGACATGAGCAGGACAATGCCAACCAGGCGGATGTTCAGCACAATGGTGACAGCCACGAACAACATCATGGTATATTCAATAAACTGGGTTGGAATACGCCGGGTTTGTGCGAACTCGGTGTCGAACGATACGGAGACGATGGCATGATAAAAAAGTGCAAAAAACAGCACCAATGCAAACGACAAGACAACCAGAGCCATAATGTCGGCTGGTGTGATCGTGAGGATATTTCCAAACAGATATTCCGACAAGTTGGGGGCATATCCCGGTGAGAGGAAGGTAAGTACAATACCCAGGGCCATGCCGAGCGACCAGAAAACGGCGATGGCGGAATCTTCCCGCACGTTCTGCCTGCGGGAAAGCCATTGGATGCCAAAGGCGGAAAGTATGGAGAAAGCCATGGCAGACAGGATGGGATGGAGAGAGAAATAAAAACCTATGCCCAATCCCCCGAAGGAAGCATGTGTAATGCCTCCGCTGATAAATACCAACCTGCGTGAAACAACGTATGTTCCAATGATGCCGCAGGCGATGCTCGCGAAGAGGCTTCCCAACAGGGCATTCCGGAAAAAGGCATACTGAAGTAGTTCGGGGATATTCATCTGTCCGGGGTCAGGCGTGCATCTTATGCTCTCTCAGTTCATTTACAAACATCAGCACTTCATCTTTCATCTGATCGGGAAGAGAGATTTCCCGCATTTGCAGGCTTCGTACCCAGCGCGGTTTTTCCTCATCGAGGACGGAGTAAAATACTTCTCTGAATTCATCCACTTCAGTATTCTTATATTGACCCGAATCGCGACGGACAAACTTGTCGAGTTCCTCGTCGTCGAAGTACTCCGGTTTCTCTACAAAAGCAGCAATGAGGCTGTCTTTTTCACACACCTCGTGTGCACCACAGCAACCCCCTTCGCCCAGATCGATGGAGGGAGGGGGCATCACACGGGTTTGTGTATTTCCTCTTTTTCGCTGGATAAGATTGGTGATGGTCAGGGCCAGCACAAAAAAGAGAATGATACCGATAAATAATACAATGGGTTGCATAATCAGTTTCCTTTCTTCTATTCTTCTATAATAAACCCCGCGTCTCTCAAATCATCCCAGAAGCGGGGGTATGATTTGGTTACAACATGCGGGTCGTTGATAATCAGTGAACGGAATGTGATAGCTCCTGGTGTGAAGGACATGGCCATACGATGATCATCGTATGTATTTATTGCAGGTTCCTTCTCCGGGAAACAACGCTCTCCATCCCATTCTAGCATGCCGTTCTCTCTTTCCCTGAGCACAAAGCCCAGCTTTTTTAATTCATCGATCAGGGCCTGTACCCGGTTTGTCTCCTTGATCTTCAGGCTCTGTACGCCCGAGAAAAGAAACGGTACACCCATAAAACAACAGGTAGCCGCAAATGTTTGTGCCAGGTCAGGTTCATTGACAAAATCGTGAAAGAATTTTTTGGCTTTTTTCTTTGTATGACGAATGATTACTCCCTCTTCTATATATTCCGTGGTGACTCCCAGGTCGTTGAACAGGTTAGCGACATTGGCATCGCCCTGCAGGCTTTTTTTACGTAATCCCTGCAGTCTGATTTCAGCACCGGGCATCAATGCAGCCAATTCGTACCAATAGGAGGCTGCGGACCAGTCGGTCTCCACTTCCAATTCAATGGCCTGATACTGCTGCGGCTTCACAAGAATATCGTTGCCGGCCCACTTGGCTGTAACCCCGCACTGTGCCATCATTGCCATGGTCAGGTCGATATAGGGTTTGGAAACAATCTTTTTTTCGATGTGCATGATCAGTCCGTTCTCCATGAGCGGTGCAATCATCAGCAAGGCAGATATGAATTGCGAACTGATATTGCCGGAGAGATACACTTCTCCTCCCTTAAGTTTTCGTCCTTTGATTCGTAAGGGAGGGAAACCTTCCTTTTCGAGATATTCAATCTCGGCGCCCAGTGCAGTGAGTGTTTCCACCAGCGGATGGATGGGACGTTCATGCATTCTTTTGGACCCTTTGATGATCCACTCTCCTTCCATGCCTGCCAGGAAGGCAGTGAGAAAGCGCATGGCCGTACCCGCACCTTTTACGTCGAACATGTTGGAATCTGAATTGAAAGCATCAATGATGACCCTGGTATCTTCACAGTCGGAAAGATTCCGGATAGGGTAGTGGCTTAGGCTGAGGGCGTTGAGTATAAGCGCCCTGTTGCTCATGCTTTTTGATGAAGGAAGTTGCACAGTGGCACGAATCGTATCGGGAGGATAAATTTTATATTGCTTTGGCATCTCTGTGGAGCTTTTGGTACAAAAATAATCATTTTAAAGCGAAGACAGGCAGTTTCTTTTCTGTTTTAGGTTGTTTAAAATCCTTTAATTAATTTTCCGTCTCTTTCCGGTGATTTTCAGTACTTAGTCTTGTCGGCAACTGTAACGTGCCGGTATGTTGTCAGCCTGTTAGACCATAGATAAATATGGCGAGGATGGCAGGAGGTACTATATAACGCAAGAGGAAGATATAGGTTTTCAGAAAACCGATAGCTGGCTTCAGTGTTCCCTGGTTGGTCAGTTGTGCATATACCAGCTTTTTGTCCAGATACCATCCCACAAAAAGGCTAATGAAGAAACCGCCGACGGGAAGCATGAACTTGGCAGAGCTGATGTCGAGTAAATTGAAAAAAGAAACCGAGAATGAGGAGATCATTCCCAGGATGATGACACCCACGGTGACAATAAGGGTACTCATTTTTCGGGAGAGGCGGTACTCTTCATGCAAATACAGAGTGACTACTTCCATCAATGAGATGGTGGATGTAATTGCCGCGAGTGTCAGCAGACAGAAAAACATGGCTGCCCATAACATGGAGGCCGGCATCTGATTAAATAACCCGGGAAGGGTGATGAAAAGCAGACCGGGTCCGCCGGCTACCAACTCATCGACAATGGTTTCGGGGTTGGTTGTCAATGCAAAGGCGGTTGGAAAGATGATCATTCCGGCGAGTATGGCTACCAGCGTATCGAGAATGGCTACCTGCATCGCAGTTTTTGTGAGGTTGATGCGATTATTGAAGTAGGAGCCGTAAGTAATCATACAGCCCATACCGATGGAGAGGGAGAAGAAGGCTTGACCCATTGCATCGAGAAAGACAGTAGGCTTCACCTGTTCCAGGCTGGGCATAAAGAGGAAAGAGAGGCCGCCGGAAGCACCTTCCAGCGTGATAGCCCGCAGAGCAAGAATGATAAGTAACAGAAAGAGTATCGGCATCAGGATCTTCGATGATTGTTCGATTCCCCTTTTCACGCCCGAGAGGATGAAGAATGATGTCAGGAGGGTGAAGAGAACCATCCATGAAATTTGTCGCAATGGGTTGCTTAGCAACGAAGCGAAGTTTGCTGAAAAATCATTTACAGCATACAGGTTTCCTGTGACAGATTGCATCAGATAGTCCAGGGTCCATCCGCAAACTACCATGTAGAATCCCATGATAATGAAACCGGTAAGTACGCCCAGCCTGCCCACCCATTTCCAGGGCGTACCGGGTGCCAGTTTGTGAAAAGCCCCTGCTGTGTTGGCCTGGGACGACCTTCCCACAATAAACTCGCTGACCATCAGCGGTATACCAAAAAATAGAATGCATCCAATATAAACCAGGATAAAGATTGCCCCTCCCCCATCGGCTGTCTGACTGGGGAAGCGCCATATATTACCCAAGCCGACGGCAGATCCTGCCGCCGCAGCGATTACCCCTATTTTGGAGGCAAATGTTATCCTTTTTCCGTTCATATGTTTATTCTTTTATCTCACAAAGACCCACTCATTGTCTTTAGACAGGGCAGGATAGAAGAAGTACTCTTCGTAGTGGAACCCCTTTACATCCTCCGCATGGGTGATTCTGTTTTTGATGATATAACGGGCCATCAGTCCCCTGGCTTTTTTGGTGTGGACGATAATTTGTTTGAACGAATCATTCTCATGTTGTAAAAACCGGATATCGATAATGCGTAAACCTGCAGGAAGTGCGTTTTTCCGTATCACCTTTGCATACTCACCCGAAGTGACGTTGATGATTGTTTTTTCTTCCCTCTTGAACCGGTCTGCGAGATATCTGTTTACTTTCTCCTGCCAGAATTCGTAGAGGTTGCGATAGCCTGAGGATACAACCGGTCTTTGCATCTCCAGACGATAGGGCCTGATAAGGTCAAAAGGGCGTAAAATGCCATAGAGACCCGAAAGGATATTGAGGTGATGTTGTGCAAAAGCAATATCATCATCCAAAAAATCATGCGCATTCAATCCTGCGTAGGCAATACCGTTATAAGCCAATGCTGCAGCACGCTGAGGCGTAGTTCGGAAGTAAAAGGTCTGAAACTGCTCATAAACCTCACGTGCCATTTTGGGGTTGATTTTCATGATTGTTCCAATCTCTTTCTCCGACAGCTGCTGACAAACGGCAATCAGTTCCTTCGTTTTATCCGGAAAAAGCGGCTCTGTGGTCTTGCACTTGTCTCTTTTGTCCGGAAAAGAAATCAGTTTTGCTGGCGACATCAATACTTGCATGGTCACAGCCTCCATTCCACACCTTCTTTGGTGTCTTTCAGGGTAATGCCGGCCTCCTTCAGGGCATCCCTGATCTTGTCCGAGGTAGCCCAATCCCTGTTGTTTCGGGCCGACTGACGGATGTCGATAATCAGCCGCATCAGTCCCTCTATTACCTCGCTTCCGGCCGTTTGTCTTGTCTCATCTACCAGCCCCAGCACCTCAAAGATGAAGGTATGCATGATCTTTTTCAAAGTGCCCAGATCTGCTGCAGTGAGTGTTTCTTTTTTGTCGAGCGCAGAATTGATGATGCGCACTCCCTCAAAAAGATGGGCAATGAGCATGGGACTGTTAAAGTCGTCATTCATTGCCGCATAACAGCGTTGCTCCAGCTCGTTGATGTTCACCGAAGAGGAGTCTGAAGTTGTAATTTTTTCCAAAGCAGAGAGGCTTTCCATCAATTTCTTATAACCTTTCTCAGCAGCCTGCAGCGCATCGTTTGAGAAGTCGAGCGTACTCCGGTAATGTGACTGGGCCATGAAGAAACGAACCGTCATGGGAGTGTAGCCCCGTTCCAGCAGGGGATGATTACCGGTAAAAAGCTCTTTGGGGAGGAAGCCGTTGCCGGCACTTTTCGACATGCGTGCCCCGTTTACAGTGAGCATGTTGGTGTGCACCCAGTATTTTACGGGTGCGGTGTGATTGCATGCCTGCGACTGGGCGATCTCGTTGGTATGGTGTGTAGCCTGCAGGTCCATGCCTCCGCCATGAATATCGAAGGTTGTTCCCAGATACTTGGTACTCATGGCCGAGCACTCGATGTGCCATCCCGGGAAACCCCACCCCCAGGGTGAAGGCCATTGCATCAGCGTCTCAGACTTTGCTTTGATCCAGAGGGCAAAGTCGAGGCGTCCTCTTTTTTCATCCTGGCCGTCCAGTTCACGTGTTCCTTCCATCATATCTTCCAGTTTCCTGTTGGTCAGCGTGCCGTAGTCATGCTCCCTGCTGTATTTTTCTACATCGAAGTAGACACTACCGCTTACCTCATAGGCATATCCCGCATCGAGTATCTTTTTAATCATTTCGATCTGCTCCAGGATGTGGCCGGTGGCAGTGGGTTCAATGCTGGGAGGAAGGGTATTAAAAAGTGCCAGTACTTCATGAAAGCCGAGGGTATATTTTTGCACGATCTCCATCGGCTCGAGCTGCTCCAGTTTGGCTTTTTTCGCAAACTTGTCCTCACCTTCATCACGGTCCCCCTCCAGGTGCCCCGCATCGGTTATATTCCGCACATAACGCACCTTGTAGCCGAGATGAAGCAGATAACGGTAGATCAAATCAAAAGAGATGAATGTGCGGCAATTGCCTAAATGGATATCACTATAGACAGTGGGTCCGCATACATACATGCCAACGAGGGGTGGGTGGAGCGGTTCAAAAGCTTCTTTCTTCCGATTTAGGGTGTTGTAAATAACCAAATTGTTTGCCTTATCTGTGTTCATATTGGGGCTGGTAATTTTAAAAAGGCAAAAATACAAATTTATGCGTTAAGATTGGCAATCCGAATGAAAAAGAGCAGAAAGTCAAAAGCGTTTGATGGAGGTTTGCCAATATTTTGATACTTTTGTCGTTTCTTTAAACAAACTAACCATTATATGTATTTTATGACACGTAAAATTTCAGTTGCACTTCTGCTCTTCTGTGTGTTTGGAGCTGTCCATGCACAAAATTTACAGTTGCATTTTGATCCGCGTCATTCTTTATATGGCGATGATGTATCACCTTCGAATTATCTGACCGCAACCTTTGAGATGTTTAAGGCAGACCGCTGGGGAAGTACATTCATGTTTGCGGACTTCGATTTCAATCACGACAAAAAAAATCCCGGACTTGTTTATGCCGAGATCGCCCGTGAATTTAAACTTGGCGATTTTCCACTTTTTCCCCATATCGAATATAACGGTGGACTGGGATTAAGAAGAGGGTCCGATGCTGGTTTCTCCATTCCGGCATCTTATATGGCAGGGTTCGGTTATCCGTTCCAATTGGGTGAATTTTATATGAACACCTATGTGGTCTATAAACTGAATGCTTTCCAGGAGGTGAGCAACGATGTACAGTGGACGGTCACCTGGAATGCATCGCTGGCAGGTGGTAAGCTCTCCCTGGGCGGATTTGCGGATCTTTGGACGGAGGATAAGTCTTTTACTGAAGGCAGCGATGCCGGAGGGAAAAAAATGGTTTTCCTGAGTGAGCCTCAGATATGGTATAACGTCACGTCCAACTTTTCGTTTGGAAGCGAAATAGAGCTGAGTTACAACTTTGTAAACAAATTCACTGAAAGTAAATTTTATGCCATTCCTACCCTGGCCACAAAGTGGAATTTTTAATGTATAAGACGGGACAATTATGCTGGAAAAAATTTTCAAGTTAAAACAAAACAAGACCACAGTACGTACCGAGCTAATAGCCGGAATCATCACCTTCCTCACCATGTCTTATATTCTGGTGGTGAATCCCAATATCCTTAGCGCATCGGGCATGGATAAAGCTGCACTGTTCACCGCCACGGCACTTGCCAGTGTGCTGGGGACCCTGTTTATGGCATTTATCCCCAACCTGCCCATCGCGCAGGCACCGGGTATGGGATTGAACTCCTTCTTTGCTTTCTCGGTGGTGCTCGGCCTGGGGTACTCCTGGCAGATGGCGCTCACGGCCGTTTTTATTGAAGGTATTGTCTTCATTATCCTTACTTTTTTCAATGTGCGCGAAATGATTGTAAAAAGTATCCCCACGACGATCAAAAATGCCATCCCGGTAGGAATTGGCCTTTTCATTACTTTTCTTGGCCTGCAGAATGCCGGGCTTATTGTAAGGGATGAAAACACGATGGTCACCCTTGGAACCATGTCGAACCCGCATGTATGGATCGCCTCATTGGGCCTTATTCTTACAGCCGCACTCTATTTTAAAAAAGTACATGGCGCTTTTCTGATTGGAATTGTGGCGGCTACTGTGTTTGCAATCATTCTTGGACTTGTAAAGTTACCTTCGGGAAATATCGTCTCCCTGCCTCCTGATATCTCTCCCATTTTCATGCAGTTTGAATGGACTCAAATATTTACGCTCGACATGCTTATTGTGGTATTTACTTTCCTCTTTGTAAACCTGTTCGATACAATTGGCACACTTTTGGGTGTTGCATCCAAAATTGGAATAACCGACAAAGAGGGTAATTTTCCACAGATAAAAAAGGCACTCTTTGCCGATGCCCTCGGAACTACTTTCGGTGCGCTGCTGGGTACCAGCACGGTGACGTCATATGTGGAGAGTGCATCTGGCGTAGCTGTAGGGGGACGCACCGGTTTAACGGCTCTCTCCACGGCGACTATGTTTGCCCTGGCGTTATTCCTGGCTCCTCTCTTTTTAATGGTTCCCGCATCTGCTACCGCTCCGGCGTTGATCCTGGTCGGATTATTTATGATCACGGCGGTGGTAAAGATCAATTTTGACAATATGACGGAAGCTTTGCCCGCCTTTCTAACCATCGTGATGATGCCCTTTACCTTCAGCATTGCACAGGGGATTGTCTTTGGTATGTTGTCGTTTGTTTTGTTGAAAGCAGTAAGCGGAAAATGGAAACATATCTCTGTGACTATGTGGGTCATATTTGTGTTGTTCATCGTTAAACTGGTGTTGGATGCAGTGAAAGTCCTGTAAACAATAGGGAATTCATTTGTTTTTTATCGATGGATTGAGTACTTTTGCGCTCTTATACAAATCATTATAAAAAATTATTTTAAATATTTATGGCAACAACCGCTGATTTCAGGAACGGCATGTGCATCGACCTGGAAGGACAATATTACTTTATTGTTGAATTTCTTCATGTAAAACCCGGCAAGGGTGCTGCATTTGTGCGTACCAAACTGAAAAATGTGACTACGGGACGTATTCTCGAAAAAACCTTTAACTCCGGCGTAAGGGTAGATGAAGTACGTATTGAACGTCGTTCTTTTCAGTACCTGTATCGCGACGACATGGGATACAATTTCATGAACACCGAGACCTTCGAACAGATTCCTATTCCGGGGGAGCAGATAGAAGGTGTTCAGTTTCTGAAGGAGGGAGATGTGGTGGAAGTGCAGATGCATGCCGAAAGCGGTAGTATCTTGACTGCAGAAATGCCTACACATGTGGTGTTGGAGATTACTTACACCGAACCGGGTATCAAGGGGGATACGGCAACCAACACATTGAAGCCAGCTACCGTTGAAACCGGTGCGGAGGTGCGTGTGCCCTTGTTCATCAACACGGGAGAAAAAATTAAGATAGATACACGCGATGGCTCTTACGTGGAACGTGTGAGAGAATAATTGCAGATCTGTTTTCAGCCTTACTTTACACCAGGGCGGGCATGTGATTATATATGTCCGTCCTTTTATTTTCCCGCGAGGGGGAACTTCCGGTTCATTTTTTTTATGTATGTTTGTCGCATGTAATTTCGGAAACGGAACATCATGAGCAAGTTAAGTATCAAGCAGTGGGCCGAGGCGGATCGTCCGCGGGAGAAACTGGTTCTCAAGGGGGTTTCTGCACTTTCGGATTCCGAATTGATTGCTATTCTGATTGGATCCGGGAATGACAGGGAGAGTGCTGTCGAGTTGTCTAAACGTATTCTGCTCAGTGTGGAGAATGACCTGAACCGGTTGGGAAGAGTGGGTGTGACCGATCTGATAAAGCAGTTCAGAGGTATCGGTGAGGCCAAGGCTGTTGCCGTGATTGCCGCACTGGAACTGGGCCGAAGAAGAAAAGCGACTGAAGCGGTCGAACGCAGGAAGATAACTTCCTCGCGTGATGCCTACGATCATTTTTATCCTATCCTCTGTGACCTGAATCATGAGGAGACCTGGGCGCTGCTTACCGACCGGTCCAATAAGGTGTTGAACATGCTACAGGTGAGCAGGGGAGGGATCTCAGGCACAGTGGTGGATATTCGCCTGATCCTCCGCGAGGCGCTGGGACACTATGCTTCCGGCATCCTGTTGGGACACAACCATCCATCGGGAAATAGCCGGCCCAGTCCGGAGGATACAAAAATTACGAGGAAACTGAAGGAAGCCGCACAGTGGATGGATATCACCCTGCTCGACCATATCATTGTGTGCGGAGAGAGCTATTACAGTTATGCCGATGAAGGGATATTGGGGTAAAATAAACAATATGCCGGATAATCGGTTTAATAAATAAACAGGCAAGTTATGAACGAAGAATTACAAGCATTACAAGATAAGATAGTAGTCATGCTCCGTACGGTATATGATCCCGAGATACCGGTAAATATTTACGATTTGGGAATGATCTACGATGTGGACATTGATGACCACAACAACGTAACCATAGAGATGACATTTACATCGCCCAGCTGTCCCGCTGCCGATTTTATTCTGATGGATGTGCAGCTAAAGGTGGAGTCCATTCCGGAAGTGAACAGCCTGGACCTTAATCTCACTTTCGATCCTCCCTGGGATCGTTCCATGATGAGTGAGGAGGCTTTGCTGGAACTGGGGATGATGTAACTCCGCGACGACTTTGAACAGCATAACCGTGAGTAAAAAAGTCTATTTTCTCGCCGATGCCCATCTGGGTTCCCTGTTTCATACCAACACAATTGATGCAGAACGTAAGTTATGCCGGTGGCTTGATTTCGTGAAGCAGGATGCGTCGGCAATTTATCTTTTGGGTGATATCTTTGATTACTGGTTTGAATACAAACATGTGGTGCCGAAAGGATTCACCCGTCTGCTGGGTAAACTGGCAGAGGTGACCGATGCCGGGGTGGAGGTCCATTTTTTCATAGGGAACCACGATATATGGCTCACCGATTATCTCACGAAAGAATGTGGGATGATCCTTCATTTTGAGCCGCTGACAACCGACATACAAGGAAAAATATTTTTTCTGGCACATGGTGATGGCCTTGGAGATGAATCATGGTCGTTTCATCTGCTGCGGAAAATATTTCACAGCAAGTTTCTGCGTAAGTGCTTCTCTGCCATACATCCCCGATGGACGATTCCGCTGGCACATGCCTGGTCAAACAGCAGCCGTGAGAACGGCGGTGTGCAGCCGTATCTTGGTGAAGAGCGGGAATATCTGATCCTTTTTGCGAAAAAAAAGCTGATTGCATCGCCCGATATCAACTACTTCGTTTTCGGGCACCGCCATATCCTGCTCGATCTACCCATAGCGGAACAGGTTCATGTGATCATGTTGGGTGACTGGATTACTTTTTTCTCTTATGCCGTTTTCGACGGGGAAATGGTGAAGCTGGAACATTTTGAATCCGTGTAGGCCTATGCTTGCCTGTACCGTATGAAATCAGTGGAGCAACATCCCCACTAATGAAAATATCCTTGCAGGATTACATCAACTTCCTGAAAAAGTCCCAGATGACAATGCCTGCCGTGACCGACACGTTGAGGGAGTGTTTTGTGCCATATTGAGGGATCTCGATGCAGCCGTCACATGAATCCACTACAGATTGTTGTACGCCGTGTACTTCATGTCCGAAGATTACGGCATATCTTTTTTCTTTTTCCAGTACAACCGATTCTAGTGAGAGGCTGTTTTCAGCCTGTTCAATGGCAAAAACGGTATAACCGGCAGATTTCAACGTCTGTACCGCCTCTGGAGTCTCTTCGAAATAACGCCATTTGACCGCATCCTCAGCCCCGAGAGCTGTTTTATGGATATCCACATTGGGTGGCGTCGCCGTGATGCCGCAGAGTATAATCTCCTCTACACGAAAGGCATCGCTCGTCCGGAAAACCGATCCGACATTATGCAGGCTCCTTACGTTATCGAGTACCACAATCAGGGGAATTTTCCGTGCTACACGGAACTCACCTACACTGATGCGGTGTAGTTCCTCAAGTTTCAGCTTTCGTCTTTTCATTGATTTGTTATCAGCTATCAGTTTTTTAGAATTAAACAGTGTAAGTACAGCGGTTGGAGATAGACCCACAGCTCTTGTTATTCTGCTTACAGTTTGAAATATATAAAAAGTATCAATTTACCAGCCTGTCAGCCGCTCCACCCTCATCCTATTTCAAAACCGCGCGCACCACAAACCAGAGATGGTGTAAAAAAGTGGAGAACGATCCATAATAGTGGGCCATGATGTGGTACCGTTCCTTCAGTGATGCTTTCCGGTGGGTAGTGGTCATTCCTTCATTCAGGTAGTTGATCAGCGTGAGGCGGGCATTGTGAATCGATGATGCTTTCTTCATCATGCGTACGCACCAGTCGAAATCGGAGGAAAAGCGATATGAGAGGTCGTATGGTTCAAATAGCTCCCTTTTTATTATAAACGCCTGATGGCATACCAGCATCCCTTGCCTGAAGCTTTTCCAGGTAAGCCTGTCCGGTGCCTTCAGCCGGCGCATCGAAAGAAAGGCTCCTCTTTCATCCACTATGGCTGTCTCACCATAGATAATATCGGGAGCGTTGTCGGGATCCATGGTGTGCATCATCTTTTCCACACTGTCGGGTGCGAAAAAAGTATCCCCCGCATTCAGAAAACAGAGATAGTCGCCAGAAGCCATCCCTGCGGCTTTGTTCATGGCGTCGTAGAGACCCTGGTCCGGTTCGCTCACCCAGACCATCTTCTCCTGTGCATATTGCTGTATCAGTGCTACCGTGTTGTCTTTCGATTCTCCATCCACAATCAGATGCTCGATGTGGGGGTATGTCTGCTCCCTGACGCTCTTCAGTGTCCTCTCAAGTGTGAGGGCGGCATTATAGGTGACGGTAATGACGGATAATGATTTCATTTTCGGGCGTATATGGCGATGAAGGGCGATAACATCCTGCCCCGAAGGGGACATATTTTAATGGCGTAGCTCAGTGCTTTCACCCATTTTCGCAAGTTTTCATTTTCTGGTTTAGGTTCAAGCCATACCATGGGTTTACCGATGTATTCCACTGAAACATCGTGGAGAGGATAGGAATGCATAATCTCTTTAAGAGCAGGTATTTGCATCGACTTCAGGTTGTGTGCCTCCAGGTTCTCCCTGTCCAGTCTTCGTTGTATCATTCCGTTCAACCCCAGAAAGTTGGGTAGGAGGATGAGTAACTGGCCCTCGTCAGACAGCAGATCGACATGTCTTTTGATTACATCCGCTGTATCTTCAAAATGCTCGACAAATCCGGAGGAAAAGACCACATCATATCTTCTCTCCGGCGTGAAGGAGAAAAAATCGGTGTGAATACACTGGATACTGTTTTCGGGCAAGCCGTTAATCTTCTCGAAATTGTGGACGATATCCCTGTTCAAGTGAAAATCAAGGACGGTCACATCGGTGATACCATGTTTGTAAAACCAGGCAGCAAATACACCTGGAAATCCGCCGACATCAATGAGACTCTTGCCCCGTCTTAACTGATTCACAAAAGGATGGAAAACCACCTTGTCGGGTATCCGGTCATACCTGTAATGAGTCCAGTACGCATCCCAGTGCGCCTGGTCGGTGATGTTGTTATTCGTTTGCATAAAGTTGCCTATAGCGTTGGGCAATTTTTTCCTGACTGTATTCCTCCACCACTTTACGGCGTGCTTCCGATGAAAACAGTCTCCCATTATTTCCATACAATATTCCAAGGATACCTTCTGCAAGGTCGTCCGCATCCCTGTATGCAGCTACGTAACCGTTTGTGCCGTGGGAGATCATCTCGGGGACACCACCGGTATGAAACCCCACACAGGGTGTGCCGCAGGCCATAGCCTCCATGAGGGTGTTAGGCAGGTTTTCCTGCAGAGAGGGTGTCACGAACAGGTCGGCGGCATTATATACTCCGGGCATATCCTGAGGCGCCACATATCCCAGACTCCTTGCAGGCAGTGAGAGGCGTTTTCCCAGTTCCTCCCCGTCGTTGCCGGCAATCAAAAAGAGAATGTCGTCATGTTGCTGCGCCATAATGCGGCTCGCTTCTGCCAGATAATCCATCCCCTTACGCGGATCAGCAGCTTTTACGGCTGCAAAAAGCACTATTTTCTTGTCCATCGGCAGATTCAGCCGACGACGCGCCTCACTTTTATCCATGGGAATATAGACAGCGGTATCGATGGGGTTGGGAATGGAAACCACCCGATGCCCTGTTGTGAGCGGACTTTTTGCTGCCAGTTCCCTGAGCCAGTTGCTGCACGCAACGAAAGTGATCCTTCCTCTGGAATAAACAACCTGCTTTGTAATAAACAGCCGATGTGACAGGTCGTTTCGTGAGGGTGTTCTGAGCCATGGACAGTCTCCGCAGTATCTTTCGTAGCGGATGCATCCCGCAGCATGATGGCAGATGCCGGTGAAGGGCCACATGTCATGCATCGTCCAGACAATTTTCCTGCCGGAGGCGATAATGCGGCCAATTTCATCCAGGGAAAGCATCCCCTGGTTGATCCAATGTAAGTGAATCACATCGGCTTCCCTGAATGCGGGCAAGTCGGTAATGGAGAGTCCAGTGTTGGCAATAGAGATATCGAAAAGGTGTCGTTTTGTGAATCCATTACGGAGAAAGATGACGCCACGCTCCAGGTAGAAGTTGAACTTGTTCTGCAGCTTGCTGCCGGCAGGGATGACACTTGCGTGAACGGCTTGTTTATCACGTACGAGCATCTTCACGTGCTCTCCTTCCCCCAGGAGTGCATTCATCAGCCGGAAGGCAGCAATGGCAGCCCCCCCGTGCACATCTGATGTGTTGACGATAAGGATGTTCATGTGACTATTTTTCTAAAGGCATCCAGATAGCGGTTGCTCACGCTCTCCAGGTTTATCTTCTCTTCGATCACGCGAAGAGAGGCTTCGCCCATCCGTTTTCTCAGGGTAGTGTCCCTGAGTAAGAGGGATATTTTTTCAAACAGATCGTCCGCATTGTTTTCGCGGAAGAAGAACCCGTTGTCATGGTGGGTAACCAGATCACGTTCAGTACCGTCGCATACCGAGCAGATCACCGGCAGGCCGTAAGCCATCGCGTCATTGATGGATAACCCGCCCATTCCTGCAAGCACGTAGATGGAAGAAGCGCTCATGTAGGCGCCGATTGTTCTCGGATCGTACACCCCGCCGGTAAAAAGAACCCTTTCCTTTATACCCAGTGCTTTGGCCTTTCTTTCAAGGGACCCTCTTTCTGGTCCGTCACCCACTACTACGAGCTCTGCATCAGGAAACTCTTTTAATACTTTTGCAAAAGCATCCATCAGTAAATCAACCTTTTTCCACTTGACGAGCCGCCCTATGTGAATAATTCGGTGACTGTTTTCAGGGAGGATGGGAGGCTTCTGCAGGAGTAGTTCCTTTTCGCGCAGCAGAGCTTCACTGTCGCCGGTATTGTAAGTAACGAAAACACGTTCTTCACGGATACCGTAGGTGGGCATGAGGGTTTTTCCCAGCGATGAATAGGCTAAAGCGCCATCGGCCCTGCGGTAGCAATATTTTCTTATCAGCATGGTGACCCACTGTCTGAAGTAGAAGGGCAGTCCCCAGCTTAACAGTTTCATATCTTCGTTGTACATAGGGTGTTCCTTGAAGTAGGCACGTATTTTTCCATACGGGGGCACCTGGAAAGGAATCTCGCGAATCACAAAACGAACTCCGTTTTTACGGAGTACCTTCCTGAGCCTGCCATATTTGAAGAACTGCAGAAAGTAGGGCCAGCCGGTGACAAGTATGTCAGGCTGTTCTCTTTCAATAATATCCGGTAAATCGGGGAAATAATTTTTACCGAAAACCGTTTTTTGCTCTCTGCTGTCAATGATCCTGTATGCTGCCTGCTTTTCATCGATTACTTTCACGCCTTTGCCCAGCACCTTACTCCTGCGCGCAGGGATTACAGCGACGACCTTGGTATTCTTTTCAACCAGCCTGTTGAGCATCGCATTTGCATAGGGTGGGATACCGCCAAAGACATAGAGTATTTTCATTCAAAACTCTGTTTTTTTCGATAGGATATTTCTCTGCAGTACGTGCAATGCCACATGATGACCCACCTCGATACCTTTTCGTGACAGATGATCTTTTGTTGTGTTATAGGCCAGCTCGGGGTTGTTATTGTCCCCACTCAGATGACAGAGCCAGATATTACGTAGATCGGAGGTGAAGTTGTTTGCCAGGAACTCGGCCGTCTGCCGGTTACTCAGGTGTCCGGTACCGGAGGTAATCCTGCGCTTGAGGTAGTAGGGGTAACGTCCGTTTAATAACATCTCCTCGTCGTAATTGCTCTCTATAACCAGGTGGTTCGCCTTGCCGATGTAATAGGCCACCTCATCGGTGATGGAGCCCACGTCAGTTGCCAGCGTCATTCTCTGTCCGTCGAACTCGAAGAAATAGCCTGCATTGTCGTTGCTGTCGTGCGGTACGTCGAATGCCGTAATACGAAAATCCTCAATCTGAAAGGGAACTCCTTTCTCAATATATTTGGTGGAGCCGTTGAGATTATTGTGTATCATGGGGCAGTTGGAAATACCACGATGCACCTCGCGTGTGGCATAGACGGGTATATGCATTTTCTCTCCCAGATAACCGGCCGATTTAATGTGGTCGTAATGATCGTGCGTGATCAGGATGGCCATGATAGAGGATAGTTCTATACCATGTTCGGCAAGTCGTTTTCTGATTACGCGCGGGCCAAGACCGGCATCGATAAGGATGCCATAGTGTGCGTTGCCCAGGTAATAACAGTTGCCGCAACTGCCGCTGCTTAGGCTGAAAAAGGAGATCCGGTCTGCCTGGAATAGTTTATACTGCATAGTGGATGCAAAGATAATAAGTTTTTGAAAACTATCTTTTAAAACGTTTTTACGGACAAGCCTACCACGGTCCTGTTATAGTCCTCAATCATCTCTTTTACTACCTGTGCGGCGGGAAGCACCTGTCTGATGTGTGATGCGATCTGTCCGATCTCCAGCTCACCCTCCGTGAGGTCACCCTCAAAGATTCCTTTCTTTGAGCGTCCTCTTCCCAGCAATGCACGTAGCTCATCGGGTGTGGCTCCCCGGTCTTCCAGCTCCTGTACCTGTTGGTAGAACTCGTTCTTGATCATCCGCGTGGGACTTATTTTTTTTAGTGAAAGAAGCGTATCTCCCTCGTTCAGTGAAAGACACTTTTGTTTGAAAGTTTCACTGGCCGAGCTTTCTTCCGTCAGCGCAAAACGGGTGCCAACCTGTACTCCTTCGGCGCCCAGTGCCAACATGGCGGCCATTGCCCCGCCGGTCGCAATACCGCCCGCTGCAATGAGTGGCAGTGCCACCGCCTGCCTTACCTGGGGAATGAGCGTGAGAGTGGTTGTTTCTTCCCGCCCATTGTGGCCACCCGCTTCAAACCCTTCTGCTACAATTGCATCTACGCCGGCTTCTTCAGCCTTTAGGGCAAATTTTGAACTGGATACTACATGGGCGACAATACTTCCTTTCTCTTTTAACCTGGCAGTCCATGTTTTGGGATTACCCGCCGAGGTGAAGACAATGGGTACTTTTTCCTCCATCACAATATGCATGATTTCCTCAATTTGTGGATACATGAGGGGTATATTTACACCAAACGGCTTGTCGGTCGCGTCCTTGCATTTATTTATATGTTCCCGCAATGTGTCGGGATGCATCGATCCGGCTCCTATAAGTCCCAGCCCGCCGGCATTGCTTACTGCCGATGCCAGCCGCCAGCCGCTGCACCATACCATTCCCGCCTGTATAATCGGATATCGGATACCGAAAAGTGAATTAATTCTGTTGTTGTTCATTTTCCAAATTTATGCAAAGATAACATTATCTCCATTTTTCTCCATCTAATCTCTGGTTTAGATTTTTTTTAGTAGCTTTGCACACCGTTGCCCATTGTGTCTGCATTGGCTTGAACTGTAATTTCAAAATTGATTATTCCTGACATTATGAATGTCCTTCTACTTGGCTCCGGAGGCCGCGAACACGCTATGGCGTGGAAGATACGCAAGAGCAGTTATCTCAATAATTTGTACATTGCTCCCGGTAATGCCGGCACTGCTTTGGTGGGCACCAACATTCCCATCGGAGTAACCGATTTTGAAGCGATGAAACAGTTTTCACTCAGCCACGATATCGACATGATTGTCGTAGGTCCCGAGGATCCGCTAGTGAATGGTGTGTATGATTTTTTTCATAACGATGAGGACATTTGTCACATTGCCGTAATCGGCCCCTCTCAAAAAGGTGCTCAACTGGAGGGAAGCAAGGACTTTGCCAAACATTTCATGATGCGTCATGCTATTCCGACAGCCCGTTATAAGAGCGTAACGCTGGAAAATATTCAGGAAGGAAATGAATTTCTTGATTCACTCTCTTCGCCCTATGTATTGAAAGCCGATGGCCTGGCTGCTGGAAAAGGTGTACTTATTCTCGACGATCTGAATGAAGCACGACGAATGCTTTGGGAAATGCTTAACGGAAAGTTTGGTGAGGCGAGCAACAAAGTAGTGATTGAGGAGTTTTTATCGGGTATTGAGTGTTCTGTTTTTGTGCTGACAGATGGACAGTCTTATAAGATATTACCTGTGGCAAAAGACTATAAACGGGTTGGTGAGAAGGATACCGGATTGAATACTGGCGGTATGGGAGCTGTCTCGCCTGTTCCATTTGCCAATGACATTTTCATGGAAAAGGTACGTACCCAGATAGTGGAACCCACTGTGAAGGGGTTACTAAAAGAGGAAATCGATTATAAGGGATTCATTTTCCTGGGGCTGATCAATGTGGAGGGCAGTCCGAAGGTCATTGAATACAATGTGCGAATGGGAGATCCCGAAACGGAAGTAGTACTGCCAAGAATAAAGTCTGATCTGCTGGAGTTGTTTATAGGCGTAGCCACAGAAACACTTGAAAAGCGCGTGCTGGAAATAGATGAGCGGTATGCCACAACGGTAGTGATGGTTTCGGGAGGTTACCCCGAAGCATACGAAAAGGGGAAACGGATTGAAGGGCTGGACAGTGTGGTAGACAGTGTTGTCTTTCATGCAGGGACCAACAGCCGGAATGGGGACGTACTTACTTCCGGGGGGCGCGTGCTTGCTGTCACATCTTACGGCAATACCATGGAAGAAGCACTTTCTACATCGTACCGCAATATTGGCAAAATAAGGTTCGATAAGGCCTATTTCCGGAAAGATATCGGGTTTGACCTCCGCAACAAGTAAAAAAGCGGTCAAGTCATGCAGGCTATTGTCAAATCTTTTAGAACATACATAATTGAGGGACGTTTTGTCACGCCATTTGCCTCTTTGGTTATCGTAGTCATGCGTGCAGCTTTATTTTTCAGGGACGATGGCTTACCGGTTGCGTACCCCGATACCGGGTATTTATGGCAGTATGTTGCTCATTGGTTTGCCACCCCGGTGGCCTCCCTGGCTTCCTCCACGCTTTCGGTTTTTTTGATTGCAGCGCTGATCTCAGCGATAAATAACAGGTTTACATTAATCCGCGCACGTTCCAGTCTTCCTTTTATTGCTCCTCTCTTTCTGCTGAGCCTCCATCCCTGGTTTATGGTGATGAGGGCCGATTATATTGCACTTATTTTTGTATTGATTGCTTTTTTCCCCTTATTGAGATCTTATCAGATATCCAATGCCACACTCTACTCCTTCCGTTCGGCCATTCTGATTGGCATTGCTTCCCTGTTTCAGATTTATGCACTTGTGCTGCTCCCTTTATGGTGGCGTGGAGAACGATCGATGCGCGGACCGCAGTTTCGTTCATTTTTATCTTCTTTATTCGGCCTGTCTCTTGTGTATGTTTCCCTCTTTTCTCTATATTTTCTGTTAGATGATGTGGCAGGCTTTGCGAGGCCTTTTCTATCCTTTGCTTCATTTTCATTACCGCAACTTCCTGCTTTCTCCCTAATGGAGTGGGGCGTGGTGGTATTGTCCGGCCTTTTTTTTATTTCCAACATGGTACTCAGCATCAATATTTACTCACGTGATAAAGTGTTAACAATGAGTTTCATGCAGTTCTTAGTCTTTCTGATTATTTTCCAGTTACTACTCCAGATACTTTATTGGCAGGAGACACTTTTTTTTCTTTCACTCAGTATTGCACTCATATCCTACCTGAATGCCTATTTTTACACGAGAACCCAATCGCCAGCTTATATATATCTGGCTTTGCTGATCGTGATAACAGGGCTGCTCTTCTATTTGTCACATTTTCTTTAAATAGCGTTTTATTGACTAAACAATCTCTTCACAATGTTTGTTTATTTAGTAACTCCCTTTGATTATCAGTTTGATACCTGGATATGTGCAAATGAGAGTAAGATGAGACAAGGAGGAAAAATATGAAGAAATTTGCATTTTACGGAATTGTGTTGTCCTTTATGGTTCTTGTTTTCGGAGCTTGTGGCAGTACCCGGACAGCGGCGGAAAAAGAACAACTGGCAGCTGAAATACGTCAGGCGGTAGAGATGTCGGAATTTATTTTTGAAGCTACCTATGCCTACCCTACCGGATTCAGATCGGTTTATCTTTCGCCTCATTACAGTGTGAAGGTATCTCCCGATACGGTGAAAGCTTATCTTCCTTATTATGGCCGGGCTTATCGTGCTCCGATGGATCCACGGGAAGGCGGTTTTAATTTTACCAGCACCAATTTCAAGATAGTGCCATTTCCCGGAAACCGTAAGGATAATTGGATCATGGAGGTGACCTTCTTCGATCTGGATCGGCCTGTGACTTTCCGTTTCGATCTATGGGAAAACGGAACCGCCCGCCTCGATGTGAACGACATGAACCGGCAGACTATCAGCTTTCAGGGAACCATTGAAACCAAAGGAGAGGAGTAATAAAAAATCCACCATAACAGTGGATTTTTTTATTATAGTTTCTCTGCCAGAGCCGAAGGTAAGTAGAAGGTATTGTTTTTGTCGATATAAACAGTCACTGAACCTATGTCGAAGGGTTTCCCGTTCATCGTAGCCACAGAAGAAAAAGCTTTCACCTCCAGAATGTTTTTTCCTTTTTTTACTCTGAGCAGGGGAAAATCGGGATTCTTTTTGTCGATTGTAAAATTCATGCCTGCGAAAACCTGATCGTGCTTTACAAATAACCTGTCTGAAAGTTCCTGAAGTGAGACTTCCAAACCCGCTGCCTCCTGCATATAGTTGTTTACATCCCTGTTCATGACATGGCCTTTAAGAAGATCACCCTGTGGGTGATAACAGGCCATGATCACCTCTTCGCCGGTATGCCCTCCTGTAGTAAAGCCGAAGCAATTGCGTGAGTTGAGGATGTTTACTATGTTGTGTGCGAGGTTATTGCTGGTACCCACTTTTGTATAATCCCCTTCCTTGTAATTTTTGGAAGAAAGTAATGTTTGTAACTCCTCCCCGGTAATGTCAATGCCTGTATATTCTTTGAACACGGCCTTGATCTCCTCCGGTTTTGTGTTCACAAGTACCGATTCAATACCGTTGGCACTTAACTTAATTTTAGATACTGCTCCAAATAATTGCTCCAAAGAGAGTTTGTCATAACCAGGACAGTTGCTTGTACCAATTGAAAAGCCGCTGTTGCCATGATCGGGAAGAATCAATACCGCTGTATTTCCATCATTTTTGGCAAATTCCATAACTTTTCCCACTGCCTCATCAAAGGCTAGAAACTCGTGAATGATGGAAGCTGCATCGTTGGCATGAGCGGCCCAGTCGACCTGACTGCCTTCAACCATCAGAAAGAAACCATTCTCTTTTTTAGATAGAAGCTCCAGTGCCTTTTCTGTCATTTCGGCAATTGAAGGCACCTTATCCGGATTTCTGTCGATATCGTATGGCAAAGCTTTTTTACCAAATAATGCCCATACTTTTCCGTTACCTGTGTAATTGAGAAGTGCATTCCGATCATCACTGATGAGTGTGGTGCCGTTGTTGTTGAAATGTTGACGGATATCCTCCGTAAGGATGCCATTTCCACCTCCGAACATTACGTCCAGGTTTTGGTAGGCCATCTGAGTGGCCAGTGCGGCATAGTTACTCCTTTTATAATGGTGGGCTGAGAAGTCGGCAGGTGTGGCATGCGGAAATTCACAGGTGACGACCAGTCCTACTGCCTTTTGTTTTTCTATCTTCATTGCTTCGAGAATGGTTGCCGCAGGCTGCCAGGTACGTGATTCCTCTACCTGGAAAAGGTCATTCTCCGATACTTCGGGATGAATGGCCACATTTCCTGTTTGCTGCAGAACACCTGTCGCATAGGCTGAGCCAGTGGGGGCAGAGTCTCCTATGGGAGCGTTGGATGAGAAGGTGGTGACGGTACCTGTGAGGTAAGGGTCTATATGTAATCCTATACCTAGATTATTATACTGTTTAAACCAACGGGCAGCTGAATAAACACTCACAGAGGTGCCGTCAGGGATCATGACGATGATATTTTTTACCGGCCTTACTTCCTGTGCCGTGAGGATCACAGAAAAAAAGAACAGAAAAAAAAGGATGTTTATCTTTTTCATTGAATAACTATTTTTAGTTTGTAATGTAGAACATACAAAGTTATAAAATAGTTGTTACGTTTTAATCAAGATGGAGTAAATGTATATTCGGACATTTCTCATAGATTGGGGAAACAGTCTGATTTTCCTTATATTTGTATTTCAAAAAAAAGAATAATAATGAGTAACAGAAAGCCCCTGATATTGATTACCAATGATGATGGTTATCATGCGAAGGGAATTGCATCGTTGACTGAGGCGATGAAAGATTTAGGAGAAATTATAGTATTTGCTCCCGATTCACCCCGTTCGGGTATGTCTTGCGCCATATCTACCTCGAACCCACTTCGTGCAAGATTGATTCACAGTGAGGTAGGGTTGACTTCGTACATTTGTAACGGGACTCCGGTAGACTGTGTGAAACTGGCATTGAATGAATTCATGAATCGGAAACCCGATTTGTTGGTTTCTGGAATCAACCACGGCTCCAATGCCGGAATAAGTGTGCTTTATTCAGGCACGATGGGTGCAGCCATTGAGGGTTGTGTTTTCAATATTCCTTCCATTGGTTTCTCGCTTTGCGATTTTAGGCCAGATGCTGATTTCACGGCTACAGCTGCCGTTGCACGTAATATGGCAATAAAGGTTCTTGAAGCAGGCTTGCCCTCCGGTGTTTGTCTGAATGTGAACGTACCTATGGGAGAGATAAAAGGAGTTCGTGTTACCACACAGACACAGGGGAAGTGGGTGAACGAATATCACCGTTCGAAGGATGGATCGGGAAGAGATGTTTTCTGGATGACCGGTAACTTCGAGAATTGGGAAGAGGAAAATGACAACAATGATGAGTGGGCACTCGCTAACGGATATGCAGCTGTTGTGCCTGTAAAGATTGATATGACAGCCTATGATTTTATGCCGGAGTTGAAAAAATGGGAGATATGAGATGAAAGTGGTTATCATTCAGCTATCAGCTTTTCTACACCTGTATTCGATTGATAATAAGTAAATAATATTGATATGAGGTACTATCTTGTGGTAGGAGAAGCGTCGGGAGATTTGCATGCTTCCAACCTGATGCAATCGCTCCGGGAACTGGATAAAGATGCAGATTTTCGTTTCTTTGGGGGCGACCTGATGCAATCGAAAGGCGGCACGCTGGTGAAGCATTATCGCGAAATGGCATATATGGGAATTATTCCGGTAATACTGCATGCACAGACTATCCTGCGTAATCTGGACTTCTGCAAAAAAGATATTGCAGCATACAAACCCGATGTGGTAATACTGGTGGATTATCCTGGTTTTAATTTGAAGGTGGCAAGGTATGTGAAGGAGAAGCTGCATATTCCGGTTCATTATTATATTTCACCCAAGGTATGGGCCTGGAAGGAATATCGTGTGAAATCACTGAAGAGATATGTGGATGAGATGCTCTGCATACTGCCTTTTGAGGTGGATTTTTTCAGGAAGCACCAGTACAGGGTACATTATGTGGGTAATCCCACCGTAGATGCCATTGTGAACAGGGACCAGCCCGGGGAATCCTTCGATGAATTTGTATCTGCCCACAATATTGAAAATAAGCCCATCATCGCACTTCTGGCAGGAAGTCGCAAACAGGAGATTGCCAGTAATCTGCCTGCGATGCTGGAGGCAGTGAAAGGTTTCGCCGACGGGTACCAGATTATTGTGGCCGGGGCGCCCGGTATAGACCCGTTGTTTTATAAGGAGTTTGAAAATTCATTCCCACCTGTCCGGGTGTTGTTTAATTGTACGTATAGAATTTTGGCACAGGCCGATGCTGCTCTTGTAACATCAGGTACTGCCACGCTCGAGACCGCCTTACTCAATGTGCCTCAGGTCGTCTGTTACAGAACACCATTGCCGGGACTGACCTGGTTGGGATTTAAGTATATTTTGCATACACCTTTTATTTCGCTTGTAAATCTGATCAGTGGTAGAGAGGTTGTCAAGGAGCTTTTCGCAAAAAAATTTACCGTCGACCACATCCGGACGGAACTCAAACAATTGTTGCACGTGAAAAGTTACCGGCAAAATATGCTCAATAATTACAAGGAGATGCAAGTGAAGCTTGGAGAACCGGGTGCATCACGCAGAGCCGCAGAAATTATTTACAGTCAGTTGCATTTATGATATTTTTTTGCATGATCTTTTGTGCAGAAGAAGCTCATATATTACTTTTCGAAGAAATGATAAATTAATTTCTTCGAAGAGGTGTTTTTTCTCTCTTTTTTGTTTCCTTTGTGCAAATAATAAAATAATAAAAAATGAAGGTAGGCATTCTCAGTTCGGGTGGAGACGCCCCCGGTATTAACGCAACCATTCGTGGTGTGGGAAAGACAGCCATTAACAATTACGGCATGCAGGTAATTGGTATTCAAAATGGTTTTTCCGGGTTATTGTATAAAGATGTAGTGGAACTTACAGATCCCTCTTTGTCCGGGATATTGAATCTGGGGGGTACAATTCTGGGAACGGCACGCGAAAAGGTATTCCGGAAAATGATTACTTCACCCGATGAGAAGGATCGTGAACAGATAAAAGCAGCATACCATGAACTGGGACTCGACTGTCTTGTGTGCATTGGCGGAAACGGCACACAACGTACTACGTGGATGCTTTCCGAGTTAGGGTTGAATGCGGTGGGAATACCTAAAACCATTGACAATGACGTGTATGGCACAGATATTACTTTTGGTTTCGATACTGCTGTAAATATTGCCACCGAAGCAATCGACAGACTTCACTCCACAGCCAGTTCACACCGGCGCGTGATGGTGATTGAGCTGATGGGGCATCATGCCGGATGGATCACACTCTATGCCGGAATGGCGGGTGGCGCTGATATTATCCTCTTGCCCGAACTGGGTTATAATATGAAGGTCGTGATCGATAAAATCCAAAAACGGATGGAAATGGGTAAGGCTTATTCAATTGTGGCGGTGGCAGAAGGTGTAGAGGTGCCTACACGAGAACGTCCGGCTGCTTACTTTGCCCGCGAAATTGAGGAACAGACCGGTTTTGAGACACGCGAAACAGTGCTTGGTTACATTCAGCGCGGGGGATCACCTTCGCCTTATGACCGAATTTTGGGAACCCTGCTGGGTGGACATGCCGCAGAACTGATTCATGAAGGAAAATTCGGCAGAATGGTGGCCAGGCTGGGCAATAAGATTTCCGATGTGCCCCTGTCGGAAGTAGCCGGAAAGTTACGTCTGGTGAATCCGGAGTCTAACCTTGTAGTACAGGGGAAAAGAATGGGAATATCATTTGGTGTATGGTGATGAGATAAAGAGAGGCACTTCAGGTGCCTCTTTCTTCGTGTCTTTCTGCACAATCAAAGTTCCTCAGTGTTTTGTTCCTCTTCAAAATCGGGGAGTGACGTTTTTTCCATGCGGTTGTCGGGATTTGAAATACCGGTGCTGGCTGTTCGGGCAATCACCTCCTGCAACTCGTTACTTTCCCGCAGTTTCCTGATAGCCACCTTTGCCGCCATCTGGTGGGATTCCTTCTTGGAGTAACCCTTGCCTGACCCTATTTCCACTCCGCCCACTTTGACGCAGGAACTGAAGACAGGATTGTTTTGCGCATCGTATGACGCATCGGTAACCTCGAAAAACACATCTACTTTATTTTTCTGGCCCCATTCAATGAGGCGCGATTTGAAGTCTACCTCACTCTTGAGTACGGTCTCTATGTTCAAATGTTGTTTGATAAGGGTCTCATACACGAACTTCTTGGCTACACGGTAACCCTGGTCGAGGTAGATGGCACCGATCAATGCTTCCAGTGCATCACCATATATATTGGTATTGTGCGCCAAGTTACGTGTCGATGAGATAATAAGTTTGTCGAGTCCCAGCTCCACGGCTAACTTGTTAAGAGTTTCCCTTTGTACGATGCGTGAGCGCGTGCTGGTGAGAAATCCCTCTTTCTTATGTTCGAACTTTTTATACAGGATATCGGCGACGATAGCATCGAGAATGGCATCGCCCAGAAACTCAAGACGTTCATTGTTTACCCATCTTCCTTTCTTTGAACGGATCGAAGACGAACGATGCGTCATGGCTTCCCTGTAGAGATCTATCCAGTCAGGATAAAATCCCAGTACATTGTAAAACGAAAGATAAGGCTCTTTACCTTTATGAGGAAGAGCCTTGATCCTTTTTACGAATCTTCTTAACACACTACTTGTTGTATTGCTTGAGAATTACACTTGCGTTGTGTCCCCCAAAGCCAAAAGTGTTTGATAACGCAGCTCTTATCTCCCTTTTTTGAGCTTTGTAGAATGTAAAGTTCAGGTTGTAATCAATCTCCGGATCCTCGTCCCCTTCTTCATGGTTAATGGTAGGGGGGACAATCTGATCTCTGATTGCCAGGATGCTGAACATGGCCTCCAGTGCACCGGCACCTCCCAGAAGATGGCCGGTCATAGATTTGGTGGAACTGATGTTCAGGTTGTAGCTGTGATTACCAAATACATCGAGGATTGCTCTTACTTCCGAGATATCTCCCACAGGTGTAGAGGTACCATGTACGTTTATGTAGTCAATATCTTCCGGCTTCATTTTGGCATCTTCGAGCGCGTTACGCATCACCAACTTTGCACCCAATCCCTCGGGATGTGATGCCGTGATGTGATGAGCATCTGCTGACATGCCTCCACCGGCTACTTCCGCATAGATGGTTGCGCCACGTGCCACAGCATGTTCCAGCTCTTCCAGAATAAGTGCAGTGCCACCCTCGCCAATCACGAAACCATCGCGACTGAGGCTGAATGGACGTGATGCAGACTGTGGGTTATCATTGCGTGTGGACAAAGCATGCATGGCATTGAAGCCTCCCACAGCTGATGGGCTGATGGTCGCTTCGGCACCTCCGGTAACGATGACATTTGCTTTTCCCAGACGAATAAGATTAAAAGCATCCACAATGGCATTTGTGGACGAAGCACAAGCCGAAACAGTGGCATAGTTGGGACCTCTCAGTCCATAAATCATAGAGATATGCCCTGCTGCAATATCCGCTATCATTTTCGGAATGAAAAAAGGATTGAACCGTGGCCCTTTATCCTTGTTAAGGTAAAACTCACCTACTTCTTCTTCAAATGTTCTTATTCCTCCTATTCCGGCAGAAAATATTACCCCGATACGATCTAAGTTTTCTTTCTCCAGATCGAGGCCTGAATTTTCCATCGCCTCCTTTGCTGCGTGGATGGCCAGTTGGGCGTAACGGTCATACTTTCTGGCTTCCTTGCGATCGAACAGATCACTTGGATCGAAATCTTTTACTTCACAGGCGAACTGTGTTTTAAAAAGCGATGCATCGAAATGAGTAATAGGCCCGGCGCCACTCTTCCCAGCAAGGGCATTTTCCCAAGTGGTTTGCACATCGTTCCCGAGTGGGGTGATTGCCCCCAGGCCTGTTACTACTACTCTTTTTAACTCCATGAATAAAATGGATTATTTCGCGTGTTGTTCTACATACGAAACAGCATCTCCGACGGTAGAAATTTTTTCTGCTTGATCGTCGGGAATTGAGATGTTGAATTCTTTTTCGAATTCCATGATCAATTCCACCGTGTCGAGAGAGTCTGCTCCCAGATCATTAGTGAAACTGGCTGTTTCCGTAACTTCTGATTCTTCAACACCTAATTTGTCGACAATGATAGATTTTACTCTTTCTGCTACTTCAGACATAACTTTCGATATTAATTAATAAATAAAAATATTATTCTTAAATTTGCGATTGCAAAGTAACGCATTTTTTCTCTAATTGTGCAAATTTTTGCAGACTAAAATCGAAGAAAGTGCACAAATTACGTTTTTTTGTGCATAAAATGAAAATGTTTTCATGGCACGAATCGCTATTATCGCATCAGGCAGTGGCAGTAACGCTGAAAATATAGCCAACTATTTTAAAGGGGATGCCGGGGTGCATATCCCACTCATTCTTTCCAATAATCCGGACGCTTATGTGCATGAACGAGCCGCAAAACTGGGTATTCCTTCATTTACTTTCACGAAGGCCGAATTCGACGATGGCATGGAGATACTGGAAATTCTTCACGAGTATGAGATCGACTTCATCGTACTGGCCGGTTTTCTGTTGAAAATTTCACAGCCTCTTCTTGAAGCATATCCGGGACGTATTGTAAATATTCACCCGGCATTACTCCCCAAATACGGCGGGAGGGGAATGTATGGGGACCGGGTACACCGTGCTGTAGTGGAAGCAGGTGAAAAGGAATCTGGTATCACCATCCATTATATCAATGAGCACTACGATGAGGGTGACATTATCTTTCAGGCCACTTGTCAGCTGTTGCCGGGTGATACTCCCGAAGTGGTGGCCGGTAAGGTACATGCACTGGAGTATACCTACTACCCGAAGGTGATCGGTGCATTGCTGAAAAAAAGCGAACAAGAGGATCAGCAGTATCATAAATAATCGTATCTTTGTATTTCACTTTGCGGCTGTGGCGTAATTGGTAGCCGCGCCAGACTTAGGATCTGGTGACGAAAGTCGTGGGGGTTCGAGTCCCTTCAGCCGCACAGCAAGCTCCTTCACGAGAAATCGTGGAGGAGTTTTTTTTATTCATAGATGGATCAACTCCTCTGCGTAACATTCTGTACGATAGTCGTTAGTTGCTTTATCCTTCTCTGCCTGTATTTTTTTGTGAAAAAAATTACAATGGGGTGAGGGATTTTAATCATTCTGCATCTAATAATCGGAAGCGAATAAAAAGAAAATCGTTTCAAGAAAATTTTACAGATTGTCTATCTAATTACAGAAATTATGAAAAAAATCGTACTGCTACTCGTGATGGTAGCGATGTTTGGTGCCGTAGACGCACAGGAACTTTCCCTTGGATTGAAAGGTGGAGTAAACATGTCTAATCTTTACGGAAAAGAGGTGAAGGATACCAAGATGAAACTGGGCTATCATGTAGGTATAGCTGCAGATTATGAGCTTGCGCCCAATGTGGCTCTCCAGTCAGGGCTTTATTTTATGACGAAGGGTGCAAAGCTGTCCTCTGCAAAAATAGACCAGAAAGTAGGGGATATTAAGATTTCCGGCTCTATGGACAATACGGTTAACGCCATGTATCTGCAAGTTCCCCTGCACTTTGCTTATAAGGTGAATGTGGCCTCCGAAACACGCCTGGTGTTACACGCAGGTCCTTATGCGGCTTACGGTATCGGAGGCAAGATCACCGGAAAGCCAGATGTGAAAGTCCAAGGTTATGTGCCGGCAGAAGCCAAGTCGGCGGTAGATGCCGTTCTCAAACAGATAAACAGCAGCGGTGTCAACGTGAAGACTTTCGATGAAAAGCTCGGGTACAAGCCATTTGACGCCGGCGTGGGTGTGGGTGTCGGGTTTGAGCTTGAATCGTTCATTGTGGATTTTGGATGGGACATGGGCTTACTGAACATCTCCAGAAACAAAGATGCCAACGTGAAAAATCAAACAGCGTACCTCTCTGTGGGATATAAATTCTAGACATAAGATCATTCATTGAAAAAGAAAAGAGGGTGAATCACACTGAACCGACCCCCAAAAGTTAGACAAAATACTTTTGGGGGTTATTTTTATGTCTAAACACACGTTTGAAAAGAAATTATCTATTGTATTCCGGGTAAGGAACGGAACGCCCATATCTCACCTATCCAGAGAATACGATATTCATGAGGGGATGATATTGGAATGGGTGCGCAAACATGACCGTTTTGGGGATCAAGGTTTGCAAAAGCGGCCAAATGTTCGTGCTAACGGTGAGTTTAAAGTGGCAGCAGCAAGACTCGTAATTGAAAATAAATTATCTTTACGGGAGGTTGTTTTACAGTATGGTGTAAGTATGACTGCGCTGGAAAGCTGGGTAAGGGCCGTCAGGAAAGAGGGTTATCAAGTACTGCACGTACAGAATAAACAGGGACGACCGGTAAAGGATATGAGTCGAGCAAAGAAGCAGGAACCGAAAACAGAACTGGAGAAACTTCAGAGCGAGAATGCCAGGCTGAGAGCCGAGAATGCATTATTAAAAAAAGTCAAAGCTTTAGTCGAGGAAAGAGAAGCCCACGAATGCATGACTGGGCGGAAGCCATCGAAGGACTAAGGCAGGAACATGATCTTACAATCCTGCCGGATTGTAAACAGATGGCACGTTCTGTCTTCTACTACCACCGTAATCGGCTGAATTCCGCCGACAAATACAAGCGTGAGAAAATGGAGATCAAGAACATATACGACCTGCACAAGGGCAGGTACGGTTATCGACGCATCACGGCCGGGATGAGGAATAGGGGGTACGGGATAAATCACAAGACGGTACAAAAATTAATGGGGATATTGGATCTGAAATGCAGGATTAGGAAAGTCCGCTACCGTTCATACAGGGGCGAAGTTGGCAGAATTGCTCCTAATGTGCTTGAAAGGGACTTCAAGGCAAGCCGGCCCAACCAGAAATGGACTACGGATGTTACACAAGTAAAGATTGGAGATGAGAAAATATATCTGTCGCCAATACTTGACATGTTTAATGGCGAGGTAATATCCTATAGTATATCCAATAGTCCGAATATGAGAATGATAAATGAAATGTTGGACAAAGCCTTTGGTAAAGTGCGGAAAACCAGTGGGATTATCTTTCATTCTGACCAGGGGTGGCAGTACCAGCAATATAGTTACCGCAAGATCCTTGAAGAACATGGAATTATCCAGAGCATGTCCCGAAAAGGAAACTGTCTTGATAATGCCGTGGCAGAAAACTTTTTTGGAATCATGAAAACCGAATTGCTATATGCGGAAAAGTTTGAATCGTCCAAAGAGTTTATAACGGCTTTAAAACAATACATTAATTACTATAACAATGAAAGGATAAAAAACAGGTTAAATGGAAAGAGCCCGGTGCAATACCGAGCTCTATTACAAGAATCTTAATTTATAATCTTGTCCAACTTTTTGGGGTCACTACAGCCCTGCCTGCCAATTAACTAGGCGGTGTGAGAAGTTGGAAAACGAAAGTAGGAAGAAAAACTACTTCGTTTTCCTTCTACTCGATTGTCTTCCCCGAACCTATCATAATCAACATAAGGAGGCAAATTTATGTAGAGCATAATTCTACCATCTATTCGCTGTTTTCCCTGATAAATATGTCAATCCGGCCTTTTCTCCTTTTGTGTCCTGCACTTATACATTTTAATACAGTCGCATGTTCTTCGGTAAAGGATTGGATATTTCTCCGGTAGGATGCATCGTGCGGTTCCCTTAGAACTGTAGCAATTACCTGTATTTTTCCCCGGTATCTGGATTCTTTATAAATTATGCCTAAAATACACAATCTGCTGTACATCAGAAATATTTTATTAATTTTGACCATTATAAGTCGTATATCGGATTGAATCTGCTTTCAGGAATACACATAATATTAGGTGAAGGGTATGCTAGAGAAAATAATTGACTTCAGCATTAAAAACAAGCTTATCGTTTTTCTTTTTACTTTGACCATTGCCGCATTTGGCCTCTATGCCGTTTTTAAGATCCCTGTAGGCGCTGTGCCGGACATTACCAACAATCAAGTACAGGTGATCACCACTTCCGGGAATCTCTCCACTCAGGAGATTGAGCAATACATCACCGCCCCTGTCGAGATGGAGATGGCCAACCTGCCCGGTGTGAAAGAGATCCGTTCCGTATCGAAATTTGGTATCTCCCTCGTCACCATCGTCTTTGAGGAACGACTGGGTACCTACCTGCCACGACAGCTTATTGCAGAAAAAATAAAAAGTGCAGCAGCCACAATCCCTCAAGGGTTCGGTGAGCCAGAGATGGGTCCCATCACCACTGGCCTGGGAGAGATCTATCAGTATACGCTTGACGTGGAGGAGGGTTATGAGGACAGTTACAGTGCTGCCGATCTACGCACCATTCAGGACTGGGTGGTCAAAAGAAGACTCTCCGGCATCAGGGGGGTGGTGGAGATCAATAGCTGGGGCGGGAAACTGAAACAATACGAAGTCGCCGTCAACCCTTCGCAACTGGCAGCTGCCGGGGTGACGCTGATGGAGGTGTACAGCGCCTTGGAGGCCAACAACAGCATATCGGGCGGTTCCTATATAGAAAAGACCAACCAGAGCTATTTTATACGGGGCGACGGTCAGGTGTCGTCGATAGAGGACATTGAACAGATCGTGGTGAAGAACACCGGTGGTGTCCCTATTCTGGTAAAGCATGTTGCTACCGTTCAGTTTGGTCACGCCAACCGATACGGGGCGATCACGGCCAACGGGAAAGGAGAGACCATCCTCGGACAGGTCATGATGCTGAAGAATGCCAATTCAAAGGAGGTGATCCATGAGGTGAAAAGCAGGGTGGAAGAGATTAGCCACAACCTGCCCGAAGGGGTGTATATCAATCCTATCGTCGACAGAAGCGAACTGGTGGCTAAGACATCACTCACTATCGTGGAGAACTTGATTCTGGGCGCCATCATTGTCATGCTCACGGTGCTGCTGTTGCTGGGAAACATACGCTCGGCCCTGGTCATCACCTCGATGATCCCACTGGCCCTGCTCTTCACCATTTCCATGATGTATATCTTCGGGATCGACGCCAACCTGATGAGTCTGGGCGCCCTCGACTTCGGAATCATCATTGACGGGGCAGTCATCATCGTGGAGTTTATCGTCCTCAGGATCTCTGTCAGCAAGAGTGACCTGGAGAAGACAAACGAGACGAGGCGAAGAACCCTGATGGATGCCATCGCGTTCGACGGCGCCTCTAAGATGATGAAATCGGCCATCTTCGGGCAGGTCATCATTCTGATTGTCTTTATCCCCATCCTTTCATTGAGCGGTGTGGAGGGTAAGATGTTCAAGCCGATGGCTCTGTCGTTCTGTTTTGCCATTATCGGGGCGATGATCATGGGGCTGACGTGGCTACCCGTAGCCTCGTCGCTGTTTCTGAGACCCTCAAGTACAAAGAGGAAAAATATCTCTGACTGGTTTATGGACCTGGCACACCGGTCTTATACACCGGTGATACACTGGGCTTGTAGCCACAAGAGGACGGTGCTTGGCGCCGCTCTGGTATCGCTGCTCCTCACCCTCTTCCTCTTCACACGGATAGGGGGTGAATTTGTGCCGACCCTCGACGAGGGTGACTTTGTGATACAGCCCGTACTGAAAACCGGTACCTCCCTCACCAAAACCATAGAGACCACCACCCGGATGGAACAGATACTGATGAAGGAGTTCCCCGAGGTGGATAAGATTGTCAGCAGGATAGGGGCGGCAGAGGTGCCTACCGACCCGATGTCGATGGAGGAGATCGATATGATCATTAAGCTCAAGCCGAGAAAGACATGGACGAGCGCCCGCAGCAAGGAAGAGCTGGCCGACAGGTTCAAGGAGGCGCTATCTGCCATCCCCGGTATTGAGTATGAGTTCACCCAGCCCATCGAAATGCGGTTCAATGAGTTGATCACCGGCGTCCGTTCCGACATTGCCATCAAGATATTCGGCGACGACCTGGCCTATATCGATCAGAAAGCCATTGAAATCAAAGAACTGATTGAGGGTATCCCCGGTGCAAGTGATGTCATTCTGGAAAAAACGGCAGGATTGCCGCAGATAAAGATCGACTATGATCGGGCAAAAGTTGCACGATACGGGGTGGATATCCGGACGCTGAACAGCTATATTGCCACTGCCTTCGGCGGCGAGGCAGCCGGTGTCGTTTTTGAGGGAGAGAAACGTTTTAGCCTGGTGGTTCGTTTCGGTCAGCAGAACCGGACCGATCTGGCTGATGTGAAGCAGCTGAAAGTCCCCATTTCCGGCGGTAGTCAGATTCCTCTCTCGGAGCTGGCCGACATACACTACGCCGAGGGACCCGCAAAGATATCACGGGAGAACACCCATCGCAGGGTTGTGGTGAGTGTCAACGTGCGCAACAGAGACCTGCAATCGGTTGTGAAGGATATCCAGACCACGGTGGATGGGCATATCACCCTCAAGCCGGGGACATACATCGCCTATGGGGGGCAGTTTGAAAACCTGCAGAATGCCACGAAACGACTGCTTGTTGCTGTACCTGTGGCGCTCCTGTTGATTTTTATTTTCCTGCATTTTGCCTTCAAGTCGCTCAAGGATGCCATCATGATATTCACGGCCATCCCGTTGGCGGCTGTCGGTGGGGTGCTTCTCCTCTGGCTGCGGGGGATGCCCTTCAGCGTCTCGGCAGGCGTTGGCTTTATTGCGCTGTTCGGCATTGCCGTGTTGAACGGCATCGTGCTGATTGAGCATTTGAAAGAGCTGAAAGCAGAAGGATCGATGGGCCTGCACGAGTTAATTATTCAGGGAACGAAGGACAGGCTTCGCCCCGTGATGCTGACGGCAGGTGCAGCGGCGATGGGCTTCCTGCCGATGGCAGTCTCCACCGGTGCGGGGGCAGAAGTACAACGGCCGCTGGCTACCGTGGTGATCGGCGGACTGTTCACCTCCACCATGCTGACTATGGTTGCCCTTCCCCTGCTGTTTGAGATTTTCTCCGGAGTGACCGGAGTGAAACTCTTCCCGTTGCGTCTAGTAAGAGATGAGCGATTGACAAATAATGACAACATAGTAAACCAGGAATCATGAAAACGGTTACACATCTTTTCTATTGCTGTATCACCCTTTTTCTTATCCACGCTTGCGGACACCGGCAGGAACCGACTGAACCGGCATCAGGACTCATTGAGATCACTAGCCGGCAGTTTATTGCCGATTCGATGCAACTGGGTGGTGTAGAGCCGAAAATATTCGAACGCACGGTGAGATGCAGCGGCTCCATCGTTCCCCGTCCGAACGGTATTGCCACGGTAAACGCCCCTGTTTCGGGGATTATTAAAAATTTGTATTGTTACAACGGCCAACCGGTAAGGAAAGATCAATCCCTACTGGAGATCACCGGCAACGAGGTCATCGACATGCAGGAGCAGTTTGCTGAAGCATCGGCCAATTATCAACGGTTGAAGAATGAATATGAGCGAACGCAATCGCTCTATGCGGATAAGATCATATCAGAAAAAGATTTTATCAGGGCAGAGAGTGAGTACAGAACATCGCTGGCGAAGTACAACGGGTTAAAAATGAAAATGACTGCGATGGGTTTTTCCGTCACCGCCATTGAAAGGGGGACATTCTACGCCTCCTACATGATAAAAACGCCCATCCCCGGGATCATCTCAAACCTTGATGCGCATATAGGCAGCTATATCGATGCACAATCCGAATTGCTGGAGGTGATTGACCCGAATCTGTTTCAGCTGAAGCTAGCCGTTTTCGCTTCCGATCTGGCTAGTCTGAAAGAAGGACAGACCGTTCGCTTTCAGACTGCAGATGATGCAGGGAGTTGTATGGCAACCCTCCGTTCCATCGGTGTAGCCCTGGATGACCAGACCAAGACCGCTGACTGTTATGCCTCGATCACGGATCGTAAATCGGTCAACAGGATAGCCAACGAGTTTGTTGAAGCGGAGATCATCACAAGTACCGACAGCGTGTCCGCGCTGCCCGATGAGGCGATCATGAAAACTGACAAAGGTCATGTTGTACTGGTGCTGGACAGACAGGATAATGATACCTGGTACTTTATGCCGGTGGAAGTCATCGTTGGAAGGAAGCACAACGGTTACAGCGAGATTGTGGCTGACAGTATTTCCGAAAAAGTATTGATAAGGGGCGCGTATCATGTCAATATCCCATAGTGAAATCAGATATGCCCGGTTGTAATCATGTTGATGCGCTTTTCATATCCGAAAATTTGGATGATTCAATTAGTGTTCGTATATTTGCGAACATTGAAATAGTATGGAGACAACAAAGCATACGTTACAGACAGCAGAACAGGAGATGGTGGCCCGCCTGGCGAAAGCATTGGGACATCCAACCCGGATTGAGATTCTGGTATTTCTAGCCTCTCAGGACAGTTGCTTTTTTGGCGATATCCACGACGAGCTTCCCATGGCCAAATCTACCGTTTCACAACATCTGAAGGAATTGAAAGAGGCCGGTTTGATACAGGGAGAGATTGAAGCGCCAAAAGTACGGTATTGCATCCACAAAGAGAATTGGGAAATTGCCCGAAAACTCTTTTCAGATCTTTTCAACTTGTTCGACGGGAAAGGGATGAATTGTTGAGTTGATCTTTTTTTTGCTTTTTATGTTCGTTGTTCGGCGAAGATAAAACTCTATGATCAAAACGATGTTGATATAATTATACAGTACAAAACTAATCAGATAAACAATGAAAACGATTGAGATTTTTGATCCGGCCATGTGTTGCCCCACCGGATTGTGCGGCCCGAATATTAATCCTGAATTAATGAGGATGGCCACGGTAACCGATACGTTAAAAAGAAAGGGTGTCAACATTACCCGTCATAATTTAAAGGATGAACCCCAGGCATTTGTCTCGAATAGTGTGGTAAACCAATGTTTACAGGAGCAGGGAGCCGAAGCTTTACCCATCACATTGGTAGACGGAGAAATCGTTCTGTCCAAAGTTTATCCCACCAGCAAACAACTGGGTGAGTGGACGGGAATTTCCCTGGACTTTATCCCGGTTAAGTAATTTGCAGATTTGAATAAACAATGATGAAACCATTTAATTTATCAGAAACAGCAATCGCAAAATACCTCTTTTTTACCGGTAAAGGAGGAGTAGGAAAAACATCGGTTGCCTGTGCAACCGCAATAGGCTTGGCAGATGGTGGAAAGAAAATCCTGCTGATCAGTACGGATCCGGCATCAAACCTTCAGGATGTTTTCGCCCAAAAATTGAACGGACAAGGTACGTCTGTTGCCAATGTGCCGGGGCTTACGGTGGTAAACCTTGATCCGGAACAGGAAGCGGCTGCATACCGGGAAAGTGTCATCTCTCCGTTCAGGGGAAAACTGCCTGTCAGCGTACTCCGGAATATGGAGGAACAGCTCTCGGGCTCCTGCACGGTGGAGATTGCCGCGTTCAATGCATTTGCCGATTTTCTGACGGATGCCTCCAAACAATCGGAATATGACCATATCATCTTCGATACAGCCCCTACGGGTCATACGTTGCGTATGTTGCAGTTGCCTTCTGCCTGGAGTACGTTTATCAGCGAGAGTACACACGGTGCATCGTGTCTGGGTCAATTGTCGGGTCTTGAGGAACGGAAAGATATTTATAAAGAGGCGGTCAATACCCTGGCAGACGGCAGTAAAACCCGTCTCGTACTAGTGAGTCGTCCCGAGACATCTGCCTTACATGAAGCTGCCCGTTCGTCGCACGAGTTGCAACTGCTGGGCATAAAGAATCAGATTCTGGTGATCAACGGGGTTTTGCAGCAATTGCAAAATGAGGATAGGGTATTCCATGAAATTCACGAAAAACAGCAATCGGCTTTGCAAGACATTCCGGATGAAATAGCGGACTACCCCACATTCACTGTTCCATTACGTTCTTATAATTTATCGGATATTGCCAATATCCGCAGGTTATTGTACGAGGACAATGTGGAGTTGATCGATGACTACAAACCGATGAGGAGCGAAAAAGGGCTGGAAGATTTAATTGATGATCTCCATGCCAGCGGTAAACGGGTTGTTTTTACGATGGGAAAAGGGGGCGTAGGCAAAACCACGTTGGCTACAAATATTGCACTCGGATTATCTGCACGCGGGGCCAAGGTGCACCTGACGACTACCGACCCGGCAAACCACCTGAATTACGACCTTGCTTTGAAAGCCGGTATCTCTGTGAGCCGCATCGATGAAGCAACGGAGTTGGAAAAATACAAGAATGAGGTACGTGGCAAGGCCGCACCGAACATGAGCGCCGAAGATATGGCATATATAGAAGAGGATCTGCGTTCTCCCTGCACCCAGGAAATAGCGGTATTTAAAGCTTTCGCTGAAATTGTGGACAAGGCAGACACTGAAATTGTGGTGATTGATACCGCACCTACCGGCCACACGCTCCTCCTGCTGGATTCCACACAAAGTTACCATAAGGAAGTGGAAAGGGCACAGGGTATTTCCGATTCGGTAAGCCGGTTATTGCCCCGTTTGAGAAACCCGGAAGAGACGGAGGTGGTGATCGTCACCCTGCCTGAAGCAACACCTGTATTTGAAGCGGAAAGGCTACAAGCCGATTTACAGCGGGCCGGCATACACAACAAATGGTGGGTGGTCAACTCCTGCCTCTCACTGGTATACACTGAGAACCCTTTTCTGCAATCAAAAGCTCGGAGTGAATTTTCGTGGATTGGGAAAGTGAAAGAACTTTCCGGTGAGCATACGGCGCTGATTGAATGGAAAAATTTATAATGAGCGCGATGAAAAAGAACGATAAAATAAAAGAAGTGGTGAAGCAAAAATATGGGGATATTGTTTTGCTAAATCAGAAATCCTCCTGTTGCTCTTCCTCCTGTTGTTCAGTAGATGGTCATAGCATAATGAGTGAAGACTACCGTGCTTTTGACGGATATATTGCCGAGGCGGATATGGGATTAGGATGCGGGATCCCAACGCAGTTTGCGAATATACAAAAAGGAGACATCGTTTTGGACTTAGGCTCAGGAGCCGGGAATGACTGTTTTATCGCCCGTGCGGAAGTAGGAGAATCCGGGAAAGTGATCGGAGTTGACTTTACCCCGGCAATGGTTGCTAAAGCACGAGAAAATGCAAAAAAAAGAGGATTCCAAAATGTAGAATTTCGTGAAGGGGATATTGAAAATTTACCGGTTGAAAGCAGTTCAATCGATTTAGTCATCAGTAATTGTGTGCTCAATTTGCTTCCTGCAAAAGATAAGATATTTCACGAAATATACCGTGTTTTAAAACCCGGAGGTCATTTCTGTATATCTGACATCGTACTGAAAGGGGAGCTTCCCCGGGAACTCTCAAAAGCTGTTGAAATGTATGTGGGGTGTGTGGCCGGAGCAATACCGCAGGAAAATTACCTCGCTGAGATATCCATGGCAAAGTTCAATGAAATCGAAGTCGTTAGCAGGAAGAAAGTGAATATGCCCGATGAGCTACTTTTAAAATATATGCATCGTGATTCTTTGACAGCGTTTAAATCAGGAGAGTCGGGAATTTTTTCAATTACCGTAAAAGCAAAAAAAACAAACAGATGAATAAACGAATTTTAATCCTGTGTACAGGAAATAGTTGCCGTAGCCAGATGGCACATGGTTTTCTGCAATCGTTCGATCCGGACCTGGATGTTCATTCGGCCGGCACAAACGCAAGTGGCAAGTTAAATCCCGAAGCGGTAGAAGTCATGAAAGAAGCGGGTATTGATATTTCACATCACACCTCCGACAGTGTGGATAAGTACCTGGACGGGGAATGGGACTATGTGATCACGGTCTGTGGCGGTGCGAACGAGAGTTGCCCGGCCTTTATGGGAAAAGTGAAACACCGCCTGCATATCGGCTTTGACGATCCGTCGGATGCGACGGGTACGCCTGAATTTATCCTCTCGGAATATATCCGTGTACGCGATGAAATAAAAGAGGAATTTCATGCGTTTTATGTGAATCATATCCGACAATAAAAGCAGAAGAGAAGACAAACAACTTACCCGGTTGATGTTGTTGCGCGAAAAGTCTGACTTTTTGTGCATCCTATTCGATTAAATAAAAATAAAAGAGTTTAACAAAATTGGATTCAGAGTGATGTACAATCGCTCCCTAAATATCAGGTTCATGAGTAAAAGTAACATGCGTTTCCTGGACAGGTACCTTACCCTCTGGATATTCCTGGCGATGGCTGTAGGTGTGGCACTGGGTTATTTCATTCCCTCTTTCGGCGGACGGGTCGATGCCCTGTCGAGGGGTACCGTCAACATCCCGCTGGCCATCGGTTTAATTCTGATGATGTATCCGCCATTGGCAAAGGTGGATTATAAGTTGCTGCCCAACGTGTTCACCAATGGAAAGGTGCTCACCATATCGCTCGTGCTGAACTGGATCATTGGACCCATCCTGATGTTCCTGCTTGCCATTCTTTTCCTGCGCGATTATCCTGAATATATGACTGGAGTAATCCTGATCGGATTGGCGCGTTGCATTGCCATGGTGCTGGTATGGAACGACCTGGCGGAAGGAAACAGCGAGTATGGAGCCGGTCTGGTTGCACTGAACAGCATCTTTCAGGTATTCTTTTACAGCTTTTATGCCTGGCTGTTTATTACGAAGCTGCCTCCCCTGTTGGGTTTTGAAGGGGCCATCGTAGATATTTCTATCGGTACCATCGCTGAGACCGTGGCCATCTATCTGGGAATACCTTTTTTGATGGGAATATTGAGCCGGCTGATTCTGGTAAAAGTGAAGGGAGTGGCATGGTACGAAAAGAAATTTATTCCGGCCATATCGCCACTTACGCTGATTGCCCTTCTCTTTACCATTGTACTGATGTTCAGCCTGAAGGGTGATCTGATTGTGCAGATTCCGATGGATGTGGTGCGCATTTCCATTCCGCTGATCATCTATTTTACCCTGATGTTTTTCATCAGTTTTTTTATCAGCAAGGCGATGAATACCTCCTATGACAAGAACGCTTCCATCTCGTTCACTGCATCGGGGAACAATTTTGAACTGGCTATTGCCGTGGCCATCGGTGTTTTCGGGCTATACAGTGGACAGGCATTTGCCGGTGTGGTTGGTCCACTGGTGGAAGTACCCGTACTCATCCTGCTGGTAAATGTGGCGAAGCAACTCAAAAGAAAGTATTATCCTGCTCACGCAACAGCGAAGTGACTAATTTTGAAGATATATCACAAACATTATGACAAAAATAGTTGTTTAGACTACATATACATAATTATAGTATAAACAACACTTAGGTATGATTCGTAAGGAAATTATCATTGACCAGCCTGTTGAGAGAGTGTGGGAGGCACTTACCCAACCCGAAGAGATGAAAAACTGGTATTTCAATATCTCGAACTTCGAACCCAAAGAAGGAGAAATATTCGATTTTATCGTTTCTTTTACCGATGAAGACGGAGAACACAATTTCCGTCACCTGTTTAAAATATTGAAAGTCAGTCCTGCTGAAAAACTGCAGCATACCTGGGAGCATCCGGGGCATAGCGGGGGAACCTCTGTGCTTACCTGGGAACTTTTTCCCCATGAGGGATCCACCACCGTGGTGCTTACGCACGAAGGAATTGAGACTTTCTTCGACGAAGGCAGCAGGTATTTTACAGAAGCGAGTTATCATGCCGGATGGACTGATATTTTACAGGGATTAAAGCAGTATCTCGAAAATGAGATATAGCGGCTTGTTACTTCCCTGATTTTTGATGTGGATACCGGGATTTCCACAACGTACAGAGATATAGTATCCGGGATAATGCCATTCAATCCGTTGACATGGCACATTACACGGCCGGGCCAGCTTCTGCTAAATGCGGATGCGTCAAAGCCTGTCCGTCGGAATCTTTCCGGGATAGACTATTCACAGTTTGCCGATCATGCCAGCGGTCCCCCTCAATGTCACGTATTTCGACCGTGAACACGGTATTTTTTTGGATGAAAGCAGTAATTTATGGCGAAGATTATGGTATTGGCCGGTGAGGCCGATCAAAAAAATGATAACTTTGGGATTCATTAACTCAATATAGCCAGACGATGAAAACAAAAGAGTACACCAACGGAGAGATTACAATTGTATGGAAGCCCGATGCATGCATTCATTCGGGTGTATGCGTCAAAACACTGCCCAATGTATATAAACCCAACGAGCGGCCATGGATACAGATGGAACATGCAACCAGCCAGGAAATGATTGATCAGGTTGCCAAGTGTCCCTCGGGGGCATTGAGTATAAAAAAAGAAGGAAAATGACGAGGATCGAACAGAAAGACAACGGCAAGAAAGGCCGGTTTGTCATGTATGAAGATGATCTTCCCGTCGGGGAAATGACTTATGTGTGGATTGATGATTCCAAGATCATCATTGATCATACCAAAGTAGAAGAGACTCACGGAGGAAAAGGATATGGCAAGCAGCTGGTGATGGCGGGTGTAGAATTTGCGCGAAAGCAGGAACTGAAGATAATTCCGCTTTGTCCTTTTGCAAAAAAAGTGTTTGACAGAGATGCCGGCATTCAGGATGTGAGATTTTCATAATGTATACCAATCAATATCCAATATGGGAAAAACAATTATTGCGCTCCTGCAGGAGACAGTAGAGAAATATGGAGAACGGCCCTTTCTTTATGAGGCACGCAACGGCGCAGAATATAGTTCATTCACTTTCCGTGAGGTGCAGGGGCAGTCAATTCGCTTTGCGGCGGGCCTGATGGCACTCGGTCTTAGGGCAGGGGAGCGGGTGTCGCTCATCTCGGAGGGGAAGAACAACTGGGTGCTGGGTGAACTGGGTGTGCTCCACGCCGGGGCGGTCTGCGTGCCGCTCTCGGTGAAGCTGGAGACGGTGCAGGATATCACCTTCCGCATCAACCACTCCGACTCGGTGATGGTGCTGGCTTCCGGTCAGCAGATCGCGAAGCTGCGCCCCATGAAGGGGCAGTTCGCCACGGTGAAGCGCTACATCCTGCTCGACGCGGTGGAAGATCCGGCGGAGGATGAGATCTATTTCGACAAGGTGCTCGAGCTGGGCGACGCCCTGCTCGCGGCCGACAGGAAGCAGGTGGAGGAGCGGATGGCAGCGGTGGAGCCCGACAGCCTGGCCAACATCTCCTACACCTCCGGTACGACGGCCAACCCCAAGGGGATCATGCTGTCGCACGACAACTATGTCTGCAACGCCGAGCAGGCAGTGGACCATCTCAACGGCATCCCCTCATACTTCCGTACACTGCTGATCCTGCCGTGGGACCACTCCTTCGGACATACCGCCGGCATCTACGCCTTCATGAAGTGCGGTGCCGCCATCGCCTCCGTGGCGGCCGGCAAGAGCGCCATGGAGATTCTGCGCAACGTGCCCAAGAGTATAAAGGCGATCAACCCCCACCTGCTGATGAGTGTGCCGGCGCTGGCCGCCAACTTTCGGAAGAACATCGAGACGGGGATCGAGAATCAGGGGAAGACCGCCTGGCGCCTTTTCCGCCAGGGACTGAAAGTGGCATATACCTACAACGGGGAGGGGTACAACCGGGGGCGTGGAAAACGGGCTTTGTTAAAACCGCTCGTTGCTTTCTACGATAGGATGATCTTTTCGAAGATACGACAGAACTTCGCCAGTAACCTGCAGTACTTCATTGGCGGCGGTGCCCTGCTCGACATCGAGCTGCAACGCTTTTTCTATGCCATCGGCATACCCATGTACCAGGGCTACGGCCTCTCGGAGGCGTCGCCCATCATCTCCGCCAATTGCGCACAAGCCCACAAGCTGGGTTCCTCGGGCAAGACCATGCCGCGCATGGAGATCCGCATCGGCGATGAGGCGATGAACCCGCTGCCGGTGGGTGAGAAGGGCGAGATCCTGATCAAAGGGGGTAACGTGATGAAGGGATACTGGAAGAATCCGGAAGCGACAGCGGAAACCATCGTCGACGGTTGGCTCCGTACCGGCGATATGGGTTACCTCGACAGCGACGGCTACCTCTATGTGCTGGGACGCACCAAGTCGCTGCTGATCAGCAACGATGGAGAGAAGTTCTCTCCCGAGGGGATCGAAGAGTCGATCATGGCCCAGTCGGAGTTCATCGACCAGTGCGTGCTGCACAATAACCAGAGCCCCTACACCACGGCCCTGCTGACGGTCAACCGGGAGGCGCTGAAGCGACGCACCTCCGACCCGGTAGAGGCGTCACGGGTTATCGCCGGTGAGATCGCGGCCTACATGAAGGGGGGCAAGCACGACGGCCTCTTCCCCCACCGCTGGATTCCCTCCGCCTTTGCGGTGATTGAGGAGCCTTTCAGCGAGAAGAACAGGATGGTCAACTCCACCATGAAGATCGTGAAGCACAAGGTGTATGAAAAGTATGCGGAGGAAATTGAGATGATGCATACGCCGGAAGGAAAGAAGCCGGATTCGGATCATAACATCGCGGTGTTGCAGAAATTATTGATTAAATAAATGAGTCGTGTGAATTTATATGTTACTTGTCTATTTTTGAGAATTTCTTCCGGAAACTTAAAGGGGTATATCCCGTGTTTTTTTTGAAAAGCCGATAGGCGTTTCTTACATCGTTAAATCCGCTCTCAATAGTTATGTCCAACAAGCTTTTTCTTGTCGTCAATAATTCATTGGAAAGGTACTCGATCTTCTTATCGAGTATAAACTGATAAATAGAGGTGCCCATGGTTTCCTTGAATTTTTTTTCAAGAGTTCTTCGGCCAAGAGGAACAACTTGCGACAATTTATCGATGGATATGTCAGAAGTGAAATTTTTTTCAATATAATCTATTATTTCTATAATATATCTGTCAGAGATATTGTATCTTTCGGTAGATTGTCTTTGTTCAATACGAATCGGTTTTTTTGCTATCTTGAATGGGATATTCTTTTTATTTAGAATCAGTGTATGGAGTTTCTTGCCTGCCACATATCCTATATTTTCATCGTCGGTTACGATGGAAGAGATGGTCGGATTAGATAAGTTGCAGATAAGCTCGTCGTTATCAACACCCAATAAGGATATCTCATTTGGAATGTCGATGTTGTTTATTTTGCACATTTCGGCTACCTGAATAGCAAAATAATCATCACATGCAAAAACAGCCACCGGTTTCGGAAGTGACGACAACCATTCGTCCAATTCTATATGACTTTTACTCCATTGACTGTTGGTTAAATATTCCGATTCGAAATAGTAGAAGTTTCCTCCTAATTTTTCCACTTCAATACGATAGCCTTCTGCTCTGCCTTTTGACCAAAGAAAGTTTTTATTACCATAGAAGGCAAAATTTTGAAATTTTTTTTTCGCGAAAAAATTAGCGGCTATTGCGCCTACTTCTATATAATCGCCGGAAATTTTAGAAAACCAGTCAGCATCATCCTCATAATTTTGAAGAAATACAGGAATGTCCAATTTCTCTAAAAACCTGACTTCCTGATATTCCCACTGAACAATAACTGCATCGATACTCCATTCCTCAATTCGCTGTACGATTCCGTTTTCACCGTACAACATTTTGTAATATAAAGGCAACCGATAGAATATCCAGGGACCTTTTTCATGCGCATAACGTATTAACCCCGTCAGAAAACGACGGCTGAACTCAGTGGCGGAATCTATGAGGACGAGTATTTTAATCATTGAAATCCAAATAAGTGTTACCATTTAACAATGAAATTAGTACAATTTTCTTTAATCGAGATTATTTGTAGAAATATTTTCGTGATTTGTCATTAGTTTTTCGTAAAATGTCTTATAAGATCTTTATGGGGAGGGTATCTTTGTGAAAATTTGAACCAGTAATATACATGCAGGGCTCATGGAAAAACTCCTGTAAGATAGACTTTCCCTGCAAAGCTTTATCGATATGGTGATATATGGCACATTTGATCAGAGTATTTGTTTAACAATAATATAAATGATTTAAAAATTCAATAACAAAATTAAATGTATACCTATGGAACAAGCAATTAGACGATTATTTTTTATAAGTACATGTCTCCTGTTTTTATCATTCACTATTTATAGTCAAGATAAATCTATCAGACAGGGTATTGTTGTCGATAAAATCACAAAAGAAACTTTACCCGGAGTCCAGGTCATTGTGAAAGGTACAACCAGGGGGGGAGTAACTGATGTAGACGGTTTTTTTAAAATAGAAGTAAATAGTGGTGACTATCTGATTTTTAGCATGCTCGGTTATGAATCACAGGAGATTTTGATAGGAAACGAAACATCTCTCAGTATTGATTTGACACCTACTACCTATGATTTGGGAGAAGTTGTAGTGACTGCTTTAGGTATTGAGCGAAAGACCAGAACATTGTCCTATTCAACGCAACAAATTGAAGGTTCAATAGGAGAGATAAAAGACAACAGTTCCAATATCTTAAGCGGTTTATCGGGAAAGATATCGGGAGCTGTAATATCAACTGCTGCCACAGGTCCAGGAGCCGCTGCCCGGGTGGTGCTTAGAGGAAATCGATCTATCAGCGGAAATAATACCGCACTGATCGTTATCGACGGTGTCCCGTATGACAATACTTCATACAGGCAAGCTACGGGTACTACCTATAATTATGGAGGAAGTGACGGTGCTGTGAATATCAATCCCGACGATGTTGCATCTATCAACGTACTTAAGGGACCTTCTGCAGCTGCATTGTATGGCAGCAGGGCGGCCAACGGAGCCATAATAATTACAACAAAACGTGGGAAAGAAGGAGCTTTAAAGATAGATCTGAATAGCGGCATGTCCGTAGATCAACCCCATTTATTAATCAACTTTCAGGACAGATACGGCAGAGGCAACGGAGGAGTTGGGGCGGAAGGAGTAGGAGAAAGCTGGGGGGCAGCAGCCCAGACTTATAATACGAATGTGAAGGATTTTTTTAAAACAGCTTATTCTTTTAACAATACGTTGAGTCTGTATGGGGGAACAGATATGATGCAAGGGTTTGCTTCCTATACCAATAATTCTGTGGAGGGAATGATACCCGGTAATAAATTGGAGAGGAATACGATGAACCTGAGAATAAACACTCAGTTACATTCTAAACTCACTACCGATGCCAAGATCACCTATGTGAATCAGAGAATAATAAACCGTCCGCGTTTGGGAGATGCCGGGACCCCCATAGAGGCATATATCATGCCGAGAGATATGAGCGAGGTGGAGTTGAAAGACTATGAAACCATCAACCCGAATAATGGACAACCGGTACGAAAATACTGGACTACCTCTTCGATCTACGACAATCCATACTGGAGTACCGAAAGGACGTCGGTAAATGAGGAACGAAACCGTATAACATTATTGGGATCTGCCAAGTATCAGCTATCGGATTGGCTAAGCATCCTGGGACGGGTGAGTTATGACCGGTATGATGATAAGGTAGACGGCTCTTTTTACGATGGTACGGTTTCATTGGGAGACGTAAAGACAGGTGGTAAATATTACGAGACCAATTCTCAATACTGGGAAAGGAACTTTGATTTATTACTATCGGGAGAGAATTCCATTACCGGGCATATAAGCATTAATTACAATCTCGGCACCAGTTTTTTAAAGAGGGAGTATACTACCACGACGGATATGGCCAACGGACTTTCTATTCCGAACAAATTCAGCCTGACCGCGGCAACTACCCCGGCTTTTCAGGATGTGGGCGGATACGTGCGCGCTTTGAATTCTGTATATGGGAACCTGCAAGTAGGACTTAAGTCATATTTATTCGTAGATGTGACCGGAAGGAATGACTGGTCATCCACGTTGCCTTCACCACATAGTTATTTTTATCCTTCCGTGGGTTTATCCGCAATTATATCCGATATGGTGAGTATGCCTTCCTGGGTTAGTTTCGGAAAAATAAGAGCTTCTTATACACAAGTGGGTAATGATCCGGATCCCTATTTACTGAAACAACGATTTCAATTTGCCCTGGGAGCAGGGCAGGGTTTTATTTCCCGAAATCAGATAAAGTCAATTCAGGATCTGAAACCCGAAAAGACGAAGTCATACGAGGTCGGCCTGGATTGGCGGTTCCTGAATGGCCGTTTAGGTCTGGATGCAACCTTATATAAGAGCAATACTATTAACCAGTTGCTGTATGTGGGTTTGCCAATGGCCAGCGGGTTTAACAGGCGATATATCAACGCGGGGAATATTGAGAACAAGGGGATAGAAATTCAACTGAACGCTACCCCCATTGAAACGAATGATTTTAACTGGAGTACCGACGTCAATTTTTCAAGGAATGTCAATAAGGTAATTAAACTGGCCCCGAATACCACACAGGTGAATATTACCGACAATACGAAGTATGCTACGGTGATTGTCAAGGAAGGCAGCTCGTATGGAGATCTGTATGGAAGGGCATGGAAAAAAGAGGAATCCTCAGGGAAATATGTGGTAGATGACAGAGGGCTTCCGGTAGCAGAGTCTAATCAAAAACTGGGAAATTTTAATCCCGATGCTATGTTGGGATGGAACAACCGGTTTGGTTATAAAAATTTCAGGATTTCATTCCTGATTGATGCCCGTCTTGGAGGAGAAACGGTTTCCGGGACCGACGCATACCTCGCAGCCTATGGAGTGGCCGGTTACACGGAGAAATTCAGGGAAGGAGGCTTGGTTCTTGATGCAGTAAAAGCCGATGGTTCTGCAAACACTACCGCCGTTACCGCACAACAATTGTGGACTACCGTTTCTCAGAATGGCCGTGACGGCTGGGGCGACTTCTTCACGTATGATATGACCAACGTGCGGCTCAGAGAATTATCGGTAGGATATGATTTTCAATTAAAAGAAACCGCTATCGTCAAATCAGCCTCACTCTCCCTGACAGGAAGAAATTTATTGTTCTTTTACAGAGGAAAATCGATAATGGATATCCACGGTATCGGAAAAAGAGACAACCCCACTGATCCGGATGCTTCCTTGGGTGCCGGAAATTATCAGGGAGTGGAATTGGGATTGCCGCCCATGGCGAGGTCTTTTGGATTTAATATTAAATTAACTTTTTAATTAATCAGTATGATGAAAAAATATATTTTCAGTTGTGCGTTGTCTCTTATCGCGTTGATGAGTTGTACGGGAGACTTTGAGGAAATGAATACAGATCCGAATAATTTGACGGAAGTAGGCCCGCGCGAAATGCCGTTCATGTTTGCCAAAGCTCAATCAGCATCGGCTTTAAACCGCAGTTTTTATCAAACCGTCCAAAACCTGGGTGCAGACTTGTATTCCCAATATTTTGCACTGACAAGTACATCTTTCTCCACTGATCGTTACGTACTTGTTCCAGACTGGCAACGGCGCTTCTGGACTGTTGTTTACGTGGATACAGCACCACAATTGAAAGCAATTAAAGAGAACGCTGAACCTGGTTCGGGAGAAGCAGCTTTGGCTGACATACTATGGGTATATGCTTTTCATCGCCTAACCGATCATTTTGGGCCGATACCCTATTTTCAGGCTGCCGAGCCGATTGAGGTAATTCCGTACGATTCTCAGGATAAAATCTATGATGACTTTTTTATCCGCCTGGAGGCTGCTGTGAATGTTCTAAAGGGATTGCCGGAAGGAACCACCATTTTTAAAGGTTATGAATTGATGTATGACGGAGACATTAAGAAGTGGATCGCTTTTGCAAATACATTGCGTCTTCGTCTCGCGTTACGCATATCGAAAAAAGACCCTGCCAGAGCTAAAACTGAGGCGGAGGCAGCGGTAACGGCCGGAGTATTGTTGAATAATTCACAAAATGCGTTCCTGAAAAAGGCGGAACCGGGTAACGATACGAACGGTTTGTCGCAGGTGGCTGCCTGGAATGAATTTGCGATGAGCTCTACCATGGCATCTTATCTGAAAGGTTATGAAGATCCGCGTTTGAAAATCTACTTTCAACCCAACGTGACTACCGGGACGTATACGAGTTTAAGAAACGGATTACCAGCCACTCTTTTGGGAAAACCGAGAAACACCCCTTCTCGCAACTCTAATGTAGGTACCTATTGGGTGACACCCAAAAGTGATAAAACCTTTAACCCGAGTCTTACTGCCTCATTCCATGTGATGTGCGCTGCCGAGGCTTATTTTTTAAGAGCGGAAGGGGCTCTGAACGGATGGAACATGGGGGGTGTCGCCGAAGAGCTATATAATAAAGGGATCCAGACAAGTATGGAACAATGGGAAATAGGTTCGAACGAAATTGCCGGGTATATTCAATCTACCAGGCAGCCCACAGCTCCTGAGGATGATCAGGAATCCCCGGCCGTGGCATCCATTCCAGTGAAATGGAGCAATAACACGGACGAACAACGTCAACAGATAGGGACCCAGAAGTGGCTGGCTATTTTTCCCAACGGGATGGAAGCCTGGGCGGAATTCAGACGGTCGGGATATCCTGTCATGTACCCGGTGTATCAATCAGACAATCCGTTGCTTCCGTCAGGGAGTTTTATAAAAAGAGTTCCGTTTCCGTTAACAGAAGAGGCGAATAATAAAGCTGAGCTGGACAAAGGAAAAGCCCTACTTGGTGGACCCGATAATGTGGCAACCAACCTCTGGTGGGACGTGGATTAGTCGTATACAGATAGATTTACTCAAAGAAAGACTGCAATAACTTGTGTATAATTAAAAAGAAATGACAACTGAAATCAAACAATTCAAGAAAGATAATCTTTCGATTCGTATTTTCAGGGATGAAACCTCTGCCGGAGAAGGAAGTGCGGAGTTTGTAGCCCACCATTTGAATGATGCCATTCAGTCCAAAGGACATGCCAACCTGATCCTGGCCACGGGTGCATCTCAATTTGCCTTTATCGAGGCGATCAAAACGCTTCCAATCGACTGGAGTAAAATTACCGTGTTCCATCTGGATGAATACAAGGGACTGCCGGAAACACATCCGGCCAGTTTTCGAAAATATCTGAAAGAAAGAATTCTCGATGAGGTAAAACCGTTTCAGGTACATTATATTAATGGGGATGCGAAAGAAATAGACCGTGAAGTAGCCCGTTATGAGGAGTTATTGAAAGCAGTTACAGTGGATGTAGCCTGCATAGGTATCGGTGAGAACGGACACATTGCCTTTAATGACCCCGAAGTGGCCGATTTTAATGATCCCAAGTTGGTGAAAATAGTACAGCTCGATGAAATTTCCCGCCGCCAACAATTGGGAGAGGGATGGTTTTCTACTCTGGAAGAGGTACCAGGAGAGGCCATCAGCCTGACGATCCCTGCTATCACACGTTGTGAAGTAATCAGTTGTATGGTACCGGATAAGAGAAAAGCCAATGCTGTGTATAATACATTGAATGAGGAAATATCAACTTCTTGCCCGGCAACCATTTTGAGAAGACATCTTCATACAGTTTTGTTTTTGGATAGAGACTCTGCATCACAATTGCAATGAAACGAAACTTAATTATTCTCATATTGTTGGTCATATTCGCCAAAGGTGTCCGGGGGCAAAATGTTCTCCCGGATCTCTTTACCGGAGATAGGAATAATGATTTGATCAGTTTTTCTCTTAAGAGAGAGGCGGCAAAAGCTTATAACCTATTAACTGTCCCGCAAAATATGGAGGAGTGGACTAAACGGAGAGAAGAATTAAAGAATAGTATCCTGCACCATGCAAGTGTGTCTTATTACCCCGACTTGCCTTTGACATATAGGGAAACAGGGGATTATAAAATGGAAGGATTTTCTATCAAAAACATTTTCTTTCAGACACGGCCGGGTGTATATGCTGCGGCGAACTTGTATATTCCTGACGGAAACGGCCTATTTCCCGCGGTAGTGGTGGCAATGGGACATTCCCGCGACGGAAAATTGTATCCTGAGTATCAGGCATTGGGCCAAACCTTGGCCATGAACGGTTACGTAGCCATTGCCATCGATCCTTGGGGGGCAGGAGAGCGAGCTACCGTGCATGGCGATTTTGAATATCATGGAGCGAATTTGGGCGCATCTTTGTTGAATGTGGGAGAAACCTTAATGGGAGTTCAAATTACAGACAATATGCGGGCTGTGGATTTGCTCTTATCCCTCCCCTTTGTGGATAACGAAAATATCGGGGCAACAGGAGCCAGTGGCGGAGGAAATCAGGTAATGTGGCTTGCTGCAATGGATGAGCGAATCAAAGCGGTTGTTCCAGTGGTGAGTGTGGGGACTTTTCAGTCGTACATATTAAATAGTAACTGTATATGTGAAGCATTGCCCGCAGGATTGACCTTTACCGAAGAGTCGGCCGTACTGGGCCTTATCGCTCCCAGGGCAATCAAAATTTGCAGCGGATTGAGGGATGCCAATGCCGCCTTCCATCCGCAGGAAATGTTGAAGAGTTTCCATGGTGCCAAGGCTGTATATGGAATATATGGAGCAGATGATAACCTGTCCTACCAGATATTTGATACACCTCATGGTTACTTTCCCGAAATGAGGGAAGCCATGCTTGGATGGTTCGACCTTCATTTAAAAAGAGAGGGGACCGGTGCTCCTAAAAAAGAGAAGCAGTTTACGCCGCTACCAGCATCCGTATTAATGGTCTTTTCCAATGGGCAACGCCCGTCGGAGGTGGTTTCTACCGGGGACTACTGCTTTAATAAGGGTTCTCGGCTGAGGTCAGGGATGTTATCGGATGAAAGTATGGATATGATAGAAAAAAAAGACGCGCTAAAGCAAATGCTGAAGATATCGGATAACTATGAACTGAAGGACATTCACCAACTGTCGGATTCAAATGACTGGGAACGGTATATTTTAGAAACAACGACCGGAGATCTCATACCCCTACTGATATACCTGCCAAACAAGATTAGCAGGGAATACGTGTTAATCGCGAATTCAAAAGGAAAAAACGGTGTGAAGGCCCTTTTGATTGATGAACTCGTAACAAAAGGAGCCGGTATCTGTATTGTAGATTTATGGGGTATTGGAGAGAACGCGTCTCCCGAGGCGACACGTATTGACGGTTCGCTACCGGAATTCCACACTTTATCCCGTTCTGTATTATGGTTGGGCCAGACTATGCAGGGTATCTGGGCCGGGCAGCTGGAGATTGTTGTCAACTGGCTCATAAATTCACATCATGTAAAAAAAATCACAATCGATGCGGATAAGGAATTAGCAGTGGCAGGCGTACTGTCTTCTGTCCTCGGGAATAAGGTGAACAGATTAATCTTAAGAGAGATGCCATTGAGTTATTTATTTGACAAATCCGGAGATGTCAATCATTTCTCCATGGCGATCCATATCCCCGGATTCTTACTTTGGGGAGATATGTCGCTGGCAGTTGCAATGTCAGGTAAAGATATTACCTTTATTGATCCGGTAACTATTTCCGGAAGAGAGTTAAGTGTCAAAGAAACGGATGACTTCAGGAAAGAATTCTACCACTTCCGTTCACTCTCAGGGGAACGTTCTGAGGTCAGTTTTGTAAAATAAATATATTTTTCGCCATGCAAATTAATAGAAGAAATTTCCTTAAAATAGCAGGAGTTGCGACCGCTGCCGCCATGTTACCGGTCAAAGGGTTGGGTAGCGAAATATCCGCTAAAAATCAACTAACAGACAAGTCTTTAAAGAAAATATACGATGAGGCGTATAAAAAGCATCCCCAGAAATTCAATATGTGCGGGTATGCTGCCCCGAAGCTGGAAACCGTGAGGGTTGGCTTTATAGGTGTCGGGTCAAGAGGCAGCGCGGCCGTGGAAAGGATAAGCCGGATTGATGGGGTGAAAATCGTTGCTATCTGTGACGAGTTGCCCGAACCTGCCGAGAAAGCAAAGGCGCGTATCCAATCTCCCGGACATCCGGCTATTCTCTATTCCGGGAAAGAAGATGCCTGGATGGAGGTGTGCAGGCGGGAAGACATCGATCTTATCTATGTGGCTACTCCCTGGGAGTTGCATGCCCCCATCGGGATCTATTCCATGAAGCGAGGCAAGCATGTGGCATTGGAAATTCCTGCGGCCACTACTGTAGAAGATTGCTGGCGGTTAGTAGAAACATCGGAACAAACTAAAAAGCATTGTGTGATCCTGGAAAATTGCTGTTATGATTTTTTTGAATTGCTTACCCTGAACCTGGCACGCAACGGATTTTTTGGTGAGATAGTGCATGCCGAAGGAGGTTACGTTCATGAAATAGGAGAAAGTCTGTTCTTCAGGGGTAAGCCAGGGCGTAGCTGGCGATTGAATGAAAATATGAGGCGGAACGGAAATCTATATCCAACTCATGGATTGGGACCGGTAGCACAGATCATGAATATCAACCGGGGAAATCGGATGGAATATATGGTATCGATGTCTTCCGATGATTTTCTAATGAATAAATATGCCAAAGAATTGTCACAGAAGGAAGATTACTTTAAACAGTTTGAAGGTGCCACATTCCGGGGAAACATGAATAATTCGATCATAAAAACGGCAAAAGGGCAAACAATTTTGCTTCAGCACGATATCACCACGCCACGGCCCTACTCCCGACTGCACACCATCAGCGGAACAAAAGCAACCGCGCAGAAATATCCGCTTCCTCCTCGTATCTCCATCGCTGAGGATCATAAGGAGTGGTTGTCTGAGGATAAATTCAGAGAACTTGAATTGAAATATAATCCCCCTATTATAAAAAAGATGCAAGATATCGCCAAAGAGATTGGGGGTCACGGAGGAATGGATTTTTTGATGGATTGGAGATTGATTGACTGTTTAAGAAACGGCCTGCCAGTGGATATGGATGTATACGATGCCGCTTCGTGGAGTGTCATTGGCCCGTTAAGCGAGTGGTCCGTAGCCAATCGGTCCGCACCGATCGATATTCCAGATTTTACAAATGGGGCCTGGAAAACAAATCAACCTCATGATATTTCCTTAAAGAGCGGAGGAACCACGGGCATTGTCGGATAAAAACAGTGAACGAAATCTGTAATAGGGCACAAAATATTGCCGGACCAATGCTTAAGTTGTCTTCATATGACTCGTGAAACGTGAAATAATATTTCTTGATGAATAGAAAAGCTTTTTATATATCGATGGGTATCCTGGCCGTGATGTATTTTGTCTTCGGTCTGGTATCCTGGGTGAATGCAATCCTTATTCCTTACTTCAGGATAGCGCTTGAACTGACCCATTTTCAATCTTATTTTGTGACCTTTGCCTTTTATATCGCCTATTTCGTGATGGCTATTCCGTCAGGATTATTACTAAACAAAGTGGGGTATAAAAAGGGAATCATGTACGGTTTTCTATTTCTCTCGTTGGGCGCCCTCATTTTTGTCCCGGCAGCTCTTGCGCGGCAATATGCGATTTTTCTCGCAGGGTTATATTGCCTGGGAACAGGATTAGCCATCCTTCAAACGGCGGCAAACCCTTATGTCACCATCATCGGACCGATCGACAGCGCAGCACAGCGAATGAGCGTGATGGGTATTTTTAACAAGTCGGCCGGTATCATTGCTCCTTTGCTTTTTGCAGCTGTAGTGTTCAAATCGACTGATAGTAGCACCTTTGCATTGCTCGAGGCAGGGACACTCTCCGAAGCGGAGAAAAATATGATCTTGCAGGAACTGATCCGAAGGGTAATTATGCCATACGCTATCCTTGCCGTCCTTTTGCTATTGACAGGCATCGGTATAAGGTATTCGGTCTTGCCGGAGATTGAAGAAAAGGAAGACGAAATCAAAGAAACGACTGCGTCGGTGGCAGGCACGTCGATGAAGACGTCACGGAAGTCTCTTCTGGATTATCCCTATCTCATTTTTGGAGCCATCGCAATCTTCGTACACGTGGGTACGCAAGTGGTGGCTATAGATACGATTATTAACTATGCCGGATCGATGGGTATCGGCCTGTTGGATGCAAAATTCTTTCCATCTTACACACTCATATGTACCATCATCGGTTACTTGTTGGGCATTTTACTTATTCCCCGGTTTGTTTCACAAAAGGCTGCTTTAAAATTCTGTACCACACTGGGGTTGTTCCTTTCATTAGGGATCGTGCTTGCCAATCATACCGTTACCCTGTTTGGGCACACCGCGGACATCTCAATTTGGTTTCTGGCCTCGATAGGATTTCCTAATGCACTAATCTATGCCGGTATCTGGCCCTTGTCGATTCATAATCTGGGGAAACTAACCAAAACAGGTTCTTCCCTCTTGATTATGGGATTAAGCGGGAATGCCATCCTGCCACTGATCTATGGTGCGATAGGTGATCATCATGGTTTAAGAGCAGGGTATTGGGTGCTGATCCCGTGCTTTCTCTATCTGATGTGGTTTGCTTTTCACGGACATACCGTTCATTTTTGGAAGAGAGAAAAAAGATTGTAATATGAAACCGACATGATTAAAATAATCATTAAACACCCGAAGGGAATGATGATTTCTGTTGAGCTAAATGAGCAGAGGAGAAGCTTGCTTGGATTATGCCATAGCGAAGAAATATCTAACTTTAGTGAATACTTTAGTCATCAAGGGTTCCATATACCAACAAGAAAATAATAAAGTAATCACATGAAACGAGCATGAATTACGAAGTAATCGACTTTGTCAAAATCATTATCACACAAGATCATGACTAAAGCGAGTTTCATATGACACCATTGAAAATAAATATTTTAGTCATATGAAAAGATTGATCATAGAAAAAGGAAAGGTCATCTTTCCGGATTACATAGCGGAAGATGTTTCTATAGTCTGTGAAGAAGGAAAGATCCGGAGTATTGTTCCTTCGGCAGACGTTTTTTTTTACGACTCGGACGAACGGATTAATGCTTCGGGACAATATGTTTCACCGGGATTCGTCGATATCCATCTTCATGGTGGCGGCGGTCATGATTTTATGGACGGTACAGTGGAAGCTTTTCTCGGAGCCGCCGAATTACATGCCCGTTATGGTACCACGGCTATGGTGCCTACAACCTTGACAAGTACGACCGAGGAATTAATGAACACGTTCTCGGTGTATCGGGAAGCGGTAAAAGTGAACAGTAAAGGAGCCAAATTTCTGGGTCTTCATCTTGAAGGTCCCTACTTTTCGTATAATCAGCGAGGTGCACAAGATCCCAGGTATCTTCGTAATCCTGAGCGGGAAGAGTATATGCATATTCTGGAGTCATCGGAGGATATCGTCCGATGGAGCCTGGCTCCCGAATTGCCGGGAGCATTGGATCTGGGTCGGGAATTGTTATCAAGAAATATACTTGCGGCCGTAGCACATAGCGACGCAGTGTGTGAAGAAGTAGAACTGGCATTTAAAGACGGATTCTCTCACATTACGCATTTATATTCAGGAATGTCATCCGTAACACGCCGCCACGCCTTCCGGTATGCGGGAGTGGTAGAGGCGGCTTATCTTATTGATGATATGACTGTAGAGATCATCGCCGACGGTGTACATCTTCCTCGTCCGCTATTGCAGTTTGTCTACAAGTTTAAGGGTGCCGATAAGATAGCCCTCTGTACCGATTCGATGCGCGGTGCAGGTATGCCTAACGGAGATTCGGTGCTGGGGAGTCTTCACGAGGGGCAACGTGTAATTATCGAGGGTGGGGTGGCCAAGCTGCCTGATCGTTCGTCTTTTGCCGGTAGCGTGGTTACAGCCGACCGGATGATTCGAACGATGGTCAACATGGCCGAAGTGTCGTTGACGGATGCAGTAAAGATGATGACCCTTACGCCTGCACGCATTATGAACGTCGACAGCCGAAAAGGATCTATTAAGCCCGGTAAAGATGCAGATCTGGTAATTTTCGATGAAGACATACGAGTATTATACACAGTATCTGAGGGGACTGTAATATATGATGCGTCACTCGTGTCCCGTTGAAACTGAAAATATCGCCATGCACTGTGATATCCGGTGTGATGAAGAACGAAACAGGACTATGATCCAGAGGAGGACTCTTTCTTCGGCAGATCACACATGTTGCAGCTGCCGCAGCGTGTGTGGTCTTTCTGGATAAAAAAGAAATAGTAGATCTGTCGCAGAAGGATAGTCCCTGTGACAATACCAATGATGATAACAATGAAAAGTTGTATATCCATAAATGTTACAACAAAAAGAGTCAGTAAAAAGTTTGTTTTCTCGTAAATCTCATTGAAACAGCCTTCCCAACTGGTGTACCACGAGAGCAATAAGCCATGCCAGTCCTGTGGAGTAGAAGACGCTGAATAGGGCCCATTTCCAGGAATGAGACTCCTCCTTGATGGCTGCAATGGTTGCAATGCAGGGGAAGTAAATCAGCACGAATAGCAGGAAGCCTGTGATCACCAGCGGGGTGAAGACGGGTGATCCGTCAGGATAAGCTTCAGCCTGCAACCTGGTTTGTAACGATTGCTGGTCTTCGCTGTCACCCGTATAAAGTACGCCCATGGTGCTGATTACTATTTCTTTGGCAGCCATCCCCGAGAGGAGGCTTACCGATATCTTCCAGTCGAACCCCAACGGTCTCATCACAGGCACAATGAACTTTCCGATTTTACCGATATAGGAATTTTCCTGATGTGCAGTATTTCTTGAATGGGCGATATCGGCAAGGAGCAAATCTCTTTCGGTGCGGCTTATTTCGCTGTCACCGAACCTCGCCTCCACCTGTGTTGCCTCTGCCTCAAATACAGCATTTTTTTTCCAGTCCTGAGGAAAGTAACCCAGAAACCAGATGACGATGGAGGCGACCAGGATGGGGCCTCCCATCTTTTGGAGATACTGCCGTGAGCGGTCCCACATATGTGTGATGATCGATTTCGGTGTAGGCATCCTGTAGGGAGGCAGTTCCATCACGAAGGGAGTCTCTTCCTCCCGGAAGAGTGTTCTGCGAAATAATCGTGCCGTGAAGGCGGCAATCAGGATGCCGAAAGCGTACAATCCCAGCAGGACTAGGCTTGCACGCTCCGGGAAGAAAGCGCCGGCAAAGAGGATGTAAACCGGTAGGCGGGCGCTGCATGACATGAACGGGACAATGAGCATGGTGATCATGCGGCTGCTGCGGCTTTCAATGGTGCGAGTAGCCATCACGGCCGGTACATTGCAGCCAAAACCCATGATCAGCGGAATAAATGACTTCCCGTGAAGGCCGATCTTGTGCATCAGCTTATCCATGATGAAGGCAGCACGGGCCATATATCCGGAGTCCTCCATGAAGGCAATAAAAAGATAGAGGATCACGATGTTGGGCAGGAAGACAATTACACCGCCCACGCCACCTACGATGCCATCCACAATCAGCGCTTTCAGAGGGCCCTCTGCCATATTCTCACGGATCAGGTTACCCAGTGTTGCCACCAGCCATTCTATCCATTCCATCGGATAATTGCCCAGACGAAAAGTGGCTTCAAACATCACCCATAGGAAGAGAAAGAAGAACGGAAATCCCAGATATCTGTTTGTGACAATGGAATCGAGCAGTTTTGTCTTTTCGGCAAAATGAATCTTTTCGGTGAGCGTTTCCTTCAGCCCTCCGGCGATGAAACCGTAGCGGGCGTTGGTGAATGCCGACTCGGGGTCTTCACGCAGTAGTTTCTCTATATAACTACGTTCCTTGTCCCTGCGGGTGAAAATCTGTTCCCGCATGGGAAGTGTGCGTATGCGACTTTCCACCTCCTTGTCGCCCTCCAGTAATTTTACGCATACGTACCGCAGGGGCATCTCCCAATTTCCGACCTCACGATGTAGCTCTCTTTCCATGATGGATATCGACTTCTCCAGTACCCTCCCGTAAGGGATTTGAATCGGCTCCCGACCTTTGGTCAGGTAAACGGCGATTACTTTTTCAAGGAGCTGAGGTATACCTTCCCCTCTCTTGCCCACAGTAGGTACAATGGGTGTGTTGATGAGTGTTGAAAATGTTTCATGATCGAACGTGCGACCGCTCTTCTCAAGCTCATCGTACATATTGAGGGCGATGACCATCGGGACTTGCAGATCCAGCAGCTCGGTTGTAAGATAGAGGTTTCGCTCTAACGCTGATGCAGATACCACATTCACAATCACATCGGGTTTTTCCTCCAACATATATTTTCTGGCATATAACTCCTCGGGGGTGTATGCGGAAAGTGAATAGGTGCCGGGCAGGTCGACCAGCGTGAAGGAATAGCCATTGTGCTTTAGTGTGCCCTCCTTGGCGTTAACTGTCACGCCGCTGTAGTTTCCCACGCGTTCGTGTGCACCGGATGCCAGATTGAAAATTGAGGTTTTGCCGGAATTGGGATTACCCAGCAAAGCCACTTTGATATTTTTTTGTGACGAACGGGAATGATCCGTACGGAAATCACCTGAACCATTGCTTTGGGAAATGGTTACAGGCTCTATCATGTCATCCTCCTGCACCACTTCCTGAGAAGATGTTTTTTCCCGCGTTTCCTCCTCGAGCATGGCAATCTCAACCATCACCGCCTCACTACGACGCAGTGATACCTCATACTCCATAAGTTCATACTTGATGGGATCTTTCAGCGGGGCGTTCAGCACCGACTTCACCTCCTCACCCCGCACAAATCCCATCTCCAGGATACGTTTCCTGAAAGCGCCGCTACCATTAACCTTTATGATGTATGCTTTTTGTCCTGTTTGCAGTTCCGACAGACGCATAAATAAACTCCCTGATTAGCCTGCAAAGATACTATTTTTCTCTGTATTATTTAAATTAGTTATAAATAATACATTGTTTGATGTTGTTTTAGTATATTTGAAAAATGTATAATGTTACTGGTGAAAAACAGATACGAGATGGAATATAGAACTGAAAAAGATACGCTGGGCGAGGTGAAAGTGCCTGCCGATAAGTTATGGGGTGCACAGACAGAACGGTCGCGCAACAATTTTAAAATCGGCCCCCCTGCCTCCATGCCGCTGGAGATCATTCACGGTTTTGCCTACCTGAAAAAGGGTGCTGCCTATGCGAATCATGAGTTGGGAGTCCTTTCCCGGGAAAAGCGGGACCTAATTGCACGGGTGTGCGACGAGATACTGGAAGGAAAGCACGATGATCAATTTCCGCTGGTGATCTGGCAAACCGGATCGGGTACACAAAGCAACATGAACCTGAATGAGGTGATTGCCAACCGTGCCCATCAGCTGGCCGGCAAAGTGATCGGAGAAGGAGAAAAGACGCTGCAACCCAATGATGATGTGAACAAATCACAGTCTTCCAATGATACTTTCCCCACCGGCATGCATATTGCCTGTTATAAAAAAGTGATTGAGGTAACATTGCCGGGATTGAGGCAGCTGCAACGGTCGCTGTCTGCCAAATCGGAAGAGATGGCCGAGGTGGTAAAGATTGGTCGCACCCACCTGATGGATGCGACACCACTTACATTGGGACAGGAGTTCAGTGGTTACGCCGCGCAGCTGGCGTTTGGCATTAAAGCCATTGAGCACACGCTGCCCCACCTGTCGGAGCTTGCACTCGGTGGTACTGCTGTGGGTACGGGACTGAATACACCCAGGGATTATGATGTGACTGTGGCAAAATATATTGCTGAATTTACCGGGCTTCCTTTCGTCACTGCCGGAAACAAATTCGAAGCGCTGGCCGCCCACGATGCCATTGTGGAGACCCATGGCGCACTCAAACAGGTGGCCGTGTCGCTGAACAAGATAGCCAATGATATCCGTCTGCTTGCTTCGGGTCCCAGAAGCGGCATTGGCGAGATTGTCATTCCGGCCAACGAGCCGGGTTCATCCATCATGCCGGGAAAGGTAAATCCTACCCAGGCGGAAGCACTCACCATGGTCTGTGCCCGGGTGATCGGCAACGATATGGCCATTGCTTTGGGAGGCATGCAGGGCCATTTCGAGCTGAATGTGTTTAAGCCGATGATGGCGGCCGGATTCCTCGAGAGTGCCCAGCTGCTGGGTGATGCGGCACTGTCATTCGATATGCATTGTGTTTCCGGTATCGAGCCCAACAAACCCCGTATCAAAGAACTGCTTGACAATTCGCTGATGCTGGTTACGGCGCTCAATACAAAGATCGGTTATTACAAGGCGGCAGAGATCGCCAACGCTGCCCACAAAAACGGTACCACCCTCAGGGAGGAAGCGGTGCGGCTGGGGTACGTGACGCCGGAGGAGTTTGATGAATGGGTAAAACCGGAAGAGATGATCGGTCCCATGGATCATTGAAAATGCCGTTTTTTATTTGTATTTTTGTCACTAGATTAACAAACCGGATTATCATCATCTAAACGATTATAACCAATTTTCTTATGGCAAATAAACCATTCAGGTTTCAGTCACCTTTTCCCATGTCGAAGGACCGGACTGACTATTATCTGCTCACCAAAGAGCATGTCTCTGTATCAGCATTTGAAGGTAAGGAGATTCTCAAAGTATCCAAAGAAGGATTAACATTGATGGCCCAAACCGCCTTCCGCGATGTGGAGTTTCTGCTTCGTCCCGAACACCAGGAACAGGTAGCCCAAATTCTTCACGACCCCAATGCGAGCGAGAACGATAAGTTTGTGGCACTCACCTTTCTACGAAATGCCGAAATATCGGCCAAAGGTGTACTCCCTTTCTGCCAGGATACCGGTACGGCCATCATCATGGGCAAAAAAGGACAACAGGTGTGGACAGAAGGGAACGATGAGGAGGCTCTTTCGGAAGGGGTCTACAACACGTTTGTCAATGAAAACCTGCGTTACTCCCAGAATGCAGCGCTGAACATGTACGACGAGGTAAATACCGGCACGAACCTGCCGGCACAGATCGACCTCTATGCGGTGCAGGGAAGTGAGTACAACTTTCTCTGTATTGCCAAGGGGGGAGGTTCTGCCAACAAGACCTATCTTTATCAGGAGACCAAGGCGTTGCTGACACCCGGTAAGCTGGAGGACTTCCTGATTGAGAAGATGAAATCGCTCGGTACCGCTGCCTGCCCGCCCTATCATCTTGCATTTGTGATCGGGGGAACATCGGCCGAGGCGAACCTGAAGACAGTGAAGCTGGCTTCTGCCAAATATTATGATAACCTGCCCACCGAAGGAAATGAACTGGGTCAGGCATTCCGTGACATTGCACTGGAAGAACGACTAAAGAAAGCTTCCGAAGAGCTGGGCCTGGGTGCGCAGTTTGGTGGGAAATATTTTGCACACGACGTACGGGTGATCCGTCTACCTCGACATGGTGCTTCCTGCCCGGTGGGGATGGGCGTATCCTGCTCGGCAGACCGCAACATCAAAGCGAAGATCAACCGCGACGGGATATGGATCGAAAAAATGGAAGACAACCCTGCACGGCTTATTCCGGAGGAATATCGTCAGGCAGGTGAGGGAGGCGGTGTGAAAATCGATCTGAACAGACCCATGAACGAAATACTGGCAGAACTCTCCAAATACCCGGTATCTACCCGTCTTTCGCTGAACGGTACCATCATCGTGGGACGTGATATCGCCCACGCGAAATTGAAAGAACGGATTGATCGGGGTGAAGGACTGCCACAGTATATCAAGGATCATCCCATCTATTATGCCGGACCGGCAAAGACACCGGCAGGGTATGCCTCCGGATCGATGGGGCCCACCACTGCCGGACGCATGGACTCCTACGTGGATCTGTTCCAGTCACATGGCGGTAGCATGATCATGCTGGCCAAAGGCAATCGCAGTCAGCAGGTGACCGATGCCTGCAAAAAATATGGCGGCTTCTACCTGGGTAGCATCGGCGGACCTGCCGCGATCCTGGCGCAGGAGAGCATCAGGAGCCTGGAATGTCTGGAGTACCCCGAACTGGGTATGGAGGCCATCTGGAAGATTGAAGTGGAAGATTTCCCAGCTTTCATCCTGGTGGACGACAAGGGGAACGATTTTTTCAAAGTGGTGACGCAGCCCAATTGTGCGATGGGATAAGATGCAGCTGAGGTAATAAATTTTCAAACAGAATTTATTTTTAAATCTCTTAAACAATAAGAATAATGAAAAAATCGATATTGGTTTGTATCGGTCTCATTGTCGGCCTATCCCTTTCGTGGGGACAGGCCAGGACACAGCTGACGCTGGAGAAAGGGTGGAAGTTCACGCGGGAAGATAACAGCCGCGCATCGGAAGTCGGTTTCGACGACAGCAGCTGGCAATCGGTGCGGGTGCCGCACGACTGGGCCATCTACGGCCCCTTCGACAAGCAGAACGACATTCACCGCATGGCGATCGTGCAGGACGGACAGACCACCGCCATTGAGCACTATGGCCGCACCGGCGGTCTCCCCTTCACCGGGGTGGGATGGTACCGGAATAGCTTCTCAATCCCTGATTTCAGGGATGATAAAAGAGTAACCATACAATTTGACGGAGCCATGAGCAATGCCCGGGTTTTTGTCAACGGGAAAGAGGCTGGTTACTGGCCTAATGGCTATAATACCTTTTATTTCGATATTACTGAACTGCTTAATAGTGACGGGCAAAACAATACACTGGCGGTGAGACTTGAGAATTTCAATGAGCAGTCACGTTGGTATCCCGGTGCCGGACTGTACCGGAATGTGCATCTGATTACAACTTATCAGGCACGTATTCCCGTATGGGGGACATACGTAACGACTCCCGTAGTGAACGACGAATTTGCCCGTGTAAAAGTGCGGACAAAACTACAACAGGGCGAAATACCCTCCGAAGATGTTTTTTTTAAACTGAAGACATCAATCCTCGATCCCTCCGGAAAGGTGGTGGCAGTAGCCGAAGATGCGTTCACGAGATACGACGAGGAAGAGATGGAGCAGACACTTATTGTAGAAAAACCTTTGTTGTGGGATATCCGACAACCCAATCTCTACAAAGTAAATTCGGTACTGAGCAGGATTGAGAGGAGCGTCAGGCAAGAAGACAACAAAACCACCACAACTGAGATGGCCAGGTCCGTAGATGAATATACGACTCCTTTTGGTATCCGGACTATTGAAGTGGTGGCGAACGAAGGATTTTACCTGAACGGCCGGAAAATCAAGTTCCAGGGTGCCTGCATGCACCATGACCTGGGACCTTTGGGAGGTGCCGTGAACGAGGCAGCCATCCGCCGTCAGATCCGCATCCTGCAGGATATGGGTGTAAATGCCATCCGCACCTCACACAACATGCCGGCGCCGGAGTATGTGCGCATTGCCGACGAGATGGGGATGATGCTGATGGTGGAGACCTTCGACGAGTGGGCCATCCCCAAGGTGAAGAATGGTTATAACCGATATTTCAAGGAGTGGGCGGAGAAGGATGTCACAAACCTGTTGCATCATTACCGCAACAATCCCAGTGTGGTGATGTGGTGTATTGGGAACGAGGTGGAAGAACAGAGCAACCCGCAAGGGGCGAAGGTAGCCCGTTATCTGCAGGATATCTGTCACCGCGAAGATCCCACCCGTCCCGTGACAAACGGCATGGACCGTGTGGATCAGGTCCTCTCCAATTATATGGCTGCCATCATGGATGTGCCCGGATTCAACTACCGTTCTTTCCGCTATCAGGAAGCTTATGAAAAGCTGCCCCAGCAGATTATTCTGGGTAGTGAAACCACATCTGCTTTAAGTTCCCGCGGGGTATATAAATTCCCGGTGCAGAGAAAAGCGATGGCACTGTACGAGGATCACCAGGCTTCCTCCTATGACCTGGAACATGCCAGCTGGTCGAATTTGCCGGAAGATGATTTTATCCAGCATGATGATCTGCCCTACACCATGGGTGAATTTATATGGACCGGCTTCGACTATCTGGGCGAGCCCACACCCTACTACAGCAACTGGCCCAGTCACAGTTCCCTCTTTGGAGCGGTAGATCTGGCAGGCATACCCAAGGATCGTTTTTACCTCTATCGTAGCCACTGGAACAAAGAGGTCGAAACACTTCATATCCTGCCTCACTGGAACTGGAAAGGACGTGAGGGTGAGGTGACGCCCGTTTTCGTCTACACCAGTTACCCTTCTGCCGAACTGTTTATCAATGGCAAAAGCCAGGGAAGGCAGTCAAAGGACCTGTCAGTTCCGCTCGATGGCAGTTATACAAAAGAAGCACAGCAGTCGCTGGAACGTCAGAAACGATACAGGCTGATGTGGATGGACACGAAATATGAGCCGGGTACCGTGAGGGTGGTAGCTTACGATGAGAAGGGCAATGTGGCCGCGGAGAAGGAAATCCGTACTGCAGGAAAACCCCACCGTCTGGTTTTGGAGGCCGACAGAAAAGTGATCAGTGCCGATGGGAAGGACCTTTCGTTCATTACTGTGTCGGTGGTTGATAAAAACGGCAATCCCTGTGCAACGGTGAACGACCTGGTTACTTTTAAAGTAAAGGGAGCCGGTACATACCGTGCCGGTGCCAATGGCGATCCCGCCAGCCTCGACCTGTTTCACCTGTCACAGATGCATCTCTTTAACGGGAAACTGGTTGCCATCGTAGAATCCACCGAACAACCGGGCACCATTATCCTGGAGGCAACTGCCAGAGGATTGCAAAAAGCTTCGGTCAATATTCAGACAAAGTAGTTCGGCATCATATAGAATAACAGGAGCGCCCCATCGAAAGGTGGGGCGTTTTGTCTATCTTTGTATTCCAAATAATGAATTGATGGCAAGAAAGAGAAAAGAACTCCCCCGGCTGGAGTCGGTACTTATCACCGACGTAGCTGCTGAGGGCAAAGCAATTGCAAAGGTGGATGGCATGGCTGTTTTTGTGCCGTATGCTGTACCGGGCGATGTGGTGGACCTACAGCTGACACGCAAAAAGAACAGCTACGCTGAGGGCAGGGTGGTGCGCTTCGAAAAATATTCCGAAGACAGGATAACCCCTTTTTGCAACCATTTCGGTGTGTGTGGAGGGTGCAAATGGCAGCAGCTTCCTTATAGTGAACAACTGAAATATAAACAGAAACAGGTGCAGGATAGCCTGGAGCGTATCGGTAAAATCAATTTGCCCGAAATAACTCCTATTCTGGGAGCACCCAGAGATACTTTCTACCGGAATAAACTGGAGTTTACCTTTTCCAATAAGCGATGGCTCACTGAAGAGGAGATCAGTTCCGACCGGGAGTTTGACCAGATGAATGCCGTAGGTTTTCATATTCCGGGAATGTTCGACAAGGTGCTTGATATTGACAAGTGCTGGCTGATGGATGATCTCTCTAATCAAATCAGAAATTCTATACGGGAGTTCTGTCTGGAGAATGAATATTCTTTTTTCGATCTTCGTAATCAGCAGGGACTGATGCGCACCCTGATGATTCGCAACAGTTCCATTGGCGAATGGATGGTGATTGTGGTTTTTTATGAAGACGATCAGGAGAAGAGGGAGAAATTAATGGAACATCTTGCTCTTCAGTTTCTGCAAATTACCGCTCTGCTCTACATCATCAACCAGAAAGCAAACGATACCATTACCGACCAGGAGGTGCTGGTTTGGAAGGGGCGCGACCATATTGTTGAAGAGATGGAAGGCCTGCGATTCCGCATTGGCCCCAAGTCGTTCTATCAGACCAACAGCGAACAGGCATATCACCTCTATGAGGTGGCACGTAGTTTCGCGCAGCTCACAGGCGATGAGCTGGTGTACGACCTTTATACCGGTACGGGTACCATCGCCAACTTCGTGGCACGCAATGCCAGGGAAGTTATTGGGATAGAGTACGTGGAGGAAGCGATTGCCGACGCGAAAGTCAATTCAGCAATTAACCAGATCGAAAATACACGCTTTTATGCCGGTGATATGAAGGATGTGCTTACTGAGGAGTTTATCGCAGCGCATGGTCATCCCGATGTAATCATTACCGATCCGCCCCGCGCCGGGATGCACGAAGATGTGGTCAACGCCATTTTGCTTGCTGAGCCGCAAAGAATTGTCTACGTGAGTTGCAATCCAGCTACACAGGCACGCGACCTGAGTCTGATGGACGCCAAATACAGGGTGACCCGTGTACAACCGGTAGATATGTTCCCTCATACCCATCATGTAGAGAATGTGGTGTTGCTGGAGAAAAAATAGTTATAAGTTCCTAGTCCTAAATAATTTTCGTATATATTGAGGATTAAGTTATATTCCAAAAAATATTTTATAACTTGCGAAAATAAAAGTGTTTATGAATATTCGCAAAGCAATCTCTTCCCTGTTCCTGATAGTTGTTTCTGTTGTGTACAGCGGAAATATTTTGGACACTGACACGCAGCAGGATCAGGTGCTCAGGAGATTGTACGGAATGATGGAGAGTAAGGAAACATTTATGTCGGAAAAAGAAGGCCGGATATCAGCGATAAAAATGATGCTTGCCACACCCAACATAAGCAATCTACAGCAATATGAGATCAACCTGCAGTTGTATAACGAATACAAAACATACATATCCGATTCAGCCATTCATTATGCAAAACAGAATGTAGAGCTTGCCGGAAGGTTGGGTGATCGTTACAGGATGAATGAATCGAAACTTAGCCTCACCTCTTTATATATCATTTCAGGTTTGTATGTTGAATCGTTGGATATTTTAAATCAAATTGATCGGAGCGAGCTTACCGACAATCTGTTAATATATTATTATGACAGCTATAAACAGCTTTACAGAAACTACTCCTTCAATAATCCCAATGCTTCTGTTTATATCGCGAAGAGTAGTCTATATCGCGATTCTTTGCTGAACGTTCTGAATAAAGAATCTAACCATTACCGGATTGTATTGGCAGAAAAACTATTCGATGAAAATCGATTGACCGAATCGAAACAAATACTGGAAGATCTGATCAATCAATCGGAGGAAGAAAATCACGAGAAGGCAGTATTGACCTATGCTCTTGCAACCATCTACCGGGAAGAGGGAATCGTTGACAAGCAAATAACCTATTTTGCCATATCGGCCATTTGTGATATCAGAAACGCAATTATGGAAAATGCTTCTATGCAGGCTCTGGCAGTGACTTTATTTGAGATCGGGAATATAGAAAAAGCCTATGACTGCATCAAATCATCGATGGAAGATGCCATGTTTTGTAATGCACGGCTGCGGACCTATGAAATTTCACAAATACTCCCCATCATCGACTCGGCCTATCAGGAAAGAGTCCGTAATCAGAAATCGGAACTTCAGCTCTTCCTCTACCTTGTAAGCTTGTTGTCGCTGTTCCTCATCATTGCGGTGATATATGTCTATCGACAGATGAAGAAGATTACCCGTATACGAAAGGAACTTTACCACACTAACCTGAGATTGAATGAGCTGAATGAAGATCTGCAACGCACCGTTGATCAATTGAATGATACGAATAAAAAAATGTCGGATATAAACGACGAGCTGTCTGAATCGAACGAGATCAAAGAGACTTATATCGGTCATTTCCTGGATCTCTGTTCAACCTATATCGATAAACTGGAGAAATACCGGAGCACACTCAATAAAAAAGCGGTCGAAAGAAAATTAGAAGAACTTTTCAGAATGTTGAAATCGCATGAGATGATTGATCAGGAGTTAAAGGAGCTTTATAGCCTGTTCGATAACATCTTTCTACATCTCTATCCAAATTTTGTAGAAGAATTTAATTCTCTTCTGGTCGAAGAAGAGCGATTCAATCTAAAACCCGATGAGCTGCTCAATACCGAATTGCGTATATTTGCACTTATTAGGCTGGGGATAACCGACAGTTCACGCATAGCCAACTTTTTGCGTTATTCTGCAAATACGATCTACAATTATCGGACGAGAGTCCGAAATAAAGCTGCCGTACCTCGTGATAAATTCGAAAGCTTTGTGATGAAAATAGGGGTTATTCAGAAGATTTAAATATATTCTATCCACTTTTTTGTTGCAATTATAATTTTTAATTATTTGATAATTAGCGTTTTGATGTTTTATACATCTATATGTTAACTATTTGAATTTTTAAGTCATCATTTCATCTTTTACATTTGCTAACGTAATGTTCGAATGATTTGCGTTTGTTTCTACCGGATTATTTCCTAAAGATGATCTACTCTGGATGAAAAGTCCTCACCAGGTTTGTTCTTGGCCGATTTCACTGCGCAAAACGAGTGTTAACTCACATCGAAGTTAGTGTTAAAAACAATTAAATAGGGGCGGGCGTAGCCTGGGAACTTGTTTAAGCTATTATTATAGTGAGAATTTTCACATTTTTATTTTCTAAATTTATTAACATGAGGGAAAAACAGAAATTTTTCAAAGAGCCATTTGCATACAGGCTGGTTTTATTTGTATTGTGTGCGGCCTTTACAGCGAATCTGTCGGCTCAGAATCAAAAAACTATTTCCGGGAATATCACCGAAGAGAATGGTGTTTCTGTGATAGGTGCTTCCGTTTTTGTAAAAGGAACTACGACCGGTACCGTAAGTGATATCGATGGTAATTTTTCTTTATCGGTGCCCGAATCATCAGTAATTACCATATCTTATATAGGATATCACCCACAGGAGATCCCTGTTGCAGGGAAAACACATCTCTCTATCGTGCTAAAAGAGGACAACCAACTGTTGGACGAGTTGGTTGTAATCGGATATGGTGTGATGAAAAAAAGAGATCTCACAGGCGCTGTATCATCGGTTTCGGGGGAGACGATGAAGGACAAGCCGGTAGCCAGTATCGGGGAAGCGCTTCAGGGACGGGCTGCAGGTGTGCAGGTTATCTCCTCCGGTAAACCGGGTGACAATGTCTCCTTCCGCATCAGGGGAATCAGCACTATCAATAACAGCGAACCGCTTCTGGTTATAGACGGGGTACCCACGGACCTGGGAATCAATTCCCTGAATATGGAAGATGTGGAAACCGTGGATGTGCTCAAAGATGCTTCTGCCACTGCCATTTACGGGTCGCGGGGGGCAAACGGCGTCATATTGGTTACCACGAAGAAGGGCAAATCGGGTGACGGATCTATCTCATTCAGTGCGAACTGGGGAGTACAAACTGCTACCGGCATGCCACAGATGTTGAATGCTACACAGTTTGCCTCGTTACATAACGAGATGATTGCTAATTATAACCAGTTGGCCTCCTCCCCGCTGACACAGCGCGCCGACTTTGCTGATCCAACGGTCTGGGGTGAAGGTACCGACTGGCTTGATGAACTCTTCCGTTCGGCGAGAATGAGAAACTATACGGTTTCCTATTCCGGAGGTAGTGATAAGGGAAATTATTATGTGTCGGGAGGAGTATTCGATCAGGACGGTGTTGTGTCTAATACATCATACCGACGATACACGGTGCAGTTCAATAGCGAATCGAACGTGCGTTCATGGATAAAATTCGGGAACAATATAACCCTGAGTCACGATATCAAGAAACAGGGTTCTTATGATATTCGCGGTACGATGGCCTCGCTGCCTACGCAGCCTGTTTACAACGAAGATGGTTCTTACTCCGGTCCCGGAGAACCGGCTTATCAGTACGGGGATATACGCAATCCTATTGGAACAGCAACACTTAGTCGAAACAGAACCAACGGATACAACGTGCTTGGAAATATCTTCGCTGAGATAAAACCGGCAGATAAACTTACTTTTAAGTCACTGGGTGGCATCGACTTCAAGTTTTGGGATCAGAACAGCTTTAGTCCCAAATATGACTGGAAGCCTATCCCACAGCCGCAGTCTTCACTGTATGAAGAGTCGAATAAAAGTCTTACCTATCTGTGGGACAATACGCTTACTTACCTCGACACCTTCGCAGATAAACACAACGTCAACGTGATGATTGGTTCCAGCGCCCAGAATAACTTGTATAACCGCATGAACGCAAGTGTGCAGGGATTCCTGAGTGATAATAACAGCCAGTTAAATAACGGGCTTACCGACCCCACCGTCGGGGGTACCAAAAACGATTGGGCTATCCTCTCGTTTATGGGGCGAGCCAATTACAATTACGACAACAAATATCTTTTCACCGCAACAATCCGTCGCGACGGCTCCTCCCGATTTTCCAAAGAAAACAGGTGGGGTACTTTTCCCTCGTTCTCCGCAGCTTGGCGCTTGTCGGAAGAATCTTTCTTCCACGCAAACGAATGGATCGACGATGTGAAAGTCCGTTTGGGATACGGAGAAACGGGAAACCAGGGAGGTATAGACAACTACGCCTATTTTACCCGGTTGAAAACGGGACAGTATGTGTTCAACGGTACACCGGTTTCTACGCTCTATCCGCTGGTGATGCCCAATCAGGATGTACAATGGGAGACGGTAAGGCAGTTTAATGCCGGGGTGGATCTCTCTTTATTGAATCAACGGATTAATCTGACGCTTGATGCTTACCTGAAAAATACAAGCGATATGCTGGTGCCGATGTCAGTACCCATCACAACAGGTTATTCAGACATTTACGTGCCTAGTGTAAATGCCGGAGAGATTAGGAACAAAGGGCTTGAGCTGACTGTCTCCTCCAGAAACCTCACGGGCCAGTTTGAATGGGATACCGATTTCAATGTTTCTTACAATAAGAATGAAGTAATCAAAATGAATGACGGTATTGCCCTGTTTACCGGTGGGGATATCAATATGACTAAAGTGCAGGTGAGTGCCGAAGGACGACCTGTGAACGCGTTCTATGGTTATGTAACCAACGGCATCTTCCAGAATCAGGAGGAGGTGGACCGGTATGCTACGCAGGTAACCGGCGGAACAGCACCTGGCGATATCAAGTTTCGTGATCTTGACAACAACGGAGTCATCAATGCCGATGACCGTACCTTTATCGGTAATCCATTCCCTGAATGGACGTTCTCCATGAACAACAGCTTTGCTTACGGAAATTTCGACCTGCAGGTCTTTTTCCAGGGTGTGGCCGGAAACGACATTTACAATGCCAACAGAATATGGCAGGAAAGTATGTCAGTCCCGCAAAACCAGACGACAAAAGTGTTGGACCGCTGGACAGGAGAAGGAACAAGTAACAGTGTTCCGCGTGCTGTCTACAGCGACCCCAATCAGAATGTACGCCATTCCAACCGGTTTATCGAGGATGGATCATACCTTCGTTTGAAAAATCTCACGTTAGGATATACGTTGCCGAAATCAGTAGCACAGAAGGCTCAACTAAGTATGGCACGACTCTATCTCTCTTGCCAGAACCTCTTTACATTGACCGGTTATTCTGGTTTTGATCCTGAAGTAGGGGCAGGAGGTGTCGATCTCGGCACCTATCCGGTAACACGTACAATCAGTTTAGGCCTAAATATTCAATTTTAATCGATGACAATATGAGAAAAATAGCATATATAATTGGACTTTTATCGGTATTGACACTCTTTGGATCCTGCTCCGATTTTTTGGATAAAGTTCCGTATGAAGACCCAAGTGCCGAGGCTCTCACGGACGAAGCGTCGGCTATTGCCCTGGTAAATGGGGCTTATCAGCCGCTACAGCGTCCCAAATTATACAACATGAGAATCTGGACGCTCGATATCATTGCAGGAAACAGCGAAGTGGGTGCTGGTGGAGGCACCGACGGGATAGAGACTGTTACCTTGGCAAATTTTGTAGCTACAGCCGACAATGCAGCTGCACTGGACATATGGCGAGGTCCCAATCCCGGGATACTATACTGCAATACGGTATTGGAAAATGTGCCGAAGATGGATATCGACGAATCGTTGAAAAACCGTTCTATCGGAGAAGCGAAGTTTCTTCGTGCCAACTATTATTTCATTCTGGTGCAGCTTTTCGGAGATGTCCCGATGACAGTCTCCACACCGAAGCCTGGAGACAACCTGCTGCCCGAACGTACCGACAAGATGACCATCTACAACGAGGTGATAATTCCTGACTTGAAGGATGCAATTGAATTGTTGCCGGTCAGGGAAGCATATTCGGGAAGCGACATCGGCCGTGCTTCCAAGGGTGCGGCTGCCGGCATGCTGGCAAAGGTTTATCTGACATTGGGAATGTATGCAGAATCACTACAGATGAGTGAGCTGGTAGAGAGCCTCGGTTATACCCTGAATTCCGATTACAGCGATAGCTTCGGGGGTGAGGAACGGCATAAGAACACAGCAGAATCTCTATTTGAAGTGCAATATTACGGACTGACCAAGGCTGGTTTCTGGAGTGATGAAAACCAGGCCAACTGGCTAAGTACCTACATGGGTCCGCGTAATACAGGATGGGTTGGCGGTGCTTATGGCTGGAACCAACCGACACAGGAGTTCGTGGACCAATATGAGAATGGAGATTTGCGTAAAGACAAAACCATCCTGTATGAGGGAGGTCCCGATTTCGACGGCAAATCATACAAGGCGAATATGTCGAACACGGGTTACAATGTTCGGAAGTTCCTTGTGCCGCTGTCCGTCTCTCCCGATTATAATACCAACTCTGCAAATGTTGTGGTATTGCGTTTTGCCGATGTGTTGTTGATGAAAGCTGAAGCGCTGAATGAGCTGGGAAGAACAACAGAAGCAGAAGAACCATTATACCAGGTGCGTAAAAGGGCAGGCCTGACAAATAGGGGAGATGTGGAGAATCTCACAACCGAACAGATGAGAGAGAAAATCAGAAATGAACGTCGCATTGAACTGGCCTTCGAAGGACATCGCTGGTTCGATATCATCAGGTGGGATAACGGACAATATGCCTTGGATTTCCTGCACTCCATCGGTAAAATCAACGCGACGCAGAAACACCTGTTGTTTCCTATCCCGCAAAAGGAGAGGGATGCCAATCCTAATCTCACACAAAATCAAGGATATTAATATCAAAAAGAGAGACTGTTATGAAGATATACAGATTACTATTTTTACTGTCGTTGTGGGTCACACTGTTTGTAGGGTGTGCCGACGATAATTACATGGAACTGGACAAGGGAAGCAGTCCCCTTGAAATAACTGCTTCATTGGCTGAAATCGAGCTGGATGCTGCAAATCCGACTTCGGAAGCCCTGAAATTGTCATGGACAACCGGTTCCAACCAAGGTACCAATGCCGGAATCAGCTATACCTTTCAGATGGATTTGCAGGGTGACAACTTTGCAGGAGGCGTATCGATTGATTTGGGAAGGGGTGTATACGAAAAAATTTACAAGAACGAAGAGCTGAATGAGATATTGCTAAATAATTTTGGTGTTGAAGTAAATAAGGAGGTGGTGCTGGAGGTCCGTGTTAAAGCCACTGTCGCTGCAGAGGGTATCGAACCGGAGATTTCGAACCTGCAACGCCTCTCGGTTAAAACACACAAACCGATTACCAAGACACTGTACATGCTGGGTGATGCTACACCCAACGGATGGAATGCCGACGATGCCACCGAAATGCGCCCCATCAGCAATGTTCCCAAAGGGTTTACCTGGACCGGATCGCTTTCGCCAGGAAAATTCAAATTTATCGCCACGCCGGGAGAGTTTGCTCCCTCTTACAACAAGGGAGAGAGCGATACGAAACTCTATCTGCGCGAAAGTTTTGATGATCCCTACGACGAACAGTTCGAAATAACTGAAGGAGGAACCTATACGGTAAAAGTGAATTTGATTACGCTGACAATCAGTATTGTAAGAGGTGAAGGACCGGAATATAGCGAATTGTGGTTTGTAGGCAATCCCACCGGATGGAGTTTTCAGCCGATGGCCGTGAATCCTGTGGATCCGTTTATCTTCCATTACAATGGTGACCTTTCAGCCGGGGGTGAATTTAAAATAGGAACTGCCGCGGTAAACTGGGACGCACTCTTTTTCCGTCCCACTGTTGATAAGACAGCAGAAGGCATAGGCCTCGATGTGGACAAATGGGCGGGTGATCCTGATTATAAATGGAACATTACTGGCGGCGTATATAAAATCAAACTGGATACACGGGACATGAAGATAGATATCGTTCCATTTGTGCCATTTGAAATGATTTACCTCGTAGGCGATGCTTCACCCAACGGGTGGGATATTGGCAATGCCACTCCCATGACGGCCACAGCCGATCCCTACAAGTTCACATGGAGTGGATCACTTAAGGGCGGAGAGCTGAAGTTTACATGCGACAAGCAATCCGATTGGAATGGTGCCTGGTTTATTGCGAGCGAAGCAGATAAATCACCTACGGGGCAGACAGAACAGATGTTGTTTAATTATCCCGGGGCTGGCGTGGACTACAAGTGGAGGATTTCGGAATCCGGCACTTATAAAATCGAACTCGATCAGTTAAAAGAAACCATCACCATTCAAAAACAATAAACAAACAGGGATGATCTACCGCACCGGATGAGCGGTGCGGCAGATCTCCGATTCAAATTATGATCAAAAAAATCACCTTTCTGTTTTTAATCTGTTTGCTGACATTGACTTCATGCAAAGATGATTATGATACAAAAAATAATCCGATAACTTACGGCGATACCTATCTGTCGGTCGACATCACAACCGATAAGTCGGTATACAAACCAGGGGAGACTGTCCGTTTTACGCTGAAAGAAAAACCTTCCGGTAACCCAAAAGTGCGTTATTCGCACCTGGGAAAAGTAATAAAGGAGGAGGAGCTGCAGGGGACGAGCTGGTCATGGATTACACCGGCAGAAGATTTCAAAGGGTATATGGTGGATATTTATGAAGTTGATGGAAAAGAAGAAAAGATTTATCACACCATTGCTGTGGATGTTTCTTCCGACTGGACAAAGTTTCCCCGTTACGGCTTTCTCTCTTCGTATGGTGATCTGTCGAAGACGCAGATCGGGAAAAATATTGAGCTTTTAAACCGTTATCACATAAATGGGGTACAATTTTATGACTGGATGCACGACCACCACCGCCCGCTGGCAGGAACCGTAGATAATCCGCTGTCCCAGTGGCCCGATCTCATTGGTCGTACCAACTATCTCTCTACAGTGAAAAGTTATATTGATGCCATGCACGGGAGAGGAATGAAAGCGATGTTTTACAATCTCGCATTTGGCGCATTGAGCAATGCGGCGGCGGATGGTGTAAAGGAAGAGTGGTATATTTTCAAGGATTCCAACCGCTCAGTCAAAGACAGTCACCATCTTGATTCCCCCTTTCGCAGTAGCATTTACCTCACAAATCCGGCAAACAATGCGTGGCAGAACTATCTCATAGCACGTCATAACGATGTATACCGGGTATTCGATTTCGACGGTTATCATATTGATCAGCTGGGTAACCGGGGAGCAGTATACGATTATAACGGTAATCTGCTAAAGTTGGAGGAGACTTATGCGTCTTTTATAGCAGCCATGAAGCAGTCCCGTCCCGACAAAAGGTTGGTGATGAATGCGGTTAGCCAGTTTGGGCAGAGTTATATATCCCAAAACGAGGTCGATTTTCTCTATACCGAAGTGTGGGATGAAAGCAAAACTTTTGGAGAGCTGGCAAATGTGATCCTTGAAAACAATGCCTATTCGGATAACAAGAAGCAGACCGTGCTGGCTGCTTATGTTAACTATGCAAAATCCAGCAGCTCTGGTTATGTAAACGCACCGGGTGTATTGTTGACCAACGCGGTGATATTCTCGTTCGGAGGAGCTCACCTTGAACTGGGTGAACACTACCTGGCAAACGAATACTTCCCCAATTCGAATCTGCAGATGAAGAAAGAGTTAAAGGAGGCTTTGGTTTGTTACTACGATTTTCTTGTGGCTTATCAGAATCTTTTACGTGACGGAGGAGCGTTTGCCTCGTTCAATGTGCAGTCGGACAACAACCAGGCCAGGTTTGAAAACTGGCCTGCATCAAAGGGAGCCGTAGCCGTTACTGGCAAAAGATTTACTGACAAGGAAGTAATCCATCTGCTTAATTTCTCTAATGCAAACTCCATGGAGTGGAGAGATACCAATGGAACCCAAAAAGAGCCTCTGGCCATCATCGGTACTGAAATAAAAGTAACAGTGACCCGTCCTGTGAAGAAAATCTGGTTTGCTTCACCCGATATAAATGGAGGAGCAGCCAGAACGCTCGACTTCACACAGGCAGGGAATGAAGTCAGGTTCACACTTCCGTCGTTGAAGTATTGGGACATGATTGTCATCGAGTATTAACTATCACGTAAAAGAAATTTGATGAAGTACCTACAATTTATATTACTGCTGACTCTCTTCACTCCTTTTGTCATCTATGCACAACAAGGTGGTAGATCGAAGGAGGTTACCTCATATACAAAAGAAGGGAATAGGGTTGTGTTTAACACGGAAGATGGATCGAGGCTGTCACTGGACTTTCTCAACAACTCCGTCGTAAAAATATGGTTCGATCCCCATGGCACATTTGTTCGCAAAAATAAATCGTTTGCAGTAATCAATGAGGACCTCGAAAATATGGAGAAGATAGCGGTGAACGACGAACCATCATCCTACGAGATATACACTTCCAGGCTCCGTATCAGGATGAACAAGAGCCCGATGCAACTACAGATTTTTGATAAATGGCAAAAACTGTTGTTCAGTGATTATAAGGAGATCGGTCACGTGTCTGACTCCACGGCGAAGAAAGCTTACAAGGTATTGCGAGACGACGAACAGTTTTTCGGCTTGGGAGAAAAGGCCGGGCCTCTCAATCGACGCGGACGGGAATACAAGATGTGGAACAGCGACCGCCCCTGCTACAGTGTAAACGAGGATCCGCTATATAAAAGCATACCCTTCTTTATGAGTAGTTACCAATATGGGATTTTCCTTGATAATACTTATAAAACAGAATTTAAATTTGGTACAGAGTCCAATGAATATTATTCGTTTGAGGCACCAGACGGAGCATTTGTCTATTACTTTATTTTCGGGAAAGATTATAAGGATATCCAGAGTCAGTATATCTCCCTGACAGGGAAACCTATTATGCCGCCTAAGTGGGCGTTTGGCTTCTCGCAAAGTCGTGGTCTTTACACGAAAGAAGCGCAGGCACTGGAGGTGGCTGCCGAATTCCGTAAGCGTCAAATTCCATGCGATATAATCTATCAGGATATCGGTTGGACACAATATTTGCAGAATTTTGAATGGAGAGAGGGAAATTACAACAATCCGAAGCAAATGCTCTCTACTTTAAATGAGCAAGGTTTTAAAGTGATTCTTTCACAGGATCCGGTGATCTCTCAAGCAAATAGGAAACAGTGGGCAGAAGCCGACAGTCTCGGTTATTTCGTAAAGGATTCCCGAACAGGGAAAGCGTATGATATGCCCTGGCCATGGGGAGGTAACTGTGGGGTGGTGGATTTTACCATTCCGGAGGTGGCCGACTGGTGGGGTGAGTACCAGCAGAAACCATTAAATGATGGAGCTGCCGGATTCTGGACAGATATGGGCGAACCGGCATGGAGCAATGAGGAGGACATTGATCGACTTCATATGCGGCACCATATCGGTATGCACGGTGAGATTCACAATGTGTACGGACTGACCTGGGACAAGGTGGTAAAAGAGCAGTTTGAAAAGAGGAACCCGGGCAAACGGATATTCCAGATGACGCGTGCAGCTTATGCCGGACTCCAGCGCTATACGTTTGGCTGGAGTGGTGACAGCGGCAATGGCAATGATCTCCTCGAAGGGTGGGGGCAACTACGGAACCAGGTGGCGATCGGTATCTCTGCCGGATTGGGAGGTATTCCGTTCTGGACAACAGATATTTCCGGTTATTGTGGTGATATTACCGATTACCCGGCGATGGCAGAACTCTACACCCGGTGGATGCAGTTTGGCATTTTTAATCCATTGAGCCGTGCTCATCACGAAGGTGATAATGCGGTAGAACCTTGGATGTTTGGAGAAACAGCTGAGAAAAACAGTAAAGCTGCCATCGAATTGAAATATCAGCTCTTTCCTTACCTGTACACTTATGCCCGGAAGGCGCATGATACAGGATTGCCTATTATGAGGGGGCTGTTTATGGAATATCCCTACGACGAAGTGGCACTGAAAGTTGAAGATCAGTTTATGTTTGGTGAGGAACTGCTTGTAGCACCGGTGTTGAAAAAGGGAGAAAGGGTAAAGCGTCTCTATCTGCCCGAAGGGGAATGGATTGATTTTAACGACAAAAAAACCGTTTATTTGGGTGGACAGCAAATTGCTTATCGTGCATCTTTAAATGTGATTCCCATTTTTGTAAGGAAAGGCTCCATCGTCCCGATGATGCCGGTAATGCAATATATCCACGAAAAGAAAGACTATCCGTTGTTTATTCATATTTTTCCCGACTATGAAGATGAAACGGCAGAATTCGAACTCTATGAAGATGAGGGAGAGAACCTCGAGTATCTCGATAACATCGCTTCAAGAACGCGGTTTACCTGTACTACTCTGTCCGACGGATACCGTACGGAAATTGTACCGTCGGATAATGGATTCAAACAATCGGACAAAAGGAACATGATCCTGGCTTATCATCTCGATAAAATGCCTGTTTCGGTCACCGTGAATGGTAAAACAGCCAAAAAAACGGATGAAGCTTCTATTTACCGCACAGCGGAGAACGATGTTTCATCTATAGCATGGTGGTGGAGCGAGGAGTCGAATGAGTGTCGAGTGAAAATACCCGATCATAGAAAAAAGATAACCATATTAATTAATTAAAAGCATATAAAAGAATCCATTGTAACCAAGACTTATGAATAAGGAACTTATAGACAAATGAAGGTCCGGTTTTTTGTCTTGGTTCTCATGTCTTAATTTTAATCATATGAGGAAAATATTTATACTATTATACTTTTGCCTGATTGCCGGCATCATAGCGGCACAGAATCTGAGATCACCAAACGGTGATCTGGAGATGAATTTCTTTGTCGATCAACAAGGAACGCCGGTGTATACCTTAAAATATAATGGGAAAACGGTGATCAATCCAAGTAAATTGGGCCTTGAGCTGATTGGAAGCGACAAGGTGGAGTTCGGTTCTGAAATTAATCGTAAAAAAGATCCCAAAACATCTTTGTACGACGGATTCAATGTAGCTGAGGTACAATACAGTTCATTCGATGAGATATGGGAGCCCGTATGGGGTGAAACGAAAGAGATCCGCAACCGATACAACGAGATGGCGGTAACACTCAACCAGAAGGATACTGATCGCGATATGGTGATCCGTTTTCGTCTGTTTGACGACGGACTTGGGTTTCGGTATGAATTTCCGCAGCAGAAGAATCTGGTTTACTTTGTCGTCAAAGAAGAGTTGACCCAGTTTGCTATGACCGGAGATCATACCGCTTACTGGATTCCGGGCGACTATGATACCCAGGAATATGATTATAATATTTCCAAATTATCGGAGATCAGAGGCCTCAATGAAGGAGGTAGACAGGGAAACCTCTCTCAGACTGGATTTTCTGATACAGGCGTACAAACTGCATTGCAGATGAAAACAGCCGAGGGCATTTACATCAACCTACACGAAGCAGCCTTGATTAACTATGGAGCCATGCACCTGAATCTGGATGACCATGATTTTATCTTTCAATCCTGGATCACACCCGATGCCAATGGAGCAAAAGGTTATTTACAAACTCCCTGCACAATACCTTGGCGTACGATTATCGTAAGTGACGATGCACGTGATATCCTGGCATCCAATATTACATTAAACCTCAATGAACCTTCGAAGATTGATGATACTTCCTGGATTAAACCCATGAAGTATGTCGGCGTATGGTGGGAAATGATTACCGGAAAAAGCGACTGGTCATATACGCATGATCTGCCGAGTATTCAGATAGGTGTTACGGATTATTCCACGGTGAAACCTCACGGACGACACGGAGCCACCACAGCCAATGTAAAAAGATATATCGATTTTGCGGCAAAGCATGGGATGGATGGTGTACTTGTGGAAGGGTGGAACATTGGCTGGGAGGATTGGTTCGGTAATTCGAAAGATTTTGTCTTCGATTTTCAAACGCCCTATCCTGATTTCGATATGGAGGAAATACACCGTTATGCGAAAAACAAGAACGTAGCAATGATCATGCACCATGAAACATCATCTTCGGTGCGAAACTATGAACGCCATCTCGATAAGGCATATCAATTGATGAACAGGTATGATTATCCTGCCGTGAAGAGCGGTTATGTGGGGGATATTATTCCTCGTGGTGAGAACCATTATAGTCAGTGGATCAACAACCATTACCAGTATGCGATAGAGAAGGCGGCGGAATATAAGATCATGGTCAATGCCCATGAGGCTGTACGTCCCACCGGTATTTCACGTACCTGGCCCAACCTGATCGCCAACGAATCGGCACGAGGTACAGAATATCAGGCTTTCGGAGGTAGCAAGCCGAGTCACGTAACAGTACTGCCTTTCACGCGTCTTATCGGCGGACCGATGGATTATACCCCGGGTATTTTCGAAATGGATATTTCTAAAATCAATCCCAATAATCAGTCGCACTGCAATTCTACCATCGCCAATCAGCTGGCATTGTACGTGACAATGAGTAGTCCATTGCAGATGGCTGCCGATCTTCCGGAGAATTACGAGCGTTTTCCCGATGCATTCCAGTTCATCAAAGATGTGGCATTGGATTGGGATGAAAGCTTATACCTCGAAGCAGAGCCGGGAGCATACATTACTGTTGCCCGAAAAGAGAAAGGAACAAATAACTGGTTCGTCGGCAATACCACGGGGAATAGCAAGTTTACTTCTAAAATCTCATTCGATTTTTTGGATCCCGGCAAACAATATATTGCTACGATATATGCTGATGCAAAGGATGCTAACTATAAGACCAATCCACAGGCTTACACTATCCGCAAGGTAGTCGTAACTGATAAATCCGAACTGAGACAGCAAACGGTAGCTGGAGGTGGTTTTGCTATTAGCCTGTTTCCGGTAAAGGATAAAGTGCAGGTCAAAGGATTAAAGAAACTGTAAATTGTGAAAAAAGCGGGGTTTACATTAAAGCACCCCGCTTTTTGCTATCTTACTGCCTCGACAGTATATCCCAACTTTCTCAGACCTTCAATTAAACCCTCCTCTCCTGGTAGATGCAGGCATCCCACAGCAATGAATGATGGCTTTTCAGCCATAATTTGGGGTAGTTTTTTGAGCCATTTCTCGTTCCGGTCTTTATTCAGTCTGTTTTTCTCCTCTTCGGTAGAGGGACAGGGATCGTTGATTATCTCTTTTTCAGACAGTTCCCGCAAGGCATGGATATCCTGCGCATGATATGCAACCTGAAGCTCATCCATCTGCTCTTTCAGCAATTCCGGATGTTTCACCATGCAGGTCAATAACTCGGCCTGGCGCTCCAACGTTTGAGAGTTCAGTAAAACTTCTATCTGATCTTCTGTTGTCTCCAGTCCAATAACCGTGCGGTTGCGTTTTAATGCTTCCTCCTGGAAATACTGGTCGAGACTTGTTCCGGATGAAAGAGAAGGATAATACTGCTGGTATAGAGTGACCGAAATCAGATTTGAGAGAAGTGCCGGTTTGAGGTTGCCCACTTGTCCCAATCCCACACCCAGTAGCCGGGTAAGGGTACTGTCGAGCAGTGCGACCTCTTCCGGTGATACCAGCGATTCGTATGTGATCCCGACAGGCAGGGTGGATTCACCCATGATTTCCATCTGCATCCTGGACATATTACTCATGTCCAACTCTCCCACAGTCTGTACTGTGCTATCAAAGGCATTCCATACTCCTGGAACGGAATCAAGAAAGGAGAGAGGTACCAGATGATGTGTACCAAAGATAAAGGAGGGTTGTTTAAGACCGTTTCCGGATATCTTCCACAATAAAGAGTTGGTGCCCCGTGTGGAGGCACCAATGCAGGAAAGCAACAATAAAAATGTTGCCAGTGAGAGTATCTTTCTTTTCACTTGAAATATTAATTCACTAGAATGTTAAAGAATCTCTCCCAATTAAGGATTTACGGAAGTGTCTATTGGGGTATAGCTCCTTTGTGCCAGTTCCTTATCCATTGTGTAGATACCAAATCCGTTACTGCCAATCAGTTTCAGACTGTCAATCAATGCCTGGGCTGTTTCCTCTTCTTCCACCTGTTCATTCACAAACCATTGTAGCATGTTCTCAGAGGCATAATCATTTTCTCTGCGTGCAATTGAAACCAGATTGTTAATGAGCGAAGTGACAATTTTTTCATGCTCCAGTGTCACTTCGAATGCCTTTAACAGAGATTCCCAGGATGTATCCACTTTGTCAATGGGCTTGAGCTCCACACTATTACCCTTTGCAATAAGATAATTCATGAGTTTAAGCGCATGATCCTGTTCTTCCTGAAACTGCACTTTGAACCAGTTGGCAAAACCCGGAAGACCTTTGTGTGAAAAATGAGCCGACATTGAAAGATAGAGATAGGCAGACCAAAATTCGGCATTAATCTGCTTGTTAATAGCAGCTTCTAATTCTTTACTTACCATAATTTTTTATTTTTTATTTGTTTATCAATTATATGTGTCCAATAATGTTAAAACGTTCTCAAATCAAAAATGTTTAGATAAAGATGACTGAACTTGCAGCTTTGGTCAAAAAAAAAGAGTTGTTCCTGACTATTTAAATTAATTGCTATCTTTGCAGTTGGTTTCTTGAAAAATTGATTCTTCTTACTCTGTTTTGGGAAGAAGCTTATTTTTAATTTCCTTTAGATGAATCTTTTAGAAGAAAAAATGATGAAATATGATGCTCCGCAGCGTGCAAAAGCTGCCGGCATCTACCCCTACTTTCGGGCTATTGAAAGTGATCAGGACACCGAAGTACTTATTAACGGGAAGAGAGTTTTGATGTTCGGTTCAAATGCATACCTGGGACTGACCAATCACCCGAAGGTAAAGGAAGCTGCTGTGGCTGCTACCAAAAAATATGGTACAGGAATGGCTGGTTCCCGTTTTTTGAATGGTACCCTCGACATCCACCTGGAGCTGGAAAGAAAACTTGCCAACTTTATGGATAAAGATGAGGCTGTTGTATTCTCAACAGGATTCAGTGTAAATGAAGGAGTTTTGGGATGCCTCACAGGAAGGGATGAGTATATCATCTGGGATGAGAGAGACCATGCATCCATTATTGAAGGAATCCGGACATCTTTCTCCACCAAATACAAGTTTCGGCATAATGACATGGATTCTCTGGAGAAACAACTCAAACGTTGTGATTCCAGAAAAGTAAAGCTGATTATTGTTGATGGTGTTTTCAGCATGGAAGGAGACCTGGCCAATCTACCGGAGATCGTAAAGCTGGCACGCAAATACAATGCCAATATTATGGTAGATGAGGCACATAGCCTGGGCGTGCTGGGTAAAAAATACAGCGGCCGAGGAGTCTGTGATCACTTCGGTGTGCTTGGTGATGTGGATTTGGTGATGGGGACTTTCAGCAAATCACTCGCTTCCATTGGCGGATTTGTCGCTGGTTCATATCCGGTGATCAACTTTTTACGCCACAATGCAAGAACCAATATTTTTAGTGCCAGCATCACTCCTGCTGCCACAGCTGCCGCTTCAGCGGCACTCGATATACTCAAATCAGAGCCGGAACGCGTAAAACGGTTGTGGGAACTCACCGAATATGCCATCAATCAGTTCCGGGAAAGAGGGTTTGAGTTGGGCCCCACTTCTACGCCTATCCTGCCGCTCTATGTAAGGGACAATGATAAAACCTTTCTAATTACCAAAATGCTTTTCGAAGAGGGTATCTTCGTCAATCCGGTTGTGCCTCCTGCCGTTTCATCCAGCGATACGCTGATTCGTTATTCGCTGATGGCTACGCACACCATTGAGCAGATCGATCACTCTATTGAACGTATTACGGCAGTCTTTAAGAAGGCAGGTGTTCTGTAACGGATATACGCACCTCATATCTCAGATCTGGAAAAGTTCAGTATGCAGGAACAGGGAAAATATTGAATTCTGCTCATTTGGCTTAACGAAATAGTGTCAGGCTTTACAACAGTTTTATTTTTTTCTTAGATTTGCGTAATAGTGACTCTTATGGAGAAGAAAAGTGAGAAACTGATGCGCTGGTTCGATCTGCGCAGCGAAATGGAAGGTTACGATGCCATTCACGAGAACATCGAACAGGGAATTGTTTTCAAGGGCACAAACCTTTGGATCTTGGTTTTTGCCATAGTAGTGGCTTCTGTGGGGCTCAATATGAACTCCACGGCGGTGATTATAGGTGCCATGCTTATCTCCCCGCTGATGGGACCTATTAATGGCATGGGATATAGTCTGGCTACTTACGATTTTCAATTGTTGCGCCGTTCGCTTAAAAATTTCTCTTTCGCTGTTGGGATCAGCCTCATTACCTCTGCCTTTTACTTCCTTCTCTCTCCAATTAACGAAGCCCACTCTGAACTGCTTGCCCGTACCAGTCCTACCATATACGACGTGATCATTGCTCTTTTTGGAGGGCTGGCTGGTATTGTGGCTATGAGTAGCCGTTTAAAGGGGAATGTGATTCCCGGTGTGGCTATCGCCACCGCGCTGATGCCGCCCATCTGCACGGCAGGTTACGGACTGGCAACGTTACAGTTTAACTTCTTCTTTGGAGCGCTTTATCTTTTCACCATAAACACTGTTTTTATTGCTTTTGCCGCACTTATTGTCTGCCAGCTGTTGAGGTTTCCTATCCGGTCTATCGTTGATCCTGCCCGAAAAAAGCATGTAAACCGGGTTATCTCGATAGTCATTCTTCTTACACTTATACCCAGCATCATTTTTGGTGTGAACCTGGTGAAGAACGAGGAGTTTACTCGAAATGCCGAAAGCTTTATCAGTGAGGTAACATTGTTGGGAGGTAATTATCTTCAGGATAAACAGATTAATCCCTCCGGTCGATCAATAGGGCTACTCTACGCTGGTTATGGTCTGGGTGATACCACGATCACGGAGGTATGGGAAAAAGCACTGAATTACGGTCTCGATACATCCCGGATAGTGATTCGTCAGGGATTTGATGTAAATCTGATACAGGAGAATGTAAAAAAGTACCAAACGGAATCGGAACGTCTCAGCAGTCAGCTGGCAGCTACTACCTTTGCCCTGAAGCAGGCCGTGGGGAGAGGTGACAGCATTCGCAACATCCCACTGTTTGGGGAGAAGATCCTGGGTGAAATTAAACCTCTCTATCCGCAAATACGTTCCTGCTCTTATTCGGAAACGTATCTTTTTACTCTGACCAATGACACTACACGCCGTTCGGAGATGATTCCAGTCGTGATCTTCACCGTTCCCCGCAACAGTCTGCGCACCCCGGACAGAAGCAAAATTGAAGAGTGGTTGAAAAACCGACTTGGCAACCCTCGTGCGAAGATGGTGATCGATGAGTCCTGATGCCCGCGAGAGACAGATACGGAATTATGCGAAATTCTTTCCCGGGAAAAGTGACTACTGATTGTAAATTTTAATACAGGGTAAACTATTCCGTCCTTTTTGCTGTTATAGTTTAAAATCATTACTTTATTGCGGCATGTTTTTGTAAAAAGGCCGGAGCTGTTTCTTTACAGGACACCCGTTACCGGACGTTTACATAAAGCCTTCACCTGAAAATTAACATCATATGAACAACCTGGAAACATCCTACATGGGTATTAGGCTCGGCAGTCCGGTCATTCTCGGTGCCTGTGATCTCTCTTCCGACCTCGACATGCTGAAAAAAGCAGAAGAACAGGGCGCAGGTGCTGTAGTGTATAAAACCCTCTTCGAGGAGCAGATACAGATGGAGAACCTGTATCACGACGAGAAAGTGAGTCAGTACGACGATATTCATGCGGAGATGATTACCCTCCACCCCGACATTGACCGTTCAGAGATTGAATATTATCTGGTAAAACTACGTCAGATAAAAGAAAGTCTTTCTATTCCGGTTATTGCCAGCCTCAACTGCGTGAACGAGTCGAGTTGGATACGGTACGCCGGAATGATCGAAGAGGCCGGAGTGGATGGCATTGAGCTGAACCTGTATCAGATTCCGGTAAATTTTGATATTGATGCAACCAGTATTGAACAACAACAGGCTGGTATTGTAGCTGCCGTCAAACAACAACTTTCAATTCCGGTAAGTGTGAAACTGAGTTCAGACTATACCAATATCCTGCATTTTGCTACACGGCTTGATGAGAAGGGCATTGACGGTATGGTGCTTTTCAACGCATTCTTCCAGCCCGACGTGGATATCTGGCATGAAAATCACAGGAGAGCATTCAACCTGACCCACAAAGGTGAATATAAAAAGTCGCTCCGCTATGCCGGAATGCTCTACGGACGTGTCAAAGCCGATGTATGTAGCAGTCGCGGTATTTATGACGGTGACGATGTGATCAAGGTGCTTCTGTCCGGTGCTTCATGCGTGCAGGTTGTGAGCGCAGTATACCGGCACGGATTGGAACGGATAGGTGAGATAAACCGGAGCATCACCGACTGGATGCAACGCAAAGGATATGATCAGATTGATCAGTTCAGGGGTAAGCTTTCCGACAGTTCACTAAACAAAAATAATACCCTGCTTATTTACAGGAGAGCACAGTATATTGACATGCTGATGCACTCCGACAAACTGCTTGAGGATCTGAAGTGGTAAACATTTCCAACAGATGTTTCATTTCAAATTGGGTAGCTTTACTCTGCTGTTCATTGAGCTGGATTATCTGCAAATGCACATTTTTCAGATCTATAAATTTTAGATTGTACAGACAGTGCCTGCGCTTCAATATCGTGGATTGAGCACGATGATCTTCCCCAATTTTTCGTTCCAGAGTTTACGCACTTTTTCAGCGATACCATCTATACCATAGTCGTCGAGGTACACCGAGTAACTGTATGGGGTGATTTTTTCGTTGTCATAACTGTATTGTACGACAGGCTGCAAACCTTCCATATTTCCGCCGTAAGGACTTAAACTGAAAGCAGAGCTGCCGCGGTAGCTGGTTACAACAATAGAGGGACCTGACAAAACATCTCCGGTAAAATCATTCCGCACGGGATATACACGGAGCATATTGTTGGGTAGATGTACTGTGGGATAAGCAGGCACCAGAAGATGGCTGATATTACCCATATAGGGATTACCGTAGTCTAAGGGGTCACTCGCGGTTACACTTAACTGTTGCCTGCATCCTATAAGAAAAAAGAGAAGGCTACAATTATTTTTGTAGAGATCGAGAAATATTCAAAATTTTGATTTACAGGTCCTCCGCCTCGTGCAACAGATCACGCACGTTGAGAGCTTTGGTGAACATGTTTAATGAGCCGTCGGCCTCGACCGGCCACTCATCCTTAGGCTTATCCCAGTAAAGTTCTACGCCATTGCCGTCTGGGTCGTTCAGGTAGATCGCTTCAGACACGCCGTGGTCGCTCGCTCCACTGAGCGGGTAATCAGCCTCGAGTAGCCGCTTCAGGATTAACGCCAGGTCGCGACGGGTGGGATAGGCGATAGCGGTATGGTAGAGTCCCACACTCTTCAGTGGTGCCTCGGACATTCCCTCGCTGTGCCAGGTGTTCAGTCCGATATGGTGGTGATATCCGCCGGCGGAGAGGAAGGCTGCCTGCTTACCGTACATCATGGTGACCTCAAAGCCCAGTAGATCATGATAAAATGAAAGGGCACGATTCAGATCCGACACCTTTAGGTGAATATGTCCGATACGTACCTGTGATGGTATAACATATTTGCTCATAGGATATAATTTTTTCTTTTATTTCCATTCTCTTGACAATTTCATCGCCTTCACTTTTTTGATTTTTGTATCTGCCAAAAAATTTTGATATGCCGCAGTCTCTATTCCATAAATGGCCACTTTTCCCTCACTATTGCAATGGATACCATATCCATAGCTCTTGGCTAGTGGTGATGCGCGAAAGCAGGGCTGTCCCGTGGAAAAGAATTGTTTCCGCGCCTGTTCCTGTTCTTCCCTGGGTATATTGTTCCTCTCTGCATATACACGAAAGAGGATTTCGTCGGAATTGTACTTGTAGGGATTTTCAATAATCAGTTCATACTCTATTTCTGCTACTGTCTTCTTATCTCTGGAAGGAGGGGGAGTTCCCTCCCTGACTTTTGTATCTAAAGAAACTTCGATAAATGTATCAAAATAGTTGGTAGTATGCATATTGATCTTCTGGATTGATTACAATTGATTCGATTAAAGATATAACAAACTTGACCACGAAAAGGATCATTCTCGGGCGTCGCAAATTCTGATCTCTTATCATTGATATTGCAAATCCAAACCAAGCTACGATATATGTTGTCTCTTGTTTTTATTTCATCGGATTCACTTGCTGGTTGTTATAAATTTTTATATCTTTGTTTATCAACCAAATAGTTTTGTAAAGAAAAGTTTATGAAGAGAAAAGTGTTATTTTTTGGATTGGCGGCGATGCTGATGTCGGTATCCTGTGTGCGCCCTCAAAGTGAGGAAAGTCAGCCGGCAGAGGTGCCTGCTGATAGTGCAAGGACGGTTGAGTTCCGTGATTTTGGTCCCGAGCCGCTTGTGATTGACATTGAGCAGTATACCCTGCAGAATGAAACCTTCCGCACCGCCATATGGACCGGCAGCCTGATGCAGATGACGGTAATGACCCTGCAGCCGGGTGAGGATATCGGGTTGGAACTGCATACCACTACCGATCAGTTCCTCCGAGTGGAACAAGGGAGCGGTATTGTGATGATGGGTGACAGTGAAGAGAACCTCGACTTTCAACAGCGGGTAGAGGATGATTTTGCAATTTTTATTCCGGCAGGCAAGTGGCATAACTTACGCAATGATTCCGATGTGCCGCTGAAGCTTTATTCTATCTATACACCTGTGGAACATCCGCATGGTACCGTGCACAAAACCCGTGAAGAGGGAATTTTACACGATCACGACCATTAAATAAAATGAGGTTGTTTCAAGATTTAGTTCACTACAACTCTCTTGTCAAATATACACTTATTTGTAAGAATATCACTATTAACCGACAAAACCTAAATCTCGTCGATATTATTTTGCAATTATTTGATATTTATTTCATTATAATTTTATTTGCTGTTTTCAAAAAACCTACCCCCCCGTTAAAACAACGACAGTTGTATGCCCGTAGGACTTTTGTTCCGGCTTTTTGCCCGTTTAGTATATGCCCGCCTGCCCTCGGTCACCACCCAAGCCAACTCCAAATGGCTTATCAAGTGTATCCTTATCAGCGCGGCAATCGTCGAGAACGCTTTCCCGCTTTCGTTAACCGCTTGGATGACTTGCAGCAGCAAGTGTGCTATCAGCGTGCACCAAACCTGCGTCTTTATCCCGTTCTCCGTGTCCGAGTAGAAGAAGCGTAATTGAAAGTTCTGCTTCAACTTTTGAAGGTCAGCTCGATAGTCCAACGATATTTATAAATCAAGGCGACTTCTTCGGGCGTTATCTCCCAATTGTTGGTGATGAACTTGTATCTCCTGTTCTTCTCGTCCTTGTAATGGACCAGCCGCAGGCAAAGCGTTTTGATCCGCTTGTCCTCCTTGTAATCCAAATGGATGTGCTCTACCTTGTAAACGCCAAACTCCTCTTTGGAGAGTTGCCTCTCGAACAAGACCTCCTGAACTTGCGCTTTGGCGTTGTCTTTCAATCGGCAAACAAAATTAACGCCTTCCCGTGTCCATTCGGCAAATTGCAGGTAGTAATTATATGCCTTGTCAAAGACCAGCATACTTCCTTTACCGGGATTCAAATGCGCCAGGAACTTCTTGTCATGCATCTTCGCCTCGCTGATCTTGGCGAAAATTGCAGTTTCAGTGTGTACGTCGGTCAGCATATGCACTTTCAGTCCGCCTTTTTTCTTGCCGTCATCCTTGGGGTTGCGACCCACACCTTTCATCACTTGTGAGAAAAGGCTCACAGTGGTGGAGTCGAACGCGTAAAACTCCTCAAAACTGACATCTTTTTTCCGGCTGACCGACAAAAGCGGACGAAAATAAGCGATCAGGGAGAAATAATACAGCCTGAAAAGCTCCTCGTCTCGGTCGCGCAAAGCGTCACCGGCCATGCTCTTTGCGGGAGCCACATCCATGCCCAGATGGTTCAGCTTACCGCCCAGAGCCCGCATCCCGTCGCAGACCTCACCCATGGAGTCGCAGCGTGAGAAAATGCCGAAAAGCATCACTATGAGCTGTTCCCATGAAAAAAATGTTTTGTAGTAACGGTCGCTACCGTACTTCGCCACCAAAAGGTCAAATTCATCTCTTGGCAACATTTTTATGATTTGTTTCAAAAGAGGCTGACCGACTAATTTTTTTGAATTATCTTTGCCCATGGTTGGAAATTTAGTTTTTGTCAATTCCAAATTTACAACTTAGGGACGAGACTTCGGTTAAGTCCCTATTTTTTCTTCATCATCTTCTTTTTTTAGTCGGTCAGTAGTGCTTAACAATGGTAGTTAAGAGACTCTGTTAATAATGTTAATTTGAATCTCTGTTATTCTATCATTGCGCGATACTTATTAACGGTTGCTCCCATACCATCTACAAATCCGATTTTAGTACGATCACCACCCACATTGAATTTAACGTATTGATCATAATAGAGTGTGGCGCAATCCCCGTTATTTTCTTTCAGTTGGCGATACTCATTCCATGAGTGATCGTATTTTTCGAGTGCGAGTTTAATTGCTGTTTTATCATATATACCTGTTTGCTCACCCTGATATCCTTTAAGCATGACAATCCAGCCTTGTTCCATAATTCTGTGAAGCCAAAGTCCATATAGAGAAGAGGTTTTGATATACTGTTCGATGGCTTTGTCGTTGCATTGTATCTTTTCGGATAATTCTACTATATCCTCCCAAAGTGCTACGGAAAGTTTCATTTCGTACAATGACTCGTCGACTATGTTTTTCTTTAAGATTTCATCGAAGATTCTTTTTAACTGGTTGATTCCTCCCAGATAATGGTCGCGTGTCCAGGTCACATTGACGGAGTGCAGGAGTGAACCTCTTCCCCGGATAATAGCATCAGGGGTCAGCATACACAGACGGCGGAAGAATGGGAGAGTCTCTTGGGATATACCAATTTTCAGTGCATATTCATTGAAAATATCTTCTTCTGTGCGGTTAGGATTCAGGGCCCATTGGCTCATCACGTAGGTATTGAGGTCACACCAAAGTTCATTGGAGATGTAAGGACCGTACCAGCCTCCACCTCTCGACCAGGTCCATACGCCATAGAACAATGGATTATCTTTCACATCGTTCAGGCAACGGGGAGAAGCATCCTGCTTTGTCTCTTCAAAACCATTGATTACGGCATTTGCCACATAGTTCGGATAAGCTCCTTTTCCTTCATACTCACGCTGGCATTGTACCTCCACTACTTGTTTGTGCTTGCCCAGTGTGATTGTTTTGTTGAAATGGAAAGTCCGGAAATAGTCTCCATTGGTATGCTTGATAGCCATATAGAGATTGGGATGTGGTGCTACTTGTTCGGTAACGGCTAAGTAATAATCCGGGCGGACATGGAAGAAACCAAAATCCCACGTACGGTATATAATCTTCTTATTTCTTTTTACACATACCTCTTCTCTGAGCAGATTCATTAGCCGGGCATGTATCCCAATACTTTTATCATATCTGTTTTTATAGTCTACCGGGCCGTTTCCTATGTGATACGGAATGTTGTGGGTATAAGTCTCTCCGGTACGGATCACCAATCCGTCCATCTCCGGGAAACGCTCGAATAATTCTTTCAGCATGATCCGGTGAATCTCCCAAGTTTTGGGTTTCTCGAAAGATATTTTTCCATCCTCGTCACAAATCTCGTCTTTATAGAGTTCAACTAACTTTTGGGGTAATACAATGATATCAGTGAAATAGAACGCTTGTAAACCGTTCTCGTGGCACGTTTTGATCTGTGTTCTGATTTCTTTTGTCAGTGTTTCGATCCATGCTTTTTCTTCTGATCCTTTCGGAAAAATACGCTTGTCGAATTTTGAGAAACTGACGGCACATTGCGGGAACTTAAACTCATTGATAACCATGCCATTCATACCAAAAGAGGCTAACTTCTCCGGTTTGCGGAAAACACTCTTTGTCATGGCATCCCCGGGGTTGTGATGTACCATGTCCATTACCAGATATCCCTCTTTTTGAATTTGTTGTGCCAGGATAGGCAGAAACATACAGAGCCCTATCCCTCCTAATATCCACTTCTTCACAATTTTGATTTGTATTTATATTAATTGTGTCTTATTCTGTTGTAAAGTAAGGCATTGCATCGGCACCGGATGCCCATTGCTTGTTGGGAGTATTTCCCATGACGAAAGATAGAGTACCCCCTTTCAGTATGTCTTTATGCAGGATATAGCATTTGTTGTAAGGCTGTCCGTTCAAGGTTGCCGACTGGATATAGATGTTTTCCTCTGTATATCCTTTGGCCTCTACCTTGAATTTCTTTCCATTCTCCAGCGTGATGATACTCTCTTCAAAGCCCGGACTGCCAATGACGTAATAAGGCATACCGGGACATACCGGATAAAATCCAACCATACTGAACACTAACCATGCGGACATTTGTCCGGCATCGTCGTTACCGCTCAGCCCATCGGGCGTAGGATAATATTCTCTATTCAATATGTTGTGTACCCATTTCTGAGTTTTCCAGGCTTCACCAGCTAAAGCAAAAAGGTAGGGAATATGATGTCCCGGCTCATTGCCGTGCCAGTAGTAATCTTTTTCAAAGAAAGTGTCGAGACGTGTCCGGAAACGTTCTTTGCCGATATGTTTCATCAGTCCGTTCACATCGTGGGGAACATACCATGTGTAATGGTAAGGTGTTCCTTCGCATATATAATCTACAAATTTATCGAATTCAAAAGGTTCGATCCATTCTCCGTTTGCATAACGTCCGCGTGCATAACCGGTTTCCGGGTCGATCACGTTTTTATAGTTCATGGCTCTTTTCATTAATGTTCTGTAGTCATCTGTTTTTCCTAATTTCCTGGCTACTTGTGCCAGAACGAAGTCATCATAGGCGTATTCCAGTGTTCTGGATACTTGTTCTCTCTTATGGAATGCATCCCATACATTGTCTTCCAATGGGATATAGTTGTATTGAAGATAGGATTCCAGCCCCCGGCGTCCTTTACCTTCTACATAACTTTTTCGGTCTGTATTGACTTCAAATGCATTTTTATGCATGAGCCGATAGGCTTCCTCATAGTCGAATCCCGGAACCTCTTTCAGGATGGCATCCCCCATCATGGCTATTCCGTGATCGCCGATCATGGCTGCCGTATAATTATTCCATAGCGGAAAGATAGGTAGCCACCCGCCTTGTTGCCCTTTTACAATGAAAGATTTAGAAAAATCTCCTGTGAGGGACGGGCTAAGAATGGAGTAGAGAGGTAACACGGCTCTGTAGATATCCCACATGGAGAAATCGCAATAATAGGTGAAATCTTTGGCTTGATGGATGGTGTAGTTTTCGGAGAAACCGGGATAATAACCTTCCACATCACTGAAAGTACGGGGCAACATACGTGTATTGTAAAGAGCGGTATAAAATTGAGTCTTTTTCTTCTCATCGCTACTCTTTACAGCTATCTGGCTCAGTGCTTTCTCCCAATTAGCTGCCGACTGTTTCTTTACTTTATCGAAGTTCCATCCGGGAATCTCTGCTTCCAGATTTTTTCGGGCATTTTCAATACTGGTGAAAGAGGTGCCTACTTTTACCTGTATGCTGTTCCCTTTTTCAGGAGCGAGTTTAATCCAGGCCCCTACCCTGTTTTTGTTCCCTTTTATTTCTGTTTCTCCCGTTGTAATTTCATTGTCTTTCCATGTTCCGAAGGAGTCGAAGTCTTCTTCAAACCGGATGACGAAATATCCGCTGAATCCGGCACTCTTTCCACTTCCCTGATAGATTCTGTAGGCGGGATTATAGCCTGTTACTTCCCTGCTCTTTGTATCAATTTTTAAATACCCCTGTTGCTTGTCACTATTGGGTTCTATAATGATATAACGATCTTTATCCGATTGAAAACTAAAACGCATGATTCCTGTGTGAGACAAACCTGTAAGTTCGGCATGAATCAGGTAATCTTTCAGCATCACCTGATAATAGTAAGGCTTTGCCGTTTCTTCATCATGGCTAAATTGGGAAGCGCGCTCTCTGGCATTTGTTTTTAATTCACCGGTGACAGGCATTATTGTTACGCTGCCATAATCTTGTGTGCATGAGCCACTGATCCAATGGCTGGCACGGAATCCTTGTATTTCGTCGTGGTAATAATAATAAGGGGGATTGCATTTATGTTCTCCTTCCAGTGTTTGTGGTACCCAGTTGGTCATTCCGTTGGGGACACCGACTGCCGGCATGGTTTGTCCTTTCTCTTCTGAGGGTGCTTTGTCACCTCGTGCATGTCTTTGTATGTCTGTACCAATGAGGGGGTTAACGTAGTCTGCATATTTCTCATTCCGCGTCATAGAACAGCCGGATAGCAGTAGTGTACATAATAAACTTAAATATAATTTCATACCTATTTATTTGTTTTCCATTAATGCGAAAGCGCACCACAGTACGGGTGCCTGTCCATGATAATCTCCTGTTTTTTTGGGGCGGTCATAATAGTATTGCCGGTTATTTCTCTTATTGGTGCCCGAACATACCTCTGTTACATCTCCGTTTTCATTGATATAAGATACCAGTGATAGCCATGCTTTACGGACTGCAGGAGCATATTCCCGGGCTTTCAGCCAGCCTTGCTTTACGCCTGTGATCATGGCGTAGGTAAACATCGCCGTTCCGGAAGTCTCGTTCCAGCAATCGGGAGCGTCTATCAACTGGTTCCACATACCGTTTTCTGCCTGATATTGTTTTAAACTTTTCATCATATCGAGATACCCCTGTAGGATACGCGGACGATCCGGGTTGTCTTTGGGCAATACTTTCAAAAGTTCTGCCATACCTGCTGCCATCCATCCATTGCCTCTTCCCCAAAGGAAAGGGACATCCGGGGCATGATAAAACAGCCCGTTAGGACGTTGTAATTCGTCCAGGTAGACGGCCATTGAACGTGCGGTCCGGTCGATGTATTTCCGGTTGCCCGTTGCTCTGTAGGCTTGCGATTGCAAGATGGTTATCATATACATATCATCTATCCACAAGCGGGTTTGCCAGCTAAGTCCTTTGTCGGCCCACCTTTTTTCTTCGGCTGAGGCTTCCGCAGGTAGTTCCCATTGTGTATCGGCATAAGAAATTCCCAAATCCAGGTATTGTATCTTTTTTGTTATCTGATAGAGTTCCAGAGGAAGACATCCGAACATATTCAAATCGACATGATTTTTAATAGGCAGGAAATCTTTTTCTGCTGTACACAGATAGTCAAAACGCTCTTGTAACTGCCTGGATAACTCTTTGTTCTTGCTTTCGCTGGCAAAACGCACTGCTCCGTACCAGGTACATACTTCGGCATAATGTATCCATTTGCCACCATGTAGCATGTGTTTACCGGATAAGAAGCGGTTGGCAACCTTGATTCCTACCTCTTCCGGAGTGTAACCTTCGGGAAATTTCTTCAGCATCCTATTTTGCGCCACAGAGGTTGACGCAAATATAGTAAAGATAATGATATACAGGGCTTTTGTCGACATTTACTTTGATATATAAGAAATGAATGAGTTCAATAAAACGCAAATTAACACAAATTCGTGCAGATTAGAAAGACGGCTCTTCCGTTTATTTACTGTGCGGGGATTCGAGTTAATCTGCGTTTCAGTCAATCTTCGGTTTTGTATACTTCTTTATAATTATTCTTGATACGCTCCCCAGAATTTAAGTTCACTTAGCTGAATCTGAGCACTGGGTTCCCTGCATTCACGAATTACGAAACGGATGTAACGGAAAGGTTTATTAGCGTATTGCGGGTCCATTTCTACTTCAAAGCCAGCTTTTACAAATTCGATATCTTCATTCGTCAATAAATTGGGGTCTGTAGCTCCTGAGGGTAAAGTCAGTTTGAAATCTGCCAGTTTTTCCCAATCGTTCTTCCACTCATCCGTACCGTTTACTTCCGGCCATTCCGTCCAGTATTTCAGGTTATCTTCTTTACTTCCGTCTCCTATCTGGTTGAGAGGTTTGGGATTGTTGGTACCCCATACTTCGAAACTCGTCATTGTTTGTGCTGAGAAGATAGGGTTACGGCTTCTCATCCAATACCTGAGCCGGCTATAAGAGGCTTTTTTGCCCATATCAATGGTGAAGTAAATGGGCATTACTGTATATTCGGCTTCAGGCCAGTCGATAAAGTCGGATAACTTGTTGCCCTTGGTATGCCACCAGGTAGAATTATTCCAGGTGTTACCATCATGAATCAGGCGGAACTGACGGTTGGCAGCGGTTTCTTGTCCTACGATGTCACCCCTGTAAATGCAAGATTTATCGTCCCATCCCCATCTTTGCCAGATATCGCCACTTTGGTTACGTCCAACTATCTCTTCTTCAAATAAAGGAGTCAGTACGGTATCCAGCGGAGCTGAATAATTTCCCCATTTGTCTTTAATCTCGAAATAGAATTCCTGTTCCGCATTTTCCAATCCTCTGAACGCATATTTGCCCTCTTTGGCTTTACTGTAATAAGCATCATAGAATGCCATGTCACCTTTAGCATCTTTTCTATATAGAGTGATGGATATTTCATCCTCCTGTGTATTCTCCCATAACATATAAACTCCACCGAAGGTAGGATTCACTTTTAGTGATTTACGAATCATTTCTACCGGAGGAAGGAGAGGTTTGATTTGTACTTCTACAGGCTCGGAGAGATTCATACTTTTATCAATGGCAAATAGTTGCACGGTACGTTCGTTTACATCGGGAAATCCTTCCAGTGAAATCGTATTATTGTATGTAGATGAATATGCCTCTTTCAGGTCTTCTCCTTTTTTGTAGTAGTACACTGCTTTTACAGCCAGAAGATCGGGGTCATCAGGTAGTTTATAGGTGATTATTGCACCACCGTTTATATTTTCTACTGCTACGTTTGTTACACTTTTAGGAGGAATATTGTCTTTTTCATCCTGCCAGTCTTTTATTTCCGAACAGCTCCACATCAGAGAAGCCGTTAACAATATGTATGCTATATAATTTTTTTTCATTTTGTTTTATTGTTAAACTGTTACTAATCTGTTTACAATTACCAGTTTAAGTTTTGTACCAAGTTTTTGTTTCTTAATAAAACGCTTTGTTTGATTGGCCACAGGTAATCCTTCTTTGCATATTTCAATTGAAAGACAGTTTTCTCCTGATAGAAATCCTGTGCTGTTTCGCCCATAATATTCAGGCCACGTATCGGCTTATTGAGGTATGTTTCTGCCAGTTTCCATCGTTTTAGGTCCCAAAAGCGAACACCTTCGAAAGCCAGCTCGTTCATACGTTCCCTGCGTATAATTTCTCTCATTCCTTCTTTGTTTTTCGGTTTGTCCGGAGTCAGTGAATGTTTCTGCCAGCTTGTTACCACGCCTTCCAATCCGGTTCTTGCTCTCACTTTATCGATGTATTCGTATACATCCTGATCCGGGGTTGCTTTCCATTCATTCAATGCTTCAGCATACATTAAGTAAAGATCGGCCAGGCGTATAATGGGGAAAGCGTATCTGTGTTGGGTAAACTGGTCGCTATTATCAGGTACGGACGATAAGTAATGGATCATTTTCTTGCATAGGTAGCCGGTGCTGGAATGTCTGTCTGAAGGGGTATTACCTCCACTGATCTTCCCATACTTCAGTTGAGTAACCCAAAGGTTATTATCTGTCGTGATTCGGCTGTTACCATAGAATGTGCCGCCATCGAAAATGATTGAACCATAGAAACGGGCTTCTCTTTTGAAATGAAGATTGATTGTCTCAAATCCTTCCTGGATATACAGCTTATCACTGGCGGATGCTGTTTTTATTCCCATTGGATCTATTCCTACCCAGTCTTTATCTTCTTCGATAGGTACTCCATTTTCTGTATAAAACTGTTCGACTATTCTCAAAGGAGGAGCATAGCTTTTTCGTAAACCGCCTGTACCTTGTCCGCTCATGAAGAGGGGATGGCAGGCACGTTGCAGGTTGTCTGTATTTGAGTTGGAATCGCCCCAGATGATTTCTTTGTTCCATCTTTCTGTGGCAGCTCCTCTCACTTGCATGGCTAAGATGGTTTTCTCATTCAGTTTGCTTGCATAGTTTGTCTGCTTGAAGTCAAATAAATCATGACCGGCTTCATGTGCTACATCAATGGCGGTTTTGAGTGCATCTGCGGCTGTTTTCCACTTGTCTGCACTGTAACTTTGCGGGAAAAGATGAATTCCTCTGTTGTCGGTAATGTCCGCATAGTCGGGATTGCCATTGAAGAGCGGACTGGCAGCTAACGTAAGGAGTTGTGCTTTTACAGCCAGTGCCATCGGTTGGGTAGGTCTTCCCAGGTCATTCATCAGATCTTCTATCTGTAGCGGTAGATCACTGGCAGCTTCGTCCAGTAAGGATGCGATATAGCTCACTACTTCGTCTACCGGTTCCCGGTATCTTTGTACTTCTTCGGATGTGGAACTGATAGGCAGGTTTTCTTTAATTAATGGGATAGGTCCGTACATGCGGAAGAGCCAGAAATGATAGAATGCTTTTAAGAATTTTACTTCTGCAACCCATCTGGTCCGTTCTTCTTCTGTCAGATCATAAGGTTTGTGGATGTTTTCAAGAAAGATATTGCAATCGCTCAATGCTGTGAATATTGCTTTACCTCCTTTCAGATCATCGCCATTCTGTTTGCTGCCCCAATAGTTTGCCAAAGGAGCATTGGTACCCTGGTCACCACGGGCAATGTACCAAAGGCGAGGGCTCATGCCGGTTACAGGATCAATATACCATACTTCGTCTCCACCAAGAAGTGCCGGATTGGAACCGGCATCGGCAAATGAAGGGAGGAAGGAAAAGCAGCCATAAAGGAATCCTTCTGCTTCGTGCCGGTTTTTGAATGCATGATCTACTGTGGGGATATTGTCCGGAACTACATTTAAATATTCCTGACAGGATGCCAATGAAATGCAGAGTATCAGGATAAAGGTTTTAAAAATCGTCAGATATGTTTTCATAATGTATGTGTTTTTAGAATGAAAGATTGAGTCCTAAGTTAATAACGCGCTGGATAGGATAGCCTAACCCATTACCACCCATTTCTACATCCCAAAGTTTGAACTTACTGAATAATAGCAAGTTGGTACCGCTTGCATAGAAGCGGCAGGTAGCCAGCCTCATCTTGTTCGTAAAACTCTTGGGAAGTGTATAACCTATTTCCGCACTTTTAAAGCGAAGAAAACTACCGTCCTGCATAAATTGAGTACTGCGTTGGTTGTTGTTGGCAATAAGCGTGTTTGATAACCTTGGCCAGTATGCTTTGGGGTTCTGGGAGGTCAATGACCAATGGTCGTCTGCAATGAATTTGGCCAATCCGGTTTCAATCACTCTTCCGCTGGCAGTGGACTGATCGAATGGAGACATTTTATCAGCGTCTATCCAGAATGAGGAGCGGCCGGAGCCTTGAAAGAATACGGAGAGGTCGAAGTTCTTATATCCGAAGGAAAGTCCGAATCCGTAGTTGATTTCCGGTGTGGTAGGATACCCGATGGGTACCATATCTATTTCATTGATAACACCGTCATTGTTGATGTCTTTGTATTTGATGTCGCCTGGCAGATATTCACCGAAATCCTGCCGGGGAGAGTTCTGTACATCTGCATCATCAATGAAAAGTCTTTCGTCCACATATCCCCATTTTTGTGAGATAGGCATACCTATTTTGGATTTCCAGGGAATGGCACTAAAATCAGGTTCTTCATAGGCGCGGTAGGTAGATTTGGCATATGTAAAGTTGGCTCGTCCTACCATCCACAAGTCTTTATGGAAAGAGTGGTTGTAATCAATTGATATATCGACACCTTTGCCATTCGCTTCTCCCACATTTACATCCGGAGTAGCCCATAATCCCATTGAAGTGGATAAATCTTCTCTGGTCTGGAGAATGTTGGTACGGTGTTCTTTGAAAAAGTCTGCCATAATATCTACCTTTCCGTCAAACAGTCCGAGTTCAACACCGAGGTTTGTTTTGTAAGCTATTTCCCATCCGATCTCGGAGTTGGGATAATTACTGATTTTTACACCTTGACGGGTTCTTCCGTTAAATTCGTATCCGGTACTGAAGCTATCTCCGCCACCTATGGTTACTTGTGAAAGATAGAAGAAACGCTGCTTTCCGATTTCGTCATTACCTACCAGACCGTATGTGGCACGTAATTTGAGTTTGGATACAACTTTTTTCAGATTGTCTGTCCAAAAGTCTTCATTGGAGATAGACCATCCAAGTCCGAATGAAGGAAAAAATCCCCAGCGGTGGCCCTTGTCAAACTTCTCCGAGCCATTATATCCAAAGTTGAACTCTGCCATGTAACGGGAGTCGTATGCGTAGGTAAAACGTCCTGATAATCCCAGGTTTCTTTTTTGTAAAGACGCGGAAAGAGTAGAAGCATTACCTGTCAGCGAGTTACGCGCAATGGCTACTAACATACCACTTACTGCATTCTTTTTAAAATCGCGATTGTAAGTAAGAGAAGCTTCTCCATAGAATGAACTGGAAACCGTGTTCGTTCCCGGATTATAGCTGAGATATTCTGCACCAGTGTCCGGATTTAGTTCTGTCAGGGTATAACTATCTGTGAGTCTGTCATAGGTTGATTCATAGTAGAACGGGCTGTATGCTCTTGTCACATCAAAACCGGAAGTACGGGTTGTATTACCCAACAAGCGTCCTCCCAACCCTTTTACCCATTTTCCAAAATCCTGTTTCAATTCCATCTGGGCCATCATTACTGTTTTGCTTTCCTGCTTGTAACCCTTTACCAGTTCGGCATAGGGATTCATATATGACACACCCTCATTACCACCAAACAGGATATGTGTAGTACCGGCATAGGTTTTATCCGGTTCGAAATAAGCAGGAAAACGTACGGGGCTTACATTCAGAATATCCCTGTACATTTGGCTACCTCCTCTGATAGGACCCGAATAATCATCGAAAGTACCGTGTACACGAACGATTGCTTCAGTTGTTTTAGTTAGTTTGATGTTTATATTAGAACGGATCAGATACTTTTTCAGATCGATATTATTATTAAAGTTGTTGCGCTTGTCTACTTTCAGAATACCATTGTCCTGAGAAAAGGAACCTGCAATGTAATACCGGGCTACTTTGCCACCTCCCGAAATATTCAGATTGGCTCTTTGATTGATGGCTACGTTTTTGGTCAGCATCTTCATCCAGTCTACTGACGGATACGCATATTCATTTGTTCCGCGGATGGTATTATCGATTTTGCTGTTTGAGTAAGGTACCGGAGCCAGGGGATTTCGGGCGATTACCGCTTCGTTGGCAAGCCGCATATAAGTGATGGGGTCTGCCATCTCTATTTTCGTGGTGGGTGAAGAAGAGGAATTTTCTACACGGAAGGAGACTTTTACTTTTCCTTCTTTTCCTTCTTTGGTTGTAACGAGGATTACACCGTTTGCACCGCGAGCACCGTACAAAGCAGTTGCCGTAGCATCTTTCAGGATAGAGAAACTTTGAATATCGTCCGGATGTAGTCGTGACAGGTCATTGGAAGATACTTCCACATTGTCAATCAGGATAAGCGGGTCTACCTTTCCTGTGCCAAAAGAAGTTACACCACGGATAAAGAATTCTGCATTGTCCTGTCCCGGTTCACCACTCGTCTGATAAGAAATGACTCCGGCTATACGTCCTGCAAGGGCTGTTGTCAGATTACTGGAGGGAACTCTCAGGTCATTGACATGTACTGTCTGAATGGAGGAGATTACACTCTCCTTTTTTTGCTTTCCAAAAGCAACGATTGTTACTTCATCCAGCATATCTTCCTTTTCTTTCAGTGTTACATTGATAATCTTTTTATCTCCGACAGCAATTGTCTGGCTCGCCATTCCAAGATAAGAAAAAGTAAGTTTCTCATTCTTATTTACGTCGATAGTGTAAGTACCGTCAATATCTGTAATAGCTCCCCTGGGAGTACCTTCTACTACAACGGTAGCACCGGGTAACGTTTCGCCGTTTATATCTGTTACCACTCCTTTCACGGTAACCTTTTGTTGAGCGACGGCCTGAATATCCGGAGAAGCCATTTCCTCCTTTTTAGTAATAAATATTTGTTTGTCGTCTATCAGATAAGAATTATTGGTCTTTGCCAATACTTTGTCAAGAACTTTGTCTACTGTCTGGTTCTTGACTTTTAAGGATACTTTTCTATTGGAATCTACGTCTTCTTCTAAGTGAAAAATTACAAATTCACTGTTTCTTTCTATTTCTCTGAATACTTCTTTTAAAGTCGTGTTTTCAACATCTATAGAAATCAGTGTTGCCTGGGCATAGCTACTGTTTGCAAATGAGTCGATGATTATGCACGTGGTAGCTAAGAAAGTTATCAGACCGATTTTCATAAATTTATTTAAGCGGCATCTGTTTTTGCCAATTATACATCTGTTTTTCATACATTTACAATGATTTTTGTTTGAATAAAATTGGACTGGTTGCAGTCAGTTCAGTTATTTGAAATCTACAGCCGGATGATATTGCAGTATCATCCGGTTTTTTTAGGGTTATCGTGCTTTTCTAAGTTATCATAAATTTATTTTTTAGGGTTTGACATCTACAAATATTTCATCACTTTTTGGAGTAAAGGTTATTGGTGCTGCAGCTTCCAGACCTTTTAGCAGTTTAAATATATCATCTTTTAAATTGAGTGTTCCCGATCCGTGAAGTTTTTCAACTCCTTTTGTCCATACTATTTTCCGACCGTAATATTTGGATAGTTTGTTTAATATATTAGAAAACTCTTCGTTATCAAAAATATAAGTACCATAACGCCAGGAGGTGTAATTTTCTGTGTTGACTTTACTTTGGGAAATCCTACCGGATTCAAAGCAAAGCATATCACTTGGTGCGAGCGTTGCCTCCAGATTATTTTTGGTATGAATGTTTACTTTTCCACTAACAAGTACTACTGCCGTATTACTGTCTCCTTCATAAGCGGATACATTGAAACTTGTTCCCAACACATTTACATCCAACTGATTTGTTTTTACAATAAATGGCCTTTTCTTGTCCGGTGATACTTCCAGATATACTTCTCCCTCTACAAAAATTTCCCGCTTATCGTCTACAAAAGATTCCGGATAAACGACACGGCTATTGGCACTTACCCATATATTGGTTCCGTCTGAAAGTGCCAAGAATGAACGTTTGCATGGTGGTACGATTAACTGATTGAATTTCGATTGCTTTTTTCCCGGTTTGTCATTTTCTTTAGAAGCCACTTTCTCGGAATTGATAGAAAGCGTACCTTTTTCATCATACTGAATGACGGATTCTTCTCCTTGGATAGTCATCTCGTTGTTGTCACTTCGTATGAGTTGTACTTCTGAGGGAAACCGGGTGGGCTTTGCTACTTCTTCAATGGCCATTAAATTATCATTTGAGTAGAAATCATTGTAGTAGGTCCAGCCAAATATACAGAATAATGCAATACTTGCTGCTGCCGATACAGTGATCCATAAATGCTTTTTGTTCTTTTCCTTTTTAGTAACCTCAATGCTTTGATTAATTCTATTTAGTAATTCATCTTGTGCATTTGCTGAAATTTCTTTTTTTCGGAAAGGTATTCTGCAAATAATTTCCTGTGCCCGGTTGATTTCAGAAGCTAATGCCTCGTCATTCTCTATGATAGTATTCCAGAAACGAATACTTTCATCCGTTGGAGTGAGCTGTGATTCCAGGAAAAAATCATCTTGCAATAGTTTTTTATATGTATAACCTTTATAATTCATGTATTCTTTAATCCTTTCCTTGTGTTTACAAGGTAACATACAGAATACAATTGGTAGAAGAAAACATACTCACCCTAAGTGATTTTTTTTATGAAAAGTGAGAAAGTGGTGGTATGGGAATAGATTATGCAGTCTCTATGATTTTGTATAGCAATGAAATAGAAAGAGGAAGAGGTAGTCGGCTTTCGCGCATTTTTCTTAATGAGCGCTGAATGAGATTTTGTACGGACTGAGTATTCATCTGCATCAGAACGCCTATCTCTTCCATAGAGAGTTCTTCTATGAAGCGATGATAAATGACTTCGCGTTGCCGGTCCGTCAGTTGGTTCATTAGTTGCAGGATTACTTTTCTTGTCGATTCCTGTTCCAGACTTGACAACGCTTTGTTTTCATCTGAATGGTCTAATATATTATATAATTCCTGTTCTTCGAGTTTCTCGAATACCATTTCGCGTTTGAATGTGTTATACAGACTGTTTTTGAGAGCGGTGAAAAGATAGAATTTGATATTAACCTCTTTCTTCAATTGTGTACGATTCTTATATATGCGGACGAAAACATCATGTATAGCATCTTTTACAATATCTTCGTCTTGAGTGAATTGAATGCCATAACGAAAAAGAACCCCGACATACTTCTTGTAAATCAGTTCGAAACTTTTATCATCTCCGTTAATAAAATCAATCCAAAGATGATTTTCTTGCCTGTTTGAGGGTGAAAATGAGGTTTCCTGTTCTTTATTCATATGCATTGGTTTTTACTCTCCAACACAAATATAGTAATTTTTGCATTATTAATGATTTTTTTTCACTATTAACCGACAAAACCTAAATCTCGTCGATATTATTTTGCAATTATTTGATATTTATTTCATTATAATTTTATTTGCTGTTTTCAAAAAACCTACCCCCCCGTTAAAACAACGACAGTTGTATGCCCGTGGGGCTTTTGTTCCGGCTTTTTGCCCGTTTAGTATATGCCCGCCTGCCCTCGGTCACCACCCAAGCCAACTCCAAATGGCTTATCAAGTGTATCCTTATCAGCGCGGCAATCGTCGAGAACGCTTTCCCGCTTTCGTTAACCGCTTGGATGACTTGCAGCAGCAAGTGTGCTATAAGCGTGCACCAAACCTGCGTCTTTATCCCGTTCTCCGTGTCCGAGTAGAAGAAGCGTAATTGAAAGTTCTGCTTCAACTTCTTGAAGGTCAGCTCGATAGTCCAACGATATTTATAAATCAAGGCGACTTCTTCGGGCGTTATCTCCCAATTGTTGGTGATGAACTTGTATCTCCTGTTCTTCTCGTCCTTGTAATGGACCAGCCGCAGGCAAAGCGTTTTGATCCGCTTGTCCTCCTTGTAATCCAAATGGATGTGCTCTACCTTGTAAACGCCAAACTCCTCTTTGGAGAGTTGCCTCTCGAACAAGACCTCCTGAACTTGCGCTTTGGCGTTGTCTTTCAATCGGCAAACAAAATTAACGCCTTCCCGTGTCCATTCGGCAAATTGCAGGTAGTAATTATATGCCTTGTCAAAGACCAGCATACTTCCTTTACCGGGATTCAAATGCGCCAGGAACTTCTTGTCATGCATCTTCGCCTCGCTGATCTTGGCGAAAATTGCAGTTTCAGTGTGTACGTCGGTCAGCATATGCACTTTCAGTCCGCCTTTTTTCTTGCCGTCATCCTTGGGGTTGCGACCCACACCTTTCATCACTTGTGAGAAAAGGCTCACAGTGGTGGAGTCGAACGCGTAAAACTCCTCAAAACTGACATCTTTTTTCCGGCTGACCGACAAAAGCGGACGAAAATAAGCGATCAGGGAGAAATAATACAGCCTGAAAAGCTCCTCGTCTCGGTCGCGCAAAGCGTCACCGGCCGTGCTCTTTGCGGGAGCCACATCCATGCCCAGATGGTTCAGCTTACCGCCCAGGGCCCGCATCCCGTCGCAGACCTCACCCATGGAGTCGCAGCGTGAGAAAATGCCGAAAAGCATCACTATGAGCTGTTCCCATGAAAAAAATGTTTTGTAGTAACGGTCGCTACCGTACTTCGCCACCAAAAGGTCAAATTCATCTCTTGGCAACATTTTTATGATTTGTTTCAAAAGAGGCTGACCGACTAATTTTTTTGAATTATCTTTGCCCATGGTTGGAAATTTAGTTTTTGTCAATTCCAAATTTACAACTTAGGGACGAGACTTCGGTTAAGTCCCTATTTTTTCTTCATCATCTTCTTTTTTTTAGTCGGTCAGTAGTGTAAGAATATATTAATACTGTAAGGGTAAATGTCTCAAAATTGAGTCGGTCTCTTTTTTGTACTGTTAAAAAGAACGGCAAGCTCTCATTTCTATTAACGAAAACCTGCCTGATTGTTTACAGATTAGTATCTTCTTGTTCGAAACCCTTTCCGGTTCTGTTTTCAGATCCGGACACAATCATTGTTAGCGTTAAATTATGTCAAGAACTTGACAAATAAAAATCAATTTTTTTAATTTTGTGTCAGGGAGAAACCTTATCCCTTTTTACTATGCCGGCCTTCACCGGAATGAAAAAGCAGGTCTGATCCAGGATATCATTTTGCTGAAAGTGACCGGCAGTTTTTTATATACAACAATTAAAAGTTTATTATTTGATTTTTTGTGAACATTGAAAGGAGGATTATTTATGTTAAATCGCAAGCAGATTTTGACCCGAATTTTTCTGCCATTCTTACTGGTTATGCTATCTGGCAGCCTTACTGTAACCGCACAGTCACTACGTCTGTACACACCCTACCCGGAAATCACTGTCCCGCCGGGAGAAACCATCGATTACTCCATTGACCTGATCAATAACGGAGCATCTATCGCCACGGCGGAGGTCACCGTGGATGGAATTCCTGAAACATGGTCATATACGCTTCGTTCGGGCGGCTGGAGCGCCCGTCGTATCTCGGTCCTGCCGGGAGAGAAGAAAACACTTAATCTCAAGGTTGAGCTGCCTTATGATATAGACAAGGGAAGTTATACCTTTCGGGTGCTCGCTCGGAACCACGCTGTGCTGCCCATCACCATCGAGGTTTCCGAGAAGGGGACGGTGAAGACAGAGTTCACCGCTGATCAGGGTAACATGCAGGGACATGCCACCTCAAACTTTAACTATAAAACCAAACTGGAGAACCAGACCGGAGAAAAGCAGCTTTACGCACTCACTTCCCATGCACCACGTGGCTGGACGGTGGTTTTCAAACCCAACTATCAGCAGGCCTCTTCGGTGGAGATTGAGCCCGGGCAAAGCAAGGATATATCCGTGGAGATCAAGCCACCCTACAATGTAAAGGCAGGAAAATATACCATTCCGGTGATGGCTACCACCGGCTCCTCCTCAGCACGACTGGAGCTGGAGGCCGATATCTCGGGAAGTTACGGCGTTGAGCTGACCACCCCCGACGGTCGCCTCAGTGAGAAAATCACCGCCGGCAGGCGTAGGAACCTGGAACTGATGGTGCGCAACAGCGGCTCTACCGACCTGAACAGCGTCCGTATGACTGCTGTCAAGCCCCGGGGCTGGGAGGTAACCTTTACACCAGACACCATCCCCTTTATTGCCGCGGGTGAGAGTACTCAGATAAGGGCAGAGGTGAAGGCTTACGGGAAAGCTATCCCGGGCGACTATGTCATTAACCTCACTGCACAGACCCCCGAGATTAATGCTGATGCTTCGTTTCGCATGTCGGTCAGGACACCCCTGCTCTGGGGCTGGCTCGGCATACTGATCATCCTTAGTGCGATTGGTACTGTTTATTGGCTGTTTCGTAAATATGGAAGGAGGTAATTTATGCAGTCATCAACCATTGAAATCACCCATATCACCAGGAAGTATGGAGATTTTACGGCGGTGGATAATCTTACTCTTTCGATAGGCAAAGGTGAGGTCTTTGGGTTGCTGGGACCCAACGGTGCCGGAAAATCGACTACCATTCTAATGCTGATGGGGCTGACTGAACCCTCCTCGGGCAGTATGCGGATCTGTGGATTGGACCCTGTACGTCAGCCTATTGAGGTGAAAAAGAAGGTGGGCTACCTTCCTGAGGATGTGGGTTTCTATGACGACCTCACCGGACCGGAGAATCTGGTTTATACTGCCCGTCTGAATGGTATTCCCGAGCGTGAGGCCGAAGAGAGGGCTCTTCTGTTGATGCGGCGAGTAGGTTTGGGGGAGGAGATGGATAAAAAGGCTGGGAAGTACTCCCGTGGCATGCGTCAGCGCCTGGGTCTTGCCGATGTGTTAATGAAAGATCCGGAGGTGATCATCCTCGACGAACCCACGCTCGGTATTGATCCGTCGGGGATCAGGGATTTTCTGGGGTTGATTGTCAGCCTTAGCCGTGAAGAGGGCATTACTGTGCTCTTCTCGTCTCACCATCTGCATCAGGTACAACAGGTGTGCGACCGTGTGGGCATCTTCGTGAAAGGCCGTCTGCTAGCGCAGGGCGATATCGCTTCGCTGGCACGTCAGCTGTTTGCCGACAGTGATGAGAGTGGTCAGGAATATGGTCTGGAAGATATTTATTACCGTTATTTTGAAGGAGAAAGTAAAGATGAAAGTAACAGCCATTCAGCATAAGTATATGACCAGAGCGTTCTGGGAGGAACGACTGCGTAATATCATACCTGAGCTGCGCGATCAGTTGATCTCTTACCGCCGGTCGGGCGCAGCACCGGGTGTGTTCCGGTCGATGGTTTTGAAGGAGGTAGGCGATCATTTCCGCAGCTGGAGGGTGATTATCCTGATGGTGATTATCCTGCTCACCTGTATCGGGTCGCTCTATACCGCACTCACCGCGATTAGTGATACTGGTAGTGCGGGTAACAGTGACGAGACCTTCTTCTTTCTGCATCTCTTTACCCTGTCCGACGGAAGCTTGCCTCCCTTTTTCGTCTTCATAGGGTTCCTGGGCCCGCTGCTGGGCATCAGCCTCGGCTTCGATGCCGTTAACTCGGAGCAAAATAGGGGTACACTAAGTCGTCTACTGGCGCAGCCTATTCCGCGAGACTACGTGATCAACGCCAAGTTTGTCGCAGCATTACTGGTGATCGCACTCCTTTTCTTCGTACTGAGCTTTACGGTAATCGGTGCAGGGTTGCTGACCCTGGGCATTCCGCCCACACCCTCAGAGTTTATGCGGATCCTCTCTTTCATGCTGCTCAGCATTGTCTATGTGGCGCTGTGGCTTAACTTGTCGGTCTACTTCTCCGTCCGGTTCAGGCAGCCCGCCACCTCGGCGCTTGCCGGCATCGCCGTCTGGCTCTTCTTCACGGTCTTCTACCCGCTTATCGCCAATCTGCTGATCAAGGCGGCGGCACCGTCGCCCTACGCTTCGGGACGATCGGTCTACCTGTTTGAGCGGTTCCGTTTTCTGCTGATGCAAGTGATGCCCAATGAGCTCTACAGCCAGGCCACCTCCACATTGCTGATGCCTTCCGTGCGTAGCCTTGGACCGCTTACAATGGAGCAGATGGAGGGGGCCATCCCCGGCCCACTGCCGCTGGGTCAGAGTCTGTTACTGGTCTGGCCACAACTCACCGGACTGATCTCTCTCACTATCTTCTGTTTTATCCTCTCCTATCTCGCCTTCATGCGACGTGAAATCCGGTCGAGGTAAAAGGTAAATGGACAGAGTTGTAAATTTTTTTCAATAATCCGTGTTCCAGCGGATTGGAAAAAATATGGAGGGTGTCTCCTTGCCGCAGAAAGAGTTGCCAGTTCATTCATGTCACCCCATGATGCTCTGAATGAAACATGGCCTAAAAAATGATGGAATGATCTCGTTATTCTGTAATACTGAGGTAGAATGATGCCTCATCATTTAAAGAATGGAGGCAGATGGATTTGTGCGGTCATTAAAAACAAACAGAAGGGTTGAAGTCGCAATACTCCAACCCTTCCGTATATAAGCGGCATGTCAATAACGCTTTCTAAAGCTGTCAGCCGTATACCTGTTTCACCGGGTATGGCCTGTGAATGTTGCAGGTGCTCAAGATGGTTTTTTAAATAAACATATAATAATAGACTTACTTCTTGGACAGGTAATCGGCAATTCCTTCCTGTGTGGCTGAAAGCCCTCTGTCCCCTTTGTGCCAGTCGGCAGGACACACTTCACCATATTCTTCGGTGAACTGCAGCGCATCAATCACCCGCAGTATTTCATCTACACTTCTGCCCAGAGGCATATCATTTATAACCTGGTGACGTACAATTCCCTCCTTGTCTATCAGGAAGAGTCCACGGTAAGCTTCTGGCGAACCTTCAAAAAGCGTATTGCCAGAATCATCCATGGTATACTCTCCGGCCAGCACATCATATGCCATGGAGATAGTCAATGAATGATCTGCAACAATAGGATAGGTAACACCCTGGATACCGCCATCATTTTTTGGAGTTTGCAGCCATTTCCAGTGTGATACGGCCGAATCGGTAGAGGCTGCTACCACCGCAGTATTCCTTTCCTCAAATTCCTTCAGCTTTTGTTGAAAAGCGTGAAGCTCCGTGGGGCATACAAAAGTAAAATCCGCAGGATAAAAGAAAAAAACAACATATTTCTTCCCAAGATAATCATCAAGTGAGAAATTTTCTACTATTTCTGAGCCGTCTACTACGGCAGGAGCCCAAAATACCGGTGCTCTTTTTCCAACTAATACTGACATAATAATTCAACTATTAAATATGATAAATCGCAGGTCAAAGATAAAGGTTTTGATCCCGGAAAGAAAATTCCCGGAGGGGAATGATATATAGAATTTTTTTATCAATTGAAGAATCACCATCTTCGTCCTTTCGTTGTTATGCCGCTCAATATAATAAAATTAACATTCATTTCGGCATATTATCTGCAAAAAATATGTACTTTTGCATGCAATAAAAAATAAAGGGTTATTCTTATGTCATTTATTGCAGATAAAATTGTCATGGAAGGGTTAACGTTTGACGACCTTCTGTTGGTTCCGGCTTACTCTCAGGTTCTCCCCCGGAATGTAGATCTCACTTCCAGATTCTCCAGAAACATTACGCTTAATATTCCGATGGTTTCGGCCGCGATGGATACGGTCACCGAGGCAACGCTGGCTATAGCAATTGCCCGTGAGGGAGGTATTGGCGTGATTCACAAAAACATGAGCATTGAGGAACAGGCCAGGCAGGTACGTGCTGTTAAACGTGCCGAAAATGGCATGATATTAAACCCCATCAGCATCACCCCCGATAAAACTGTGTCAAAAGCCCTGGCGATGATGTCGGAATTCAAAATCGGCGGTATACCTGTTGTCAATGCCGACAATACATTGGTCGGTATCGTGACTAATCGTGATCTGCGATTTGAAAAGTCGATGGACAAACGCATCGAAGAAGTGATGACAAAGGATAATCTTGTGACAACCCGTCAGTCCGCCAACTTGGAAGATGCGGCAGAGATACTGCAGCAGCACAAGATCGAAAAACTACCCGTAGTGGATTCTAACTTTAAGCTGGTGGGTCTGATTACCTATAAGGATATTACGAAGGCAAAAGATAAACCGTTTGCATGTAAAGATGAACAGGGGCGTCTTCGCGTGGCTGCCGGAATAGGTGTCACCCACGATTCCGTGGAACGGGCCACAGCCTTGATTGAGGCAGGCGTTGATGCCATAGTCATTGATACGGCACATGGACATTCTCAGGGTGTAGCCGATATGCTAAGGCAGGTAAAGGGAAACTTTCCGGAAATAGACGTGGTGGTAGGCAATGTGGCTACAGGCGAAGCCGCACTGTTTCTGGCAGATGCGGGTGCCGACGGTGTGAAGGTGGGCATCGGGCCGGGATCAATTTGTACTACCCGGGTTATTGCCGGTGTGGGTGTTCCCCAGTTGTCAGCGATCTATGATGTAGCCAAGGCGCTTAAAAACAGGGATATTCCCCTGATAGCAGACGGAGGGTTACGTTATTCGGGAGATATCGTGAAGGCTCTGGCGGCAGGAGCCTCCTCGGTGATGATGGGATCATTGCTTGCAGGTACGGAAGAGTCTCCGGGTGAGACTATCATATTCAATGGACGCAAATTTAAATCATATCGAGGAATGGGTTCGCTCTCGGCCATGCAACAAGGGTCTAAAGACCGTTATTTCCAGGATGTGGAGGATGACATCAAAAAGCTCGTCCCCGAAGGCATTGAAGCCCGTGTTCCCTTTAAAGGTACAATTCAGGAAGTGATCTATCAGATGGTGGGCGGTCTTCGTTCCGGTATGGGTTATTGCGGGGCGGAAAATATTAAGAAGCTGCATGATGCAAAGTTTACCCGGATTACTTCGGCAGGTTATACCGAGAGTCATCCTCACGGTGTGATGATTACCCGTGAAGCTCCGAATTATAGTAAAGGAAGTGAGTAGTCCGTTTTTGGACATACTTAAATAAGATGGCAACCGGATTCAGGTAATGAGTCCGGTTGTTGGTTTGTAATACCCCGTTGTTTCATACCTTATACCCCATTGTTTCATACTTTTTCTTTTACCTGAACCCTCCCTGTTAATTGAATTATCGGATAACGGATAATTGATGAAAATGGGATATTATTGTTCATCTGCTGCAACGTTTCGTTGTTTTGAAACGTCTTAAGGGTAAACAGGGAAGCTTTATGTCGGAACACCGTTTGATACTTGCTTGCAAGCAGGGTAAATTGTGGGCGAGGAAGGAAGTGTATGATCAGTATGCTCCTGCGATGATGGCACTTTGCAGGCGTTATATTTCCGATGCCGAGGATGCGAAAGATGTGCTGCAGGAGGGGTTCCTGAAGATTTATACTGAAATAGGACAATACTCTGGAAAAGGATCCTTTGGCGGATGGATTAGGAGGATCTTTGTCAATACTTCGCTTGATTACATACGTAGAAAGAACAGGTTGAAGGAAAAAGAGCTTTTGATTGATATTGAAACAGGGAGTGATGACGATACACCCCATTTAAAAGATATCACAGCAGAGGAGTTGATGCAGTGTATTGGTGAACTTCCCGATACCTTTCGTACGATTTTTAATTTGTATGCGGTAGAGGGTTATAGCCATCGTGAGATTGCCACAATGCTGCAGATAAAGGAGAGTACTTCACGATCCTTTTTTTTCAGGGCGAGGCTGTTGTTGCAAAAAAAAGTTATTCAGTTATGTGACGACATACAAATAATGGGAAGAAAAGATGCAATCAGATGATAATAACAATATAGAAAGGCTGGATAGGTTTTCCCTGGAAGTGGGGAAGAAGCTGCGGGAACACCGGATGGCCGTCGATCCAGGATTGTGGGAGATCCTGTCGGACAGACTTCCTTCTCGCAACAGACGATTTCCGGCATATTGGGGCTGGTCCGCCGCAGGTGTGGCGATATTACTGCTTGGATTGCTACTTTTTCTGAACCCCTTCACAGACGGGCCTGTCATTGAAATGCCACAGCCAATTCCCGATAATGGGCGGAAGACGGAGTTGCAATCCCGCATCCCTGTCGGTAAGGCTGACATTCAAAAAAAAGATATGACCGAGGCACAGCAGTTGTTTACACAAGAAAGCTCACTTCAAAGACAGAAAATGAGAGAATCCGAAAGCGTGGTTTCCCGCAGGATCTCATCCGGTATGGGGGAGCTGACTGAAAAAGAACATCTCAGGGCAGAAACTTCACTGGAAGAGGTACCCACACCGGCTGAAGTGGTGGAACAGGACAAGACGTCAAAATCAACGGTTACAGAGCCGGACGGGGATTCTGCAGAGTTGTTATCTGCGGAAGATTATCCCGCTCTTCCCGTCCATACAAAAGATTCGAGACTACATTCTTTCTTATTGGCTTTGGGTAGCGGCAACAGCCTGCCGGATATCAGTCCCGGAGAATATGACGGAAGTGAATCGTTTTATTACGACAACCCTGTTCCTGGTATTGGTTTTTCCAATGACGCTGACGCTGGCCGGGGAGAAAAATACAATCTGTTAACGCCAGGTGATTTTACTGAGATAATGCACCGTCTTCCGGTTACTATCAGTTTGACAACCGACTTTCCGGTCGGAAACAATGTAAGTCTGGAAACCGGATTGTCCTATACCTATCTGTTTTCCCGTTTTCGGCGAAACGACCAGCTGGTATATCGGGGTACGCTACAACAGCATTATATCGGGGTGCCTATAAACCTGCGATACCAGATGTGGCAGAACGACTCCTGGACCCTTTATCTGTTGGGTGGTGCTACTGTGGAAAAGGGAATCCGCTCCATTTACAAGCAGGAAATTGAAGAACAGGGTAATGTAGTGCATCACACCCATGTATATAACCGCATTGCCGGTCTTCAGTTCTCTGCTCAGGGTGGTGCCGGATTCAGCTACCGGTTACAAAATAATCTGCACTTGTTTGGCGAACCGAGACTGCTCTATTATTTCAGGAACAATCAGCCAATGAGTGCCCGCACGGAGAACCCGCTGATATTCGGGCTGAATATAGGAGTCAGGATACAATTTAAATAACTAAATCTATATGGGTATGCAAAAGTTGACTTATTTATTTTTTATTGCCGGATTGTTACTTTTTACCGGATGCAAGGACTATGTGGATGAGTACGTTACCTATACCATCAACGAGCCGGTTTTTATGCCTGTGAACGAGTTTAGAAGTGCCGTCGCTGTGGAGCAGCCTCAGCCCATCGTAAAACAGGGGAAGATTCTGTTTTTTAACGGTTATCTCTACATTTCTCAGCCGGAGAAGGGTATTCATGTGATTGACAACCGGAATCCGTCGAGTCCTCGCAATGTGGCGTTTATCGATTTGTTGGGAAATGCCGACATGCAGGTGCGCAACAATATTCTCTATGCCGATTCTTATATAGATCTTGTTTGGTTCGATATCAGCGATCCCGCCAAGCCTGTATATAAAGGTCGAAAAGAAGAAGTGTTCCCACAAGCTTTCCCTCCGACGGAGAATGGATTCAGCATTGATTACGAAAAATCGATGGACAGAAACAATGGTATTGTTGTGGGTTGGAAGAAGGTGGAGAAAAGAGAACTGGTACGCTACTATAAACCACGCTGGTGGGGATGGGGTGGTCTGCAAAATGATGGGGCCATGTATGCTTCCGTGGGTGAAAAGGCGGGTGCCGGTACAGGTATTGCCGGTTCCATGTCGCGTTTTGCCATCTATAAAGACAACCTCTATACTGTGATGAACAATATGCTTGGTATCTTCGACCTCACCGGCGGATCACCGGTGAAAGTGGGGAATGATTACTATATCGGCTTCAATGTAGAGACTATCTTCAGCTATAAGAACTGCATGTTTATGGGCACGCCCACGGGCATGATCATTTACTCCATGGAAGACCCTTTAAAGCCGGAACGCCAGTCTATGATCAGTCACGTGTTCGGTTGCGATCCGGTTGTGGTGGAAAACGATATCGCTTATGTGACGGTTCGTTCGGGTACATTTTGCGGACAAGATGCCAACGAGCTGATTATCGTGGATGTGAGTGACGTGAAACGACCCAAGCATATTGTCACATATAATATGAAAAGTCCGAAAGGACTGGGCATTGATGAGGAGACGTTGTTTGTCTGCGACGATGGATTGCGTATTTTTAACACCAAAGACCCGCGCACCATTATGCATCCGGACAATATTCTTGCCCATTTCAAGGATATGGACGGCTTCGATGTGATTCCCTTCAACAATGTATTGATGATGATAGCCGCCGATGGTATCTATCAATATGATTATACCGATCTTCAACACATCAAACAATTGAGTCGTTTGCCTATCGGCAAATAAAACTTCCCTGTTGGCTCAATTGTCTGCTGCCGCCGAAGAAATCCGGCGGCAGTCTTGTTTAATCTGTAAGAAGGCTTAATTTCATTTTTTATTCTTCAGTACCTTTTTGCATGGGTACAAAGATAAAATCTCCATGCTCCGACTCACTGAACTTCTCCTCGCTTACGCGTTTGATCACGGTCATCTTCTGTCCCATCCTTCCACCCAGGGGGAGTACCATCCATCCACCCACACGCAGTTGTCTTAATAACTTCTCCGGAACCATATCGGGTGCTGCAGTCAGCAGAATTTTATCGAAAGGGGCTTCTTCCGCTAATCCTTCGTAACCATCCCCAAAAAAGAGATGGGGTTGATATCCCAGTCTGCCGAGTGTCTCCTTTGCGGTAAGATACAGCTCCTTGTAACGCTCAATGCTGTATACATCGGCGCCCATTTCACAAAGGATTGCGGCCTGATAGCCGCTTCCCGTGCCTATCTCCAACACTTTCTCGCCCGGCTTCAGCTTCAAAAGCTCCGACTGATAGGCCACGGTGTATGGCTGGGAGATGGTCTGCCCCTTTTCAATCGGCAACGGCTTATCAAGATAGGCATATTCCCTTAAACTCTCGTCAATAAACAAATGTCTGGGAACTTTCCCTATAGCCGCCAACACCCTTTCGTCCCTGATCCCCTTTCGTCTCAGGTCCCTGGCGAGGTTTTCGGCTTCCCGGTGATTGTTTTGGAATGTGTCGGACATAGCGGAGTCAGATTTGTCACTTTGCCTTTTTGTTGCGTTCGATGCACAGGCGACGGATCCGGCGCAACATAAGACAATAATGAATAGTGGAAGACAACGTCTTATTCTTCTTGTTCTCATATTGTTGAAATATGAATTTGAGTAATCAAAGGTAATGATTTTCTGTTTCTTATATAAATACTTTTTTTCTTTTGTCTGCAATTGAGCGAAAAATTGTATATTTCGCCCAGTTATTAGATCGGACAGGAAGCATGGGAAAAGCAACAGGTATATTTTTCTTATGGGTCTTTTCAACGTTACATTGTCATGCTATGGCACAGGAAGGAGATATGCAGCAGATTATTGAAGCAGTACAGGAAAAATATGCGCCGGACAGCAGAGTGGAGCTCTTCCGGATTGTGGCTACACAACAACAGGATACCCTCCTGCTTGAGGGAGAAACTACCAGCGAACCCGCCTATCTGGAGCTGATATTGCAGTCAAAAAAAGTATCCGCAAAAGTGAGCGACAACATTCGCCTGTTGCCGGATAAAAAGCTGGGCGACGAAACAGGGGGAGTAATCTATAATTCCGTGGGTACCCTTCGGGCCGAACCCAGGTACGGCTCGGAACTCGTTTCTCAGGCCCTGTTGGGCATGCCGGTGAAGATATTGGAGAAGAAAGACGGATGGCTGCGCATTCAGACTCCCGACAGGTATATCGGCTGGATCAATGGTTCGGTAAAAACCATGACCAGAAAGAGTTTGCAGGAATACCTGCGGAAGCCGAAGATAATAATTACTTCTGTGTGTGGGCAATCCTTTGAAAGCCAGGATGCCGCTTCTTTTCCCGTCTCCGACCTGGTGGCCGGCGATATGTTGACGGTAAGGTCGGAGAAGGAGAGGTTTTATGAGGTGGTTTACCCCGACGGGCGCGCGGCATACGTGAAAAAAACGGATGCTGTTGAAGTGTCAGACTGGCTGAGAGATGTCACGATGAGTGGAGAAAGTGTGGTAAATACTGCACTCCGGTTTAAGGGTATACCCTATCTCTGGGGAGGTACGTCTTCCAAGGGGCTCGACTGCAGCGGCTTTACCAAATTGGTTTATTTTCTGCACGGGTTGATCCTGGCGCGCGATGCCTCCCAACAGGTGTTGTATGGCAAGCTTATTGACGAGGCGGGCAATTTTGGCGAAGCTTTGCCGGGAGACCTGCTGTTTTTTGGTTCGAAAGCATCTTCCGAAAATTCAAAAGAAAAGGTTGTTCACGTAGGAATATATATTGGCGATAAACGATTCATTCACGCATCGGATTATGTCCGAATAAACAGCTTTGACCCCTCCGATCCGTTATATGACGAGTTCAATGCAAATCGTTACCTCCGCACCCGAAGAGTCATTGGAGAAGTTGACCGTGAAGGCATTGAAGAGATTTTTTTAAACAGTTTTTATCAGTAACAGAGACAAACGCAGATGAAGCAAAGCCGCCGTCAATTTCTTAAAAGATCCACAGTTGCGGCTGTAGCATTTGCAGCTCCTTCGCTTATTTTGAACGCTACTTTCCAAAAACAGACAAAATTATCCGCCAAAATGAAACTCTCCTGGACACCCTACGACCTGCAGCTCACCCATACCTTCACCATTTCCGGCTTTTCACGCACGACCACTCCCGTGGTTCTCACCAGAATTGAGTACGACGGGCTGGTGGGATACGGAGAGGCATCACTGCCCCCTTATCTGGGGGAATCACAGGCTTCGGTGATTGAATTTCTAAAAAAGACAGATCTGTCCGGATTCTCAGACCCCACGCATCTGGAAGAGATTATGACGTATGTGGATGCAATAGCTCCCGCGAACACTGCCGCCAAGGCCTCCGTGGATATTGCCCTGCACGATTTGGCAGGAAAGATGATTGGTGCTCCCTGGCATAAGATGTATGGGCTGAATAAAATGAATGTGCCCGACACCACCTTCACCATTGGGATCGACAGAGATGAGGTGGTGCGTGAAAAAACACGCGAAGCGTTGGGGCGTTTCAACATATTGAAAGTAAAAGTGGGAGGGCCGGATGATAAGCGGATGATTGAAGCTATCCGCTCCGTAACCGATCTGCCACTGGCGGTAGACGCCAACCAGGGATGGAAAGAGCGCAGTGAGGCGCTGGATATGATCTTCTGGATGAGAGAACGAGGGGTGGTGATGGTGGAGCAGCCCATGCCTAAGTCCGATTTAGACAGTATTGCCCGGCTGACGGAGGAAAGCCCGCTCCCCATCTTTGCCGATGAGTCTGTACAACGGCTCGCCGATGTGGAGCGGCTAAAAGGTGTCTTCTCCGGCATCAACATCAAATTAATGAAGTGCACCGGTATGCACGAAGCGTGGAAGATGCGCACCCTGGCACAAGCGCTGGGGATGAAGGTGATGATGGGCTGTATGACGGAGACCTCCTGCGCCATATCGGCTGCAGCACAGCTTTACGCGGGCATGGACTTTGCCGATCTCGACGGTGCGCTGTTGATAGGAAACGATTGCTTCGACGGTGCAAAGCTTGAAAACGGAAAAATGATCGCTACCGACTTGCCCGGAATCGGTGTGCTTCCCATTTTTACGTTACCAGCTCCTCAAAGAGGCGGTTGAAGGTGGCATCCAGGTCAGTCGTTTTCCCCGGATGAGTGGGGGAGGCCTGCAGGATGGAACTACGCGTGGCCGTCAGCCAGCGGAACCGTTCGGGAATATCCAGTTGCGCAATGGGGCCGCACTTCGGATTGCCCTGCGCAATCTGTTTATGTGCTTCAAGATTTTCAATCACATCTTCGTATGCCGCTTCCGAATGCATCAGCCTGAATTTTTCGGGGCAGAGATGGTATTCAAAACGAATATAACAATCTCTCTTACAGAAAACAATAAGACCTACATTAAAAAACTCTTCCCGCTCAATCCTCGGTACCAGTCGAATCACAGCGTAATGGTACAGTTTATCCTCTTGCATTTTTGGCGGTATTTAGAAAGTTTTGGGAATGCTGCAGTCGTGTTTTTAAAAAGTTGCGATAGGTCTTCCGGATCTCACCGGGAGTCTCCTGCGTATGGTTCCACGTCAGCCAGTTGTCGGGGATGAGTGAGACGATCTTCTCCAGCAGATCATCCGAAAGGATATCATGTGCAAAATCGTTTGCCGCGTCGAGCATCGTTGCCTGGGGTAGCAATACATGATCTTGTATGTGGGGAAACGGGTTGAGGGCATGTCGTTCGAAATCGTTCCAGGAGTGATGGAAATAAAACGAAGCGCCGTTGTCGATGATCCACAACTCACGGTGCCACCACAACAGGTTGGTGTTGTTGAAGGTGCGGTCGATATTGGTGGTGAACGCATCGAGCCAGACAATCTTTGATGCCAGAAAAGGATCGATCTCCACGGAGGGATCGTAGGCAATTGCTCCCGACAGGTAATGCAACCCCAGGTTCAACCCTTCGCTTCCTTTCAGCAGGTCCTGGATTTCCTCATCCCCTTCGCTCCGGCCAAAGTCATCGTCAAGCGTGGCAAAAACCAGTTCGGGGATATGCAAACCCAGTACAGATGCAATCCTTCCGCCCAGCAGCTCCGATACCAGCATCTTTGTGCCATGGCCCGCACCCCGGAACTTCAATACATATTTGAATCCGTCGTCGGCTTCAGCCAAAGCCGGCAGTGAGCCGCCTTCTCGTAAAGGCAGGATATACCGCATCACCTTCACGGTACGCAAAGAAAGATCTTTTTCCATCAGGTGCAAAGATACAACAATCTCATGAAACGAGCATTATAATCATTGTCACACAAGAGTATGACTCAAAGCGAGTTCCATATGACACCATTGAAAATAATAGTTTTAGTCATATGAAATCTCTTTCGATTCTATCAGTATACACCCTATGCGATACATCTCCTGCAGTGCTTTTTTATCGTCGCCAGGTTGTGCGTTTACCGCGGCGATAGCATCGGTAATTACATAGGTGTGGAATCCCGCTTTCACGGCATCCAGCGCAGTTGCTTTCACGCAATAGTCGGTAGCAAGGCCGCACACATAAAGCTTTCGGATTTGATGCTCCTCCAGAAAGTCGGAGAGTGAAGTATTGGTTGCTTCGAAGGCTGAGTAGCCATCGTCCTTATTGTCGGTTCCTTTATATAGCTTCAGGTCGATTTTTTCGCTGTCCAGTTTCGGATGAAAATCGGCGCCATGTGTGCCTGCGACACAATGAACCGGCCACTTCCCAAAATGCACCGAATCTGCAGGATGCCAGTCCTGCGATGAGATTACCAGGTCGAACCGTTCCATGAGCCCATTGATCGGCGGCACCACTTTATCGCCGTCCTTCACTCCCAGGGCGCCACCGGGGCAGAAATCGTTCTGCACGTCCACAATCAATAATGCCTTCTTCATATCTTTTTTACAACTTGTCTCTTTCTATAACAACAGAAGTAAGAAGGTGTTCATGCGCAGTCCCCCCATCCCCCGTGGGTGTCATTTCCCGGAATAAAGTAGCGGAAACGACCGGATGTAAAGTTGTGTGCGAGATTCCTGTGTAGGTACGTTGCAATGTCTACATGAGAGACCTTCAGACTCAGAAGGGCTTTGTTTGCGGAAATGTTGTACTTTTGCACAATTTTTTACGGATATCTATGAATTATTTGCTTACTATCGGGCTTTTGGTTGTCTCAAATGTTTTTATGACACTGGCATGGTATGGCCATCTGAAGCTGGCTGAAAATAGCTGGTTCGGCAAATTGCCGCTTATCAGTGTCATCGTAATCAGCTGGCTTATCGCCTTTTTTGAATACTGTTTCCAGGTGCCGGCAAATCGTCTTGGATTCGAAGGTAACGGAGGGAGCTTTTCACTGTTGCAGTTGAAAGTCATGCAGGAGGTGATCACTCTCCTGGTGTTTGTGATCTTCTCTTCCCTTGCATTTCAGACACAGATAAGGATGAATCACCTGATCGGATTTCTTTTTCTGGTGCTGGCTGTCTATTTCATTTTTAAGCAGTAGCATTAAAGAAAAATATCACTAAATGTAGTGATTGTCGGGTAACATTTTATCGCTTTTCTTTGCATTTAGTTAAGAATCCAATAAAATGTGCATGATGAAACAGTTGCTGATAGTATGTATTGTCTTGTGTTGTAATATTTTTGTGTCTTTCCCGCGGGAAAATATACCGGCAAAAGAAGCCAATCCAAAAGATACAGTCAAGGTTTATTATCTTGATGAAGTGGTGGTGACCTCCTCGGTGAAAGAAACCAACGAGCTGAAGAACATGCCGACAGCCGTCTCCGTAGTCTCTCCAAAACAACTGCGGGATACGCAGATTGAGTCGTTGCCGGGCCTAAGCGCATATATTCCCAACTTCTTTATTCCGGTATATGGTTCCAAAGTCTCCACTCCAATCTATATCCGGGGTATCGGCGCACGGTTGGGAGCACAGACGGTGAGCATGTACGTGGATAATGTCCCCAGCTTTAATCCCTCGGCTTTCGATTTTGAATTTCAGGATATACAGCGTGTGGAGGTACTACGCGGTGCCCAGGGAACACTCTACGGCAGAAATGCCATTGGAGGAATCGTGAATCTTTACACGCTTTCACCCCTCACCTTCCAGGGTACCCGCCTGATGGTGGGTGGTGGCAATTACGGCCAGTTCTCGGCAAAAGTTTCAAACTATAGCAAGCTGTCGGATAACTTCGGGATCTCTGTGGGTGGCTATTACAAACGTGACGATGGATATTTTACGAACAGCTATACCGGAAAGAAAGTGGATGCCTCTGAAAATGCAGGCGGCAGGGTGAAGTTTGAGTGGGAGCTGACTCCCTCTTTCAAGGCGTTGCTTTTTGGCAACTACGACTATGTGTCCGGGGGCGCCTTTCCTTATATGCATAAGGATTCCACCGAATCCAATTTTAACGAACCCTCGTCGTACGACCGGCACCTTTTTACAAACGGTTTGTCGCTGGATTATTCCGGGCAGGGCTATAGCATTCACTCGACCACTGGCTATCAGTATCTGAAAGATGATATGAAGATGGATCAGGATTACTCTCCCAAATCGGTGTTTTCCATTCGTCAGATGCAGAAGCAACATTCGTTGAGCCAGGAGATCACGGTAAAGTCGGACTTACAGCGGAAATATCGCTGGGTACTGGGAGCCTTTGGTTTCTATGATCACCGGGTGATCGATACACCGGTAGCCATCAAAGAGGAGGGTATTGCTGCCATGCAGACTCACCTCGATGCTTTTACAGCCAATGCACCGCTGACAATCTCTTATGCCAATGACCGGATCGATTTGCCGGGTGTGTATACCAAACCCTCAAGAGGGGCTGCGTTCTTTCATCAATCTACTGTGAACGACCTTTTTGGCGTGACGGGATTGTCCGGCACGGCCGGCATTCGTTTCGACTACGAACATACCGGACTCGACTTTTCTACGGAAAGCGAGGGGGGCGATGTAAATCTTCTGTTTAATATTCCCAACCGTCCCATGCCTCCCATGTTTATTGAGGGCGACACATTGCTGACGGGTAGCTATAGCAAAGACTTCTGGAAGATACTTCCTAAGTTTGCCCTGCAATATCAATTCACCCGCACCGCTCATGTCTACCTGTCTGCTTCCAAAGGGTACAAGACCGGCGGCTATAACGAGCAGGCATTCTCCAAAATATTACAGGGTGCTTTGGCTGCTTCGATCATGGAAGGAATTGCAGCGAAAATGCCTCCCAATATGCCCATGCCTGGAGGGGCGCCAAACGGTGACGGCGCTAAGCCAACCCTTGAGGAACAGCTCTCCTATGATCCGGAAACCAGCTGGACCTATGAGTTGGGCGGACGATATGAGATGTTTGAAAACAGGTTGTCGCTCAATTATGCATTGTTTTATTCCCGTGTCAACAATATTCAGATCATCAAACTGGAAGATCAGGGAACATCCGGTCGCACGGTTAAGAATGCCGGCAAATCGGAAAGCAAAGGATTTGAGTTAAGTCTGAAATATGTTCCTTTGCAGAGCCTGTCGTTGTATGCCGACTACGGATTTGCCGATGCGCGTTTTGTAGATTATGAAGCGGCTGAGGATGTGGATTACTCAGGGAATCATATACCGTTTGCTCCACGACATACGGTAAGCCTGGGTACCAGCTATGTGCATAGTTTTGCCAATGGGGCGCTGATCGACCGGCTGGTCGGAAACATCCAGTATACCGGAGTGGGAAAAATTTATTGGACAGAATCGAATAAGACGACGCCTCAGGCTGGGGATGAAGGAGTAGCGCTGTATCAGCCTTTTTATGGGCTGGTGAACGGTAGCATTTCTGCCGAGAGAGGTGCCTTCTCGCTCGAACTCTGGGCTAAGAACCTCTTCAACACCGACTACCACTCCTTCCTTTTTGAAGCATCTGACATGACCACCGGAAAAGTGAATCAGTTTGTGCAGCGTGGATATCCCATGCGACTGGGCGTAACTCTGCGGTATACGATGAACAAATGATTTAATGTTGCGACCATGCGACAGGAGAAAAACTAAAACGTAATCCTGTGGGCCGTGAATAAAGCCGTAACCACTACGGCACCGGCCAGCAATAAAATTATAACAGCCCATTCCCATCGTTTGGGCTGTTTTTTTTGTTCTCTTTTTGCCCTGATAAACAGCAAGGAGCCGATACTGTAAAAGATCACCGAAAGGAAGAGATATTGTATGCCCACGGCGTAAATAACATAAAGAGAATAAAGAGTGGCGAGAAGCGCAATGACCAAATGGAGAATCGGTTCTTTTTTTCTGAGACCCAGGGCTATCTTCACGGCATAGAGCGAGGTAAGCAGATAAGGTATTAGCACCAGGGTAGTGGCAATGGTGATGGCGGCAAGATAGGTCTCGTTGAGGCGGGGTGAAAGGATGGAAAGAAGAAAGAATTGGGTGAAGCACTGAGTGAGTAATAACGCATTTACCGGAGTTCCTTTGCGGTTCACCTTTTTGAAAATACGTGGTAACATGTCATCTTTCGCCGCGGCATATAATGTTTCAACGGATAACAGTATCCACGAGAGGCTGGCTCCCAGCACCGAGACCATGATTCCCAGCCTGACGATCATGCCGCCGGCAGTGCCTATAACCGTTCGCTCCAATATCAAGGCCAGTGGCGTCTGTGAGTCGGCCAACTCCGGGGCCGCAACCGATGACATGGCAATAAAGGTGATCAGCATATAAACAGCCACAACAATCAGCAGGGAGAGAATAATGGTCCGCCGCACGGTCTGCTGACTCTCTGCCCGGCCCGACAGTACTGAAGCCGCTTCCACACCGACAAAACACCAGAGGATAATCGCCATGGCCTCTTTTATCTGCAACAAGGGAGAGGTGGGCTCGCCCGTGGATGCCAGCCTGTCTTGCCAGTCTGGAGTAAGAAAAAGATCGCTGTGTACAAGAGATATGCCCAGGAATATGATCAGCAAAATGGGAATTAGTTTCGCAGTTGTAACAATGAAGTTCAAGATGGCTCCCTCCCGGATACCTGCCATTAGTATGGTATAGAAGAACCAGAGGAGTGCCGATCCGGTCAGAAAGGCGGTGAGAGGTGAAAGCGCACGCTCTCCCAGCAGGTCGTTCATTGTTTTGAAAAAGAGTGCCAGATAACTCACGTTTCCCAGCCAGCCTACCGACCAGTAGCCCCAGGCTGAGTTGAAACCCATGTAATCGCCGAAGCCGTCACGGGCGTAAGCGTAGACTCCGCTTTTTAATCCTGGCTTGCGTGCCGCAAGATAGACAAACACCAGAGCGAGCATCAGTGCCCCCAGACCGCCTGCTACCCAGGCAATCATGGTGCCCTGCGGATTGGACACACGGATCAGATCTTTTGGAGAATTGAAGATGCCGGAGCCTATCATGGAGCCAAGCGCCACAAAAACAAGCAACCACAATCCCAGTTTTTCCTCTTTTTTTGTCATTTTCTATGGGATAAAACGATCCGGGTGCAGCGTTGGCTTTATCCAAATAACCAAATCAGTAATACAATGATAACGAGAGAGGGCAACATATTCATGATCCGGAGTTTTTTGATTCCGAGAATGTTGATTCCCAATCCGATCAGCAGGATGCCTCCCACGCTGGTGATTCCGAGAATGATGTCATCGTTAAAGAAACTCCCTGCATAGCCTGCCAGCAACGTAATGGAAGCCTGAAAGACAAACAGGGGCAGTGCAGAGAAAACAACACCCATGCCAAAAGCGGATGCCAGCAGGATGGCAGAGAAGAAGTCCATCAGCGATTTTGTGAAGAGCAGATCCGGAGAACCTCCTGTCCCCTCCTGAATGGTACCGAGAATGGTCATCGAGCCCACGCAAAAAAGGAGAAACGCTGTGACCAGGCCCTCGGAGAATTTTTCACTGCCGATATGAAAACGGCTTTTCAGGCTGTTGCTCATCCGCTCAGCCCTTTTTTCCAGGTCACACCATTCGCCCAAAAGAGATCCTATGGCCAGGCTGCTGACCACGATAAGGATTTTTTTCATCTCAACGGCCATCGAAGCGCCTATGGCCAGCGTGAAGAGGCCTATGGCCTGGAAATAAATGCTAGTTACACGTTCGGGCATCCGCTTCTTCAGCAGCAGACCAATCATTCCACCACCCACTACGGCAGCCGTATTTACAAGGGTTCCAATCATCTCGTTAGCCAATAAATTGCAAAAATATCATTTTTTCGCGATAATTGCATAATTCAGCTAAGACTGTCTGCTGCATTTTAGAGAAGTCAAGGAAAGTCAGGTAATGCAAACATATTCCACTCACGTACACAAACCGAAGTGTAGGAATCATAAAACGATCAATTTTTTTGTGTATAGTTTAAACTTTTCTCTAAATTTGTAATATGTTATATTACAGAAGAAAAATAATCGCAGCTTTACTGGAAGTGTTTGACGGGCAACTGACGGCAAAGAGTTTACAGAAGTATTTGTTTCTATTTACCCGAGCGCAGCCGGTTAAAACATTCGATTTTATACCTTATCGTTATGGCTGTTTCTCGTTTCAGGCTGATCAGGATTTGGGCACGATGGCAAAATATGGCTATCTTGAAATATCCGAGCATCAGAGTGGCAGATTTATAAAACTAAAAGAAAATGGAGCATATCTGGAAATGCTTAATAAATCCGACCGTCAGGTTTTACTCGATGTAAAAACCGAATTTGCGTCGATGTCTCAAACCGATTTAATACGCTATACTTACCAAAAATACCCCTATTTTGCAATCAACAGCTCAATAGCCAACAAGTTGCTGACGAAAGATGAGTTAGCCCGAGTAGAAAAACAAAAACGCATGTTCACAGAGCCCCAGTTGTTTAGTATCGGTTACGAAGGTATCACGCTTGAAACATATATAAACAAGTTGATAATAAACGACGTGCACGTATTGTGTGATGTGCGCAAAAACGCTTTCAGTCAGAAATATGGGTTCTCGAAAAGTCAATTACAAAAAGCCTGTAACGGTGTTGGTATTCACTATGTACATGTTCCGGAGTTGGGGATAGAATCGGAGCAGCGGCGGGGATTGCATACACAAGCCGATTATGATTGTCTGTTTGAGAATTACGAAAAAACAACGCTAAAAAATAATCGAGAAGCCCTATCAAAGATAAGAGCGTTGATTGAAAACTATGGACGAGTGGCTGTTACTTGTTTCGAGAAAAATCCGAACCAATGTCATCGTTCGCTTGTTGCCAAGGCATTGATGCAGTTACCCGATGTTGGTTATTCGTTTAAATCCTTGTAAGCATGGCATTAACTAAAGTCCTAATTACCGTCAAAACATATCCAACTCTATCGGAAAAATACGATGAGTTGGTCTGTACCGCCGGTTTTAGGGAAGATGGCTCATGGATTCGCATTTTCCCGGTACCATTCCGTAAACTCGATTATCAGAATCAGTTCGATAAATGGCAATGGATAGAAATCGATTTGGTAAAAAACACGTCTGATTTTCGACCTGAAAGTTTTCGACCTACGGATTTGGATAGAGAGATTCGTATGCTCGATAGAATTGACACTAAAGGTGACTGGGGCAAAAGAAAACTGTATATAGGCGATACAATTTGGGATAATATGACAGAGTTGATAGCCGCAGCAAAAGACCCAAATGTTGGAACGTCATTAGCCATTGTAAAACCCAAAGATATCATCGATTTTGTATGGAGGCCTTGCGAAAGGGAGTGGAATAAACAAAAGATGGATAGGGTTATTGCCAATAAAGCGCAGGGAAGCTTATTTGATGAGGATGAAACCCGATTGGTTTTTAAAGTGGTGAAGAAATTACCTTATGAATTCTCTTACATTTTTACCACTGAAGATGGTAAAACAAGAACCATAATGATTGAAGATTGGGAATTGGGTGCATTGTACTGGAATTGTCTTAATAAAGCAAAAGGTGACGAAGTAGAAGCTTGTCGAAAAGTGAAAGAGAAATATTTGGACTTTATGTGGCATCAGCGTGACTCGCTTTTTTTTATGGGGACAACCAAACAGTTTCATAATGTTTCACCTAATCCTTTTATCATCATCGGTACATTTTACCCTCCCAAAGTTGACATCCAACAATTGTCGTTGTTTTAAGCATATATTCTGAATCTCCTAATTCGTTTTTGATATGCATAAGTTACTGCAGTCATTTTCATTTCTTAAGCCCCAACTCTTAATCAGATAGTTTGCCAAAATGGCTGGATATTCCGGCGATGTTGACCCTTGTTCCGGTGAAATTGTCACAAAATTTGTACCTTTGCTTTTCTTTAGATTATAAAAGCAGGATATGTACAATTGGTTTGAGTGTAAGATAAGATATGACAAGATGCTGGAGACCGGCATGCAGAAAACAGTGACCGAGCCCTATCTGGTAGATGCACTGTCATTCACCGAGGCGGAAGCAAGGATCATTGAAGAGATTAAGCCCTTTATCTCGGGTGAGTTTTCCGTGTCCGATATTAAACGGGTAAAATATACCGAGTCTTTTTTTAATGAAACGGGAGACCGCTACTATAAGGCAAAACTTTACTTTATCACCCTCGACGAAAAAAGCGGTGCCGAGAAGAAAACAGCAGTTAACATGCTGGTACAGGCTTCGGAACTGAAAGAAGCTGTGGAAATCGTGGAAGCGGAGATGAAGAAGACCATGATCGATTACGCGTTTGCAGCAGTAAATGAAACGGCTATCATGGATGTATTTCCCTATTCGGGAGATAAGGCAACGGAAACAACGATATGAGCATTCGGACACATATTGATGCATTACGGGAGTCTGTTCCACATGATGTAACTGTCGTGGCAGTCTCCAAATTTCATCCTGCCTCAATGATCCGGGAAGCCTATGATAGCGGTCAGCGTGTCTTTGGTGAAAGTCGCGTGCAGGAGCTGCTGATCAAACAACAGGAGTTGCCGAGCGACATTGAGTGGCATTTTATTGGCGGCCTGCAGCGAAACAAAGTGAAACAGATTGCTCCCTTCATCTCGCTTATTCACAGTCTCGACAGCGAAAGACTGATGCTGGAGATCGAAAAACAAGGTGCGGTAAATAACCGGACAATACCTTGTCTGCTTCAGATACACATTGCCCGGGAGGAAACCAAATCGGGCTTCTCTCCCGATGAGTGCCGGCAGTTTCTTCTCAAAGGTATATGGAAGGAGTGCCGGCATGTACAGATTGCCGGGGTGATGGGCATGGCCACATTCACCAAGAATGTAACTCAACTCAAAACTGAGTTTCGGCTTTTGAAATCTCTCTTCGGAGAGTATAAAGCAGCCTTTTTTTCAGAAGAACCGGCTTTCAAGGAAATATCGATGGGTATGTCGGGAGATTATCCAGTTGCCATAGAAGAAGGCAGTACTATGGTGCGACTGGGAACAGTAATTTTCGGAGAGAGGTAATTTTCGTCACTATACTGCTCCATCCGGTTTGTTTTGCCGATATAATATCGATTTTATCGATTAAATTGTTTATTTTTGTTGATCCATAAATTGAAAAACAGTTGTTGGCACATGATTAATTTAGAAACAACCTTTGCTGGTTTAAAACTGAAAAACCCGCTAATAGCAGGTAGCAGCGGCCTTACAAATTCGATTCAAAAGATCCGGGAACTGGAAGACGCCGGTATCGGAGCCATTGTATTGAAATCGCTCTTTGAAGAGCAGATTGAGAATCACTCCGAGAAACTGTCACAACTGTCGGACTATCCCGAAGCAGCCGATTATATCAACGCCTACATCAAGATGAATCATGTGGAGAAGTATCTCGACTTGGTTCGTGCTGCCAAGGAAGTTTGTTCGATACCCATCGTGGCCAGTATCAATTGCTACAAATCGGCCCGGTGGATAGATTTCGCCAAAACCATACAGGATGCTGGAGCCGATGCACTGGAGCTTAATCTCTTCGTGCTCAATGCAGGTGAATTCAACGATTCCTATCTGGAAGATACCTATCTCAATGTTGTCAGGGAGCTTAAGAAGACTATCCATATCCCATTGGTCATCAAGATGGCAAAAAATATCAGCAACCTGCCCGGGCTGGTGGGTAAGCTGAAGGCGCTCGGCGCTGACGGCGTGGTACTTTTCAATCGTTTTTACCAGCTCGACATCGACATTAAAACGATGGAAATCACCTCGGGTCCGGTGTTTAGTAATCCGGCCGATTTCAGCGATACTCTGCGATGGACAGCCATCGTTGCGGGGCGGATACCCAATTTTGATGTGGCTTGCTCTTACGGGGTACATACATGGGAGGATGTCATCAAGGGTATTCTTGCCGGTGCCGGTGGAATTCAGCTCTGCAGCGTACTTTATGAACAGGGACCGGAGGTAATCGGTGATATTCTTACCTTGATGGAGGAATGGATGCAACAAAGCAATTACAGCCGGATTGAAGAATTCAGGGGTAAACTCAGTTATGCAAATATCGAAAGCCCCGCATTGTATGAACGGGTGCAGTTCATGAAATATTTCTCCAGTTACAAGTAAGATTATGAATATACAACAGCTCGAGTATATTATCGCCGTTGATAATTTCCGCCATTTTTCAAAGGCCGCCGAAGCTTCTTTTGTTACCCAACCCACGTTGAGCATGATGATTCAGAAGCTGGAAGAGGAGCTGGGCGTGAAGATATTCGATCGTTCACAACTACCTGTACATCCCACGGAAATAGGGAAGAGGATCATTGATCAGGCACGGGTGGCAGTGGCCCAGGTGAACCAGATCAAGGAGGTGGTACAGGAGGAGAAAGGTATCATAAAGGGTGTCTTCCGGCTGGGAATCATTCCGACCATATCTCCCTATCTCCTTCCCCGGTTGATGCAGATACACAGTGAAAACAAATATGATATCCGCATCATAATTTCGGAACTTACCACCGATCAGATATTGAAGGGATTGTCTAACGATTCACTGGACGGCGGTATACTGGCCACTCCATTGAAAGAACCGTCCATCAGGGAGTATCCCATTTATTACGAACGTTTTTACGCCTATGTCTCACCCCTTGAGAAAGCGCTCTTTGCAAAGACATCGCTCGATGAGGGCGACCTTACCGCTGCCCGGCTCTGGCTACTCGACGAGGTGCATTGTTTCAGAACGCAGATTTTGCATCTCTGTAACCTCAGAAAGCGGAGAGGTGGGAACCAGCAATCTATCTTTTCCTATGAAGCAGGCAGTATAGATACTTTGATCAACATCGTAGACAAGAACGACGGACTGACGGTAATTCCAGAGATGGCGCTGGCAAACTTGAGTGAAGCACAGATGAAAAATGTTCGTCCTTTTAAAAACAGTACGCCGGTACGGGAAGTGAGTCTTGTTACGCGGAAGGAATTTTACAGAGAAAGGCTGCTTCACATCATTATCGACGAGGTAAGGACAGCCGTCCCGGATTCACTGCAGGATGATGCATTGAAAAAATACGTAGTCCCATTGTAATTTCTGTTGTCATGAATCGCAGGGGCAACAATCGTCGCCCCTGTTCGATCCGTAAGGCATGTTACAGGATCAATTTAACTCCTGCAAAAAAAGTTCTCGGCATACCTGGACCGTAGATGTAGCTTGAAGCTCTTCCCGGACCGGTATCAAAATCTTTTTGATAAGCATCGAAGATGTTCTGAACGCCTATGCTGAACTCCATCTGTGTATCGTAATAAAGATTAGCCGTATACGTTATTTTTGTATTTAATTCGAAGAAGGTGGGTGATTTTTCTGTGATATTCACCTGCGAGAACCGCTCCTTCCCTTTTGTCCCGAAGCCAGCTTCATGTGGTACCAGCATACTTCCGGTGTAGTTTCCGGAGAATGATGCTGAGAATCTGTCTACAGGAGTGAAGGTGGCTACAAAGTAGGCATAGCTATCGGGTGTACGCATCATCCTGCGTGTGGATATAACCTGGTCAAGTATCTCCTCCTCCGGCGTTTCTGGCTCCCACCATTTCCGTGTCTGCTCATAGCGACTTTGCTGGAGAGTGGCTCCCGCCTGCAGATCGAGTCGACTGCCAAAAACAGCACGGCCTTCAAGGTTCACCCCATACACCATTGCCCCGGAACCGGCGTTTTCAATTGTGATCTCATTGCCCCTTTTCAACTCGGTGAAGGGATTTTCAAGCCGGGTATAGAATCCCTCCATCAGAAGATTGAAAAGGGACCGACCTGTCTGGAAGTATAGATCCACAGATCCGCTTACACTCCTTGATCGTTCCTCTTTCAGTTTGTCTGATAATACTCTGATTACCGGGTTCCCTCCCGCAATATCCACATGCAGATTTTCATCAAACACCTGTGGTGCCCGAAAACCACCGCTATAGGTCAATCGGATATTGATGTTTTCAGTGGGATTGTACCGCATGTTAAGTCGTGGGCTAAAGATGGCTTGCTGTACCAGGTTGTGCTTGTCAAGCCTGCCCCCGATCAGAAAACTCCACATCGCAGTTTTCCACTCATTTTGCAAAAATGTGCTTGCCGTGCGGGTGTCCTGCGCGATATTGTCTGTCCGGTAACCGCTCACGTCCTTCAGGCTGCTGCCCGTGTATTCTATGCCTGCAGTCAGGTTTGCCGGCATAAACCACAATTGATCAAAAGAGTGAATGTAATGACCTCCTAACTGGTAAGTGAGCTCCGATGTATTGCCGAAGGAATTTATGCGGAGCAGATTATTCTTAATGGCATCGTTGATCGCATCAATTTGGGTCTGATCCATGCCAGGCTCTGCTTCAGGGATATCTTTCCGATATGGATTGCCGGCACCATAATAGCTGTCTCTGTAGGTGTGGCTGGCGGCTGCATAGAGGCTCACCTTGCTCTTCTGATCCGTTGAATACCTGTCAAAGCCGAGCGAGCCACTGTTGATATAGTGTTCCACCTGCTCCGTGATGAAGCTTTCGAAAGGTTGCAGATGTAACCCGTCGCCACCACGCCGGAATTCATGCAGGTTCCGGTATTCGAGCGAAAGCCTCGAATAGATGCCCGTTTTCAGGAAGGAACGAAATCCCAGAGAACGGTTTTTGAGTATCGGCAGTTCCGTGAATCCGTCGCCATCCATGTCGAATCCGTCCCTATGCCTGTGTTGCCCGTAGACCATCACCCCCGCATTTCTTGAATCGTTTACCAGAGAGGCATTAAAGGTTGTGTTGTTCTCTAGGGCGCCGGTAGCCTGAAGGCTGGTCAGTGTATGGGAAAACTCACTTGTGTTGCGGATGGGTTCGCGGGTAATGATGTTGATGGTTCCGCCGATAGCATTTGCCCCAAAGAGTGCCGATCCTCCGCCGCGTATCACCTCGATACGTTCAATCATATTGGCAGGAATTTGCTCCAGACCATATACACCTGCCAGTGCGCCGATCATGGGACGTGAATCAATCAGTATCTGCGAATAAGAACCCTCCATGCCATTGATCCGAACCTGTGTCGTGCCACAGTTCTGACAGTTATTTTCTACCCGCAGTCCAGGTTGGAATTTCAGCCCGTCGGACAACGTTTTAGAGTTGGTGACGTTCAGCGTCTGCATATCCAGCACGCTTACAAGTGAAGGAGCCATCCGTCGGGTGGTTTCGTTCCTGTTGGCCGAGATCACAACCGCATCGAGTGAAACATTCTCTTCTTCCAGTTCAAAGTCGATTTCTATTGATCGACTTGACTGAATAGTCACATTTCTGGTGGATATCTTATACCCTATCATGGATACTTCCATATTGAAATTGCCAGTGGGCAGGTTGCGCAGAAAGTAGTGCCCCGAAGCATCGGTGGTTACTCCTATGGTGGTGCCTTGCAGTTTAATTGTCACGTAAGGCAAGTGCTCTTTTGTCTTTTTATCAAGTACGTGACCGAATATATTGGCATCGGTCTGAGAGCGATTGCTTCTGTTCGCTTGTCCGTAGACTGAAAGAACAGACATATAGAAAAGGATCAAAATGAGATTTTTCATTTTAACTGTATAGTTTAAATTTTTGAATATGAATCCGGATATGAATGAATATTCACATCTGAGAAAGTTTATCTGCGTTGGTTGTTCAGCTTATAGCAGGGGGTGCTCTTAGTTGCTTTGGTGCATCAGAGAGCAGCAGGTGGTCAGTTTGGTAACAGTCTGGATAATAAAAGGCAATGGATGGAGTAATTCCCACATCCATCATTGGGATAATATCGGCGGTAATGGATGTGTTAAAAATCTGATCGAGCAGTTGGAGCTCCTTCCCGGTATGGTTATGACTCGGCTGATCGCCTGATTTATACGGATGGGAATGTATATAGGTGGTTTTGTTGATGATGTGGCTGTGGGTGAAAAGTGACATCCCGCCTGCGTACAGAATAAAGAGTACCAGGCAAAACCATCTTAGGGGAGTAAATTTCTTCCACTTCATCTTGCTGCAAAGATATTGCTTTTTGGCAAAACAACATGAAATTTTGTGTTTTCATTGTTATTTGAGAGTGTAACATCAGTCGGTGAAGAGAACATTCCGTTGTAAAGGAGTGATGTGGGTTTATATTTTTAAGAATTTGTACTACATTTGCAGCAGGAAAATTATTGGTATGGATCCATTGTCGATCATTCGGAAATACTATAGGGAAGGAACAAAATTGTATGATATTTACCTGTCGCATGTGACCCGTGTGACGGATAAAGCTCTTTCCATAGTTCACAATCATCCGGAGCTGGCAGTGGATATACGTTTTATTGAGGAGGCCGGCATGCTTCATGATATCGGTATATTTCAGACGAATGCTCCTCACATTGCCTGCGAAGGTACTTTCCCCTATATCTGCCATGGTTATCTTGGCCGGGAACTGCTTTCGGCTGAAGGTTATCCGAAGCACGGGCTGGTCAGCGAACGGCATACAGGTACGGGGCTTAGCCTGGAGACGATTATCAACCGCAAATTGCCCATACCTCACCGCGATATGCGTCCTGTAAGCCTCGAGGAGAAGATCATCTGCTTTGCCGATAAATTCTATTCCAAATCGCAGTTGGATAAGGAGAAACAGGTAAAAAAGATAAGGCAGAATCTCAGCAAGCACGGATGGCATCAAGTGGAAATTTTTGATGAGTGGTGTGAAATATTCCTGTGACAAGCCGGTTTTGCAGGATGGTCTTTTTTTTGGCAAACTATTTGCAGTGTCCATAATTGGTAAATTCAAATAAATATGATACAAAACGACAATCAGCATACAGGATCCCGTGAAAAGGACCCGGAGTTGAAAAAAGAAACGATGCATGACGACGAAGTGAATGCACGCGAGGAGAATGAAGACAATTTGACAGATGCAGCGGGAGAGAATAAGGAAGCGCTGGAGGATTTACAACAAAGGTTTGATGATCTCAACAACAGTTATCTACGACTGCATGCCGAGTTCGATAATTTCCGCAAACGCACCCTGAAAGAGAAAGCCGATTTGATTAAAAGCGGAGGGGAACGTGTGTTGCTTGATATTATCACCCTGGTGGATGATTTTGAACGGGCACTTGCCATTCTTCATGATGCCGAAGACAAGGATGCCATGCTGGAGGGGATGGATCTTATTTACGGGAAATTTATCAATTTCCTGAAACAGCACGGAGTCAGGGAGATCGAAGCTCTCGGCCAGCCGTTCGATGCCGACCGCTTTGAGGCGGTGACAACTGTGCCGGCACAGGAGGAGTCGCAGAAGGGTATGGTAGTTGATTGCATCATGAAAGGATATGCCCTGAATGAGAAAATCATCCGTTTCCCAAAAGTAATAGTAGGAGAGTAAGATGTCAGCAAAAAGAGATTATTACGAAATACTGGAGGTTCCTAAAATAGCAACGGCCGAAGAGATAAAAAAGGCTTACCGCAAGAAAGCCATCCAGTTTCACCCCGACAAGAATCCAGGGAACAAGGAGGCAGAGGAGAAGTTTAAAGAAGCCGCCGAAGCCTATGAAGTGCTGAGCGATGAAAACAAGCGTGCCCGTTATGACCAGTTTGGCCATGCCGGAGTGGGTGGTGCTGCATCGGGCGGTGGTTTTGGTGGAGGAATGTCGATGGACGACATCTTCTCTCAGTTTGGCGATATCTTTGGCGGCCATTTTGGCGGTTTTGGCGGTTTCAGTGGTTTTGGCGGTTCGCAGCGTGGCAGGAGGGTGAACAGGGGTTCTGACCTGCGTGTGAAGGTGAAACTGAATCTGAAGGAGATTCTCAATGGTGTGGAAAAGAAGATCAAAGTAAAAAAATATGTATCCTGCTCGCATTGTGACGGAAATGGATCCGAAAACGGAACATCTCTTTCCACCTGTTCTACCTGCAATGGCTCCGGTGTGGTAACACGGGTGGCAAACACTATTTTGGGACAGATGCAGACCTCCTCTACCTGTCCCACCTGTAACGGTGAAGGGAAATCCATCACAAGAAAATGTGTGCATTGTAACGGCGAAGGGATTCTCCGGGAAGAGGAGGTGATCCCCATCAGGATACCTGCCGGCGTGGCCGAAGGAATGCAGCTCTCCATGTCGGGTAAAGGAAATGCAGCCCGCAGGGGTGGTGTCAACGGCGATTTACTGATTGTAATAGAAGAAGAGGAAGATCCCAATCTTATCCGCGACGAGAATGATGTGATCTACAATCTTTTCCTTAGTTTTCCCATGGCCGCATTAGGTGGTACGGTGGAAGTACCCACCATTGACGGTGTAGCCAAAGTGAAAATTGAGCCGGGTACACAGCCTGGCAAGGTATTGCGGCTGCGAAACAAGGGACTTCCATCTGTAAACTCCTATGGTAAGGGCGATGAATTGATCAACGTAAATGTCTATGTTCCGGAATCCCTGAATGAAAAAGAACGAAAAATCATGGAGGAGATGAATAAGTCGGAAAACTTTGCTCCTTCACCATCTGCACGAAAAAGCGTATTCAATAAGTTCAGGAAAATGTTCGATTAAACAACAAGGCATAGTGAGCAATGGCACAAGGATAAATAGCGGCGGACTGAAACGGTCCTGCCGCTTTTTTTGGTACGCTCGGCATGAGCATTGTCTAATGGGTGCAAGTCCCTAATGAGCCCTAATAGCGGGAATCATATAGCCAAAGGCAAGGGTGTCCATTGCGAGGTGGGATCTGAAGGAAGCCGGCGGCAAACATCTGGCCTAACGCACAGAAACTTCATATAAGGCATTTGACCGTGGATGAGATTGCCAAACAAATCAAAGTCCCATAGCTATTCGGAACGGTTGGTGTAGATGAAGTGGGTATAAGATGGAAAGACAATGCCCTTATCCGAGGAGGTCTCACGGACATGGAGAATAGTTATTCTTACAAAATCCATGGAGTAAAGCCTGCCGGGAGAAGTCAGCCGAGGTCATAGTAGTGGAGGCATCGGTAACACTCCGCGAAGGACCGAACCTAAATTAAACGATAAGTAATTGAAAGTTACCTCATGAAAGAACGAATGCAGAAAACATCAGCCCTTGCTAATGACTACCCCCAAAGAGATAGGACGGAATCCGAATGGTATGCGGGAGTGCAGACTTTCATGTGGATGACCGAAGACAACATCGTGGCAGTTCCAATCGACAAGGAACACCTGTTAGAAGTAATCCTTAGCCCCAACAACCTTAATAAAGCCTACAAGGCAGTAGTGAGGAATAAGGGATGTGGCGGTATCGACGAGATGTCATGCGAAGAACTACTTCCATGGCTATTGGCTAATAAGGATGAACTGATGTGTTCCTTGCTTGACGGTAGTTACCGTCCGAATCCGGTCCGCAGGGTAGAGATACCCAAGGATAACGGCAAGAAGCGCCTTTTGGGAATACCAGCCGTGGTTGACCGCATGGTGCAACAAGCCATTAACCAGGTCCTGACAACAATCTATGAGCCACAATTTTCGAAGCAAAGTTTCGGCTTTCGCCCGAGAAGAGGATGTCTGAACGCACTGCGAGAAGTACAGAAGATAGTAGATGAAGGCTACAAGTACGTAGTCGACCTCGACCTTGAACGCTTCTTCGACACAGTGAGCCACAGCAAGCTCATAGAAATACTCAGCCGAACCATCAAGGACGGCAGAGTAGTCAGCCTAATACACAAATATCTACGAAGCGGAGTCATAGACAAAGGGTTATGGCATGCAAGCGAGGAAGGTACCCCACAAGGAGGACCACTAAGTCCGCTCCTCGGCAATATCATGCTGAACGAGTTAGACAAGGAACTCGCACGCAGAGGACATCCCTTTGTGCGCTATGCCGATGATTCGATGATATTCTGCAAGAGTAAACGTGCTGCAGAACGTGTACGAAAATCAATAACCAAATTCATAGAGGGGCAACTCTTCCTCAAGGTAAACAAAGAAAAGACTGTAGTTTCATACATCAGAGGAGTGAAATATCTCGGCTACTCCTTTTATGTAAAGAAAGGCAAATGCCAACTTACGGTACATCCGAAATCCAGAGATAAGATGAAGTCAAGACTAAAAGAACTGACGAGTCGAAGCAATGGATGGGGACATGCTAAGAGAAAGCAGCAACTGAAAGAGTACATACGAGGGTGGGTTGGGTATTACCACCTTGCCAATATGAAACGATTATGCCTTGAAATCGACGAATGGTTACGACGAAGAATACGTATGTGTATATGGAAGGCCTGGAAGAAACCCAAGACGAAGGTGGCGAACCTCATTAAATGCGGGATAGACAAACGCCACTCTTACATGTGGGGCAACACTCGTCAAGGTTATTGGCGTATTGCCGGCAGTTATATTCTGAATCGGGCAATAACGAACGAGAAACTCAGAATTGCAGGGTACATAAACTTGCTGGATTCGTACCTCGAATGGAATCCAAAATAGGAACCGCCGTATGCCGAACGGCACGTACGGTGGTGTGAGAGGTCGGTAAATGTGAAAATAGGAGGCAAATGCCTTCTGTGATTAGCATTTACCTCCTACTCGATCATAATAACCGTAATTGGTCGATAAACGGCAACTGAAAGCATAAAATGGAATAAAAAAGAAAGAAAATAATCGGAAATATAAGTTGAATCAGTTTTTTTATTTATTCTGATTAAAAATATAACTTATTGAACTATGAATAGTTATTCCATTAAATCCCTGTATCAGTATTTCAGGGAATACAGATATTCGATCAAAAAATCGAAGAAGTTTTGGGGAAAATCGCGGAGAATCATCTCATCTGGTATTAGAAATGGGATAAGGTGGTAGAGTACGATATACAGGATGCCCGTTTTACCTGGTTCAGGAATGCAAAACTCAACATGACCAAGAATTGTATCGATAGGTATCTGGCAAATAAAGATGAAATGAAATCCGCAAGCACGATTTCGGTTTGAATGATTTTGACATGATCGGATGCTACCATAATAGGGTTTATACCCGGAATAGTGATGATACCGTTTTCACCCTTCTTGTCGACCCAAATTGTGGTTATTCCAGTTGGTGCTTGATCACAAACTTTCGACATTGAAACGCTTAGGCCTTCGTCGCAATAGAATTGAATTGCTTTCTGACCATATGTGTCATTGCCAACGGGAGTGATGAACTTCACATTTCCTCCTGCCCTGAAAGCTGTCAATGCCTAATTGGCTCCTTTGACACCCAACACCTGAGTGAAAGATTGGCCTTCAATGGTCTTTCCGGCGATCGGAATATGTATTTGTTTGAGAATCATGTTCAATCATTGAATCAATGGAAAAACAGTGCTGAAAATTTCCGTATTAAAATTCCACTTCATCACTGTTGAAATTGGCATTAAAAGTTGAAAAGCGATTTTTAGTTGTCCCTGGTATGAAGGATGCCAGTCGGAACCAAGGTCGTCATCCTGATTCAGCAGGTTGTCGGGAAGTCCGGCAAAATAGATGTTTTTGTCGTTCATCTGTTCTCTAAAGTATGATGTTAGCTCTTTTACATAAGAGAAACAGGGCTCATATAACATGGGGCCCACAACGCAGAAGAGAGGCACATCACCGTGTGATGTGCGAATCTGCATGATCAGTTTCCTATATGCGTTAAGGAAAGTCTCTTTACCAGGGTGTGGTGTAGTTGAGAAATCGTTTGTACCCAGATTGATTACAACGCAATCAGCCTTCCATAGATTAAAGTCCCACTCATTTGTGGGTATGTTGTCGAGTGTACGGTTATAGCGACCTGGCATGGTTTCATGGAAATCAGACTCAGCCTTTTTGTCCCCATAATTACGTACCACACCCCTGCCAGAGTGAGCAATGAAATGCGCTTCTGCAGAAAAAATTCTGGCAAGGATGGCAGCATAACTTTTGTAATTGTTCTCTGTATCAGGCCTGAATGGTTCATCTCTGTTACTGCCTTCGTTACCGTAACCACAGGTTATAGAGTTACCGATGAACTCTATTCGTCTTTCTGACTGTCGATTTGATGAGAAAATTGCACCATTCGTATCAGGGATCAACCCGTAGAATTTTACGATACCCATTTCAGCTTCAGTACGTTTAGTCAACAGCAATTCATGGCTCTCACCAGGTGTAGAAGGCTGGAAATAGAGCATGGTGTCACTCGGTGCGCTGAAGACAGATATCAGTTCACCATCGATAAACAGGTTGAAATAGTTTTCCGCTCCGCCTTCAATTCTAATCCCAATCTGTTCACCGGTAAAATTACAGTTGATCGTTACCCCGGGCCAGTCAAACATAACGACCTGTGGGTTAATTCTATCCACTCTTCCTGTATAGCGAATAGCAGGGTGTGTGGGTGGAACTACTTCCACAGCTTGGATGGAGTTGCCTGACAAAAGAATTGTAAATATGAGCAATAGCCAAGTTTTGTAATTATTCATGATCAACCTCTGTTTTTTTTAACCAGAAACGCTCAATCTCCTCTAATGATTTACCGGCAGTCTCAGGCATCATCTTCCAAACAATCAGCATATAGGGTATGCACATGAAGGCAAACAGAAAGAAGGTGCCAGCAGGTGTGGCGTTCTCCAGCAGCCAGGGAGTGAGCTGCCCGATCAGGAAGGTGCCGATCCAGAGCGAGAGTCCTGCGATGGACATGGCCAGGCCTCGAATCTTTGTAGGGTACATCTCGGAGAGAAAGACGAAAATGACGGCGCTGATAGAGCCGGCGGTAAAGAAGATGTACGCCAGAAAGCAACCCAGCAGGAAGAGACTGCTGATCCCCCAGGTATCACCCATGAGGAAGTAGAGCCCGATCATGATGAGTGATATAATCATACCGGTCACGCCTGCGTATACCAGCTTCTTGCGTCCCACCTTGTCAATGATGAGCAATGCCAGCACCGTAGTACCCATGTTTACCAGCCCAATCAGGGATTGATAGAAGAGCGAATCACCGCTGGAGAGACCGCTCGTTTCGAAGATGGAGGGTCCGTAGTAGAGGACGGCGTTCACTCCCATGAATTGTCCCAGGATGGCGATGGCAGAGCCGATGAGCACGGCACGTAAGATACCGGGTGAAAACAGCAGTTTATGGTTTGATTTTCCTTCAGAATTGAGCATTGACCGTGTGTCACTGATTTGACTTTGCACCATGGTGGTATCTCCATAAATCCTGGAGAAAATGAGGGCAGCATGCTCTTCGCGTCTTTTGACAATTAACCAACGTGGGCTTTCCGGGATGAAAAAGATAGTAGCGAAAAACAACATTGCCGGGAGAGTTTCTGCGCCCAGCATGCCTCTCCATATCTCCGTTCCGAAAATCAGGGCAAGCAGGGTAATGGATGAACTGAAGCTTGCTGACTGTTTCAACAAATAGTAGTTCATGAGATAGGCACCCAAGAAGCCGGCGGTGACCGCTAGCTGGTAGAGGGAAACCATTCGCCCCCGGTGTGAGGCAGGCGACACCTCCGAGATATAGAGCGGGCAGACAATGGAAACGATACCGATGCCGATACCACCGATGATGCGGTAGAGTACCAGCTGCTCCATGTTTGCAGAGATGGCACAACCGAGAGCTGACAAGGTGAATAGGATGGCAGAGAGGATCATGGTCCTTTTCCGTCCGATACGGTCGCTCAGCGCACCAGCAAAAATCACTCCGGAGATGGAGCCCACCAGGGCACACCCAACGTACCATCCGCTTTGCAGAGTAGTAAGCTGGAATTGTGCCGACACTTGTGAGATGGTACCTGAGATAACGGCAGTATCATAACCGAAAAGAAAACCTCCCAGTGCGGCTACTACCGACAAAAATGAGACATAATATAGATTATCTGTTTTATGCATTGTATTGTTAATTTAGCAATTAAAATATTCCCTGTAACGGTTGTAGAGGTGTCCAGCCTGGATGTAAGCCGACTGGGGGCTCATGAAGTGAGAGAATTCGAAGGTGATAGCTTTCAAATAGTTGGCCCGTTTGGCAGCCTCCAGCTTGAGGCGCAGCTTGTCGAACTTGATGGGGAGGAACTTGATGGGCATGTCCCGGTCGAATGTCTCGGCATTGGTCCAGCACTCCATGCCGTAGCGGTCTGCCAGCTTCTTGTTCACCTCGAAGAAGGCATCCAGCTCGTTGTAGTCGATGTGCCCGTCCTGAAAGGCGACGGCATCTACCACCTCGTGGATGCCGGCGAAGATCTCGTCCCACTCCTTCTCGTGCTGCTGCACCGATACCACCTCCTCTTTCGAGAGGGAGGATCCGCTGGCCGCGACCGCCTTCTTGCCGTCTATCCAGGGGGAGATGAAGGTGGGCAATCCGCCCGATACCTCCTTGCACTGCTTGCCCATGACGTGAAAGGCTCCGATTGCCCCCTTGGTGGCGCGGCTGATCTCTCCGCTGACATACCAGCCCCCGAAGCTCTTGTACTTCTCCCCGTAGTTTTTCCACACCTCGTCGATCACGTAGCGGTTGTCCTCGATCTCGTGGCTCATGTCGCCGGTGGTCCAGTAGTGCCCCGAGTCGTAGAGGCCGAAGTAGAACTTCATGCCATGTTTCTCGGCCAGGCGAAGGAAGAGGTCGAGTAGGTCCACCGAGGGCATGTAGCATCCCTTCTCCAAGAGGTATTTGGAGGGGTAGGTGATGAATTTCCTGTATCCCGAGCGGATCATGATCACCGTATCGATGCCGATAGCTTTCATGTACTGGAAATCAAGGTCCCACTCCGCTTCACCCCAGTTCTGGTGGGGGATGTCATGTGAGATCTCATCGAGGAAGGCGCCGGTGATCTGCAACCCGTTGTTCCGGGGTACGATCAGCGTGCTCTTCAGTGAGTCATCTTTACGAACCGCAAGCGGTAAATGGGTGGCACTGTCCTGACGTTCGTTGCTTGCACAGGCCGTCAGACCGGATGTGGCGGCAATGGAAGCACCGGCAAGTGCTGCCTTTTTGATAAAATCGCGACGGGTGTTCTTATCTCTATTCATATTGTTCAATTTACATTTCCTGGATGATTCGCATACGATCATCAATATTTTACTACAAACTACCGTGAAATGGTTTCAACATACACGTTGTCAAAAGGATCAATTGCAACGATGGTTATTTCGGAGTCCTGTTTCACAGGAGTAGCACGAAACATGTGATCCGTTTTTATGGGTGCAATCCAGTTGAACTCCAGTTTTTCCTTGTCACTGTAATCCTTTTCTACTTCCGGGTCAAGACCTTCGAAACGAGTCATCTCTCCCATTTTAACCCCATCTTCATGCCATTCGACACGCCAGTTTTTGTCCCAGTTCCAAATATTCACGACCACATCTTTGTCATACAGGCGTGTCGTATTGGGAGCATAGACCCTCATCTGATGCATACGGTCATGTTCCACGCTTTTAAAGTACCAGGTTATTTCAGTTCCATCAATCTCATACACACCATACCCCAGGGGTGTTCCATCCAGACAGTAGTTGCCCTGCCACCATGCACCCGAGATTGCACCAGTATTATGTTCGTAGAAGTTGTCGGAGTGAATCATATTTCTGTTGTAATGCATGTGTCCAGTGAAGAGGTGGACCTTAAAAGGTTTCAACATCTCGAACAGTGATGAGAAATTGATTGTTTGTGAGTTGATGGTACGTGAGTCGTATTGGAATGGTTTCACCTCTTCATCGAGACGACCGGGGATGTGCATTGAGAGTATGAGGGTAGATCCTTCCGGCACATGTGCCAGATCCTGCTCCAACCAACTGAAAGTTTTCTCATCGATGTAACCCATGTAGAAATACTCCCTTCCCACATAAAAGACATTGTTCAGCACAATATAATGAATATCTCCCCTATTGAATGAGTAGTGATCAGGTCCGAAAATTTTCTCATACCTTTCAGTGGAGGTCTCAGTAGTTCGACCGCCATATTGAAGGTCATGGTTGCCAGGTGTTCGATAAAAAGGAATACCTGTCTGACCAAGGTGTTCAATATAGAGGGGATAGAGCTCAGGTTTGTCACCTACAAGGTCACCACAATCCATACCGAGAATATCTCGCCCGGCATATTCTTTCTTCAATTCCAGCATGTCATTGACCACACCGGCATAGCGCAAGAAATTCTCTTCCCTGTGAAATTGAGGATCTGAATTAACAAGAAGTAATTGTCTTGTATCATCTACCGGATTCATCTTCAATGAAAAATCATATTGCTTCTTTTTATTGTCTATCGGGATGTAAAAGAGTGGCACTTGATTTTCATTATCGGGAAGGTATCCCCTTGGTGTGGAGATATAGATGAATGATGCATCAGGATGAGGGATAAGACTGAATGAGCCGTCATCACTTGTAGTTATGCAGTTGTAGCCGTCGGTGACCACTACGTCGGTGAGCCCTCCCTGTTCTGCATATACCTTTCCATGTACCCTTTCGTTGTCTGGGGAAATGGTTGTAAATGAGTAAATAGCGATACTGATAAGTGCAATTATTGAAACTCTCAAACTCAGTATAACGTAGTTTGGTTGGATACAATATTTTATTTTCCTACCCATAATCCCTGTTTTTTATAAAAAGCATATTCATAAGCTGTATTGGTGAAATACCCTACAGCGTTCGACAATTCCATGAATTCATTCCACCATTCACCATCGCGCTTTGGGACTGAATCGTCGTGGTAGGAAAGCGATGCTATGTCAGTCTGCACTCCCAGACGAATTTCCGGATTGGCACTTTTAAGGGCATCAACAATATAATCATAATCCTTGAGATATTGGGGTGTAAGTGTCGGATCTCCCCAATCCTGTGCGGAAGTTTGAATATAAAGGATATCAGGTTTTACTTCACTTGCAAGCCGTATCATATCCAATCCAAAGTGTTCCCGGATCTCCATCAGCTTCGCATTCCGCATTCCCATTCCCCAAGTAGCAAAGAGCATGTCAGGATTCTCGGATTTGATTGCTTGCTTAATTCTGAGGTTGAAATTGACAATGGCATCGACTCTGAAATCCTGCCAGTGTTGATATAACATGCTGTCACTTCTAATTTCGTTGAATGTAGGAATCTCGTGGTGACCATTCAAATATTTTTCTGTAAATATTGTCCTTGCATTTGTACTCACATCACCATAAAAACCATTGTTATGAATGGTCTTCCATTCAGGGAAATATGATTCGGCAAATTCAATGCCTAACAGATAAGGATAATTCTTGATGATACGTTTCACTCTTTCCACCTGCCAGTCGACAAAATCTTCATTGTGAAATGAATAGAAATTGACATTGCCGGGGTATGGCGAGAGCAACTCCATTTTCCACTCTTCCGGCAACGAAGTATCTCCATAAAAACAATTTCCAAGAACCATGAGCCAGATGCCGATATTGTTCTCTTCAAGAGCATTTATATACTCTTCTTTGAACAGCTGGTCGTTTTTGCTGCCATCCCATTCGCTTACAATAAAATAATGTACTGATGTTATGTTGGCCTTCTTCAGATCGGCAATAAGCTCTTCGGGTGTTATGCCAGATGAGTACAATACAGTGGGGTCAATTTGTATTGAATTTCCTTTTGCCCTTTGCAGTTTGTTGCTTTCACGAAATTCATCTGAGCCGGAACGAGCAAGTGAGGAAAAAAGTATTGTGAAAATTGAAATGTAAAGATAGATTACCTTGTTCATGTTTTACATGTTTGGATTGATGAAAATTTCGTCACAAAATATGTTGGAATTCTCTCTGGCATCAGCTTCAACTTTAACGTATCTCCCAGAAACTCCAATATTTTCAATTGAGGCGATATCTATCCAGCAATCGAATCTGTCGTTTTTGGATGCCTCCATCGCGACGGAGTTGATTTTTACGAAATTTTTATTGTCACTCGAAACATAGAAATGGACCATTGACGGTAATGCAACAGATTGTTTGTTGTAATGGAGAAAACGTCCAGCGAGCGACTTGATTTGGGTCACCTTTCCAAGGTCAATGACGATATCCATTGATTTGTTGCCAAAGTCAACCCATTCCTTATCTTCAGTTGTTTCTTCTCCCAGTTTGCTATCCGTTAATTGTTTTGTTCCTCTGATAGATTTACTTGAAGATACTTTCCTGTTGACACCTTGATGAGTGACAGCTCCCTTGAAGGTCGCTTCCAGTAATTTCCATCTGCCCACTCCCGAATTCCAATCCATGTAATCCTGGTATGCTTTAGCCGAGTAACAGGGTTGCCCGATAGGCATCTCGGAATCTGGCTTGTCGAAAATGCCATATACAGAGAAGCTAATCACTTCTTCAGCTCCCGCAAGGCTTACTCCTGTAATTTGAGACAGATAACGAGGGAATGCTGCCGGTATGAGTGCCGATTCCCGATCATTGTTTCTCTTCTCCCACGTAAAAGATTCAACATTTGCCCAAAACCGGATATTTGTTTCCTTGTGTATTTCCCCAAGTTTCGCGAAGTTCTCTTTCATTCGTTTCATGGGCATTGGCTCCCTTACGCACCCAACCTCATCCTGATATGCGATGATATCAACCTTAAGTCTTTTTATCTGTTCTGCAAATTTTTTGTGGTTGATATCGGCATAGCATAGCCCATAGGGTGAAATCATGACTTGTTTCCCGGGCGTTAAAGATTTTGCTTTGTGAGTTAATTTATTCACAGCCTCTACGGCATGATCCGGCAAGTACGGTTCAAAAGAGTCTTCAACAGGGAGGTACCAGCCAAAGAATGATTTATGATGTTTGAACTTTGCTGCCGTTTCTACCATTATTTTTTCTTGCGTTTCTTTAATCTCTGGTTTTCTTATGTCATCGTCTTGATCTACGGCCCATCCGGAACTCATGAATACTTTCATATTGTGTTTGTCAGCCGTCTCCATGATGGCTTCAACGGGACTTTTGTTCCCCTTGATGTAAGCTGGCTCCATAAAATCGGAAGGATAAAACGATTCCCGATCGTTGGCCACGGCCATGATCACGATATATTCAATGCCAAATTCAGATAACTCGCTGATCTTTGTCTCCCAGAATTCAGCAGATAAATAATCCACATGGGCTGGATTCATATATTTATTCCTTACATCCTGGTAGGGGAGGTTTATCCATGTCCCTCTCACCGGTTTGGTTTGACCTATGATGGATAGACTCAAAAGGCATAAGCCCAATATTGATAAAACGATGCGGTTGATGTTGTAATTCATATCGATTTCCTGTTGGTATTGAATTTAATTCCTATTTTTATTCGCTCTCTTCTTTTTTAGCTTATCCAGATAGGCCTTGTAATCCTTGAACAACTTCACTGTTCTTTCTTCTCCAACTCTTATTGAAGCATTGGGATCACTGAAGACCCCTGGATATTGGTAGCATAATATTTTTTCAAAGTTATCAAAAAGTGTCAAATCATGAATGATCTCCTCCATGGGTCTTGGGTACAACGACTGATCGGGATTGAACAGAAAAGTTTCAAGATCGAACCAAAGGTGAGAACCTGCATCATCACACAGTTGCTGCAGTATTGTTGCCGCTTCTTTTCCTGAGAGGTCACCCTCGGGCATACGGGCAAATCCGAAAGGACAGAGTATGTCGAGATTTTGCAAAAGAGCCGGGTATGTATCTTTCCCTTGTAGAATTCCCATGCTGTTTGTTGCGAGCATAATCGGTTTCTCGGGTGCCAGCGTATTGCAATATTCCTTGAAAGCCCTGAAGAACTCTACAATTTGCCGTTTGCGCATTATCTGGCCTTCTTCTGTCGTCTCCCAGTTGTCGAGGCTTCCCCCGCTCTCTTCAGAGACATAGAATGCATAGAAAGAAGGATGATGTCCATATTTATCCCAAAGTTCCTTTGCTACCCGTTTATGCCACTCGAGCGATTCAGGAGTGAAATCAAACCAGGCAAACATTCCCACGCCGACCATGACCGACATGTTATGTTTGTCTGCCTCAGAGAGTATTGCCTCAATAGGATCATTCGCCGCTATAGGCATCCTGCCCGGATACAGGTTGGAGGGATAAAAAGCCTTTCCCTCATAATTATCGACGGTCAAGGAGTGCTTGCCTACATATTCTTCATTCCGGAATACCTCTTGAATGACGATCATATTCATTTCTATGCTGTTCATCGAACGTACCAGCTCCCGCCATTGGGCATCGGTCATTTTTGCAATATCCTTATTCCAATGCTTGCCTTCTGTTTCGCTCCAGTGGTAAATACCGGCCCATGCTCCATCTATCTGGCGGGTTGAACGGGTTTCAGACTCAATAATCTCGAGTCCCCTGGTTTCACTGTAGACCTCTCCATTCGATTTAACTTTCAGTATCACCTTATTCATCCCGACCTTGTCGGAGGTTGGTAAGATAACTTGTACCTTGTGTCCCGCGTTTGCTTTTATATAAGGTTTTGAATAGTGAAGGAGTGACTCCTTGTCTTCCTTGTTCAGGTATATGTAGACTTCAAAATCGTTTGGTTGGGATTCGTAGTTGACGATTCCGGCCCTGATGTCAATATCTACCTTATTTGTTACCGGGCTAGGAGGAATAAGTGTGAGCCCTATCCTGTTCTTTTGTGCGAAACTGAAATTGGGCAGTATCACAACAAGAAGAATAAATGCGATTTTCTTACAGTAATGAATGTTCATTGCGTTTAGAACTTTAAGTTTAGTTAATCACCGTGTCCGGTATATGTTGTTTCCTTGAATTTCGTTTTAAGAATATGAGTCTGAATAAATAAGGGCTTTACCGAAGTAGATGTTTGCCTCGTCGTCAGGATTCAGCCATTTAAATTGGACTTTATGTGTGCGATTTGGTAATTGGTACCTCCAGAACAGATCGGTTCTTCTTTTATCAGCTGCACCTGGCATCGCCGCTGGAAGTATGGCAGTTTCTACCAATTGGTCATCCACATACATTTCCACCTCGGCCATGTATGAGAGATCTGAGCTGGTGACATAACCTCTAAAGACAATGCCTATACCCTCAAAAGTACATTCAAAAGTCTCTTTCAGCAGGTGATTCACCTCCAACATCGCAATTGGATAATGCCCTTCAAAAGATTTTTCGTATCGAACGGGCTGAGGAACCTGGGTCTGAATTGTAACAGAATTTTCATTCACTTTCCCACCTTCACTTTCAATAACCAGGAGTGCATGGCGTAGTCCCATTGCATAAAGCTCATTCAGCGATGTCTCAGTATACTCGAAATTCCTCTCAACCACACTCTCCAATGCTGCAGTCCACTTTTGAGGAATCTTGTCATAACCAATCATCGTTCCCAGGACACCCACGGCTGTTGCAGCGTTACAATCGGAATCTTGTCCACATCGTGTGGCAATATCCATTGTCTGAAAGAAATCACCCTCACCAAAAAGTAAGCCAATGGCCACATAAGCGCTGTTCACTTTCGCATCAATATTCAAGGGAACAAAAACACCGTCAGGGCATCCCACTACAGCACTCCATTTCTTTTCAACCTCAAACCATGCATTTTCCCAGTCTGTGGAATTCTGTTCAAAACATTCTACAACTGTGCTGACACATTGATAAAAATCACTTTTTTCAGGAATAGTCTTCAGAGCCTCTTTAACAATCTGCACAGGATCGTCGTATATAAAAGCCAGAGAATACATTGCTCCTGTAAATACACCACCATACCAACCATCACCGTAATTAAAGATATGACCTATCTTGTCGGATATGTCTGATGCAGTGTTGGGCATTGCCGGAGACATCAATCCTGCAAAATCAGACTCTATCTGGTAATCAATATCATCTGCATGTGGATTGTTAAGCCAATGTCCCGATTCGGGAGGCATGATCCCTTGTAGGATGTTATACTTGGCCGCCTGGTTGGCATGCCATAGCGGATAAGACTTGTTGGCAAAGGCAATTGCGAAAGAATCTGCCGAAGCTGACAAACCCAATCGATCGAACACTTCCATAAATGTGATATTGACATAAATATCATCAAAAAGCCCGGGAAACGTATCATAATAATGCTCCACATGTCGATAGCTCCATGTTATTGGAGTGTACTCCTGAATCATTGTTCCATTGAAAAGAAACTCAACAGGACCTCCATAGACACATCCGATAGTTTTTCCTGCCCATCCTCCCTTAATCTTATTCAGTAATTCGTGCCTTTCAATCGAGATTTCAGGAGGTATCCCATTCCTACTTTCACTGGTTGAATTGTTGCATCCAACAATGAACATGAGAAGCAGTAACTGGATTGTATGTGTGAGTCTATTCTTGTACATGATTTTTATCTTTAATCGGTGTGTCATTCTATCCATAATCCCTGCTTTTTGGAAAATGCATATTCGTATGAGGTGCTCGTATAATATCCGAGTCGAGTAGACAGTTCCATAAATTCCAACCACCAGTCCGGAACCCTTACCCCTACACCAGAGTTGTGGAAAGAGAGGGATGCAATATCTGCTTGCACTGCCAGTTTCACATTTGGATTTGCCTCTTGGATTGCCTTTCTCACATGCTCATAATTTTTAATATAATCATATGGTAGTGCCGGGTTACCCCAATCCTGATAAGAAGTTTGTATGAAAAACAGATCTGGCTTTACCTCCCTGGCTATTTCAACCATATCCAGACCATACCATTCTCTGATCTCTGCCAAGGGCTCACTTCCAACGGCAATACCCCACGATGCGAAAAGCGCCTTTGGATTTGCATCCCTGACAGCATTTTTCATTCTGCGGTTGAAATCAGTAATAGCCTCAACCCTAAAATCCTGCCATTTATAGTACCATTCAGTGTTATTTCTGATTGCATCAAAGGATAAAGCGGATCTATCGAGATCCAAATATTCACGGGTAAACTTCCTCCTCGCGGTCAGACTTACATCACCATAATGACCATTTGTATAGAGAGTCCTCCATTCCGGGAAATACGATTCTGCAAAACCGATTCCAGCAAAATCATAATTCTCGAAGACTCTTCTTACACGTTCTTCCTGCCACGTTACATACTCGTTGTTATGAAAGGAATAGAAACGAAGAGAAGCTTCAGCATAAGGTTTTACAAACTCCATCTCCCACTCTTCGGGAAGCTGGTCGTACATGCAGTTACCCGGTAGCATGAGCCAAATAGCAATGTTATTCTCTTCGAGTGCCTCCAGAAATTCAGGCTTGAAAATTTGGTCATCTTTACTCCCGTCCCACTTGTTTACAACAATGTAGTGCACCGAAGTGATATTTGCCTTCTTCAAGTCTGAAACCAACTCCTGAGGAGTGATTTCAAGGGAATATAAAACCAGGGGATCAATCTGAATTGAATTCCCTTTTACTCTTTGCAGGTTCTCCCGGTTTTCCAAATAGACTGTATCTTTGTAATCATCATGCTTTTTGTCATCGCTTGGTGCGATGTCATCTTTGTTTGAACAACATATAAAAGGTAAGATGAGCAATAATAGAGCATATGCAATTTTGTTTCTATATATCACAAACGAACTGTTTTATCCTGTTAATAGCTATCTGATAAATATCAGTACATCGTTGACACTTTTGTATCATCAGATCGTTGACAATTTAATTGTCTAACTGTATCATCAGTTCGTTGACAAATAATAAAAGTGTTCTTTGAAATATTGCATACTTTGCTATCAAAAAAATTATGGATAGCGAAGAAAAATTAAGACAAGATGCAGTGAATCTGTTTCTCAAAAAGGAATCTATCAGTAAGATAGCATCAAGCCTCTCGAGAAGCCGCCAATGGGTCTACAAATGGATCTCAAGATATGAGAACAACCCCTCTCTCGATTGGTACAAGAATGAGTCAACAGCACCCAAGGTACAATTGAAACGTTTACCATTAGATGTTGAGCAATCCATTGTAGAAGCAAGAAAGCGTCTTTCTTCTAATCCTTATTCACAGAACGGGGCAATCAGCATTCTCTACGAACTGAAACGGTTAGGAATAACCACCCCCTCTGTCGCAACCATTAACAGGGTTTTGAAGAAGAAGGATCTGATAAGAAAAAAGAAAACTTCAACAGGCACCTTCAAAGAGTATCCGATTCACTATCATGATGTTCAGCAAATGGACTTGATTGGTCCCCGGTATCTGAAAGGTGGTTTTAAGTTTTACATTTTCACCATTATAGATAAAAATAACCATCTTGCAGGAGTATATCCCATAACCAATAAATCGGCAAATGTTATAGTGCCTTGTCTGGTTGATTTTTGGATCCTGTATCAGATGCCGGACTATCTTCAAATGGATAACGAGTTATCTTTCAGAGGTAGCAACCGGCATCCCAGAGGGTTGGGACTTCTATTAAGGACGGCTATCAGTAATGGCGTGACTCCGCTTTTCATACCCCCAGCCGAACCCTGGAGAAACGGGGTTGTAGAAAAGTTCAATGAAAGAGTGCAGAATCACTTCCTTTCTACTTACTTTTCCTCTCTGGAAGAAATGCAGGTAAAAGCGATGGAGTTCTCAGCCTTTCACAATGCCGAACACAGGTACTCATCGCAAAACAACAAATCTCCAAATGAGATGCTCCAAGAGATGAAATACCTGGCTAAGCTCAAAAGAGGGATAGACCTGAGTAAAAAACCAGTAATCGAAGAAGGTCAGCTGATCTTTGTCCGATTCATCAGGAGTGACTTGAAGCTTCATCTTTTGAATAGCACCTTTGAAGTGTCAGAGAAACTCGTCTACTCTTATGTGGAAGCGATCGTCCAAATTGATAAACATCTTTTGATCGTCAAACACAAAGAAATGATTTATCACTACTTTGAATTTGTGATGCCCTTGTCTTAAAAATATGCAATATGTCAATGATCTCTTGATATATGACCTTCCTTAGAAGGCCCAAACCCTATAGGGTTTGTAAACGAGGTGATGATACGTCTAAGAAACTTAGAACTGTCAACGAAGTGATGATATGTAACAGCTATCTGTTAGAAAAAATTACTGCTCTTTCGATATAAATTTTATGTCCAGTAGATTCAGGATGTTTTTCATTCAAAACCTCAATTCTTAAGGTGTGGTTACCTTCTTCCAGGTTCATGACATGAATAATGTGTTGCCTGTTAGCTGCCCATTTCCCGGCTTCCCTGGGATGATAGCAATTGAACTCTCTCAATGGTTTTCCATTGATATAAGCCATTGCATTTCCACCATCAACATTATAGCTTCCCATCAAGGAAATCCCCGTACCATGGAAATCGATCTCAAAAACGTCACCCGGTTTTGTAGACACCTTATAGAGGTCCTCGTCTCCACCGCCATATATGAAATCTTCCCATTCGCCTGTAATTGTATACCTGTCGTGGCTAGTCATTTGTACCATCTCACTCAACACCTTATTGGGGAATGACTGTTCCAGAGTTCCACTAAACACGGCATCCTGAAGCTTTACACGATACGCATAATTGTTGAGGCTTCCACCATTGTTTAGGATATTCTCTACTGCATAACTCAATGTTTGCGAAACGACCTTGTTAAACGAGTAGGAAGTATGTAAAAACAACTTATCTGCCATTTTGGGAATATGCGATTTAAAGTTATCTTCAATCGAATCATATCCTTGCATAATGCCCAGTACTGCTGCTGCGTTGGCTGCGTTGCAGTCGGTATCCTGACCACAACGGATCGCAATTTCAATGGTTTTGCCCATATCGTTCTCTCCATACAGCAGGCCCATTGCAATATATGCTCCGTTTATGGTGGCATCAATATTGAACGGTTGATAAGGAACACAAACATCAGCCTCTCCCCATTTTTCTTGGATTGTCAACCATGTTTTCTCCCAATTATCGGGGCTCTCATGGTAACCATCAATCACGGTTTGAATAGCCATGGCATATTCACTTTCAGCCGGAATTAATTTCAATGCTTTCTCCACAACAACTTTCGCATCCGTTTCGAAGAAAGCCAATGCATGCATTCCGGAAACAAACATTCCCCCATAGAGCCCATCTCCATATGCCATAATTCGTCCAATACTGTCAGCCATCAAGGCAGAGGAGTAAGGCATCCCGGGATTGATAAATCCAATAAAATCAGATTCAATTTGGAAGTCGATGTCATTTGCATGCATGTTATATTCTGGAGATCCCGATTGGGGTGGCATGATTCCATCCAGAAAGTTTTTCCTCGCTTGCAGGTTAGCGTGACAAAGATTGAATTGAGCAAGGGTAAACTCTTCCGCAAGTTTGGCAACGGGGGTTTTTAAACCCTCATTCTGCTCCATTGATGCCATAAAGCTCAATTGGCCATAAATATCATCTTCCCCAAGAGCGCCTTCAATCATCTGAGGTGTCCAGGGGATAGAGTCCAGGAATGTTTCTCCAACAGCATGAAACTCCATGCCAATACCTTGCATGACGCCGATCATCTTGCCTGCCCATGCACCCTTTATCTTATTTTCTAATTCCGCTTCTGTAATTGTCTTGTATGTATCAGTGGTCGCTTTTCCACACGAGATGAACGCTATGAAAAAGAGGTATAGTATGAAAGTATATGATTTCATGTTCCTTTTTTATTTTCAATTAATCCAAAGATCTTGTTTTTTGCAAAATGCATATTCATATGAAGTATTTGTGTAATAGCCCATTTCAGTAGAATATTCCATAAACCCAATCCACCAATCTGGTACTCTTACACCAACACCCGGATTATGGTATGAGAGAGAAGCAATATCTGCCTGAATTGCCATTTTGACATTGGGATTGGCGCTTTGGATGGCTTTTCTTGCATATTCATATTGGTTCAAATAATTTGACTTAAGAGCAGGATCAAGCCAATCCTGTGATGATGTTTGTATAAAGAATATATCCGGGGCCACTTCTTTTGCTATTCTTACCATATCCAATCCAAAATGTTCTCTTATTTCGCCCAGTGATTCGTTTCTCAATGCGATGCCCCAAGATGCGAATATGGCTTTAGGACTTGCTTGCCGAACGGCGTTCTTGATTTTATGATTGAAATTCAAGATTGCCTCAACTCTGAAATCCTGCCATTTGCGATACATGGTTAGATCATTCCTGATAGCATCAAATGAAAGTGCAGAGCGATCAAGTTTAAGATATTCTTTTGTGAACTTTTGTCTGGCATAAAGACTCACATCTCCGTAAAAGCCATTGGAGTAAATTGTCCTCCATTCAGGAAAATAGGTCTCGGCAAAACCTATTCCAGCAAAATCATAGTTTTTTAATGCTCTTTTCACCCTTTCAGCCTGCCATGTTACATAGTTGTCATTGTGGAACGAGAAAAAACGAGCTGATGAATCGGGGTAGGGTTTTAATAATTCCATCTCCCATTCATCTGGTAAACTTTGGCCGCCATACATTCCATTGCCGATAAACATAGCCCAAATTGCAATATTATTCTCTTTAAGAGCTTTGAGATACTCAGGTTTCAATAGTTCGTCATCCTTGCTACCATCCCAGTCAGTTACCAGAAAGAAATGTACCGAGGTAATATTAGCCTTTCTCAAGTCGTTTATCAGCTCCTCGGGAGAAATGTTCAAGGAGTAAAATACAATTGGATCAATCTGAATGGAGTTGCCCTTCACTTTTTTGAGGTTTTCTGCATTTTCCTGATAAATAGGTGTTTCATCTGGATCCTCATTGTTTATGGGTGGCTCAATTTTTTCAGAACATGAAAATAGTAAAATTGATAATGTTAAACAACTAATAAATATCTGTTTTATATTTTTCATTATAGTGACAATCTTTGCTTTAAAAATAAAGTGTAGTTATGCCGAAGTGAATCGGCATAACTACAACTAATTTTGATTACTGTGGTGTGTAGATCATTCTATAGGCAAATACTCCGGCCCTTTCAGGTTCACTAGCAGCAACAGATACATAAATGTAAGCATTGAAATTGTCAACAAATACAGAGACATCACCCCACCTATTGTAGTTTACGCCTCCATAGATGTCTGAGCCCATTAAAAAGAAATTTTCATAGCCTACATCTCCTGATTTCAGTTCAATCATCTCCCTATTCGTAATATCAAATATGCGAGTGTATGTACCATCCCATGCCCAGAATGCCTGGGTAGTCAGTACCAGAAATTCTTCATTGTTGATTTCAAATGTTTCAAATCCAAGAATCTTATACTCATGATTGCTTCTCTCCATTTGTATAGGACTTTGATTATTTGCACTTAAAATCTCGAATCGACTTCCTTTGGCTTGTGTGCCGCTGTCACTTCCATCATAATGCATATAAGATACATAGAGATCTGAATCATCTGCAATACTTTTTCTCTTTGCCAATGCAAGGGTCCAATTTGATCCAGCATTGTCATAACTGATTATCGTAGGTGTTTTCGATTGAACGACTCCATCAATAAATTCCCAATAGTAAATGTTTTTATCATTTTCAGCAGTGGCGTAAATGTATGCTTTGCCAGAGGTCAAATCACCAGTTACTGACATCTTCGTGCCTACTAAGATTCCAGAAGGAGTATATTCGAGGATCTCTTCTCCTACTGCGCCATCAGGCAGGTTCTTTACATCTTTGTAGAGGAATACCCTGAAGCCAGCCCCCCACATATTATACCTATTAACAATTACATTGCCGCCTGCGTCTGTCTTGACACTCATGTTAAGACTAGGGTAGGGAGCAGTAAGTGTTTTTACATAACTACCATCATTCCTGTTGAAGAGCCGGATACCTTCATCACCATTTCGAACAATAAGGTAATCTTTAGTAACAGTCATACCGGAGATGTTTGAGTTCACTATTCCCAGATCTTGTGAGCTTTTAAACCACAATGATTTGAAAACTGTTCGCATGGGAGTAGGAACTACCTCTATGTAGTTTGTTTTCACCTCTCCAAAAGCATTGACTACTTTGATTTCATAAGGTTCTGTGAAATCCACCATATTGGGCAATGCGGGTGTTACGAAACAATTGTTTTCTACACTAACAGTCGGTTTTAAAGCCGTAACATTGAGTGGGTCTTCTTCAAGAGTAGGTATCTTGACAACAATTGTTTCTCCATCTTCATAAGGACCTGCTTTGGTAGCCATATATATCTGGTCCTCTCCCGGAATTTTAATCATCACATTCATTAAGCCATCTTTCTGATTTGCAATAACCGATTCTTCTTCCGGTGCACATGCAGTTAACATGATGGCCATGACGGCAACTATAGAAAATGTTTTTATTAATATCTCTTTCATAAGTTCTGTTATTAAAGAAGTTATTTCCAAATATCAGTTTGCTCTGCTAATTGGTTCTTTTGCAATTCTGACGTAGGGATTGGGAAAGTGTCATATCTATCCAGGTAGACGCGTTTTTTCCTTTCGCAATCAACGAGTTCGTATGAAAAAGATCCATCCTGATTTTTAGTGGTTTTTACACCTTTCATGGATACTCCATTCAATACACTTTTTGCAATTCCCCAGCGACGGAGATCCCAAAAACGATGCCCCTCAAAAGCTAATTCGATCATTCGCTCACGTCTTAATTCCCTTTGGAAGTCATTTTTTGAACCAACAGGTAGCGATTTCAATCCGCCTCTCACTCTTACTTCATTCAGATAAGAAAATGCTGTTTCAAGATCATTTTGTTCAGCCATCGCTTCAGCATATATTAACAAAACTTCGGCATAACGTAAATAATAAAGTGTCAAGCCCGATCTATCAAAGCCTCCTCTTTGACTCTCATCAAATAATTTTCTTAGATAATAACCGGTTGTTGTTCCTCCGGCACCTTGTGTCATTGCATCTCTGCCACCTTCGAAGGTCTCAATAACACGATCTTTCCATTCAGCACCATTGTACAAAACTGTTTGGTAAAAACGGGGTTCTCTGTTTTTGTATGGATCAGCCGCATGTGCAGGGTTATTCCAGTCGAATTCAACAAATTCTCCGCTTTCATCCTTAATCAGATAATTCATTACCAGATTTTCAGTCGGTGCAACTTCAGCATATCCACCATCACCTTTAGGTGAATAAAAATAGTCGAAACTATAGCCAAAATCCGGTGCACTATAACCTACCTCCAGGATGCTTTCCTTGTTGTTGGCATCATTCTTTCCCCGTTCCATCTTAAATAGATCGCCATAGTTGGGGTATAGCTCATACAAATTTAGATCTATGACCTTTTTTGCTGCATCTGAAGCAGTTTTCCAACGTTTGGCATAGAGCATTGCTCTTGCTTTAAGACCGTATGCACCTCCTTTAACCAATTTGCCTTTCGCGGCAGTAAGAGGCAAATGTTCTGCTGCAAAGTCAAGATCTTCCGCAATAAAATCCCAGCACTCATCAGATTCCGAAAGTTTTCGATCTTTGATGTTCATGTCTGGCAGATCTCTATGGATGACAACTCTTCCACCAAATCGTCGAGCCATCATAAAATATACATGAGCACGGAAAAAACGGGCTTCCGCTTCTGCTCTCAGTTGTACCTCTTCCGGAAAATGCCCTCCATGCGTGTGAAGTCCATCAATAAACCGATTACATGCAATGACCCAATTGTGCCCCCATGACCAGTTGTCCAAAGGATTGTTTGAAGGTGTTACAGGATTCGTATTGAATACAAACAGGTTATGTCCGTCGATCTCCTGATTGAATTTGATTACATCGCTGTACCCGTCGTCAGAGACATTGGGGGTATAGTAGGATGTAGTTCCCAGGAGTCCGTAAAAAGAATTTAAATACAATTCCAGGTTCTTTTCATTTCTCCATGGAGTCTCAGAAGTATATTGATCTGTCAACTCAGGCTCCATAGAACAACTGGATAGATATAATACGATAAATCCCAATATCGTTCCAGTGAGTATTTTTATACTATCTTTTTTCATATCATTAAAATGTTAGATTTAGTCCGAATTCATAGATTCTCTGCGGGGGATAATATCCCTGGTTCACGCTCGGCATTTCAGGATCCAATCCGAAATCCAGACCTGACAAGGTGAATAGATTGGTACCAGATATGTAGAATCTTAGATTCTGAGCACCCATGTTGTTGACTATGTTTTTGGGAATGTTATAGCCAATTTGAGCTGATTTCAATCGTAGATAAGTGCCATCCTGCACATAAAGGGAAGAGTGTGCGGAACCATTGGATCTAAGCTCAATTCCTAATCGGGGATACTTTGCATTAGGATTCTCGGGTGTCCATGAATTCTCAATTAACTCTCTTGGGGAGTTCCCACCGGCAAAGAATGGTCTAGTGTAGAATGTATGATCTTTGAATCCTCTATCTGTGTACAACCCGGCTACTTCTACATCAAAAAGAGATGCACCCTGGAGGAACATGTTAAAATCAAAGTTCTTGTATTGCCCACCGAGGTCAATGCCAAAAATCATTTCCGGAATGCTACTTCGACCAATTGGTACCTGATCTTGTTCGAATGTAATTCGTCCATCTCCGTTGATATCTTTCAATTTGATGTCACCAACTTTGGTGGGACCAAAAACAGCACTTTCATCCAACTCTTCTTGTGATTGAAACAATCCTTCCGCAATGAAACCCCAAATTTGCCCTGTGGGCTTTCCTATTGATGAGGTATATTTTGTCTTGTACGGGTCTTGTGATAGTTTTAGCACTTTGTTTCTTGCCCACGTTAGATTGCTTCTTACATTATAATTGAAATCTCCAATTTTATGTTTGTGGGACAACATTAACTCAAGCCCTCTATTTTCAGTCTTTCCGAAGTTAATTCTGCTTGGATAGAATCCTCCCATTGATGGTGGAAAATCGGCCACAGAGCTGTATTGGTGGCTCCACAGAGAGTGAAAAATATCAAATTCAATACCCAATAGCCCTTTCCAGAGCATTGTTTCAAATCCGAGATTCCAATCATCCTTTACAGGCCACCTGAGTCCATAGTTGGGCACCCCTCCTACATTCAAATATTTTTGTAGCATATTACCAATCATAACTTCATTATTCTGGCTAAGATGGGCGGTTGAAAAATAGGTATAACCCATTCCTGCATCATTACCAAGTCTGCCATATGAAGTTCTGATTTTAAGGTTGTCAACAAAGGAATTAAAACGGTCTTTAAAGAACGACTCTTCTGAGATTCTCCATCCCAATGATACACCTGGGAAAAAGCCCCACCTCGTTTCACTTGGTAAATAAACTGAGGCATCGTATCTTCCTACAAATTCAGCTAAATATTTGTCTGCATATGCGTAATTGATTCGTACACCATAACCAGCTTCTCTGGCTAGTGCATGTCCACCTCCAATGAGGTCTTCTTGTATTTCCTCACCAAAATTGATATCCATGATATCTTCTACCGGATAACCTCGCTTACCCACTGACATGCTGGTATCTTGTATTCTTCTGTATTCATAGAAAAAGAGAGAAGAGAGTTCATGTTTTTGAATCTTCTTATTGTAGTGTATTTCTGGACGCACATTAAATATTTCTCTTTCGGTAAACCATTGCTGAACACTCGCAATCCCTGAACTTCTGGCACGTGAATATTGCTTATTCCAAGTTTTGGCTTGTTGATTATATACTTGTACGTAATAAGGTAATCCTTCAATCTTGATCATGTTGTCGGATTTTTTATATGCACCATCAAGTGAGATTTTTAAACCGGGAATAAATGGAACACTATAATCAATCCTAGATTGAGCATCCAAGGTGTTTCCCCTTGTTATTTTTTGACCTGAAAGATCTCTTGCGGCAAGTGGGTGATTGTCACCATTTCCTTCAGTGTTATAGCTCGCAATTGGTTCTCCATCCGTGTTGTATGGCTTTAGGAAAGGGTATGTCAACATTGCTTGTGGGAGAATTGCAGCATAACCACTACCTGATGCAGATAATCCGGGTTCTTTTGCTTCATTACGCCTGGCTGTTAAAGACATGGATGCTTTAAAATCATCTGTTACATTCATGTCAAGATTTAGGCGAGCCGAATACCTGTCATAAGATGTTCGATCTATAATCCCTTGTTGATTATATGCATCAAACATTCCGTAATAGTTTATTTTATTACTCTTACCAGATATACTTAAAGTGTTACTGGTAGATGGTGCTGTATTGTTGAATAGCAAATCAAACCAATCTGTATTGCCATACACATCATCCGGATCTCCACTTTTTACTTTTTCTATCTCCTCAGTTGAGAATCTCCAGCTCACTTCCGGTACTCCATCTAACTCTTGTGCCTTATTATACCAAGTCATATATTCCAATCCATTTAGGAATTTAGGGAAATTTGCATTCTGAGACAAGGAAAGAGATGAACTGAAATTAATTGTCGGTTTATCAGCATCCCCTCTTTTTGTTGTGACTACAACTACTCCCCCTGATCCTCTCAAACCAAATACCGCTTGACTTGCGGCATCTTTTAAGATTGTGATTGACTCAATCTCATCAGCTACAAGGTTTGGGAAAAAATCGCTTTGAACCCCATCAATAACATAAAGAATACTTCCAGAACCAACCCCTCGGATGTATAAGTTAGCACCATCATTTCCGGGCTGTCCACTCTGCTGTTTTGAAATTAATCCTGGTATACGTCCTTGCATGATAGCCGAAATATTTCCAGTAGGAGCCTTTTTTAGAAGCTCTCCTGCAACTTGTGATACAGCACCAGTCATATGAATCTTTTTTTGTGTGCCATATCCAACGACAACCACTTCTTCCAATAGTTCAGTATCCTCTTCCATGATGATACGAAGAAATGACCTCCCTGCTAGTTGTATGCTTTGTGGATTCATTCCAACATATGTAACTTCCAAAATCGCATTTGGAGGAACATTCATAAGAGTGAAATTGCCATCGATATTCGTAATTGTACCTGTGTTTTCACCTTGTAATTGAATAGTTACACCAATTAAGGGTGTTCCATTAGTGTCATTTACTATTCCATTAACGGTTAAATTTTGTGCAAGCATTGACAAGGAAATCATCCATATTGATACGATGAATAGAGATCCTTTCCATAGACTAAAGATTTTTCTTTTCATTTTTCATTCATTTAGGTCATTATTTAAGCTACTCTTTAGATTATTGTACTGTTATATTTTCCTCAATTGTTGTTCTATTTTCAATTTGATTTATTTTATCTAAAATGGTCCAGCACTGAAACAAACCCCTCGGAACATGAAAACAACCTTTCCATTTGCCACCTTTCAGATCGAGCAGTACCTCTCCCCTGCGGTTGAGATAACCCCACCATTCTGGGTATTCAGGATCTTTAAAATGGCTCCATGTGTAGTCATGAATTTTCTCAAACCAGGAGAGACATTCTTGTGAACCTGTCAGCTGACAGCCTTTCAGCAGGGAAATCAGTGCCTCAATATGTACCCACCATAGTTTCTGATCCCATTCCAATTGTTGAGGAGGAAAACCTTTCCGGTCCAGAAAATAGTAGATGCCGCCATACTCCCTGTCCCAGCCGTATTCTACCATTTTCAGCGTTGTCTCTACCGCTTTTTCGATCAATGCAGGACGATTGAGTCTTAAGCCCAGATCCATGATGAACCACATTGCCTCGATGGCATGTCCGGGATTCATAAGCCTACCGTCGAAGGTGTCTGAGAGGGAACCATCTTCATTTATGTTCTCCACGATCAGCCCGTCTAACTCGGGGCGTAAAAAGATCTCCATCACCTCGTGGATACACTCTTCCATAATCTGCTCCAGAAATTCTTTATCGAGCAGGTGTTCGATTTCGAGTGACAGATTGCAGAGGATCATGGGCAGGGAGAATGATTTCAGGTTTCTCGTTCCCGGATATGCTTTGTTCCATTTTCCTTTCGGGTTGTTTCTTTTCGAAAGTATGATATCGAATGTTTTTTTTGCAATCTCTGCATAGGCAGAGTTTCCTGTGGCTTTACTCAGTTGTCCGAAAGCCATTGTTGCAAAGGTGTAAGAGAAAATGTTGTAGGGTTCAATGATAGGTTTTCCTTCGCGGGTTAGAGAGAAATACCAGTTCATATTACCGTCGTGTCCCTGTTTTTTCAGGAACTCTCCACCCTGAATGGCGCAATCGAGCCACTCTTGCCTTTTTTCCACCTTATTATACAACATAGAGAACATCCAAACCTGGCGTCCCTGTAGCCATACAAACTTATCTGTGTCATAGATGTTTCCCTGCCGGTCGAGACAGGTGAAATAGCCCCCGAACTCTTTATCCTGAGAGTGTGTAAGCCAGAAAGGAATTACATTTTCAAGCAATTCGGTTCTATATTGCATTGATAAACTATTAAAATTAATCATTTTTTTTATTTTGACAAGTTTTGATTTTTTATAGGATTAAATAATTTATTTATATATCCGCAAATTAAACATTAAATATTTTAATAAGCAAATAAAAAGTAAAAATATTTATTATATGACAAGTATTTAACATTTTACAGCCTTGTTGTTGTCTATATTAATAATAAAATTAGGTTAATAGGGGGGATATTTGAATGAGTATTATGTGTATAGTTTTAAAAGAGAGTGATAAAACTGAAAACATAGAGGAAGTACATCGTAACAAAATGATTATAGCAATAAGCTTTCAGCTTCTTCGAGGGAATTCCATTTTCCCACGTCTATCATCTTCAGGTTTGCCGGAAGGTAGGTATTCACTTTTTCTTTTTTACAAATCGAAAGATAGAAATCAATAATGGAAAATTTGTCCGGAAAATTTTGCATATAACGGAAAATTGAAGGCTGAAGAATATGAATTCCGGAGAAGGCAAACTTTTGGCAGTCTGACGGATTGAAATTCGGGAAAGGTGATTTTATTTCTCCGGTGCTTTCGTTGATCCATCCTCTCAAATGGTCAGATTCATCGAAGAGGAGGTAACGTGACGTCTGACGCTTACTACATACCAGGGTGGCTTCTGATCCGGCTTCACGGTGATAGATCACGAGCCTGTGGAGATCAACATTGGACAGGATGTCCACGTTGTGTACCAGGAACGGTTTATTGTCGTCGAAGAACCAGGATGCTTTTTTGATACCTCCGCCCGTGTCGAGCAGCTTCTTCCGTTCGTCTGAAAATTCAATCCGGATATCAAAACGATTGTTTTCTTCCACAAAATCGATGATTTGCTGGCCAAAGTGATGGATGTTGATGATGATCTCATCGAACCCCGACTGTTTGAGCTTTTCTATAATGTGCTGCAGCAAGGGTTTTCCCCCCACCGATACCAGCGCTTTGGGGAGGGAATCGGTCAGAGGCTTTAGTCGTGTGCCGAGTCCCGCGGCGAAGATCATTGCTTTCATTGTTTTCTGAATTCCTGTTCCAGGTTTTGTTCCCGGTGAATCAGCGATACTTTTATCCCGAATTTTTTTGAGATATGTTCCGCCACATGCTGGGCGGCATAAACCGACCTGTGCTGGCCGCCGGTGCATCCGAAAGAGATCATCAGGTTGGTGAAGTTGCGTTCCATGTAACGCTTCACATGCTGATCGACCAGAGGATAGATGGCATTCAGGAAGGTTACTATTTCCCCGTCGTCCTCAAGAAACTTTATTACCGGCTCATCCAGTCCGGTCACGTTGTTGTACCGTTCATATTTCCCCGGATTATTGATGGCACGACAGTCAAACACATAGCCGCCTCCGTTGCCCGAGGCATCGTCCGGAATGCCTTTCTTGTAGGCAAAACTATAAACCCGTACCTCCAGCTCCCGTTTGCGCGAATCGGCAAATTGTTTGAGGTCGGTCATCTCCTTTAATAAATTGCACAGATAGGGATACTCGTCAAAGCCGTCTTTCAGCAGTTCGCGCAGGTTGTCCAGGGCAAAGGGTACGCTCTGGATGAAATGTGGTTTTTTCTCAAAATATCCCCTGAATCCATATGCTCCGAGCACCTGTAAAGTGCGGAAGAGGACAAACTGGCGCAGCTGTTCGAGGAAGTCTCCTTCCTCCACGGGGCGGTATTTCCGCAGCGCGGCAATGTAGGTCACAATCAGTTCGTCGCGCAACTCCGCCGGGAAGTTGGCTTTCGCCTGCCATAGGAACGATGCCACATCGTAATAAACCGGCCCTTTTCGTCCCCCCTGGAAGTCGATGAAGTAGGGGACATTCTTCAACAGCATCACGTTCCGAGACTGAAAGTCGCGATACATGAACGTATGGGAACCATCTTTCAGCAGGATCTCTGCCAGCTTCTCGAAATCGTTTTCGAGCAGGTCTTCCCTAAAATCCATACCGGTGGTCTTCAGAAAACTATACTTGAAGTAATTCAGATCCCACATCACAGAGCGTCGATTAAACTCAGGCAACGGGTAGCAGACACTGAAATCGAGATTACGGGCTCCGGCATATTGAATATCGGGCAGCAGGGAGATGGTCTTGTGCAGAAGCTCTTTTTCGTCGTGACTGAACACGCCGGTCAGCCTGCCCCCCTTGATTACATCGAATAAATGGGTATTTCCCAGATCTTCCTGCAGGTAAAACATCTCGTCTTCCGATACGGCAAGTACTTGCGGAACACTCAGCTGCTGTTCCCGGAAATGCTCCGCCAACCGGATGAATGCCCGGTTTTCGTCGTGCGACTCCCCGTGTACACCGATAAGGGAGATGTTGTCGCGCTGAAGCCGGAAATATTTTCGGTTGGAGCCCGACGAGGGCATTGCCTCCAAACCGGGATTACCTTTTCCGGTATAATCAGTAAAAAGCGAGATGAGTTGTTGCATGTTTAAAAGGTTGAACGTTTTTATATTTTAGGGTTTCGGGGGTTCGTTTTTTCAACGTTTCAACGTTTCGATGTTTCGATGTTTCAATGTTTCGATATACGGGGTTCAGGATTATGTATGTCGGGATCGTTTTTCAGTTCGTTGAGCCAGGTGTCAGCAACGGCATCGCTCGGCATGCGCCAGTCGCCGCGGGGTGAGAGGTTCACGGAACCCACTTTTGGACCGTCGGGCATGCAGGAGCGTTTGAACTGCTGCGCAAAAAAACGCTTGTAGAATACTCTCAGCCACTGACCTATTTCGTCCGCAGCATAGGCTTTGCTAAAAGCCTGGCAGGCGAGGAAAAAAATACGTTTAGGCCCATCGCCATACCGCAGCATGCGGTGCATGAAAAAATCATGCAGTACATAGGGCCCCACGAAATGTTCCGTTTTTTGGGCTATGTTTCCCTCTTCGTCCGCCGGCAGGAGTTCGGGACTGAATGGCGTATCCAGTATATCGTGAAGGATGCTGCGGGCCGGTTCTTCCATCCTGTGATCGGCGATCCATCGTACCAGTGTGGCTACCAGAGTCTTGGGTATGCTCGAGTTCACAGCATACATTGACATGTGGTCGCCGTTGTATGTAGCCCATCCAAGGGCAAGTTCCGACATGTTTCCGGTACCCACCACCAGTCCGCCTGTCTTATTGGCATAATCCATCAGAATTTGGGTACGTTCGCGCGCCTGGCTGTTTTCGTAGGTCACGTTGTGCTCATCGACGGGGTGCCCGATATCCCTGAAATGTTGAGTGACAGCTTCCACAATGGAAATCTCCTTCATGGTCACGCCTGCCGACTTCATCAGTTCCATGGCGTTGTGATAGGTCCTTTTGGTGGTACCAAACCCTGGCATGGTGATCCCGTGAATATTTTCACGCGGCAGTCCGAGGATGTCGAATGTTTTGATCGTTACCAGGAGAGCGAGCGTAGAGTCCAGTCCCCCCGAAACACCCACGACCGCTGTTGTTATCCCGGTATGCCGGAGCCGTTGTGCCAGGCCGTGTGTCTGGATCTGGAATACTTCCGGAAGATGGTCTCCGGCCATCTCTTCGGATGGAATAAACGGGTAGGGGTTAAATGTCCGGTACCATTTGTCGGGAGTGCCGGGAAGTAACATGCAGTCGATTTCCACGGAGGATTCCGGCATGACTGCCAGATAATTGCTGTTTTTAATCCGGTCGTGTCGTAGCACGTCTATATCGATATCTGCAATGATCAGCTCGCTTTCTGTCGAGAAACGTTTCGACTCCGCCAGCAACGATCCGTTTTCCGCAATCAGACAGGCTCCTGAGAAGACCAGGTCGGTGGTCGATTCCCCCCAGCCGGCCGAAGCATAGACATAGGCCGCGTTGCATTGGCCCGACTGCTGGAGCACCAGTGACTTCCTGTATTGGTGTTTCCCCACCAGCTCGTTGCTGGCCGAGAGATTGAACAGGATATCCGCTCCCTGCAGTGCCAGGGCAGAGGAGGGAGGAACGGGTGCCCAGAGGTCTTCACATATCTCGATACCGAAATTTGCATACGGGGTGTGGAAAATCATGCCTCCGGGAGTGATGGGCACCTTTTCGCCGTGTATATCCACCGAAAACAGATGCAAATCGTTCCCCGAGGCGAACCATCTTTTTTCGTAGAACTCCCGGTCGTTGGGAATATTCTTTTTGGGGACCAACCCCAAAATGCCTTCGGCGGATACAACGGCAGCCACATTAAAAAGGCTGCTTTTGATCTTTAGTGGCAGTCCCACGATAGCAATGAGGGAGGGCCTTTCTTTCATAAAGGGCACCAGCTCTGCCAGCGAGTCCACAGCCTTGTGCTGCAGGGCTTCCTGGAAGAAGAGGTCGCCACAGGTATATCCCGTGATGGAGAGTTCGGGAAAACAAATAATCTGTACGTTTTCCTTTAAGGCTCGTTCAATCACCGCTTTTATTTCCTGGGTATTGAAAGCGCAATCTGCGACCCTCAACCCGGGTGATGCGGCTGCCACCCGAAGAAATCCGAACTCATTTATCTGCATATTCTATGAGATTACAGCTGTTCCGGCAAAGTTAGTAAAAATCGGATAAATTACGGAAAAGAAACAAATCTCTTAAATTTGAGGAGAATATGAAGAGGCTGATTTATACGATAATCGACTTTGTCAGATGGATTATTTCCGGTAGTGCTCCAAGCAGCTCGGTCATGGAGTGGAAGACAATGGCTGCGCCTGCGTCTGTCAATACCGAGTCTGGAAGCGGACCTGTATTAACGGCAATGGTAAAGATACCTGCACCTACTGCCGCTTCGATACCCAGTGGCGCATTTTCGATTACGATGGCCTGGTTGGGCTGCAGGTTGCCACCCTTTTCCAGTCCCATCAGGAATGGTTCGGGATGGGGCTTCCCGTGTACCACGTCAAAGGCAGTTACCATTGTTTCCGGTGTAAAGACGCCGGGAAAATGGGTGTCGAGGCGGTCTAGCAGGGAGGGTTGGCCCGAGCCTGTGACCAGCACAGGGGTCAGTCCCTCCTCTTTTACGTAGTCCAATACTTCCTTCGCTCCAGGTATGGTGGCGCCGCTGTTGTATTGCTGAAACAGCTCCGATTTCCGGGCATAAATTCTCTGCTCTTCTTCCTCCGTAGCGTCACGCTGCAGGTTTCGTTGAAAAATGGCGTTGATGGTCGATTTACCTATTCTGCCTTCCTGAAGATAAAATTCATAGGGTATGTGTTGCAGCTTAAGCTCGTCCATCGTTTGCTGCCACGACTTGTCGTGAGCCGGCATGGAGTCGTATAATACGCCGTCCATATCAAAGATGACGGCCTTGAGGTTGAAGCTGCGATGCTGATTCTGTCGCAGGTATTCGTTCAATAATTTATTCATTTCTTTTTACAATAAAACCGCTGAGCCACTTAAAGCGGCCCGGCGGTTCTTTCAATAGCTTTAATATTACTACAGTCTTGCCTTGATGGCCTTTGTGGCTTCTTCGTATCCCGGCTTTTCGAGGAGGGCAAACATGTTCTTCTTGTATGCCTCCACTCCCGGCTGATTGAAGGGGTTGATCCCCAACAGGTAGCCGCTGATACCGCAGGCCTTTTCAAAGAAGTAAATCAACTGTCCGATATATTTTTCGTTCAGTTCCGGCAGTTCAATCTGCAGGTTGGGAACTCCTCCGTCTACGTGCGCGATGCGGGTGCCCAGTTCGGCCATCTTGTTTACCTCATCCACTCGTCTGCCTTCCAGAAAGTTGAGTCCGTCAAGATTCCTGTCGTCATGTGGAATTTGTACTTTCTTGCCTGGTTCTTTCACTGAAATCACCGTTTCAAAAATGGTCCGTTCTCCCTCCTGGATCCATTGTCCCATGGAATGCAGGTCGGTGGTGAAGTCCACTGCTGCAGGGAAGATACCCACGTTGTCCTTTCCTTCACTTTCGCCGTAGAGTTGCTTCCACCATTCGGCCAGGAAGTGGAGTTTGGGGTGGTAGTTAACCAGGATCTCAATCTTCTTGCCCTGTTTGTAGAGTTCGTTGCGAATTACCGCGTAGATGGCCGGGAGGTTGTAGTCGAAAGAGGTAGACGGTTCCGTCGCCTTTTCAATTTCGACGGCGCCACCCACCAGTTTGCGGATATTTATCCCTGCAACTGCAATGGGCAGTAGCCCTACGGGGGTAAGCACCGAATAACGTCCGCCAACATTGTCGGGGATGACAAACGTCTTGTAGCCTTCCGTGGTGGCAAGGGAGCGAAGCGCCCCTTTGGAGGCGTCGGTGATGGCTACAATCCGCTGTCTGGCCTCGTCTTTGCCCACCTTATTCTCCAGCATATCTTTCAACAGACGGAATGCGATGGCCGGCTCGGTCGTGGTTCCCGATTTGGAAATGTTGATGATGCCAAACTCCCTGTCTCGAAGCCAGTCCATTAACTCATGCAGGTAATCTTCGCCGATGTTGTTGCCGGCATAAAGAATTACGGGATTTTTACGTGATTTTTTGTCCTGTAGCCAGTCGAATGATCCCGTAAGGGCATCAATCACTGCACGGGCGCCCAGATAGCTCCCGCCGATACCCACCACCACTACGGCGTCGCAGTGTGTCCTTAACACGGTGGCTGCATCTTCGATCTCCCTGAAATCTTCTTCTGTAATGGAAGAGGGAAGGTTTACCCAGCCCAGGAAGTCATTTCCTTCACGTGACCCGTCGTGTAGTGCCTGATTGCATGCTGTGGCATGCAATGCCTGATTAAGTATTAACTCTTCTGAGAGGAAATCGAATACCTGCTTAATGTTTAATTGAATACTATCCATGTGTATGCTGTATTAATCCGTAGAATGTTGGTTCTGTATACTTTCAAAAATAATCGATCAACCTGTTAATGGCAGCCTGAGGTGCCAGCTTCTCATATAATATCTGATAAACTGTTTGTGCAATGGGCATATCGATCCTGAAGCGGCTGTTCAGTTCGTAAATACATTTTGCCCCGTAATATCCTTCGGCAATCATCTCCATCTCGAGCTGCGCCGTCTTCACGGAGTAACCTTTACCTATCATGGCACCCAGTGTCCTGTTGCGGCTGAACTGCGAATAACCGGTCACGAGCATATCTCCCAGATAATGCTGTTCGGTGATATTTCGTTCAATGGGCAGGACGCCGTTCAGAAAACGCGCCATTTCACCGGCACAGTTGCTCATCAGTACTGCCTGAAAATTATCGCCATACAACAGGCCCTGGCAGATACCTGCGGCAATGGCGTAAATGTTTTTTAATACTGCCGCAAGTTCAATGCCCACCACGTCATTCGATACACGGGCCTTGAGCAAACGCGACGTAATCCCTTCGGCGAGCAGTGTGGCTTTAGATGCGTCCTTGCTGGCAACAGTCAGAAACGACAATCGTTCCAGCGCCACCTCTTCGGCATGACAGGGTCCGGAGATGACACCTATATTTTCTGCGGAGATTTTAAAATTGGAGGCAAGAAACTCACTCATCACCATGTTGTCGTTGGGAATGATTCCCTTGAGCGCCGATACCATAAATTTGTCACGGAAAGTGCTGTTCCATATCCTGCGGAAATATTGTTTCACGAAAGGAGAGGGGATGGCAATGATGATTGTGTCAGATTCTTTGATTGCCTTTTCGAAGTTGGAATAAAAAGTAATCTGGGCCAGATTGAATTTTACGTTGGTCAGGTAATTGGGATTATGTCCCAGTTTGTAAAATCCTTCTATCTGCTCATCGCGACGTATGAACCAGTTCATATGCTTTTGGTTCATCAATACAATCTTGGCAAGTGCAGTACCCCATGTGCCGCCTCCCAAAATACAGATTTTCCCGATTGAATCCGTCATAATATTAGTCCGTAATTTCGGTTTTGATTATTCCGATGCACTGGTTATCCATACTTTAACTTCCTCGGACGTGGGATTGTTCAGTCCCATTTTGAACTTTTTATTCAATCCGCATATCTCCTGATGAAATTTGTTGGGGTTTAAATCGCGGAGACTTTTAACCTGAAGATATCCGGCTTTCTGAATCACGGCTACCCATTCCTCCGGAATACCTGCTTGCGTAAATTCTGTCACGGGATCTCTTTTTTCTTTCTTTTCAGGTCGCATTAAGGGGAAAAGCAGCACTTCCTGAATGGTTGTCTGCCCGGTGAGCAGCATGGTCAGCCTGTCCATGCCTATCCCCATGCCCGAAGTGGGTGGCATCCCGTATTCGAGGGCACGCAGAAAATCCTGATCGATAAACATCGCTTCATCATCACCTTTCTCGGAAAGACGAAGTTGTTCCTCGAAACGTGCGCGTTGATCAATGGGGTCGTTCAGTTCCGAGTAGGCATTTGCAAGTTCTTTTCCATTGACCATCAGCTCGAAGCGTTCAGTGAGCTCCGGATTGTCGCGGTGCCGTTTGCAGAGGGGTGACATTTCAATAGGGTAGTCGATGATGAAAGTAGGCTGAATGTAGTGCCCTTCGGCCTTTTCGCCAAATATTTCATCAATCAGCTTGCCTTTGCCCATTGTCTCATCCTGCTCTATTTCCAGTTTGTGACAAACCCCGCGGAGCTGTTCTTCATCCATCCCGTGTATATCTATGCCGGTATGTTCTTTGATGGCATCGATCATGGTCACGCGGCGATAAGGAGCCTTGAAGTCAATTTCATGATCTCCCACCTTCACCTTCGTGGTTCCGAGTACTTTCAATGCGATATGTTCCAGCATCTTCTCGGTAAATTCCATCATCCAGCGGTAATCCTTGTATGCCACGTAAATTTCCATTACTGTAAATTCCGGATTATGCGTCCGGTCCATTCCTTCATTCCGGAAGTTGCGGGAGAATTCGTAGACCCCCTCAAATCCGCCAACAATCAGCCTTTTTAAGTATAATTCATTGGCTATGCGCAGATAAAGGTCGATGTCGAGCGCGTTCATATGTGTGATGAAGGGACGTGCTGCAGCACCTCCGGGGATACTCTGGAGCACGGGAGTGTCGACTTCGAGGTAGCCCTCCTTGTTGAAATATTCCCGCATAGCATCAAAGATGCGGGTACGTTTCACAAATAAATCCTTCACGCCGTCATTTACCAGAAGATCTACGTAACGTTGGCGAAAGCGTAATTCGGGATCAGTAAGTTTGTCGAAAGCGACACCATCTTTCATCTTTACTACCGGCAGTGGTCTGAGCGATTTTGACAGAATGGTAAATGTTTCCGCATGCACCGAGATCTCGCCGGTTTGCGTACGGAAGACAAAACCGGTAATTCCCACGAAGTCACCAATGTCTGTCAGCTTTTTAAATATGACGTTATAAAGATCCTTATTTTCTTCGGGGCAAATGTCGTCACGGGTAATGTATACCTGGATACGTCCTTTGGAGTCCATCAGCTCAATGAATGAGGCTTTTCCCATGATGCGGCGTGTCATGATGCGGCCAGCAATGCTTACCTGACGGTGATTTGCCTCATCAGTGAATTCTGATTTTATGTCTGTGGACCAGGCGTTTACTTCATACAGGGCAGCGGGATAAGGTTCTACTCCCACCTGTCTCAATTCATCCAGACTCTGCCGACGTATGATTTCCTGTTCACTAAGTTCTAAATTTTGCATGTTCTGTCAAATAGTTGGGCGCAACACCCAAATTTTTCACAAAAGTACAAAATAATTCAGTACGAATACATACTTTTTTCCGGAGACTGCTACTACCTGGTAATTTGCACGTTCTGTATCATCCTGACTGCTCCGGCTTTCTCCTTCACCTCTCAACACGACAGCCGGTAAAGAAAATATGAAAAGGCAAAATCTGAATCGAAAATAATTAAAGAAATATTTCTTTAATTACTGCAGTTATACTATATTTGTAGGTGAATAGTATGGATTACCAGAGATGCTGGAGATCTCAGTATGTATCTGTTGCGATGTGCCTTTTTAAAAAATCTGTCTTATGGAAACACTAACCCACACTCCGCTTCCGGGAGGCATCCTCGATGAGATTATAGAAAAGCACCGGGGAAAGCCCGGCATGTTGCTTACCGCGCTGGAAGAAGTACAGGAGAAGAATCCCCTGAAATATTTATCTGGTGAAACATTGGCGGAGATCTCAAAGAAAATGAATATACCTTATACACAGGTGTACAGTGTAGCTACCTTTTATTCCTACTTCAATCTGAAGCCTCAGGGTAAACATACGGTTGTTGTCTGCAGGGGTACGGCCTGCCACACCAAAGGGTCAAAAGGCCTCCTGGATAATGTCACTACCTTGTTGGGTATAAGAAGCAGTGTAGATGGTGCGGATTCCTCCTATACCACTTCCGACCATCTTTTCACTGTGCGAACGGTAGCCTGCTTTGGGCAGTGCGCTCAGTCTCCTGTTGTGGAAGTGGATGGAGTGATTCATAGTAATGTGAATACACAGAAATTGCTGAAGATCATGACCCAGGTAAAGAACGGAAAAACCAAAAAAAAATAATCGTATGAGACCGTCCGAAATTAAAATATTACAGGAACAGGATAAGGGGAGAATTCTTCCTGATGTGCCGATGATACTGGTGGGGATGGGTACCTGTGGTATCGGAAATGGTGCAGGCGTGGTCCACGACCGTATCATGAGGCAGATAGCGGAGGACGGTATCGAATGCATACTCAAGCAGACAGGATGTTTCGGCTTCTGTGCCGAAGAGCCGGTGGTTATGCTCTACCGGCCGGGTGTGCCGATGCTTGTCTACAGTAAAGTGAACGAAAAGGATGCGGTTCGTATCGTTGAAAGCATTGTAAAAGACAGGCTCTGCCGGAGTAAGCTTTTGTGCCGGATCGACAGGTGGGATTTTCTGACCTCCAGTGTGGAGTTTGGCAAAGGATATGAGGATATCCCTCATTGGGATGAGATTCCTTTTTTTAAGGGACAGCAGAAGGTGGTGTTGCGGCATGCCGGGCTCATTGATCCCGAAGAGATCAGGGATTATATTGCTGTTGGAGGCTACAGTGCCCTGGCAAAGGTGCTTGCCGGTTTTTCGCCGGCCGAAGTAATCAGCGAAGTGACTGTGTCGAACCTCCGCGGACGCGGCGGCGCCGGTTTCCCTGCCGGGGTAAAGTGGTCTCTTATGCAGAAGCAGGAGTCTGATCGCAAGTATATTATCTGCAATGCCGATGAGGGTGACCCCGGCGCCTATATGAACCGCAATGAAATTGAGAGCGACCCCCATATGTTGATCGAGGGGATGCTGATTGGCGCTTATGCGATGGGCGCCGATAGTGGAATTGCTTATGTAAGAGCAGAGTATCCTCTTGCCGTGAAGCGGTTGAAAAAAGCGATCGCGCAGGCTGAGGAGCTGGGGCTGTTGGGCAGGAATATTATGGGTTCCGGACTGAACTTCAGGCTGGATGTGGTGGAAGGAGCCGGTGCATTTGTCTGTGGTGAAGAGACGGCGCTGATCGCATCCATCGAAGGAAAAGCCGGCCGCCCGATGCCTCGTCCCCCCTATCCGGCAAGCAGGGGGTTGTATGGAAAACCTACAAATATCAACAACGTGGAGACCTGGTGTAACGTCCCGGTCATTATGGAGAAAGGGAGTGCGTGGTTCAAAGCGATCGGGACGGGGAAAAGCGCCGGTACCAAAGTCTTCTCGCTGGTTGGCAAGGTAAAGAATACCGGACTGGTGGAACTTCCGCTTGGCTCCAGGCTGGAGCAGTTTGTATTCGCCATTGGTGAAGGAACGGGCACCCCCAAACGGGTGAAAGCGGTACAGACAGGAGGACCATCGGGAGGGTGCATACCGTTGGAATATTTTTCCACACCGGTCGACTACGAATCGCTGAACAGCATAGGGGCCATCATGGGGTCGGGCGGCATGGTGGTGATGGATCAGGACAACTGCATGGTGGATGTGGCGCGCTACTTTCTCGAATTCAATGCAGGAGAGTCATGTGGCAAGTGCACGCCCTGCCGCGAAGGACTTGCCCAGGCACTCGCCATCCTCACCCGCATCACCCGGGGGCAGGGGACTGCTACCGACCTGGCCATGCTTGAACTGCTTGGCGGGGTGATCAAGGATTCGTCGCTCTGTGCGCTCGGGCAGACAGCTCCCAATCCGGTCATGACAACGTTGAAATATTTCCGGCATGAGTATGAGGAGCATATAAGGGAAAAACGCTGTCATGCCGGTACCTGCGAGTCCCTGTTCCCGGCGCTGTGCGAAAATAGTTGCCCGCTGCACATGAACATTCCCGGATATATTGAACTGATAAAGGAGGAGCGATGGGAGGATGCATTTGAACTTACCCTGCGCGACAATCCATTGCCGGGTACACTGGGACGGATCTGTCATTTCCATTGTCAGATGCGCTGTCGCCGTGAGATGCTCGACCAGCCTGTTTCGCAGGGCGAGATACATCGCTATCTGGCCGACACCATCTATCAACTTGGAAAGGAGGAGGATATATACCGGAAGCTGATCAAGGAGAAGCTGCCGCCCACAGGCAAAAGGATTGCCATCGTGGGTGCAGGTCCTGCGGGACTCACGGCAGCCTTTTATCTCGTACGTCTGGGACACGATGTGACGGTTTACGATGCGATGCCTGAGGCAGGCGGAATCCTCCGTTATGGCATACCTCAATATCGTTTGCCCAAAGAACTTCTGCAGAAAGAGATAAAATTGATCAGAAGACTGGGCGTTCAATTTAAAATGAATCGACGGCTGGGAAGAAATCTTTTGCCGGAAGAATTAAAAAAAGAGTCGGACGCGCTCTTTCTGGCAATAGGTGCATGGAAAGATACGGTCCTACACATCCCGGGTGAAAATGCAAAAGGGGTATTTGCCGGGAGTGAGATTCTGAAGGAAGTGGCAATGGGCAGGATTCCCCAAACAGGACAGCGGGTTGTGATCGTGGGTGCGGGCAATGTGGCCATTGATGCTGCACGTTCTCTCCTGCGGCTTGGTAAGGAGGTGACTATTGTGTACCGGCGCGAAAAGAGAGATATGCCGGCCAATGCAGTGGAGATATCAGAGGCGGAAGAGGAGCGGATAAAATTCCGTTTTCTCGCAGCTCCTCACGAAATTGTTACCGGCAGTGCGGGAGTTGTCAGGGCGTTGCGCATCGAAAAAATGAAACCAGGAAGCATAGATCGTTCCGGAAGAAGAAATCCGGTTGCAACGGGATTGTTTGAGGATATTCCCTGCGATACCCTGATTCTGGCAATAGGAGAGCAGGTCTCTTCGGAGGAGCTGGCAGGCAGGGTATCGCTGACAAGGGATGGACGAATTGCCGTGGATCGGTTTACCTTCCGGACATCTGATCCCGTAATCTACGCCGGTGGCGACGTTGTCAGCGGTCCCGCAACCGCTGCCGAGGCAATGGGAATGGCAAAGAAGGCCGCCGCCGCTATCGATAGGGCGCTGATGGGCAAAGAGAGATTCTCCCTCTTGTCGCGCGAATTTCATTACGGAAATGAGGTTCCCCGGAATCCGAGGCCCAGTCCCAAAAATATGGCCAGAAGGCTCTCGGTGAGAGACAGGGTAAACAATTTCAATGAGATCTCCTTCGGGTTTACGGGCGAGCAGGCAAGGAATGAGGTGGAAAGGTGTCTTCGGTGTGATGTACGATGTCAATAGATAAAACAAGCATACGATGGAAGTCAGAATAAATAACCGGACAGTTCAGGCCGCCGAAGGAAGTACCATCTGGCAGGCATGCCGCACGGCGGGCATTCATGTGCCTTCGTTGTGTTATCTGAAGGATGTGTCTCAGAATGCTTCCTGTGGCGTGTGTGTGGTTGAGGTGAAGGGCGCCAGGTCGTTGTTGCGCTCCTGCATCACAAAGGTAGCCGAGGGAATGGAGATATTTACAGACAGTCCCCGTGCCATGGAGGCCAGGAAATTGAATGTGGAACTGTTGCTGGCCAACCATCCGCAGGATTGTCTGATTTGCGACCGGAATGGAAATTGTGAACTTCAACAGCTGACCTTCGTGATGGGGGTCAATATGAGACGTTTTGAGCGAACCCGTAAAGAATATTATGCGAAAGATGAATCATCCCTTTCCCTGGTGCGCGATCCGGAAAAATGTATCCTTTGCGGGCGATGCGTCGCTGTTTGCAGTAACCTGCAGAATGTGAAAGCAATTGATTTTGCGGGACGGGGTCTTAAAACAAGGATTTCCACTTTCCTCGACGAAGGTCTTGGGCTTGTAGCCTGTACAAATTGTGGCCAGTGTGCGCTGGTATGTCCTACCGGAGCCATCACGGAGAAAAGTGCTGTCGGCGAAGTGAGAAAAGCCTTGCAGGATCCGGAAAAAGTGGTTCTTGTGCAAACAGCACCAGCTGTACGTGTGGGTATAGGAGAGGCGATGGGCATGCCTTATGGAAGCCTTGTCACCGGGCAGATGGTGGCCGGGCTGCGACGTCTTGGCTTCTCGAAGGTTTTTGACACCGATTTCGCGGCTGACCTTACCATTGTGGAAGAAGGCAACGAGCTGCTTCGTCGCATAAATAACGGCGGTATATTGCCAATGATTACCTCTTGTTCTCCTGGATGGATCAAGTTTATCGAGCATTTTTATCCGGAGCAACTGGGACATCTCTCCACCTGTAAGTCGCCGCAACAGATGTTTGGGGCAGTAGCCAAGACCTACTATGCCCAAAAGGCGGGCATTGATCCCCGAAAGATCGTGGTGGTCTCGGTCATGCCCTGTACTGCCAAAAAATATGAAGCCCGCAGGCCCGAAATGGATGGGGCATTTCAATACTGGAAAGAGAGGATGAATCTTTCGCAGGAGGAGCATTTTTTTGATGTCGACTATTCTTTGACTACCCGGGAGTTGGCGCGCATGTTTCGTGAAACAGGCATTGAATTCACGCAACTCCCGAACGAGGAGTTTGACAGCCCCCTGGGAAAGTCGACCGGTGCAGCGGTGCTGTTCGGTTCCACGGGTGGAGTGATGGAAGCAGCCTTAAGGACTGCTTATGAACTTTATACAGGGAAACCGCCGGAACATATCGATTTTTATGTTGTCCGGGGCCAGGAAGGGATAAGGGAAGCCGATATAAATCTGAATGGAACCATCGTGAAGGTGGCTGTTGCGCACACATTGAAAAATGCGGGTATCCTGCTCGATCAGATAAGAAACGGTACATCGCCCTATACCTTCATCGAGGTGATGACATGTCCGGGAGGATGTCTGGGCGGAGGTGGGCAACCCATACCGACCAATGCGGAGGTCCGCGAGAAAAGAGCGGCATCCATCTACCTCGAAGACGAGCACAAGACGATACGCAAGTCGCACGAAAACCCGGAGATCATCAGTCTGTATGATGATTTTCTTATAGAACCCCTTGGAGAGCAATCGCATCATCTGTTGCACACGCGCTACGTGGAAAGAGGATAAAAATTGTTACGTATAAATTTCCTGTAATGAAGTGAATTTCCCTGTCTGAAATATCCGATTTCGTGATCTATGGCCTTCAGACGTTCTTCCAGTGCAGCAAGCTCATCATCGTCGCTGTGGACCGGGAGGGGCTTCCTGTTATATAAAATGTAGTCGTCACGATATTGTTTCGGAGTGATGTTTGGCATCAGCACATTGGCTCCAGCCAGAATGGCGAGTTCGCGTCCCTCTTTCTGGATAGCCTGCAGTGCGGTGGTGGCCGCAATATTGATGTCGGGCATCAGGATACGTAGCAGTGAAATCATCTTCAAACTCAGGCTGAGCCTCTCTGTGACCGGTGGAAGCTGTTCCCTGAATGCATATAGCGGCGTGTTGGTATGTTCAATATAAGGTCCCATGCCGCACATGTCAATATCGAACTGCTTCATGAAGAGCAGGTCGTCTGCGAGCATCTCATTTGTCTGAAAAGGTAATCCGATCATGACTCCCGTACCCACCTGATACCCTGTTTTCCGGAGCGACTCCAATGCTTTTACCCGTTTGACATAGCTATGCATGTCATCATTGGGGTGCAATCTGCCGTACAATGCTTCCGAAGAAGTCTCTATACGTAGGAGATAGCGATCGGCACCGCTTTCAAACCAACGGCGATAGGTCTCTTCAGACTGTTCACCACAGGAGAGGGTGATGCCTATCTTTCCCTGGGTCATCCTTTTGGAATCAGATACCATTTTGTTAATTTTGTCCGTGAAAGTTTTTGAGGAGACTTCTCCCGACTGAATTGCCACGGAACCGTATCCCTTCTCATAAGCCCGCGTCACTACCTGCATCACTTCGTCGTGTGTGAGACTGTAGCGGGTGACTTCTTTGTTCGAACATCTGATACCACAGTAATAACAATCCTTCATGCACCGGTTGGAGAGTTCGATTAGCCCCCGAAGCCAGACAATATTACCTGTCTGTTGTCGTTTTACATTTGCAGCATGACTGAACAGTTGTTGCTGTTTATTCCCTCTAAGGGAGAGCAATGAAACAATCTCCTCTTTCGACAGCATGCTTTTCTGAAGAATCTCTAACATATGATTGATGTACGATATTTTTATACACCTGCTCTTTTCGTGAAAATGCAGGTTGCCCTTTCAAAAATTCCATTCAGAAATGCAAGTGCCATTCCGTAGTTGGTGATGGGTATTTCTGCCTCGATAAACGGCTTTAGTCTGTTGATCAGCTGTTTTCGTGTAATCATGCAGCCTCCGCATTGGATGACAAGTGAGAAGGCGCTTGGATCCGGCGGAAGCTCCGAGAGGCCTGAGACAACTGTGAAGTGCAATCCTTTTGATGTAAACTGCTGCAGCAGCATTGGAATTTTTACCCTTCCGATGTCATCGCAACTGTTTTGGTGTGTACAACTCTCCAGAATAAGCACGGAATCCCCCTCCTTAAGCTTTGCAATGTGCCGAGTCCCTTCCATGAAAAGATCAAAATTACCCTTCAATCGTGCAAAAAGAATGCTGAAGCTTGTCAGCGGGATTTCTTCAGGCAGTATCCCGGCCACAACCCCGAATACGGAACTGTCGGTGATTGCCAGTGCAGGGGTAATGCCCAGCTTCAGGAAGTCGGGTAACCCGATGTCGGTTATCACGATGGTAATGCATTTGTTATCCAGTGCGTCGCGGATCGTCTGATTTTGTGGCAGAATCATCCGTCCTTCCGGTGCTTCACTGTCTATGGGGGTGATGAGCAACACTACATCCCCGGGTCTCACAAGATCGCCGATCAATGAACTTTTCTGAAGGGCTACTTCGGGAACGATCTGCTTTAAAGCGGTAATTAACCGCTCCTTGTCTGCCGGGTCGATCGTGCTGAAATCGATAATTTCCGCCTGGGAGTGTCGCCGGATGGCACTTTTGGTAATCGCAGCTATTTTATCTATATCGCTTTTGTTGTGGGCAATGAGGTAAGGTACCTCATTCTTTTGAAATTGTTCGATCAGTTTCACCTCATAGTCGCCGAACTGATTTCCTGCAATCAGTAAAATGGCACAATCGACCCTGCGGATTACTTCCTGTGATTTCCGAATTTTCTTTGAACCAATTTCGCCCAGGTCGTCAATTCCGGCAGTGTCTATCAGGATGGCCGGTCCAATGTCGAATATCTCCACCGACTTCTTTACAGGGTCGGTTGTAGTTCCCGGAACATCGGAGACAATGGAGATATCCTGCCCGGTAATCATATTGATCAGTGAGCTCTTTCCGGTATTCCTCCGGCCGAAGATGCCGATATGAAGGTTATTTACACTCATTTTATTATTTATCAGCGTTCAACAGTCAGCGTTAAGTTCCTGATTTATACATTCAGCGGGATACAAGGTCGCTTTTGGTAATCAGACAACTGATTATTAAAAGTACAAATCCCGTTCGCCCTCTTTTATTTTGACTATTCTGTGACGTACCTCTTTTTGCATACTCTCACTGAGGCTGTCCATATTTTTCTCTATCACTTTCCATCCCTCTTTTGCTGTTCTTTCAGGAGCATAGTCTACAAGATATTCTGCCAATGTGAGTATGGCGTTGGGAGTACAAAACCGTTTGATAAAGCCTGGCACGGAGAACTCCATGAAATGTTCGCCGGTTCTCCCGAGGCGGTAGCATGCGGTACAAAATGAAGGCAGCATATCCTGTGCCAGCAGTTCGTCGATGATTTCATTGAGCGAACGATTGTCATTAATCCGAAACTGTCCCCTGTTCAGATCGTGATTTTGCTCACTGCTGACATAGCTTCCCAACTCAACTTTTGTTCCGCCGTCGATCTGAGACACGCCGTATTGTATCAGCTCATTACGGAGCCTGGCCGGTTCACGGGCGGTGAGAATCATGCCTGTATAGGGCACGGCCAGGCGGAGAATAGCCACCAGACGTGTGAAGTCTTCATCGGAAGCAAAATAGCGGTCTCCCATCTGAAGCATGGACGCATCCTTTATTCTTGGAAAAGAAATCGTATGTGGTCCCACGTTATAGCATGCTTCCAGATGGTTGGTGTGACGAACCAGCCCCATCACTTCAAAGCGCCAGTCATACAGACCTATCAGCGCTCCGATGCCCACATCGTCGATGCCTGCTTCCTGTGCACGGTCTAGTGCTGTAAGCCGGTAATTGAAGTCGGCCTTTCTCCCGCGGAGATGATATGTTTTATAAGCCTCGCGATCATAGGTCTCCTGAAATATCTGATACGTTCCGATACCTGCTTCTTTTACGATCCGGAAACCGTCAATTTCAAGGGGGGCTGCGTTGATGTTGATACGGCGGATTTTCCCGTTTCCTTTTTCTACGCTGTATACCTTTCTGACTGTGTCAGCAATAAATCGGGGGTTATACTGTGCATGCTCTCCATATACCAGAATCAAACGTTTCTGGCCGTTCTCCTCCAAAGCTTCCACCTCCTTCACCAGTTCGTCGTCGGTGAGTGTTTTTCGTACCTGTCCTTTATTTGAAGCTCTGAAACCACAGTATGTGCAGTTGTTCGAGCATTTGTTCCCTATGTAAAGCGGGGCAAAAATTACAATCCGGTTTCCGTAGATTTTTTTCTTAAGATCTTTGGCCCCTCTTTTTATATACTCTATCGATTCTTTGTCATTCGCATTGATGAGAATGGCAGTCTCTTCAAGATTCAATCTGTTTTTATCCAGAGATTTGCTGATAATATTCCGCACTTTTTCAGGAGTGGACAGGGTGCTATTCAAATACTCCCATATTTCTTCACTGTCGACAAAAGGTTGCATCGGCAGGTCGGGCAGTCGGTATGTTTCAGGTCGGAATTGCATGGCAGCAGTCAGTTAAACAGAAACTGATGGATACTCTTACAAAGATACACATTCACACCGATATAATTCCCGATGGCGAAGGTTTTTTAATAGATGTGGGTCTGATTTTTGAAAAATATGTACCTTTGCGTTTTGGAAACATTTTAAGACTAAAATGTGCTTTCCGGAGATAAATTGCAAGAAAAAATTACCAATTCATGACAAATATTCATTTACAGGGTTTGGGAGTAGCATTAATTACTCCTTTCAGGGAAGATGGTGCCATTGATTTTGATGCACTTTCCCGGTTGTTGGATTTTCAGTTGGAGAATGGTACCGATTATATTGTAGCGTTGGGTACCACAGCCGAAACGCCTACCCTTAGTAAAAATGAAAAAGCCGAGATAGTGCGTTTTATCGTGAAGAAAGTGGATGGCAGGATACCTGTCGTAATGGGTGTGGGTGGAAATAATACATCGGATGTAGTGGAAGAACTTAAACATGTCGATTTTACGGGCATCAGCGCGGTACTTTCAGTGACACCCTATTACAACAAGCCCACCCAGGAAGGTCTTTTTCAACATTATTACGCGCTCTCACAGGCGTCGCCGTTGCCTCTTATTCTCTATAATGTCCCCGGGAGAACCGGTGTAAATATGACTGCAGAGACCACGCTTCGTATTGCTCGTGCCTGTAGCAATGTGATTGCTGTGAAGGAGGCTTCGGGCAATCTGGACCAGATAAAGGCTATTATCGACGATGCTCCACAGGGTTTTCATCTCATCTCCGGTGATGATGCCATTACGACTGCCGTAATTGAGATGGGTGGGATTGGTGTCATCTCAGTATTTGGGAACGCATTTCCAAGAGAGATGTCCTGTTTGGTAAACAGTGCACTTGAAGGCAATGCCATAAATGTCCGCCACAAGATGGAAAAGGATTTCAACCGGCTTTTTCATCTGATCTTTGTGGAAGGTAACCCCGCGGGTGTGAAATGTATCCTGAATCTTAAAGGAATGGCTCAAAACAGGCTTCGTCTGCCTCTGGTGCCTGTAAGTGAAAAAATATTGCTCGAGATCAAGGAAGAGCTTGCCAGGCTTGATTGAATTATCACCTTAGGGCGGGGAGTGATCCATGCCTTGTTTCTGTTTTTATGCGGAGGGTGTAGATTTGCAGAGGCACAACTTAACGCTTTGTTCGCTGTCTGATATTGTTACTGCGGGATGAAATTTTTTTGTACTTTTGTATAAATCCAGATATTCAAAGTATGAAACGAATTTTATATTTCTTCATTATCATGTCTGTAATGATAACCACAAGTTGTACAGGAAAAAAAGCAGAGCAGCCGCAGGGGCAGCTCAGTCTTTCGAACCTCGACTCGACAGTTATGCCCGGGGAGAGTTTTTATCAATATGCTACAGGAGGCTGGCAGAAGGCCAATCCCATTCCAGACGAATATGCCCGCTACGGCTCCTTCGATATGTTGCGTGAAGAGAATCAGGTGCAGATACAGAGCCTGATCACGGCGCTGGGTACGCAGGAGAATCCTGCCGGATCAAACGCGCAGAAGGTGGGCGACCTCTATGCGTTGGGTATGGACAGCGTGAAGCTGAACAGCGACGGTGCGGCACCGCTCCGGTCACAGCTTGAAGAGATTGCCGCCGCAAAGGATAAGAGAGATATAGTGAAGCTGATGGCCAAGGTGAGCCGTTATGCCTCCAATCCATTTTTTGGATTTACCGTGGGTGCAGACGATAAAAACAGCGAGATGAACATCGCCCACATTTACCAGTCGGGCATCGGCATGGGAGACAGGGATTATTATCTGGTTGCCGACGATCACTCCCAAATGCTGCGCAACGCATATATTACACTCATGGAAACCCAATTCCGGAATGCAGGGTATGCAGAAGCTGCAGCAAAGCAGGCCGCAGACAATGTGATGCGACTTGAAACCGAACTGGCACAGGCGCATGTTACCAAAGAGATGAGGCGCATTCCGGAACTGAATTACCATAAGATGCTGGTGGCCGATCTCAACACGCAGGTAGCTCCTTTTGAATGGGAACTTTATCTTGAGGCCATGGGCGCCAAAGATATAGACAGCCTGAATGTTTCACAAATTGAACCGGTGAAGGCAGCGGTTGCCATCATCCGGAAAGAGACGGTAGCGGTATTACAGGATTACCTGAGCTGGAAAGTGATTAATTCGGCAGCCAATTACCTTGGTGATGATTTTGTAAATGCAAATTTTGAATTTTATGGAAAGACGCTGAGCGGCAGCAAGGAGCTTCGTCCACGCTGGCGAAGGACAATAGATGCGGTGAATGGAGCGATGGGAGAAGCCGTGGGACAGCTTTATGTGGAAAAATACTTCCCGGCACAAGCCAAAGAGCGGATGCTTAACCTGGTAGACAATCTGAAGACAGCCTTGGGAGAGCGTATAAGCCAGCTCGAATGGATGGATGCAGAGACCAAAAACAAAGCACAGGAAAAACTGGGTACTTTCATTGTCAAGATAGGATATCCCGATAAATGGAAAGATTATTCTTCCCTTGAAATCACAAAAGACTCCTACTGGCAGAATATGGTGCGTGCCTCTGAATTTGAATATGGTGAGATGATCGCTGATTTGGGAAAGCCGGTGGACAAGACCAAGTGGTATATGTCGCCACAAACGGTGAATGCCTATTATAATCCCTCTTCAAACGAGATATGTTTTCCTGCGGGTATTCTGCAACCGCCTTTCTTTTATATGAACGGAGATGATGCAATCAATTATGGCGGCATCGGGGTGGTAATAGGTCATGAAATGACTCACGGTTTCGACGATCAGGGAAGAAAGTTCGACAAAGAGGGAAATCTTACCGATTGGTGGACTGCCGGCGATGCACAAAGATTTGAAGAGCGGGCCAACGTACTGGTGAATTACTTCGATAACATTGTCGTTCTTGACACGGTACATGCCAATGGTACTTTTACACTGGGTGAAAATATTGCCGACCATGGCGGACTACAGGTCTCTTACCAGGCTTTTCAGAAAACTAAGCAAGCTCAGTCGGATGATTCCATAGACGGGTTTATGCCTGTACAGCGTTTCTTCCTGAGCTATGCCAACCTATGGGCTGGTAATGTGCGCGATGCAGAAATTCTCCGGCTCACGAAGATCGATCCGCATTCGCTCGGGAGATGGCGTGTAGATGGTGCCTTGCCTCATATCGATGCCTGGTATGAAGCCTTTCATATTCAACCTTCCAGTCCAATGTATCTTCCGAAAGAGGCACGTGCATCAATCTGGTAAATACAGTTGTAATAATATCACATCATCGAATTAATCATATGTTTTCAGGAATAGTAGAAGAAGCGGCCACAGTAGTGGCTCTTAACAGGGAGCGGGAAAACCTCCACATCACGTTGAGATGTTCCTTTGCTGCTGAGTTGAAAATCGATCAGAGCGTATCGCATAACGGTGTCTGTCTCACGGTGGTGTCACTGGATGGGGATACTTATACCGTGACGGCTATCCGGGAGACACTGGAACGGTCGAACCTGGGCCTGCTGGAGATCGGAAGCAAAGTGAACCTGGAGCGCAGCATGCCTCTTAATGGCCGTCTCGACGGGCATATTGTACAAGGACATGTAGATCAGACGGCAGTATGCCAAAATGTAACCGAAGCCGGAGGAAGCTGGTATTACACCTTTGCTTACGCGTTCGACAAGGAAATGGCGAAAAAAGGATACCTGACGGTAGATAAAGGTTCCGTAACCGTGAATGGTGTAAGCCTTACCGTGGTTGAACCCACCTGGAACAGCTTTAAGGTGGCCATCATCCCTTACACTCACGCACATACAAACTTTCACCAGATCGAAGAAGGTAGTGTAGTGAATCTTGAGTTCGATATTATTGGTAAGTATGTCAGCCGGATAGCTGCATTAAACGTTTGATATGGATTTCCTTGAATTTGTTTCCAACCGGCAGAGTGTCCGTGCATTTGATGCTTCCCGGCCGGTAGAGAAAGAAAAGCTGGAGCGCATTGTGGCTGCCGCCCGCCTGTCTCCCTCTGCATGCAATGCCCAGCCGTGGCATCTCATTGTGGTAGATGAGCCGGAGTTGAAAAACAGTGTGGCCGATGCCACTTCAGCCCGCGCTCTGGGAATGAACCACTTTACCAAGCAGGCTCCTGTCCACATTGTATTGGTTGAGGAGAAAGTGAATCTAACTTCCGGTATAGGCGGATGGGTAAAGCAGAAGGATTATGCGCAGATGGATATGGGTGTCATAGCGGCGCATATTGTACTGGCTGCACATGCCGAAGGACTGGGGTCTTGCATCTTGGGGTGGTTTAACGAACCCAGAATGAGGGAACTGTTGTCAATACCCGACTCCAAGAGAGTCTGGCTGGACATTGCAATTGGTTACAGCCTGCAGCCTCTCAGGCAAAAGAAACGAAAACCCTTTTCTGAGGTGGTTTCGTACAATGGCTATAAAAAAGCGATGAAAACAAACAGCATTGAACACGCAGATGAGAGAGAATGAATCGTTTAGAATTATTAAACTTTAATCTTTTTAACAAGATGTTTTCGCTCTTTTGTTGGTGACATCGTAAAAATATGTCATCTTTGCACTCTCAAATATATTTAAGAATAAGGCGGTCAGGTGCCGATTTATTATACAGAAACAAATGAATATCAGGAAACGGTTCTTATTGTTGATCGCTCTCCTCACGATTACCGTTATATCTTTTGCACAACAGGTAGGATCCAACTCTCCTTACAGCAGATATGGATACGGTCTATTATCGAATCCGGCTCTAGGTGCCTCGGAGGGAATGGGAGGAATCAGTTATGGTTTACGACGCAGTCAGCAGGTAAACCCCGGTAATCCAGCATCTTACTCCGAACTTGACTCGCTCACTTTCATATTCGACTTTGGTGTCTCGGGACACATGGCCCGGCTCAATGACAATGTGAACAAGAGGGATTTTTATAACGGCAATCTTGATTATGTTGCAATACAGTTTCCGTTGATCAGGAATGTAGGGGCCAGTGTTGGCCTGCTTCCCTATTCAAAGACGGGATATAATTTCGGCGACAAGCGTTCTCTTTCGGGCATACAGTATCTGGAAACTTACAGAGGTACGGGCGGGCTGACGCAGCTATATGGCGGTTTAGCCTGGGAGCCGATTCAAAATCTATCTATTGGTGCAAATATAAACTACCTTTTCGGCAGTTTTACGCATAGCAGTGTGGTCACTCCCGTTTCCACCTCGGCATTAATTGGAGAGACAAAATACAATTATGCTTTTCGTGAACTGAAATATGATCTGGGACTTCAGTTTACCTATCCGATCGATAAGAACCGCTCCATTACCCTTGGAGCGGTATATACTCCAAAGTTGAATGCCCGGACCGATGTGAAGCCGACCGAAATGCTTTACACGGGAGATCCCTACGAAAACCCATGGTTGTCTCCTTCCCAGATACTTATCACGGATACCCTAAAGAATGCCTCTTTTCAGTTGCCTCACACTTTCGGCGCAGGATTTACATACAGCACCGGCAAATTTCTCATCGGACTGGACGGTACCTATCAGCTTTGGAAGAATCTTGATTATCCGGCTGTGCTTGATGGTCATACCGCTGAAAACCGTTTCAACAATGCTTATCGATTCAATGCCGGTATGGAGTATGTAATTGACCCGTTAAGTCAGAACTTTTTTCATCGCATTCGTTTCAGGGGAGGACTCTCTTTTGCCAACTCATACGCCAACTTTAGTGTCACACCACCCGATAGCGATGCAAGCAAAGCGGTGACGGGCAGTTTCAGGGAGTATGGCGTAAATGTAGGAATAGGATTGCCCTTTCTTGATTATATGTCGGGACGCATCTCAATGATCAACATTGGATTGGGTTACTCAAGGCAGCAGCCTGATCAAAAATTTATGATCAGTCAGGATATGTTTAAAATATCCGTTAACATGAATATCAACGAGTTCTGGTTTTTCAAGAGACAATTTAATTAATTGGAAAGGAAGTGAAGACGGAATAAAAAACAGAAAATGATTAAACTTTTGTTTTAACCGTCCGTCAAAATCACACCAACAGAAAAATGAACTATTCTGTTAAGCCAAATGAGTAGAAACCAAGATTGCTTGGATTATACCATGCGAGGAATAGTCTAATTTATTGAACTAATTAAAACATCAGCGAATATGAAAAAATTATTATTATCGGGATTTCTGACTATCGCAATGGTCGTTGGTGTCAACGCCCAGAAGGCAGGTTATGATCCTGTTAAGGCACCTTTCGGACATGGTGAAGACAGTATAAACTGTCGACTTAATTTGAGTCTCATGCAGACTTCGGCCAAGGCTGAAGCTTACGAAAGTGCATTGAAACCCTGGATGGCTGTCTATGAAAACTGTCCTGCATCGAGCAAGAATATCTATATTTACGGGCCACGTATCTTCAAGGCTCTTTATGAGGCTGCTCCCGATGCGGCAAAGAAAAAAGAGTACCTCGATAAAACAATGGAGATATATGATACGCGCATCAAATATTATGGAGAAGATGATGCAAAAGGTACCATCCTGGCGTATAAGGCATATGATTATATGGAACTGATGGGCGAAAAGACCGATCAGACTGTTGTTTATAGCTGGCTGGGGGAAGCTCTTAAAGAGATGAAAGGAAACATGAATCCTCTCGATGCCTACTCTTATTACATGGTTGCCTCGTTGAGCCAGTACCTTAATGACAATTCCAAGAAAGATCAGTATCTGCAAGACTATTTCACAGTCGTTGGATATGTAGACCAGGCAATTGCCAATGCGAAGAGTGCCAACGACCAGGCCAATGCAGATTATCTGACTATGGTGAAAGACGGTATTGTGAAGGGTTTTATAAACAGTGGTGCCGGCGATTGCAAGACACTGACCGAGTATTATGCCGACAAGGTGGAACCCAATAAGACAAATAAAGAATTCCTGAATGAAGTGATCAATGCTCTTGGCTCTGTTGGCTGTTCCGAAACAGACCTTTATTTTACCGCAGCGGAATATCTTTATCATCTCGAGCCATCTGCCGGTGCAGCCATCGGACTGGCCAACAAGAGCCTGAGGGACAAGGATTATGATACTGCATTGAAGTATTACGATGAAGCTGCAAATTTGGAGAAAGACAAGAACAAGGCATCTGATTACATGATGCAGCTGGCTGGCATCTTCTCCAATCAGCGAAATTTTGCCAAGGCAAGGCAAGCTGCGAATGATGCATTACAGTATAATCCCAATAATGGTGAAGCCTATATCCTGATAGCCCAGCTTTACGCAAGTTCGGCAAATAACATCTTCTCGGAACCTGAGAAAGCAGGGTTGGTGTATCTGGTAGCCGTGGACAAATTACAAAAAGCAAGAGCTGTAGACCCGAGCGTGGCCGGAAAGGCAAACAGCCTGATCAACCGTTACTCTGCTGCATTCATGGATACGGAGACCGCTTTTATGATGGGTATCAAACCAGGAGAAACGGTATTCATTCCCGGCTGGATCGGTGAGAATACTACGGTTCGCCTGAGGTAACAATAAAACCAAAAACGTGTTGAAAAGACAACACAGCATATTGCTTGCAGAACGCATAACAACCACTGTTTTAGTGATTGTTATGCTTCTTTTTTTTCTGTCTTGCAGGGACAAGAATGAAAACCTTGTCTCCTTTGAGTATGATCCCGAGACGGTACCCACGATGATCACCGATACGGTGACCACTCTGATATCCGATTCAGGCATCACGCGCTACAAACTCGTGGCTGACGTATGGAAAGTGTTCGACAAGGCGAAGGAGCCTTACTGGTTTTTTCCGGAAGGGATCTATCTGGAACGTTTCACTCCCGATTTCAGCATTGAGGCCACCGTTACAGCTGACACAGCCTGGTATTATAACGATAAGGAGTTGTGGAAACTGAAAAAGAACGTACATGTGGAAAACATGAAAGGAGAACTGTTCGATAGTGAGGAGCTCTACTGGGATCAGAAGGAAGAACGTGTTTATTCCGATAAATATATAGAGATAAAACGGGGTGTCACCGAAATAAAAGGTTATGGATTCGAATCAAATCAGGCAATGACCGATTACCGCATTTTCCGGCCACATGACGGTAAATTACCTTTTTCCGACGAGGTGGGGAGTGACACATTGCGGATCAATTCACAACAAATAGTCTCAGAACCTTAAAAAAAGCATGTCTATATCTGTACAAACCGGTTGGTGGATTACCTTATTTCTGTCTGTTTTTTTTTCAGGCATGGAAGTTGCGTTTGTCTCATCCGATAAGTTGCGTTATGCTGTCAAAAAAAAATCCACAGGAATATATAACTACATGATGAACAGTATTTACGGACATCCGCGTCAGTTTCTGACTACCATCATGGTAGGGAAGGTGATTGTACTGGTGTTATTGGTATATTTTTCCGGTCTTATAGCCCGCGAACAATTTTCTTTTGGTACCGACAGCCAATTACCGGAGATATTGATCTTCATTGTGGTAGTGGCTTTCATTGTTCTGCTCACCGACGAATTTTTGCCACGCACATTTTTTCAGAAAAATGCAAATTTTTGGGTCGGTCTTTTTGTAATTCCCGCGTTCATCTGTTACATAGCATTGTACCCTGTTGCCAAAGTATTTGTAGAGATATCGAAAGGTGCACTCAAGCTGTTTGGCATCCGGGACATGCGGTCCGACAAGGGAACATTCAGCCGGACAGACCTGGATACTTACGTAAAGAAAAGTATCGACGATATGTCGAAAGAAAAAGAGGTGGATTCGGAAATGAAAATCTTCCGCAACGCACTCGATTTTTCGGCCATGAAGATAAGAGACTGCATGGTGCCTCGTGCCGATATTGTGGCAGTGAGTATCGATACAGACGCGGATATTCTGAAAGAGAAGTTCATTGAAACGGGTATTTCCCGGATCCTTGTTTTTAAAGATGACATAGACAACATTGTGGGCTATATTCATATGTGGGAGATTTTCAATAACCCCGGGGACTGGACCCACAATATCGCTTCCGTTTCTTTTGTTCCCGAGAGCATGCCGGCCAATCAACTGATGAGTGATCTGATGCAACAACATAAAAGCATCGCCGTAGTAGTCGACGAGTTTGGCGGGACCTCGGGTATTGTGACAATGGAAGATTTGGTGGAGGAGATATTCGGTGAGATTGAGGATGAATACGACGTGGAATCGAAGTTTGTGAAACGTGAAGGAGAGAATGAATTCGTGCTTTCCGGTCGCGTGGAAATAGACCATCTTAACGAAATATATGGTCTTGATATTCCCGAGTCTGACGACTACTCTACAGTAGCCGGTTACCTGCTCCATCACACCCGGCGTTTTCCCAAGACCTATGAGACCGTAATCATCGGGAAATACACCTTTAAAATACTGAAAGTTACCGCACGCAAGATTGAAGTAGTGCGTCTGATTACGAAAGACACTCCCGAAGTGAAGGATCCGTTTTAACATTGCCTTCTCACACATTTCAATAAAAAAATATCTTTATCTGCTTTATTTTTACTAACTTCGTGCCCTTATTTGAAACAATTTTACTTTTAACGTTTAAACATAACTAAAAAATAGTTAAATGGCTACTTTACAGAAGATTAGAGACAAAGGTACATTGCTGGTGATCGTGATTGGCGTGGCACTGCTGGCCTTTGTTTTGGGAGACTTGTTTACTTCAGGCACCACGTTATTCGGAAAAGCACGTGACAGGGCATTCGTAGTAAACGGGGAAGTGATTTCCACGCAACAATATGCCGATAAAATTACCGAATTCGAAGAATTTCAGAAAATGGTCAGTGGCCAATCCTCTCTCGATGAGAACACCACATCTCAGATACGCGAAGCGGTATACCAGCAGATGGTGCGGGAACGCCTGCTCGATAATCAGACCAGAAAACTGGGACTCACCGTGACCAAGAACGAACTCAATGATCTGGTGCATGGGGAAAACATTTCGCCGGTCTTACAGCAACTCCCCTTCTTCCTTGACCCGCAAACACGTATGTTTAGCCGCAATGCGCTGATCGAATTTATAAATACAATCAACACGCCCAGTCCCGGGCCACAGGAACAGGCTCTTGTGAACCAGTATAAATCATTGTGGTTATTCATTGAGGAGATGGTACGCACGCAACGACTGGAGGAAAAATATATATCGCTGTTGTCAAACGCAGTGATCGTGAATGACCGCGAAGCCAGGACAGCATTTGATCTTTCCCAGCAGAATGCCGACATTGCTTATGTGATGCAGAATTATTTTACGATTTCCGATTCGGCGGTAACGGTGAGTGATAAAGAAGTACAGGACTATTATAACGCACATAAGGCATTGTTCAGGCTGGAGGCTCCCCTGGTAAAATTGTCTTATTTTTCAAAAGAAATTGTTCCCAGCGACGAGGATTTTGCCGAAGTGGAAGCTGAGTCCAAAAAGGCTTTTACTGAACTGCAGAATGCTGCCAACCCGATGAGCGTTGTGGCCGATTATTCCGATACGCCTTATCGTGATGTGTTTGTGAGTGAATTCATGCTGACTCCTTCCCAGATTGAATTTGTTCGCAGTGCTGCTGTCAACGAAATTGCAGGCCCCAAGCGTGAAGGGGATGCATATCAGATCATCAAGCTGATTGACAAGACAGTCTCTCCCGACTCGGTACGGCTTCGTATGATGGCAATACCCGATGCTTCCATGGTGGGACAGGATTCAGTAGTTACCAATTTTGTGGACAGCATCTACGGTTTACTGCAAGGTGGAGGTTCTTTTGCCGAAGTTGCCAATAGCCTTAATCCAAGCTCCAATGGAGGTGAAGTAGGCTGGGCACGTGAGATTGATCTCGCTCAGATGGGTTCCGGCCTTGTTCAGGCTGCTTTCAATACACCGGTAGGGCAACCCGTGAAATTGTCTGTTCCGGGTCAGCAGCTTATTCTTCAGGTAGAAGAAAGAACCAGTCCCGTAAATAAATACAAGGTTGCCATTATAAATATGCCGGTTGTTGCCAGCGAGAAGACCTCTAACAATATCGACAACGAACTGAATCAGTTTATCTCCGCCCCTGATGTAAAAACCAAATTTAATGAACTGGCGTCCGAAAAAAACTATATGGTCATGCCAAATGTCACGGTTTCGGCCAACGATTTTTCATTGGCGCAGATTCCCAGTTCGCGTCAGATTATCACCTGGGCTGCCAATGAAAAGGAACGAGGCAGCGTGAAGAAGTTCGATCTCACCAATCTGCGTGTCATTGCACGTGTGGAACAGGTAATTCCCGCCGGAACAACACCTCTTTCTGAAGTCTCTTCCGGCATACGTACTCAGTTGATGAATGAGAAGAAGGCAGAGAAAATAATCACCGACCTGCAGGCGAAAAATCTGACATCTCTTGATGCCTATGCTGCAGCAATGAACACTGTTGCAGATACGGTCCGTTTTGTGAACTTTACCACCCGCAACATTACGGGACTGGGAGTGGAACCCGTATTGAATGCAGTATCTGCCTTTGCGCCTGTCGGCAAGGTGGTTGGCCCCATGAAGGGGAATATGGGTGTGTATGTTACCCGGGTTGCAAACAGGACAGCGGGAACAGAAACATACGACGCTTCATCTCAGAAAAGAAGTATGCTCAACAGCAATGCCTATCGTCTCCAGATGCAGTCTGTTGAAACATTAAAAGACAAAATGGTTGTGGAAGACAACCGCTACAGGTTCTTCTGATCTTCCTGATCTGCAGGGCTTGAACGAATCTGACAGTGTAAAAGGAGGCGGCCTCGACGAGGTCGCCTCCTTTTACGAAATGGTTCATGAAAATTAGGATATTCTTTGCCATGGTAAAAGGCAAACTTCTTTGCATTGTACCCATTTGGCTTAACAGAATAGTTCATGAAAATTACCCGTGTTATTTTTTAACAAACACAAAAGTAGGACATCGGGTCGAAACCATTAGGAAGTAGTATTTTTTTACTGAAATTCTACCCGGGCAGTAGTGTTTTTAATTAGTAGATGTGACGATAAAAATAGGTCGATAGATTAAACAGTATATCTTGTGCCAAATTTTTCCGCTTGTTCGACCGTCTGCATTGTACATTCTTCTCCTTTTTCCATGATTGAATAGAGACGGTGGAGTATATTTTGAATATACCATGTATGTCCTTTAAAAAGGTTATATATGCGTTCAACAAGCGCGTTACTTATTATCTTTTCCCCTTTCTTCATATGCCCGACGATAAACTCCCGGTATTTTTTTTGTGTGTGATAGGCTCAAGATTGATCAATAAGATACTTTGATAAAAAGGCCTGGAGGGAGGGAGAAAGAACAGACCCCAATGGATAAACAAAAAAACAGGAGAAAATGAAAACCATTTTCCCCTGTTGATTGCTTTATGAAAAAGTTACTATTATAAACTGATTTTGCCATTTTGTTCCAGCTGCAATGTTTTGCTTGGCTGATCGCACACTTCCGTAGGTCCGAAATACTGGATCGGGCCGGGATATACATAATCTGTTTCAACTGCCCATTTATCACGCTGGCTTTCAAAGTACCTGAAAGGAGCTCCATCAAGTTCCACCAGCGCCTTCTGGATGACCGGCTTCATTTCGCCGTGGCGGCGTTCCATATTCATCATCATGGTGATGGGTATACCGCCTGCAACCCATTCGGCAGCAGGGCCGGTGGTATTGCGTACCGAAGACATGTAGCCGGTCTTGCCTGCTGCAATGAGCATCGATGCAGTATAGCCGAGTGAATAGCAGTAGTCTGCGTCGTAATTCGACGGCGCTGCGCAACGGCCTTCATATCCGAAAAAGTGGGTGACGCTGGCAAATTTACCTTTGTATCTGCCTTCCTTGCTCCACTGATCGAGTCGTTTTTTAACCATTTCGGCCAATAGTTTCTCCGTTTCAATCTGCGACACCTGCACGTTGCCATGCGGATCACGGTCGAGTGTGAGCTGGCGGGCAACCGTCTCAGGGAGGCTGGCGTAGATGTCGGCATTCTCCTGGGAAAGTTTGCTGATGATATAATCCCGTTTACCGGATCGGCGCACCAGATCAAACTCTTCCTGATTGTGTACGAGGAAATCGTTCAGTTCACTGATCAGTTTCTTCATGGCAGGAATGAATTCAATCAGTCCCTCGGGAATAATCACCGTGCCAAAATTCAGTCCCTGTGCCGCTCTTTGGGCAATGACGCCGGCAATGTAATCAATGATGTCGTCGAGTGATTGTTCTTTTTCAGCCACCTCCTCCGATACGAAGCAAATGTTGGGATGTGTTTGCAAAGCACATTCCAGCGCGATATGCGATGCCGAACGTCCCATCACCTTAATGAAATGCCAGTATTTTCGGGAAGAGTTACAGTCGCGTTGAATATTGCCGATTAACTCGGAATAGACCTTACATGCCGTATCGAATCCGAATGAGGTTTCAATCTGTTCGTTCTTGAGGTCTCCGTCGATGGTTTTGGGACAGCCGATGACCTGTACGCCGGCATTGATGGCGGCGTAGTATTCTGCCAGTACACATGCGTTGGTGTTTGAGTCATCACCTCCGATGATTACCAGCGCCCTGATGTTGAGTTTTTTTAATATCTCCAGTCCCTTGTCAAACTGTTCCCGGGTTTCCAGTTTGGTCCTTCCCGATCCGATAATATCGAAACCGCCCGTGTTGCGGTACTCATCGATGATATCACCGGTAAGTTCCTTGTACTCGTGGTTGATAAGTCCGGCCGGGCCGAGGATAAAACCATAGAGCTTACCGTCGGGGTGAAGCCGTTTTACACCGTCATAGATTCCGGCAATCACGTTGTGTCCTCCCGGCGCTTGTCCGCCCGACAAGATCACTCCAACATTCAACGGATTATCCAAACCTGGTTTGCCGGAAGTCTGAATGAACTTCACAACGGGCATCCCGTATGTGTGGGGAAAAAGTTGTTGAATCTCCTGCTGGTCGCGCACCGATTCAGTGGCAGCTCCTTCTTCAATTCTTACATTGCCGATTAATCCCTCGGGCACCTTGGGTTCATAACTTGCCCGTGCAATCTGTAAAGCACTTTTTGTCATAGAGTTTGTTTTTATGATGATTTATTTATGCAGTCAGCATCGTTTGGAATGTCAAAAATAACACTTTTTCGGGACATAGGAAATGAAACGAGAAACTCTTTTAGTCTAAAATTGTTGGATTGAATGAACAATTTAGTCATCTTTACTATTTATATCAAAATGATGAAGGATTGACCGATGAATGCCCAAAATGAATTAAGTACAACAGACATGGAAGCCATTGAGGCTTTATACCAAAAATACAAAGAAAACCCCCTGAATGTGGATGAAAGCTTCCGTTATTTTTTTCAGGGATTCGATTTAGCCACCAACCACTTTCCGGTGAAACCCGCAGATGGTAAGGAGGTTTTAGGAAACTCTCCCAAAGAACTGGCGGTCATGCGGCTTATCACAGCTTACAGACGTCGCGGCCATCTCTTTACCAAGACCAACCCTGTGCGTACACGGCGAAGCTATACCCCTACGCTGGCAATAGAGAATTTTGATCTCACGGGGGATGATCTGGATATTTCTTTTGAAGCCGGCAAGGAAATTGGTCTTGGCAAAGCTACGCTGAGAGAAATCGTGGCACATCTTGATGAAACTTATTGCAAGTCTATTGGTGTGGAATATCGCTATATGACCAAACCTGAAATTGTAAAGTGGCTGCAGGAGAAAATGGAGGGATCCAGAAATCAGGAATCACTTTCGGATGAAAGGAAACTGCGTATTCTGGATCATTTGATAGAAGCCTCCGGTTTCGAAGATTATATGCACAAAAGGTTTGTGGGGCAGAAGCGTTTCTCTCTGGAGGGATCGGAATCGATTATCCCCGCACTGAATGCCATTGTTGCGCACGGAGGTGAGTATGACATCAACGAAATCGTTATTGGAATGGCACACAGGGGGCGACTGAATGTGCTCACCAATATCATGAAAAAACCCTATTCACAGGTTTTCCGAGAGTTCAATGCACAGAATTACGGGGATGATATCATGTATGGCGATGTGAAATACCATTTGGGCTATAACAATACTATCGATTATGAAGGCCGTTCCATCTCGGTGAGCCTGGCACCCAATCCTTCTCACCTTGAGGCCGTGGGACCGGTAGTGGAGGGTATTGCCCGCGCGAAACTGGAAAATGAACATGATTGTCATTATCAGGAAGTATTACCCATTCTGATACATGGTGATGCTGCCATTGCCGGACAGGGAGTCGTCTATGAAACCATTCAGTTTTCAAAGCTGGAGGGATACAAGACGGGCGGTACTATTCACATCGTGATCAATAATCAGGTTGGATTCACCACCAATTATCTGCAGGCACGATCCAGTACCTATTGTACCGATGTGGCCAAGGTGACGCAGTCGCCCGTATTTCACGTGAACGGTGACGACATTGAGGCGATGGTATATGTGGCCAGGCTGGCGTTGGAGTTTCGTCAGAAGTTTAACATTGATGTGTTCATCGATTTGTTGTCTTACCGCAAGTACGGGCATAACGAAGGTGATGAGCCTCGTTTTACCCAGCCGGAGTTGTACAATATCATTGCCAGACATAAAAATCCACGCGACATCTATGCTGAAAAACTGATAAGGGAAGGAGTGATCACGCCGCAGGACTTTGACTCCAGATTGTCCGATTTTCATCAGCTTCTGGACAAGGCATATGAGGAGTCGCAGGCCACCTCTGTGTTAAATCTGCATCTCTTTCTCGCCGATAAATATCCGGAAATTCGTCTGCCTGAAGCGGCCGACTTTGAGGCGGTGGCCGATACAACTGTTTCCAAAAACCTTTTTTTACAGCTGGCAAAAAGTATCACAGCCCTGCCGGAAGATAAAAAGTTTTTCAACAAAACAATCCGCCTGTTTCAGCAGAGATCGGCCATGATTGAAGCCGACAGCTATGACTGGGCCATGGGTGAACTCATGGCTTATGCCTCTCTGGCCTGGGAAAAACACAGCGTGCGGCTGAGCGGACAGGATTCCGAGCGGGGCACCTTCTCACACCGCCACGCGGAGATTATTACCGAGGACGGCAAGGAGAAATATTTCCCACTGAAAAGCCTTGGAGGGGAGCAGGAGCCGGTTCGGGTCTATAATTCGCCACTCAATGAATATGGTATACTGGGTTTCGAATATGGTTACTCGCTGGCTCATCACGACGGACTTACCCTGTGGGAGGCGCAGTTTGGTGATTTTTATAACGTGGGACAGGTAGTTGTGGATCAGTATATTTCCGCAGCACAGGAAAAATGGGGATTGAAGTCGGGACTGGTCATGCTGTTGCCGCATGGCTATGAGGGACAGGGTGCAGAACATTCCAGCGGCCGTCTGGAACGGTTCCTGAGTTTGTGTGCCAACCTCAATATGCAAGTTGTGAACTGTACCACTCCTGCCAACTTTTTCCATGTGTTACGCCGTCAGTTGCATCGTGACATCAGGGTGCCTCTGATTGTTTTTACGCCAAAGAGTCTATTGCGACATCCAGCGTGTGTCTCTTCCCTGTCTGATTTCACGGAAGGAGGATTTCGTGAGGTGTTGGAAGATGTGCATATCAAAGATTATGAAAGAGTTAAAAGCGTGTTGCTCTGTTCCGGCAAAATATATTATGAGCTGCATACAGCCCGTGGGGATCTTCAAACAGATGAGGTGTCGATCATCCGCATCGAACAGCTTTATCCTTTTCCCGACAAGCAACTTCGGACTCTCCTGGGGCGGTACCCTGAAAACAGTAAAATTATCTGGGTACAGGAAGAACCGGCAAATATGGGAGCTGCAAGCTTTGTAAAGGAACGTTTGAGTGACCTCCCATTGCAAGTGATAAGCCGGCCCGCCAGTGGTGTTACGGCCGAAGGACTGACAGCCCGGCACAAAATCAACCAGACGCAGATCATTGAGCAAGCGCTCTCGGTGTAGATATTGACAATAACAGAATAACAAATATTATGGCACTTATTGAAATAAAAGTCCCGAGCCCCGGTGAATCCATCACGCACGTTGAACTTTTTCATTGGCTGGTGGAAGATGGGGCGGTCGTGGAAAAAGGTACCGAGATCGCTGAGTTGGAATCCGACAAAGCCACGTTAATGTTGGTCGCAGATGAATCAGGAAAGATAAGTTTCAAAGCATCAGAGGGAGAAATGCTTGAAGTGGGCGCTGTGGCTTGTACCATAGATGATTCTGTACAACCGGACGAGATGAAGGAGATGAAGGAGATGGAGCCCCGGAAGGAAAAACAACCGGAGCGGGTGATGCAACCGGTCAAAGCCGTACAAAAGGAAACGTCGGCACAATCGGAGATTACTGCAGAAGCAACGGCTGTGCTTCCTGTAGTGGATAAGCCGTCAGCGGGTGAAGCGGGTGAATATGAAAAGGTGAGAATCACCCCTCTTGCAAAAAAAGTAATGGAGGAGAACAGCCTGTCGGTAGATGATGTCATCAGCGGACTCAGGCGACTGAAACGCGAGGATGTGGAAGCAATACTATCTGAAGATCATAACAAACAGGATCGAGACAAGGCGGACAATTTGAAAAAGCCGGTGAGCCGCAATGTTACTACAACACGGTTGAGCTCTCTGCGCCGGAAGTTGAGTGAACGGCTGGTGTCGGTGAAGAATGAAACGGCCATGCTGACTACATTCAATGAGGTGGATATGAAGCCGGTGATGGATATTCGCAAAAAGTATCAGAATGTATTTGTGGAGAAACACGGGATCAGGCTCGGTATGATGTCTTTCTTTATGAAAGCCAGTGCCATTGCGCTACAGGAGTTTCCCAACGTGAATGCCATGTTGGATGGGGAAAATCTGGTAACCTATGATTATGCTGATATTGCAGTGGCTGTAAGTACTCCCAAAGGATTGATGGTACCGGTAGTGAGAAATGTGGAAAGCCTGGGGTTGGCCGAGATTGAGAAAGCCATTGCGGAAGTTGCCGAAAAAGCCCGGAAGGGAAAGCTTTCCATTCCGGAGATGACCGGCGGTACGTTTACCATCACCAATGGCGGGGTTTTTGGCTCCATGATGTCTACACCCTTAATTAATCCGCCGCAGTCTGCCATCCTTGGCATGCACAATATTCTGGATCGTCCTGTCGCCCTGGAAGGGCAGGTGGTAATCAGGCCCATGATGTATGTAGCGTTGTCGTATGACCACCGCGTGATAGATGGCAAGGATTCGGTAAGCTTTTTAAAACGGGTAAAGCAGTTGCTTGAAAATCCGGGAGACATGCTGTTTGGCAACAGCAGTGTGGAAGAGGTGTTACTGGAGATTTAGGATTCGGTATCCACGATGGTAAATTTTGCAAATTTCAGTAACAGTTGTTTTCTGCCTGCGGAATCGAATTCCACGAAAGCCCGGCGGTCGTTGCCGCTCATTTCAATGGAGGTGACCACGCCGCGTCCGAATCTTTCGTGCTCAATGACATGTCCCTCCCTCAGCTCTTCAGCCTCTTTCGGCAGGGGTAGGGAAGAGGCGGCAGCCCTGTGTACAGGAGTAACTTTGGTGGGTAAAACGCGCCGGCTCTCCTGATTTTGCAGGCGTTGTGTCCGCATTGATCCCCAGAAGTCATCTGCCTGGGAGGGTGGGGATATTTCACTGCCTGACTGGCTCTCTGTTGAAAGGAATGCCGGATCAATGTCTTTTAGAAAGCGGCTGGCAACGGCCGAATTGGTAACACCGTTCTTGAATCGACTCCGGGCGTGGGTGATAGTACAGGTCTTCCTTGCCCGGGTGATGGCCACGTAGAAGAGTCGCCGCTCCTCCTCCAGACCCCTTATCTCTGATTTGGCCATTGCCGACGGGAAGAGATCCTCTTCCATGCCTACAACGAAAACATGGTCGAATTCCAACCCTTTGGCTGAGTGAACCGTCATCAGGGTTACCTTCTCGTTTTCCCCCTCCTTATCGGTATCCTGATCAGTAAGCAGCGATACTTCCGATAAAAAATCGACCAGCTGGTTGTTTTCTTCTCCTTGCTCCAGCCGTGTAGCAACAAACTCATTCATGGCGTTTAGCAGTTCCTGGATATTTTGTGTGCGACTCATCCCTTCGGGTGTCATGTCTTCGTAGGACTCTTTGGCGATACCGCTGTTTCTGATTACCTCCTGGGCAAGTTCAAAGGCGTTCATCCGGTTATTTTTATCGATAAGATCACTGATGAGCGATTGAAAGTCGGCCAGTTTCCTGGCAGTTCCCGCGTTTATATCCAGATTGTAGGCTGAAGGAGTGTTCAATACCTGCCACAGGCTGGTTTCATGTAACATGGCCGCTGTTGATATCTTACCGACTGTCACATCGCCTATACCGCGTGAAGGATAATTTATGATCCGTCGGAATGCCTCCTCGTCGCCCGAATTGACAATAAGCCTGAAATAGCTGATCACATCCTTGATTTCCTTGCGTTGATAGAATGACAATCCTCCATAGATACGGTACGGGATGTTGTTCTTTCGCAGCTGCTCTTCAAAGATGCGTGATTGCGCATTTGTGCGGTAGAGAATGGCAAAGTCTCCAAAAGAGGCATGCTCCTCAAGTCTCATTCGTGCGATCTTGTTTGAGACAATAAGTCCCTCCTCGAAATCGGAAAAAGCACTTCTGATTTCTATCCTCTCGCCCGTCTCGTTTTTCGAAAAGACATCTTTGTAAATCTGTTCACTATTCTTTTTGATCAGGCTGTTGGCGGCATTCACTATATTTTGTGTGGAACGGTAGTTCTGTTCCAGTTTAAAAATCCGGGTTCCGGTGAAGTTCGATTTAAACTTTAGAATGTTGTCGATGTTGGCACCCCGGAAGGAATATATGCTCTGTGCATCATCACCCACCACGCATACACGGTGGTGCACGTCGGCAAGTTGCTTCACAATGAGATGCTGTGCAAAGTTGGTGTCCTGGTATTCGTCCACCAGGATATACTGGAACTGGTTGCGATACTTCTCCAGTATTTCCGCATGGTCGCGGAACAGGATATTGGTATACATCAGCAGATCGTCGAAATCCATGCTGTTACCTGATCGCAGCCTGTTTTGATAACGCTGGTATATTTCGAACAGACGGGGCCGTTTGGCCATGCGGTCGTATTGCAGAATCTCGTCATTTGCCGCGTACATGGCCGGGGTGATCAGGCTGTTCTTTGCGCGGGATATCTGTCCGTGTACAGCTCCCGGCCGGTACAGCTTGTCGTCGAGGTTCATCTCCTTGATTATGAGTCTGATCAGGTTGTTTGAGTCGGATGTGTCGAAGATGGTGAAGTTTGACCGGAAGCCGATGGCTTCCGCCTCGTTGCGGAGTATGCGTGAGAAGATGGCGTGAAAGGTTCCCATCCATAGACTGCGGGCTTTTTTTTCACCGACAAGTTCCGCGATACGCGACTTCATTTCGCGTGCCGCTTTATTGGTAAAGGTGAGTGCCAGAATGTAGAAAGGAGGAAGTCCCTGTTCGAGCAGATATGCAATCTTGTAGGTGAGTACGCGCGTTTTTCCCGATCCCGCACCTGCAATCACGAGTGAAGGTCCGTCGCAGAACTCCACAGCAGCCCGTTGTGCTTCGTTGAGTTGATCAAGTAGCATCGATTCACTTTTTTTCCCTGTTTTTTGCATGAATACAAAAGTAGACATTTAAGTCGGAATGACATAAAAAAACCGCTTTCGGCTGAAAGCGGTTATACATTTTTTTGAGAACCGGTTATCGGAACGTATAGCGTAAGCTAAGTGCGAAACCGCTGTACCAGTAGTCGTTATAATCATTGGTGAAGTTGAACGACGGCTTCCAGTCCAGTGATACATTGAAGGGAGCCCTTGGAAATACATACTCGAGTCCTCCTATCAGATCGGCACCAAGCAGGAAAGCACTGTCATAACGATCTTTGTGGTAATGTATTCCGCCGATGTGTGCACCGAGACCCACGTACCAGTCGAGGTTAGGTGCTCCCGGCACAGGCTGTTGATACTCATACAAGCCGGTCAGCTGGAAATACCGGGGAGAGGCGGAAAGAATAAATTCACCTGCACTTGCTGGTGCAAAGAAGTGTTTTAGTGTCAATCCGCTATCGTATCCCAATCTCACGCCAAAAGCAGTATTGTATTGCTGAGCATTGATGGCAGTGGTAAACGCCACGATCAGAATTCCCGTGAAAAAAAGTTTTTTTAGTTTCATAAGTTCATGTTTAAAGTGAATAGTTGTTACCTTTAATGAATGTTTTGGTTTTATAAAGGTCATAACAAATAATCACCCGGATTGTTTTACATGAAACCCAAAAAGATATTTTGATTATGTCATTTTTTCAGGAAACATCTTCTGCAAAGGGGTTGATATTCTTCAGTTTCACCGAGCATGATCTGTTTGTCGTTTTTTACCAGTCTGTGTGAATAGCTTGCCAGATTGCCACACTTCACACAGATGGCGTGTACTTTGGTAATATCATCGGCGATGGCGCATAGTGCAGGTATCGGGCCGAAGGGATTTCGTTTGAAGTCCATGTCGAGTCCGGCTACGATCACACGAACGCCCTGGTCGGCCAGTTGCTGACACACTTCCACCAGGCCGTTGTCAAAAAATTGTGCTTCATCCACACCCACAACTTCAACTTCCGAAGAGAGTAGAAGGATGTTACTGGAGTGTTCCACCGGGGTAGATAGAATCGTGTTTTTGTCGTGCGACACCACCTCATCAAGGGAGTAGCGTATGTCAATGGCAGGTTTGAAAATTTCGACGGTCTGTCTGGCAATCTTTGCACGGCGCAGACGACGTAACAGTTCTTCTGTTTTTCCTGAGAACATGGAGCCGCAGATTACTTCGATGCGACCGTTACGGTAGGTTTCATTGTGGGAATGTTCGTTGTACATTTTTTTGAGTCCGTCCCGCAGCGGGGCTTCTCCCGCGGCAAGACGCCATGGGTGTTATTTTCCTTTTACAATCTTTTTTATATCGTTCAGTTTATTCAGGGCATCCATGGGAGTCAGGTTGTTTACGTCGAGGTTGAGTATCTCGTCGCGTACCTGGCTGAGGATAGGGTCGTCGAGCTGGAAGAAGCTCAGCTGATATCCCTCACGCTTTTCTATAAAATCCTTTATAGGCTTCCTGATATCCTCTTTCCTGTTTGCCGATTCCATGGCGGCAAGGATGGCATCGGCGCGTTTGGTGATACTTTGCGGCATACCGGCCATTCTGGCTACATGTATACCGAAGCTGTGCTCACTGCCTCCCGGCGTCAGTTTTCTCAGGAAGATCACCTTGTTGCCGATCTCCTTCACCGATACGTTGTAGTTTTTTATCCGTTTAAACGATTTCTCCATCTCGTTCAATTCGTGATAGTGTGTGGCAAAGAGCGTTTTGGCCCGGGCTTTCGGATGTTCGTGAATGTATTCCACAATGGCCCATGCAATGGAGATGCCGTCGTATGTGCTGGTGCCTCTTCCCAGTTCATCGAAGAGAATCAGGCTTCTTTCCGACAGGTTATTGAGGATGTTGGCAGCCTCATTCATTTCGACCATGAAGGTGGATTCACCCTGTGAGATGTTGTCGGAAGCGCCCACTCGGGTGAAAATCTTGTCTACCAACCCTATTTTTGCCGATTCTGCCGGAACAAAGGAGCCTATCTGTGTCATCAGTGTGATGAGGGCTGTCTGTCTGAGCAGAGCCGATTTACCAGCCATGTTGGGCCCTGTAATGATCATGATCTGCTGGGTGTTGTTATCCAGATAGACATCGTTCGCAATAAAAGGCTGGTCGGGGGGGAGCTGGCGTTCAATGACCGGGTGTCGGCCATTTTTTATATCAATGATGTCTGAGTTGTTGATCTCGGGGCGGATATAGTTGTTCTGTCGGGCTACGTTCGCGAAGGAAAGAAGGCAGTCGGCACGGGCAATAATGGAAGCATTAATTTGTATGTCGGGTATATAAGCCATCATGCTTTCCACAAGTGCAGCATATATCTGATCTTCAAGTGCTACTATTTTTTCTTCAGCACCCAGTATCTTCTCTTCATATTCTTTCAGTTCTTCAGTGATATAGCGTTCAGCACTTACCAGAGTCTGCTTTCTCGTCCATTCGGGTGGAACCTTTTCCTTGTGGGTGTTACGTACTTCTATATAATAGCCAAATACATTGTTATAGGCTATTTTCAGTGACGGGATACCCGTCTTTTCGCTTTCGCGCTGCTGCAATTGCATCAGATAATCTTTCCCGGAGAAGGCAATCCTGCGTAGTTCGTCCAATTCACTATTGACCTTGTTGCATATGTATCCGCCCTTGCCGGTCAGTGCCGGCGGATCGGGTATGATCTCCCTCGCAATACGGTCGCGGATATCGGAACAGGGATTCAGCTTTTCACCCATTTCCTGCAGGCTCTGGTTTCCTGAAGCGAGGAATGCTTCCCTGACTGGTTCTATTGCCGTAAGTGCCACTTTCAGCTGAACCACCTCACGGGGGGTGATTCTGCCCACGGCCGCTTTGGAGATGATCCGTTCCAGATCACCAATCAACGGCAGTTGCTGTTCGAGCATTTTCTTCAGCTCCGGGTTGCGAAAAAAATTTTCCACCCCATTCAGTCTTTCCTCAATGGGTTGTGCATCTTTCAGAGGAAACACAATCCATCGGCGCAACAGGCGGGATCCCATGGGAGAGACCGTTTTATCCAGGATGTCGAGCAGTGTTTTTCCTCCCTCATTCATGGTGGAGACAAGCTCCAGGCTGCGTACCGTGAACTTGTCGAGCCGCACGAAGCGTTCTTCTTCAATACGTTTAAGCGAGACGATATGTGCCGTATTATAGTGCTGTGTGATGTCCAGATAATGTAGTATCGCTCCCGAGGCGATGATTCCCAGCGGCAGGTTTTCTACGCCGAAGCCTTTCAGGCCGGATGTTTGAAAGTGGGATAAAAGTTTGTCGGCAGCGGCGTCTCCGGTAAAGATCCAGTCTTCCAGTTCCGAAAGAAGCCAGCCGTTGCCAAAAGCTTCTTCCAGTTTTTTCCTGTTTCCACGTTCCACGAGCAGTTCTTTCGGTGAGAAGTTGGCAAGCAGTTTGTCAATATCATCCCTGTTACCTTCCGAAGTAAGAAACTCCCCCGTGGAGATATCGAGAAAGGAAATGCCGTATTGATTGTTTCCGGCAATGTGCAGGGCACAAAGAAAATTGTTTTCCTTGTGGTTCAGTACTGTATCGTTCAAGGAGACACCCGGCGTTACCAGCTCGGTGATACCCCTTTTGACCAGCTTTTTTGTCAATTTTGGATCTTCCAGCTGGTCGCATATCGCCACCCTTTTGCCGGCACGCACCAGTTTGGGCAGGTAGGTGTCGAGTGCATGGTGCGGAAATCCGGCCAGCTCCACGAACTGTGCAGCTCCATTGGCCCGTCGTGTCAGGGTAATTCCCAAAATTTCGGAAGCCACGATGGCATCATCTGAAAAAGTTTCATAAAAATCACCCACGCGAAACAGCAGGATGGCATCGGGATGTTTTCTTTTAATCTCGATAAACTGTTTCATCATTGGCGTTTCTGCAATTTTTCCCACAGGCTTCCTCTCTGTTTGTAATATAAAGAAGCGAAATTACAAAAAAAAAAGGACTCTCAAAAAGTGTTCTCCAAACTTAAATGTTTTCTCTTTGCAAGTTATCTGTAATCAATGGTCTGCAGTGTGAAAACTAATTAGTATATGATTGTATTTATTTTGCGTATTCAATTTTATTCTCTACCTTTGTTTTACATGTGTATGTAAATGTATAACAAATGAAGATCGAAGTTATAAAGAAAAAAAAACAGACAGCTTTTAGGTTGAACGAGCAGCTTTTGGCTAAATTGAAAAAGGCGGCAAAAAAAGAAAACAGGAGCTTGAGTAATTATGTAGAGTGTATTTTGTATGAGAGTTTGGAAAGAACTCCAAATATTATAACACGTAATTCAATGAAAGACGCTGAAGGAGGCATTGAATTGGAAAAACTAAATCTTGACAGTCTGGAGGATTTTACCAAAAACCTGGACTAATGTTTGAGTTGCAATTTACAAGACAGTTTAAAAAAGACTTTAAAAGATATAAATCAGATCCGGTTAAAGTCAGAGAAGTTTTTAGCCTTTTGAAATTATTGGAACGTGGAGATTCAATTCCGAAAGAATTCAAACCACACAGACTAAAAGGGAATTACAAGGACTATTTAGAATGTCACATCGAAAGTGACTTGCTCTTGATTTGGTTAAGTGACGAGAAAGAAAAAATTATTAAACTTATCAGGCTTGGTTCCCATTCCGAACTTTTTGAATAAATTTTTTCCTCAAGTTCTGTTTTAGTATGTTACATTTAAGGTTGGAATTAGTACAAAAATAGCCGATCATCCATGCAAATTTAAAAAACGATTTATATATTTGCATGGAGAAGGCTAAGTAATGTACATTTATCGATAAATTACAGAAGCAATTTCCTGAGTTCCTTTACGCCTTCCGAAGCCCCTTTTTGTATGTGGTGGATGTCGTGCCGCATGGTGTGTACGTCTTTGGGATCGATCAGCCAGACCGGAACATTTTTTCTGACGTCGTGCAGCAGGCCGGCTGCGGGGTATACATTCATGGAGGTGCCGATGATCACGAATATGTCGGCTTGCCGGGCAATCTTTTCTGCTTCAGGCATCATGGGTACCGCTTCTCCGAACCAGACAATGTGCGGGCGAAGTTGAAAACCCTTTTCACACAAATCGCCCAGGTGAATATCGCAATTTGAAGGGTCAATCTCATAGATCAGTGATTCATCACCCGTGGAACGTGATTTCATCAGTTCACCATGGAGGTGCAGTACCTTGGTGCTTCCTGCCTGTTCATGGAGGTTATCGATATTCTGGGTAATAATATGTACATCGAAATCGCTCTCCATTTCAGCAAGACCCTGATGCCCCGCATTTGGCTTCGCTTTCAACAGTTCTCTGCGTCGTATGTTATAGAAGTTTAATACCAGTTCAGGGTCTGCTTCAAACCCTTCGGGAGTAGCTACCTGTTCCACCGGATAATGTTCCCACAATCCCCCGGCATCCCGGAAAGTAGCAATACCGCTTTCAGCGCTCATGCCTGCTCCGGTAAGTACAACCATCCTTTTCTTCATCAAAGTCTCTTATTTCGTTTATATCAGACAAATATAGTTTTTTATTGCCAGAAGTCGAAGTTATTTCATATTAAAATCGTACTTTTGTCTCCAAATTGAAAAAGAAGAAAGTGAATGGATAAATTAAGTTACGCGTTAGGGATGAGTATGGCCTCAAATCTAATGAACTCAGGGTTGCGACAACTGGATGTGAAATCTTTCGTGGAAGCCTTTACAGTTACAATGAACAACACAACTCCCTCTATGAGTCCTCAGGAAGCAAATAGTGTAATACAGGACTATTTCAGCAAACAACAGAATGAAATGTTCAGTAAGAATCTGGAAGCCGGCAAGGCTTTTCTGGAAGAAAATCGCAAAAGAGAGAGTGTAGTTTCCCTTTCCAGCGGCTTGCAGTATGAAGTGTTGGCCGAAGGCAATGGTGCAAAGCCCAAGGCCACCGACAAGGTGAAATGCCACTATCACGGCACATTACTTGACGGCACCGTTTTTGACAGCTCAATAGATCGCGGGCAGCCTGCAGTATTTGGTGTGAATCAGGTCATCAAAGGATGGGTAGAAGCGCTTCAGCTGATGTCTGTCGGATCAAAATGGAGGTTGTATATCCCTTCTGAGCTGGCTTACGGGGAACAAGGTGCGGGTGGTTCCATTGAACCCAACGTTACCCTTATCTTTGATGTGGAGTTGTTGGGAATTGTTTGATTTCTACATCCCGTCTCAATATAACAACAAAGAAATTTTTAATAAATAAGTGATTTAATTAAAAGAAAAATGAAAAAAACAATTTTAACTACTTTCAGTGTTGTGGCTATTATGGCCATCACAATGGTTTCCTGCGGCGGAGCTTCTACGCCTAAAACATCCCTGAAAAATTCAGTGGACAGTGTTTCCTACGCCTACGGAGTAAGTATGGCCGATCAGGGACTGGTACAGTTTCTGGAACAATCAGGAGTATTGGTAAGTGCCTCCGGCATTGAATATGACTATCAGATGAGGATAGCCTCTGCCGATTCCACACAGAAAGCAGCGCTGCAAAAAGAGATGGCTGCAAAGATTGATTCGGTAAATAAGATTAACGCTCCCAAGCTCAACGATTTTATCAAAGGACTGATCGAAGGGATGAATCAGGAAGAGAAATCGGCCTACGCCAACGGACTCAGTATTGGTGTTCAGTTTTCACAACAGATGCTTCCGCAGTTCAATACCATGCTTTTTGGTACAGACTCTACCAAAAAGGTAAACAATGATCAGATACTGGCCGGTCTTATTTCCGTATTGAAGAACCAGCAGCTCGCAATTGGCAAAATGGAAGCAAGCAATTTGATTCAGACTGAAGTAGAAAAATCCCAGGCCGCAGAAACGGCCCGTCAGGAAGAAGATTTAAAAATTCAGTACAAGGATAGCATTGCCGCTGGAGATGCGTATATGGCTGAAAATGCAAAGAGAGAAGGAGTGGTCACACTTCCCAGTGGTTTGCAGTACGAGGTCCTTCGTGCAGGAACCGGAGCCATTCCTGCCGATACCGATCAGGTTAAAGTGCATTATCACGGCACATTGATCAATGGTACTGTATTTGACAGTAGTGTTGACAGGGGCGAACCTGCCACCTTTGGTGTTACCCAGGTAATTCCGGGATGGACTGAAGCACTGAAGCTGATGCCCGTCGGCTCAAAATGGAGACTCTATGTTCCTTACAATCTCGCTTACGGTTCAGCCGACAGAGGTACTATTAAACCCTTCTCCAATCTTATTTTTGATGTGGAGTTACTGGGAATAGAGAAGTAAATTAATTTTAAGCATACTTGTTTGAGAAGGATGGTCGTTGTCGGCCATCCTTTTTTGCACCTTGTAGTTTAAATATGTTTTAATTTCTCATATAGTGTGACTATTTTTTATTGATTTTCTCGATTTGGTGTTAAAAATTGGAGAGATGGCGTGCATAAAGTTGCAAAATGATTTTGGATGGGTTATCTTTGCGTCCTGTTTTAAGTAAAGATTGTTCTGGTATATTATTTGTTAAAATTTAGAGGTGTCTATGTTTCTAATCTTTTGTAAAATTGAAAAAAGTTAGGGTGAAATGAAAGTAAACAAGAATATAATTAATGGCATTTAGACCTTTTTTTTAAAAAAAAAAGCAAAAAAACAGGAATTAAAAATAATTGATTTATATTTGTGAATTGGAATTTTCCTATATAAATGTTAATTGAATGAAAGGTGCTTTGAAAATGGGAGGCCACTTTAATTTCAGTCTTTACGACGAACTACTTCTCCTATATTCGAAATAGAATTGATCTATAATAATGAAAGTGAATTAATTAAAAAGTAGAGTTTATGAAAAGAAAACTAACAATGTTTTTGGCCCTTTTCTTTATGGGGATAGGGATTATAACTGCTCAGACCCAGATACGGGGTACTGTGGTAGACAATAACGGGGAACCGGTAATTGGAGCCACAATTCAGGTAAAAGGTACTTCGCAGGGTACAGTTACTGATATTGATGGTCTTTTTACTCTCTCTGTACCCGCAAACTCGGCACTTGTAATATCTTATGTTGGAATGGAGACACAAGAGGTGACCGCAGCTTCAAACATGAAAATTGTACTTGTTGCTGACACTCAAATGTTGCAGGAAGTTGTAGTAGTAGGTGCTATGGGTATTGCCAGACCACCGAGATCTGTAGGCTTTGGACAGACAGTTGTTAATCCGGATGAAGCAATTCAAAAAGCAGAACCAGATTTATTCCGTTCATTGGACGGTAAAATTCCTGGTGTACAAATTAGCGGATCGTCTGCTGTTGCCGGAAGTGCAACGAAAGTTTTAATAAGGGGTAACTCTTCATTCCTCGGAAATAACGACCCGTTATACGTTGTGGATGGAGTCCCTTATAGCAATACTGAAGTAACAACTGGTGACAGGCTAGTAACTGCTGGTGCTTATGGTACCGGGATCTCTACACTTGATCCAAACGACATTGAGAGTATGGACATATTAAAAGGAGCTGCTGCTGCTGCACTATACGGAAGTAGAGCTGCGAATGGAGTAGTTCTTATTACAACGAAATCTGGTAGTAAGAAGCAAAGACCTTCCCAAAAGAAATTCGAAGTTACTGTGACTTCTTCGTATACTACAGAAAAAATTGCATCATTACCCGAGTATCAAAACTCATACGGACAAGGTAGCAATTTCCTTTATTCCAATGCGAACGGTTCTTGGGGCCCTGCATTTGGAACCCCTGGTATGGAAACGATACCAACTTGGGCAAACTATTTGGCAGCTTATCCTGATATGGATCCTACCCAGCCTTATCAAGCATATCCAAATAATGTAAGTGGATTATTCAGAACAGGTGGCATTCTTGATAACTCTGTAAATATTATGAGTTATAATGATAAAGGAAATTATAGTGCCACTGTATCACGTTTGGATCAGGATGGCTATATTCCCCACTCACAATTTGAACGAAATTCTTTCAGTGTTGGAGGAAATCAAAAACTAGATAATGGGCTTGTTATAGGCGGTACACTGTCTTATTCCAGATCGGTTCAGGATGGACCTTTCTTTGGGGCAGGTAATTATGGTGGCTCTGTCAGTTCATTTGCCCGCACATTGTTGATGCCCAGAAATATTGATGCAGTAGGGTTGCCATATGAAACACCGGATGGTAAAAATCTGTTCCCATTCAGCAGTACAACTGTTGACAATCCACTCTGGTCATGGAAATACAATACGATCAACACCGTGATGGATCGTACAGTAACAACCATGAATGCATCATATGATATTACTGACTGGTTATCAGCGTCATATCAGTTTGGCTGGAACCAATATGAAATGGATCGCAAACAGGTGATCAATATTGGATCTGTTGGTCCTGAGGATTTTGAAGGGCTAGGACAGATCAATAACGACAACTATACAACGCAGGAATTGGAATCCAATTTCAATATGACATTTAAACACAAATTTGATGAGGATTATGATCTGCGTGTCACTGTTGGTCACAATATCAACCAGAGGGCTACATATCGTGCAGAGGCGACTGGCAACAAGATGATATTCAGGGGTATCTACAATATAGATAATACACAGGAACAATCAGCTTCCGAGTCTCTCACTAAAAGAAGATTATGGGCGATATATGCGGATGCATTGCTTGGCTATAAAGATTATGCATTCTTAAATCTTACTTTGCGTAATGACCACTCCTCTACTTTGCCGGTGAAACATCAAAGTTATTTCTATCCTGCTGTGTCAGGTTCATTTGTGTTTAGTGATGCATTTCAGATTGATACAGATGTTCTGACCTTTGGTAAAGTACGTGCCGGGTGGGGACGTGTCGGTAATGATGCCGGAACATATTATGTGAATGGTACTTATCTCCAGGATCCACCTTTTGCCGGGCAGCCAATTATGCTACTTCCGACAACCTCCTATGATCCGGAATTAAAACCTGAGTTTACTTCCGAGTTTGAGGCCGGAACGGAACTGCAATTTTATAATGGGCGACTTGGACTTGATTTTACGTGGTATAACAGATCAACGACCAATCAGATTGCTCCTTTAAGCTTGCCTGCATCCACAGGTTCCAGGAGATACTATACGAACTTTGGTGAGTTGAACAACAAAGGTGTCGAAATTGGTCTTACCGTTGTTCCTATCGATTTGCAAAATTCTTTCAGATGGCATATTTTCGGAACCTTTACCAAGAATGTAAGCAATGTCGTTTCTTTGATCGAAGGTATTGAACAGATTACGCTCGATACAGGATCAACTTCTGAGCCACAACCAACCCTGAAACCTGGATATCCTTACGGATTTCTACGTGGTTCTGTGATTGCCCGCGATACAGATGGTACACCATTGATCAATCCGAATACAGGAACCTTTATGGAGGCTTCCGAGCTTGGTGATCTGGGTGATCCTTATCCCGATTTTAAAACCGCAATTACGAATACATTCTCTTACAAAGGTGTTTCATTGAGTATGATGTTTGATGCAAGAGTGGGCGGTATTTTGATCTCTGGCCCTGCATCAGATATGATGGGACGTGGTGTAACCAAAGACACGGAGGATCGTTTAGGCACCAGGATTCTTTATGGGATCCTTGCTGATCCAGATAGTCATGAGCCCATTTTGGATGGTAATGGTGATAGAATTCTCAATACTATTCAGCTTAGTGAGAATGACTTGTGGTTCTCTTCTGCCAGTACATCTCCTACATTTGCAATGAACAGTGTAGATGAATTCCAGGCCTTTGATGCAACTGTGTTCCGATTAAGTGAAATCACTTTAGGGTACGATCTCCCCAAAAAACTGCTCAGAAACACATTTATTGGATCTGTCAACCTTTCCGTGATTGCAAGAAACTTATGGTATTTTGCACCAGGTTTCCCGAAATATACCAATTATGATCCGGGTTCAAATGCATTCGGCAGTGGTAACGTACAGGGGATTGATCGTGAAAGTGCTCCTACTACGAGGAGAATTGGTTTTAATGTTAAGATGACATTCTGATAAGGAGAATATAACAATAACAAATATGAAAAATATAATAAGAATATTACAGGTCTTAGCTGTTGTAGTTACCTTGAATGGTTGTACAAAAGACTACCTCGATATAAACAAAGACCCTAACAGCCCGACAGTTCCTGAGTTGAACAAGCTTCTTCCCGGAAGTGAATTGTATATGGTTGAGGCACTTGGACAAGGAGACTTTATCGGAGACAATCTCTCATCTTATGTACACCAACTCGTTTCCCGTGAGGTGCAAAATTATGGTATGGGTACACAAGCAAATAACCCTTACAATACTTGGAATTATTTGTACACTTATGTTTTAAAGGATTTTGATGCAATAATTGAATCTGCTGAACCGGAAGGCAATCTAATTTATGCAGGTATTGCAAAAACATTGAAAGCATACACTTTCTCCGTAATGGTGGATTTATGGGGTGATATACCATTTTCTGAATTTAATCTTGAAGAAGTGTTAGCTCCTAAACCAGATACTAGTAAAGATATCTATAATGCTCTGATAGAATTGCTTGAAAGTGGAAGGGCTGATTTGCAAAATGCCGAAGCTGAAAATCTTCTGAGACCAGGATCTGATGATTTCTTTTATGCTGGTGACAAAGGGAAGTGGGTGAAATTGAATAATACAATTACCTTAAAGCTCCTTTTGCAAACTCGCAAAGCAAAATCAGATATTACTGACTGGCAAAGTAAGCTGAACGCATTGATAAGTGGTAATAATTTCATAGGTGTTGAGGAAGATTTCCAATTCTGGTATAAAACAGAAACTTCGCCAAGAGATATGCGTCATCCTGCATTAAGTAATTATAGCGGGCAGACAACACATTTTATAAGTCCCTATTTTTATGAAACAATGAATGGGGACACTTATAATACGACTGATAATCCATTCGCCAATATTGAGGATCCACGTATCCCTTACTATTTTGTAAATCAGCTGAAAACTGGTCAGGCATCTGAGAGCCCCCACGAATATAGGAATGGCAATTTCATGTCAATTTTCTTTGCTTCAAATGGACCTAACTCTGCAGGTAGTAACGATAAATCGCTCACAAAACTGGGGATTTATCTGAATGGAGGCAAATATGACGACGGTCAAGGAGGCGCTGTTTCTGTTCTGGATACATATGGTGAAGCCCCTCATAAGCTGATTACCTATGCTTCCCTTAAGTTTATGCTCGCGGAGTTGACACTCGCAGGTGAGGTCAGTGGCGATGCCAAGAGTTTATTAAAAGAAGGAATAGAAGCTTCCATTGCACATGTCAATTCCGTGGCGACAAAACAATCAGAAGTACCCACTATTTCGGATACTGATAGGAATGATTTTGTGAATCAGATTCTTTCAAGATATGATGCTGCAGATGCCAATGGGAAAATGCGGATAGTAATGACACAAAAATGGATTGCCAACATTTTTAATCCAGTTGAATCTTATAATGATCACAGACGCACTGGTTTCCCCATTTTCTTTGATCCTGCAAAAACGCAAGACCCCGGAAATGGAGTCAATCCTGTTGAAGCTGAACGTTCACCCAAGAGAGTTCCACTTACCAATATCGCATCATTCCCAAGGTCTCTCTATTATCCAACCAGTTCGGAAACCGAATTGAATCCTAATATGGCTCAGAAGACCAATTTGTCCACTCCGTTTGTTTTTTGGGATAAATAATAATTAAAATTAGCATACAATATGAAAAAAATATTTTTAGCATTTATCTCCCTCTCCCTGTTACTTGTCTTGCAGAGTTGTGAGAAAGAACTACCCTATCCAATAGAAGATGTGGAAAGAGGTGTAGTAATCGATATTGTCCGTATTCCCGGTACTGATGGATTGTTGTCAGACGGTCTTACGACAGGTGATTACAGAGTTAAACTTACGATTCCTGAGACACAGGGTGATTATTCCTTCATGAAGCATGCTCAACTTTTAGCTGTATTGGAAGATGGGGAAGGTAATTCAAAATCAGCTGTGGTTGCCGATAACATCACTGAATTTCCTAATGAGATGCAAATCAATATTGCTGACGTCTACAGCAAACTCGGTTTAAGTGCACCCTCACTCGGAGAAACACTTTATTTGACAACCAATGTGGTATTGGAAGATGGTAACGTTATTCCTGGGTGGACCAAGCAGATTGGTTTCAATAATAAGGCCTTTGCGGGCTGGCAAGTTGGTGGTCGTGCCTATTCCTATAATGTGCGCTATGCGGTGGCTTGTGGTTGGGACCAAGATCCCAATACTGGCAGCTTTATCGGTCAGTTTACCATGGAGGAAACTACACCTTACGGGAACGACAGTTACCAAGTGACTCTTTCCCACAATCCAGACTTGCCCGATGCCGCAGATATTCCTGCAGGTGTCACCCCGGAAAGCCTATATGGAATTGATATATCACCCATTTCGCCAAACATCTGGGTTCCTGCTTATGATGTAGTTACAGTATGGATTAATGCAGAGGATTTGTCGCTTATCATACCCAATCAAGACACGGGCGATAAGTACAGTACTGGCGATGCAATTTTATGGTACAATTTCAGAAATGCATCTGTAAATACTTGTTCAAGAACTATTGAGTTTACTGTAAATCCCTATATTCCGGGCTTTGGAGGATGGGGCGCGTTTACATTTAAAATTCACCCATAGGTAATAAATTACCAGATTTTAAAAGCCATCTCATGCCAATATTGAGATGGCTTTTTTAGTTGATAGGTTGTGCATTGACAATCAACTTGGTGATGTTAGTAAGCCCAATATGAGAGGTATAGTTGTCAATCATTAGCTATGTGAAAGGATGTTTATTGCGAGGTGAAATTGAAATCGAGCAGGGGTAAAATAGTAACCATCTTTTAATCTTTTAAAGACAATAATTGCCGCCTTTTCTTATAGAAAAGGTTATCTTTGCGATTCAGATTTGGGGATAAAATGCAGTTTCGTGATTCGCTATTAACCTTCTTGGCCGTCATTGCTTTTGGTACTTCGTGTAACAAAGTGAACGATAGAGATGTGTTCCAACATTTAACCGAGTTGGACGCACAACTAGACACGCATCCACGGCAGGTGTCAGATAGTCTGAAGACGCTGGATGTAAATGAATTTTCCCGTTCAAATAGAGTGTATTACAATCTCTTAAAGGTGATTTCAGACGATAAGACCTATGCTAATTTCACCAGCGATTCATTAATTAATGCGGTGAATGATTATTACAGGTTGCACGATCGCAAAAACAGAAACTACATCCGTTCTCTGGCCTACCAGGGAATCATACGTACCAGGATGGGAGTAAAGGATAGCACGGTTTTTGAACCTTTAAAAGAAGCAAACCGACTCTTTCAATCCATGGAAGTCCCCGACCCATCTCTCGGATATATGATCAATTACTTTTTGGGAAATATCAATTACAACAATCGGAATTATACCACGGCCTACGATTATTTTCATCACGCACTCGCCAATGCAAACATGGAAAAGGACTCCATTCATGTATTCGATACTTATCTAGCGCTTTACTGGAACGAGATGCAAAAAAAAGATTTCGAAAAAGGTAAAATATATCTCGATTCGCTTTCACGTTATTATAATAGATTACGTAACAAAAATTATTTCATTCTAAATGCCCAGTCAGTCTATTTCGATGTTATTGATGAACCTGAAAAAGCTTTGGAGAGAGCTAAATTAATGTTAAATGATGAGCCAAATGAAAATACAAATTTATCCCGGGTTTATTTTAACATCTCCGATAGATATATTGGTTTCGGACAACTTGATAGTGCCATGCTTTACGCCCAGATGGCAATAGATTTCATAGAAGACAGCACATACCGACAAAATCATCTGTATTTTCAGAACGTAGCAAATATTGCCGAAAAACAATTAAATTTTGAGCTGGCAAATAGATATAGAAAAAAAGCGGCAGAATTATACAAAAATTCTATTACAGAACGCCTGAACACACAGATTGCAGAATTGGAAAAAAAATATGACCTGACCGAAGCCGAAAATGCTACCCTTAGAGCGAGACAACAGAACTTTCACATTATAATAGGTGCCTTGTTACTTGTGATTGTTTTGATTGTCATTGCAATGTATGCTTGGAGGGTGCGTAAAATTAGTAAATTAAAATTGCAACAGGCCGAAATTACCGTGAAACAACAAGAATTACAAGCCAATATACTAAAGGAGGAGGCTGGTAAGCGCAAATGGTTATTGCAGCTTTACAGTAATATTTCCGATCGGCTTACGTTCCTTCACGGTGAAGTACAGTTACTCTCACAACGTTATATCTCTTCCTATCCCAAGGTATATAAGGAGATGGAGAAAATAGTCAAAAATACCGATACCGAATTGCGCGATATTACTAAAACACTCGCCACTGATGATGAGACTTTCTATGCCTACACACATCTTAACGACAGGGAGGGATTTTTTAATGTCAATGAAAAAATGATGCTGATGTTACTGGCATGTGATGCCGACAACCGCCAGCTGGCCACTTTTATGAATACCACCCCGGAAAGTATTCGCGTTAGAAAATCTCAACTGAAGAAAAAAATGTTGGAAAAAGGACTGGATACCGCTATTTTCGGAGAATAAAGCCGTTAAAAACAATCCATGTAAGATGCACTAAATAAGATATTTGTCGTATTTATCCGCGTTAAATTACCGCAAAGGTGTTGTTTCTCACAAGTTGAATATATTATCTTTGTGTCTGTAATTTATAAGGAAAATTGCAACTGAATTACATAATAACTTAAAATAAAAAATAGTCGCATGAAAAGAGTAATGTTCACATTTTTGTTGATTGCCGTGTGCAGTGCTTTAGTTTATTCTTCAACTGTTAGAAATGAGACAAAAGACGACCTGGAGGATAAGATTGAATTAAGTCGTGATGGAGGAACTACCCGTGTCGCCAGTGCAAATCGTACGTTCAGCATCCAGGCCGTGACAGTGGAACCGGTTGTAGAAGCTTACAATCACGGAAATGTGGTCACCATCTCGGTTCAAAATTATCGCGGGAGCGCGTTGGTGGAGATTATTGGCAGCAAGGGAGCAAAACAAAGCTTTTTCGAGGTATACGATATGGGTTTTGAAGCCATACCGCTCAACGGCATCCCGGCTGGTGAATATACCCTGCGCATTACACTTGGTACTGAAGTATTTATTGGAACAGTTAACAAAGGAAAAAATGGACATCGCTAAAACAAAAAACAGAGGACAGGATCAGGTGCGCAAATATCTGCTTACTGATGTTGAGTCATGTACTTTTACTTTCTCTGATGGCCTCAAAAGTAAGGTTTTACCATCACCCGACAAGGAAATTGTTTTGGTAAAACTTATTCCAAGAGCCTCAAAATCGAAAAAGTTCGAAGATAGTGTACTGAAAAATTTCATGACAGCTAAAAATGTGAACGAACTGGCTCAAATGTGCCGGTATGAATGCGTAAGGACATTCACCCGTCATTTCAAGAAGAGTTTCGGAGAAACTCCCTATCAGTGGATGCTCGACCGCAAAATGGAAGAAATCCAGTCGCTGGTACTTAACTCCGATATGACCATCACTGAAATTGCGAAAATGTACGAATTTAAAAACGTATCTCACCTTGTAAATGCCTACAGCAAACGTTACGGTGTTTCACCACATAAAAACAGGTTATCAAGTGCTATCTGACTCTACCTTTTTTACAGACGGTTATGTCAATACAATCTTCATAAAACAACAATGATAACAACAACTGCTGGTGAAACATAAAAGCGCCCTTTACCGGGGCGCTTTTACATTTTATAGGAGGATATTTGTTTTAGATCCATCGCATATAAGCAAAATCCATACGATGTGGCAGGTCGGGATTGCGGGGGTAAACACGCAGGCCGTACTGGTGATTCCCGGGATCATTCAACGCTTTGCGGGTCTCAAAATAAAGCAACGATCCTTCTGTCTTTACCAGGTTAAATTCATATGATTCCACAAATACCGGCTTTTGATCTACGGTGTCGTGATCCACAACCACGCATTCCACAGCCAGTTCACATTGCATCTCTTTCCGGTCAATCACTACCCGTCCGTATATTTCCCGGTTGGTGTCATTGTAATCCATCTTTTGATTGGGATTGAATTCAAGTTTCACCACTTCAAACGTATCCCACTTTGAGGCAGTATCTTCTTTCCACTTCACAATCTCCTTCGCCTTCGCATAATTATTTTCATGTAGTCTTGCAGAGCGCGCTGCCAGCTTATTATAGAAAAGATTATAATAGTCGTCCATCATCCGCTTGGTGGTAAACCGGGGTGCGATCTCCGCCATCGACTTCTTGATATATTGCACCCATTCATAGGAATAGCCGTTGCTGTTGTGTGCATAATAGAGCGGGATAATCTCATTTTCCAGCAGTGAATAAATGGTGGAAGCATCCAGCTCATCCTGAAATGCCTGATTGTCGTACGTCTTTTTGTCGGTCAATGCCCAACCGGCACCTTCCTTATAGCCTTCATACCACCATCCGTCTAATACGGAGAGATTCAAAACTCCGTTCATCTCTGCCTTCTCTCCAGAGGTGCCCGATGCTTCCTGGGCGCGTGTAGGTGTATTAAGCCATATATCCACTCCCGATACCAGCCGCTTGGCCAGTCTCATGTCGTAATTCTCCAGGAAGATTATCTTTCCCAGAAACTCGGGACGACGCGAAATCTCCACAATCTGCCTGATAAGTCCCTGCCCGCCACCATCGGCCGGGTGGGCTTTCCCGGCGAAGATGAATTGGACCGGCCGCTTGGGGTTATTTACGATCCTGGACAAACGGTCCAAATCGGTAAATAGTAGATGTGCCCGCTTGTAGGTCGCAAACCTTCTTGAGAACCCTATCAGCAGGGCGTTAGGATTTACTTCTTCCAGCATTGTCATGATGCGCGACGGGTCGGCCTGGTTCTTTAACCAGCCTTCTTTAAATTCTACCTGAATGTAATCGACCAGCTTTTTCTTCAAATGCATGCGAAGCGCCCAGAGGTCATCGTCGCTCACATTGTAGATGTTTTTCCAGATGTCGGGATTCGACTGGTCATTGTAGAAATTATCCCCGAAGTATTTTTCGTATAGTGATTTTACTGAAGATGTGGCCCAGCTGGGCAAGTGCACGCCGTTAGTAACGTAACCCACATGCAGCTCTTCTGGAAAATAACCTTCCCATACGGGCTGAAACATCTTCTGGGAAACAGTGCCATGAAGCTTGCTCACGCCATTGGTCTCCTGTGCTGTGTTAAGCGCAAATACACTCATGGAAAACCTCTCGTTGCTCCCCGGTCTGGCACGGCCCATATCCATAAACTGCTGCCACGGTATGCCCATACGTTGTACAATGGGAGTCATGTATTTGGCGATTAGCGGCTCATCAAAGTAATCATGTCCGGCGGGTACGGGAGTGTGTACGGTATAGAGCGATGATGCGCGCACAATCTCCAGCGCTTCATGAAATGAGAGATTCTCTTCCCGCACATAATCACGCAGGCGCTGTACGTTGATGAAGGCCGCATGTCCCTCGTTCATGTGATATACTTCCTTTTTGATACCCAGTTTCTTTAACAGTAATATGCCGCCAATACCAAGCAGATACTCCTGTTTCATGCGGTTTTCCCAGTCTCCTCCATAAAGCTGATACGTGATGGAGCGGTCATATTCGCTATTCTTTTCGATGTCGGTATCCATCAGGTAGAGATTGATACGCCCGACTGCAACTTTCCAGATGTTGGAGTAGATAGGCCGGTCATGAAAGGGTACTTCCAGAATCATGGGAGTGCCATCTTCGTTCATTACCTGTGTGATGGGGAGATCGCCAAAATTTTGTGCTTCGTAATTGGCTATCTGCTGCCCTTCCACAGACAACGTCTGTGTGAAATAACCATAACGGTAGAGAAAACCTACTGCCGTCATATCCACATTGCTGTCGCTCGCTTCCTTCAGATAATCGCCTGCGAGAATTCCCAGGCCGCCCGAGTAGATGTTCAGTACATGGGTAAGGCCGTATTCCATGCTGAAATAGGCTACACTGGGGCGTTCCCTGTTGTGAGGTACTTCCATGTACTGTTTGAATTTTTCGTAGATGAGGCGTATACGCTCCATTAATCCGGCGTTTTTTACCACATTCTCGGTGATGTCCGATCGCAGATTTTGCAACATCACTACGGGGTTTTTTTCACTCTTTTCCCATTCTTCAGGATCCAGGTTCTCGAAGATGGCTTTCACCTCTTCATTCCACACCCACCATAAGTTACGGGTAATTTCCTCCAGTGGCCGCAACTGAACAGGTAATTCTGCATGTACGTGTATCTCTTTCCAGATGGGCGTGTTGGAATAACTTGATTGAATAATCATTATTTTGCTGTTTTTTTAATTTCTAATTGCGGTGCCGCATAATAAATAAGCCGGGACAATGTTATTGAGGAACATATAAGACCGTTACGTCGGTAATTATAACATTTTAATCGGCTTTAAGTTTATGAGGTTTTGATAATCTGATGAATGAGTTGTGCAAAGCTTTGCTATAGGCTTCCTGATAATAAACAATGAAATGTGCCCAGTCGGCGCGGTCCGACAAATCTGCGGCTGCCTGTTTCAGCAGCGTGACCTGCTCAACGCTCTTCAGGGAGAAATCATAGATGATGGATGCAATCTCTTCGGCCACCTCTGCCTGATTGTTATCATCACGATGAATTACTTCCATACCATCGTCCATCCCTTTTTGTTCGCCCTGTTTTTGTGCCCAGATACCAAAACCGGACAGGGAGGTGGTGATGGTGGGGATGGAAAAGGCTACGCTTTCATGGGGAGTATATCCCCAAGGTTCGTAGTAAGAGGGGAAAACGGAGAGATCAAGCCCAATCAGCAAGTCGTAATAGGAGAGATTGAAAATGCCATCGTTCCCATTTAAATAGGAGGGCACAAAAATAATTTTTACACTGCTATCTTTCGAGTTGGTGAAACCCAGATGATGCAACTGGTTCATAATCATGTCGTGCGAAGGATCAACCAGGTTGTGTGTCACAAAGGAAGACCCCTTCTGCACATCGGCTCTTTCGGGTGAACCATTTTCCGAAAGCAGGAGCTGGAGATCTTTCCGGGGACCGTTGATCCAGGCGGGAATCATAATGAAAGCGATAACATCCTTGGTAAGCTCCTGCATTGTGCGCAGACGATTCATGGCTTCAATGAACACGTCGATTCCCTTGTTCTTGTACTCATAGCGGCCGCTGATGCCAATCAGCAACGCATCCCGGTGCAGGGCATAGCCGATTGTTTTTTCCGTTACATCAAGCAAAACTTTCCGGGCTCTCTTGCGTGCCTGCTTATAGGCATTGCCTTTCGGAATAAAATCTTTTTCAAAACCATTGGGAGTGACCACTTCGGGCTGCCTCTCCAGGAACCGGGCACATTCCCGGGCAGTGATATCACTCACGGTGGTGAAACAGTCGACATTTTTGGCAGCTGCTTTCTCAATAGAGTGCTTGGCAACCATGTTTAACTGACGTGCCATCTGATTGCCGTTATACTCTTTCAGATGATTGTAAAGAGGCAGATTGTTCCCTGCAATAGAGCGGCCTATTGAGGTGGCATGCGTAGTGAAAAGTGTGGCAATTTTCGGGACAAATTTCTTGATATAAAGCGCTCCCGCCCCCAGCATCCATTCATTGAAGTGGGCAACCACATGGTCCGGCTCCAAATGATGAAAATGATAAAAACTCTCTATAAGCAGGCCGGTGGCATAGGCGAACATGGTAGACTCAAAATAATCGCCGTAAGCATAGATGGAATCCACTCCAAAATCTGTCCACATCCTTGCATAGATATCATTCTGCCTCTCCAGGAACTGTTCAAATTTTACCAGAAAAACAATCGGATGACCCGGTACATCCCATCTGCCGGCACGAACCTCCAGATGCTGACTCTCAAAGGCGTAATCACACCACGAGGCGTAAAGGCTGCGGTCTTCCAAAAACCAGGGACTCTCTTCCTCTTTCCATATATCGGGACCAATAAAAAAAATGCGATCTTTATAGAGTTTCTGAAGTGAACGGGCACGCGTGGATAAAACAGTATAAATCCCTCCTACCTTATTGCATACTTCCCAGCTGGTTTCGAAAATATATCCGGGGGTATACCTGGCATCTGTTTCCATATCAATATTTTCTTGTCTCAAAGGTTACAAAGGTAATAAAAAAATAAGTTACCTTTGCACTTTCATCTGAATGGTTGAAACATTAGACATTACGCAATTACAGATGCGGGTGGAGAAACACCCCAATGTGGCAGCGGCAGGCTCTCTACTGAAAAAAGTGCATGTTTTATCGGTAACGGGTTTGCACGGGTCGTCGCGTGCAATGTTTTCAGTCGGCCTGTTTCATAAACTTCCCCGTGTATACCTTTATATCTTTAATGATGCCGAAACGGCAGGTTATTTTTATCACGACATCACTCAGATCATGGGTGCGGGAGAAGTATTTTTTTTCCCGTCGGCCTACAAAAGGGCATCCAAGTACGGACAGCTGGATGCGGCCAACGAGGTGCTTCGCACGGAGACGCTGAGCAGACTGCAAAGTGAGAATGAGTCTTTGGTGATCGTGAGTTATCCCGATGCGCTCGCAGAAAAGACCATCTCCCGTGAACTGCTAAAGGAAAATACGCTGAAGGTAACTGTGGGCGAACGGCTGGATGCCTCTTTCGTAAGCGAGGTGCTTGACAGTTACGGCTTTCAATATGTGGATTACGTCTATGAACCGGGACAATATGCAGTGAGGGGAAGCATTATCGACGTGTTTTCTTTCTCTGCCGAATATCCTTATCGGATCGATTTCTTTGGCGATGAGGTGGAGACCATCCGCAACTTCGAAATGGAAACGCAGCTCTCAAAGGAAAAATTCAATGATATCCGCATTGTCCCTGCCTTTGAACGTTCCGGAATGAAACAGGCTTCGCTTTTTGACTCGCTTCCCTCTTCTACTATCGTTGGCGTGGAAGATATCCGCTGGGTTAGTAGCCGCATCGAGTCACTCAATGAGGATAAACTGCATATCGACCCAAAAGATGTAGAATTTGTAAAAGCTGATCTGCTCTCGAAAGAGGATTTCATGCGGGGCATAAAACCTTTTAAACAGGTCCGGTTCGACACCAGAATGCTGGATACACCTGATGCAGTCATTGATTTTCATACTTCGGTGCAGCCGCTCTATCATAAGAACTTTGACATGCTGAGTGAGTCGCTACAACGGTTCCGGGATGATGGATATGCACTCTATATACTTAGTGATAGCGAAAAACAGCAAAAAAGGCTTTATCATATTTTTGAGGATCGAAATGATACGGTCGACTTCACTCCGGTGAACAAAACCCTGCATGAGGGCTTCTCGGATGAGACATTGAAAATCTGTTGTTTCACCGACCATCAGATATTTGATCGTTTTCATAAGTTTAGCCTGAAGTCCGACAGGGCCCGATCGGGAAAAATTGCACTTACGCTCAAGGAGCTGAATCAGCTTCAGCCGGGCGACTTTGTGGTTCACATGGATCATGGCGTCGGAAAATTTGCAGGTTTGGTGCGACTGCGCATTGGTGACAAGGTGCAGGAGGTGATCAAGCTTACCTATCTGAACAACGATGCCGTATTTGTATCGATTCACGCGCTACACAAGGTGTCGAAGTACAAAGGAAAAGAGGGGGAGGCACCCCAGCTGAACAAGCTGGGCTCCGGAGCATGGGAAAAGGTGAAGGAGCGAACCAAGTCGAAGATCAAAGATATTGCCCGTGACCTGATTAAACTGTATGCACAACGTCAGCAGGAAAAGGGCTTCGCCTATTCAAAGGATACATATCTGCAGACCGAGCTGGAGGCTTCATTCATGTATGAGGATACCCCAGACCAGATCAAAGCCACACGCGATGTGAAGTCCGACATGCAGAGCGAACAGCCCATGGACAGACTGATCTGCGGGGATGTGGGTTTCGGAAAGACCGAGATCGCCATCCGTGCAGCTTTCAAGGCGGCTACCGATGGAAAACAGACGGCTGTACTGGTGCCGACCACCGTACTGGCTACACAGCATTACCATACTTTCAGTGACCGGCTGTCCAACTTTCCCGTGAAGGTGGACTACCTGAGCCGTGCGCGTACTTTTAAAGAGCAAAAAGAGATTCTCAACCGGCTGAAAGAGGGTAAAATTGATATCCTGATCGGCACACACCGACTGGTGGGAAAGGATGTACAGTTCAAAGACCTGGGATTGCTTATCATCGACGAGGAACAAAAATTCGGTGTCTCCGTGAAGGAAAAACTGAAGCAGCTGAAGGTAAACGTGGATACGCTCACCATGACGGCAACCCCCATTCCGCGTACATTACAATTCTCTCTGATGGGGTCGCGTGACCTCTCTACCATTGGTACCCCGCCTCCAAACCGTTATCCGGTACAGACGGAGGTACATACCTTCGATTTGGAGATCATCCGTGACGCGGTAAACTTCGAAGTAAGCCGCAATGGGCAGGTCTTCATCGTGAATAACCGTATCCAGAATATTTATGAACTGGAGGCATTGATAAAAAGGGAGATCCCGGGTATTCGTATTGCCGTGGGCCATGGACAGATGGATCCGAAAAAACTGGAGAGCGTGATTGCCGACTTTATGAATCATGACCAGGATCTGCTGATTGCCACCACTATCATCGAATCGGGGATCGACATGCCCAACGTGAATACCATTATTGTGATTGATGCACAGAATTTTGGATTGAGCGACCTGCATCAGCTGCGTGGCAGGGTAGGGCGAAGCAACAGGAAAGCGTTCTGTTATCTGTTGGCCCCGCCACTATATACCTTGAGTAGCGACTCAAGACGCCGGCTGCAGGCTATTGAGAACTTCGCAGAACTGGGTAGTGGCATTCATATTGCTATGCAGGATCTCGACATCCGGGGCGCCGGCAATTTGCTTGGCGCGGAACAGAGCGGGTTTATTGCCGACCTGGGGTACGAAACATACCGGAAGATCCTTACGGAAGCAGTGCAGGAGCTACGGAAAGATGAATTTGCCGATCTCTATAAAGAGCAGGAAAAGGCGGAAGAGCAGGACTTCGTGAGCGATGTGCTGGTGGAAAGTGACCTGGAGCTGATGTTCCCGGCGATGTATATTCCCAACGATGCTGAACGTGTAGCTATTTACCGTGAGCTGGATAACATGGAGACGGAGATTGAGATTATCGACTTCATGAAACGGTTGGAAGACCGTTTCGGGAAAATACCTCCGCAAGGCAGGGAGTTGATTCGTATTGTGCGGCTGCGGCGTCTGGCCAAATCACTGGGAATAGAAAAAATTGTCCTGAAAAATGAGCAGATGATCCTGAATCTGGTGGCGGATGAAAATTCACCCTACTACAGTTCTTCCGCGTTCGATAAACTATTGTGGTTCGTGCAGGCACATGCCCGCCAGTGCCGCCTTCGCGAAACAGGAAAAAAGAGATCGGTGGTCATTCGGGACATAAACACCGTGGAAACTGCCGTAGCGGCGCTAGAGGAGATGATTGGAGCAGCAGTGCCGGCTTAAATTACAAAATCAAAAGGTCCGTTAAACTCTTTACCCGCTCTGATCCTTACATCCACAGGATTGGTCACCAGAGAGTAGGGAATTACACTCCGTGTGAGCCAGGCACCCCCGCCAATGGTGGAGTCGTGTCCAATGACTGTGTTTCCACCCAGGATGGTGGCATTTGCGTAGATGACCACATTATCTTCAACAGTAGGATGACGCTTCACATCCGACAGTTTTTTTTCCACATAAAGTGCCCCTAGCGTCACACCCTGATATATTTTCACATTGTCGCCAATTTCTGCCGTTTCACCAATAACGATACCCGTACCGTGGTCCATGAACAGGTTCTTGCCTACTTTGGCTGCCGGATGGATGTCAATGCCCACCTTCGAATGGGCATATTCTGAAAAAAGCCGTGAGATGAGTGGCAGGCCAAGCAGATAAAGCTCATGGGCTATGCGGTGTACACAGAGTGCGAAGAAACCGGGATAGGTGATAATCACCTCTTCCAGTGTCTTGGCTGCGGGATCGAACCTTAGGTAGCAAGCCGCATCCTTATATAATCGTTGCTGAAGTGATGACAGCTTTTGAAAGAAGGCTTCCGTTTTTTTGTCGGCCGCCTCACTGTTGTGAATCCTGGCTATGTTTGCATGAAGCTTTTCGGCCGCTTCCCGCAGTTCATCCTGCACATTGCGGGAGCCGGGACAGTTGCAAATAGGAAACATGAGTGAGACCAGGGTCTCAATAACTTTTTCCAATTCACACTTGTCTATGGGTATGTCAATGGACTGGGGTCGAAATTGTTCAATCAGTTTGTAGGTTTCCTCTGTCATAATGCATGCTAATAAATACCGCTTACAAAGATAAGGGTAAAAGTCGTGAAATCAACTCGTCTCCCAGTGCCTTCTTTACTTCTATATGTTTTAGAGTGGCCACCACGAACGGGTTCTTATCAAATGCACCCCGCACATATTCAAAATCCATTGCCTGGTCCCTGATGTTACCATCGGCACCAAACCCTGTTTTGAAAGAAAGGGAAAACTCCTTCTTTGCGTCGGAGTAGATCATTTCATCGAGGTTCACCACGCTCTCTTTCCATTTTTCCACGATCCTGATTACGTCTGCTGCGGTAATTTCATCTGCCTTAAGCTGATAAAACCTTTGGATCTTATCCCAGGCCCAGGTCCACTCGTTCATGTAATAATCCTGATGAAGCTTTTGAAAGATGTGATTGATATCCTTCAATTTAGTAATCTCTCCTGCTTCAATTTTGTTCAGCAGATCGTCGATCTCCGATTTGGGAGCAATCAAACCCGAGATGTCGACCCACTCTCCCAGTCCCGGTCGGTCGTCGGGCTTAAGTTGTTTCCTGATCTCTTCGTCGTTCCTGAAACGGGTGCCTTCCAACCTCTTGATGATGGAGTTTCCCAGGAACTTGTGAATGATGATCTCATAAAGCTGAAGGCCTTTACATAGTGCCGAGTTGGTGATTATACAACTCTGGTATGTGTATAATTCGGAGGTTTCACCGGCGGTGGCCTGAAGATTTCTCAATATCTCCATGCCTGCGAACACCTTCTGAATTGTATAGGGGCTGAGCAGATTGAAATTGATGCAATCGAGCCTGTTGGGATCTTTACGCCGGTCTCTCTCCGGCCATTTTTTTGCATCGCGTATGGTACCCACGCTGCGCAGGTTAACTCCCGGTGCAATATAGGTGCCATTGTCCTTTTCAATAAGATACGAAAATGGCAGGTCAGACGTGTCTGCATGTTGTGAGTGTCGTCCCAGAATCAGGGAGAAAGCACCCACCTTGGCCGGCCATAACACGTAAGAATTACTGGTTGTCTTGGCACCACGTTCAATGATTCCCTGATGGATGGGGCCGAGCTTATACATATGATTGCTTTGGTTGGATCCCGACCCGGCATTCATGAATGAGAACATACCGGCGATAAGCAGGGTGGACTTATGATGCGTCACGGTGTAAGGACCGGCAAAGAGGGCACAAGCCTCCCCGTTCTCACCATGACAGTTACTGAAAAAGAGGGAGTCGGAGGCTGAGTACCCATGATCTATATGACAGGCCTGACCCACGAAACAGCGGGTGATGAAAGAGCCGCCGTCGATCGTGGAACCGGAGGAGACAATAAAATCTTCAGCAATCACGTTACGGCCAATATAAACAGGATCGTACATATTGCTGTTGATGCTCCCGTTTTTTAATTTCATGGCACCTGTGATTTTACAATATTCGCCAATGCGTACATTCTTGATGTATCCCACATTTACGATCTTACAATTTGGACCAATGGTGCCTCTGTCCGATGCATGCTTGTCACAGTAAAAGTCGATGATGGCCTTCATGCGCTCAATCAGGCCCGGCCGGTGACGATAAAGGGAGTAGATATAGGCAAAGTGTGCCGACAGCTTGTCGTTGATATGTACCTCACGCCCGCCTGTTTCATTCAGTACGTTTACCTGCACCCCGTTACCAAAAGTGGTCATGCCATCAACCAGGATCACATCTACATTCTGGATAAAACAATTGTCACCGATTGTGTAGTTGGCAATATAGTTCTGTACATTCTCAATGACAACATTGTCTCCTATGCTGCAATTGTGGATGACGGCATTATTGATCCCGGCATGTTTCTGCAGACCACCGGCAAGCTCAAACCGGGCTTTAAAAATACCAAGACTTACCCGTCCCGAGAATTGTGAGTTTTTTACATAACGTGGATCGAACCCATTTTTTACGATCACCTGTTTCCAGTCGGAGCAGCTGCATCCGTTCTTCTCAAGGTGATCTGTTTCATCTTGTGTTAAATTCCTGTATTGCTGCATACGTAATAAATTTTATATAATCCTTCCTGCGCTCGCCGTTATTTACCCGTTTACGGAATTTGCTTCAAGAAAAAAACGAGGTTCCGGAAGGAAGCCTCGTTTTGTTACATTATTTCTGCTCACTGAGAGCAGCATAGATAAGCCCTTCCAGTTCTTCGGCCAGTTCCGGATTGTCCCTGACTGCGATCTTGGCAGCATCGCGTCCCTGTCCCAGCCTGGTGTCGTTATAACTGTACCACGATCCGCTTTTTTTGATAATATTCAATTCCGATCCTATGTCTATGATCTCCCCGGTACGGGAGATGCCCTCGCCAAACATGATGTCGAACTCGGCCTTGCGGAATGGCGGAGCAACTTTATTTTTTACAACCCTCACGCGGGTAGGTTTCCCGATCTGTTCTTCCCCCTCCTTGATGGGTGAACCGTTACCCCGGATGTCGAGGCGTACGGAGGCGTAAAATTTTAATGCGTTTCCGCCGGTGGTGGTTTCCGGATTGCCGAACATGACGCCGATCTTTTCACGCAGCTGATTGATAAAGATGCAGGTTGTATTGGTTTTGCTGATGGCCGAAGTGAGTTTCCTGAGTGCCTGAGACATCAAGCGTGCCTGAAGCCCTACATTGGAGTCGCCCATATCTCCTTCAATCTCTTTTTTCGGGGTGAGGGCTGCCACCGAGTCAATGACGATGATATCCACGGCCGAAGAACGAATCAGCTGCTCTGCAATTTCCAAGGCTTCTTCGCCGCTACTGGGCTGTGAGATGAGGAGCTCATCAGTATTGACACCCAGCTTGCCGGCATAAAAACGGTCAAAGGCATGCTCGGCATCAATAAATGCAGCGATACCTCCTGCTTTCTGAGCCTCGGCGATGGCATGGATGGCGAGGGTGGTTTTACCCGACGATTCGGGACCGTAGATCTCTATGACACGTCCGCGGGGATAACCTCCCACACCCAGTGCCACATTCAGACCGATGGAGCCGGAAGAGATGACCGGTATTTCTTCGACCTTCTCGTCTCCCATTTTCATGATAGACCCTTTCCCGTAAGTTTTTTCAATCTTGTCCATCGCCGCGCGCAGCGCCTTCAGCTTCTCACTGTTCTTGTTCTCTTTTTCTTCTTCCATAATGTACAGTTTCTTCCTTTTTTGTCGTTACACAAATAATCTTTTCCTGAAGATCATATTCAGGAAATCATCATTGAATTCCCAAGATCTGTTCGGCATGGTTTCCAGTGTCCACCCCTTTTCCCTTGATGACGTGACGGATGATACCATGTTCATCTGCCAGAAAAGTGGTACGCACAGTTCCCATGAATTTTTTACCCATCATCGACTTTTCCTGCCATACCCCGAAAGCTTCTACCAGTTTTTTATTGGTATCTGCAATCAGTGGAAAGGGCAAATTGTATTTATCTATGAACTTCTGATGCGATTTCATACTGTCAATGCTGACGCCCACAATTTCGTATCCCGCATTACGCAGGTCGGTATATCCATCACGCAGGCTGCATGCCTGCGCAGTACAACCTGGCGTCTGATCCCTTGGGTAGAAATAGAGAGCCAGCTTTTTGCCTGTGTAATCGCTTGCTTTTACCGCGCAACCATTCTGGTCGGTTCCCAGGTCTTCGGGTATTTTATCTCCAATTTGTAGTGCCATTGATTCTTATATGTTGAATGTTAATAGGTCAAAGATAGTAAAAAACCAAAAATTCCGATGATGTTTCATCATATTAATTTAAACATCCCACCGGGGAGTGAGGCCACTACATTTTTCATTTCCAGTTCCAACAATGTCATAAACAGGTCAGTCACCGGCATATTGAGCTCGATGGCGAGGGTATTTACCTGCATGGCTCCGGAGTGAAGGAGTGTCTGGTAAACTTTCTCTTCATTATCAGACAATTCCACAAACAGCTCCTGCTGTTTCGGATATTCCTTTTTCTTTTCCTCCATCCACCCCATGTGTCCCATAAGATCATCCACGCCCTGTATAAGTAATGCCTTGTTGTCTGATATCAGTCGGTTACAGCCTGAAGACATCTTGTCATGAATACGTCCCGGCAGTGCAAAAACTTCCCGAAAGTAGGAGTTGGCTATGTCGGCAGTGGTGAGCGACCCTCCTTTTTCGGCCGACTCTACCACCACCACCGCATCCGACATGCCGGCCACAATGCGGTTCCGTTTCACAAAATTATGACGGTCGGGATTGGTGCCACTGGGGAACTCGGTGAGCAGTGCTCCATGCTGCAACATCTCAATTGCCGTCTGCCTGTGCATGGACGGATATATTCTGTCAAGCCCGTGCCCCAGCACGGCAACTGTAGATAATCCGTTTTGCAGCGCTGCGCGATGGGCGTGAATGTCGATGCCGTAAGCCAGGCCGCTGACAATCTGTATTCCGGGGAGACGGCCAGCCAGATCCCGGATAAACCCGCGGCAGAAATCCTGACCATACCGGGTCTCATTGCGCGTGCCCACAACGGCAATTACTTTTTTACGGTTAAAGTCGATATGTCCCTTCGCATAGAGCAGTATCGGTGCGTCCAGGCATTGGGAGAGGCGCTGTGGGTATTCGGTATCGGTGTAAAACAGTATCCGAAGGTTATTCTTCTTTACAAATTCAACTTCTTTCTCTGCCTGACGCAGCACATCGGGATTGCGAATCTCCTGAATCAGACGCCGGGTAATACGGGGTATGGATTCCAATTTGCGTGCATCTTCCCTGAAAATAGCTTCTTCATCACCAACTATCTCCATCAGATTGCGGGCGTGCATCACTCCCACGCCTTTTATCTGCGTGAGGGCTATCCGGTATAAAGATTTGTCGGCCATTCGTTTAATTTTTAGCGGTCAGCTATCAACTATGAGCTATCAGTTATAGCAGGAAATAGTCAGTGGATGTACTCTTTGAATGCTTCGTCAAACACATCCGGGTCCGATAGTTTGCCATTTACCAGATTGACCACTTCTATCTTTGCCCTTGCGCAGACTATTTTATCCGGTAACCGGATTATTTCCTGATGAAAGACATATTTTACATTCACTCTTTCAATGCGGGTGATGGTACATTTAAAGGTATCCATTCCTATCAGGGGTACTTTGTACCGTATCTCCACCTTTGCTACCACCGCATCGACGCCTTGCAGATGGAGTTGGTGAAAGTTCAATCCTGCCTTCTCCAGAAACTCATGGCGTGTTACCTCGAAGTAGTGCTGATAATTGGCATTGTTCACATGGCCCTGAGTGTCGCACTCATAGTCGCGTACCTTCAGTATATGTTCAAAAACCGGTTCACCCACGTCAGTTGCTTTTTTTTCTTTTTACCCATTCCCTCGCGTTGACAAACGCCTCCATCCAGGGAGTCACCTCATGTTTGCGGTAGGCAAACGGATAGTATGCATTTTGCCAGGGGAAGATGGTACGCTCCAGGTGAGGCATCATGGCCAGGTGACGGCCGTTGGCCGAACATACGGCTGCAGTGGCATAATCAGATCCGTTTGGGTTGCCGGGATAGGTATCGTATACATATCTGGCGGCAATATTGTACATGGATGCTTCTTCCGGCAACACGAAGCGCCCCTCGCCATGGGCAACCCAGATACCTGTTTTCGTGCCTTCAAGCGATCCAAACATCACGGAATTATTCTTTGGGATTTCTACACTTACGAAGGTCGATTCAAACTTGTGCGACAGGTTGTGTGCCATCCGGGGATGCTTGTCACCCATTTCCGGAAATATAAATCCCAGCTCCATCAGCAGCTGACAGCCATTGCATATGCCCAGACTCAGTGTATCTTCACGTGCAAAAAAGTTTTCGAGCGCCTTTTTTGCCTTTTCATTGTAACGGAAGCCACCGGCCCATCCCTTGGCAGAACCCAGTACATCGGAGTTGGAGAAACCTCCGCAGAAGACGGCAAGCTGCACATCTTCCAGGGTTTCACGGCCCGAGGTGAGGTCGGTCATATGAACATCCCTCACATCAAAGCCTGCGAGATAAAGCGAATAGGCCATCTCCCGCTCACCATTGGTCCCTTTCTCGCGGATGATGGCAGCGGTAAGTCCAGAACGTTCTTTGCGGTCCGGGTTTAGTGCCAGGTCTTCCATCCTGCCGGTAAAGGAAGGTTTGATGTCGAACTGAAGCGGTTGTTTTTTGTAGTTTGTGTAGCGCTCAGTGGCGCGCACTTCACCGCTCTGCTTCCTGTCGAGCAGGTAGGAAGTCTTGTACCACACGTCGCGCAGATGGTCAATATCAAACTCTTGCCTGAATTCATCCCTGGCAATGATCAGATTGCGCTCTTCAATGGGGCGTGCCACGATGGCAAATCCCACACCATAATCGTCAAGTATTTTTTCTACCAGGCGGTGATGCTTTACCTGAATGAGTACGCCGGGGTTTTCAGAAAAGAGAACCTTAATCAGGTCCGCATGCCTGATCTTGTCGAGGTGTGCTTCCAGCCCCCCGCGGGGATTGGCAAAACACATCTCCAGCATGGCGGTGATCATACCACCGGCAGAGATGTCGTGCCCGGCGAGGATCAGGCCACGACTGGTGAGTTCCTGTATGGCGGCAAATGCATTCTTGAAATACTCGGTATCTGTTACGGTGGGTGCTTCATCTCCAACTTTGCTCATGGTTTGAGCAAATGCCGATCCCCCCAGCTTGAATGTATCGAAGGAGAAATCGATATAGTAGAGATAAGTTCCCTTGATATAAGCCAGTACAGGTGAAACGATCCTGCGGATATTCTTTACCTCGGCGGCTGCTGAAATGATGACCGTGCCGGGAGAGAAAATCTTGTCGTCTCCATATTTTTGTGTCATTGAAAGAGAATCCTTGCCGGTAGGGATGTTGATGCCCAGTTCACCGGCAAATTCCGAACAGGCTTCCACCGCCTTGTACAAGCGGGCATCTTCGCCAGGGTTGCGGCAGGGCCACATCCAGTTGGCACTGAGAGAGACTCCCTGCAGCCCATGGGTGAGCGGCGCAAATACAATGTTTGTCAGTGCTTCTGCCACGGCCATCACCGATCCGGCAGCCGGGTCGATCATCGCTACCTGGGGTGCATGGCCCAGTGAAGTAGCCATGCCGGCATACCCTTTGTAATCGAGTGCGATGGCGCCGCAATCGCTCAGTGGCAACTGTATTTCTCCCTGGCACTGTTGTCTGGCAATCTTGCCGGTCACCGAACGGTCCACCTTGTTGGTGAGCCAGTCTTTGCAGGCCACGGCTTCCAGTTTCAGTACGTTTTCGATATATGTCCCCAACTGTTCCGGGTTGTACGCAGGCGCTCCGTATGTCTCTTCCATGGTGCTGTCTTCCATGATGGTCACGGGCGGTTTTCCGAAGAAATCATCCAGTTCCATGTCGATGGGATTGACACCGCCCGGCTCGCGGAAAGTGAATCGCATGTCGTCGGTCGTTTCACCCACCACATACATGGGAGTCCGTTCACGAGAAGCAATCCGTTCAATGCGTTCGATATCCTTCTGTTCTATCAGGAGACCCATGCGTTCCTGGCTCTCGTTACCAATGATCTCCTTTGAAGAGAGGGTCTTGTCGCCCACCGGAAGTTTGTCAATGTCAATGACTCCCCCGGTTTTTTCGACCAGCTCGGAGAGGCAGTTCAGATGGCCGCCGGCACCATGGTCATGAATGGAGACGATGGGATTCTCTTCCGACTCGGCAAGCGAACGGATCACATTGGCCACACGTTTTTGCATCTCGGGGTTGGCTCTCTGCACCGCATTCAGCTCGATACCGGAGGAATATTCTCCCGTATTGACCGAGGATACAGCGCCGCCACCCATGCCGATGCGGTAGTTGTCGCCTCCCAGCACCACCACCTTCTCACCACTGCGGGGATCACCTTTCCGGGCATCACGCTTGTTGGCGTAGCCTACGCCACCGGCAAGCATGATTACCTTGTCGTAACCAAACTTTTTGTAGTTCTCGGCATGTTCAAAGGTGAGCACGGAACCGCAGATGAGTGGCTGTCCGAATTTGTTGCCAAAGTCGGAGGCTCCGTTTGATGCCTTGATCAGGATCTGCTCCGGCGTCTGGTAAAGCCATTTGCGCGGAGGAAGCGTCTGCTCCCATTCGCGGCCTTCTTCCAGACGGGGGTAGGAGGTCATGTAGATGGCGGTCCCGGCTACGGGTAACGACCCCTTGCCACCGGCAAGCCGGTCGCGGATTTCTCCTCCCGTGCCGGTGGAGGCCCCGTTAAAAGGTTCCACCGTGGTGGGGAAGTTATGGGTTTCGGCTTTGAGTGAGAGCACGCTCTCTATCTCTGTAGTCTGAAAAAAATCGGGCTTGTCGCCGCTTGCAGGGGCAAATTGTTCAATTTCCGGGCCCTGTACAAAAGCCACATTATCCTTATAAGCAGAGATGAGGTTGTTGGGGTTGATCTGAGACGTGCGTTTAATGAGCTGAAACAAGGAGAGTTCTTTCTCCTCTCCGTCAATTATAAATTTTCCGTTGAATATCTTGTGCCGGCAGTGCTCCGAGTTTACCTGCGAGAATCCGAATACTTCGCTGTCGGTCAGCTTACGCCCCATTTTGCGGCTCACGCCGTTCAGATATTCGATCTCATCCTCACTCAGTGCGAGTCCCTCTGTACTGTTGTATGCTGCGATGTCATCAATATAAAGGATCTTTTCCGGTTGTTTGTCGATGATGAAAAGTGTTTGGCCAAGGCTTTCGTATTTTCGCTGCAGCATCGGGTCAAAATCGAAGGGAGTATCTTCCGTCACAGGCGTATATTCCTCTATGCGGGTGATGCCTTCAATACCCATGTTCTGGGTGATCTCTACGGCACAGGTACTCCAGGGAGTGATCATTTCCCTGCGCGGGCCGATGTACGGTGTGGGGATTGTCTCCGCATCGAGCGGCGTTGCGTTCCCGAAAAGCCAGTTCAGTTTTTCGATTGTTTCAGAAAAAAAAGCCGATGCTGATTCTACGGCGATCACGCTTTGAGAGGGGGTACGGAAAAATGAAATCATATCTCTTCTATTTGAATACACAAAAGTACATGAAAATCGAGGCATTTCCAAGCAGGTGAAATGAAAACTAAAACTCATTTTGTCCGTTTTCAGATTGGGCGTATCTTTGCGGCCGAATTAACATCGCTTCATTGCCGAAACTGCACGATTTATGCTTGAAACCATCGCCAAAGGTTTTCTTATCGGATTCCTGGTCTCATCGCCCATGGGGCCAATTAACATACTTGTTATCCAGCGCACGCTCAACCGGGGACGGTGGCACGGCTTTGTCACCGGATTGGGAGCTGTGCTGTCGGACTTTATGTATGCCACAGTCACGTTGATTGGGTTGAGTTTTGTGTCAGACTTCCTGAAGGAAAATGAGAGCGGGCTGCAGGTGCTGGGAAGTGTCATCCTGATCTTATTCGGAATCGGTGTGTTTCGTACCAATCCCCTGAAAGGGTGGAAACCCGACAGGGTGGTGGGTGAAACACGGTATCTGAAAGATTTTATTTCAGCATTTCTTCTCACCAGTTCCAATGTAGCGATTATCCTGGTGCTTGTGGGGCTTTATGCACGATTTCCATTGAACCCTTTGACCGACGGCCCCGTTTCGCTTATTGCCGGGTCGATTTCATTTCTTGCAGCGGCGGTGTTGTGGTGGTTTTTGCTGACTACTCTTGTGTCGCGACTGCAGAGGCATTTCAGCCGGCGTGGTTTAATTCTGCTTAACAGAACCATTGGGACCTTGCTTGTAATATTGGGAACAGGAGGTGTCCTGCTCTCTGTTTTCCCGAATCTGCAGCCTTTGTAACCACGCTTATCTTATTCCTGCCTTCCGATTTCTATTACTTCAAGGTCTCTGATATCTCCCTCATCCAGAACAAAACGGAGAAGCGTACGCACACGGTGAAAGCCGTACTTTCCTGCAGCACCCGGGTTCATATGGAGGCAACCCAGTTTCTTATCGTACATCACCTTCAGGATGTGGGAGTGGCCTGAAATAAAAAGTTTAGGAGGACGGGCAAGCAGCTGTGCACGGATGGAAGGGTCATAGCGACCCGGGTAGCCGCCGATATGTGTCATCAGTACCTCTACGTTTTCGAGGGTGAATCGCTGCGTTTGTGGATAGGCACTGCGGGTTTTGTAGTCGTCGATATTACCATAGACGGCACGAAAAGATCCCAGTGCTGCAAAACGACCGGCAAGCTCCAGCGAGCCGATGTCGCCGGCATGCCATATTTCGTCGCAGGACGATAAATAGGTTTCAAACTTCTCGTCCCAGTACCCGTGCGTGTCGGACAGTAACCCGATTTTTTTCATCTTTCCTGTTCTGTTCACGGCAAAGATAATTTATTTTAGGGAAACAAACCTCCTCAATTCTTCGTCCGGATTGACAATATCTCCCGGCGCCATAAACTCGAAACCCCAAAAGATTTTTTATTCGAACAAACTTTGTATTTTTGGAGTTTAAAGAGTTTCTAAACCGCTGTCAATGGAAAATAACCAATATTCTTATTTCAAACGTGATATCAGCTGGCTCTCCTTTAACTACCGGGTACTTCTGGAGGCGAAAGACGAGCGGCTACCCATCTATGAGCGAATCAAGTTCCTCTCTATTTATTCTTCCAATCTGGAGGAGTTCTACAAGATTCGTGTGTCGGGTTACCACAGTTCTCTGTTGGAAAATATCAAGCGGGACGAATCGATTGAGGAGGCCATGCGGACCATAGTTCAGATCAACAGTGAAGTGACAGCCCAGGAGAAAGAATATTATGCGATATTCAACAACATGATACTGCCTGAACTTAAGAGAAACAGTATTGTGTTGTACCAGACAGATAAAGTGGAACCTTTTCACCGTGCCTATGTGGAAAAATATTTCAATGAAGAGGTGTTCCCTTATCTGCAACCTATGGTCATTATGAAAGATGATATCCATTCTTTTATTCAGGATGGGCGCATCTATCAGGTGATCAGTTTGCTGCAAAGAAGGAAGAAAAAGGAGACAGAAGGTTTGAAATACACCTATGCCATCATGAAGATTCCCTTCACCAAAATTCCCCGCTTCATTGAGCTGCCTTCCTACGGAGGCAATTATTACATCATGTTTATCGATGATGTGATAAAGGCGAACATGCAGAGTGTCTTTCCCGGATACGAGATCGTGGACTGCTTCAGCATCAAGATATCGCGCGATGCCGACTTCTCGCTGGAGGATGAGGACCAGAAGGATATTGCCGAAAAAATTCTTCGCAAGGTGCGTAAGCGTAAGATTGGCGCGGTAACGAGGTTCCAGTATGACAAGGATATGCCCGATTATTTTCTGCGTTATCTATGCGAAGCATACGAAATCGAGGAGGAGGAGCTATTGCCTTCGGGGCGTTATCTGAATCTGTCGGATCTGTCGAACCTTCCTAACCCTGTGGGAGATTCGTTAAAACAGAAGCTGCCGCAGCCTTTGCGTGTGCCGGAACTGGAGTCGAACACCTCTATCCTGCGTGTGTTGCGAAAGCAGGATGTGCTGTTGCATTTTCCGTACCAGTCGTTCGATTACCTGTTGCGTTTTCTGATGCAGGCAGCGTTCGACCCCAAGGTAATCGAAATAAAGGTAACCCAATACCGGGTAGCAGAAAACTCAGCCGTGATCAACAGCCTCATCAGTGCCGCCAAAAATGGTAAGAAGGTAACTGTGTTTGTTGAGCTGAAGGCCCGCTTCGATGAGGAGAACAACTACCTCTCCTCCGAACTGATGCAGCAGGCCGGGGTAAAGATCATCTACAGCCTTCCGGGGCTTAAGGTGCACGCCAAGCTGGCTTACGTGCGCAAGCGCAGTAATGATCCCGATGACCCCCTCAAAGGTTATGCTTACCTGGGTACGGGCAACTTCAACGAGAAAACGGCCCGCATCTATTCGGACAAGGGCCTGCTCACTTCGAACAAGGAGATCATCAAGGATATCGACGAAGTCTTTCGTGTGTTGGAAGGAAAACCCTACACGCACGATTTCAGGCATCTGCTGGTGACTCAGTTTAATATGCTACCCTACATTTATCAACTGATTGAACGTGAGATTGAAAGTGTAAAGAACGGCGGATTGGGATATATCATTTTGAAAATGAACAGTCTGGAAGACAAAGGGATGATCAATGCCCTTTACCGGGCCAGTGAGGCCGGGGTAAAGATCGACCTGATCATCCGGGGAATCTGCTGTCTGATACCCAATCAGCCTTTCAGTAAAAATATCACGGTAACCCGCATTGTAGATGCCTATCTGGAACATGCGCGGGTGTGGTACTTCTTTCATGATGGAGAAGAAAAAGTATACCTTACTTCTGCCGACTGGATGGAACGCAACCTGCACCGCCGTATCGAGGTGGCCTTTCCTGTCTACTCGGAAAAACTGAAACGGCAGATCGTGGATATCCTGAAAATCCAGCTGGAAGATAACCAGAGCGCCGTATGGGTGGATGAACATCTGGATAATGTGTTTAAAAGGGACACGACCTCACCTGATGAAGCACCTGTCCGGGCGCAGCAGGCAATTTACGACTACCTGAAAAAGTCTACCGGGTTGTATTGAAACAGATACTTTATGGATTTGAATCGTCCCGGGAGCAAGTGAACACCATCTTATGACTGTTATAAGCGCCCAGAATACCGACGTGGTTTGTCATGTTTGAATGCACCTGCGTGGCCTCCACGATTGGAATTCCATTGTTACTGATAGCCTTGTTGGCTGAAATAACGTAGAGGTACAAATCTTTTGACATTTGCGCCACTTCAATTTCATACTCAATGGTTTGGTCGGGATCCGTCTGCACCGGCTCATGAAAAATAAAGTTGAGCCCCAACTCCTTCCCGTTCACAAACAGATCGGTAAAGATATTTTTAATATTACGGTTGCCGTCATCTTCCTCCCATAGAATTCCGGATACGGCATCCCCTCCTCCCACAACCTGTTTGTTGTCGAGGATGTCCGATAACTTCAGGTCAAGGGGATAGCTGAACTGCAACATGCCTTGATAATAAGCGTTCCTTCTCCCTTTGATGAAATAGTAATTCTCCTGCTCCGGATTATCGGTCAAAGTCAATTTTATATTCAACTCAATTAGTTTCTCACCTGTGTTCCCATCCGGATAAGAGTTCTCCTTAACCGTTTCGGTAACACTCTTCACGCTGAGATTGACATTTTCCGGCATCATCGTCTTTGCTCCTAACTTCTCAAATCCGGGCGCCTCCACTTCAATCCCTATCTCATCCGACGGCTTGGGTACGTAGCTGCCTTTATACACTCCTTTCCCTTTGTGAGCAAGCTTTTCCATAACTGTGCCATTTACGTAAAGAGTAACGGCGGCATTTTCCACATCGGGTATCGGCGATACCTTCCCGAGTACGAAACGACTTTGAGAAATGTGTGCCGATACCACGGAGTCGGTATTTACCGTACTGTTTACAACCAGCATCGGATCAGTAACCTCTCCTTTAAACGCAATATCTTTTTCGCACGAGATAAATATGCCCAATGATATTGCTAAAAGAACCGCAAACGCGGGAGTATGTTTTTTCTTCATATCTTTTTAAAATTTGATGGTGTAACTTACAGAGGGAATAATTGGAAAAAGAGTAGCCTGCTTGAGTTTGTTAACCGTTTCATATTCGCCGGTTTGCGGATTTTGCCGGCTGTGTGAGTCGGCATATACGAAAAACGGATTCCAACGGTTATATACATTGTATATACTGATATTCCATGTGCGAAGGTTCCCCCGTTTGGTCACCTTGTGAAAATTCACACCCAGGTCCATTCTATGGTAACTGTTGTAGCGGAAATTATTTCGCGCCGAAACGTGAGGTATCTCTACGGAGACCGGATAAGGATTGTCCAGGTTGGGATATCCGGCGCCTTTCACCTCGTGAAAGGCGAATGTGGCGGCATTTCCCGTGCTGAAGACCCATGAGCCCGACAGATCAATACGCTCGGAAAACTTATGTGTAAGCGTGAGGCTGATGTCGTGACGACGGTCATATTTCGCCGGAAAAGGTTTCCCGTTGTTGAGTTCGTTGCCCGGTTCATCGAAAATCCTATCGGATTTCGACCAGGTGTAACCCACCCATCCGGTGGTGTTTCCAAAAGAACGCTGTGCCAGTAACTCCACACCGTAGGCGGTTCCGCGTCCTGTACTCACCTTGTCTTCCCAGTTGGTCGATATGCCCATGAAAGAGGCGCCATCCTTATATTCGAGCAGGTTGCCCATGGTCTTGTAATATCCTTCCACCGAGAAATCAGCAATGCCCGCCATGGAGTAAAAGAGGCCGGCGGAATATTGGTGCGAGTTCATGGGTTTTATCCTTTTCGTTACTGGCACCCAAAGGTCGGTAGGCAGGCTCACCAGGCTGTTCGACAGCAGGTGGATGTATTGGCTCATGCCGGCATATCCTGCCTTAACCGACAGGTTGTCGGTAAGCAACAGGCGTACCCCCGCCCGCGGTTGTAACGAGGAGTAGTTCTGATTTTGAACGTGAAAAGTTGAAAAGTGCACCCCCAAGTTCACTTTCAACAGGTTGCCAATTGATACATTGTCTTCGATGTAGCTCATCGTCTCGTGTGCATATACGACGGGACTCCCAATGACCGTGTCCACCTTGTTGACTATTTCCGAATCCACAAACTTCATTGAAGTGACGTCGGGCCGGAAGGTATGGTAAGTGTAATTTGTACCAAATTTGATGTCGTGAGCACTGTTTGGTGTGTAGTCGAAATCCATTTTGGCCGTCCAGTCGCGAATACCTGAGTTATAAGTCAAATTCAGTTCGCTTTTCTCTTCCTTTGGCGGCGTTTTGCTTTTGTCTGTTTGCACGTTCTCGGCGCCCAGCCCTAACTTTGAGCGATATCGCGTAAACGATGCCGTTGTGTTCATAAACAACTTGTTGTTTACAACATGGTTCCATCGCAAGGCAGTCACCACGTTTCCCCATCCCCAGTTGAGGTTGGTGTAGTCCTTGTCTTCAAAGTCCATATTGTAGGAGACCCTGGTTCGCACTTTCGCGTAAAGAGCGTCGTCGCCCAGGTAGGCGCTCAGGTAAAGTTTGTCCCTGTCGGAAAACTTATGTGTGAATTTGGCATTCACATCGTAGAAATAGTATCCGGCGGCAGTGTTTCCGTCGCCTCCTTCCGCTTTAGCCGCGGCTTTTATCAGTGGCTGGGTCAACACGTCGATATAAGTTCTTCGGGCCGATACATTGAAAGTGGTTTTTTCCCTGATGATAGGCCCTTCGAGTTGAATTTTAGAGGAGATCAGGCCGATACTTGCCGTCCCGCGTATTTTCTTGTCGTCACCGTCTTTCATACGTACATCTACTACCGATGACAATCGTCCGCCGAATCGTGCCGGAAAGCTTCCTTTATATAATGTGACATTTTTCAATGCATCGCTATTGAAAACAGAGAAAAATCCCAGCATGTGATTCACATTGTAAAGCGGCACGCCATCCAGTAAAAGAAGGTTTTCGTCGGGACCGCCGCCGCGTACGTAAAGCCCTGCAGAGCCTTCGGTTCCCGATTGCACACCCGGCAAAAGCTGCAACGCTTTTATCAGATCGTTCTCACCCAGTAGCGTGGGGATATTTTTTATCAGATTGATGGGTACTTCCACCGCACTCATCTGCGAACCCTTCACGCCCATTTCAGATCTCATCCCCACAACGGTAACCTCATCGAGTGTATTGTTGAGCTTCAGGGCGATGTTTAAAACAGTATCTTTATCCAAGACAAAAGTTTTTTCGTCAGTCTCATACCCGATGTAAGAGTAGTTGAGCGAAACCTCGCCCTTGGGTAATGTGAGCGAGTAATATCCATAATTGTTGGCAGCCGCTCCTTTTGATGTTTTTTTGTCGATCACGGTGGCTGAGATCAATGTCTCGCCATTCGCGGCATCTGTAACATATCCGCTCACGGTGTGGTTCTGGGCGGCCAGTGTGCCGGCTGCCAAGGTGAAAAACAAGAGTAACCTCTTTCTCAGTTTGCACATACTTGGTGGTTTTTTTATAATTATGATAATTGTCATGTGGATTTACAATAAAGACTCGATATGCTCAATATCTCTACAGCGATGAGTCTTAAATAAATTTAATTCAATAGGCATCCATGTTATTTGGTCTAAGCAAGGGTTATTTGTAGATAAGACCAACAAAAAAACCCGTGCCGTAATACCGGACACGGGTTTTAAAAAAGTTATTTCAAAGCAATTATTCTTCTACTGCGACTTCCTGGAACAGGTTGCTGCGCTTATTCGCGTTCAGTTTGTCGAAGTCGTCGCGTGAACCTACCACGAGCTTGTCGAACTCCCGCTGGCCGGTGCCGGCAGGTATAAGGTGTCCGCAGATTACGTTCTCTTTCAAACCTTCCAGGGTGTCGGTCTTTCCGTTAATGGCAGCATCGTTCAGCACCTTGGTCGTTTCCTGGAACGAGGCGGCAGACATGAAGCTGGTAGTTTGAAGTGCTGCACGGGTGATTCCCTGCAATACCTGGTTGGCAGTTGCCGGGATGGCATCACGTGCTTCCACCGTTTTCATGTCGCGTCGTTTCAGAGAACTGTTCTCGTCGCGCAACTTGCGTACGGTGACAATCTGACCGGGCTCAAAGATCTGTGAGTCACCGGCGTCCATGATCACTTTTTTGCCCCAGATGCGGTCGTTCTCTTCCATCATCTCGTGCTTGTCGACCAGCTGTTGCTCAAGGAAACGGGTGTCACCCGGATCTACCACCTCCACCTTGCGCATCATCTGACGAACAATCACCTCAAAGTGCTTGTCGTTGATCTTCACACCCTGCAGACGATACACATCCTGTACTTCATTTACAATGTATTCCTGTACGGCGGTCGGTCCCATGATCGCCAGAATATCGGATGGCGTGGTGGCGCCGTCGGAGAGATGCATTCCGGCACGGATGTAATCGTTCTCCTGTACCAGTATCTGCTTGGATAACGGAACCATATACTTCTTGGTCTCTCCTGTTTTGGAGGTGACGGATATTTCCTGGTTCCCCCGTTTAATCTTGCCATACGATACTTCTCCGTCGATCTCGGCAACCACGGCCGGGTTGGACGGATTACGCGCTTCAAACAGCTCGGTCACACGCGGAAGACCTCCCGTGATGTCACCAGCTTTACCTACGGCACGCGGAATCTTCACCAGCGTATCTCCTGCTTTTATCTCATCGTTCTCGTTTTTCACAATGTGCGAGCCCAGTGGAAGCGTATATGTACGCAGGATATCGTCGTCCTCATTTACAATGTGTGCCGAGGGGGCTTTGGTCTTATCACGCGATTCGATGATTACCTTTTCCTTCAAGCCGGTCTGTTCGTCCGATTCAACCTTGTAGGTCATGTTTTCAGTGAAGTTCTCGAAACGGATTTTTCCGGTTGCTTCAGAAACAATTACAGCATTGAATGGATCCCATTCGCAGATGAGGTCGCCCTTCTGCACCTTGTCTCCGTCATTAAAATAGAGCTTGGATCCGTAGGGGATATTGTGTGATACCAGCACGATTTTCGTGTTGAGGTCGATGATACGCATCTCCACAAGACGACTCACGACAACCTTATAGGGTTTGCCTTCGGTATCGGTTGTTTCTACATAACGCAGCTCGTCAAACTCCACAACACCATCGTATTTGGTGACGATGCTGTTTTCTGTGGCGATGTTGGAGGCGATACCTCCCACGTGGAACGTACGTAGTGTAAGCTGTGTCCCCGGTTCCCCGATGGATTGTGCGGCAATTACGCCCACGGCTTCACCCTTTTGTACCATTCGCCCTGTGGCCAGGTTCCTGCCATAACATTTCGCACAAACACCGTGATGCGATTCGCAGGTAAGTACCGAGCGGATCTCCACACGTTCTATGGGAGACTCGTCTATCTTTTTCGCGATGTCTTCGGTGATTTCCTCTCCGGAGTTCACGAGAATTTCACCCGTACTGGGGTGCTGTACGTCGTGCACCGAAACACGGCCCAGGATACGCTCGTAAAGTGAGGCGATCACCTCGTCGTTGTTCCTGATGGCTGTAGCCACAAGCCCGCGCAATGTGCCGCAGTCTTCTTCGTTGATGATGACGTCTTGCGAGACATCAACCAGACGACGGGTCAGGTATCCGGCATCGGCTGTTTTCAGGGCCGTATCGGCAAGACCCTTACGGGCACCATGGGTAGAGATGAAGTACTCAAGCACCGATAGTCCCTCCTTGAAGTTCGCGAGAATGGGGTTCTCAATAATCTGAGCCCCTTCGGCACCGCTCTTTTGCGGCTTGGCCATCAGTCCGCGCATACCCGAAAGCTGACGGATCTGTTCGCGTGAACCACGGGCGCCGGAGTCGAGCATCATGTATACCGAGTTGAATCCCTGATCATCTTCCGACAGCTGCTTCATAAGGATATTCGATAACTTGGAGTTGATGTGTGTCCAAGTGTCAATGATCTGGTTATAACGCTCGTTATAGGTGATGAACCCCATGTTATAATTTTCCATGATCTGTTCCACTTCGGCATATCCTTCCTGGATGAGAGTGTCTTTCTCTTCCGGAATGATTACATCTTCAAGGTTGAACGAGAGCCCTCCCTTGAAGGCCATGGTGTAACCCAGATCCTTGATGTCGTCGAGATATTGTGCCGTGCGGGCTACACCACAGGTCTTGATCACCTTGCCAATGATGTCGCGAAGCGACTTCTTGGAGAGAAGTTCGTTGATGTAACCTACCTCCTTGGGGATGGCCTCGTTGGTAATCACGCGGCCGACAGTGGTTTCGTGCATCTTGCGGACCGGATTTCCTTCCTCGTCGATGTCGTCCACAATTACTTTCACCAGGGCATGAATGTCTACAGCTCCTTCGTTATAAGCGATGATGGCTTCTTCTTCACCGTAGAATGTCATTCCTTCGCCTTTTGCTCCGGGACGGATTTTTGTGATGTAATACAACCCGAGTACCATGTCCTGCGAGGGAACGGTGATTGGGGCACCATTGGCAGGGTTGAGAATGTTATGCGAGGCAAGCATCAGCAGCTGTGCTTCCAGAATGGCTTCATTGCCCAACGGAAGATGTACGGCCATCTGGTCCCCGTCGAAGTCGGCGTTGAACGCCGTACATGCCAACGGGTGCAACTGAATGGCCTTCCCTTCAATCAGCTTGGGCTGGAATGCCTGGATACCCAGACGGTGCAGGGTAGGGGCACGGTTCAACAGTACCGGGTGGCCTTTCATCACGTACTCCAGGATATCATATACTACCGGTTCTTTCCGGTCCACAATCTTCTTGGCCGATTTCACCGTCTTCACGATGCCTCTTTCAATCAGCTTGCGAATGATAAACGGTTTATAGAGTTCGGCGGCCATATCCTTGGGAAGACCGCATTCGTGCATCTTCAGCTCGGGACCGACCACGATCACGGAACGTGCCGAGTAGTCCACACGCTTACCAAGCAGGTTCTGGCGGAAGCGTCCCTGCTTTCCTTTCAAACTGTCGGAAAGTGACTTCAACGGACGGTTCGACTCGGTTTTAATGGCACTCGACTTGCGAGAGTTGTCGAACAGGGAGTCTACGGCCTCTTGCAACATGCGCTTCTCGTTGCGCAGGATCACATCGGGGGCCTTGATGTCGATCAGTCGTTTCAACCGGTTGTTGCGGATGATCACACGACGATAGAGGTCGTTCAGGTCGGAAGTGGCAAAACGACCACCATCCAGGGGTACCAACGGTCGCAAATCAGGCGGGATCACGGGGATCACTTTCATGATCATCCACTCCGGCTTGTTGATACTCTTTGATCCGCGGAAAGCCTCCACAACCTGTAACTGCTTCAACGCTTCATTCTTGCGCTGCTGCGATGTATCGGTACTGGCACGGTGACGCAGCTGGTTGGCCAGCTTGTCGAGATTGAGTCTCTCGAGCAGGTCGAGGATGGCCTCGGCACCCATCTTCGCGATAAACTTATTTGGATCACTGTCCTCAAGCATCTGGTTTTCCTTGGGTAATGTCTCCAGCAGATCCAGATATTCTTCTTCGGTGAGCAGATCTTTTTCGGCCACCTTTTCTTCGAGTACCCCGGCCTGAATGACCACGTAACGTTCGTAGTAAATGATGGTGTCGAGCTTCTTGGTGGGAATACCCAGCAGATAACCTATTTTATTGGGTAACGACCTGAAATACCAGATATGGGCTACGGGGACAACCAGATGAATGTGTCCGGTACGTTCGCGGCGTACCTTTTTCTCGGTCACTTCCACACCACAACGGTCGCAAACAATACCCTTGTAGCGAATACGTTTGTATTTTCCGCAATGACATTCGTAGTCTTTAACGGGCCCGAAAATACGCTCGCAGAACAAACCGTCACGCTCAGGCTTATAGGTACGGTAGTTGATTGTTTCGGGTTTCAATACTTCACCGAAAGAGTTTTCCAGAATTTGTTCCGGCGATGCCAGCCCAATTGTAATTTTTGAAAAGCTACTCTTTATTTTGTTGTCTTTTCTAAATGCCATATATATAATCTGTATAAAGAGTTGTTATATTTAATGTGCTAATATACCAATGAGTAAACTGATTTGAAGATTCGACGACTGATTAATCATACATATATTAGTAAATCTACATCTGCGAATCTGCTAATTGTTTATGCATTAGTCGAGGCTGATATTAAGTCCCAATCCTTTCAGTTCGTGAAGCAGTACATTCAACGATTCAGGTATTCCTGCCGGTGGCATGGCTTCCCCTTTCACGATGGATTCGTATGCCTTGGAGCGGCCTACCACGTCGTCGGACTTTACGGTGAGGATTTCCTGCAGGATATGGGCCGCACCGAATGCTTCGAGTGCCCATACCTCCATTTCTCCGAATCGCTGTCCTCCGAACTGTGCCTTACCACCCAGCGGCTGTTGCGTGATGAGTGAGTAGGGCCCGATAGAACGTGCATGCATCTTGTCTTCCACCATGTGGCCGAGCTTGAGCATATAGATAATACCCACCGTGGCCGGCTGGTCGAAACGTTCGCCTGTACCCCCGTCGTAGAGGTATGACTTACCGTAGGCCGGTACGTTGGCCTTATCTGTCCATACAGTCAGATCATCCAGCGAGGCGCCATCGAAGATGGGTGTGGCAAATTTTACGCCGAGTTCTTTTCCAGCCCATCCCAGGACGGTTTCAAAGATTTGTCCCAGGTTCATACGCGAAGGTACGCCCAGCGGGTTCAGAACGATGTCGACGGGTGTACCGTCGGCAAGGAAGGGCATGTCTTCCTGACGCACAATGCGTGAAACAATACCCTTATTTCCATGGCGGCCCGCCATCTTATCGCCCACCTGTATCTTACGTTTCTTGGCCACATATACCTTTGCGATCTGCATGATGCCCGAAGGAAGCTCGTCGCCGATGGTGAAGTCGAAACGTTTGCGTTTCAATTCGGCATCCAGTTCTTTGTAACGGCGCAGGTAATTGATTACCGTGGCACGAATGAGTTCGTTCTTGTGGATATCTGTGGTCCATTTGTTTAACTGGACGGCTTGGAAATCGATGTCGCTGAGCACCTTTTGTGTGAACTTCGCTCCCTTGGGAACGATGTCCATATTGGTGTAGTCCTTTACACCTGCCGATGTTTTACCATCGGTAAGTATCAGGAGCTTATCGATCAGTACTTTTCTCAGTTCATCCATTTTGAGTTCATACTCTTCGTCCAGTTTGGGGAGAAGCGCCTTACTCGAAAGCTTTGTCTTCCCTTTCTTGGATGCCTTCGAGAAGAGGTTGGTATGTACGACAACTCCTTTGAGTGAGGGTGACGCTTTCAGGGAAGCATCCTTCACGTCACCTGCTTTATCACCGAAGATGGCACGCAGCAGTTTTTCTTCGGGCGAAGGATCCGATTCCCCCTTGGGGGTGATCTTGCCAATGAGGATGTCACCCGGCTTGATGCGGGCTCCTACGCGCACGATCCCTTTTTCGTCGAGGTCTTTGGTCGCTTCTTCGCTGACGTTGGGAATGTCTGAGGTCAGTTCTTCCAGGCCGCGTTTGGTTTCACGCACTTCCAGCGAGAACTCTTCCATGTGCACGGAGGTGAACACATCATCACTCACCATCCTCTCGTTTAGTACGATGGCATCTTCGAAGTTATAACCCTTCCAGGGCATGAATGCCACTTTCAGGTTCTTACCCAATGCCAGCTCTCCATCCTGGGTGGCGTATCCTTCGGTAAGGATTTCACCGGCTTTCACCTTCTGGCCAACCTTGCATATGGGGCGCAGGTCAATTGTGGTGTTTTGGTTGGTTTTACGGAATTTAGGAATGAGATAAGTCTTTACTGCATCATCGAAGCTGGTAAATTCCTCCTCTTCCGACCTGTTGTATTTGATCTTGATTGTGGTAGCATCCACATAGGTAATCTCCCCGTTGCCCTCAGCCATGATCTGTGAGCGGGAGTCCTTTATCAGTTGTCCTTCAATGCCGGTACCTACAATGGGAGATTCCGTCCTTATCAGTGGCACAGCCTGGCGCATCATGTTGGATCCCATCAGGGCACGGTTGGCGTCGTCATGTTCCAGGAAGGGGATCAGTGAGGCGGCTATGGACGCAATCTGCATGGGCGACACGTCCATGAGCTCCACTTCTTCCGGGGCAATCACCGGATAGTCGGCATCCTGACGTGCCTTCACACGTGGATTTATAAAGTGTCCCTTCTCATCGAGCGGGGCATTGCCCTGTGCAATGAGTTTATTTTCTTCCTCCTCTGCAGCAAGGTATATGACTTCGTCGTTCTTGATATTCACAATGCCATTCTCCGCCTTGCGGTAAGGAGTCTCAATGAATCCCAGGTCGTTGATCTTTGCGTAGACACACAGCGAGGAGATTAGTCCGATATTGGGACCTTCGGGTGTTTCAATAGGACAAAGACGACCGTAGTGCGTAAAGTGTACGTCACGCACCTCAAAGCCGGCACGCTCACGCGAAAGACCACCAGGACCGAGGGCCGACAGACGGCGCTTGTGAGTAATCTCGGCCAGGGGGTTTGTCTGGTCCATGAACTGCGAAAGCGCATTCGTACCAAAAAAGGTGTTGATCACCGAGGAGATGGTTTTCGCATTGATCAGGTCGATGGGGGTGAACACCTCGTTGTCACGTACGTTCATCCGTTCACGAATAATACGCGCCATGCGGTTCAGTCCCACGCCAAACTGGGTATATAATTGTTCTCCTACCGTGCGTACACGTCTGTTGCTGAGGTGGTCGATATCGTCGACCACCGCTTTGGAGTTGATCAGCTCAATAAGGTACTTGATGATCTCAATGATATCTTCCTTGGTCAGTACCCGTACATCGACATCGATGTTGAGATTGAGCTTTTTGTTGATTCTGTAACGTCCCACATCCCCCAGGTCGTATCTCTTTTCGGAGAAGAAAAGGTTGTTTATCACCTCGCGCGCACTCGAGTCGTCTGCCGGTTCGGCGCTGCGCAGCTGGCGGTAGATATGACGGATAGCATCTATCTCCGAGTTGCTCGGGTCCTTCTGCAGGGTGTTGTATATGATGGAGTAGTCAGAAGTATTGGCCGTCTCCTTGTGAAGCAGGATGGATGAAACACCCGATTCGAGAATGTCGTCCATGTGTTCTGCTTCGAGGATGGTCTCCCGTTCGATGATCACTTCATTTCTTTCTATGGAAGTTACCTCACCGGTGTCCTCGTCCACGAAATCTTCCATCCATGATTTCAGTACACGGGCAGCCAGCTTGCGTCCGGTCACCTTCTTGAGGTTGCTTTTGTTCACCTTCACCTCTTCTGCAAGGTCAAAGATTTCGAGAATATCCTTGTCGCTCTCGAAGCCAATAGCCCGCAACAGCGTGGTCACAGGTAATTTCTTTTTACGGTCGATGTAAGCATACATCACACTGTTGATGTCGGTTGCGAACTCAATCCATGATCCTTTAAAAGGGATGATACGGGCTGAATAAAGAACGGTGCCGTTGGCATGCAGGCTCTGTCCGAAAAAGACACCGGGAGAGCGGTGCAGCTGTGACACAATTACACGCTCGGCTCCATTGATCACAAATGTTCCCTTTTCGGTCATATAGGGAATGGTACCCAGGTATACATCCTGAATGACAGGTGTAAAGTCTTCGTGGTCGGGGTCTGTGCAGTAGAGGTATAGCTTCGCCTTGAGCGGGACGCTGTAAGTAAGTCCTCTGTCTACACATTCCTCAATGCTATAACGGGGAGGATCTACATAATAATCCAAAAATTCAAGGACGAAATTATTACGGGTATCCGCAATGGGGAAGTTCTCCGTAAAAACCTTGTACAATCCTTCATTTTTTCTACTTTCGGGGGGGGCGTCAAGCTGGATGAAATCCTGAAACGATTTTAACTGTACTTCCAGAAAATCTGGAAAATCGAGCGGATTATTAATCGACGCAAAGTTTATTCTTTGGTTGGCGTTATTTGAAGACATGGAAATGAGTTTTGGAACCTAATATATATTGACACAAAAGGTTAAGAATCTTCCGGAAGAAGATTCCTAACCATATTAACCTAATTTAGGGTAATGTTATTTAAGTTCAACTTCTGCTCCAGCCTCTTCAAGTTGTTTTTTCAAAGCATCTGCTTCGTCTTTTGTTACACCTTTTTTCAATTCGCTGGGAGCTCCGTCCACTAAATCTTTGGCTTCCTTCAAGCCGAGTCCTGTAAGTTCTTTCACTGCCTTTACTACAGCCAGTTTGGCTGCACCGGCACTCTTCAGGATCACGTCGAAAGCGGTTTGCTCTTCAACTGCAGCTTCAGCAGCTGCAGGTCCGGCGGCCACTGCCACTGCTGCTGCAGCCGGCTCAATACCATATTCCGTTTTTAAAATTTCAGCCAGTTCGTTAACTTCTTTCACTGTCAAGTTAACTAATTCCTCAGCAAATTTTTTTAAGTCTGCCATTTTTGTATTTGTTTAAATTGATTACTAATTCTGTTTGTTGTATACACATTAATTTTGAAATCTTCTACATTCTCTCGCAACGGCATAAAGCAAGTAAACTTGCCTTCTGCTCGTTTTGCTTAATGAGAATGTTCTTTCTCCGACAACGTCTTCAATACTCCATGGAGGATTGTTCCGCCGGATTGGAGAGCCGAAATCACATTCTTTGCAGGTGACTGCAACAGTGCGATTACATCTCCAATAAGCTCTGTCTTGCTCTTGATGTTCACGAGGTCCTGCAGCGCCTTGGGGCCGATGAAGAAACTCTCCTGCACATAAGCACCTTTGAAAGAGGGCACTTTGTCTGCTTTGAACTTATCAATGAGTTTGGCAGGAGCATTCGCCACGTTGGAGAACATGATGGCCGTGTTCCCTTTTAATATGGGATACAACTCTTCATAGTTCTTGTCGAGTGACTCGAATGCTTTTTGCAACAAGGTATTTTTTACCACTACCAACTTGATATCCTGCTTGGAGCATTCTCTTCGTAAATTGCTCGTCTTCACCGCATTCATTGTGGCGAGATCGGCAAGGTAGAAATTTTCATACTCCTGAAGATTCGTTGCTATCTGTTCTATAATCAGTTGTTTATCTTCCTTCTTCATAGATCTTTTTTGTTAATTGGATTCTTCTGCCGATTTGGGGTCCACTTTGATGCCGGGACTCATCGTGCTGGAAAGGAAAATACTCCTGATATAAGTACCTTTTGCCGCTGTCGGTTTTAATTTGATCAACGTTTGAATAAATTCTTTTGCGTTGTCTCGAATCTGTTCGGGCGTAAAAGATACTTTTCCAATAGAGGTGTGAATAATACCGGTCTTGTCTACTTTAAAGTCGATCTTTCCCTGCTTTACTTCCCGCACAGCTTTGGCTACGTCGGGCGTAACAGTGCCGCTCTTTGGGTTCGGCATCAGTCCGCGGGGTCCTAAAATACGGCCCAGTGCACCTATCTTACCCATGATCTGCGGTTGTGTGATGATCACATCCACATCGGTCCAGCCTCCTTTAATTTTTTCGATATATTCATCGAGTCCTACATAGTCTGCGCCCGCTTCTTTTGCGTCGGCCTCAGCCTCTGGAGAACATAATACAAGAACTCTTACTTGTTTTCCTGTGCCGTGGGGCAGAGACACAACGCCTCTGACCATCTGGTTGGCTTTTCGCGGATCTACGCCGAGGCGTACATCGATATCCACTGAGGCATCGAACTTGGTGGTGGTTACATCCTTCACCAATGCAGATGCTTCTTTCAGCGTATAGGCTTTCCCTACTTCAATCTTGCTTAAAGCCAACTTTTGATTTTTTGTCAGTTTACTCATTTCTCAATTGAAGTTTAATTATTAGTAATTTCAGGGAAGTCCCCTTTCACTGTGATACCCATGCTCCGAGCCGTTCCGGCTACCATTTTCATTGCTGATTCAAGTGTGAAGCAGTTCAAATCGGTCATCTTTTCTTCGGCAATGGTTTTTACCTGTTCCCAGGTAACTTCCGCCACTTTCTTGCGGTTGGGTTCTGCCGAGCCGCCTTTTTGTTTACTGACTTCCAATAACTGAATTGCAACCGGTGGTGTTTTAACAATAAAATCAAAAGACTTGTCGGTATAGTAAGTGATTACCACAGGCAACACTTTACCGGCTTTATCCTGAGTTCTGGCATTGAATTGCTTGCAAAACTCCATGATGTTGATCCCTTTGGAACCCAATGCAGGTCCTACCGGGGGAGACGGGTTTGCAGCTCCTCCTTTGATTTGTAATTTTAGTTGTCCGGCAACTTCTTTAGCCATTTTCTTGATTTTAATTAATTACGGTTTTCGAAACACATTGAAGAACTTACAGAATCTGCGTAACCAAATTACTGACTACTCCTTCTCTACTTGCATATAGCTCAGCTCCAGGAGTTGTTTTCTCCCGAAGATTTTGACCATCACTTTGAGCTTCTTTCTCTCGTCGTTCACTTCCTCCACTACGCCTGAAAAGCTGCTGAAGGGGCCGCTAATCACCTTCACATTTTCACCTACGTAGTATTTCATATCCATTTCGTCGCCTGCTTCTTCCAACTCGTCCATCGTACCTAGGATACGCTTCACCTCCGTTTCCCGCAAGGGCTGGGGGTCGGTCGTGTTGGGCAGAAAACCTGCTACATAATTGATATTCTTAAGTTCATGAATTACCTCACCCGTGAGTTCAGCCTCAATAAGCACGTAGCCGGGAAGATAAGCGCGTTCTTTCATCACTTTCTTTCCGTTGCGTACAGTATAAGTCTTTTCTGTAGGGATGAGAACTTGAGAAATGTACTTTCCTAAATCGGTTTTTTTAATTTCTGACTCAAGATACTCTTTGACTTTACTTTCTTTTCCGCTTACGGCACGCAGAACGTACCATTTCTTTCTCTCTTCAGTCATAATCTCTCAGTTCAGAATTTTATAAAATACCGTAGAGGAGCTTCAGTACCCACTCAAAAAGAGAGTCCATCCCGAAGACAATAAGGGCAATTATAAGGGAAGCAATCAATACAATTACCGTGCTGCCGGAGAGTTCCTCTCTTGTTGGCCAGGATACTTTATAAACAAGTTCGTTATAAGCATCCTTTAAATATGCAACTACTTTTTTCATTTAATTCGGATCGTTTGTGCACGGGTCGAGAGACTCGAACTCCCGACACCTGGTTTTGGAGACCAGTGCTCTACCAACTGAGCTAGACCCGTATGAGATACCCCTCCCTGTCCCTCCCCGAAGGGAGGGGGTAGAGGGAAATCTGTTGTTTATTATGACCCCTGGTCCCCCTTAAGGGATTTGGGTTTACTTAGTCGATCAACTCTGTGATCTGTCCTGCACCTACCGTGCGGCCACCTTCGCGGATAGCGAAACGAAGACCCACGTTGCATGCTACCGGATAGATCAGGTCTACCTCGATGGTTACGTTGTCACCGGGCATCACCATTTCCACGCCTTCCGGCAGTTTGATCTCACCGGTCACGTCGAGCGTACGGATGTAGAACTGAGGACGATAGTGGTCGTGGAACGGAGTGTGACGTCCGCCTTCTTCTTTCTTCAGGATATACACCTCAGCTTTGAATTTGGAATGAGGTTTTACTTTACCCGGGTGAGAGATTACCATACCACGCTTGATTTCGTCTTTGTCGATACCACGAAGAAGAAGACCTACGTTGTCACCAGCCTGACCTTCGTCCAGAATCTTGCGGAACATTTCCACACCGGTAACCACGGACTTTTTGCCCTCGGCACCAAGTCCGATAATCTGTACTTCTTCACCTGTTTTGATGATACCGGTTTCAATACGGCCTGTGGCTACTGTACCACGACCGGTGATTGAGAACACGTCTTCAACAGGCATAAGGAACGGTTTGTCCACATCGCGCGGAGGCAGCGGAATCCAGGTGTCCACAGCGTTCATCAGTTCCATGATTTTTTCTTCCCATTTGGGATCGCCATTCAGTCCGCCAAGAGCAGAACCCTGGATAACTGGCGTGTTGTCGCCATCGAAGTTATAGAATGAAAGAAGCTCGCGCATTTCCATTTCTACCAGTTCCAACATTTCTTCGTCATCAACCAGATCCACCTTGTTCATGAAAACAACCAGTCGAGGAACGTTTACCTGACGTGCCAAAAGAATGTGCTCACGAGTCTGGGGCATGGGACCGTCGGTAGCGGCAACTACGATGATGGCACCATCCATCTGGGCAGCACCGGTAACCATGTTCTTCACATAGTCGGCGTGACCCGGACAGTCAACGTGCGCGTAGTGACGATTTTCAGTTTCGTATTCAACGTGTGAAGTATTGATGGTAATACCTCTTTCCTTTTCTTCCGGAGCGTTGTCGATTGAGTCGAATGAACGGACTTCGGAGAATCCTCTTTTCCCTAAAACAGTCGTGATAGCAGCTGTTAAAGTCGTCTTACCGTGGTCAACGTGACCGATTGTACCGATATTTACATGCGGTTTCGTCCGGTTAAAATGTTCTTTTGCCATAAAATGTCCTATTAGTTAGTGTAAATAAAATATTGTATTTCTATTCTTGTTGGTTGTAAACAGTAAAACTCAAGACACCCGGCACACTGCCTTCATCTTGATGAAACGATGAATTACCTGTTATTGAGCCGATGGCGGGAATTGAACCCGCGACCTCTTCCTTACCAAGGAAGTGCTCTACCACTGAGCTACATAGGCAAAAAGAGCAGAAGGCGGAACTTCCTTTTGGGATTATCCAGTAAGCCTGTGCAGCTCCGTACTCTCTTTATCAGAGCGGAAGACGGGACTCAAACCCGCGACCCTCAGCTTGGAAGGCTAATGCTCTATCGACTGAGCTACTTCCGCGAAAATTGATTTGATGATTGGTTGATTAGCAGATTTTAAATCTTCGAATCAGTAAATTTGCAAATCATCGAATCGAATTTGTGGGCAGTGATGGATTCGAACCACCGAAGGCGTAAGCCAGCTGAGTTACAGTCAGCCCCATTTGGCCACTCTGGTAACTGCCCGGGTTTTTTGAGCCTCTTGTCGGATTCGAACCAACGACCCCGAGATTACAAATCACGTGCTCTGGCCAGCTGAGCTAAAGAGGCTTATATCTTGAAATTAACCGCTTCTCCCCCGGAAAGAGAGAAACGGTCGCAAAGGTAGTGATATTTTTTTTGATGCCAAAACTTTTCCTTCAATTTTTTAGCGTCTCATCGTTCCTTTTTTTCTTTGGTTTTCAGTATCTGCTTTTCGATTGCCATCGTACACAGATCAATGGCTTCTTCAAACGTGTCTGCAGTTTTGCTTGCAAATGCCTCACTGTGTCTCAGGCTTAGTTTTACCGCAGCTTCCTTGTTATTCGCCGTCTCAGGTTTCACTACTTTTAGTATGACTTCTGTCTGAATGATGTCTTCGGAAAATCGTTCCAGCTTCTTCATTTTCTTTTCTACGAACGCTTGCAGCTGGTCGGTAGCGTCAAAGTTTACAGATTGAATTGTCAGTTCCATACTATTCCTCCTTCATTTTTTTGCTCTTGGATGAGCGTTGTGATATGCTTTTTTCAACTCTTCAAACGTTACATGTGTATAGATCTCCGTGGAGGCCAGGCTGGAGTGGCCAAGCAGTTCCTTTACCGCATTTATCTCTGCCCCGTTGTTCAGCATTCCGGTCGCAAAAGAGTGGCGCAGTACGTGAGGACTCTTTTTAGAAAGGGTGGAAATGCTGCTCAAATGGCCATGAATAATACGGTATACCAGTTTCGGATACAACGGACCTCCATCTTCCTTAACAAACAAAAAAGGTGATTTGTTTGTGATTTCCCGGTTTCTTCTTTCTATGTACTGCTGCAGTTTTTCTTTTGTCTCATCGGAGAAGGGAATCAGACGTTGTTTATTACGCTTACCCATTACGCGCAGGGTGTTGCCGCTGAAATCCACATCGCTGTCCCTTAATGCAATCAGTTCTGCCCGGCGCATGCCTGTAAGATAGAGCAGCTCAATAAGAAAACGGTCGCGATGACCAGTGAAATTATCATCATATGCCAGGGCGTCGTCGATTATTTCGCTTAACTCTTCATTGTTTACGAAAGTAGGAAGCCGTTTGGCCGTCTTGGGTCCCGATACCCGTTCCGCAGGGTTTTGTTCCACGATACCGTTTTTCTTCAGATAGCGAAAGAATGCTTTCAGCGCGCTTAGCTTCCGGTTTACGGAACGTGCTTTCATCCCTCCTTCCATTAGTCTGATTATCCAGATACGGACTATGTCGCTGTCAATTTCCTTCAGGTCAATTTCACCACATTCCGCTGCGATGAATTCCTGGAACTGTGTGAGGTCCTTTAAATAAGATATCTCCGTATGAGAGGAGTAATTCTTCTCGTAACGGAGATATTCTATGAATTTTTCTTTCCACATGCCGCCGGAGTCAGATCAATCTCTATGGTATGGCGAAGATAGGAAAAAACTTCACGAAAAAGAAAAATTAAATCGAAATTATTCGATTACGATCAGATAATTGCTACGCTCGGCATATCCAAAGTATAACTTTGTCTCTGCGCTCGCTGATCGCAATTATTCAACTTCGTCAGATAATTGCTGCGCTCGGCATATCCAAAGTATAATTTTGTCTCTGCGCTCGCTGATCGCAATTATTCTTCGTTTTCGTGGAGCTGCTGTACGTATACAGCGTGTTGTTTTTGTTTACGTTTTGCAACCGAAGGTTTAATAAATGCCTGGCGACTGCGCAGTTCTTTTACAACACCTGTTTTTTCATATTTACGTTTAAATTTCTTCAGGGCTCTTTCTATATTTTCACCCTCTTTTAGTTGTACTACGATCATTATTTGAATTATTTTTTTTGATTTGTTATTGCGTTGAAAAAAAATCGGGTCAGTCGTTTCTGCTCAGCGAGAAAAAACATGCAATTTTTACATGCAACTGTCAGCATAGCGAAAGCAGACCATCAGTCTGTTGTTCCCGGCCCTTGGAATTTGAGTGTAGGATGTTTAATTTCTCTTCTTTTCCCGAGTGTTGCAATAACCTCCCTTCTGTTTGGGGTGCAAAGGTAGGAATAAAATTTGAACAACCAAGCGATTGTCTTATTTTTCCGGGTTGCCTAGAGTCAACCAGCAAGTGCAATTTAGTAATAATTTTTGTAAAACTCTATTTTAGGATTGCTAAAGTCTAATTTTTCTCTTGGTCTTCTGTTTAGTTTATGCTGTATTTCTTTTATTTTTCATCGGAATAATCTTTAAATGTTGCTCCTTTTGGGATGTATTGCCGGATTAATTTATTGGCATTTTCAACAGCTCCTTTTTGCCACGATGAATAAGGATCAGTGAAATATACCGGTACTTTCAACTTTTTTGTTATCAGTTCGTGTGCTGCAAACTCGGATCCGTTATCTGTCGTAATGGTTTTCAGTTTGTCCTTGTAAGGCAGCAACATGGCAATGACTTCCTTGCAAACCTGCCTAGAGTCTTTGCCCATAGGCAGTTTTCTCATCATTATAAAGTTTGTTTTTCTTTCTGTCATTGTCAGTATTATTTCCTTTTCTCCGTTTCCTATCATGGTGTCCATTTCAAAATCTCCAAACCGGTTTCCGTCGGCTTCTTTTGGCCTTTGGCCAATACTTTTTCTGTTGGGTATGTTAGTGGCAGAACCTACGGGTCTTTTTCTGTATTTGAGCTTGTGGCGGCAGTGCTTGTAAAGGTTTCCTCCCGATTTCCTATCTTGCCTGATCCATTGATAAATAGTCTCGTGAGAGATAGATATTTGATTATATTTTGCGAGATATCCGCTGATTTGTTTGGGCGACCAGTCTTTGCCAATGAGACGGATTATTTTCTGTTTAATCCATTCGGGCGTAGATTTATTGCCCGGCAGACGCTCTTTGCGTTCTTGGGCCATCTGGTGTGCCAAACGCCATGAATAGACTCCGCTTTTGTTTTTGTTGCGGCCTATCTCTCTATATACAGTCGATGGACTGACCTTTATCGATTTGGCAATTTCTGTTTTGCCCGTTCCGTTTTGTAAGCCTAAATAAATGGCGTACCTTTGTTCTGAAGTTAACTGTTTGTATTTTTTCAACATAAGCAACATAATAGTTAATTTTAGGGAGACTCCGGTCTCCTTTTTTGTTTTTATGTTGCCGGTTGACTTTTTGTTTTTTCTCAAAACCCCTTGTGTATTTTTGAAAGGGGATTTTGAAAAAAAACAATTAAGATAAAAGGTGTGAGGTAATCAAATCTTTTGCACTTCTAAGTTGAACTTAGATTGTAATTTAAAAAAACATGATCCGTTGAAGGGTCATTACTCCTTTGGTGTTCAGGAGAAGAACGGGTTTCTATCACTCCTGCGTATTTGGAAGCATGCCTGCATTATGAACGATATCATATTCCTCTTTTAATCGGAGGATAACCTCTTTAACGCTGCGTAATTTATCCGCCAGATAGGCGTTAGCTCCTGCAAAGGCATATCCTCTGTTCATTCTTCCCCTGGACGCATTGTACAACGCTTTCATGATACAGTATGGACTTTTCGTATAGTCACAGGTTTTAATACATTTGTAGGGACAGGAGACGGGTCTCTCGATACCTTTGTTCACATTCCTCAGAAAATCACTGGCAAAAGCGCGTCCCGGCATTCCTACAGGGCTTTGGATAATCATCAGGTCAGCCTTCGAAGAGTGAAGGTATATCTGTTTAAATTCTTCCGATGCGTCACATTCATTGGTAGGTACGAATATACTGCCCATCTGTACTCCCGATGCGCCAAGTTGTATAAACCGATGGATATCCTCGCCAGTTGTAATTCCGCCCGCAGCAATAACCGGGATGATTTTGATGTTTTTATAACCGGAGGTTACCTCTAAAACTGCAGGAATCAGTTTCTCCAGTTCATAGTTCTCATCTTCAATTTGATCTGGCTTGAAACCCAGGTGTCCGCCAGCCTTGGGACCTTCCACGACAAGTGCATCGGGCAGATAATTGTAATTTGACAACCATTTTTCACAAATTATTTTTGCTGCTCGGGCCGAAGATACAATAGGTATTAACTTTGTTTTGCTGTCGCTTGTCATATAGGAGGGCAGATCGAGTGGCAAACCGGCACCGGCAAAGATAAAATCTGCCTTTTCGGTGATAGAAGTGCGTACCATGTCGGAAAAATTCGACAAGGCGACCATGATGTTTACCCCAATATTGCCGCGAGTTGCTTCGCGTGATTTGCGGATTTCCTCTTTCAGCCCCCAGATGCAGTCCATGAGGTAATCGCGGGGAGATTGTCTATACAATAATCCCAGTCCGGCACTCGAGATAACCCCAATGCCACCCTCGTTGGCTACCGCAGAAGCCAGCCCCGACAGTGAAATGCCGACACCCATGCCGCCCTGAATAAAAGGAAGATTAATCTCTTTATCTCCGATGAAAAATGATTGAATCATTTGTTTGGTAATATGTCAAAACAATGGCGTGCCACACATTTTAGACCTGTGATTTTATAAAAGCCGATGATGTTGATTCAGCAGATGGAAATGGGTGCCACGAGGGCAAGACAACGCATTACTGAAACTTGTCAAAATAGACCAAAGACAATACTTGACAAAAGTACGTCAATTTGAGGAATAAACTCTTTTTTTTCAGTTAATTACTAAATATAAAAGGTTAAAGGTGGTATAAATAAAGGAAACCGTCCTTTTTCGAAACGGTTTTCTTTATTTATAACCATGTCGGTGATATTGTATGCCGACTGACTGTTATCTACCAGTCGTCGGTACGGAATGATGCAAGAGGAAGGTTCCCTTCTACCGTATATATTTCCGTTGCTTCCGTATCGTTGAAGCAGTAACGCACCGCTACCGGTTTTTCCACGTTGGGGGAGAAGACAAAAATGCGGTTACCGGAAATAGCCGCTTTGGCCGGATGAAACCTTTTGTCACCGCCGGCAATCTGGAACTGAAGAAGCTCTTTCCCGTATGTGGTGAGCCCGGGATTGGAAGGGATATCCATGGTGAGCACAGCAACGCGCCCTTCCATGGTTACCGATTGAACTTCCGGGCTGCGGTAATGTATTTTATCCATGCCGTAGGTTTTTGCCAGCGCCCAGAGTGCCAGACGATCGCCGGCCAGCTTCTTTTTAGGCGGATGGATACTGCCGGGACTGTAGGAATCCATCAAGACGGCCATTCCAGTGTTGGGCGTTGTCTTCATTCCCTTGGCCTGTGCTTCGCGGATGAATGCAGAATTTAATCCTCCTCCTCCATAGTTATATGGAGCAATCTGACAATAATAAAACGGAAATTCACCCACTCCCCATATTGTACGCCATTCACGCACCATCTTGTCGAACAGCTCCACATACCGTTCCGGCTCATTCCGGTTGGATTCGCCCTGGTACCAGATAGCGCCGCGAATGCCATATCCTACGACAGGATGCAACATACCATTATATAATACGGTGGGATCGCCGTTCTGTGATTTTATCTCCGCATCCGTGGCGGGTATACGGGCATCAGAAATCACATTTTTGATGGAGGAGGGAGTCATCCACGCTTCGATGCGAGAGCCGCCCCAGCTGGTGTGGATCAGGCCGACGGGAACATCCAGTGCCTGATTCAGCATGCGCCCGAAGAAATAGCCTGTTGCCGTAAAAGCCGGTGTGGTCTCCGGGCCTGCTACCTCCCATGTGCCTTCACCCTCTTCCTGAGGTGTTGACCTGGATGCCTTCTTCATGGTAAAACACCGTATGCCGGGATTCCTTGAGGTGGCAATTGCTTCCGGTCCTCCCTCGATCGGCTGGTTAGTAAACCCCTTCATCGGCATCTCCATGTTGGATTGTCCCGAGCAGACCCATATTTCTCCGATCAGAATATTTTGTAACGTAACCGATTTTCCGTCACTGATGGTGATGGTATAGGGTGTGTAGCCGGCTGCAGGCGTTTTTACCTTCAGCTTCCAGCGACCTTCTCCGTCGCTTTTTGCCGTATAACTCTTCCTGTCCCAGGAAGTGGTCACCCGCACAGGGGTGTTGGGTTTTGCCCAACCCCAGATAGCCGCATCGGTTTGTTGTTGTAAAACCATGTTGTCACTAAAGATAACAGGCAGTTTTATTTCCGCATTCAGTGAGAAGGGAGCGGAGGATAACAGGAATAAAATAAACCCAAGAGAAAGTGTTTTTGTAATCTTTTTCATCTGTTTAGTATTTTATTTTTTTGCATGATGGTCAGAGGGAACCCGTTATGATAGTGTTATTCGGATAACTCATTGGCATGTTCGTTTCATGACAGTAACTAATATCTTCACTATATATCGACAAAAATAGTGTTTTTTTTTAATAATCCTTTAATAATGATCTTTTCACCTCTTTTTGTCTTCATTTTGTTTGATGAAATGCAATCAGGAATGAAGAGAACATAGTTTATACCTTGTCTGGTCAGTCTCTTTTTGATTTGCATTCCGACCGGATTTTGTCTTTATATCCGCCTTTCTTATTCGAATCATATTAGAGTGATATTAGACCCGGACTAGGTGCTATAGAGACAAAATGCCAGAAAAACACCTCAGAGGATCCTTTCGAATGACTTGCAGAATAGGATGGAAACGTGAACTTGCCGTTCTTTTTAGCATAGCATAAAAAAAGAGAGACTGCCTCTAGGATGAGACAGTCTCTTTACTGATTATTGCTTATCGTTTATGATTGCAAATTACTTCACTTCCTCGAAATCCACATCGGTGACGTCGTCGCCCGATTTGGTGTTGTCCTGTGAGGACTGCTGACCGGCATCTGCACCCGGCTGTGGGCCGCCCTGTGCGTTTGATGCATTGTACATATCCTGAGAAGCTGCCTGGAAAGCGCTGTTTAGCTCGTTGGTGGCGGCGTCGATACCTTCCAGGTTTTGTGCCTTGTGGGCTTCCTTCAGCTTGTTGAGTGCATCCTCGATCGGAGCCTTTTTGTCGGCCGGAATCTTGTCGCCCAGGTCTTTCAGCTGCTTTTCAGTCTGGAAGATGGTGGAGTCGGCGTGGTTCAGCTTGTCGATGCGTTCCTTCTCAAGCTTGTCGGATTCTGCATTGGCGGCAGCTTCCTCCTTCATGCGCTTGATCTCATCGTCGCTCAGGCCAGAGGATGCTTCTATACGGATCTTCTGCTCTTTTCCTGTTGCCTTGTCTTTGGCCGACACACTCAATATCCCGTTTGCGTCAATATCGAAGGTCACCTCAATTTGGGGAATACCCCGTGGAGAAGGTGGAATACCATCGAGGTTGAAGACGCCGATCTGTTTGTTGTCGCGTGCCATGGAACGTTCACCCTGCAGCACGTTGATCTGCACGGAGGGCTGGTTGTCGCTCGCAGTAGAGAATGTTTCACTCTTCTTCGTGGGAATCGTCGTGTTGGCATCGATCAGTTTGGTCATCACACCACCCAGTGTTTCGATACCGAGTGACAACGGCGTTACATCGAGCAGCAACACGTCTTTTACTTCACCAGTAAGTACGGCTCCCTGAATAGCAGCACCAATGGCCACTACTTCGTCGGGGTTTACGCCCTTGTGGGGTTTCTTGCCAAAAAGCCTTTCCACCAGCCCCTGCACGGCAGGGATACGGGTAGAACCACCCACCAGAATCACTTCGTTGATATCTGAATTGGACATGCCGGCATCCTTCATGGCAGTCTGGCAAGGGACCACGCATTTTTGCAACAGGTCATCGATCAGCTGTTCGAACTTGGCACGGGTGAGTGTTTTCACCAGGTGCTTTGGAATGCCGTTCACCGGCATGATATAGGGGAGGTTTATCTCCGTGGTGGTGGCGCTGGAAAGTTCAATCTTTGCCTTCTCTGCCGCTTCTTTCAGTCGTTGCAATGCCATCGGATCCTTGCGCAGATCTATTCCCTCATCGTTCTGGAACTCTCCGGCCAGCCAGTCGATTATACGGTGGTCGAAGTCGTCTCCACCCAGGTGGGTGTCGCCATTGGTCGATTTTACCTCGAAAACGCCGTCTCCCAGCTCCAGAATTGAAATATCGAAGGTGCCCCCACCCAAGTCGAATACGGCAATCTTGGAGTCCTTGTTCTGTTTGTCAAGCCCGTAAGCCAGTGCAGCAGCCGTAGGCTCGTTGACAATGCGGCGCACGGTGAGACCGGCAATTTCGCCGGCTTCCTTGGTGGCCTGCCGCTGTGCGTCACTAAAGTATGCAGGAACAGTAATCACGGCCTCCTTTACCTCCTGACCCAGATGATCTTCAGCCGTTTTTTTCATTTTCTGCAATATGATAGCCGATATCTCCTGCGGGGAATAAAGATGTCCGTTGATATCTACACGGGGTGTATTGTTGTCGCCACGTACAACTTTATATGGTACGCGGCCGATCTCTTTCTGTACCCTGTCGAATGTCTCTCCCATAAATGTCTTGATGGAAGAAACGGTGTTGTTGGGGTTGGTGATGGCCTGCCGTTTGGCCGGGTCGCCTACTTTTCGTTCGCCACTTTCCATGAAAGCCACGACAGAAGGGGTGGTGCGTTTACCCTCGTTATTGGGGATTACCACTGGTTCGTTGCCTTCCATGACGGATACGCACGAATTGGTCGTTCCAAGGTCTATTCCGATTATTTTTCCCATAGTTTGTATGTTTAATTTTGTCTTCTGATTTTTCTTTTTACGTTATACCGGCTCATGTACGGGCCAGGATTGTTTATTACACCATTCTTTTCTCAAATGTTGTGCCAAAATTTACTATTTGATTTCAATTCTGCCAATATGTCGTGATTATTGTAATGTTACTGATGAATATCAGGAAAAAACAGCTGCCTGTTTGTAAAATGATGGATTTAATCATTACCTTTCGGGAAGATTTTCTTATCTTTGGAGTGAACATTTAAGTTTTTTTTAATTATAAACTTTATAATATATGTACAGCCGACAGGATCTTGATTTACTGCGTGAGAAAGGGATCTCACAGGCACAAATTGATGCACAGCTTCATCATTTTCATACGGGATTCCCATATTTGCCCATTGTGGCGGCAGCTTCCGTTGAGAAGGGTATCATGAATGTGACAAAAGAGGCAGAAGAGAACTATCTGAAAGCATGGGAGGATTACCTGAAAAGTGAGAAGAAAGTTACCAAATTTGTACCGGCATCGGGTGCTGCCAGTCGCATGTTCAAGGATCTCTATTCCTTTCTGGATGCGGCATATGAAGAACCGGTCACCGACTTCGAGAAGACTTTTTTCTCGGAACTCACACAATTTGCATTCTTCGGATCACTCGACGAGACCTGTAAGGATATGTTCGGAGAGGGTGCCATGGAGTTGTGTAGCAAAGGAAAATATAAGGATATAGTCTCTGCATTGCTTTATAGTGAAGGCCTGGATTACGGAAATATGCCAAAAGGATTGCTGCTTTTCCATAAATATCCCGAAGGAAACCGTACACCGGTGGGCGAGCATCTGACCGAGGGTACCTTCTATGCCAAAAAAGCAGATGGAGAAGTGCGTGTACACTTTACCGTGTCAGAAGAACATAGGAAATTATTTGAATTGCTTGTGGCTGCCCGAAAGCTGAACTATGAATTTAAGCTGGGTGCTTCCTTCTCGGTATCCTACAGCATTCAAAAGCCAAGTACCGATACCATTGCCGTGGATATGCAGAATCAGCCTTTCCGGGAAGAGGACAACACGCTGCTTTTTCGCCCCGGTGGACATGGCGCTTTGATTGAGAACCTGAATGATATTGATTCAGACATCATCTTCATTAAAAACATAGATAATGTGGTTCCCGACAGATTAAAAGAAAATGAGGCACATTATAAAAGGCTGCTGGCGGGTATCCTGGTGACCATGCAGCAACGTGCTTTCGGATTCCTGAGAAAGCTGGAGTCGGGGATGGTGACTTCGGAAGAATTGGATGAAATGTTGGCTTTTACCGAGAATGAACTCTGTATAAACCATCCGGGAACATTTGATACCGATGATGCACTCAAAGAATACCTGAAAAGAAAGCTCGACCGTCCTTTCCGGGTTTGTGGCATGGTGAAGAACCAGGGTGAGCCGGGCGGCGGTCCCTTCATTGCGATCAATCCCGACGGAACAACATCGCCCCAGATACTGGAGAGTTCGCAGATCAATAAGCATGATGCCAAGGCGATGGATGCCTTCAAAAATGGATCGCATTTTAATCCGGTCGATGTGGTCTGCGGTGTAAAGTGTTTTCAGGATAACAAGTTTGACCTGACGAAGTTTGTCGATCCCGATACCGGATTCATCTCCCACAAGTCGAAAAACGGAAGGGAACTCAAAGCCCTGGAACTTCCGGGATTGTGGAACGGAGCCATGAGCGACTGGAACACGATCTTCGTGGATGTGCCCATCAGTACGTTTAATCCGGTGAAGACGGTGAACGATCTGCTGCGGCCTGAACATCAGTCGTGATGCTGCAAGTGCAATAATTTATGTCGAAATCCGTTTATCATATAAACGGATTTTTTTTGAGATCACCTATCGTATATTTCCTGTTGGCATTTACATTGTTCCCGGTTTCCTGCGATCAGGTAAAACTGAGCGATGCAAGGTCGTACTACCTGGCAGGTGCGTATCACGCGGCAGGTGAAACCTATTGGAAGTTGTACCGGCATACCTCCCGTGACGAGTCGGCACTGCGTGGCGTAATCTCTTTTGAAATGGCGGAAAATTATCGTGCGCTCAACCAGTCGGCACGTGCCATGGTGGCTTATGGTAATGCCATACGCTATGGTTATCCCGACACGATGATGTATCTTTCTTATGCCCGGATGCTTCACCGGGAGGGGAAGTATCCTCAGGCCCTGGATGCTTACCGCGATTTCCTGCTGCTGCAGCCCGATCATCCTCTGGCAGTGAATGGCATTCAGGGTATTGTGCTGGCCCGGCAGGAGCAACTTTCGCGTTATGTGGTGCAACGGATGGAGCTCTTCAATTCCGCACGGAGTGAATTTAGTCCCATGCTGGCGCGCCGTGACAATGTGCTCTACTTCACTTCATCGAGAGATGAAGCCACCGGAGAGACAAAAAGTCCGGTGACGGGCATGAAGTACAACGATCTGTTCGTCTCCGAAAAAGATGTGAGCGGTGCATGGAAGAAGCCGAAGCGTCTTCCGGATGAAATCAATACCGGGTTTGATGAGGGTACACCTTCCATCACCCGCGACGGGGAATGGATGTACTATACTTTCAGTGGCACCGTTTCCAATGGGTCGGGAGGCACCTCCATTTATTACTCGAAACGGGTAAACGGAGCATGGAGTGCCGGTCGCCGCCTTCAGATCGTGAAAGGTGACACGCTGTCGCTTTTTGCTCATCCTGCCCTCTCCCCATCGGGACGGTATCTCTATTTTGTTTCAGATATGCCCGGTGGACAGGGCGGCAAAGATATCTGGCGGGTAGCTATCATGTCCGGTCATGTTATTGGAGCCCCCTGCAACCTTGGCGTCACGGTCAACAGTGCCGGAGATGAAATGTTTCCCTATATGCGCACCGATTCTACTCTTTACTTTTCCTCCGACGGGCATCCCGGGAGGGGCGGACTGGATTTGTTTGTGGCAAAAAAAACAAAAGAGGATGATGATTGGCTGGTTTCCTCCCTGCCGCGACCCCTCAATTCCACGGCCGATGACTTTGGCATCACATTCATGGAGGATGCCGAGGAAGGATTTTTCAGTTCCAACAGGGACGACGTACGTGGATACGATCATATATACTCGTTTGTATATCCCGGGACGGTGATCATGGTGTCTGGCTTTGTCGTGGACCATGAGGATGAGTTTCTCCCCGGGGTCGAAGTCAATGTGGCAGGAAGTGACGGTTCGCTGCGACCCTTAATTACGAACCGGCAGGGTGAATATCAGTTCAAGGCAGCCCGGGATGTAACGTATCGGTTGACAGCCGTCGCCGATGGTTTTCTCAGGCAGGAGCAGTCTCTTCGAACTACGTCGGAAGAAAAAGACACCCTTTACTATGTTGATTTTGAGATGGTCCCTTACGATGAGCCGGTCCTTCTGGAACATATTTTCTATGATTATGATCGTGCCACGCTTCGTCCAGAGTCGAAGAAGGAACTCGATAAACTTGCTGCAATCCTTAGGGAGCATCCCGAGATATCCATTGAACTCACGGCCCATACCGACCGCCATGGTGACGAGGCATATAATCGTGATCTCTCTGCCAGGAGGGCACAGGCAGTGCTGGATTATCTGAGGACGAGCGGCATCGATGCAAACAGGCTCCTGGCGGTGGGACATGGGGAGACGGAACCAAAGCAGGTGAGCAAAAGTATTGCTACCCAACACGATTTCCTGAAGGAGGGAGACCGGCTCACGGAGGCTTACATTGAGAAACTCACTCCTTCGCAACAGGCCATTGCCGATCAGATTAATCGCAGGACAGAGTTTCGCATTCCCGAACCGACATTCTTCACTCCCTGAAAACAGATTATCCAAAATAATGTGTATTTTTGTTCGTAAAAGCTGCCGGTTACAAAGCCGGAAACAAGGGCTGTTGAGTATGAAATGGGAATGATATTGAAATGCTTGTTTGTTTGGATAATGGCCGCGACAGGTGTTTTTTCCCTGTCGGCGCAGGAGCTTCACGCCACGGTAAAAGTACACGGCCAGGCTATCGAGGGTACCCACGGTCAGCTTATCGCCTCACTCGAAGAGGCACTGTATAACTTCATTAACGGACGCCGGTGGAATGATTTTTCCGTGAGACCGAATGAAAAAATTGATTGCACCTTTACCCTGCTGATTACAGATGCGTTGTCAGCGGGCACTTTTAGGGGCGAGCTCTATGTGCAGTCACGCAAACAGGCCGGCAGTTCCTCCAGGATGATGCCGATGCTCAACATGCGCGATAAGCAGTTCGAATTTGATTACACTGCTTACCAGCCCTTGTTGTTCGATCTCCATGCTGTGCGGGATAATCTCACGGCTACGGTTGCCTATTATGTGTACCTGATCCTCGGACTGGATGCTGACAGCGAAACTCCGCTGGGTGGCACACCTTTCTTCCGCGCAATGGAGCAGATTGCTGTTGCCGTACAACCTTACGGCTGGAAAGGCTGGGAGAGGGATAGAAACAGCAGGAGTCGCTCTGTCATGGCAACCGCCTTCAATGAAGGTTCCGGAGAGGTGTTTCGGAAAATGTGGTTTCAGTACCACGCCCGGGAGGTTGATCAATTGTCTGCCTCTGCTGTCGGGGGAGTGGAAAACGGTATCTTTGCAGTGGCCGCTCTTGCGCAACTGTACGATGAGCAACCCCATTCCGTATTGATCCCCCTTTTTGGAGATGCGAAACTTGATGAACTGACGCTACAGCTTTCAAATGCCGCGGCAACGGAAAAACAAAAAGCTTATCAGACACTGCGTGAGATTTATCCTACACGGAATGCTGTGCTTGAAAAGCTGAGATAAAATAAATATGTTAAAATCACTATCCATCCAAAATTATGCACTGATCGATGCGTTACAGATCGTCTTCGACAGCGGCTTTTCTGTGATCACCGGCGAGACCGGTGCGGGGAAATCCATTATACTGGGTGCCCTGTCTTTGATTCTTGGGCAACGTGCCGACGCGCGCCATATCAAGCAAGGAGAGTCGAGATGCGTGATTGAAGGTGTTTTCGATATATCTGCCTATCAGATGCAGTCTCTCTTCGATGAACTCGATTGGGTCTACGACGGCGATGAATGTATCCTGCGCCGCGAAATATGGTCCAACGGGAAGTCACGTGCCTTTGTCAATGACTCACCGGTCTACCTTGCCGACCTGAAAGGATTTGGCGACAGGCTTATAGATATTCATTCGCAGCATCAAAACCTCGCCCTGAGCGACAACCAGTTTCAGCTGAATGTGGTGGACCTGCTCGCAGATAGCGGAAATGAAAGGCAGGAATATGTGGCAGCCTATGCAGCCCATCGCTCCGTGGAGCAGATGTTGAAAGAGTTGCATCTGCAGGCACGAAAGAATAAGGAGGAGGAGGACTATCTCCGTTTTCAGTATACGGCATTATCGGAAGCCGCTTTACAACCCGGCGAACAGGAAAAGTTAGAAAGTGAGTTGGAGGCTGTCACCCATTCGGAGGAAATCAAGTCGGGGCTTTTCACCGTGTCGGGACTACTGTCTGCTGATGAGCATAGCGTGTTGTCTTCGCTGCGTTCCGTAAGAGATACCCTGCAGCAGCTGCAGCAGGTCTACCCCAGGGTGGCAGAGCTGGCTGTGCGGGTGGAATCGGCTTACATCGACCTGAAGGATGTAGCCGGAGAGACATCCCATATTTTTGAGAATATCGACTTCGATCCAGATCGGCAACAGCAGCTGGAAGAGCGGCTCAGTGTGATCTATGACCTGCAGAAGAAACATGCTGTGACTACCGTAGATCAGCTGATCCTATTGCGTGATGAGATGGAAGTACGGCTTCAGCATATAGATTCACTCGATGAACGCCTGGCCTCCCTGGAGAAGGAGGTGGCGGCGAAACGTGCTGTGATGTACGAGAAAGCACGGCTGCTGACCCGGAAAAGAGAAGCAGCCACACCTGCCATAGAACAACAGCTCATGGAAAAACTTGCTTTCCTGAAAATGCCACACACCCGGTTCAGGTGTGCTTTTACCCCCAAAAGTCACCTTGACGCAACTGGCGCCGATCAGGTGGAATTTCTCTTTTCTGCCAACAGAAACAGAGAGCTGCAGCCGGTGTCGCAGATCGCGTCGGGAGGTGAAATATCGCGGCTGATGCTTTGTCTCAAATCTATGATCGCCGGTGCCACCGCCCTGCCTACCATCATTTTCGATGAGATTGATACCGGTACTTCGGGTGAGGTGGCCGACAAAGTGGGGGCAATAATGGAAGAAATGAGCAAACAGATGCAGGTGATAGCCATCACCCATCTGCCTCAGATCGCTTCGAAAGGCCATTCCCATTTCGTAGTTTACAAGGAAGATACTGCAGACACCGTCTCCACCCAACTACGGCAGCTTGCGGCCAAAGAAAGGGTAGGCGAAATAGCACGCATGCTCAGCGGGGCTGAAGTTTCCGTGCAGGCTGTCGAAAACGCACGTGTAATGCTGGGAGAGGGAGGCATCGTATTGTAAACATAAAGAATAACATAAATGAAAGAGAAAGAGATGATTTTCGGCATCCGTGCCGTGATGGAAGCGGTGGAAGCCGGGAAGGATATTGATAAGGTATTGGTCAAGCGTGAACTGTCGGGGGATCTGTTTATGGAACTGCAGCAGCTGCTTCGCACTTACGAGATACCCTTACAGCGGGTGCCCCTCGAGCGTATCGACCGTATTACACGGAAGAACCACCAGGGGGTGATCGCATTCACATCTGCCGTGACCTATCAGAAACTGGAAGACATCCTTCCTGCGTTATATGAAGAAGGGAAGAATCCTTTCATCGTTGTGTTAGACGGGGTGACCGATGTACGTAATTTTGGTGCTATTGCACGTACCTGTGAGGTGGCCGGCGTGCATGCCATCGTCATTCCGGCAAAAGGCAGCGTGACGGTGAATGCCGACGCCATCAAAACATCGGCTGGCGCTTTGCATACAATCCCTGTCTGTCGGGAGCAAAACCTGAGGGAAGCCATTGTATTTCTAAAAAATAGCGGTGTTAAAGTGGTGGCGGCCACAGAAAAAGCAGCCCGCTTTTATACCGATTCCGATTATTCTGTACCCACAGCCATTGTCATGGGAGCGGAAGATACCGGGGTCGCTGCCGATCACTTACGTGCGAGCGACGAGCTGGTCAGGATTCCGCAGTTCGGAAGTATTCAGTCCCTCAACGTATCTGTTGCTGCTGGTGTTCTTATTTATGAGGTGATCCGCCAGAGAAGCCTTACAGCGAGTAGCTGATAGCTATTATTTTTACTAATTATTTATCATTATGGACAAAAAAGTTATTATCACGAACAACGCGCCTGCGGCCATCGGCCCATATAGTCAGGCCATAGAAGCAAACGGCATGCTTTTTTTATCGGGCATGCTACCCATTGATCCTGTCACAGGTTATCTCGTTCCGGGCGGTATCAAAGAGCAGACTGCCCAGATATTCATGAATATCAAGGCGGTGTTGTCTGCTGCAGGAGTCAATGTGACGAATATCGTAAAAACAACGGTATATCTGAATGATATGACCCTCTTTGAGGGTATGAATGATGTGTATGCCACTCAGTTCAGCGGTATATTCCCTGCGCGTTCGGCATTTGCAGTAAAGGCTCTGCCAAAAAATGCATTGGTGGAAATTGAAGTGATTGCAGCAAAGTAAGACGCTGTTTATTCAAAAACGGCCGGCAGATTTTCATCGTCTTCCTCTTCTATGGCAGGCGGTTCTTTCTTCACTATAAAGGCACTGATTTCCCACAAAGCATAGAGAGGCAGTGTGACGACAAAGAGTGAGAAAGGATCGCCCGAAGGGGTGATCAGGGCAGCCAGCACCAGCGAACCCACGACGGCATGACGCCTGTATTTGCGGAAGAAGGGACGGTATACCAACCCGAGAATGGATAATAGCCAAAATACAAGGGGTATCTCGAAAACAAGCCCCATAACCAGGATAAGGGTATAAAAGTTACTCATATACGAGTCGAGGGAGATCATGTTTTCGATGGAATCACTTAACTCAAACGTGATCAGAAAACGGAAGATCAATGGAAAAACCACAAAATAACCCACCATACATCCGATAACAAACATCACACCCCCAAAACCAAAAGCTCTCTTTATTCCTTTTGCCTCGTTGGCGTAAAGTGCGGGACTCACAAATTTCCATATCTCGTATAATATGTAAGGGATGGTGCAGAGTACGCCGAATGCAAGCGAGGTAGAGATGTAGGTCATAAATTGCGTGGTCATGTTAATGTTAAGGATATTTACATTAAATGACTCGGCTGAGAAATCGGGCAGGAATGGAATAAAACGACTTGCCTTGTCTAGAAACCTGTAAGTGACAAAGTCGGATGTGCGGGGTGCAAGGATAATGGTATCAAAGATGTGGGGAATCAGGATGAATCCCACAATCGAGAAAACAATCACAGCAATGATAATACGAATCAGCGTCCATCGGAATTCTTCCAGATGATCCCAAAAGGACATTTCTTTCTCTGCCATGTATGTCTTGTGCTATAGATTAATTCACGATTGCAACCTGATTTTTTCAGGTTGTAATCGGGAATATGTACGTTATTCAGTGAGGAATGCGTATTTTGAAGTACCTCTTTACTTGTCGCCGTTTGAGTTTGAATTGTGTTCGGTAGGGCCAGCCTTGATGTCTTCTTCAATATCATTCAGCCCTTTCTTGAAGCTGTTGATGCCTTTTCCGAGTCCTTTCATGAATTCGGGTATCTTTCTGCCTCCGAAAAGAATTAATATGACCAGTACAATGATAGGTATTTCCCAACCATTTAGATTAATGAGAAGTGGATTCATAGGTTTTATTTGTTTTAATGTTTATACTCTTTCGTGTAATATGAGCTGCAAATGTAGGATTATTTTATGGAAGTGCCCAAATATTTTAATATAAAGTTCGCTAATGCTTTATATGCAAGTCCATGTATATGGGAAGATGATCACTGAATCCGCCCATATAGCGTGGGCCGAGATTTGTCCTGAATGGCTTTTTTCCATAGTAACGGGTGTCTTCTTCGAGGAGGAAGTCTGGCCGGAAAATATGCGCGTTGTTGCCATCGACAGAAACGGAACCCCTACCCATCAGCATATTACCACTCACAATAAACTGGTCAAGCACCTCCCAGCGTCCCCGGTACTTGTAGCTTCCGAAATCACGCTCCTTCAGGCGGTGATAAAACAGGTTGTACAGCTCTTCTTTGTTTGGTTGCTCCGTCAGTCGTCCTGCCTGTAGCGTGCGGGCGAGGCTTTTGTCGTTGGGATGATCATTGAAATCACCCATGATGAGGATACGGGCTTCTTTTCGTGTCCGGAAAAGACTATCTGTCTTCTCCCGCAAGAGTGCTGCAGCCGCAATCCGTAGCGGCTCCGTTTCGCGAACACCCTCGCTTCGCGAGGGAAAATGACATACAAACACGTCGAGCGTGTCGCCGTTGACAAGATTTCCCACGGCATGAAGAATGTTTCGCGTGGTACGGCGGGCTTGCCTGTCGAACCGTATCTCATATTCCCTGTTCTCAAGCAGCCTGAATTGATGACGTTGGTAGAGCAGTGCCACATCAATGCCGCGTTCGTCGGGCGAATCGGAAACGATATAGGCATATTCCTGCACCCGCAAGGGTGAGCGTTTGGCGAGATCGAAGATGACACTGTCGTTTTCCACCTCGCATAACCCCACCAGTGCGGGCGACACCATACCTCCTGTGGCCGTAATTACCCGGGCAATGTTACGCAGCTTTTCCCAATATTTCCAGGGTGTCCACCGCATAAAACCATCCGGCAGGAACTGATCGTCGTTCTTCAGTGAATCATCTTTTGTGTCGAAAAGATTTTCCACATTATAGAACATCACCCTGAAACGTTCTCTTGGGAAGATCGCACTGCATGTTGTCAGCAGGAATAACAATATTGCAATGCGCCGCGTCATACAACTCCTTATTATTCTATTGATTCCAGTATTCTTACCAGATAATCCCAGAATTTTGCTACCGAAGATATCTTTATCCTCTCATCAGGCGAATGTACATCTGTCATGTCGGGTCCGATGGAGATCATGTCGAGGTTGGGATATTTTTCAAGAAACAGTCCGCATTCCAGACCGGCATGAATCGCTTTCACCTTTGCCTCCTTGTTGTAGAGCGATTGGTACTCCTGTACGGCGAGCTTAAGAATCGCGGATTCGGTATTTGGCTTCCAGCCGGGATAACCTTCGCTGTGCAGAACTTTAGCTCCAGCAAGGTCAAAGACCGATGAAACCATATTCACGACATACTCTTTTTGTGACTCTACCGAGCTGCGCTGGCTGGTGCCTACTTCTATCTGATTATTGTGGATCATCTTCACCGATGCCAGGTTTGTGGAGGTCTCGACCAATCCCTCAATGTCGTGACTCATGCCAATAACCCCGTGGGGGCAAGCATATAACGCAAGAATAAGCCTTTCGGTGACACGTTTGTTAATCACCTTCGACGGGATTTGCACCGACTCCAGCTGAATATCGAGATTGGGCTCCGTATGCTTGTATTCTTCCTGCACTTTCGACAGAAACAGATTCAACTTCACTCTGACCTCTTCCTTGTATTTTTCCTTTACACCTATAATGGCATAGGCTTCGCGGGGGATGGCATTGTGCAGGTTTCCGCCGGCAATCTCTGACAGGATCATGCCATATTTCTTCCGGGTGAGAGAGTGGAGGAAACGGGTGAGAATCTTGTTGGCATTGCCAAGCCCCTTGTCTATGTCACTTCCTGAATGGCCGCCACGGAGGCCTTTCGCTGTGATGCGGAACCAGAAATATTTCTTTGGTGCATCTTTCTCCTTGTATCTGAAATAGGCTCTGGTCCCTTTTCCACCGGCACATCCAATGTATATTTCTCCCTCTTCCTCGGTGTCGAGGTTGATGAGTATATTACCTGTAAGAAACTCTTTCCCGAGCGCATTGGCTCCGGTAAGTCCGGTCTCTTCATCTACAGTAAAGAGCGCCTCGATTTTCCCGTGCGCGATATCGTCGGCAGCCAGCACTGCAAGTTGTGCTGCAACACCAATGCCATTGTCGGCGCCCAGTGTTGTTCCGTTCGCTTTTACCCAATCGCCGTCGATAATAGTTTCAATAGGGTCGTTGTCGAAATCATGTGTCACATCAGAATTCTTTTCGCAGACCATATCCACATGAGACTGTAAAATTATGGTAGGAACATGTTCTTTCCCTTCGGTGGCCGGCTTGGTGATGAGGATGTTGCCGGCTTTGTCCTGCTTCGCTTCCAGATTATGCTCCCTGGCAAAATCGAGCAGCCAGGCGAGTATCCGCTGCTCCTTCTTTGAAGGACGTGGAATTTGTGTAATGTCGTGGAAGTATCCCCATATTGCGGAAGGTTGTAAATCTTTGATTGTCATATTTTCTGTTTTGATGGATTTGGATCGATAAAAATACATGAAATAAAGCGTATCAGCAAAAAAATTTAGCATCTTTAATGTGAAATGATGTGGTTTAATTGGCTAATTCTACTATCTTTGCAATGTTAAAACGAGCATTATGTTAAATATACTGATCCCGGGTATCATTATTTTGTTTATCGCCATTTTATTAATGGGCGTGCAGGTCTTTTTCACTAAGAAAGGCAGCTTCCCCAGTTTGCATATCGGTGACAGCAAGGCTATGCAGGACAAAGGTATCCATTGTGCCACATCACAGGATGCGGAAATGAGCCGAAGAGAGAGCCCCATTGAGAAAATATTGAAATCAGAAAATTTATAAATCTCTTAAAAATGAAGAATTCTACTCCTTACGTCGTCAGCGGAGTGCTGGCGGTCGCGTTAATTATTCTTTACATCCTGCATTTTACCTCTAAATCTTCCGTGAACGGATCAGCCGGAAAAGATCTTTCCGTGTTATTGAACGACTCTTCCATTACATTGCCCATTGCCTATGTAAATGTGGATTCCCTGCTGATTAATTATAATTTCGCGAAAGACCTTAATGAATCATTGTTGAGAAAAGAAGAAAGTACACGGGCAACATTGAATCAAAGACAGAATCAGATCAATTCAGCCGCACAGGAATTTGATCGTAAACTGCGTAACAATGCCTTTTTGAGTCAGGAAAGAGCGCAGCAGGAGCAGGAACGCATTGTGAAGATGAACCAGGAGTACCAGCAACTGGCCGATCGGCTGACACAGGAGTTTATGCTGGAGCAGGAGAAACTGAACCTGCAAATGGAGGACACCATCAAAGCCAGAATGAAAGAATTCAACGCCAACAGGCATTATGAGATCATCTTTAGTAACCGGACGACAAGCACTGTGCTTTATGCCGACGATAAATATGACATCACGGCCGAGGTGGTTGAGTATCTTAATGGCAAATATGGACCTGCGACCGCAACTGTTGCCACGCAAAAATAGAGGTTTGCTATTTTTCGACTTACAATAAAGGGTTCTTTGAAAAAGGGCCCTTATTCGGTTTAGGTCAGTATCATTTATTTATTAAACACTCCCTGCACATGAACCGGCATAACTGGGACACATACATTGGAAGGCAAAAGCCGGAATACAGGATTGCCAGTCTTCCGATTGATTTTGAGGCTGATATGGTGGTGGTGATACCCTGCTACAATGAACCGGACCTGTTCACCACATTACATAGTCTGTTGACGGCGATTCAGCCAGAAGGAAAGATTGCAGTGGTGGTTGTATTCAACTCGGGTGAGCGTTCCACCGAAGAAGGCATCAGGCAAAATCGGATCTCATTCACGCAGGCCAAAGAGTTCGCGGCAATAAATAACACCCATGAACGCCACTTCCTACCGTTGTTGTTTGAGGGATTACCACGAAAACATGCGGGAGTGGGGCTGGCCCGGAAAATAGGAATGGACCTGGCCGTGGAACATTTTTTCCTGCATGACAAGGCAGGTGGGGTGATTATATCTCTGGATGCCGATTGTACTGTATCCGCAAATTTTTTTACTGTCATAAGTGCAGCTTTCACTGCCAATGACCGGCTGAATGCCACTGTACATCATTTCCATCATCGTGTAGAAGAAAACAATCCGATACTTGAAGGGGCGGTGCGGCAATATGAGGGTTATCTTCATTATTATCGCGCGATGCTGCGCTATACAGGATTTCCATGTTACTTCCATACTATTGGTTCAGCTTTTGCCGTGTCGGCCGACGCCTATGTAAGGGTAGGCGGTATGGGGCGCCAGCAGGGGGGTGAAGATTTTTATTTCCTGCAGAAAGTCTTCTCTCTGGGGAGGATAGAGGAGCTCAACGAGGTGTGTGTATATCCCCTTGCCCGTTATTCCGACCGTGTTCCCTTTGGTACGGGACCTGCACTGGAAAAGATAATGAGCGAACCTGACGATGAACTGAGGGTTTATTCTCCGGATGCTTTTGAAATATTAAAGCAATTGTTCGACCGGAAAGATGCATTTTTCAGGAAAGATACCAAACAGGCAGGAGCGATAATCGCAGATCTGCATCCCGCACTGCAACGCTTTCTGTATGAAGTGAAATTCCTGGATGATGTAGCCGATTGCAACAACAATAGTGCCTCCGTGGCAACATTTGTGAAACGTTTTTTTCATCACTTCTCTGCTTTCAGAATAGTCAAATTCCTGAATTTTGTACATCCCGATCCTTTCCCATTGGTGAAAATAAGCGTATTGTCTGACAGATATTAACTTCCGATTTGGCAATAACGCTTTGATTTCCTATTTTTGTATTCAAAAAGAAAGTAAATAGTGTCATTATTCTAAATTGCTCCGTTATGTGGACATTGAACGTTGTGGAAATTGTAAGTGCTTTTCTGGTCCTGTTTGCCATCATTGACGTAACCGGATCAGTTCCTATTTTTTTGAACCTGAAAAGCCAGAATAAAACAATCCATCCTGAGAAGGCGGCATTCTACTCACTCATAATCCTGATAGGCTTCCTCTTTATTGGAGAATGGATACTTAAACTGTTTCAACTCGATATTTCCGCTTTCGCCGTCGCCGGAGCTGTGGTGTTGCTCATACTTTCCATTGAAATGATCTTTGGGGTGGAGATATTTAAGAATGACAGCACCAACCCTGACAATTCATCCACACTTTTTCCCGTGGTCTTTCCGCTGATTGCCGGACCGGGAAGCTTTACCACGTTGCTCTCCATGCGGGCGGAATATCATACATTAAATATCATCACCGCCGTGGTACTGAACCTTCTCATTGTATACCTGGTACTTCGATATCTGGATGGAGTGAAGAAGATACTGGGCGAAAGCGGTGCCTACATCCTGCGTAAATTCTTCGGAGTTATTCTGATGGCCATCTCGGTAAAACTGCTTACCTCCAATTTGAGCACCCTCATTGCCACTGTGAATGGCGGAGGTGTATAAGCGATACAAATCTTACATGCATATTCATAATTAAGCCAACTTTCTCTTTTTCAAAGAGACCGTTTAGCAAAAAATATGTATCTTTGTATGAGAATTCCGAAAGGATTCGTATTAGGGTATCAGGTTACTGTTTAGGTGATTACAGATTAAATTCATTTCATTATAAATTCAACAATATGAGAATTGTAAGTATTTTAGGACGGGAAGTATTGGATTCCAGAGGAAATCCCACCGTGGAAGTAGATGTCGTTACAGAATCGGGCGCTTTCGGCCGTGCAGCTGTTCCCTCAGGCGCTTCTACCGGTGAAAATGAAGCTTTGGAGCTTCGCGACGGTGATAAAGGTCGTTATCTTGGTAAAGGTGTGTTAAAGGCTGTGGCTAATATAAACGATGTAATTGCCCCCGCTTTAATTGGTACAAATGTGCTTGAACAAACACAGATTGATGCGAAACTATTGGAGCTGGATGGTACCAAAACCAAATCGAACCTCGGTGCCAATGCCTTGCTGGGTGTTTCACTTGCCGTGGCTAAGGCTGCTGCCAACTACCTCGGATTGCCTCTCTACAGATATATCGGAGGTACCAACACCTATGTGTTGCCTGTACCCATGATGAACATCATCAATGGCGGTTCACACTCCGATGCACCCATCGCATTTCAGGAATTTATGATTCGCCCTGTAGGCGCCAACTCTTTCAAGGAGGGGCTCCGCATGGGTGCTGAAGTATTTCACGCCCTGAAGAAAGTATTACATGACAAGGGCCTGAGTACTGCTGTAGGCGATGAAGGCGGTTTTGCCCCCAACCTTGCAGGTGGAACGGAAGAAGCCCTTGAATCGATTCTCACTGCTGTAAAGAATGCAGGATACGAACCGGGAAAAGATGTAATGATCGGTCTCGACTGTGCCGCTTCTGAATTTTATAAAGATGGCGTATATGATTACTCCAAATTTGAAGGCGCCACAGGTAAAAAGCGCAATTCAGCAGAACAGGCCGACTATCTTGCTGAACTGATTTCTAAATATCCGATTGACTCCATTGAGGATGGTATGAGCGAAAACGACTGGGATGGCTGGAAACTGCTTACCGACAAGATTGGTGATAAATGCCAGCTGGTGGGCGACGACCTGTTCGTGACCAATGTAGAGTTCCTCGAAAAAGGAATCAAACTGGGTTGCGCCAACTCTATCCTGATCAAGGTGAACCAGATTGGAACGCTGACCGAGACACTGAACGCCATTGAAATGGCACACCGTCACGGATATACCAGTGTAACTTCGCACCGCTCCGGTGAAACAGAAGATGCTACCATTGCCGACATCTCGGTGGCTACCAATGCAGGACAGATCAAGACCGGCTCGTTGAGTCGTTCAGACCGTATGGCCAAGTACAACCAGTTGCTCCGCATCGAGGAAGAACTGGGCGATCGTGCCGTGTATGGTTACAAGAAAATCAGATAACAATCTTTCTGCTACATACTACAAGAGCCATCCTCAGGGGTGGCTTTTTTTTATGGTAGACATCACATCTTTGTTCAACCTATTTTTGTTAGCTTTGTAACTAAATAATGTAATGCTGTATTATGAGAAAATTCTGCCTCCTTGTTGTGTCTGTTTTTGTCCTGTTTGATATTGCCGCGCAGGGAAGTGCTTTTTTTGAGAATCCTGTGATTAAAGGAGATATGGCCGATCCTTCTGTCATCAAAGTGGGAGATACCTATTATGCAACGGGCACGTCGTCAGAGTGGGCTCCATTTTATCCCATATTTACTTCCTCTGACCTGATTAACTGGAAGCAGGCAGGTCACGTTTTCGACGAAAAACCTTCATGGACTTCTCATTCCTTTTGGGCACCCGAGTTATTTTATCATCATGGAACCATGTTCTGCTATTATACTGCCCGCAGAAAATCCGACAACACATCCTATATCGGTGTGGCCACAGCTGAGGGTACCTTACTGAAATTTACCGATCATGGTCCCCTCGTTGAGCTGGGAACGGAAGCGATTGATGCCTTTGTCTTCGACGATGCGGGACAGCTTTACCTGACCTGGAAAGCATACGGACTGGACCGGCGGCCCATCGAACTGCTGGGCAGCAGGTTGTCGGATGATGGATTGCAACTCATAGGGGAACCATTCACTTTGTTAAAAGACGACGAGCGGATCGGCCTGGAAGGACAGTATCATTTTAAGCAGGGGGATTATTATTACGTTATTTATTCGGCAAAGAGCTGTTGCGGTCCATCCAGTGACTACGATGTGCGTGTGGCACGTTCACAAAACTTCCGTGGACCTTATGAGAAATATGCCGGAAACCCGATCCTCTCGGGTGGCAATGGCGATTTTCTTTCCTGCGGACACGGCACGGCAGTAGAGACACCCGACGGACGGATGTTCTACTTGAGCCACGGTTATCAGTCAGGGGATGCTTTCTATCTGGGACGACAACCTATCCTGCATGAACTGATTGATACCGATGACGAATGGTTGGCATTCAAGTCCGGCAAACACGCCACAATCAGACAACCGGTCCCGTTTACAGGGACTGCGCAGTTGGCCTTGGCAGATTTTAATGATGACTTTTCCGGAAAATCACTCAAGGTGGACTGGACCTGGAATTATCCATATTCTTCCATTGATGTGACACCGGGAAATGGCAGTCTTATATTGACCGGTGTGCCATCTGCAGGTACCAAACAGGGGACAGTGCTTTGCCTGCGCCCGCAGACGACCAGCTACAGCTATGAAACACAAGTCGGAAACACAAATGGCAGCCTGAAAGGACTGACCATGTAGGGCGACGATCGGAATATGGTTGTCATAGGGGTACAGCATAATGAACTGATTGTAAAGAGAGTGAGGGACGGCAGGGAAACCACCCTGTCCCGCTCTGAGACGGAGAGTACACATCCCTTTTTAAAAATTAAGGTAAGTAATGGCTGTATGCTTACTTTTTTTCATAGTCCTGATGGCAAAAGCTGGTATCGGGTGAATGACACTCCTCTCGATGGTTCCTTTCTGGTACGTTGGGACAGGGTTGCCCGTCCGGGTTTGATCCACAGGGGGAGAACGAACGAACCGGCTGTCTTCAATTATTTTAATCTTAACCATATACATTAACCGGCTTTAAAAGTTAAACTGCCTGAAAATAAGGGGACTGTCGCCAGGGTGACAGTTCTCCCGTTTTGTTGTGTATATCTTTGTTCTACAAATCAAGATACTATAGGAGCTATGCAACAAACTGTTTTAAAAAATAAAAATCAGATCACGCTGATCAGTGCCATCCTGATTGCCCTCGCTTGCACTGCCAGACGTGGAAATCGCCATGGGTAACGGCACAGACGTGGCCATTGAGACATCGGATCTGGTGCTGGTAAACTCCGACTTCAGCCGTCTACCTTATGCACTGGGATTGACGAAAGCCATATCATTCAATATAAGACAAAATATTGCGATAGCGGTGGGTGTCGTGTTCGTATTACTGGGCGGTCTGTTGTTCAGCGAATGGATGAATATGCCGGTTGGCATGTTGGTGCACGAGTTGAGTATACTGGTTGTTATTCTGAACGGCATGAGACTGCTTGGTTACCGGCCACGAAAGTCACACAAGAAATAATTTTTAATTTATAAAAACAATAAAGACAGGAAACGAAAATGAAAAATTCAGCAACAATTCAGTTAGAGACATTGACCTGCACTTCGTGTATACAAAAGATTGAGGGGGCAGTAAAAGGGCTGGATGGTATCGATGACCCAAAAGAATACACTGGATAATTTATCCGAAGAAATAAATTACAACGGATACTATCATGGTTAATAGTTTTTTTTCGTTTGATTGAATTTCCGGATAATGTTTCTTTAAACGCTCCCGGACAGTATTTAACAACTTCGAAAAAGCATTGTGAACTGTCTGAGGCGTCGTATTCAATTCTCTGGCAACTTCTTTTGCCGGAATATTTTCCATTCGCATCCAAAAGGCATTTCGAGTTAACATGGAACTGTTTTTCAAAGCGTCGTGCACAACTTGTATCAACTCTTCTTTTTCGAGGTTTGTGCTTGCTATATCAATGAATTCGACGCTTGTATATTCAATCGGAATGGTTTCGGGTACGGCAATACGATATATATCATAGATACGGAAGCGAAGATATTGCAACATAAAAACTTTAACACATCCATTTTTATTCGCACGCAACATACGCGGATTTTCCCAAAGGGCAAGCCAGAAATTCTGAACAACGTCTTTCGCTATTTCCTTGTTATGAACTTTAGACAACACGAAACAAAGAACGACACGGTTGTATCTTTCGTAAAATTGAGTAAAAGCCTTTTCGTCTTTTTCTTCAATGGCTTTTAATAGTATTTTGTCTGTTGTTTTCAATCCAAAACAAAAGTAGAAAAAATCTTCGAATCTTATTACCGCACCATCGCCAGAATTTCTTCTATTCGGTTATATGTTGATCCACAAAAAAATAGTAATTTTATCCATTCAAACATTGAACAAATACTTTAGAAATGAAAAATAGCACATCCGATAATCCACGAAAAAAATTGACGGATAAAGAAAAGGAGGTTCTGGCGCATGATTTGTTCGAAAGATACCGTTTGGGTAAAACTACTGAGGAAGAAAACAAAATTATTGAATCGCTTGAAGTCGATTTCATTCCCGAAAAGGATTTTGAGTTAACGGACGAACTCATAAATGAGATGGATCTTGATACAAAGGTGTTTATTTTTAAACATGCAGGCATAGATTTGGACAATCCAACTCATCGTGCAAAAAAACGTGAACTTTCGCTTACCATTATTGCTTCTATTGCAAGTATTGCCTTACTGGTAATCGGGATATTTTTGTTTTACAAGCCGCAATATCACCAGACTAAAAATATTGAAAAACAACATGTTGCGACCAGCGCAATTAAAAATATCACCTTAGCCGACGGTTCTGAAATCATTTTAAACTCGGGTACAACCTTACGTGAAACCTCACGTGAAGTGTGGTTGGAGGAAGGGGAGGTATTTTTCAACGTAAAACCCAATAACAGCCAACCATTCATCGTTCATTTGCGCGACGGGTTGACGGTAAAAGTGGTTGGAACAAGTTTTACAATTCAAAGTTACGCGGAATTATCATTTCAGGAAGTCAGCGTGTTGAGTGGAAATGTAAATGTTTCAACTCCGGAGAACAAAAGTTTGGAGCTTGCAGCTAACCAGCAAGCAACATATTATGCGGCAAAAAAGGAGCTTACGCGAGAATCGATTAACAGCGTGCAAAAAGCAGCCTGGCGTACAGGTACAATCGTGTTGGAAAGTGCATCTGCCGATGAATTGTCTTTACGTATTCGTCAACTATACGGAAAAGAGGTCGTTTTTGAGAACCAATCCGGATCAATGTCCATAAATATGACGCTCGACAGATCCACGGCAATAAATGAAATTGCGGATGAAATAGCTGCTTTGTACGATTTGACCTATCGTATCGCTGACGATAAAATAGTCTTCCAATCCACAAATGCCACGGAAATTCCCTAAAATATTATTGTCGCTTTTCGGCTTATTTTTCATTGGAAATGTCCGGGCGCAAACCACTTCTTTCCCGGCCGAAAATATGTTGTCGCGCATTGAACGCATTGATGAAACGGCAAGAGAAAAAGGAAAATCCATCACGTACGAATCGCGGTTTTTAGAAGGGGTCACTGTACGTCCGTTAAGAACAATGTCTGCAGATATTGAAACATGGCTGCGTTTGTCACTCGAAAACACTCCGCTTACATATCGCAAAATCAACGCTGACCGTTTTGTAATCGTTCGCCGCAACCACGAAAAAACAGCCGGAGGATACCTGGCGGGTAAAATTACCGATACGTTTGGCGTGCCGATCGCCGGCGCTACCGTTTGGGTACAAAGTGTGCAAAGAGGAACAATGACCGGATTAAACGGCGATTATTCGTTACCGCTTTCCGCAGGTAGTTTTGAGGTTGAAATCCGTTTTTTGGGATACGAGCCGATACAGGTTACATCCGTCGAGATTGGCGCAAAGCAAACAGCACGCCTGGATGTGGTTCTGAAAGAAACAAACGTTTCGCTTAGCGAAATAGTAGTTGTCCAAACACCGCCCGAAAGCACCATTATCGGTGCATTGCGGGCACAACGAAACACACCTTACGTCAGCACTGTACTTGCCGGACAGGAAATAGAACGCTCAGCCGCCAACACCGTTCGCGATGCGTTGCAACTCATTCCGGGTATCGCTGCCACCGAAAATAACGGTATTATCGTCCGTGGCGCGGGCGGACGATGGAACGAAATTGCACTCGATGGAGTTTCACTACCCAATTACGATCCGGCGTACAGCATTTTTTCCTTCGACATGTTACCCGTTTCATTGGTGGACAATATCCGTTTATTGAAATCGTCCACGCCGGATATTCCCGTAAGTTTCGGTAGCACAATGACCGATATCATCACAAAAGATATTCCGGAACAAAATTTTGTGCAATTGAAGGCAGAATTTCAACTGAATACGAAAAGTACTTTTCAAAACCAACGCGGAAGAAAACGCGGTAAATGGGATTTTATCGGATTGGACGACGGAAGCCGCGAGGTTCCAGAAAATGCAGTACAGATTCCGGCAACACATTTTCGGATTTTCAATCGTAAAGCGCCGCCATCACAGCACTATTCCGTAACAGTTGGTCGAGCACGTACATTAGCAGACAAGGGAAATCGAACGGGTGTATTGTTTTCCCTTTCTTGCCAAAACACACAACAGCAAACGGTTATTGAACATACACTACGTGGCAGATGGAAAGGTATCGGGCAAAATACGGGTAATATGCGCGAGAGTCGTAATTCAGGATATACCTATGGTTACAATACGGTTATGGGCGGAATGCTGAACGCGGGATGGCAATTTGACAAAAACAGAATAAGCCTGCGGAACATTTTTACGAGAAATTTTGAAAACGATTTAACGGAGATATCGCAGCATCTGGAAGATATTCCGGATAATGACAAGAACCTGAGCCGTCAGTTTTTTAATTATCCCACGTTTTCCACACTGTATCAGAATAAATTGGACGGGCATCACTTTATCGGCAATGCTTCGGTAAAATGGAACGCATCGCATACGCTTGTGCAACGTGAACGAAAAGATGCCGCGTTCTCGGAAATGTACAAGCCGCTACGCGACGATTCGTTGCTCTATTTCCTGCACAACAATCCTCAATTGAGGAATACCTACCCCGCATCCAGCGGACGATACGGGAACCGGGAGCAGAGTTTCAGAATAGGAGCATCTGTTTCGTTCCCTTTTCGTCGGGGAAATCCGACAAGCACATTCACAGCGGGTTATAATAGCAACTACAAGCGCATACGATATGGATTCAGCGAGTTAATCCTGCAATATAATAACATTCCCGCACCGGAAATCAACCGGACATTTGGACAGGATTCTTTTGAAAAAACAATGATTGAACATTTTCCTTTCACGATGCTGGAACACCGTTGGGGCGAAAAACTCCGTTTGGTTTGGGGAGTACGTGCCAATTACGAAAACATTGTGAAAAAATGGGAATTTATGCCATCGGCAAACTTCATTTATACTCCTGTCGTTAATTGGAATATGCGGATGAGCTACGTGCGTTCGGTTATTCTTCCGCAATTGGCCGATTACATCCCTTTTCCTGCTTACGATACGCAATTGCTCGGCACATCCATTAATCGCCCGATACGTTCTTCAGATGTTCAGGCTCTCGATTTTCAGGCTGAGAAACAAATGGAGGCGTTCGATTTTATTTCTGTCGGACTGTTTTACAGATACATTAATCGCCCCATAGAACGCACCACATACGAATATGGTCTAGACGAACGAATGTACGTACTGCAAAACTCGGATAAAGCGATTAATTACGGGCTTGAAGCGAATATACGTAAACAATTGGGATTTATGACTGATGCCGATTTCATGAGTCGTATTCAATTTACTGCCGGATTTACGCTTACCCGTTCATCCGTATATGGGAAGAGAATGGTAATGAAGAACAATGACGAATTTGTGGAAACGGAGAGTATACAAAAAAGACCGCTGTCGGGACAAATGCCTTATCTGTTGAATGTTGGATTAAACTATTCGGATAAAAATCTAAATGCCAACATTCTGTTTAACCGAAGCGGCCGTCAGCTTTTTGTGTTGGGCGAAAATGCGTACGGGCACGAATATCGCGCACCGTTTAATTCGCTGGAGGCTACTGTGAGCTATCGTTTTCCTAAAAGCGGTATTCAGCTTAAATTGAGCGGGGTAAACATTTTGAATTCCACGCAAATCTTCTATACAAACTCACCCGACGATTATATTCGTGATGAATATAATTTTCCTACGGATAACCTTTTGCCGCACAAATCCGAAAATTTTGACCCCGGACATGATCCGGTTATTCATAAAACATATGACGGACGATCCTTCGCCTTTTCTGTTAGTCGCACATTCTAATTATATTTCCTTTTTTTAACTAAAATCACGGTTAGGTTTCTTCTCTTTTTTGCGTAATGTTCAAATAACATTGCGCTTCGTGTTTTGTTACTCACGCGCAATTCATTTAAAATTAATAAAATAAATGAATGCAAAAAAGACATACGAACAGGAAACAATATTTCAATGAATTAGCGGAAACATGCAAGAAGTATTTTCTCCCATTTATAGAACATCATAAAAAAATCACCCCGAACCTCAGCATTTTGGAAATTGGGTGTGGCGAAGGTGGTAATTTGTTGCCATTTTCCAAACGGGGATGTAAAGTAACCGGGATCGATATTTCGGAGATCAGGATCAAGGAAGCAAAACAGTTTTTTCAGGAAGAGGGATTGTCCGGTAATTTTTTATGTCAGGATATTTTTACAGCAATCATTGTGGAGAAATTCGATATCATTATCATCCACGATGTGATTGAACACGTGTTAGCAAAAAAACGATTACTTGCTATTGCGAAAAACCTGTTGAACAGTAATGGAGTTATCTATGTCGGTTTTCCGCCGTGGCAAATGCCGTTTGGCGGGCATCAACAGATTTGTCGTAACAGAATGATTTCTTTTTCACCGTTTATTCATCTTTTACCTGAAAGAATATATAAAATACTTCTGAAGAAAGCAGGCATAAATCAGCGAACAATAACCGAATTGATGGAGATAAAGGGCTGTGGAACAACAATTGAGCTTTTTAAAAAGCTTGTCAAGGAAGTCGAATTAACGCAAGTGGATGAAGCGTATTATTTTATCAATCCGCATTATGAGAGCAAGTTTGGATTAAAACCCGTCAAGACAATTTCAATTTTTTCGGCGATTCCTATCTTAAGAAATTTTCTTACAACATCGTATTTTGCTATTTTAAAGAAACGTTGAATTTTCATATCCCTCAATTCTCAATTCATTTGCGCCACTGCAACTAGCCAATGTTCCACATCCTCCCTGTTGTTTGTACAGTTGTCATATTAAGTGTGAGTAAACGGCTTCAACAGGGATAGCCTGTGGTCGATACGCCTAACAAAAACGCGGCGGCAAGTTAAAAGATACCTTTTTGTAAACAAAATAACAGTGAACAACAAAATTTCAGACCATAAGAATATTGCCCTATTTCCAGGTCTAAACTCTCTTCGGTTTATTGCCGCATTCCTTGTGGTATTGCATCATGGCGAAACCATTAAACGAAAATATGAAATGGATAATTTTGAATGGCTGGGGTTGTTCAGAAACGGAGGGCATGCGGTTACATTCTTCTTTGTGCTGAGTGGATTTTTAATTACCTATTTACTGTTGAAAGAACGCGAAAGAACGGGTACCATAAAAGTAAAAAAATTCTACTTAAAAAGGATGTTGCGAATTTGGCCGCTTTATTTCTTGTTGATTTTTATAGGAGCGATTCTACTACCATGTGTGTTTTCTATTTTTCAGATGGACTATGAAATGCCCTATAACCTGAAGCAAACATGGTTTTACTTTTTGTTTTTTATACCGGGACTGGTAACATTCTATTTTGGGCATCACCTTTTAGAACCCTTATGGTCCATAGGCGTGGAAGAGGTGTTTTATTTGATATGGGCTCCTTTTTTTAAATATATTAAAAAAAGAGTGTGGGTTCTACTCTTGTCAGTCATTCTGTTTAAGATTATTTTATACGTATCGGGTTTTGTAATACACAATGAATTGTTTGGTTATTTAATTACCTCCTTTAAGTTTGAGTCTATGGCAGTCGGCGGTTTGGGGGCCTACCTTATATACACGTACGGGCAATCATTTACCGAATCGTTTCTGTTTAAAGTGCCTATCCAGATAATCACATTTTCTACGCTTGTGGTGTTTTTACTGTTTCATTGTAATATTCACAACAAGGTATGGCTTATTGTGTTTAAAACACCGGTATTTTCTTCGTTGTTAATAGATTTCTTGTTTTTATATGCCATTATCTGTATCTCCACCGTAGATAATAGCATAATCAAGTTGAGAAATAAAACCCTGTCATTCTTGGGAGAAATTTCTTATGGTATTTATATGTATCATATGCTTATCATTTTTGGAGTAATACTATTTCTGAAAAAGTATTTAGTTCAAATTACCTTGGCATGGAGTCATATCGTATTTTATGGGATAGTTGTCTTTAGTACGATTTCTGTATCTATCTTATCAAAATATTTATTTGAGAATTATTTCTTGAAATTAAAAAGACGGTATGATTGAAATGGGAATAAGTGACTTCATCGCATATATCCCGATTTTTCTGCCAGCTTGTAAATGGAAACGCCTATCGGTTTGGATGTATGAGGAAAGGTATAAATTCATTTTTCGGAGAACGGTTACGCGTGAGGAAATAAAATCATTTATCGAAAAAGAGTATCAAGAGCAAAAGGATAATGTACAAAAAGCTTGGTTAAAGATTACCCTTGATAAATATTATAATCCCGGAGAAACATCCCAATGGTATTATTCCGATAGATTGCATCTCGTTGCGAAGTATTTATCCTGCCCACAGATCATTAAATGATGAAATTTCTGATTTGGAAAAACTAGGTGCAATTATTCGACTAAAGAGGGGACAGTATCTCGTTTCTCAGCAAATTTCAGCGAAATTCATGTCCACAGAGTTGATTGCCAATCATCTTTATGGACATCTTATATGTCGATGTAAACCTCGCTTTGTCATGAAGGACTTATTTCCAAAAGCGTTCGTACGACAACTTCACTAACATTCAGGACAGCAAAAATATACGAAAATTGCAGCGGATGATTGACAATACACTTTTCACATAAAAAATCCGTAATTTTGTATTTCATGCAATATCGAAACAGGTGGAATGAGAACAATTCTTATAATTGATGATGAAATAAAACTCAGAACGCTTTTGTCCCGCATTCTGAGTATGGAAAATTTTCAGGTAGTGCAGGCTGAAGATTGTAAATCGGCCATGCGGATACTTGGGCAAACACCGGAAATAGATGTTGTGTTGTGCGATGTGAAAATGCCTGATGGAAACGGAGTTGCTTTAACAAAGGATATAAAACAAAAATATCCTTTTATTGAAGTCATTTTATTGACAGCCTATGGCAATATTGCCGACGGGGTACAAGCAATGAAAAACGGCGCCTTCGATTATATCATAAAAGGAGATGATAATAATAAAATTATTCCGCTGCTGAATCAGGCATTTGAAAATGTGGAGAGAAAACGCAATGCCAATACTGCGAAAAAAGGCCAGAATACAGATTATTCCAATTTAGTTATTGGAACATCGGAAGCACTGAAAAAAAATCTTTCGTTAGCCGAAAAAGTAGCAAAAACCTCTACCTCTGTTTTATTAACAGGAGAAACCGGAACGGGAAAAGAGATTTTTGCAAGATTCATTCACCAGATGAGCTCTCGTGTTATAAAAAGTTTTGTCGCTATCAACTGTTCTGCATTTAGTAAAGACCTGCTTGAGGGTGAATTATTCGGACATAGGGCGGGAGCGTTCACAGGAGCGGTGAAAGAGCAAAAAGGGCTCATCGAAGAAGCCGATAAGGGTACTTTGTTTTTGGATGAAATAGGCGAAATGCCAATTGAACTCCAACCTAAAATACTCCGTGTTCTCGAAACCGGAGAGTTTTTGAAGATTGGCGAAACAAGACCTACGAAAGTTGATATCCGCGTTATTTCTGCTACTAATCGGAATTTGCAAGATGAAATCGCTCGAGGCAATTTTCGGGAAGACTTGTATTTTCGATTATCCGTCTTTAACATAAAATTGCCTTCTCTAAAAGAGCGCAAAGATGATATACCTCTATTCATCAATTATTTTATGTCGAAATTTTCTGGAAAGGAAAATCTCTCCGTTTCAAAATCGGCTCTTGATGCATTAATAAATTATTTCTGGCCGGGAAATATCAGGGAATTAAAAAATGTGATAGAAAGAAGCTCTATACTAATGGACTCCGAAGAACTTCAATTAGAAGATTTGCCTTATGAAATACAACAATACAACCTGAATTTATCAATGAAAGAAACCGAAGCGGCGCCTCTCTCAATGGCCTCGGTAGAAAAATTACACATACAAAAAGTTCTCAGGCACGTTTCAGGAAATAAAACAGAAGCAGCAAGGTTGCTGGGAATTGGCATTGCCACCCTTTACAGAAAAATTGAGGAATATAAATTAAAACCGTAACCACCTTTCTCATTATGATAAAAGCCTATCATTTTGATAGGCTTTTTTTATCTATCATATCGTAATAGATGAAATTTAACTTGTTGATTATAAGTTGTTTCTTTTGCGATTGTTTTGAATGGCATAACTTTCGCAAAACCAATCTAAGTAAAACCATAAATAAATAAAAATATGCAGACGATTTTATTAACATTAGCAGGATTGGCCTGTTTTGCGTTATTCTACGCATCCATTAATTTTTTTGAAGAGGTATGATACTATTATTAATTATTGCAATAGCCGTATTTATATATATGTGCTATGTGCTCATTAAACCGGAGAAATTTTAGCAATGAATGCAGATGTTTTAGGTCCCCTCACAATGTTCTTATTGACATTGCTTATCGGGTTGCCATTAGGAAAATATATGGCAAAAGTATATGCGAACGAGAAAACGTTTTTGGACTTTATAATGCGTCCGGTTGAAAAACTTATCTTTCGGATAGCAGGAATAGACGCGGACAAAGAGCAGAACTGGAAAGAGCAGATGGTAATATTGCTTACCATCAATTTGATTTGGTTCCTGTTAGGAATGTTTATTTTTACAAATCAAAGTTGGCTCCCCCTTAATCCTGATCACAATCCCAATCAATCGCCCTCGCAAGCTTTTAATACCACTATTTCGTTCTTGGTGAATTGTAATTTGCAACACTACTCAGGCGAAACCGGAATAAGCTATCTTGGACAACTTTATTTGATGTTTCTTCAATTTGTTACCGCTGCTACCGGAATGGCCGCAGCCGTAACCGTATTTTACGCTTTGCGAAAAGGGTCACACAACACCCAGGGAAACTTTTACAATTCTTTCACGAAATCAATTACTCGCGTGCTCGTACCTATTTCGATGATTATCGGGATAATCTTGATATTCAGCGGTACGCCAATGACTTTTGAAGGAAAACAAGCAATGACAACATTGCAAGGCGATTCTATGACTGTTTCAACGGGACCTGTGGCAGCTTTCGTACCCATTAAGCATTTGGGAACGAACGGTGGCGGGTTCTATGGAGCAAATTCTTCTCATCCGCTCGAAAATCCAACTTACCTCACTAATATGGTTGAGATGACGGCACAAATGATAATACCCTTTGCCATGGTGTTTGCGCTGGGATTTTTCCTTCGAAAACGTAAAATGAGTTGGATGATTTGGGGCGTGATGACTCTTGGATTCCTCTTGCTCGTCATACCCAATATAATGATGGAAATGAAGGGTAATCCTATTATTCAAGAAATGGGAGTCGATATCTCAGGTGGAAATATGGAAGGGAAGGAAGTGCGTTTCGGATCGGCTGCGTCAGCCTATTGGAGCATCGTTACTACCGTGATTTCTACGGGCTCCGTTAATTCGATGCATGATAGTTACATGCCTCTCAGCGGAATGAACATGATGCTGGGCATGATGACCAATACATTTTACGGAGGCGTGGGCGTGGGAGTTTTAAATTTCTTTGTTTTCATTATTCTTGCCGTATTTATCAGTGGATTAATGGTGGGGCGAACGCCCGAATTTTTAGGCAAAAAAGTAGGGGCGCGTGAAATGAAAATAGCCATGATTGTGGCTCTCGTCCATCCTTTTCTTATTCTTATCGGTACGGCTCTTTCGGCTGCCATGCCGTTGCTCACATTAGACACGCTAAATAATCCCGGATTCCATGGCTTTAGCGAAATGCTTTATGAATTTACATCTGCATCGGCTAATAATGGAAGTGGTTTTGAAGGATTAGGAGATAACACCCCTTGGTGGAATATAAGTACAGGATTTGTGCTCATCCTTTCGCGGTTTATTCCAATAATCGGTCCGGTGGCAATTGCGGGAAGCTTGAGTGCAAAAAAATACATACCTGACAGTGCAGGAACGCTTCGAACAGACAGTCCTACATTCGGAGTTATGGTTTTTGTGGTAATTGCCATCATAGCAGCTTTATCCTTTTTCCCGGCTCTATCATTAGGTCCTATTGCCGATTATTTTACAATGATACATTAATTTTTATACAAAAATGACAAAAAGAGAAAATACATCAAATAAACTGTTTGAGCCTACTCTGGTTAAACAAGCAATGCGAGAATCGTTTGTTAAACTCAATCCTAAAATAATCTTTCGGAATCCGGTAATGTTCTGTGTATGGATAGGTACTTTGGTTATGATGGGCGTTTGCCTATGGATTGCTATTGCTCCGCAAACAGCCCATCAAGGAACTTTGGGGTACAACCTTGCAATTACTCTCATATTGTTTGTAACGTTGTTGTTTGCCAACTTTGCCGAAGCAATTGCCGAAGCGCGGGGAAGAGCACAAGCCGACACGTTGCGGAAAACACGAGAAGAAACTCCTGCTAAAAAAATCTCCGCCAACGGCATTATTACTATAGTCAGTTCATCGGAATTGAAAAAAAACGACCTGTTCGTGTGTGAAACGGGTGATATTATTCCGGCTGATGGTGAAATTGTTGAGGGACTTGCTACAATTGATGAAAGTGCCATTACAGGTGAAAGTGCGCCGGTAATTCGCGAAGCAGGTGGTGATAAAAGCTCGGTAACCGGAGGAACAAAAGTGTTGTCCGATTCAATAAAGGTAAAAGTAACATCACAGCAGGGAGATAGTTTCTTAGACAGAATGATTGCTTTGGTAGAAGGCGCATCACGACAGAAAACTCCTAACGAAATAGCTCTTACTATTTTGCTGGCAGGCTTTACTTTAGTATTTATTATTGTAGTGATAACGTTGAAGCCTTTCGCCGATTTCGCATCCGCTCCCATTCGTATAGCGGCGTTGATTTCACTTTTCGTGTGTCTCATTCCCACAACCATAGGAGGATTGTTAAGCGCCATTGGTATCGCCGGAATGGATAGGGCTTTGCGGGCCAATGTGATTACCAAAAGTGGGAAAGCGGTAGAGACGGCGGGCGATATAGATGTCCTGTTATTGGATAAAACGGGCACGATTACCATCGGAAATCGTAAAGCAACAAATTTTATTCCTACTCCCGGGATAGAAGAAATGAATTTTATTCGTAGCGCTGCGCTCAGTTCAATTTCCGATACTACCCCCGAGGGTAAATCCATACTCGAGCTAGCCAATATCACTATACGAGATTTTGATCTGCAAAATGCTCATTTTATTCCATTCACTGCGGAAACCCGTGTGTCGGGTATCAATTATCAGGATATCCGGATTCGCAAAGGAGCTGCCGATGCAATTGAACGGATGGTGGAAGAGGCCGGGAACGAATTTCCTCTGGCCATTGTTAGTGAAGTATCCAATATTTCCAACAAAGGAGGTACACCGCTTGTGGTTGCTGAAAATGAAAAAGTTGTTGGTGTTATTGAACTTCAGGATATAATTAAGCCGGGCATTCGCGATCGTTTTGAAAGACTTCGGAAAATGGGAATCAAAACGGTAATGGTTACCGGCGATAATCCGCTCACGGCAAAACATATTGCTTATAAAGCCGGAGTAGATGATTACATAGCGGAAGCCAAACCCGAAGATAAGATGAACTATATCCGCAAAGAACAATTGGAAGGACATTTGGTAGCGATGATGGGGGATGGAACCAACGATGCTCCGGCTTTAGCCCAAGCTGACGTGGGTGTAGCTATGAACAGTGGAACTCAGGCAGCTAAAGAAGCCGGCAATATGGTGGACCTGGATAATGACCCCACAAAGCTGATTGAAGTTGTAGAAATCGGCAAACAGTTGTTGATGACGCGTGGAACACTCACAACTTTCAGCATCGCTAACGATATAGCAAAATATTTTGCCATCATTCCTGCATTATTTATTGCCACCATACCTTCGTTGCAAGAGTTAAATATTATGCGGTTGCATACTCCTGAAAGTGCTATTCTTTCAGCTATTATTTTCAACGCCATTATTATTCCGTTGCTTATTCCGTTGGCTTTGCGTGGCGTGTCATACAAGCCCATAGGAGCAAGTGCGCTGTTAAAAAGAAATTTATTTATTTATGGCTTAGGCGGAATTGTTCTGCCGTTTATCGGAATCAAACTCATTGACATGTTGGTGTCGTTATTTATTTAAAAAGACAGAAAATGAAAAGATATTTTTTATCCGCGTTGCGAATGACAGGAGCAATGCTTGTGTTGTGTGTAGGAATATATACGCTGATATTGTTAGGAATAGCACAGATGGCCCCAAATTTTGGAAAAGGAAAACGAATAGCCGATAAAAACGGAAATATTTATTTCGAAAATATCGGTCAGCGATTTGATAGAGATATTTATTTCCACTCGCGTCCATCAGCGGTAGATTATAATGCGGCAGGCAGTGGCGGCAGCAATAAAGGCCCCAATGATGCTGAATATCTGAAACAGGTAAAACAGCGAATAATTGATTTTGAAATGCAAAACCCGAAGTCACATGTGCCGATAGATATGGTAACGGCAAGCGGAAGCGGGCTTGATCCGCATATTTTCATAGAAGCGGCAAATGCTCAGGTAAACCGTGTAGCTAAAGCACGAGAATTAGATGTGGAAATAGTAAGGAATCTGGTGAAAGATCACGAAGAAAAAAATCCAATCGGACCGGAAAAAATAAACGTATTGAAATTGAATATTGCCTTGGACAATTTAAAAATAAAAAAATAAGACGATGTATAAAAGACTTTTCTTTTCTTCTTTCTGGTTGTTTTTGTCTTTTTCAGGAAGTTTACTCTTAGCTCAAAATCTGGAAAATCCCTTATCCATAAAGGGATATACAGAAATTTATTATTCTTATGACTTTGCCGAGCCGGCCAATCACATAAAACAGCCTTTTCTGTATAATTACAATCGACACAACACGTTCAATCTGAATTTAGGAATGTTAAAGGTGGCGTACAATACCGATGTCGTACGCGGAAATTTAGCGATAATGGCCGGGACCTATGCCAACGACAACATGTCGGCGGAAACAGGAACCTTGAAGCATCTGTTTGAAGCCAATGTTGGAGTAAAAGTTTCCAAAAGAAAAAGTATTTGGATAGATGCAGGTATTCTTCCCTCTCATATTGGTTGGGAAAGCCCGATTGGAAAAGAGTATCCTACGCTTACCCGCAGTATTACGGCCGAAAATACACCCGCATTTGAGACAGGTCTAAGGCTTTCATACTTAAGCACGGATGAACGTTGGTACATAAGCGCCTTATTGTTAAACGGATGGCAGCGCATTGAGCGTCCAAAAGATAATAACGCCCTTGCTTTCGGGCATCAGATAACATTTATGCCCACACCTTCCATCACTCTAAACAGCAGTTCATTCATAGGAAACGATTCGCCTTCAACCGAAAAAAAGATGAGGTGTTTTCACGATCTCTATGGTATCTTTCAAATAAATGATACTTTTGCATTGACAGCCGGATTGGATGTCGGAGCGGAAGAAAAGGGGAATGGTGAACGAAGTTACAATGTGTGGTATTCCCCTGTGGTTATTTTATCCATAAAATTGTCATCCGGGTACCATTTGGGATTGCGCGGAGAGTATTATAGCGATGAAAATGGGGTAATGCTGGCAAATGGAGCAAAAATTTTTGGTTATTCGTTCAACTTGGATAAACACATTGCCGATAACGTAATATGGCGGAGTGAGGTTCGGGGATTTCATGCAGACAAGGATTTATTTGCATGGAAAAATAAACCGGTGTCGAATAACGTTTCAATAACTACATCTTTAGCAATATCATTTTAAATAATGCAAAATAGCAAAAAAGAAAACCAAGATCCTGAATATTTTCTTGACCTAATTAAAAAATCGCGTCGTGGAAGGTTTAAAATTTACATTGGCATGATTGCCGGTGTAGGTAAGACTTACCGCATGCTTAACGAGGCGCATTCGCTTTTGCGCAACGGAGTAGATGTGCGCATCGGTTATATTGAAACACATGGTCGTTACGAAACTGAGCTATTGCTTGACGGTATTCCCGAAGTTCCCCGGAAAAAAATTTTTTATAAAGGAAAAGAATTGGAGGAAATGAATTTGGATGCAATCATCCTACAACGCCCCGAAGTGGTATTGGTGGATGAATTAGCACATTCAAATGTGATAGGGAGCAAAAATAAAAAAAGATGGCAGGATGTAATGGATCTGTTAGAGGCGGGAATTAGCGTGATTTCGGCTGTGAATATTCAACACTTTGAAAGTCTTAATGAAGATGTGAAAGAAATTACAGGAGTTGAAGTGTTGGAGAGAATTCCCGACAGTATCTTGAAGCAAGCAGATGAAGTGGTAAACATAGATCTTCCGGCGGATGAACTTATTACAAGGCTAAAAGAGGGAAAGATATACAAAGCTGATAAAATTCAAACGGCGCTTGATAATTTTTTCAAAAGCGAACATATTTTACAACTTCGCGAGTTAGCCCTGAAAGAGGTTGCATCGGCGGTGGAAAGACAGGTGGAAAATGAAATCACAAAGGAGGGAATGCATCAAGAGCGTTTTCTTGCCTGTATCAGTTCCAACGGACAGTCCGGTAGAAATATCATTCGAAAAACAGCAAGATTCGCAAAATATTATCAGTGTAGATGGTTTGTGTTGTACGTAGAAACTCCTAAAGAAAGGTTCGATAAAATAGCTCTTGATAAACAGCGTTTCTTAATCAACAATTTTCAACTAGTTACGGAATTAGGGGGAGAAATTATCAGAGTCAGGTCCGACAATATCTCCGATGCCATTGTCCAGCAGACTAAAGAGAGAAAAATAACGACTGTGTGCATCGGAAAACCACACTTCAAGCTTATTCATATTGTTACATCGCGCAACGTGTTTAATAACTTAATTAAGAAACTGAATAATACAAAAACGGATTTAATCATTCTAAACTAACTTTGGTCATGAATATTAAAACAAAACTCTTTACGGGAATCGGCTCGTTATTTTTGCTGGTTGTTTTCCTTTCCCTATTATCCGGATACTATATCAATAAATTGTCAAATGATACAAAAAACATTCTTGCGGACAATTACAACTCGGTTAAATATGCGCGGGAGATGCTGATGCTTTTGGATGCCGGTATTCAAAACTCTTCTATATGTCTTGAGTTTGAAAAAAATCTGAAACTACAGCAAGCCAATATAACCGAAACCGGTGAAAAAAAATCTACTTATGCATTACTCCGAGACTATGACAAATTGAAACAGAATTTGTCAGATACGGCTTTATATCCTACGCTTCGAAAAGATTTGCTAACTATCATCAGTCTAAACATGGAGGCAATCCAAAAAAAAAGTAATATTGCCGACATCACAGCCTATGATGCTATCCTGTGGATTGTGGTAGGTAGTGGATTGTGTTTGATTATAGCGCTGACATTGCTGGTTTTTATGCCGAAAAATATTGTGAAGCCTATAAGCGATTTTACACAAAGCATCCAACATATCGCGGAAAGAAACTATTCAGAAAGAATTAATCTCAAGCGAAACGATGAGTTTAAAAAAATGGCGGAGGCTTTTAATGTCATGGCCGAGAAACTACAGGAATACAATAATAGTAATTTGGCAAAAGTTCTTACGGAGAAAAAACGAATTGAAGCGCTGATAAACAATATTCATGAACCGGTTATTGGGTTGGATGAGGATTTAAAAATTCTTTTTATGAACAGTGAGGCTTTACAGATTTCCAATCTCAAAAGTGAAGAGGTGATAGGAAAATCGGCTCAAGATATTGCGGTTAAGAACGATTTGATGCGTACCTTGATACAAGATTTCTTTGGAGAAAAATCACCTTCTGCAATACTTAAAATATACGCCGACAACAAGGAAAGTTATTTTCAGAAAGAAATTGCTCCGATGAATATCACACACACGGGCGAAACGGGAATGCACCATATTGGCAATGTTATTTTTCTGAAAAACATAACCTCTCTGAAAGAGTTGGATTTTGCTAAAACCAACTTTATGGCTACCATTTCTCATGAACTGAAAACTCCGATTTCTTCCATAAAAATGAGCGTTCAATTACTGGAGAATATAAAGATAGGCAAATTAAACGATGAACAGCTACATCTCACGGAAAGCATAAAGGAAGATTTGGAGCGGCTGTTGGGTATTATTGGAGAATTATTGAATATAACGCAGATTGAAACCGGGAATATTCAACTTTCCATTATCCCGACAAATCCTAAGGAAATTCTGGATTATGCCATCATAACCACCCAAATGCAAGCAGAGCAAAAAAAAGTGTATCTCTCAATATCCTGCCCTGATAATATTCCTTCCATACTCGCAGACCCTGAAAAAACTGCCTGGGTGCTTATTAATTTAATTACAAACGCAATCAGATATTCTCATGAAGGAGGCACTGTCTATTTAACCGTTTCTACAACAGGAAACAATGTTTTGTTTTCTGTTAAGGATTCGGGACAAGGTATTCTGCCCGAATATCAGGAAAGAATATTTGATAGATATTTTAGAGTACCGGGAAGCAATACGTCGGGGAGTGGCCTGGGACTTGCAATAAGTAAAGAATTTATAGAAGCGCAAGGCGGGCACATCACCTTAAAAAGTGAATATGGCGAAGGCAGTGAATTTATTGTATTCTTAAACAAGAGCAATATGAATTAACAACAGAGAAGGAGAAGATAATACTGTTTTGGGTCAACTATGTGCTTTGGTGGGGAAAATGTGGGGAAAATCCGTAATTAAAAAGCCCTGATTGACAATCAGTCAATCAGGGCTTTGCCAACAAACCCGTGAGGAAATTCAAAAACCTTTATACGAGGTGGCTTCCTCTCACATGGCGAGACGCAGTTTCATTAGAAACATCTATAAAAAAGTCAAAGACCCGAATCTGGTCGGAGCTTTAAGTGGCCATAAAGAGGGTAGTAAAGTTTTTGCACGATACCGGACGATTGATGACGATATGAAAAAAGAATTAATCGGGATGTTGGAATAAATAAGTACATTTGTAGAATATAGGATGCGCCTCGGGCAAGTTCAACGAGTTAGACTATTCCTGCGTTCGGCAAAACGAGTTTACTCGTTCTGCACTCTCTTAACGGAATAGTTCAAGCGAACTTGCCTTTCCTCTCGGCTTTCACTATATTTGTGTTAAACTTCAGGGCATAATATGATTACAAAAGATGAAATAAAGGTACTATTGAAAGATATTGAAAACGAACGTGTAGAAAGAACAATATCAACAAAAGATACCGATAAATTTGCAAGGGCTGTTTGTGCCTTTGCAAATGACCTGCCCAACAAACGACTTCCGGGTTATCTCATTATCGGAGCCTACGATGACGGTTCATTGAACGGGTTAAAGGTGACGGATGAGTTACTGAGGAATTTGGCAGGATTACGTTCTGATGGAAATATAACGCCTCAACCGGCATTGATGGTCGAAAAGCTTTCTTTTCCCGATGGCGATATCGCCGTTGTCGAAGTGAAGCCGAGCAAGAGTACTCCCGTGAAATATAAAGGAACGGTGTATATCCGTATCGGGCCGAGGCGGGGGGAAGCAAATGACGAAGAATTAAGAATTCTTCGTGAGAAAAGCGAAGTAAAATCACAAACATTCGATACTGCTCCGTGTTTGCATACCACCATTGATGATTTGGATCTGGATCTATTCAAATCTGAATATCTGCCCAAAATGGTAAGCGCTAACATATTAAAAGGAGATAAACGAGGGATTAAGCAACAATTGGCATCTTTAAAGTTGTTTGATCCGGCACAAGACTGCCCGACAGTTGCCGGCATCCTACTCATTGGAAAAGATCCATCGCATATTCTCTTTGGTGCGTATATACAATATGTTGAATTTGCCGGAAAAAGTATAACCTCTAAAGTGATAAATGAAAGACAGTTTTCGGGAAACCTTATCACGTTATTAAAGGAGATAGACTATTTCATCAAATATACAATTCAGAAGCAACGTCCGGTATTTGTTACGGTTTTACGGGAAGAAATGAAAATCAACTACCCGTATGAAGCAATAAGAGAGCTGGCTATGAATCTCATCATGCACCGTACGTATGAGACGAATGCCCCGGCTCGATTTTATGAATACTCCGACCGGATTGAAATGGATAATCCGGGTGGACTTTACGGTAAAGTACAACCGGAGAATTTTCCACATGTAAATGATTACCGTAATCCTGTTATTGCTGAAGCGATGAAAGTACTTGGATATGTAAACCGTTTCAACAGGGGAATAAGTATGGTACAGGAACAGTTAGAAGCAAACAAAAACGGCTTGGCCATATTTGACTTTAAAGATATTACTACATTCAAAGTAACGGTGATGAGCGCCGATCCTAAACTAGAAGGAAAAGTAAGTGGTGCAGATGAGGCAAAAAGTGGTGCAGAAAATGGTGCAGATGGTATAGAAAGTGGTACAGAGAATAAGCCTGTACATGTCGGAGATGTGTCGGAGAAGCGTCGGAGAAATGTCGGAGAAGACAATGAAGCAGAAAAGAGTATGGGTGAAGCAGAAAATGAAGCAATAAGTGAAGCAGAAAATGAAGCAATAAGTGAAGCAGAAAATGAAGCAATAAAAATAACCTCGAGGCAAGTGAAGATTCTTCAACTAATTAGAGAAGATAATAGTTTATCAAGAGAAGCCATATCTAAACAATTAGAGGTGAGCGATTCGTCTGTATATCGTGATATTGAGAAATTAAAAAAGATTGGGAAACTTGAACGTATTGGAGGAAACAAAGGGGGGTACTGGAGAATAAAGTAATTCTACAGTGATGGATTATCGTAAAATCAACAGCCATATCTTAATAATCCCTTGTACAAACAAGAACACGAATATCGGAAGAATCAGGATATACGAGCCAAAGAAACAATGAAAATGATGTATGTCGGATTTTCTCGTCCAACACATTTGCTTTGTTTTGCATGTCTTAAGGAAAATGTGAAAGACGATATAGAATTATTTAGAAATGCAGGTTGGGAGATTGTAGATTTGCAAACAAATAATGAGGGATAGAATATCATAAAAAAATAAACTTTTCTTAGACTTCCCTAAAAATGCGGACAATTGCGGACACGGAAAGCAAAATAAAAACGATAAATTATTTACTGTTAATGATTTAGCGTTTTGAAATAGTGCCCAGAGCCGATACATAACCGTGAAAAAATTGGAAACTAAAAGAAATAATAACCTAAAATTCAAATAATTATAATTTATAAAATTCTCCATTATTGCCTATATTTTGTCATTTAGTACACTATTAGTACACCTCGAATAAAATTATTTTGTATCTTTACCAAAAAGAGAAACAAGTAGAAAATCAGATATTTATAAGTTTAACTCGGTTGTGTACACAATCCGGTATAGAACCATAAGCATTGAATATTATGGCAAAGTTAGAGGCAAAAACCAAAGAAAAACCCGAAATTACAGCAAAATATCCTCTCCGATGGTAGGATCAGTTTGTATCTCGATTACTACTTGGGACGTGAGCAAAACCCTGTTTTAGATAGGGAGGGTAATCAGGTATATTACACATCGGGAGCAATGGCGGGAAAACCAAAATTTTCAGTTAGGCATAACCGGAGAAAAGAAAACCTGAATCTCTATCTATTGGAAAAACCTCGAACACCCATTGAACGCCAGACAAATAAAGAAACATTGGAGCTGGCTTTGAAGATCAGGTCGGAGCGTGAGCAAGAGTTAAAGCAAAATATTCATGGTTATCGTCTGAAGAAAGATAAGAATGTCAACTTTTTGGATTATTTCCAATCCTATATTGATAGTTATACGAAGAAAGATATCCGGATGATGGAAGGTGCATTCAAACGGTTCAAAGATTTTTTGGATGATAGCTATCCCCAATATTCACGTCGCATAAGACCCGAAGAACTCACAAAAGATATGATGATCGATTTTGTGGAGTATCTGCAAAGTAGGAGTATGGAAGAGGGGGCGAAAGGTTACTATCAACGCTTTAAAAAAGTGATACATTATGCCATAGATCATGATGTTATGGTGAAAAATCCCTGTAAGGGAGTTGTCTGTAAAATCGATGAACAGGCTCTACAATGGTATCCGCCATTGTGAAGTGATCGAATTAAAATATCGGAATGTCGATTATTCTAATCGGTTATTAAAATTTGAGCAATTGAAGACAAAGGGTAAAAACGCATCAAGTGGGGTTGTTATTCCTCTGAATGACGGTCTATTGAGCTTGATTGAGGATTCAGACAATAAGGATGAATACACATTCACTCTCCCCAGCCATACCATGTGCAACAAAGCATTGAAACGTTGGGTGGCACGTGCCGGAATTAAAAAGCATATTACCTGGCATTGCGGACGGCACTCATTCGCTGTGAATATCTTAAATAATGGGGCAAATATTGAAACCGTTGCCAGTCTATTGGGGCATAGCGGGTTAAAGCATATGGAAAAATATACTCGTGCCGTGGATGAATTGAAACAGAAAGCGATTGACAGTTTGCCGGAATTGAAATTATAAACCGGGAATTTTTTATCTTTGTAAACGACTGATTTCCTAATTTGCTTAAAACGAAAAGGATATGCAACAACAATTCAGCACAAATTTTAACCAAGCAATACAAGCCATTAAGAGTGCCATTTTGCAAAGCCGTTATAAGGCTGCAGCATTAGCCAACAGAGAGTTATTGTCGCTGTATTACGGTATCGGGGAATTTGTATCGAGAAAATCGCGCGAAGGGACTTGGGGAACGGGAGCTATCGATCAAATCTCGAATCAACTACAACAAGAATTACCCGGCTTGCGCGGTTTTTCAGCTGCGAACATCAAGAATATGCGGCTTTTTTACGAAGCGTGGTGCGACATCCTAAATCGTCAGTTAGCAACTGACGATTTATTACGGTCTAATTTCGAGCACATTACAACTCGTTCGTCAGTATCGGACGATTTGCAGATTAAAACAGATTGGCTAGCAAACGCATCTTTGCTTCCAACGCCGAATTTTACGTTAATTGGCTTCACGCATCATAATGAAATTGTCAAGAAAACTGAATCGTTGGCTGAGCGACTGTTCTACATTGACCGATGCGCAACTGATTTTTGGAGTGTGGAAAAATTAAAATACTGCTTGAAAGAGAATCTTTTCTCCCAACAAGGCAAACTCGCTAACAACTTCTCCATAACCATTTCTGATGCCGACTTAAGGCGAAAAGCGCTCCTTTCGTTCAAAGATGAATACTTGTTGGATTACATTAATATTGAATCGCCGGATGAAGAATTTGATGAGCGGGTTCTCGAAAGTGAAATCATGTTGAATATCAAAAACTTTATCATGTCTTTGGGGAAAGATTTTGCCTTTATCGGCAATCAGTATCGTTTTATTGTTGAAGAACAGGAATATTTTGTCGATTTACTTTTCTTCAATCGCCAACTGCAATGTATGGTAGCGTTTGAGTTGAAACGGGGCGCATTTAAACCCGAATATCTTGGAAAAATGAATTTCTATCTTTCCGCTCTCGATGATTTGGTTCGCCTGCCGCACGAAAACCGATCCATCGGCATTATTCTTTGCAAATCGAAGAAAGAAAAAATAGTGGAATACGCTTTTAGGGATACGTCTAAACCGATGGGCGTTTCCACATACAAATTGGCAACAGAATTGCCGGAGAAATATAGGGATATTTTGCCCGATGAAGAGGAATTGAGAAGGTTGATGTGATTTTAATGGGGTAGGCATAAGATTGCAACATCTCCGAAAATAATTCTTCTATCTTGAGAGATGTTGCATTTAATTATTGAGTAAACATGGATTTTTTACTACTTCTCTATGACTTGAGCTGTGAATACTGATTCCGCTTTAGGATATTCAACTTGTACTTTTGAGGTAACATCCTCGAATAACGCTATAGGAACGAGTGCTTCAGATTTGGTAGATGGATAATATCTACTTAAGACTAGAAGTCTTTTTTCATTATTAATATCAATCTCAAATCCTATTGTGAAACTATTGGTCGTTTCGTCGATTGTTATTCTTTTCTTTTTAAAAGTTGTCTCAATGCCGTTAGAGCCAAATTTCTCCGGATAAACAATCGCTTTCCCTCCTCTATCTTCGTCTTCGTAATCAGTATAAATAAACTTATAGCCGCCTCCGACTTTTACTGGAATTTCAACAAGTTGTTTCTCTTGGATCGCTTTTTTCTCATTTCCGGTCAGATCACCCCCATCTGTAAAAACATCATGTGCCTCTATGACAATATTAATTGTTTCATATATTATACTCACATTTAGTGTCAATATATTTTGTGAATTATCGGTTATTGTCACCTTGGCTTCACCTATACTTTTTGCTTCCAATCGAAAATCGACAGAAGAAATCATTTCCGCGGTAACTACTTCAGGATTTTCTGATATTATCTTGTAGTTGCCGTCACCACCCTGTAGAGAAAAACTGTATCCTGAGGCAGGAGGATAGAAAATAGAGATTGATGTCCCTTCTCTGTCTCTTAACTCTATAGGCTTCAAATTGTCATCATCATTACAACCCACAAAGTTGATTGTGCCAAGGAATAAAACCAATATTCCGAATAAAAATTTTGTTTTCATTTCGTCACTTTTTTCAAACAATTACTTTTACAAATTAACTTACATATCCTGATAAAGCTAAATGTTTTGATACGGATTCATTCTCAATGAAGATAATAGACAACACCAAAGCGGAAGCCCTCCTCGGATGTACGCTCATGATAATTTTCCATAGAAAACGGGATCAGGTTATGTATGTTGAAATAGGGATTGACAAACAATCCCACGGGTATGTTTTTCAGGTCATATTTTGCACCGATACCGATAACCGCAATGGTTGCCGAACCGATGGGGGGAGTGAACTTAATTTCGGAATTTGCCGTGGACAGGTCGGATTGTTTGAGCCGTTTGCTTTTTCCAGAAGAGAGGAAAAGGCGGTTTTTATCGATCACCGATTGCCAGTTGCGTGTGATCGGGCTGCGGTCGTCCAATGCCGAGAAGAAATAGGCCAACAGGCGGTTATTGCGTGCCTTTAATGGTTGTGAAAGGTTACAGGCAAATATATTTTCAAGTGTCTGGCTTGTGATATTCTCGGGAAACATACGTACATCGTTAAGGCATTCGGACAATAATTTGATTTGTGCGGTATTGAGCTGCGCTTCAAAAGTGGATTTTCCTTCGGTTAAAATGTTGGTCGTTTTCTCTTCGGGTAACTTGGATTGAAGGAATGCGATATATCCGGTAAGGTAAATGGATGAGATGATACCGGAGAAATAGGGTAACTGCCCGTCATATATTTCGGGATCGTCTTTCAGCCTGTCATGGCTTAAACTGGTACTTTCGGAATTGTGGTACTTTTTCCTTTCATCGGGAGAGATGGATTCGATAAAGGTGCTATCCCAAAGGATATTCTTCAAGTCGGGATAATTTGTAATGACGTGAAGTGTGGGGTACTTCTCATGTAACTCTACCAACTCGCATGACGCCTTGTAAATTTCTTCACGGATATGCGTGTGTAGGGTTTTATCATCCCAATATTCGGATTTCAACTCAAAAAGGTCGATTGATTTTTTCAACCGTGATGAGGTAAATTCATTGATGAATTTTTGAAGACGTTGAAATATTGGTTGCATATCATTGATTTTTGGCTTATACCGACAAAAATAGGAATTATATACAATATGAGAAAGCAAAGGAATACATTTCCGTAATTTTCAGAAAATCGGTTAAATAGTACGCTTTTAGTACACTTTTTAAAAAGATAAAACCCTGATTATCAATTGATAGTCAGGGTTTTTGAGTACCCAGAGCCGGGATCGAACCGGCATGGAAGTGAATCCACTGGTGTTTGAGACCAGCGCGTCTACCAATTCCGCCATCTGGGCATTCTGTAGAAAAGTGAGTGCAAAAGTACATATATTTTCGGGATTATGAAAAAGTTATCTTTATTTTTATGCAATTTAACCACCCTTTTCCCTCCGGATGCTCTTTTGTTTGTATCTTTAAGGGTGCAAAAAGCAAGATTTAAAACAAATTGTAAAAATAAGATGTTATTTATGACATAAACCCGCGGAAAATAGTCATTTAGCACCCTATGGAAATTTTATTTTATTAATATAATCTTAGGAATGAGAAACAATAATAATTTTTGTGTGATCATGTGTGGCGGTGTGGGAAGCCGCTTCTGGCCTTTTAGCAAGGAGGATAAACCCAAGCAGTTCCTTGATTTCTTCGGCACAGGACGATCGCTGCTGCAAAGTACTTTCGACCGCTTTAAAAAAATAGTTCCCGTAGAAAATATTTACCTCGTAACCAATGACGCGTACGCTGAAACAATCAGAATGCAGTTGCCTGAAATTAAAGAAAATCAGCTTCTGCTGGAACCTATAAGACGCAATACTGCCCCTGCTATAGCCTATGCTTCGTTCAGAATCAGAGCTGTAAACCCGGATGCCAACATCATTGTGGCACCCTCCGACCACCTCATCATGAATGAAGAGCAGTTTGAGATCGATATGAAGAAAGGGTTGGAGTTTGTAGGTCAAAACCCGGTTCTGCTTACGCTGGGAATCAAACCTAATCGCCCCGAAACGGGTTATGGCTACATCCAGGTGGATGAGAAAGATATGGATGGAATTCAAAAGGTGAAAGCCTTTACCGAAAAGCCTAATCTCGACCTGGCAAGAAAATTTGTGGAAAGCGGTGAGTTTATGTGGAACTCCGGTATTTTTCTCTGGAATGTGAACAGCATCATTGATGCTTTCAAAAAACATCTGCCAGACATTGTGCAGAAATTTAATGAGGGTAAAGAACTTTTTAATACACCTTCCGAGAAGCAGTTTATTGACACAAGCTTTCCCTTTTGTCCGAATATCTCCATAGACTACGGAATATTGGAAAAGGCGAACAACGTATATGTAAATATTTCCAATTTCGGTTGGAGTGATCTGGGTACCTGGGGTGCACTGCATGATGTGTCGCAACGAGATAGCGACAACAATGCACAGCTGAATTGCAAAACATTGTATATTGAAAGTACCGACAACATTGTGGCGATGAGCGAAGATAAGCTTGTGGTAATACAGGGGCTTGAGGATTATATCGTGGCCGAATCGGACAATGTGTTGCTGATATGTAAAAAAAGCGAAGAACAACGCATAAAACACTTTGTGACGGATGTGAAATTCCGGTACGGAGATGAGTATGTCTGATCATCCAAAGCCGTGTTCGTGTATTGTTTTTACTGCTCTTCCAGAAGGATCGGCATTCTTCCGGAAGGTCTCGTCCCAGGCGAGCGCCACTGGTGTGCTACAGGCAACTGAAGGAACGGAGGGTACGCACGAAGCGGCACTATCTGAAGGAAATAGATCGGAATAGATGGTGCGGTAGACATATTCTTCTTTGGTCAGCGGTGGGTTTACGGGAAAGCGATGGTGCACGTTTGTCATCTGTTCGTCGCTCACCTGCCGGTTCGCAATTTCTTTCAGGCTGTCTATCCAACTATATCCCACGCCGTCGGAAAATTGTTCTTTCTGTCGCCAGACCACCTCTTTGGGCAGGTAATCCTCAAATGCCTGCCGAAGGATGTGTTTTTCTATTTTGCCGTTTCCTGCCATCTTGTCTTTTGGATTGAGCCTCATGGCTACGTCCAGGAACTCCTTGTCGAGAAAGGGAACACGTCCCTCCACCCCCCACGAGGCGAGAGACTTGTTTGCACGCAGGCAGTCGTACTGATACAATTTGCTCAGCTTCCTGACAGTCTCCTTATGAAACTCTTCCGTATTGGGCGCCTTATGGAAGTAGAGATATCCTCCAAAAATTTCGTCGGCACCTTCGCCGGAGAGTACCATTTTCACGCCCATCGATTTGATATAGCGGGCAATCAGGTACATGGGTGTACTGGCACGTACCGTTGTCACGTCGTAGGTCTCAATGTGATAGATCACATCACGAATGGCGTCAAGGCCTTCCTGCACGGTAAATTCTATCTCGTGATGGACGGAGCCGATGTGAGCGGCCACTTTTCGGGCTGAAGCCAGATCAGGTGATCCTTTCAGTCCGATCGCAAATGAGTGTAGCCGGGGCCACCATGCATCCTCTTTGTTATCTGTCTCTACACGCCTGGCAGCAAACTTTTTCGCCACGGCAGAGATAATGGATGAATCCAATCCTCCTGAAAGTAATACCCCGTACGGCACATCACTCATGAGCTGTCGTTGCACGGCATCCTCCATTGCCTTACGTAATGTGTCCACGTTGGAAGTATTGTCTTTCACATGCTCATATTCCATCCAGTCACGTGTATACCATCTTGCAGGTTTACCATCAGGACTGTAATAATAATGTCCCGGGAGAAACTCCTCAATCCTGTTGCAATATCCTTCCAGCGCTTTCAGTTCGGAAGCTACGTAATAAGCTCCGTCCTGGTCCCATCCCTGATACAGCGGAATAATTCCAATATGGTCCCTCCCGATCAGATAGACGTCTTTTTCCATATCATAGAGGGCAAAGGCGTAGATACCATTCAGATCTTCCATAAAGTAAGGCCCTTTGTCACGGTAAAGTGCCAGGATTACTTCGCAATCAGATTGGGTGAGGAATTCATAGGTTTGTTCATATCTCTTTCGGATCTCGCGATGATTGTATATTTCCCCGTTTACAGCCAGGATTAGCTTGCGGTCTTTGCTTACCAATGGCTGTTTCCCTGATGCCGGATCGACAATGGAAAGTCGCTCGTGCGTGAGAATGGCTTTGTCGCATGAGAAAATTCCCGAGCAATCCGGTCCGCGATGGCGCAGTCTTGTTGACATCTTTAACAGCTGAGGGCGTAATTGATCCTCAGGTTTCTTTAGATTAAAAGTACAGACGATTCCACACATATTTTTTTGTTTTTAAGAATCAGAAATTGTGACAAGGGCATAATCTCCGGATCATGTGACAGCGGACTACCGGGTGCTGATCACCCGGTGAATATCTTCCGCCACTTTGCGGCCCGAGGCAATTGCCTTTACCACCAGACTTGCTCCCATAATGGTATCACCGGCTGCAAATACACCAGGTATGTTGCTTCCGTGTTGTTTGTCCACCGCTACATTTCCCCGGGCATCATAGTCCACGCCCAGTTCATCGAGCAACCCTTCATGTACGGGATGTACAAAACCGAGAGCCAGCAGTATCAAATCGGCCTTTAGTGTTTCCTTTTGTCCCCGGGAAATCATCCTGAACCGGCCGTTTTCATCCTTTTCCCATGCCACCTCCTCTGCCGTGGCCTCTTTTACGCTGCCATCCTCCCCAACGAAAGAGAGTGTGTTCAACAGCCATCTGCGGATACATCCCTCCTCATGTGAGGAGGAGGTTTTTAAAATTTGCGGATATGGGTGGGGCCACGGTGTAGCGGGATTTTTTCCGAGGGGGGGCTGTGGCAAGATCTCTATCTGTGTTACGCTCTTTGCTCCCTGCCTGATGGAAGTACCTACACAGTCAGATCCCGTGTCCCCTCCTCCGATGACCAGCACGTGTTTGTCTTTGGCAGATATCTTTTCAGCTGTAAAAGCTTCTTCTCCCTGAAGCAACCGTATCTGCTGCGATAGAAATTCCATGGCAAAATGGATACCTTTCAGTTCGCGCCCCACAGGGTTGATATCTCTTGGTTTACCTGCTCCTGTAGCCAGACATACCGCATCATATTCCTGCATGATTTGTTTGCCCGGTATGTCCCGGCCTATTTCGGTGTTGGTCACAAACTCGATGCCTTCTTCCATAAGGATTTCCAGGCGCCTGTCGATGACATGCTTACTCAACTTGAAGTTGGGGATTCCATAGCGGAGTAGTCCGCCCGGTTTGTTGTCTTTTTCAAACACCGTGACATAATGCCCTTTCCGGTTCAGCTGCTGTGCAGCCGCAAGTCCGGCTGGTCCCGAACCAATGACGGCCACCTTCTTGCCCGAGCGGTATTTTGGGGGGCGGGCCTTGATCATCCCTTCCATAAAAGCTACTTCCGTTACGGAAGCTTCGTTCTCCCGGATCGTCACCGGCACGTCGTGCAGTGCCAGGACACACGATTTTTCGCAGGGTGCGGGACAAACTCTTCCGGTAAACTCCGGAAAGTTGTTGGTCTCATGCAATACCTCCACGCCTCTTCTCCAATTGCCCTTATAAATGTAGTCCTGCCATTCGGGCATCTTGTTGCCCAACGGACAGGCCCAGTGACAAAAAGGAATGCCGCAATCCATGCAACGTGAAGCTTGTTGCATGCGGTCTTCCCGGTTTAACGTCTGTTCTACCTCTGCGTGGTCATATATTCTTTCGCTTATGAGACGGTAGCCGGCTTCCTTTCTCGTTACCGTCATAAATGCCTTTGGATTTCCCATTTCTTTTGTTGTTTAATTTTAATAATCTCTTTCCACTACGGCTATCTTACGGTTCAGTTCATCCATCTTCTTTTCCTGAAATACTTTCTTGTATTCAATGGGCACCACCTTGATAAACATCCCTGCATAGTGTTCCCAGTGCTCAAGGATTTGTTTGGCCAGTGTGCTGTTGGTGTATTGCTGATGTTTGAAGATGAGGTCTCTCAGCTCCCTGCTGTCGGATAGATCTTCCACCAGCGACAGTTCTACCATTTCCATGTTGCAATAGTAGTCGAAATCATTTTCAGCATTGAGTACATAAGCCACACCGCCACTCATGCCTGCGGCAAAGTTTCGTCCGGTACTACCGAGGACCACTACACGGCCCCCAGTCATATATTCGCAGCAGTGGTCACCTGCACCCTCTACCACCGCAGTAGCTCCGGAGTTACGCACACAAAACCGCTCACCGGCAATGCCATTGATGTAAACTTCTCCTGCCGTGGCTCCGTAGAGCGATGTATTGCCGCAGATGATGTTTTCTTCGGGGCGGAATGTGCTATCCTTTGGCGGCGTCACGATGATCCGTCCCCCTGATAACCCTTTTCCAAGATAATCATTGGTGTCGCCGTGCAGATAAAAAGTGATCCCATGTACCAGGAAGGCACCGAAACTTTGTCCGGCTGACCCTTCAAAGTAGGCCGATATGGTATGATCAGGCAGACCCGCCTGTCCATAACGAAGGGCTACTTGTCCCGAAAGCATTGCTCCCGTGCTCCTGTCGGTATTTTTAATTTTCGATTTAATGCCGACAGGTTGCAGGAAATCGATGGCTGGCAATGCTTCGGAAATTAGTCTTCTGTCTAATATATCGTCTATCCTGTGATATTGTCCGCTCTTTCTCCGGAATATGAATCCGGACGGGTTTTTGGGATAAGAGGTTATCCTTGAGAGGTCTATCTTCTCTGTCTTTGGTAGTTCAGGATAGTATTTCCTTTCCAGCAAATCGGCTCTCCCTACAATTTCATCCAGTGACCTGAATCCCATCGCTGCCAGTTGTTCCCGTGTATCTTGTGCAAGGAAGCGGAAAAAATTCACCAAATATTCATAACGTCCCACAAAACGCTTGCGAAGTTCCGTATCTTGTGTAGCTACTCCTACAGGACAAGTGTTCAGGTGGCATTTGCGCATCATTACACATCCCAGTACAATGAGGGCGCTGGTTGCAAATCCGAACTCTTCTGCACCGAGCATGGCAGCGATCACGATGTCGCGACCCGTTTTTAACTGGCCATCGGTTTGTAATGTCACCTTACTCCGCAGATTGTTCAAAACCAACGTTTGTTGTGTTTCCGCCAACCCTATTTCGAGTGGCATGCCGGCATGCTTGATTGAACTGGCCGGGCTGGCTCCGGTACCTCCTTCCGAACCGCTGATCACGATCAGGTCGGCCTTTGCCTTGGCCACACCTGCAGCAATGGTTCCCACGCCACTTTCCGATACAAGTTTTACACTGATGACGGCCCTTGGATTTACATTCTTGAGATCAAAGATAAGTTGTGCCAGGTCTTCAATGGAGTAGATGTCGTGATGCGGAGGGGGGGAGATCAGGGATATTCCCGGAATGGAATGCCTGGTTTTTGCAATGATGTGATCCACTTTATGACCGGGCAGCTGACCTCCCTCTCCCGGTTTTGCTCCCTGGGCAATTTTTATCTGGAGCTCATCGGCGTTTACGAGGTATTCTGTAGTGACGCCAAACCGGCCGGAGGCCACCTGTTTGATGGCGCTTCTGCGCGACAGCCCGTCTTCACCGGGCTTAAAACGGAGAGAATCTTCTCCACCCTCGCCCGTGTTGCTGCGGCCGCCGATGATGTTCATGGCGATGGCCAGTGCCTCATGTGCTTCCTTACTGATGGAACCGTAGGACATGGCACCGGTACAAAAGCGTTTCATTATCTGTTCTACCGGCTCTACTTCTGCAATATCGACAGGGTTACGGCGGTAGTCGAGCAAGTCCCGGATAAATGCAGGATTTTCCTTCCCATTGACCAGCGATGTGTATTCCCTGAACAAGCGATAATCTCCTGTCTTTGTGGATATTTGTAGTCTGGCAATACTTTCCGGATTCCATGCATGATATTCCCCTTCCATACGATAGGCATAATATCCCTGGTTCCGCAGCCTGAAAGGTTCGTTGTCTTCCTTTTCAAAAGCCTCATTAAATGGTTGTAACACTTCCCGGGCGATATCATCCATGTCTATCCCTTCTATCTTGGAGGAGATACCCTTAAAATAGTTGTTCAACACATCTGAGGAGATGCCAAGGGCTTCGAAGATGTGTGCACCGCGATAGCTTCGGAGGGTGGAGTTGCCCATTTTTGAGAGAACTTTTAGCAATCCTTTGTTCACCGCCTTGATGTAATTTTTCTTTGCAGTATCAAAATCGAGTTGTATCTCACCTGATTTTACCTGTTGCGAAAGGATGGCAAAGACAAGATATGGATTGACTGCATTGGCCCCGAAACCGAACAAAAGTGCGAAATGCATGACTTCACGTGGCTCGGCGCTTTCCACCACGATGTCTATTTGCATTCTTTTTCTTTTCTCCACCAGATGAAGGTGTACGGCTGATGTAGCCAGTAGTGAAGGGATGGGCGCATTTTTGTCATTTACGCCCCTGTCGCTGAGTATAATATAGTTCTTGCCGTCATCCACTGCCTTTTCGACAGACCGGCAGAGGTTACCCACCGCTTCCTTCAAACCTTCAGCACCTTTCGCAGGATCGAAGAGCATTGGAATCACTGTGGTGGAGAATCCTTTGTAACGCAGGTTCGACAGGATGTCGAACTGGGTATTGGTCAGGATGGGACTTTTTATTTTTACAATGCCCGAGAGCGCGGGTATCTCCTTAAGCAGGTTTTGATGGATAGCTCCCAGGTATCCGGTGAGGGACATCACCAATTCCTCGCGGATAGGATCAATGGGAGGGTTGGTCACTTGTGCAAATTGTTGCCGGAAATAGTTGAACAACCGCTGCGGTTTTTCGGACAAAGCTGCCAGAGTGACGTCGTTTCCCATGGAAGAGACCGGTTCCTTTCCTTCCATTGCCATGGGCTTTATCAGTACTTCCAGGTCTTCTGTGGTGTATCCGAATACTTTCAACTGTGTCTCATAATCAGCCATGTCGTTATTCACACTTCTGCCCGAAGAGATGTCATCGAGATTCACGCAGTTTTTAGCGAGCCATTCCCGATACGGAAAAGCATTTGCCAGTCCTTCTTTTAGTTCATTGTCGGAGTATATTTTTCCGGTGAAGGTATCCACAATGAGCATTTTTCCCGGCTTCAACCTTCCCCGCGCTTTGATGTTAAATGCGTCCAGTTCAATTGTCCCGGTTTCGGAGGCAATAATCATGATGTTGTCGTGGGTGATCGTATACCGTGCGGGACGAAGCCCGTTTCGGTCGAGCATGCCTCCCGCAAAGCGCCCGTCGCTAAAGAGCAATGTCGCTGGTCCGTCCCATGGTTCCATCAGCATGCTGTGGTACTCGTAAAATGCTTTCAGCCCATCGGAGATAGGATTCTTGTCGTTGAAACTCTCGGGAACCATCATCGCCATGGCATGAGGCAGTGTCTTGCCAGACATCACCAGAAACTCCAGCACATTGTCCACCGAGGCGCTGTCGCTCATACGCGGCTGTACAATGGGATAGAGGGGTGACAGGTCGCCCAGCAGGTCCGACTCCAACTCACTTTCCCGGCTTTGCATCCATTGACGGTTTCCGCGGATGGTATTGATTTCCCCGTTGTGGGCCAGCATACGGAAAGGTTGTGCCAGATCCCATGTGGGAAATGTGTTTGTGCTGAACCGGGAATGGACCAGGGAAACCCGGCTGGTAAAATTGGGATCGGAAAGATCGGGGAAGTACTGACGCAGTTGCATTGATGACAGCATCCCCTTGTAAATCATTTGGCGGGCTGAGAGGCTTACAATATAAAAGCTGCGTTCCTCCGCCATCCTGGTTCCGGAAAGAGACTTTTCAACCTTCTTTCTCCATATATAAAACCGCCTCTCCAACTCGTCGGGAGACCCTGTGCCGGTAATAAACAACTGTTTGATGACGGGCTCATTTGAACGGGCTATCTTTCCAAGGCAGGCACTCTGTACGGGTACGTCGCGAATAAAGAGGAGGGTGAGATTTTCCTCGATTATTTTATTCCGGATCACATTCAGGCAAAATTCCCTCTCTTCCCTCTCCCGGGGAAGAAAAACAAGTCCGGTACCATATCGCCCCTCCGCGGGAACCGCGATTCCCTGTAAAAGAATGAACTCATGCGGAATCTGTACCAGTATGCCCGCACCGTCACCGGTGATATTGTCAGCGCTTTCCGCCCCGCGGTGTACCATGTTTTCCAGGACGCAGAGCCCTTTTTCCACGATATCGTGTGATTTCTCGCCATTCAGGGTGATTGCCAAACCTACTCCACAGGCATCGTGTTCGTTATCAAAAGAATAGAGTGTTTTTTGTTCCTGTATCCTGAGATGGCGGAAGATATTATTTTTATTCATAGCGTCTTGTTTTTTTTCGTTTTGAGCCAAAAAAATAGCAGATAATCATTACCCGCTATTCTTTTGCTGTTTGTCCGATATTTAATGATATGGCACTTTAGCTGATGAACAGCAGCTCCCTATATTTGGGCAGCGTCCACATCTGATTATCCACTATCAGTTCCAGCTTGTCTACATGATAGCGGATTACGTTGAAGTAGACTACTACAGTGTCGTGGTAGGCCACGGCCTTCTCACGTGCATCCTCCAGCTTGTTGGCCGACTTGCGGGCATCTACCATGTCATCCACATTCGTTTTTATTGCAGAGATATGATCGGCAATTTCTTCGATCAGTGCGGCATCCTCCTTCGATAATTTATCGGCTTTTTCCTTGTCGAAGACGGCTCTCATCTTGTAGAGGTTGTCGAGCAGCATAGACTGGTATTCCGTGGCCACCGGAATGATGTGATTCATGCACAGATCGCCCAATACGCGTGCTTCAATCTGAATTTTCTTGGTGTAGGTTTCCCATTTCACTTCATTGCGGGCGTGAAGCTCCTTCTCGTTCAATACGCCAATACTCTCAAACATCTTCACCGATTGCTCCGATGTGTATGCATCATAAATGACCGGAACGCTTGTCTCACAGTCGAGTCCCCGTTTTCTGGCTTCTTCCTTCCATTCGTCGCTGTAACCGTTTCCTTCGAAACGGATCGGCTTCGACATCTTGATATAGAGGCGAAGGGTATCGAACATAGCCTGCTCCTTTTTCATTCCCTTTTTTATTTTCGCGTCGATCTCCTTTTTGAAATCGATTAGCTGCGCGGCAACCACGGCATTCAATGCCGTCATGGCCGACGAACAGTTGGCCGATGAACCCACCGCCCGAAACTCGAAGCGGTTCCCGGTGAATGCGAACGGTGAAGTCCGGTTTCTGTCCGTATTGTCAATCAGTACTTCCGGAATATGGGAGATGCCTAATTTCATTTTTTTCAATTCATCCACGGTGATATCATCATCTTCCGAACTTTGCTCAATTTTATCGAGCACGGCAGATATCTGTGTTCCGAGGAAAATCGAAATAATAGCAGGGGGCGCTTCATTGGCACCCAGCCTGTGTGCGTTGTTGGCCGACATGATGGATGCTTTCAGCAGGGCATTGTGTTTGTAAACAGCCATTAGCGTATTCACCAGGAATGTGACGAACAGGAGGTTTTCGTTGGCGGTTTTACCAGGAGTAAACAGCCCGATGCCGGTGTCGGTGCAGAGCGACCAGTTGTTGTGTTTCCCCGAGCCGTTCACTCCGGCAAATGGCTTTTCATGCAACAGCAATTTGAAATTATGTTTGGCGGCTATCTTGTGCATCAGCGACATCACCAACAGGTTCTGGTCGACCGCCAGATTGGTTTCCCCAAAAATTGGCGCAATCTCAAACTGATTGGGAGCCACCTCGTTGTGACGGGTTTTCAGGGGAATGCCGTATTTATAGGCTTCAAATTCCACTTCCCGCATAAAAGCAGCCACACGTGGGGGAACAGCACCGAAATAATGGTCTTCGAGCTGTTGGTTTTTTGCACTTTCATGTCCCATCAAAGTGCGGTCGGTCAGGCTCAGGTCGGGCCGTGCAGCATAGAGTGCCTGATCCACCAAAAAATATTCCTGTTCCCATCCCAGGAAGGAATATACCTTTTTTACATCCGGATACAACAGTTTACATACCTCTACTGAGGCTTTGTCCACAGCCGACAGCGTTTTGAGTAGCGGGGTCTTATAGTCAAGCGCTTCCCCGGTATAAGAAATGAAAACTGTGGGAATGCAGAGTGTGTCATCTATAATGAAAGCTGGTGAAGAAGGATCCCATGCGGTGTACCCTCTTGCTTCAAAAGTATTGCGGATGCCTCCGCTGGGAAAGCTTGAAGCATCGGGCTCCTGCTGAGCCAGCAACTTGCCTGAGAAACGTTCGATGATACCTCCGTCGGGACCATTTACGTAATCAATGAAGGAGTCATGTTTTTCCGCAGTACCTTCGGTGAGGGGTTGAAACCAGTGTGTGTAATGTGTTGCACCCATTTCGATGGCCCACATCTTCATGCCGGCGGCCACGTGATCGGCAATCTCACGATGAAGCGTAGTACCCTGGTCGATGGCTTCAAGTACGGTTTTCATTGTCTCTTTCGAAAGATACTTCGACATTTGTGTCCTGTTGAACACATACTTTCCGTAATACTCCGAAGGTAACTGACCGGGAACGGGAATCTCTACGGGAACTCTCTTTAATGCTTCTACTACAGCTTGAAATCGTAATGTTGACATATTACACGTTTTTTTATTGTGGAGGTTTCTGATAACCTTTGGGATGATATGCAAAACAAACTCCGGTACAAATATAAGCACATTGTTTTAAATACAAAACAAAAAAGAGAAAAATGTTACTTTATCGTGAAATATTTAACATTATGATCGTTTTTAAGGAAAAATAATGTCAAAAAACCAGAAAGATGGTAATCCGTTCTTTTCTTTGTTTTCTCCGCTCTCGCTTTATATTCCAAACATGCGGTTGCTTCAATGGTGCACTGAAAATCACTGCAAAATTAAACAATTTGATTTTATCGTCCTATTTTGCATCACAAAAGTATTTTTACCGGGAAATACAACCGTCTTCGGGCTTTGTGGCATACCTGCTCAGCAGGGTAGGGTTTCCGGGCAGGAGACAGAAGGGGCTTGGCGATCGAACCGGGTTGTCAGCTACGAATAGACATGCACACTTTGTTGTGCCGAAGGAAGATAATTCACGCCATACCAGCATATCTGCAGCAACATGAAAGCTACGAGTAAGAGGATCATCGATAATTTATGGGATGCATTTTTTTTCAGCCGGTAATGGATGTAAAGCAGATATCCCAGCCAGGTGGCAGCAGCCCATGTCTCTTTCGGATCCCAGCTCCAGTAGTGACCCCATGCTTCCTTGGCCCAGATGGCTCCCATCAGCATGCCAAGCGTAATGCAGGCCGTTCCGGCATATACCAGCTCATCGGTCATCTGCATGAGTCGTTCGGGGTTGCTGACTTTTTTCTCTTTGACAAGATAGTAGAGGGCGCCCAGTGTAGCTGCGCCCAGTATGGCATAGGAAAACATATAAATAATGACGTGCGGGGCAAACCAGGGACTTTGCAGTGCCGGCATCAGTACCTTGTTGTGAATGTCCGGGTTCTTGATATTCACCATGATAAAGACGGCGGAGAGCAGCGTGGTGAAGGATAGTATCCATTTGTAGTTCCAGCGCAGATAGGTGAGTAGTCCCGCTATGGGAAGGAAGAAAGAATACCAGAGTCTTGTTTCTCCCATGGTGCGCAGTGGTGGCCTTTCCAATGAGTGCCAGAGTGCGGCAATAAAAAACGCGAAGACCAGCAGTCCGGCAGTCGTACATAATATGGACAGCGCCCTGTGTCTGTTTCCAAGTGCCGCGATGGCGCCCATAATCCAGAATAACAGTGCCCCTGCAGCAAAATATATAAATAGTTCCCAACTCATACCGTCCTCTTTTTAGGTCCCGCAATAAACAGGAACAGCGCCCCGGCGAGCAGCATGAAGATACCGGTGTAAACCACCTTTAACCAGGGATCCCGTACCAGTTCAAAGATAGAGACATCTGAATATTTCCCTTTCGAATTGTCGTAGCTATACTGGTAAATCATCCATTCTTCCACAGAGAGAGGTTTGTTTACCTCAATCACGGCTTGAAGGTTGGTTCCCTTTTCAGAATACAGGGTTACAAACGATTTGTATTTTTTTACCTCCTGCGGTGGCATCACAATGCTTGTGAATTCATCAACCGGCAATGTGCTATGGGGAAAGAGGTAGCTGCCACTGCTGACCCAACCCTCCACTGGCTGCTCCATCCCTGGCTTGGCTACTTTCACCTTGATGGCGGTGCCGGCGCCCTCCATCATCATGGGTACTACATTGACAAAGGTGGAGTCCCGCAATATGGCAGCATGAGGCAGGTAATCCATAATTTCCAGCGATACGCCTGCCAGACGGGCTGTTTTGCCAATTTCCACAAAATGATAGCTTTCGGGATGTGCTGCGGGTAGTATTTTCCCTGTCATGTTTTCAACGACGACCAGCCTGGGAGGGTATTCTTCTATCCGGAACGTGTCCAGCTGGATGGCTACCGGTAATTCTATGGTTTCTCCGGACTGTCCGGTACCGCGCCATTCTACCTGCCCCTTCTGCACACTCATTGTGAACCGCTTCAGATCGGCACTGCCCGATAAGCCAGCCAGAAGAGCAACAAACAATCCCAGGTGGTTCAGGTAAAAGCCGATATCGCGCCACGATTGTTTCTTGCGGGTCCTTCTGAGCAAAGTGAGTTCCAGAATTATCAGAATGTAAAAGCAGAGCAATATAAATGACCAGGAGGTGGTCATCTGAACCCATCCGAGCCGGGAGAACAGATTGTCGCTTGCCTGCATGCGACCTGTGCTGAGTGGAAGCTGCGGAGTGAGTCCCAGTATCATGCAGAGAAGAAGCAGGAGAACGATGGCCGGCACGGCAGCATAAACGCCGGATAGCCACTTTGTTGCCTTGTTTTGCGGGAGAAGAAAGTAGACAGCAATCAGCCCTGCCGTCAAAGAGGCTCCCATGATCACGTTGACCGGCGATGCAAAGAGAGCAGGCTCGATGTTCCCGACGGTCAACTGTAGCATCAAGCCCGTTAAAAGGATGCCAGTTGCCACGATGAAACCTTCTGCATACCCCCATGGCTGCTCCCATATTTTGCGGGATCTACTCTTCATGCGCTCAGCCTAATCAATATAAAATGTTTTTGTGTCCTCCAAAATCCGGACTCGAATCTGTTTCTCATTATGTTAGTTCAGACTTGCCAGCCGTTTGTTGGCTTTGGCTGTTTCGAGCCAACGGGGAACGACCGTTTGCAGGAAGTTTTGCTTGTCGGCTCTTTCTTTTTGCATATCCAACCCGATGTATGCCTGTGCCTTCTCTTTCGTGGAGATGTCGGGCAGCGGAACGTCGCCGGTGAAGCCGAGTGCCGCCAGCACCTTGGATATCTCAAAACGGGCTTTGTGGGCCCTGTCGAGGCTCAGGGAAAGAATACGTTGATATTCTACCGGCGAGTGGAACGCTCCTCCGTGCGATGCCACGGCATAATCCCAGCGCCATTGCGACTGACGAATCAATTGCAGCGCCTCTTTCATCTGTGTCTCTGTGGCTCCTCTTTCCCATGCGAACTGTGCTTCCAGATGGGCGGTGGCAAGCTCCTGCTCTGCCAGGTTGCGAATCTGATTGGCACTGCGTTGCCGTTCGTAAACCGAGTTGCGGAGATCTTCCTCTGTTTCCCGGTGGCATACCTGGCAGGTGTTGTTCATGCTTGCCAGCGGACTTCTCACGTGGTGACTGCTGTATTTGATTCCTCCTTCGGAAATATATGGCATGTGACAGTCGGCACACGAAACACCCCGCTGTGCATGGATCCCTGTTTTGAATATTTCGTAATCGGGGTGTTGTGCTTTGATGATGGGTGCCTTGCTTAACGCGTGTGTATAGTCGGTAAACCGGATGCTGTCGTAATATTGTTCCGCTCCCTCCATGGTGATGCCGTTGTGCCAGGGGAAGATCAGGTATTTCCCTTCGGGAGTGAAGTAATATTCCACATGACATTGTGCACAGGCCAGCGAACGCATCTCCTGATGGGTTGCTTCCCGGATATTCAGACCCATGGCCTCATATCCCTCAATCAATCCGGGTCGGCTTACTTTCAGATCCATTGTGGCGGCATCGTGACAGTCGGCGCATCCAATGGGATTCACTATTTCCTGTCCCCAGTGTGCCCAGGTTTTTTTGTAAAATTCGGCAATTCCCACAGAGTCCATCAAGCGGGGTACGTCGGGGCTTTTGCAGGTCCAGCAGGTGGCAGGCTGCGGCCCTTCTTCCGGCGTCATGGGAGCGCCGGTCCGCAGGGTATGGCGCACATCTTCCACGGCATGCATATGTCCTCTTGGGGTACCGTAATCTTTCGAGAAGGCATATCCGGCCCAAAGGATAACCATTTCCGGGCGCTGTTCGAGGACGTCTCTCACGCTGCTTCCGTTGAACTCACTTTGAAAAGTGGTGTCGGCTGTTTTTGCCCAGGTCTCGTATTCGCGGGGATAATTTACGGCGAACAGTTCATTGCGCGATTCGATTCCGGTGATTTCCACCTTTTTGTTGTTCATCACGCTCGCAATTTCTGCCCGGCGTTGCGTCACGGATGCTGCCAGCATTCCAAGGAGGAAAACCACACCCATTGTCACGAAAAACAGGAGCCAGCCTACCCATGGCTTCATCCTGTTGTTATTCCTCTTCCTGTTCATAGTGTTATTATTGTATATATTGAATTCAGTGTCCGGCTTTTCGTTCTTGTTCGTTATATCCTGGTTCTTGCACTTTGGCTCTTGGCCCTTATTTTTTCATTTCGGCATTCTTTACCATATCCAGCAACCAGTCCGGCACATTGCTTGCCGGCATCGGTACACGTGCATTCGGAGTGGAGGAGAGCGATCTGCTCCGTGTGTGAGGCACATCTCTGTGGCAGTCCCAACAGGCTTTTCCGCCGGTATCCTTCATCTCTCTGTAACCCATGCGCCCTGTATTCACAAACTCGGTATTGAGCTGGGTGTGACAGCGAATGCAGTTGTCCATGATTACCTGAGAACTGGCTTCAATGGCCTGGATGGCCTGGCTTTCGCCGCGTACAGTGAAAATGGCGGAATGGCGTAATCCGTCTGTCGCTTTAAAGTAATACCCTTTGATTTTATTGTCCTGGGGTACGTGACAGTCGTTGCAGGTGGTATTTCTGCCGTGTGAGCTGTGCATCCAGGTGGCGTAGTAGGGCCCCATGATGTGGCAGTTTACGCATGTGGCCGGGTCGTTTGACAGATAGCTGTAAGCACGGGAAGCAAAAAAAGTATACACGAAGAGCCCCACGAAAGCGCCACAGATAATGATGGCAGGGTATTTCCATCCCCCGCGGGGCCTGACTTCATTCCAAAAGAACCGCAGCTTGCTCATGGTTAAACGCTTTAAATATATCTGTCAATAACAAAGAAAGGAATAATATTTGCAAAAAACTGTAATAATTATGACATTTGTAAAAAATGAGGAAGAGAAATATACAATTGAAAAATCGAAGGGGAGTAAGCAGATAATTTTGTCTGACTCTGATTGTTATCAAATAATAATAAAAAACGGGAACGAAAGAATGAAACAGCAGCAACCTGAACCTGATTATCGCCGTATGATCTTTCAATGCCCATTGTGCAGTTTGATACCTGAAGAACAAAAGGATTCCTTTTTGCAGGATGTGCGGTTTTCAGTCAGGAGTTACCAGAAGGGAGAAATCATTGTGACACAGGGAACGCATTATGATTCGCTCTATATCCTTATCAATGGAGAAGTTGTAACAGAGATGGCCGATGAGAAGGGTGATTTTATGAAGGTGGAACAGCTCAAGGCTCCCAATCCGATGGCGACAGGTTTTCTGTTTTCTTCGGATAATCGTTCCCCTGTTTCCGCGATTTGTCATACAGTATGTACCGTCGTGGTAATACCGCGGGAGAATGTCTACTTTCTTATGCGGAAATATGAAGGTTTTATGATGGCTTTTCTGGCTTACATATCTAATAAGGTATCTTTTCTTTCGGAAAAACTGAGACTTGTCTCCTTTCGGACCATCCGTGCGAAGCTTGCATACTACCTGCTGAAAGAGTCGGAAGGTGAAAAATCATTTCGGTTGAAGACATCCAAGGAAAACATGTCACGTCTATTTGGCGTTTCGCGGCCTGCGCTGGTAAAAGTGATGATGGAGATGGCAGAGGAGGGGCTGATTAATGTGGACCGGCGTGATATTCAAATCAACGACAGGGCAGCGCTGAAAAAAATGCTTTAAATGCATTGTCCCGAAATCAATTTCTGTATGTTATCTTTGAATTATGCAAACATTCGCAGATAAAGTGATCGAGTTTAATCGTCATTTGGTGTACTCGGGTGAATTGCCTGAAGGTTTTCAGGTGATGAACCCCTTTCTGGGTAATCCGGAAACAATGAAAGTGATGGAAGCGTTTTATCACAAGTACTATCACGATACCCGGCAACGCAGGTTTATTATCGGGATAAACCCAAGCCGTAACGGGGCCGGGGTGACCGGCGTGCCCTTTACCGACACGAAACGACTGGAGAGTGCCTGTGGAATTTCAATGAAATCGGCACGTACCCACGAGGTATCCTCCGTATTTTTGTATGATATGATTGCAGCTTATGGAGGCGTGGAGCATTTCTATCATGAATTTTATATCAACTCTCCTTTTCCACTGGCAATTATCCGGCAAACGGCAGGAGGAGCCTGGCTGAATGCAAACTATTATGATGACCCGCAGCTCTTTAAAATGATAAAAGGGTTTATGATAGAATCACTTAAGAAACACATTGATTTGGGGCTTGACACTGCTGAGGTGTTCGTTCTCGGGAAAAAGAACGCGGATTTTATCATGAAACTAAATGCAGGAGAGAAATTGTTCGGCAAAATGATTCCCCTGGAACATCCCCGCTTTATACAGCAATACAAATCGAAAGACAGGCAGCTCTATATCGATAAGTATCTGCAGTCATTTCACGGTCGTTGATATAACAAACGGCAGTTTGCCGTGCTACCACAACTCTGATGTTTCCTTTTTTAACCCGTATTTCCTTTTAATCTGAGTCGATGCTACGTCTTGAATATTTGGAGTATTATACGAGCGAGTAAAGGAGAAAGTGTAGTGCAGTGCCGGAAAATGTGCTCCGTTGATCCCGGATCCTCCATTATCTGCTGAATTGATGGGTGGATAAAAAAGAAAAACACTTGAAATCAGATATTCAAGTGTTTTTTGGGTGGTGCCACCAGGAATCGAACCGGGGACACACGGATTTTCAGTCCGTTGCTCTACCGACTGAGCTATGGCACCAACATTGCTTAAATTGCGAGTGCAAAGATAAGCGCATTTTCGTGAAATGCAAAATTTGCCTGAGAAAATGTCGAAAAATAATTGTTCTGCGGTTCCTCTATAACGAAACGGATATTACAACATCTAATGTGGACGCCTATCTTTCGTCCAGATGATTCCACCCCTGCGCACGGAGCTGCATCTCCTGACCGTCGCGGGTAACCAGGAAACAGCCCTGTTCGGGTTTGGATATATGTCCGATCAGATGCACCCCCGGCACCGATTTCATATTCTCATGAAGTGTAAGCGGAACAGTGAAAAGAAGCTCATAGTCCTCACCGCCGTTCAACGCCACTGTAGTTACGTTCATGTTAAATGTCTCCGCCATCATGGCCGTTTGGTAGTCGATGGGAAGTCTTTCCTCAAAAAGCTGGCAACCCGTATTACTTTGTTTGCAGATATGAAGCAGGTCTGATGACAGCCCATCCGAAATATCGATCATTGCTGTGGGAATGATACCGTTTTCAGCCAGCAGGACCACGATATCTCTCCTCGCTTCCGGTTTAAGCTGCCGCTCCAGCAGATATTCCTTTCCGGAGAAATCGGGTTGCACGTCACTACTGCCGTTGAACACACTTTTTTCCCTTTCCAGTAACTGCAAGCCCATATACGAGGCTCCCAGGTCGCCAGAAACATAAAGAAGATCAGTGTCCTTTGCCCCGTTCCTGTAAACGATCTTATCTGCGTCGACTGAACCAATACAGGTGATGCTGATAGTGAAGCCGGTGAGCGATGAGGTGGTATCTCCGCCTACAATATCTACCCCGTAAATATCGCAGGCCTGTTTCAGTCCCTTATAAAATTCCTCGAGGTCTTCCACCGAAAACCGTTTCGATATGCCCAGAGAGACAGTAATTTGTTGCGGTGTACCGTTCATTGCGTAAATATCGGAGAAGTTGACAACAGCAGCCTTATATCCCAGATGTTTCAACGGAGTATACACAAGATCGAAATGGATTCCTTCCAGCAGCATGTCGGTAGTCACCAGGATTTTCTTTCCAGTGTAATCCAGAACGGCTGCATCGTCGCCTACTCCTTTAATGGATGTGGGCTGTGTGAGCTGAACATCACCGGTCAAATAATCAATCAGCCCAAACTCTCCCAATGTCGCTATTTCCGTTCTCTTCATTCAATCCTCCCGATGATGGTGCGCATGATCTCCGCCATCTTAGGCTGTGCAATTTTTGCAGCCTCCTGTACATCTTCGTGCGATACTTCCACAATTTTTCCGATTACACCCAGATCGGTTATAATGGAGAAGGCGAGTACTTTCATGCCGGCATGGTTGGCTACGATTACTTCGGGCACGGTAGACATCCCCACGGCATCTCCCCCGATTACACGAAAGAAATTATATTCGGCAGGTGTTTCAAACGTGGGACCCTGCACTCCAACATATACTCCATGCTGTAGTTTGATATTTTTTTCTTTGGCGATCTCCATGGCCATCAGGCGCAGACTTTTGTTGTAGGCCTCACTCATATCGGGGAAACGGGTTCCCAACTCGTTGAAGTTTTTTCCGTGAAGCGGATGTTCGGGAAACATGTTAATATGATCCTCAATCAACATGATGTCGCCGATATCGAAGCTGGGATTCATCCCTCCGGCCGCGTTCGACACAAACAGATATTCAATGCCCAGTGCCTGGAAAACACGCACGGGAAAAGTAACCTGTTTCATGTCATATCCCTCGTAGTAATGAAAACGTCCCTGCATGGCAAGCACCTTTTTACCACCCAGGGTACCAATAATCAACTTTCCGCTGTGACCCTCCACGGTGGAAACAGGGAAATTGGGTATCCCGGTATAGGGTATTTCCTCTTTGTCGGCGATCTCATGCGCCAGTTCTCCCAGGCCGGTGCCCAGGATAATTGCAGTATTCGGGATCTCTCCGATCCTGTTCTTTAAGTAGTCAGCCGTTTGTTTGATGGTTTCTAACATGTTCAAGTATTTTATGATTGAAAGAGTTCCTCTCGGTGTCATCCACAAAGGTAACACGCACCGGAATATAATAAAGTATTTTTTTTAACTCATCATCCAGAAAGGGTAATGCGCGGAATCGCGTGGCATCCTTTTCGGTGGTGATGATCATCTTATTGTCATCGTCTACAGATTCTACCATTTGACGGACAGCCTGTACATCTTCTTTCGTGAACATATGATGATCGGGAAAGAACTTTGTATAGAGGTTGTACGTCTTGTGCTCCAGCTTGTCCACCAATGGAGCGGGTGAAGCGATGCCGGTAACCAGAAAAAGATGTTTCTTGCGTAACTCATTCAGCATGATCGATTCAGATTGTATGTCGGGAAATACCGGTTTCACTGAGTCATAGTCGAGTGTGGTGAAAAAGAGTTTCTGGTAGCGAAAAAGGTCCAGCCCGTTTGTGTAGATCCTGAAATCGATGGGTTGCATGTCGGGGTCGCATTTGGTGACCATCACAATAGAGGCCCGGTCTTTTCCTTTGAGCGGCTCGCGCAGCAGGCCTGCAGGCAGTAATTTATCTTCGAATACGGGTCTGTTGCTGTCCACCAGCAAAATAGAGAGTGATGGCAATACATGGCGGTGCTGAAAACCGTCGTCGAGTAAAATCACGTCGGGTCGTTCCGATTTTTCGATGGAAAGAATTTTTTGAATGGCCGATACCCGGTTTTTGTCCACCACCACCAATGTATTCGGAAACTTCTGTTTAATCTGCAGCGGCTCATCTCCTACATCTTGCACTTTCGAGTCGGTATCCACGATAAGAAAACCTTTGCTTTTCCGTTTATACCCTCTGCTTAATACTGCCACCTTGTATCTTGGTGTCAGGAGCCTGATCAGATATTCTATGTGTGGAGTCTTACCGGTACCACCTACAGTAAGGTTACCCACGCAGATGACCGGGATGTCAAAAGTATGCTGTTTGAGTATTTTCCTGTTGAAAAGCCAGTTTCGTAAATCCACACCAATCCCGTACAACCACGATAGGGGCAGCATTGCACGATGTATTTCAACGGCTGGTTTGTCCATTTTATTATTTGATATTCAGATCGAAAGGAATTCTCGCCTGAACATAATCCTGGTCTTTCAAATCTTTCAAAATCGTGAATAACTCATAGCTATCGCCCAGATACTCCTTCAATGTACGTGCTGCCAGCTCCTCCTTGGCTGGTTTCAATAGTTCGTCGATGCGGGACCGCATCTTGGGATATTCGAAAATGACATAACTCTTACCAAGATTAGCCAGCTCAGCAGCTATTTCTATGGCTTTTTCAACGCCGCCAAGCTCATCGACAAGGCCGATCTCTTTTGCCTGATTCCCCGTCCATACACGTCCTTCGGCATAAAGTGCCATGGAGTCTTTCGGCATATTACGTCCCTCGGCACAACGTGTGAGAAAAAGGTCATATCCTTTTTCAATATAGGCCTGAAGCATCTCTCTTTCCCTTGCACTCACGGGGCGGGTGATGTTTCCGAAATCGGCAAACTCATGGGTTTTCACCTCATCGGTATAGACTCCTATTTTCTTGGAAGTACCTTCCATATTAGGGAAGATGCCGAATATTCCAATGGAGCCTGTGAGCGTGGTGGGTTGCGCCACAATTCTGTCGGCGTTGCAGGCAATGTAATAACCTCCCGAGGCGGCCATATCTCCCATGGAAACAACCACCGGCTTCTCCTCCTTCAGCGAGCTTATTGCTTTCCAGATTTGTTCCGAAGCATACGCACTGCCTCCGCCGGAGTTGATACGAAAAACCACGGCTTTTACTTCTTTGTCCTTTCTCAGCTTTTCGATCTGATCCACCATATACTTGTCCTGTATTTCCAGAGAGCCGTTGCCCGAAACGATGTTGCCACTGGCATAGAGGATGGCGACCGTGTTGTCGGTTTTCTTTACAGGCCTTGTATTTACTGACTTCATTTCTGCAACCGTGACAGAGGGAATTTTATTTTCTTGTTCGATATCCAGCAGAGTTCGCAGATAATCCTTCATCTCGGTTTCGTATAACAGCGTATCTACGAGATTTGCAGAAAGCAAGTATTCAGTAGACTGTAGCACAGGCATCGTGTTGGCCAACGAATCAACAGTCGCATTGTCGAGGAAACGCGATGCCGCTATATCCTGCCGCAGAAAACTCCAGGCATCGTTCAGATAGGAAGCTACCTGTGCTCTGTTGGCCTCGCTCATCTCATTTTGAGTGAACGGTTCTACGGCCGATTTATAGGTCCCTACCTTGAAAACCTGCATTTCAATTCCCAGTTTGTCGAGGGCATCCTTGAAAAAGAGAGGTGTGGAGGCCAGACCGTGCAGGTCGAGCATTCCCTGCGGGTTTATGGCTATCTTGTCGGCCACTGAAGCGAGGTAATAACCACCCTGTGTATAGGTGTCGGCATAAGATACGATAAATTTACCACTCTCCTTGAACCCGGCCAGTTCCTGACGGATCTCTGCCAGGGTGGCCATCGAGGCCGAAAGCATGCGTGAATCCAGGTATATTCCTTTTATTTTGTCGTTATTTTTCGCTTTACGGATAGCACCTACAATATCGTTTAGTCCTGTCACGGAAGAATAGTCGCTGCCAATTATCGAAGTGAAGGGATCTTCTTCCGGTGTTCGTTCCGCGATGGAGCCTTCCAAACGCAGATTCAATACTGAATTTTCTTGAAGTGTAAATTTGGTAGACGTCACAGAACTGAGAGCAGATCCTATCATCCCGAAAAACAGCAGCATTGCGATGAGTGAAAGAATCACCTGTGCAATAAGAAATCCTACGGCTGAGGCGAACATGATTTTTATAAAATCTTTCATAAAGAGGACTTTTAGTGTATTGGTTGGACAAAAATAAGTAAAAAACAGTTATGCTACAATACAAAATTACACATTCTTAATTAATTTCACTTGGTTTATTTTAAGGCTGATAGTATATTTGATTAATGAAATATATTGACAATGGAATTGCATTTTGCTTTTTGTTTAAAAAAATATAAATTTGGATAAAAACTGTTGACCGGGTGCAACGTTTTTACGATTTAACCATCTATCATTTGAACTGCGATAAGAATGGACGATTCGCAACTAATAATAGCGTGTAAGAAACAGGACCGTAGTGCTCAGAAGGCATTATATGAACGGTACGCACCTATAATGACGGCCGTGTGCATGCGCTATTGTAAAGAGGAAGAAGCGGCTCTCGATCTGTTGCATGACGGATTTATCCGTGTTTTTACGCAAATTGGCTCATATTCGGGCAAGGGTTCTTTTGAAGGTTGGCTGAGACGAATTTTTGTAAATCTGGCGCTGGAAAGTTTCCGGAAAGAGAAGCAAAAGAACCGGTTTCTGGAAGAATATAGTTACCTTCTGGCTACTGAAACAGAAAATAGCGGTGATAACGATGATATGCTCGACATAGAAAATATTCCACGCGATGAAGTCATGGAAATGATCAGAGACCTCCCGCCCGGATACAGAATGGTTTTCAATTTGTTTATTTTTGAGGAATTGTCACACAGGGAGATTGCGCAAATGCTGGGTATCAAAGAAGCTGCTTCGCGTTCCCAGTTTTTCAGGGCAAAGAAAATGTTAAAGAACAAAATCAGCACTATTCTTCAACACCACAAGCAAGTACAATGAACAGAGATAATGAGATAAGAAGAGAAATACAATCAAAATTCAACGATTACAGAGTTCCGGTACCGCCCGACGGATGGGATCGGTTAGAGCAATCGCTGAATGCTGCCATGGCAGCACGCCGGATAGTTCGTCGCCGGTGGTATGCTGCTTCGGCTGTCGCCGCGGTAATCCTGCTCGTGGGAGGGTTGCTTTATAACAGGCCCGCGGCCGATATATCCACTCCGCTTGTTTCGGAATCGAAACCATCGGTCTCCGGCAGGGAATCTCAGTATGACGGAACAGCTAAGGGTGAAGTGCAAACGCATACCGGTACAGTTGTTACCACCACTCCTTCGGGCTCCCTACAATCACATGCAGGTCAGGAGAAACAGAGAAAATCCGGTATTGGCGAATATGCAGTGTCTGAAAAAAAACAAGAGATGTTACATCGTGAACGAACCCTGCTGGTTAAGGCGGAGAGAAACATCAGCGAAAATGATATCCGCTCTGTCATTAAACAGTCCAAACTGCAACTTGGGGAGCCTCTGACAAGGAACAGGGGCGATGATGAGTTTATCACGGTAGGCGAAGAACAGACCGGACTGATCAACGGAGAAGAACCGGAACAAACAGGCACGGGAGGGATAATTCTGGCGATGAATGGTCGTGGCGGCCTTGCTCCTTTTCAACAAACGGTAAACTCACCCATGACATTAAGAACTGCCCAGATGGCAGACAACATCCCTCCGATGAACGATTCCAGGATGTTTACAGCAAATAATACAGCCGGGAATGTTTCTGAAATGGAACATGATCAGCCTATTTCTTTCGGTATAACAGTGTCGAAGTCGCTCTTCGATGATCTCTCTCTGGAAACCGGACTCCTGTATACCTATCTCTCATCAAAAGTAAGAAATTCCGGTACCAATTTTCAGGTACAGGAGACCCAGCATTTACATTATATAGGCATTCCCCTGAATGTGAATTATAATCTTTTCTCTCTGAAAAAACTGGATGTGTATGCTTCTGTGGGGGGGATGCTTGAAAAAGATGTGTATGGTGAATACCGGAGAAAAGGAGAAGGGAAATCTACTGAATTGAATATTTCCTCTGAAGAGGAGATAACAAAAATCTCACAACATAATCCGCAAATCTCCGTCAATGCGGGCGTGGGTATTTCTTATCCTGTCTGGCAAAATTTTAAATTATACGGTAAGATTGGAGGAGCCTATTACTTCGATGCAAACAACCAATATAAAACCATCTATTCCGACAGTAAGATCGTGATGGATCTGAATGTGGGTTTGAGATATGAATTTAAATAATCATAAAATAAAATCAAAATGAAGAAAACAATTTTATTGTTTGGTATGATCGGCATGACACTTTTATTGTCATCCTGTCTTGAAGAAGGAAGCCGGAATTACGAAGAAACTTCCGTAGCTTACATAGCTGAAGATAACGCAACGGGAAATATTTACGGCAGAACACTTTCCGGACGCTTTATAACTTCGTCGCAAATGCAACTGATGAGTCCGGGAACATTACAATTCTTCCGTTATAGCTGGACTGAAGAACGAGGAAGCACGCCTGTTCGTACCGGTGCATCTTCAACCGATGTGATTTATGCCGATAATGTAGTAATTTCCGGCGAGCCGGTAGAAATAAACAGTGTCTCCCTGCGGATGGGTCAACAACCCCCTGTGGTGGAGACCCCGACAAAATTTGTGGCAATTGATCCACCGTTTTATGCAGGTGACAACATCTATTTAGGAGATCATTGGATTTTTCAATACGCCTACGAAGCCAAAAAAGGAGAATCGGCCGTAGTGGATTTCTATCATGTGGAAAATTCCGACGCCACTAACAACGAGATCTCCATTGTGATAGATATAAACATAGAGGGAACTCCTGAGGGTACCACCGTGAGTACGAAATCCGATCTGATCGCGCTGGACATGTCCGATTTGCGAGCAATGTACGAAGGAACAAGTACGACAAGTACCAAGGAGTTGAAAATCAAGTTTAAATACTATATGAAAGGAAGTAGCCAGATCGTGGATTCACAAATCTACCGGATGACAGTAAAGGGTGATTGATTTTTACCCGTTTCATCAATCGAAGAGCAGCCCTTATTTGGAGCTGCTTTTTTTATTTCTCTCTTATTCCCTTAATTAAGAGGAATTCGTTACCTTTGCAATCCAAAATAAAAAGATAATGTGGAGAGATATTTTTGTTACAATAATACAATTAATAGTCGCTTCCCCAATTGCATGGAAAGAAATAACAAAGGAGGAGAGAAGTCTGAACAGTTTTACCGGCCGCTTTTTTCATCCTTTAATCGGAATAATAGCCCTGGCGGCTTTCGTGGGCGGCTTGTGGTTTGCCCGTGAAGGCGGACTGCCCGGTGCACTAAAGAATACCATTGTCAGCATTGTGGCTGTGTATGGTGGATTTTATATCGTCTCCTATACTTTGAATGAGATGGCGCCCCGTTTTGGCCTCGTTAAAAATCCGATTATTTATCAGCTTTTTACGGGATATGCTTCAGTAGTGATTTACTTGTTATACATTATAATCCCTTTTCTCTCCGATTTTTTTATACTCTGGTTGCTTGCCCTTTACACTTTTTATATTGTGCAGACAGGTGCGATGTATTACCTGAAAGTGCCGGCCGGAAAGCGGCTGAATTTCACTATCTTTGCCTCAGCACTTATTATTCTGACACCTTCACTGATAAGAGGGCTATTTACATTTATGATTAAATAATGCAGCAAACGGCAGTCAACATAAAAAATAAGCGCGCCACGTTCGACTACGAACTCCTGGATATCTACACGGCAGGTATTGTACTTACCGGTACAGAAATCAAATCGCTCCGGCAGGGCAAGGCAAGCCTGGTAGATACCTACTGTTTTTTTGAAAAGGGTGAATTGTGGGTCCGTAACATGCATATTGCCGAATACTTCTACGGTACCTATAATAACCACAATGCACGCCGCGACCGAAAATTGCTGCTCAACAAAAAGGAACTGCATAAGCTTTTGCGGCTGACCCGCGAGACCGGCTTCACCATCATCCCGGTCCGGTTGTTTATCAACGAAAGGGGACTGGCCAAGCTGGTGATTGCCGTGGCAAAAGGGAAAAAAGAGTATGACAAACGTCAGTCGTTGAAAGAAAAAGAAGACAAACGTGATATGGATCGCATGTTTAAGAAGTAGTTTTAAATTATTGTTTTAGGTTTACGTTATTACAAAACGTTGCAATATGCAGTTTTTGCACCACCTTATCTTTCGTGCATTAAAAAAATCAGCCCGCACCACGCTCTGGTTATTGAAAATCATTTTGCCCATATCGTTACTGGTGCGCTTTCTGGATTATTACGGAGGATTGGCTTATATGGCCGATTTTCTGGATCCTGTCTTTGTATATATGGGATTACCGGGAAGTACGGCCATCATATTTATTACCAGTATCTTTCTGCCGCTTTATGCCCCGCTGGCCATCATCACTTCCATGACCATCACCCTGCGTGAGCTGACCATCCTTGCGCTGATGTGTCAGATATCGCATAATCTGCCCGTGGAGAGTGCCATACAAGCCAAGACGGGAACTTCATTCCGTGCAATGTCTGTTCTGCGTATTGTAACAAGTATACTAACGGGCATTGTATTAAACCTGATTCTGCCAAAGGAAATGGGGATGCCCATCTTTATGCAGACAGAGATAGTTGTCATGACATCAGTAGCAGATGTGATATTGCTCTGGCTGAAGAGCTCGCTACATATCGCCTTGTTGATTGTTGTGATCGTTTTCACCTTAAATTTGTTATACAATATGCTTGAGGCCTATCGGCTGATTCCGAAGCTGAGCAGGGCAATCGGGCCGCTTCTCCGTTTTTTTGGCTTGCCAACGAGCACTGCCTTTCTGTGGCTGATCGGTTATATTGTAGGCCTGGCTTATGGTGGCGCACTGATGATAGATCAGATGAAAGAGGGGAAAGTTACCAAAACTGAAGCCAGCCTGTTGAATTACCATCTTGCTGTGTCTCACTCTGTGCTGGAAGACAATATATTGTTTGCCGCCCTGGGCGTCTCCATCTGGTGGATATTGGGGGTGAGGTTTGCAATTGCCTGGATGGTGGTCTGGTTGAGAAGGCTTGTATTGAAATTACGGTTCGGACACATGCGCTTAAAAACCGGATCATAGCTGAAGATCAATTTTATTGATTATTTTTGGGCGGAATAATAAATTGAGAGAACAAACGAAATGAAGTTAGAAGAGATTTTAACCCATCGCATCCTGATACTCGATGGTGCGATGGGTACAATGATACAGCGTTATAAACTCACGGAAGCCGATTTTCGGGGTGAGCGGTTCAAAGATTCACCTACATTGCTGAAAGGAAATAACGATCTGCTTTCCCTCACGCGCCCCGATGTGATCGGGCAGATTCACAGGGAGTACCTGCAGGCAGGAGCCGACATCATTGAAACCAATACATTCAATGCCACCAGCATCTCCATGCAGGATTATGGCATGAGCCACATGGCTGCCGAGATTAATCTGGCAGCTGCCAGGCTGGCTCGTGAAGCTGCCGATGAGTTTACCCGGTTCACACCACAAAAACCCCGCTTTGTCGCAGGCTCTGTCGGACCGACCAACAAAACTGCCTCTATGAGTCCACGGGTGGAGGACCCGATGTTTCGTGCCGCCACTTTTGACGATTTCAAGATGGCCTACAAAGAGCAGATGCTGGCACTGACCGACGGTGGAGTAGATTTGTTGTTGATTGAAACCATTTTCGACACCCTCAATGCCAAGGCTGCGATTTTTGCAGCCGAAGAAGTTGCCGCGGAGACAGGGAAAGCCCTCCCGATCATTCTCTCAGTCACACTTTCCGACAAGGCCGGAAGGACACTTTCGGGACAAACATTAGCTGCTTTTGTCGCCTCCGTAAGCCATGCCAACCCTTTGGCAATAGGCTTAAATTGTTCCCTTGGAGCCGCAGAGCTGAAACCTTATGTGAAGGAACTGGGCAAAATAGCACCTTTCTTTATCAGTACCTATCCCAATGCCGGTTTACCTAATCAGCTGGGTGAGTACGATGAGACACCTGAGAAGATGGCTGCACAGATTAAGGAGTTTATCGATGAAGGGTTGATAAACATTGTAGGGGGATGCTGCGGCACCACCCCCGCACACATAGCCGAATATGCGCAGATGGTGGAACATGGGACGCCACACAGGAAGTCTGGCCATCCGGCTTATATGCAACTTTCAGGACTGGAATTGCTGGAAGTCTCCCCGCAGATTAATTTTCTCAATATTGGTGAACGCTGCAACGTGGCCGGTTCGCGCAGGTTCCTGCGTTTAATCCAGGAGAAAAAATATGAGGAAGCACTGGAGATTGCCCGCAAACAGGTGGAGGACGGTGCACAGGTACTCGACATCAACATGGATGAGGGATTACTGGATGGTGTAGAGGAGATGACACGCTTTCTGAACCTGCTGGCTTCCGATCCCGATGTTTCCCGTGTGCCCATCATGATCGACTCCTCAAAGTGGGAAGTACTGGAAGCAGGGCTTAAGTGTGTGCAGGGCAAACCAATTGTCAACTCCATCTCACTGAAAAACGGAGAAGTGGAATTCCTGCATCATGCCCGGCTGGCACAGCGCTATGGTGCCGCGGTGGTCGTGATGGCCTTCGATGAGACGGGACAGGCAGATACCTATGAACGCCGTATAGAAATCTGTGAGAGAGCTTACGGGTTACTCATCAGGAATGGATTCGATCCGAATGATATCATTTTCGATCCCAATGTGCTGGCCATTGCTACAGGAATCGACGAGCACAAAAACTACGGAGTGGATTATATACAAGCGGTCCGCTGGATCAAGGAACATCTCCCGCATGCCAAAGTGAGTGGCGGTGTGAGCAACCTTTCCTTCTCCTTCCGTGGCAATGATTCTATTCGTGAGATGATGCACTCGGTCTTCCTTTATCACGCCATCCAGGCCGGAATGGACATGGGAATAGTGAATCCGGCCCAGTCTGTCATTTATGAGGACATCCCGGCGGAGGTGAAAGAGCTTGTGGAAGATGCCGTACTAAACAGACGCGACGATGCCACGGAACGACTTATGGCCTACGCCGAGAAGATAAAAAATGAGAAAACTCCCGAAACAGAACAATCTAAAACTCAGGAATGGCGCACCCTTTTGCTCGACGAACGACTGAGCTACGCGCTGGTGAAGGGTATTGGCGATTACTTGGAGGAAGATCTGGCTGAGGCGCTACAGTTATACCCGCGTGCAGTGGATATCATCGATAAACCCCTGATGGATGGCATGAACAGGGTAGGCGACCTCTTCGGATCGGGGAAGATGTTTCTGCCACAGGTGGTGAAGGCGGCCCGCACCATGAAAAAGGCGGTAGCCATCCTTCAACCCACAATCGAAGCAGAAAAGACCACGTCGGGTGGATCACAGAAAGCAGGTAAGATCCTGCTCTCCACCGTGAAAGGAGACGTGCACGACATCGGTAAGAATATCGTCTCCATCGTGCTGGCATGCAATAACTATGAGATCATCGACCTGGGCGTGATGGTGCCTCCCGAAAAGATCATCGACACGGTGATCAGGGAAAAACCCGATATCGTGGGCCTGAGCGGACTCATTACTCCCTCCCTTGAAGAGATGGCCATCGTGGCTGAAGAGATGGAAAAGGCCGGCTTTGATATGCCCCTGCTTATTGGTGGTGCCACTACCTCCAAGCTACATACGGCCTTGAAGATTGAGCATCGCTATAAGCATGGTGCTGTAGTTTATGTGAAGGACGCCTCACAAAGTCCTTCTGCCGTAGCCAATCTCATGAGCTCAGAGAATAAAGATGCCTACGTCCGGAAAGTACGTAGCGAGTATGCACTTTTGCGGGAAGGACATGCCATGAAGGTAACCGAGCTTGTTCCATTGGAAGAAGCCCGCAGAAACCCTTTCCGGATTACAGGCAGCTACGAGCCGGTACACCCCCGAACTATGGGGCGGGTGAAACTGGAGAAGATAGGAATTGATGTATTGATACCCTATATCGACTGGAAATTCTTTTTTCCTGCCTGGAACCTGTCCGCCAAATTTCATACCATCACCCGCATTGATCGGAATAATGCCGCTGCCTATGAAAAATGGAAAGCATCCTATCGCGACGATGAACAGGAGAAGGCGGTGGAAGCTGCAAAGCTGTATCACGACGCACAGAATATGTTGCACCGTTTTGCAGATGAACGGGTGGATTATGTGAAAGCGGTCTTCGGGCTGTATGAGGCATACAGTGAGAATGACAATATTTTCATCGGTGAAACGCTCTTCCCCTTCCTGCGGCAGCAGAAGAAAACCGACCAGAATCAATATTTCTGCCTGAGCGATTTTGTCGCTTCCCGTGAATCGGGGAAGAGGGATTATCTGGGTGCTTTTGCTGTAACCGCCGGTGATGGGGCAGATGAGCAAATGCATCGGTATGAGAAGGAAGGCGACGATTATTCAGCACTGCTGATGAAGTCATTACTCGACAGGCTGGCCGAGACTGCCACCGAATGGGTGCACGAAAGGGTACGACGGGAATACTGGGGATATGCGGCCGACGAGAAGCTTTCTATAGCAGAATTGTTTGCGGTGAAGTACCAGGGTATACGCCCTGCAGTGGGTTACCCTTCCATTCCTGATCAGACGACCAATTTCCTGCTGCACAGGCTCCTCAAAACAGAAGAAATAGGTATATCCCTTACCGAGAATGGCGTGATGTATCCCAACGCATCGGTCAGCGGATTCTTCTTTGCTCATCCCGAGTCGAAATATTTCTCTATTGGTGAGATCAGTGAAGAGCAAATGATCGACTACGCCAAACGAAAAAATGTGAAGCCGGAAGAGATAAGGAAATTCCTCCTCGCAAATCTGGGGTAAGTTTCGTATCTTTGCAGTACAAAAAAATAATTCATGCGGAGTTTTGGAAGCGACAATAATTCGGGAGTTCATCCGCGCATCATCCGCGCATTGACGGAAGCGAACATAGATCATACCATCGCTTACGGCGATGACATATGGACCCGGCAGGCAGAGGAGGAAATACGCGTCTTGCTCGAAGATAGCAGCATAGAGCCTTCCTTCCTTTTCAACGGCACCGGCGCGAACGTGGTGGCCTTGCAGGCCTGTACATTACCCTTTCATTCCGTCATTTGTGCGGCTACGGCACACATAGCCGTGGATGAGTGCGGCGCACCGGTGAAGTCGACCGGCGCTTCGTTGAAAGAGGTCGTTACTCCCGATGGAAAGCTAACCCCTGAACTGGTCCGCCCGCACCTGCATGGCTTCGGCTTTGAACACCATTCCCAGCCAAAAGTAATTGCGATCTCGCAGACAACTGAGTTGGGAACCTGTTATACACCCGATGAAATAAGGGTGCTTGCCGACCTGGCTCATGCCCATGAGATGTATCTCTTTGTGGATGGTACACGCATTGCCAACGCCTGTGCATACCTCAATGTCTCGCTCAAAGAAATCACTGTGGATTGCGGTGTGGATATCTTTACACTGGGTGGCACAAAAAATGGATTGATGTTTGGTGAGGCACTTGTTCCGTTGCGGAAGGAGCTGGCCGGACATCTCAAATATTACAGGAAGCAAACCACGCAACTCTATTCCAAGATGCGATATATTACAGCGCAGTTTATTCCCTACCTGAGTGAGAACCTGTGGCTGGAGAATGCACGAAAATCCAATGCTTCAGCCCGCTTATTGTGGGAGGAGATGAAACATGTGAAAGGAATTGAGATTACACAACCTGTGGAATCAAATGCCCTGTTTTTCATTCTTCCCAAAGAGATTACCGATAAGTTGCGTGAGCGTTATTTCTTTTACGACTGGGATGAAAGTCGTAACGAAATGCGACTTGTCTGTTCGTGGGATACCACGGAAGAAGATATCCGGGATTTTATCGGTTACCTGCGGACCCTGATTCCGGAGGCTTGACTTATTAGATATACATTTTGCAAAAGTACTGTAACCATCTATCACGCATCGTTGCGTAGAAAAGGCGGATTTCTGGTGCTGACTTCTAATTACTGAATTTGATTCTTATGTTTGATTTTTTAGATGTTTACCCCTGGCTGCTGCCTGTAATCATATTTTTTGGACGTGTGATTGACGTGTCGCTGGGTACCCTGCGAATTATTTTTGTTTCGAAAGGCGAAAAATATAAAGCACCCTTAATTGGCTTTATAGAGGTATTTATCTGGGTTGTGGTCATCTCTCAGATACTTTCAAGGGCCAATGATATGGTGGCTTACCTCTCCTACGCGGCCGGGTACGCAACAGGCAACTATATGGGTATCCTACTCGAAAACAGAATTGCTTACGGCATCGTGTTATGCCGTATCTATACGCAAAAGAACGGGAAAGAGCTGGTGCTGAAGCTTAACAAGCTGAATATAGGAGCTACCCTGACGCATGGAACAGGATCAACAGACGAAGTAGATATCATTGAGACGGTGGTAGATCGCAAGGAGATGAAAACATTGGAGGGTACACTCAACGATTTTGACAACAATATTTTTTATGTGGTAGAGGATGTCCGTACCAAACAAAACGGCATTTTCCCGAAACGGAGAAACATTCTTACTCGTTGGAGAACAGGAAAGTAATTTTCAGTACAGGTTATTGACTGTCCCTTTCCAGGAACAGCCCAGGCAATACAGAAGTGTCGTGTCAAATCCATCCAGCGATTCATCCGCGTGAATCGGATGGATTTTCTTATCTTCCGAGACTGTCACAACCAGCCGCTCTCCTGCACTGTTAAGCAGGTAGAAACGCCGTATCTTGCATTGCGGGCAGAGCCGATTTTTACTCATACGTCACTTTTATTTTCAATGCTTTTTGCTTCCAGCCATATTTCTTCCATTTTTTCGAGTGGCATACCTTTCAGTGAGTGTCCCTGTGCTTTTACTTTCTTTTCCATGTAATTGAAGCGGAACATGAATTTCCGATTGGTACGTTCCAGCGCATTGTCGGGATTCACCTTGTAGAGTCGGGCTGCATTGATGATGCTGAAAAGCAGGTCTCCAAACTCGGCCTCCATCCTGTCGGCCTCCATCTTCTCAATTTCTACCTCCAACTCTCCAAGCTCCTCCTTTACCTTATCCCACACATCGTGCCGCTTATTCCAATCAAACCCCGCATTGCGGGCCTTATCCTGTATCCTGTATGCCTTAATCATTGAGGGCAGTGATTCTGGTACACCTTCGAGTACCGTTTTATTTCCTCCGTTCTCTTTCAGCTTGATCTGTTCCCATGATTTTTCTACCATGCTTGCGCTGTCGGCGCTCTTATCACCAAATACATGTGGGTGACGGAAGATAAGTTTGTCGCAGATGGCATTGCAGACATCAGCCACATCAAATGCCTGTTTTTCTTCTCCTATTTTTGCATAAAAGACCACATGGAGCAAAAGATCGCCCAGTTCTTTTTTTATTTCATCATTGTCGTTGCTGAGAATGGCTTCTATCAGCTCATAGGTCTCTTCAATGGTGTTGGCCCTCAGGCTCTCGTTGGTCTGTACCCTGTCCCACGGGCATTTCTCCCGCAGTTCATCCATTATGTCGAGCAGCCGCCCGAAAGCCTCCATTTTTTGTACTCTGGTGTTCATATCTGAAAAAAAGCAAAGAGGTCGGCATGACCTCTTTACCCGTGTTTATTTTTTAAAATTGGTCAATCCGGTTTGGAGAAATTCAATGTAACGCTCCACATTTTCATCGTATGCGTAGGAGGGGCTTAATGGTTTTCCGTCATGATCGAGCGCGATATAATAGGGTTGAGCATTGGCCCCGAACTTGTGACGCTGAAGGTAACTCCATTTATCACCGATGGTCTTCAGCCGGGTTGTTCTGCCGTTTTCATCTACTTCGACAACCTCGGGAAGCTTGGTTTTATCATCCACCATGAGTGTGATGAGGATATACTCATTATCAAGAATATCTTTTACTCGGGGGTCGGTCCATACCGATGCCTCCATCTTTCGGCAATTCACACAGCCGTAACCGGAAAAGTCTATCAGCACCGGTTTATTTTGCTGTTTTGCCAGCGCGATACCGGTTTCGTACTCCATTGCCTGGGCATGTACCTCGCCGTCGTACATATTGAAGTCCTGTGTGTAGAGAGGAGGTGAGAAGGCGCTGATTGCCTTTAGCGGAGCGCCCCACAATCCGGGGATCATATAGAGGGCAAAGGCAAGCGAGATGATTGACAGAAAAAGACGGGGTATGGTGACATGTGGCACATCACTGTCGCCCGGGAATTTAATTTTACCCAGGAGGTAGACTCCCAGCAGAGAGAAGATCACAATCCATAATACGAGAAAGACTTCCCTGTCCAGGATTCCCCAACCGTAGGCAAGGTCGGCCACGGATAGAAATTTAAGTGCCAGAGCCAATTCAAGGAAACCCAGTACCACTTTTACCGAATTCAACCAACCACCCGATCTGGGGAGGTTGGATAACCATGACGGGAAGATGGCGAAGAGTACAAAGGGGACGGCAAGAGCTATGGCAAATCCGAGCATACCAATAGCGGGGCCAAGGATACTGCCCGACAGGGCTGCCTCTACCAGTAATGTACCTATGATGGGGCCTGTACAGGAGAAGGATACCAGGACCAGAGTGAATGCCATAAAGAAAATGCTCAGTGCTCCTGATGTTTTATCTGCCCTTTCATCCATCTTATTGGTCCACTTTGCAGGCAGCACCATTTCAAAGCCTCCGAAGAAGGCAATGGCAAACACCACCAGCAGGGCAAAGAAAATAAGATTGAACAGGGCACTGGTAGCCAGATTATTCAGTGCACTGGCACCAAAGATGCCGGTAATAAGCAGTCCCAGTATCACATAGATGATAATAATGGCGGCACCGTAGACCATTGCTTCAGTGACAGCTTTCTTTTTCTCCTTTTTATTACGTTTCAGGAAAAAACTCACTGTCATAGGAATCATGGGCCAGACACACGGGGTAATTAATGCGATGAGACCCCCGATGAAGCCGGAGATGAAAATCCAGAACAGCGACATGCCGGCAGTACTTCCTTTCATCCCGAAATCTTGGAGTTCCTTGGTTACCGGTGTCCAGAGCAGATCACTATCGATACCGTCTGAGGAGACAGCGACGGGCGAGATGGTTTGCAGGCTGTCCGTAACTTGTGCAGGTGTAAAGGGTATGAGCGGCAGACTTGTTTCGCTTGTGGCTGATGGAACGGGTGTGTTTGGCGCAGATGCCTTCGCAGTCACTGTCGCCGGTAATTGTGCTGCCGTAAAGGAAAAATCGTTCGGCAGGGGAGGGGTACAACTGCTGTTGTCGCATGCCTGAGCCCTTACGTCACCCTGAAGTATGAACCCGGCTTTTTCGGTCACCTTCAGCCGTTGTATGAACCGGGCATTATTCTGGAATGTGCCAATAGTCATCTGAAAGATGCCGTCGTATTTCACTTTTGCCTTTGTTTCGGCATGAAAATCTCCAATCACCTCTGCACCGGCAATTTGGTCGAAGCTGATTTGCGTGGGGGTAGGTCCGCCGTCGGGAATACTTGTATCATAAAGATACCATCCCTGCTTTATTTGAGCATCTGCAACAAGTTCAATTTCACCGTTTCCCACGTCTTTTAACGAGAAGGCCCAGACCACTTCGTCCTGAGAAAAAACCATGGTAAGGCAAAGAAACAACAAACCGAATAAAGCGATTGATCTTTTTATATGCATACTTTTATCTATTTCCTTACAAATCTGCAAAGTTAATAATCAAGGGATAAAAACCTAAGTTAATAAGGGTTATAAAGATTTTTGTTGCGTTAAATGATTCTATTGTTTGTGTGTAAGAATATCCAACGCGATTTTATCAGTTTCGACCATTCCTTTTGTACGATGCATATCAGATTTCGAATTGTCTGATCTATCTCGTTATAGATAATTCATTCCTGGAAGGCGACCTCTTCATTTTTCATTGCCATTAATGCGGAGAGCGTGACTGCGGAGATAGCACCGGCAATTTTTAATGCACGACTTGGCTTGGCATGCTCGCAGATCACGCCGGTAATGTGGGCAATCATATTTTTGATTGCGTAGCTTGCCCGAACGTAAATAAACCGGGGGTGCAAATGTCTATTGTATTCCCGCTTTATCGTAGGAAATTCCCAAGGCGTCGGCCACACCCCTGCCATAGGCAGGATCGGCTTTATAGCAGTTGCCAATATGACGGATCTTGATGATCTCATCACTGTCGCCCATGTTGCGTGCCGTGTTTGCAAAGAGACGTTGTTGTTCGTCCGGTTTCATTAAACGGAACAGTTTGCCTGGCTGTTCGTAATAGTTATCATCATCCTCGCGGAAGTCCCATCGCTTGATGTCGCCGTTCACTTTCTGAACAGGATCATCATGTTCCGGTTGTTCCCGCCAGACGTTGTAACTGTTTGGTTCATAATGCAGCGTAGCGCCATGGTTGCCATCCACACGCATTTGTCCGTCGCGGTGGTAGGAGTTATAACCTCCCTTTACACCCCTTGGATAATTCACCGGAATCTGATGATGGTTCACTCCCAGCCGATAACGCTGTGCGTCACCATAGGAGAAGAGTCGTCCCTGCAGCATCCGGTCTGGAGAGAAGCCAATGCCGGGTACTACATTGGCCGGATTAAAGGCAGCCTGTTCCACATCCTGAAAATAGTTGTCGGGATTTCGATTCAACTCAAACTCACCCACAGGGATAAGTGGGAACTCACCTTTGTACCATACCTTGGTGAGATCGAACGGATTGTAGGGCATCTGTCCGGCCTGCCCCTCGGTCATGATTTGAATGTACATTTTCCACTTTGGAAAGTCGCCGTTGCCTATGGCTTCAAACAGATCACGCTGATGGCTCTCGCGATCGTTTCCGATCACTTCGCCGGCCGCTTCATCAGTAAGATTTTCAATGCCCTGCTGGGTCACGAAATGAAATTTCACCCAATAACGTACATTGTCGGCATTGATGAAACTGTAGGTATGGCTTCCAAAACCATGCATGTGCCGGTAACTGCGTGGAATCCCCCTGTCGCTCATTGTAATGGTAACCTGATGAAGCGCTTCAGGCAGGCTGCTCCAGAAGTCCCAGTTATTGTTGGGGCTGCGCAGGTTGGTGTAAGGATCGCGTTTTACAGCGTGATTCAGATCGGGAAACTTCAGCGGATCACGAAAGAAGAAGACCGGAGTATTGTTTCCTACAAGGTCCCAGTTTCCATCTTCAGTATAATACTTCATGGCAAAACCGCGAATATCCCGCTCGGCATCTGCAGCTCCACGTTCACCTGCAACCGTGGAAAAGCGGACAAACATTTCCGTCTTTTTCCCGATTTCAGAGAAAATCTTAGCTTTGGAATACTGTGTGATGTCGTGTGTTACGGTAAAAGTTCCAAATGCGCCCGATCCCTTGGCATGCATGCGTCTTTCAGGAATAACTTCACGATCGAAGTGGGCTAGTTTTTCCAGAAACCACACATCCTGCAACATCATCGGACCACGCGGACCTGCGGTCATCACGTCCTGGTTGTTACCTACCGGTGCACCGGAAACGGTGGTCATTCTTTCCTGATTTTTCTTGTTTTCTTGTTTTTTCAGTTCTTCTGCATTCATATACTTATAATATTAAATACTCTTCTTTCATTCAACCCCTTTCTGATATTTCCCGTTTATATGCACATCTATCGAGCTTATCTCATAACCGGGTATGCTATTTTCTTTAAAGAAAACATCCAGCATAAGGTCTAGTTTTTTATTGATATAATCTTCTATACTGTTGTTTTCATTATTGTAAAGGTGGTGATGGTTCTCCGTGCGACCATCGTAACGCGTAGCATCGTGAGTTGTCCGGACTTTTGTGATCATTCCCTTTTCCACCAGGGTGTCAAGAGTCTTGTAAATGGTTCCCGCAGATACATTTGAATATTTTTTATGAACAAAATCCATGATATGTTGAGCTGTTGGATGATTGTTAAGTGTATAAACTGCGTTTAAAACCGCGACTCTCTGCGGAGTAATTTTCAAGCCTTTATTACGTAGTTTTTCCTTTATTTCTTTTTCCGTATACATGTTATTCAGGAATTATAGAATCATTATTTAATAAGAATAAATCTCATATAGAACAAATTCACGATTTAAAAAGTTCACACTCTTAAAAGTTATCAACATTCGATGTTCATAACTTAAGGAAAGAAAGAGCAGTCGAATTTTCCTCCGTAATGAATAAGTTCCCTAACTTTACCGTTAATTCGAATTATGCTAAATTAATAATGGAGAAACAAAAACGGAAACCGGCTGTCAAAGTAGTTGAAAAAACAGTTGTAGCGCCCGATATTGGAAAACTGCCCCCACAGGCCAGGGAGTTGGAGGAGGCGGTGCTGGGTGCGCTTATGCTTGAGAAGGATGCTTATTCCATTGTGAGTGAGATATTAAGGCCGGAAAGTTTTTATGATCCCACACATCAGCTCATTTATGGTGCAATACAAGGTCTGGCTATGCAGCAAAAGCCGGTTGACGTGCTTACCGTTGTAGAGGAACTAAAGCGCCAGGGTGAACTGGATGCTGCCGGTGGAGCTGTTTATGTGGCCGAGCTTTCGGAGAAGGTTGCTTCTGCGGCACACATTGAGTATCACGCGCGGATTATCGCACAGAAATATCTGGCCAGGGAGTTGATATCTTTTTCTTCTGAGGTTTCGCAGCATGCCTTTGATGAAACAGTGGATGTAGATGATCTGATGCAGGAAACCGAAGGACGTTTGTTTGAGATTTCCCAGCGGAATGTGAAGAAGGATGTGATCCAGATCAATCCGGTCATCAGGGAGGCAATGCACAATATTCAGCTTGCAGCGAACCGGAAAGACGGTATGAGCGGATTGCCTACAGGGTTTAAAGAATTGGACAAGCTAACATCGGGCTGGCAGAACTCCGACCTTGTGATTATTGCTGCCCGGCCTGCCATGGGTAAAACTGCTTTTGTGCTCTCCATGGCCAAAAATATCGCCCTCGATTTTGAACAACCTGTTGCCATATTTTCGCTTGAGATGTCGAATGTGCAACTGGTGAACCGATTGATTGTCAACGTATGCCAAATAAAGGGAGAAAGCATTAAAAGCGGCCGTCTATCGGAAGATGAATGGGAACGGTTGGATAAAAATCATAAATTTTTGTACAATGCCCCTATTTACATCGACGATACGCCCAGTTTATCCGTATTTGAATTACGTACCAAGGCCCGCCGCCTGGTGCGTGAACACAAGGTGAAAGTGTTGATTATCGACTATCTCCAATTGATGAATGCCAGTGGCATGAGTTTCGGGAGCCGTGAACAGGAGGTGAGCATGATCTCCCGATCCCTGAAAGGACTTGCCAAGGAGTTAAACATTCCCATTATTGCCTTGTCGCAGTTGAACCGTGGTGTGGAGACACGTCAGGGAACAGAAGGAAAACGACCGCAGCTTGCCGACTTGCGCGAGTCGGGTGCCATTGAACAGGATGCTGACATTGTATGCTTTATTCACCGTCCCGAATATTACCGTATTACCGAGGACGAGCGGGGAAACTCGTTGATAGGTATTGCGGAGATTATCGTTGCAAAGCATCGTAACGGACCCACCGGTATTGCCAGTATGCGTTTCGACAATGAATATGCCCGTTTCAAAAATCTGGATGATTATGCGGTGGGACAGAAGTATGTGGAAAGACCGTCTCGAATGAACAGTCAGGCTAAAAATACCGTTTCATCAAGCGATGCGGTGGATGCATCCGGCTTTCCTCTTCAAAATAAAGAGCCACTCCCCTTCTAGCGAATGAAAATGTTCCGTATCCTTGTCTGTATTTCTGTTTAAATAGTTTAATTACTGTCAAACAAAGCGTAAGAGATATGGGGGGAAAGGTACTATTACAATTTATTTTCCTATTTTTGTGCGCTAAAAGCAGTAAAAGGCACTTTAGGAGAAAATTTATTGAAATGCATAATATATTCTGTTTCACCAAGATATTAACATTGGTTTTTTTGTTGGGGATTGGATTTCAACCTGTACAGGCACAGGGTTCTCCTTATGAGACGGTGACTGTGGAGGGGCAGCGTTTTTTTAAATATGCGGTGAAGTCGGGTGAGGGACTTTATGCCATTTCACGCACCTTTTCGGTACCAATCACAGAAATAATTCGTCATAATCCAGGGTCGAATACCGGCCTTAAAAACGGACAGGAACTGCTTATCCCTGTAACTAAAGAAAATGCAGAACTTATTTCAGCTTCAACTGCCCCGTCAACTGAAGGAGTGCCGGTGGATCAAAACAGCACATTCAGACATACAGTTTCAAGTGGAGAGACAATTTACAGTATCTCCAAAATGTATCAGACTACGGTAAATGAGGTAAAACGTTATAATCCGGGTATCAGTGAAGATATCACCGAGGGGCAAGTCCTTACCATTCCGCAACGTCGTGTGATCAGCGAAGCAAAAGAGGAAAACTACCGTTACCATACCATTCTTCCCGGAGAGACACTCTATTCGGTTTCACGGACCTATTCGCTGAAAGCTGCTGATCTGATGCTGGCCAACCCCGGACTATCTGCGGATACTTTTCGTACCGGAAAAACAATCCGGATTCCTTTTTTTGAATCGTATGAACGAATTGTGCCTTATGAAAATCAGACGACGAATGTCATTCATCTGGTACAAAAGAAAGAAACGCTTTATAGTATTGCACGTAATTACGAGGTGAAGGTGTCTGACATTGAACGCATGAATCCGATGCTCGGTGGAGGATTGAAAGCGAATATGGAACTTATTATTCCGGTGAAAAGAAGTCTTGTCGAAAAGAACTCCCGTGTGGAGGAAAAAGAGACGAACCGTTTATTGACACAAAACCTTGTTTCTGATAGAGTTGATATGATGAAAATTGGCCTTTTATTACCTTTTCTCGATGAAACAGGCAGAGGTCATATTCGTCTTCAGGAGTATTATGAGGGCTTTCTACTGGCTGTGGAAGCGATGAAAAACAGCGGTGTAAATCTGGAGCTATATGTTTTTGAGATAGGCCGGGGAGATAATACCCAGAAATTGGCAAGTTTGCTCGAAACCATGGAGATGCGTTCTCTACACTTGATCATAGGAGGTGTGAACGATGCACAGATCCGGTTGATTTCGGACTTCTCAAAAGCAAACAACATCAAGTATGTAGTACCCTTCTCACAAAGTAATGGTGAAGTTTTAAATAACGGAAACATTTTTCAAGTGAACCCCGTGGGCAGTGCTACTCAGACAAAAGCATCCTCTGCTTTTACCAGTACATTCGGGAATACCAATATTATTTTTGTCACAGAGGGACAAAATGACAAGAAAGAGTTTATTTCTGAACTGCAACACAATCTTGGGAGAAATCGGATAGAATTCGGATCACTTCCTTTGACGGGGACGTTGGATAGTGCCATTATACCGTTGCTACGGAAGGGAAAAGAAAATGTGATCATTCCTACTTCTGCCAATTCAAACACTCTCAGACAATTGATTGCTGAACTGAAAGAGGTGAGAGGAACAGACTCCACTTCCGTCATACGTCTTTTTGGTTATCCGGAATGGCAGACATACACGGAGCTGATTGATGATTATCATTTTTTTGGAACCTACATTTATACACCCTTTTTCATTGATAAAACCGATCCCGCCACGGAGGCGTTTGCTCATACATTCAGAAAATGGTATGGGCGGAACCTGATGGAAACACATCCCTCCTACGGTTTATGGGGATATGATACCGGTATTTTTTTTATGACTGCCCTGAATCGCTACGGGACCCGTTTCGAGCAGGAGATCCGAAAGATACGAGTGAGCTCCCTGCAGTTTGCGTTTCACTTTGAGCGGATGAACAACTGGGGAGGCTTTATTAACAACGGGTTGTATTTTGTCTATTACGATACCAACGGGAGGATTACAAAAACAGGCAGAAACCAATGAGACCCCTTTTACTGACAATTATCTTCGCCATGCTGTGTACATTTTCCGCATATACACAAAAGAAAGATGTATTTAAGAGCGAGCTTTATATTGGTGCGGGTGGGGGTGTAATGTCGTCAAGCCTTGATTTTATGCCCACCGTTCAACAATCGTACCTGATGGGAATTAACGGCGGCATATCTGCCAGATATATTACGGAAAAACATCTGGGGCTGATCGCCGAATTAAATTATGCACAAAGGGGATGGAAGGAAGAATTTAATACGGAACAGGATTTTGCATACAGCAGAACGTTGAACTACCTTGAGATTCCTTTCATGACCCATGTCTACTTCGGAAAAAAAATCCGTTTTATCATAAATGCAGGTCCGCAGATTAGTCTTCTGTTGAACGATAACCCCAAGATGAGCCAGGCTTTGGCTCAAGATATGGCGGAAAAACAGGCTGCTGACCCGAATGCAAAAATCGGTTATCAGTACAGCCCCTTCAGTGAATTAAAAAGGGTGGATTACGGATTGATCGGCGGAGCTGGCATTGAACTGCAAACCCTTCTTGGCGTCTTCAATCTGGAAGGACGTTATTATTTCGGACTGGGAGATGTGTTTGAGAGCCGCCGCAGTGAAAATGCCTATTTCTCCCGTTCCGCACATAGGCTGATTGAAACAAGGCTCACCTATTATATAAAAGTCCGCTAAAATTTTGTACTGCAAAAAAAATGTTATACTTTTGAACAAAAATACATGAATATATGTTCATGTATTGTTTTGAAGATTGATTATAAAAGATGGAGAAAACTGAAATAGTGTCGGAGAATAACAAAATAGACAAGTCACGGTTTGAGGAAGCTGCTTATTTATTGCGTGCACTGGCGAATGAAACCCGTTTATGCGTGATTCTACAGCTTTCAAAAACTGCTGAAAAGTCGGTCACTGAGTTGATGGAAGGTATGAATTGTGAACAGTCGCTACTGTCTCACCACCTTACCGATATGCGGGCAAAAGGAATTCTGAACTGCCGTAGAGAAGGGAAAAACAGTTTTTATTCACTGAAAGACAAGCGTACTACAAATGTGTTAAAGTGTATAATGCAATGCAATAATATGGATAACAGCTTGGGTTTATCGATTATGAACGAGAAAAATTAAATTAGAATATAGATTAAAAATCAGGAAACTGATTGCAGGAATAATAAAACGTGAATCAATGAAAAATTTTTTTTTAAAACACTGGCTCAAAATAGCGGGAGTAACAGTCGGAGCAATCGGAGGTTACCTTTATTATTATTATGTGGGCTGTCTCAGCGGCACCTGTCCCATTACATCCAATCCGTACAGAATGTTGATTTACGGGGCATTACTCGGATACCTTCTCTTCGACATGTTTTCACAAAAGAACAGTCCAAAGAAAGTAGCTGGAACAACTGACAATCACGAAAAGGAAAATAACAACAAATTATGAAATTAAAACGAAAAGGAATTCTATTAATAGCGGTTGCAGTGACCGTTACTTTGGCTGCATGTAATAATCAGAGTCAAGAAAACAGTTCGGATCCGGTGGAAACTAACACAATAAAAACAGAAAATAATATGACAACAACAACGACAAACAAAACAATTCATTTGACAAGAGCCGACTTTTTAAGCAAAGTGGCCAATTTTGAAAAAAATCCAGATAAGTGGGTCTATCTGGGCGACAAGCCCGCCATCATAGATTTTTATGCAGACTGGTGTGGCCCGTGCAAGATGATCGCACCTATTCTTGAGGAACTGGCCGAGGAGTATGATGGTCAGATATATATCTATAAGGTGGATACTGAAGCTGAGCAGCAACTGGCCGCTGAGTTTGGTATCCGGAGTATTCCGTCTCTGCTTTTCGTGCCAATGAACGAGGCCCCTCAAATGGCACAGGGAGCACTACCGAAGGATGCCTTTAAACAAGCTATAGAGGAAGTACTATTAAAGAAATCGTAAAGGAGGCCTGTGATGAACACTATGTTTTTTGAAAATATAAGTCGGTATGGTTTCGATGAAACAGTAAATCGCCTCTCCGAAATTGTTGCTGAAAACGGATGGAAAGTAATTCAGATACTCGATCTGCAGGAGACAATGAGGAAGAATGGTAAAGAGGTTTTGCCGGTAAAAGTGATGGAACTGTGTAAACCCGACTATGCCTATCGGCTGCTGTCGGATGATGCGTTGCGTATTTACGCAAACATGATGCCCTGCCGGATTTCCATACATCAGAAAGCCGACGGGCAAACATACGTGTCGCGCATGAATTCGGCAATGCTCGCCGTACAAATGGGAGGAGTAGTGCAGGAGGTGATGTCCGGTGCATTTACCGATGCAGAGGACTTTATAAGGAAGATTTCGATAGATTAAGTCTTATTGTATTTACAATAACTTGTTGTGTTAGGGTGGACTCGTCACGAGCCACCCTTTTTTGATGATTTTTTTGTACATTTGTGCTTTGAAATCAGAGCTGAACAATGAAATCCAGAAAAAATTATGAGATAATGGCTCCTGTAGGATCCTATGAATCTCTTGCAGCAGCTATACAAGGTGGAGCAGACTCAATATATTTTGGCATAGAGGGTTTGAACATGCGCTCCAGATCTTCCAATAATTTCACAATAGAAGATCTCCATAATATCGCCCGTATTTGTCGCGAAAACAATCTGAAAAGTTATCTCACGGTGAACACGGTTATTTACAACAATGATATGGCATTGATGCGCAAGATTGTGGATGCAGCAAAGGAAGCGGACCTGTCTGCCGTGATTGCTGCAGATGTGTCAGTACTAATGTATGCCCGTTCAATTGGAGTTGAGGTACATTTGTCTACGCAGCTGAATATCACAAACACAGAATCATTACGATTTTACGCCCAATATGCCGATGTGGTGGTGCTGGCCCGGGAACTGAATCTGGAGCAGGTGGCAGTCATCCACAAAGATATCGTGGAACAACAGATCAAAGGTCCCGGTGGAGAATTGATACAGATCGAAATGTTCGCTCATGGTGCGCTCTGTATGGCAGTTTCCGGTAAATGTTATCTCAGCCTGCATGAGAAAAATCTCTCCGCCAACCGGGGTGAATGCAATCAGATCTGCCGCAGGGGATATACCGTGAAAGATAAAACAAGTGATATTGAACTGGAGATCGACAATGAATATATTATGTCGCCCAAAGACCTGAAAACCATTCATTTTATTAACAAGATGATGGATGCGGGTGTGCGGGTATTCAAAATTGAAGGGCGTGCGAGGGGCCCGGAGTATGTCCGCATTGTGACAAGTTGTTATAGTGAGGCAGTTGAATCCTATTGTAACGATACATTTACGGGTGAGAAGATAGAGAGATGGAACGAAAAACTATCTACCGTTTTTAACCGCGGTTTCTGGGACGGCTATTATCTTGGACAGCGGTTGGGCGAGTGGACGCATCGTTACGGGTCGGGTGCCGCGAAGAGGAAAGTGTATGTGGGCAAGGCTGTCAAGCATTTCGGAAACCTGGGGGTGACAGAGTTTCTGGTAGAGACGCAATCGGTGAAACAGGGTGATGAGTTGTTGATCACAGGTCCTACCACCGGCGCTCTCTTTCTGACGGCAGATGATATTCGCGTGGATATGGCCACTGTGCCGGAGGCATTCAAGGGTGATCATTTTTCCATTAAAGTCAACGAAAAGATCCGTCCCAACGACCAGCTCTACAAAATGGTTGTTGCCGACCGCCGAGGTACTGCACACGAAAGGTGATTCTCCCAGGCAGTACGAATTGTTTTATTTATCCATTTATCTTGTCAATAGCTGCATCTTGCCAATTATAGCCCGTCTCCGGTTTGTGTCACTGCAGGTAGTAAAAATTTTCTTCACCGAACCGCATATCGAACCGTCCTTTGGAGAATGTTGCCGGTTCGTCTCCCACAATTGCCTTGAACGAGAATATGCCGGACAGGACTGCGCCCTGCAGTTCCTTATCTACATATAGGTTTTGCGCTCGCTTAATCTTGAAGTTCCCTTCCAGAATTTTCAAATCGCACCGGGAGTTGTGTGAAAACATGGAAAGAGTACATTGCGTTCCGCTCAGATCGAAATCTTTCCCGTTCAGGGAGAGTAATTCTGTAAAGCTGCCGGGTATATAATCGGGAAGTGACAGTACCAGCGTGTAAGGTAATTCTCCTCCAATACTGCCGGAGAGATGGATATGACATGAATCATCTTTTACCACTATTTTGGAAGGATCATGGCCACTCCCGCTCCTCCAGGGAGTTAATCCCCAATAGACACCAAAGCTATTGTACCCTTTCTCCGAGTAAATGGGAAGCCCGGGGTTTTCCCCATCTTCAATAAACACCGAATCAGAGATGCGATAATCGAAACTGCGTGAACATCCTGCCGCAGCGACAAGAATGAACGTAAGCATTAAGAGGTGGATATACTTCATGATTATTTTTTTAAAATTTATCTATTTCATTGAAAAAAGATTCACAGGAAGAGAAACCGAGAGTTGGGCGCCACCGTAAGATTCAGAAGCAAGCAGAGAGAAATTATCTTTTGTGAGGAAGTGTTGGGGAAACAAGGCTTCGATAGATAAACGGATCCCGTTATTGAGAATCAGGCGTAATCCGAGTCCGCCGTATGTATTCAGGAGGAAATTGGAAGGGGCTTTCCCGGCTGCAGTGATTATCTCATCCCCGTATTTTTCCATCTCCTTCGAGGCAAAATCGATTGTGGTTTTTCCATGTATTTTCATGCCCGCCTGTATGCCTGCTTTCACATATCCCTGCCAATTACTGAGTCGTCCCCATAAGAGGAAATCTGCCTCTAGAGGAACTCCCACATATCCGATCGACTCATTCATGCCGCGCACACGAAAAAGCTCAATTCCCTGGTCCGAAGGATGAAACAGATAAAGCGGAGCGTCCCAGCTTGGCGAAATCCGCTCATTGACGCGTGAATATCGGAATCCAGATGTAAGCGTGAGCCGGTTTTCCCATACGGAGAGCTCCGATTTTAGCCCGGCATAATACACTTCACCTTCACCTTTTACATGTTCGCTCCCGGTTTGATCCTCCTGGGTAACGTAACGTGTTTTGACCTGGCGGAATTCCCATTGGTCGTTGATCTCGCCCGCCATCTTATACGAGCCATATTCAATTCCGATGCGGAAGCGCGACTGGGACTGTTGTTGCGCCCCTGTGTGTACGAAGGAGAAGATTAAAATTAATAATAAGAGATATCTCATGACAAATTAAATTTTGTGACCCGATAAATGAAACTTGTGAGCATCGGGGCCGGATATGGTTTTATAGTAAGATGGGAAATGTGAAAAAAGTTACAGTTTTGTGAGTTAATAAATGAAAAAAAATCGAGCCTGCTTCTTGTAATTCTTCAGGTAAATATGAAAGAGAAAAAGTGTAGTGAAATTATGTGAGATTGTGAAAATAAATCTATCTTTGCGGAACATATTCACTTAAAAATAATCAATATGTCCAAGAATCCTTTCTTCATGAAATCTGCCGCATTGTTAGTGGCTTTAGCAGTATTATTTGCCAGTTGTTCAAGTAACACATTGATTCAATCAGATCCGAGTGGAGCCAAGGTGTATATGAATGGCGAATACAAAGGGGTGACGCCCTATTCCTATTCCGACACCAAGATTGTAGGAAGTACAACCGAGGTTCGTCTTGAAAAAGAGGGGTATGAGCCGTTGTACACTATGTTGTCGAGAAACGAAAGTGCCGATGTGGGTGCCATCATTGGTGGAATTTTCTTTCTCTTCCCGTTCCTTTGGACCATGAAGTACAATCCCGTTCACACTTATGAATTGAGACCAATAAATACTGCCTCTCTGACAAAATCCGATCAGCCGGCTATAATGACCGATGGCAGTGGAAATGAATATATCTCCTGTGTATTAAAAGATTAAAGAGAATTTTACTCTTCCTTAAACCATCCTGCATACATCAGGTAGTTGCTCGCAATTTTCTGATTCATCTCTTTTGATTGAGCAGGATCCACCTTTTTTACAAATTTGGCAGGTACCCCGGCATAAATGCTGCCGGGCTCTACTTGCGTACCACTCAACACCACTGCCCCTGCGGCAATAATTGCTCCTTCACCCACCACGGCATGGTCGAGTATGATGGCGCCCATACCAATAAGTGCGCCATTTTCTATTTTCGCCCCGTGAATTACCACGTTGTGGCCGATAGAGACATCGTCGCCAATAACAGAAACAGATTTCTGATAAAGGGTATGAATGACCGTGCCGTCTTGCACGTTCACCCGGTCGCCGAGGCGAATGGAGTTTACGTCTCCGCGCAATACGGCATTATACCAGATACTGCAATCGCGACCTATTACCACATCACCGATGATGGTGGCATTCTCTGCCAGATAACTGTTTTCTCCTATCTGAGGTTTGAAGCCGCGAACAGATTTAACTAAAGCCATTTAGAAATTTAATTTTTGATAATGAATCCACCGGTTTAAATCGGAGGACAAAATTTGTTATATGGGTTTCGTTTTATATTTCAACCAAGCTTTTTCTTCTTTGTTCAGATGATTTTTCAACTTGCGGTACACCATTTTGTGGTAATTGTTCAGCCATTTAATCTCCTTCTTTGAGAGGAGCTTTTTTGAGATTGGCTTCGTATCGATGGGGCAAAGTGTAATTGTCTCAAAATTGTAAAATGTGCCAAACTCTTTCGTCTTTTGAAATTCCCGTGTCACAATGAGGTTTTCAATTCGGATTCCATATTGACTGGCACGATATAATCCCGGTTCATTGGAAGTAACCATCCCCGGCTGTAGTTTCGTGGAATTCTCTTCCAGGCGGATGTTCTGTGGTCCCTCGTGTACGTTTAGAAAGTGGCCGATACCGTGTCCGGTGCCGTGCCAGTAGGTGAGGCCATTGTCCCACAAAGCCTTTCGGGCCAGAATGTCGAGTTGAGATCCGCGCGTTCCTTCAGGGAAAATAGCCGTTGCCAGGGCGATATGTCCTTTTAGCACGCGGGTGTAATCTGTTTTCATCTGTTTGGTAAGTTCCCCCACCGCCACTGTGCGGGTAATATCGGTTGTGCCATCTTTGTATTGCCCGCCCGAGTCGATCAGTAGCAATCCCTCCGGTTCAACCTGAAGGCAGGTTTCAGGAACTGCATGGTAGTGTATCACAGCACCATTGGGCCCATACCCGGCAATGGTGCCGAAGCTTTCACCCACGAACAATTCCTGCTGGGAGCGGTATTCAATCAGTTTCTCCGCTACAGTTACCTCGTTTACCTTGCCCGCAGGTACCGCCTGCTCAAGCCACATGTAAAATTTCACCAGAGCCGCGCCGTCCTTGATCATCGCGTTACGGAAACCATTTAGTTCTGTTTCGTTTTTGACGCTTTTCATCAGATCTATGGGGGAGGGGATATCCACCACGCGACATGAGGGAGGAATGGTTTGACGCAGTTTGTAATTGATCTTGCTCCCGGTGATGCAGACACTGCTGTTTTCCGGTAGGTGGGTTACATAGTCAAATATATCCGGATAATCCCTAAGGGTGATTCCCTGCTCCGTGTAGGCATTGATAGTCTCATCGTCCAGCTTTTCCCTATCGATGAACAGAATGGCCTTGTTATCGGAAACATATCCGTAGGCTACAGCCACAGGATTATAATCCACATCGTTACCCCTGAGGTTAAAGGTCCATGCTACCGCATCGAGGGTGGCAATGATGATGCCATCGGCATCCACTTTTTTCAGTTCGCTGTTAATCCTTGCGATCTTGCTCTTCACCGTCTCACCTGCAATGTCGTCGGAGAGAATAAATATTTTATTTTTAGGAATCTCGGTACGGTCACTCTGTATCTCTGAAAATGGATCAAAAGTGGTCTCCAGTTTGATCTTTTTGGACTGAAGTTCATTTTGCAGGGTCAGGGCGTCGGAGGCGGCGTAGACCAGTCCGTCGATACCCACCGTACCACCTTGTCCAACATGAGTAATAATCCACTCCGTCATATCGGGCGTGCCGGCCTGTCCCATTTTAAAAAGTTCAAATCCCGTGTCAGCCAACTCATCGGCAGCCTGAAGAAAATAGCGCGAATCGGTCCATATACCTGCCTGTTCTTTGGTAACGACGGCTGTGCCGGCTGAACCGGTGAAGCCGCTTATCCATTTTCTGGATTCCCAATGCTTGGGTGGATATTCACTTACATGGGCGTCGGTACTGGGGATGATGAAAGCATCCAGCTGCTTTTCCTCCATGAATTGTCTCAAGGATGAAAGCCTTTCAGGGATTTCACTTGTCTTCATTTCTTTATGATTTAGCTTTTAAAACAACAAATGTAATAAATTTGTTCTTATATTTGAATCAGCATGAGTTCGAACAAGAGTAAGAGGTTAAAGATGAATGAAGACAACAATTGAACTAACCAATATGCGGTTTTACGCCTACCATGGTGTGCTGCCGCAAGAAAGGGAAACCGGAAATGTATTTGTGGTAAATATGACGTTGGAAGCTGATGTCTCGGCAGCCTGTACAAGCGATGAGGTGGATGACACCATCAATTATGCCGAGGTGTTTGATCTGGTCAAAACAGAAATGGAGCAACCCTCCAAACTTTTGGAACATGTAGCCGGACGTATTCTCTCTAAATTAACGAAAAAATATCCGCGTATATCGCATGCCAGGGTAAGCGTGGCGAAGATGCACCCCCCTGTGGGCGGCGAAATGGAAAAAGCGGCGATTGTGCTCACCGCGTCAATGTAAACTGCCAATTTTTTCATACCTTTGCAAAAATTTCCGAACGCATGGATGAACGTGTAGATGATAGAATGCCTTCCATTGATACAGAAGTGCCTGTTGCTTCTTCACATGAGACGGAGTTGCAGGGCGAACCGTTGATGTTGCGTACAGAAAATCTGGTGAAACGATATGGCAAGCGTACCGTGGTGAATCATGTCTCCATCAATGTGAAACAGGGAGAGATTGTAGGACTGCTTGGCCCCAACGGGGCCGGTAAAACCACCACATTCTACATGACAGTCGGGTTGATCGTTCCCAATGAAGGGGAAATATTTATCGGCAAACAGAATATTACCGGTTATCCGGTTTACAAGCGTGCTCAAAATGGCATCGGTTATCTGGCACAGGAAGCCTCCATCTTCCGGAAAATGACGGTGGAAGACAATATTAAATCGGTGTTGGAATTCACCAATATGTCTGCCCGGGAACAAAAGGAGAAGATGGAGACGTTGATAGAGGAATTCGGCTTGCAGAAGGTGCGCCGGAACCTTGGTGACCGCCTCTCGGGAGGGGAGCGGCGTCGTGCCGAGATTGCACGCTGCCTCGCGATAGATCCCAAGTTTATCATGCTCGACGAGCCCTTTGCCGGTATTGATCCCATTGCTGTACAGGATATTCAGTCTATTGTGGCACAACTCAAGTTCAGAAATATTGGAATTCTCATCACCGATCATAATGTGGATGAGACACTCAGTATCACCGACCGGGCTTACCTGCTTTTTGAAGGAAAGGTACTCTTTCAGGGTACGGCTGAAGAGTTGGCTGCCAATCCTGTAGTACGGGAGAAGTATCTGGGACGAGACTTTGAACTGCGCAGGCGTAATTTCGATACACACTGAAATTATGCCACGCCTGCTATCCATCGATTACGGAAAAAAACGTACGGGGATTGCCGTAAGCGATCCGTTGCAACTTATTGCAAACGGGCTGACAACGGTAGAGACCCCAAAGTTGTTTGATTTTTTGGCAGACTATCTGAAAAAGGAAGAAGTCGCGGTGATTGTGGTTGGTCTGCCCAAACAGATGAATAATGAGCCCTCTGAAAATATGAAGAGGGTGGTACCTTTTGTGAACAGATTCAGAAAGATTTATCCCCACATTCCGGTAGAATATTACGACGAAAGGTTTTCATCGAAGATGGCACAACAGGCCATGATCGACGGAGGACTCAAAAAGAAGGAGCGACAAAATAAGGCGCTGGTGGATGAGATCAGTGCCACCATTATCCTGCAGGGATATATGGAAAGCAAAAGAATGAAATTATGATTTTACCTGTTTATATTTACGGTCAGCCGGTGTTGCGAAAGATTACCAGGGATATTGATCCTGGAAACTATCCCAACTTGAAAGAGCTGATCGGCAACATGTATGAAACTATGCATGGTGCCGATGGTGTAGGCCTTGCTGCGCCCCAGGTGGGCCTTGAGGATCGCATCTTTGTTGTAGATCTTGCTCCGCTCGCAAATGAGGAGCATCCTGAGTTCAATAATTTTAAAAAGGTGTTTATCAATGCTCACATTACAGAGCGAAGTGGTGAATTGGTGCTTGTTGAGGAGGGATGTCTCAGTATCCCGGGCATCCATGAGAAAGTGCCCCGCGAAGACAAAATACGGATATCATATCTTGATGAAAACCTGCAACCACACGATGAAACATATGAGGGATATATGGCGAGGGTGATCCAGCATGAATATGACCACCTCGACGGGATTATGTTTGTGGACAGGATATCTCCCCTTCGCAAAAGGATGATCAAGAGCAAACTTTCCAACATGGAAAAGGGAAAGGTAGCCTGTGATTACAAGATTAAACCCATGCGCTGATCCTTTTCCCCGGTCAGCCTTTGGGCTGCCTTCTCATCCAGAAACCAAATGAGATTTTCTGAATCCGGTTGTACCAGTGCTGCCGGATATTTTTTTTCAATCCTGTGCGGGTGACCGATGATCTCAGCTACCTTATCAGCCTTGTTTTCTCCGGTGACCAGAAATGCCACATGCTGGGCGGCATTGATTACTTTACCTGTGAGGCTCACCCGGATCTGTCCGCTCTCGGGATGGGTTGCCGTAACACAATTTGCAGGATGATGCCAAAGCTCTATTTCATGTGGAAAAATGGACGCAGTATGTCCGTCGTCCCCCATTCCCAGCATCAGGATGTCGAAAGAGGGAATACCGTGTATCGATTCCAGTTCAATACTGAGTAAGTCTCCATATCGTCTGGCCTCCGCCTCCGGGTCGTTCTCTCCCAGAATACGAAAAATATTTTCCCGGGGCACCGGCAGGAAATCAAAAAGGTGCTCTTTTGTCATCTTGTAGTTGCTTCCATCGTCGGTGGGCGGCACGCAACGCTCGTCACCCCAGAAGAATTTTATTTTTTTCCAGTCTATTTCTCCAGGGGGCAGTTCTGCCCAATAGTCGAACAGCAATCTTGGTGTGGAGCCGCCGGAGAGGGCTACGGTCACCATCTCTTTCTGCATCAGTATTTCTTCGAACCAGGCCGTAAACGATTGACTCAAATCGTCTGGTGTTTTACAAATCCGAATATCCATATTTCAATTTTAATATCATCTTCCATCTGCCGGCTCTCCCGGAACAAGTTAAAAAGGGGCCGTGGCATGGATGCGGGCGTTCATCTGTGAGTTTTTATAATTCGCAATAAATGCCGTCTTCCGCCAGGTTTTTACAGGGGTATCGCCAGGTGTTTTCTTTTCCTTCTATCAGGTCGTCGGCCACATCGGGGCCCCATGATCCGGAAGGATAGCCGTGTAGCGGTGCCTCTTTGTCATTTTCCCAGTAATCGAGCACGGGCTGTACAAATCTCCAGGTTTCTTCGGCAGCTTCACTGCTCATATAGAGCATGTTGTCGCCGGTCATACAGTCTAGAATCAATCTTTCATAGGCACTGGGAATATAGTGGTCGTTCAGATCTGTATAATGGAAATCCATGTTGACTGATTTTACTTCATAACCGCTTCCGGGAACCTTCATGCCGGTCTTCAGCAGAATGCCTTCATCGGGTTGGATACGAAGAATCAGCTGGTTGTCGGATTGAGTGGCGTTGTCGGCCAATTTGAACAGTTTTTGCGGTGATGGCTTGAAATGAATCACCACCTCCGTCACGTTTGTGGGCAATCTTTTGCCGGTACGGATGTAAAAAGGAACGCCTTGCCAGCGCCAGTTGTCGATATAAATCTTCATGGCCGCATAGGTTTCGGTGCGGGAGTCCTTATTTACATTCTTTTCATCCCGGTAACCATTGTACTGTTTCCCCCTCACGGTGGCTTCGGTATACTGCCCGCGAATCACATTCTCTTTAAGATCGATTTTGCTGAAAGGACGCAATGAGCGAAAGACTTTCATCTTTTCGAACCGGATATCCTCCGGGGTGATCTTGGCGGGTGGTTCCATCGCCACCAGGGAAGCAACCTGTAGAAGGTGATTTTGTATCATATCACGTAATGCTCCTGAGTGGTCATAGTAGCCGCCCCGGTCTTCCACCCCTATGCGCTCCGCTGCTGTAATTTCGACATGCTGGATAAAATTCCGGTTCCAGAGCGGTTCATAAATTCCATTGGCAAAACGGGTGACCATCAGGTTTTGAACTGTCTCCTTCCCCAGATAATGGTCGATCCGGTATATCTGATCCTCATCAAAAAACTCCAGCAACTGTTCGTTCAAAGCAATGGCAGAAGCAAGATCGCGACCGAAAGGTTTTTCAATTATGATTCTTCTGAATCCCTTTTGCTGCTGCGTAAGCCCCTGGCCATAAAGATACTTGGGAATACTGGTATATAGAGAGGGAGGGGTGGAAAGATAAAATATATAATTATACCCGAGATTATGTTTCTTATTCAGTGAGTCTAGCTTATCTTTTACGTGTATATATTCTTCTCCTTTCCCGGTGTCTATACTCAGGTAATGAAGACGGGTCAGAAAGTCATCGGTCTTCTCTCTGGGTGCATCTTTATAGTGAGCAAATAACCTGATGCCCTCTTTCATCCTTCTCCTGAACTGGCTGTCAGTGAATTCGGTCCGGCTTACGCCCAATACGGCATATCCTTCCGGAAGCGATCCGTTCATATAAAGATCAAACACTGCCGGAATCAATTTCCTGTATGTGAGGTCGCCTGAGGCACCGAAAATGATCAGTGCCTGGTTGGTTGTTTTTTTCATTACACTATGCTTTTGGATACATATAAAAACAAATATACGGATAAAAAGTTGACTGACTCCGTTGACAAAGAAAAAATCGGTTTTTCATGCAAAGTTAAAAGGATTAGAACTTTGATAGTTAGATAATTTATTGTATCTTTGCCCCTCGAAAAAATAAGTTTATTTATTTAACGCTTTAATAATTAATTTGGTATGAATAATTACGAAACCGTTTTCATTTTGACTCCCGTTTTGTCTGATGCTCAGATGAAGGAAGCGGTTGAAAAATTCAAGAACCTCCTCACAGAGCAAGGGGCTGAAATTGTCAATGAAGAAGATTGGGGATTGCGCAAGATGGCCTATCCCATCGACAAGAAAACGACCGGTTTTTATACTTTCCTTGAATTCAATGCTGATCCGTCAGTGGTTGAAAAATTGGAAGTCAATTTCCGTCGTGACGAACGTGTAATCCGTTTCTTAACCGTGAAACAGGATAAATTTGCATTGGAATATGCCGCGAAGAGAAGAAACAACAAAGGCGACAAAAGACATGCAGCCCATCCACAAGCTGCAGAAAATGTGAGATCAAAGAAACTGGAAAAGGCAGAACCGGTTGAAACAGAAGTAGAATCAAACGAAAAGGAGGATTAAGTAATGGCTAAACAATCAGAAATCAGATATCTGACCCCGTTGTCAGTAGATGTAAAGAAGAAAAAATACTGCCGTTTCAAAAAGAATGGTATTAAATACATCGATTATAAGGATCCGGAATTCCTGAAGAAGTTCCTGAATGAGCAGGGCAAGATTTTACCAAGGAGAATTACAGGTACATCATTGAAGTTTCAACGTCGTATAGCGCAAGCAGTGAAGAGAGCCCGTCATATTGCCCTGCTTCCCTACGTAACCGATTTAATGAAATAAGAAGGAGGAGATAGATATGGAAGTAATATTGAAAGAAGATATGCTGAATTTGGGCTACAAAGATGACGTGGTAAACGTGAAAAAAGGATATGCCCGCAACTTTCTTATTCCACAAGGAAAAGCCGTCATAGCCAGCGAGTCAGCCAAGAAGGTATTGGCTGAAAACCAAAAACAGCGCGCTCATAAGCTTGCACAGATAAAAGCGGATGCTCAGGCTGTCGCCGGAAAACTGGAAGGTGTATCACTGACCATCGGTGCCAAGGCCAGTTCTACTGGTACTATTTTCGGATCGGTGACCAATATCCAGATCGCTGATGCACTTCAGGCGAAAGGATTTGAAATAGAGAGAAAGTTAATTCTCATCAAGGATGCCGTGAAAGAAGTAGGTAATTACAAAGCTGTGGTGAAGCTTCACAAAGAGGTTACTGTTGAGATACCCTTCGAGGTGATTGCAGAATAAATCACATCTGATTATGATATGAACAGCTCCGGGCAAACTGCCCGGAGCTGTTTTAATTTTAATACTATTCTTTTTCTGTCGTGGTACCCCGGATTTCTTTCATTCTGCTTTTAACCTTGTTCTCAGGCCTTATATGCGTATTCATTGGCAGATATTGTCTATAAATTGTAATTATATGTCTCAAAACACACAATAACTTGCTTATTTTTAAATTGTTATGTTGTAAAAAAGAACAAAAAAATACTGCAAATTAATATCTTTAATTACTTTTGTACAAAATATAGATTTATGTGCTTACGTTTAAAACATATTAATCTATTGGAGGCATATTATTTCCGGGGAATTGGTTATATATTGTTTTTAACAGCAATATCCCTGAATTTCATTTTATTGCTTATTTCCTGCAGTCGGGATGGAAAGATAAATGAATTTTCCGGCGTGGAGAAAAGAAAACTTGAAGAGAGAATATCACAAGATCGTTTTTCAATTGACTCCATTCATATTTTATTAAGAAAAAGTATCAGCGAAGGGGATGAATTGGCCATGTCTGTCCTGTATAAAGAATTGGGGGAACGAATGCGTTTATCATCCGATTTCTCAAGAGCCATTACCTATCATCAGCAGGGGTTGGTGTCTGCTTATAAAATTAAAGATACTCTCGGGATCACGCAGGCCCTGAATAATTTGGGTACCGATTTCAGAAGAATCGGAGCATTGCCTGAAGCTTCAGATTATCATTACCAGGCACTGCAGATGGCAGAAGCTTTTTCTCTCAGAAATGAATCTGCGGGCCGGAAGAACCGGGTCATGGCTATAAATGGTATCGGGAACATACATCTTTCCTCGGGAAGCTATGAGGAAGCGGAGAGGTCATTCCGGGAAGCATTGAAGGAAGAAAAGATACTGAATAGTCACGTGGGGCAGGCCATTAATTATGCCAACTTAGGCGCTGTTTTCGAAGAAAAACAGATGTATGATTCAGCCTTCTTCTATTATCAGCGTTCCATGGAACAGAATATACTGGCAAAGTCATTAATGGGTGTGGGTTTATGCCATATTCATTTCGGATATCTCTATGAGCTGCAACGGCAATATGACAAGGCGGAGCGTGCTTATTTGCTGGCTTACGATATAATGAACGACATTACTGATACATGGCACTGGCTGGAAGCTACGCTGGCAATAGCACGCATAAAGATGTGGAAAGGTGATTATGCAGAATCGAAAAAGTATATTGAACTGGCAAAAAAAGCTGCTAACGATATTCATTCGCCTGAACATCTCTCTGAAGTATACAATTTACTGCATGAATATAACCTCAGGTTGGGAAATTTTTCCGGTGCACTGAACGATTATAAAATCAGCATGGCATTCCAGGACAGTATCCAGAATATACAAAAGCTTAACAAGGTAACCGACATGAGGTTAAAGTATGAGCGGGATAAAAACAGGCAGTTTATATCAGAACTGAATCTAAGAAACGAAATGGAGGCCAGCCAGAAAAGAACCATTCTGTATGCATCTTTTATCTTTGTTGTATTGTTGATTTTATTGCTGATCACGCTCATGTATGCATATTTGCAACGCACAAAAAGTAACAAAGTCCTCCGAAATTTAAACCGTATACGTACGAGCTTTTACACAAACATAACCCATGAGTTTCGAACCCCGCTTACTGTTATCCTGGGCCTGAGCAATCATATGCAGGCCGAGAAACGTCTCTCCCAGTCCGAAACAAAATCGTATCTGAAAGCAATAGACCGACAGGGTGCGCATTTGCTGTCCCTGGTGAACCAATTGCTAAGCATGTCCCGAATCAATGCAGGAATGGATACGCCTGAGTGGCAAAAAGGTAATATTGTTGTCTACCTGCAGATGGTCATAGATTCATTCCGTCTGTATGCCAAAAGTAAAAATATACAGTTACTTTTTACGTATAATGAACCGGTCATAGAGATGGAGTTCGTCTCATATTATATGGACGATATTATGCAGAACCTGCTGTCGAATGCTATCAAGTTCAGTCATTCGGGCAGCTATATTTCCATTCAGCTTGTAACCGTGAAGCAGAAAGATGTAGTCCTTACGGTAGCAGATCATGGAAAAGGAATATCGAAGCATGAAATTGAACATATTTTTGATCTTTTTTACCAGGGCGCCCAATCCGGTAAAAATAACGGAAGTGGTATCGGATTAAGTTATTGCCGTCAGCTGGTGGAAATGATGCATGGAAAAATTGAGGTGGAAAGTGAAGAAGGAAAAGGAACCATATTTACGGTTACATTACCCATGTACCAGTCAGTCGAAACCAACCTGCCCATCTGGAATATTCATCAGCCCGAGAATTTTTCACCTGTCAGGGTAATTCCGGAAATGGGATATCCGGACAAAGGACCGAATAAGTCAGAGGAGGGTGGACTTCCTGCCGGAGGGGGGCAAAGAGCAACGATCCTGATTATAGAAGATAACGAGGATGTGGTATTTTATATTAAGGCCCTCCTTTCTGCCCGCTACAATGTATTTGCCGAACGTGACGGCGTTAAAGGGTTGGAACGTGCTGGTGAGTTGATGCCCGACATCATTATTTCCGATATTATGATGCCCAACAAAGACGGGCTTACCCTATGCCGCGAAATTCGCACCTCTGTGTTACTAAATCATATTCCGGTGATTCTCCTCACTGCAAAAAGTACACAGGAAGACCGGTTAAAAGGATTACAACAGGGAGCGGATGCATATATCCGTAAACCTTTTCACCTGAATGAGCTTTTAATACAGATTGAAACACTTATAGAAAACCGCCGTTTACTCAAGGAAAAGTACATGCGCATCATATTGAAAAATGAAGAATTCAGAGAGAAAGACAACGGCATCGATTTTCTTCAGAAAGCAACCGATATCGTATACAGCGAGATGAAGAATCCGCAATTTACGACAGTTACCCTTGCCGAAAAACTTTGTATCAGTACCTCTCAGCTTAATAGAAAACTGAGTGCCGTATCTGGTTTTACTCCTTCATTGTTCATCATGAATCTTCGGATAAATTGTGCCAAAAAGAAACTTGCATCAGGTGATAAGCCAATTGGACAGATTGCCGAAGAGTGCGGCTTTTATGATTTGGCATATTTTTCCCGTATTTTTAAAAAACTGACTCACGTTTCCCCTTCCCAATACAGGCGATTGCCAATGTAATATCCCGGATCTTTAGCTTGGTGAGTGTCAGTTTGTTGTCATGAGATGAAATATCAAATTCATTCGCTTTGGAAGCCTGCCCGGCAGTAATGCCGTGTCAGTGATGTTGCCGGAAAATCTCTACCGTATCTTTAGCAATAGTAAGTTCCTCATCGGTAGGAATGATCATCACTTTTACCTTTGATGAGGGTTTACTGATGACCACCTCCTTGGCACGTACTGAATTGTTCAGCTCCTCATCCAGTTCTATACCCATAAATTCCATGTTTTTACATACATCGGTACGGGTGATCGCCTGATTTTCACCTACACCACCCGTGAACACAAGGATATCCACACCACCCAACACGGCGGCGTATGACCCCACATATTTCCGGATGCGATAATTGTATGTGTTCATTGCCAGTTGGGCCCGTTTGTCCCCATTGTCAATTCCTGCCTGTATTTCACGCATGTCGGAGGAGATGCCGGAGATTCCAAGGACTCCGGAGAATTTGTTCAACAACGTGGAAATTCCTTTGGTACCCATATGTTCCTTCTCCATGATGTAGGAAATAACGCCCGGGTCCACGTCACCCGAGCGGGTGCCCATGATGAGACCCTCTACAGGAGTCATGCCCATACTGGTGTCAATCGATTTTCCGTTTTTTATGGCTGTGACCGATCCTCCGTTACCAATGTGTGCCGTGATGATGCGTTGTTCCTCATAGGGAACTCCCAGAAATTCACAAGCTCGCCTGGATACATACCGGTGGCTTGTGCCATGGAAACCGTACCGACGGATGCCGTATTTTTCATATAAAGAATAAGGAATGCCATACATATAGGCATAATCAGGCATGGTCTGATGGAATGCCGTGTCAAAGACACCCACCTGTGGTGTGTCGGGCATCAGTTCCTGAATGGCATAAATACCTTTCAGGTTGGGCGGGTTGTGCAGGGGGGCCAGCTCAATACATTCGTTCAGCATATTAATGACCTCGTCGGTAATCAGCACGCTCGCATTAAACCGTTCACCGCCGTGAACCACCCGGTGCCCTACTGCATGGATCTCGTCGAGGGATTTGATACATCCGTATTTTTCACTTAGCAATACACCCAGAATATATTCAATACCTGCACGATGCTCCAGGATTTCCCCTTCGAGCATCACCTTCTGTCCGTCGGATAATGTAAATTTGAGGAATGAACCCTTCATTCCGATTTTTTCGATGCCTCCCTGGGCGACCACTTCTTTGCTTTCCATTTCGAAAAGCTTGTATTTGATGGATGAACTTCCGCAATTTAAAACCAATATTTTCATGCTATATCTGCTTCTCCTTAGTTAAATACTGTTTTATTTATCGAAACGGGATTTCCGTTTTCGTCGTATATATAAAACCCTTTTCTTGTACGCACACCCAACTGATTGGAGCGGTATAGTTTCCATAACAGTGGGTTGGGTTTGTAATGCGTCTCTCCGAAGTCGTTGAACATGGCTTCCATGAGAGTAACCAAACGTTCAATACCCACAATATCGGCCATGCGGAAAACGCCAAAACGCTGCCCGTAAATGATCGTCAGGGTTTCTTCTATATCTTCCAGGGAGCTGACTCTTTCGAGCAGCATCTGACAGGCTTCGTTCAGCATAATCACCAGAAGACGAAGGCTTACATTCCCATTGCTTTCATTGATGCGATGAGGTTTATAGTTGATGAGTTTGGCAAATATTTCCATCTCCTGATAGACCTCTTCCGAAGTATACATTCCCTTTGAGATCTCCAGGATGCGGGCATCGGGGTGTGAGACCGGAAAATAAAGGCTTACACAGCGCTCTTTGTGGTCGAGTTCCGCAGCCAGTTCACTGATAATAATGGTGGATCCGTTGGTGGCAATGATGGCATCGGTATCGAGCACTTCTTCCAGTTTCTTGAAAATATTCTTTCGTACCGGCGTGCTCCTGCGACCGCTCTCGGAATAGCGGCTGCATTCAATGACCAGGTCACACCCTGCAAAATCTTCATACACCAATGTGGGGGTGATGCGGTTCATGATGATTTTCTTTTCAGAAGGGGTCAACCCCCAGCTGCTGATCTTTTGATCCATCACTTTACCCAGCTCGTCCATCACGAAATCGACCCGCTCCTGCGATTCATCCAAAAAGACCACATCCATGCCTGCAGTGGCAGTCATGATAATAATGGTTCTTCCCTCCTTGCCGGCGCCCACGACCCCGATCTTTGAGAACAACGGCTTGTTTTTACTCTCTGCAGTGATCGTGAGCCCGTATTTTTCAATCGGCTCTATAATCATTTCACTCATATTCAATTATTTATATAGTTTTATCCCGATGGCCTGGTTCGCTGCGATGGCCACCATCTTGTAAATATCATCCACCGAACAACCCCGGGACAGATCGTTCACAGGTGCAGCCATTCCTTGTAACACGGGACCCACTGCTTCGGCCTTTCCCAACCGCTGGACCAGCTTATAGCCAATGTTTCCAGCTTCCAGTGTGGGAAAAACAAGCACGTTTGCTTTTCCGGCGATGGCGCTACCCGGAGCTTTACTTGCTCCGACAGCCGGTACGAGTGCGGCATCGGCCTGCAGCTCCCCGTCGATCATCAGGGAGGGATCGCTTTTTTTTGCGATCTGGGTGGCTTTTCGCACCTTATCGATCATTTCATGCTCTGCACTTCCCTTTGTCGAGAAGCTTAACATGGCTATCCGTGGCTCCACACCCACCAGACTCTTCATCGTCTGCGCCGAAGCTACAGCAATGGATGCAAGCTCTTCTGCCGTGGGATTAGGCATCACTGCACAATCTGCGAACAAGAGGACACCCTCTTCTCCATATTGTGGTGTTTGTGTAAACATGATAAAGGCTCCTGAGACCACTTTTACTCCGGGAGAAGTCTTGATAATCTGCAGGGCAGGACGTAGCACGTCGCCTGTGGTATTTTGTGCACCGGCAATCTCACCGTCGGCATCACCATTCTTGATCATCAGACAGGCAAGGTAAAGAGGGTCTTCAACCAGTGATGTTGCCTGCTCGGGAGTCATTCCCTTCTTTTTACGTAATTCCAGCAGGAGATTAGTGTAGGTCTCTTTTTTGTTGTGATTCTTAGGATCTATGATCGTGGCTCTGTTTATATTGTTGAGTCCGGATTTTTTTGCCCGTTCCGCAATTTCTTCAGGATCTCCCAATAGAATAATTTCCGCTACACCGTCGCGGATTAACTGATCGGCAGCCATAAGCGTTCGATCTTCTGTTCCTTCGGGCAAAACAATACGCTGTTTATTTGCTTTGGCCCTTTCGACAAGACTGTCAAGTAAGTTCATTTCTGTGTAATGTTATGGTTTTCCAATAATGATCCGGATACAATTTCAAAATAAAATGTATTCTCTACAAAAGTACGAAAAAATGCACGAATCAGCTGACAAAAAGGTAGTGAAATAGCTTTTATTCTCTGATGAGCCGGTTTCGGTCGAGCACCCTCACCGTACGTCCTTTTAGAAGAATTATGCCATCATCCTCCATCTCCTTCAGTGACCTGGCAAGTGATTGCCGCTGCACTCCGAAATAATCTGCCAGTTGAGTGCGTGATTGTTTCAGGACGAAACTTTCTCTTTCCACTGTGGTTTTCTCCAGGAAAAAAGTAGCCAGTTTCTTTCTGAGGCTTTTCAGGGAGATCATCTGTAACTTATTGGTCAGAAAAAAGGTGAGGTCGGCATTCATTGTCAGAAAATTGGTCAGCAACTGTCGGTTCCCAGCCATCTCATTCAGCCAGGCTTCCCTTGATATTTTCAGGAAGATGCAGGGTTCCGCAGCAATCACGTCCACGGGATAGCTTTTTTTTGTACCATAAATAAATGCAGGGGCAAGGGGAATGACCGCTTCCAGGATGTCGATATTTAATACGTTTCCTTCCATGGTGATCATCTCGGCACGTACGCTTCCCTGTACCAGCAACATTACTGAATTGATGGGTTCTCCCTGAAGGACGACGGTCTCTCCTTTCTTGTAAGTAAGTATTTCTTTTACATTTCTGTCAAGGAACTGATCATGTTCCTTCTGTGACATTCCCCTGAACAAGGGACAATAAGATAATTCCCGATCGTGATGATACGTTTGATGTGATATTTCATCGCGTATGTGATCTGCAGATGTCTGGCTTTCCAGCAGATGGTGCAAATGACTGTGGGAATGTCCCTGTTGCTCATCAGGAGTATGCATGCTTTCTTCCATAAAATAAAGGGATTAAGAAGTTGAACGACTGGGGAATTACTTGGTTATTTTTATATTGTTAAATAATATGAAATAATAAGGATTGTCTCCTGGGTGACAATTCCTGGGTTAATGAAGGTCTATCTTCGTAACAGAAACTGAAATTAGTAAAAAACAAATAACAAAACAAACAATTAAAAATTAGTTCCTATGTTTAAACTTGGAAAAGACGGATAGGTAGTCCAGTAAAAAAGCTATATCATTTTAGTTAACTTTGTTTTTGAGAGATAACAATCTTAACTTAAACAATATAGCTTATGAATACAAGGCAAAGTAACAAATTAGATTTCAAAGGACAAAATATTTATATAGGAATTGATGTCCATTTGAAGAGTTGGTCGGTATCGATATTGTCGGAACATTCGGTTCTGAAGAGGTTCAGTCAATCTCCAAGTCCGGAATCGCTGCACAAGTTTTTGACAACCCATTATCCGGGAGCGGATTATCATTCGGTTTATGAAGCGGGCTTCAGCGGGTTCTGGATACATGAGAAGTTAGTAACATTGGGGATCAACAATATCGTAGTCAATCCGGCGGATGTGCCGACCATGAGTAAGGAGAAATTGCGCAAGACCGACGCGGTTGATTGCGGGAAACTGGCCAGGGAGTTACGGTCGGGGACATTAAAAGGTATTTATGTGCCGGATATAGCCACCCTGGAAATGCGTTCTTTGATAAGGTTGAGAAACAGGATCGTAAAAGACACCACGAGGGAGAAGAACCGGATAAAGTCATTTTTACGCTTCCACGGAATAGATATCCCGGAGGAATTCACACGTTATCCGGTGGGTAACTGGTCAAAGCGGTTTCTGGCATGGCTACGCGAAGTACTCCTTTCTACCGAATATGGAAAGGAAGCACTGGGGATACATATTGAGCAGTTTGTACGCCTGCGGGGCATACTCCTGGGGCAAACACGCCTGCTGCGTGCGTTATCCCGCAGTGATGCACTCAAGGAGCCAATACGTCTGCTGACTTCGGTCCCGGGAATAGGGATAACCACCGCCATGTCGTTGGCGGTCGAGATAGACGATATCGGGCGGTTTTGCAATGCCGATGCGCTGGCCTCCTACATCGGTCTGATACCGATGTGTCATTCCAGCGGGGAAAGTCAGGCAAACGGTAACATCACGGTTCGCAAGCACGCCATGTTGCGCTGTTATATAATCGAGGCTGCCTGGATAGCCATAAGGAAAGACCCGGCAATGACGATGGCTTACCAAGGGTACCGTAAACGGATGAACGCTCAGAAGGCCATCGTCAAGATTGCCCGTAAACTGGTGAACAGGATATTTTTCGTACTCAAACATGGACAGGAATATGTGCCTTGTGTTGTCAATTAACATACAATCCTACAGTGTAAGCAATTTTTCCACGGGGGAAACACTATCATAATGTTGCAGCTTTGAAGTCTGCTTAAATTAGTATGTGACCCCCGCCTATCGTAAACTGATACAGGAATTTGCAGCTCCCGCCCACAAGGCCGGACAGTCTGCTGTGGAAAGATTGTTTACCGTAGGATGTAGGATCGGGTTTTCTTAGCCATATGGACAGTATCAGTAATACAAAAAAAGGGAGGTAGAAACTCCTCCCCCAGTAGCATTACTGCGTACCGTCAGGGTGCTTATTGCTGACAGGTTGCTCCCCGGCAGAGCCTGTTTCCTCTTAACACCCTGACACAAAGATAAAATTTAAAAGTTAATTAAAATGAATTGTCCAATTTTATTTGGATTTTAAATGGAAAAGCATTATGAAAACAAGGAATTACAGTTTAAAAAAACATCTGTTGAAATCACTGTTTATTTTATCACTGGTTACAATCTTCTCTTTTATAAGTACTCAGCCTGCTTCGGCTCATTGCGATTCTTTTGACGGACCCGCCCTGCAGGACGCTGCCAAGGCTTTGGAGACAAACAATGTTGATCTGATCTTGAAATGGATTGACACAGATATGGAGGCAGAGGTGGTACCTTTGTTCCACAAAACCTACAGCCTGAGAAATGGTGACAAGGAAGTGTATGAAATTGTAAAAAAGCATTTCTATGAAACATTTATTCGTTTACATCGCGAAATGGAAGGTGCTCCTTTTACCGGATTAAAACCTGCCGGAACAACGGCACACATCACGGTTATGAGTGATAAAGCATTAAATACAGGTGATTTTGCTTCTTTACTGAAAGCATTAAACAAGCATGTAAATGGTCAACTTCAGGAGAAATACGACAAAACGGTTGCTCTGTATAAAGTGAAGGACAATTCGGTGGAGGAGGGTCGTCAGTTTGTGAAAGCATATGTGGACTATACCCACAGTGTGGAGGCCGTACATGATATTCTGGCCGGAGGCGGAGCTCACCAGCACTAATCCTTTTAAAAACCAGAGAATGGGGATGGAGTCGGGAAAATGATTCCATCCCTTTGTCTATTTGATTGGCTGTGAAGCCATCTCCATTTTTTTTCTGATCTCTTTTGTGCAGAGATTGCCAATGCTACCGGCGTGGGAATGATGTACTCTCTTCTCAGCATGAAAAATGCCCTCCTGTACTTCCTTGCCTACCTGCTGATACGCTTCCCTGAAAGAAATACCTTGCAGCACGCGTTTGTTTACTTCTTCTACTGTAAACAGGTATTCATATCGCGGATCGGAGAGGATATCCTTATTGATAACGATATGTTCCAGCATAAAATGAGACATTTCGAGTAGTGTATGCAGTGTCTCAATAGCAGGGAAGAGCACTTCTTTCAGTAGCTGATAGTCGCGATGATACCCGTGTGGCATGTTGGTTGTCATCAGTGATATCTCATTGGGCAGACTTTGCAGGCGGTTGCTGTGCGCCCGGATGAGTTCCCATACATCAGGATTCTTTTTGTGTGGCATGATACTCGATCCGGTGGTGAGCTCTTTCGGGTAAGAGATAAATCCAAAATTTCCGGAGAGATACATGCAGTTGTCGGTGGCGAGCTTGTTGAGTGTAGAGGCGATATTGGCCATGCATTGTGCAAGGATTCGCTCTGTTTTACCCCGGCCCATTTGGGCAGCTACCACATTGTAGCTCATGGTGGCAAAGCCCAGTTCGCGTGTGGTCATCTCCCTGTCAAGTGGAAAGGAGCTGCCGTAGCCCGCGGCCGAACCGAGCGGGTTTTGATCCGCAACCTTCCAGGCGGCAACAAGTGTGTGCATGTCATCCACCAATGCTTCGGCATAGGCGCCAAACCATAAACCAAAAGAAGAAGGCATCGCGATTTGTGCATGGGTATAGCCCGGCAGAAGGATATCTTTATTCTCTTCACTGAGCGACTGAAGCAATTCAAACAGTGCAAGCAGTTCTTCTTTTATTTGCTGAATTTCCTCCTTGAGAAACAGTTTGATATCCACCAGTACCTGGTCGTTGCGGGAACGACCCGAATGGATCTTCTTGCCCGTTTCTCCCAGTCGCTCTGTCAACATCGCTTCCACCTGTGAATGAATGTCTTCGGCATCATTGTCGAGACGGAAATTGCCTTGCTCCACCTCTGTCAGTATATCTTGCAGCTCGGTCCGGAGGGCTTTTTCCTCCTCTTCCCCGAGGAGACCAATGCGGACCAGCATTTTAATGTGTGCCATTGATCCCAATATGTCATGTTTTGCCAGTCGCAAATCCAATTCCCGGTCGTTCCCCACTGTGAATGTTTCTACCCGTTTGTCGGCATCGAAGCCTTTATCCCAGATTTTTGCCATTTTTTCAGTTGTATGTATTTGTTAATCAGTAGCCAGCGATTAGCTTTTTAGATGCATAGTTTATATATTCGGCAGTGAGCAGTCAGCGGTCAGCTGTGTGATAAACCGGATATATCCCTCAATTCCCTTTTCCACCTCCTTAATCAGAATGAACTCGTCTGCCTGGTGTGAACGCGCCGACTCTCCCGGACCCATCTTCAGGGCAGGGCAGGAAATTCGCATCCAATCCGAGGTGGTGGGAGAGGTGTAGGTTTCAATGTCCAGCTGTTCTGCGCATTGCCGGAGCGGGTGGCCTGTTGGTGTCGCAGAACTCCGGTTAATCAGCGACCTTGCCCGCAGGATGCTCTTTACCTTTGGCTGCAGGATTTCCATAATCTCCTGATTGGTGTACATCTCGGTAGGACGGATGTCGATCACGAAGCTGCACCGGTCAGGTACCACGTTATGCTGTGTACCGGCATGTATTTGCGTTACGGTGAGCTTTACTTCTCCCATGGATGGCGATATTTTGTTGAATTTCAGCGACCTGAGAAAGGCAATATCCTCCAGTGCGATGTAAAGGGCATTCACTCCTTCCTCCCTGGCCGCATGCCCACTGATACCTTCCGCTTCGGCATCTATCACCAGCAATCCCCTTTCTGCCACGGCGGCTCTCATGCCGGTTGGCTCCCCGATGATGGCCATATCAACTTCATCCCGAAGTGTCTGCCACAGCATCCGCATACCACCCGGGCCCGAGTTCTCCTCTTCGGTCGACAGGGCCAGCATAAGATTGACCGGGAGTTTTTTATCGTAGAAATGAAGGAAGGAAACAATCATAGAAACAAGGCTGGCACCGGCATCATTACTTCCTAATCCGTAGAGATGTGTGTCTGAAACGGGAGGATTGAACGGATCAAAGGAGTAAGTTGAAACTGGTTGAACCGTATCGAGATGGGAGTTGAGCATCAGCGTCGGCTTCGAGCTGTCGCGATGTGGCTGTTGGAGAACCAGGTTGTTTCCTATGCGCTTCACAGTGATTTTTTTCTCGTGGAAAAAATTTACCAGATAATCGCTCCGCAAACTTTCTTCACCTGAGAAAGCCCTAATGGAAATCAGCTTTCTCAATAACTCCGTTGCATTATCTGTATATCCTTTATTCATTGTAATTGGATGAGAATAAAATATGCCGATACTGGTTACACGCTTTAAATTGCACCAGACAGTGGCCGGTTTTTAACCAGGATGGTACCTCTTTTCGACAATAGATTTTTAGCGTGCAGGATAATTACCTCCTTCACCCCTTTATCGATGGCACGAAAGGAGTTTTCCAGCTTGGGGATCATGCCGTCTGCAATAATACCCTTTCTTTTGTAATCTTCGCTTTCAGTTCGGTCCATGGAGGGAATCATACTTTGTGGATCGTTCATATCCTTTAAAACACCCTCTTTTTCGAAACAATAATAGAGTGAAGCTTCATATTTCTCCGATAAGGCCGTTGCCAGAGAATAGGCGATTGTGTCGGCATTGGTATTTAACAAGGAACCATGTCCGTCGTGGGTAATCGCACAAAAAACCGGTGTTATTCCCGATTCGACCAATTGGGACAGAAAATCTGTATTCACCTTTTCCGGATCAGGATCGCCCACATATCCATAATCTACCGGTGCCGGAGCACGTCGCAGGGCGGGAATGGCATTGCCGTCCGCACCCGAGAGGCCGATGGCGTTACATCCGACTCTTTGGAGAGATGCCACAATATTTTTGTTGATCCATCCGGCATAAACCATAGTGACCAGCTTTAGTGTCTCTGCATCGGTGATGCGCCGGCCCTGCTCCATTTTTGTTTCAATACCCAGCCGTGCCGCCATTCTGGAGGCCATTACACCTCCTCCGTGAACCAGCAGTTTCCGTCCCCCCAGCAGGTGGAAATCTGTCAGAAACAGCTCCAGCGCTTCCGGATTGTCAACAATGTTCCCTCCAATTTTTACAATGGAGAGGCTTTCCTTGTCCATTTCTCTATTTTTGATTTATTTTCAGTTATTGACGGTCAGCTATCAGCCTTTTAGAAATATCTGCACATCATTACATCCCAAGCAATATCTCTTTCAAAACCGTTTGAGCGGAAACCACCCTGTTGGCAGCTTCGGGAATCACGATCGACTGAGCGCTCTCAATCACTTCGTCGGTTACTATCATGTTGCGACGCACAGGAAGGCAGTGCATAAAATAAGCATTGTTTGTCAGGGCCATACTGGCGCTGTTCACCGTCCAGGAAGAGTCGCTGCTCAATATCTGTCCATAGTTTGGATCGCGGTAGGCGGCCCAGTTTTTGGCATAGATAAAATCAGCATCCTTATAGGCTTTCTCCTTGTCATACTCCACCACAGCATTGCCTACGAACTGTTCATCCAGTTCGTATCCTTCGGGATGGGTGATCACGAACTCGTAACCGGCAGCATTCATCCATTCGGCGAATGAGTTGGGTACAGCCTGCGGCAGGGCACGAGGATGAGGTGCCCAGGTGAGAACCACCTTTGGTCGTTTTTTCTTTTTATACTCTTCTATCGTGATGAGGTCGGCAAAGCTTTGCAACGGATGGCGTGTGGCTGCCTCCATGCTGAAGACAGGCTTTCCCGAATATTGAATAAACTGGTTCAGGATAACCTCATCATAATCGTAGGCCTTGCTCTCGAACTGGGCAAATGAACGTACCCCGATCACGTCGCAGTAGGAACCCATGACAGGTATAGCTTCAAGAATATGTTCCGGCTTGTCGCCATCCATGATCACGCCTCTTTCTGTTTCCAGTTTCCACGCACCCTGGTTGATATCGAGTACGATTACGTTCATCCCAAGGTTCATTCCCGCTTTTTGGGTACTCAGGCGGGTACGAAGGCTCGAGTTGAAAAAGATAAGCATCAGTGTTTTGTTTTTTCCGAGTTCCTGATCGGCAAAAGGATTTTCTTTTACATATTTTGCCTTTTCCAGAGCCATTTTCAGGTCACCGATATCACGGACAGAGGTGAAGTTTTTCATTTTAAATACTTTAATAACTGAAGACCCACGCATGTCACAGCAGAAAGTCTCCAGTTAGGTTGAGAAATTAATCGGTCAATTTTTTTAATTCGTCGATAAACAGGTCTATTTCCGATTTAGAGATCGATAGAGGAGGTAAAAGTCGCATCACATTATTTTTTGCTCCGCCTGTAAAGATATGACTTTTAAACAACAACGGGTCGCGTATCGATGCGTATTCCGGCAAAAATTCAACTCCCAGCATCAGTCCACGACCACGGATTTCTTTGATGCCATTCACTTCCCCGAGCTTTTCGGTGAGATAGCATCCCATCCTGGCTGCATTTTCAACCAGTGATTCCTTCTTTATCACATCCAGTACGGCAATGGCTGCAACACAGGCCAGGTGATTGCCGCCGAAGGTGGTGCCCAGCATCCCTTTTTTAGCCTCAAAGAGAGGAGAGATCAGCACTCCACCAATGGGGAATCCGTTTCCCATTCCTTTTGCCGTCGTAATCAAATCGGGTTTTATGCCAGACTGCTGATGAGCGAAGAATTGACCGGAGCGGCCGTAGCCCGACTGAATCTCATCGAGTACCAGGACCACTCCGTGTGTCTTGCATAACGCTGCCAGCTGCTGTAGAAATGAAGCATCCGGCACATAAATACCTGCTACCCCCTGTATGCCTTCAATAAGTACGGCAGCCACGTCTCCTTTTTCAATTTCATTCGTAATTGCGTCAATGTTGTTAAGAGGCACAAAGGTGACTTCATGCCCACGGTTGAACGGCGACTGAATGGCTGTGTTGTCCGTCACGGCGACCGCTCCCGATGTGCGGCCGTGGAAAGCTTCCTTAAAGACGATTATACGACGCTTTCCCGTATGGAATGATGCCAGTTTGAGGGCATTTTCATTGGCTTCGGCACCCGAATTGCATAAAAAAAGCGAATAGTCGGGATAACCGCTTTGTTCACCCAGCTTTTGGGCCAGTTCTCCTTGTAATGAATTTTTAACCGAGTTGGAGTAGAACCCGATTTTTGCGACCTGATTTTGCAACGCTTTTACATAGGCGGGGTGTGAATGTCCGATGGATATGACAGCATGACCGCCGTAAAAGTCGAGATACTCTTTTCCCTCTTTGTCCCACACGCGGCAACCTTCAGCTTTTACCGGTTCAATATCCCATAAACTGTAAACATCGAAAAGATTCATTTTATTCCAATTAGTTGGTTCATTGATACATTAAAACGCGCTTCCCTTCAGTTTTAATCCTGTAGTCTCGTCCAGGCCAAACATCAGGTTCATATTTTGCACTGCCTGTCCCGAAGCTCCCTTCACCAGATTGTCGGTAATGGAAGTGATGTGGATATAACCATTATGAAGTTCAACATGCAACAAACACTTGTTGGTGTTTACCACCTCTTTCAGGCTGATGGGCTCGTCTGAAACGAAGACGAAGGGCGATGACTTGTAGTACTCCTTGTAGAACATGACTGCCTCGGCCTCTGACAGCGGGCTGTCCCACTTCGTGTAGACACTGGCAAAGATGCCGCGGGCAAAATCACCGCGTATCGGCACGAAATTAATCCGGGGAAGCTGGTCGTTGCCGGCAGAAGACAGGGTATGTCCGATCTCTTCGAGATGCTGATGCGTAAAGGGTTTATAAACGGAGATGTTGCTGTCGCGGTAACTGAAATGGGTTGTTGCCCCGGGCTTCTTGCCGGCACCGGTGGAGCCGGTGATCGCGTGCACATGGACTTCATCCCGCAGCATATTTTTCGCAGCCAACGGAAGCAGTGCCAACATGATTGTCGTGGCAAAACAACCCGGGTTGGCCACATTGCCGGCCCGGCGTATCTGTTCCCTGTTCAATTCGCATAAGCCGAAGACAAACTTCCTGTTACCAAACGTGGGCTCGTTCCGGAAATCATTACCAAGATCAATGACCCTGCATCTTTCCGGAATCGCATTTTCCTGCAGGAAGGAACGTGATAATCCGTGTCCAAGACAAAGAAAAATCACATCGGGATTGATAAACCTGTCACTGAATAAGAGGTCTGTCTCTCCCAACAGGTCGCGATGCATCATTGCAACTGCTGTCCCGGCGGAGGTGGTACTGATTACTGATTCGATGTTTACCTCAGGGTGACGAAGCAGGATACGCAACAGTTCGCCTGCTGTATATCCCGTTCCCCCGGCTATGCTTACATTAATCATTGTCGTGAATGGTATAATAAATTTTCAATGGGTTGGCGGTCACTTTTGTGAATCCTACCACATCCTGACCCGAGAAGGATTTATTGGATTCCCCATATTCGCCAAACCTGGAGCTCATCAGGTCATAGTTGCTCGAACAGCCCAGCACCGCAAAATGGTAGGGGCGCAGTTCCACTTCCACCACTCCGGTCACAAATTGTTGCGTGTCGGTAAGGAACGTCTCGATATTGCGCATCACCGGTTCCAGATACTGGGCTTCGTGCATCAGCTGTCCGTACCAGTTTGAGAGTTGATCCTTCCAGTAGAGCTGCTGCTTGGTAAGCACATGCTTCTCCAGCAGGTGGTGTGCCTTGATGAGAATCAGTGGGGCAGGCGCTTCAAAAGCAACACGCCCTTTCGTGCCGATGATGGTGTCGCCTACATGGACATCGCGGCCGATGCCATACTGCGACGCGACGTGATGCAACTGATGAATCAAAGCGACCGGAGCCATCTTTTCGCCGTTCAGAGAGACAGGCTCTCCCTTCTCAAAACCAATGGAGAGTCGTCCTTTTCCATGGTTTGTCACCTGGGAGGGATATGCCTCTTCCGGCAATACACCGGAAGACTTCAAAGTTTCCACGCCACCCACGCTGGTACCCCAGATACCCTGGTTGATGGAATACTTCGACTTTTCCCACGAGAAATCGAATCCTTTTTCTTTCAGATAGTTGATCTCCTGCTGACGTGAAAGACTCAATTCACGGATGGGCGCGATAATTTTCACCTGGGGTGCCAGCACTTCAAAGACCAGGTCGAACCGAACCTGATCATTTCCCGCACCCGTGCTGCCATGTGCTACAAAGTCGGCACCGGTCTTCTTCACGTGATCCAATACGGCCATCGCCTGAAAAAAACGCTCGGAACTGACCGACAGCGGATAGGTGTTGTTTTTTAACACATTTCCGAAAATCAGATAGCGGATACCCCGTGTATAATAGTCGTCCACGGCATCGATACAGGTGTGTGATGCAGCTCCCAGGGTAAGCGCCCGCTCTTCGATGCGCTGTGCCTCCTCGTTGGAAAATCCGCCGGTGTTCACAATGACGGTGTGTACTTCAAGTCCTCTTTCGTGAATGAGGTAAGGCACGCAGAAGGAGGTGTCGAGGCCACCACTGAATGCCAAAACTACTTTTTGTTTCATTTCTTGAATAATTTATTGTTTTTCTTTACTTTGATAACCGGCTTCACCACCTTTTTTGCAAAAGAGCTCGCCTGCTGTGCCGATGGTTGAGCCTTGGGATCGTATAAAAGCCCGGTACAGAGGCACATTTTATAATTGTTGCGTTGCAGAATATCGTAGTTTCTGCAACCCTGACATCCTTTCCAAAACTCCTCATCGTCGGTGAGTTCCGAAAAGGTGACCGGTTTAAATCCCAATTCAGTATTCATCTTCATTACCGCCAGTCCCGTGGTGATACTGAAAATTTTGGCATTCGGGTATAATTTACGTGAAAGATCAAAAATTTTGCGTTTGATCTTCTTTGCCAGCCCCTGGTTCCGGTAATCTGGATGGACTACCAACCCTGAGTTCGCTACAAACCGCTGGTGACTGAATGTCTCTATGTACGCGAAGCCCACCAACTTATCACCATCGAGGGCGATCACTGCTTTGCCTGCTTCAATCTTCTCAGCCACATATTCGGCACTCCGCTTCGCGATACCTGTACCACGCGCCTGTGCCGATTCGTAAATCAGATCGCAGATTTCCTGTGCATAACTGACGTAGCTGCTGTTGGCTATATGAATTTCTACATTCATCCTAAAACAAATAAAAAATTAAGGGTTGTTGTTTGACGCCATATGGCGAAAGATATAAAAAGGAAAGGTACAGACATGAGATTGCCTGCAAAGATTAAAAGCATCGTCGGACCAGGTCTGTTGCTTTGCGGAAGTGTGTATGTGAAAAAATAAGCTTCATCTGCCTGCAAAATTACACATTATATTTTTAATAACCGACGATCTGAAAAAAAAACTTGTCTTTGTGATGAAAAATATTCAATGTGTTTATTATTATCAGAAAAAAAGTGAAAATGTATGAAATGATTTGTCTTTTTGATACTTTTTTTCTTTATTTGTTTTCCGAACTGCAAATACGCTTCTTCTCCTTTCACATTTTTATTCGGTGGATTTCTTCTTCCCTGTCTGTAGTTCATATACAAAAAAAAGATTTATATGCAAATGGAAACGATTAAATACAGAAACTTTATCCTTCGTAATTACAATGATTTATCCCAATTGAGTGCACTATCCGGCGAAGAACGGGAAGCTATAGGGGTTGTAGGTCAGGTGTTGCCTTTTAAATCAAATAACTATGTAGTTGAAGAACTGATTGACTGGCATAACGTACCCGATGACCCTATTTATACACTTACTTTTCCACGAAAAGAAATGCTTTCGAGGTCGCATTACAACCAGGTAAAGAAGCTGATGGATGAAAATGATGAAGACGGTTTGAAAAAAAAGGTCTATGAAATCAGAATGAAACTCAATCCGAACCCCGCAGGACAGGAGCATAATGTTCCCGCTATTGACGGGATTAAATTACATGGCATGCAGCACAAATACCGGGAAACAGTATTGTTCTTTCCCAGCCAGGGACAGACCTGTCATGCATATTGTACCTTCTGCTTTCGCTGGCCTCAGTTCTCCGGAATGAATGAATTGAAGTTTGCAATGAAGGAGGCTGATCTGCTTCATCGCTATCTGCAGAGGCACACCAGAGTCTCGGATGTGCTTTTCACCGGAGGTGATCCGCTAACGGCCAAAGCAAATATCATGGCGGCCTACATTGAGCCGCTTTTAACAAAGGAATTTTCACATATCAGGAACATCCGTATCGGATCCAAGACATTGTCATACTGGCCTTACCGGTTCTTGACCGATAAGGATGCCGACGAAATGCTGCGACTTTTCGAGAAGGTGAAAAAAGCAGGGAAGCACCTCGCATTTCAAGCGCACTTTAACCATCCTGTAGAACTTTCCACCGAAGCCGTAAGGCAGGCAATTGCCAGAATTCAGAATACGGGAGCTCAGATCAGGACACAATCACCCTTGCTCCGACACATCAACGATGATCCCGCGGTATGGGCAGAGATGTGGAAAGAACAGGTAAGGCTCGGGTTGATACCATACTACATGTTTGTGGCCCGCGATACGGGTTCAAAAGCATTTTTCGATGTTCCTCTTGAGAAGGCATGGAACATCTTCCGAAAGGCTTATCGCAGCGTGAGCGGTGTCTGTCGTACGGTCCGCGGACCCAGCATGAGTGCAAGTCCGGGAAAGATTCAGATTCTTGGCATATCGGAAGTCAAGGGTGAAAAAGTTTTTGTCCTGCGCTTTCTGCAGTGTAGAAATCCCGATCTGATAGATATTCCCTTCTTTGCCAGATACGACAAAAAAGCCACCTGGTTCGACGAGTTGTTGCCTGCTTTTGGTGAAAAGGAGTTTTTCTTTCAGAAGGATAACCTGTTAGGAAAAAATGGGAGAGATACTGATTTTTTATGGGAATAGGAGACACTCTGTAATCATTCTTTCGATTTATCAACAAAAATACCAATGTTTTAATTAATTAACACAGAATTATCTGATTTATTACTTATTTTGCCTCTTAAACAGCAGGTTTTTAAAGATACGGTTAAACATACTCAATTTCCGGAAACGCTGTTGTCTGTAAACAAAACTATATGTATGGGTAGAATCATCTCGTTGGCAAATCAGAAAGGAGGGGTGGGAAAAACAACCACCACGATCAACCTTGCCGCCTCGTTGGCTGCGTTGGACAAAAAGGTATTGGTGGTGGATGCCGACCCGCAGGCAAACGCTTCTTCCGGACTGGGTATCGACATTAAAAAAACAGCGAATACTATTTATGAAGGTTTAATCGGCAAGTGTACCCCCCAGGAGGCCGTTCATAAGACACCTTTTGAAAATATTGACATCATCTCGTCTCACATCAATCTGGTAGGTGCAGAGCTGGAGATGGTGCAGATGGAAAACAGGGAAAAAAGACTGAGAGACCTGTTGCATCCGCTGCAGGATATTTACGACTATATTCTTATCGACTGTTCTCCTTCGCTGGGAATCATCACAGTGAATGCACTTACTGCCGCCGACTCGGTACTTATTCCGGTGCAATGCGAATATTTTGCACTCGAAGGATTGAGTAAACTGTTAAACACGATCAAGATTATCAAATCAAAACTCAATACCCGGCTGGAGATTGAGGGTTTTGTACTTACCATGTATGATTCGAGACTTCGTCTTCACAATCAGATATATGAGGAAGTAAAGCATCACTTTAAGGAGTTGGTTTTCACTACGGTCATTCAACGTAATATTACACTCAGTGAATCGCAAAGCCACGCAAAACCTGCTTTGATGTACGATGCAGGATCCAGAGGTGCCGTGAACCATATGCAGCTCGCACAGGAACTAATCGAAAAAAAATTATAACTTTGTCTTTTTACCGGATTGAATATGGCTAGAAAGAATGCATTGGGAAGAGGACTGGATGCTTTGATAACATTCAACGACGGCGAGACACAGGGTTCTTCTTCCATCAACGAAGTAGAACTCGATCAGATAGTTCCGAACTCCGGTCAACCGCGTCGTGTGATAAATGAAGAGGCACTGCAGGAGCTGGCTGCTTCCATTAAGTCCATAGGCCTGATACAACCTGTCACACTGCGTAAAATTGACGATGATTCCTATCAGATCATTGCTGGTGAGCGTCGTTACCGCGCCTCCCAGATGGCGGGATTGACGTCCATCCCTGCCTATATTAAGACAGCGGATGACTTCGAAACCATGGAGATGGCACTGGTAGAAAACATTCAACGCGAAGACCTCAACTCAATTGAAATTGCTCTGGCCTACCAATCACTCATAGACAGCCTTTCCCTGACACAGGAACAGCTAAGCGAGAGGGTGGGGAAAAAGCGTGCTACCATCGCCAATTACCTGCGGCTGTTAAAGCTTCCTGCCGAGGTGCAGATGGGGGTGAAAGACAAGAAAATAGATATGGGACATGCCCGTGCACTGGTAACCATGAACGATCCGGTGTCACAATTGTTACTCTATAATCTGATTCTCGAGGAAGGTCTTTCTGTACGAAAAGTAGAAGCGATCGTGCGCGATTTTAGTGATGGGAAACCCTTGCCCACTCCGGCGTCCCGTAAAAAAATCAAGCCGGAAAAGAGAACCCCGAATAAATTATGGACAGACGATTTTGATGTATTGAAACAACATCTGTCTGCCTATTTTAAAACAGATGTACAGTTCAGTTATAACAAGCGTGGTAACGGGAAAATTACCATCCCGTTTAATTCACCGGAAGATCTGGAACGTATTATGGTGATGTTCGACAAGATGAAATAACTGCCCTTAAGATGAAGATTACCGGAATTCTCGTTTGGATGTTCTTTGTTTGTTGTGCTACAGGCATCTGGGCACGGCCTCTCTCAACATACCAGCTACAGGATTCGGTCATCTCTATTGAAAATGATTCGTTAAAATCCATCGCAAAGGACTCATCCATCATCTCTTCAGACAGTATTGATGTGCCTTTTGTTCAAGGAGACCCAATGCGCAGTAAGGTCGATAGTGTCATAACAGCTACTTCTTCCGATGCTTTGTTCGCTCCTGCCTATCTTTTCAAACCCTCTCCCCGGAAGGCAGTGATTTACTCGGCTATTTTTCCGGGCCTGGGACAGATATATAACCGTAAATACTGGAAATTGCCCATTCTGTATGGAGGATTTGTAGGTTTTACATACGCCATATCCTGGAATAACGGCTATTACCGCGATTATCTGGGAGCTTATCAGGATATTATGGATGACGACCCGGGTACATATCGCTGGCGTGATATGCTGCCTTATGGCTTGGATTGGGAAAGTGTGGATCAGGAGTGGTTCAAAGGTGTTTTGCAACAACGGAAGGATTATTACCGATATTACAGGGATCTAAGCATTATAGGAACGGTCGCTTTGTATCTCGTAGCCATCGTGGATGCCTATGTGGACGCACAATTGTTTGACTTTGACATCAGTCCCGATTTGTCAATGCGTGTGGCACCGGCTCTTTTGAAGGAAGAGCGGCCCATGAATAAAGGAAACTCCGCATATGGGGTTCAATGGAGTTTTAGTTTTTAAATAATTATTTCATGAGAAATCTATTTTTACTCACGTTAACAGGATTATGCTTGTATACAATGCTGCCAGCTCAACATAACACGATTTCAACCATTGACTCTATCAGCGACAGTGCGATTGTATATCCTGAAAGTATGACTGAGCAATTGAGTGATCTGCTGAAAGCATGGCAGCTCAATTTGAAAGGCGCCGAAACCGAGTGTGAGAGGGGAAAAAATGTGTATTTCCACGATTCCGTATATACAAACAGGCTTTACAGCATGCCTACGGAGATGGAATTGTCCTTCAACAGCGTTGTGAAGAAGTATATTGAGATGTATGCCGACAGGAAAAGAGAACAGGTGAGTTATATGCTCGCACTGGGAGATTATTATTTTCCAATGTTTGAACAGGCACTGGACAGACACGGTTTGCCACTGGAGCTGAAGTATCTGCCTGTGATTGAATCGGCTCTCAATCCGGTGGCAGTATCCCGTGCCGGTGCAACGGGACTTTGGCAGTTCATGTTGCTTACCGGTAAAAGTTATGGGCTGGAAGTGAATAGTCTGGTAGATGAACGGCGCGACCCCTACAAGTCGACCGACGCAGCTGCTCTCTACCTGAAGGATCTCTATGCTATCTATGGAGACTGGAATCTTGTGATAGCGGCCTATAATTGTGGGCCGGGGAATGTGAACAAGGCAATTGCCCGAAGTGGTGGAAAAAGGGACTATTGGGAAATTTATAACCGTTTGCCCCGCGAAACAAGAGGATATGTCCCCGCTTTTATTGCTGCCAATTACATTATGAGTTATTACGCCGATCATAACATCTGCCCCGCTCACCCTTACAATACTGCTGTAGCCCTGGACACGGTGCAGGTGAATACACGAATTCATCTCGAACAGATTGCCGGAGTGCTGGAAATTCCGGTGAATGACGTGCGTCGCCTCAATCCGCAATTCAAAAAAGATGTGATCCCTGGTGACTTTAAGGCTTATTCGCTGGTCCTTCCATCTGAAAAGATGTATTCTTTTATTGATAAGGGAACAGAAATTACTAATTTTCAACGAAGTCAGTATCTTACCCACCGGAGCAATACAGACAGATACCTGGAAGGATACGGGCTGTCGGCTTCCGGAAATAGTACCAATGTATATTATAGTGTAAAAAAAGGAGATAATCTCTCCACTATTGCCCGTAAAAACGGAATTTCTCTCACCCAGCTGAAATCATGGAATGGTTTGAAATCGAATAATATTGGTATCGGGAAAAGGCTGATTGTGGGACAACGGGAAGTAGCCGCACCCGCACAGGAAAATAAAGAACAAACTGCAATTATGCTGGCGGAAGAAACTTCGAAAGGAGTTGAGCAGATCAACCAATATTACCGGGTGAGAAAAGGGGATACCCTTGGAAAGATTGCTCGCGAAAATGGTGTGGATATATCACAGATTCAGTCCTGGAACGGATTGAAATCGACACGTATCGGTGCGGGTGATCAACTTATCGTGGGCATGAGAGAAGTGGTAGTCCCTGCCAAACCTGCGACTGAAAAGACAGTCGAGTACAGCCGCGCCAATACATCATCTGGTGGAGGGAGCAACATCATTTCCTCTTACCTGAAGGAACAGATGGAAAATAGTGCAGAGCGGACAGTCCAGTAAGAAAACAAAGACATAGCGGAAAAAGAATGATTTGCTACATGACAAGCACTTTCTTTACACTGGTTTTTCCTTCGCTGGTTTTCACCTTTACAATGTATACTCCGCCTGGCAGGTGTGCTGTAGAATAGGAAGCCCTGTTTATGCTTTTGTCTGTACTTTCCTGATGTACTTTCTGTCCAGATGAATAAAATATCTCCCATTGAAGGAGGTCGCGGTTCGATTCGATGAAGATTCGTTTTACTTCACCTGAATAATATACTTTCATCTCTGGCGCTTCGGCCTCTGGTTCCGCTTCAACAGATTCGCTCCCAATTACATATGGTGCTATGAGCAGGGAGGTGTTAATGGGGTTTTCTATGTTTTCCGAAGACCTTACCCATCCCGTGGTATTTTTCATCCATGCAGTGGAAATGATTCCCGAGCCTAATTTTCTGGGGTCCGTATTAAAGGATGAAAAGCCGGCAGGAATTCCGTTTGCATCGGAGTAGGAGATATAGAATGGTCCCGATACCGTGACGGGTCGAGAAAACCTGATATAATTCTCGAGATTGTTTCTCATATCACGTTGAGCCAACGGGAAACTGCCATTGTTGTGATAGCGGTAACTATAATCGTAGGGTTGTTCATAAAGAAGTTGATGCGGACCCTCGTCTCCAGAATAAACTTTGATACGGATATTCAGGTTCAATATGTTGCTGGTGGAAGGGGAAGAAATAAAAACACCCTGTAGCTGTACCTGTTTCCTGACATAAAACTCTTCTGCAAATTCCGTATAGCCGAATGTGTTACCAGTTGCAAACATGGGTACTGATTGGAAATAAGTTACCACCGGTGTCTCGTTGGTTTTAAAATTATGACTTTTGGTGAAGGGTTCCGAAGCATATGGGTTAAAGCCATTCATCTGCATGGTCTGTGATCCTTTCGGATCGAGATAAAAACTGATGGGATTGGGATTTTCGAGTGAGCCGTTCACGTGCCAGAACTTTTGCAGCGAGGCGTACACATCGGGACCGCGCGTTGACGAACATTGTGAAACCCCACCGGTAAGCGTGCCCACGATGCGTTTCTCTCTGTCCAGAAGAGGAGATCCGGAAGAACCGCCTTCTGTGGAAGCAGTTTCCCAATCCCTCACCACCCAGAATGAATTGGGTTCCATATTGTATTTTGGATCATCGAAAGAGCTGATACCCAACGATCCTTCTTCAATAGCCACCTTCTTGATACCGCCGTTGGGATGGTGTAACCCGTGAAAGGGAGCAGTAGGGGCTGTTCCCGCATTCCACCCCAGATACCAGGGTTGATACTCTTTCGGAGGGGTCTGTTTCAGTCTCAACAGCGATATATCGTGTCGTTCACTGATCAGTATCGAGTCGGCAGAGGCCATGGTCATTTGTAACGGCCCACGGATATCCGTCCCACATAGCGGTGAGTCGTAATTGAAAAAAACGACAATTCGCCCTGCTACCACGTCATATTTCCTGTCAGCCAGAAATGAGGCATTATAATCGTTATTAAGGCAATGGGTAGCTGTAATAAGATAGGGAGTCCCGTCGTTGGAGGTATTGTTGATGAGTGATCCGGTACAATAAGTGGTTCCGTTTATAATCAGGGCCACGACACCACTTCCCGGTTGTACATCCTCCGGGTAACAGATAAGGTTGGGATGACAGGAATAGGCGGGATCACGAGGCTCAGCTGCCCGGAAGATACCCACAAAATCGTGATTTACTTCTCCTACTTCAATTTCACCAGTGAAGTCGGCCCCTAACGGCTCCTGATACTCCACGATCAGCTCTTCTCCGCCAATGGGTTGCAGGGGAAGGAGGTTTAATTCCGTATTATTTTCCTGTGTGAAGGAACCCAGTATCTCCGTCTGGTCGGCATTATAGACAAAAAGTTTCGCACCGGCCGGCAAACGAAATTTTGAAAAGAGTATGTTCAGCGAATAAGCTCCGTTGGAGCGGATACCCACCCGCCATACCTTCATGGTGCCCGATATAAATGTTACACCAGAATTGTCGGGGCGGAGGTGTACAAAAAATTTGTGTGCAAATTCAAGGCTTTTGAATTGTGTCCGCTCCTGTTGGGAACGCCATAATGCAGCTTGTTTATCGAAGGAGGGCATTTCGACGAACAATCCGGCCGCAGGCATTAAGGCTCTTGATGTGGCGCCAGCATGAAGAGGTAGGGGCCTTCCACCGTGGCTTATCTGGCCTGCAATAGTATGAAAAATGAAACTGAAGGCTACGAGGAGAGTGCACTTCAGGAAGGTGGCAAATGCATTGTGTTGGCTTGTCATGCGTAACTGGAAAAGTCGGTTCTTTCTGCAAATGTACATTTTTTCAGGAAATAGGCCTATTTTTGCGGGAATAATTACTGTATATGTTTAATTTAAAAAAGTTTCTTGACGAAAAAGCGGATCAATACAACAATATTCACTTTATTGAAAAGGATCCGATATCTGTTCCTCATCTCTTTTCAGGCAAACAGGACCGGGAAATTATGGGTTTTTTTGCAGCTATTCTGGCATGGGGACAGCGAAAAACTATCATCTCAAAATGTCATGAGCTGGCTGACCGGTTGGGAAATGAACCTTTCCGGTTTGTGATGGAGCATAGCGAAAAAGACCTGAAGCTGCTGCTTGGTTTCAAGCATCGAACCTTTAACGATACCGATCTGATGTATTTTGTTGATTTCTTTCGAAGGCATTATCAAAAGTATGAGAGCCTGGAGGCTGCTTTCCTGTGTGACGGAGGGTTTAAAAATGTGGAAGAATCACTGATTTATTTTGAGCACAACTTTTTTAATCATCCCCATGCACCGGCACGTACGCGCAAACATGTGGCAACCCCTGCACGCAACTCTGCCTGTAAACGGTTGAATATGTTCCTGCGCTGGATGGTCAGGAAGGATGACAAAGGGGTGGATTTCGGTTTATGGGAAAAGATTCCGCCACATGCACTCATCTGTCCCATCGACCTGCATGTGGACAGAACTGCACGTCAGCTCGGACTGATCAAGCGCAAACAGACCGACTGGAAGACAGCGCTTGAACTGACTCATGTTCTCCGGGAAATGGATGCCGACGATCCGGTTAGGTATGATTTCGCCCTGTTCGGATTATCTGTCGAAAACAAATTGTAGGACAGGATATGCACTGAAAAAATTATTCAGATCCGCCAAATTCCATTAAAAAGGCTTTGATGAATTCGTCAAGATCACCATCCATGACGCCGTTGACATCGGATGTCTGATAGTTGGTACGGTGATCTTTCACACGACGGTCGTCGAAAACATAACTGCGGATCTGGGAACCCCACTCGATTTTCTTTTTACCCGCCTCAATAGCTGCTTGCGCTGCACGGCGCTTTTCGATCTCGATCTCATAGAGTTGAGATTTGAGCAGCCGCATTGCATTTTCCCGGTTACCCATTTGAGAACGGCTTTCCGTATTTTCAATCACGATCTCCTGCTCTTCGCCCGTATCGGGATCTTTATAAAGGTAATGCAAACGTACGCCGGTCTCCACCTTATTCACATTTTGCCCCCCGGCTCCCGACGAGCGGAAAGTGTCCCAACTCAGGTTTGCCGGATTTACATCTATTTCAATGGTATCGTCTACCAATGGTACCACGAATACCGATGCGAAGGAAGTCATACGCTTTCCCTGTGCATTGTAAGGCGATACGCGTACCAGACGGTGCACTCCGTTCTCGCTTTTCAGGAAGCCATATGCCAGATTGCCTTCGACCTGCAGTGTGGCAGTCTTAATGCCGGCATCATCGCCGTCCTGCCAGTTGGTGACAGTCGTTTTATAGTTTTTGCTTTCACACCAGCGCTGGTACATGCGAAACAACATGGAAGCCCAGTCCTGGCTTTCCGTCCCACCGGCGCCTGCATTTATTTTCAGTACGGCTCCAAGCTTGTCTTCCTCGCGACGGAGCATATTTTTTAATTCCAGATCTTCAATCAGTGTGACTGCTCTGGTATAATTGACATCGACTTCTTCCTCGGAAACGATTTCTTCCTTCATGAAGTCAAATGCAAGTTGTAACTCTTCAGTTGCCGATTTTACCTCATTGTATGCATTGATCCAAAACTTCAGGTCACGCACAACCTGCATCTGGCTTTCGGCGGCTTTGGCATCGTTCCAGAAGTCGGGCGACTGGGTACGCAGTTCTTCTTCCTGGAGTTGTATTATCTTCGCATCGACGTCAAAGATACCCCCTCAGCGCCTGCTCGCGCTCCAACACATCTTTCAGTTGGTCTGCAGTAATCATAATATTCAATTTTTTCAGGCTGCAAAGATACATGATAAAAATCAATTATCCATATTTTCCAAATAAGACTATTTATTGTTAAAAGAAGGACCTTATATCAGGTTTTTGTTTATTTTTGTGCATCCTTAATGCTACGACAGTGTATAAAATAGCAGCCATCCTTTTTGCAGCCATTTTTCTTGCTTCCTGCGGGACCGGGCGCAATACAATCATCACCCAAAAAAATTCCTACACTTCAGTTCAGAACAACCTCATAAGTTACAGTAGGAAATTTATTGGGAAACCTTACCGCTACGCCGGAAAAGGTCCCGGTTCATTTGATTGTTCCGGCTTTACTTCATTTGTTTTCAGAGAATTTGGTTACAATCTGAATTCAAGCTCCGAAGGGCAGGAAAGGCAGTTTCCGACAATTGACAATGCAAGAGATCTGAAAAAAGGAGATTTGGTCTTTTTTGAAGGCAGAAGAGGCGACGGCAGGGTAGGTCATGTGGGTATTGTTACCGAGAACCGACCCGACGGGACATTCAGGTTTATACATGCCTCTACGAACTACGGGGTTATTGTGTCGTCCTCTACGGAACCCTATTATGCATCCCGGTATCTTCGCGGAGGCAGGGTGTTGGAAGAAACGCCCGGTCTGTTGCAGGTACAAGAGGGAAACAGATCCGCCAAAGATAAAAATGATCCATTTATTCCCGGACCGGCAGACACAAAAGTCCTGACCACTGCAGGTGACTCACCCAAACCGGTCATCCTTATTCAAAGTGATCCGGAGAAAAATTATCCACTAAAAGAGTATCACACTGGCGACGGAGAGAAGGAACAGCGCAAAACACCCGTTTCCCCGACGAAAAATGATGTGATCCTGAGAAGGGATCCCACAGACATCCCGGAACCGGAAGCGGTGGATATTTAATAATACAGACAGTCCTTATAATGTTTCGATCCAATGAAGGAACTTAAAAATATTATTTTCGATTTCGGCGGAGTACTGATCGACTGGAATCCGGTTTACCTCTATCAGAAAGTTTTTGAAACAGAGGAAGAGATAAAATACTTTCTGGAGAACATATGCCGGTATGACTGGAATCTGTTGCAAGATCAGGGACGCCCACTGGCTGAAGGTACCCGTCTTCTACAGGAAAAATTTCCGGAATATGCCGAAGAGATAGCCCTGTATTATGGCAGGTGGGAAGAGATGCTTGGTGGTACTTATGACGAGAACACGAAGCTGATAAGACCGCTGAAGGAGAAATACAAAGTATACGGACTTACCAACTGGTCGGCAGAAACGTTGCCTGTTGCCATGAAGCTTTACGACTTTTTTCAGGATATGGAGGGAATTGTGGTTTCCGGCGAAGAGAAAATTGTGAAACCCGACAAGCGGTTATACGAGATCCTGTTGGAGCGGTACGCTCTTCGTGCCGAAGAGTCACTCTTTATTGACGATAATGCAGCAAATATTGAAACAGCCCGTGAGTTGGGCTTCCATGTAGTCCATCTTACCGGTGATCTGAATCTGGAGCAATGTTTGCGTGAAAAAGCCATCCTTTAATACAAGATTATCCAACGATATTTAGTATTTATTAGTTTCCATCCCAAAACAATGGCTATGGAGTGCTGTTCTATCAGTATAGTCATAACAGATAATCTTTGCGCAAGATGGAAAAAAAACTAAGACCCGCACAGCAACAGAGACGTCCTGGTAAAGAAAAAAAAATGAGGCCGGTACCCGACTCAGAACCGTTACACAGCAATTTAAAATTAAAAGATAAAGTAGCCCTGATTACTGGGGGTGACAGTGGAATAGGTAAAGCTACCGCGTTGCTTTTTGCTTCTCACGGAGCAGATATTGCAATTGCTTATCTGAGTGAGACGGAAGATGCCCGTAATACCCGAAAAGAAATCGAAGAGATGGGCCGGAGCTGTTTGCTTATAAAAGGTGACCTGTCTAAAGAAGGGAATTGCAGGAAAGCCGTAGAGAAAACTGTCGACCGTTTTTCACGCCTCGATATCCTTATCAATAATGCAGCCCTTCACTGGGAGAAGGATACAATAGAGGATATCACGACAGAGCAACTGGAACGGACATTCTATACCAATTTCTTTTCTTATTTCTGGGTAACCAAATTCGCAATGCCTCACCTGAAAGAGGGAAGCACCATTGTAAATACGGCATCCGTTACTGCATACCGGGGAAGTCCAAAGCTAATAGATTATGCTGCTTCCAAGGGTGCAATCGTTTCTTTTACACGAAGTCTTGCACAAAACCTGGCCGCCAGAAAAATAAGGGTGAACGCCGTGGCTCCTGGTCCCATCTGGACACCACTGATCGTCTCGACTTTCGATAAGGAAAAAGTAGCGAAGTTTGGCAGTGATAAACCTATGGGACGTGCCGGGCAACCAAATGAGGTGGCAACCTGCTTCCTTTTTCTTGCCAGTGACGATTCCAGTTACATGTCGGGACAATGTCTGCACCCCAACGGAGGGGAGATTATCAACGGATAGGTCGGGTAAAAAGGAAGGACAGCGAATAGTAATGAAGCGTTAAATTATTAGCCGCTATTTTAACCCTACTTTAACATTGCATTTATGTTATTCTTGTTACCTTTGTATCGATTCAAGCCATGTGGACAGATTTGAACTGCTTGCAACCACAGAAAAAAATGCTAAAAATAATTTCCTGCATTTCCTTTCTTCCAATTGTCACAGTTTCTGCACAGGTTGAATAAAACAGTATCAACGATTGTCTTTGTCAGGTGTTCTCACTCGTTTCACAGCCAAATGTGGATGCCTGTCAGCAGACGCTAAACTTCTTTAAAATGAATTATTTATTTACCTCCGAGTCGGTGTCGGAAGGACATCCCGATAAAGTAGCCGACCAGATTTCCGATGCATTGCTGGACGAATTTCTGGCGTACGACCGTAACTCTAAAGTGGCTTGTGAGACGCTGGTTACTACCGGGCAGGTGGTTCTGGCCGGTGAAGTGAAATCCAACAGTTATGTAGATGTGGCAGAAGTGGCACGCGATGTGATTGCCAAAATAGGGTATACTAAAAGTGAATATCGTTTTGAAGCACAATCCTGCGGTGTTTTTTCCAGTATTCATGAACAGTCCGATGACATAAACCGGGGTGTGGATCAGAAAACCGATCCCATGGAGCAGGGTGCCGGCGACCAGGGAATGATGTTCGGCTATGCAACCAATGAGACCGATAACTTCATGCCGCTCTCGCTCGATCTGAGCCATGCACTACTGATGGAACTGGCCAACATCCGTAAAAACGAACCGGATCTGATGCCTTATCTACGCCCCGATGCAAAGTCGCAGGTAACCGTGGAATATACAGAAGACGGAACTCCCCTGCGAATAGACACCATTGTGGTTTCCACCCAGCACGACGAGTTTGAGAGACCACGACAAAATACAAGGGAAGCGGCCCTTGAGGCGGACGAGAAGATGCGCTCACGCATTGAAACGGATGTGCGTACAATTCTCATTCCGCGTGTGCAGGCGCAGTACAAACGCAGAAAAGACATACACAAGCTTTTTGAGAATGAGATCAAATATTATGTGAACCCTACCGGTAAATTTGTCATTGGCGGTCCTCACGGTGACACGGGGCTGACCGGACGCAAGATCATCGTGGATACCTATGGCGGAAAGGCAGCACACGGCGGAGGCGCCTTTTCAGGGAAGGACCCATCGAAAGTGGATCGTTCAGCTGCTTATGCAGCACGTCACATAGCCAAAAATATGGTGGCAGCCGGAGTAGCTTCAGAAATACTGATCCAGTTGTCTTACGCCATAGGTATAGCGGAGCCGATGAGCATTTATGTGAATACATATGGTAAAAGTAATATTAGCCTGTCGGATGCCGAGATTGCCGAGAAGATCCGCTTGTTGTTCGATCTGCGTCCCAAAGCCATCGAGCAACGGTTGAAACTGCGTAATCCTATCTATTTTGAGACAGCCTCCTATGGACATATGGGACGTGAACCTCAAAAGGTGAAGAAGGTGTTCAGCTCAAGATATATGCCTGAACAGGTGTCACTTGAGGTGGAACTGTTTACCTGGGAAAAGCTGGATTATGTAGAGAAAATAAAGAAAGAATTCGGTTTATAAAGGTAGAATGAAGGAGACACAACGTGCAGTGGTGGTCTACTGTGCCTCCAGCCCGCTGGTCAATAAATGCTATTACGAAGCAGCAGAGCGTCTGGGGGAGCTTCTTGCGGAGAAAGGCATCGTCTGTATCAATGGCGCTGGAAGTCAGGGACTGATGGGCGCTTTAAATGATTCCGCAATTCGTCACGGTGGTACTGTGAAGGGAATCATTCCCCGTTTTATGGTTGATGCCGGATGGTGCCACGGGCGGTTAAACGAAACGGTTGTAACCCAAACTATCCACGAAAGAAAAGAACGCATGGCCCGTGCGGCCCATGCGGTTATTGCTTTGCCAGGAGGTCTCGGTACCCTGGAGGAGCTGGCCGAAATCATCACCTGGAAACAACTGGGACTGTATGAGAATCCTGTTATTATTGTCAATACCAATGATTACTACCGTCCGTTGCTCTCCTTTTTTGATAAAATGAAAGAAGAGAAGTTCGTGAAGGAGAATAATACATGGGATGTTGTTTCTACTCCGGAGGAGGCCATGGCCCTTTTGATTAATTTCTTCCATCGGCCACCTTCAGAGTCAGTATATCAGCAAAAAGAATTGTAAATTTGCTGTCTAAAGACAAAATACGCGATAAAAGTGCCCCAGTTTATCTCCGACACCCTGCGGGAAGTTCCGTTCTACCTGAAGGTGGAACAACTTCCGCTTCAGATTGATTCATTGGAAATGAGTTTTGGCCGGTATGAATTTCTTCCTACCGATTCGCATCATATTTTGTTTTCCGTTGATTCTTTAGCCACCACACATCTCGATTCTTTCCTCGTTGGGAATGCAGGGATGCCCATGCCCTTTTCACTTTGGGTAAATAGCGTTTTTTTTCTGCTTTTTGTTGCCTGCTTCGTTATTTTTTCACTGGTCTTCCGCAAGGAGGGAGGAGCCATAATTGGAAATTTCAGACAATTATTATCTGTCAGGAAGCATCATACTACCGGTTACAAGGGGCAGGTGACCACGATCGAAGTCTGGGGTGAATTTTTTTTGGTACTTCAGGCCATACTGCTTTTTGCCATTGTTCTCTACACTTTTCTAAGGGATCAGCAAGTAATCGTATATTCCATAGGAGGAAACATATTCTTTTTTATCGGCCTGCTGATGGTGCCTGCGGTGATTATTTTGTTAAAACTGCTTATGTACAAGGCCATTGGTTCCTTTTTTATGCAGTCTGACATGAAACGCTGGATAAACCGTTATTACCGATTAGTGGAATTGATGGGTATCCTCCTTTTTTTGCCCACACTGTTTTATGTTTTCATGCCAGAACTAAGGAATGATATAGCGATGTTTTTTTTGTTCATTTTCATTATGAGCCGTATCGCCATTTTATTTGGGTTATTAAATATTTTTGTTAAAAATAAAATCGGAGGTTTTTATTTTTTTGTCTATCTTTGCGGAACTGAAATTGCACCCTATATACTGTTTTATAAAGGAGTACTATTATTCATTAGTTTGGCAGGAAATATTTTTATATGAACATTCGGAAAGTAAAGAAAATCCTGATTTCTCAACCCAGGCCCAGTAGCGAAAAATCGCCCTATTACGATATAGCGGAAAAGTTTCACGTTGAGGTGCATTTCTACCCTTTCATTAAGGTGGAAAGAGTGTCGATGAAAGAATTTCGCCAACAACGAATTAATATTCTGGATTTCACTGCAATTATTTTTACAGCAAGAACAGCGGTTGACAAATTTTTTTCGATCTGTGAGGAGTTGAAGGTGACAATCCCCGAAACGATGAAGTATTTTTGTACTTCAGAGACGGTGGCATTGTACCTGCAGAAGTATATTGTTTACCGGAAAAGAAAGATTTTTTTCAGCCAGACAGGTAAAATCGACGGATTAAACAATGCCTTTACCAAGCATGCGAAAGAAAAATTTCTCTTTCCTGTGCCTGAGGAGCACAATGACGAAGTGACCCTTTTCCTCGATGAGAAAAAGCTGAACTACACCAAGAGTGTGATGTACAGGACAGTAAGTAACGATTTCGAGGAAGGAGAGAAGCTTGACTATGACATGATAATCTTTTTCAGCCCATTAGGCATTCAGTCTCTGGTTACCAATTTTCCTGATTTTAAACAGGAAGACATGGCTATCGGCTGTTTTGGCACGGCTACTGCCAAAGCAGTGGAGGAAGCGGGACTGCGGCTTGATTGTGAAGCACCACAACCAGATTTCCCTTCAATGACGGCCGCACTGGAGGCTTTTCTCAGGGAAAATCATAAAAACCATAACTGAGCCAAGGTGATGATTTACCTGCCTTCTGCTCAGTTTTCTTCTTCCACTTCCTTCGGATAATATGGTCTGGGGGGCTGAACTGTAGGAAATATCCTTCGTATGTTTTCAGCAACTATGTCGGAAAACTCTTCCATATTCATATTCACGGCTTGCGACGTCTGGAGATAGACTTCCCTGATGGTCATTTCATCCTCGTCAGTTTCACAAAACAATGCATTAACAGGTATCAACTGCATGGAAGCTATGTTTATCTGGTCTCCAATGGAGAAAAGAAATCCTTCATGAATAAGGCGTTTGGTTAACTCCGGCTTTCCGCGGTAACCATGTATGATCCAGGGTTGAGTGGGTTTTGTCTCTTTTTTAATCTGAATAAGTTCCTCCCAGGCTTTTACGCAGTGAATGATCACCGGTTTGCACAGCTTCTCCGATAGTTCTATATGTTTTTTAAAAACTGGTATTTGCACATCGAATGAAGGACCCTTGAGCTTGTCGAGGCCGGTCTCCCCAATGGCTACAATGCGCGGATTTGAGGCAATTTCGTTCAGATAGGCCATTTGGGTGTCACTATCCTCGGAATACCATGGATGAATGCCGCATGAGAATGCATGGCGGTGGTAGGAGTCTTTGGCTACTTCAAATTCAAGTGGGTATACGTCGAAAATACACGAGTGATAAGGGTCGTCGTTATCCTCGAAAAAAATCTGATGGGTGTGCAGGTCGTAAAATTCCATACATTAATTGTCCTCTGCCTTCAGTTTGTCTTTTCTACGCTTTTGTTTTGGCTCCGGTACGGGATCGTAACCTGATCCTCCCCACGGGTTACAACTTAAAATGCGTTTGGCTGACAAGTAGGAACCTCTAAAAGGTCCATGACTTTTCAATGCTTCTATCGTATATTGCGAACAGGTAGGCGTATATCGGCAGCTGGGGGGAGTGAGCGGAGAGATGACGGCCCGGTAGAAATAGACGGGTAGAAGTAATATCCATGTCAGCAGTTGCTTTAAAGCTTTCAACATTGTTCTTTGCCGATCTGTTCCTTCAATGCAATCAGTGCTTTTCGCACACTTTTCTCCACTGTGTCAAAGTTACTCACCTCATCTTTTACATAAATCAAAGCCACATCGACATGAGTCCCTTTACCGGTTTGTATCTCATCAAGGAGATATTTGTTCAACCGGTAAGCCTCACGTGCAAGTCGCTTCATTTTATTCCGGTTAACTGCCGAACGGAGCCTCTTTTTAGGGATGCTGATCAGTATCGACAGCGGCACAGTAAACGGATGAGCCGTTTCCAAATATACAACCCTGAAGGGATACGCCATCATAGAACGGCCCTGGGCAAAGAGGGATTCAATCCTCTTTTTTCCTGTAACACGTTCTTCCTTACGAAAGCTGAAGCTTTTTCCTTCATTCATAGATAAAAGCATTCCTCTGAAAGCAATTACGAAAGCAAAGATAATTGTTTTTGGAATCAAAAGTCTTATTTAAAGAAAAAAAGTATGATAGGACTTTCTCGGGTAGGATCATTTTCGTCCGAAATCGGCGGGAATTTCGCCCCATTGTTTTGTTTCCCATTTAAGGACCGGATTTTGATAGCTGTTATTTTGAAGCCAGGTTTCGGCACGGGCAATTAATTCAAACAGTATTCTGTTTTTATCCGACTGCTCCAGTTTGGTGTTACATTTCTTTTTGGCGACCCATTTGATGGCATTCATGCTATCGGAATAGACAGGAACCTGCTGGTTTTGTTTCTTAAGCAATGCCAGGGCATGTACAATAGCCAGAAATTCACCTATGTTATTTGTGCCCTCCTCCAGAGGCCCCATATGAAAAATCTCCCTGCTGTCCGCAACATATACCCCCCGATATTCCAAAAGGCCCGGATTGCCACTGCAGGCCGCGTCCACGGCCAGGCTCTCCTTTATTATTCCGGAGTCCGACGGACCTACTGCTTTGCCGCTTTCCTTTTTTATAGTCAAATATTTCCATGGATTGTCAAGAAAAGCCCGTTCAGCCTCTTCTTGCGAGCGAAATGATTTGTACCGCGCATTTTCGAATCCCGATACCTGCCTCCTGCATTCCTCCCACGAAGTATAAATACCAGGCTTCAAGCCCTGCCAGACTACATAAAATTTGCTTTGTGCCATTCTGTCGTTCTTTCACATGGATTCCAGAATGTAGGGTGTAAGCTCATCCTCCGTGGAATGTTCGATCCTTTTTTGTTCGATAGTTACAATGCTGTCCACTATAAATTTGGTGTAGCCACGCCAGGGCAAGGCTGCAAAATATTCTTTATAATGGAGTTGTACCATCTTGCCTCCCGCTACCATCAACTGTTTTGCAATATCCTCGTCTTCCACCGAGAAGTCAAACTGGTTAGACTGCAATCCACCCGGCTTGTCTGCACGAAAACCCGATTGTATCAGCTTTCCTTCATAGGTTTTAAAAACCACCCCTTTGTATACGAGGTAGTTTAGTTCTCCCGATTTTACACCCGTGCCAAACACGTAGTAGTAGCGCACATAGACGAAAACGCCGAGTGTTACGATCAATATGCCGAGAACCCATCTCAGGCCCTTGCGGCTTTTTTTCTTCTTGGGGGTCAGGTCATCCATTTTATTATTATCTCTTGCTGCAAAGATAGCTTTTTTTTGACTTTTTATAGAATTAGTGTAACAAAATACCCGGCCTATTTCTCAATTTGTGTGACACTCTCTACTGTATCAGGAAAAGCAGTGAGCTGACAGCAGTTACTACCCATAGAGTGATACCAAGGACGAAGCTGCGGAAACCCGACCTTTTGATTTCACCCAGGGTGATGTTCGATCCGATCAGAAAGAGGGCAATTACCATCCCCCTTTTGCCCAGCCAGTTGAAATGGTCGTAACTGACATGCAGCTCCGGGAAGAAATGGGCAAAAAGAATTGCAAGGAGGAAAAAAAGAATGAACCAGGGAAACTTTACCGATCTCCCATTTGTGTTTTTCTGGAAAAAGGCAATCATCAGTGACAGAGGGATGATCCACAAGGCCCGGATCAGTTTAACCGTGGTGGCCACCTGAAGTGCCTTCTCTCCATATTCTGCTCCGGCACCCACCACCGAACTGGTATCATGTATTGCGATGGCAGCCCAATGGCCGAACAGCTCCTGGCTCAGTCCCAATTGCCGGCCAACAAACGGGAAGAGAAAGAGGGCAACGGCATTCAACACGAACACAACGATCAAGGCGAATGAATTCTGGTAGCTCTTGCTACGCAGGATCGGGGCTACCGCCGCGATGGCACTCCCTCCACAGATGGCCGTGCCTGTTGCAATCAGGAGGGTGATGTTTTTCTCCACTTTGAACAGTTTCCCCAACATGATACCGAGGAGCATTACTGATATTACGGAGATGGCGGTTGCCACAAAGCCGGTTTTTGAGGCTGTGATCACTTCGCTCAGGTTCATTCCGAATCCCATCAGTACGATGGAAAGCTGCAACACCGGGGAAGTGTAGCGATGAAGCGTGCCATGCCTGATGCCGGACAGTGAGAAAAGCAGTCCTGCAAAGAGCGCGATGGCGGGTGACATAAATGGTAAAAAACAGAGAAATATCAGAATGGCGTACAACCGGTTGTGCAGAGTTTCTTTTTCATCCGACAGGTGCAATCTGCTTGTAGTTTTAACTTCTTTCATACTTTTTGGGCACAAAAGTAGCATCATATATAACGTAATCAAATACTAAATAGTTATACTAAATAACATATGGTTATATGTCTGTCGCTATCGGGATAAATCTGGATTTTTATATTCTATTGTGCAACAGTGCTTTGGTCGGTCAGAACCTGTAGCTCAGCAGATATTGCCCAAACCGTTCCGTCAGCCTGCTTTTGTGTCCGATTTTGTGTGCGATGCGAAATTCACGGGGAAAAGTAATGCCGGTTACCTGGAGTTTGACGAGCGTCTTAAGGTATAACTCATTCTGAACTGCCTTCTCGGAGACAATGGCCAGACCGTTGAAATCAAGCAGGAAGTTCTTGATCGATTCGGTGCTGCCAAGGTGAATCGGCGTATTGAGGTCGTCAAAGGGAAGTTGGTGACGGGCGAAAAGTTGCCTGATCACCTCCAGAGTACCGGAGCCCTCTTCCCTCAACACCAGCGGTATCTGCATCAGATCCTCTTTCTCAATCGTACCACGTCCTGCATAAAGGCTGTTTTGTCCTGTTACCACGATCAGCTCGTCGTGCAGGAAATCATGGTAGCGAATTCCTCCCTGTGAGGAAAGGTTTTCCACAAGCGCCACATCCACCCGGTTGTTAAGCAGCAGCAGTTCCATCTCAAACGAGTTGCCGTTCATCAGGTGCAGCTGAATATGAGGATAACGCTTGTAAAAGGAGGCCATCACCCGGGGAATCACATATTGGGCAATGGTGGAGCTGGCACCAATGATGATTTCACCTGACTGTGCATTCTGCAACTCTCCAATTTCAAAATCAAGGTTGCGATAATGCTTTGCTATCTCCCTGAGTGCATGATACACCTTCTCTCCGGCCCCTGTAAGATAGATGCGGTTCCCTTTCCGTTCAAAGAGGCTGGTATCGTAGCGTTGCTCCAGCTCTTTGATATGGCGGGAGACTGCAGGCTGACTGATGTGCAGGACTTCAGCTGCCTTTGAAAAACTCAGCTGTTCCGCCACCGAAAGAAACACGGTATCCCTGTAATCCATCCTGTTGTTTTAAACATTATCCTTCATTAGTCTTCTCAGAAACTGTTGCTTGAAGTGAGGATAACTGACATCCAAAGATAACCCAAAAAAGGTTTATTATACAAAATCGGAAATTTTATTTCAAGATCAGGTGTCATCGTAGTAAATTCATCTTCCCCTTGAAAGTATTCCACCATTGTAAATCGCACAAAAAAAACTATCTTTGCGAACAACAAATATGTTTGATTTTTGCCGAACGAAGCAAACGTCGAGCGTTTTCAATTGATTGAATAACAGCTGAATAGATACTATATGTTTCAAGTGAGGAGCCTTATTGTCATTTTTGCGTGGCTGGCAGCCATTGTTTCATTCGCACAAAACGGCTATAAATTTTCAGTGATCAGGGAGAATCCGATTACTCCGGTTAAGAATCAAGCCAGCACAGGTACCTGCTGGAGCTTTTCGGGTGTAGGTATGCTTGAATCGGAACTTATCCGCATGGGAAAGGGAGTGTTTGACCTTTCGGAGATGTATATTGTTCGTAGAAACTACGAAGACAAGGCAAAAAAATATGCACGTCTCCATGGCAATCTGAATTTTTCTGCCGGCGGTTCATTTGCCGATGTGATAGAGACCATTGAAGAATTCGGTATCATACCGGAAGACGCATATACGGGACTCAACTACGGTTCCGAAAAACATGATCATGGTGAGCTAGATAAGGTGCTGAAAGGGTATGTTGATGGAATTATCGGTGAACGGAGCCTCTCTCCTGTCTGGTTTGATGGTTTCTCAAAAATACTGGATACCTATCTTGGCAGTGTGCCGGAAACATTTACATATGAGGGCAAAGAATATACGCCACATTCTTTTGCCGCATTTCTAGGATTGAAACAGGATGATTATATTTCTCTCACCTCTTTTGCCCATCATCCTTTTTATAAGCCTTTCGCCATTGAGGTACCCGATAACTGGCGTTGGGCAACCTCCTATAACCTGCCGGTGGAGGAGCTGATGGAAGTGATGGAACATGCCCTCATGAAAGGGTACACAATTGCGTGGGCATCTGATGTGAGTGAGACAGGGTTCTCTCGCGATGGAATTGCCGTCGTTCCGGATGAGCTGTCTGCTGCAAATGCGGGATCTGACGAAGCAAGATGGCTGGGATTATCCAGTCGTGAACGGGATGCCAACCTCAGGATGCGGGTAGGAAGTGAAGTCCTCACAGAAAAGCAAATTACACAGGAGATGCGTCAGTCGGCATTCGATAATTATGCTACGACCGATGATCATGGAATGCAAATTTATGGAATTGCAAAGGATCAGCGTGGAAAGAAGTTCTTCATGGTGAAAAATTCATGGGGTGAAATCGGCCCATATGATGGTTTATGGTACGCTTCCGATCCGTTCATACGTTATAAAACTGTCAGCATCGTGCTGCACAAGAAAGCTCTTCCGCCCGAAATAGCCGCTAAGCTGGGTTTCTGATCCTGTCATTATCTAACATACAAGGCAACAAGTCATCTCCATATGGAAACAGCAGATCTGTATTCTATTTTTCGCAAATACCCTTCCGTGACAACCGACTCACGCATGTGTTCCAAAGACTCAATCTTTTTTGCCCTGAAGGGAGAGAGGTTCAACGGTAACCTTTTTGCAAATGAAGCCCTGGAGGCCGGCTGCGCCTTCGCTGTGGTGGATGAGCGCCCCGAATACGAACCTGCTGATGAGCGTATTATTGTAGTGGACAACGTACTCACTGCGCTGCAGAAGCTGGCAAATTATCACCGTCGTAAGCTGAGGATTCCCATTATCGGCATTACCGGAACAAACGGGAAAACTACAACCAAAGAGCTTATTGCCATTGCATTGTCGCGTGAATTCAAGGTGGCCTATACCCAGGGAAACTTCAATAATCATATTGGCGTGCCGCTTACACTCTTGTCAATGAATAAGTCTCATGAAATTGGGGTCATTGAAATGGGTGCCAATCATCCGGGCGACATTAGAGAGTTATGCGAGATTGCCGAGCCAAATTACGGCCTTATCACTAATCTGGGTAAAGCCCACCTTGAAGGTTTTGGTTCCTTTGAGAACGTAATTAAAACCAAAGGAGAATTGTACGACTTCATTCGTGCACATGAAGGAAAGGTCTTCGTAAACAAAGACAATCAGATTTTGTATGAATTGTCGGAAGGTATGGATCGTATCCTTTATGGAAAAAATGATCCTACGCTCTTTGCTTCCGGATCTATTGCCGATGCAACACCTTTTTTGAAATTCGATTGGAGCTTCTTCGACGCGTCCTACCGTGTGAGGACCAGTCTGGTGGGTGAGTTTAACTTTGACAATGCGATAGCCGCCGTAGCGGTATCCAAGTTCTTCGGAATCAATGCCGAGCGTATAAGTGCCGCACTGGAAGAGTATGAGCCGCAGAACCATCGTTCTCAGTTCAAACGTACCGAACGGAACGATTTGATTATTGATGCTTACAATGCCAACCCGACCAGTATGAAAACCTCGCTTGAATTTTTCACAACGGTTCCCTCTTCATTGCCAAAAATGGTCATCCTTGGTGAGATGAAGGAGTTGGGCGAGATCAGCCGGGTTGAGCATCAAAGGATGTTAGATTTTCTACAAAAACAATCCTACGCCCGGGTTTATCTGGTAGGAGACATTTTCAGGGAGCTGATACCTGCCAATGCGACCTATCATTTTTTCGAAGATGTGGAGGCGCTGATAAAGTCGTTAAATGAGGACCCTCTCACGGGATATTATATCCTGTTAAAAGGTTCCCATTCGGTACATCTCGAGAAGGCGGTAGACAACCTTTGAAGGGTAATATTTTTCAGGTTATTCAAATTTAACCGTCATCATCACTATCTCTGATACAGTGCCTATACGGTATTGTGGTCCGACCAGCCCTATACCTGAAGTAACGTATACATGTGTATTCCCTTTTTTCTTGTATCCGTGTGCCACTTCAAAGACAATTTGTGTGGCAATGTTACCCGGAAAGGCCTGGCCGTGGTGTGTATGTCCGTACAGCGCAATATCTGCTCCGGCCTGAACTTCTTCGTCCAGATCATCCGGTGTGTGATTCAGTACAATCACCGGTTTGGCAGGGTCAATGCCCTGTGTGGAAAAAATATTTTTCGTGGGTTGTCGGTGAATAACGACCTCGTCTTCACGTCCCACCACATAAAAGGCACTGTCGATCAATACGGCAGAGTCACGCAGCATTATGATTCCGGCTTCATTTAAAAGTCGGATTTTCTCCTCCGCATCATATCGGTATTCATGGTTGCCGGTGCAGGAATATACGCCCAGGGGTGCAGTCAGACGTGACAACTCTTCATTCATCCGCTCTTCCAGGATCGGCTCAATTTGAGAATCAAGGATATCACCGACAAAGAGAATCAGGTCGGGTTTCTGAGCCATAATCAAATCGACAAACCGTTTGGTATGTTTCCTGTTAATCATCCAACCCAAATGCAGGTCGCCCGCCATGACAATACGCAGAGAGTCAATGTTTCCTGCATGCTTATGTACAGTTATGGGTACCTGTTGCACCACGGGATGCATGAACCTGTAATGACCGTATCCCATCACGCCTGATACAACCAGAACCGGTAGCAAAAATGTAATGATCCTGTACTTTTGGGACTGATCTTTAAAATGCCAGGGTCTTTGCTGTATTCTTCTTATGATAATGTAGATCAGATCAGTGATAAGCCATAATCCACCTGCATAAAACAGAAAGAGCATCCAGCTGGTACCCATGACCCGGATAAACTGGGTGACAGGGTCGGGAATAACCCGGAAGAAAAGCAACCCGGCCGAGTACACGGCCAGTTCCGTTCCAAAGACTACCGAAAGCAGGATGCGTGCCCATTTTTTTTCATCAAAGGCATGCCATCCTTTCAGGAAGACCAGAATGTTTAGTGTAACGTGAATTATAAAAGCATTAATGAGTGCCCGCATATATCTTGTTTAGTAACTAACGTTTTACTGTTGAGGTTTGTTTATTGTCTTACTGTCACAAACTGCTAAAGAAACTCACCCACAACGGTACCGAGAAGTCGATGACCATCCCGTGAAAGAGGGCAATGACCACATAATCCGAGCCTGAATATTTGGTAATTACCGGCAGGGTCGTATCCATCGTAGTAGCTCCGCCGGCTGTGATGGGTGCCAGTTTTCCAAAATATTTCACCATCCATGGAGCCAGGATAAGGACACTGAACTCACGCATGATATTAGCCAGCAGAGCCACCGTTCCAAGTTCAGTTCCCCTGAATTCAGTGATGAGAATGCTCGACAGTGAATAGTAGGCAAAGCCGGCCCCCACACTCAGGCAATCGGTCAGGCTTCTTTCAGGAATGATCATGCTCATAAGTGCCACACCGCCAAAAGTTCCCGCTGTGGTTGCCAGCGGTATCATCAGTATCTTCCAGCCAAAACGTTTCAGCACGGCAAACATGTTTCTACCTGAACCGATCTGTATGCCAACCAGAAAAAGCAGCCCGTAAAGTACCCAGGTAGCAATGTCGCTATTCAGAAGTGTTTCAGGAATTAACCCCCACAATGCAAGCAGCACACCCGCGAAAAAAAGAAGGAGGTATAAAAAGGATTGCTTCATTTCGTTGTAAAAAACTTCTTGTATGCCCATTTCGCGCCGAACAAACTTCCCAGCGTTCCTCCGGCAGTCAGGATAAAAGCATCCAGTCCTATAGCAGTAAAATTATTGATAACCTGATTGTTGCTTCCGACAGAGATGCCCAGAAGAAATAACAGGAGCATGATCACCACGCTCAACAAAGAACCGGTATATTTCACGATGGTCTGTCTCCTGCACAGATAACCGGCTGCAATCCCTGCCGTAATAGCCAACAGAATGTATGTCATAATGTTTTTTTGCAAAATTAGACAAAAAGTTTGGATGACCTAAGATCTTACTGCAAAGGTAGGCAAATGTATGGTTTTGTCCATCAGGAAATTAAAAACTGACACTTGAGCAAAGCCAATTGTTCCTTTTTTGTTAAATAACTATAATCATGAAATAATTCAAAAAAACAAGTCGAAATTATATTTACTTTTAACTTTCCGAATGCACGAAATTTTTATTAAAGACCACAATGAAACAAGCATTGATTTTATTCTTTTTTCTATTATCGCTCAGTTTAACAGCACAAAATGTGACAGTGAATGGAAAGCTGGTTTCAGCTGCCGATCGTGATCCGCTTCCTTATGCCACGATTTCGGTTTCCCGGGAAGCTACCCCCGCTAACGCTATTAAGAAATTTGCCACGCGGGAGGATGGAACTTTCGCCACCACTTTGTCGCCCGGAAAATATCTCTTTGCCTTTCATTTTGTGGGAATGAATGGACTAACGAAGAGGGTTGAAGTCACTACTGCACAAAATCCTCTGGAGCTGGGAGAGGTCTCCCTCACGGAAAGTGCCACGGAACTCGACGAGTTAAAGGTCACCGCACAGAGGCCACTGGTGAAAGTGGAGATTGATAAACTTACCTATAGTGCCAAGGACGATCCCGAATCATCCACATCCAATGTGCTTGATCTGTTGCGTAAGGTACCGTTAGTTACAGTGGACGGCGAAGATGAGATTCAGCTGAAGGGATCTTCGAACTTTAAGATTTACCTGAACGGAAAGCCTTCCAACATGATTTCCGGAAATCCCTCACAAGTGCTCAAGAGCATGCCGGCAAACAGTGTGAAGGATATTGAGGTGATTACAGATCCCGGAGCAAAATATGATGCCGAAGGTGTTGGCGGCATTATCAATATTGTTACCGACAAACGGGCCGATGATGGTTATTCCGGCTCTGTAGGAGCTAATGGCGATAATTTCGGAGGCTACGGAGGGAATGCTTATCTGGCTACAAAATACGGCAAGTTTGGTTTTACCGGTAACGCAGGATACTTCCATCATGAACGGCCCGAGTCGGAATCGGATTTCATGCGGGAAGAATATACTCCGAATCCACAAAATACCCTCACCCTCAACGGTACCAATAAAAGCGATGGAGGCGGGCTCTTCCTGAACGGATCAATCAGTTTTGAACCGGATACGTTAAATCTCTTCAACCTGTCGGCCTCCCGCTTTGGAGGAAAATTCAATTCGCTAAACCTGCAGGAAGCTCTTTCCGCAGGTGCCCGGTCCTATAGCTATAAAACACGCAATGAGAGTATGAATCAGTTTGGCGGAATGAACCTGTCGGCAGACTACCAGCGTAGTTTCAAAAAGAAGGGTGAGATGCTCACCGCCTCATACCGGTTCGAGAATAATCCCAACGACAGTGAATATGAAAGTACATATGATGATGTGACGGGTTCGTTTTATTACCTTGATGGACATCGGATAAAAAGTGCAAATGATGCCGGTGGAAGCGAACACACAGGCCAGATGGACTATGTGAATCCGTTGAACGGAAAACATAGTGTGGAAGCGGGATTAAAGTATATTTACAGAGATAACTCAAGTTGGACCGATCATACCTTCTTTGATGTGAATGAGGGTACCTGGAAGCCCGATCCGGACCGAAAAAACGATCTGGAGCATACCCAGAATATCACCTCCGGATATGCCGGCTATGGTTATAAAACGGGTAAAATTGGAATGAAGCTTGGATTGCGCGCTGAAAATACTGAACAGAATATCCACTTCATGAGTAACAACCTGGATACGATTATACAAACCGGTTTTTTCGATCTGGTCCCCTCCGCCACACTTTCCTACCAGCTCGGAATGACAAACACATTACGCGGGGGCTATAACATGCGTATCTCGCGTCCCGGAATATGGTACCTGAATCCCTATGTCAACGATGTGGACCCCAACAATATCAGTTATGGAAATCCCAGACTCGATGCGGAGCAGCAGCACAATTTCAACATAAACTATGGCTCCTTTTCACAAAAGTTGAACTTCAATGTCACGCTCAGTTACGCTTTCGCAAAAAATGCCGTTACCGGTTACAGCTTTGTGCAGAATGGGGTAACCCACAATACGTACGCCAACATCGGGCGAAACCATACAGTAGGAACGAATGTATACGTGAGCTGGACGCCAACCCAGATGATTCGCACCTATCTGAATGGAGGTCTGAATTATACCGATATCCAAAGCACAGAAAACAGTGAATTGAAGAACAGTGGTTTCTCAGGACGTGCATTTGGCGGATTGACCTTTACCTTTCCCGGGGATTTCAGGGTGGGTGCCAATGGTGGTTTGTTTTTGAACCGTATTCAGTTGCAGACGGTACAGTCGGCTTTCTATTTTTACTCTTTTAGTCTTCAAAAAAGCATTTTGGAGAAAAAACTTGACCTGGCCCTTAACATACAAAATCTATTTTCAAAATACAGGGCATTTACCTCCACCACCACTGGTGTGGGGTTTACCCAGAAGAGCGAGTTCATGAACCCAATGCGAAATTTCCGGATTAGTGTGACATATCGGTTTGGCGACTTGAAAACATCCATGAAGAAGGTGCAGCGCAGCATCAGCAACGAAGATGTGATGCAGGGAGAGGGTAACACGCAGCAAGGAACAAGTACAGCCCCCACGGGAAATTGATTTTGCATTGATACTTTTTTCTGTTATTTTTGGTGTTAATTGATATTTGGCTATGAGATTTTCATATTGAAAATTTTATTGATGTAATCGAATATTGAAAATCGTAAATGATGAGGATTGATATTATTACGGTTTTACCGGAAATGATAGAAGGGGCCCTTCACAACAGCATTCTGAAGCGGGCCCAGGATAAGGGACTGGTTGATTTTGGCCTTCATAACCTTCGTGATTATACACTCGATAAGCACAAACGGATAGATGATTATCCCTTTGGAGGGGAAGCGGGGATGGTGATGCAGATTGAACCGATCGACCGGGTCATCACGTTTCTGAAGTCTCAGCGTAAATATGATGAGGTTATTTTCACTACGCCCGACGGGGAACAGTTCACTCAATCCGTTGCCAATGAACTTTCGATGATGCAGAACATCATTATACTCTGTGGACACTATAAGGGGATCGATTACCGGGTAAGGGAACATCTGGTCACCCGGGAGATCTCGATCGGTGATTTTGTGCTCACCGGTGGAGAACTGGTTGCCGCCATGATTGCCGATGCCGTTGTAAGAGTGATTCCCGGTGCCATAGGAGATGAGCAGTCGGCGCTTTCCGATTCGTTTCAGGACGGATTGCTCGCACCACCTGTCTACACCCGTCCGGCAGAGTATAAGGGCTGGAAAGTTCCGGCAGTACTTCTCTCGGGTCATGAGCGAAAAATTGCGGAATGGCGCCATGAACAGTCGATAGAACGTACTAGACGCCTTCGTCCCGATCTGATGCGCTAAATAATTAACTCTGGCACAGTAACCAACGCGCATGGCACAAATAATGCGAAGCGAGTAACAAGAAACGAAATAATTATGAAAGGTATCGTACTAGCCGGAGGCTCCGGTACAAGATTATATCCGATTACAAAGGGGGTTTCCAAACAACTGCTTCCCATCTTTGACAAGCCCATGATTTATTATCCCATTTCAGCATTAATGCTTGCGAGCATAAGAGACATTCTTATTATCTCCACACCTCAGGACCTGCCTGCTTTCCGGAGGTTGTTGGGTGATGGTACCGATTATGGCGTACAATTCACCTATGCGGAGCAACCCAGTCCCGACGGACTGGCACAGGCATTCATCATCGGGGAGGAATTTATTGGAAACGACGCTGTCAGCCTGGTATTGGGTGACAACATTTTCTACGGTAACGGCTTCCCCGATTTGTTAAAAAAAGCAGTCGAAGAAGCAGAAAATAATGCATTGGCCACGGTTTTTGGTTATTTTGTAAATAACCCCGAAAGGTACGGCGTTGCTGAGTTCGATGAAAAAGGTCAAGTGTTGACTATTGAAGAAAAGCCAATCGCGCCGAAGTCGAATTGGGCAGTTACGGGATTGTATTTCTACCCGAACCAGGTTGTGGAGATTGCAAAACAGATAAAACCTTCTGCACGTGGCGAGCTGGAGATCACTTCTGTAAATCAGTCCTTCCTGCAAGAAGGCAGGTTGCGAATGCAACGTTTTGGAAGAGGATTTGCCTGGCTTGATACAGGTACCCACGATTCACTTTCGGAAGCATCCACCTTTATTGAGGTCCTGGAAAAAAGACAGGGACTTAAAATATCATGTCTCGAGGAGATTGCCTGGCACAACGGATGGATTTCAAATGATGATCTCAAGCGAATGGCAGAGTCCATGAGAAAGAACCAGTATGGAGAGTATCTGTTGAAATTGGTGGAGTCAGGCCAAGGAAATTGAATTATATTCAAATTATTGAAGAGAATTGAAAGGTGGCATATGGAAGTGAATCGAACGGAAATAGAGGGGTTGTCAATACTAAGACCCAAGGTTTTTGAGGATGAACGGGGTTACTTTTTTGAGTCATTTTCCTGGAGAGAATTCGAGGAAAAGGTATGCAAAACCCATTTTGTGCAGGACAATGAGAGCAAATCGCAATACGGAGTGTTGAGGGGGTTACATTTTCAGATACCTCCCTTTGAACAGGCCAAGCTTGTGCGCGTGGTAAAAGGCCGTGTGCTCGATGTAGCTGTGGATATCAGGAAAGACTCTCCCACGTTTGGCCAATATTTCTCGCTGGAGATATCGGAAGACAATAAACTACAGTTATTTATACCCCGGGGATTTGCTCATGGATTTGCCGTGTTGAGTGATGAAGTAATTTTTCAGTATAAATGTGACAATTACTATTCTCCTAAGCACGAGAGGGCCATACGTTGGAATGATCCCCGTTTGGATATCGACTGGCATCTCTCGGCAGATGACATCATTTTATCGGAAAAAGACATGAATAACCCATTATTATGCGACACATATTAATTACCGGAGGGGCAGGATTCATCGGCTCACATGTTGTCCGGCTGTTCGTCAATAAATACCCTGATGATGAGATTATAAACCTTGATAAACTCACTTATGCCGGCAACCTTTCCAATCTGAAGGATCTGAAGGAGAAGCAGAATTACCGCTTTATAAAGGCGGACATTTGTGATTTCGATGCCATGCAGATGGTCTTTGAGACACTTAAAATAGACGGCGTGATTCATTTGGCTGCCGAAAGTCATGTAGACCGGTCGATCACAGATCCTTTCTCTTTTGCCAGGACAAACGTGATTGGAACGCTGAATTTATTACAATCAGCCAAAGGAGCCTGGAAAGGAAACTACGACGGGAAGCTGTTTTATCATATCTCTACCGACGAGGTGTACGGTTCTCTGGGCTTTGATGATACGCTCTTCACGGAAGAGACTCGCTACGATCCACACAGTCCTTATTCCGCCTCAAAGGCATCGTCCGACCACTTTGTTCGGGCTTATCACGACACCTACGGCCTGCCAGTTGTTCTTTCCAACTGCTCCAACAATTACGGACCCTATCAGTTTCCGGAAAAGCTGATCCCGCTCTTCATCAATAATATTCGTGACAACAAGCCGCTTCCGGTTTACGGGAAGGGAGAGAATGTCAGAGACTGGCTTTATGTGGAAGACCACGCCCGGGCGATTGATCTGATCTTTCACCGCGGCAGGGTGGGAGAAACGTATAACATTGGAGGAGGTAACGAGTGGAAGAACATTGATTTGATACGAGTGGTTATCAAGGCCGTTGACCGGATACTGGGAAGAGAAGAGGGAGCGTCTGAAAAGCTCATCACCTATGTTACCGACCGTGCCGGCCACGATCTGCGCTATGCCATCGACGCGTCAAAACTCCGGAACGAACTTGCTTGGGAACCTTCCCTGCAGTTTGAGGAAGGCATTGAAAAAACCGTGCGTTGGTATCTTGATCATCAGGACTGGCTTGACAGTGTGACCAGTGGCGATTACCAGCACTACTACCGCAAAATGTACGGAGAATAAGGGAGGATCAAAAAGAGGCTCCCCCTTTCCGCCATTTTTTTTCTATCTTTGCAAATCATTACAGCAACATTATCGAAAGTTAGAAAAAATGGTTATAGCAGTAGACTTCGACGGCACCATCGTCGAACACGAATATCCCGCCATAGGCAGGCCAATCCCGTTCGCCATTGAGACGCTCCTCCAATTACAAAAAGACAACCACAAGCTGATACTTTGGACAGTCCGTGAGGGACAGTTGTTGCAGGAGGCAATAGATTATTGCGCCGAACGGGGGCTCTATTTTTACGCAGAAAATGCCAATCACCCGGGGGAAGACAGAGAGAAAGCCTCCCGCAAACTGGGGGCAGACCTGTTTATTGACGACCGTAACCTGGGCGGATTGCCTGATTGGGGGGTAATTTACAACGCAGTGAATGCCACCGTGAATAAGGGAAATGCTTTGCAGATCATGGCCGGTTCATCGGGAATGCCGGAACCGAAGAAGAAAAGAGGATTGTTCAGTAGAAGATGAATCCCCTTAAGTAGCGTGATTTTTATTTAACCTGTTTGGAGGTGAGTGAGGATTCATGTAATTTTACTCTTGATATTTTTTATTTGTTTCTTGTAATTTGATGTTTATGTTAAAAAAAGAACGACATAAAATTATTATGAAGGAGATAAATCTTCATAACACTGTATTATCTGTTGACTTGAGTGAATTATTAAATGTTTCAGAGGATACTGTTAGAAGAGATTTAAAGGAACTTTCGGACGAAAATAGAATTATCCGGGTACATGGGGGGGCCATCAGTAAATCGCTTGTCCGTCCTTTTATGGCTGATGAAAGTATTTATGCACATGAAGAAAAGAAAATAATTGCTTCGAAAGCTCTTGGTCTGATACAGAATAATATGATTTTGCTTTTTGAGGGAGGAACCACTATTTTAGAATTAGCCACTCAACTTCCTAAAAATATGAATCTTACTATTTTTACTGTCAGTCCTCAAGTTGCCATTACTTTATCTGACTATGAAAAAATCGACGTTTATACCATTGGAGGTAAGTTGAATAAAAATGCCAATATACATACGGGAGCAAGCGTTATCAATGAAATCTCAGAGATTCAATGTGATATTTGTTTTATGGGTGTAAATGCCATTTCAATTGATAATGGATTTACTGATATCGATTGGGAGACTGTGCAAGTGAATAAGGCAATGATAAAAGCGGCGAAACAAACGGCATTGCTGTCAATTTCCGAAAAATTGAATATTTCGAAACGATACAAAGTGGCCGACTTGAGCAATATCAGCTATTTAATTACCGAACTGGATCCAAAAGATAAAGAACTTTCCCAATATAAAAAACAGATCAAAATCATGTAACACAACACACTTTCCAATCTGTATCGTTTTCCTATCCATTTCTTACCTTTCTATTTTAGGACTACAACTGTCAAGAAGGATAAAGAAAGAGACCACTTGATAAGCTTAAAAATAAATAACACATCGTTAATATTTGTTATCCATTTGCAGTTGTAATAACAAATATAATTTAATCTTATTTCACTTTATAACACAAATAAGACAGAATTCCCCTTTCATTTTCCTTTTTTTGTTAAAGTTATATTATGTTAATATTTTTATTATTTTCCCTTTTTCTTTATTTATGCATCAGTATATGCGTATATTTGCAATATTATATAAATAAAAAACGCATATAAACGCAAATAAATGGCGGTAAGTTTTAAAGTCACTCACTAAAACAAACGTAACTGTATGAACAAAGTAAACTCATCAGGTAATAGATTAACCTATAAGGTATGCATAAGACAACTCATCAGTCTGATTATTGCTTACTTCTTTTTACCTGTTTTTTTCATGAAAGCCCACACGGGCTTTAGCAGCTATCCAATGGCGTATGAAAACCGCAACGAATTGATCACTGGAGCGATCTCTCTCCTTCAACAACAAAAAAGGGAGATTACTGGTACGGTCACTGACACGGACGGGCATCCCATCATCGGGGCCAATGTGATAGAAAAAAACGATAGGAGCAACGGAACTGTAACCGATATCAACGGGCGTTTTCGGCTGAATGTAGCGGAGAACGTCGTGATTCATATTTCTTATATCGGATACTTGGAACAGGACATCAACATCACGAACAAAACGGTTTTCAATATTATTCTTGAAGAGGATACAAAGGCGCTGGACGAAGTGGTGGTTGTTGGGTATGGAACCCAGAAGAAACTCACACTAACGGGATCCGTCACAAGCACATCGGGAGAAGAGATCCAGAAAAGTGCCTCGATAGACATCTCCTCTTCGCTTGCAGGACGTACACCGGGGGTGATTGTCAACAACCGGAGTGGCGAGCCGGGTGCAGAAGCAACCACCATTTTTATTCGTGGTCGCAGTACATTAGGAGATAACTCTCCTTTAATAATTATTGATGGCGTTCCAGGGCGGGAATCGCTCAGCTTTTTGAATCCGAATGATATAGAATCCATCACCATCTTGAAAGATGCCTCTGCCGCTATTTACGGGTCGCGCTCCGCAAACGGTGTCATCTTGGTAACCACGAAGCGGGGACAAAAAGAAAGAAAACCGGAAATCACATTTTCCTATGACTTGGGAATCCAACAGCCCACCCGCCTGTTGGATATGGTAGATGCCCCCACCTTTGCCCAATTGTACAACGAACGAAACGACAAGATAGGACAAAGTCCCCGGTATACGGCGGAGGAGATTCAGAAATTCTCCGACGGATCGGATCCGATTCTCTATCCCAATACCGACTGGTTCAAAGAGATCATCAAACCGGCTTCCCTCCAGCATAAATACAATCTCTCATTTGGTGGGGGAACCAATGTGGTGGCATATTTTGTCTCTTTAGGTGCTGTTACGCAGGATGGTATCTACCGCGAAAGCGCTACCAGGTATGACCAGCTGAATTTACGATCGAATACCGACGTGAATGTCACCTCAGGTTTTAAAGTGGGAGTGGACGTGTCGGCACGGATACAAAACAAACACTATTCTGCATACCCCAGTGATGAATACGGTATTTTTTATCGGACCAGGGACAGATTTCCTACCCAGGCTGCTTATTATCCCAATGGATTGCTTGCCGGGGGAGGCAACCCGGTCGCACTGGTCAGCAATCGCACCGGATACAATAAAACCCGCCTGCAGCGCTTGAACACCACTCTGTCGGCAGACTGGGATTTGGGCAAATGGGTGGAGGGATTGTCGCTCATGGGGCGCGTGGCTTACGATAACACCAGTTCCTTTAGAAAAAGATGGCAAACGCCCTATACCTACTACCTGTATAATGAAACCACCCAGGAATACGATCAATACAAGTCGCAAGACGTAGTCACTCCTCAGCTGCTTGAGAGGTACGTGCCCGCCTGGGCGTTGACAATCAATGGTACCATCAATTACGAGCGGACCTTTAACATGGCACACAACGTGGGAGCTATGATAGGGTTTGAACAAAGCAGTTCACGGAATGACATCCTTCAGGCCGAACGGAACCAATATTCACAAGATGCAATTGACGAACTCTTCGCAGGTGACCTGGACAAAACTTATTATGATAATACCGGCTCGGCATCGGAAACAGCACGAAGAGGATTCTTCGGACGCCTCTCCTATGATTACGAAGGGAAATACCTGACCCAGTTTATTCTTCGTTACGACGGCTCCGAAAACTTTCCAAAAAATAAGCGATGGGGGCTTTTTCCCGGCGTATCGGTAGGATGGAGGATATCCGAAGAAGATTTTATAAAACATAGCCTTCCGCTTATCGACAACCTGAAAATTCGTGCCTCATATGGAGAACAGGGAAATGACAAAATTGACCAGTATCAATTTATGACAACTTATAAGTATGGTCGCTCGCAAGTATTTGGTGATAAACAGGTGAACGGTATCTATCCGGGCATTTTACCCAATGTGAATGTAACCTGGGAAGTAGCCAAAACCTACAATATCGGATTGGATGGAACCTTATGGAAGGGGAAACTGGGATTTGAAGCAGAAGTATTCAAAACAGAGCGCAGCAACATCTTATGTACGAGAAATGCATCGGTACCCTCCTACACGGGGTTGACTTCCCTTCCCGATGAAAATATAGGTGTCGTGAACAACAAAGGAATTGAACTTCAACTTGCCCATATGGGAAAATCTGGCAACTTTACATATAACCTGTCCGGCAACTTCCTCTATGTCAAAAACAGCGTTGTATACATGGACGAAGTCCCTTGGGGTGAGGGGTATGATTATCTGAAACAGGAAGGGCGTCCCATGGGAGCACGGCTCCTGTATGAAGTGATCGGAATCAATAAGACGGAGGAGGATTTGAAAAAATATCCGCAAATACCAGGTGCAGTGCTTGGAGATTTCATTTTCAAACGGAACGACCCCAATCCTTCCGATCCCAATATAATTACCAGTAAAGACAGGAAGCGAACGGATCTTTCCACCATACCGGAAATTGTGTATGGTTTGTCGTTTGACGCGCGCTATAAAATGTTCGACTGCTCACTCCTTTTCCAGGGACAGGCACGGGCCAATTTTTATGTCACGCCACGCATTGACCCTGCCGAGGGAAATATCATGCGTGACATTGCCGAGGGACGCTGGTCGAAAGAAAATCCAACCGCCAATAAACCCGGTGTGGGAGGCGCCATCAATAATGCCGGTGTCTATCCCTCTACCTATTGGCACCGGGATGCTTCATTTTTGCGGCTGAAAAACATTGAACTGGGCGTAAACCTTCCCGGTAGATTGTTAGGGGGTACAACCGGCGTGAACAACCTGCGTGTTTATATTGGCGGTTACAACTTATTGACTTTCGACACACTTAAAATAGTAGACCCGGAGAGCAATAGCAGCGAAACGCAAAATTATCCGCAACTGAGGATTTTCAACGCCGGTGTCAAATTAACTTTCTAAACAACAAATGAATATGAAACGAGTATCTACATCATTTTCATACAGGCATAAGATGAAACAGGAGCCCGCTCATGTAAATCGCATGATAAAAAATATACCCTATTTGGTATTGGCTCTCATTATAACCTTCACCGCTTGCAATGACGATTTCCTCAATCGGAAACCGTTGGATAAGCTGTCGGAGGAGGCGGTCTTCACCAACGCGGCTCTTATGGAGCAATATGTGAATGCACTCTATAATGTGGTGCCACATCCCTTCACCGAGGGTACCATGGCCGCCATTACCGATGAGGCGTTCTTTCGGTACGGGGGCACTTCCACAAACTATATTTCACGTGGCGAACTGAATCCCGATAATGTGATTTTTCAGGCAGACGGAGGCCCTGCCCATAACACGCGAATGACCTTTCTTAATTTGTGGCCACGGGTATTCTCTTATGTCCGCGATATGAATCTTTTCCTTTCCCGGGTAGATGATGCGCCCATCGATGAAGCGGTGAAAAAACAACTCAAGGGAGAGGTTTATTTTCTCCGGGCATGGACCTATTCCAACCTTTTGGCGAGATATGGCGGGGTGCCGATTATAGAAAAAGTATTTCAACTGGGCGAGCAGTATAACCTGAAAAGGGATCAGTATGATGATTGCGTCAATTTTGTGATTTCCGATCTGGACAAAGCCATTGCACTGCTTCCAGACAAACCTGCTGTCAAGGGTAGAATAGGTGCCGACGTGTGCAGGGCATTGAAAGCACGCACCTGCCTGTTTGCTGCCAGTCCCCTGTTTAATGATCCTGCCGACCCGTCAGGGAGCATATTTAAAGGGACTTACAGCAAGGAGAAATGGAAACTGGCGCGCGACGCGGCAAAAGAGCTTATTGACCGGGCCAATACGGGAGCATATGAGATTGCACCCACATATAACGATTATTGGAGCAACAGCAACTCCAAAGAGGTTATTTGGGCAAGATACTTTCTCCCTACTTCAGGGAAGCTGGCGCAGCTTTTTTACGCGCCTGCCAGGAGCATTGGTGGCTGGGTGAGCTGTACCCCCGTTGAAAATATGGTCAGTGATTACGAAATGGCGGCCACCGGGAAAAAACCGTTTGAAGAAGGTTCGGGATATGACCCGGCAGATCCATGGGGCGGACGTGACCCCAGATTTTATAAATCAATCCTGCCTCCGGGAACTACCTACATGAATTATACGCTGAACATGTGTCAACCGGCGCCAACCAATACCGTGGTTAAAAACAACGACCCTTTTCAGGCCGAAGCAAACCAATGTACCGGATATTGGCTGCGTAAATGGCTGATTGATGACGCCCCGGTGAGTGAATCGGAAAATGCCACGTTGATGTATCCGTGGTTCCGTTTGCCCGAAATATATCTGATATATGCAGAAGCAAATCTGGAGTACAACGGGAACGTGACAGTTTGTGCGGAATATATCAACAAAATCCGCGATCGGGCCGATGTACGCATGCCCCATGTTCCCAACTCTCTCTCTGTCGACGCGATGCGAGAAAAACTGATCCAGGAACGCCGTATAGAATTTGCTTTTGAGAACCAGCGCTATTTCGACCTGCGTCGCTGGAAGCTGGCAGAGATATATGAAAGTATCATGATCTATGGAATAAGGGGCATTCGCCATGACAACGGAACCGCCGACCTGAGCGACGACCGGATCGACTGGAAGATCGCCAAAAAAGGAAACGGCGGAAAACCCGATTTCAGCAACTGCCTGCCTAAGTTTGGAGCACGTGTTTTTCTGCCTCAGCACTACCTGATGCCGATCCCACGCGATGAGTACACCAAAAGCGAGGGCGTGATTGTACAAAATCCGCATTACGACTGAACAGAATAATGAAGTGATTCCTATGATACGTGCTTACCTACTTTTTCCCCTCCTGACGCTGTTGGTATATACAGGTTGCTCGACACCCAACCCGCTGCGGTGCAATATCGGCGTGGCCGATATCACCCCGGAAGGGTCGGTGGTGCTGGCCGGATTTGCCGCGCGCGAAGGGTTGTCGGCCTCCATTCACCGCGCCCTGAAAACGCGTTGCATCGTCATTGAAAACGATTCGGCAAGGATCTGTATTATCTCTAACGACATGATGGAGCTACCGATCAGCCTGGCAGATGAACTGCGCGACGAGATTGCTTTGCACACCGACATCCCGCGCGAACATATCTTTATCCACGCTACACACACCCACTCTGCCCCGCGGGTGAGTGGGAGTAGCGTGGAAGAAGGGGGAACGAATCATGCATTCGCGGCAAAGTTTCGTGAAACTGTAGTTAGGAATGCCATTGAAACGGCCAACAACAAAAAAGCTTTTGTTCCTTTCGCCCTGGAAGCCGGCAAAGGGGAATGCTTTATCAATTGCAACCGCCGGGAAAAGGAGGGGCCGTGCGATCACACGCTCTATCTGATTCACCTGGTCGACAAGAGAGGGAAACGTATCGCCTCGTTCCTCAATTTTGCCTGCCACCCGGTAAGTCTGAATCACCGTAGTTTGGTGGTCTCTACCGATTTCCCCGGTATTGCCGTGGAAAAACTCTCCAAAGAGTGGGGGAGCACCCTTTTCTACTTTTCGGGAGCTGCCGGCAATGTGAATCCCTGTGGAGAGCTGAGAGCAGACACCGCCTACACCCAGGTAAGAGGTAAAGAGTTGGCAGATGCTGCACGGGATATTCGGATCGAAAGATTAAAAAAAAGTAACTTGCTCCGTGTAAGCAACCGGATTGTGGAACTCCCCTTCCGCTCATCCGAGATCACTCCGGAGGTCATTAACGCGCATGCCGATGAAATAAAAGAGTGGAATGCATTCGGTACCTGGAAAGACGATGTAGAACGATGGCGGGCAGCCATGATTGAAAAAATCAGGAGCGGCGAAGCAAAGAATTACCTGCCCGTTGGAATAGCCGGTGTAAATATAGGGGGACTGATACTCTTTTTCTCACAGGGAGAACCATTCAATGAATACCAGACTATGCTTCGTGCGAACTATCCCGATACTCCCCTGCTTTTTATCGGTTACACGAACGGACAAAACTCTTATTTTCCAAGCAAGCATGCTTATCAACGTGATGGATACGAATATGAGAGAGAGCAGATGCATATATACATCAGAGCCCTCTATCCGCTTTCCGATGAGATGCCGGCGGCCTATAAGGCAGCTATCGTTGCAACTGTGAATGATATAGTGGATTAAATCAACATGAAAATGATAAAAAAGATAATCTCATGCCTACTGGCCCTTATTTTGTCTGTTGTTGCCCTGGCAAACGACCCCATCCGGTACGGGATCATTCCTAAACCGAAGTCTCTGAAACCGATGGCCGGCGAATTTCGGATAAACAGACATACGGTAATCCTCATTCCCGAAGAGGACAAGCTGATAGAGGAGATAGCGGCAGACTTTGCCGATCGGGTAAAGAGATGTTCCGGCATGGACCTTCGGGTCAGTCCTTCCACCTCGCCGGTAGCGGTACACAATAACATAGTGCTTACCCTAAGGGAAGGGATGGGTGATGAAGCGTACCACCTCAGTGTTACCCGGGAGCAAATCACCATCACGGCTTCCACTCCCCACGGCATTTACTACGGGGTGCAATCGGTTTACCAGTTATTGCCGCCGCAGATCTACGGTGAAACAGCGGTGAAGGGCCTGAAGTGGGCCGTTCCCTGCTGTGAGATAGAGGATGCGCCTCGGTTCCCGTACCGGGGCCTGATGCTCGACGTAGGACGTTATTTCATGCCCAAGGAATTGGTGATGAAATTGATTGACGTCATGTCCATGCACAAGCAAAATTTCTTTCACTGGCACCTCACGGAAGACCAGGGCTGGCGGATTGAGATCAAAAAGTACCCCCGGCTTACCGAAATAGGATCGGTAAGAAGAGAGAGCCCGATAGGCAATACAAAGGAGGGGGACAATACGCCGCACGGTGGTTTTTACACCCAGGAGGAGGTGAAAGAGGTGGTGGAGTATGCCCGCAAAAGATATGTTACCGTGGTACCCGAAATTGAATTGCCGGGACACGCCACGGCCGCCATCGCCGCCTACCCGGAGCTGTCCTGCTTCCCGGAAAGAACTTACGAAGTGGCTACAACCTGGGGAGTAAAAAAAGATATCTTTTGCCCTACAGCTACTACCTTCCGTTTCCTTGAAGAGGTCTTCTCGGAACTGTTCGACCTCTTCCCCTCGCCCTATTATCATATTGGGGGCGATGAGTGTCCGCGTGACCGCTGGGAGGAGAGTGCTTGCTGTCAGGATCTGATGAAGGTGCTGGGACTGGAGAGCGAAGATCAGTTACAAACGTTTTTTGTTCAACGTATGGCAAAGTTCCTGAAAGAAAAGGGAGGAAAAACCGTGATTGGGTGGGACGAAATCCTGGATGGCGGAGCAGTTCCGGAAACGGTAGTAATGTCATACAGGGGACATGCGCCGGCCATGAGAGCCGTTCATCAAAACATGCGTACCATCCTGACTCCCAACCGATGGAGCTATCTTGACTATTATCAGGAGGATCCCGATACGGAAGAGCTGTCGATGATCCTGTTTTTGCCCCTGGAGAAAGTATACCACTACTATCCCATACCCGATACCCTGGCCAAAGAAAAACACCCCTATGTCATGGGACAACAGGGTTCACTCTGGACAGAATATACACAAACGCCGCGCAGAGCCGAATACATGGCTTTCCCCAGAGCGGTGGCCATGTCTGAAGTAGCCTGGTGCGCGAAAGAAGAGAAGGATTGGAACTGGTTCCGTGCACGCATGCTCAAGGAGTTCGAACGGCTCGACAGCAAAAAGATTAACTACAGCAAAGCATTTTATAATGTCCTTTTCCATTTTGACCGGAAGGCGGACTTCCCTAAAAAAGTAGGCCTCAGCATCGATTACCCCGAAGCCCGGATCCATTACACGCTGGATGGAAAAGAGCCCACCCGTCGCTCTCCTCTCTATTCCGACTCGCTTACGGTGAACAGGGGGAACGTGATACGTACCCAGGGATTCCTGAAAGACGGACGCAAAGTAGGCAAAATGATTGAAAAAAAGTTTTAATGACAAACCGATATATAATGAAAACAACAAAAATTTCCAGAACAATTTGGCTGATAATTATCCTCCAATGCATCTGTGTCTCTCTGCTATGCCTCACGGGATGTAAGCGGGACGCATTGAAACCCGTGAATCCTCCGCGGGGAGTCTGGATGTGGAGCAGTGCCATATCAGACAGCAACTCAAAAAGAGTGGTCGATCAACTGGCGGAAAACAACATCCGGCAGGTCTATTTTCTGGTGAAGGGGACGGCCGGAATAAAAACATCGCCCCACAAGCTGCGCACGTTTATCAGCTGTGCACGAGAAAAAGAGATGGAAGTGCACCTCTGGTACATTGTCAGCGAAGACAGTACCTATATAGCCGAAAATCCCCAGGCAAGCATATATCACTGCCCCAATCCATCTGTAAGTACCAGGCCGTACCCTATGAACGATCAGCGAGTGAATCTGCTATACCCGGGATACAAGGAGTACGTGCTGGATAACATCCGGGATTTTCTCAACAATTTTGATTGCGACGGGGTGCATCTCGACTATATCCGGTTCAGCCACTTCGTTTACTCCTTCGATCCCTACTCCCTCCAAAAAGCAGCCTCTTTGGGATGCGATACCACACGGCTGCTTAACCTCTTCACCACGGAGCCGGGCTATACGGCCCATGCCACAAATAACGGTTTTGTGGAGCTCTATGCGGAGGGTGACAACGATGTGGTGACCTGGGTGGGGATGAGGAAAAATATCATCCGCGATTATATTGAATCCATCGGGGAGGTTGTCCGGAAAACCAAGCCCGGCCTGGAGGTCAGCGCTGCTTTCATGCCGGAGGGAACGATAGATACCATCTATTCAGACGTCTACTATGCCCAGAATTACATGCTCCACTCTCCCGCCTTGGACAGGATCAGCCCAATGGCCTACTTCAAGTCGTACAAAAAGCCCACGAACTGGCTACAGACAGTCACGGAAGGCGCGAAAAAATTATGTGCTCCCCAGTGTGAAGTATACACAGGTATCCAGGCATTTAACGAGGTGACGAACGAAGAACTGCAAGAGCAGATCAAATATTCCCTTGAAGGTGGCGCACAAGGGGTTATCCTGTTCCGGTATGGTGGCATCGCTGAGGAAGGCTGGGAGGCAATAAGGGAATAGAAAAAGGAGAATTCGGATAATATAAGCAGATATGATCGCAATAGCCGACAGCGGGTCGAGTAAAACAAGCTGGACATTGGTTAAAGATGGCCGGGTGACTTTTCAGTTCGAAAGTGAAGGATACAACCCCTGCTATAACAGCCGGGAGGAGATTACCTCCTCCCTTCGTGAAAGTCTGCCTGGAGGGTATGACTGGAACGATATCTCATTGGTCGCTTTCTACGGGGCCGGGTGTTATGAGGATAAATATCGGGTGATTGAGTATGCACTGCGCCCTCTCTTCCCGAAGGCCCGGTTTGATATTGCCATGGACTTGATGGCTTCGGCCCGTGCACTCCTGGGACATGAACCTGGGTTTGCCGCTATCCTGGGCACGGGGACGAACTCTTGCCTGTATGACGGGAAAAAGATCACCCATAATATCGATTCAATGGGTTTTTTGTTGGGTGACGAGGGAAGCGGTGCCTATATAGGCAAGCGGCTATTAAAAGACTTTATCCGGGGACATATGCCGGTCGATATACGTGAAAGCTTTTATCACTCCTACCGGTTATCGCCGGACGAGTTGGTCGATCGCGTTTACAGCGACCCAATGCCTAATCGATACTGCGCGTCATTTGCCCGGTTCTTGAGCGGTGAACAGGCCGGAAGCGAGTACGCGGAGCATGTGAAGCAGGATTGTTTTCGTGATTTCTTCAAGAATATCGTAGTCCATTACCCCGACTATTCCACTTACCGCTTTAATTGTGTAGGAAGCATCGGATGGGTGTTTAAGGAGGCCCTGGTTTCCGTAGCAAAAGAATTTGGGATGGAGGAAGGAAAAATTATACGTGCACCGATGGAAGGCCTTATTGCATATCATCAGCTATGACAGAGGGTGATTTCCCCCACTGCCTCCTTCATTCATTTATACAAAAGTTTTATCCATCAAGAGAGTAATGCAATGAACAAGAAACAATCCAATCATCTCTTTCCTCTCCTCATCATCGGAGTTGCATTCTTTATTATCGGCTTTGGTGTGGGGATAAATGGCATCATGGTACCCATTCTGGAAAGAGCTTTTTCACTGAGTAAAAGCATGTCGTATTTGGTTCTCACGGCCACTTTTTCGGCTTTCTTGATTTTTGGAAGACCTTCCGGAATAGTGATACAGCGGATAGGATATAAACGATCCATGGTAATTGCCTTGATTATCATGTCGTTGGGAATGCTCTTGTTTATTCCTTCCGCGAAGATGGGCACATCGATGCAGGGTTTTTACCTGTTCCTCGCGGCCTCATTCGTAGGAGGGATGGGAAACACGCTGCTGCAAGCAGCCGTCAATCCGTACGTCACCATCTGCGGCCCGATAGAAAAAGCGGCCCAACGCATGTGTGTCATGGGAATCATGAACAAGTCGGCCTGGTACCTTGGACCCATCTTCCTCAGTCTCTTTATTGATGTCACAAATCCGGTATTAGACCAGGCATATATCCCCTTTGGTATTGCGGCAGGAGTAATTACATTGCTAGCAGTACTGATCTATTTCATCTCCCTGCCCGAAGTGAAGGCAGCAGGGGAAGAAGAGGAAGCGCAGCATCCCGATAGCGGAAACGCCGAGGTTCCCGCATCCGGTGAAAAAATAAGCTTGTGGCAGTATCCCCATCTGATTCTGGGCGCAATAGCCCTATTTATCTATGTAGGTGTGGAGACACTGCCTATGGCATCGGCTATTGACTTTGCCAATGCCATCGGGTTGGATAATCCGGCCCAATACTCGGGGATAGTATCTATCGGGCTGGTCATCGGCTATATCCTCAGCATCTTCCTGTTGCAGGTGATGCGCCAGAATAACGCCCTGATCCTCTTCATACTCATCGCCCTGTCAGCTTCTTTCTGTCTCATCCTGCTCCCTGCCCGACAGGCCATCTATTGTCTGGGCGTGCTGGGTTTTTCCCACTCGTTGATGTGGGGGGCTATCTGGGCGCTCGCTATTGACAAGTTGGGGAAAAAGACCAAATCAGGAGCCTCCCTATTGGTTACCGCTATCGTGGGTGGGGCTATTCTTCCGTTGCTCTTCGGTTTTATTCTGGATGCGGTGAGAGGGGGCGAGGCTTCACCTCTACCCGATGATTTTCAAATGGCTTACTGGATATTTATCCCTTGTTATCTCTATATTCTTTATTACGCGTTAGCGGGGCATAAAGTGGGGTTAGCCAAAAATAAATAGTCATTGTTCGCTATTGCAAAGATCAGACAATCTTGATATTACACTCGCATAATCATTTGTTTTAGCTTTACGCGAATGTTTCATGTACCCATAGTGTAAAAAATATTTTAGTCTATGAAAACAATAAATTTTTTATTATTCGTATGCCTGACCGCATCCTTCCTGTTCGTGGGATGCAGTGATGAGGCGGAAGAAGAAATCCTTACCCGGCCACTGATTACCTTTAAAGACGGCATAGTGGAAACGATGGAGAGCACCTATACAGTGTCGGCATCCATTACCTCGGATCAAGCACTGAAAGAGGTGAAGATTGAAAAAATATTTCCCGGAAAAGAGGAACCTGATGAAGTGATTGAAACGATCACCTCTTTCTCTGACCCTGCACTCTATGTTTTTGAAAAGGAGTTTACAGTTCCCATTACCGTTCAAAAAATGCAGATCAAGTTTCACGCGATCACCATCCATGGGCTCTACTCAGATGAGATCTTCACATTTATTGCTGAGCAGTCTGCTTACTCGCAGTCCGCGATCATTAATGCATTGGCTACCGTGTACGCACAGTTTGAGGCTACAGGCGAACTACCCGATGAAGTCAAAGTAAGCGGGGCAACCCTCAAGAAATCTGCCTATTATGAAGCTGCCTGCAGGGTGTTGCTTCAAATTCAGAAAGGAGTGGATGACCCGATCACTCTGACGGGATATCCCCTGCCCGCTTCACCCGACGCCGATAGTTTTATTGAGAAGGAAATACCCATTGAGCTGCTCTTTAATCAGACGACGCGGCAATTGAATTATGCGGCGAACAATAACGTGTTCGCGAACTTTGTTTCTTACCCGCAAAACTTTGTGGGGCCGGGAGGTGAAAAATACAATGGGCAGTTCTCGTTTAACAGGAGTGCGGTTGTCCTGACCAGGGCGCTGGCATACTACAAGGTTAACGGCAGCCTTCCTGCCAAACTCTCGTCATCATACCTGAAAGCAAGCAGCGGTACACCTATGGGGGTCTGGATATGGGGAAACACGCTGTCTGACGACAACCGGGAGATTGTCGACAAGCTGGCAAGCAACCATGTTGACGAGGTCTACCTGCTGGTAAAGGGAACCGCCGGAACCAAAACGGCAGCGAACAGGCTCACCGACTTCATTGCAAAAGCCCATGAGAAAAAAATAAAAGTCCACTTTTGGTATATCGTCAATGAAGACGGTGTATACATGGCTGCAAATCCGAATGCTTCCATTTATCACTGTCCGAAACCCGGTGTTGACCTGGAGCCATATCCCATGAACGATCAGCGGGTAAATCTTCTTTACCCGGGTTACAAAGAGTATGTTTTGGACAACATCCGGAGTTTTGTGAAGGATTTTGATTGTGACGGGGTGCATCTTGACTATGTACGATATGGACATTTTGTTTATTCATTTGATCCGCAATCCCTTGAAAGAGCCTCCTCCCTGGGTTGCAATACGACCCGTCTATTGGCTTTTTTCCAAACAGCAGCCGATTACAAAAAGTACGCCACAGACAACGGCTTTGTGGATCTTTATAAAAATAACGACCAGGATGTGGTCAAATGGGTGGAGATGCGAAAAAAAGTAATCAATGAATACATTGTGGCCATCAAAGGAGTAATGGATAAAGAGAAGTCGGGACTTACCCTGAGTGCTTCTTTTATGCCCGACGGAATAACCGATCCCAAATACGCGGATGTATTTTATGCCCAGAATTATGCGCTTAATGCATCCGTCCTGGATGTAATTAGTCCGATGGCCTATTTTAAAGCGTACGGAAAACCCACCAGTTGGTTAAAAGCGATTACGGAAACGGCAAAAACGTTGGTTGGAAACCAGTGTGATATATTCACGGGTATCCAGGGATATGATGGCGTTACGGCCGATCAGTTGAATGAACAGATACAGTTCTCTATCTCCGGTGGCGCCGATGGGGTAGTGGTGTTTAGATACGAAACGATACCCGCGGATGGGTGGAATGTGATCAAAGAATGGGGAAAATGACTTTTGAAGTTTTTCGATAAGTGAATACAAAGACAAAACTTGTTTTGACTATGTTGAACATAGGAAAAGTCTAATGGAATGAAAATAAAAGTTTTAATCATATGAAACGAGCATGTACATCATTACGCCCAAGTAGATGATTAAAAGCGAAAGGTTGCCTCCCGCTATGATTTTCAATAGAAGTCGGCGATTTCGCTTCGCTCAATTCCATACGCCATAATGTAAGAAATATTTTAATCGTATGAAAAATAAAAAAATCAAACGTAGAGATTTTATTCGTCAAACCTCCTTTGCAGGAATGGGTTTGGCGATGGGATTACCGCACCTCACCTATGCCGGGAATATACAAGCTAAAAAAGCAGCGATATTGGGTGGGCCGAAAGCATTTACAGGAAACTGGTCCCGATGGCCAATTATTGGACAGACAGAACGGGATGAATTGATTCAGGTATTGAACAGTGGAGGATGGTGCCGGCTGGGGAATAAAACTACACCTCGATTTGAGACTGAATATCAAAATCTTGTGGGTGCCAAGAGAACTTTAGGAGTGTCGAGCGGCACGACAGCCCTCCTAACAATGTTGGGAGCTTTGGAAGTTGGCCCGGGCGATGAGGTTATCATTCCACCCTATACTTTTATTGCCACTTACAACGTCATTGTTCAGAATTATGCTTTACCTGTTTTTGCTGATGTGGATATTGAGAGTTTCCAGGTTGATGCAAAAAAAATAGAATCAGCCATTACTAAGAATACAAAAGTCTTAATGCCCGTACATATCGCAGGCTCACCTTTCGATGTGGATAAAGTTCTCGAAGTTTCAAAAAATTACAACATACCCTTAATTGAAGATGCATGTCAAGCTCATTTGGCAGAATGGAAAGGAAAATGTGTTGGTAACTGGGGTCTGGGAGGCGCATTCAGTTTCCAAGAATCAAAAAATCTCAGTTCGGGAGAGGGCGGTGCTATCATTACAAATAACGATGCTTTTTACCAAGATTGCTATAGTTTTCATCATCAGGGTCAAGGTGCGGATGCGGCAAGTCTTGTACCTGGATCCGGGAGCAGAGGATCTAATTTCCGTTTAACTGAATTTCAGGCAGCCATTTTACTTGCTCAAATGACAAGACTTTCGGAGCAAGTGAAGCGTAGATGGGAAAATGCTCAATATTTAACTAAAATGCTAAAAGAAATACCGGGAATAGCTCCGGCAAAACTTTATGCTGGTACCACTAAGAGTGCTTATCATCTATATATGTTCAGATATGATAAAAAAAGATTTTCAGGAATGTCAAGAGCACAATTTATTAATGCGTTGAATGCAGAAGGAGTCCCATGTTCCGTTGGATACACTTCCATGCCTAAGGAAAAGTATGTTACAAACTTAGCTCATAATAAACATTATCTTTCCATTTATGGTGAAAAAAGAATGAAAGAATGGCTGGAAAGCCTCTCATGTCCTCAGAATGATAAATTGTGCAATGAAGAAGCTGTATGGTTCGCTCAAACCATGCTTTTAGGTACTAAAACGGATATGGAACAAATCGCGGAAGGTATTCGGAAAATAGCCAGGCAGTCGCGAGAAATCTCTAAGATCTGATACATTTTGAATGTATGGCGCTCTCTCGCACTGGACGTGAGAACGCCCATCCGGTAAATCATGAATATCGCAGACCAGGAGTTGTCAAAATATTCACAAAGGAAATTACGAAGGCCCCGACTCATTCTACTGGTACGGAATGCCAAGCACACTTCCCGATACTGTGGGCGGAATCATCGTTTCGTATGTTGAACAGAACGGCCAATAACAATATGTGAACACTTGCAAAATAATTAAATATTTATTTCAATCAATAACATAGAATTTTTATATGAACAAAATAACTGAACAGCCTTCCCGTTACAGGCATTTAGAAACTCAAACAGTTAAAGAGTTAACAGGTGAGTTAATCACGGAGTATAAAACCATTGCTTTGGCAGTGGAAAAAGCAAAACCTCAATTGGATAAACTTATCACTGCCGTGGTTCAAAAAATACAAACCGGTGGTAGAATGATTTATTTAGGAGCAGGCACGGGAGGGCGACTTTCGGTATTGGATGTTCTTGAGTTACCCACAACCTATGGGATGGAAAACGGGATGATTGACGTAGTTTTGGCCGGAGGAGTGGATAAGTTGGTTTTGGCGTTGGAAGAAAAAGAGGACGATACGGAAGAAGCGTGGAAATCGCTACAAGAAAAAGACATATCTGAAAAGGACATCGTCGTGGGAATATCTGCAAGCGGTACCACGCCGTTTGTTTTACAAGGCTTGAAAAAATGTAGAGAAAATGGTATCGCCACGTGCTGCGTTGTGAATAATCCCGACTCGCCCATCGCGGAACAATCCGACTATCCGGTAGAAGTCATCACCGGCCCTGAATTTGTAACCGGCAGCACAAGAATGAAAGCAGGTACTTCCCAAAAAATGATTTTCGATATGATAAGCACTACCGTGATGATACAGATGGGAAGAGTTTTGGATAATAGTATGTGGAATGTGCAGTTAATCAACAATAAAATTACCGACAGAGCGATAAAAATCTTAATGGAAAAAGCGATGATTACTGACTACGAAGAAGCAAAAAAGTTACTTTTTAAGTACGGAAGCGTTAAAGAAGCACTTGATAAGATAGAAGCTTCGCATTCTTAGCTGACACGAATTTTTTATATTCAGGAATACTTCTTCTAGGTTTTACAAATAAACTGTTCCCGCCCTCTTCCCGGTAATAACAAAAAGTCGGATGATACGAAAATGTTCACTAAAGTTAGACATTTTGAGTCGCTTTCGCTCCTCGATTTTCAATTCTCGCAATAGCAAACCCAAATAAATTTGTCCTTTGCTTACATTGCTTACGAAAATGTTCCTTACCTTTGCAGATATTTTTTTGCAACATATGACGCTATGACACAAGATAGAGAAATCTTCGCGATAATTCGAAAAGAACAGGAACGGCAACTTAAAGGTATTGAGCTTATTGCTTCCGAGAACTTTGTTAGTGAACAGGTGATGCAGGCCATGGGCTCTGTGCTGACAAACAAGTATGCCGAAGGATATCCCGGAAGAAGGTATTATGGCGGTTGTGAGGTGGTTGACCTGGGCGAACAGCTTGCCATTGACCGGTTAAAAGAGATTTTTGGCGCCGAATGGGCCAACGTGCAACCACACTCGGGAGCGCAGGCAAACGCTGCTGTTTTCCTGGCATGCCTGAAGGCAGGGGATAAATTCCTTGGACTGAACCTGTCTCACGGTGGCCATCTTTCACACGGTTCACCCGTCAACTTCTCCGGTCTGATGTTTGAACCTGTAGCATACAATGTGCGTGAAGAGGATCAGCGAGTGGATTACGACCAGCTGGAATCACTGGCACGCTCTGAAAGACCCAAACTCATTATTGCCGGTGCCTCGGCCTATTCACGTGAATGGGATTATGCTCGTATCCGCAAAATAGCCGACGAGATCGGTGCCATCTTCATGGTGGATATGGCGCACCCCGCCGGCCTGATTGCGGCCGGACTGCTCGAAAATCCGCTTAAACACGCACACATCGTGACCTCTACCACCCATAAGACACTGCGTGGTCCCCGTGGAGGCGTGATCCTGATGGGTAAGGATTTTGAAAACCCCTGGGGCCTCACCACACCCAAGGGAGAGGTTAAGATGATGTCGGCACTGCTGGATTCAGCTGTTTTTCCTGGCATGCAAGGCGGTCCCCTTGAACATGTGATTGCCTCGAAAGCGGTTTCTTTTTACGAGGCACTCCAGCCGGAATACAAGACCTATCAGACACAGGTGAAAAAGAATGCGGCCGTAATGGCGCAGGCCTTCGCCGACAAGGGATATAATGTCGTCTCGGGCGGTACCGATAACCACATCGTGCTGGTAGACCTGCGCACCAAGTTCCCTGATCTGACCGGTAAGGTAGCGGAGAAGGTACTTGTGGAGGCCGATATCACCACCAACAAGAACATGGTGCCTTTCGACAGCCGCTCGCCATTCCAGACATCGGGCCTCCGTTTCGGTACGCCGGCCATCACCACCCGCGGAGCAAAAGAAGAACTGATGGGAGAGATCGTGGAATTGATCGACACCGTGCTCTCTCGCGTGGACGACCCGAAGACCATCGCATCGGTGCGCGAAAAAGTGAACGTGACCATGAAGCAATATCCGCTTTTCGCCTGGTAGGATGCCCGGATAACTGATAAAGAGATGGGGAGTGGCTTAGCCATTCCCCATTTTTTATTTACATTTGCATGAAACTCGCGATAAGCAATGCATATTCTTCAGACCGAAATAAAATATGTTCCCGGCGTGGGACCCAAAAGAGCCGATATCCTGCAGAAGGAGCTCGATGTCTTTACGCTGGGAGACCTGCTTCGGTGGTACCCCTATCGATATATCGACCGGACGCGGATGTACTACGTGCACGAGATTGACCAGTCGCAGGCCTACATCCAGTTGAAGGGGAAGATCACCGCCTTTGAAGCCTTTGGAGAAGGAAGGAAAAGGAGGCTGGTGGCGCATTTTACCGACGGTACCGGCTTCGTCGACCTGGTCTGGTTTCAGGGTGTCCGTTTCATCGAAAGCAAGTACAAGCTCAACCAGGAGTACATCATCTTCGGAAAACCCAATCTCTTCAACGGCAAGTGGAATATTCCGCATCCCGAGATCGATCCTTTCATGGATGAATCGGACCGGCCGGAAGGGTTGATGGCGATGTACAATACCACGGAAAAGATGAAGAACCATTACCTCAACTCCAGGGCGATGCAGAAGATCATGGAAAATGCATTCGGGCTGATTAAGGAGCCGCTGCCGGAATCACTTTCACCCGATGTGGTAAAGGAGGCCCGGTTGATGTCTTTTCACGATGCGGTGGAAAATATTCACTTTCCCAAGTCGCCGGCGCAGCTGCGCGATGCCGAGTTCCGGCTGAAGTTTGAAGAGCTGTTCTATATCCAGCTAAGCATCGTGCGTTACTCATCCGACCGGAAAGCAAAGCTGAAAGGGATCCTTTTCCCCAAGGTTGGAGATTATCTCAATTCATTTTACAAAAAGAAACTACCCTTTCCGTTGACAAATGCCCAGAAGAGAGTAATCCGGGAGATCCGGAAGGATACCGCCTCCGGGAGGCAGATGAACCGCCTGTTGCAGGGTGACGTGGGAAGCGGCAAGACCATGGTGGCGATTATGTGCATGCTGATTGCCCTCGACAATGGATTTCAGTCCTGCCTGATGGCACCCACGGAGATCCTGGCGGCACAGCATTATGATACATTCACGCAGATGCTCTCCGGCATGAATGTGGGGGTAGCATTGCTGACTGGCTCCACGAGAAAGAAAGAGCGGGAGGAGATCCACGCAGGGCTGCTCTCCGGGAAAGTAAATATCCTGATTGGCACCCACGCTTTGATTGAGGATATAGTACAGTTTCGCAACCTGGGCTTCGTGGTGATCGATGAGCAGCACCGATTTGGCGTGGTGCAGCGCGCCAGGCTGTGGGAGAAAAGCAGCCATCCGCCCCACATGCTTGTGATGACCGCCACACCCATTCCCCGCACACTGGCCATGACGGTCTATGGCGACCTCGATGTCTCGGTGATCGACGAACTTCCTCCAGGCCGTAAGCCGGTGCAGACGCTGCACCGTTACGACAAGAAAAGGGGTGCCCTCTATCAGTTTATCCGCGATCAGATTGGTGCCGGGCGACAGGCCTACATGGTCTACCCGCTGATCGAGGAGAGCGAGACACTCGATCTGAAGAACCTGGAGGAGGGATACGAGCATGTCAAAGCGGCCTTTCCGGAATTCACCGTCTGCAAGATGCACGGGCGGATGAAACCTGCCGAAAAGGAGGAGGTGATGCGGCGGTTTGTCTCGGGTGAGGTGCAGATCATGGTATCCACTACCGTGATCGAAGTAGGAGTGAATGTGCCGAATGCCAGCGTGATGGTGATCGAAAGTGCCCAGCGGTTTGGCCTTTCGCAGCTACATCAGCTGAGAGGCAGGGTGGGAAGGGGCGCTGATCAGTCTTACTGCATACTGATTACGCCCTACGAACTCTCTGCTGATACTCGCCGTCGGATGGAGATCATGACCGAAAGTAACGACGGCTTCGTGATCGCCGAAGCCGACCTGAAGCTGCGCGGCCCGGGCGACCTGGAGGGAACGCAGCAGAGCGGCATCCCTTTTAACCTGCGCATTGCGGACCTGGTACGCGACAACGCCATCCTCTATAATGCCCGCGAGATTGCGGAGCGGGTGATTGAAAAAGATCCGGCGCTGGAGCAGCCGGAGCACCAGGTGCTGAAGCAGCAGCTCAGCCGCCTTGGCGGTAACCGGTACGACTGGAGCCGGATCAGCTGAGAAAATCCTATTCGGCGGTTGTGATCACCAATTCCCGGCCTTTTTTGAGTTGATCATGCGTGACAAACCACCCGTTTATTACATCACCATCATATCTGATTTGTCTGATCTTCTTTCCATTTCCTTCTTTCAGGATGGTGAAAGTGGTATTGTCACCCAGGGTGAATGTCACCTTGTCGAAAAGCGGCACCGACACGATGTATTCCGGATCGGCAGGTGAGTAGGTATATAATCCGATCGCATTGAGGACATACCAGGCTGACATCTCTCCCGCATCGTCCATGCCGGCGTAAGCCAGCTTCTCCTCTCCCATATCATAGAATCGGCCCATGATGCTGTCCAGTACGCATTGCGCCTTCTCCTGTTTCCCGATGAAGTAGTAGGTGTATGGAATCGAGTGGGAGGGCTGGTTGCCATGGCAGTAGTTACCGATAAAGCCGGTCATGTTGTGTGCCTCATAACCCCGCCATGGTTCGGTGAAGAGTGAGTCGAGCTTCTGCTCCACCGCCTTGTGATCAGGATAGAGAGCAATCATTCCTTCCGGATCGTGGGGAGCAAAGAAGAGTGAGTTCCAGGCGTTGGCTTCCCGGTACATATAGGCGAAATAGGGGTAGTAGGGATCGAAATCGGCTATCCAGCTTCCTGTTTCAATCTTTCCGCGAAAGAAGCCGGTAGAAGGGTCGAACAGGTTTTTGTAATTTCCGGAGTGACGCATCAGCAGGTCGTGATTCTCCTGATCCCCAAGCTCCTTGGCAATCAATGCTGTCGCATAGTCGTCGTAGGCATATTCCACTGTTTTGGTGACGGCCGCCTTGTACTCGTCCCAGGTGGGGACGTGGGTAGTATCTTTTTCTGCAATCCATCCCCGCTTCAGATATTCATCGAGATAGGGCCTTCCACCCTGACCGGGAACGGTTGCATTTTTGAGCAGCAATTTATAAGCACGCTCCAGATCAAACCCTGTAATACCGCGTAACCAGCTTCCGGCTACAAACACCGAAGCATGGTCGCCATGGAAGAAGGTGGGCATATAGCCTCCTCTTTTCTCACCCTTATCGGTGATTGATTTGATGATGTCCGTCGTGACATCCGGAGAGATCATTCCCAGCAGCACAAGCTTGTTCCGGTAGTCGTCCCAAAACGAGGGATTGGTATAATAGCGGAACCCTTCATTTACCACGTTTCCCCGTTCGTCGGTGAAGTCGCCGTTTACATCACTGCGTAGTGCAGGCCATAGGAATGAACGGTATAGGGTAGAATAAAAAATTCCTTTTTCACGTGTTGTTCCTCCTGTAACCTTGATATGCGATAATAATTCCTCCCATGTTTTATCAGCCTGTAGGTTGATTCTCAAAATTCAGCACCGGATGCTCTTGGGTTTAAACACCAGTAGATTGCTCCTTTACTCCCTGAACCTATAGTTATCCAAAACCACTGACTTATTTCCTCCTTTGTAGGACACATTGGGTTGGCACCGCTGTAAATATTATTTCCTCCCTGTAATTCAGTCATCAGCCAGGGAATGTTACCGGCGCCCGAACGAAGAATCTCGCTATTTGCAGACATGGCTATGGCATACCTGTTTCTGGGGAAAAAACCAAAATGCCAACTGGCATGGGCTGAACCTCCTAAGCTGGACAGAAAAGTTCTCCAACTTGGGAAATCATACTGTGCGGCCAGTGTAAAAATCTGATGGTTATTTACGTGGATGGGCTTTTCTTTGTCATATTTGCGTATTTCATCCGACAACCATTTTAAATACCATGTGTTATAATGCAACAAGAACTTCTCATTATCAAATGACAGCTGGTTGTAAGCAGTGAGTTTATAGATCTGCTGGGTGTCTTCATAGTTATCTCGCCATTTTTTGTAGATTGTCCTTGCCAAAGGGTCATTTATGTTCCCTCCCCCTAGTTCGTTAATGGGAATCCAACCATAGAGAGATGAGTGTTGTTTAAAATGAAGAACTACATTTTTTATATAATCGGCTATACGGTTAAGATGTTCTTCGTTATACGGAAATTTAAATCCTCCTACATCTGTAAAATCTGTAGCCGGGAAAAGATTGGCATAGACTTTAATATGATATTTTTCCGCATAAGAGAATGCCTTGTCAAATAAGCTGAAATCCCAGTCGCCATTTACATCCTTCATATAATTTTCGAACATGCGGATACGTGTAACCTTCATATTGTTTTTCCTGAGAATTTTAAACCAGTTCTCTACATTTTCATCCGACTGCCCGGGTTCTATGAATATTTCTGCACCAATCATTGGAATATCATTTAAATTTACTTGCGATCTCACGTTGGCGAATATAATAAATAAAGACACAGCCGTGTATATTATGCCATATTTTATAAAATTCATCTCCTTTGTTTCATTTTTTCGTTTCACATAAATATAAATCATTTAAATTTTCCACGATTTGTTTTAACTGCCATAAGAATAATCGTCATTTCATCGACAAGGATGATAAGTTGGTTCTGATTGTATAAATAGAGTTTTACCGGTTTTATTATTAGGAGTAAATAAAAAATTTGTCTCTTTAGAAAATTGTATGGGATGATTCTATAAAGCCTACAATGGATTGATAAGAAATATATAAGGAAAAAAGGAGTGTTAGCAAAAGTCCAAGATTAAACCAGAATCCCGCCTTATATTTTCCCATTATACTTTTTCTGTTTAACAGATATATAATGGCAATAACTACAATCGGCAATACAAATATTTGAAACAATTGGCTGATCAACATGGCATAGACCGACTTAAATCCAAATGCGGGAACAATTAACCCAAAAAGAAGCGCAATGCCGGTCATTAATCGAAAACGGAATCCTTTATATATAACAGGTCTGTTTTCGTAGTCACTGATCAATAAAGGTGCAAGCATCACGATTGGAAAAACAGAAGAGAGGGCTGCGCCAAATATTCCCATGATAAAAACAGATAAAGCCAGATGTCCCAGGAACGGCTCCAGCATACTTACCATCGTGAGTATATCTTCAACCGGTTTGTCGGCAATATATAAAGTACCTGCGGCACATGCCATAATAGAACCGCTTATGATAAACATCAACAACGCTGCCACAAAGGCATCTTTTGTTTGAAGTTTCGAGTGTTTCGTTGTCCATTTTTTCTCTTTCATCAACATGCTCCTTACTACAAAGGTCGGTGCCGTTAACGTAGTCCCTACTAACGCCGCAATGATCATCGGAGCATTTTTTTCGTCCGGTATGTTGGGGATAAGTCCTTCTATTACAGTATTAGGCTCAGGAAAAACAACAAACATGGAGATAATAAAACTGATACCCATGATGGAGACGAAAACTATCATTAATTTCTCAAAAGAGGAATATTTTCCTGTCAGCAGGAATAGATATAAAAAAATAATTACTCCAAATGCAATATAAACCGGATTCCATCCCGGCTCCCCAAACAGACGGATGGATATTTGTCTCATAAGGTCGGAAGCAATCCCCATTATACCAATAAGTGCCAGAATCTCGACAAAAACCAATCCAACCAAAGTTATCAAAGCTACCGGTTTACCCAGAGATTTGAAATGTTTCTTATAACCATAGAGTGCTCCTTCTCCCGTTACTATGGTATACCGTCCATAAGCTTCCAATAAGAAAAAACTGAATATGCAGGAAAGGGCTAAAGCCCAAAGCATAGACATACCATATCTGGATCCTGCTGAGGCCATTGCAACCACACTTCCTGTGCCGATGCTATAACCTACAAGGAATAGACCAGGTCCTACGGAGCTCAGAGAATTTCCAAATCGCTTCAACATTGTTTTTATTTCAGACATGATAATTTCTGTTTCATAATTTTTGATTTGCTTTTATATGTTAATGGTTTTATTTTCAGTTTATTTCTGCACCGGTAACACCTCGCTGCTATTGTGTACTATTCCAATTTGAATATCATTATCCAGATTGATACGTTTACCCAAATACTCTTGTAGATCATCTATGTTCAAATAATGAAATCCAAGCAGATTGGTCAGTATCGGGTCCATTGTTAAAGTGGCTTTAAAATTCCGCTTAATATGATTCAGGTACATACACTCCGAAGCTCCAAACCGGTCTTCAATAACATTATCCTCCAACATTTTGAAAAGCGTGGCATCATCATATTTGGCAAGGCGGGCAATCTCTTTTCCATGAGTAGGTGCAATTCCTTCATAACAAGGTGATAGAAGAATAATTTCACCCTTGGGTTTAGTAGCAATCTCTGCCGAGAACAACCCTTTATCGGCCTGGGTTAAGTCGTAATCAGATGGATAAGCGCTACTGATGGTGATGTCGGCTGCTTGAGCGAATTTTGCTCCGAAAATTTTCATTCCCCACCTTACAGCTTCACGATGTGCTTCAATAAAGTGACCTGCCACAGCTTTCAGCAGCTCTCCTTTATCAGTCTGTATAACATTCACAATAAAATGAAGTCCGATATCTCTTGCAAAGTCTTCCATTTCTTCTCGGCAGGGAGTTAGTACCTTGCCTAATTGCTGTTCAGTTGCTCCCAGCAGGTGCATGGCATGAACTGTTTCAGTTCCTGCCACTCCGGGAAGAAGTATTTTGGCACCACCGCTCCAACCGACTGGATGGTGAGGCAGTACCCCCCCTACTCCTATACGGATATCGGCATTGAGAACCTCTTTGTTGACTACTATGCGTGTTCCTCTCTTTGTGATTCCCCTGTTTGCCAGATTATCATGACAATCATGATGTTTTATCTCAATCTGATCAATAATATCCTGTCCGAACCGTTCCAGTATCTCTTTATCTGTCATAGGCCTGTGAGTGCCATAGGCTATAACCAGCTTGATCTGTTCGTTGTCAATTCCCGCTTCGTGCAATTCATCAAGAATCAACGGGAGAATTAATTTCTGGGGAGTGACTCTTGTTCTGTCATCTGCCAAGATTACAACGGCAGAGTCTTTTGAAACCATCTCTTTCAATCTTTCTGTTCCTTTTGGATTCTGCAAAGCCATTCTTATCTCAGCACGAGGGTCCTCCGGTGCATCGAAGTCATTTCTTTTTAGGTTGAAACAAAGATTTTTCTTTGGTACATGCAGTTCGATGACTTTTTCACCGAAATGAACGGGTATAACTTTTGTTGTAATTTCTTTTTTCATTGGCTAATTTATAATTGCTTTATCACTCTCAGTATCTCTTTTTCATAAGTCTCCTGCCATTCGGGTGCAAGAATGCAATTTGTCACTTCATATCCGCCTTTTTGAAAGGCCTCTTTGTCGGGAGCATAATGTATGTAACCGTTGGAATAAGCTGAAAGAAAAGTAAAAGGATATGGCGACATTTTCTTGATGCTAAGTCCTACAGCTGCAAATGCTTCTCCCGGAAAAGAAACAAGTATAAAGTCTCCGATGCGGATTCCCAAAATCTCTACAGGAATACTCGTTCCTCCAGTTTTGTTGGCCAACTCCTTTCTAAGTTTTAACCAATAGATATCTTCACGAATATGAGATAGCCTCTCCATTATATGGATATTGCGGATATATTTATCGATATCTCTCCTATTTGATTCATCCAGTTTCTTGAAATCTTCTGTTCCTTTTTTCTCTTCATCCAGATATAGATATTTATAATAGGAAGGATAGGATTCGGAAATTTTGTATTTCAAGTATAAAGGAAGAAATGTTTTTAAGTTCAAACTTGTTGATCTGAGAGAGTCCAAAAGTATCTGAGTTTCCATTTCCAAAGCATTCAGATTCGAAGCAAAATCCGAACGAAGTGGAAGATAGATGACCTTGTTAACCACAGATAACCGTTTAGTTTCGCAGGTGGCTATTTCTCTTGTCCTGTTTAGTACATTTAGTCCGAGCATTTGACCAAAAGGTTCACTATCTCTCGGATGGTTTACATCCTTATACATTATTTCTGTTATATCTCCTGCTGCACCCTGTAGAAAAAAAGCCAAAGCTCCCTGCCCGAGTTGTTCCTCAATTAAACGGGAGGCAAATCCGGGGTATTCGGCGGTTACTCCTTTATTCGGAACTCCCGTGTAAGGATGACAGCCATAATTATAAAGTACGGCTTTGGGAGTACCGTCTAACCGGTCTATTTTCAGAATTCCTATTTCGGGGTCAATCTCTCCCAAACCGGTAATTTCTTCATCCGGCATATTTGGATTCGCATGCCGAATCGTAAAAACCTTGCCGTTTTTGAGATTGATACGGCGATTCATCGCGAAACGATCTTCAAAGCTTGTTCCCACTCCAATTTTTACCGGTTCAAGGTTTAAAATTGCTCTCCCTAAAGCCGAGACAGTCCTCTCCCGGATATCGTCGCGCAAGCTGTTTTCACCGGTTAAAAATCCGTCATGATGATTATGTGAAGCACTTACCAAAACATGATCTCTATCAATACCGAACTTCTCTTCAATTTCATTTCTAACATCATGTAAAAAATCATCCGGAATATTCCCTATGGTTCCAATGGCAACTACATCCATGGTAATGATAGCTATCTTTAACTCTCCGTTCTCCAGAACCAGGGTTTTCACATACAGGGAGTCGTTGATATTTCCCGAATCTGTCGTTATATTGCTTTTTCCTGTTCCGGCTTTTATCTGTGCCATTACTTCATAATGGCTGAAAAAGAGAGAAATGAATAAAAGAAGGATGATTTTAGCATTTCTCCTTTTTCTGCCTGCAATCTTCTCCTTTAAAGTCATTGGATTATTTTTTCATTATTATTGCCCTTTTTTGATACGAATATGGGTATCTTTCAGAACTGACAGGACAAATTCTCTGCTTTGGTGGGCAGCTTCATCCGGACTGGAAGTATAATCGAAACCCAATTCCACGGTCAAAAATCCTTTATATCCGGTTTCAAGCAAGGTTTGAAAAAATGGTGCAAAACAGATTGTTCCCTCCCCCGGAATCTTATGCTGATCGGCCAGCCCGTTGTTATCATCCAAGTGAACATGCAGTGGAATGTTTTTTCTCTTCAAAAGTAACAGAGAGTCTACCAATGATTCCTTGTTCACGTGACAATGACCGGTGTCTAGAGCGATGCCCATATTTGGGTATTTTTGATCTTCGATGAGCCTTACCCCGTCTTCCACCGTGAGAACCAGATCACTTTCCATCATATGGGCCGGTTCCAATAACAGAAGCACCTCTTTCGCAACTGCATAGTCCACCAGCTCATCGAGACTACTTGTTAATTCGGCCATTCCACTGTTATAGCCCTGCCCGTACAGGGTGCGGCCAGGACAAAGACTTACTTTCCTGCATCCCAGTAAAAGGGATGTGTCGATACTATTTTTGATGTATTCCACGCTATCTTTCCGGATAGATGGGATTGGGCTGCATAAACTTGTCGGGTAACCAAACTGCGCTGGGATAAAGCCGGATATTTCAAGTCCGGCCTTTTCGATTATATCTCTCATAGATGAAACAGTCGTCTGGTTGATATCCCGGTAATATGCATGCGGACGTCCACCCCAAATCTCTATGCCGTCGTAGCCGAGTTTGGCAATCCGTTTAATAGTTTCCTCCAACCTGTAATTCTGATATAGTTTAGATGATACACTTAACTTCATACGATTGATTTTTCATTATTGAACATAAGATCTCACTCTGCTATCAGTTTTTCCAACATTTCTTTCATTTTTACAGCCTCCTGCATGATGTTATCAATTCCACTGATATCAACCACTACATACCCTTCATATTTAACCTTCTTTAAAGTGTGAATGATATTCCTGAAATTAATATTTCCCCTGCCAGGCTGGTAGTGGTACGGTCTAGTACCATCGTTATCGGAGAGATGAACCAGTTTGAGGTAATTGTTCAGTTTATATATGCCTAAATCCAGATATTCTCCTATAGCGTTTGCATGGGCAACATCGTATACCATGCCGATATTCTCCACGCCTACATCTTTAAATATAGAGATAACACCATCGACGGATGAAATAAAATCGCCCGCCCTCATCTCCATCGCAAACTGCAGCCCATTCTTTTCGGCAATACCTGATGCTTTTCTTAATTGGGCGATGACATTATTCCTGAGTTCTTCCCATACAAACCCTTCAGGTATAGCAACGGCATCGGCAGGCCCGCCGTGATAGAGGGATGTTCTTTCCTTGGGAACCATTTCCGGTGGGAGATAGAAGCAGTTGGTCACCATTTTTGCTCCTATGGCAGCCGTCATTTCACAAATTTGGGAAAATCGTTCCAACGAATTTCGCCGTTTTTCCTCATCAAAGGAAAAAAGTTCGTAGGTAACAGCCATGATACTTACAACATCCAGTTTCAGGCTCTTTGAACGATCTATTATCGTTTGCCATTTATCGGCATAAGTTTGGCACTCACCGGCATCTATTTCCATTTCGATGGTGTCAAACCCGGCTTCGCTTATCTCTCCCATCACTTTTAAAAGATTATTTACACTTGGAGGCAAACCATATAAGGTTATCGGAATCGTGAATCCACATGTTACCTTAATCATAATTTTTTGTTTTAATTAATTCAACTTCTTAATAGTGTTTGATAAATTCTCATTATTTTTTATTGTAAAACTGCTTGTGAGAATATCTCGATTACTTTTTCCCTTGGCAGATCAAATTGCGCGTATTTTCGGTTTCCAACGGGTAAATTAATTCCGTTGCCATTTTCTTCGACCGGGATCTCTTTTCCTAATTCTTCAAAAAGTTTTATGTTCTCATAATTTACCGGCAACAGGATGTTTGATTCTCCTGAGATATGCCAGTAAACGACCCATATTTTACTGTTCCGTTCAAATATAAATGCCCGAATTTCCTGACTTCCATCAGCAAGATCAGTTATTTGCTGGTATGGTACAAGTTCATAATCCCCATTTTCATTTACCAGCAGTATATGTTCTTGCCCAGACTCCCGGAGCTCTCTCTTTTGCTCGGCTGTCAGGATATCTTTTTCTCGTACTTCCTCCCACCTTCTGATCACTTCCAGATTATCTCCCGTTCTAGGGTGAGCTTTCAACTGATCAAGATTTCCAATAAGTGAAATAATCGAGTTCCACCCGGCTGCACGGCTGGTGATATACTCGAGCATGTCAGGTTGGATACCTATCGTACTTTTATCCGGGGCCACATAGCCGACCCAACCGAAATCAATACCGGTGAAATCATTTGAAACCAGTCTCGCTTCTGCTACAGGATGAATCCGTGTGGCTTCTTTGATTACTTCGGGACGAAATATGTCAAAAGCATTCCCACGGGTCAGAATATGCCAGCTGAAGTGCGATTTACATGCCCCTTCCGAAAAGAGGGGCTTATTTTTAAACGCTTTATATACGTCCAGTTGAGCTTTCGAGACATTATACCAATAGGGAGGTGGAACATCTTCTGCCCCATCGAAATATATGAACTTAAATCCTGCCTGATCATAGATATTCGCAAGCCTTTCCGCTACCTCTTCCTGAATGCCGGTTCTCTGATTAAACCGTACAAAAACCGGCCATGTGTCTACATCCAATATTCCAAGCATGTAACCGGCATCTAAATTGTTGGGAGATGTGTGCAATGCACCCCGTTGACATCCTGTAAATTGATAGGGTGGAGAAGTCGTGTAGCCTTTATAACTGACCAATTCATTTCCAATCTTCAGATAACGCCTTCCATCCTCCAAAGTAGTCCCGTCCGGGTTTTCTTCTACAGTGATAACAGTATCACTCCTATTAACATTTTTCGACAGTGTGAAAACGTTCCGTACGTTTAACCGGGAATCCGGGATAGGAGTAACATAGGAATCGTTTATCCCTGCTTTATTATAATGAAGATGGAGTCCGGCGATCATGCCGGCATCCTCAATCTTTTTCACAATTTCCTGTAAATCCTTCATCCCTCCCGGATATTGGAATTTCCACGGAAAATGCCCCATAGATGCAGCAAAATCAGTATAATAAATCACCATCTGCTTGAATCCTCCCTGCTTTGCAAAGGATATGTGCTCATCTATATTTTGCGTGGTGACATTTCTGAGTTCATAATATGAATTTTTATATTCTTTGCAGCGCCTGCTTTCAACCCCCAAAGGGAGGCCGTAGTCACGTTCGACCCTGTCGATACGGTCGAGAAGTGCAGCAGTTTCCGTGGCAATCAGTACAGCTTCTATCCCTTCAATCTGTACTTCTGCAACACCTCCTGCACGGACAACTTTACAACCGTCTCTTGTTTTTGATTCAATTTTAGTTGTGGGATTGGCAGCCAGTAAATTTACTGCCACATTTTCGTCCCACATCACGTTCAGCCACTCCCCAAAATTGCTTCTCTCTTTCAATGGAATTTGCAGGAGTGTGAATTCATCTATTTCAGTCTTTCGTTTTATGCCGATATCGTCCATGTGATATTCCAGCTTCTCAAGAGCAAAACCAATATAGTGATCCGTTATTTTCAGATCAATATATGCTTGATAATCTATCAACTCGAAACCGACGACAAGTTGATCATCCACCTGGTATATCGTATCTGAAGAGAACTCTTTGCTGATAGCCGGATAAGCCAGCTGATGCTCATTATCATAGGGCCTTTCCTGCCTGATTGAGAAGACCGGCAGATTAGCCCCTCTTAATAAGCATTCCTGTTGGGTTGGTTTATGAATAAGGCTTTTCGCGGTTCCGTTACTGCTTAAAATGAGTTTTAACTCACTATTTTCAATAACTATGTCGTTATCCTCTGCTCTACTGTTGTTAGTGCATCCTACTGCGCTCAAGATAAGCGCTATAAGTATAACCGGCACTGCCGTTTTTTTTAAAATTATTCTTTTCCTCATTTTTTCTATTTTTGTGTGCGGAAGTAATGATAATCATTTATTCTGCTATTTTCTTAAGGTGTTTTTCAAGGAACTCTAAGGTTTTCACTCCGTTAATCTTGTGTCCTCCGTCGAAGAATTCGATATCAGTACACTCCCCGATACCTAATTGTGTATACAGCCTTCTGACTTTGGCATATTCGTAAGCAACCCACTCATCGGGTGCAACCGGGTCCCAGTGCCCCCGTTCAACCATAAACGCTCTTGGGGCAATCAACCCTGCCATTTCCGCGTAATTTACCCTGTTCCCAAGGTTAAACTCAAACACCTCATATTCCCCCACGAACATATAGCTGGCAGGAAAGTCCAATGAGGTAGTCTTCCATACCCATTCATTAAAATCTCCTGAGCAAACTACTACTTTATAATCTTTTAGAACAGCCGGTATCCGGACGGCGCTTTTTCCTCCATAAGATAATCCATAAAACCCGATACGATCTTCGTCTACGAAAGGCAACGTTTTTAACCATTGTAACGTCTGGTCGTGTTGACCGATAGTGACTGAAAAGATCGATTGTTTCAAAGGATTGGCCATTCGCTGAAATATTCTGAAATTTTCCAAACCGTAAGGATTCTGTGGGGCATATACAATGTAGCCCATATCGATCAATTTAGATCCGAATGAGTCCCTTTCAGAATTTACATAAGATTCGGCACGTCCACCCAGACCATGCTGAAGTACCACGAGAGGATACTGTTCTCCCTGTTTCAGGTTATTCGGGATCAACATGATTCCACCCGCGGGTATCCCTTCCCAAACATCCAGCTTTATCAGGTAGCCTTTCCACTTGGAATTTTCGTATATCAGTTTAGATTGGGGGTTAAATGGCTGATCAGGTGAAGGCATTTTTCCGATAATTTCTTTCCAGAAATAATCTCTGTAAAACTCAGTTGATTCTTCCCATTTTTCCACTGACGAAGGGTCTGCCTTGCTCCAGAATTTTTCCCGCTGTTTTGGACTCTTCTTTACAAGCAATTCAATGTGATTCATCAACTCATAAAATTGTTGCTGCATTCGAGTATCGAAATTGAAACCTGTGGTTAAACGAATAGGGCGTTGATTCGGTCCGGTTGATATCTCTGCATTGACTCCGAGGCCGGTAAATAATTTTTCTGTAGCAGCCATTGAGCCAGGAATTCCCCTTCCTTTATCATTTACTATCAATTGAAATTTTGAAGGTATTCCCAATTTGCGAAATAGTTCTTCTGCCTGGTGAGCTTCATTAAGTACCGAGTTTAATGGAGGTGTGGTTAAACGACCCGGAGCTGCAACCTCTTTTCGACCGCCGACGGCGTTGGGAGGGCCTTTCACTTCAGGACCTTGACAGGCCTCTACCACCAATAACCTGGGAGCTATCAGGCCGGCAATTTCCGCATCTCCGAATTCTTCCAGTAAACCCCACACATTTCTGTATAAAGGTTCTTCCCATACTTTTTCTCGCTCTTGAAAATAACCGCTTACCAACACACCGTCAATACGGGTGTCTGCGGCGCCACTGTAAAATGCCAATAGCCCTCCTTCACCATATCCGGCTACGCCTACGGGTAGTTCGGGTGCCTGCTGTTTGAACCAATCAACAGCCGCCAGCACTTTCTGAACTTCATATCCGATGATATGCCTTCCTACCTGATAAGCACGCCGATAAATAAACTCCCTGTGAGGCTGGTTTGTCATGACTACCTCAGGGTTTCCCGACCAAGTATCGTCCCTGTCGATTATCAGCGGTATAATCAGTCTGCAACCGGCATTCGCCAGTCGCGGTGCAAGCAAGGATTCATCCGGGATTCCGGGATTTAACCCCATCAACATTTCGGGCGACTGATCTGCATCAGGTATAACCACTATCTGTGCCTGAACGTTTTTGTGAGGTTCAATCCACAAACCTGTACCTGTAACACCCTCCAAGACTGGCCATTTTACGCGATAAACCGAATAGTTGTCTGTTTGTGCTACCAGTGCTTTATGAGCTGTGCTTTCCAATAGAACTAACCCGTCAAATGGTAAACGCCCATCTACTATCCTGGTAATTTTTTTAAACCTTTCCCTGTTGGAGGCAATTGATGCTTCATACTCATGTGTAGAAGAATAATTTTGGTTCCAATATTGATTTTTATTCAGACTGCCCGATTCTAACACCTTGGAAAAATAGCTGAACATCCCTCCAATCATTTCGGAACGGAGCACTTCGATACTTTCCAGTTCCAGAGGCTTGGTATCTTTTAAATATTCTTCTCCCGTTAAGTTTTGTTCCTGAATTATTGTGTTTTGTCCCTGTAAAAAACCCAGGTCTGATAAACCAATAAGCATAATCAGGATGAGACATATGTATTGTATCTTCATAGAATCATATCTCTGTTATCGAGTTTATTATATTAAGAGATTCATCATTTTGCCGAACCGGATAACCGAAAGAATTTAACGGAGTGTCCCTCTATCTCAAGATTCTTTAACTGATTAACCTCACCGATATTCTCATGTTTCCAAATATCATATACGCTCATATCACCAGCAATGCCAATCTCTTCCCAGAGAGTGGGAAAGGTGAAGGAGCGTTGATTCCTGTTAAAATATATCACGGCAATATCATCGTTATCGAGTTCTTTTTGCCATATTTCAAAGTCTCCTTCATCATATACTTTTTTCCCCTGAATCCCTGCAGTATCCTGATTGATGGCAATGGCATCTTTATTCAGAAGAATCTCTTTTATATTAGCATCCATTTTGCGAAGATCATTTCCTGCCATTAAGGGTGCAGCAAGCAAACACCAAAAGCTGAAGTGTGCTACATATTCATTATAGCTCATTTTCCCGTTTCCCACTTCAAGCATATCAGGATCATTCCAATGTCCCGGGCCGGCATATTTTTCCAAACCTACCTGTGAGTCAAGGATGATTGTCCAGCCCATACCTCCCCATTCTCGCCTGCAATCCCAGCAATCCAAAATATCGTTTGTTGTACGCCATAAATGACCCACATTTTGCGCCCAACTCCAGGGACGGCTGTTGCCCCATTCACACATGCTGAAAACTATTGGCCTGCCTGTATCTGCAAGGGCTTTACTCATATCGATATATGCTTTATGTGGGTCGATACCTTCGGAATTGCACCAATCATACTTTAAATAATCAACGCCCCATTCAGCATAGGTATTGGCATCAATTATCTCATACCCATTGCTCCCGGGCCGATTTTGACACGTTTTTGTTCCGGCACACGAATAAATTCCAAATTTCAGTCCCTTTGAGTGGACATAATCTGCCAGAGCCTTTATACCCGAAGGAAATCGTTCCGGGTCGGGTACTATCTTTCCTTTTTCATCTCTGTTTATTTGCCAGCAGTCATCAATCACGATGTACTCGTAACCGGCATCTTTCATTCCCGATTCAACAAACTTATCGGCAATATCCTTAATTAAATCTTCACTAATATCACACCTGAATATGTTCCAGGAGTTCCACCCCATAGGAGGAGTTAACGCCAATCCTTCATACTTTTGCCCATAACAGTATATCCCTATGAATAATAACACAGCAATAATTATTTTTTTCATGTTTAACTTTTTTAAATTTATACATTAGATGATTTTTATCAATAATAGTAGCTCTTGTTTTTTTCCATCATCCTGAATTGCATTTTTTCCCGATCTTCAGTAAAGTGATTTTTCCATCTCTGGTTAAAGGTCCATTGGTTGGTCAATGATAGCATATGGTATATTCCCTGTCTTTCTCCTGCCTCCATTACCTGATCGAGGTGCCATGTACCCTCAAGGTTTATTTTCCCTATTCCACGGTCGGGCTGTGGATTGTTTGGGTTGATCTCTCCCAGGTTAAGCGTCCCGTTTGTCAGAAACAGGCGGTTAAAGTTTCCACCCGTGTTTGCAAAACAGCAATAAATCTGTTCATTGGGATAGGTGTTGCCTTGCTCCCGATCCATGCCTACTCCAAAGAAAGGGGTACCATCGTCAAAATCGAGCGTAATTTCAAACTTTTCATACAGGCCAATCCGGTTTGAATTCACATCAATATTCTTGATCTCCAATGTCCCGTTAGATGAAAGTTTAATAACCCGGTTACTATTTAAAGACTGGGATTTTAACGTTAAAGGTTGTAAAACAGGGAACAAACTCAAAAAGAGGAAATATATAATAGTCTCTGAATTATTTTTTGATAACTGCATAGCATTGCCACGTTTAATTTTATATAAATTCTCCTGGGGAAATGTCCATATCAGGAAGTCTAACATCTCTTAAGGAGCAGAAGGAGGTGTTACATACACATTTTGGAGATTCACCTGATCTGGCGGAACACTATTTTCAACAGTGATACCTCCCGGGCCGGGCGGGAGCACATCTGAAATAATTTCCATATCCTTAACAAGGACATTGGAAGTACGAGCACCTTCGATTAGAAAAGGCTTAGTGCTATTGGAGATGATCTTTCCGGAGAAAACGGTGTTTATATTATTTTTTGCCCATATCAATGTCTCCGCCCGATCACCCGATGCATAAATATTTACCTCTGAATTGTCAAACACATTATGCGTGCCGCCAAAGCTTGAACCTTTTCCATTATGCCCGGAAGGATTAGTCAGTTGAAAGTCTATAATTTTCACGTTATTCGCGAGATCTACCTGAATTCCGTAGCCATTCGAATTTATGCTCTTGCAGTGATCCATCACAAGAGAGGGATTTACCGAACGGGTAGGAAGACTATAGAAACCGGCAGGTACCCGATAAGAAAAATCAGTTCTCCCGACCCCGGTCTCTTTCTCCGCACAGTTGTATAGCTTACCGCCATTCGTCGTATAAAATCCGTTCATAGAGTTGGCTTCTGCCGTGCAATTAATGAATGTTACATCGGCATTTGGTGCATAGTAACCACATCCGAAGTAGTGGGTTGACATATCGCTATTGTCGTAAGGTTTAGACGGGTAAGGTTTATTGCCGTTATTACGACTCACACAATTTTCAAGAATGCAGTCTTTTTTTGCGGGATCAAACTCGAAATGAAATCCGGATTCAAGAGTACCTTCAGCAACGCAATTTTTTACACGGAGCCCCTCAATGCTGTTGAGCTCAGCAAAATTAAACCCGGTCACCCAGGGGTTGAATGCCCCAAATCTACCGCAGTTGACTGCTTGGCAGTCTTCGTAGCGGATGTTCTTCATCACCTTATTCTCCGTTCCCCAGGCATTATGAAGGAATCCATAAGTCCCTGTATCTGTTGCCTTACAATGAATGAACTCTACATCTTCGAGAGTAGGAGAGTAAATCGAAGGATCGTGAATCAGAAGAAATACTGCCTGAATGCTTGCGTCTGCCGTTCCTGTAATGTTGTGAATTTTCGCATGGCTCGCACGTATGGTTAATACGCCCAGCCATTTAACACCTACACTATAGTTACTCCCATGAAGATTGAGGCCATCCAGAGTAACATTCTCGTTATCCACGTTGATACGTCCATCATTGGTGAACTTCAGATAAGTTTCAGATTCACCCTTTCCTTTCAGAGTTGATCCTGTTTTAGGGGTGATGATCCCTGCACAGTGGTACGTACCACTGTGCAGGTTGATCACACCTCCTGATGGCGGTAACTTATTTAGCGCTGATTGTATCTCCTGTTGATCATTACTCCCGTCACATATGTAGTCAGCCTGTGCCTTATCTGCCGCGCTGCTGTTACTGGCCGCTACCCATAACACATTGGACACTGGCGGTTTTTTAGGTTCATCAGGCTCACTGTTTACAGGAGGTCTTTCCGTGATACCATTTTCTGAACATAATGTAAAAATGAAGAGAATAACAAAAAGGATTGATGACATATTTTTCATCTTTTTTTAGTAATTAAAAATAATTGATATGTTCACTGTTTATGTGTCAGTTCAACGGGATCATGATAATACAACGATAATTATTGTTGTTGTATTTTTGTCATTTCTCCTTAGGCGATAATTCCTAGTTTTCGACGACAATCTGTTTGCTCATAATATTGTTTGTCTCATTGCTTTCCGTTATCCGGTTAATATCATCTACGTTAGCCTTCACCGTGTGGGTGCCGGCTACTGCCGTCCATTTTGATCCGGCCGAACCGCCGTTGGCAGTCAGCGTAACCGATGCGCCGGGTGCGAGCGAACCGGTATGGGTGTCTGACCAGACTCCCGGCCCGGCTGCCCCGTCATCGAACGTAAAAAGCACGCCATGTATCACTCCCGCAGGTGTGGATACACTGCCCTGATTTTTGATTGTTGCCCTCATGGTTACTGCATTTCCGTTTGTCGGACTTGCCGGTTCCCAGGAAATATCGGTAACTACCAGATCAGGCTTTCCGGAGCCAACGACAATCTGTTTACTCACGATATTGTTTGTCTCATTGCTTTCCGTTATCCGGTTGGCATCGTCTATGTTAGCCTTCACCGTGTGGGTGCCGGCTACTGCCGTCCATGTTGCTCCGGCCGAACCGCCGTTGGCAGTCAGCGTAACCGATGCACCGGGTGCGAGTGGACCGGTATGGGTGTCTGACCAGACTCCCGGCCCGGCTGCTCCGTCATCGAACGTAAAAAGCACGCCATGTATCACTCCCGCAGGTGTGGATACACTGCCCTGATTTTTGATTGTTGCCCTCATGGTCACCGCATAACCACTTGCGGGGCTCGCAGGGTCCCATGAGATGTCGGTAACCACCAGATCAGGCTTTCCAGGACTGACAACAATTTGTTTGTTCATGATATTGTTTGTTTCATCACTCTCCGTTATCCGGTTAATATCATCTACGTTAGCTTTCACCGTGTGGGTGCCATCGACTGCCGTCCATGTTGCTCCGGCCGAACCGCCGTTGGCAGTCAGTGTAACTGATGCACCGGGTGCGAGTGGACCGGTATGGGTGTCTGACCAGACTCCCGGCCCGGCTGCTCCGTCATCGAACGTAAAAAGCACGCCATGTATCACCCCCGCAGGTGTGGATACACTACCTTGATTTTTGATTGTTGCCCTCAGGATTACTGCATTTCCGTTTTCCGGACTTGCCGGTTCCCAGGAGATATCGGTAATCACCAGATCAGGCTTGTCTGTAGGTACCGATGGGGGAGTTACATAAACGTTCTGGAGTGTTACTTGACCGGCTGTAACATCGCTTGCAACAGTAACGCCACCCGGACCGGGAGGCAGGGTATTTGAAACAATTTCCATGTTTTTAACGAGCATGTTGGAAGTACGTGTGCCCTCGATCAGGAAGGGTTTTGCACAATCTGAGACTATCTGGCCTGAAAAGACAGTGTTTTTTTGGTTTTTAGCCCAGATCAGTGTTTCCGCACGTTCTCCTGAGGCGTAGATGCTTATCGTGGCATTGTCGAACTGTTCGCCGCCCAGACAAGTTCCTTTCCCGTTGACCCCTGCCGGGTTTACCAGATGAAAATTAAGGATCTGCATATTTGATGCATTGTTGATCCATATTCCGTAAGCATAGGAATCAATACTTGTGCAATTTTCCATCACCAAGGATGGATTGGTTGTCCGACATGGGAGGGCATAGTATCCTGCCGGCTTTCTGTAGTCATAATTTGTCTTTCCGGCACCGGTCGTTTTCTCAATACAGTTGTAGAGCTTACCCCCGTTGGTTGATAGAAACCCATTCATGGAGTTGCCTTCAGCAGTGCAGCGGATAAACTTCACGTCGGCGTTTGGTGCGTAGTAACCACATCCGAAGTAGTGGGTTGACATATCACTTGGGTTGTAAGGTTTCGTCGGATAAGGTTTCTTTCCGTTGTTACGACTAATGCAGTCTTCAAGTATACAATCCACTTTCTTTGGATCAAACTCGAAATGAAATCCGGATTCAAGTGTGCCTTCGGCAAGACAATTTTTTACCCGGAGCCCTTTGATGTCATTGAGTTCTGCGAAGTCAAATCCGGTTACCCAAGGGTTAAATGCTCCAAACCTGCCGCAATTGATAGCCTGGCAGTTTTCGTACCGGATATTATTAATCTCTTTATTTGTTGTACCCCACGCATTATGTATAAATCCATAGGTTCCGGTATCAATGGCTTTACAATTTATGAACTCTACGTCTTCGAGGACAGGGTTATACACCGCAGGATCATGGAGAAGGAGGAATACAGCTTGGATGCTAGCATCCGCCGTACCCTTAATGTTGTGGATCTTTGCATGACTTGCACGGATGGTTATCACTCCCAACCATTTGACTCCAATACTGTACCCACTCCCCTGTATGTTAAAGCCATCCAGAGTCACGTACTCATGGTCAACGTTGATACGTCCATCATTTGTGAATTTTAGAGAGGTTCCCGATTCACCTCCTCCTTCAAGAGTTGTACTTGCCTTGGGTTTGATGATCCCAGTACAATTATATGTACCATTGAACAGGTGGACAATTCCACCTGATGACAGGGCGTCAAGTGCAGTTTGAATTTCCTGATTGTCATTGACTCCGTCGCATACATAGTTGGCTGATACCTTGTCGGCTGTACTGCTATTATTTGCCGCAATCCATAATATTTGTGTAGCGCGGGTTTTCACTGCCGTTATAGTATCTTGGTTTTCGGGAATTTGCTCTGTATAGTTTGTGCATGAAGATACAAAGCAATAACAAGTACAAATAAGGCATCCAATTAGAATCTTTATAATGGCTCTCATCTTTTGTAATTTTTTAAATTTCACATAATCATAAAAACTAAATGAAACAAATATGTTAATTAGTCTCTCACGCAACGGATTGAAAGGCCTATCTCTTTGGCGATACCATTCCTGTTCACATGCCATTGATCACGATAGACGGCCCGGCGCCAGGCGTTAGTGGAACTGCTCTCGGTAGCAGTCCACCAGTATGCGGCATTTCCGAGATCGAAAAATGTATCTCCCGCGTTACGGTTACCACCCGGGAGGGCTGTAAAACCGACCTGGTTGCTTGCGCCGGTGTTGGGGCTGTTCCATAATCCTGTACCTTCCTGTACAGTTCCGGTTGCTTTCAACCTGGCTCCGGCTCCACCTTCGCCACCCAAATAAGTGGTTAGCTGTGTCCACTCCGCATCACTGGGCAGGTGCCAACCCGAAGGACAGGCATTCGTTGCAGCAGGCCAGTTGTATAACACACCGTAAGTTTCGTAGTTACTTGTAGCCTTTGCTTCCGAAGCATCGGTACCATTGTAACCGGAAACGTAGTGGTAAGGGTCATTGTTTGAGTCTGTTGTACGCCCTACTACACTGGGCAGATATTTGAGGTTTTCTGACATCCACACCTGCTCGCCAATCGTAACAAAGCTATAGACATTGTCATCACGACTGTCTGTAAAGGCACTCGTAGCATCAAATACCTTAACTGAACAGGTTGCTGTCATATTGCCATCTTCGGTAGTTACGGTGATTGTCGCGGTGCCGGCGTTAACAGCGGTAACCTTGCCATTAGAATCAACCGTGGCGATGGCATTGTTACTCGACTGCCATTCAACTTTTTTGTTTGTTGCATTTACGGGGGTAATCGTGGCAGTAAGGGTTCTACTGTTGCCCTGAACTAACGATATGGATGTTTTATCCAATGAAACATCGGTTGCGACAACGATTACGGCATTCACGGTTACGTTACAGGTTGCTGTTTTATTGCCATCTTCGGTGGTTACGGTGATTGTAACATTTCCTGCTTTATGGGCTGTAACATTACCGTTGCCTTCAACAGTGGCAACTGCGTTGTTACTTGATGTCCACGTGATTTTTTTGTTGGTTGCATTTACAGGGGCAATTGTCACAGTTAGGTATTCACTGAGTCCCTCATCCAATGTCAAAGCAGATTTATTCAATGAGACTCCGCTTACGGCCACGGATCCCGCTAAAACAGTTACGTTACAGGTCGCGGTTTTATTGCCATCCTCGGTAGTTACAGTGATCGTCGCGTTGCCGGCTTTCAGGGCTTGTGCTTTGCCGTAAGGATCGATGATGACAATGGCATTGTCACTTGACTTCCATGTGACTTTTTTATTTGAGGCATTGGTAGGAGCTATTACGGCAGTTAGTGTTTCGCTGTCGCCTTCGATTATCGAAACAGTAGTTTTACTTAGTGTAACGTTTGTAACGTTGAATACAATCTCTTCCTCTTTGCAAGAAAAAATGAGAAGAATAGAAAAAATGAATAAAAGTGGAATGAAATATTTAGTCTTCATACAATTGTTTTTTTAGTTATGGTATAACAATAACCTTTTCTGCAATCGCTTGATTCCTTGGCCCCATTACACCTTCGGTTGTAAGGGTTACAATATAATTCCCGGATGATGAATATGTGTGAGATGGGTTTTTAGAGTTACTTCTGCCATCTCCAAAATTCCATGAATATTTCATGCCAAAGCTCGATTCATTGATAAAAGTTACTGTTTTCCCATTGATTGAATAGGTAAAATCAGCAGTAGGAACAAGCATTTTAGTGTGAATGACAATGATGGTTGTTGAAATATCCTGGTTTACTTCCAACTCATCGGATGAGATGCCTACACCGATAGCAAATATTTCATCAGGGTGTGAGAGCAAATAGGCAAGATTGATTTCGAGGTCAAATCCCGCGATTTCGCTACCGTTTTTAACTGTTAGTGCTGTGGGGATGCTATATTGATTCGAAGGAAGTATTACGGTAGATTCCGGAATTTTTCCACTTGACTTGAGCATATTAACGGTATCGTTTTTTACTTCAATATTCACATTGATATCTCCTTTACGCTCAATGCCAGAACGATATACTCCCAAAGGGATAATAAATATATTATTCTCATGATCAATTTTAAAATCGTAGGCATATCCCGGTGTAGGTAGCCATTCTACCCTTTGTGGAACATTATCGATTGTAAAAACACCTCTCACTGCTGCCGGCATATAGAGCTTCGAAGCGGTATACTCTGCAGACTTAAATTCATCGTAATCACATGAAATAAAATTATGTGTAATTACAACCAATAAGGTCAAAATCTTTATGTTAATGGTAAATATCCTTATCATGTCTTTGTTGAATTAATTTAAATCAAATTATTTGTTTGTTTGAGATCTACGTATTTCACCAAAGTGGATTTTGTTTCCATTCAGGCATTTTGAGCAATTCTTGTTGCGGTATAGGATAAAAATACATTTTTGGTTGAAAACTCCTTTCTTCTACTTTAATTTTACTATAATTAAAAGAACCGGATTGTGTTCTTGCAATTTCTACTCCATTCAATGGAGAATTAAAGACTGTGGGTGCAATCATCCATCTTCGGGCGTCCCAAAACCGATGGCCTTCAAATGCAAGTTCAACAAAACGTTCATGTCGTATTGTACTGCGCATTTGTTCTTGAGTTAACCCGGAGGGAAGAGCTGGCATATTAACGCCCTGTCTTTGTCTTATCCGGTTAACGTAAGTTTTTATATCCGGATGTGTCGGGTTGTATTCGTTCAATGCTTCGGCATACCATAAGTATACATCAGCTAAACGGATAAGGCTCCAGCTGTGAACACTCACCGTGTTTGTCAGAAGATTGATGTTTTCATCAAGGTACTTTTTCAAATAGTAGCCCGTTCTTGTTGCAAGAGGAATTGGTTTCCCATCGCGTCCGTCTCTCCAAATCTCAACATTACGTCCTTTATAAACACTGTTATTGGTTATAATATTCATATTTAAGCGGGGATCACGATTAGAATAAGGAGACGCTGTATGTGCAGGATTGTTCCAGTTGAACGGTACGGCAGTATTGCCCTCTATTACTTCATATGCATCCACAAGGTTTTGAGAAGGTGTTGTTCCGCTCTGCCCTTTATCGAATCCGATTGGGTAGTTGGCTACCTCGAAAGAATTGCTTGTTCCTCCCCTTCGTACAAAAATATGCTCCGGATTTTGGTAAGAATCTCCCCGGACAAACATATTCCTGTAGTCATTCGAGAGTGCATAACCTGTTCCTGGGAGATCAATAACCGTTTTTGCCGCATCGGCTGCTGCCTTCCAGCGTTCCGACCGGTCGCCCGCCGGTAAGGATATTAATTCTGTATCCGGATAGCTTCCAGTCCAGCCAGGCATGTTCCACAGATCGGAAGCTGCATACAAAAGCACTTTTGCTTTCAGCGCCAACGCTGCACCCTTGGTTGCTCTACCGAGTTCGGCAGAAGGTTGTATCACATACAACTTCGATGCAGCGGCGTCGCATTCGTCAATAATATATTTTACACATTCCGACAATGAATTTCTTTTTACATTCGTGATGTCATCACCCCATTCCAGCGCATCTTCAATGAGTGGAACACCACCATATCGTTTTATCAGTTCAAAGTAATAAAAAGCTCTCAAGAAACGCGCCTGATATTTCCACTGCTCAATCTCTTCCAGTCTTTGTTGATAGATGAGTTGTTGTGATTCCCTTGGATCAAGCCTGTACATATCAAGATTGATATCATCTACATTTGCTAAAAACAGATTTACGTTTCTTATAGCGGTAAAGAATATAGTCCATGTATCACCGGGATTAACAAAAGGATTCCAACTTCCTATATTATAAAAATGAACGGTTGAGTTTTGATATGTGTGTTCAGCTTCATCCGATGCTGATGCTATCATTGCACCGTCTATTTCAAAAAAGCCGCTTGGAAGTAATGTATATAGCGCGTTTAACCGACTTCGGGAATAGGAATAGACACTGTTTACCAATTCTTCATCAATAGCTGTACTGATATCCCGTTCCAGGTAATCACTGCATGAAGGGGTAACAATGATAAAAAATATCAGGCTTATTAAATGTATATATTTTTTCATACCATTACTAATGTTAAATGTTGCATAATTATTGTAGTTGAATATTAATTCCCATGCTATAGCTTCTTGTAGCAGGGTATCCATATTCAATTTCAGGATCCCGATAACCCTTCATATGATCCCATGAAAAAAGATTGGTTCCGTTCACGAATATCCTCACATTTTCTAATCCGATTGATTCGATGAGTTTAGCAGGGAAAGTATATCCAAGCTCAATATTACGCAATTTTATGAAACTTCCATCCCGTTGCCATAAGGTTGAATACCTGTAGTTATTTTCATTATTAAGGGTGGTTAATCTTGGATAGGTAGCAGTATTCGCTGTTTCAGGTGTCCATCTATCCAGAGCAATCTCACCTATCTTCCCGTCATTCTGAAAGGCATGGAACAGAGATCCGGTTAAAGAGACCGTTCTATTGGCCACTCCTTGGAGAAAAACCTTAAAATCTACAGCTTTATATTGGAAACCGGCATTTAAATTACTACTAAGCGTAGGTACCGGGGTGTTTCCGATAGGATACAGGTCTCTTTCATCGACAATGTTATCATTGTTTTGATCAACATATTTTACATCGCCCGGCTTAATGTCGGTCCATGCCTGTAAGGGGCTGTTTTCTATGTCATTTTCATCTTTAAAAAGACCATTGGCTACAAGTCCGAAGGGCTGATTAATAGGTAGTCCATCCCTGTATAAATAGTCATGTAACTGAAGATTCTCTGAACTAAAAACAAGTTTGTTTTTATGATACCATATATTGGTCTCGACAAAAAAATTGAGGTCTTTCGATATACTATTTGAATAACCTATTTTTGCTTCAAAACCCTTGCTGTTTGTTTTCCCGTCATTAATGTAGGGCTTCGAGAATCCCATGAAATCTGGTAACGTCTTATTTGGTATAACCAGGATATCGTTCCTGTCACGATTAAAAATATCAAAAGCCACATCCCAGTTATCAAGAACAGTTGCCTCGAATCCAATATTAAGTGTTCTTTCCTTTTCCCAGGTTACTGATGTATTGGCCGGTGATCCCTGTACAATTCCGTCTGCAGTTGAATTTGCAGTGCCAAAATAATAATTTGAAGTAAAGGGATAATATTGTTGAAACATGAAACGGAGACCGCCGATTTTATCATTTCCAACCAACCCGTATGATCCCTTGAATTTTAGATAATTCAGGAATTCATTCTCTTTCAAGAATGGCTCATTCGAAGCGATCCAACCCAAAGAAACGGCGGAGAAAAAACCGAATCGTGAATCTTTGGGAAAATTTTCGGAACCCATATAACTGAAACTAAACTCACCTATGTAGGTTTTTCTGTTAGCGTAGGTTGCCCGGCCACTTAGATTAAGGTGTCTGTAAGGAAATTGATCACCGCCGAAAACCTCTTCATCCGCGTTTGCCATTAGTATCCCGCTCACATCATGAATATCGAAATTGCGATCATAATTCAACCAAACCTGGTAGGCAGTGTTCCTATACTGCGACGAACTACCTTCAGCTCCTGTTAAAGAAGTCTCCACGCCAAAAGGAATATACGTTATCTCACCACCGGTATCTGTAATGGCAAAACTCCTGTAGGTCCTCGACTTGCTTGAGTAGCTTCTAAACCAGTTATTCATCGAAATCAATCCGGTGATACTTAATCCTTGTGTAATCATATCAAGCTGATAATCAAGAGAGAAATTTGCTTGAAGCGTTCTCGAATTTGAGGTGAAAAAACCCAACTCCATCATGTCACCCAATGGATTTGAATATAACTCATTGCGACCCCATGTTCCATTTGGGTTATAGACCGGAAATGCATTGGGTGGAATTTGAGATAAAAGTGAAAATATGCTACTTGTGTTGTTGTTAACCGGATTTTCTTTGTCTTCGATACTTCCGCCCAACGACACTTTAGCACTGAATCTGCTTCCAAGATCAATATCTACATTTGTCCGAAAATTGGTACGTGAATAATTTGAATTGACACTGAATTCAGACAAATCACCGGTCTTTTTATACAAAAGATCATTTCTCAAATGATTTAATGATACGAAATAGCGGACTCCGGAAAATGAACCCGAAAAATTGAGATTATAATTCGATAAAGGAGATGAGTTTCTCAGCAACTCATTATACCAGTTTACATCGGGATGCAGGTAAGGATCATCCCCTTTCTGATACGAATTCAAATCAGCTTCTGTATAGAGTTCCGCCATTCCATTATTTATTCTGGCTTCGTTATAAAGCTTAGCGTAATCATATGCTCCTAAAAACTTTGGCAGATTGGTGGGCTTTTGCAAACCATGTTGCATGCTGAAGTTTATAGATAAAGGCCCCTCTTTCCCTCTTTTTGTTGTTATCAACAATACCCCGTTTGCAGCTCTGCTCCCATACATAGCGGTAGCAGCCGCATCTTTAAGTAATGCAACAGATTCAATTTCATCAGGTGTCAGGCTATGAAAATTGACATCCACGAATCCATCTACCAGGATCAACATGTCGGTTTCACCTATCCCAAATGTATTGATTCCCCGGCTAACCATATTGAATGTTTCATAACCGGGTTCGTTGTTGCCAGGAATTGCCGTCAACCCGGATAAACTTCCCGGTAAAGTACCTGCGAAATTAGTCACGAAAGATGATCTGAGTTCATTGCCTGAAATCTTTGATATTGCACCTGTCACCATCCAGTCTGGTTGTATCCCATACGCAATATTTTCTTTTTCCTGATTATACTTTATGGTATCTCCTGCTTGGGTAAATGCAGGTTCAACGAAGAGAGAAGTAAAAAAGATAACTGAAATAGAAAATATATTCAGTCGTTGAATAATATATTTTAAAGTCATATTCTATTTAAATTAAGATTACAATACGCTTTTTTAAGCTTGTTTTTCTGTTAAATAATTCTCTCAATCCCATCCCGGATTTTGAGCTAAATAGTCTTTTTTCAAGACCTCATCGCGGAGGAACGGTAAAAGATATTGTCTGCGTGGAAAAATTCTGGTTCCAATATTATACACTTCATATCTGAAATTGGGCGGAGCCGGGTTTCTATAAGCTTTGAACCCCTGGAAATCTTTGTTGAAAACTTCTTCGGCTATAAGCCATCTATTGAGATCCCACTGACGATGGAATTCTCCGAAAAGTTCAATAGCACGCTCATTTCGAACACGTTTCCTAAACTGGTCTTGAGTGAGATCAGGGGGTAAATCAGGTTGACCTGACCGGGATCGGATTATATTTACATAATTATACGCCTCATTTACAGGTCCTTGAGACTCGTTCAATGCTTCTGCGTAATTGAGGTATGCTTCAGCAAGCCGAAAAATCACATCGTTGGGTGCGTAACTACCCCCACTTTTTCTCATCCCTTGCGGACAGAATTTTGTAATCCATGTTCCACCAAAACAGCCTGCGTTGAGATTGCCTCCTACAAATGAATTCACCATCGGAATATCGGCATTCCAATACGATCCAACCGGAGCAGTAGATTGATGGAATCGCCTGTCAAGCTCCGAAAGTTTTTCAGTCAGGTCGTCACCCCCGATAGGATTCCAATCTTGCTGTGTTCCGTCCTGTTTTTCATATAACTGTAAAAAATTGTAAGTCATACTTGAACCGTGTGAATGAGACCAGATGATAAAACCAATCCATGGCCAGTTCCAGGCTGCCCCGCGTCCGTAGATGCGAGATGCTAAAATGATCTCCGCATTCCCGTCATTCTCATGCATGTATCTGTAGTTCTCATCCACTCCTTTATCCGTGATTAAATGATAACCGTTCGATTGAGCCCAATCGATACATGCCTTAGCTGCATCAGCTGCAACCTGCCATCTATTCACATCATAATCTCCTAAACAGATATAGCTGTTATGTTCTTTATTATCCATATCCAGATAAGGAGTTCCGGTGTTGAAGAGGGGACTTGCTGCATATAACAAGGTTCTGGCCTTTAACATTAATGCCGCACCTTTCGAGGCTCTTCCGAACATATCAACCGGTTGTTTTTCAGGCAATAGTGATGCTGCCGCGTCACAGTCCGCCACTATAAAATCTACAACTTCTTCTAACTTATTTCTCCCAACAAAAAAATCATCACTTAATTCAAAGGGAGTTTCAACAATAGGAACAGAGCCGTAACGCTTAAACATTTCAAAGTAGCGCAGTGCACGTATAAATCTAGCCTGCCCTTTTGCCTCATTGATCTGTTGGCTTGTCATTCCCGGAACATCATCAACTTGCTGAAGGAGTATATTGGCATGGCGGATACCTACCCAGCGGGAGTTAAATGCTCTATCAATTGGAAACATACCAGCTGCAGTCAGTGCACCGGAATTATAGGTATTAGAGAAAGTCCAGGTTTGCCCCGACTGACCTTCATCCGAGTAGGCTGTATTATACTCCCATTGCATAGCGCCCCCGGCCACTGGAAATATGGAGAATCCTCCTGCATCATAATTATATAAATGGACGATAGCAGTTTCAACCTGACTGGGAGAGCTGAATATGGTATCTATTGTCACATCTATTCCGGGTGCTTTATCAAGAAAATCTCCGAAAATATCCTCACAAGAGGTCAAAACACCCGATAATATAGTAAAGCCAATTAATAGTAAAAATATCTTTTTCATTTTCAATAGTTTTAAAATTTAACGTTTAAACCAAAATTCAGCCTTCGGGTGACAGGATAAGGCCTGTCATTTTCACTTAAACCGGCACCGGTTGATTCAGGATCTGTTCCCGGTAACAATGAATCCCAGGTATGAAGGTTATCCCCGTTAATATAAATCCGTATCGAATTCAAGCCTATATTTTTTAAAATTTTTCCCGATAAGGTATAACCAAACTCGATATTTTTTAATCGTACATACGAGGCATCTACTGTGTTAAACGTGGAGCTTTGATGATTTGCATTCGCGTAAGTTATTCCCAAATTATACCTGGGGAAATTGATTGGTAAACCTTGCTGATACCGTTCATGTGTCCAGCTTGCAATCATGTAATCTGGAGCATTGGAACCCTCCTCGAACCCTCTGATTTCTCGTCTATGGTATCTATGACTTACATTTGAGGCTCCTTGGAATAAGATTGAAAAATCGAATCCCTTGAAATTTCCTCCAATGGAAGTACCAAATATCACTTCAGGAAAATTTGAATAGCCAATCGGTATTTGATCGTCACCATCAATTACTCCATCGCCGTTTATATCATAGTATTTAATATCACCCGGCTGAATTTTGTCATTTTGCATCTGGTATAGTGGCCTGTTTACCCTGTTAATTTCTTCCCAGGAATTATATAGACCATCATCTCTAAGTCCGTACATTTGCCCATATGATTGGCCTGTTCGCATAAGATATGGATAAAGTCTTGTTATTTCATCCATTTCAATAATTGTATTGCGGGCATAGGTGAGATTTCCTTTTATCCAATAATTAAACAGGTTAACCTTGTTATTATAGGAGATTTCTCCATCCCATCCTTCATTGTTCATTTTACCGAAATTATAAGGAGGAAGTTGTGCCCCTACAACGAATGGAATCGTATTAAACGTGGTGAGTATATTGTCTCTTTTTTCTGTGAAATAATCAATTGTTACTTTTAACCTGTCCTGTAAGAAGGCAGCATCAGCACCAATATTTGTTTTCTTTGCGCGTTCCCATGTCAGGTCCGGATTACCGAGTGCTGCCTCCTTAGCTCCTCTATGTCCCTGAACATCTGCTCCTATTCCAAACCTGTAATCGTTATTTACATATATCCAGGAAGAAGGCCTGTACAAAAATCTGGCTCCGCCAACTCTGTCGTTACCCACTTCTCCGTAGGAAGCCCTCAGCTTTAAGAATGTCAGGAAATCGTTTTCAGGGAAGAATGATTCTTCTGAGGCTGCCCATCCTAACGAAATTGCAGGAAAGAATCCAAATCGTTTACCCTCTGCAAAATTTTCAGTTCCATTATACCCGAAATTGACATCCAACATGTAACGGTTTGCATAGTCATAGGTTATCCTGCCTACCAAACCTTGGTACCCGTTGGGAATGAGATAGGCAAGGTTAGGTGAATGATATTTGCTTTGATTATAAAGTAGTAGCCCGGCTACATTATGAAGTCCAAATTTACGATTGTAATCAAGAGCTGTTTCAAAATAAATTTTTCTGTTTTTGCCCATCGATTCACTGAATCCATAAGGAGATGGTTCTGTTATCGGAATGTAATTAATTGTCCCGTCATTCAATCTTATCGCCGAATAGGATTCTTTGTTTTTTGAATAATATTGGGCTTGTTGATAATAATTATTATATGAAATTAGACCCCGTATTGATAACCCTTTGGTAATTTGATCTAATTTATAATTTAACCGTATTGATGCGTTCAAATAATTGCTGTAGTCTCTTTTATAACCGTAACTTATCAAATAGTCTATGGGGTTGCCGGGATCCATTTTAGTATCCAATACCACATATCTTCCACCTGTATCTTTGAGTTTAGGGGCATCCATCGGGTTAGATCTCCAAACTTGTTCAAATAATCTTGTGACGGGAGTATTGGTGCCCGACCTGTCCTCAATCTGAGTAGAAATGTCGGCATTCAACGAGAGTCGATTTGTGATGTTAAAATCGAAGTTAGAGCGAATATTGTATCTTTCAAACTTGATTCCCGCATCATAATCAGTAATCGTTTGTGTATGTTTAATTAGTCCTTCCTGCGTGAAATAACCCAAAGAAACAAAATACTTGATTTTATCGGTACCGCCGTTGATGTTAAAATTATGCCGTTGTTGGCCGCTGGTTTTGTCAAACATATACGCGAACCAGTCTACATCGGGATAAAAAACGGGATCCTCGTGAGTTCTGAATTTTTCAATAGCTTCATTAGAAAAATGGGGATTATAAGCGCCTGTAATGTAGCCATCGTATGATTGGGCAAGGTTGTAATGTGTCGCATAATCCACCGCGTTCATGCTATGTCTTACATCACTAAACTCTTGCACTGCATACTCATATGAGTAACTGACTTTAGGAGCGCCTGATTGCCCCCTCTTTGTAGTAATGATCATGACACCGTTAGCCCCTCTCACACCATAAACTGCCGTTGCAGAGGCATCTTTCAAGATGGAGACACTTTCAATCTCATTCGGATCAATCACGTTGTAATTTACACCTTCAATGCCATCTACTATAACGAGAGGATCTTGTGTGCCGGAAAAACTGCTAACACCTCTGATTCTGATGGTCGATTGGTCTGCTCCGGGTTGCCCGCTTCGTTGAACCGATAAAAGGCCGGGTAAACGACCAGCCAGCGCATTGCTTATATTAGATACAGGACTCTGTGTTAGTTCTGCTGTGGAAATTGTGGAAATTGATCCGGTGATGGTTACTTTATTTTGTGTACCATACCCTACCACGACCACCTCTTCCAGCGCTTTTGTATCTTCTTCCAAAACAATCTTAAAAGTGTTTCTTCCTGATGTATAAATGTCTTGTGACAGGTATCCGATATATGAAATATGGATTGTGGCATCCGGTTCTACTCTTAATGCGAAATTCCCGTTTATATCTGTAACGGTACCGTTAGTTGTACCTACTTCGACAATATTCGCTCCAATAATTGATTCGCCCTTTTGATCGGTAATTACTCCTATGATTGTCTTTTTTATCTGTTGAGGCTGGGGAGATAACCCTGGGGTAACTTCCTTCCGTTTATTGATCAGGATGTATCGGTCTTTGATCTTGTACTCGTAAATAGCCGGTAACACTTGTTCTAGTACCTCTTCAATATCAGCTTCTTTTGCTTTGACACTTACTTTCACTGTAGTGTTTATCTGATCATTGTTATAGAAGAATTCAAATTCGCTTTGTTTACGAATGGCATTGAAAACTTCTTCAAGTGCCACGTTATTAAGATCCAAATTCAACGATGTAATCTGGGCATAGGTCTGTACCGCCCATATTAAATTGGTACTCAATAGCAAAAAGAAAAAAACCAGTTTCATGATACAGAATAGTTTTTTCAATTCCCTTATGGGGAATTTTTGTTTAAGTCTCTTTTTTTTCATACATTTGAGTGCTTTAAATGAATTGTTGACATATAATTTTTTTAATGCATTGAGGCTGCCCGAAAGGCCTAAAATCGGGCGGCCTTCTACATAATTATTTATATAGAATTATTTTATCTCTCTCGTTTCGATATTGAATGTCTGTAACAGCAGTTATTAGATCCAGTAAATAATTTAGTGGCTTTGCTTTCTGGGCACTTCCGGTAAAGCGCATTTTTTTGATATCCTGATTCTCATAAACGATTTTGAAATCGTACCAGCGCTCCAGTTGAGCAAATATCTCGGGTAGAGGCTGATTTCGAAACATAAACTCACCTTTAACCCAAGCAGTATATATATCGGTATTGACCTGCTGGACGGACACTTCATCCGATAATTTATTCAATCGTAAATTTTGTTCCGGTTTTAATTGAAACACTTTTTGACTTTCAGCGAGATGAACTCGAACATTTCCTTCCACCAAAGTAGTATTCACGTAGGGATTCGTTTCGTATGCATTGATATTAAATGAAGTGCCCAATACTTCAACGGTAAGTTCCGGCGTGAGAATAACGAACGGTTTATCCTCTTTTTTTACTTCGAAATAGGCTTCTCCGATCAACTCCACACGTCGAGTATCTCCTTCAAAATAAGAGGGGAATGTCAATTGTGATTCCGAATTAAGAAAGACTCTGGATCCATCGGCAAGTACCAGTTCATATTCACCCGATTTGGGGACGTAGATGGTTTGTTGTTCTATTTTTCTATTAACAGATGCTGTCTTTTCAAAACTTATCATACCCTCGCTTTTATTTGAAATGATGGTTCCGTCCTCTTTTTTCACTTCAAAAGATTCAGACAGATCAATCATTTCGCCTTTCATAGAAAGCAGATATGCCTTTTTGGAGCCCGGGTCAAAAATGTTTTTCTCTACCGCTTCAGGAATATGGGGTTCACGAGTAACGTGATAAATAGCAATTATAAACAGTGCAACGATCGCGACGGCAGAAGTCGCGTACTTGAACCACTTCGTTCGATGCCAACCGGTTTTTCTCGTGGTATTCAACGAGAGTTTGTTTGAGATATTTTTAAACACCTGCTCTTTGTCAAATAGCGCATCGTCGCCTTGGCCTTCTTTTAGTGATTTATAGAGCGATTTATTCGCTGAATTTTCATTTAGCCAGCGTTGAAATTGGTTGTCATCCTCAGGTAGCTCATCACTCAACACCTTCAATAACAATTTCCATTTATCGATATTATTTTTTTGTTTTCGTAACATATTTTAGAGGCTTGTTTACAATAGGACACAGCAGTTTATAAAAAGTATTACTCTGTGGAGATTTAATTTATCCGATTTTTTCTCTTAATATCCGATAAGCTTTGGATACCTGTACTTTAACAGTGTTGACAGATATGCCAAGAAGATCGGCAACTTCGGTGTATTTTTTCTTCTCGAGAGTGGTCATAACGAATATTTTCTTGCACCTATCAGGTAATTCATCAACGGTTTTTGTGAGCAAGCGTTTCAATTCTTCCAGGTCTTCATCGTTTACGTTTTCGTCAATCAAGTCGATTGTGATTTCATACCCAGGCACGAAACGTTTATGATATCTGATGTAATTTAATGATGCGTTGTAAATAGATTTATACGCATAAGCTTTGAAAGAAAGAGTAAATGATGAAATATCGCGTTTTTCCCAACAGCGGACAAAAAAGTCTTGTACGATATCAGCCGAGGCCAAATGGTCGCCCGTTATTTTATAGGCCCAAAGGAACAGTCTATCGCTATAGAGATAGAAAATTCTTTCAAAGGCTTTTTCATTACCAGTCTTTAATTTTTTTATCAATCTGCTATCCTTGTTTTTCATCCGATTAAGCTATAAACTTTACAATTGAGTCCACTCTGAAATCCCCATTGACATCAGAGTGGGCTCACAATCCACCTATACCACAAGACACTAAAGTTATGAAAAAGTATTATCTAAAAGTAAAATTTAACATTTATGCTGCGTTGAATCGTTTCTTGAGGATAGAAACAATGCCGTGTAGCCGTGTAGCACTGGTGTACCTCGGCTTATAGCGAAACTTTCAAAAGCGTGGGTTGTGGTGTGACCCAAGTTGAGTGCTTTGCGGATATTCTTTTCATAGGGATCCTTATCCACGATCGCCCGCTCAATCCCTACGGAGTGAAACACCATCTTGGGGATAGTTGATCTCGTCTAATGGGAAAGAGAGCAATTTTTCCCAATCCACGGTCGAGTGTATGAGCGCGTGCTTTATTATCTCGGCATAACCAGAAAGAATGGCAGAGTGATCGAGGCTCTGAAAAAAGTCGGAAGAGATAAGTACCCGCTTTGCAGGATAGAAAGCATCGGTTTTGTTTTTATGTCCTTTATTTTTGAATCTTTTACCCAATTGTTCTTCGGAGTGGACGTAGGTGTATCGTTACTGACCTGTTCCACGAGAAAGAAAGAGCGGGAGGAGATCCACGCAGGGCTGCTTTCCGGGAAAGTAAATATCCTGATTGGAACCCATGCCCTGATCGAGGATGTGGTGCGGTTTCGCAACCTGGGTTTCGTGGTGATCGATGAGCAGCACCGCTTTGGTGTGGTGCAGCGCGCCAGGCTGTGGGAGAAAAGCAGCCATCCGCCTCACATGCTTGTGATGACCGCCCCACCCACTCCCCGCACACTAGCCATGTGACGGTCTATGGCGCCCGCGAGATTGCGGAGCGGGTGATTGAAAAAGATCCGGCGCTGGAGCAGCCGGAGCACCAGGTGCTGAAGCAGCAGCTCAGCCGCCTTGGCGGTAACCGGTACGACTGGAGCCGGATCAGCTGAGAAAATCCTATTCGGCGGTTGTGATCACCAATTCCCGGCCTTTTTTGAGTTGATCATGCGTGACAAACCACCCGTTTATTACATCACCATCATATCTGATTTGTCTGATCTTCTTTCCATTTCCTTCTTTCAGGATGGTGAAAGTGGTATTGTCACCCAGGGTGAATGTCACCTTGTCGAAAAGCGGCACCGACACGATGTATTCCGGATCGGCAGGTGAGTAGGTATATAATCCGATCGCATTGAGGACATACCAGGCTGACATCTCTCCCGCATCGTCCATGCCGGCGTAAGCCAGCTTCTCCTCTCCCATATCATAGAATCGGCCCATGATGCTGTCCAGTACGCATTGCGCCTTCTCCTGTTTCCCGATGAAGTAGTAGGTGTATGGAATCGAGTGGGAGGGCTGGTTGCCATGGCAGTAGTTACCGATAAAGCCGGTCATGTTGTGTGCCTCATAACCCCGCCATGGTTCGGTGAAGAGTGAGTCGAGCTTCTGCTCCACCGCCTTGTGATCAGGATAGAGAGCAATCATTCCTTCCGGATCGTGGGGAGCAAAGAAGAGTGAGTTCCAGGCGTTGGCTTCCCGGTACATATAGGCGAAATAGGGGTAGTAGGGATCGAAATCGGCTATCCAGCTTCCTGTTTCAATCTTTCCGCGAAAGAAGCCGGTAGAAGGGTCGAACAGGTTTTTGTAATTTCCGGAGTGACGCATCAGCAGGTCGTGATTCTCCTGATCCCCAAGCTCCTTGGCAATCAATGCTGTCGCATAGTCGTCGTAGGCATATTCCACTGTTTTGGTGACGGCCGCCTTGTACTCGTCCCAGGTGGGGACGTGGGTAGTATCTTTTTCTGCAATCCATCCCCGCTTCAGATATTCATCGAGATAGGGCCTTCCACCCTGACCGGGAACGGTTGCATTTTTGAGCAGCAATTTATAAGCACGCTCCAGATCAAACCCTGTAATACCGCGTAACCAGCTTCCGGCTACAAACACCGAAGCATGGTCGCCATGGAAGAAGGTGGGCATATAGCCTCCTCTTTTCTCACCCTTATCGGTGATTGATTTGATGATGTCCGTCGTGACATCCGGAGAGATCATTCCCAGCAGCACAAGCTTGTTCCGGTAGTCGTCCCAAAACGAGGGATTGGTATAATAGCGGAACCCTTCATTTACCACGTTTCCCCGTTCGTCGGTGAAGTCACCGTTAACATCACTACGTAGTGCAGGCCATAGGAATGAACGGTATAGGGTAGAATAAAAAATTCCTTTTTCACGTGTTGTTCCTCCTGTAACCTTGATATGCGATAATAATTCCTCCCATGTTTTATCAGCCTCCTTTGCTACTTGCGTAAAGTCCTTGTGAATCATCTCCTTATCCAGGTTCATCTTCGCATTTTTCACGCTTACAAAGGAAAATCCTATTTTTAGTTCCAACGGTTCGTTCTTTCGGCTTTCACCGAAATATACCAGAGAAATCTCATGTTTGTCGTCCTTCACTTGCCGGATGTCCTTTATGGGATAGTTTGATACGGCATAGAAGTATATTTTCCCATCCGTATCCTGAAATCCGGTGAAGACATACTCCTCTTCCTGTTGAATGTTCCAATCTTTCACCCGGTTGTTGGTCCGTGTCATATCTGCTATCAGTTTCTTCTCTACTCCCTTCGGAAAGGTATACCGGTGATAGCCACAGCGGAGCGTGGAGGTAAGTTCAGCATTGATTCCGTATTTTTCGAGAAAAACCTGGTAGTAACCCGGACGGGCAGATTCATTCAGGTGGCTGTATCCAGAGGCATAGTCCGAAGCCGATATTTCTCCGGTTGCCGGCAGCATCGGCAAATGCAGCAGGTTCCAGTGACCCTTGTTGGTGTGGGCAAATCCGTAGATTACCGTGTCTTCGTACTGATAACCGGCACCGCTTCTGAACTGTGTTACCGGGCTTAGCTGCACCATTGCATTGGGTAGTGAAGCGCCTGGAAAGACCTCGGCTCCCCAGGTGCGATTTTTCCAGGTACGTACATATCCCAGATCTTCGGGTTCCCATAGTGTGGCCGTCCCCAGTAGCGGGTTTACATAGCTGGTGAGTTGTTTGTCCGTAGTGCAGCCAATGCTCACAAATACCATCAGGAGGAGGGTGTAAAACTGTTTCATAAGAGTCCTTTTTTATCTAATAAAGCTGCGCTTTCTATCAACATGCAGCCGCTGAGTTGTTCGGTTAATCCGACTGTTGTTCCGGGTTTTACCCTCCAGTTGGGACCAAAGAAGGTGCCCGGTTTTTGGGTACCCTGATTCCACAAGGTTTCCGCATTGAGTTTCATAAACTGCAGGTATCGTTTTTGTGCAGCTGCATCGAGTCTTTCCTGCTGTATCAGCTGAGTGAAATAACGGACGAAGATACCTTTGAAAAGGCCCCCGTCTCCGTTTCCTTCACTCTTGAGTATGGAATTGTCTACCAGGCTGCTGATGGTATAGTCTGCCGCCAGTACAGCGTCGTTCAAATATGCTTTTTCGTTGAATATTTTGTGCAGTTCCACGGCGGCACCGATATAAGTACCCTGGTTATAAGTGAAGATCCACTCCTTTTTGATTACTCCGGTACGTGCGTCGATATTATCGTACACCATCCCGTTGTTGGTATTTACCAGTGTTGTCTTCAGCCAGTTGTAAATCTTTACTGCCCATTCCCGGTCTTCCGTATTCCCAAACTCCTGATAGAGCCGAGCCGCCAAAATAGCTGCTGGACCATTGGAACAGGCATTTTTACTATACTCCATTCCTTTTTTCCAGGTGATACCTCCTTCAGCCTGATCGTTCCATCCCTGTTTGATATAGCCCCAGAGTTCGAGTGATGCATTCTTGTATCGTACATCGCCGGTGGCCTTCCATGCACGCAATAGCGCCAGTGCATTCCATTCCATGTCGTCGTAAAAGTCATTTTCCCAGGTGTTTCCGTTGCGCACCTTCACGCCAGTAAACCATTTGTCGAAATAACTTTTGTAGGTGGCGTCATTCGTTCTTGTGTAGGCGTCGATCAGGACATCGAGTGCATGCGCATTTGGCCAGTACTGAAATGTGGTATTGCCGTTGTTATTGGTATTGAAATACTGACCATTTGTATTCCAAAAAGAGGTTATTAATGCGTCACATCCGTTATTAGCAGCCTTGTTCCAGTCAATGGTTTCTTTGTTTCCATCGTCATCTCCCGAATTTGGAATATTTTCACTTTCACACGCGAACAAGCAAGGGATCATCGCCAGGAGAAGTATAAGATATTTATTGTTCATATTTACTATTTCCTTTGTTTTTACCCAATCGGGCGTTAATTGTTTTCTTATTTTCAGAGTGCAGTCTGAAAAGCTATACATTCACCCATAAAAATAGTTTTTCTTGATGCAATTAACAAAGAAAGCAAGAATGAAATTCGTTTTTTTGTCTAAACTATTTCACTCTTACTCTCTTTATAATATAATGAATTTTATTTATGGTTTGGTGATCGAGTGGGTATACGGCTTATCCGCCTGCAGATAAATAGTGTATATTCCGGGGTTATTATCAAAGTCGCCCATCAGTTTCCATTTGTTGTCCCATCTGGTTGGGTTCATCAGCTTGAGATAGTAGTAGGATTCAGGGCTTGAGGCTGTCGGACGCGAGTCGGTTTGATTCAGCGTACCCCATTCGAGTTCTTTCTCCTCTCCAGCTCCTGCATCTTCCTTCACAAACATTCTGAATTTATACCGTTCATCACGTCCCCATCCTTCTTGTTTAAAAGTAACTGTTTCCCTTGTCTGGAAAACTCCGTAACCTATATAGGGAATATCGAAAAGTATCTTTCCTTCCGGACTGAAGTAGAAGGCAACCCGCGTAACCTGCGTGACGGTACTTGCTCCGGTATTAAAGTCAAGAGTAATCCGATAAATTCCCTCGGATGAAACAGTTGATGTGCCTTCTTTTTTGACCAGATCATCTGCGATGGAAAATCTGTTTGGTGTACCGGAAACAGCATTTACAAAATAAAATGGTTTTCCCGCCTTCAGTTTGGTATACACTTCGAACTCGCCGGTGGATACTGCCTTCATCTTATGTGCTTTTACCGGGTCTGTACCTCCTTCAGAAGCTTCGCCAGTTACAAAAAGATCTACCGGGATATCCTCTTCGGCAAAACCGGCCAGGCGGGTAATTGTCAGACTGTTCTCCTGCGTCGCTTTAGCTGCGTGGGTGCCTTTCGATGAGAATACAGTCCATTTGATGGTTCCTGTGCTTGAAGGTTCTACGCCTGCCATTCCCATGATTTTGTTAAGCTGTTTGTGTGAAAGTGTAATATTGTTATTAAATCCGTTATTTCCGGAATAGGCTACATAAAGGGGATTTGAAAAATTACCATCTGTCCTGTCAAAAGCGATTTGATAGATGGCAGGACCACCGTCAATTTTTGCGTGTTCCCACTCAAAATAGACAGAAGCAGAAGCTGCGGGCAGAAGTTCAATACTTTTTTCGTTCATCGGTTCAATCAACGTCTTTACTTCTGTAAGTGTCAGATCGGTTTCTCCCATGGAATCACCGCATCCGGTGAAAAGAACATGCAGTGATATGATCAATATCCAGTAAGTGGTTATTTTTTTCATGATGCTTTTATTATTTGATAATTAAGTTGTGGGTATAGGGCTTTCCGGAATTTAAAGAAAACATAAAGTCGTATGTTTTATCACTCCATCCCGTGGTAGAAGGGCTTTTCCAAATTTGTCCGTCGGTCCACTGCTGTACGTTGTTTTTTTCCACCATATAATAATAAGCTTCGTTCCCGGTTGGTTTGCTGTCATTGGAAGGCGCTCTCCACTCTGTTTCACCAGCAGAACTTTCCATCCTGAATTTATAGCGGTCGTCATTATTGTCATTGCCGGTTAGGCCAGTGATGGTGTGGTTGGTCAGTTCCCATACGCCGAAACCCTTATAGGGCAGTTCTATCTTTCTTTGCGACCAGCATAAGAAGAGATTGACTTTGGTGATCTCCTTGACGGTAAATGCACCGATATTGAAATCCAGGTAATATTTGTAGATACCTGTTTTAGAAACAGTGGAGGTCCCCCCTTCAATAATTTTCTCGCCACTCAGTGAATAGACGACGGGTGTTCCCGTGGAAGCATTAGTGAATTGAAATGACTGACCCTGCGTTAAACGTGTGTATACCTCAAATTCGCCATCATTTATTTTCTTCATCCGAATTGCTTTGGAAAGATCATTGCCAGCTTCAGTTGCTGTTCCGGTAATGAATAACTGTTCGGGGATATTGGCAAATCCAGCCAGACGTGTTACTGTGATGGTACGTTCCTGCTCCGCTTTTACCGGATTAATCCCTTTGGAGGCATATACGGTCCATTTGAGCGTACCCTGAGCGGCCGACTCAATACCCGCCAGTGCTGCAATCTGGTTCAGTTGTTTGTGGGTTATGGTTGCGTGATTGCTGCCCCCATTGTTATCGGCTGCGATAATAGATAAAGGATCGGAAAAATCTCCGTTGGCTTTATCGAAAGCGATTTCATAGAGTACTGCACCGCTATCTTCTGCTCTGGCCGGTTCCCATTCGAAATAGAGCATGGCTGATGCGGAAGACTGGAGTACCAGTGTTCTTCCATCGGTCGGTTCGTACAGCGTTTTGACAGGGGTGACACCCATATCTCTGACTTCACCATCGCTGCTGCATGCTAAAAAACCGAACACCAGGGAAGAGAATATAATCAGTTTGGTATATATTGTTTTCATTTTATGCTGTTTTAGATATGTGCCATAAGTCTGTTAATATTCCGGATTCTGAGTAAGATTCTTATTAATATCGCGTTGTGATTGAGGAATAGCAAATAAGTAATCTCTCTCCTTGTTGAACCTTCTTTGATCCAGCGTAATGTACTGGGTATTTCCTGCAGCAAACTTGGCTCCTCTGGGAGTCCCATTCATCACCGTTTCGATGGTTCCCCAACGGCGGATGTCAAAGATGCGCAGCCCTTCAATTGCCAACTCACAGCGGCGTTCGCGGCGAATAAGATCCCGCAGGTTACCGGTCGGGTAATTGAGCGCTGAGGCATCACTAAATCCGGCACGTTGCCGTAAGGAACGGATGGTCTGATTCCATACCGTTTCATTGAATTCTCCCAATTCATTTTTCGCTTCGGCATACATCAGCAACACGTCTGCATAGCGCATTAAAATTAGATTCAATCCCGCTGCCATTCCTTCCGGCGCTGTGGGATCGTAATATTTTCTGATATAATATCCCGTGGCGGTTGAGTTCTGTCCTGGACCTGCATATTCGTCCAGATTGGATACACCCGCACTTTTTGAGGATCCCGGTTTGATGTAAATGGTCGAGGTAGATCCGTTGGCTTTCTTCCATTGGTAACCATGATAGACAATGGTCGCGTCAAAGCGGGGATCTCTGTTCAGATAGGGCTCGTCTTCGCTGTACCCGGAACCACTTTCATGGATGGTCTTTCCGTTCTTCATCACGTAATCATCTACCAGTTCTTGTGTGGGGGCAAAAGCATTGATACGTCCCCCCACAGTCAGCGGGATGGCATCGTACATTTCAGACCATGTCCTCAGGCTAAGGGTATAGCCCATATCGAGTATGACCTCATCATTTTGTTCATTTTCGGGCAGAAAGAGTTCCTCGTAGCTGGGAAATAATTGATATTGGCCGTAGTTACCGTTGATGATTTTACCGGTGACAGAGGCCACGTTTGCCCAATCGTTTTCATAGAGGTAGGTACGTGCCAGCAAGGTCATCGCGGCACCTTGTGTGATTCTCCCTTTATCTTTATCTCCATATTCTCCTTTTTTAGGAAGCTGACCGACAATAGCATTCAATTCTTCCCTTACAAAATTAATTACTTCAGTTTTAGCTGTCCTTTCAATGCTGTTTGCTTCCTGCAGTGTTATGTTGTAATCAAAAAAAGGAACATCGCCGTAATGATTGGTTAACCGGAAAAACAAACTTGCACGGATGAATCGGATTTCTGCTTTCATTCGTTCCTTAGTTCCGGGATCCATGTTCGGAACCAGATCCACGTTGTCGAGGAAAATATGGCAGGTCTTGATTCCTTCATAACAGTTCTTCCACTCATTGGCAAAACGGCCTAATGCTGCATCAGCCTGTCCCGAAGTGATTATTTTCTCATCGGTATTTCCTCTTCCTTCGTAAAGGTTATCTGTAAGCCGCTCATTGGCGAAAAAGTAATTGGCACCAAACATTTGACTGTAAGCCATGTTGAGTACTGCAGCCGCCTTGTCGGTGGATGTCCAGTAATTGGCGTCTGTGAATTTGTTGGTCGGCGCCAGATCCAGGTCGTTACAGGACAGGAAAGCAACGGCCATAGTAAAAATGATGATAATATATTGTAGGTTTTGTGATTTCATAAAAAATAAATATTAAAATTCAATATCTAATCCAAATCCGTAATAGACAAGTGTTGGGTAGTTTCGTGCACTGTTGGCACCCACACCACCTATACCTCCCATGTTATTGCCAAACTCGGACGATTCAGGGTCGATGAACGAATTTTTGGTCAGTGTTAACGGATTTTGTGCATTTGCGCTGACGCGTAATTTCTGAATACCTATCCTGTTTGTGAGTTGCTTCGGCAAAGTATATCCCAATTGAATATTTTTTATACGCAAATAAGCGCCATTCAGCAGATATATATCGGTCCCGGCTCTTCCCCAGTTATTGCTGCTCGAAGGTGAACTTGGAGCAATTAATCTGGGCCATCTGGCATTGGGATTTGTTGGTGTCCAAAAGTCGAGTTGGTGTTTATAAATAGCATAGGAATAGTTGGAGTGGAATGGTTCAATGAGTTCCCCGCGTATATACATGTCTCTTTTTCCAACCCCCTGAAGAAGTAGGTTGAAATCAAAGTTCCTATATTGTAGATCATACGTAAAACCAAAGGTATATCTCGGAAATGCATTGCCCAGAACCACACGATCTTTCTCGTCGATCACGTTGTCTTTGTTTTGGTCCACATACTTGACATCACCTGGTTGCACAATCGCTCCCACAGGTAGCGCGCTGTTTGTGATCTCCTCGGTACTCTGGAAATATCCGTCGGTTTTGTAGCCGAAATATGAACCGAGCGCCTCACCTTCACGGATTATTTTATACATCTGGTCGCTCTTGTCAATCCGTTCTTTTCCTCCAAAATCAGTGATTTTATTTTTAGAATCTGAGAAATTAAGATTGAAATTATGACTGAATGCACCGGACTGTAAGCGGTAATTAATTGTAGCCTCCCATCCATGATTCTTCATCTCTCCTGCGTTTTCATTGGCTGCAGAGCTGCCAAACAGGGTAGATACTTCCGGAGCCAACAAAATATCCCATGTCCGTTTGCTAAAATAATCGAGTGATACAAAAAGGTTGTTATTAAAAAAACCTGCATCCACGCCGATGTTTAAATTTCCTGATTTTTCCCACGTCAAGTTCGGATTTCCATAGGTAAATCCTGTTCCCGGGACCGCTTCATTGTTGAATACATAGGTGTTAGTATACATTTGATATACTGTTTGATAGGAGTAGTTGGCCACATTTTGATTCCCCAATACGCCATATGAGACCCTTAATTTCAAGTCGCCCACATTGTCCCGGTAGTTTTCCATAAAATATTCCTCCGACACTCTCCATGCCCCGGAAAAGGAAGGGAAAAAGCCCCATCTGTTTTCTTTGGCAAACTTGGACGAACCATCATAACGAAACGAAAAGTCTCCGTAGTATTTGTCTAAATAGTTATACCCCAAGCGCCCAAAGAGAGAGGTGATGCTGGTTTGATTGGTGGCCGGATTGTTTCCCTCGGCACCGTTGGAAGTAAAGTTACCTGTATCCTGTTCAGCTTCATCGGTGGTAGGTAATCCCAGATCGGGATCCGTGAATTTCCATGCGATGCGGCTGGCCTTGTAGGTATAAGATTCATTGGAGGTACCCAACAGCCCCGTTACATTATGAACGTCGTTGAAGGTACGCTCATAATCCAGTAGAAATTGAGTGCTGAGGGTATATCGTTTGTTATTGTAATCTTCCGTCAGTCGGTTCGGATTGATGTTTACTACCGGTGTTTCCAAATTGTTACGGGAATAAAGGGGTACCATGATGTCTCTCCTGAACCGGTGGTGCTGTGTGAGGTCAAGTCCAACCAGTCCTTTTGCTGTCAGGCCGGCACCAAGACTGTAATCAATGTTCAGGCTACCTATAAAATTGTCTTCATCCTTTTTCTCATATCCGCCCTCTTTTAATTTTGCCATTGTATTGTCATCGCCGATAATATCATTGATCAGATATTTTCCGTCCTGCTCAAATTGGTAGTAATAATAGGGAGGTATACGTGAAGAGTTGATAATGGTGTTCCCCGTTCCGCCGGCAATGGTCCTCTCATTTCTGCGGTTATATGCCATCAGTGAAGTTATTTTAAAGCGATTATACTCTGTTGTGAGATTAGATCGGAAGTTATACCTCTCCAGACCGAATCCTCCCACGAAGTTGCTCTCCTGATTCAGGTAGCCGGCTGAAACCATATAAGTGGTATTCTCATTACCTCCGGAGACATTCAGGTTATAATTCTGCTGTAACCCCTTTTGCATGATTTTATTGAAATACCAGTACTCTTCACTGCGATGCTCATAAAGGTCCCTGATTTGTGCCGGTGTATAGACCGGGGCACTACCTGCATTCATGTTTGCCTGATTACGGTACATGGCATTCTGCCATCCTTCTACGGGTTGGTACAAAATGTCCGGATCCTGATAACCCACCAGGCCGTTCAGACGGACTACCGGCTTATTCATTTTTGAGCCTTTCTTGGTAGTAACCAGTATTACACCATTTGCAGAGCGTGAACCGTAGATAGCTGCACTACCGGCATCCTTCAGAACCGATACGTTTTCTATGTCATTCTGATTGATGCTGTTGAGAGTGTTTGACGAGGAAATTAGCCCGTCAATGACAATCAGTGGATCGTTGTTCCCCATTGTGCTGACACCTCTAATGTTGATGCTAAGGTTATTGTCATTTGGGTTCATGTTCTTCTGTTGAATGATCAGGTTCGCTGATGCTCCCTGCAAAGCTTGCATTGCATTACTCACCGGCCTGTCTTCAAACATCTTGGAATTTACCTGGTCAACAGCACCCGTGATGCTTTTGCGTTGCCGGGTACCGTAGCCAATTACAACCAGTTCATCCAGGGCTTTGGTATCTTCCCGCAGGATAATATTGAATCGTGTAGTTCCTGTTGTCCCGATGGTTTGTTCCAAATATCCAATATAAGATATCCTGATGGATGCATTATTATCTACCATCATTGAGAAGTTCCCGTCGATATCTGTCACGGTACCATTCGTAGTGCCAATTTCCACCACGTTTGCTCCAATGATGGATTCTCCTCTGGCATCGGTCACATTACCGGATATCTGTTTTTTTACAGGCTGCTGGAAAATAGTGGTTGCAGGTGCCACAGTCGCTTTTGTGGCCTCTTCTTTCAATGCATAGACTACGATTTGCTTGTCCAGTATCTTGTATGTAAGCCCCGTGTCGGAAAGCAGATTGTGCAGTAGGTCGGCTACATTTTCCGATTCTGCTTTCAGGTCGATCTTCTTGTTAATCATTTTTTCACTGTTGTCCGAAAAAACGAAGATATAGTCGCTGTTTTGTTCAATTTCCCTGCATACCTCCCTGATGGAGGTTGATCTCAGGTTGAAGTTAAAAACCTGGGAGTAACTGGTTGCTGCCTGAGAAAACATGAGGCTGCAAAGTAAGAAAAACAGGGTTGTTTTCATGATTCTTAACGTCTGTTTAAATGTATTGCGATGAGTTTTATCCGCAATAATGTATTTATTCATATTTTTGTACAATTTAATTATTATTGGACTAAGAAAATTAAATTACTCAGCCCGGATGATATTCGCAGTATCATCCGGTCTTTTATTGTTTTCGTTTTATTTTATTTTATCATAGGCTGTCATATTTTATTCCGTTGCATGACTAATATATATTCGGTTATTTTCTTTTTTAAATTGTGTGGCACTTAGCAGGGTAATGGTGGTCATCACGTTATCTAGATTTTCCGAGAGATAAATCTTGCCGGAACAGGTGCGTTTTTTCAAATTTACATCCTGCTCATAATTAAAGGAAAGATTATAGTATCTTTCTACTTTATCCAGGACATCTGTCATCGGTGTATTCTCTAACAAAAGGTATCCGTCTTTCCAGCTGATATAATGGGTCACGTCTACAGTCTGACGTTCGGGAGCTTTCCCCCTGGAAATGAGTAGTTGTTCATTCGGATTCAGAAACATTTCTTCCGTACCCGATTGTACGCTGACACTTCCCTCCACCAATACTACAGAACCGGGAGAGTTGTCATAGTTTGAGAGATTGAATTTGGTCCCGTACACTCTCAGTTTGAAATCTGGCGTGTGAACATAGAAAGGTTTCTCTTTGTCATGTGCTACTTCAATATACATCTCTCCGGAGGCAAGTTTTATTTCTCTGTTTTTTCCAGAAAATTGTGTTGGAAATTCAAGCACCGATCCTGAATTCAGCCACACTTTGGTACCATCCGCAAGCCTAAGCGTAGATCGTTTCCCGAAAGGTACAATCAATGAATTGATCTGGTCATGATTCACAGCTAACCGGGTGACATCATTATCACGCTGGGTGACCTCAACTGTCCCTTCATCATTTAAGCTGACCTCCACATCGTTATCGAATGATATAGTTTTTCCACTTGTAATCAGCTGAATATCCTTATTATTCAATACTTCTCCGATAATAATCTCTTTGTCGGGTCTAACAAGAGACTCCGGAGTCAAAGAAAACAGCTTAATTCCGAGTATGATTAGCGCAACTACGGCTACTGCTGATGCATACCCTATCAATGTGAAAATTTTTTTCTTTTTTTTCCGGTTTACACTTATTTGAATTCTTTCAAACAGTGCCATACGTTCATCGTCATTTAAACTACTTTTATTCAAGCCCTCTTTTTTCAGGTAGTGGATGGCTTGTAGTAATTCGTTTTTTAACTCGGGATGTTGAAAGAAGAATTCTTTCCAATAACTGTTCATTGTCTCATCAGACATCAACTGCCATTGAAGGAATCGTTGGTCTTTTAAAAGATCCGTATAACTGTTACAAATATTGTTCCTCTCCATTCCGGTTATTATTTATACTTGGGAAATGTCGTTTTTAAAATTCCGTTGTTTGTATGAAAACGATTTTGAATTTTATTTATCCCCTTATTTTGATAAAATCTTATAATTTTAACATTTCTGGTGTGAGAAAAAGCGGGACGATGGCCTTCTGGTCGTAAATGTACATCGTCTAAAAAAAGAATAGTCTCAAAGAATTAAAAAGACACTGAATCTTTCTCTCAGGCTTAGTATCGCTTTCGACACCAGTTTGCGGCAGCCGTGAACACTGATTTGCAGGAGTTCGGCAATTTGTTTGTAGTCGTATTCCTGTACATAGCGGAGATAAATAATTTCGCGCTGCCTGTCGGTAAGCGCATTGAGCATTTGCTCGATCTCGTTCTTTATCTGTATCTGTTCTTCCCTTTCAATTATCAGGTCTTCCACATTTATCATGATATTGAATGGCATCTCCTCGAGAGGAACTACATTTCCCAGTGTTACTTCCCTTCTGACTTCTTTGTGAATGTCCAGTAGTCTGTTCTTAAGTGATTTGAAAAGATAGAATTTGATGTGACTGATATGCCTTAACAAGTCTTCATCAGCTGTGAGCTTTACGAAGACATCGTGAATGGCATCTTTTACAACCTCCCTTTCAAAGCCGAGGTAACATCCATAGATAAATAAATCATTCACATACAGATTGTAGAGAGAGGCAAGGTCCATTCCTGTTTTCACCTGTTTTATAAAATCTACTATAATTAATCGGATTACAAAGTAAGCGAAAAAATAATAAGATTTGAAATTTTGACTTTTTTGTCTCTTCCTGAAAAAATGAAGTTTGTATCATTGTTTACAGTAGCTACAAGGTGGCAGTGGCAGCTTCTCTCGCAACGGTAACCGGCATCGGCAATGATTCTTTCGGGTACCGGGGTCGTAAAGGGATCAATACTGCTCAAGATGGTCGATGTATCCTTTTATTTAAAGCTAGGGCGGGTTACCGAATTTTTCGAAAAATGGGCATCGGCAAAGTCCAGGTATCGTTTCCAGTCGTACTCCTTCACATCATGTTTACCGGCCCTGATGTGATATCCGATATCACCAGTGATGGGTGTATGCAATGCCGGCATTTCATCCGACCCAATAGTTTCTAATCCGTATAGCCGGTATACCGGGCCGGCATGATATGCGGCTAAAAATTCACCTCTCGGATCGGCCCACAGATCTTCTTCAGCACTCGCCACGTATACCTTGCGTGGTGCAATCAGGGCGAGCAACTGATGCTGGTCGACCGGCAACAATTCCTCCTTGTTGTTGTATTGACGGAAACTTTCACAGAACCAATGAGGAAATGCTTTGTTGATGATCTCGGCAGTTTCCCCGAATTTTCTCCTGAAGAGTGCTGCTCCGCCACAACCGGAATTATTGGATATAACGATACGAAAACGTTCATCCTGAGCACCAGCCCAAAGCGCAGCCTTCCCCTGGCGGGAGTGTCCCATGATGGCTATTTTGTTCGTGTCTATCTCTTCCTGTGTTTCCAGGAAATCGACAATCCGGCTGGACCCCCAGGCCCATGCGCCGATAGCCTGCCACTCTTCGGGAGCTGTTTTGTCAGGATCGTATCCCGGAAAAAGAGAGACCACGCTGTACTCTTTTAATTCCGGCTTATCGGGGAAGATGTCATGATAACACATGGTGGCAACAGCATATCCCCGGTCGATTATCATGTCGTAACTCCACCGGTTCGCCTGATTCCCTCTCTCCCAATCCGGGTGACCCGGCTCTTTCACCAGACGGAAGGCGGGGGAGTGGAGAATTGTTGTGTCTGTGGTAGTGCTGTGGTTTCCCTTGAAATTGTATCCTACAAACACCGGAACTTTTCCTTTTCGCATATTCGGGATATACATCAACAGGATGGCCTCCGTTTTTTTATTTCCGTTCGAAAAGGTAAACTTGACCTGTCTGCTTGTTGCTTTGCCACTCAGCGCATCGGGGTTGTCTGTCAATATCTCGTATGAGATATCGATGTCCCCGGCAGGAGTGCGACCATACATTTTGGAGGCAAAGAGTTCCATCAGTTCCGGTCTTCTCTGCTTTTCCCACTGCTCTGCCGTGGTGACCATTTCTCCGTTCCGACACTTCAAAAGTTCAGGAAGGATGTACGCAGGTACTTGCGATTCATCGTAATTTACGTTCTGTTGTGCGTGTGTGCTTGCAAAAACAAGACACAGAATCACGGTGGTCAGGATTTTTGTTTTTTTCATTGGAATGATTCATTGTGTTTTTATTTTTCCGGTCCCATTATCTCCGGGCTTACTCCCGGATTCCTGTAGTCAAAGAATGCGATGCCGCTCTTTCTATAGAGGTCTGTCATTTTCTCCATCCGCCTGTCGAAATGCCGGAAGTCTTTTACTGCATCGTTACTCCAGGCTGCCTCGGCCAGGGCTGCGATACGTGGAAAGACCATAAACTGAAATCTTTCCTTACTATGAATTACTTCAGTCCAGACATTGGCCTGAATTCCCATCACATGGGGTGAACAAAAAGAAACTCCGCCGGTCAGTTTGAGGCTGGGAAACTCGTATACACTTTCAATAGGAGCAAAGGCGCCATCCCATTTACGTCCCGAGGTATGGGATTCGTGCTGTACAAAATCGAAATAAAGAGGTATCCTCGGGCAGAGTATGGTGCCGTAACCCATGGTGAGGGATTTTTCCAGCAGCTGGGGCTGATCGTGTCTCCACCACATCACCCGTGTGTTGTTTGCCGGAAGTCCGGCAGTGACCACTTCATCCCATCCGATCACTGTCTTGCCCAGGACCTTCACGGAGTCTGCCATGCGCTGCAGGAAATAGTGTTCCACCTCTACCAGGTCTTCCAGTCCTTCCTTTTTCATGAGTGAACGGACTTCCGGCATATCATGCCATTGTTTATTGCCGAAATGGACTTCATCACCTCCAATATGAATGAAAGAAGAAGGAAAAAGAGTTGTTATTTCCCGGAGAATACCGGTCAGAAACGTGTAGGTGCCCTCTTTCCCGGGATGAAAAGTGAAATGAGGGTATTTTTCCGATCCGCCACCGCTGAATTCGGGATATGCCTTAACGGCGGCAGTAGCATGACCGGGCATGTCAATTTCCGGGATTATCTCGATAAAACGATCGCTGGCATATTTCACGATTTCCGCAATATCCTCCTGCGTATAGAATTGTGCTGATGCTTCCGGGTCGGAGAAATTTCCCGCGGCACCGACTGTTGTCAGCAGCGGATATTTTTTGATCTCGATACGCCATCCTTGCGAATCGGTAAGATGCCAGTGAAATTTATTGAGCTTATACATCGCCATAAAGTCCAGCAACCTCATAATTTCTGCTTTTCCGATAAAGTGACGGGACTCGTCCACCATCACACCTCTCCAGCCGAAACGGGGTTTATCCTGAATGACAGCAAGGGGCAGGGTTCCTTCCCTGCCGGCACTGGTAATTAACTGCAATGTTGATTGCAGGCCGTAGAAACAGCCGTTTGGGGAGCCGGCTTCGATAAGGATGCCCGTTGGGGCAATCCTTATCCGGTATTCCTCCGGATTGTTGAGCGCCTCGTTTTTGGAGAGCCGGATGAATCCGTTTTCCTTTTTCCTCTGTGTGTGGATCGAAAACTTTTGGGCAGTCTCCACGAAATCCGGAATCAGATCGTCGAACTCATTGTCGGCGGTGATGGTGATTGTCCGCGGTAAGTTTACCGTGCCCGCCTGGGTTTCATAATGATTCGGGCGGGGGGTGATTTCCTGTGCGGAAGCATCGGGCGCGCTTACCAGCATTATCATCAAAATAGTAAAAATATTTTTCATCATGGGAGTATTTTCGTTTGGTTGTTTTTATCGGATTATCTCCACGTCGGAAATTTTCACGTGCCCCGATACGATTTTAATTCTCAGATCTGTACCGGCCGTTTCGTTGAACGTGTATTTGTTCGTTTTGTTTAACTCCCTGGGAGACCCTTTGAAAACAGTCATAAACTGTCCGCCGCCACTGGATATCTGTATTTCAAAAACTGCCTGCGGGTCACTCTCTTTGTGCCAACGTATTGCAATGTGATCCAACGGTATGTTTTCGTTCAACGGGAAGGTAAGAAAGTACCCTTTATGGGCTTCCCAAAATGAGTCCCGGTCTTTGTCCAGCACATTCAGTGCGTCAGAGGTCTGCGGATCGGAAGTCACCAATGGGGTTGCTACCAGCTTGTGTTTGTCGAATCCTTCCCCCAGCACGAAGAATGATCGGCTCAGCCTGATATCCTCCGACGAGGCGCCGATCATCACCCTGAATTCACCCGGTTCAACAACCCATTCGTTGTCACTATTCAAAAGTTTTACATCGCGGGGGTGAATGGCAAACTGTATCTCTTTTTCCTCACCGGGCTGCAGGTGAATCCTTTCGAAACCGCGCAGGTTCTTCTCGTAGGTGGTGACCGAACTTAATACATCCCTGGTGTACAGTTGCACAACTTCATCGCCGGCCCTGTCGCCGGTGTTTTTTACTTTTACTGTGACGAAAAGGCTCTCTTTGTCGGTAATCTCTTCTTTCGAAAACTGCAGGTCTGAATAGGCAAAGGTGGTGTAGCTCAGGCCATATCCAAAAGGATACAAGGCCCCGTTCACCCGGCTCTGGTTCCCATCCGGACCGGGAGTGCGTCCACCGTCGACTTGTGAAGCTGGTTTTGCCGGGAAGTTGAATGGAATCTGTCCCACAGTCTTGGGGAAGGTTACGGTCAGTTTCCCTCCCGGGTTATAGTCCCCGAAGAGTACGTCGGCTACGGCCGTTCCTCCCTGTGACCCGGGGTACCATGCTTCAATAATTCCCGGGATATTCCTGTCTGCCCAGTTGATAGACAGGGGACGCCCGTTAATCAGAACCAGTATCACGGGTTTGCCCGTAGCGTGAATTGCTTTTAATAGATCCAGTTGGCGGCCGGGCAGGTCGAGTGAAGAACGGGACTTGTTTTCACCGGCAGTGCGGCTATTTCCTCCCAGCACCACAACGGCCACATCGCTTTTCAAGGCGTTGGCCACGGCATTGTCAATCTCGGCCTGTTCTGCGTCCGTGATCGGGTAATCGATAATTTCAGAGTCCGGCCAGTGTGCATCCACGATGTCGCACCCTTTTGTGTATAGTACTTCCATGCCGTCTCCCGCCTTGTCACGGATTCCGTCCAAAACGGTTTTCACCTCCACGGCCAGAGGACCGTAGTGGGTCAGGGCATAAGAGGCATCGTCGGCATTCGGTCCGCATACGGCGATGGTTTGAATATCCGCCTTTTTCAGGGGCAAGATGTTTTTGTTGTTTTTTAATAATACGATGCTCTCACGCGAGGCTTGAAGCGCTACCTTCTGATGCTCTTCCGAATTTACTTCTGCATCGGCCTGTTTTAAATCCGTTTGATAGGGAGAATCAAACAAACCTATAAGGAATTTCACCCGCAGAATATCTCTTACCCTCTCGTCGACCGTCTCCATCTCAATCGCCCCTTCCCTGATCAGATCACGCAGCGGCAACACATAGGAGTCGGGCGAGCGGAAGGTACAACGCACATTGAGTCCGGCCATCACCGACTGGTATACCGCCTCTTTCATGTCGGATGCGGTGCCGTGTTTGGAGTAGAGGTATTCCACTGCGTCGCTGTCGGAGACAACGTAGCCCCTAAAGCCCATCTCTTTTCTTAGGCGGGTGGTGAGCCAGTAGTAGCTGCTCTGAATGGGGAAGCCGTCATAATCGTTGTAGGCGCTCATTACTCCCAGCAACCCTGCCTCCCTGATTACCCGCTCCCAGGGGTACATGTGCACATTCTCCACCTCCCGTGGCGACATCTGCGGGTCTACACGCGACATGCCTTCCCTGCCTCCCTTATTATTGCTGTAAGCGGCATAGTGCTTTCCGGTTGAGGCGACCTGAAAATCTTTTTGCAGCCCCTGTACCATGGATATACCCAGCTCGGCCACCAAAAAGGGACTCTCCCCGTATACCTCTTCGTACCTGCCCCACCGTTGGTCACGGCCCACATCGAGGATGGGCGCATATACGTTGGTATAACCCAGAAGTCTTGCTTCGCGGCCAGTGATGTAACCCACCTTCTTCACAAGATCCTTGTTCCATGTATGGCCTAGTCCCAGTTGTGTGGGGAAATTGGTGGCCATGTAGCTTTCCACACCCCGGATGCCTTCGTTGGTGAAATCCACCGGGATTCCCAGCCGTGTCTCTTCAATGAAAAAACGCTGCACCTCATTCAAAGCCCATGCGTGGCGCGAGGCCGGCCAGACATAAGGGTTGTCGGAGGGTGGAAGTCCCCACTGACGGAAGCCGTTCAGGTGTTCGTCTATGGCTCCTATTCCATCTTTCCAAAGCCTGTTTTTCCATTCCGGGGTGGGGAGATCGTCTTCCAGCACCCTGCCGTATCCGTAGAGGGTGACCATCTGATTGGTCTTCTCTTCCAACGTCATTTGGCTGATCAGATCAGTAATCCGCTCCTCAATTTCTGCTTCCGGATTTTCATAGACATCCATTCTTCCATTTTTGTTGAAGTCGATCCAGCCTTTTTGATAAATCTGTTTGTTTTTGGGTAGATATCTGTCCGGAATATCTATCTTGTCTTGTCCGCAGACAGATGCGGAGACCAAATAAAATAATCCGATAATGGGGGTAATCGCAAAAATTTGCATTCTTTTTCTTATTTTTCGTGTGAATCGTTTCATTTCCTCAAATTTACTGTAATTATTTTGTTTGAAAAATTATATACAGCATGTTTTGATATGAAACCGATTGTTTGTAAGATGTAATATCTTGTTTGAACGGGCATTATGATGACTTTTTTTTCGAAGAATCGGTAATACTGGTGTCCTGATTCAGAATGTGCTTGTCTTCTATTTTTTTGTATCTGTACAAGCAGATACAACCATGAAAACAGGAAACTGCACTTGAATGGCTATTTGGGAATCTATCCAAAAGACCTTACCTTTGCGGTTATGGAAAAACTAGTGATTGTTGGTTGTGGTTATCTGGCCGATATTGTGGTGGATGCCCTGTTAAACGGGCTGTTGCCCGAGTACGATCTGGTGGGTGTTTATTCGCGAACACCGGCAAAAGCAGAAAGACTGGCTGCAAAGATGGAGCAGGCAGGGAGGGCATGCAAAGCATGCACCTCGTTGGATGAGCTGCTCGCCTTGAAACCCGATTTTCTGGTCGAGGCCGCATCACCAGCGGCAATGAAGGAACTGACGTTGCCAACCCTGAAAAATGGTACTTCCATTGTAACTTTATCTATTGGAGCCCTTGCTGATGACGGTTTTTTAGAAGCGGTGAAGGAAGCAGGCAGGGCACACGGAACACGGGTATATCTCGCTTCTGGAGCTACGGGAGGGTTCGATGTCTTGCGAACGGCTACGCTGATGGGAAATGCCTCCGCTCAGTTCCTGAATGAAAAAGGGGTACGTGCATTCAGAAGATCGCATTTCTATAGTGCCGACATGGAGGTCGAAAACAAACAGGTTTTTTCCGGTACAGCCAGAGAAGCAATAGACGTGTTTCCCACCGGGTTGAATGTGGCAGTGGCGGCTTCTCTTGCAACGGTCGGCCCTGAAAAGCTACAGGTGACCATGGAGTCTACTCCCCGTTTCGTTGCCGGCGACAGACAACGGGTGGAGATAGAGAACGATCAGGTACATGCTGTGGTGGATGTCTTCAGCGCCACGCCTGAAATAGCCGGATGGTCGGTGGTAGCCTCCTTGCAGAATATTGTTTCTCCCATTGTATTTTAAGCAACGCTTTGCTGCAAAGATAATGAGCCATCTTTATTAAGAGGGCTCATCAGTATTTAATTTAGGCACCATTCTGGTGTACGGTTCATCGAACGTTGATTCCGGTAAAGCCGGAAAGATTCTGCAGTACCTTTTCGCTTAACCGGTCGAATGCCTGACGGGTGCGCCCGGTAGATACCTGCATGCACCGGATCTTCGGATGATCCAGCAGATGTTCGCCTCCCAGTGCTCCCACCGTGTCGCAAAAGCAGAGGTTATCGCCCTCCAGCCATTTCAAAAATGGTTCCTCATCCCATGCGGGCGACAGTCCGGTGTTGAAGAGTATCTTTTTGTTTCCCAACTTCTCAAACTGCGATGCATGTAGCAACACGGTATTTCGGTTGAGACAGCAGCATACCACTTCGCTCTCCTCGAGCAAATTGTCCAACGGGAGAAAGCGGTACCCTTTTGCTTTGGCCTCGGCCTTCTCACTCCTGGCGAAATAGGTGATCTCTGCTCCAAGGAAGTGTAGTGCATCGGCAATCATGCCGCCCGATTTACCGAGTCCGACGATCCCTGCCTTCAGTCCCGTAATCTCCCGTGCCATGCCATCCCAGGGCTCCTGATCAAAACCATGGAAGCAACGCACCAGCTCGCTGATCACATACTCCACCACACCCTCGTCACCATAATCGCGGATGCCGGTGACCGTGATTCCCCGGCTGTTTGCGTAGTAAATGTCCACATTGGCGCTCTCCGGGGAGTAGAGTGAGTTGCACATGCCAATATACTTTACATTGGGACACTGCTCCAAAGCAGCCTTCCCGAGTTGGGTGGTATAACTCAGTAGCACCGCATCGGCATCGCCAATACGGGCTGCGATCTCGTTGTCGTCTCCCGGTATATCGGAATACAAAATAACTTCGTTGGCAAAAGAATATAATTTTCTCTCTGCCGACGGGTTCAAGCTTGTAGGCTCTATCGCCACCAATTTTTGAAACATGATGATCTTTGATTTTCTACAAATATAGGCCTTTTACACTGTAAAATCAAATCAGGAATAATCTCAATATTCTGTAACTTATAAAATACTAAGTTATAAATTTGTAACTTATAAAACTATAACATATCTTTGTGTAAAACTGATGATGATGAATACACCGTTTGTTTATGGAAAGTTGCCTGAGGAAATTGATTTCACCAACAGAGCAAAAGAAATTGCCCGGTTAAAGAATAATTTTAATTCTTTGGTAAATACCATTATTATCTCACCCCGTCGGTGGGGAAAGACCTCTTTGGTGAAGCAGGCATCCCGGTTGGCGGTGAAGGAGAGCAAGAATCTGAAAATAGTACATCTGGATATTTTCAACATCAGGAGTGAATATGAATTTTATCTGCTACTTGCCAATGAAGTATTAAAAGCAGCCTCCTCCGGCTGGAATGAAATGGTAAAGAATACCCGACATTTTTTAAAGCAGTTGATACCACAAATATCTTTTTCACCCGATATGCAAAGTAAAGTGTCTTTTTCTATAGGGTGGGAAGAGTTGCAGAAGCACCCGGACGATATTTTGAATCTGGCAGAAAATATCGCGTTGAAAAAGGATCTGAACATCATTATTTGCATCGATGAATTTCAGAATATTGCATTATTTGATCAGCCCGATGCCTTTCAACGGAAGTTACGATCGCATTGGCAAACACATCAGAAAACGGCATATTGTCTCTATGGAAGTAAACAGCATATGTTGCTGGACGTTTTCTCCAATTATGCCATGCCATTTTATAAGTTTGGAGATATTTTGTTTTTAGAGAAAATAGCTGCTGAAGAATGGGTATCCTTTATTCAGAAAAGATTTCAGGATACGGGAAAAGAAATCTCCTCGTCCGACGCGGAACGGATCGCCGTGCTGGCAGAGAATCATTCATATTATGTACAACAGCTGGCGCAACAGGTCTGGTTCAGAACAGAGAAAAGAGCCACCGACCAGATTGTTGAGAACGCTTTTGAAGATATCATTAATCAGCTCAGCCTTCTTTTTGTCAACATGACAGAAGTATTAACCACCCGACAATTGTCGCTCCTGGAAGCCATATTGAAGCAGGAAAAGCAGCTCACAGCCAAGGCTACATTGGCAAATTATAATTTGGGTACCTCAGCGAATGTCATTCAACTGAAAAGACGTCTGATAGAGCTGGATGTGATCGATGAGATTCAGGGCAAGTTAGAATTTCTGGATCCGATGTATAAACACTGGTTAGCAACCCGGTATTTCAATATGCCACGATAAAATACTTTTTTAAATAAAATCCCCTCCGGTCACCATTTTCGGACTTCACAGAGGGGATTTTCTAGCACGTTTCAATTAACGGGTACAACCCGCACCATTCTGATTTTTTCTAAAGCTGCACGCTCACACCTCCCGAGAGCCAGAATCCGGGCTGGGGAATATTACCGAAATCCACGTGGGTGGTGTTGAAGATGTTGTTGGCATGCAGGAACAGGTTGGCGCGGGGAAGCGCATAGTTGGCCTTTACGTCGAGCAATGCAAATGGAGCGTACTCCATCCGTTCTCCCGGCTTCAGGTCCACATACTGCACGTAGGATCCCACCCGCTGCTGCCAGCGGAAATGCCACGACAAGGAGAGTTGTTTCGCCACCACGTGATGCAGGCCTGCAGTCACCTTGTGACGTAGATGATTCAGCGTGTAGTTCGATATCAGTTCATCCTCCACCCGTTCCTGGTCGATGTACATGTATCCGAAAGAAAGCGTTCGCATAGGCTGGCCGGACCCGAACCAGGAGGCCAGGTTGAGGTTCAGGTCCGCTTCAAAGCCCTGCTTGTTGAGTCGGGTGTGGTTTCGGGATTCCCACAGTGCTTCGGGAGATGCCTTTACCCAGTCGATCATGTTCCTGCCCTTCATGTGGAAGATGGCAAGGCTGCCATTTATCACAGGGTGGCTGTATTTGATGCCGGTCTCAAAAGCTTCCGACTCTTCAGCTTTCAGGTTGCTGTTGCCAATATGCGTCTTGGTAGTGTAGTACAGATCCGTGAATGTGGGCATACGGGTGGCCTTGTTCCAGGAAGCGTAGAGGCTGAGGCGATCTGTCGCCCGGAACGAACCGTTTAGCGCAGGATAAAAGTCGAACCGATCCGCAATGGCGGTATTGTAGTTCAACAAGCCGCCCAGCGAGAGCGTCAGTTTCTCCCATATGAAATTGTGTTCGGCGAAATAACTGATATGGGTGCGATTGTCTGACTTTGTGTATCTCCCGAGGGTATCTTCCATGGGTTTTCCCAGTACGTTGCTCAGGATACCCTCGTTCCGGAACTCACCGCCAAAGCTGGTAATACCCCATTTGGAGGCAACCTGCGTGTGGAGGTTCATCCCGAACACATCGCTGCGGTGATAATTGTGGTTCTTGTACCAGGCAGGCACGTCAGGAGTACCTTCCCGGATCAGTTGAAACTCGTCGTAATGCCTGCTCCAGTAGATATGTGGGATAAACTTCAGTTTTCCGTGTGACTCTCCCCTGACGGACATGAAAATACCCTGTGTATTGTCGAATTGATTCGGGTAGGCGGCACTGTAGAAGGTGTTGGCACCATATGCCTTGTCGTTGAGCCCTGCCTGAAAGTCGACATCCGATCCGTTGATGTCAAACTTGCTCTGCCATAGCAGGTTCGCGATCTTGTAATCGCTGTTGCGGATATAGCCGTCGGACTGTTTGTAGCCGACGGAGAACGAGTGTGTGGAGGAGTTGGCCTGATATGCACCCCGTGCCTCCGCCCCGAAGAGGCCATGCATGCCTCCCTCCAGCTTGGCGAAGGCATTGGATTTGTAGTCTTTTTTCGTGATGATGTTGACTCCTCCCGCAAAGGCGCTGGCCCCGTAGACCATGGAAGAGGGTCCCTGCACGATCTCGATGCGCTCGATGTCGGAGAGGTTGACAGGGATGTCGAAACTGTAATGTCCTGTGTGGGGGCTGGTGAGGTTAATTCCGTCAAGAAGGATGGCTGTCTGATCGAATGATCCGCCACGAAGGGAGATGTCCGCCTGTACGCCGTGCGGTCCGCGCTGCAGGATGTCTACGCCTGCCACGTAATTAAGAAGGTCTTCGATGCTGCGCACCGGCGCTCGCTCAATTTCCTGTTTGGAGATGAGGGTTACCTGCTTGGCTGCCAGGTTCAGTGGCAAGCCCACTTTGGAGGCGGTCACCACTACTTCGTCCAGTTCCGTGGGCGGAATGGTGTCGATTGATCTTTCGGCGGCAATCTTTTCTGCCGGCCCGGCAATAGCCGCATGGGCGCTCATCAGCGTGCAACCCGACAGTACGCCGATGGTGACTGTCTTGTGTAAGCTGTTGAAAACGCTGTAGGATTTTCTTGCAAACCGTTTGAAACGAAAAGCCCGCATCCTGTTTAATTGTTTTCTGTTCATGTTACTTTTCTGTTTACGAATAAATAATTCGCTGCAAAAGTAAGATAAATTATAACAGTCTGAAAACAGTTATCGTCTGAAAAAGGAGAAATGGACGTTACCGTATGCGCGTTCTTCAAGAAAGTGAGGAAGTTGTGAAAAATTAAATTTTTTGGGATGCTCCAGCACAAACAATCCCTGTTCCTTCAGCAGGTTTTTTTCAAAGACAATGTCTGGCAAAGAATCGATTCCCGAAAGATCATAGGGGGGGTCGGCAAAGATAAAGTCAAACTGCTGTCTCAAAGATTGAAGGTATTTAAAGACATCTGCCCTTACCGGAAAAAGCTCCTTAGCTCCCAGTTTCTCCTGCGCCTGACAGATGAAATGAAAATGATTTTGATTTTGCTCCACACTCACCACATAGGGACATCCTCTTGAAACCAGTTCCAGCGCAATACTTCCGGTGCCGGAAAAAAGATCGAGTGCAGAGGTCTCTTCCCATTCTATTCTGTTGTTCAGGATGTTGAACAGGCTCTCCTTCGCAAAGTCGGTTGTGGGCCGCGCTTTAAGATTGGAAGGGACCTGTATCCTTCTCGATTTGTATTTTCCGCTGATTATACGCATAGTGCAGCCTGTATATCGGTGGGAAGGTTTTTCCTTTGTATCTCTGTGAGCATCACTTTCGGATGCAGATTGACGTACTCCACCCGACGAATCAGCTTCTTTAAAATGTCGATCACTGTTTTCTGCGTGTCAACCTCTCCCGAGAGGCAGAGCCTGTGGGTGGTCTGGCTGAATTGCAGCTTTTCCCATAGGCTTGCAATATAATAAGTGGTATCGTGAGGGTTCAGACAAGGAACTGTGTTGGCCGAAAGAAGCTTGTCTCCGGCGAAGCAGATGATGGTGGCGCAGTTGTCATGAAAGTCTACGAAACAGCTTGGGGTATCCCACGCTTTCTGATCTTTTTCAAAGAGCTGTAGCAGCGGCGTGATATGGTGATGAAAGACGGGGTTCCACAAATTACGCAACAAAAAAGCATGCATCTCTTCCTGAATATTAAAGAGCACATGCAGGGAACCAGTTGAAGTGGTCTCACTCAAAACCACTCCCTGAGGATTGTGAAAATTGAAATGGAACAGTTCTTTCGCCTTTTTCCTGTCGAAGAAAGCATCGGGTACGAGGGTATATTGGGCAGAGACTGTTGTTACAGTGGTCTTGTTGAATACCTGACTGAAAAAGCCAAGATCAAAAATCACCTTTTTAATATGATCGAGGTAGGATAGCTTCCCTCCCAATGAGGTCTCCTGAAAATGAAAAATAGAGGGATCAGCAGGTGAGTAGATATAAAAAGAAAATCCATCCGGCGTGAGCCGAATGGATAAATTATATTCGTCGGAATGTCCTAAATCGATATTTTCCGGTAAAAACATATTACGTGAGGCTGGTGAACCTGTTATTCCCAGTTTCCTGCGTTATTGTTGGCTACTTCCAATGAACCTACCTGCATGCCGGGATATTTTTTTCCGGGTCGATCGAGTACTTCCTGAATCTTCTGATCCAGCAGTTTTTTGTCGAGGTCGCCCAAATATACCGAATAGGGAGTTTTTGCCTCAAACACCTGAATGGGATATCCCGAAGCAGTGATTAAGGAGTCTGTTCCCATCTCGAATTCTGCACCCTGTCCAAAGGGTACATACCGCAGTGAATCTATGCTGAATCGATTGCGATTTGGATACAATACTTCTACAGCAGGTGAGTATATGGAGTCTCTCACCAGCTGGGGAGCATTTTTTGCTTCGTCCCATAAACCGGCAGCTTTGATGGCTTTCTGATTACCGGAACGGATGATCTGCATGGCTTTTTCTTCTGTCATTCCTGCTTCCAATTGGGCCTCGCTAAGATCACCCGATTTTATGAGTGTGGCAATTTTACCATCCTTCACAAAATTGATGAGTGTGTCGAAACTGGCCGTGTAGGCGCCGGTCTGGGAACGTAAAGCTGACTGGGCAGTACGGATATCAACCAACCGCTGGATGACAGCCCTGTCACGTTTTGCAACTTCCGAATTGAAATCAATAGGCCCCTGGATACTTCTCCAACTGATGTACGCTAAAAGAACAATGGCTAGTGCTAAAAGCACCCTCATTACAACTTTCATGGACTTTTTCTTTTTAATTTATACTGTTTTGATTTTGATTTTCTGATTTTAGACTACAAATTTAGAAAAAGAATGATAATTGTGCTACTTTTACCGGAAAAATTACCAAAAAAAATGGTTAATCGCTTCTTTATTGAGAAAATCAACGATAATTTCCCTTATAGTTTTACAAACGACCAGCAGAAAGCCCTCGATAAGATCGCTGATTTTCTTTTTTCCGGAATCGCTGATCAGCTTTTCCTCCTGACCGGATATGCCGGAACGGGTAAATCTTCCCTGATCGGGAGTCTGGTAAGGACGATGACACAGTTCAGACAGAAAACCATCCTGCTGGCACCTACCGGCCGTGCGGCGAAGGTGTTTTCCGGTTATGCGGCACAACAGGCATTTACCATACATAAGAAGATTTATCGCCAGCAAAAGTTTGCCGAAGGAACTCCCAACTTCACACTGGCTGAAAATCTGCACAAACATACGCTGTTCATCGTGGATGAGGCATCGATGATCAGCAATGAATCGGCCGATTTCTCACTCTTCGGTACAGGACGGCTGCTCGACGATCTGATTGAGTACGTGTATTCCGGCGAAGGATGCAGGATATTGCTTATAGGTGACAATGCCCAGCTGCCACCGGTGAAGCAGGAGAGTAGTCCTGCTCTTGATAAAACGGTCTTAGGTTCTTATTCCCTGCAGGTCGCTGATGCCAATCTTACGGAAATCGTGCGACAGGCTGAGGAGTCGGGGATACTTCATAATGCTACCGCACTCAGGAATGCATTACGGTTTGAGGATACTTCCGACTATCCCAAACTGCATGTGAACGGATTTGCCGACGTGAAGCGGATCACCGGTAACGAGCTGATCGATGAGATTGGAGAGGCCTACCGAAGAGACGGTATGGAGGAAACTATTGTCATATCACGCTCCAATAAGCGGGTGAATGCCTATAACAACGGGATCAGAAACAGGGTGCTCTATCGGGAAGAGGAACTTTCCACGGGGGATATTCTGATGATTACCAAAAATAACTATTTCTGGGTAGAAGGTTTTGAGCATCTCGATTTTTTGGCAAATGGTGAGTTCGTGGAGGTGGTGCGTGTCAAAAGCGAAGAAGTAATGTACGGCTTTCGTTTTTGCAATGTCCTCTTATATCACCGTGATTATGACATTGAGTTTGAGGCGAAAATAATCATGGATGTCCTCCATACCGAAGTGCCGGGGCTTACCCGTGCACAGAACGATCTCCTGTTTGCCAGTGTCATGGAAGATTATGGCGATATTGCCCAAAAACGATTGCGGTATAAAAAAGTAAAGGAGAATCCCTATTTCAATGCGTTGCAGGTGAAATACGGATATGCCGTTACCTGCCACAAGGCGCAGGGTGGAGAGTGGAAAAATGTATTTCTCGATCTGGGTTACGTGCAACAAGCCTATATGGGTGAAAACTTTTATCGCTGGCTCTACACCTCCATTACCCGCAGTTCGGATAAACTCTGGCTGATAAATTTACCTGACGATTTTGTGGCACTTTCCAAAATATGATTACTTTTGCATAAGGTGTAAGCTGTGCATGCTTTTTTAAGGTGGCATCAGTTTATAACTTCTTGATAAAACATGTAGGATGTCGGAACTAAGAAACGATTACTTCAACCGGTTGCTGCACGAAATTAGGTCGTTGGAGCAACGCCTGTTGTCTCTTCGGAACAGTGGCGCATTGCCTTTCTCATTTTTCAGTGAATCTTTCAACAAGACTCAGGAGATTTCGCGCTTGCTGCACGAACTGGAATTGTTGCAGATTGAAGAAATGAAACAGCAAATGGAACAGCTGGTACAGTTCTTGTCGGAAGTGAAACAGGAAAACAGCCCCGTGCAGGAAAGTGTAACGTCTGAAAAACAGGTCCTTGCTGAGGATGAGCCCGTAAGAGACGATTTTGGCGAAGGCTTCACGCTGCCTGAATATAGAAATCCACGTGCCGTCACAACAGAATTATCTTCTGAAAAAATACAAGCTGCTTCACAGCAAACAGAAAAGGATATAAAACCTTTCGTTCCCTCTCTGAACGACAAGATTGCTTCCGTCATTGCGGTTACCGATTTGAGACGCAGCATCAGCCTGAACGATCGCTTTTTATTTCAACGGGAATTGTTTCATAACAACCGGGAGGAGATGAATCAGATGATGATTCGTTTAAATGCTTTTGAAGATTTTGACCAGGCTGAAAGCTATTTGAGAGAACATTGCAGTTGGGATTTTGAAACTCCGGTCGTGGCAGACTTTCTGAAGGTGATAAAAAAAGGTTTTGCATAGCCATTAAGTTACACATGGAGACAGGGAAGCTATACGTAATACCCACACCAATTGGTAATCTTGAAGATATGACATTGCGGGCTATCAGCCTGCTAAAGGCATGTGATCTCATCCTGGCGGAAGATACCCGTACCAGCGGATTCCTCTTGAAACATTTCGGAATTGAATCGCGCATGCAGTCACATCATAAATTTAACGAGCACAAGACAACCGATGAAATGGTGGAACAGATGAGGGGGGGAGGGCGTATTGCGTTGATTTCCGATGCCGGAACACCCGCCATCTCCGATCCGGGCTTTTTACTTGTGAGGGCATGCATCCAGGCAGGAATCGATGTGGAATGCCTTCCCGGGGCGACAGCTTTTGTTCCTGCCCTGGTTGAATCGGGGTTGCCCTGCGATCGTTTTTGCTTTGAGGGGTTTCTGCCACAAAAAAAAGGCAGACAGACCAGGCTGCAGCAACTTGCTGAAGAAAAGAGGACCATGATTTTCTATGAATCTCCTTATCGTGTACTTAAAACCCTCGATCAACTTGCAGAACATTTGGGAAGTAACAGGGAGGCTTCGGTGTCGCGGGAAATTACAAAGATGTATGCTGAAACAGTGAGAGGAACACTGGGAGAACTTATCGTCCATTTTACCCGACAAGCACCCAGAGGGGAGTTTGTTATCGTGGTCGCCGGAAAGTAAAATAATCGTCATCAAACTATTTTATGCATTAATTGTTTTATAGAAAGCTAAAAATTGAGATTATGAAAAAAGAATGGCTATTCATGCTTATTGTAGGACTGATTGTATCATGTACCAACGTAAAGGAGTCGAAAGAATATAAGGAACTTGAGGCTCAGAGGGATTCTCTTCTGATGCAGTCTGCCGGGACTCAGCAGGAGGCCACCGAAATGATGGCTGTTATTAGTGAAGTGGAGGCCAATTTTGCAAAAATCAGGGAGGCGGAAAATTATATCTCCACTCAGTCGGCGCAGACCGGTGAAATGAGTCAGGATACCAAAGACCGCGTAAATGAAAATTTCAAAATGATCAGCGAGATATTGCAACGCAATAAGCAGCAACTGGACGATTTGAACAAGAAGCTAAGTGGCAGCAACAAGGAGATTTCAACGCTTAAAAATACCATCGGCAGGTTGAATAATGAGATGAAGGAGAGTGCCGTCCGTCTGGCCGAATTACAAAATCAGCTCTCCCTGAAGGATGAGCAAATTGCACAGCTTTCGCAGGATGTAACTTCACTTGCATTCGAAGCCGAGCAACAGTCTGCAACCATCCGGGAGCAAGACCGTACACTGCACACTGCCTACTATGTTTTTGGTACCGGTAATGAGTTGAAAGATCAGAAAATTCTGTCAGGTGGTTTTCTGCAACAGACAAGGGTGATGAAAGATACTTTTAACAAGGATTACTTTTTGCAGATCGATATCCGTGATGTGACGGAAATACCGTTGTATTCACCAAAAGGAAAACTGTGGTCGACTCATCCCGAAGGAACATACGAGTTTATAAAAGGGAGTGATGGAAATCTGGTATTTCATATTACCGACACGCAGCGTTTCTGGAGTCTGACGAAATATCTCATTATAGAAGTAAATTAACCCGATCCGATAAACGAAATTATCTGTCACGGAGTGAATGCAAATCACTCCGTGATTGTTTAAAGAGATGACCTACAAAAATCTTTTTATTGATCTGGATGATACGCTCTGGGACATTCACCTCAACGGCAGGGAATGTTTGGAGGAGATATATCTGGATTATGGTTATGCAGAATATTATCCCACTTTTTCAGACTACTATGCAGTATATATGCCGGGCAATCTGCGCTTGTGGGCGATGTACAGACAGGGTGAAATCCGGAAGGAAGAACTCATCGTGGAACGCTTTCTGGCGCCGGTGCGGGATTTCGGTATTGACGACCCCGAATATGCCAGAAGACTGAGCGACGATTTTCTGGATCGTACCACCCGTAAGACACGGCTTATTGAAGGGGCTTTGGAACTTCTGGATTACCTGAAACCCCGTTACCGCATGCACATTCTTTCAAACGGATTCCGGGAAGTACAATATAAAAAGATTGAAAACTCGGGGCTAAAGTCCTATTTCGATAAAATCATTCTTTCGGAAGACGCCGGCATCAATAAGCCCCATCCCGACATGTTTACCTACGCACTCAAGAATACCAACTCCCGACGCGATCAGACTGTCATGATTGGAGACAGCTGGGATGCCGATATGGTGGGGGCGTACCAGAGCCGTATCGCACAAATCTGGTTTAACCCCGCGTCGGAGCCACCCGACGGATTTGAACCCACGCATACTGTACAAACGTTGGCTGAGATTAAAGATATTTTGTAACTTCCCTGCGCAGCGGCATTGTCATACATCGCGGTCCGCCCCCGCCACGCGGCAGTTCCGATCCTTCAATGGTGATTACACATTTCCGGGCAGAATGTATATCAAATTGATTCCGAATCACATCGTTCGCCGTCGCTATTTCAAAACCGTTTTTACTGAGTTCTTCCAGTGTATGTATATTGCGGGCATAGGAGAGCACCTTTCCCGGCGCAATAGCCAAAAAATTAGCGCCGCTGTGCCACTGCTCCCGCTCCTGATCCCAATCGTCAGCCTTTCCTCCGCAGATGACCGGCTCCGGATCAATGCCCAATTTACGCAGCAGATTAAGGATGCCGCTTACAGAAGAGATCCGGGTTACCTTTCCGTTTTCTATCTGCATATGTACTGTCCGATAGGGCGAGTTGCTCATTATGAGTGGTTTGTATACCATCGCCTTGTCGGTATCGAGCATCGTGAAGACCATATCCAGATGGATAAACGATTCCGGAGATTCCGGCAGCTGCTGTACGATGACGTGCTTTTTTCCTGTACCGGTCTTGCAAAACTCCTGTACCAGCAGGTCGATACCTTGCGTACTGGTTCTCATTCCGTTCCCAATGAGCAGAATGTCCTCCCTGATGACGAGGATATCCCCTCCTTCAATTTTTACCTGAGGATTATTTTCCGATAAGTCGTACGCATTTGTTATGCCTGTATTGAAATAAAGCCCGCTTCCGAAAATGGCCTCCATGATCAGCGATTCACGCAGACGTACGTTGTTGGCCATTTTGCAAATAAGCGCATGATTCCCGATGACTGCAGCGGAGTCACGGGTAAAATAAAAATTGTAAAGCGGTCTGAGCGCATAATACTCATCACGTAGAAAATCGGTCAACGTATTGACCCGGAGTGGTAGCCCTTCAATCAAAATTCTTGAAAGTAAGGACGGAGGTTGCTCTATCAGAAAATCGAGATAACCGGGAACATATTCAGCTTCACATATTTTCCTGAGGAGTTTTTCCTTTAAATCTTCCTTTTCCAGTACGCCGGTGAGCAGATCGGATATTTCATATACCCGGCATGTTTTTTGCAGCACGCCAAGCAACTGGTCATACTCTTTACGGGCAATGGATAAGTTGAGAATGTCACTGTAGAGCGCTCTCTGGGCGTGACGGGGAGTCATGTTTTCCACTTCAGCCCCGGGATAATGAAGAAGTACCGCTTCCAGTTTTCCCGTTTCAGATTGAATATTCAAGGTACATTTTTGATCCGGTATCATTTCATACGATTATTTTTTTTATGTTATGGTGCATGAAACTTGCGTGTAATCATTGTCTTTGAGTGTTATGGTTTCGATGCCCGTTTCATTATTTTTCATTTGAGGTTCCTGCTTCATTGCATCCATTGGGGATACCTGCCAAAATCAGTTGATACTGAGACAAAAGTTGATAATTTAAAAAGATACGCATTCAGTTTGGCCTTGCCTTGCGGAACGCAAATGTGACGCATACTTGAGATACCTGGCGCACGTGCGGAAGACATCCCCGTACTCTGGATAACAGTTCCCATTGCCGGTACCAAAGTGACGGAACTGAGTCCGTGGAAATATAAAATCTATTTCAGATAGGGTTTCAGAATCTCTACCCAGGCGGCGATACGCTCGTCAGTGAGCTCCGGCTCGGTGTCATCGTCGAGTGGAAGGCCGACAAACTGGCCGTCGACAAGGGCCCTGGAGTATTCAAAATCATATCCTTCGGGAGAAACCTGTCCAATGACGGTGGCTCCTTTCGCCACAACAATCTCATAAAGGATGCCCATGGCATCCACAAATGAACTGGGATAAATGGAAGCATCACCCATACCGAACAGGGCGATTGTCTTGCCGGAGAGATCCATTTTTTCCAGCTTGGGATAGAAATCATTCCAGTCGTCCTGCAAATCCTGTACACCCCAGGTGGAAACTCCCAGAATCAGTACCTCGTTGGATAGAAACGGCGCTTCATCGCCATCGTAAATGTCAGATAATGAAGGGGTGTAATCTACAAGTTGGGCAGCAATTTTTTCAGCTGCATTTTTGGTGTGTTCGGTGCTCGACCCGTAAATGATTGCTATTGATTTCATATTTTAACTCTAATTTTATCTCTTAACACCGAAATGATGCAATATGTTTAGGTTGTAGGCTTTTTCCCTGAAAAACGTGGAAGTATCCGGTCGGATATTTTCAAGTTTTATATGAAGTGTACAAACGGTTGCACTTTACGGAATTAGAAAAAAACAGTGTCAATTAATTGCCGAATATTTCTATCTGGTTGAAAAAGCGTTTCATAAGAAGCGAAAAGTTGAAGTTCGACAGACAGGGACTTTTATTTCTTACTTTCTGTTTTGACTGGCGGAATAACTGTCTTTCTTGTTTTTCCTTTCGTGGAGATCAGTCTTCTGAGTTTTATGAGAAAACGCTTGCTGGGTTTGCTTTTCAAATAGGTTTCGATATGGCGGGCACGTTTTTCTTCGAGTATCTGGTCTATTTCGATGAGGATGCCAGACTCTTCAACCTGTCCGAATTCATCGTTGATGGCAGTACCAAAGAATCGCATGGTGGGTGAAAGGCTCATGTAGGCATTGATAAGCGGTGGAATGTTGTACCCCAGTGCACGTACTTCACGGTTGAGAATTTTATAGTCTTCCTTAAAGCTGCGGCCGTGGAAAAGATGTCTCATTTTTTCTACATTGGTTCCTGTTTCAAGCGGCTCGATGGGTGTGACCATCTTTTTTGCGTCAGGGAAATGTTTGTTGAGGAAATAGAGAATCATATTGCGGGCATCCTTGTTGTAGGTGCCATACATGGTTACCTTGCCAAAGAAATACCTGATATCGGGGTCGATGACGGTAAGTGCCCCCAGTCCGTCCCACAGATTGTCGAGTGCGAAGATTCCCTTTCTACCCAACAAGGTCGACTGATACTCGAGGGAAACAAAAGAACGTCCCAGTTCCACCGTGTAGGGCAGATATTCATTGATAAATTCCTGTGAGAAATTTAACAGATGGGCTGTTGCCAGCATCGGTTTACCCTGTTCGTCGAATTCCACGTCAGAGCCATAAATAAAGCGGTATCCGCCCAGTATTTCCTCGTTTTCAGGATCCCAGACAATCAGCTGCCTGTAGGGGATCTCCATGGTGTCATATTTATCGATATCGGCCTCGAGCCCCGTGCCACCACCGTAGTGGCGAAATGCAATTTCGCGCAGGCGACCCACCTCCCGCATCAGATTGGGAGAATTGTGCGCGGTGAAAACATATATTTCGTTGTTGGCCTTATTGGTGCTCCTTACCCTTTTCTGTACGGTTAGTTCGCTTTTTATCAGTTCCTTGGATACCGGTTCTATGATCTTTTCCATTCTTTAATCGTTTGAAAATAAACATCATTTCAGCGTGTAAACCACATCTTTTACATATTGTGCCCATTCCTGCGGTGTCTTCGATTTGTCGAATGTCTGCCAGGGTATGGGTTTGCCAAATGTGATGGTGAATTCACGATGGCTGTTTTTGAACATCTCGTCGGGCAACCAGATTAATTCGATATTGAATTTTATTCCGGATGCTTTACGAAGATTTGCGAAGTTGTAAAAGAAATTGGAGTTCCTGCCCTCGAAATGGACGGGAATAATGTCTCTCTGGTACTCTACCGACTTGATGATGAAATTCTTCATCCATTCCAGATCGATGATCTTCCCTTTGATTTTGCGGGAACATAATCCTGCCGGAAAAGTGATGATCTGATTCCCCGAAGCATATGCTTCATTGATGGTCCTTGCCGACTCTTTGGCCTGGCTTCCGTACTTGTTGATCGGCACAAAAATTGGTTTCAGTGGATCAATAAAATAGAGAACATCGTTTACCAGGTATTTGATCTGTCCGCTGTATTTTTTGCCCAGAAAGGCGGAGAGACAAATCCCGTCAAGCCCGCCAAGCGGATGATTGGAAGCGAAGATAAATTTCCCCCTTTCGGGAATATTCTCTTCACCACGGATGTGAAGATGTATATTGAACTCTCTGTCAACCAGCGCACGCATGAACTCAACACCTTCCACATCACTGTTGCGGGAAAGAATTCCGTTGATATCATCCTGGTGTAGCGTTCGCTTGAGGTAATTTATCAGAAACCGGGGTATCCTGTGGTAATATTTTGATGCCTTGTCTTTTAAAATATTATCCACGTCAATCCTGAATCCATTTTCTTGGTTCATTGCATCTTCTCTACTTCTAATCAAATACGACACAAATGTACAAAAATTCATGTATGTAAAGGTTAGAATCGGCCAGATTTCTTCATTTTCCGTTAGAAATGCAGCATGCAAACTATTTCTTTTATTTGTAATATTCATTATATCAATAATATATATATTTATTATTGCCTGTTGATAACTTTTTTGTAAAATATTGTGTGGAATTGTGGGGAAAAGTGGTTTATTTTGTACTTTTACACCGTGGATGGTTCTATCCGTTTGAAATTGATGGAGGAATGTTACAGTTTCTGGGAAATATGGAAGCCAGAGCCGATACAAAAGGAAGGATTTTTGTGCCGGCAATTTTTCGTAAGCGCTTGCAATGCGAAGGCGAAGAGTTTTTGGTACTTCGGAAAGATATTTTTCAGGATTGTCTTGTATTATATCCGGGAAGTGTTTGGGAGAAAGAGATCGAAACACTCAGGGGCCGGTTGAATAAATGGAACCGGGAGCAGCAGCAAGTCTTTCGTCAGTTTGTTCTGGATGCGGAGAGGCTTGAGATGGATTCTAGCGGGCGCATACTTATACCAAAACGTTATCTGCAGATGGTTTCCATCGATTCAGATGTCCGCTTTCTCGGCGTGGATGAAACAATTGAGATTTGGGCAAAAGAGAAACTGGAACAGCCACTGGTTGATCCCGAAGAATTTTCTTCCGCCTTGCAACAGTTGATGTCGCACTTCCCTTAATTTTTCAGGTTATGGCAAATAACGGCAGTCAGATGGCATATCATATTCCTGCTTTGCTCAATGAAAGCATTGAAGGACTGGATATCCGTCCCTCCGGCGTGTATGTGGATGTCACTTTTGGAGGGGGGGGGCATTCAAGTGAGATCCTGCGCCGGCTGAATGGAGACGGGCGCCTTATTGCCTTTGATCAGGATGAGGATGCGGTATTGAATGCCATCGACGACCCGCGTTTTACATTCATAAGAAGTAATTTCAGGTTTCTGAAAAATTTCCTTCGCTATCTCGGTGTTGATGAAGTGGACGGGGTAATGGCTGATTTGGGCGTTTCGTCACACCATTTTGATGATGCCGGCCGGGGATTTTCATTCCGCTTTGAAGGAGGTTTGGATATGCGAATGAACCGCAGTGCCTCAAAAAGTGCTGCCGACATTCTCAATGAATATCCCGAAGAGAAATTGCGTGAGGTCTTTCTAAAGTACGGAGAACTAAAATATGCCCATAAAATAGCTTCCTCGGTGATAGCATACCGGCAGGCGAGGAAAATTGCAGTGACAAACGACCTGCTTGCTATTCTGGAACCTTTCACTTTTAAAGACCGGGAGAAGAAAATACTGGCACAGGCTTTTCAGGCTCTCCGTATTGAAGTGAACGGTGAAATGGAGGCGCTTACCGAGATGCTTACCCAGGCTCTGCAGGTATTGAAACCCGGTGGACGGTTGAGTGTTATATCCTATCATTCACTGGAGGACCGGTTGGTAAAGAATTTTTTCAGGACGGGCAACTTTGAGGGAACTTTGATCAAGGATTTTTACGGGAATGTGGAAACTCCTTTCGAACAAATCAGCCGCAAAGTGATTGTGCCTGCTGAAGAGGAACAGCAGCAAAACCCGCGGTCGCGAAGTGCCAAACTACGCATCGCAGAGAAAAAGAAGAGTTGAAAGCTCAAAGCCATACCGCTGAAAGCCCACAGCCCGCTTCCAAAAGAAGTTAATGGCTGAACGCTGAACGTTGACAGTTTGGATATGAAACCAAAGTTCGATAACATACGCAAATCGTTTGTCCATGTTTTTGGAGGAAGTGTTCTCACTGAGAACTACTTCCTCAGAAACATGTGGTTTATTGTCGCGATTGTGGTGATCATGCTTTTGTTTATCGGACATCGCTATAAAGTACTGCAAAGAATGTCGGAGATCGAACGCCTTGAACAGGTGCTGAAAGATGCAAAATATGAGTCGCTTACTATCTCATCCAGTCTGACCGAAGCAGGCAGACAGGGAGAGATAGAACGACGGGTGGCGGAGGCTGGGCTGGAATTGAAGGTGACCGGTGAGCCGGTATATTATCTCAATAAAAAAGGAAAAGATTAGCATTTAAGTACCCTGCAGGGTATTTTAGCTTAGTCCGGGTAAGAAATGCAGAAACAAAAAAGAAAAGACAAAAATGGTGCTTTGGGACGTTATGGCCTGATAGTCACACTGCTGATGCTGTTTGCCGTGATGATCATTTTCTCGGCTGCCAGGATCGTCTTTACTTCGGAAGGGAAGAAATGGCGGGAGGTGGGTGAGAAGGAAACGGTCATCAGGGATCGTGTGATTCTGCCCAAGCGGGGGAATATTTACACATACGACGGGAGACTGCTGGCAACCACCGAACCGCTCTATAGTATTTACATGGACTTTTGGGCAGATGGCATGGAAAAAGACACCCTGGAAAAATATGTGGGTGACCTTTCTATGGCACTTTCTAAAAAGTTTCCCGACCGTTCGGCTGCGCAATATAGGAATGTGATCATGGGCGGATGGAAAATGCGGGAAAAGGAGGAGCAGCAAATACGTGAATATAAGGCCAGGGGATCCGACAAAAAAGTATCAGTTCGTTCCCGTTATGTGAAGATCCTGCGACGTGATATCTCCTACGTTGATCTGAAGGAAATACGTACCTATCCATTCTGGAACCAGCGTTCAAACAAGAGCGGATTGATTGCCGAAGAACGGAACGCACGTAAAAAACCTTTCGGAAATCTTGCTACACGCACTGTCGGAAATGTCTACAAGGATCTGGAGAAGGGAGGAGCAAGCGGTCTGGAACTGAAATATGATTCTCTTTTAAGCGGGGTGCCGGGTGTAAAATTCAGGCAAAAGATACAGGGAAAGTGGATGGATGTCGTGGAAAAACCTGCAGAAGAGGGATGGGATATTGTCACCACCATCGATGCGGATATTCAGGATATTGCAGAACGCTCCCTGCGGGATAAGCTTGTGGAGACGGAAGCTGAGTCGGGCACAGCCATCATTATGGAGGTGCAAAGCGGAGAGATCAAGGGAATTGTAAACCTCGACCGCCTGAACAATGGCGATTATGCCGAAGGAAATCCCAATGCATTTTCATATATGAATGAACCGGGATCGACCTTTAAAACGGTGACGGCGATGGTGGCCCTCGACGATGGCGTGGTGACTCCCACCGACTCCTTCTATGTGGGAAATGGTCTTTTTCAATACAACAAAAGATGGGTGCGCGATCATTATTGGCGAAGAGGCCAGAATAGAGGCTATCTCACGGTTGCAGAGGGTATAGCCATCTCCTCTAACGTGGTAATGAGCAAAATTGTACTGAAAGGTTACGAAAATAACCCGGCCAGATACGTGGAAGGTATTGATAGGATTGGCCTGAGAAAACAGTTGAAGTGGGATGTGCCGCTGAATGGTATTGAAGGAACTTCCTCCATCCGCTTCCCAAACGATAAAACAAACTATTGGTCCAAAACCACGCTCCCCTGGATGTCCTTCGGCTATGAGACAAAGATACCTCCCATCTATATGCTGATGTTTTATAATGGTATTGCCAATGGCGGAAACATGATCAAGCCATTTATTGCCAAACAGTTCGTGAAAGATGGAAAAGTCCTCAGGGAGATGGAGGCGGAAGTGGTCAACCCGAGAATGTGTAAGGAAATCACATTGCAGCAGATACAAGAGATGCTTGTGGGGGTCGTTGAGGAAGGAACAGCAAAGGTGGTAGGCTCTGATTACTTTTCTGTTGCCGGAAAGACGGGCACCGCCCAGATAGCCGCGGGAGGGGGGTACGGCGGATATTATGTTTCTTTTTGCGGTTATTTTCCGGCCGACAAACCGATGTATACTATCTTTGTGGGCCTGAGAAAGCCAAAAGGAGTGCCCTCCGGGGGTGGTATGGCCGGCATGGTATTTAAAAATATTGCTGAACAGACCTACGTACGAAAAGTACAGCTCTCCGTGGAGGATTGCAAGACAGATTCCACACTTCGGAAAAATCCAGTTATTAAACACGGTAACTGGAAGCAGAGCCAGACTTTGCTGGCCTCGTTAAATTATCCTGCCGGCAAACCGGATAAAGAGACCGATTGGGTGAAAATTTCGCAGGATAGCCTGGTGTATCTTCCCGAAGCGCTGGCACTAAACAAATCACTGATTCCCGACGTCCGCGGAATGGGTGCGCGTGACGCAGTATTCCTGCTGGAGAAGATGGGACTCAGGACAAACCTGACCGGCGCCGGAAAGGTAGTATCGCAATCATTCGCACCTGGACAGAAACTGGTAAAAGGAACCACTATCACCATCACATTGCAATAGCGTATGAAACTAAAAAAAATAATAGAAAAATGTAATGTCATTGCCATTCGGGGCAATGAAGAGGTCACGGTGACCGCTATTACTTCCGACTCACGTACCGTGACACAGGGTTCCCTGTTTATCGCGGTGGAAGGAATCTTTACCGATGGACATGCATACATCGGCAAGGCAATTGAACAGGATGTGGCGGTGGTGGTGTACGATAAGCCGATGATTGAAGAATATTTCTCCAGAGTCACCTATGTACAGGTAGAAGACAGCACCGTGGCTCTTGCACTCATAGCGTCCGAGTGGTTTGGAAATCCTTCGGAACAGTTACAGCTTGTAGGGGTGACCGGTACCAACGGCAAAACAACCGTTGCCACTCTGCTCTACAAAATGTTCAGATACCTGGGATATCCGGCGGGACTGCTTTCCACTGTGGCCAATTATGTGAATGATGATCGTTATGAAACCACCCATACCACAGTCGACCCCATTACACTGAATGGCTACCTCCGAAAGATGGTGGATGCCGGATGCGGTCATGCCTTCATGGAAGTAAGCTCTCATGCTATTCATCAGAAGAGGGTCTATGGACTTCGTTTTGTTGGAGGAATCTTTACCAATCTCACCCAGGATCATCTCGATTATCACAAAAATATGCTGGAATACCGGAACGTGAAGAAGTCTTTTTTCGATAATCTTCCCCCGGATGCCTTTGCCCTCATAAATACCGATGATAAAAACGGCGGAGTGATGCTGCAAAATAGCAAAGCCGGAAAATTTTCCTATTCTGTGAAAGGACTGGCCGATTTTAAGGCCCGCATCTTCGAGAAACATTTTGATGGAACCGATATCGAAATTAACGGCAGAGAACTCTCCGTGCAATTTGTGGGCGTATTTAATGTGTATAACCTGCTTGCCGTATATGGCACAGGCGTTCTGCTCGGACTGGATAAGGAAGAGCTGCTTCGTGTTCTCTCCCTGTTAACACCGGTAGCCGGCCGTTTCCAGACCATTCGTTCACCCCGGGAATATACTGCCATTGTGGACTACGCCCATACACCCGACGCCCTGAACAATGTATTGAACGCAATTCACGAAGTGCTTAACAACAAAGGAGAGATCATCACAGTGGTGGGCTGCGGAGGTAATCGTGACAGGACAAAGCGTCCTCTGATGGCGCGCGAGGCCGTGGAACTCAGTAATAAGGTAATATTTACTTCAGACAACCCCCGGTTTGAAGAACCCGCCGATATTCTGAAGGATATGACCGACGGCCTTACGCAGGAGCAGAGAAATAGTGCACTCACTATTGTGGATAGGCGCGAAGCCATCAAAACAGCCTGTGCCCTGGCACAGCAGGGTGATGTGGTACTCATTGCCGGAAAAGGACATGAAGACTATCAGGAAGTAAAAGGGGTCAAATATCACTTCGATGACAAAGAAGAGGTGGAAAGGATATTCACTGCACAAGGCGCCTGACTGAAACTGAAAATTTTACATCTATGTTGTATTATCTTTTTGAATATTTAGACAAACTTGATTTCCCGGGAGCAGGCATGTTTCAATATGTGATGTTCCGCTCTGCCATGGCAGTGGTTTTCTCCCTGCTGATAGGCATGGTGGCAGGGAAGAAGATTATTGGAAAACTGCAACAAAAGCAGATTGGAGAGACTATTCGCAACCTCGACCTGGAAGGGCAGTACAGCAAACGTGGAACACCTACAATGGGAGGGGTCATCATTATTCTCTCCATTCTTAGTGCTACCCTCCTCTTCGGGAAGCTGGAAAATATTTATATTATTCTGATGCTTGTCAGTACCGTATGGCTGGGAATGCTTGGCTTCGCAGACGATTATATCAAAGTGTTCAAAAAGGATAAAGAAGGTCTGAAAGGAAAATTCAAAATTGTGGCCCAGGTTGGACTGGGACTCATTGTGGGGCTTACTATCTATTTCAGTCCCGACATCGTAGTGCGGAAAAATATGGAGATACGGGTGAACAACGTAATCGAAGAAGTAACCTACCAAACCGAAGATGTGAAGACAACAAGTACCACCATCCCTTTTATGAAAAATAATAACTTCGACTATAAATGGCTCGTAACCTGGATGGGAGACTATGCCGACGAGGCTGTATGGATCGTCTTTATCCTGGTGGTGATTCTCATCGTAACGGCTGTCTCGAACAGTGCCAACCTGACAGATGGGCTTGACGGACTCACGTCGGGGTCATCTGCCATCATAGGAGTGGCACTGGGTATCCTGGCCTACGTGTCGGGACGTGTCGATTTTGCCTCATACCTGAATATCATGTATATTCCCGGGGGAGATGAACTGATGGTATTTGCCTCGGCGTTTGTGGGTGCCTGCGTGGGATTCCTCTGGTACAATTCCTATCCGGCACAGGTGTTTATGGGTGATACGGGTAGCCTCACGCTCGGAGGAATCATTGGCGTGTTTGCCGTGCTCATCCATAAGGAGTTGTTGTTGCCCATCCTCTGTGGCGTCTTCTTCGTAGAGGCATTGTCGGTGATTCTGCAAGTAACCTACTTCAAATATACGAAGAAAAAATATGGTGCCGGAAAGCGTATTTTCAAGATGACTCCGCTGCACCACCATTATCAGAAACCAGGCAATGGAAGTATCGATGCACTGATACAGAAACCTTTTGCACCGCTCGCAGAACCCAAAATTGTGAATCGCTTCTGGCTGGTGGGAATGATCCTGGCTGTGCTGACACTGGCTACGCTCAAAATGAGATGACGATGAACTTTTAAGTGAGACAATGATGATCGGTAAATTAATAGTTGTACTTGGAGGCGGTGAAAGCGGCATTGGATCTGCCATACTTGCTGCAAAACAGGGGTTTGATGTGTTTCTTTCCGATAGTGGCCCGCTTCAGGACAAACATCGTGAGACATTGCAGGCCTATGGAATTGAATTTGAAGAAAACGGCCATACCGAAGAACGTATACTCAGGGCCAGTGAGATTATAAAGAGTCCGGGAATACCTGATACTACCCCCCTGATACAAAAAATACGTAATGCCGGGATTCATATGATCTCGGAGATTGAATTTGCAGGTCGTTACACCAGTGCAAAGATGATCTGCATCACAGGAAGCAACGGGAAGACAACAACGACCAGTCTCATCTATCATATCCTGAAGTCGGCGGGACTGAATGTGGGGCTTGCGGGTAACATCGGGAAGAGCTTCGCCAGACAGGTAGCCGAAGCACATTATGATTATTACGTGCTGGAATTGAGCAGTTTTCAACTGGAGGGCGTATATGATTTCAGGGCCGATATTTCAGTCTTGCTGAACATCACTCCTGATCATCTCGATCGTTACGATCACGATCTTCAGCACTATGTGGACGCCAAGATGCGTATAATCCGCAACCAGAGAATGCAGGACGCATTTATTTACTGGATCGACGACCCCATTGTCACCAGGGAAATTGAAAAACTGCAGCCGGGGGCGACCATGTATCCTTTCGGAGAACAGAAAAAGGAAAACAGTATAGCCTACACCGAAAACGGAAAGTTAATTATTCAGGCAAAGGAAAGGGAATTCACTATGGAACTGGAATTGCTGGCACTGGAAGGGTTGCACAATGTATATAACTCATTGGCATCGGGCATAGTGGCTAAGCTGATGGATATCAGTGACGAGCAGTTACGCACTTCACTGTCCGATTTTAAAGGAGTACCGCACCGGCTCGAAAAAGTGGCCACCGTACGCGGTGTGCAGTATATCAATGATTCAAAGGCCACCAACGTGAATTCCTGCTGGTATGCCCTGCAGAGCATGCGTGCCAAAACGGTACTCATACTGGGTGGTACCGACAAGGGAAATGATTATAGCGAGATTGAAGACCTGGTAAGGTCAAAGGCCAGAGCGCTGATATTTCTCGGAAAAGACAACAGTAAACTGCATGCTTTCTTCGACGGAAAAATACCCCTTATTCGTGAAGCAGGCTCCATGAAGGAAGCAGTGGATATTGCTTATAAACTGGCAGAAAAAGGCGATATAGTATTGCTTTCACCCTGTTGTGCCAGCTTCGACTTGTTTAAAAATTACGAGGACCGGGGCGACCAGTTCCGGGAATATGTGAGAAGGTTGTGACAGTGCCAATGTGCAAAATTTGAAATATGGAAAAAAATGTCAATCATGCAGGAGATCCGGCGTTTTCCGGGGAGATGGCGGAGGAACCGGGAATCACAATAAGGGACTTCGGGCAGAAAATATTTCAGGGGGACAAGGTAATATGGTCGGTGTTTATCATTCTCTGTGTGATCTCCCTGGTGGAAATATTCAGTGCTACAAGCACCATTGTTTACAGGCAGCAAAATATGTGGGGACCTATTCTTCGGCATGCCATGTTCTTGATTGGCGGAGTGGGGGTGATCCTTCTTATTCACAATATTCCTTATCGCTTTTTTTCACTGCTGATATTCGTCCTGCTGGGCGCCATTGTGCTGCTCGTACTGACCCCTTTTATCGGTACGAGTGTCAATGGGGCCGACCGATGGATTTCCTTCATGGGATTCACCATTCAACCTTCCGAAATAGCCAAAATTTCGCTGATGGGCACCATCGCATTTCTCCTAAGCAAGCAGAATGGAGCAAATGACGGACTGCTTTTCAAGTGGATGATTGGACTCATGGTGATCGTGTGCAGCATCATCGCCATGGACAATCTCTCTACCGCAGTATTGTTATTCGGGGTCTGTTATCTTCTGATGTTTATAGGAAATGTAAAACTTGCCAGACTGCTGAAAGTGGCAGGCGCAGGTATTGCTTTGGTCCTTTTGTTCGTGTTGCTGCTGAATGTCATTCCCGAAAAATGGACCGACGCCGGCCCTCTAAATCGTCTGGGCACATGGCAAAACCGTATTTCCTCCTTCGGTGCACACAAGGAATTGTCGGAAGAGGAATATTATAGTATCACCGATGAAAATTACCAGGTGGCACATGCCAAGATTGCCATTGCCAACGGCGGTCTGGTGGGAGTCTTCCCCGGAAACAGTACCGAACGGGATTTCCTTCCGCAAGCCTACTCAGACTTTATCTATGCCATCATCATTGAGGAAATGGGTATGCTTGGTGGAATCTTTGTTCTGCTACTCTATGTGATCCTGTTGATCCGTTCCGGTATAATTGCCCGGAAAACCGATAAAATGTTTCCAAGGTATCTTGTGCTGGGGTCGGCGCTGATGCTTTCCATACAGGCTTTTATTAACATGGCGGTGGCGGTGAACCTGATTCCCGTCACCGGTCAGCCCCTGCCGTTGGTCAGCCGCGGCGGTACATCCACGCTGATTACCTGTGCCTACTTCGGACTGATCCTGAGCGCCGATCGCTTTGGTATAGCCAAAAAGAAAAGGGAAGGAGATGTGGATCAGAATCAGAATGATTCAGACCATAATGAAGAAGACAATATCCCCGATAAGGAGACAAGGGAGGGTTCCGGATTGACGGAGCCAATCAGCAAACTGGAAGATAAAGTAGAATTTGAAATCTATCAGGTATGAAGGTCATTGTCAGTGGAGGAGGCACCGGAGGCCATATATTTCCGGCTATATCCATCGCCAACGCAATCAGACACCGTTGGAACGATGCGGAGATATTGTTTGTAGGTGCCGAAGACCGTATGGAGATGGAGCGTGTGCCGGCAGCGGGATATAAGATAATTGGATTGCCGGTGGCGGGTTTCGACCGGAAGAATCTGTTGAAAAATATCTCGGTGACGTTCAAGCTGCTCAGAAGTATGCAAAAAGCACGAAAGATCATTGCCGACTTCAAACCCGACATTGCCGTGGGCGTAGGTGGTTATGCCAGCGGACCCATATTGAAGGCGGCCTCGGCAAAAGGAGTGCCCACGTTACTTCAGGAACAGAACTCCTATGCGGGAGTGACCAACAGGCTGCTGGCGCAGAAAGCAGCGGTGATTTGTGTGGCTTATGAGGGAATGGAAAAGTTTTTTCCAAGAGACAAGATTGTGCTTACCGGCAATCCCTGCAGACAGGACCTGTCAGTCTCGGAAGAGAACAGAGAAAGTGGATACGCACACTTTCAACTGGATCCCAACAAGCGTACGATCCTGATGTTGGGAGGAAGCCTGGGGGCTCGTACCCTCAACAAGAGCATTGTAGATGCGTTCCCGAAACTGGCTGCATTGAATGACGTGCAGGTGATCTGGCAAAGCGGCAAATACTATTACAAGGAGATGAAACAACTACAGGAGACAGGAAAGATTCCATCCAATGTACACCTTTTCGATTTCCTGCATCGGATGGATTATGCCTATTCTGTAGCTGACCTTATCATCTCCCGTGCGGGCGCCGGCTCCATCTCTGAGTTTAGTCTTCTTGGAAAGCCTGTTGTGCTGGTCCCTTCGCCCAATGTGGCGGAAGATCACCAGACAAGGAACGCGCAGGCTCTTGTCGATAAGGAGGCGGCCGTCATGGTTTCCGATGTGCTTGCACATGTATTACTGTTCGATGTGGCACTTTCACTCGTGAAAAACGACGCGCAGCGGATGATCCTGAGCCGGAACATCGCACAGCTGGCACAACACGATTCGGCAAACCGGATCGTAGATGAGATCGAAAAAATTGTAATTGTATGAATTACGAGAACATCTATTTTATCGGTATCGGTGGTATCGGCATGAGTAATCTCGCCCGTTATTTCCTCTCAAAAGGGAAAAGAGTGGGAGGCTATGATCGCACGGAGACTCCGCTTACCCGAAAACTCGCAGAGGAGGGTGCCTTCGTGCATTATGAAGACAATTTGCAGAAAATTCCTTCCTCTTTTATCGACAAGGAAAAAACGCTTGTGGTTTATACTCCCGCCGTGCCTGCTTCACATGGAGAGCTTGTTTTTTTCAGCGAACAAAGATTCACCATCATGAAACGGGCTCAGGTACTGGGAGAGATCACCAAAACGAGTGATGCCATCTGTGTGGCCGGTACACACGGAAAAACCACCGTATCAAGCATGACTGCACATCTGTTGCGGCAGTCGCATGTAGATTGCAATGCCTTCCTGGGAGGAATACTGAAGAATTATGACAGTAACCTGTTGCTCTCCGATAAAAGTAACATCACGGTGGCCGAAGCCGACGAATATGACCGTTCCTTTCATTGGCTACGTCCCTGGATTGCCATAATTACCTCTGCCGATCCCGATCACCTGGATATTTACGGTACCGAGGAGGCCTACCGGGAAAGTTTTGAGAAGTTTACATCCCTCATTCGTCCGCACGGCCTTCTGATCGTGAAAAAGGATGCGCCGGTCACACCCCAGGCCGATGATACGGTCACTGTCATGACTTATGGAGTGGAAGAGGGTGACTATCATGCGGAAAACATACGGGTCGGTGACGGAACGATCCTGTTTGATTTTGTATCACACGATAGGAAAATTACCGGTATCTCCCTGGGAGTGCCAGTGAGAATAAATATTGAAAACGCCGTGGCAGCCATTGCTGCTGCAACGAAATGCGGCGTCACGGACGAGGAAGTGCGTCATGCCATGCATACCTTTGGCGGAGCAAGGAGACGGTTCGATTTTCATATCAAAGCCAGAAACATTGTATTTATCGATGATTATGCACATCATCCGCAGGAACTGTCTGCAGCCATCCATTCTGTTCAGGCACTTTATCCGGACAGGAAGGTAACCGGTATATTTCAACCGCATCTCTATTCGCGCACCCGTGATTTTGCCGCTGATTTCGGGCGAAGCCTTTCGCTGCTCGATGATGTGATTCTTCTGGATATTTATCCCGCAAGGGAAGAACCTATCGCCGGCGTTTCGTCGCAGATTATATTCGACAGGATCACCTCGGCGGAGAAACTGCTCTGTAGTAAAGAAGAACTGTTGGAGCTGCTCCGGTACAAGCCACTGGAGGTGCTTGTGACTTTTGGTGCAGGAGATATTGACCGGTTGCTTCCCGACATTGAAAAACTGTTGAGGGAGAAGTATGGGGATATTTGATTAATGTTTTTTAAATCGACCGGCTATTGTACATCTTGATGTATCTTTGTGTAGTTCAAACAAACAGATAAGCGCTTGAAAAAAATACTTCTCATATTGGTAGCCGCTGCTGTAACGGGATATCTGATCTTTTCGGCATCCTATTTCAGGAAATCATCACGCGACAATATATGCGAACGTTTCGAAGTGATTATCAGGGATAGCACACATACACGTTTTGTAGAAGCAGAGGATGTTGTGAATCTGGTGAAACGATACGATCTCTATCCCGTAGGCAGGAAATTCGGCGATATCAATACGCTGGCGATACGTGATACCATCCTCACGAACCGTCTTGTGGAATCGGCAGAGGTTTTCACTACCGCAGGCGGTTCTATTGTGGCATCTATTCGCCAGCGGGAACCGGTATTAAGAATTATCTCGGATACGAAAGGCAGCTTTTATGTCGATAAGGATCGCCAGATCATGCCTCTCTCATCAAATTTTGCAGTTTACGTGCCCATTGCCACAGGTGTCATCGATGAGGAGTTCGCACAGAACGAACTGTATGATTTTGCGATGTTTCTTCATGATCATCCCGACTGGGATGCCTGGACAGAACAGATAGTGGTACAAGAGAATAAGGATGTGGCACTGATACCGAGGGTGGGTGATTTCCGTATCATTCTGGGAAGTCTGGATGACTATCCGGCCAAGCTTGCTAAATTTGTTCTTTTTGTGGAGGAGGGACTGAACGTGGTGGGATGGAACCGGTATCGTGAGATCAGCCTGAAATATGAGAATCAGGTAGTGGCCACGAGAAGGGAATAAGAGGTCTCCCGTTTTGAAAAGGAAGTTAATGAGCAAACAAAAATGTTGCCGGAATGTTTGTAGAACAACAACGTAACCAAAAGTTCATCGACCAAAAAATATATGATGCATTCAGGATTTATAGCAGTAATTGATCTGGGCACTTCCCGGATCAAAGGGGTTGTGGGGCGAAAAAATGAGCACAACGTGATATCTATTCTTGCCAGCGGTTCCATCGATGCCGGAAATTCAATTCGCAGAGGGGTGGTGTATAACATCGAGCAGGCAGGAGCCAATGTGTACAAGCTGGTGATGATGCTCGAAAATAGCATGGGACGCAAGATCTCAAAAGTATATGTCTCCCTGTCCGGACAATCGCTGCATACCCTGGAATTCAACGAGATGAGGCAGCTGAATGCCGGAATGGTTACCCAGGAGGTAGTGAGCCAGTTACGCAAGGCTGCTGAAAAGTTTCAGCCGGAAATGGTGCGCAATTACAGGGTGGCCGACGTGGAGTATTATATAGACGACAAGCCGGAACGCAATCCGGCTGGAGTGACCGGCTCGCAGATTGAAGCGGGTTATGAACTGATTGTGGGACGTCCCAACCTGTTGTCGAACATCGAAAAAAGTATCGCAGCCAAAACGGAACTGGAAATAGTGGATTTTATCGTAGGACCGATTGCTACTGCCGAAATATCCCTCAATGAGGAAGAAAAGGAACTGGGTTGTGCTTTCATTGATTTTGGTGCCGGTACTTCTTCTCTCTCTGTCTACAAAGGTGGTATATTGCGTCGGATGGTTGTCATCCCTTTTGGTGGTAAGAACCTGACCAGAGACATCAGCGCGCTCAACTTTACTGAGAACGATGCCGAACAGCTGAAAATAAAATTCGGCCGGGCCATGGAAAACAAAGATGCTCCCCTTTTCACTTCTCCTTTCGCCGTAAAGCCGGATGTAGACCTGACAGAATTAAATAAGGTAATCGGCCTGCGTCTCGATGAGATCATTGCCAATATCGGAGAGCAGATTGTGTTGTCGGGTTACGATGGACAGCTGGGAGCGGGGCTGATCATCACAGGGGGGGCCTCGCAGCTGAAGAATCTCGACCTTTACCTAGGTCAAAAGCTGAAGATGCCGGTAAGAAAGGCATTGGCAAAGAAAACATTTATCAATAATGCTCCCGAACTGATTAATGATCCTGCATTCACGCAGGCCTTGGGCATGCTGCTCTTTGCAGAGGAAGATTGTGAGCAGCCTGACCTGGGGAGTGCTGAGGAAAATGTAGAAGAACGCAGATCTACCTCCTCAGGCTGGTTTTCCGGAAAAAGTAAAAAAAATAAAAGCGACAGAAAGGAGAGGAAACCGAAGGTTGAAAAACAGGAGGGAGGATTTTTCACAAAGATAGAAGACGTTTTAGGGGGTATTTTCTCGGAAGAGGAGGATGAGTAACAGAGAAAAGTTAAGAAACAATGGAAGACGATATATTGGAGTTTCAGATTGAAAGCCATACCAACGCCATAATCAAGGTGATAGGCGTGGGCGGTGGCGGAGGAAATGCTGTGAACCACATGTTCCAGGAAGGAATACACGATGTCTCTTTTGCACTGTGTAATACTGACCATCAGGCGCTGATGGAATCACCCGTGCCAATGAAAATACAACTGGGTGGAAACACAACCGGAGGCCTTGGGGCGGGGAATAAGCCCCAGGTAGCTCAGCAGGCGGCCGAGGAAAGTGTGGAGATGATAGAAGAACTGTTGAGTGATGGTACACGCATGGCATTCATCACCGCAGGAATGGGCGGCGGAACAGGAACAGGGGCTGCACCCGTAGTGGCCCGTGTGGCAAAAGAGATGGGCATCCTCACGGTGGGTATTGTCACCATCCCCTTCATGTTCGAAGGACCCCGCAAGATTGTACAGGCGGTCAAGGGCGTGGAGGAGATTGCCAAAAATGTAGACGCACTCCTTGTCATCAACAACGAACGCTTGCGTGATATATACAGTGATCTTACTATGCTGAATGCTTTTGCCAGAGCGGATGATACGCTTGCAACCGCGGCAAGAAGCATTGCTGAGATCATTACCGTACACGGCCATGTGAACCTCGACTTTGCCGATGTAAACACAACGCTGAAAGATGGTGGCGTGGCCATCATGAGCAGCGGCCTGGGCAAAGGTGAGGATCGTATCAACGACGCAATAAGGAATGCGTTGCATTCACCCCTGCTTAATAACAACGATGTGTTCAGTGCCAAGAAAATACTCATCAACCTGTCTTTTGGTGAGGAGAATCCGCTGATGATGGAAGAGATGAACGCTTTGCACGATTTTATGTCGAAGTTCAGCAGGGAGATCGAAGTGATCTGGGGAGCTGCCGTGGAAGAGTCTCTTGCCGAAAAAGTAAAGGTGACGCTGCTCGCTACCGGCTTTTCCATTACCAGTGTTCCAGGTATCAAGGAACACAGGGAAGAGAAAACAAGAGCTGAAGAGATACAGGAGCAGATTGAACGGGACGAGAAGCTGGCGCAGGAAAGACGTGATAAAGAGCTGATAGAGAAATATTACGGAAAAACCGGATTAAAAACGCTTACTACTGTCAATTATCGGCAGGAACCATTTGTGCTTACCATAGATGAACTGGATGACGACAAGATACTTGAGGCACTGGAAAAGATCCCCGTTTTTAAAAGGGAGTCTGATTTCAATCCCCGCGCTTTCCAGTCGGAGTCACATCAATCCTCCTCATTGTTCGACTGAAATTTAATAAAGAAAACATATGACATTATTGGATACAATTACCGAAGAGATAAAAAAAGCCATGCTTTCCAAAGACAAAGTACGTCTTGAAGCATTGAGAGGTATCAAGAAAGAATTGCTGGAAGCAAAAACGGCGAAGGGTGCTGCCGGTGATCTCTCCGATGAGGCAGCCACAGCTATCCTTCAGAAAATGGTGAAACAGCGCAAAGACAGTGCCGCGATCTATACGGAACAAAACCGGCCTGACCTTGCCGAGGCAGAGATTGAACAAATGAAAGTAATCCAGGAGTATCTTCCGTCACAACTGACTCCCGCCGAGCTGGAGAATGAGATTAAGCTGATCATTGCTGAAACAGGTGCCTCCTCCATGAAAGAGATGGGCAAGGTAATGGGGCTGGCCACTAAACAACTTGCTGGCAAGGCAGAAGGACGGGCCATCTCGGAAATGGTGAAGAAGTTGCTGGTGTAATTATAAGATAACAACAGAGGGGGGCTTTTTTATCCTGTTCTGTCGCTTGCCGGTTGGCGTCTTCTCAACAGGGGCAGGTACAGTTATTTCTTTCCTGCGTAAGGGACATATACTTTTTTCATTCTTTTTTCGAGCGGATTTCGCTTGCGAACCTTCTTTTCCAGCTTTTGCAAGTCGGACAGCCGATTTTTACCTTCTTCGAAATTGTCTGTGAGCAGCAACAGTGAAATCGTTTCATCATCTATTGTGCGAACGGTGAATACGACGGTACTGTTTTCAATGATGTTGTGCTCGGTTAGCGTGATCAGATATTGTTTTCCAGTAGTATAATCCAGCGAGACGGCGTCGTAACCCAAGGCTGAGGCTTTGATTTTTTCCAGCTTATTGTTATCCCTTAACCAGACCTCACCATCTTCACCGGTAACCTTTGCTTCAAGCACCTTGTCGGTATTGGTACAAGCCTCTACCAGAATATTACGAATGGGGTAATTGTGAGAATCGACAACTTTAACGAAACAACTGTCTTTCCGGTAGTTTTCCGTAGCGTCCCAAGTGGATTTGGGACCAGAATAGTCAGAAGTCTTTACCAGCATAAATTGATCCAGCTCCTCGTAACTCCCTTCTCCCACATGTGCTGTGGATAACCCCGCAAAGCCGGTAACGCAGAAGAGAGCTCTGTCTCCGGCAAGGACAAGCGAGTCGTTTCCGTTCTTGTACGTTGCGCTCTTATGCTGAGCGGAGAGACCGATGGCCAGTATAAGATTGCATATGAGGAGCTGATATTTTTTCATTGGTTGATGTGTAATCCTTTTAATAAGCAAATATAGCAACATTTTCTGTCTCTCAGGTTATTTTATTAAGAACAAAAAAAATCAGAGCTGAAAAAACAGCCCTGAATTGTGAAAAGTTGAAGCCAATGATTAATCCTTCGAAAGGAGCAGAAATATTGTAAAAGTTTGTTTATAATCCTTTTTCAGTAAGATAGCGTTCGGCATCCATCGCTGCACGGCAACCTGTGCCAGCTGCCGTCACTGCCTGCCGGTATATGGGGTCTGCCACATCACCACATGCGAAAACCCCGTCCACATTGGTTTTGGTGTATGGACTGCTGGTTCTGATATAACCTACATCATCCAGTTCGATGTAATCCTTGAATATCTCCGTATTGGGTTTGTGGCCAATGGCCAGAAAAAATCCGTCTACGGCAATATCCAGCTTCTCTTCGTCTGATTCCCCCATTCGTTTTATAAGGTGCACTCCTTCTACCCCCTTTTCTCCAAAGAGACCTACGGCATTATGTTCAAACAGAATCTCAATTTTAGGATTATTCATCACCCTGTCCTGCATGATCTGCGATGCGCGCAGATAGGGCTTACGTACAATCAAATATACCTTGTCGGCCAGCCCCGACAGATAGGTAGCTTCTTCGCAGGCGGTATCGCCACCGCCCACCACTGCTACTTTTTTCTTGCGGTAGAAGAAGCCATCGCATGTGGCACAGGCCGAAACACCCTGTCCGGCATATTTTGTTTCATCTTCCAGTCCCAGGTATTTGGCAGTGGCACCGGTAGAGATGATCACCGTATCGGCTTCGATCACCTTTTCGTTGTCAATGGTCACTTTAAACGGGCGAACAGAGAAATCCACGGCGGTAGCCCGACCCGAGCGCACATCCGTGCCAAACCGCATTGCCTGTTTCTTCAAGTCCTCCATCAACTCAGGCCCTGTGATTCCATTGGGGTAACCGGGAAAGTTTTCCACTTCTGTTGTCGTCGTCAATTGTCCTCCCGGTTCCATCCCCTCATACAGCACGGGATTGAGATTTGCACGCGAGGCATAGATGGCAGCAGTATATCCTGCCGGCCCTGATCCGATAATCAGGCATCGCAATTTATTGTCCATAATGTAATTTGTATGTTTAAAAACCTTCTCTCAGTGTAGGACACTGAGAGAAGGTATATTCGTGAATTATTATATCAAAGATACGACTATTCTCCGAAATATGAAACCGTTATCAGCTTTATCTATTCGTCGTAAATGGAAAATATGGTGTTCCCGGACTTGATGTCTTGTTACCTGAGGTCGATGATCTCAGCGCCCGGATGTGCTGTTTTGTCGAAACGGAACATCGCATTGTCAAACTGATGATTGGCGTTGTATCGGGCGATGTCGATCTGTGTTTTCATGCCGTTTGCTGCGGTGAGCGTTACCTGTACCACGGTGTTGTTTTTTTTACTGATAGCTGCGGTCACCACCTTGAAATCCCTGTTCCCTGTAACCGGTGTCATCTCAATCTGCCAGACAGGGGTACCGTTTACAATTTTTGAGACGGGTGCTTTCAGGACATATCCGTTTTTATATATTCCAAGCAAGGCCAGCGGACTTACTGCTGCAACTTCCTGCCCGTCTGGTTTGCTGATATTTACCTCGTTTGTCTCCTTCATAAATACCCATTGTGTTTCTCCGTCGAACCATATATCCATCGTCTCCATCTCCAGTTTGAAACGATTCCCTTTGATAAATGCAGTGCCCGATTGTGGTTCGTAAGCATTGCCGACGGCATCGGTAGAGGTAGTTTTGAAAAGCAGCTGAATACCCTGCGATGTTTCGAAGCCGGCAAATGCTCTATCCATGATGGCTTTCGACTCTGCATTGTTCTGACTGAAAAGTGGCAGATATAAAAGAAGGGCTGTGAAGAGAATTATGAAAGGTTTCATTTTCTTGGGTTTTTAATTTTTTCAAACAGATGACAGGTAAGTACTGTCATATCAATTGACAGAAAAAGAAGGTTGGGGTTTAAAGAGCCAATTATCGCATGGAGTCGAACAGTTTCTCCAGTGAGTATTCATCGGCTATAAACACATCACGCGGTTTGCTGCCTTGAGCTGCACCTACAATCCCGGCGGCCTCCAGCTGATCCATCAGCCTGCCCGCACGGTTGTACCCGATGGAGAATTTACGCTGGATGAGCGATGTGGATCCCTGCTGGTGAACCACGATAAGCCGTGCAGCCTCCTCAAACAGTGCATCCCTGTCGTTCAGATCAACCGCTCCCGGGGTAGCATCTCCTTCGGATGCCACTTCCGGAAGGGCAAATGCATTGTCGTAGCCATGTTGTTTGCCGATGTACTGGGCAATCTCTTCCACCTCGGGAGTATCCACAAAGGCGCACTGGATACGAATCAGATTGCTCCCTTGCGAGAAGAGCATGTCGCCACGACCTATGAGCTGGTTGGCGCCACTCATGTCGAGGATGGTGCGCGAGTCGATCTGCGATGTTACACGAAATGCCATACGTGCAGGAAAATTGGCTTTGATGGTACCGGTGATAATGTTGGTAGTGGGACGCTGAGTGGCAATCACCATGTGGATACCCACTGCACGTGCCTTCTGTGCAATGCGGGCAATGGGCATCTCTATTTCCTTTCCCGCCGTCATGATCAGGTCGCCAAACTCATCAATCACCACCACGATATAAGGCATATACCGGTGTCCCTTTTCAGGGTTCAGCCGCCTCTTCACAAACTTCTCGTTGTATTCCCTGATAGCACGTACGTGGGCCCGCATGAGAAGCTCATAGCGATCGTCCATCTCACGGGTAAGTGAATTGAGTGTTTGCGTTACTTTGGTCACATCGGTGATGATGGCCTTCTCCTCGTCGGGCAGCTTTGCCAGATAATGTTTTTCGATGGTGGAATAGATATTGAACTCCACCATTTTAGGGTCAATCAGTACCATCTTCATCTCCGACGGATGTTTCTTGTAGAGCAATGAGGTGATTATCGCGTTAAGACCTACCGATTTACCCTGTCCTGTGGCACCGGCGACCAAAAGGTGTGGCATCTTTGTGAGATCGAAGATGAATACTTCGTTGGTGATGGTCTTCCCCAGGGCTACAGGCAGATCGTAGGTACACTCCTGAAACTTCTTCGAGGAGATGACCGACTGCATGGATACGATTTGCGGATCTTTGTTAGGTACCTCAATGCCTATTGTCCCTTTGCCGGGCATTGGCGCAATAATGCGAATGCCCAGTGCCGACAGGCTCAGTGCAATGTCATCTTCCAGATTCCTGATTTTTGAGATGCGGACTCCTGCCTGGGGTACAATCTCGTAAAGGGTGATGGTTGGCCCCACGGTGGCTTTGATGGAGACGATTTCAATGCCATAGTTGCGCAGTGTATGAATTATTTTCTCCTTATTTTCGTTTTGCTCATTCATGTCCACTCCCCTGTCACCCGTGTTATAGATCTTTAGCAGGTTCATGGATGGAAATTTGAAGTTGGAGAGATCTTTCCTTGGGTCATAATCTTCCAGCAGGTCGGTCTCATCTGCCAGATTCATTTCGGTACTTTTCCTTATCGCCTCAGCTGCCAATGGCAGCACTGTTTCATCGTCCTCGGGGACGACTACTTCGAAACGGTCGTCATGTTCCGGATTTCTTTGTTCCGGGGAGGACTGCGTTGCATGTGTGGAGGGAGTAACAGGTACTGTGTCAGCGTTCATGCGGACATCCTGCTCCCCATACACTTCTTCCTGCTCTGATGCCTTTTCCTGCGCACGGGATGCCTCCTTTAATTCCTTGATACCTGCAATGAACCGCTTAAGCAAGCCTGTTTTTTTTTCCTCGAATTCTTCCGGTTCATCCGGCTCTGTGGCTTCTTCTATTGCCGGACCATATGTGTCATCATCATGTTTAGGAAACGGAGGCCTGTTATTCATCAGTGTCTGCTGGATCTTGTATATGGAACTTTTCCGGAAGATTACGATGGTGATAACAATGAACAGCAGGATAGTCATTATCACTCCCGGCCATCCCACGCTGCTCTCCAGAATACGTTCAATCTGTATGCCATGCGCTCCGCCCCATTTTACATGAGAGGTGGGAAAAAGCCTGTCCAAAATAAAAGCACTGCTCACAGAGCCGCCTACAAGACCGAAAGCAGTGAGGAAGAGTGCCTTCATTAAAGGGAAATCCGACACTTTCATCATGCGGAGCCCAATATAAATAATAAAAATGGGTATTAACACAGAAAAGATACCAAACCCCCCGTTCACAAGGACTTCTGCGATGTAGGCACCTCCGGCGCCAGTCCAGTTGTCTACCTGGGGGGTGAGGGGACGGATAAGCTCTATGAGGCTCTTGTTCAGCACTTTGCTTTGGTCGGCAGCCCCTGTGAAAAAGAAAGAAACAATAGCCATCAACATGAATATGCCGACGAAAGCCGTGATTACCCCCGTAATAAAATGCAATCGCTCGCTTTTGAGAAAGCTGAACCACGAGGTTTCTTTTTTCCTGGTTATGGAAGGTCTCTTCTTTTTTCGTTTTGCCATAGATGCTTTTCTATTCTTTCTGCGATAAAACCTTTATTGCGTGGAAAAAGGAATAGCAGGAAAGAATGTACAAATTTAGGAAAAAGAAACTTAGATTAAAAGCCGAGGAGGTATTTTATCCTTTCTTTTGGCCTGTCAGGTAAATACCACCTATGAATAACACGACACCCAGTCCGAGCTTGATATATGCCCTTTCCTTGCCCTCACTGTCCTGCGCAGTAATCTCTATTCCCAGTAATTTCACCGATGAGGAACTCTCATTGAATCCCCTGATGCCCAGATACCCCAGAAACAATGCCACAAGAATAAGCAAAATACCGATTATCTTTTTCATCATCATTCCAATTAAAGTGTTTTGTTAAAACATCCGTTATGCAGGGATTGTTCTTTTCTCAGCCGGAAATGCGGGAGACTGACAGTATATTGTGTTGCGAAAGGCTTTCATTACAGTTTAAAATATGAAAGGTCCGCGAATCACTTCGCAGACCTCTCCTGTTAACACAATCTTCATGAAACAAACTACACTATCGAGTTGATTGCAGAATGATAATCCGGCTCCTGTGCAATCTCAGAAACCAGTTCCGTATAAATAACTTTTCCTGAGGGATCAACCACGACCACGGCGCGGGCCAGAAGGCCCTTGAGCGGTCCACTGGTCATTAGCAGCCCGTAATCCTTTGCGAAGGCATCACTTCGAAAAGTGGAAAGCGTAATCACATTTTCAATGCCTTCTGCCGAACAAAATCGACCGGCTGCAAAGGGCAGGTCGGCGGAAATACCCAAAACGACCGTGTTGTCCAATGCGGAAGCTTCCTTGTTGAAGCGACGTACCGATGCCGCGCAGGTGCCTGTGTCAAGACTTGGAAAAATGTTGAGTACTACATTCTTGCCTTTAAAATCAGACAATCTTGCCTCTGAAAGATCGCTCTTCACCAGAGTGAAATCGGGAGCCAATACACCTTTTGCAGGTAGTTCTCCGGAAGTTTGTACAAGGTTACCCTTGAATGTTATATTTGCCATATATTTTTTTAAATTTAAAACTAATCCAGACAATGTTCTTGTCACAAGTTCTAAACAAAGAGTCATTGTAAATGTTCAGAACATTTTCATTTTTAACGTTTAGTGGAAGGGGAGATTCTTTTTGTGTAACTCCTCACGCAGGTATTGTGCAGTATAGCTTTTTTCATTACGGATGATCTCTTCGGGTGTACCGGTAACAAGAATGTTTCCTCCTCTTTCTCCACCCTCCGGACCCAGGTCGATGATCCAGTCGGCACATTTGATGATGTCGAGATTGTGTTCAATTACGATCACTGTATTACCCTTCTCTATCAGTTTGTTCAGGACTCCAAGCAGCACCCGGATATCTTCGAAATGAAGTCCTGTGGTGGGTTCGTCCAAAACATACAATGTGTTGCCGGTATCTGTGCGGGCCAGTTCAGTGGCCAGCTTCACGCGCTGGCTCTCCCCGCCGGAGAGGGTGGTGGACGATTGTCCAAGCCTGATGTAGCCAAGTCCCACCTCCTGCAAAACCTTTATCTTGTGCAGGATGCCCGGAACATTCTCGAAAAATTCCACGGCCATATTGATGGTCATGTCCAGTACATCGGCAATAGACTTCCCTTTAAAGCGTACCTCGAGCGTCTCACGGTTGTATCTCTTGCCATGACATACCTCGCAGGGTACCATTACATCGGGGAGGAAGTTCATCTCAATGGTTTTGTAACCATTGCCACTGCACTTCTCGCATCTTCCCCCCTTCACATTGAAGGAGAAACGTCCCGGCTTATAGGCTCTTATCTTTGCTTCCGGCATGCTGGCGAACAGAGTGCGTATGTCTGAAAAAACACCGGTATATGTAGCCGGATTGGAACGAGGTGTGCGACCAATGGGAGACTGGTCTACACTCACCACCTTGTCGAGATGCTCCATCCCCTTTACAGATACATAAGGCAGCGGATCTTTCAGGGAACGATAAAATTTCTGACTTAGTATCGGTTGTATTGTTTCGTTGATCAGTGTCGATTTACCGCTGCCCGACACACCGGTCACACAAATAAGGGTACCAAGCGGAAACTGGGCTGTCACATTTTTCAGATTGTTGCCCGTAGCGCCTGTAACGATGAATTTTTTACCATTTCCTTTTCTCCTTTTTTCCGGAATGGCTATCTCCAACTTGCCGTTGAGGTAGTTGGAAGTGAGGGTGTTTCTTTTAAGCATCTCCGAGGGCAGTCCCTCAAAGACCACCTCTCCCCCTTTCCTGCCCGCAAAGGGACCCATATCCACAATATAATCGGAGGCCAGCATCATATCCTTGTCGTGCTCCACCACCACCACGGAATTACCCGAGTCGCGCAGTTTCTTCAATGAATCAATCAGCCGGTGATTGTCTCGCTGATGCAGGCCGATACTTGGTTCATCCAGAATGTAGAGCACATTTACCAGCTGAGAACCTATTTGCGTAGCCAGTCTAATACGTTGACTTTCACCTCCCGAAAGTGAGGCCGAAGAACGGGAGAGCGACAGGTATCCCAGTCCCACATCGAGAAGAAACTGCAAACGTGAAAGTATCTCTTTCTTTATTTCTCCGGCAATGAGTCGCTGTTTCTCGGTGATGGCAGACTCCGACTGGGCGAACCAATGATATAGTGCCTCAATGTCCATCTCTGCAAGCTCGGCAATATTTTTTCCATTTATCCTGAAATGGAGGGCTTCCTTGTTGAGCCGCTGTCCATGGCATTCGGGACACACCGAGGTGGTGATAAACTGTCCGGCCCACTTCTGGGCCGTGGCAGATGCTTCCTCCTCCTGCTGCATCTCAATATATTTTGCCACCCCTTCGTATGAAACCATATAATTGGAGTTACCCAACGATTCATTCTTGATCTTCAGCCGTTCATTGGTTCCATACATGATCTCTTCTATTGCCTCCCGCGGAATATCTTTGATGGGAGTCTTCAGCGTAACATCATACTTTTCGCAGATGGCGGTAATCTGCCAGAAGAGCAGATTGCTCCGTTCCTTCCCCAAAGGGACAATACCCCCTGCGGCAATACTCAGGTCGGGATTGGGAATAATTTTTTCAATGTCGATCTGATCTACCGAACCGATGCCCTTGCATCGGGGACACGCCCCCTGTGGTGAGTTGAACGAGAAATTGTGCGGCGCCGGCTCATTATACGACAACCCGGTAGTGGGGCACATCAGGCTGCTGCTGTAGTGTCTCACTTCATTGGCATCCACATCTTGTATTAGTATTAATCCCGAACCCTGCTTCATGGCGGTACGTACGCTCGCCTTCAGCTTGTCGGCAAACTTGTTGGAGACAACCAGCTTGTCTATCAGTATCTCTATGCTGTGGTTTTTATACCGGTCCACCCGCATGCCGGGAACAATTTCCCTGATCTCGCCATCAACCCGCACATGGAGATATCCTTTCTTGCGTATCTGTTCAAAAAGCTCCTTGTAGTGCCCTTTCCTGTTTCTCACCACGGGAGAGAGAATATAGATTTTTTTGCCTATATACTTCTCCAGGATCAGTTCCAGAATCTGTTCATGGGTATATTTCACCATCTTTTCGCCGGTGATCCAGGAATAGGCCTCACCTGCACGGGCATAAAGAAGGCGCAAGAAATCATACACCTCAGTAGTGGTCCCCACGGTAGACCGGGGATTCTTGTTGGTAGTCTTCTGCTCAATAGAGATTACGGGGCTTAGGCCGCTGATCTTGTCCACATCGGGACGTTCCATCTTTCCCAGGAAACCACGGGCATAAGCCGAGAAGGTTTCAATATACCGCCGCTGCCCTTCGGCAAAGATGGTGTCGAAAGCAAGTGATGATTTACCACTGCCGCTCAGTCCCGTCACCACAGTTAGTGAGTCACGCGGAATAGTCACATCAATATTTTTCAGGTTATGTACGCGTGCGCCGTAGACCTGAATTAGTTCTGTATCTGAAGCCATAGTTCGTATAAACGATAGATAACCTGAAAAAGTTTATTGAACCACCCATGCCCGGTTATGTACTTCAGGCTGTTTTCCCTTTCTGTAAAACAGGCTTTCCTTTGTCGGGATGAGAATGGTATAACTCTTGCCGGAAGTGTTACTCAGCTTGTTGCTACGGAGCCAGGAGTTGAAATCCTTTAGCTGGGCATAGGTGATTTGATTCTGTTGGGCGTAAGCAACAAGGTCGGGTATGGAACCGGTCATATTCACCTCCCTGAACTCCATGGGCTTATACAGATCGGTAGGCTTGAGAATAAATCCATATTGCTGCGGATGTTCAAATATCTGTTTGATGGCCAGCATGCGGTAATAGTAACGTGTGGTTTCCTCCACAAGCCAGAGATCGAGAGCTTCATCGGCACGCTGGTTATTAAGTTCACTGGTAATACGTGCCTGTCCCCCGTTGTACGACAGGGCGGCAGCACTCCATGAACCATATTTCCGGTAAGCATCTTTGAGATACCTGCAGGCTGCCACAGTCGATTTTTCAACGTGGTAACGTTCATCCACTTCGGAACCCACTTCCAGTCCATACTGTCTGCCCGTACTTTGTAAAAACTGCCACAATCCTGCCGCCTGCGCCGGAGATACGGCCCGGTAGTCGAGACTGCTCTCAATCACGGCCAGGTACTTCAGGTCGTCAGGCACCCCCTGTTGTTTCAGGATGGGTTCAATGAGCGGGAAAATACGGTTGGCTCTTTTAAAGAGAAGCAGAGTGGTGGAATGGAAATATGTGAAGCTGTTCAGTTCCCTGTCCATACGTTCGTGCTTGTCGTACCGGTCAAAAGTAATCTTTTCCCCGGCAAAGTGCATGCTCTCGGGAATTTCTACGGAGGCCGTCATGGAAAGTACCAAAGGTTTTTCAGAGTCGGTTTTGTCCAGATCGTTTCCCGATGTCAGAAGCAGAAAGATAACCGCCAGAATGGACAGTAACAGGGATATGGGGATAAGCAGTGATTTTTTCATTTTTCGTAAAAAAGTGATGTGTACCTCCCGGACGTAGACAGGAGAACCTGTCATACCGGAGGGGGAACAAATTTACAAAAATAATTTCAAAACCCAAACCTGCTTAAAATTGTTGGTGACACATTTCGTCTGTACATTTTTTCGTAAATTTGTGTTCGTATAAACAGTGAACAGGTAAGGATTATTAAAATGAAACTGAAAACTCCCAGGGCGGTCATTAAGGCCCACGACATCAGCCAGCTTCGTTTTCGCGACACTCCCTTTGTGAAGCTGATGAACAAGCGCATATACAACGTACTGATGGTGGCTTCCCGCTACGACATGTTTATCCTGGAAGATGACGGTCGTGTGGATGAGCAGATATTCAATGAATATACATCGCTTAATCTCCGCTATCCCCCACGTTTTACACAGGTTGGTAACAATAGGGATGCACTGGCCGAACTGAAGCAAAATCACTATGAACTGATCATTTGTATGCCCAATATGGACAGCAGTGACACTTTCGACCTGGCAAAACAGATAAAAGTGCATTATTCAGATATTCCCGTGGTGTTGCTGACTCCTTTTTCGAAGGCTGTGACACAGTCGTTAAGCAGGGAGGACCTGAGCGGTATCGACTATGTGTTCAGCTGGCTGGGCGACACCGATCTTCTGCTGGCCATCATCAAAGTTGTGGAAGACAGGATGAATGTGGAACATGACGTGAAGACGGTGGGAGTGCAGACCATCATGCTGGTGGAAGACTCTGTCCGTTTTTACTCATCCGCACTGCCCTTGCTCTATAAATTTGTACTCTCAGAATCAAGAGAGTTTTCGAAAGAGGCTTTAAACGACCACCTGCGAATGTTGCGGATGCGGGGACGACCCAAGATCCTCCTTGCCCGCAATTATGAGGAGGCGGTATCCTATTACAGGAAATATGGTGATAACATGTTGGGTGTGATCAGTGACATGAGCTTCAATGTGAAGGGTGAGAAAGACAAACAGGCCGGGAAGCGGTTGGGTGAGTGGATAAGAGAGAAAGATACCTATATACCCATTATTTATACCTCATCCGAGTCTGAGAACAGAAAATATATCCATCAGGAGAACGCTGTTTTTATCGACAAAAACTCGAAAACATTTCCTCAGGATCTTCGCAAAGCAATCAAGGATAACCTCGGCTTCGGCGATTTTATCATTACCGATCCGAAAACAAGAGAGGAGATATTCCGCATCAAAAATCTGAAAGAGCTGCAAATGAACATCCGTAATATTCCGGATGATGCACTCTATGAACATCTCTCCCGTAACCACTTCTCCCGTTTTTTCTACTCCCGTGCCATGTTCCCCGTAGCAGAAATGCTCAAAAAGATCGACGTGACTGAATACGCCAGCATGAACGATGCACGCGAGTTGATCTATGCAACCATTGTGCAATACAGGAAAATGAAGAATACGGGTGTGGTGGCAGTTTTCGAGAAGGACCGGTTTGACCAGTACTCCAACTTTGCCCGTATCGGAGAAGGATCGCTTGGGGGAAAAGGCAGGGGCCTGGCTTTCATTGGCTATATGGTGAAAACCCATCTGGAACTGAACAACAACGCCAACTTTCCGGTGACAACTCCCAAAACAGTCGTGCTGTGTACCGATATCTTCGACGAATTCATGGAAGCCAACGACCTTTACGCCGTAGCCTTGTCTGACCGTAGCGATGAAGATATCCTAAAGCACTTTCTGGCAGCCAAGTTACCCAAAAGGATGGTGAGCGACTTCCTTGTGTTTTTCGAAGCCGTGGAGGGGCCGGTGGCCATACGTTCTTCGAGTCTGCTTGAGGATTCCCAGTATCAGCCTTTTGCAGGGATATATGCCACATACATGATTCCCTATGTGAATGATAAGTATGAGATGGTACGCTTGCTAAGCAATGCCATTAAGGCGGTCTATGCCTCGGCTTTTTATAAGGACAGTAAAGCCTACATGGTAGCCACACAGAACCTGATAGATCAGGAAAAGATGGCGATCGTGTTGCAGGAGGTCGTGGGTTCCCAATACGGGAAGTTATATTACCCTGCCATATCGGGGGTGGCACGCTCTATCAATTATTATCCCATTGGTGATGAGAAAACCGAAGACGGTATTGTAAACATGGCATTCGGGCTGGGGAAATATATTATGGACGGCAATAACGGACTGCGGTTTTCACCGCTTCATGCTTCGCGTATACTTCAGTTAAGTTCACTCGAACTGGCATTGCGCGATACACAAACACAGTTCTTTGCCCTCGACCTGGATTCTGTCTCCAAGGACTTTACCATTGACGACGGTTTTAACCTGTTAAAGTTGCGGCTGCGTGAAGCCGAGAAGGATGGCCCTCTCCGATATGTAGCTTCTACATATGATCCTCAGGATCAAATAATAAGGGATGGGTTTTATGAGGGAGGACGAAAAATAATTTCTTTTGCCAGTATCCTGCAAAACGACATGTTTCCGCTCTCGGAAGTGCTCGACAAACTGCTGAAAGCGGGTCAAAAGGAGATGGGAAGACCGGTAGAGATTGAGTTTGCCGTCGATATCAGTAATCCACAGTTCGGTTCATTCTACGTTCTGCAGATCAGACCGATTGTCGACAGTAAGGAGGTGGTTCATGAAGATCTGGAAAAAATAGCGATAAACAAGACGGTATTGTTTTCACGAAATGCACTAGGAAATGGAATATCGAACGATGTATATGATGTGGTTTACGTGAAATCATCTGCATTCAATGCAGCCATGAATCCGGTAATAGCACGAGAGATTGAAGACCTGAACAAAACATTTGCGGCTGCCGGCACCAATTATGTACTGGTGGGGCCCGGCCGCTGGGGATCTTCCGATCCCTGGCTGGGTATCCCGGTAAAATGGACACATATCTCTCAGGCACGGGTAATTGTAGAGTCGGGCATGGAAAACTACCGGATTGAGCCCAGTCAGGGTACCCATTTCTTTCAAAATCTCACTTCTTTTGGAGTGGGTTATTTTACTGTCAATCCTTTTCTGGAAAACGATGGTTTTTTCGATGAACCATTTCTCAATCAACAACCGGCTGTCTATGAGACGGAATATATACGCCAAGTACATTTTAACCGGCCCATGTGTGTCAAAATAAACGGTAAGAAAAGAATGGGCGTTGTGCTGAAACCTTAGGAAGAAAGATGCCTGTCCCCGGAATAGTGATAAATGGAGATCCTGTTTTCCCTCTCCACGGTTTGGGCGTAATTTACCGCCGGAAACGGAATTCAATCAGAATTTTATAATTATAATAAATGTAAATAGAATTTCCCTTCCTTATAGAAAAATGACCCGGGTAACTCTTTGTTTCATATTCGTATACTATTCCTTATCGTCTTTATTTCGATTAAAAAGAGAATAATTTATTAGTTAATTAAATCAAAATGCAGGGAGAGAGGGCAGCGTTTTCACCTCTTTTTTCATCATAGAGAATATAAATGCACTGTTTTTACTCGAGATCTCAAAAATGATGCGTATAAAATTTTCTGATGAACCTAATTATTAATTTTTAAACTTTTACGATTATGAATGTAAAGAAGTTAAGTTATGCAGTGAGTATAGTGCTTGCTTGTATATTGTTTGTGGCTTGTGAAGACGACGATAAGAAAGTATTGACTTTTACTCCGAGCAAAGTGGAAGTGGAAGTAGGAAAAACGGCTACCGTCAATGTAGGGAAGGGAATAGTCCCTTATACAGCGAATCCGGCCGACAAAACCATCGCTACCGCCACTGTGGACAAAAGCACTGTTACTATTACCGGAGTGAAGGAAGGTACTACTACCATTACGGTGACCGATAAAGAAAAAACCAGTGGCAAGATTTCCGTCACGGTAAAGAAAGCTGTCTCATTGACATTCGATAAGCCTGCTCCGGAAGCGACAGTAGGGGCAACGGTAGATGTGAAAGTCAGTGGAGGTGTAGCGCCTTATACTGTGGAGACAAAAGATGCTACAATTGCTACGGCAGTGGTTGCCCAGGACAAAATTACCATTACCGGAGTAAAAGTGGGTAAAACCGATATTGTGGTATATGATAAAGACAAGAAAAACAGCGGTACCATTTCCGTAACCATAAAATAACAGCGTATTGCACGATTCCCCGCTTCTTGGGGAATTTATTAATGAAAAGGCAGTCCCGACGGTTTCTCCGGGCTGCCTTTACCTATATTATTATTTTCTTTTATAATACTTTCATCATCTTCTTTGTGGCAAAGAGAGCTTTATGTGCGGTTTTCTTTCCTTCTCTTTCAACCAAATAAGGAATGAATTGTTACTACACAATAAATGAATAAATAGGACAGAAGACAAGTTTGCTTGGATTATGTTCTTGCATAACGTTAAAATATAAACCGATGAAACGATATTTTTTATTGTGGATGGCATTGGTGGGTCTTCTGGCTCTGTCTGCACAAACAACACACACTATGAGGTATGATCAGGCCTGGAAAAAAGTTGTTGAACTTGAAGAAAAGTCACTTCCTCAATCGGCCGCGGCAGAAGTAAACAGTATCCTGCGCAGGGCAATACAGGAAAAGAATAGCCCGCAGGTGATCAAAGCGCTGATTTATCAGGGAAAATATGACCTGGTTCTGGATGAGCAAAGAGATACGCTTATTTTCAGAAATCTGAATGAGATGGTGAAGAAGAGTACCGATGAAGTGGAACAGTCGGTACTCCATTCCATGCTGGGTGAGTTGTATCTGCAATATTACAGGAGAGACCGGTGGACGATTGATCAACGTACGGAACTGGGTGATTTTGTGCCTGCCGACATGAAGGAGTGGACAAGGGAAATTTTTAATAATAAGGTGACTGAACATTTAGGTGCTTCACTTGGCCCCGCGGATAAACTTTTAAATGCGGATGTGGTATTCTACGCTCCTGTGGTGGAATTGGGAAAAGATTCACGCATCTTTTATCCCACCATCTATGATTTTCTGGCTAACCGTGCCATCGAAATATTCAGACAGATAGAGACGGATGGGGATTTCAGCCGCACGCTCACACGTAAAAATATTACACTTGCATCGCTGTTTTCACCGGCAGATGAGTTTGTTTCACTCTCATTCAGTCCGCAGGCTCCGGAGTACGGATTGTGGACACTCGAAATTTATCGGCAACTGATGGCTTCCCTGCTGAAAAGAGGGATGCGACAATCGGTACTGTTAACCGAACTGGATAAACTCGATTATTTGTCGGCTCTGCACTCAGCATATACTACCCATGCCCTGCCATCGCTGCAGCAGCTGCAGGAAAAATGGAAGGAAAACGGAATATCTGTAGAGGTTATTGATAAAATAGCTGCATTATATCAGCGCCAGATTTGGGAAATGCCCAGGAGCGACAGCCTCCAGCGCATGGAAAAAACGCGGGAACTTTATGAACTGTTGCGCGCCAACATCGCAAGATATCCGGAGTACCGGCGGGTATCGGTACTGGAGAATCGCCTCCGGCAGCTGACACAACCTCACTATTCGGTTTCAGGAAAAAAGATATTCCCTGTAAAAGGAGAGAAAAAGCTAAAGGTTACTTTTAAAAATATTGTATCGCTGAATGCGAAGTTGTATAAGATCGATTCACCGGTTGATGTGTCTATGGCTCAATATAATGCCGGAAGTATGATTGAAAATAAAAAAACCTTTCTGAAAAATATTTCTGTTTCTTTACCTGATGTGGCTGAATATTTGCAGGGAGAGACACTCTTTGAGGTGGCCGTGGACGCTCCCGGAGTATATCAGCTTACGTTCGACACATCACCGGAAATATCAGGAAACAATCGTTCCGATTATTATTTCGCCGTCTCCGACCTTTCCGTTTTTACCCGTTCATCCGCAAAAGATCGTTATGATTTCTTTGTGGTAAACAGGGTGACAGGTGAGCCGGTGAAAGGAGCAAAAATAAAAATATACAAACTGCCGGGCAACTGGCGTAATTCTGCCCTCACTACGGTGGAGATCCTCCCTGTCAATGAACAGGGAATGGCTGTATACCGGAAAGAGATCCCCAACCAGGATGTCTTTTATCATGCTGTTTCGGGAAATGACAACGGTTCGCTGCTAAGCCGGCTTCCTTATGCATATCAAAACTACTCCGGCAGCGAACCTGCCGGGGGGGAAACGGCGACAATCTTCACCGACCGAAGTCTCTACCGGCCGGGACAGACTCTGTTCTTCAAGGCAGTACTCACCCGCACAACCGAAGAGGAAAGCTCTGTTGTGGTAAATAAAGCGGTAGACTTTGTGTTGCGGGATGCCAACAACCGTGAAATTTCGAAACAGACGTTGATAACCAGCGATTACGGATCGGTGTCGGGAGAGTTTTCGCTACCTCAGGACATCCTGACAGGAGGTTTCACCATAGAAACCAAGTCGGGGAATGTGAGTTTTCAAGTAGAAGAATATAAACGACCCACATTTGAAGTGACTTTTGAAAAGATAGAGAAGACCTACAAGTTCGGCGAAGAGATTACCTTGAAGGGCAGGGCGGTAAACTTTTCGGGTATCAGCTTGCAACAGGCGGAGGCAGACTGGCGCATAACCAGACAGCAACCCTGGTGGTGGCGATGGGGCGGCACACCGGAACATTTCACAGAGGGCGTGGTCACTACCGACGAGAATGGGGCATTTGAGATCACCTTCACACCCACAAAACCCGATGAGCAACATTCGCTCAAATCTATGTTTTCTTTTGTGGTGGAGGTTTCCGTGACCGATCTGAACGGGGAGACACAGACAGGAACCTACACCGTTACGGTGGGTGATCTCTCCATGATACTGGAGATAGATATACCGACGCGACTGGAGAAAGAAAGCGACCAGCAAATCACAATACTTGCCAAAAATACCGATGGTGCTGATATTGAGTCCAAAGGAACTTATCAACTCTACTCCGTGAAGGAGAATGACTCCACCGACCGGCTTGTACTTGAAGGCGATTTTGTAACAGGGCTTCAGCCTCAGCTCCAAAAGAGACTGAGCCGGCTGTCGTCAGGAAAATACCGGATAAGACTGCTGGCGGAAGACCACCGGAAAAATCCGGTTAAGACAGAACATGACTTTGTTCTTTATTCCTTTGCCGACAAGCGACCCCCCATCAAAACCGATGAGTGGCTCATAAGAAAAGAAACCTCTTTTTCTCCCGGCAAGAACGCAGAGGTGATCCTGGGTGCATCAGAACAGATTCATGTTTTGTATGAACTGTGGCAGGAGAAAAGGCTGCTGGAAAGAAAATGGATAAAACTGAAAAATGAAAACCGACTTTTCTCCATAGCCTATAACAACCAATACCAGGGGGGTGTTACATTGATGCTTACCTACGTGAAAGGAGAGAGATTCTATGCCCACCATGTGGATGTGCACCCTGAAAAAGAAGATAAAAATCTAAAAGTGAAGCTTGATGTATTCCGTGACAGGATTCGTCCCGGAGAAAAGGAGGAGTGGAGGATAACGGTTACCGATAGCGCAGATAATCCGTCGATGGCGGAAGTACTGGCTTCGATGTATGACTTTTCGCTGGACCAGATTTATCCGTCACAGCCCTGGAACCTTACCCTCTTCTCATACAACCGGTATCGTTCCATGATGGAGCTGCACAGTGACCAGTCATTCGGTTCCGTGACGGCATGGGGAAACTTTCTTATTCCAGTGAAAGATGAGATGTCGTTCTTATTCGACCGTTTTAACTGGCATGGATTTTCTTTGTATAATAACAGGATGATGCTCAGAGGAGGACAGCTGAATGAGAGCGTGGTTGCGGGATATGCACAACCCAGACAGCAGAATGGAATAGTGATTTCCGAAATGTCACTTGATATGGCAATGAAGGAAGAGAAGGGGTTAACCAGTCGTGATGCAAACGTCGTACCTCCATCGCCGTCGCTCAAGGGAACGGATGCACCTCCTTCTATCCGCCGGAACTTTGCCGAGACAGCCTTCTTTTATCCCCGTCTCAAAACAAATGAAAAAGGAGAAACCCAGATTTCTTTTACCGTGCCCGAAAGCAATACCAGATGGCGTTTCAGGGTGCTGGCTCACGATAAAAACCTGAAAAGCGGAACAACCGAGGCATTTACCATCTCGCAGAAAGAGCTGATGGTTACTCCAAATATGCCGCGCTTCCTGCGTCATGGCGACAGAACGGTCCTCTCCACCAAAATTTCCAGCCTTTCAGACAGTACCCAAACTGGAAAAGTTATGCTGGAGTTTTTCGATCCTGCCACAGATGAGGTGTTGGATAATATTCCAGTGCCCAACCCGATGAAGGAATTCTCGCTGGCCAAAGGAGCCTCTTCCGATTTATCCTGGATATTCGATGTACCTTCGGGTATTGATCTCCTTGGCGTGCGTATCGTGGCACGTACTGCACAATTCAGCGACGGTGAGCAGCATGTGCTGGCTGTCCTGCCCAACCGGATGCTGGTAACCGAAAGCATGCGACTCGACGTGAACGGGAACCAGTCGAAGACATTTACCATGGACCGCCTGCTAAACAACCCGTCGGAATCAGCCCGTGATTACCGTCTTACGCTTGAGTTTGCCTCCAACCCGGCATGGTACGCTCTACAGGCTCTGCCTGTGCTGGGAGAACCGGTGAGTGATAATGCGGTATCCTGGTTTGCTTCTTTTTATGCCAACACGCTGGGCGCGCACATTGGTAAAGCATATCCCGAGGTTACTGCCATGCTCGAAGCATGGAAAAAACAGGACGGAAGCAAAGAGACGCTTCTCTCCAATCTGGAGAAAAACCAGGAACTGAAAAATATCCTGCTGGAAGAGACCCCCTGGGTACTTGAAGCAGGAACCGAAGCTGAACAAAAAGAAAAATTGTCGTTGCTTTTCGACCTGAACCGAAGCGGCAACCTTACCCGGACCGCACTTGGCAGGCTGCAGGAACTCCAGACCAACCAGGGTGGCTGGAGCTGGTTTAAAGGCTTCAGCCCCGATGTAGGAATCACACAATATATATTGTATGGTTTCAACCGATTGAGGGAACTGAATGCTGTGGAATTTTCCGGTGAAACACTCTCCATGGAGCTGCAGGCGATCGGTTTTATCGATGCGGAAGCCGTCCGCCGCTTCAACGAGCTGAAGAAGCTTAACAAGGACTGGAAGAATATTAAGTCGTTACCCCGCACCGATTTGGAATATTTGTATGTCCGTAGTGCTTATGCCCAACATCCCATGGATGAAGAAATAAAGGGAATGACTTCCTTCTACCGCTCCGTGGTAGAGAAATATTGGAGCTCATACGGCCTTTATGAACGTGCACTGATTACCCTTCTTCTGCAACGTGAGGGTAAAAGCCATGTTGTACAGCAGATACTGAACTCCTTTCGTGAGCATGCATCTGTCTCGGAAGAAATGGGAATGTACTGGCCCAACAACCGGGCGCAGGTATTCATGTCGCAGTCGGCCGTCTCTGTTCACACCTTCATCATGGATGCCTTCCGTGCAGGAGGCTCCAGGGAGGGTGAGACTGACAATATGAAGCGCTGGCTGCTGAAACAAAAGCAAACCCAGATGTGGGAGTCCACCCATGCCACCGCCGATGCAGTCTATGCGCTGCTGAGTATGGGGGGCGACTGGTTTTCTACACGGGGTGAGACGGTAATCACAGTAGGTGAACGCCTTGTGGAGCCAAAGGAACGTGAACAGGGTACGGGTTACATAAAGGAGAGCTGGAGCCGAAATGAGATTGTTCCTGAAATGGGCAGAGTCACGGTGACTCACCGAGGAATCGCTCCTGCCTGGGGTGCACTGTATCGTCAATATTACGAGGAGTTGGACAAAATCAGTAAAAACGATGCTTCCCTCGACATTGAAAAACAGTTGTTTGTAGAGCAAACCGATGCCTCGGGAACCAAACTGATACGTGTCACCGGAGAGAATCCGATCAGGGTGGGTGATAAGGTGGTGATGCGACTGACTGTACGTACCGACCGGGACCTGGAGTTTGTGCATTTGAAAGATATGAGGGCTGTTGCTTTTGAGCCGGTAGATCAGCTCTCGGGTATCAGGCGGCAGAGTGGTATTCTCTACTACCAAACATCGAAAGATGCTTCCACAAACTTCTATTTCGACCTGCTTCCCCGCGGGACCTACATCTTTGAATATGCGGTCTACGTGACTCGTGGCGGCAGCTATGCCAATGGTGTGACGACAATTCAGTGCATGTATGCACCTGAGTTTACCTCGCATACTGCCGGAATCAGAATTATTGTTAAAGAATAAGCCGGAACTAAACTTAATTGTTACTTTTGTGTCGTACGTAGAAGAAAGAAAAGTTTTAAAACTATAGATATCACGATGAAGAAATTGAGTATTATTTTTCTGTTCACCCTTTTATTGGGCAGCGGGCTTTTTGCCCAGCAGAAGCCGGAGGTGGCCTTTGCGCGCACGGAACATAATTTCGGCACCATTAAGGAAGAGCTTGGTGCGGTAACCACCCGGTTTGAATTTACAAATACCGGTAAAAGCCCTCTTGTCATACAACGTGTGTCGGCATCGTGCGGATGTACCACACCCAGTTACACACGCGAACCGGTGTTGCCCGGAAAAAAGGGCACCATCTCCGCGAAATATTCCACGGTAGGACGTCCGGGCACCTTTAACAAGACCATCACCGTCTATACCAATGTCCCTGATACGGTATATGTGCTCACTATCAAGGGAACGGTAACGCCAAAGCAATAAACCGGCAAAATTTGACATATAGGCCGAATGAAGTATCTTTGCAAAAGACTTCATTCGGTCTTAATTTTATCAGCAGATAATGGAACATCCCGAAAATGAACCACATTACAAAGGACTGACTGTTAATAAAGGTGTTACTCAACCTCCCAGTGTAAACCCCTATCTGAAGAAAAAGATCCGGGGCAGTCATCATTCCGTGTCTGACTATGTGGAAGGGATCCTGTCCGGCAACAGGGTGATCCTCAGTCAGGCCGTCACTCTTGTAGAAAGTGCGAGGCCCGATCATCAGGAGAAAGCGCAAGCCATCATAGAACAATGTCTTCCCTATTCCGGGAATTCTATCCGCGTGGGTATCACCGGCGTCCCCGGGGCAGGTAAGAGTACCTCCATAGATACCTTTGGCATGCATCTGCTGAAAAAAGGACATAAACTGGCAGTGCTGGCAATAGATCCGTCGAGTGAACGTTCCATGGGTAGCATCCTGGGAGATAAAACCCGCATGGAGAGGCTCTCTGTAGAACAGAATGCCTTTATCCGTCCCTCACCTTCGGCTGGTTCACTGGGCGGTGTGGCCCGAAAAACACGGGAGACCATCATACTCTGTGAAGCGGCCGGATTCGATTATCTGTTTATCGAGACAGTGGGTGTAGGGCAATCGGAGATTGCCGTACATTCTATGGTCGATTTTTTTCTGCTCATTCAGCTTGCCGGTACGGGAGACGAGCTTCAGGGAATTAAAAGAGGGATCATGGAGATGGCCGATGGCATCGTCATCAACAAGGCTGACGGAGATAATATAGACAAGGCGAGAATGGCACGAAGGCAACTGCGTAACGCCTTACATCTCTTTCCTCTTCCCGACTCGGGCTGGACACCCGAGGTGCTGACTTATTCGGGTTATTATAACATTGGCATTGCGGAGATATGGAACATGGTGGACCGGTACATCGACTTCGTGAAGAAGAATGGATATTTCTACCGCAAACGGAACGAGCAGGCCAAATATAGGATGTATGAGACTATCAATGAGCATCTTCGTAATAGTTTTTATCACAATCCGGATATTATAAACCTGCTGGCGCGGTTAGAGGAAGACCTGCATATGTGCCGGAAAAGTTCTTATGCAGCGGCCAAGGAGGCGCTCGACAGGTATGATGAGTTGAAAAAATAAAAAAAAATGGCTTGTTTGGATACAACGGTTTCACTTTTTCCGTAATTTTGTACCATCCAATCAGAAGGCGCATTCTTCTAACGGTTAGGAAAATTGTTTCTCAGGCAATGAATAGCGGTTCGATTCCGCTATGCGCTACAAAAAAAGCGAGACTTATGTGCCTCGCTTTCATTTTTAACAGGAAGGGCGATTATTCTTCATTCCCTTCGTCCATATTGTGAAACACATTCTGCACGTCTTCGTCCTCTTCAAACTTCTCAAGAAGCTTCTCAATCTGGGCTCGTTGTTCCTCATTAAGGGTTTTGGTATCGTTTGGTATACGTTCAAATTCAGCAGAATGAATCTCAAAGCCATTCTCCTCAAGGTAGGACTGAATGTCGGCATATGATTTGAAATCACCGTAGAGCAGGATCTCACCTTCATCCGGAATCACTTCATCTACTCCGTAATCAATCAGCTCCAGCTCGAGATCTTCGAGTGAGACACCCTCTTTATCCGCTATTTTGAAGACACATTTGTGATCAAACAAAAACTCAAGGCTTCCTGAAGTACCCAGCGAACCGCCATGTTTGTTGAAATAGCTGCGCACGTTGGCCACGGTGCGTGTGGGATTGTCTGTGGCCGTCTCCACCACAATGGCAATGCCGAACGGTCCATAACCTTCGTAGACCATCTCCTTATAGTCTGACACATCCTTGTCTGTCGCTTTCTTGATGGCACGCTCCACGTTCTCTTTGGGCATGTTCTCCTTTTTTGCCTGCTGTTCCAGCACGCGCAACCGTGGGTTGGTGGAAGGGTCGGGACCCCCTTCACGCGCGGCAATGGTGATCTGTTTTCCCAGTTTGGTGAATACGCGGGCCATATTGCCCCATCGTTTCAGCTTGGTTGCTTTTCTATATTCAAATGCTCTTCCCATATTTTTATGAATCTGATCTGAAGTCTTTATGCAAGGCTTTACAGAGCTGTTTTAAGTTTCTAATTATTTGCCTCATCAAATCCACTATCGGCACATAGTCCAATCAATCTATCTCAACTGTGCCCCAATCTCTTTTTCCAGGTTTTGCCTGATCTTCTGCATCACGGCATCAATCTGCTTGTCGTTTAGTGTCTTCTCTTCGTCCTGGAGCAGGAAGTTGACCGCGTAGGACTTCTTTCCCTCAGGCAGGTTCTTCCCTTCATACACATCGAAGAGGGTTATCTCCTTCAGTAATTTCTTTTCGGACCGCAAGGCAATCTGTTCTATTTGTGCGAAGGTGATCTCTTTACCGATCAGCAATGCAAGGTCCCTGCTTACTGCCGGGAATCTGCTTATTTCGGAGAACCGAACCGACTGTTTCTCCGTTTCCTTCATTAGTGCATCCCAGTTCATCTCTGCAAAGTAGACCTCAGTATCAATATCGAAGAGATGACTTATTTTAGGGGAGACGATACCGAAGCTGCCGATGGCCTGTTTGGCGATACGGACGGTCATTCCGGTGGAGAAAAACTCATTTTGTAACTGTTCAAACTGCAATCTGTCCCTGTCGGCCCCCAGTCTTTTAAGGATGTTTAGCAAATGTGCTTTCAGTTCAAAGACGGTACTTTGTTCTTCGACCTTTGCCCAGTTCTTGTGGGTGAGCTTTCCGCATATCCACAATCCGATGCGTGTCTCCTCAGTATATTCCGCAAGAATTTCATCTTCTCTTTTTTTGTCCGCATTGAAGCGGTAGCAGTTCCCGAATTCGTAAAAACGCAGATCGCCATGCTTGCGGTTGCGGTTATAGGCAATGCTTTCGAGCCCGCCAAAGAGCAGTGTCTGACGCATCACGCCCAGGTCGTTGCTCAAAGGATTCAACAGCGACACACAGTGCGCTGCAGGATAGCTTGTCAGCCCTTCGTAATATGATTTTTTTGTGAGAGAGTTGTTCATGATCTCACCAAAGCCGTTTGCTGAAAGCTGTTCAGAGATGAGTGTCTGCAGTTTGTGCTTGCGGTCGGTAGGCGTCTGGTAGGAGAGGTTGGCCCGCAGTGTATCGCTGATCTCAATGTTGTTGTATCCGTAGATGCGCAGAATATCTTCAATCACATCCACGTCGCGGGTCACATCCACGCGATAAGTAGGGATACGCAGCGTAAGCTCTTCCTCATTTTCGTGTGTGATGGTAATCTCCAGACTGTGCAGAATATTTTTTATAGTTTCTCTGGGGATGGCTTTCCCGATCAACGCATCTGTTTTCTTGTACGAGAGTGTCACCTCCTGCTGTGCTACCGGTTCGGGATAAATGTCGCGTATCTCTCCCTCAATTTCGCCGCCTGCAAGCTCTTTCACCAGCAATGCGGCCCGTTTCAGGACATATACCGTATTGTTGGGATCGGCGCCGCGCTCAAAACGGAAGGAGGAGTCGGTGTTCAGCCCGTGTCTGCGGGCGGTCTTTCGTACCCAGGTAGGGTTGAAATAAGCTGATTCCAGAAAAAGATCTCTGGTCTCTTCGGTTACACCCGAGTCGAGGCCGCCGAATACACCGGCAATACACATTCCCTCTTCGGCGTTGCAGATCATCAGATCTCGTCCGCTTAACGTCCTCCCCTGCCCGTCGAGTGTGACGAACTTTGTCCCTTCGGTCAGCGTGCGTACTACCACTTCATTTCCCTTGATATAAGCTGCATCGAACGCATGCATGGGATGCCCGGTCTCGTGCAGCACGAAGTTGGTGATGTCCACAATGTTGTTGATGGGGCGCAGGCCGATAAGCAGCAGTTTGTTTTTCAACCAGTCGGGACTCTCCTTCACGGTAACACCCCTGATGGTGAGTCCTGAGTAGCGGGGGCAGGCTTCCCGGTTTTCAACCACTACTTCTATGCCCCCTTCTTTCTTGTCGGTGGCAAATGCATCGACCGATGGCCTGGTAAGCCTGCCTTTTTTCCCTGCCTGCTGAAGCCATGCTGCCAGGTCGCGCGCCACGCCATAGTGAGAGGCGGCGTCCACCCTGTTGGGGGTGATGTCCACCTCAAACACATAGTCGCTCTTCACATTGTAATACTCTTTTGCGGGCATGCCCACCGGCGCATCGTGGGGAAGCACAATGATGCCATCGTGTGAGGTACCTATACCTATTTCATCTTCGGCGCAGATCATACCCAGCGACTCCTCGCCCCGTATCTTTGAACGTTTTATTGTAAATTCCCCGTCACCGGCATAGAGCTTGGTACCCACAGTAGCTACTACCACCTTCTGCCCGGCTGTTACGTTGGGAGCGCCGCATACAATTCTCAACGGTTCACTGCTGCCGCCAATGTTTACGGTGGTCAGATGCAGGTGGTCGGAGTTGGGATGGTCCACACAGGTAAGTACCTCCCCGATGACCAAACCTTCGAGTCCTCCTTTGATGGTTTGAATTTCCTCCACGCCCCCTGTTTCCAGTCCAATGGAGGTGAGGACATCTGCAGTTTCCTGCGGTGATAAATCAAATTGCAGATACTCTTTGAGCCAGTTGTACGAAATATTCATTGTTATAAGATTGAATCTGAATGGATCAGACAGAACCGAACCCGGCGGAATTGGCCAAAAAGGCTTTGAAACGTGAAAACCAATTTCAGACAATCTTTGAACCTGTGAAAAGTCCGGTTTCCTGCAGACGATGCTGTTCTGTTTGAAATTGAGGCCAAAATTACAAAAAAATGCTGAGAATACGCAGGAACCGGCTATTGAATTTCTAAGAATAAAAGAAGGGCGGTTTCAAACCAATGAACCGCCCCAGCATTATTGTATGTCTTTATTTACTTCGGAGTTAATATCCCCTGATCGCTTTTACGCCCGGGAGTATCTTTCCTTCAATCATTTCGAGGAGCGCACCGCCACCGGTGGACACGTATGATACCTTGTCTGCATGCCCGAACTTGTTCACGCAGGCTACAGAGTCGCCGCCGCCCACGAGGGAGAAGGCCCCTTTCCGGGTAGCTTCCACAATCGCATCGGATACGGCCCTGGAGCCATCGGCAAAATTATCGAATTCAAACACACCTACGGGTCCGTTCCATAGAATAGTCTTTGAGTTTTTGATCACTTCGGTGAATGCTTTTTCAGACTCGGGACCGATGTCGAGACCTTCCCATCCGTCGGGTATCTCATTCACGGAAGCAAAACCGGTGTTGGCATCATTGCTGAAACTGTCGGCGATCTTGGCATCTGTTGCCAGTACCAGGTTTACACCTTTCTCTTTGGCCATCTCCACAATTTCTTTTGCCAGATCGAGCTTGTCGTCTTCCACGATAGAATTGCCTATTTTACCGCCAAATGCTTTGGCAAAAGTGTAGGTCATCCCGCCTGCAAGGATCAGATTATCTACCTTGTCGAGGAGGTTCTGGATGATCTCAATTTTGGTGGAAACCTTTGATCCTCCCATGATGGCGGTGAATGGACGTTCTGTCTCTTTCATCACCTTTTCTACGGCGGTAATCTCATTCTGCAGCAGATAGCCGAAAAGCTTGCTGTCGGCATCGAAATAATCGGCAATCAGCGCAGTAGATGCATGAGCCCGGTGGGCGGTTCCGAAGGCGTCATTCACATATACATCGGCATAGGAAGCCAGTTTTTTGGTGAATTCCTTTTGTGAGTCCTTCACCGCCTTCTTTGCGGCGGCCGTCTCCTCGGCCGAAGCGTCTTCTGCCAGGTTGCGGGGCTTACCCTCTTCCTCGGCGTAAAAACGGAGGTTCTCAAGCAGCAGGGCTTCACCCGGACGCAAGGCGGCAGCTTTTGCTTCCGTTTCTTCACCGATGCAGTCGCTCGCAAATTGGACATCCACCCCCAAAAGTTCGGATATACGGGGCAAAATATGGTTAAGTGAAAATTTATCGGTCGGTCCTTTTGGCCGGCCCAGGTGTGATCCGATGATAAGACTTCCTCCATCTTTCAGTATCTTTTTCAATGTAGGGATGGCTGCACGGATGCGCGTATCGTCCGTAATGTTAAAGTTTTCATCAAGTGGAACATTGAAGTCCACACGCACGAATGCCTTTTTACCGGCAAAATTAAACGAGTCCATTGTTTGCATAGTTCAGTAAATTTTATGAAGTATAATCCGAAATAGTTTGCAAAGGTAGGAAAATATATGGAAATTTTTCCGTAATGACCCCTGAAAATTATTCGTTCCGGATGACTACTTCGTAAGTTACAGGGACTGCTTTTTTGTACATGGCCAGTACGCCGCAATAGGTATCGAACGACATTTTACAGGCTCTCTCCAGCTTCTCCCTTGGAAGTTCGTCTCCTCCAAATTCGTAGATTACATGGAGGGAAGTATACTGTTTGGGGTGCTCTTCGGCCACCTCGGCATTGATGCGAACATCAAACTTCTTCAGATCGATGCGCATTTTACGTGCCATGGTCACGATGTCGAGTCCCGTACATCCGGCTGCTGCCACCAACAGCAGTTTTTTTGGTCCAGGGCCTGCATTGTCACCTCCCGATGCTGCGGGGATGTCTATGGTGACGGTATGGCCGTCGATCTCAGTATCAAAAATATTGTTCTCTCTCCAGTTACTCAAAATAGAATGTGTTGCCATAAAGAAATAATTTAATTGGAATACACCGAAAATTACTGAATTATTTCAGTTAATCAGTTAAACAATTCACTTCCTGTTTGGTTCGTATCCGCTCTATTCCGGCCAATAAGTATAAAAATGCAACTTGTTTTGATTGTTATGAGCCTGTGTTTGAAAAATAATATCAAAAAGATATGCCGTTATTTACAAAGTGTTATATTTGCAAAAAAAGAAAATATGATTGATTACAATGCGAAGGTTTTACTGATATATACCGGCGGAACAATCGGAATGGTGGAGAACATGGAAACGGGCGCACTGGAACCTTTTAATTTTAGCCATCTTCGCTCCAATATACCCGAAATAAAGCGACTGAATTTTCAGGTGGATACCCATCTCTTTGAACCGCCGATCGATTCATCGGATATGTCGCCTGCCATATGGCAGCAGATTGGCAGAGTGATTGAAGACAATTACAACGATTACGACGGGTTTGTGATTCTGCATGGTACCGATACCATGGCTTACACAGCTTCAGCACTGGGGCTGATGCTGGAGAACCTTACCAAGCCGGTGATCCTTACCGGATCTCAACTCCCTGTGGGGAAGCTGCGTACCGACGGAAAGGAAAATCTGATCACAGCGCTTGAGATCGCGGCCGACAAGGATGAAGCAGGCCTTCCTGTTGTCCCTGAACTCTGCATTTATATGCAGAATCTGTTGATGCGCGGGAATCGTACCACCAAGGTAAATGCCGACAACTTCAGTGCCTTTGCCAGTCCCAACTATCCCTACCTGGCCGAGGCAGGGTTGAATATACGGTACAATGAAAAGTTTATTCTGACACCCGACTATAGCAAACCTGTCCGCTTCAATTATGCAATGGATCCTCATGTCGTGGTATTGAAATTATTTCCCGGTATCTCCTTTGAGGCAGTGAGCGCGAATCTGGATATTCCCGGCCTGCGTGGCATGATTTTGGAAACCTACGGTACCGGCAATTCGCCCAGCATCCCCTGGTTCATCAACCTGTTGAGGGAAGCAATAGATCGTGGAATCGTGATGACGAACGTCACGCAATGTCTTTACGGGAACGTGGAGATGCACCGTTACGGGAACGGACAGCAACTGGAAAAGCTGGGTGTGACAAGTGGCTATGACATTACAACCGAAGCTGCACTGGTCAAGCTGATGTTACTCTTCGGCAAATATAAATTACCGGCTGAAGTAAGGCGCCTCATGCAGGTTTCTCTCCGTGGCGAAATGACTGTTTAACGAATTTTGTTTCGTGTAATGCGACGAAATCATCCGAAGGTTTTATCTTTGCCTTTATCGTTGAAAAAAACCGGGGATTTCATGCAGGAAGAGCAGTGAGACATCCCGTAAAGAGAATCAAATGAATAATCTGGACTACGGAATAATCGGTAACTGCCGCACGGCAGCGCTGGTCTCAAAAAAGGGAAGCATTGACTGGCTTTGTCTGCCCGACTTCGATTCCCCCTCAGTTTTTGCAAAGCTTCTGGACGAAGAGAAGGGGGGGAGTTTTCATTTTGAAGTATCGGACGATTATCGCATTACCCAAAACTACCACGGCCATACCAACATTCTCCTCACGCGGTTTGAGTCACCTGAGCATGGCTTCATTGTCTTCGATTATATGCCCCGATACAGAACTGAAGAACTCCGGTATTACATGCCTCCCGAGATACATCGTTACATTCGTGTAATAAAGGGCCGCCCTAAGCTGAAGGTAATATATGATCCGCAGATCAATTATGCCCGCGGGGGGGCACACCACGAAATTGTCGGTAGCGGTTACATTAAAACCTATTCGGAAGAAAATTCGGAGGATAAGATTTATCTCTATACCAGCATGGATATGGAGAAGGTCATAAACAGGGAAGAGATGGAACTCGACGATCATCAGTTTTTTCTTTTGTCGTATAACCAGAAGCTGGTGACCATAGACATCCAGCGGATTCTGCTCGAATATGAACGCACCAAGGTGTACTGGCTTAACTTTACAAATCGCTCCCGGCATTATCTGCAGTATAACGATATGATTCAGCGAAGCCTTCTTGTACTGAAACTGCTATCCTATCAAAATTCAGGAGCCATGCTCGCGGCAGTAACTACCAGTCTCCCCGAAACTATCGGGGAAACACGCAACTGGGATTACCGCTATTGTTGGCTACGTGACGCTTCCATGTCGATTGACACATTGCTGTTCATGAAGCAGAAAACCGCAGCAGAGCGTTTCATCGGCTTTGTGAAGCGCATCCTGAAGTCGTCGCGCGAGGAGCCCATCCAGATTATGTATGGCATACGGGGAGAGAGGGACCTCACCGAAGAGGTGCTTTCTCATTTAAGCGGCTACGCCAACTCCCATCCTGTGAGAATAGGCAACGCGGCATATTATCAGGTGCAGAATGATTCCATCGGCTACCTGCTGGATATCATATACAAATATTATCTTTATTTTCCAGGCACGCTCGACGAGGTGGAGGAGATCTGGGAGATTATCAAAAATCTGGTACGTGCCGTACTGGCTTCGTGGCAGAATCCAGACAGAAGCATCTGGGAATACCGTACCCGGGAAAAGCATTTTGTTTTTTCAAAGGTGATGAGCTGGGTGGCGGTCGACAGGGCATCCCTGATCGCGGAGCTCCTGCAAAGAGATTATTATGCCGAAAAATGGCGCAATGAAGCGGCCATGATCAAGGCTGAAGTACACGAGAAAGGCTGGAATGAAGAAATGCAGTGTTTCACACAGGCATATGACAATACCGATTACGACTCGTCGTTGCTGCTGATGCAGTTTTACGATTTTATAGAGCCTGAAAACGAGCGGTATGTGAAAACGGTGAAGGCTATCAAGGAGAATCTTTACCACAATGGACTGATGTACCGGTATAAGGCGGAAGATGACTTCGGAATACCCACTTCTTCCTTTACTATTTGTACATTCTGGCTCATAGAGGCGCTGTTTATGATTGGCGAGCAGGAGGAGGCGAAAGAGATTTTTGAGAAGATGATCTCATATTCAAACCATGTGGGGTTATATAGTGAAGATCTCGACTTCGAAACCAAAAGACAACTGGGTAACTTTCCCCAGGCCTACTCCCATCTGGCATTTATCAATACGGCAGTGCTCTTTTCGGAGGAGAAACAACTGTCAAAATTTATTCGTCCCTGATGTTTGTCCCGCATCGCTGGTGGGTGCATCTCCATGTATCCTGGCAAATGAGCCGGGATAATTTGTGTTGATAAAGTCGATCAGTTTCTCCCGGACCTCAACCCGTAGATCCCAGTTACTGGATGAATTTGAACTGCTGACCAGTACCCTGAGTACTTTATACCACTCTTTGCTGTCGGTCACCTGTATGTTTTGCACCCTCCCGTCCCAGTTTGAATTATCAGCCACCAAACGGGACAGTTCCTGTCGAAGAGGATCCACCGGCAGGTCGTAGGAGACATACAGCATGGCAGTACCCAGAATGTTGGAAGAGTTGCGTGTCCAGTTTTGGATGGGGTTGTTCAGAAAATAATCGATCGGCACTATCAGACGCCGCTCATCCCATATCTTTACTACGGCATAGGTAATATTGATCTCCTCAATTCTTCCCCATTCCCCATCGATGACAACCACATCGTCCAGCCGGATGGGCTGTGTGAAAGCAATCTGGATGCCGGAGAAGATCTGTCCGAAGCTTCGCTGTGCCGCAAAACCGAGGATGATTCCCGCCACCCCGGCAGAAGCCAGCAGACTCACGCCCAGTTGCCGGACCGATTCAATGGTCATCAGGGCTATTGAGATAAAGATAAACGCCACGGTAATTACGGCAATCCTTTCAATCATACTGATCTGCGTCAGCCTTTTTCTGGCTTCCAGGTTGTCGGGGTTCTGAATATCGAATTTTCTCTGCCAGAAGTGAAACAACGCCCGCACGATTTGTATAATGAGCCACCCGATGGTGAGGATAAGCAGGATGCGGCTTGCCTGTTCAAAAAGAGAAAACGACCGCTCATCTTCTTTCAGGTACGCACTGAAAACGTGCAACAACAACGCAAAAACGACCCAGATGGCCGATCCTCTGATGATGCGGATGATGAAGTCGTCCACCAGGCTTTTGCTTTTGCGGGCACGCCGGCTCCATCGTTTGAGTACGAGGTTAAGAGTCATTGTCATTGTAATGAAAAGTACGATGAAGAGTAATGTAATAAAAACATAATAGAGATAAGTGCCCGGTGAGGCTATTGTATTGATAAAATTCATGAAATGTTATTTTTTGATGAGGTTCGACAGGAAGGGGATCACCGATGATTGTAACGGAATACGATACTTGGCAACCGGAGAGAAGTTTCCTACTTTTATGCTTATCCCCTCAGGCGGCAACACACGGAACATATCTTCGTCGGTGGTGTCATCCCCTATTGCCATGACAAAGTCGTAAGGCCGTTGTTCCAGCCTGCGTAACGTTTCGCTGCCCTTGTTGAAATCGGGCGGTTTGATCTCCACTATTTTATTGCCGGGCACAATCTGCAGATTTAACCGTGTACAGGGTCCGATAAGTGCATTGATCAGCTGCTGGGCACGTAGCTCGGCCAGCCACACGTCCACCTTGCGGTAGTGCCATACCAGTGAAGCATCCTTTTGCTCCAGATAGGAACGTGGTGTCTTGTCAATGGTGTGCTGAATAATCTCAATGATCTCATCGTCCCACACTACCTCTTCGTGCAGATTTTTTTGCCATTTCCCGTTCTCCTTGTAAAATATACCATGTTCGGCTGCAAAATCAAGATTGAGTCCTTCGAACCACTTGTCGAGTATCTGATGATTCCTTCCGCTGTTAATCACCACTTTGTTCTTCTCGTCACCGATCATACTTTGCAACATCTCCAGCAATCTTTCCGAGGGAACCGCATTTTCCGGATTTTCGACGAAAGGAGAAAGTGTACCGTCATAATCAAGCAGGAGAAGACGTGATGAGGCTTCATCATAAGCACTCTTTATTTGGTTAAGTTGTCTTTTACCGACTATCTTCTGTAGTATATCCTTGTTTTGGGCCTTGATGGACTGTAACTCAATGACAAAATCGTTTGCCCATTTTTTCACATTGTCCCTGGAAATCTTCTTCTGCATCTTCTGCAGCCGCTTGTTTTTCTCCTCACTCGTCATTGTCAGTGCCTGCAAAATCGCATTTTCAATCTGATCAGTATCGTTGGGATTGATGATGATGGCATCCTGCAATTCAATTGCCGCACCTGCCATCTCGCTGAGAATAAGCACGCCCGGCTCATTGCATTTGGAGGCAAGATATTCTTTGGCGACAAGGTTCATGCCATCCCGCAGGGGAGTTACCAGGGCAATATCGGAGATGTCATACATGGCTATCAGCTCTTCGAAGGTAAAGCTGCGGTAAAAGTAAAAAATGGGTGTCCATCCCAGTCTGGAATATTTACCGTTTATTTCTCCGATCGACTGATCAATTTTGGTTTTCAGGTCGGCATAGATATCCACGCTGTCCCGCGAAGGAACCACAATCATGGCCAGCGACACCTTCTCGTGATACTCCTGATGATTTTGTAAGAATTGGGCAAAGCCAGTCAGGCGATGCAGAATACCCTTGCTGTAATCCAGACGGTCCACAGAGAGGATTACTGTCTTGTCGCCCAGCTTGTTTTTCAGCATGTCTGCTTTCTTCTTCACTTCAGGCAATGTGGGTGCGTTGTGGTAAAGCTCATAGTTAATACCCATGGGAAAGGCGTCCACATGCACAATTCTCTCCTGCAGGGTAACTTCGTCGAGCGTACAGTTCAGGTCGAGTACCCTGTAGATGGCGCTGATAAAATGACGCATGTAGTCATGTGTGTGAAAGCCTATCAGGTCGGCCCCCAGAAGACCTTCCAACACTTCCTCCCTCTCTGGTAATACCCTGAATAACTCATATGAAGGAAAAGGAATATGGTGAAAGTAACCAATGCTTGCATTTGGTTTTTCTTTCCGGAGCATCCCCGGTAATAACATCAGCTGATAATCCTGTACCCACACAATGTCATCGTCTCCTATAAATGAAAGTGCCTCACTACAGAACAATGCATTTACCTGCCTGTAGGCCTCCCAGTAGTCTGCTCTGTACTCTATGAAGGAGAAGAAATAATGGCAGAGAGGCCATATTGTACTGTTGCTGTATCCCTCGTAATAATTCTCGATTTGTTCGGCCGACAAGAAAACAGGATGAAAGTTGAGTGTATGTAAACTGTCGGTTATCTCTTCTTTTTCCTTTTCATCTTCTGTATAGATGCCTGGCCAGCCAATCCAGTATTTTTCAGCCTCTGTTTCCAGAGAACCAAGTCCGGTTGCCAATCCTCCTTCGCTTCTTTCTATTGAAAACTGTTCGTCCCTTCTTTCTATCCTGACGGGAAGTCTGTTTGCGATGATAATGATTTTCATATGATGGTTATAAACGTGAAAGCAACGCGCATTGCCTCTTCTATAACGTCATGCTTGAGTGAAAAGATCATTTTTTAAATATATTTTATATATCTTCTGTTATCTTTTGTCTCTTGTGAACAAAAAGATATGATCGTTTGTTGTTTCTACTTTTTTGTTGTAATTTCGTGGCTCAAACCTTTATTATTTAGTAATTTATTAACTAAAATTTCAATCTTTTAGTAATTACATAATTATGACCAAAAAAAAGAATTACTTAACCTGCGACGGTAATCAGGCAGCTGCTCATATCGCCTATATGTTCAGTGAAGTGGCTGCTATTTACCCGATCACACCATCTTCCACCATGGCTGAATATGTGGACGAATGGGCGGCTGCCGGAAGGAAAAATATTTTCGGGCAGCCTGTATTAGTGCAGGAAATGCAGTCGGAGGCGGGTGCTGCCGGAGCAATGCATGGATCATTGCAGGCAGGTGCACTCACTTCTACTTTTACTGCTTCGCAGGGGTTGTTGCTGATGCTTCCCAACATGTACAAGATGGCAGGAGAACTGCTGCCGGGTGTATTTCATGTATCGGCACGCGCACTTGCTTCTCATGCCTTGTCTATCTTTGGTGACCAACAGGATGTCATGGCTGCCCGGCCGACCGGATTCGCACTCTTTGCTACCGGTTCGGTGCAGGAAGTGATGGATCTTGCCGCTATAGCCCATCTTGCCGCGATTGAGAGCCGCGTTCCCTTTCTTCATTTCTTCGACGGATTCCGCACATCACACGAGATTCAGAAGATTGAAGTACTGTCGAACGACGACCTGGCACCGCTGATCAACCAGGAGGCGCTGAAAGCCTTCCGCGAAAGGGCGTTGAGTCCCGATGCCCCTGTTACCCGCGGAACAGCACAGAATGATGATATTTATTTCCAGGCGCGCGAGGCTTCTAACCCGTTTTACGAGGCTGTGCCCGATATCGTGGAAAAATACCTGCAGAAGCTGGCGGTAGTGACTGGCCGCAAATACGGATTATTCGACTATTATGGCGATCCTGAGGCAGAGAGGGTAATCATCGCCATGGGTTCAGTCACCGAAACCATTCGCGAGGTGGTGGATCATCTGACCGCGCAGGGTGAGAAAGTAGGCGTGGTAGCCGTACACCTCTATCGTCCCTTCAAGGCGTCGGCTTTTCTTTCCGCCATGCCTGCCACGGCCAAACGTGTTGCCGTGCTCGACAGGACCAAAGAACCTGGAGCAACCGGCCAGCCACTTTATCTCGATGTGAAGGACTGCTATTATGGCAAGGAGGAAGCTCCTGAAATAGTAGGAGGTATCTATGGTCTCTCTTCAAAAGATACAACGCCATCACAAATTATATCCGTCTTTGACAATCTGTCGATGAGGATGCCGAAGAACGACTTTACTATTGGCATTGTAGACGATGTGACGTTCAAATCACTTCCGGTAAAGGAAGAGGTCTCCATGGACGAAACAACCTATGAAGCCAAATTTTACGGTCTTGGTTCCGATGGTACCGTGGGAGCCAATAAAAACTCCATCAAGATCATCGGTGACAACACTGATAAATATGTGCAGGCTTACTTTGCCTATGACTCCAAGAAATCGGGAGGATTCACCTGTTCACACCTTCGCTTTGGCGACAACGCCATCCGTTCGACCTACCTGGTGAACACGCCCAACTTTGTGGCATGTCATGTGCCGGCCTATCTATATCTTTACGATGTGACTGCCGGACTGAAAAAGAATGGAACCTTCCTGCTCAATTCACTGTGGTCAAAGGAGGAGGTAGCCAATCATCTTCCCGATCATGTAAAACGTTATTTTGCTGAAAACAGCATCAGGTTCTATATCATCAATGCTACCGCCATTGCGGAAGAAATTGGGTTGGGCAATCGTACCAACACCATCCTGCAATCGGCTTTCTTCAAGATTTCCAACGTAATCCCTTACGACCTGGCTGTAGAGCAGATGAAGAAATTCATTGTGAAGTCCTATGGTAAAAAAGGGGAGGAAGTGGTAAAAATGAACAATGCAGCCGTCGACCGCGGCGGTGAGGTGGAGCAGGTTGAAGTCCCCGCGGAGTGGGCTACTCTTCAGGTTGCCGCCGACACATCAGATGATGCTCCTGAGTTCATTCAGAAAGTAGTAAAACCGATCCTCGCCCAGGGAGGTTACAGTCTTCCTGTATCTGCTTTCAGCGGTCGCGAGGATGGTACCTGGGAAACGGGAACCACTACCTACGAGAAAAGAGGGGTTGCCGTGAACGTACCTGTCTGGCATCCCGAAAACTGCATCCAGTGTAACCAGTGTGCCTACGTTTGTCCCCACGCCACCATCCGTCCTTTTGTACTCGATGAGGAGGAAGTGAAAGGTGTGGGTGAAGGGGTAGAAATACTGAAAGCTCAGGGGAAACAGTTTGCCGGTATGGGCTTCCGTATTCAGGTAGATGTGCTCGACTGTCTTGGTTGTGGCAATTGCGCCGACGTATGCCCGGGTAAAAAAGGAGTGAATGCGCTTGAGATGGTGCCCATCGCCACACAGCTCGATAACCAGCAGAACTGGGATTATATGGTGAAGAATATTTCAAGTAAGGCACACCTGGTGGATGTGAAGATGAATGTAAAGAACTCACAGTTTGCCACGCCGCTCTTTGAATTCTCCGGAGCCTGTTCGGGTTGTGGAGAAACACCCTATATTAAGTTGATTACCCAGTTGTATGGCGACCGGATGATGATTGCCAATGCCACCGGATGCTCATCTATCTATGGCGCTTCGGCACCTGCCACGCCATACACCAAAAATGAAGAAGGCAAAGGTCCGGCATGGGCTAACTCGCTGTTTGAAGACAATGCCGAGTTTGGATACGGATTTGTGATTGCCAATACCAGCATGCGTAATCATCTACAGGAACTGATGCAACAGGGTTTGCAGTCCGATGCTTTTTCCGATGAGCAGAAAGCACTCTTTCAGCAATGGATCAATCATAAGGAAGATGCCGAAGAATCGAAACGCATATCCGAACAAATTGTATCCACTTTGAGCGGTTCCGGTCACAGGATAGCCCTCGAGATTCTTTCCATGGAGAAATATCTTGCCAAGAAATCGATTTGGGTATTCGGCGGAGACGGATGGGCATATGACATTGGCTTTGGCGGACTCGATCATGTGCTGGCAAGCGGACAGGATATCAATGTGTTGGTGTTAGATACCGAGGTCTACTCCAATACGGGTGGGCAATCCTCCAAATCAACACCCATTGCTGCAGTGGCCAAATTTGCAGCTGCCGGAAAACGCATCCGCAAAAAGGACCTGGGTATGATTGCCGCTACCTACGGATACGTGTATGTGGCACAGGTCGCCATGGGTGCAAACCAGGGGCACTACCTCAAAGCATTAAAAGAGGCAGAATCATATCAGGGCCCGTCGCTCATTATCGCCTACTCGCCCTGCATCAGCCATGGCTTGAAGAGAGGTATGGGTACCGCACAGGCGGAGCAGAAGGAAGCCGTTGAATGTGGTTACTGGCACCTCTGGCGTTATGATCCCCGACTGGAAGCCGAAGGCAGGAATCCGTTCCAGCTCGACAGCAAAGAACCGGACTGGAGTAAATTCAAAGATTTCCTGCTGGGAGAAGTACGTTATACGCAACTCATCAAATCATTCCCGAAACAGGCAGACGAGCTCTTTGAAGCTGCCAGGGAAAGTGCACAATGGCGTTACCGTTCATACCAGCGGATGGCCAATGCAAGCTTTGGCGACGGTTCTGCCGCCACGGAAACCTCCGCAGTTGCCGCCGGTGAAGAGAACTGAAAAAACTAACATACATTATTTATTGCCGAGGGTGTCACATGCTGTGATGCCCTCAGCATTTTCAAGAGATATAAACTACAAAATATTGTCGTATCTTTGTGTTTTCAAGGCGTGAGACAAAGATGCGGAATAAAATATAAAGAGTAAAGATATGAAGATTCAGATCATTAACGGACCCAATCTCAATCTGCTCGGTGTGCGCGAGCCGAATGTATACGGCCAGGATAACTTCAATGATTTTCTGACACGTCTGCGGACCGGTTATCCGGATATCGAAATCGGATATTACCAGTCGAACATCGAGGGCGAACTTATCGACAAAATACAGGAGTCCGGTTTTGGCAGTGACGGAATCATCCTCAATGCCGGAGGCTATACCCATACTTCGGTGGCGATCCGCGATGCCATCAAGGCAGTCCCGGTACCGGTGGTGGAAGTGCATATCTCTAACGTGCACGCCCGGGAAGAGTTTCGCCATCATTCTATGCTCACAGCCGTTTGTCTTGGTGTTATCGCCGGCTTCGGTCTCGACTCTTACCGTCTGGCTGTGGAAGCAATCGGAACGGCAAACAAAACTCACTGAAGAGTGTTTATAATTCGGTAGTTATTCAAATTTACTGCGTAAGTTCAGATGTTTGCTGCGTTCGGCAAAAATCTAAATAAGGCGGGTTTTGTACTCACTTATCGCAAATATTCAATGAAAGCGCGGAACGAATAACAGGAACAAAGTGAACCAATATTCAAAAAATATATGCTTAAACAAACCAAAATCATCGCTACCATTTCTGATAAGCGATGCGACGTACCCTTTCTGAAAGAACTGTTTGATGCAGGAATGAACGTGGTGCGACTTAACTCGGCCCATCTCGATGAGGCGGGCTTTCTGAAGATCATCAACAATGTGCGTCAGGTCTCGCCCCATATTGCCATACTTGTGGATACCAAAGGCCCCGAGATCCGTACCACGGTCACCGAAGACCTGATTGAACTGAAGACAGGCGACAAAGTAAAGATCGTGGGTGACCCGCATGGCATCTCATCCATGGAAACCATTTATATTTCCTATCCCAAAATTGCCGAAGAGATGCATGTGGATGACGACATCCTGATTGATGATGGGGAGATTGACCTGAAAGTAATTGAAGTAAACAAGGATTATCTGATATGCGTCGCAATGAACGATGGTGTGGTGGGAAGCCGCAAGAGTGTGAACATCCCCGGTGTACGGATTAACCTGCCGGCCATCACCTCCCGCGACAGAGATTTCATTGCCCTTTCGGTGAAGCACGAGGTGGATTTCATCGCCCATTCCTTTGTACGCAACAAGGAAGATGTGTTTGCGGTGCAGGAGATTCTCGATCAGCTGAAAAGTACCATCAAGATTATTGCCAAGATAGAAAATCAGGAAGGTGTGGACAATGCCGATGAAATTCTGGAGGCTGCATATGGTATTATGGTCGCACGGGGCGACCTGGGTATAGAAGTAGCTCAGGAGAAGATCCCCGGTATACAACGGGTACTTATCAGACAAGCCATTCATCACAAAAAACCTGTGATCGTGGCCACACAGATGCTGCACTCAATGATCCAGAACCCGCGACCCACGCGGGCGGAAATTACCGATATCGCCAACGCCATCTACTACCGTACCGATGCGGTGATGCTCAGCGGGGAGACTGCTTATGGCAAATATCCCGTGGAGGCGGTGAGGACAATGGCCAGTACAGCCTACGAGGCTGAACTGACGAAGCTTACCGAGAATGACATCCGCGTGCCCTATGATCCTGATGATGACCGTGGTGTAACAGAGTTTTTGGCTAAGCAGGCAGTGAAGGCATCCGTGCGGCTAAATGTGAAAGCCATCGTGACCGACAGCCATACCGGGAAAACAGCCCGCGTGCTTGCGGCATTTCGCGGTAAAAGCCCGGTATATGCCATTACCACCACAGAACGTCTTGCACGGGAGCTGGCGCTCTCCTATGGTATCATGGCAGAACATCAGCAAGGAAAGGGCGATGGAAACACCAAGGAGAGCCGGAGGGCCTATTTCACTGAAGCCATCAGGAGGCTGATTGAAAAGAAGATGATCGCACCCAGAGACCGGGTGGCTTATCTGGGCGGCAGCTTTGGCGAAGTGGGTGGTACCACCTATCTTGAAATTTCCGAAGTGTGGCGGATCCTGGAAGCGAAAGAAAAATACAACCTGCCCGATTACACGGTATAATGCAAACGGACAGCAGACTGGAGGATTATATTCTGTCGCATAGCGACATTGAGCCTGAACTTCTGAAGAAGATAGAGCGTGATACCCATGTGAAGATGTTGCAGACGAACATGAACGCAGGTCATCTTCAGGGGAGGCTCTTGAAGATGATCACGCAAATGATCCGCCCAAAACGAATACTGGAGATTGGCACATTTGTCGGTTATTCAGCCCTCTGCTTTGCCGAGGGACTTGAGGAAGGAGGAGAACTTCATACCATCGAGATCGATGACGAGATAGAAAGTATTGCCCGCGCAAACTTTGCCAAATCGGAACATGGACATAAGATCATCCTTCATATAGGAGATGTGATGGAAATCATTCCCATGTTCGGCGATGAGAGTTTCGATCTGGCTTTCATGGATGGTGACAAGGAATCCTACCTGGATCATTTCGAAGCTGTATTGCCGAAACTAAGAAGAGGAGGATTCATTCTCGCAGATAACACGCTCTGGTATGGTAAAGTGGTGGAGAAGGTAAGAAGCAACGATCATTCCACCCTAAGTATACTGAATTTTAACAAACAGCTTGCGGAAGACTCAAGGGTTGACAAAGTGATATTACCTGTGCGTGACGGGTTAACACTCATCAGAAAGAGATAAAATATGGACTCAAACAGACAATTAAAAGTAAACCGGCTGATACAGAAAGAACTCAGCGAGATATTTTTGCTCGAGACAAAGAAAATGCAAGGTGTTTTTGTGTCGGTCACCAACGTGCGTGTGTCGCCCGATCTGGGCCTGGCACATATTTATCTGAGTATATTTCCTTCCGACAAATCCCGGGAGTTTGTGGAAAACATCAATGGTAACGTGAAATCGGTGCGTTATGAACTCGGGAAAAGGGTGGGCAAACAGTTGCGTGTTGTACCCGAACTTACGTTTCATGTGGATGATTCACTCGATTATATCGAGAATATCGACAGGTTGCTGAAAGACCAGTGAAAAACGTTGATTTTCGCATGATATCATGAACGTATCCTTCTTCATTGCCCGGAGATATCTCTTTTCAAAGAAATCGCACAATGCCATCAATGTGATTTCCGCCATTTCGGTGTGTGGCATAGGTATTGCTGCCATGGCAATGGTGTGCGTACTCTCTGTCTTCAACGGTTTTGGCGGCATTGTGAAAGATATGTTCAGTGCCATCGATCCCGACCTCAAAATATCGGTGAAGCAGGGTAAGGTGTTTGACTACCACACAGCGGCATTTGAGGAGGCACTGCGGCTGCAGGGTGTACAGTTGATTTCCGAATCGCTCGAAGAGAATGCACTCTTTAAGTTCGAAGAACAGCAGGTGCCCGTCCGTATGAAAGGTGTGTCGGAAGATTTCAGGCTGATGACCGACATGGAGAAGCTGATGGTAGACGGCTCCTTCCGTTTGCGAGAGGATGTGGTGGATTATGCGACCCTGGGTGCGGGACTGGCCGTGACCCTGGGTGCACGCCCCGGCTTTGTCGATGCCGTAGAAATATATGTACCCCGACGCGATGTGCAGGTAAACCTGGCCAACCCATCAGCAGCATTCACCACCGGATATGTTCAGACAGGCGGGGTTTTTACTCTGAATCAGCCCGAATACGACGATCAGATGGCCATCGTTCCCATAGAGCTGGCCAGAGAGTTATTTAATTACAAGACGGAGGTAACATCACTTGATGTGAAAATTGCTCCGGGCGCTTCCGTCTCCAGGATTAAACGGGAGATGGAACGTATTCTGGGAGATAATTTTCTTGTGGAAAACCGTTTTGAGCAGCAACGAGAATCATTTCGGATGTTACAGATAGAGAAGTGGGTTACCTTTCTGATTCTGGCATTTATACTGTTGATAGCTGTATTTAACGTGGTCGGCTCCTTGTCAATGCTCATTGTGGAGAAAAAAGAAGATATCAGAAGCCTGCAGAACATGGGAGCTTCTCACCGGCTCATCACCCGTATCTTCCTGTATGAGGGATGGCTTATCACGTTCATTGGGATTGTCACAGGAATAGTCACGGGACTGGTATTGTGCCTTTTGCAGCAGAGATTCGGCCTGCTGAAACTAAGCGATACGCCCGGTGCTTATATCATCGATGCCTATCCGGTCATCGTGAAGTTCAGCGATCTGCTCATCGTTTTTGCGGTGGTAAGTGTGACGGGATTGTTGACGGTGCTTTATCCGGTGAATAACTTAAAGAAAAAAATATAATGAAAATTGCAATTGTAGGAACCGGTTATGTAGGTTTGGTTTCAGGCGCATGTTTTGCCGAAATGGGTGTGGATGTGACTTGTGTGGATATCGACAACGACAAGATTGAAGGGTTAAAGCATGGGGTCATTCCTATTTACGAGCCTGGACTGAAAAATATTGTAATCCGGAATTACGAAGCTGACAGGCTTCATTTCACGACCAGTCTGCCGTCGGTACTGAATGATATGGAGATCATTTTCATTGCTGTGGGAACACCCTCTGATGAAGAGGGAAATGCCGACCTTTCTTATGTGATGAAGGTGGTAAACACCATCGCCGATCACATGGAGAAACCATTGTTAATTGTGACCAAGAGCACGGTTCCTGTCCGTACATCCTACCGTATCAGGGATGTGATCCGGAAACGGCTGAATGAGCGCGGACTTCAGAAACTGAATTTTGATGTGGCCTCCAACCCTGAATTTTTAAAAGAAGGTGCTGCTGTAAACGACTTTATGAGTCCCGACCGTGTGGTGGTAGGTGTTGAAAGCAAAGAGGCGGAGGAGCTGATGTCGAAATTATACCGTCCGTTCCTGTTGAACAACTTTCGGGTTATCTTCATGGATCTATTGTCCTCGGAGATGACCAAGTACGCCTCCAATGCCATGCTGGCTACCCGTATCAGCTTTATGAATGATATTGCCAATCTCTGTGAGCTGGTGGGTGCCGATGTAAACATGGTGCGCCGTGGTATGGGCAGCGATTCCCGTATTGGCAGGAGTTTCCTTTATCCAGGTTGTGGTTATGGAGGCAGCTGTTTCCCCAAGGACATCCGCGCCATCATGAAGGTAGGGGAAGATGCGGGCTATGAAATGAGTGTGATCAAAGCAGTGGAGGAGGTCAACAACCGCCAGAAGACTATTCTCTTTCATAAATTCAGTCGATATTTCAATGGAGATATCAAAGGTAAGACCGTGGCGGTGTGGGGACTGGCTTTTAAACCGGAGACCGACGATATGCGTGATGCACCCTCGCTCACTCTGATAGAGAGTCTCCTTGCAGCAGGAGTTTCAGTACGTGCATATGATCCTGCAGCCATGCAGGAAGCACGTAAGTATCTGGACGATAGGATTTACTATGCAGCCGATATTTATGATGCGGCCAACGAAGCCGATGCGCTGATTGTGCCCACCGAATGGAAAGAGTTCCGTATGCCCAACTGGTCTATTTTGAGGAAAATTATGAACAACCATCTGGTCATCGACGGTCGCAATATCTATAGCAAGGAGGAGCTGGCTTCCTATGGTTTCGGCTACAGCGGGATAGGACAGAAATAATACGTCGTGGGCTTTACTTTATCTGCATTTAGAAATATCTTTTCGCGGGACGCCCGAAGCTGCCAAAACTAAGTGTGATCATGTGCATGTTTCCTTCCAGCAGATCGTGTTTTCTGTTGTAATTGGGCATGTAAAAAGTATAGCGTAATCCCAGACAGGTTCCTCCATAGCGGGAGAGGTCTGTCATTTTGCTCCAGGTGTTCAGCTTCAGATCCAGTCCGATCAGATAGTTCAGCGCCGACAATTCATCAAAATCGCCCAGCTCGGGATGATTTTTTATCTCTGTATCTGTGGGACCCATGCCCATTCCCCCGATCCCGATGAAAGGTGAAAATTTGATATCACGCCTTTGGTAGACCGGGTACTGAAGTGTAAGGTCTGCACCCACCAGATATCCCTTGACATTGACCGGCCAGATGATTTCCTTATTTATAACCTCCCGTTTGGTTTTGGTGGAAGAATAGTTGAAGCGCAGGGAGAGATCTAAATCCCTGTAGAGCACATCCAGCGCGAAACCTCCGGCCACATTGTTGCTAAAATGTCTACTCAGACCACCTGTTAGCGTATTATAACCCAGATAAAATTCATATCCGAGTCCCCAGTTTCCGGGCCGGAAGCGGTAACGGATAAACCGGCGTGTGTAGCCGGCATACTCACCTTCTCCGTAGGTATCCAGAAATCGGGTTGCCATAGAATTCACCTCCTCCATCTCCTGTTCATCGTCCACTCTTTCGGGTGTAAAAAGAAGAGCATAGAGCCACAATTTGAGGAACTCCTTTTCTTCCATACCCAGTTCCGCATTGTCTATATTAACAGTTAGTGGCAAATAGGATTCTGCAGATTTCTTTCCTACCTCCTCATGGAGATGATCGTTATCGGAAATCATTCTCAGCATAGATGTGGTCCTGTACCTTTCTCCCATCTGCCAGTAACTGTCACTGTTCCAGTGGGTGTCAGCAGAAAACTGTTTAGCCTCATGCAGTAATTCGGCATAATCTTCGGTCCAGAACGAAAGTAACCAGTACTCAACAGGAAGATAAACTTTGTAAGGATTATATATTTCACCGGCAAGATAATCTTTCACCTCTTTTAAGGCAGGCAGATCTCCCTTCCGCAGATGTTCCAGGGTGAGCGAACGACCTTTAGAGATCATTTCGAGATCACTGGCATGCCGGCTAAGTATTTCGTTTTTGATGGAGTCGTTCTGTTGTGCATCGATAAACGGGGTACTAAGTGTCAGAACAACGAATGTAAGTATGATGTATCTATTCATCGGTTAATATTTAAATAGAAAAGATTGCAGTCTGTCTGTTCAAAAGTACAAAGATATATGATTATTTATTATAGTTTTCAAATATGTATATTTTTCCGTAAATTTGCAACCCTGAATCGTTAGCTCAGCTGGTTTAGAGCGCTGCCTTGACAGGGCAGAGGCCACTGGTTCGAATCCAGTACGGTTCACTCCCTTTGTGCTTATGCGTGTTCCATGTTCCGTTTTTCCTGTTGTCCGATTTTCAGGCTCCCATTGTATCTGCTTCCCTTCTCCACTTGCAGGAAATCAGAGAAGATATCGGCCTGGGCCGACTCGGTAGACTTTAAAATAAACTCCTTGCTTCTGATTATGCCGGTAATATTTCCGCAGATAATAAGCTGATCGCTCTCCAGTGTTCTGTTTACTGCTGCCTTCTCTCCCATTATGATACCCTGTTTCGAGTTGTCCGCTGTTTACCCGCTCCCTTTTTTTACATCTATTTGCCTGAGATATCCGTAGAGTGTCTGTAGTTTTTTTTGTGTTCAATGATGATGCACCTTCCGTATCCGGCCTAGAATCCAGCAAAGGTGACAACTCCACCCCGGTGGTCTTTATGTTGTCACCTACACAACCTCTGTAATCAATGCCAGAATGAAAATCCTTGCCTCCACCTGTAAAGGGATTACGGTGATACCCGAATGTGGAGGTTATTTCGCCTCCCGGAGGTGAACCAGGCGGTGCTGCGTTTAATTTGTTTTCCAACTCCCATACCTGCTGTTGGTAAAAACTGGCAAATACTTTGATGTGGGTGATATCAAAGCTGACGCCCATACCTCCTACTACCTTATACCATCAATTGCAGTTTTCTATTTCTACGATATAATAACCATCTTGGATGATTTCTTCCTCATTGCCAGGCCGTAGAGATTCTATATGACAAAATGTGCACTCTTCGGAAGAAAGTGGTTGTCCTTCTTCTCCCTTGGTTTTCAGGTACGACCTGCCAAAAGCGTATATCTTTTCAGCATCTTTAATTTCCTCTGGGGCAATGATATCGAAATGCATGATTGTCCCATCTTTTTTCGTTACGTAGGTGTCCCATACTGCTACTTGCATCACATTTGATTTTAAATATTTTACGCAACATTGCTTTGGTCAGTTTCAATAACAAATTCGATGTGGTATTGGTTTGCTACGAATATGTTAAACTCAACAGGCCGCATACCAAAAGCAGGAAACAAGCCTGTTTGTCCGCCTCCTGCCTCATCATGTTACATTAAGATGTTGATTGTGAGTCACCTTTCAAAAATCAGAATTTTTTCAATCTCGTCGCCCTGACGAATCTTGTGTGGCCCTGAAATAAAAATTGGTGTTCATATACTTCAATGAATGGATTAGTCCATGTTGCTGCCTCTACAACATATAGGTGGCTGACGATGTTTTGTTAAATATTTTTCAAGACTTGCCCATGTAAAAAGTTATCTGCATATTTGCAACCATATGGTTTCATAATAACCCAAGATAAGTAATAAATGACAGCAAGAAGAGATATATTTCAAGCAATAGCAGACCCCACAAGACGGGCAATCATTGCACTGGTTGCAGTACAGACGATGACGCCCAACGCAATTGCCGATCATTTCGACACCTCCAGGCAGGCTATTTCCAAACATCTGCGTATCCTCACAGAATGCGGAGCCTTGAAATCGGAACAACGGGGCAGAGAGATATATTATCAACTCGAGATTGAAAAGATGAAAGAAATTGACCAATGGTTGGAGAGGTTCCGAAGAGTCTGGGAAGAGCGGTTTGAGTATCTCGACAGGCTACTTGCGGATCAGAAAAGCAACCCTGAAATCAGATAATTACAACAATATCTGCTTTATTTATTCAATGTGTAACATTTTAAAAAATCAAAAGATGGAAACAACAAAAATCACAGTTCAGTCGACTATTCAAGCCGGCATTCAAAAAGTATGGGACTACTACACCCAACCCGAACATATTATCAGTTGGAATTTTGCAAGTGACGACTGGCATTGCCCGAGTGCAACCAACGATTTACGCGTGGGTGGCCAATACAATGCGAGGATGGAAGCCAAAGACGGGAGTTATGGATTCGATTTCAGCGCACAGTATGATGAGGTGGTAGCGTTTGAAAAAATAGCCTATACGATGGAAGATGGTCGAAAAGCCCTGATTACATTCAGTGGTGATCAAGGCACTACGTTGGTGAAGGTTATATTTGATGCGGAAAACCAGAACGATCAGGAGATGCAAAGGGCCGGTTGGCAGGCCATTCTCGATAATTTCAAAAAATATGCGGAGTTGAAAACGGCGCGAATATTTGATTTTTTCGTTGATAAGGTAAACAATACCATCTATGTACGGCGCGACTTCAACGCCACCCTTCAAAGGGTTTGGCAAGCCTGGACAACAGCCGAGCTGTTGGACCAGTGGTGGGGACCGAAACCCTGGAGGGCAGAGACCAAGACAATGGATTTCCGCGAAGACGGACACTGGCTTTATGCCATGGTCGGTCCAGATGGGGAGAAGCATTGGGGAAGAGCAGATTACATCAGTATAAATAAGGAAGAATCGTTCAGTGCAAAAGATAGTTTCTGCGATGAAAACGGAACGGTGAATTCGGAGCTTCCACAGAATTTATGGGAAATACTGTTTCGTGAAACGGACGGTAAAGTCCTGATTGATTTGACATTCACTTTTGATAGTCTTGAAGACCTTGAAACCAACATTCAGATGGGCTTCAGAGAAGGCTTTACCATCGGGTTGAATCAATTGAACGAGCTTTTGCTTACAATGGAAAAATAATATTTCAGTATATTAGGAAACCAGAGAGATGAGACCAATTTTTATTCTCCTCTTTCTGGTTTCTAGCATCTAATAAATATTGCAACAAATATCTGGCCTGTGGCAAGAAAAGTACATGTAAAAAAGCAATGGCATCAATCTTCACCAGAAAATCGGGATACGTCAATACCGAATTGAACAGTTAAACACATTACTTTTTTTAGTTTTTTCTCAATCTTGTAGTTTTTTATTAAGTTTACTTCCGGATATAATCTGTTAATTTTGAATGAGATATCGCTCATAAAACAAGTGGCAGAAACACAGAGATGAATACATTTTCCAACTCCTTCTTACTGTATCCGGTTAGCCAGCAGATGATTTCGTCCACTTCTTCCTTGCTGCGACCTTTCTTTTCTACTTTCTCCACATAATAAGGATAGACCCCGGAAAATAGTAATTTACAGATTCTCTCTTGATTTTTCATTTTTTGTATTTATTCTGTGAAATATATACAGAATTCCTTCAAATTTAAAACGTAAGTCTAAGGAATAATAACGTGATTTTGCTTGATCCAAGACAAGAATTTATGACTTTTTGCTATTAATATGAGTCAGTAGATGAAGCCAGAGTGGAATCAGTATCGTAATGCTGCTAATTTCCGGAAAAAATCCTGACCGCTTCGTCTACTGAATGCACGAAAATTACCTGTTTGTGTTGATTGCTTTCGCGTATGAAGTCTTTGATACTTTTACTTTCGTACTGTGAGAAGTCGCCCACAATGGCAAGGGGCATCCGATAGTTCGAGAACTTTTGAAGTATCTCGCCGGCAATTCCACTTTTCAAATCAAAAAAATCAGGAGTGATATCCTTCTCATGCATGATCATTTTGTCAAATCCCTGGTAGTAGATATTACCCAGTAAATTCAATCCTTCTTCAGGTGAGTTAATCAGCATTGAGCCTGATGTGATTTCCGCGATCTTGATATTGTCTACCTTGTGTGTTTTAATTTCCATTATAGCTCCTTTAACGTCAGATTTTATAAGATCGATAACAATTGATGAAGCTGCATAGTTCAACTGTGTATAAAGGAAACTAAACCTTTATCCACTTTAGAGTGTTTATCTTGTGTCACAAAATCACATCTGTAAATCATTTCAATCACGACGAAAATACACTCCGGCGTGGTTATAGGTAAAGCTGTCAAGTTGTTGAAATAGAGGTGTTTGTGAAACATCGGTCAATATAAACAATAGGTTATGGGATTTTTAAGTAGATTATTCAAATTACCCAATAAAGAGGAATTAAAAGAAAAGATAGACAAGGGTGCTCTGCTACTGGATGTACGCACGAAGGAAGAATTTGATGCAGGGCATGCGAAAGGTGCTGTGCATATTCCCCTTACCTCACTTCCGAATAAACTGAAAACTATTCAAATGAATTTACCCCTCATTGTGGTTTGCGAAAGCGGGGCCCGTAGCGCCCAGGCTGTCCGGTTTCTTATCAGCAATGGCTTCGAGGCATATAACGGTGGAAACTGGAGGCCATTTGCATGACTACCTTGTACTACCACGATTGTCTTTAGAGTTAACCGCTGCAATAACCTTTTTCACCTTTAATTATTTTTTTCGTGAAAGAGCCATGGGTGTTTTCAAACTTTCAGAATTCCCCTGAAGCCTCGTGAAGCGTAGTAGGATTCGGCTCCGTTGTGATAGATGAAGGTGCGCCCATATCGGGAATCGCCAAAAAGTGAACCGCCCCTTTCACGCACATCATCGGGTGTGACTATCCAGCTGGAGGTTTTTATGTCGAACTCACCCAGTTTCTGCAGGTCGGTATATTGCATTTCGTCCAACAGATCGATGCCCATCTCCCGTGCCATGCCCAATGCACTGCCTTTGGGCTTGTTTTCCCTGCGTGATTTTAAGGCAGCCTCATCATAGCAGAGGCTACGGCGACCTTTGGGACTTTCTGGTGAGCAGTCGCAAAAGACGTATTCCTTTGTATTGTCATCATAACCGGTTACATCGGGCTCACCGCCGGTCTCCTCCATTTCGTTGAGCGACCACAGTTTGTCCTGATTTTTTTCCAGTCTTTGTTGTACATCTCTCCATTTTACATCGGGATGGCGATGCATGTTTTGTTCGAAGCGATTTTTGAGGGTGGTGAACAAGCTGTGGACCTGTTCAGGGGAAATAGTTGTCCAATTCATATCCAAGGGTATAAATTTGTAAATCGATCACTCCGGGCACACATCGTTTGAGGTGGTGCCGGTGCTGTTGTCTAACATTTATTTACCTGTTTTGGTTCGACCCGGATATTGATTGGATGCACGTGTACATCGAAATAACAGCCTGTAAATCATAAAAGGGACCGCTTGTTGATGAATGCTGATTTCTTTATTTTTAATTTCCGGAGTCTACCGATAATAAAAAATTTCGCACTACCCGAACGTTTTCTTCTTCTGCATCCCACATGGTTATATGAGCCGAATTGGGGAATACATAATATTCGCTGCCGGCCACTTCTCCTGCAAAACTTTTGACCAGTTGTGGTCCCGATGTATCGAACTCGCCGACAGTAAAGAGGGTGGGTACGGTAATAACCTGCAGATACTGGCTGCTATCGTAATCTTTTAATATACCAGTAATTGAAAAATCACTTGGTCCAAGCATATAATAGTTCAAGACTGCGTTAAAGGTGGCCATAATACTGTCCAGTTCTATCATATCCGGTTTTCGTGAGCCATAGAGATCGTTGAACATAGTCAGGGCCTCCTGATAGTGGAGATTCATATAGTCACCCGAGGAGTCGGCTTCAGCAACTGCTTTTTGTAATGAATCGGGCAAGGATTTGAGAAGCTGTACACAATTCTCTTCATATGCAGGAACATCAAAGCAGGCCCCTGCAAAGGTAAGAGAAGCCACATGATCGGGAAAGGCTGCGTAATATTCAAGGGCGACCATCGTCCCGAAAGAATGCCCCAACAGATTCCATTTGTTGAGACCCAAAGCTTTTCGTAGCGAATCGAGTTCTGTCACTCTTTGTTCAACAGTGAACATGGTTGTGTCTTCCGTGTAGGTGGATTTTCCGCTACCAAGCTGATCATAACGAATAACCTGACGATCATTTCCCAATTCTTCAAACGGTTTCAGGTAAAAGCTGGAGGCACCGGGACCGCCATGGATCAGGACAACCGGTATTCCAGTTCCGTTGCCGGATACTTTATACCATATTTTCCCTCCGGAAACCGGGAGATTCCCTTCACCCGTTTCCAGCAACGGTTTATTACATGAAATCAAACCCCAGCACAGAAAAGTCAATATGAAAACGACAAGGGTCAGATCCCGACGCTGTTGCGCATTTTTTTTCATGATTGTATGTTTTGAAAGAAGTAAAATGTAAAATGAATCTTTTGACAAATTATTTCATATACTGAACCATTGTCTCTTCCTTTTGAAGCATAGTATCCAAATCAGCTCTTGACAAATATCTACCCGCCCTGAATACTGCATTTATTTCTCGGGTGTTGTTGATGTTTTCCAGTGGATTTGCATCCAGGAGAACGAGATCGGCTTGTTTCCCCGGTTCCACGGTCCCTGTCTTATCAAGTACCCCCAGTACGGTTGCAGCGTTTTTTGTTGCAGCTTGTATGGCTTCCATTGGGGTCAAACCTGCTTTTACCAGTAAATCCAGTTCATCATGCAAGCCAAAACCGGGAAAATTATACGGATTTGTCCAGCTCACGTCCGTACCAGCTATCATGGGAACTCCTGCTTCACAAAGCAATTGAAGTATTTCAAAATTTTTTCCGATGATTTCTTTTACGTACATAAAATCCTCATCACTTAATTTTGCACTCATCGGATTTGCACTCATCTTTCTCCAGGTCTTTAAATATGAATCGGGAACATATTTAAGCCGGTCATCATTAGTTGCCAACGTTTCATTTAACTTCAACCATCCGTCCCACAATATAAAATTCGGACACTGATAACTTCCACTTTTCTTTAAATCCGAAAATAACTTTTGAGCCTTTACCGGATCATACGTTTTCAGAATTTCATCTGTTTGAACCCAGTATAATAATCTTACAATATCATCAAAAGATCTGTTGTGTTGCGTAACTGTCTGAATCAACTGCTGCCTGATTGAATCTTCATTTGAAGAACATGCCAGAAGAATTCCAAATAAATGTTCGAATGTACCCATACCCTCCTGGGCAACTTCACTCATGTTGAAAACAATCGGACAGTGACCTCCTACAGGTACGTTCTGTTTTTTGGCTTCGTAGAGTAGAGCTTTAAAAGCTTCAGGCTCGTATAAATCGAATATCTTCACGAAATCAGCGCCGCTATCTTTTACCTTCCTTATAACCGCGACAGCATCTTCCTTCGTATTCATCTGCATGATGCCATCCCATTGCTGATCTTTTCCAAAAATTACAACAGGGATATAAATGTCGGGTCCAATTAGTTTTTTTTCGGAAATTTGTCTCCTCAATTCTGACAAATACCTGAAATATTTCTCGTTACAAGTCATTTGCCTTACACTGGTTACTCCGTTGGCAATCAGTAAAGGGAGGAATAATTCACTATGGGAGATGTGTACATGCATGTCCCATAATCCGGGTATCAGATACATCCCTCTTCCGGATATCACTTTTGTGCCATGTGCAGGTTCTGATGCATTGCTTTGCAGAATGCTTACAATTGAATCTCCCGTAATGAACACCGTCATGTCTGCTAGCGGTGCATTTCCGGTTCCATCTATTACGGTTACATTTACAATTGCTACATCAGACGCAATCACCTTCGGGTTTTCCTGACTGAAGGTAAGGGCAGGAAGCATGATTAGAAGAACCAATAATTTTCTCATGCCTGGCCATTTTAGAAATTATTTGAGACGAACATATTTTTCAGTGACGTATTTCTGCTGAAGATTCCAGTTTTCATCTGCCGGCCAACTCTGTATGAGTGTGTCATTCTTAATCTCTATCAACATGTTGATCGTCTTCTCTTTCGCTTTTGGAAGTAAATGGTTTTCTAAAATGTACTCTTGGTAATGGTTGCCTTCAGAGATTTTATAAGTACCCCAGCCATAATTATCGAAAACCACCGAATCCTTCTGAAAAAAACCGGCAAAAGCGAAACACCCGTCTGCCCAGAATTTTACACCTGAACCGGTGTCTTGTTCCCAAAAAGGTACATCGCTCATGCGATCCTCCACCTTTACCAAACGCCATGCACCCTCAATGGCACTTTTCTGAGGAAAACTGCTACATAAGATCATCCCCAAAGTCATTAGAGAAAGAAAAACCTTTGTTTTCATGATTCGATAAATTTTATAATCTTGGCAATAACAATCCAGAAGCCTTACAGCACCTCCCTTCTACGGCCATTCAACGCCATAGTCAACCCGACCTAACCGAAATAAAATCCCGTTATCAATCAAAAATATAATTAAAACTATACAACATGACGACACGCCGTTATAACTAAAAATGCAAAGAATTGCATTTTACAGACACAGGAATTTACAATTTGGACTATAAATACATTTGTGAATTTTAAACTGCTGACAGACAAGGTGAAAGACGTGTTTTTTTGTGCAAATTCATTTTTTATGCAACGAAGTTAAATAAATATAATAATATTGTCATTGAAAGAATGCTGGATATTGTGCATTCAGCGGGTTAAGAATGGGGTTGTCACGTCCTGAAATAAGTTTAGGCTTACTGTGAAAATCCCTTCGTTGTCTTTCATGGCACGCGTAATATCCATGTATTTCCCGTCTGCCATTTTCAAGTTCATTCAAAACTGACAATGGAGATTTGTTCCATCATGGCATTGGCAACTACTGTCGGCGTAATGGGCCCTGTTTCAAAATCGGCCATTTTTGTATACTTTTTGAAGACAAACGGGAGCCCGTTTGAGAAAAGCAGATCGGCTCCGTCCGTAATTTCGAAATGCAAATGAGGAGCGGTAGAATTGCCCGAATTACCCAACAAACCAATGGGATCACCCTCCTTTACGTTATCCCCCTCCTTCACCATAAACGAGTGGGGAACGCAATGTGCATAGAAGGCATATTGTCCGTTGCCAATATTCAGAACAAGATAATTCCCGCCCAACTCATCTATGGTATTCAGCGTGACGTCCATCGCATCCCCGTTGTTTTCGGCCCGGCCGTCCTTTATGGAATGTACGATGCCGTCTGCCACAGCATACAAAGTATCCTTGTAGTTAAAATATGATTCGTTTACTTTGGGATCTCCATTCAAAAGATTGTCCATTTCGTCATTCAGCTGTGCATTGTCAAAAGCAAAACGTTCTCCCCGGTGTATTTTACCGTCGACAAAAAATAACCTGAAAAAATGATATCCCAGGGTGGACTGATTCACAAACAGCCAGTTATTTCCTTTTACGGGAGATGAGATGGCGACAGGTGTCTCACCAAGTCGTGGAGTAAAAACGCCACCTTCCACAATAACCTCTTTCTGCTGAATGGTATCCCTAAACATGAAGCGATGTGAAATCCTGGCGGGTTTGGTTTGATCCAACGGGATGGGAAGTTGTATGGACAGGTAATAGCTCGAGATTTGATCATAAGCGAAGTAGGGATTCGGTTCTAACGGTTCCTTGTTGATAAATGGCAAATCCGGCTGGGTGATTGTCATTAACTCAGCTTTGGAACGATCATCCAGAACAACTATCTGTTCAAGCCTGAGTCCCTCTTTTTCCCATTCCCATGCTTGTAGCGTATAGGGTATCCGATAATATTTCTCCGTTTGAAAAGGGATATCGTTGATCACCACTTCAATTTTTCCAGAATCCACCGGAGTGGGGGTGGCATCACATCCTGGCAGTATCAATGAGCCGATAAAGAGGAATGCAAGAACAATTTTTGTTTTCATGTCAGCATGTGAAAGGTCGGTAGCCTCCATCGATTCCTCTGTGTGGTGGGGCACAAACAGGTTCGATGATCGGCTTTTAATGGGTTACTCTTCAAAAATCAGAATTTTCTCAATCTCGTCGCCCTGGCGAATCTTGTCAATTACTTCCACTCCTTCGTACACTTTCCCAAAGCAGGTGTGGTGACGGTCGAGATGAGCCGTGTTCTCGCGACTGTGACAGATGAAAAACTGCGAACCTCCGGTGTCACGTCCGGCATGGGCCATGGACAATACGCCCCGATCGTGGTACTGGTTATTCCCGTCGAGTTCGCATTTGATTGTATAGCCCGGTCCCCCGGCTCCTGTACCATTGGGGCATCCGCCCTGAATCACAAAGTTTGGGATTACACGGTGGAAAGTCAATCCGTTGTAAAAACCCTCCTCTGCCAGTTTTACGAAATTGGCCACGGTGTTAGGGGCATCTTCCTCATAAAACTTTACTTCCATGATCCCTTTTGCGGTATGTATCTCTGCTGTCAGCATATTTCCTACTTTTTAGATTATTGAATTATGAACTTGCAAAAGTAGTTATTTTGGAGGTGAAATAAAAAGAAGCGTCGTTCCTTTTTGGCGTATCCGGTCAGCCAGCAGATGATTTCGTCCACCTCAGCCCTGTTACGGCCTTTCTTTTCCCCTTTCTCCACATAATACGGATAGACAACGGGAAAAGATGATTTGCATATTTTCTCCTGATTTTTCGTTTTATGTAAACTTTACGCTTATCATCATGTGCCGGAACCGATGCTCTTTGTGATGCGGAATGTTGATTTGGTGCTCCCCGTGATAAAATTACACAAAGGCACTCATTTCCTGAATAAGTGATTACCCCTGCATATTCGTGATTATTTGATGCAGTTTACGCACCGTATTTACATTTCGGATGGTCATATTCCTGTAAAGATCTGTACCCATCAGTTTCATCATTCCGCTCTGGCTGTAGTCCTCCCCTTTCACATTCCACAATACGGCACCAGGAACGTATTTTACATTATCTACAGGTGTGATCTTTATTTTCTCCAACACATCCGGCCGGTCGTATTTTTCCCACAGGAACATCACATCTGTCCGCATATTTTCATTTTTCATCCATGTGGAAGGTAGCTCCCGGCAAATGGCGTTCAACTGGTCACTGTTGATTACAATGACTTTTACATCCAGTTGAAAATCCTTTCTGACAGCTTCATCGATCATCTGTGTCAGCTCGTCTTTCCTTTTCAACGAGTCCTCAAACAGAACATTGCCGGAGTTGATAAAGGTGGAGACATGGGAAAATCCCAGGGACTCAAAGGTTATTTTGAGTTTTTTCATCTCCACTTTGTTATTTCCACCCACGTTGATTCCTCTGAAAAGGGCAAGATAAATCATATGTCATCCAATTTATGTATGTGCCATATATAAGTAACCCAGACCGCTACTTTCATTCTATTCAAATATATGGATTTTGTGCGATATTGCTGTTATCTTACAGGATAACAAATGATACCGTATATTAGTTTATCAGCCAGTACTGTATCAGCTGATAGGTGATCTTGCCGAATAGAATAACCTCCGTGTTGTGTATCAAGTTCGTATAATGGCTGGCTATTTTTCTATTTTACTAGTTATCATCTGTCAATTTAAGTAAGCCGGTAGAAGTTCCGAACCATTTATTCCCTTTTGAACCTGCCGCAATTGCTCGAACAGGGTCAATGTCTAATCCATTCACTTTTGTATAAGTCGTCCACTTTTCTCCATCAAAAACGGAAATACCCCATCCATTTGAACCAAACCAAAGGTTTCCTTTAGTATCAATATCTTCCGAAAGAATAGGAGAGTTTGCTACCAGCCATTCTGTCTCCGTACCATGATTTGTCCAATTTACGCCATCAAATTCAGATACTCCATAATCAGTACCTATCCAAATATCATCTGAAGCATCAATTGCAATAGCGTGTATATTATTATTTGGTAGTCCTTCTTTGGTAGTAAACATTGTCCATTTTAGAGAAATTGTATCATCTACTTCATTTTTTTCATATGAAACGAGCATGAATTACGAAGTAATCGACTTTGTCAAAATCATTATCATACAAGATCATGACTAATGCGAGTTCCATATGACACCATTGAAAATAAATATTTTAGTCATATGAAAAATTAATCAGTGAAATCAGAACCAGTAAAACAAAATTTAAAGTTTTCATCATATTGTATTTTAAAATCATGCATATACTATCATACGTCTGTTCTTGACTCGCCATTCACGAATGGAGGATTTACGAAAGTTTATGACAACATTCGTAAATGCCAATTTTATGACATGCGTAAAAATCGTCATACAGGAGGTGTTTACAAAGATTCATCAAAACCGGATGCCGTGGTAGAAACAAGTGTCATCCATCAGTATCAGGGTTGTGAGGCACATATAACAATTATTCACATCAAAAAATAAGAAAGCGATCTATTTGGTTAAATGAACGATTTTTTGCGGTATCAGTACCTCCGGTTGCGCATGGTTTGGGATGCGGAGGTGGTGGTGCCGGAAGATTTTTTGTTGCTGCTACGCTTCACCTCGCGGGGTGGGGTGGCAATCACTTCTCCTTCCTTGCGGATGAGCTGTTCAACATCGAGGAGCTCCCGCTCAATCCGTTCCTGTTCGGCCTTCATCTCTTCGGGGGTGGAGGTGTACTGTGAGATGGAACGATTACCGGGGTTGCCGGTTTTGTAGATCTCGCCTTTGTAGCTTCTCTTCCGGAAGAAGTCGTCTATGCTCCCGGTGACGCTGTTGTTGAGGGCGGAGGCCATCAGCGGCATCCGGCGGGCGTAGGGTGACAGTTCCTCATAGAGAATCCAGAAAAGGGGGTAGCGGGTATCGGGCAAGGCATCCTCCTCCTGCCGGAAGAGGATGGGACAGAGGGCCAGGGGCCTCACCCGGAAAGCGGAGGTGGCGCTGTCGAAGTAGTAGGCTTCCTTCAGGTAGTAGCCCAGTACTTCGTGGGAGGGCAGGTCTGCATCGTTCACCGTGATGGTGCCGTTTTCGGCTGTATGGTAGATGCCGAAGCGGGTGAGCAGTTCGGGAAAGCGGACGCGGTATTCCTCGGTAAACTCCTCGCGTCCGTCGAGATATTCATACGCCCGGATGTGATCTTCCTGCAGCAGACGGAAGATGAGGGTGAAGAGGTTGTGCTGGCCCGCTGTGGGGGTGACGGGGTGGTAGAGGGGTGCGTTGACCTCGTTCGTGAGGTCGATATAGCGATAGATGATACGCGACCAGCGGGCACTGGCGATCTCCTCTTCCCAATTGAGGTTGGGCTGGTTTCCCCGGATGGCCGGGACAGATGCTACCTGTGGTATCTGCTGTGCCTGTTGCCGTCGTTGTTCAATCCGCTCCCGGGCGGTGGTTTGCGGGTAGAGGGCAGTTGCCGGTGCCAGTGCCAGCAACAGGAAAAAGCATATTATTCGGGTTGTCATATCTTTTTAACTTTCAGCCTTTGGCTTTTGATTTTTAATTTTTTGTGATCAACTTTTATCAATCAGCTAGTTTACTCTTAGTTCCATTACCGCGATTTCGCGCTCCGTACCGTCGGGGCCGGCGGCACGAATGCCGGAGATGTAGAAATAACTACCACGGGTCAGCCGCCGGATCTGCTCCCGCTGCCTCTCCGAGAAGCGGTTGCCATCGGATACCTCGGGGATGGCGTTGCCCATGGCATCGAAGAGGACGGTGCGGAAGCTTTTCACTTGAAAGGGCACGTGGAGGATGCCATCGTCGATGGCTGCCTTGAGCCCGTCGCTCTGCAGCAGCGCTGCCTTGGGGATGCTGCCTCCCTTGCGTATGACCGGGTTGCCTCCGGCATCGCGGTACTCGATATAGGGGGTGGGGTCGGGGAGGGTGCGCACGCGGAAGGTGTGGGTGGCCACCCTGCGGGCTTCTCCATCAGCTGTGCGGGCTGAGACGGTGATCACGGCCTCCGTGCCGGCTTTTGTGGGACGGGCTACCCAGAGGTTGCCGCGACGACTGAGGGTGCCGTGGGTCATCACGGCGCCCACCTCCTGCGGGGCGACACCGGGCACGGAAATGCTCACTTCGTTGTCGATGCCTGCATAGAGTACGTTCATCAGCGTGGGGGCGACGGTGGCCATGGGGTCAATTACGGTATAGCTGCTGCGGAAGTCGTGGCGTGTGACGGTGCCGTCGCTGCCGGTCAGTTCCACATGCCCTTCTACCGGGAAGGTGCCGCTGTGGGGTGCGGGTAGCGTGAAGGAGCCGTCGTTGCCGACTTCAAGGGGCTGTCCCTGCACTACGATATGGGGACGCCGGGTGGTGTCTTCCGCAGCCAGGACCACACGGGCGTGGTAGCTGCTGCCCTGGAGGACTGTCTCCGATTGGGGAATGAGCCAGGCATTGAGCCGGTTGAGGCGGTAGTCGCTGGCGTCTATGCTCTGAAGGAGGGATGACAGCGCTTCTCCTTCCGAGAGGCGGATGTCGTTTTCGATCTTGGTGAGCAGGGTGACGGCTGCCGCCAGCGGCATCTGCTCAAACAGGGACGATTCCCAGTTCCGGCCACCGGGTGCTGCCTCGGTGGAGAGGTAGCGGGCAATCAGGGTGCTGCGCGAGGAGTCTTCCACCCACGCCATGAGCTGCTCCCGGTAGGTGTCGATGGCGCTTCGCAGCTTTTTGCCTTCTCCTTGCAGGGGGGAGAGCATCACCAAGGCGGCGGCCTCGAGGTCGTCCTTATGCCGGATGTGGTGGATATTGCCCCGCTTTCCGTCCGCTTCTTGCACCATCTGTTGTTTCAGGTTATTGATATACTGCGTGAGGGAGTCGCTCATTCTGCGTACTTGCGTCCCTTTGTCATACCACGCATCTGCCTTCTCCGGGTTGGTGTCGCGGTAGGCGGCAAGTTCCTCCATGATTTGCCTGTTCCGCTCCTCCATGGTCAGTGATGAGTGACCAAGTCGCTCATCCACCACCCCGAAGCCGTCGAGTACCTCCACCGGAACGTTGAGAGCCAGCATCGCAATGAAGACGAGGTACATCAGGTTGATCATCTTCTGTCGGGGTGAGTTGGGACTGTTTACGGCCATACGGAGGAGGTGTTTAAGATTGTGACGGGTCGTTCCGGCTGTCCCGGTTGAGGGTCATGGCCTGCAGCATGCGGGCATAGGCTTCGTTCAGCTCGTGCAGCTGTGCCGCCATCCGTTCGGTCTCACGGCCGATAACGGTACCGTCGGGCAAGGTGTCGCTGTAGGTGGTCTTCAGTCGTTGCAGTCCCCGGTTGATTTGCTCGATGGTGTCGATCTGTCCGCTGATTCCTTTCAGTTGTAGTTCATAAAGTGAATTGAGGCCGGAAAGGGTGCGATTCAGGCTCTCCATCTGTTTGTTGTACTCTTCGGCGTGGTTGGCGAGATGGGTAGGAAGTGCCGTTATTGTATCTGAGTGGGTGTGCAGGGGCTGATTTCCGGTATGCATATCTTGTACCCGGGAGACCCGGGACGAGGTGGATAGAGGTGCAAGGGCATCGGTCCCGAAATCAGGCTGCTCCTCGGGGTTCTGTGAGGTGAGTGCCGGAAACACCTGCTCCCAGGGATAGTCGCGTACGGGGGTGTCGAAGGCGGAGATGATAAACACACATACCTCGGTCATCATCCCGACAAAGAGCATCTCGTTACCAAAGGGGAAATGGAGCAGCTTGAACATGGCGCCCAGGATTACCAGGGCGGCGCCGAAACTATAGGCAAAGTGGATGGTGCGCTTGCCTCGTTCGGTCTGCAGGTATCGTTCCAGCCGGTTTTTGTATCTGTGGTATGCATTCATAGGATTGTTGTTATGTTACTTTTTTGTTTTAATTTCCCGTGCCTACCTGGGTGCGTACGCAGCGGAATCCGATCCAGGAGCGTCCCCGATGTTGTAGCTCCGAGTCGCGCATGTCGGAACGGATGAAGGTGGCGTTGTCTTTCCAGGAGCCTCCCTTCACCACCTTGCGCTTCAGGATGCCGGGATCATCTGTGAGTGCGTTGTAGCGATACTCCGGGTTGAGGTCGTTCATCAGCTCGAGGCCGGAGCCACTGTAGGCGGTGGAGGTCCACTCCGCCACGTTGCCAGCCATGTCGTAGAGTCCGAACTGGTTGGGCTTGAAGCTGCGCACCCGAGCCGGGATGAGGTGGTTGTCCGCCGCATAGGCTCCTTCGCCGGGGTTGAAGTTGGCCTGGTAGCAGTCGGGGGTACTTTTCCCGTCGCCCGTCTCCCATGGGTAGCGGCTGTCGCTGTTGGCGTTGCGTGCTGCCAGCTCCCATTCCGCTTCAGTGGGGAGGCGGTACTTCTCGATGGCGATACCTCCTCTGTTGATGTTCCGGCGCAGGAACATTGTCCGCCACTCGCAGAAGGCGGTCGCCTGCTCCCATGTAACTCCCACTACAGGATGGTGTGCGTAGGCGGGGTGGGAGAAGTAGTTGCGCATGTAGACCTCGTTGTTGGCATTGGGGAAGTCGTTGACCCAGGTAGTGGTGTCGGGGTAGATGTTGACGATGCGGGTGTGGACGAAGTCGTAGAGGCTACCCAGGGGGCGGGTGATGGTCTCGTTGACGATCTGCCCGTTGAAGGCAATGTAGGCGGTGTCTTTGGAAATCATTACTTTTTCTCCGGCGCTGTTATTGCTTCCGTTTGCGGTCTCCTGTATCCTGTTGAGCTGTCGTTGCCAGCGGGCTGCCTCTGCCGCATCGAACCACTCGTAGCGAAAGTTGAGTTGCGCGGCGTCGAGCATTCTCTGTCCCGTGATGGGGTGGACGACATAGAGGCTGTTGATGGCGGCCTCCTCCTCTTCGGTATTGCGGCTCCAGGGGATGGGTATGGACCAGTTGAGGCGCGGTGTGACAGGATCGCCGTATTCATTTTCGGTAATCTTGTAGAAGTCGTCGCCCGCATAGCGCGGGTCGGCAATCCGTTCGCGGATGATGGAGTCGCGCACCCAGTAGACAAACTGCTTGTACTGTGAGTTGGTGATCTCGGTTTCGTCCATCCAGAAATTGTCGACCGAGATACCTCTTGTGGGGATGGTGATGCCCCAGAGCGAGTCGATATTGCCGGGACCCATGGTGATGGAGCCGCGGGTGACGAGTACCATGTTGTAGGGTGTGGGTTCGTCCCATACCTTTCCCACCGGAACTCCGGTCAGCTCTCCGCCCACACTGCTCCCGATGCCACGCCGGCCGCAGGAGAGTACGCTGCCCAGTATCAGGATGATGACCAGATATTGTTTCATTTGTATGTTTATTTAGCGATTGGCGTTCAGCTATCAGCTTTCATCGTTTAGCCTCCTAATTCATAATTTCTAATTACAACAATCTTATGCTTTTATGCGGCTGCAACTTCGGTTTGAAATAATCCAATGGCAGATCATAGCGAAGGTAGAGTTCGTGACTGCCTTTGCTCATGCTTGCCGGGCCGGTGGTATGTCTATTGTATGCATATCCCATTTCCAGATCCTGAAAGGTAGTACCCCCAAAAACAACATACCCTTCACCGGGCGACCAGGTAAAGCCGCCCGAGAAACGTTTATTGTACTCCAGGCGCAGTGTTGCCTGCACCACCGTCCTGGTGAGATTGGACTGTATCCATACCATTGGCTGTATTGCTAACGGATAAAGCAGACCGATATTGTATCCCGCCATAAAATTTATAGAGCGGGGAATGGCGATGCGAGCCGAGTCGCTCTGCAGGTCGGTAGTCACAGAATCATTAAAAGTGTGGAAGCGCGGTTGGGTGATATGCAGTACCGAGAGACCTGCAAATCTCTGCCCGTCATCCCAGACGATGCCCGCATTCAGATCGGGCAGCTGCTCCTCGACGGCATTCACATGCATCGTACTCTGCTTACCGATAGCTGACACGGGAACTATTTCACGACTTCCTGCATCGAATTGCAGACTGTAGATTCCCGCCTGAATCCCGATCTGCAGGGCCCCGTTACCCATTTTCCCGCGGAAGTTATACTGTGCGGCAAGCAGCGTATTGCGGAGCGGTCCCGCCTGTTCGCCGTAGAATACCATGCCTGCACCATGTCTCCTATGAAGAAATTCAATCGGCAGATCGGCGGTGATAACTACTTTTTGTGGTGTATTTTTTATTCCGGCCCACTCATACCGGTAAGCTGCCGCAGTGCGTATCTGCTCGGTGGCACCGGCAAAGGCAGGGTTGTAAAAACCCCTGACTGCCCAGTAGTGGCTGAGTGGCATATCCCATTGTGCCTGTACCATGGAGGTACAGGATAGCGTAAGCAGTAAAAAGCAGTATAACCGCCGTTTTCTCATTGTTCGTATAACGGAAAAAAAAAAGAATAATTGTATAATTTAAGGGGTAATGTGTAAATTTGTTTATCCATATATGCTGTCTGCAGAAAATATAAAATTAATATACATATGTTCACATGAAAAAAGCTATTGTTGGTGCGTTTTGTCTCCTTCATGCATTCTGTGTAATGGGGCAAACAAAATGGTATGATCCGCTGGAAGCTGATTTTCCGGTGATTCAGAATCAGGGATGGACAGAAGAAATTGGAAAGAATTACCACCGGCTGCCCAACAGGGCCAGAGATAAGGTCAGACGGAGTGTGTGGAATCTCTCAGGAAATTCGGCCGGTCTGGCGGTTCATTTTTATACGAACGCAGCTAAAATAGAGGTCCGGTACGGGGTAACAGGTGATTTTGCCATGTCCCACATGCCTGCCACAGGAAAGTCGGGTATGGATCTCTATGCGATTGATCCGGATGGCAGATGGCGTATTCTTACGGATAAGTACGCATTCGGCGATACAGTCAGATATACCTACGGGAACCTTGTGGAAAGCAAATATCACAAAAAAGGATATGAATACCGGCTTTTTCTGCCTTTATACAACAGTGTCACATGGATGGAGATCGGCGTGCCGGACTCCGCCTCCTTCTCTTTTATTCCGAAGTTGAAAGAAAAACCCATCGTGGTATACGGAACCTCTATCGCACAGGGCGGATGTGCATCACGTCCCGCAATGGGATGGACCAACATCCTCTCGCGCAAGCTGGATCTGCCGGTGATTAACCTGGCATTCTCAGGAAACGGCCCCCTGGAGAAGGAGTTGGTCGATTTGATTGGAGAACTGGATGCTGCCATGGTAATCTATGATTGCCTCCCCAATATGGGAAGTCTTTCCACAGAGGAAGTGAAAAAGAGAACCGCATACGGTGTGTCTGCCATACGGGCCAAGAGTGATCTTCCCATCCTGATCACGGATCATATCGGGTATCGTAACGATGAGATGAACATCCATACCAAAGAATCTGCCGATCGGCTGAACAGGGCATCCCGCGAAGTGTACGACTCCCTGAAAGCCACCGGTATGGGAAAATTATTTCATCTGCATCAGGATTCAATCCATTTTCCTGAAGACGGATGTGTAGATTATGTTCATCCGAACGATCTGGGTATGCAGGCATATGCCGATGCTTATGAAAAGATGATCCGCCGCATTCTCCATATGCCCGTGGGAGAGTGGAGTACCATGCAACCTGTCAGTCAGAGACGGGAACCGGACATTTATGAATGGAAAAAAAGACATGGTGAAAAACTGAAATCAATCGCCTCGGCTTCACCCCGGAAAGTGATCATCGGGAACTCCATAACACACTACTGGAGCGATGAGCCGGGAAGAGTGAACGGCCCAGAGAGCTGGAAACGTCATATGCAGCCGGCGGGCTTTTTCAATTTGGGATGTGGATGGGACAGGATAGAAAATGTGCTTTGGCGGATCTATCACGGTGAACTGGATGGCTATGTGGCGGAGGAGGTCGTGGTGATGATAGGCACAAACAACATCGGACTGGACAGCGATGAGGAGATTGTGGGAGGATTGCAGTTTCTCCTGAAACAGATTGAAAAGAGACAACCTTCTGCACTTATTAAAGTGGTAGGAATCCTTCCCCGGAGATCGAGAGAAACGACTGTAAAAGCATTAAACCGGCAGATCGCCAAAATGGCCGAACAGCACAACTGGCACTTTGTGGATCCGGGTGAGAAATTGTTAAAGAATGGTATGATAGATGAATCGCTCTTCACTGATGGATTGCATCCCAACGAAAAAGGATATGCCCTGATCGCGCCACTTTTGGTTCGCTGACAGGGCGGCATTTGTCGGTGGCCGCCAGGTGTCCGCTGCTTTCCATTATCGGTTCGTCCGGAGCAAAGGCTCTCTCTGCCGGTTACTGCAAACGTTCCGGTTGCACCCGCATCAGGCTCAGTGCTTTCAGCATCCATCGAGGAAGCGGCTTTTCAGGATTCCTGTTTTGCAGGTTGATGCTCAGTCCCAGCTTTTTCACCAGCGGCACCTTGTGGGTCTCCACGAACTCGATCAGCGTGCCGTCCGGATCTTCGATATAGGCGAACTGTCCCGCTGCATCGCCCATATCAAATGAGCTGCCTTCTCTGAATTTCTGTGTGGTGTCCACCGTGAATGGATGTCCCAGCGCTGCACAGTGCTTGCCAAGCGCCTCCATGTTGCGGATGTCGAAGCATACCTGGATAAAGCCCGGATCTCCCCAGAACCGGCCTTCGTAAATCTTTCGCGGGGTCCGTTCCAGTGCCTGCACCAATTCGATGCGGGAGGGACCGAACAGTTCGCTGAAGCTCCCTTTTCTTGGTCGGGAGTGACCCAGCAGCCGCCGGCGGAAGCGTCCCGTTCCTCCGGGCAATGCTGCATAATCGGGGAACAGGCCGGTCTCGTCGGCCAGGATGGTGTCGTACCCCAAAATATCTTTATAAACCTTCATCGCCCTCTCCATATCAGTCACGCCGATGGTAACACCTGCCACACCACTGGTCAGCCGGCCTTCATTCTTGAAGAGATAGTCGTCCTGTACCACCTGGAACAGATTTCCATAGGGGTCTTTCAGGTAGAAGGTCTGTCTGCCGTCTATATTATCATTGAGTCCGCCTGCAAGTTGTGCCTTCGGGTTACGGGAGAAGGCATCAAAGGCACGGGCTACATCCCTGCTTTTGATCTTGCAGACTAGTACCCCCAGGTCGCCCATCATCAGTTCGAAGGTGAGAGGTTGCGGCTTCCGTTCGGCATATTGCCACACTTCAAATCCTCCGCCACCCTGCATGTTGACTGCGATGGCGGCGTGCCTCCGTTGCGGCCTACCGCCCGTATAGGGCAGCATCAGTTCCGCCACCTTGTTATCCTCCAGGATGCGAATGTCCATCTGGAACAGTTCAATATAGTACTTCCAGGCTTCGTAGAGATTTTCGACTCCGATGCCTACCTGCTGGATGCCGGCAATGTTATAGTCTTGTGTCATTTGTTGAGAGTTTGAGTGAGTGTGAATCCGGTGGAACAGAATTGAATGGCGGAGAGGAAGTAAGATGTGGAACCGGAGAAATGGTCCGGTCAGGTGGCATTGATCTGCCGCACCAGCCTTCGCGAGAGGGCGGGGAGAAATCGTTTGATGTACACCATCAGTAGCTCGGGACCGCCTACCAGCACTTCCGGTTTCTGCTGTTTGATTGCTTTCACAATCTTCCGGGCTGCCTTTTCTGCCGTGATTCCTCTCTGTTGTCCTTCGTCCATCCGTCCGTGTTTTGTACCATCCGCCTCCAGTGCGTTGAAGGATATCTGCGTGCGCACCCTGCCGGGGCAGACCATCACCACACGGATATTTTCATCGTAATACTCGGCATGTACAGTCTCGAAAAAGCCATAGAGAGCAAATTTGGAGGAGGCATAGGACGAGCGCAGCGGAAAGCCAAACTTGCCGGCTATGCTGCTTGTGACGGCAATTGTACCACCGCCGTTTTCTATCATTTTCGGCAGCAGCCTCTTGGTGATCCTGACCGGTGCGAAGAAGTTCACATCCATGATCTTTCGGTCCACTGCAAAGTCGGTCTGCATGGTTTTACCACGTTGACTGATGCCGGCATTGAGGTAGGCGATGTCGATTTGACCGAACGCAGCAAAGGCATTGTCGGTGAGTGTATCCATATCTTCCAGATTGGACAGGTCGAAAGTGAGTATCTTGCATTGGGCTCCCAGGCTGAGACACTTCTGTTCCACTTCTGCCAGCCTGTCGGTACGCGTGGCGGTAAGAATGAGGTTCGCCTTTTCACGGGCAAATGCATAGGCACATGCCTCTCCGATACCCGATGAGGCGCCCGTGATCCATATGGTTTTGTTGGTTGGCATATTTTTAGCGGTCAGTGATCAATTCTCTAATAATTCGTTCCAGAGCCGGGCACGAAAATCGTCGATGGAGTGGGGAACACATTCGTCCACATTACTCACATTGTGCGAGGTGTAGATCATCTGCTCCAGATAGTAGGGTGCCCTGTTGGGTCCCTCGCCGAGATTGATCAATACCGTCTCACCGTTTTTGATCTGGTTCTTACGCAATGCAACAAAAAATCCGGCCATGGCCACTGCCGAGGCGGGACCTGGAATCACCTTCTTCTCATAGGCCATGAGCTTTCCCATAGACAGCAGCTTCGATTCCCGCATGCGCAGGAAGGCACCACCGGAATTTTTTACCAGTCTTGCCACAATGGGATAGGATGCCGGGTTGCCGGTAGCCAGCGTAGGTACTTCCGTCTGGGGGTTATCGATGACAGGGTACTCTTTTTCGAATCCCTCAGGGAAACCTGCTTTCTCGGCCTTTTCCCATGCCTGCACCATGGGGTCGCACTTATCGGTCTGCACGAGCAGAAAGCGCGGATTCTTCAACTCGGGATATACGTGTTTGATCTCCCGTAGTCCCTTGTCGATAGCAATGGGGCCCGTACCGCCACTCACCGCCTGGATATAGACATCGGGAAATTTTTCCATCTGTCGCAGCCACTCAAAAACCATGGTTTTCTTGGCTTCCACACGGATTGGGTCAATATTCCCTGTGGACATAGGAATGTTGTGAATTTTTGCATACCCGGCGGCAATTTCTTTTGCCCTGGCATAATCGCCCATCACCCGGAAGACTTGCTGTCCGTATGAACTGATGGTAGCCTCCGAGGTTTTAATGGCATCCTCGGGCATGAAGACGGAACAGTTCACGTTGGCCATGGAGAGATATTTGGCATAGGCCGTGGCGGAGTTGCCGGTAGAGGCAATGCAATACTGCTTGATTCCAAGTTCGTTGAAGAGACTGGCTGCCATGGATGCTGCAATATCCTTGAAAGTCCCCGTGCCGCCATTCAGATCATTGCGGTAGACATGTACACTGATATCGAGATGAAACTCTTTCCTGGCAAACTCTTCCAGAAAGGTCCATCGTTCCACGGGAATGGCTCCTTCACCCTTGGAGATGATATGCCTCCGTCGTAGCAGGGGTAGAAAAGGAAAATAATGCCAGAAGCTGTCGGCCTTGCGCCGGATGATGCGTGGCAGGCGCTGGTATCTCCTGTTGTACCACACTTCGGAATGTTTGCTTCCGCATCGAGGACACTGCTGGTTCTGGTCGAACCATGTCCAGAAGTTGGGAGTCACATGGCCACATTGTGTACAGGTCAGGTGGTATTTGTGCTGTATTTTGACACGTAACATGTAATAAAGGTCTCTGATTATTCAATCGACATCGATTGCATTTCTTCTGCTTTATATTTCCCTGCTTCGAGATTTATTTTTATTTTTTTGAAAACAGCAATGGTCTCGTCTACCTCCTTCTGCGTGTGGGCGGCAGTAGGAATAAGGCGGAGCATCAGCACATCTTTTGGAACGACGGGGTAGGCCACAATAGAGCAGAAGATACCGTGATTTTCACGCAAGTCGGCTACGATGTTGGTTCCCTCTGCCACGTTTCCCTTCACATAGACCGGCGTAACGGGCGACTGGGTATTGCCGATGTTGAATCCTTCGGTTACCAGCCCCTTCTGGAGGGACCTGACCACCTTCCACAGATTTTCCCTGTGTTGTGGCTGTGTTTGCAGGATCTCCAGCCGTTTCAGTGCACCAATAACCATGGGCATGGGAAGCGACTTGGCAAAGATCTGCGAGCGCATGTTATATTTCAGTGAATCCACAATCGCCTTTTCGGAGGCGACAAAAGCACCAATGCCGGCCATAGACTTGGCGAAGGTGGCAAAGTAAATATCCACCTCGTCCATAAGCCCGAAGTACTCGCTGGCTCCTGCGCCGGTCTCACCCATAGTGCCAAAGCCGTGGGCATCGTCAATCATCAGGCGGAAGCTGTACTTCTCACGCAACTTCACAATGCCGGGAAGATCGCCCAGATCGCCGGACATGCCGAAGACTCCTTCGGTAATAACCAGGATACCACCACCGGTTTCTTCTGCCTTCCGTGTGGCAAAACCGAGCATCTTTTCACACCGTTCCATGTCGTTGTGCGGATATACGAAGCTCTTGCCACCCTTAGCCTTATGCAGGAAAATGCCGTCCATGATGCAGGCATGTGATTCGGAATCGTAGACAATGACATCGTTCCTCGAGACCAAAGAATCAAGGATCGACACCATTCCCTGGTAACCATAGTTGAGCAGGTAGGCTGCCTCCTTCTTCTCAAAACGGGCCAGTTTTACTTCCAGATCCTTGTGATATTTTGTCTGTCCCGACATCATGCGGGCACCCATAGGGTAGGCCATACCCCAGTCCGCTGCTGCTTTTGCATCAGCCTCACGTACTTCAGGATGGTTGGCTAGTCCCAGGTAATTGTTTAAACTCCATGTGATTACCTCCCTGCCATGGAACTGCATCCGCGGTCCTATTTCTCCCTCCAGTTCTGGAAACATAAAATAACCTTCTGCTTTCTGGCGATACTGTTCCAGTGGGCCGTTGACATTTTTCAGCCTTTCAAAAATATCTGTCATGATCTGTGTATATGATTTTAATGATTTTATGTATATCTGTTTTTTTACTCTTCCTTTTCCCGGTCTTTCATCTCCACGAATTCCACATCTTCCACTTCACTCTTCTCGAAGTTTTTCTTTTGATACTCGATAATACGGTCGTTCTGTGTTTCGGGTTGTCTGGGTTGTGCTGCACGCTGCTGTGGTCGGGGAGGTTGTTTCTGTTTTTTTCCTCCTAAAAAGCCGACAAATGCTTTCATCAGCAGATAAACTATGGTGAAGAAAAGCAAAAATTTAATTAGAATTCCCATAAGGTTTGTATAAATTTAAAATGACAGTAAAGATACGACGAATCGACTGACCCACAGGAATGGTTTGAATTATTTAACGATTGGATTGTGGGCAACCAGAGAAAGTACAATGTATGCGAGTATACCCCAGGCGATACCGGTCAGGCCCCACAGGGCAACAGAAACAATCATTAGTGTTGCCAGGAGCCACTGCCGCTCATTACCTTTCCAGGATATTTTTTTTATTTTCAGTGAGAACATCGGTACGTCTGAAATCATCAGCCAGCAGAGGAGGGCTACAAGAATGACGATCACCGGAAAAATGATGTTACTGCTGCCGGCTATACCTGAAAGGGTCACAGTGAAGCTTGCCCAGAAAAGGCCGTTGGCCGGGGTGGGCAGTCCTCTGAACGAGATGGTTTGTCGTTCGTCTATATTGAATTTGGCCAGTCGCAATGCCGAAAAAAGCGGAATCAGAAAAGCAATGTAGGGGATATAAAGTTGCAGTTGCCCTGTCATAACGGGAAGCTGCGTGTGGTCGCGCAGTAAAATAAAGAGGGCCGCTGCCGGTGCCACACCAAAACTGACTACATCGGCCAGTGAGTCCAACTCCTTGCCAATGCTGGAATATGCGTTTAACCACCGGGCAAAAACTCCGTCGAGAAAATCGAAAAGTGCAGCCATGATCACCCAGACTGTTACAGCGGTAAAATTTCCTTCAAAGGCCATTGTGACGGCAATGCACCCTGAAAACAGATTGGCCAGCGTGATGATATTGGGTATATTTTTCCGCATGACTTTTATTGATTTTGTTTATTCAGACGTGCCAGAAAAGTGACATTGGCCCGCACTTCCTCGCCGTAATCTACCAGAATATCGCTGTCGGGTGGCAGATAAATATCCATTCTGGAACCCAGTTTGATGAAACCCAGTGGTGAACCTATGTGCACCGTTTCTCCTTCCTTTACATAGGTGATGATACGTCGTGCCATGGCCCCGGCAATCTGCCTGGTAAGAATCACCCCGTGTCCCGGCGTTTCTATCAGTATGTTGGTGTGTTCATTCTCACTGCTGGATTTGGGTAGAAAGGCGGCATGAAAGTTTCCGTCCACATGAGAAAGATGAGTGATTTTTCCTGTCACCGGTACCCAGTTGGAGTGGGCGTTGAAAAAAGACATGAAAATGGATATCTTTATTCTTTCGTCGTGCAGAAACTCATTTTCTTTCACCTTTTCAATGGCAACAATTTTCCCGTCGGTAGGAGCATTTACCAGGCCATGCAAATCGCCTTTATAGGTCCGTTCCGGCCTTTTGTAAAAGTTAAGTGTCATGGCGAACAGAAGCAGTGACAGGCCAAAAATAACTGTTGTGAAAAGCGTTTCCGGCAATAAAATGAAAGTAACCAGGTTAATGAGCAGAAGTATTGTAAATATCCTGATTAACGGAGCCTTTCCCTCTTTATGTATCTGAATTTTATTTCCCATCAATTCACTTTAAAATGTCGTTGCTGGTAGGTTGAATCTATCCGGACCCCTTCCGGTAAATAGTGGTAAATACTGTCGGATTTTCGTTCAAGCTCATCCCGGTAGTTCCCAGGAATATATTCCTCCCAAAACTTCTTGTTCATATAGGGTATGATGGCAGGCACGACCGCCTCCACACGCTCGAAGAAGAATGATTCCTCCTGTGTTTTTTTGTTGATGACTGTTTCATTTTTATCAAGCATCAGCACCAGGTTCAGTAGGATGCTCAAAAATAGCATCATGGTTCCCAAAGCTATCACGCTACCGAGTATGCGATTGATGAAACTCAGAAGAACCACATCAATGAATCTCTGTATAAGACGGCCAATCAGTGAAAGTATGACGGCGATGAGCACAAAAGCCAGAATGAAGGACAGTACCCTCGCTACATCAGGAGAAAGCTCTGTCAGACGGTTGATCTGCGGGAGAATATTCTCTGCCAGCCTGCCGCCGAAGATGGCAGACATCACAAGGATGGCCAGTCCTACAAGCTGCATGATAAGCCCCTTGCGGTAGCCGTTGACAAAAGCAATCAACAGCAGGATGCCCACGAGTATGTCGAACCAGTTCATGATTTCTTTATGAGTGTTGCTTTTTTGGCATCAACCTGTTCATTTAGGAAGAGGGATGCCTGTTGTTTAAATTTTTCTGGTGATTCGGTCGTGAAGTAACGGACGGTACCATTTCTGGCACATCGTTGCTCCATCTCCGGGTGCCGGTGTAGATATTCTTTCAGGCTTGCAGCTACATAGCTTCCCTGTGCAATTACCTTCACGCCGGCCGGAAGGAAACGTTTTATTCCGGCCATCAGCAATGGATAGTGGGTACAACCAAGGATAAGGGTGTCGATCAGCGGATCCTTCTCAAGTATGCGATTGATATGCTGCTTCAGAAAATAATCGGCTCCGGGCTTGTCAAACTCCCTGTTCTCCACGAGAGGCACCCACATGGGGCAGGCTTCACCGGTGACCGTGAGTTGCGGGTGAAGTTTTTGTATTTCTATTTCGTATGAGCCCGACTGGATGGTTCCTTCGGTTCCCAGAATTCCGATGTGATTTGTCCGGGACAAACCCGAAAGACTTTCTGCTGTGGGGCGGATGACACCCAATACCCGTCCGGAGGGATTTATAACAGGCAGGTTGACCTGTTGGATGGTGCGCAATGCCTTTGCCGAGGCTGTGTTACATGCCAGGATGACCAGCGGGCAGCCATGAGAGAAAAACCATTCTACCGCTTCGAGGGTAAATTCATAGACACTCTCAAAGGAACGGCTCCCGTAGGGCGCACGGGCATTGTCACCCAGATAGATGTAGTCATATTCCGGCATTAGTGACTTTATTTCGGACAGAACGGTGAGTCCGCCGTAGCCTGAATCAAATATGCCGATTGCACCTGTGTCCGGGGCAGCCTGTTTTTTCACCGTGGCAGATATTATTTAATGAATGCCCAGCCTTTGCTTTACAAAAGGATTCGCATCGACTGCCGAGGGCGAAACGAAAGCAATGCCGGGATTGGCAAGGTCGTAAATAACAGTGTAATGCCGTTCAATTCCTACAGCATGGATGGCCTGGCTGATCTTTTGTCTGAGTGGCTCCAGCAAAACCTTTTCCTGATTTTCAATATCTTTCTGTGCCAGCTCCATAAATTGCTGCATCCTGTTTTCCAGCTCAGTAAGCTCCTGCATTCTGCGCAACTTGATATTTTCGGCCAATGATGACTGATAGGTGATATAGTCAGAATACTTCTTGTTGTATTCGTTTTGCATCAGTTCAAGTTCTTTCTTGTAATTGTCGCTTAAAGCAAGTAGCTGTTGTGTAGCCGCCTCTTTTTCCGGAAACTGATCCAGCAGTTCAGAGGTATTTACGAACGCCACGCTTACCTGCGGCGTATACTGTGCAAATGCTGTCGTATTGATCAACAAAATAAACAAACTAAGGCTGAAAAAAATCTTCTTTGTCATAATCATTTATTTTATAAAACCATTTCCTTAATCATTTCGCCTGTTGATTGCCTCCTGACATCCATCCCTGTGTGTTGCGGCCGCATCAGCTTTTGTGAAAGCGGATGCGGCCGCTGTCAGGGTAGGAATTAAAATAACAATGTCAACTGGTTACAAATATGCTCCCTTATCCCGTTTTGCAGGATTCTTATAAGAGAAGGGGCGTCTCTACAATGTTTTCTTTATCTCAGTCTCTTCGAAGGCTTCAATTACGTCGCCCACTTTTATGTCGTTAAAGTTACGGATGGTAATACCGCATTCGTAACCCGATGTGACCTCTTTCACATCTTCCTTGAATCGTTTCAGTGAATCCAGTTCGCCAGTGAAGATCACGATACCGTCTCTTACCAGACGGACACGACTGGAGCGCTTGATTTTCCCGTCTCGCACCATGCTACCGGCCACGGTTCCCACTTTCGTGATTTTAAACACATCCAGTACTTCCACGTTTCCTGTAATATCTTCCTTGATCTCGGGTGAAAGCATCCCTTCCATGGCCGCTTTTACCTCTTCAATGGCATCATAGATGATGGAGTAGAGCCGGATGTCCACTCCCACTTTTTCAGCTTCCTTACGCGCACCCAGTGAGGGACGCACCTGAAAGCCAATGATGATGGCGTCGGAGGCGGCTGCCAGTGTTACGTCTGATTCTGATATCTGACCCACGGCCTTGTGAATCACATTTACCTGTATCTCTTCGGTTGAGAGCTGGATGAGCGAGTCGGAGAGAGCCTCTACCGAACCGTCCACGTCACCTTTCACAATGATGTTCAACTGCTGGAAGTTGCCAATGGCGATCCTGCGACCGATATCATCGAGGGTGAGCATCTTCTGGGTACGTATCGACTGTTCGCGTTGCAGTTGTTCACGGCGGTTGGCAATGGAACGTGCTTCCTGTTCCGTTTCCATCACATTAAAGGTATCACCTGCCTGTGGAGCGCCATTAAGGCCGAGGATTAGTGCCGGTTCAGCAGGACCGGCCTCCTCAATACGTTGGTTACGCTCGTTGAACATCGCCTTCACACGACCAAAGTAGGCACCGGCAATCACGATGTCTCCCTGATGCAGGGTACCGTTTTCTACCAGTACCGTAGATACGTAACCGCGGCCCTTGTCGAGTTCCGACTCAATGATGGAGCCCGATGCCCTCCGATTGGGGTTGGCTTTCAGTTCCAGAAGGTCTGCCTCAAGCAATACCTTCTCGAGCAGTTCCTGAATACCAATGCCTTTCTTTGCGGAAATATCCTGCGACTGATATTTACCGCCCCAGTCTTCCACCAGGTAGTTCATCTCGGCAAGCCGTTCCTTGATCTTTTCGGGATTAGCTCCGGGTTTATCAATTTTGTTGATTGCAAACACGATGGGCACACCTGCCGCACCGGCATGGTTGATTGCTTCCACCGTTTGTGGCATCACATTGTCATCGGCAGCCACGATAATAATGGCTACGTCCGTCACTTTGGCTCCACGGGCACGCATGGCCGTAAATGCCTCGTGGCCTGGTGTGTCGAGGAAGGTGATCTTTCTGCCGTCGTTCAACTGCACGTTGTAAGCTCCTATGTGTTGGGTGATTCCCCCGGCTTCACCAGCAATCACGTTCGTGCTGCGGATACTGTCGAGTAGGGAGGTCTTTCCGTGGTCCACATGTCCCATTACCGTGACAATGGGAGGACGGGATGTAAGATCTTCAGGATCATCCTCCTCCTCGGCGATTGCCTCAATTACATCGGCACTTACATACTGGGTCTTGAAGCCATATTCTTCTGCCACAATGTTAATGGTTTCTGCATCAAGACGCTGGTTGATAGCTACCATCACTCCCAGGCTCATACAAGTGGAGATTACATTGGTGACCGGTACATTCATCATGTTGGCCAGGTCGTTGGCCGTCACAAACTCGGTGAGCTGCAGTACGCGGCTTTCTCTTTCCTGCTGTTTGAGTTCTTCCTGATGACGCTGTGCGCTGGCTTCCCTTTTCTCCCGTCGGTATTTGGCCCCACCCTTTTTGCCTCTCTTCTCGGTGAGGCGGGCAAGTGTTTCCTTAATTTGCTTCTGTACATCTTCTTCACTCACCTCTGCCTTAATCGGCTTCCTCAGCGCAGGCTTCCTCTCGCCTCGGGGAGGCTGGCCTACAGCACCCGGTTTATCGATGTTTACTTTGGCGCTGCGAATACGCGTGCGTTTTCTCTTCTTGCTTTCGTCTTCAGCATCGGGAATAGCCGGCTGCTTTTTCTTCTCATCGATTGCCTCTTTCTTGAGTATCTTTACTTTTTCCTCCTTCAGCCTTTTGCTGTCGATCGCCTTTTGTTCACGTTCAAGCCGTTCTTTCTTACGCTGCGCCCTTGATTTTCGGGGAGGACGGGTGCGATCATTGATTGCATCCAGATCAATGGATCCCTTAACCACAATATTAGACTCCAGCTTATTTTTATGCAGGCGGAAAACTTTATCGGAGCGAGACTGTTCCGACTGAGGTATCTCCTTCTCCGCTGTTTCCGTCAGTGTGTCTTCTTCTGTTTGAGGAGTTTCCTCTGTCTCCGTTGTTATTTCCGGTTCAATATCTTCTATCTTCTGCGGTTCAACTGCGGGAATCCCTTCCTCTTCCTCTACTTCTACTTCGTGCGTCACGGGTTGTTCTTTGGCTATCACCGGTGTTTTTTCTTCAACTGTCTCTGGTACTTCCGGCTCTTCCATTACCGGCTCGTGTATAATCTCCTGTTCCTTCGGAGTCTGCGGTTCCGGCGTAATTTCAACCGGTTCTTCAGAAATAATTTCCGTTTCAGGGAGAATCTCCGTTTCCGGCTGTGCGACAGTGATAATTTCTTCCTGCTTCGACTCGGTTTTCTTCTTGTGGAGATTGTCCAGGTCGATGCTGCCTACAACGTTGAAATGAGGTTTCAGTTCCTTCGGTATTTCGGTCTCAATGGTTTCTTTTTCCACTTTCTTCTTCGGAGCCGGTTCTACGGGAAGTTCATATCCTTCGATGGCCACAGTCTCGCGCTTTTCGTCGCGACGGTGCATTTTCTCCCTGGTTTCAGTGGCTTCGCGGCGAATATTCTTGTCTTTCCCGAATTCAGCGATCAGTATGTCGTACTGTTCATCCTCTATTTTGGCGTTAGGATTTGCTTCTATTTCGATACCTTTCTTGTGCAGAAATTCAACAAGGCTGTTGATTCCCACATTCAAATTTTTCGATACTTTTATTAGTCTGATAGGCATATAACTCGTTTATCCTTTTCTCTCTTTTTATGGTTGTGAACAGTGTATTGTCAACGATAATCCTTACTCCTCAACGCCTTTATCGTCTTCTTCTTCAAATTCATAGCGCAGGATAGCCAGTACTTCGTCTACAGTACTTTCTTCCAGGTCAGCTTCCCTGATGAGTCTTTCCCTGCTCGTAGCCAGTACGTTTTTGGCTGTGGAGCATCCGATCTTTTTCAACTGGTCTATCACCCAGCCATCAATCTCATCACGGAATTCATCGAGGTAGATATCTTCTTCGTCCACATCATCGATATCACGAAATACCTCGATATTATACCCGGTAAGCATGGATGCCAGCTTAATGTTGGCTCCTCCCTTACCGATGGCAAGCGACACCTCCTCGGGATTCAAAAAGACTTCGGCACGCCGCTCCTCCTCCTTCACGGTGATGGAGTTAATCCGCGCCGGACTTAACGCCCGTTGAATGAAAAGGGAAGTGTTGTTGGTGTAGTTGATTACATCAATATTTTCATTGCGCAGTTCACGTACAATACCATGAATGCGGAACCCTTTCATGCCCACACAGGCACCTACCGGGTCAATTCTGTCGTCATAGGCTTCCACGGCCACCTTGGCACGTTCACCCGGAATACGGGCAATTCCCTTGATGGTAATGAGTCCGTCGGCAATCTCAGGTATCTCCTGTTCAAACAATCGCTCCAGAAATACGGGCGATGTGCGGGAAAGAACGATTCTGGGGTTGTTGTTCTTATTTTCTACACGGGCAACTACCGCACGGGCATGCTCTCCCTTGCGGAAGAAATCACTGGGTATCTGTTCTGTTTTGGGCAGAATCAGTTCATTGTGCTCGTCATCGAGCAACAATAACTCCTTTTTCCATACCTGATAAACCTCTCCCGAAACAATCTCTCCCACCTTTTCCTTGTACTTGTTGTAAAGATTGTCCTTCTCCAGCTCCAGTATCTTGGATGCCAGTGTCTGACGCAGGTTAAGAATAGTGCGGCGGCCAAAGTGATCCAGAGATACTTCATCGGTCACTTCTTCACCCACTTCAAAGTCATCGTCTATTTTCAGGGCTTCAGACAGCGTAATCTGCAGGTTGGGGTCTTCGAGCTGGTCGTCTTCTACAATGGTCCGGTTACGCCAGATCTCAAGGTCACCCTTGTCGGGGTTGATGATGATATCGTAATTTTCATCAGTCCCGATTGTCTTCGTTATCACATTACGGAATGACTCTTCCAGCACGCTGATCAACGTTGCCTTGTCGATATTCTTCAGTTCATTGAATTCGGAAAATGTATCTATGAGACTTATGGTTTCTTTCTTCTTGCCCATATAATATTAAAATCTTATCAGATATTTTGTATATTTTACTTCACTGAATGCGTAGCGGAGGTCTTCTGTTACTTCGGTCCTGCGCTTTGCTCCTTCCGGTTTTACTTTTCGTGTGACGGTGAGTGTGAATCCATCGGGATCGGACGACTTGAGTATACCTGTCATTTTTTGTCCCTGTTTACTGAGGACTTCTACCTCTTTACCCTCATATTTTTTGTACTGACGCGACGTCTTGAAAGGCGAGGTAAGTCCCGCCGAGGTGACCGTAAGCTCAAAATCTTCTGTTTCACGATCAAGTTTCGACTCCAGATAGCGGCTCAGCGCCACGCAATCATCGATATCCACCCCCTGGTCGTTGTCAATCTCCACCGTAATCGTATTGTCGGCCCCCACAATTACATCAATCAGATAGTTGGGCGAATCTTGCAGAAATTCCACCGTGAGGTCGGTAAGCACTCTTTTTTCGATCATTTGATACAGCCATGAATAAAAAAGGAAGCGGTGTTTCCTGCTTCCCTCTTTCTTTTCGTCTACAAAGATATTATTTTCAAACGGATTATCAAAATCTTTGTATTTTTTTTTGAGTGACGATCCCTTTTCTGTATTAGCCGGGCGGTAACGACTGGATATCCTCTTCGGGAGGAGGAATAATTGCATCCTTTTCGTCGGTCAAAGAGGCGATCTCTTCGTGGTGTCTTATTTTGTCGATCGTCTCCTCCTCTGCGTATCCTATGATCACCCCGAACTCATAGAGGCGGGTAATGGTGACCCCCTCTTCACGCAGATTCTCTGCTACAATATTCAGTCGGTCGAGATAATATGCGGAAATGGTGATTACAATCTGTTTCATATTTTTATTTTCTTTTTTGCTCTTCAGGGCGCAATGACGAGGCCTGCTCCCGCATCTTCGACAGGGATCTCTAATCTTTCTGCTATCGCGGTTAATCTTTCTCTGATGATCTCAGGAGTGGCATCGGGATATTTTTCAAATAGAAGTGCCATTATTCCCGCTACATGTGGAGTAGCCATGCTGGTTCCTGAAAGGATGCGATATCTGCCAGGCATGGGCCAGGAAGAATGGACCGACACACCCGGCGCTACGATATCAACCTGTCCGTCTTTATTGATAGCCCGGTTAGAGAAATCGGCTATCTGCCGGGAAGAATCAATAGCTCCCACCGCGAGGATGGAGGGGCAGTCGGCAGGGCTGCCGACCGGACTGAACCGGTTTTCGGAGCGTTTACTTTCATTTCCGGCTGCGGCCACAATGAGTGTCCCTTTTGAAAGTGCAAACTGGGCAGCTCTTTCGTAGGCAATATCATAGCTTTGTCCGGGGAATACTTTTGATCCAAGCGACATTGACAATACGTGGCATCCATGGTTTGCCGCCCACGTCATTCCATCCAGCACCCACGACTGTGCACCGCTGCCCTGGTTGCTGAGTACCTTCCCTGCATAGATATCGGCTTCTGTAGCCACACCGTATCGCATGCCTTTCGTATTGGTACGTCCGCAGGCAATTCCTATGCAATGTGTGCCATGTCCGTGCTTATCTTCCGCGGTCTCGTCGGGTACAAATGAGAAGGCAGTCAGATTCCTCTCTTTGAAATCGGGATGATCCATGTTAAAACCTGTATCCAACACTGCAATTCTTATTCCCGCACCGGTATACACCGATTCATGTGCCTTTATGGCCTCAATACCCCATACATTATCTGTTGCCGTGCCGGCAGATATTTCATCGGGAATATAAACAACCTTTTCTGGCTCGATAATGTAGTCGGCCGTATCATGCAGTAATTTCACCATGTCGTCGTCTGCCGACAAAAGCGCAATACCCAGTTCATTATAAAACAGGACATCGGCATCTTTTATCTTGCTTTCATGGATGGTTTCATTCACGAAATCGGCTGTGTTGGCAACCACAAAGCCCCATTTTTTCTCAAGTAGTTTCGTGGTTTTTGCAATATTCCTGTTTCCCTCTCTGATGATAAGCAAATGTCTGCCCGTATAAAGCGGATTTCCATATGTCTCCTGCACATGTGCAGGGCTGATTGATTTACCGTGAATATTATCCGCCGAAGTGGAATCGGGGAGGATTCTCTTTTCTCCTAAAATGGGTGGTCTCATTTTTTTAAATTTTACTGGTATATATTCCGGTGTGGAGGTTGCGCCGTTTCAGGGTAAGCACGGGCAGCTCATTCAAATGATTGCAGGACATCTGCATCGGTAATCTGCATCGCGTGCCTCCCCCGAACTGGGCTGTCGGGTGTCTCCTCCAAAATTCCTTTGGCACGTAATACATTCATGGCTGCAATCTCCCGGTGACTCAAAAGGTGAAAGTCAGTAGGCAGATTGTTTTGTCCTCTGATTTTTTCGAGAATATCCCTCTCGGCCTCTGTCAGATAAACATTTCTCTGCCCCGGATGAGTATCTACAGCCTGCTGCTGTGTTTTTTTTGTACCCTCCCGCCAGATGGCAACCTCCTCTCTCCTAATGCTGTTTTCTTCCATGACAGAAAAAAGGTTGGGGAGAAACAGCCGGGTGTAGTAATAACCGGCGGTAAAGCCGGCAATAAAGAAATAGATTAGCAGTGAAATGATTACAGGGCCGGCAAAGTTACAATTCAGTGTGTCGCAGTCGCTGTTTGCAAGGATATAGCCGGCAATGCTTTGCAGGTAGCCGGGAATCTTTGTCAACTGTGTCAGCGTGACACCGATGATGATCTTTGTCAGCCAGTCCGATATATCTTCCAGATTCGTGTTGGGTGTATACTTCGTGGCACGGCCTTCGTCTCCGCGGGGATTGTAATTACGGTTTAGCTTTGGTATACCGAACAGAAAACCAAAGAGAGTACCTGCCAACAACGATGCCAGGGAGAGAATAAACAGCATTCCGAAAAAGTCCCAGTAAGTTCTGGATATGGCAGCCCCGGCAAAGCATCCTCCTATGCCGGTAATCACGAGCAGCATGGGCCACAAATGAACGGTCCTGGAAATGCCGGATCCCAAATCCTTATCATCCATCGTTCTTAACCCTGATAATTATTTTCAATCTTCTGCACGGACCAAACGAACCCTTTTGCCGTGCAAATCCAAATCCCGCAGTTGCAGGTCACTGAGAGCCGCACAACTGAAAAGAAGGTGCGGTAGTTTACGGCGCATACAATATGCAAGGTAGACGAAACTTTTGAAACATGCAACTTTAAGCAAATAATTTTCAGGAAGCCGGCTCTTTGTAAAAAAAAAGTCTCTTGCAATTCCGGTCTAATTGAAACAGAACCCTTTCCGTGTACAAAATAAATTCAGTACATTTGCAGACAGAAATAAACAGCTATGTTAGACAGAGACAACGAAACACCCATTTATCACAAGTCGGTATTTGATTTTGTTACCATTGCGTTGGAATTTTCATCTTTTCTCGAGAATGACGTGGCAATCTCGCGCGATGAATGGATTGACAGGACATTGAAGATGCTTCCCCTGTTATACGTGAAAGCCTCTCTCCTTCCCGAGACCTTTCCATTGAATGAAGAGCCGCCGGTCACCTTCGTGAGTGAAGAAGACTACTTAAGCGTATCGGACCGTATTGCCGCCATCATGGGAGAAGAGGACATCTATCTGGATGTGTTTGTAGAAGATATGAAATATAGCGACACACCGGTGAGGGCGGCCATATCGGAAAATATTGCCGATATCTACCAGGATATCCGCAATTTCGTGTCGATCTATCAGTTTGAACTGACCGAACAGATGCAGGATGCTATCTGTGTTTGTAAAGATAACTTCCTGCTCTATTGGGGCCAGAAGCTTGTAAATGTACTGCGACCGCTGCACGCGCTTCGAAGCAGAGAAGCGGAGGAAGAAGGAGAAGAGGCTAATTTAAACGGGGACGATCTGTGGGATTAAAAATAACGAAAGAACAAATAGCAGAACTGCCTGTAGAGAAATTCAGTGGCAGAATTCAAGTGATAGATCGTGAAGAAGAATTACCAAATGCCCTTAATTATCTTTCCTCCCAGCCAGCCCTGGGGTTTGATACTGAGACAAAACCGGCTTTCAAACGCGGTCAGCTGAACAAGGTGGCCCTCTTACAGCTAGCTACAGAGGATGTCTGTTATCTGTTTCGCCTGAATCGGGTAGGATACCCGGACGGACTGGAGTCAATCATGGTCAATCCTGATATCAGGAAAATAGGTCTTTCATTACGTGACGATTTTGCTGCCATTCATAGGCGTTCTGTCCGCAAACCTGAGAATTTTATTGATCTTCAGCTGTTTGTGGATAAGTTTGGTATTGAAGACAACAGCCTTCAGAAAATTTATGCAATTCTGTTTGGGAAAAAAATCTCCAAGAGCCAGCGTCTTTCCAACTGGGAGGCACCTCTACTCACTCCTGCACAGCAATCTTACGCTGCTATCGACGCCTGGGCATGCCTGCGTATTTACAATCATTTAACCAAAGAATTCCGATGAGCGAACAGAACTTAATTGTGTTACGTCCGGGGAAAGAGGAGTCCCTGAAACGATTTCATCCCTGGGTCTTTTCGGGGGCCATAGCCAGAAAGCCAGATCACCTTGTGGAGGGCGATGTGGTGCGGGTAGTTGCCTCCGACGGCAACTTTCTGGGTACGGGACATTATCAGATTGGCAGCATTGCCATTCGTATTCTCTCATTTCACGATGAGCCGATCGACACCTCATTCTATGCTACAAATATTGCCCGGGCATATCATTTGAGGCAGCAACTGCATCTCCTGCGTCCCGGCAATAACACCTTCAGGCTGATTCATGGAGAGGGTGACCATCTCCCGGGGCTGATTGTCGACATATATGGAAGTACAGCTGTCATTCAAGCTCATTCGGTGGGAATGCACAAGGATCTTAATCTTATTGTGGAGGCCCTGAAGCAGGTGTTGCCAGAAGATTTGCCGAAGCATATCTTTTATAAATCGGAGGGAACGTTGCCTTACAAGGCGAATCTCAACGCCCTGGATACCTACCTTCTGGGAGGTGAACAAGTACAGGATGTTGTACTGGAAAACGGATTGAAATTTCATATTGACTGGCTCAAGGGACAAAAAACCGGCTTTTTTATCGATCAACGGGAAAATCGCTGGCTCCTTGAACAGTATGCCGGAGGCCGGCATGTGTTGAATATGTTTTGTTATACGGGTGGCTTTTCTGTGTATGCCCTGCGGGGCGGAGCAGCCGCTGTGGACTCCGTGGACAGTTCCCCAAAAGCGGTGTCACTGACCGGTCTGAATGTGGGCCTGAATTTTGGCGAAGAACCGCGGCACCATGCCTTGGCGGAGGATGCTTTCAAATTTCTCAAAGAGATGCCGCAAGGGAAGTATGACCTCATTGTGCTGGATCCGCCTGCATTTGCCAAACATCGTGGTGCTATTAACAATGCACTGCAGGGATACAAAAAACTTAACCATTCCGCAATGGAAAAGATTGCTTCGGGGGGACTTCTTTTCACTTTCTCCTGTTCACAGGCAATCACAAGAGAACAATTCAGGCTGGCTGTCTTCACTGCGGCTGCCATTTCGGGACGTCGGGTAAGAATCCTGCATCAGCTGACACAACCTGCCGATCATCCGGTCAACATATATCACCCCGAGGGAGAATATCTGAAAGGATTGGTTCTGCAGGTTGAATAATGCGGGGAAACATGTTTAAAACTGTTTAAAGGGCGGTTCTTTAGTTAAATTGCACGAAATATGTTTTTTTTCTCTTCGTAAATGGTGTTTTATAACTCAAAAGCTGCTATATTTGCAACGTGTTTTTCATGGTATTAGATTTAAGGTTAACAATGAAGATTGGTTGTCGTGAGACAACCTTTCCTTTTTTATAGACTTTACTTTCCTCCCTTTTCATTTTCACAAATTATAATGAGTAGAATTGCCACGAATGGTGCGTTTATTGTTATTTTTGTGTGGAAATTGTTTAAAAAATGGAGTTCAGTACAGCCATACAAATCCCCCGGTCGGATATCCTGATCACGCACTCTTCCCAAATTATGGTTTTGGGATCCTGCTTTTCCTCCCATATAGGAAGCCGGTTGCTCCAGCATAAATTCAAGCTGGAGGAGAATCCCTTCGGTATCCTGTACAATCCGTTTTCTATTTCACGGGCCATCGGCAGGTTGTTGACGGGCGTTCCGTTCACCGAATCCGAACTGATACGTCATAATGGGTTATACCACAGTTTGATGCATCACGGGCAATTCTCGGACACAGAAAAGCAGGGATGTCTTGGGAAAATAAATATCCGGTTTGAGCCTGCGGCAGCCCAAATTCGTCGCACCTCTCTTTTTCTGGTTACATTTGGTACAGCCTTTGTTTATCGTTGGAAAGAAAACGGCGAAATCGCAGGAAATTGTCATCAGATTCCTGCAGACAGGTTTATCAGGGTACGCTTGTCGGTAGATGAAATAGTGAAAGAATGGAAAGAGGTGATCGGCCGGATTTAAATGAAAACCCCGGTGCACGGTTTCTTTTCACTGTAAGTCCTGTGCGTCACCTGAGAGAAGGTGCTCATGAAAATCAACTGAGCAAATCAATCCTGCATCTTGTCATCGATGCTTTACAACAAGGTTTCCCTGAGGTGATACGTTATTTTCCGGCGTACGAACTAATGATGGACGAGTTACGTGACTACCGTTTTTACGCGGATGACATGATGCATCCCTCACCACTTGCAATCGAATATATTTGGGAGAGATTTTCAGAGACTTTCTTTTCGGACGAGACACGCAGCGTAAACGCGGAATGGGCTCAAATCAGAAAAGGACTCAATCACAGGCCGCTTCATCCCGATACCCCGTCATTTCGTTCATTTAAAAAATTATTATCTCAAAAAATTGAAATATTTGCAGCGCGGCATCCGGAGATATCATGCGATGAGGAGATAAATCTTCTGCAATCAAAATAAATCGAAACATGACTTATTCTATTCAACAAATAGCATCCATATTGGGTATTAAACCGGATAAAATGTATCCGGCACAAATTAAGACGTTGCTTACTGACAGTCGTAAGCTCTCTAATGGTGAGGAAACGCTTTTTTTTGCACTTGAAACAAAAAACAACGATGCACACGCTTTTGTGAAAGAACTGTATGAGCGGGGTGTCCGGAATTTTGTCGTAACCAAAACAATGCCGGAATGGGATCAATTCAGCAATACCAACTTTCTGAAAGTGAAAAACAGCCTGTGGGCACTCCAGAAAATTGCCGCATATCACAGGAGCATGTTTGACATACCGGTTATCGGTATCACAGGGAGTAACGGGAAAACGATCGTGAAGGAGTGGCTCTATCAGCTTTTGGATAAAAATTTCAACATTGTACGCTCACCGAGGAGTTACAACTCGCAGATAGGGGTACCCTTATCTGTGTGGCAACTGGATGAGCAGGCAGAACTGGGAATTTTTGAAGCGGGTATCTCCATGCCCGATGAGATGGAATATCTGGAGCCTGTAATACGGCCGACAATTGGTGTACTTACTAAAATAGGGGAAGCACATCAGGAAAATTTTATTTCACTGCAGCAGAAGTGCATGGAAAAACTGGAACTTTTCGTCAACTGCAATGTCTTTATTTACGATGAAGATAACGAGCTTGTTTCGCGCTGTGTGGATATGATGGTGATTTCACAGAAAAGTTTTTCCTGGTCCAGAAAAAACAGAGATGCGCCTTTGTTTATTTCCAGTATTGAAAAAAAGGAGAGTTCAACCTCTATTTGTTATTCATTCCTCGACTTTGATTATTCTTTCGTCATACCGTTTACCGACGATGCTTCCATAGAGAACGCAATCAATTGTCTGGCGGTAGCACTCTATTTACATCTGCCCCCTTCGGTTATCTCTGAAAGGATGATGCAGTTGGAGCCTGTGGCCATGCGTCTGGATGTGCGCAGAGGGAAGAACGACTGCCTGATCATTAATGATACCTACAATTCTGATATCAACTCGATAAAAATTGCACTCGATTTTCAACAACAACGCAGGATGGACCGTCCGTTGATAAAAACAGTCATTCTTTCTGATATCCTCCAGACAGGATTATCGCCGCGTTCTCTTTATAAAAAGGTAGCCAGTATGGTGGAACAGGGCGGGATAGATAAAATGATCGGCATTGGTCCGGATATCACTGCGCATGCCGATTTATTTAGTACGAAGGAGAAGTCGTTTTACCTTTCCACCGATGATTTTATTCGTTCAGGAGAATGGAAACGATTTCATGAGGAGCTTATTCTTTTGAAAGGTGCCCGCAAGCATCATTTCGAAAAGATCAGTGTTCTGCTGGAGGAACGTATCCATGAAACAATGCTTGAGGTAGATCTGGATGCAGTGGTACATAATTTTAATTTTTACAAATCGAGGCTCGATCCGCATTTGAAACTGGTGTGCATGGTGAAGGCAAACGGATACGGTGCAGGTGCCGTAGAAATTGCCAAAACACTGCAGTATCATCGTTGTGATTACCTGGCTGTGGCTGTGGCTGAGGAAGGAATTATGCTGCGGAAAGAGGGTATCTCTTTGCCAGTAATCGTACTCAATCCGGAGGTAAACGGGTTTGAAGAGCTATTTTCCAACGACCTGGAGCCGGAAGTTTATAATTTCCGTATTCTCGAGGCTTTCATCAAAGAAGCCGATAGAAGAGGTATTACAAATTATCCTGTTCATATTAAGATAGATTCAGGAATGCACCGCCTGGGATTCATGCCGGAGCAGATAACCGAGTTGGTTCATATCCTTAATGCACAGAAGGGATTAAAGGTGCGTTCTGTTTTTTCGCATCTCTCGGCCAGTGAAAGCTGGCTGTTCGATGAATTTACCCAGCGGCAGATGGAAACATTCAGGCATGCTGCGGATGAAATTGAAAGAGCATTGCAATACAATGTTTACAAACATATTCTCAATTCAGCAGGAATGGAACGTTTTTCCGGAACCCATTGGGATATGTGCCGTCTGGGGATTGGACTCTACGGTGTAAGTGCCAGTGGCTTGAAGGGTTTGAAAAACGTCTGCACGCTCAAGACAACTATTTTACAAATAAAAGAGGTTTCCTCAAATGAAACCATCGGATATGGCCGTAAGGAGAAACTGACACGCGATGCGCGAATTGCCACAATACGCTTCGGATATGCTGACGGTCTGGACAGGCAGTTTGGCAACAGGAAGGGAAAGGTTCTTATCAACGGGCAGTACGCTCCCATTGTGGGAAATGTATGTATGGACCTTTGCATGGTGGATGTTACCGACATCCATGCCAGAGAGGGGGATACGGTAGTCATATTTGGTGAGGGACTTTCTGTGGTTGATCTGGCCGACAGCATCGGTACCATTCCCTACGAAATACTCACATCTATTTCTCCCCGCGTTAAGCGTATATATATAAAGGAATAAACCCGGAAGGCCGGCCCCCATAATACTCCGGAGGAGATATCAGATTTCAGATTCCGGAGCCGGGCTCACGTTATCTTCTCGGATTACTCCGAAGCGTTCAGAGTGGAATATTAAGGAACCGCCGTATAGGAAGGGGCCGTACTGACGGTGTTGTGAGAGGTCACAAAACGAAAGTAGGAAGAAAACTACTTCGTTTTCTTCCTACTTGGATTAAATCAGGACTGTGTTGGATTACTCAACAAAGAAGATAGCAACACGGTTCCAGTCGTTTTCAGCATAAGGCTGTTCAGTATCGCCCTTCCAGTCGATGGAGATACGATCACTGCTGATTCCGTATTCGTTGGTCAATGCATCGGCAACCGCTCTTGCACGTTTTTCTGAAAGTGCAAAGTTGTACTCGGGAGTACCGGTCTGTTTGTCAGCATAAGCCACGATATTTACTTTTGCGTTTCCGTTGGCTTTCAGATATTCAGCCGTGTTGTAAACGCTTACCTGCTGTCCCTTGTCGATCTTGGCAGAGTTGATGCGGAAGAATACCACGTTGGGTACATATACGCCTTCAGATACTACAGTGGGCTGTACTTCAGGACATTCGGGGCAAGATTCCGGTCTGAGTCTCAGCTCTTCGTTTTCTGCACGCAGCCTGTTGATCTGGCTGTTGAGGTCGTTGATCAGGTTGTAATCCATCAGTTCAGCAGGTGTAAATGTCTGTTTTCCACCTAAGCCGAATTTCACACCAGCAGTACCAGTGAACATGCTGTCATAATCATAGTTCGGGTTAGAGGCACCGTCGAATGAGCCTTGCATCACTCTCCATCCCAGTTCAAGGAAAAGAGCTACATTGCTTGAAAGCTGGAAGTTGTTGATCAAACCAACATTGTAGGTAAGTGATTGGTTCTGGTGTTTGAACAGGTCACCGTCAGGATTCGGTTTTTTCCAGTCTGCATCCAGTCCGTACATGTAACCGATACCCAGATAAGGGATCAGGCTGTATACCCTGTCAGGATTATAGGATCCCCATGCGTTGATGACATTGTACATCAAGTCTACATGACCACCCAGCCAGTTAAGTTCGGGAAAGCGTGTAGCGTCCGGATTAACGAGTTTGATATGACCACCGTCGATCACCAGACGTCCACCCCAGTTGGGAGAGTTCCAGCGTCCAATTTCCAGTTGTCCCATCCATCCCAAACGATCGCCGATGTTTGCGTCAGCATTGTTCTCGGTGTCGTTAAAGAAAAGGTTGGTACCTCCGCCAAGACCTATATACCAATTGTCACTTGCCTTGTTTTTCAGATACACCGTACCATGAGAAACGTTTTGTACTTCTTGCGCACTTATGCTAAACGCCACAAGAGCAGTAAATAAAAGTAAACTAAACTTTTTCATAAATTTAAATTCTAATTAAACGTTTTAATTACAATAACTCGATATTATTTTTTTATGATGTGATTATCAGTACTACTCCAAGTACTTTTGTTGTTCTAACTATAACAGCTCCGTTTTAAAAATGTTCGGAAATATTACGATAAAATTGTAATAGATACCAAAAAATATCTGCTTTCAAACTTGACGCATAAACCAAACATACAAATGTAAAACTTAATTTTCACATAACCCTCTTTTTTAAGTAAAAAAAAGAAAAAACCGTTTCCACAGGGGATTATTTACTCACTTGTGGCAAGGATACAGGCTTTCTGTGAAAATTATCCGAGATAGCTTTTTAAAAGTTTACTTCGCGAATCCTGTCTTAACCTCCTGATTGCTTTTTCCTTTATCTGACGTACACGCTCACGTGTAAGCTGAAATTTGTCACCAATTTCTTCGAGTGTCATCTCCTGACATCCTATACCGAAGAACATCTTGATGATGTCACTTTCTCTCTCGGTAAGGGTGGAAAGAGCCCTGTCAATCTCTTTCTGCAGTGACTCGTTGATCAGAGTCCTGTCTGCAATAGGTGCATCATCATTTACAAGCACATCCAGCAAGCTGTTATCTTCCCCTTCTACAAAAGGAGCATCCATGGAGATATGACGGCCCGACACCTTCAGTGAGTCCGTCACCTTGTCTACCGACAGGTCCAGTTCCAGTGCCAGTTCCTCGGCAGAAGGCCTGCGTTCGTTCTCCTGTTCAAATTTCTGGAAAGCTTTACTTATCTTATTGAGAGATCCAACCTGATTCAAAGGCAACCGAACTATACGTGATTGCTCAGCCAATGCCTGAAGGATGGACTGACGGATCCACCATACTGCATAGCTGATAAATTTAAAACCTCTTGTTTCGTCGAATTTCTCGGCAGCCTTTATCAATCCCAGATTGCCTTCGTTGATCAGGTCAGGAAGGCTCAATCCCTGGTTTTGATATTGCTTGGCAACCGATACGACAAACCGGAGGTTGGCTCTGGTGAGTTTTTCCAGCGCCTGACGATCACCTTTCTTGATGGCCTGTGCCAACTCGACTTCCTCTTCCACGGTGATCAGATCTTCACGACCGATCTCCTGAAGATACTTGTCTAATGAAGCACTTTCCCGGTTGGTGATCGATTTTGTAATTTTTAGTTGTCTCATTTAATCTAATTCTGCTCTATATATTTTTACTCTTTTCTGTTCGGGGCTGCAAAAGTACAAAAAATTTCGTTATGTCTGCGAAAAAATGACTTTATGCCAAACACATAGCAAAGGAATCCGGCAAATTGCCTAATTCCTTTGCTATAAAACACTATTTCTGTTATTTTTGTTACCAAAAAAAGTCGAAATAACCTTTATTAACTTTTGTAGTTAATCGGTCGTCAGATCAATGGCAATGTATTGCGTTCTTCCATTGGGATAAAAGCCGGCCACAAGCAGCACTTTGTCCTGTCGGCTGTTGGTGGAAGCTACAATTTTCGAAATATCACCTTCGCTGTCGACAGGTGTATTATTAATTCGCATAATAATGAATCCCTTGTTGATGCCATTCTTTCTGAAAAGACCGCCATTATTCACACTTACGACTTCAACGCCGCTCGAAATGCCAAGTTTACTCTTTGTATCGTCGTTTACTGGCCGGAAGGTTGCACCCAGCTTGCTCATTACGTCTGTACTGCGTGTGATGTCGGTATTTCCTTCGTCGTTCTTCAGTTCCACGTTAAAAGAACGTTCGTTGCCATTGCGATCAACTGTTACGCTTATCTTGTCACCCGGACGGTATCTGTTTAGCTGACTCTGCAATTCTGCAAAGTTACGGATGGGTACCTTGTTGATGGAAGTGAGAATATCGCCTTTCTGTATACCCGCTGCCTTCGCGGCACTGCGATCAGAAAAGTCCTCCACGAGTACGCCTTTTATCTGCGAGAGCTCACGTGCCCTGTCGGGATTCTCACGGCCGATATTCTCTATGTTGGGCACCTGGATGCCGAGTACTGCACGCTGTACGGTGCCATATTCTTTCAAATCGGCTGCTACCTTGCCGGCAATGGAGATGGGTACTGCAAAGGCATACCCTGCAAAGTTGCCTGTCTGGGAGTAGATGGCGGTGTTGATGCCAACAAGCTCTCCACGTGTATTTACAAGGGCACCGCCACTATTACCGGGATTCACTGCCGCATCTATTTGAATGAACGACTGGATGCCGAGTCCTCCCCCCATTACATTACCTCTGTTCTTGGCACTCACAATGCCGGCAGTTACGGTAGAGGTGAGATTAAACGGGTTGCCCACGGCCAGCACCCATTCACCTACCTGCAGTGCATCGGAATTGCCGAACGTAAGATAAGGGAAATTCTCCCCTTCTATCTTAAGTAGTGCAATGTCGCTTAACTTATCCGTGCCGATAACCTTGGCTGTAAACTCACGGTTGTCATTCAGCGAGATCGACACCTCATTGGCATTTTCAACGACGTGGTTGTTGGTGATGATGTACCCGTCTTTTGAAATAATGACACCCGATCCGAAACCTACCTGTTCACGGGGCTGTGCAGGCGAACGATCACCAAATCCGAAGAAGAAGTCAAACGGATTGATGTATTGTTGCTGGCTGATGGTCTTTGTTTTGACATGTACCACGCCGTCGACTGATTTTGCAGCGGCTTCTGTAAAATCGGGATAACCATCAGCTGTGGTGAGGTTGGTAAGAACCACGTTCTTGTCCTGATCAAAAGAATTGGCATAGGTGCCGGTTGTTTGTGATGTAGTTCCGGAAGCTGTCCCTCCCAATACTTTTCCGTTCCTGGTGATAACGTTGTAACCCAGTAGGGTAATCACAGAACTTAATACCGCTACCAGCACAATAAAAAAGATGTTTTTAGTTTTACTTGTATCCATATTCCTGATTTTTATTTTTCTGACTATCTATTACAAATATAGAGCAAAAAATGTGCATCTGTTTTGGATATTTACTTGCTTTTTAACACTTTTAACTGAAGGATTGGCTCATTAACCCCATTTAACCCGTTTGGGCGTCTGAACCTTATCTCAATCGGACAAAATGTCTCTTATTTCCGTTTGTCATCTCCTTTGATTATTTCTTCTGTTGGCATAACGGCGAAAGCGCAGGTTATTGAAAGGCTGAAACAAATCGAACGGAATCAGGTGGATGTGATAGGTTACATGATCGAAAAGCATACTGTTGCGGTTGATCACCAGAAGCTGTATCCCGTAGCGTATAATGAACAACAGAGATGCACAGGTCAGCAGTGGATAGTCCTTTGTGAGAATACTCCACGTTACGGAACCGGCAAAGACAGCATAGAAGAGATACCTGCTAAACGTTTCCAGACCGAAAATATGTGCGGAAAAACCTTTATAAAACTGCTTGGTATAGAGGTGTTTCGATTTTAATGCCCTCCATACAAAGAAATTATTCACACCGGATGTTTCCGTCAGGCTCTCCTTTGAGAGTAACACCCCTGTTTTTCTGTTTTTTTCGCGGGCAATCCTGTTGATATACAAATCGTCGTCTCCTCCTTCTATGTTTAATATGGAGGAATACCCCTTACCGGCAAAAAAAATATCCTTTCTATAAGCCATGTTACGCCCTATGCCCATAAATGGTCTGTGCAGGATTGCCATTGATAAAAATTTCAGATGGTGAATAAGGTTGTCATACAGGATAAATTTACGCGAGAGAACATTTTTTGCAATTTTAATTTTATTAAACCCCAATAAGATGTCATATCCTTTTGCAAATTCCCTCCCATACGCCTGAATCCATTGAGGGCTGCAGGGCTTGCAAAAATCTTCGGTAAAAAGAAGCAGGTCATACTTTGCCGCTTTGATTCCCAGCGTGAGTGCCAGCTTCTTTTCATTAACGCTGTCTGCCTCGGCCGGAACAAAAGTATGATAGAGATGGGGATATTTTAATTCGGCGGCTTTTAGTACTATGTCAGTTTCATCGGTCGACCCGCTGTTTACCACGATCACTTCAAAAAGGGGATAATCCTGTTCCAGAATTAGAGGAAGATTCTTTCTCAGTTCTTCCGAATTATTTTTAGATGTGATAATCACGGAGATGCCCGGGAGATCTACAGTGGGAAAAGGATTCTCTTTTTGTTTTTTTTTGTGGATGTATGGCTTTTTGTAGATGAAAAGATAAAAGCAGAGCTGAATAAGGAAGCTCAGAGACAGGATCCCTCCCAAAATCCACTCAAAGAGGGAGAGTGAGTTAAAATAAAATATGAGTGCGTCCATTATTTGTCATGCAGTTAAAGAGAATCTGAGAAATATGATGCGGGTTTTTCGCGACAGTTGTACTGTGATACCATTGTTTCGCCATAAGCACCTGCGGAACGAATTGCGATCAGATCGCCCCGTACGGCTTCATTCAGCATCCTCTCCTCACCAAAGATGTCGCTCGACTCGCAAATGGGACCTACCACGTCATAGGGCATGTAATCCCCTTCTGAGCTGATGTTCTCAATGTGATGAAAAGCTTGATACAGGGCGGGGCGGATCAGATCGGTCATGCCGGCGTCCACGATCAGGAATTTCTTCTGCAAGCCCTCTTTCACGTAGAGCACCCGTGTGATCAGTGAACCGCAGGGCGCGACCAGTGAACGGCCCAGCTCAAAGTGAAGTGTCTGATTTTCCTGTAATTTCAGATACCTCTCAAAAAGACGGAAGTAGGCTTCAAAGTCGGCTACCGGACAGTGGTTGGGATGCTGGTAGTTAATACCCAGCCCGCCACCTACATTAATTACCGGTAAGGTAACCCCCTGACCGTTGAACCATTCCTGCAATACCGCAGCTTTTACGCAAAGGTCTTCAAACGCAGAGAGATCGGTGATCTGGGAGCCGATATGAAAATGTATGCCAATGAGCTCAATATGCGGTGATGTACTGATCATCTGCATTATTTCGGGTAAATCCTGCTCGTTGATGCCGAACTTGTTTTCGTTTAACCCGGTGGTGATATATTTATGGGTGTGGGCGTCCACATTGGGATTGATGCGCAGTGCCACACGTGCCTTCTTTCCGCGGTCCGCGGCTAGTGCGCTAAGCACGGCCAGTTCGGGCTTCGATTCCACATTGAAGCAAAAGATATCATGATCGAGCCCGATCAGTATCTCCCGGTCTGTTTTCCCTACTCCTGCGAATACAATCTTATCGGAACTGAACCCGCATTCCAGTGCTCTCAGTATTTCGTTGCCGCTCACACAATCGGCGCCAAACCCGTAAGCGGCTATCTCTTTTAATATGCGCGGATTGGCATTCGCTTTGACTGCATAATGGACGTGAAAGGGTTTATCCCTGCATTCATCGCTGATGATGTCGAGTGTTTCACGTAAAAGGTCCAAATCGTACCAGTAAAACGGAGTTTCTAAATTACTGAATTTATCTGAAGGGAATATACCTTTAATCATGGGCGTGATAATATTTTAATATCCAGAATCAGTCCATGCCGCATACCGCATGGTTGACGGGGCAAATTTACGTTTTTTTCGGAGATTATCTTACCTGCTCCGGCAAGAAAGTGCGATGTCTATTTTTTGTTCCATCGGAAGTGCTGCATCTATCCAATGGATGGGGATACCCCGCCGCTCCATTCCCCGGAACCATGTCATCTGTCTTTTGGCAAACTGGTGTATTGCAATTTCGAGTTGATTGTACATCTCCTCGTAACTGATCTTTCCTAGCACATGGAGCGTCACATATTTATATTCCAGCCCGTAATAAATCAGGCTGTCCGCGTCTACACCCGAATCAAGAAGACTTCTTATCTCATCGATCATCCCTTCCTGCAAACGAGCCTTCAGGCGTGCCGTAATTTTTTCGCGTCGCAATTCACGATCGATATGAAGTCCCAGTACCACACTTTCAAGTGGTGGAAATTCAGTCGCCAACGTCTTGTTATATTTCTGGAAATGAGCTATTTCTATGGCCCGTATGGCTCTTTTGACCGTGTCGGTGTCCGTGGTGTTGTGCAGGCGACGGTAGTTTTGCAGGATTTTTGTAAGTTCCTCAATTGATTTCCCTTCCAGAGATTTTCTCAATGCCAGGTTGGCAGGTACATCGGGAAGATGATACCCTTTTAGCACAGACTCAATATAGAGTCCTGTCCCTCCGCAGAGGACGGGTCTCCTGTTTCGGGAAAGTACCTCCTGCAGGGCAAGATGAAAGTCGTGCTGATAATCAAAAAGGGTATATTTGTCTCCCGCCTCCCGTATATCGATCAGATGATATGGGACGGGTGAGCCATTGACATTGTATTCGGAAAGATCCTTCCCTGTGCCGATGTCCATGCCCCGGTAGATCTGCCGGGAGTCGGCACTGATGATCTCACCGCCGAGGGCATGCGCAAGCCTCACGGCAAAGGCGGTTTTGCCGGATGCTGTGGGACCCACTACGGTGATTAACTGCTTCTGCATATCGCTTACCAGCTACCGCCGGCACCTCCTCCACCAAAACTACCACCTCCTCCACCGCCGAAGCCTCCACCGCCGAAGCCTCCACCGCCGAAACCTCCAAAGCCTCCTCCTCTGCGGCTGCCTCCTGTCATGGGCGGAAAAAATATGGGTGGGATACCGCCTCTACGATGTCCTTCACTGTCGATATGTTGATCTCCACCGCCCGAGAAAAAGATGAAAAGAAGGACGAGGATAAGGACCAGAACGATGATTGCAATAACCGGAATGCCTTCTCCCTCTTGTTCATCCGCCGTGAACTCACCCGACAGGCGGGCAATCATGGCATCTACAGCGGCATTCACACCGCCGAAATAGTCTTCTTCAATGAAATAGGGAATCATTTCGTTGCGAACGATACGTCCGGCAAATGCATCGTTTATACGTGCTTCAAGGCCATATCCTATGGCAATAAAAGCCTGTCCCCGGCTGTTTCCCACTTTAGGCTTGATGAGAATGACCGCGCCGTTGTTTTTACTTTTCTGTCCGATGCCCCATTCTTCGCCCAACTGAAAGGCGTAGTCCGAAGCAGGGTAGCCACCGAGGTCGTTCACGGTGACCACATAAATTTGTGTGGAGGTAGAGTCGTTATATGCAAGCAGTTTTTGTTCAAGTGATGTCGTCTCGGCAGTGGAAAAAAGTCCGGCAAAATCATTGACCAGGCGATAAGGTACCATGGGTGAGGGAATATCCTGGGCCTTTACCCCTGCAGTCAAAAACAGGAGCACCGTGAATAACAGTGTTTTACTCTTCCAGGATAACCTCATCGCCAAGTTCATTTATATTGTTTTCCATCGCCGGAAACTGTACCCTGATCAGTTCGCCCACCTTGCCCACACCTTTGGATATTCCCTCAACAATAAGTCCTTTCCTGAAAAAGGAGAGCATTTCTGCCAGTGCATCTTCCCAGAAATCGTCCCGCGCCGCATCGTTTATTCCTTCATCACCCACAATGGCTGCTTTTTGATCGGTCGGCGACACGTAAATAAGCACGCCGTTTCTGAGTTGTGTGGTATCCATCTTCAGCTGCAGGAATTTTCGTAATGCCGCATCCAGAGGGTCGCCTTTACAGTGTCTGGCAACACATACCCGTATTTCACCCGAGGTGTGACTTTCGGCACTCCTGATCGATTCTGATATTTGATTCAGCTCTTCTTTGTGCAGCATAATGTATTAAAACACCACTTCCGGTGCTGCTTGTGATTCGGGTACTGCTTCAAAGTATGCTTTTGGTTCAAATTTAAACCATCTTGCATAAATCACCTGCGGGAACTTGCGGATGTAGGCATTGTAATCCTGTGCCGTCTGGTTGAATTTATTACGTTCCACGGAAATACGGTTTTCCGTGCCTGCCAGTTCATCCTGCAGTGCAAGGAAATTCTGATTCGCCTTCAGCTCGGGGTAGTTTTCCTGTATCAACAACAACCTGCCAAGTGCCTGGCTCAACTGATTCTGCGCCTGTTGATATTCCTGCAGGCTTTCGGTGGTGAGATTTTCCGGGTTGATGGTGGTCTGTGTAGCCTTGGCCCTGGCTTCGGTTACCTGTGTAAAAGTTTCCTGCTCGTGTGTGGCATATCCTTTCACAGTGTTTACCAGGTTTGGAATCAGGTCTGCCCGCCTCTGATAGGAATTTTGCACGTTTCCCCATTGTGCCGTAACGGCTTCCTGTTTCTCTACCATCCTATTGTATCCCTGGCAGCCTGTGAGAGCCATTGCTCCGATCATCAGCAGTAAAACGAATGATATCTTTTTCATCGTGAAATAATTTTATTGTTCTTTACATTACAGGGCGAAGTTAATCTATTTTCTTTGAATCCTGAGTATAATTAACAGTTGAAATGGGGTATCGATCATTTACATTCCCGATAAGTAAAACTTTTTTTATACCTTTGTCGTTAGGAAGAATGAAAGATGATTTATTGTAATTTCCTCAGAGAAGAATAAAAAATCAGTATGAAACGACTCCTCCCCCTAATTTTGGCATTGTTTGCATATACTGCATTATGCGTGAAGGCAGGCGCAGCCCATGCTTCATCGGCAAACCCGCAGGTGTCCGACTCACTTGAACTTTTTCGCGATATTACCGATATCAGCAGACAAATTGAAAGACAAACGCTGTCGGAAGACCAGACACAGCCGGAAGGTCTGCAGCAGTCGGTCACCCTCTTGCAGAATACTGACAGGTTGTCACAGGATACGGCATCTGTTCGCATTAAACCATTATTGCAAGTCAGTGATTCACTGGTTTTCCGAAACCCGCTCGATTCACTCTATTTCAGAAAAGAAAACGGTACTTTACATTTACCCGTTCCTCATAATAATTACGACAGGATGCGGGGGCTCACCTTTCGTGATACGCTCTTCTACAATCCACTGTTCCTGCCCATGATCTTTAACGGCAGGATGCTTCCCCGGGATCTGTCATTCTATCCTCCGAAGGAAGAAGCTGTAGCCGGATCACTTATTTCTTCCGATAAAACACTTGCTCCTGCTTTGGCTCACGGCGATTTCGTGCAGCGCGTGAGGAGAGATTACTACATGCAATATCCCGATCGTATCCGGTATTCCGTCTTGAACTTCGATTCGCTCCCGCGTGTAAAAAGTGGTGACGAGATCGTACGCGAAACATTCAATCCGTTTCGAGAACTGTTAAAGTCGGAGACAACCTACTCCCTGGAAGCACCGGGAGTAGAGGGGGCTACCATTAACCGGAAATACTGGATACGCTCCGGTGAGCACTCTTTTCAATTCGCCCAGAATTATTTCTCGGACAACTGGCACAAGGGAGGGACTAATAACCTGAATTTCAATAGTTATCATGTGCTTAGGGCAAACTATAATAAGGAGAAGGTAAAGTTTAATAACACATTGGAGTGGCGGTTGTCGATTTTTAATGCGCCTGACGACACCCTGCGGAGATATCGTATCGGCAATGACCTGATTCGTTATTATGGTGATTTTGGTGTGGATGCTTTCCTGAAAGGATGGTCTTACTCGATGAATATGGAGGCAAAATCACAACTGTTCAACTCCTATCCTCCCAACTCAAATGTGTTGCGTTCGGCCTTTATCGCTCCTCTATACGTGAATGCTGGTGTGGGTTTGAAGTTCAATCTCGACAAGCGTTCGGAGAAAGTACGACATCGCAGGTTCAAGTGGGATCTGTCCATTTCTCCCATATCCATAAATTATAAATTCGTGGGAAATGATTCGGTGAATGTGAAACGATATGGTATCCCCGAAGGGAGGCGGTCGGTACTCGATATGGGTTCCACTATTACTTCCATCATAAAATATGATATAACCCGGTATATTACCTGGGACTCACGTCTGACTTACTTTACCAGCTACGATAAGGTGATGTCTGAATTTGAAAACAGCCTGAATATGGCGTTGAGCAATGCATTTTCCACACGTATCTATGTGAATGTGCGTTATGATGACGACGTGCCCCCCGATCCTAATCTGAAGTACTGGCAGATCAGCCAGACACTTAGCTTCGGGCTCAACTACAAGTGGTAATCCTGATCAGTGGAGACGGGCATTTTCGGGGAAAACATATCCACGCAGGAAATCGGTTACTTCCATTCTTTTTTTACCGGATAACTGAAGGTCGGTGAGCCTGATGGCTCCATCCTTTACCACTACATGAAGAAATGTTTTATTGTCGGTGATAATGGTGCCCGGCACCAGGGTGGTATTGCCTCCTTCCACCACTTCTCCTCCATATAACTTTAATCGCAGCGGTTCCGCCGTTTCACCTGCATATATTTCCGTCCATGCGGTGGGATAGGGAGAGAGACCGCGAATAAAATTATACACTTCGACTGCCGTTTTGTACCAGTCTACCCGGCATGTCGCGGTAAAAATCTTTGGGGCTGTCTTTAATACGGGATCATTGGCTATCAGATCTCTTTGAGGGATGGTTGTCACGTTGCCCTGCGTGATGGCATCGACCGTCTTCAGCACCAGTTTTGCGCCCATGACCATCAGCCTGTCGTGCAGTATACCCGCATTGTCATCCTCATAAACCGGAGTCTTTTCGCGGAAGATAATCTGGCCGGTATCAATTTCGTGAGAGAGAAAGAAGGTGGTTACGCCGGTTTCCTCTTCTCCGTTGATGAGTGCCCAGTTGATGGGTGCAGCGCCACGGTATTGGGGGAGCAACGAAGCATGCAGATTAAATGTTCCCCCGGGAGGCATGGACCATACTACCTCGGGAAGCATCCGGAAGGCCACCACTACCTGTATGTCGGCCTGTAACATTTTCAATTCATGCAGAAAGGTTTCCTCTTTCAGCTTTTCGGGTTGCAGCACTTTTAATCCATGCTGCAGGGCATACTGTTTTACTGCCGAGGGCTGCAACTTGTATCCCCTGCCCGCCGGCTTGTCGGGCATGGTTATGACACCCACCACATTGTATTTATTTTCGACGAGTGCTCTCAATGACTCAACCGCAAACTCGGGCGTGCCCATGAAGACAATACGCAGTGTTTTCTTTTCCATTTTACTCATGTGTTATTCGTCAGTATCGGAATAATTTTCCACCAAAACCTCCCTGTAAGAGTTAAATACCGACGATTGGGACAAAATACCCAGATAAATTCCTTTTTCATTCACAACGGGCAGGTTCCAGGCTTTGGTGTTTTCAAACTTATGCATCACCTCTTCCATGCCGGAACCAATGGATATCTTTGCCGGAGCTCCCACCATAAACGTATCCACGGTGAACCGGTCATACAATTCCGGTCGGAACATGATGTTACGGATATCGTTCATCATGACTAAACCCAGAAGCATCCCTTCATTGTTTACGACCGGGAAGATGTTCCGGCTGGAGGAGGAGATCACTTTGACCACGTCGCCCAGCGTCATTTCCGGTGTCACAGTGGGGATATCTTTTTCCAGTAACTCTTCGATCTTCAGGAATGTGAGAACCGCCTTATCCTTGTGGTGGGTAATCAGTTTCCCTTTTTTGGCAAGCCGTATCGCATAGATGCTGTGCTTCTCAAAAACCAGAATGGTTCCGTACGATACGAGTGACGCAATCATCAGGGGAAGAAACAATTCATATCCCCCGGTCAGTTCGGCAATGAGGAAGGTGCCAGTGAGCGGTGCATGCATCACGCCGGCCATTACACCGGCCATGCCCATCAGTGCAAAGTTTTCCTGGGGCAGGTAGGTGGAGTAACCCAGCTGATTGAGTGTATAGGAAAAAATGAATCCCGCAATACAACCCAAAAACAGGGTGGGGGCAAATACTCCGCCAGTGCCACCTCCCCCGTTGGTTGCACTGGTGGCGAATACCTTGAAGAGAAGTACCAGCGAGAGAAAGACGATAATAGCCCAACGGCCTTCGAGGTTGTAAAAGAAACTTTCGTTGGTGAGCGAACGAAAAGAGTTGTCCCCGGCGAGTAATGTCTCAATGGTGTTGTATCCTTCGCCAAACAGCGGCGGAAAGAAGAAAATCAACAGACTGAGCATCACCCCCCCCAGCATAAATCGCTTCCAGTTGGGTAAGCCATGGAATATATCTTCACACCAGCTCATGGTGCGAATCACGTAAAGTGAAATAAACCCGCAGAGGATGCCCAGTAAAATTACATATGGAATGCGATTGAGCGTAAATTGCTCTACCTGTGAGAAAGCAAACATGGCATCCATACCGTTGAGAAGGTATGATACGGTAGTAGCAGTTACGGCAGTTACCAGCAGAGGAAGGATGGACGACATGGTGAGGTCGAGCAATAGTACCTCGATAACAAAGAGAATGCCCGCCACCGGAGCCTTGAAAATTCCGGCGATGGCTCCCGCTGCGCCGCAGCCGACCAGTATCATCAGGCTGTGTTGCTCCAGCCTGAAGAATCTTCCCACGTTGGAGCCAATGGCAGAACCGGTGAGCACGATGGGAGCCTCCGCCCCCACGGAACCACCAAATCCGATGGTGATTGAGCTGGCTATGAGCGATGAATACGTGTTGTGGGGTTTGATGCGGCTCTTATGCTGTGAAATGGAGAAGAGTATTTTCGTCACGCCATGACTGATGTCGTCTTTCACCAGATATTTGACATATAACCCGGCAATAAGAATGCCTGCAATGGGCAAAAGCAGATAGGAGAAATTGAGATTGTCGCGGCTGAAGTTTTCGGTGAGAAAGACCTGGAGGAAATGGATGGATGTCTTTAGCATCCAGGCGGCCAGGGCAGTGAGTATTCCCACAAGAAAACAGATAAACAGCAGGAAATGGCGCTCCTTAATGTGTGCATCACGCCAAAGCAGGAACCGGTCGTGTATTTCTTTCAATTGCATTGTTTATATCTTCTGCTGCCAAAGATAATGAAATTCTTTACTTGCGGATGATATGAATGGTTCCGTCTTTTCCCAACTTCACAATGCCCGAAGGCTTGGCAGGTGTTGTTTCTTTTTGCCGGCAGGTTACAATATAATCGACTCCGTTTTTTATCTCCCCCGCAATCTGCGAAAATCGGGCCGGCGCCGGTTCACCGCTCACGTTGGCTGATGTGGAGACAATGGGTTTACGGTACTGACGACACAACTCCCGCGAAAAAGTTTCAGCGGTGATGCGTATGCCGATGCTGCCATCGGAGGCTATCAGGTTTGCTGCCAGATTTTTGGCACCATCGTAAATGATGGTGAGCGGCTTGTCTGTCAACTCTATCAGATCCCACGCTATATCGGGCACCTCCTTCACATAGGTTTGCAGTTTGGCCGGATTATCGAGTAATACCAGCATCGATTTGCTGTCACTGCGCTGCTTTAATTCATACACGCGTTGTACGGCTTCTTCGTTGGTGGCATCGCAGCCGATCCCCCAGATGGTGTCGGTGGGATAGAGAATGATTCCGCCGTTTCGCAAGATCTCACAGGCTTTTTTGATGTCCTCCTGCATATTATTCATTTTTATTGTTTACTGCTTCAAGTAATGGGTTTCTTCTGATTTTCTGCCATACATGTACATCTTCAAAATGGTCGTCCTTGAAAAGCCATTCCTTCAATGTGCCTGCTGGAAGGTAGCCTGCTTTTTTGAATAATTGCCTGCTCGCCTGGTTTTTTTCCGGCACAAAGGCATAGAGCTGATGGAAGGAGAGAAAGCCGAAAGCATATTCCTCCAGCAGCAACAATGACTGTAACCCGTAACCCCTGTTTCGCTGGTTTTCGTCGATGAGAATACCCACACCTGCCCTCCGGTGATGTGGATCAAAGTCGTACAGGTCGGCCATGCCAATCACCACTCCCGATGCCTGCATCTGTACCATGAGGCGTAACTGCCTGTCGGCATAAATATCCTGTTTCGATTCGGCAAGATACTGCCTGAAACTGAAACGGGAATAAGGAGCATTGGCATTGCCATATTCCCACAACCGGGTGTCATTTTCCCACTTGTAAAGCAGCTCCAGATCTTCCGGTTCGGGCGCACGCAGCAGGAGTTCCTTATTTTTCAGCAGTTTACTCATCTTCCAAAGGCTTCTGAGATTCATGCATGATCTGCTGTCCGGGATTGGAATCGGGCAGTTCCCACAAGTTTGTCAGTTCGGCCAAAGAAGGCCTGCAAAACAAAAATATGATGAAAAGTACAATCGTGAACCACATAAAATTACTGTTGCGCGAAAAACCAAACAATGTAATGTTCATTAACGTGACAGCACTGAGGGTATATAAGCGCATGAAATATATTTTTTTATATTTTTTGCCTGCTTCAATGGCCTTCCTGGGGCATGAAATCTTTTTCAACCGGTCGGCAAACAGTTTCAATGCTACCGGAATAGCAATGATGGTAATCATGATGGCATAGCGTTCCATGGTGACGCCGACCGGTAAAATATTTTCAGGAAAAGGAATTCCCCGGAACAATACCAGGAGAAACAACAGGAGAAGGAAAATCATATTCCCGTATAGATGTCGGCTCAAGTAGAGAATAATGCATGCGTCGGCAGTTCCTTTCATCTCGACAGTAATTTGTAGGATTCATCAAAGGGGGTTCTGTTTAGAATGGAGCGTCCCAGCGTCACCTCATCGGTATATTCAATCTCATTGCCCACGGAGACACCCCGGGCAATGATGCTCACCTTCACATGATAAGGCTGCAATTTGCGAAAGATATAAAAGTTGGTGGTATCGCCCTCCATGGTGGCGCTCAGCGCGAGAATAACTTCCCTGATGCCACCGGTTTTCACCCGCTCCTCCAGACTGTTAATTTCCAGGTCCGACGGGCCAATGCCGTCGATAGGGGAAATGATACCACCCAGCACATGATATAAACCGTTAAACTGCGCCGTCTTCTCAATGGCCATCACCTCCCTGATGTTCTCTACCACACAGATGACCCCATTGTTTCTTGTTTTATTGGCACAGATGCTGCATACTTCGGTGTCAGAGATGTTGTGACAGTAAGCGCAGTATTTTACTTCCCGTTTCAGCCTGAGTATACTTTCGGTGAAGTGTGTCACACTTTCTTCTTCCTGGCGTAACAGGTGTAGTACCAGCCTCAGGGCCGATTTCCTTCCTATTCCCGGAAGCCTGGCAAATTCGTTTACTGCATTTTCAAGCAGGGTAGATGGATAGGGGCTGTTCATCGTTTGTCTTATCTTACGCAAAGATACGATGAATCGGTTTACCCGACAAATTCTTTTAAATTGCAAAAGAAGGCTTTCACAGATACTTTGGTATTTAAAGTTTAATCCGTGTTTCTGATTTAAATTAAAATCCAGCGGCATTTTTTTACATCGATTTCGTGTTTTGTTTGATATAAGTTTGTAATTTTGTGGCTCTATAAATTTAGGAAAGTTTTAAAAAAAGAGGAGTAATATGAAGGTACTTTTGGCAACAAGTAAACCATTTGCCGTGCAGGCTGTACAAAAAATACAGAAAATCATTGAATCAGCGGGTCATTCATTCACCAGGCTGGAAAATTATACTGACAAGGCACAATTACTTGATGCTGTAAAAGATGTGGATGCTGTTATCATACGGAGCGATCTGATTGATCAGGAAGTGATGCAAGCCGCTCCCAACCTGAAAATTGTGGTCAGGGCCGGAGCAGGCTATGACAATGTGAATCTGGAGGAGGCCACCGCTCATAATATCTGTGTAATGAACACGCCGGGTCAGAATGCCAATGCCGTGGCTGAACTGGTATTCGGGTTGATGATTTTTATGCAACGCAATCGGTTCGATGGTTCCGTGGGACGCGAGATCAAAGACCGCCGGCTTGGCTTGTATGCTTTTGGCAATGTAGCTAAAATGGTTGCCAAGATTGCACGTGGCTTCGATATGCCCGTGTATGCCTATTCTCCTACGCTTACACACGACGACCTGCGAAAAGAAGGCGAGTATGGCGTGATCGCAGCATATAGTAACATTGAGTTGTTCCAGAGCTGCGACTTTATTTCCCTGCATATGCCCTTGCTGGATGAAACGCGTGACTGCGTGAATTACGAACTCATGTCATATATGCCGGAGGACGGTATGCTTCTTAACACCGCACGCAAAGAACTTCTGGTGGAAGAAGACCTGATCCGGCTCATGGAGGAACGTCCGCTATTTCAATTTGCTACCGATGTGAAGCCGGACAGACATGATGAGTTTCTTTCCAAATTCCCGAACCGTTATTTCTCAACACCAAAAAAGACAGGAGCCCAGACTACGGATGCCAATATCAATTCGGGTCTGGCTGCTGCAAAACAGATTGTCGCTTTCTTCAATAACGGCGACGAATGTTACAGGGTGAATAAGAAATAAACTGTCAACTTTCAGTATATCAGCTCTTTTGGGAGTCGAGTCATAAATATAGAAAAAGAGGAATAAATTCTCGGAACAACAGCATAGTGACGTCGGAAATCAGAATTTAATTATAATCAATATGAAGAAATACAATTTCAACGCGGGACCATGTGTATTACCCCGCCCTGCAGTAGAATCAGCCATTGAAGCGATACGCGACTTCGATAATACCGGCATTGGCATCCTTGAGATATCACACCGCACTCCCGGGTGGGAACGGATCATGAAAGAGACAGCCGACCTATGGAAAGAATTGCTGAACATTCCCGATAACTACAAAGTCCTTTTGTTAGGGGGTGGTGCCAGTACTCAGTTTTTTGAAGTTCCTGCAAACCTGATGCAAAAGAAGGCAGCCTACCTGCAGACCGGTGTCTGGGCAAAGAAGGCCATCAAAGAGGCTAAGTTTTACGGAGAGGTTGAAATTGTGGCTTCGTCGGAAGATAAAAACTATTCCTATATTCCCAAAGGATATACCATTCCGGTCGATGCCGATTATTTCCACATCACGACAAACAATACCATCTACGGGACGGAAATGCATGAGGATATCGACAGCCCGGTGCCTTTGGTGGCCGATATGTCGTCTGATATCATGAGTCGTCCGGTAGATGTTTCCAAATATGGCATCATCTACGGAGGGGCACAGAAAAACGTGGGACCTGCCGGTGTTGCCTTTGTGATCGTAAGGGAAGACATACTTGGCAAGATCAATCGTCCGCTACAGACAATGGTGGACTACCGCACCCATATCGGAGGTGCCGAGAAAGACCGTTCCATGTTCAATACACCCCCTGTATTCCCGATATTTGTCATGCACGAAACCCTGAAATGGGTGAAAGAGCTTGGGGGTGTGGATGCGATGCACAAAATGAACAGGGAGAAAGCGGAACTGCTCTATAACGAAATAGACCGAAACAAGCTTTTTGTGGGTACTGCTGCCAAGGAAGACCGTTCCATCATGAACGTCTGCTTCGTGATGAACGAAGAATACAAAGAGAAAGAAGCTGCTTTCCTCGATTTTGCGAAAGAACGTGGCATGGTGGGTATCAAGGGGCACCGGTCAGTAGGTGGCTTCCGCGCATCTATTTATAATGCATGCCCCAGGGAAGCCGTAGAGGCGCTGATTCAGTGCATGCAGGATTTTGAAAAGCAAAATTAAATTTTTCTATAGATCAAAAGAGGTGGGATCAAACATTGAATTCCACCTCTTTTATTTTTACCTATTTTAACTCGACAGCATGAACCTTTTTCATTCTCAAAGCCTTACTCTTTATATATAACATAATGCATGTTTGCATTAAACAAAACCTTTATGTAATGAAACAGAATCTTTTTAAAGTTTTTGCAGTGATAATGTTATTGCCGGCTGCATTTATTGGCTGTGAGCAAAACGACGATCTGGAAGGAATTGATTCGAAAAAAGTGACAGTGCAATTCAGGGCCGACAATGGCACAACTACCAGAAGCGCTGCTCAGGGTGAAACCCGTTTGATGCTTGACGAGGTTGTCAATGTATTGAATTTTAAAATTAATGTGGCGGAAATAGAGTTTGACTTTGATGATGACTTTGACGACGACCATAAATTAGCGACTCAATTTGGCGAAACCTATTCTTCCGATGATGATCTGGAACTGAAAGGTCCGTTCGAAGTCGATCTGATTCTAAATGGCGACTTACAGGCTAAAACATTGTTTTCAGGCCTCGAACTGCCCAACGTGGCTTTTGAGGAGATCGAGTTTGAAATGAAGAAAAACAGGAATGAAAATTCAGTACTCTACAATCAAACCATCCTGATTGATGGTGAGATAGCCGGAGTCCCGTTTATTTTTTCATCGGACAAGGAATTTGATTTTGAAATTGAATTCGATAAGCCATTTATCCCGGGTGAAGATTTGGGAGTTGCGGTTGATTTCCACATAAACCAGTTGTTTGCCAGTTCACTGAGCGGGATCGATTTCACAACGGCTGTTCCTGATAAAGATGGTGTAATCAGAATTTATTACAATGATCACGGTGAACAGTCACCGAACTATCAGTTGGGCAAGAAAATTTGGGAACGACTCGATGATATGATCGACTGTGATTTTGACGATGATGGTGATTGACGAATAATTATTCCCTAAAAAGGAGCTTTCAGCAATGGGGTTCCTTTTTTTATTTATATTTATTTAACGATAAAAAAGGGTAAATAGATTTGCATGTTACGAAAATATCGTAGATTTGCGGTATTAAAACAGTTTTTAATTCAATAAACTAAATGGACGATGGAACGATTGACTCCCCAGGAAGAAAATGTGATGTTGCTTGTGTGGCAGCTTAAAGAGTGTGCGATCAAGGATGTGGTTGAGAAGTTGGAGGAGCCCCGCCCTCCTTATACAACGGTGGCTTCCATCTTTAAAAATCTGGAAAGTAAAAGATATCTGGAGAAAAGAAGGTTCGGCAATGTGAAGGTTTTCAAGCCGCTCATTTCTGAAGCGGCCTATAAGAGGCACTTTCTTTCGGGGGTAGTACAAAGTTATTTCGATAATTCCTATAAAGAGCTGGTATCCTTCTTTGCCAAAGAGCAAAAGATCACTACGGAAGAACTCAGTGAGATCATACGCCTGATAGAAAAGAATCAGAAGTAGTTTTTTTACCGTTAATACGACAGCCATGTATCCCTTTTTAATTTATCTGATACAAGTCAACATCGCCTTGGCAATGTTTTATCTCCTGTACGCATTATTACTGAAAGGAGATACGTTCCTTCGCCTTAGGCGTTCCTTCTTTATGCTGGCAATTGTTTTCTCGCTGTTTTATCCCCTGTTTTCTGTTCCGGCGCTGGGAGAAGTGTTGAACTTCCGTTCCACTACCCCTGTGGACGTTGAAAGAGCTGTTTTTATTGAAGATCTCGATATGTCGATAGTGCCGGATGATGCGGCATCAGACGCCAGTTCTTTCCTGTTTCCCTGGGAACAAATCCTTACGGGACTCTTCGTAGTGGTTACGTCGTTTTTTGTGTTGCGATTTTTCTGGCAACTTTTCTCTATCGTGCGCATTCGTCTCCATAGTAAAGTAACGGAAATATCTGGGATCACCGTCTGTCAGTTGCCGGAAGATATGACACCCTTCTCCTTTTTCAAGTGGATATTTATCCATACCGAAAAGCATGCGGAAGCAGAGACCAGGCAGATTCTGCTGCACGAGCAAACCCACGTGAGACAGTGGCATTCGCTGGACATAATTCTTGTTGAGATACTCTCTCTCTTTTCCTGGTGGAATCCTTTTGTCTGGCTGATGAAGCGGGAGATGGCGATGAATCTTGAGTATCTGGCCGACAACGGCGTGCTTCGAGAAGGGATCGACAGCCGCGAATATCAGTTCCATCTTTTACGACTGACTTATCATGAAACTGCAGTTCAGATAGTAAACAACTTTAATGTATCACAATTAAAACAACGCATTATGATGATGAACAAAAAGAAATCGACCACACCCGTACTTGCGAAATATCTGCTTATTTTGCCTCTGGTTTTTATGCTTATAGCGGCAAATAGTGTATATGCAGCACGGAAGGAAACCAAATCAGGGCAAACAACAGGAGCTGTTCATGATCTACTTTTGGATGAAAGCGTATCATCGCCTGTCTTATACGATAGTGAAACTGAGAACGTGCAGGATCCCCCACCTGTAAAGAAAGAGGATCCTACGCAGGAAATATTTGTAGTGGTGGAAGATATGCCCGAGTTTCCCGGTGGAAACGAAGCAATGGTGCAATTCTTGGCTGACAATATCCAATATCCGGAAGTGGCGAAAGAGAATGGAATTCAGGGAAGGGTTACTTGCCAGTTTGTGGTGCTGAAAGATGGTACTGTTTCTGATGTGAAAATAATCCGGGGCGTAGATCCCTCCATCGATGCCGAAGCTGTTCGTGTGTTGGAGACGATGCCTGCCTGGAAACCTGGCAAACAACGTGGTCAGGCTGTAAATGTACAATTTACGCTACCGGTGGTTTTCAGCCTAAAGAAAGATGAATCGAAGATAATCATTGACGAGTTAAAGACGAATGAAAGAAGTATGTCGGTACAGGCACAGGTACAGCATAATTTTCTGTTTCCTGGCGGTAACAAGGAGTTTATGAGGTTTATTTCCGAAAGAATAAAATACCCGGTGGAAGCACAGGAAAAAGGTGTACAGGGAGTAGTGAATGCTTCGTTTCGGATAAATAATGCTGGAGATATAACCGGGGCAGAAGTGACGGGCGATTCGGATGAGATGGCAGCTTTGAACAACGAAGTGTTGCGGGTGATCAGGGAGATGCCTCGATGGGAAAAGGATGAGTATATGTTGGTTTCCGGCAGAGTGACAGACTCCGGTTCCCAGCCATTACAAGGTGCGTCCGTTATTATAAGAGGAACCGGTACCGGTATGATCACGGATGCAAACGGCCATTTTCAACTGAAAGTTCCTGCCGGAAGAAATACCCTGGCAATCTCTTTTGTGGGGTACAAAACGGAAGAGATATTGTTGTCAAACCTGAAATCATCAGGTGGAGAAATTATCACAAACTTACCGGTTGTTTTTAGATTGCAAGGGGATGACACTTCGAAATCGTTTACAGGGCCCGCATCTGAGAACACAATCGTTGTGGTGGGATATGGCGTGAAGAAGCAGCCCGAGATAAAAGATCCGAGATAAATTCATTATTATCTTTTTGTAAATCTTGCAGACTATTAAGGGAGGTTGCGAACGCATCGGACCTCCCTTTCACATTAATCAATGGTCAATGAAAATCAGACTTTTCATCTTTATTCTCCTTGCATCCCATATCATGTGTGGATATGCCCAGACAAGCCAGGTAGAGAAACTGATTGAAAATTATCGTTACCGCGAAGCAATTCAGCTACTCAAAGAGGCTTCCCAAAGCATGGAGAATATGCTTTTAATGGCAGATTGCTATCAGCAAGTCAACGACTACAATCCGGCGTTACGGATCTACGATTCACTTTCGGTCTGTTATCCCGAAAACAGGAACATACTGATGGCAGGGGCAGAATGTGCCTACCAGAGTGGTGATCCGGATCTGTCGCTTAGCTACTGGCAAAAAATAAATGAAGGCTCACCCGGCAACCTTTATTTGCAGACCAGACTGGCAGTGGCCTATTACCGGGCAGGAGACTGGCATGGTACCATCCGGACTTCGGAAGAAGTGTTTAAACAGGATTCAGTTCCCATGCTGTTGCGAATGGCCGGGGATGCCCACATCAACCTGAATGACGGGATGGGACTGGTCTATTATATGAAAGCGATTGAAAAGGACCCGGCCGATCATCTGGCATTGCGTAATCTGTGTGATTTTTACTACTCTATACAGTTGTATGATACCGTTGTCACACTCACCGACCGGTACCTCTCGGGAATCAACCCCGACCATAAATCCATTGGACAACTGAATGGAATGGCCCAGTATACATCCGGAAACTACCGGCAGGCAATCAAACGGCTGCAGCATAATGTGGAATTGGGTGACTCTACCTATACAACCACCTATTTTCTTGGAATGAGTTATTATGCGTCAAAGCTCTATTTTGATGCCACAAAATGGTTGGGAATTGCCTATGCTCGGGCGATACCAGAACCTGACGTGAACCTCCTTTATTACTACGGTACGTCTCTCTCCAGAACATACGACCGCAAAAAAGGGATACAGATACTTGACGAGGGAGTAAGCAAGATTGAAAAGCTGAAGGAAATGCTTTTCGATTACGAGGTGTCGCTGGCCGATGCCCATCACCGTTCGAAACAGTTCACAAGAGCCATAAGATATTATGAGTCGGCATTCAGTCGGCGTCCACAGACTCATTCCATCCTGTACAACGTAGCCTCTATCTATGACGAGATGAAGGATACGGAGAGGGCGCTGACCTATTACGAGCGTTTTCTAAAGACAGCTCCGGCTCAATTGGATGTGAATGGCAGTCCGGTGGCAAAAAGTGAGTTGGAAAAACTTACTACTACTGAACTCTTCTATAGGGCAGCTGCCCAGAGAGTGACGGAACTGCAAAGAGACCGTTTCTTTAATCAGGGAAAAAAGTAAGCTGTCCGCATCAATTGAACAGGTCGTCTATTCCCTCGTTATTCACCACCGGATCGTTACTGCGATAAAAATCGGGAGAGTAGCGCTGCATATCGTGACAGGGATCGAAACCGGCGGGTATCTCAAATACGCCGTCGTCGGTATAATTCAACTCGGAATCGGCATATATCTTCTGGTAGAAGATGCCCTGAATGGGGAGCGCCATGCTGGCTCCCTGACCGTATGCCATCCTGTCGAAATGGATGGAAGGTTCTTCACCGCCTACCCAGCAACCTGCCACCAGGTTGGGTGTGAATGACATAAACCAGCCGTCGGAGTTGTTGTTTGTCGTACCGGTTTTGGCCCCCATCTGTCCTTTCAGGTTATAAATTCTGCGCAGACGGCCTCCGGTACCCCCATCGACGACAGCTTTCAGCATGTCGAGCATCTTGTAGGAGGTGGTCTCGCTGAATATCTCCTTCATCTCCGGCACAAAGGAGGCTACCTCGTTGCCGTAAGAGTCCTCGATACGGGTCACCAGCATGGGTTCCACACGGATACCACGGTTAATGAAGGAGGAGTAGGCCCCCACCATCTCATATACCGATGCGTCATTGGGTCCCAAAGCCAGTGATACGACAGGGGGGGCAGGTGTTTTCAGTCCGAACGACTGTAACATGCGTGCAAAAGCGTAGGGGGAGAATTGCTTCATCAGGTAGGCCGTGACCCAGTTGTCAGAGTTCTGCAAACCCCATTTGATGGAGACAAACTCACCGTTTGCTCCACGTGAGTTGCGGGGAGTCCATTCCTCACCTGTTTCCGTGATCAGGGTTACAGGTCCGTGTATCATGCCATCGCAGGGGCTCATCCCCTCTTCCATGGCCAGCGTGTAGAGATAGGGCTTGATTGTTGACCCGATCTGGCGTTTGCCGGTGGCGACCATATCGTACTTGAAAAACTTGAAATCGGGACCTCCCACATAGGCTTTCACGTGGCCTGTCAAGGGATCCATGGCCATAAAGCCGGCGCGCAGAAAGTTCTTGTGGTAACGGATGGAGTCCCAGGGAGTCATCACTGTATCCACCTCCCTGTGATTCCAGGAAAATACTTTCATCTCTACCGGTTTTTCCTTGAAATTTTTGAGGATGTCGGCTTCACTGAAACCGGCTTTTTTTAATATATGATACCGGTCGGTCTGCTTCATGGCGGCGGTCATCAGGCTCTCCACCTGGTCGCTCACTTCGCTGGAGTAGGGCGCATATTTTTTTCCGGCTTTCTCCCGAAAGAACTGGTCCTGAAGGTAACCTCCCAGATGTTCTCTTACGGCTGCTTCTGCATGACGCTGCATCCGCTTGTTGATGGTGGAATAGATCTTGAGTCCGTCGGTATAAATATCGTAACTGGAACCATCTGCTTTCTTGTTCTTTTTGCACCAGCCGTACAGTGGATTCTCCACCCAGGCGAGTGAATCTTCCGTGAACTGTTGCCGTTTCCAGGAAGCATAATTCTTCCGGTTGGGCTTGTCGGCCATCATCATCTTAGCCAGGTGCTGCCTGTAGTAGGGGGCGGCAATATCCACATGATCCGAGCGGTTGAAATCAATTTCCAGGGGTAGTTGCTTCAATGAATCGGCCTCCTGCCGGGTGAGATGATTTGCCTTATGCATTTGGGATATCACCACGTTTCGCCTGTCACGGGTTAGGTCGGCTCGGCGGACAGGATTATACAGGGATGAATTTTTCAACATCCCGATCAGCGTGGCTGCTTCCTCCACTTTCAGTTCGCCGGGCCTTTTGTTGAAATAGGTGCGTGCAGCCGATTCAATTCCGACGGCATTGTAGTTGAAGTCATATTTGTTCAAGTAGAGATTGACGATCTCCTCTTTTGTATAGTATCGCTCCAGCTTCGCGGCAATCACCCATTCCACCGGTTTCTGGAAAAGACGTTGAAGCTTGTTGCTTGCACGGGGTGAATAAAGCAGTTTTGCCAGCTGCTGGGTGATGGTGCTGCCACCACCGCTCTCGGACTGGTTCAGAATTACCGTCTTAAAAATGGCCCTGCCCAGGCCTATGATGTCAATGCCCGAATGGGAATAATAACGGATGTCCTCTGTGGAAATAAGAGCATTGATAAGATGGGGCGAGAGCTCGGAGTAATCTATCATAATACGGTTGTCGTCACTCTCAGAATAGGTGAAGAGCAGGTCGTTGTCGGAAGAGATTACCTGTGAGGCATATTTGTCGATCGGGTTTTCCAGCTCATTAATATCGGGCAGGTATCCCAGGGCTCCTGTTGAAACGAGTGTAAAAAAAAACAGTGTCCCGGCTACGATGAGCCCGAAGACACCCCACATGGCCTTTACAATATCATACTTCCCTGTGCTTTTTTTTGCTGATCCCTTGCGGAGCGTCTTTTTTTTCTTGCCCATATGTGAATAAAATCGCTGTTTTGCTGCCCGAACCTTTCAGAGGTTCGCCGCAAAATTACACAAAACCATTGGAAACAAGAAGGAAGAAGTATTAAAAATAGTTTCCTTCTCAATTTTACAAAATCCGCACATGGCGCCTTTAAAATTTAAACGAGAAACCTCCCGAAGCATTCAGACCCTGAGCCGGATGTCCGTACCATATATCGTATTTATGTGACAACAGATTATTCACCCGTATACTCAGCGAGAAAGCATCACTTATTTCATAGACGCCTCCCAGGTTCAGATCGTTGATGGCATCCATTTCCCGTTCAATGCCCTGGTAATAACTCCACCGGTCTCCCGCCATGTAATAATTGAGTGTAAATTTCAGACTTTGTATTATATCCAGGGAAGCACGCAAATCGACTTCAAACCCCGGCTGGTTATATGCCCTGGGATTTGTGACATCCACATCGCCAATGGTCATGTTGGTTACATCATAGAAATTCTTTTTTAGCCGGAGTGAAATATCCAATGGGGACCATATGTTCGACTGGATTATTCCACCGATGTGTGAATGAGTAAGATCACCGTAAACAGGGTACAAAACTTCTCTGAAGTTTCCCGGGATATCTCCCCCCATCACTTCCTGACCGTGGTGAATAAGAAAATGCGCATCATCTGTTTTCCGGAAACCGGCAAACAGGTCGATGCGGAATCCATTGGCTTCACCTATTTTTACGCCGCCATCGATATCCACGATTGAGAAAGCCGGTTTTACAGAAGCATCATGCAGGAAGTATCGCGATTCATTCATCATATCCAGGAAGGTGTTGTGTTGGAATCCGCCGTGAATATTGGCATAAAGCGATGTCTTATCGGTCAGCCCCAGATGCAGTTTCACATTCGGAACCACACGTACCCTTATCTTATCGGCATCCTGAAAGAGCACATCCACACCCAGGCGGGCACTTCGGTTTAATCCTCCAAAGAGGACGTAGGGGGCGGCATTGATCAGAAAATAGTTATCAAAGTCATTTCTGTACACGGTGGTGAACAAGCTTCCATCTACCCCTGCCTTGGTGTTGATATTCCTGAAAGGCTTGTCGAATCCGGCAGTCACGTTCAACTGGTTGCCCTTGATGGGGTCACCATTGAGATCGTAGCCGAATTTGGTGGAAAAATTACTGAAATCGAGCGATCCCCTGTAGTTCAGTCGGTCCGATTCTTTCGAGGCCAGACCCAGGTGCGCATTGAACACGCCCAGGCGTTGTTTTTCATTTTCGAAATAGCGTTCATTTTCAAAGCTGTTCCCATAATAATTGAAGCCGGAGTTCAGGTATGAGAGGTGCATGTTAAGCAGTATGGCGTCGGCATCGTGTTTGTAGGCCAGCTTTCCCAGGTTATCCATGAAGTATGCTGTGTTTCCTGCAGGGTTCGAATCCTCCTGCAGGTAGTTTATATCCCCGTTGGTGGAGTTGTGCAGGAAAGTAAATGCCAGGTTATGCTTCGGCTGGTCTACCAGACGATATCCGAAGGCGCCGTCGATGTTGGCATAATTACCGGCATGAAAAGAGAGATACCCTTTTTTAAGGTTGAACGGAATATCCGTCATGATGCCTGCGGGGCGGGGCAAAGCAATCTCCAGCGGCGGGGTAATCCGTCCCGCCCAGGTGGAATAGTTGGTGTTGGCCTTTTGTACCGACGGCTCCCGCAGTGCGGGGAGTGAGTTGATCTTATCGGCATCGAGCAGCGTGGGGTTGAAATCACGCTCCAGTTCAAGCTGTCTGCGCAACAGCGAGTCCTGCGTTTGGGCAAATAAACCGGCTGAAAGTGCCAGGATTACCATTATAATATATATCTTCTTCATACAGTTTATGTTCACTATTTGGTTCACTTTATTCTCGTTATTCGGCTTCGCGGTTGTTTTTTAGCGGAGACGTTCATTGATCATTTGCTGGATGTCGGCTTCACCGCCTTTATAATTGTTTTTCAGACTTTCCAGATACTGGCGGGCCTGAAATTCATCGCCTTTCGCCTGGTAAGTATCAGAGAGTACGATGAGTGCACGGGCCATCCAGTACTGATGGGGTGTTCCCTTTTGCATAAACTCTTTCACCTGTGCTTCGGCCCGGTCATAGGATTTCCACCGGTAATAGGTGTCTGCCAGAATAAACTGCGCTTCTGCGCCATAAATGCTGCGGGTATCATTTGCCAGAAACTGAAAATCTGCCATTGCATTGTCGTTCTCGTTCACCTTCTGATAAGCCTTGCCGCGCAGGTACCTGGCTTCGGTCACCGTTTCCGGAGACAGGTTGCTGCCTGCCAGTAATTCCGTGGCTGCTCTTGCTGCTTCATGATTACCTCCCAGAGCCGTTTGCGTACGTGCCACACCCAGTTGTCCATTCTGTTTGTTTGCAATATTTCTGGCTGAGGAGGCCAGCCGTGAATAGTCGGCCAGTGCCTGTCGGTAGTTCCCGTTTTTATACTCCACCCTTGCCGTATAAAGAAGTGCATTGTCGAGGAACTTCACATTGCTTGCATCAATCACCTTCCGGTAATGAGACAGAGCCTGTTGTTCATCTTTTTTCTCCTCGGCAATCATGCCCAGATAATAATGTGCGTCACTGCTGTAGGCACCGTTGGGATAAGTCTGCAGGTAACGGTTCATCGACGAGGCGGCATCGGCACGGTTTCCTCGCATAAAGACACTTTCGGCAGCCAGGTAGGTAAGTGAATCCTGACGCGATACCGTAATACGCATGCCGCCGGGAAGCGCGTTTGCGTAATTCACATAGGACTGCACGTCATTCATGTCGCGATAAACGGTCTCCAGGGAAGCCAGCGCATTCCGTGCATCATCCGATCCGGGGAAGCGGGAGATCACATTTTTATAGGCGGCAATGCTCTGCTGGTAATTACCTGTATTGTAATACAACTGGCCCAGCTGCACGCCACCCTGTGAAGCCAATACGCTTCCCGGAAATTCGTTTACGAGCCGCTGTAATACTGTAATGGCTTCATTTTCACGGTTAAGCATGGTGAGAGCCCTGCTTTTTTCGTAGAGTGCGTCATCGAAATACTGTGAGTTGGGGTATTGCCGCATCAGGTTGTCGAGTGCGGTTATTTTACCCTGATAGTTATGTTGCAGTCCCATCACGAAAGCGCGTTGATAGGCAGCATAGTCGGCAGCGCCCGGATTCACAGCGGCAGCCTGGGAGTAATAACGTTCTGCTTCATCAAAGCTGCGGTTGAAGTAATAGCTGTCGCCCACACGATTAAGTGCATCGGCATATTCGTTTTTTCTACGGTCGGTTTCTGTAGAAAGGTAACGCTCAAAGGCCGTCACAGCCTGTCCGTACTGTTGTTGTTTAAAGAGCGCGTATCCGAGGTTGTACCATCCGGTGGCATAATTCTCATCACCAGGGGCTGCGTTTTGTGTAAACTGACGTAAGTCGTTTGCGGCATTGATGTAATTTCCCATTCGGTACCATGATTCCCCACGCCAGTAGTACGCATTGTTGCGAGCCTTGGCATCGTAGTTTCCCATACCGATACTGTTGTTAAAATATTGCACTGCTTCGTTCATATTCCCGTTGATGAATTCCTGTGCTCCCAACTGAAAGAGTACCATCTGCTTGGCTTCAAGGATGCGCCGACCGGGATTATTGATCCGGTCAATGGCTTTCAGGGCTGCCTGATAATCTTTGGTGGTAAGAAACGTCTCCGCGAGGATATCATTAACCTGATTGGTATAGGGGGAATTGGGATATTCCCGGAGGAAATTTTCGAAGAGGTTGATCGATTCACTAAACACTGAGAAGTTGGTCTGATGTGCCAGCAGTGCGTAGTTAAACATGGCTGTTTCCCTGACTTGAGGATTGAAGTTGTTTCTGGTAGCCGCTTCGAAAGCCATCTGGGCCGGCTGTTTCTGGTTGAGTTTCAGATAAGTTTGTCCCAGTTGAAGTTGTGCATTCTGAGTGAGCGCATCCGCTTCTCCCACGGCTTGCTGAAACATGGCTGCCGCTTCGTTGAATTTGCCTGTCTCGAAATAAGACAATCCCAGAAAATAGGCATCGCCGCGCAGCGGCTTCTCTACGTGCGTAAGATAGTACTCGTAATATGGAATTGCCCGTGAAGGCTCTCCCAGACGATAGTGGCTGTTACCGAGCACCCTGTTCATTTCTGTGAGGTGATTGCTCTGTGGAAATCGTGTCAGAAATGAACCTGCGAGACGGATCGCTTCATCCGGTTTTCCATCAAAAAAAGCTGCCTGAGCCGTGTAAAAAGCCACCTCCTCCTGATATTGGGGATGATTCTTCAGACGCTGGAACCGTTGTAGCGCGGCCTGGTAGTTTTTATTTGAATAGTCGATGTATCCCAGATAGAAATTACCTGCATCCCGGTATTTGCTGCTATTTTGTGAGAGCAACCCGAAGTAGCGGGCAGCCTCCTCTTTATTGTCCAGCTGCAATTCGGTATAACCTGCCCGGAAGCTGTAATCTTCCTGTTCTGAAAGAGTCAGGTAGTCAAGATCGGATTGGTTGAACCACATCCTTGCAGATTCCCATTCCTTTCGGTCGAAATAGAATGAACCAACCAGAAAGCTTATTTCATGGCGATGTACTGTTTCCGGATGTGCTGCAAGAAAATATTTCAATTCTCCACCGCTTTTTTCATGGCCACGGTGGAATGATGACACTGCCATCATGTAAGCAGCCTCTTCTTTCAGCATTGCATCGGAGCTCACCTTTATAAATTCAGCCAGGAGATCCTGTGCGCCGGTATAGTTTCCTTCAAGAAACATCTCTTTGCCGAGATTATACATATTTTCATGCCCGGAATGGTATGTGGTTTTCTGGGCAGGTAAAATCTGTGTGAAAAGGGTAAGGGTAAACAGTAAGATGATTTTCTTCATATTCTGGATTTTTATGATTTCTCCGTAATTGAATTTTTTACGGTCTCTTTTTTTGTTTTAGTTCCGGGAGTAATTTTTCCACTCCCTGTCTGATCGACGTAAGCCCGAAGTCTGCCGGAGAGAGTTTGTCCGGAGGAGTGAACTGCAGTTCCGATACATCGTCATGAGGGTGTAATCCTTGAAAATCATCGACAAGGCAGCGAAAAAACATATCCACGGTATGGACTTCAAAGCCCGAATATACATAAATATTCGGAATGGAGAAAAGATATTCGGACGAAGTAACACGAAGGGTTGTTTCTTCCACGACTTCCCTGCGGATTGCCTCTTCGGCTGTCTCATGCATGTCGACGAAACCGCCGGGAAGGTCGAGGGTTCCCTTTGCCGGATCCTTTGCCCTGCGGGCGACCAGAATTTCGCCTTTTGCATTTTCAATCACAGCCACCACGGCAGCAGAGGAATTGAAGTAGTAGACAAAGCCGCATGCGACACACTTCTTCGATTTTTCATTGTTTTCCTCGAACTGCGAAGAACCACACTTCGGGCAGAACCGAAACTGATGCAGGGGATGAGCCATGAGATTAATTTGCTGATGAATTGATTTGCTGATGTGCAACTATGCCTTTTTGTTGATACGCAGCTGTGCAGTTGTGCAGTTGTGTTATTCCTGCTAAGCTGCTAATTAGTTAGTGCTTCTGTACTTCCACGATTTTTGTCCCGGGAAGCTCCCGGTTACGTTTATCGACGGCTGATACCAGATTATCAGCAAGTGCGGCAAATGCCATGCCGGTGATGCTGTCGGCATTCAGTGCTACGGGGCGACCGTCGTCGCCTCCTTCCCGGATGCTCTGCACAATGGGTATCTGTCCCAGCAGGGCATATCCCTGTTCTTCGGCCAACCGCTTGCAACCATCTCTTCCGAAAATATAATACCTGTTCTCCGGCAACTCGGCAGGAGTGAACCAGGCCATGTTTTCCACCAGTCCCAGAATAGGCACGTTTACCTTGTCGGCTGTGAACATGCTGATACCCTTTCGAGCATCGGCCAGCGCCACTTCCTGGGGGGTACTCACAATCACTGCACCCGTGATAGGCAGCGTTTGTACCAGTGTGAGATGGATATCGCTTGTGCCGGGAGGGAAGTCGATGAGGAAATAATCCAGTTCACCCCAGTGGGCATCCCCGATAAGTTGCTTCAGAGCGTTACTGGCCATGGCGCCACGCCAGACCACCGCATCCGATTTGTTGACAAAGAAGCCGATGGAGAGCATCTTCACCCCATAATTCTCGATAGGGACCATCATGTCGCGCCCATCAACCTGTTCCATCATCGGCCCCTGATCTTCCACGTCGAACATCTTGGGCACGGAAGGGCCGAAAATGTCGGCATCCAGCAGGCCTACCTTATATCCCTTTTGTGCCAATGCCACGGCCAGATTGGCACAGACAGTGCTTTTCCCTACGCCTCCCTTCCCGGATGCGACAGCGACGATGTTCTTCACTCCGGGCAGAAGGTCGGGCAGGTCGGCGCGGGGAGACTGTTTCGACTTCACCGAGATATTGCCTTTGATGTCGATATCCGTGCCGGCATAAGTCAGGACTGCCTGTTCTGCCATCTTCACAACCGATTTGATGAAAGGGTCGTGTGCCTTTTCGGTAACGAGCGAGAAACTCACTTTCATACCATCAATGCGGATGTCGTCGGCTACCATGCCGGCAGAGACGATGTCCTGTCCTGTTCCGGGGTAACGTACATTTTTCAGTGCATCGATAATTAATTGGGGATATATTGCCATATAATGATTTTTTGATTTGCTGATTTAGAGATTAGCAGATTTTTTTTCTTGTTGAAGAAATGATCTTTGCCAGTAATTTTTTGATGCTGATTATTTTTGTTAATAGTTCATCTGTCAAAGGATAATTTTCGGATTTTTCGCATAATAAAAGCCAGTATTCCGTTTCTTCGGCCTCTTTTGCAGCGATTTTAATTTTGTGTAAGAAATCTGTGATGCTCTCAGCATTTTGTGCTTCGCGAATATTGGCTCCTATAGATGTCCCTGATTTTAATAGCTGGTTTGCAATAATGAATTTTTTGCTTTCCTCTAATTTTTCACAAAAAGAAATAATTTGCAGAGCGAAATCAAAACTAACTTCCACTATCTCATTTCTATTCATAATCATCACATCATTAAATCGTCACATCATTTAATCACTTTAAATTCTTGCATTTCTGCCAAAGCTACGATAGTCGTCCTTTTCTATTTCAATGTCGGGCTCAATCCATCGCCGTTCACCGGAACAGATGAATTTGATAAACTTGATAGATAAACCTCTTTCCCGCCATTGTTGTTCATAGAATGTTTGGATTTCGAGGATATCATCCCGGAGGCCTGAATTGTACAGGTCATCAGTCTCGAAAAGGACTTTCAGTTTGTTTTCCGCGATCATTGCACGGGTATAGATATATAAAAAATTACTGTCTGTCTTCAGGTGAACGATGCCATCATCGTGGATGATTTCACTGTATTTTTTCATAAAGTAAGTACCCGTAAGCCGTTTGTTTACTTTTTTCATCTGGGGGTCGGGAAAGGTGATCCATATCTCCGATACTTCATTTTCTGCAAAGAAGTATTGAATAAAGTCGATGTTCGTGCGGATAAAGGCTACATTTTCCAGCTTCTCCTCCAGTGCCTGCGTGGCACCTTTCCACATGCGTGCACCCTTGATGTCGACCCCGATAAAGTTCTTTCCAGGAAACTTGCGTGCCATCCCCACCGTATACTCCCCTTTGCCGCATCCCAGTTCCAACACGATGGGGTTGTTGTTATGAAAATAAGTATTCCATCTCCCTTTCAAGGGAAAACCCTCCTGCTTCAATGTGTCGAAAGCATACTGAAACACGTTTTCATAGGTTGCCATATCGGCAAATTTGGCCAGTTTATTTTTTGCCATGAAATAATGATTCGATAAAGATGACCATTTTTACATCACGGTGAATCCGTGAAGAATCTTTTCGGTTGTGTCCAGCACGACCGCGGGAACTCTGATGCAAAAATAGACATTAAAAAGGTAAAAAACGAAATTTTTCACTGCTCACATTTACCGTAACTTCGGAACAACGTAATTGCTATAATGGATTTCAATTCGCTCCGGTCAATCTCCTTTCGGTTAAACCTCAGGGCTGAGGACACTGTTTTTTTCATTTTTACACTATCAATATTCCAATTTATTCTATATCTTTGTCGGTCTAGAGGTAAAATAACCTTTTTACATGAACTGAAATTATCAATCCATATTTCACTATTGATGATTTAAAGCGAGTTTCTTGCGACCTTAATGAAACTAATAAAATATTATCGTATGAAAGTGAATGACATAATGACACAGCTTGAGGCAAAACATCCCGGCGAATCGGAATACCTGCAGGCAGTGAGAGAGGTACTAATTTCCATTGAAGATGTGTATAACCAGCATCCTGAATTTGAGAAAGCGGGCATTATTGAACGTATTGTTGAACCCGATCGTATATTTACCTTTCGGGTACCCTGGGTAGACGACAGGGGCAAGGTCCAGGTTAACATCGGTTATCGCGTACAGTTTAATGGTGCCATCGGGCCCTACAAGGGCGGTATTCGTTTCCATCCATCCGTCACACTTTCTTCCCTGAAATTTCTGGGTTTCGAGCAGACCTTTAAAAACGCACTCACAACACTTCCCATGGGGGGGGCAAAAGGCGGATCTGATTTTGCGCCTAAAGGCCGTTCCCAGGCAGAGATTATGCGTTTCTGCCAGGCTTTCGTATTGGAGCTTTGGCGCAACATCGGTCCCGATACCGATGTTCCGGCCGGTGATATTGGTGTGGGTGGCCGTGAAGTGGGTTACATGTTTGGCATGTACAAGAAGCTTGCCCGCGAACATACCGGCACTTTCACCGGGAAAGGACTCACATTTGGAGGCTCACGCCTCCGTCCCGAGGCCACCGGCTTCGGCGCGCTCTATTTCGTACAGAAGATGTGTGACGAGTACCATATCATGCTAAGAGGAAAAACCGTTGCTGTTTCCGGCTTTGGAAACGTTGCCTGGGGTGCGGTCACCAAAGCCACCGAACTGGGTGCCAAAGTGGTGGCAATCTCCGGCCCCGATGGATACATATATGATGAAGATGGCGTAAATACGCCCGAAAAGATAGCCTTTATGCTGGAACTCCGCAATTCGGGCAATGATGTGGTGGCTCCCTATGCCGATGAATTTCCCCGATCCAGATTCATTCCCGGAAGGAAACCCTGGGAATGCAAGGTGGATATCGCTTTGCCTTGTGCTATCCAGAACGAACTGAATCTGGAGGATGCCAAAACATTGAAGAAAAACGGGGTGATTCTGGTAGCTGAAGTTTCCAATATGGGTTGTACCTCAGATGCTGTAGACTTCTTCATAGAAAATGAGATGCTTTTTGCACCGGGTAAGGCTGTGAATGCTGGCGGTGTGGCATGTTCCGGACTGGAGATGACGCAGAACGCCATGCATATCTCCTGGAGTAACGAGGAAGTAGACCGCTGGCTCCATCAGATCATGAATGACATCCACGAACAGTGTGTAACCTACGGAAAGAACGGTGAATACATCAACTACGTGAAAGGAGCCAACATTGCCGGCTTCATGAAAGTGGCCGATGCCATGATGGCGCAGGGTGTGTTATGAAAAGGTATTGCTATATGTGCATAATTTTAGAGATTGTCGCAAATTTTGCGACAATCTCTAAAATTTGAAGAATCTATTTTTAAATCTATTCAATATAATTTCCCATTTTCCCATCTCATTTTTTCACCCCAGAAAGGGAGGATGGTGTTTTCACAATTTACATTTGGCAGATGTTCCAATGTTTTGGTTATCGAAGCCTGCCCATGTGGATAGGGTTCATGTCTTAATTCAATCAGATGTGATAACACTGCGTAGTCCGGTTTTACCTGACCTTTCCCGCTGCCCAGGATATTGTTTTCTCGTGGTGCTCCCCATCTGAGGATAACCATGTTTACCTCTCCCGCAATATTGGTGAAATGTTTTGGGTTAAATCCCGAGTCACCGCAGTGAAGTATAGAGAAATTCCCGGAATCATCCCCTCCCTCAATTCGGAAAAGAGTGACAAAGTCTGGCAAATCAGGGTTGGCCAGATGATCCGAAATGTCGGTGCGGATGGAAAAATTGCCAATCTTATAAGATGTGGCTACTGTAGAAACATATTCCTGACTTCCCTTGTGGAAATTTGATAACACCGGTTTATCATGATTGATCATCGCTTCAATCAATTTGTTATTGTAGTGATCTCCGTGGTTATGGGTAATACAGAGGAAGTCAAGATAGGGTTCCAACCGTTCTGCCAAACGATGATCAATGTCGATGCCGAAACAGCCGGAGGGCGTTTTTACCACAAACCCCATGTTATACAACATCCAGACGAGTGTGTTTCCATATTGCACTTCGCTGTTTTTTACCTCGTGAAGTACCTTGTCGAATCCTTCCCGATAGAAGTACAGTGTGGGGATTGTATCTTCCATCATCACAGCTTCCTCTTCCGGTTTCTTCAGATACTCCTTGAAAGTAGTGCTCTTTAATTGATCCGAATATTCCTGAAATTTTCTCCATAGCATTAATCTTTCACTATCCAGATTTAACGGAGATGTGTTACGGAATTGAGACATTGTCATTGCTGCCTCACGGACAGCCTCATTGCGTCTGTTATTTCTTTTGCTCTCACTGTAAAGCCCTTTCTGGCAAGATACACTAATAATGATGAAGAGTAGCAGCGCTATATTTGTTTTTCTCATGATGAATTGCTTTGTAATAATAATGTATGCAATCTCCTTTTAATAAAAAATGGTCCCTTCCGTGAAACATGAATTTCAGTGTTGAACCAGAACCTGTTTATCAGGAAGGGACTCAATTTTAGAGAGGTGGAATGGTTGATTCCAGATATTCAACAACCTCCAGGGTATCGATATCCGTGTCGGAGATGTGATACCTCGTTTTGGTTCTTACTACACCACCCGGTTTTGCATCGGTAAGTGGATAGCTGTTGTCTGAAACAAAAACTTCTTCCGTAAAACCACCACTGTTTTTTTCATAACTGAGCAGATTCCCGACTGCTCCAACCCTAGGTTCAAAAATGATATTTTTGTTACCGGTTGAAAAGCTGATCTGTGCGTTAATCAAGGTGGAGACATAGTTTAGGCCGTATATGTAGGCGCTGCCATTTACAATTAACGATCTGTTGCCGAATAGATCTACATTCTGACCTCTGATCTCCAGGTTTCCCTGAATACCCTCTTCCGGCTGAATATTGATAATTGCGTAATAACAGTTCAGATCATTGTCGAAGTTTTCTTTATTGTATTCAATCCTTACGGAATCTTTTAATCCTTCCGAGTTGTTCCAGCTCAAAATACAGTATGAACGGTTTACGTCTTCTGCAGGATAAATGTTTGCCCTGAATCGGTAATAGCCCGACTGGGTATGTAGTTCATTTATTTTTGCAGCATAAATGATAGGCCCATCCTTGATATATTGATTCAATAAGTCGTTGGCATTGTCACAACTGACCAGAAAGAGGAAGCTGATTACCGCAACTTTGAAAAAATATTGCTTTATCTTTTTCATATTGATTTATTTAACTAGTAATACTGTTGAATATCTCCGTACATCTCGAACTCATTGATCGTGTAGAAAGTCGTTTCTTGCACATATGATTCCATCAGCTGAAGGCGCATATAGCGGAAGGTCGCGGTTGTATTTGCTGCAGGGTTCACATTGTCTTCGCTGATTGAATACTCTTGTTTTAAATTGAAATATTCAATTTCTTCCTGAGTTAAATTATCCCTTTTTGCCGGTTCTCTTCCCACATACTCTCCAATCAAAGTCCAATTACCCGGGAATTTCGACCACCTTTCGCTGTTATCATCGTTGGTACCCCAAATACGGAAACGTTTCACACTTGAACGCGTATAGGTATAACCTAAACCAGTTCTAGGAAAAATTTTCACTCTACTAATGCGGGTTTCCATGTTCAAGTCAAAAGTGACAAACACATCATGCACCAAGGAGCGAGTGGAGGGATCAGGATTTGTGAGATTTCGCATGAATTTATAGGCCAAGAAAAGATTGCCTGTTTTAACACCATTGAACATGGTTTGCGGGGCAAAAGAGGTAGAATGAGCATTCCCATCATTTTGAATTCCTGTAGCTGGATTGATGGCATACGTATCATAGTCCCTGACTCCACCGTAATAGGTGGGGTTAAAATATGTAACTGCTTTTACACGACTGTATTCGATCAATTCCTCCTTGTAGGGTTTCAATACAGAAATCAATGTATCCGTTCTGTTACCCCATTTATCGGATACGATAAAACCAAACTTTTGTTCTTTTGCGGGATATTGCCGAACATAGGCGAATGTTTTCAACGAGTCGCTCGAGTAGATCGCTTTACTTAAATCTTCCGCTAGTGAAGCAACACCCTTTTGTAGGGTATCCTCTGCTAGAACATGAATTATAAAAGGATTAGCATGTGTATTTTGCCATTCCACCTTGATACCTCCAAACGCAGGTTCAACTTTCATGGTCTGGAGTGCAATTTCAACGGGGGAAATAAGTGGTGCAGCTTTCACAACCGTGATATCCGATTCATTTCCGCTACTATCGATGCAGACCAGTTGCACAGTCATTTCCTCTGTGCCGATAAAACCTTCGACCAATATTGAAGAACTGTATCTGGAGACCTTGAACTCCATTTCTTTACCATGTTTGTTGGTGTAGGTTGCAACTACCTGAGCAATGTTGGGATTCCCTTTGGGAAGTGTGAAATGGATTTCCAGAGCACCCGATTTCGGTATTACCTCCCTGACACTGATTTTGTCCGGTTTTTCCGAACTGGTCTTTATTTGCTCTATGCCCATATAGGAATCAGTGCATGCAATCATCAACAGGGAACAGATGATTGCCAATAGTAAAAGATATTTATTTATCATCATTTTCATAAATTTGCTTGTATTCTCTTGTGATTTACCAGCCCGGATTTTGTACCAGATTGGGATTTTGTAGCAGTGAATTGGTCCTGATAGGCATCAGGTAATCTTTCATCGAGAATCGGGGAACCAATAGAACTCTAATATTGTAAAAGTCTTTCTTGTTTTCCCCATCCTTGTTCCAGCCCAATATTGGCTTGTTGAACATCTCCTCAGCCAACATCCACCTTCTTACATCATAATAAAAATGTCCCTCAAATGCCAATTCGTTCATTCGCTCCTGGCGGATAATGTCTCTTAAGCCATTGATATCGTTGGGTTTTGTCTTGTATCTGTCAAGCGCATACTTATTCCAGCTCTCCACAACGCCCTCCATGCCGGATCTTGCCCTGATCTGGTCGAGGTAAAAGAAAGCATTGTTGCCCTTTGAATCGGTCTTCGTAGGACCACCCACCTCATTGAGGCATTCAGACAGCAGCAAATAGATATCAGCCAGTCGAATGATCGGGAAAGAGTAGTCTTCTCTTATCAGCGTGATTCGGGTTTCAGTATAGGTTGTTTTCAGGTGGCTCAGCTTTTTTGCCAGATAACCAGCATAAGGATATCCACCATAAGTTTCCGAATGCTTGTAACCACTTCCAGAATGTCTGAACATGTTGGGATAAGATGCTTCTGACAGGCTTTTTTCTCTCCCTTCCCAAATGCCACCATCAAAACCCACTGACGCGTAAAATCGTAAAGAACGGTTGAAATGAAGGATGGCTGTTTCTTGACCTTTTTTGATAAAGTACTTGCTATGTTCTTTATCAGGAAGCTGTGTGTTATACCTGTTCTGATACCAGCCATTGTGTTCCCAATCGGCATCTTCTTCAATGGGAATCCCTTTTGACGAATAAAATTGTTCAACCATATTCAAGGTTGGCGAATGCCTTTGACCCAGATCATTTCCTGCAGTTCCTCCAAAGTTGAACCATTCGTCGTTGCTCAACATGGTGCTCCATCTCTGTAACAAAGTGGTACTCTCATTGACAGCCCAGATTACTTCCGGATTCCACGATTCTGTAACTGCCTGACGCAGGCTTACCATCGCCTTGGTAGTATCGTTGATATTGGTTATGTTAATTCCCCTGATCGCATTGTTCCCGCCATCAGTAGTAATCAAAATAACCGCACCTTCTTCTTCTGCAGCCCGACAGGCCACATCACAGGCTTCCAATGCCCTTTCCCATCTTTTTCCACTATCCCCGGCAGGAAAGAGCTCTGTCCCTCTTTTGTCCTTGTAACCGGTGTAATAGTTGTTGTTGTTGAATAGCGGACTGGCAGCCAACACCAATGTCTTGGCTTTGATTGACAAGGCGATGGTTTTCGTGAATCTCCCAAATTCACTGACGACATCCAGCTCGTTCATGGTCGGTAGATCTTCAATCGCTTCATCCAGTGTGTTTACGATATAATCTACTACTTCGTCAACCGGAGCCCGGTAGACATTCACTTTGTCTCCTTTCTCCGAAATGGGAACAGCCTTGTCTACAATCGGAATCGGGCCGTAAAGCTGAAACAGGTAAAAATGCAGATACGCTTTAATGGCCTTGGCTTCAGCAATCCATCTGGTTCTGAGCATCTCATCCACATCACGGGGACCACCATTTTCAATCAGTATTTCCTCTAAAAAGATATTGCAATGCCTGATCCCTTCCCATAGATTTCTTGGAGCACCGTTCAGTCCATCCCAGAAATTCATGTAGGGATTGACCGTATTGTTTCCCTTGAGAAAGGCCATCATAGGCGCAGGAGGTCCAGATGATAAACCACCACCGGTATTTCTTTCCGAATAGATAATATCTCCTCCACCGGACAGGCCAAGCGTATTCATGGGAGAAACAAAATTGGGAAGGCTATTATAGCAGGTAAACAGGTATTTCTCTGCATTGTATTTATCTTTAAAAGCATCTTTCAGTTCTGCTTTATCGTCCGGTAAAATATCCAGGAACTTGTTACACCCCGATAAAGTGAAAAGAAAAATGGTTATGATGTAGCAAAATATTTTTTTCATTGTTGTTATTATTAATAAGCAGGTTAGAAATTAAGTTGAAGACCCACATTGAAAACACGCTGCAGAGGATACGCCAGTCCGTTTCCACTCATTTCCGGATCCCATAATTTGAAATTTGAGAATGTCATCAAATTTGTTCCACTTGCATATACCCTCGCTTTTATACCCTTAAATTCAGGGATGGTGTATCCAAACTCTAATGATTTTAACCGCAGGTAACCGATCGACCGCAACCAGTAATTACTTCTCACAAAGTTGTTGTTGTTTCCCTTTGAGGCTGAACCAACATCCGGCGATAAACGTGGCCACTTGGCGTAGATATCCCTGTCGGTCTCCGTCCAGACACTTTCGGCAATAAAGTTTAACATTGCTCTGTTCCCTTTCTTGCCACCAGAGGTGACTTCAACAAAAGGAGCCATTTTTTCCGCATCCAGGAAAAATGAGTATCGCGAAGAACCTTGAAAAAAAAGCGAAATATCGAAATTCCTGTAACCATATGACCCCCCAAGTCCATATTGGATTTCAGGATTGGCCGAGTATCCCATGGGAACCATGTCAAATGAGTTAATCACCCCGTCACCATTGATGTCGCGATACTTGATATCTCCCGCCTGATAATCGCCTATTCCGCTGTTAACCTGTTGTAAGGGAGAGTTGTTTACCTCTTCATCATCGATAAACAGACGTTCAGCCACATAACCACGCTGTTGCCCCACCTTTTGTCCCACAACCGAAAGCCATGGGGCAATTTCAGCGTAATCCAGTTCGTCATACTTGGTAATCCTTGCTGTCCCATAGGTGAAGTTACCCCTGATAATGTACCACATTGAGTTACTGAATGATTTATTATAGTCCAGAGTCAAATCAACACCTTTTCCTACTGCTTCGCCGTAGTTTGTGCGGATGCCTGCAGCCAGTCCCATTGTTGAAGGGATGTCAGGTCTGAGCTGAACAATGTTGGTGCGTTTTTCGTGGTACAGCTCACCTATCAGTGTCAAGTCATCATCCAGCAATCCCAGCTCGATAGCCAGGTTGGTTTTGTATGATACCTCCCATGTGATATTGGGATTTGCATATCTCAGAATATTGATTGTAGGACGACTGAATGTCTCATAGGGATTGTTGCCGAACCTGCCTGCCGAGGGCCCGTTCAGGTCAATGTTTGAGGTAAAAAAGAATCTGTCCCTGTCTGAAACAATGACGTCGTTACCCACCAATCCATAGGTTGCCCGGATTTTCATGCTGGGAACAACCTTCTTGATAGCCGACCAGAATGGTTCGTTTGATACCTGCCACCCCGCACCAATGGAAGGGAAAAATCCCCAACGATGTGCCGGGTCAAAGCGCTCGGAACCGTTTAGTCCAAAGTTAAATTCTGCAAAATAGGTCTGATCAAATCCATACGTAAAACGTCCGGCAAACGAAATATTTCTTGAGGGTAATGATGAATCAAGATTGCTGGGACTTCCATCCATGCTCTCCTTGAGAGAACCCACCAACAGTCCCCCCACGTCGTGTTTGCTTGCAAAGTTCCGGTTATACAACACCGCGCCCTCTCCGTAATAACTGGATCTTACAAACTTGTCACCTGCACTGTAATCGATAAAATCGGAACCACCTTCCGGATTCAAGACAGCCAGTTCATACGGGAAAGTAGTATTTCCCGGGTCATGTGTACCCTTGATATACTGGTAGAAGAATGGTCTGTAACTGCGTTGGATGTTGAAACCTGAATAACGTGTCACGCTTCCTATGAAGCGGGCTCTTAAGCCTTCCGTGAGCATGTTCAGATTCTGATGCAACTCCAGTTGTGCCAGGAGAGTGTTGTTTCGTACATCCTCATATCCTTTCATGATGTCGGCATAAGGATTGATGTATTGGTCGGAACCCATTCCGTAATCGTCGTCAGAATAATTACCAAACAGCATACGATCTACATATTGTGTCTCCCTGTCCGGAGCATATACGTGAGGAAATAAAACGGGGTTGGCAATCAATGTTTTCCCGTAGGTGTTGGCGCCACCACTTCCAAACTCACCGATTGGGCCGGTGTAATCTTCAAAATTTGCGTTGACCCTGACCTTGGCTTCCAGGGACTTCGATAGGTTGAGATTGACGTTCGAGCGGACAACGTATGACTTCAAATTGATGTTGGAATTGAATGGATTCACCTTATCGACCTGCAGGATACCATTGTCCTGGGAAAAAGAACCTGCAATATAATAGGTGGCCGCTTCTCCACCACCGGTAAGATTGATGTTTGCTCTCTGGTTTACAGAATGATCCCTGGTCAGAATATCCTTCCAGTCGACTGCCGGATAGACATATGGGTTCCTGTTCGGATTTTTTGTCTGATCTATTTTACTCTGGGGATAGGTCAGTTCCCCGTGACGTGTCATGCTTGCGATATTGGAATATTCCATGAATGTGACAGGGTCGGCAATGTCGACTTTCGTTGTTGGCGTGGAGACGGAAGTCTCCACACGGATCTGTACATCTACTGCTCCTTTCTTTCCCTCTTTGGTTGTAACCAGCACAACGCCGTTCGCACCCCTTGCCCCATAGAGAGCTGTGGCGGAGGCGTCTTTCAAAATGGAGAAACTGGCAATATCGTCAGGATTTAGCCTGGAGAGATCTCTTGAGGTCATCTCAATATTATCAATCAAAATCAGTGGCGATGTCAGACCACTACCAAAAGAGGTAACACTTCGCACAAAAAACTGGGCATCTTCATCACCAGGTGCTCCCGTTGTTTGATAGGCGATCAGGCCGGCCATTTTTCCCGATAGAGCGGTCGTTAAATTACTGGATGGTACTTTTAAATCTTTGGTGTTGACCGTTGTGATTGAAGAGACAACGCTCTCTTTGCTCTGTTTGCCGAACGCTACAATCACGGCTTCTTCCAACATCTCAGTGTGCTCAGAAAGTCTTACGTTGATAATCTTCGCTTTACCAACTTCAACTTTCTGTGTTAAATAACCGATAAATGAAAAGATAAGAGTGTCTCCCTCATTGACCATCAAATCGTAAATACCGTCAATGTCGGTTGTCGTTCCAAGAGTTGTACCCGCAATCACGACATTGACTCCCGGAATTGGCTCATCGTTATATGCATCAGTTACCTTGCCTGTAATATTAATACGGTTTGATTGTTGAGAATTCTGCATGGAAAGTATGTTTTCATCCTTCCTTGAATCAATGTCAGTATTGTTCTGATAAATGACAACCTGATCTTCCAGCAGCCTATAGGACAGGTCCGTGTCAGACAATATAATATCCAGAATCTCTTCAATATTTTTAGAATTTGCTAATAAAGTAACTTTCTTGTTGATAATCTTTTTAGCATTTCCTGCAAAAATAAACCGAAAATTACTCTTCTTTTCCAACTCTACACAAATTTCTTTTATTGAAGATGATTTAAGATGTAGCGTGAATGATGTTTCCTGTGAATAGCTATCTGCAGCTTGCGAGAAAAAGACACTTAAAAATAACAGGAGTAAGGTTATTTTCATGATGTGTTTAAATTTATTAATTGTTTCTTTCTCCCCGATAGAGTATTTATTCATACCTTTGTTATGATTTTAATTATTAATGAACATAGTAATTGGGAATCAATTGGCCGAACGATATTCGCACTATCGTTCGGCATTTTACTTCAAGTATTTATTCCTTTTGAGGTTCCTTATTCTTTCTTTTCATACATATAATTTTTAAATGGTTCCCTTTTTATAAATATATATCAGTTTGTCTTTTCTTTTATATTCTGTTGCAGATATTAATGAAAGCGCAGTCATCACATTGTCCAGATTGTCCGAAAGGATTATTTTTCCGGTGCAGGTTAAGCCCTGTAAAGAAACACCATCATCCAAATTGAATGAAAGGTTATAGTATCTTTCTATTTGTTTAAGTGCTTCACTTACAGGTGAGTCCGAGAAAGTAAGATACCCTTCCTTCCAGCTTATAAAAGATTGGACATCCACTTCCCGCTTATTGAAACTGCCAGAAATTTCGGAATAAATAGCCTGCTCTTTCGGAGACATGAATAATTCCTGTTTTTCAGCAGCTTTCAAACTTACTATTCCTTCCACTAGCACTACGTTAGATGGTGATCCGGAATAAGTGGATATATTGAATTTTGTTCCATACACTTTTACATCATAACCTGGCGTATGAACGATAAAAGATTGATTTTTAACGGGTGCGACTTCGATATACATTTCCCCCGAGAGGATCACTTCCCGTTTCATTTCGGAGAATGTCGAGGGAAATTCAAGGGACGAACCGGAATTTAACCAAACGTGTGTCCCATCAGACAACAGAATTTCAGACCGTTTCCCATAAGGAACAATCAACTTGTTTGTGGCATGCTGTCCTATTGAGATCTCCGTGTCTTCAGCGTGTTCACTTTTAATTTGAATCGTTTGATTACCCTTCATCTCCATATCGACATTTCCTTGGAAAGTGGTGGTTCTATCACCTGTTACAAATAAGATATCTTCTGATTCTAGTTCATTCCCGACAATGTAATTACCCGAGTTGGTCAAAACTCTTTCGGATTGATTCGCCACTTTCTGGATGTAGAGAACCGAGATAACTAATAGGCTTACACACGCTGCGGCTGTATATGAAAAAAGGCGGATTCTACGTTTTCTTTTGTATGCAAGAAGTGACTGTTTAAGCCGTTTGATGGCTTCCTGTCTCATAGCGTTTGGTATGGCGTGTGACGAAATATTTACTGACTGGAAATGTTGTTCAGCCAATAGGATATTCTTTCGATCCTCCGGATGATTTTTGATATAATCATTCCAGTACATATCAAGTTCATCGGTTGGAAATAATTTCCACTCAATGAATGTTTCCTCTTTCAGGAACCGGACAAAATCGTTATTGTCAATTTCATTCCGCATAGGTGAATATGAATCAACTCTTTTGATTAATAAAGAAAGTGCAAAGGAATAATTAAAATATTACAGAATCGTTAAGAATTAATTAAGATTTCATTACATTTACCCTTGCCTTATTAGAAGACGAGGATGTATGATAAATATCATCAATATTCATCATAAAAGAAAATTGCATTAAATTAAAATTATTTTACGGAAGGGCTTTTTCGTGCCTAATATCACATGAATTGATAGTGTAAAGTGCTTATAATTAAATGTAATCATGATAGGGCAAGATCCTTATTTTATAATGAAGATAAATAAGGAGATTGTTAACATGGCTTCTTTAAGTTTTACGAACGATCTGTTTACGAGATTTCGGGAAGCGGCGATAGAAATATTCATGATGTCAGAGATTTCGTCGTAGCTGCATTCCTGAATATAACGCAGATAGATAATTTCACGTTGGCGATGAGTTAAGCGGTTGAGAACAGTTTCAACCTTTCGTCGAATTTCATCGGAATCCTCTTTCAGAATTAATTCATCCTCGACCGTCACGTGCAGATTAAAGGATAGGATCTCTTCGTTCTTTTCATTTGCTGTAAAGAGGCTGGGTATTTCTCTGTTGGATCGCTTAAGGTCCACGAGCCGGTTACGTAACGCCCGGAAAAGGTAAGATTTCAGGTTTTCTATTTCATCCAATGAGGAGTGACGGATGCAAAGCTTATAGAACACATCATGGATAGCATCCATCGAAGTTTGGTCATCGAAGCCCATATGGAGGGCGTATGCATAGAGACCATCCATATTTTCGATGTATGTGGAGGCGATATGTGAGAATTCAACGGTAGACATCTTCAATTATTCGCCAAATTTCTCAAAAATTGCGAATAAAAACAAATGAAAGTGATTTATTTTGAATAATGTTTCAATAAGTACTGTCGAAACTCATCTAAGGAATTTGTTTTTTTACACCATTTATAAAGTAATTAAAAGTTATATTTGCAGCCGTAGCTTATTTAAGCGACACTATTCTATTTCTATCAAACAATGGTGCCATTCCTCTATAAAGTAGCAAAACGGTTTCATACACAGTACGGTGACGAGCTTTACCGGTACACGTTTGTGCTTCCCAACAGGCGTGCAGGGATTTTTCTGCAGAAGTACCTGGCGGAGATTGCCGGTAAACCTGTTTTTTCCCCTGCCATGCTCACCATCCAGGAGCTTTTTGTGTCGCTCTCCTCCTATCAACCTGCCGACCGGGTAGAGATGCTGGTGATGCTGTACCGTCATTTCGGGAAGATCAGCGGATCGAAAGAGTCGTTCGACGATTTCCTCTACTGGGGTGATATGCTGCTTAACGATTTCGATGAGGTGGATAAGTATCTGGCAGATGCAAAGCAGCTCTTCCGCAATGTCCATGACTTCAGGTCGCTGGATGATGACATGACGCATCTTTCTACGGATCAGGTGGAAGCCATTCGCCGCTTTTGGACGAACTTTATGCCGACTGAGGGTAGTGAGGCCAAACAAAGGTTTCATGAAACCTGGAAGATTTTGTATGCGCTATATGTTTCCTTCCGGAGTGAATTGATGGAGAAGAGCCGAGCCTATGAAGGGATGATATACCGGGAAGTGGCTGAAAGAACGAAGACCGGAAATGAAAAGGAGTGGCCTGCCGGACACTTTATATTTGTGGGACTGAATGCACTTACTCCAGCGGAAAAGATGTTAATGGATCATCTGAAAAATCAGCATAAGGCTGATTTTTACTGGGACTATGATTCTCCACTGGTGCGCGATCCACAAAACCGGGCATCGTTTTGCGTACAGGAAAATCTTACCCGATATCCGTCGTTATTCACACTGCCGGAGTCGGATGAGAAAACGGACAAAACGACGATTGAAGTTATCGGCGTCCCTTCCGGCGTAGGACAGGCAAAGCACGTGACCCACATTCTTTCCCGGCTCATCGGGTCGAAGGCGATTCCCGATCCCGGCGAAGCCATCAACTCTGCCATAGTGCTGCCCGACGAAAGTTTGCTGTTACCCGTTCTTTATTCCATCCCGCCGGAAATAGGAAAGATCAACGTGACCATGGGGTACGGATTATCTCTCTCTTCTATAGCCAGCCTGGTGGAGCATGTGGCACTTTTGCAACATAATTTGCGTAGCTGGAACGGCGAAACCGCCTTTTATCACCGTTACGTGAAAGCGTTGCTCAATCACCCCCTGGTGAACGGAGCTGCAAGTGCAGAAGTGGAATCCCTCAAAGAACATATACTCACCCATAATCGCATTGTGGTACCGCTGTCGGAGATTCCCCGCCACCCCCTGCTGTCACTGATCTTCACTCCGGTAACCGGCTGGGAGGAAGCCGGCGATTACCTGCACCGCATTTTTATCTATATCTATCAGTTTCTTACCTCCGAAAAGAATACGGAAAACACCATCGGAGAAAAGAATATGTCCGGGAAACATGATGAAACCAAGCCGGGAGATAACATCCATTCGGCCGATATTGAGCAGGAGTTTATAGTTCAGTATTATAAGACGGTTACCCAATTACAGGACCGACTAAAAGGGGCAGGGAACATGACGGTGGAAACATGGTTCAGTCTCCTGAAAAAACTGAGCCGCAGTATCAGTGTATCTTTCAGCGGTGAACCGCTGATGGGCCTGCAGGTTATGGGTGTACTGGAAACACGTACAATCGATTTCGAGAACCTGATCATCCTATCCATGAATGAAGGGGTGTTCCCACTGGGAAATTCTTCCAGCTCGTTTATTCCCTATACGCTGAGAAAAGGATTCGGATTGCCCACCCATGAGTATCGGGACGGCACCTATGCCTATCATTTTTACAGGATGATCAGCCGCGCCAAAAAGGTGTATATGTTGTACGATACCCGCACCGAGGAGATGCAGACCGGGGAAGTAAGCCGTTATTTTTATCAGTTGAAATACCTGTACAACCCTCTGTTCGAAATATCAGAGCGAGTGGTGGCTTATGATGTGACCGCTCCCGAAAATTTACCGGTCACGGTGACAAAAACACCGGAAGTAATGTGCAAGCTGGACGACTTTCGTGCCGGAAACGAAAAATTTCTCTCTGCTTCGCTGATCAACAATTACATTGATTGTCCGCTGAAATTCTATTTCACGGCGGTGGAAGGACTTTCCGAGGAGAATGAGGTGCAGGAGTCGGTGGAAGCCGATGTGTTCGGATCCATTTTTCACAGGTTGATGGAAATCATCTATAACCGTTACAAAGATAAGGTTGTAACACCCGATGCGCTGGAAAGTATTGCAAGGGACGAGACTTATCTGACAGATATGTTAGAAAAGGCATTTGCGCGTTATTATTTTATGGATGAGGACAATCCACGTCCCCTGCAAGGGCAGCATTACCTCATCGGGGAAATTTTACGAAGCTATGTGAAGCAAACTCTGAAGGTGGACAAACAGTTTACTCCCTTCCGGTACATTGGCTCGGAGTACAGGTTCCGCACAATATACCGTGCCGATGAACGACTGAACGTAAATTTTAAAGGAAGCATCGACCGCATTGACAGGGTAGGGGAATTGGTGCGGATTGTGGATTACAAAACAGGTGCCGGTCCCACTTCCTTTCGGGAAATAGCCGACCTGTTCGATTCGTCAAAAAATAACCGTCCCTATCAGATTCTGCAGGTCTTTGTGTATGGATTATTCTATCTTCTAGAAAATCCCGGTGTGCGCATTACGCCGGCAGTTTATTATTTGCGCTCGGTTTTCAAAGATTTTAATCCATCTATCTTTTTCGGTAAGCATCCCATCGATGATATTTCGGTCTATATGGAAGAGTTCAGCGAAATGTTCCGTAGTTTATTGAAAGAGATTTTTGATCCTGCAGTTCCATTTATCCAAACACCTAACTCGAAAAACTGTGAATGGTGTGCCTTTAAAAGTCTCTGCAACAGGTGAATACTGTAAGGGTCTGACAATTAAATTACTCTTCCCGGCATGGAGGACCCTATCACAAAACGGAGCGTGAACCAGTGCGTGGAGCCACCAAACCCTGCCACGTCACCTTCATAATCGGGCTTTTGAAACTGATAGCGTAAACCCACTTTCAGGATTCTGTTTATCCCGGCCGGATCATAATCTTTGTCCGGGAAATTGTAGTCCACCCCAAATCCGGCATTCCATACCAGAGAGTTTATTTTTAGTGCGGAAAGAACCGGATCGGAATTGGCCGTCTTCAAGTTTGGCTCAATAAAACCGTACCCGATGCCTGTAAAAGGATAAAAACTGATATTGTCCGCTTCGAGGATGTTTATTCCGATGTTGCCGCCGATAAAGGCGTGCAGGGCATTGGAACCTTTCGGCCAGGTAGACTCGTCGTTGACCATCTCGACGGGGATATTCCGGAGAAGTGTGTTGGAAGAGAATCCACCGTTAATCATGAAAAACATTTTGTTGTAATAGATATTGAGCTCTGTATCGACTGCAAACCCTGTCTTAAAATTATTACCCAGGCTACCTGCAGGAATCATGGTACCCATTCCCGCACCCCATGAAAACGCCCATGGAGAGGGCTCAACGTGAACATTTTGCTGAGCAGAGACTGATCCTGATAAAAGGGATATTGCCAGGATAAGCGTCACAATTTTTGAATGCATAGTTATTTTTGGTTTTTATTTGTTCTTAACGCTTTTAAAATGATGGTAAGCGCGGTGAGCAGCATGATAAGCAATGCTGCGTATGCTATTCCATCGGTCACTTTGATGCTCTGTGGATCGAACCTGAATTCAATCGTATGTTTTCCTGCAGGTACAGGAAGGGCACGCAGTGTATAATTTGCGCGGATCATCTCAGCTGGTTGGCCGTCGATGCTGATCTGCCATCCTTTGGGATAATAGACTTCGGAGAAAATAGCCAGTTCTGCTTTTTTTGCATCTATGGCGTAAGTGACAAAATCGGAGTCATAGTCGGTCAAGGTAATTGTCGACGCTGAATCTGCAGGAGATGGCTTAAACCCTGTTTGAAATTTTTCAAAAACCGGGGCATATTTCTTGTCGGCCACAGCCTCTCTCCACAGATCAATGGTTCCCAGCGCATCAATCTCTTCATCCGCACTCCCCACAAATGTCAGGTTATCTACAAACCAGGCATTGCCCATGGCATACGGATTTTTAACAGGGATGGTACTTCCATCCTGTGCAGGCATGATTATCCATCTGGTGTTTAGCATGTTAATCACTTTGAACCTGCCGGCATCCACCGAGTCCAGTCTGCCCTGTGTGTCGATGATATTCTGTTGCAACGCCATCATTTCACCGGCAATATGCCGGTCTATCAGATCCTGGTAGCGACGCAGTTTTGCGGCATGATACCCACCGATGACCTTGTGCCAATAAGGTGTGATGCCATCATTGAAGGTGCTGGTGGCCATGTTCAGTACCCGGTAGTACTTGGTGGTATCCTGCAGGATTACTTCATCGGATGGCGACTTTGTGAATAGTTGCTGTGGATTGTTCTCCGGTACAAAGTCGGCATCGTTCAGATACCGTTTGTTTACATCCCACATATCTGCAAGGCTCAATAACAAAATGCCGGCAATCATCCATTCTGCCTTTATCTTTTTCTTCACAAAGAACCATACCAGCGCAGTGCCAATGGCAATGATGAAGAAACTACGCCATGCATCGGCCGTAAATAGTGACACCCGCATTTCTGTCAGGTTGCCCATGACTGCCTGAATATGTTCTGGCGGCAGGGATTGTAACGCTGTCATCTCAGAAGAAGAAATAAACGAAGAAAAGAACAGTTTGGGAGCGATGGCGAATAGCAGCGCAATGCCGGCTGTGACTCCAAGACTTATATAGAGTGGTTTCCTGTTGTTTTGGAACTGATCCGGTTTGCTGACAATCTCTTTCAGGGTCAGTACTGCAAGCAGGGGGATACAGAATTCCGCCACTACAAGGATGGAGGATACAGCCCTGAATTTGTTGTACATGGGCACGTAGTCGATAAAAAAATCGGTCAGTGGCATGAAATTTTTTCCCCACGAAAGCAGGATCGAAAAAATGGTACCCGCAAGTAATGCCCATTTTATCGGACCTTTTACAATGAAAAGCCCGAGAATAAACAGGGTCAAAACAAATGCTCCCACATATACAGGCCCTGAGGTGCCCGGTTGCTCTCCCCAATACTGGCCAATCTGCTGGTAGAGCTGGTTGTACTCGGGTCGCGCTTTGCGCATCGCCCGCTCATTTTCGGAGATCGGAACGGAAGCACCCCCCTTTGTGTTGGGCACCAGCAACGTCCATGTTTCCCCTATGCCGTAACTCCAGGCAGTGATATAGTCGCGTTCCAGACCGTCGCCGGTTTTATTTTCTGCTTCATGATGCGTCAACTCCGACTTGCCGCGCATGGTCTCTTTCGAATATTCATAGGTGTGGTAGAGGTTGCTGGCATTTGCGGCCACCCCGATGAGTCCGGCCACAAGCACCACCGCCGATGATTTTAAAAAATCAGGAAGCTGCCTGTTCCGGATTGCTTCCGCCAAGAAAGCGATCACGATAAAAAACATGACAAACAGGAAGTAATAGGTCATTTGAAGGTGGTTGGCCGAAATCTGGAATGCCACGAAGATCATGAAGAGCAATCCTCCCGCCAGAAATTTTTTCCGGTAGATATAGATCAATCCCGCTATCGTAGGCGGGATATAGGCCAGGGTAATGAATTTCCAGATGTGCCCTGCTGCGATCAGGATGAAAAAGTAGGACGAAAATGCCCATATAACTGCTCCCAGCGCACTCAGAAGCGGGGAGGCCTTCATTGAGCGCATCAGGATATAGAAGCCCAGTAGCATGATGAATACCAGATAGACATAGTTTGGCAAAAACAGGGAATAGACTTTTTTCGCCAGATCCTGCGGCTTGGAGGAGTCGTAGGTCGGGCTCATCTGGTAAGAGGGCATACCGCTGAACATGGAGATATTCCAGCGGCTGCGTTCACCGTGATGACGCTCCATATATCCACGCTGTTCCTGTCCTTGCCCGATGGCTGCCAGCGAATCGTGCTGCGCGATAGCCCGTCCTTCCATCACTGCCGGGGCAAAGTAGATGAAAGAGATAAGAATAAATCCCAGGATCACTGTCAGATCTGGAAGGAGCTTTTTAAATGTGCCGGAATTGTCCATTGTCTGTCCTTTGTGTTTTAACATTAAAGTCACAAATTTACATTTAATTCTCCTAAATACCCACGAAAGTTCAAATTGAGTTTGCATCCGGCCTATACGGCCTTTTGTACATTTTTGAATCCCATTCTGCCAATGAATTCGATCAGAACTGCATCATAATTCCCTGATCCATATATTACGGAAACTGATCGGAACACTCGGGTCACCATGGTCCTGCAGCCGGATAGGGCCTGCACCATGTTCCTTTACTTTCAGATGACCTGCCGGGAGCTACAACCTGATATTGAGGTTGCCGGTACTCTGTCATGGCAGGTTTCATCGGAGCCTGCCCCGGCTATTTTGTCTCATGGGCTGTCAATGAATGTGAAAGGAATAGTGTTGACGGAATAGATAAAATAAAGATTTCATATGACTAAAATATTTATTTTCAATGGTGTCATATGGAACTCGCTTTAGTCATGATCTTGTGTGATAATGATTTTGACAAAGTCGATTACTTCGTGATTCATGCTCGTTTCATATGGTTTCAATTAAAATGACAAATAATGCTACTCTTTTATGTAAAGAACATATGAATGTAAATAGAATTTGTGATTTATGCGAATCAGTATTTGAAAAATTGGATAAATGAATGCGATGGCAATTTTGCCCATCGTGTGTATAAGTAATCCTTTTGTGATTTATAAAATCATGGAATTATGCAGTCCGAGTTTTGAATTCAAATAATCAATAAGGCAAATATTAGTTAAAAATATGTAAATATAACGTTAAAACCGAATATATTTATTGAAATTATAATTTAAGTTGCTTTATTTGTCAGACAAATCAGATTAATAATACCTGTCGTGCATTTTATCTGAAAACATCTCTCATTTTTAAATGAAGACAACATATTTGAAAATAATCATACAATGGAAAGACTTAGGATACAAAACAATTCAACCACGCTGGTGGATCAGGTCGAAGACAAGCTTTTGAACTATTTCAAGGAGAAGGATCTGCGAAAGGGAGATGCCATTCCCAATGAAATGGAATTAACTGCCTCGCTGGGCGTATCGAGGAGTGTGGTCCGTGAGGCGTTAAGCAGGTTGAAGATGATGGGAATAGTTGAGACACGCACACGACGGGGCATGCTGCTTTCAGAACCTTCTATATTTGGCGGAATGAAACGTGCGGTAGATCCGAGAATTTTAAGTGAGGACACCCTCTTTGATATACTCGGATTTAGAATTGTTCTGGAAATAGGCATATGCAGCGAGATATTCCGGAAAATTACACCTGACGACATTGCAAGTCTTGAAGAGATTGTGAATGTGGGGATCATGTATGAAAATAATGAATATGCTCCTTTTAGTGAGTTTGCCTTTCATACGACACTTTATAAAATAACCGGCAATAAAACCATTTCTGAGTTTCAGAATATCATTCACCCGGTGATGACATTCGTGAAAGACAAGTTTCAGGAGTTTCTGGCTCCCATTAATATCCGGTTGAAAGAAGAAGAGCGCATTGTAACCCATATGGATCTGCTGCGGTATTTGAAAGAAGGAGACGAAGACGGGTATAGAAGAGCCCTCGAAGAGCATTTTGAAGTTTACAGAATTTTTATCAGTCAAAGGAATCAATATCACGTTGCTCTGCAAAACGGCTGATTTGACTGGTATAATAAAGCGTTTTATTAAAAGCATTTACAAGACTTTTCCCGTCTTTGTAATTATTTGCCGGACACAGAAAATATACTAACCAATTAAATATTTATGAACAATTACAAAAAACTAAAAGGGTTGATCGCCGCAGTTTTCACCCCTCTGGATACACATGGTGATATTAATTATTCCGTGATTAGAAAATACGCGCAACATATCAAGGATTCGGGAATATCGGGTGTATTTGTTTGCGGGACTACCGGGGAGTTTACTTCCCTCACCACAGCCGAAAGAAAACTGATCTTGGAGGAATGGATAAAACGGGGTGAAGGTGACTTTCAAATTATTGCCCATGTGGGCAGCGATAACCAGCGCGAGGCAATGGAGCTTGCACGTCATGCTGCTGTGCTAGGTGCTGATGGAATCGGGTGTATAGCCCCTTCTTTTTTCAAGCCGGAAAAAGTGAAGGATCTGATAGATTTCTTTGTTCCTATTGCTGCTTCTGCTCCACAATTGCCATTCTATTACTACAATATGCCATCCATGACCGGGGTGAACCTTTCGGTTTCACAATTCCTTCACGAAGGAAAAAAAACGATTCCTAATCTGGCTGGCGTAAAATTCACGCACAACAACCTGATGGAAATGGGCGACTGTATTCAGCTTGATCAGGGGATGTTTGAGGTGTTGCACGGTTTTGATGAGACACTGATTTGCGGATTGGCCCTCGGTGCAGTGGCCGGTGTGGGAAGTACCTATAACTATATCCCAGATATCTACTCAAATATCATGAAAGCCATGGAAATCAGTGATGTGGAAACGGCGCGTGCCTTTCAGATGCAGTCGGTTGAAATGGTGAAAATCATTATTCAATATGGAGGAGGAGTGAGAGGCGGAAAAGCCATTATGAATCTGATGGGAATCGAATGTGGGTCATGTCGCCCGCCATTTGCCACATTCGAAAGGGAAGAGTATGATGCTCTTCAGGAGAGTCTACGGAGCGTTGGTTTATTGGTAAAATAAAGAAGGGAGTGTGTCCTGTAAACAATACTCCCTTCAGTCAGAATTTAAAAACACAATTATTTTTAAAATCAATACAAAGATGAGAAAAATTTATCGATTTTTGGCCTTACTAGTTGGTTTATTTGCTTCTATTACCTTTCTCCGGGCACAGGAGATAACAGTGTCCGGGACCGTGAATGACAACGAAGGTGAAACTTTGCCGGGCGTTTCCGTGGTTGTGAAAGGTACTACTCAGGGAACGGTGACCGATATAGACGGAAACTTCCGATTAACTGTCCCGAAAGGTGGGACCCTGCAGTTTTCGTACGTAGGATTTCAAACACAAGAGATCATCATTACAGAATCAAGACAAATACGCGTGGTGATGCAACTTTCCACCGTGGAACTGGAAGAGTTTGTAGCAATAGCCTATGGGACGCAATCCCGCGCATTGGTAACACAGTCTATATCGAGCGTTGGGGAGGAGGAATTTCTAAAAACACCCGGACAAAATCCTTTATTGCAATTACAAGGGAAAGTGGCGGGTTTGTCATTACAGATGCAAAACGGGCAACCTGGGGCAAACCCGCAAGTATTTATCCGAGGAGGAAGCTCCACATCTCCCGAAAGTGATACACCTCTTTTTATCATTGATGGAATAGTTTCTCAGGGATTCAGAAATATTTCAGATATGAATCCTTCCGACATTGAGTCCGTAGAAGTTTTAAAAGATGCAGCCTCAACAGCAATTTACGGTTCCAGAGCGGCAAATGGTATTATACTTATTACGACCAAGTCGGGTAAGGGAGGAAAAACGAAAGTGAATTTCAAATATACCTTCGGTATAGAAATGCAGCCGGAGAGAATTCCTCTTCTGAACGCAAAAGATTATATCTTTTTAACTCGGAGTAATACCGCCAAGTTTAACAAAGCCGATCTGACTTACAATGGCAAAGAAGACCAGGCTAAGTTTCTGAATGGTTCTTACGGCATGTCTACCGGAAATCCCAGAAATTCCAAAAATACGCTTGAATTTCTGGATGTCTATTTGGCCAATTACGGACAGCAATACGTAAGCAATTTATTGGAGAGAGAGGGTTGGCAAACAATGCAGGATCCTGTAACCGGCAGACAACTCATTTTTCAGGACAACGATTTCCAGGATGCCACCTTTACTACCGGCAACAAGCATGAATATGATTTGGATGTAAGTGGAGGAAATGATTTTGCCAGCTATTATGTGGGACTCAGATATATGGATCAGGATGGTATTCTCAGAGGTACAAACTATAAAAATTACAGTATCCTGTATAACGGGGATTATAAATTAAGCGATACATGGAGAATGTCTACTAAGGCGAACTTTCAGGTAAGAGATTCTAAAGGCGGGGGGAATACGAACAATACGATATCCAGAAGTATTTTGACACCGCCCACCTATCGACAGTATTATGAAGATGGAACTCCCGCACCGGGTGAAGGTATCTCGTCGTTCCGAAACAGGCTTCATGAACTTTATTATAAAGGGAAGTACGATGATGTGACCGTCTACCGTACCACATTTCAAGTTGGTGCCACATGGGATATATTGCCCGGGTTGATATTTAGCCCATCAGCATATTATTTTGGAACAGAGGGGCTAGAGAATTATTTCCAGGCCCACAACGAGACCACGGGTAACACGATACGTCCAGCATCGGCCGATCATAACTACGACAGACATCTTCAGGGTGATGCACTGCTCTCTTATGATACGAAATTTGGTGAGAACCATAATGTGTCTGCTGTTGCAGGAACAAGCTATACAAACGATTATAGCTACAGACTATCGGCAAGCGGCAGTGGAGCCATGATTGACCAGATCCCCACTTTAAACGCCACAGCCGACAGTACACAACGTGCAAGTTCCACGAAAACATATGAAGCAACTCTTAGCTATTTTGGACGTGTAAACTACGATTATAAGGGAAAATATATGGCATCGGCAAGTTTAAGAACTGATGCCTCGTCACGTTTTGCGGAAGAAAACATGTGGGGTATTTTTCCCGGGTTATCCGCAGGATGGAACATGCACAGAGAAGAGTTTTTTGAACCTTTGATGAATATTATGAGCCGATGGAAGTGGCGTGCAAGTTGGGGACGTACCGGTAACAATAATTTAAGTGTCGCCGATTCCCGTGGTGCCTATACTATTACTGGCAGTAATTACATGGGAAGCGTGGGTATCCTGAATACGAGATTGAAAAATTCCCAGCTTCAATGGGAGACAACCGATTCTTATGATATTGGGATTGACATTGGTTTTTTTAAGAACCGACTGAATTTTATGTTTGACTACTATAATAAATTGACTCATGACCGTTTATACGACGAGCCGCTATGGTATTCTACAGGTTTTAGTTCAATCAAAAGTAATTATGGCTCAATCCGGAATACCGGTTTTGAAATAGAACTGGATGCAACACCCATTGATATACAAGGTTTCATCTGGAATCTGGCCATGACCTTTTCGTACAATAAAGGGGTTGTTGAACAACTTCCTGATAACGGAGAAGAGAAAAACAGGGTAGGCGGTAATTTTATATACGATCCTGTCACCGGCAAGGAGATGAAAGTTGGAGGAATAGCCGAAGGTGAACGCTTTGGAGGAAGGTGGGCATTCAACTATTTGGGTACCTATCAAACAGAAGAAGACGCGTCAAAAGCTCCGGTGGATCCGAATGCTCAAAGCCGCCGAAAACATGCGGGAGATGCCATTTTTGAAGATGTGAACGGCGATGGGAGACTTGATGTGAAAGATATGGTATTTATGGGATATATCCGTCCTGACAAAACAGGAGGCATTATTAATACATTTAGTTATAAAGGATTGACAGCAAGGGTCGTAATGGACTGGGCTGTAGGTCATGTGATTGACAATGGATTTAAGGGACAAATTATGGGTAGCTCCAGAAATAACAACAACGCCATTAAAGAATCGATGACCAATACCTGGCAAAGTGCAAATGATGGTACCAGATATCCCAAGTATACCGTACAAAGTGATTATGATTATCAATACAGAAACAGTATGAGATGGGATAATCAAATAGGGAATAGTGCCCAGGGAGCGACCAATAACAGTTTGTACTACAGCAAAGGTGATTATTTGGCATTCCGGGAGATATCACTGAGTTACCAACTCCCGAGATCGTGGGTGAAAAGTGTTAAATTAAGCGGCATAGAAATTTTTGTAGGAGCATATAATCTGGGATATATCACCAAATACGAAGGTATGTTCCCCGAAATTTATACAGGTTTGGACTATGGTATTTATCCCAGGCCAAGACAGTTTAATACAGGGGCCAGGATTAGTTTCTAAATTATTATTCCAAATATCTCAATAAAAAAATTATATGAAACGAGCATGATAATCATTATCATACAAGATCATGACTAATGCGAGTTCCATATGACACCATTGAAAATAAATATTTTAGTCATATGAAAAAGACAATAACATACATACTGATTGCAGTTTCATTATTATCCTTTAATTCCTGTAATTTATTGGATGTAGACAACGTTTCCTCTATTTCAGGAGATGGCTACTGGCAGTCTAAAGGAGATGCGGAAAGTTATCTGATAGGTATCTATACAAGTTTGAGAGATGTTTCGAACGCAACACTTCATTTTGAAGACAGGGGTGAAGCATTTGAAGTAGGACTAATAGGTGGGCCATCCAATCTTTTTACCCAGAATCTGACTTCACAAAATGGATATGGCTGGAATAGTTACTATACGGTTATTCAACATTGTAATATGTTGATTAAGAATATTGAACCGATCAGTTTTGGCATGGAGGCTGATAAAAATGTCATTCTTGCAGAAACTTATTTCATTCGTTCATACATGTATTTCTGTATTCTCAGAATCTGGGGGGACGCCCCCTTAGAACTGGACCCGACGGAAAATGCCTCCAAACCCAAACTCGGAAGATCTCCTGCTACTGAAGTACTTCAGCAGGCAATGGCCGACGTAGATAAATCTATTGAGTTGTTCCCACAGGATGGTTTTTCCAAGGGTAAAGGAAGGGTGTCAAAACAAGCTTCGCATGCATTGAAAGCCGATCTGTTGCTGTGGAGAGCAAAAGTTCTGAATGGCACAAATCAAGACTATCAGGAAGTAATAACAAATGCCGATTTGGCAAGCAAAAATCTTTCGTTGGAAGAGGATTTCGCCAATATTTACGGAACCAAAAAAGGAAAAGAGGTGATTTTTGCGATTCATTTTGAACTTTTTGAAAAATCAGATCACTATAGCAGCAAATTAAAACCTCGGGACGTGTTTGTAGAGAAAGCCATTAACAAAGATGATATAGCATATGCAAAAAGTGGTGCCGGAACCAATTATGCACCCAGTGAAAGGTTGATGGCTCTATTTGAAGAAAACCCTGCAGACGATAGAAAAAATAAGTCATATATTAAGGCGATCGATGCGGATGGCAATCTCATCGGGGTTTTTGATAATAAAATGAGAGGTACTAAAACAGAAGGAGACAGAAGTTATGATTCGGATATCATTATTTACCGGCTTGCAGAAATGTACCTATTCAAAGCGGAGGCTTATGCTGCGATGGATAAACTGCCGGAAGCAATCGCCGAATTAAACAAAGTGAGAAACAGGGCTAAAATCGGAAATTATGCCGGTCCCACAGATAAAATATCAGTTGAAAAGGAGATACTCAGTGAAAGGGGGCGGGAATTGTATCTGGAAAGAAAAAGATGGCCCGATCTTCTTCGATTTCATTTCGGTGGAACAATAGATGTATATGAGTTTGTTCCCAATCTGAAAAGTAGAGCGGACGATGGAATTCGCGTGCCATTGTATCTTGCTATTCCATTGAGAGATATAGATATTAATCCTAATCTGGAACAAACCGAGGGGTATGAAAACTTATAATAAACAATCATTTTTGCTTTTCTTCTTTATCTTGCAGTTGCTTGTATTATCCTGTGGCAGCAATACAGATTTACCTCCTGATCCTGCTCCGGACCCTGATCCGTCTCCGGAGCAACCTTTAGAATTTAATTATGTTTTTGAACAAGGAACACTCGGTTACGAAGCATATCGGATTCCTGCGATCGTGAAAACCAATGGAAATATATTATTGGCATTTGCTGAAGCCCGCAAAATGAGAAGCAATGGCGACTCGGGCGATATCGATTTGGTTGTCAAACGTTCATCCGATAACGGAAAAACCTGGAGTAACCAGATAATAATCTGGGATGATGATTTGAATACCTGTGGAAATCCGGTTCCCATTGTAGATGACAAAGGAAGAGTCCATCTCCTGATGACTTGGAACTACAAGGATGATAAATGGGGTGCACTTGTAAACGGTACGGGAACCGACACCAGAAGACCTTATTATTCCTATTCCGATGACGAAGGAAAAACATGGAGCAAACCGGTTGAAATCACGAAAAGCATAAAAAAACCAATCTGGGATTGGTATGGAACGGGTCCCGTTCATGGTATTCAAATAAAAAAAGGCGTATTCAAAAACCGTCTGGTTTCTCCAAACTATTTTACAATAAGAGAAAATGGGAAGGTTGTAGATTATTCACATATTGCTTACTCCGATGATTACGGGATTACGTGGAAGGCAGGTAATCCTACACCAGTGGGTGAAGTGGGTGAGTGTTCTGTGGCTGAACTGGAAGATGGAACCCTGATACTCAACATGAGAACCGATGAAGGATATTACCGGAAATACAGTTTGAGCGTAGACGGAGGTATTACATGGTCAATTCCCAAAGTCGACGTAAAACAACTGGATGCAAAATGTCAGGGGAGCATCTTGACTATTGGGAGTAATCTCTTTTTATCCAATGCTGCGGCAGCAACAAGAACGAATATGACCATTAAAAAGAGTACCGACAATGGCAGTAATTGGAGTGGAAAGTATATTGTTTATCCTGAAAATTCGGGATATTCAGATCTTGTGGAGATTTCTGAAAATCAGATCGGGATATTCTACGAAGGAGGGAAAAAACGATATACGGATGGAATGGATTTTAAAGTGGTCAATATAAGTTCAATAAAATGAAACACTCTAAATACTCTTTTATTTTAACGGTCATACTGTTACTTTTTACGGTTTGTTCAAACGATACTCCCGGAGATGTGAATCCGAATCCAAATCCGGATCCGTCGAATGACATGATCAAGGCTCCGGAAATATACAAAGCATCGACAGAGGGCTATAGTTGTTTCCGTATTCCTGCCATTGTTCAAACTAAGAATAGAACGTTGCTCGCCTTTGCTGAAGGCAGAAAAAGAAATTGCCGTGATGAAGGTGATATAGATCTGGTGCTGCGACGGTCAACTGATAATGGAGAAACATGGAGTGACTTGGTTATGGTTTGGGATGATGCCGATAATACGTGTGGAAATCCAAGCCCGATCGTGGATATGGAAACCGGGAGAATTCATTTATTAATGACGTGGAACCTGGGAGAAGATAATATTGGAGCGATCAATGCAGGAACAAGTAAAGATACTCGACGGGTATTTTACAGCTGGTCTGATGATGACGGACTCACCTGGGTGAAACCCAAAGAGATCACCTCTTCCGTAAAGAATCCTGCATGGGGTTGGTACGCCACCGGTCCCTGTCACGGAATCATTTTGACCAAAGAACCATATAAAGGAAGGATCGTGGTTCCTTGCGACTATATTGAGGTAGGAGCTGGCAGAAAACAATATTCTCATGTTATTTATTCTGATGATAAAGGGAAAACATGGAAAATTGGCGGTACCTCCGTGGGAGGAAACGAGTCCACCGTGGCTGAATTGTCAGATGGCCGACTAATGCTGAATATGAGAAATTCGAGCCCTTACAGAACTTTTGCTTTCAGCAGTGACGGTGGTGAGACATGGACAGCCAGCAGGCAGGATTACGCTTTACCCGATCCTACATGTCAGGCAAGCATACTCAATACACTCATAAATGATAAACATTTCCTTTTCTTTTCCAATGCCGCAAGTGCAAGTCGAATTAATATGACAATCAAAAAAAGCAGCGACAACGGCGCAACGTGGCCCTACTCATATATAGTAAACAGTGGTCCCTCTGCCTATTCTGATATTGTAATGGTTTCAGAAAATGAGATCGGCATTTTATATGAAAAGGGGAATAATAATCCGTACGAAAAAATAAGTTTTGAGAAAATTAATGTACAAAAAATCAAATAGAAACATGAAAACAATAAAATCAATACTCTTTATATGTTTTGTCCTTATCGGGTTCATGACTGCGTGTACCGATGAAGTAGATCAGCCGCTCATCCCCGAATTTAGTTCGGATGTAAAAGAAATTGTGGTTGGAGAAAATATTGTCTTTAAAGATGAGTCCTTGGGTGAACCTTCAAAATGGAATTGGTATTTTGAAGGAGGAACTCCCGCTTCGTCAATTCTTTTCAGCCCTACGGTAAAATATGAAGTGCCGGGTACATACTCGGTCCGACTGGTAGTTGTCAGGGGAAATGACTCTGTAGTAGTAAACAAAGAAGATTACGTGGTGGTAGATTTTCCTTCAGAAATTATCACGGATTTCACAGTAGATAAAACAATAGGTACAAATGAAGATCAATTCAGTTTTACAGACATATCAGAAGGGTATCCAACTGAGTGGTTTTGGGAATTTATAACTCAGGAAGGAGTCGTTGTAACAAGTACGGAACAAAACCCTTCATTACATTTTGAACCTGGAATATATAGTGTAAAACTCACTGTAAAGAATCCCAATATATCTTCAAGCAAGACCGTCTCCGATTATCTGACGATCATTGATAAATACTCCGTAGCCGCAGACTTTGGTGCGGTGTCGAGAAATACATATGCCGGCGGCACTATCCAGTTTCAGGATAAAACTTCTGGAAACGCAGCCGAGTGGGAGTGGACTTTCGAAGGAGGAACACCCTCTTCTTCCACTGAGCAAAATCCGTTAATCACTTATTCTTCCCCTGGAAAGTATAAGGTGACTTTGAAGTCTTCTAATGCAGTAAACACTTCAACTATAGAAAAAGAACAATTTACTGTCGTTATACCGAGTGAAAATCTGGTTATGTATCTTCCGTTTGATGGAAGTAGTCATGATGCCGGCCCTCATCAGTTAAATCCTGAAATTCTGAATAAAGGGATTGCCGAAATTAAGTTCGATGCTAATTCACGATTTACAGGTAAAAACGCAGAAGGATACTCGGCAGCACAATTTATGAGTGTTGATGCTAATAATTATGCAGTTTTGTCAATTCCCGAAACCGATTATTTGGATTTTCAAACTGCAGATTTTACGGTTGCCTTTTGGGTGAAATTACCTCAGATATCCAAAAATGCAGCAATCTTCCATCATGGTTCCGGACCGGGAGCCCGTCCTGATAATGAAAACAGACAATCGTGGTTTAGATTTCAACCTAGTGGTCAGTTTGCCAGATTCTGTGTGGAACAAAAGGGTAAAGCCGGAAACTGGGTTGAATACACAGAGAAGAGAATGGATGACAATTTGTGGCATCACTATGTATGTATATACAAGGAAGAAGGTGGTAAAAAGAATGGCTATATGTATATTGATGGAGTCTTGGAAGCAAGTAGTCTTGGTAAAGACATAAAGACAATCGACAAAACGCCCTATGTGATTGGTGCCAATTACAGATTTACAAACGGACTGTTTGCTCCTGAAAATTTCCTGAGCGGATACATCGATGACTACATTCTCTATAAGAGAGCCTTGAGTGAGGAGGAAGCAATAAAACTTTACACTTATTAAATTGAAAAATAAAATATCTTTCTATAGAATGTAAAGGAATGAATGGCCGATAACTAAATAATGATAAAATTTTATCCGGTTATTGGTCATTCTTTGTCCAATTTAATGAAATCCTACCCCTATTTTAATTTAAATAGTAAAAACTACATAGTATGAACAAAATTCCATTGTTTATATCCATTTTGACTTTAATGTTGTTACTTTCTGATAATATTAAAAGTAAAAACTACCAGAACGTTTTGTGGGAACAGGAAACGGGTGAATACAATAATTATCGGATACCGGCGCTGGTTGTCACCAACGAAGGAACACTGATCGCCTTTTGCGAGGGACGTGAGGCGGGTGATACCGGAGATATCAACTTGTTGCTGAAACGTTCGGAAGATAATGGGATGACATGGAGCGATGAACAGGTTGTCTGGGACGATGCAGACAACACATGCGGAAATCCCTGTCCGGTAGTGGATGAGGAAACCGGACGAATCTGGTTGTTTATGAGCTGGAATAACGGAAAAGACAAGGAAAGTGATATCATCAATAAAACATCGTTGTCTCCTAGATTACCCTATGTATGTTATTCCGATGACGATGGCAAAACGTGGTCGGAGCCGGAGAGCCTGGAAAAAACATGCCGCGACCCTTCATGGGGGTGGTATGCTACCGGCCCCGGAATAGGAATACAAGTGAAGAAGGGCGCTTACAAAGGCAGGCTGGTTATTCCGGCGAATCACAGTTACGATGATCCGCAAGGAAACCTGGCAGGAGGCCCCTATGGCTATGCGGCCCATGTGATCTATTCTGATGATCATGGAAAATCGTGGCAGATAAGCGAATCCATCAAACCCGGATGCAATGAAAGTCAGGTGACTGAATTATCCGACGGTACTTTGCTGATGAATATGCGTTCCTACAATAATAAACAGACAAGAGCAATCAGTTATAGCACGGATGGTGGGCAAAATTGGTCGGAGATTGAACACGACTTTCAGCTGGTGGAGTCGTTATGTCAGGCAGCTATCTTAAATTTTGACAGTGCCGGCAGACAACAGTCTCATTTGTTTCTTAATCCTGCCGTGCCCCATGGAAGAGATCATCTGACGCTTAAAGTCAGTCTGGATGACTGTCGGAGCTGGAGCAACGGCAAGCTGGTGTACGAGGGACCGGCCGCATACTCCTGCATTACCATGTTACCGGATGGAAGAGTGGGACTTTTTTTTGAAGCCGGGAAAAAAAGACCGTACGAAAAATTGATCTTTGTCTCTTTTGACTGGAATGAGATTTTTCTTCCGGGAACTCTCCTGAAAGGATTGTGATTTCTGATAAATTGTAAACAGACCTTCATGAAACCACTTTCCTCAGATAAAATATACGGCAATTGGGCAACGCTGCTCTTGGCAACTGACAAAAACGGAGAGATCGACTTTTCCCGAATGAATGATGAGATTGACGTTTTAATCGATTCACAACCCAATGGAGTTTATTCGAACGGGACGGCGGGTGAGTTTTATTCACAGACCGACGACGAGTTTTTCCGGATCAGTGAGTTACTGGCTGTGAAATGTGAAAAGGCAGACATCCCGTTTCAAATAGGAATCAGTCATATGAGTCCGCAGATATCGCTGCACCGGTTGAAAATGATTACACATTTAAAGCCGGGAGCGGTACAGGTTATTCTTCCCGATTGGTTTCCCCCCACTTTGGAAGAGTGCGCGATATTTCTGAAAAAAATTGCAGCGGAAGCCGGCGAGATCAATCTTGTCCTGTATAATCCGCCACATGCAAAAAAACAGTTACAACCCGAAGAATGGCAGGTTTTAAAAAGAGAGGTCCCGGCATTGGCGGGTGTGAAGGTGTTTGACAGGAATTCCGATCTGCAATGGTATGAAAGGGTAAGAAACAACAGGAATGACATTTCCGTATTTATACCGGGACATAATCTGGCTACCGGCATCACCCTTGGTGCACAGGGAGCCTATTCCAACGTTTCCTGCCTGAATCCCCGGGCTGCCCAGAAATGGTATCAACTTACACAAACCGATATGAATCGGGCATTGGAGTTGGAGCATCGCATCAGGCATTTCATGACTACCCTGATAGAGCCGTTTATTACACAATATCATTTTCCCAATCATGCCTGCGATCGCTTTATGGCTTTGGTAGGTGCATGGGCCGATGTGGGCGCCAATTTGAGATGGCCTTACAGATCCATCCCCGAAGACTTGGCCGAACATGTACGAAAAAAAGCGAAAAATATCATTCCGGAGTTTTTTCAAAAATAGATAATAACATATATATCTTTTTATAATGCATAAAAAACTACTGTTTTCATTTTCTTTGATCATGCTGATCATTTCATGCGGATATCAAAATCGTGTAAGTGTAGAAATTGATTCAACCACCCTTCCCGTACTGACAAGGAAAGAATACAATGCGCTACAAAAGATCAGGTTGATTCGTGATAATACCGGCTTGGAAGGAAAAGAATATATTATTGAGGGAGTAATACTGTCCCTGGAAGGAACTACCGATATACGCGATATTGAAAATGTAATGCTGTTCAAAGCAGGGGAAAACGATCAGTTTGAAACGTGTAATCCGGTGGGAGAGGTACGACCGACAACAGACAGGATTACCTTTTTTCCCCATTTATCCGTGACAGAAGATACGCTTACCCTCTGGGTTTCCGTGTTGCTGAAGGAGAGTACCGATCTCACACACCGCATCGGGATACAGTGTGAAAAGATTATCACCGACAAGGGGACACTACACATCCCCGGAAGTGAGGTGAAGTCCCTGAGAACGGGCGTGGCACTCCGGCAGCAGGGACAGGACGGAGTACATACCTCACGCATCCCCGGGCTGGCTACCTCTAAAAAAGGCACGTTGATGGCAATTTACGATGCACGCTACGAGAGTGCGCGTGACCTGCAGGGTCATATGGACATTGCCTTGAACCGGAGCTTCGATGGCGGACGCACCTGGGAACCCATGCAGGTGGTACTCGATAGAAAGGAGTGGGGTGGCATGCCGGAGAAATATAACGGGGTGAGCGATGCCTGCATCCTGGTGGATGATCGAACAGGAGACATTTATGTGGCTGGCCTGTGGATGCACGGATTGTTGGATGCGGAGACAGGGAAATGGGTTGAGGGTTTGACTGCCGATAGCACACGATGGCTACACCAATGGCGTGCGAAAGGTTCTCAGCCCGGCTTTGGTGTGAAGGAAACCTCCCAGTTCCTGATTACGAAAAGCAGCGACGATGGCCTCACCTGGAGCGAGCCAATCAACATCACCTCCGCAAAAAAGAAGGAGTGGTGGCTTTTTGCGCCGGCACCCGGACAGGGAATCACCATGACTGACGGCACGTTGGTTTTTCCATCACAAGGTAGGGATGAAAATGGCACCTCATTCTCTAACATTACCTGGAGCAAAGATGGAGGAAAGACATGGAATACAAGTAACCCGGCAACCAAAAATACGACAGAGTGTGCCGTAGTTGAACTCCACAACGGATCACTGATGCTGAATATGCGTGACAATCGCAACCGGGGAAATGAGGAGGTAAACGGTCGTTCCGTGTTTGTTACCAGTGATCTGGGCGAGACTTGGAAAGAGCACCCCACATCCCGCAAAGCTCTTATAGAACCCACCTGCATGGCCAGCCTGCACAAGCATTCCTATTATGACGGAGAAGAGAAAAAGTCGTTGCTCCTGTTTGTCAATCCGGCATCTACCTCAAAACGGAATAACATCACCCTGAAAGTGAGTTACGACGGTGGCAATACCTGGCCCGAAGAAAAATATATCCTGCTCGATGAACATAGTGGACGGGGATATTCCTGTATCACTTCGGTGAATGACTCCACCATCGGTATTCTCTATGAGAGCAGCCAGGCTGACATGGCCTTCCAGACTGTTTCTCTAAAAGAGATAGAACCATGATACGTTCGAAGACTTACAATTTTTTACTCACCACAAACTTCAAATAAATTTAACTTCATGATCCGAAAGAAAACTTCACGTATATATCTCCTTATATGGATGTGGTTATCCATATCCGTCACTTTCCTGAAAGCGGATAATCTAAATACCCTTCACCAGATCAACTGTTTCTCCATGGGGACATTGGAAGATTCTACCCTGTGGGAGGGACTGGCAGGTACTTTTTTCGGTAAACAGGAAAACCGGTTTATCATGGCTGGAGGATCCGCTTTCCCCGGAGGGAAACCATGGCAGGATGGAATCAAACATTTTTCGGATCAGGTATTTGTTTTTGAACAGCTCCCTGACGGGTCTTTCAGCAAGGTCTATCAGGGACATGACCTGCCTGTACCATTGGCGGAAGGCTCCTATGCCACGCTTCCCGGCGGACTGCTCTGTGTGGGTGGACTTACCCCGGATGGCATCACCGGAAAATCCTGGTTACTGGCATACTCCGGCAACGGCGTCACTGTCACAGAGTATCCCTCGCTACCAGTACCGGTAAAGAATTCCACAGCTACAGTCATAGGCTCAAAGGTTTATTTGGTTGGCGGCGAACTGGCCGACGGCACATCAACCGGACAGTTTCTTGTACTTGACGTCACAAACCCTGCAACGGGATGGACAAAACTGCCCGATTATCCGGTGCCGGTGTCGGGAGCGACCCTTACTTCCCAGCAGGATGGAGAAGAGGTGGCTCTCTTCTCTTTTGGCGGAAGGGCCAGAAGAACTGCCGGAGAAGCCACAATCTTTTATGCATCAGTATACCATTTCCGACCTTCACTCAACAGATGGACTAAAAAAGGAGATATCCATCATGATGATGGCACTTCAGTTTCTTTGGCAATGGCTACCGCCTCAGCTGTGGGTGGTTCACACGTGCTGCTCTATGGCGGTGATACTGGCCATATTTTTAACCAGGTAGAGAAGGCTGTCCGGGAAGGCAATACAGCTAAAAGAGATAGTTTGTGGATACATCATACGGGATTTCATAACAAGATATTGATCTACAATACCATCACCGATACATGGTTTGAAGCGGGAGAAACCGTGAATCCTCCCGTGGCTGTCACATCGGATGTATCCGACGGGAAGAATGTCTATATTGCCAGCGGGGAAATCCGTCCCGGAGTGCGTTCCCCCCTAATCACGCAGCTTTCTTATACCTCACAACCCTCCTTCGGTTGGATTAATTACCTTGTCCTTTTTATATATTTCGGAGGAATGCTGTTGCTGGGGTTCTACTTTATGAAGCGAAATGAAAATACCGAGGATTTCTTCAAAGCAAGTGGCCGCATTCCATGGTGGGCTGCAGGTATAAGTATTTTTGCCACAACGCTGAGTGCCATCACATTCCTGTCCATACCTGCCAAGACTTATGCAACCGACTGGCGTATGCTTGTCTTTAATATCTGCATCATTCTCATTGTCCCGGTGGTCATTCGTTATTTTCTTCCTTTCTTTACCCGATTCCGGCTGGGTACTGCTTACGAATACCTGGAGAAACGCTTCAACCGCACCACAAGATGGCTGGCTTCGGCCCTGTTTGTTGTCTTTATGGTGAGCCGCATTGCCATTGTACTGTTTTTGCCGGCGCTGGCACTGAATGCGGTGACAGGATTCGATATTTATCTCTCTATCGTAGTCATGGGGTTGGTAACCATCATCTACAGTACCAGCGGCGGTATGGAGGCAGTAGTCTGGGGAGACGTCATACAGGGATTTATTCTCGTCTTTGGAGCACTTGCTGCATTTGTTTTGATGATTATGGGTATCGATGGAGGCCTGGGGGAATTCTGGCACACTTCCATCGAGTTTCACAAATTCCGGACGTTCGACTTCCGGTTCGATTTTACACAGCCGGTATTCTGGGTAGTACTAATCGGAGGGGTAGCCAACTCTCTCATCACCTATACCAGCGACCAGTCCATAGTACAGCGCTATATGAGCACAAAAGATGAAAAGGCAACCTCCCGCAGTATCTGGCTGAATGGTATCCTCAGCGTACCGGTCACCATCCTGTTTTTTCTGATAGGGACGGGCCTCTTCGCCTTCTATACAGATCACCCGGCAAATATGATGGTGACCAATCCCAATATCGATTCGGTATTTCCGCAGTTTATCGTGTCGGAGATGCCTGTGGGTTTTGCCGGCCTGCTTATTGCAGCCATCTTTGCCGCAGCCATGTCTACCCTCTCATCCAACATCAACTCATCTGCCGCAGTCATTACATCCGACTTCTACCAGACAATCTTCCCGCGCCGTACCTTCGCTTCCCAATTGAAAGTGGCCCGCTGGTCGGGTCTTCTCTGTGGATTATTGGGATTGGGAATGGCATTGGTGTTGGCCACATGGAATATTGCTTCGTTGTGGGACCAGTTCAACACTTTCCTCGGTCTGCTTACCAGTGGATTAGGTGCACTCTTCATTCTTGGAATTTTCTTTCCGCGTGTGGGAGCAAAAGCAGCGCTTACCGGTGTGATAGCAGGTTTGGGTGTATTGCTTGTTGTCAAGGAAAATACTCCACTGTCGTTCCTGCTGTACGGCTTTATCGGAATGGCTGCCGGCATCCTGATAGCCTGGCTGACAAGTTTCGTTTTCCCCAACAAGAAGGAAATCATCGGGTTCTTCTGGAGAAGTGTAAGCTCAAGTTGAAAATTCTTCAGAATCTTTTTCCGATGGTGACACCAAGCCGGAGATAACCACCGTCGTTGACAAAATCGCGTCCGCCACCGAAATAAAATTCGCCTATCCAGTGATTGCGTGTGAGGTATTTCCATCCCAGGGCCAGTCCCAATCCGGCACCAATCTCGGATGTCGGGCTTGCGGCACCGTCCAAATACTCTTTTTGAGATAACAGGGCTCCGTTGGCTTCAATAAAGAACCCGGCACCATATTTCTGGAGATTACTTGCACTACCACCAAAAAACCAGCGCGCATAGGGCATTAATCCGAAATATAGAGGATATTCGTCTTCACTCAGACTTGCTCCCAATGCCGCACCCAGACTGAAATCTTCGCTGAGGATCCTTTCGTATGAGATTTCGGGGTATAGCCCGACAATGGTGGTTCCGAGGTTCAGTTTGATTTCATTTTGCGGAAGATCTCTGGATATCTTCCAACCCATCACGCGATGTGTCTTCTGCGAAAAGGCAGTGAGGCTGACCAGCATGGCAGCAATTAAAAGTGTTTGTTTCTTCATACGATCATCATTTATGAGGTTTTTACTTCATCGAGTTACTATCTCTATAGATGCATCAGTTTCTGAAAAGTTACCATGACAGGGTTAAATTAACTAAATTACACCACAGGACTCCCCGGGTTTACCGTTTTCGTGGGAGTCACCAGGGCAAGCGATCCATCGACATCTTCTGCAGAGAGGATCATTCCTTCGGAGAGGATTCCTCTCATTTTTCGTGGTTCCAGGTTGGCAATAAAGCATATCTGCTTGCCCACCAACTCTTCGGGATTGGGATAGTATGCCGCTATTCCGGAAAGAATGGTTCGTTTTTGCAGGCCGTCGTCGAGCAGGAAACGGAGCAACTTGTCAGCTTTGGGGACTTTCTCGCACTCCAGCACAGTCCCCACGCGGATATCCAGCTTCTCGAACGTGTCGAACTGAACGGTTTCTTTCACAGGCTTTACCTTTTGTTCAACTGCCTCATTGGTTTTTTTTGTTTCCTCCAGTTTCTGAATCTGTTTTTCGATTGTTTCGTCTTCTATTTTTTCAAACAAAAGTTCCGGTTTGCCAAGTTGATGTCCTTCTGCAAGGAGGCCGAAATCACCCAGGTGATCCCAGCTCAGATGATCGGTACGAAGGAATGCCAGTAGCTTTTCGGCAGTGAAGGGCAGAAATGGTTCCATCACGATGGCCAGGTTGGCCGTAATTTGCAGGGCGATGTTGAGGATGGTCGCCGTCCGCTCCATATCGGTTTTGGCCGTTTTCCACGGCTCGGTATCCGCGAGGTACTTGTTGCCGATACGTGCCAGGTTCATCGCTTCCTTCTGTGCCTCCCGGAAATGATAATTTTCCAGCTGCCGTTCCACGGCCTCCTTCACCTGCTTTGCCTCTGCAATGGTTTCCCGGTCATATTCGGCAAGCTCCCCGACAGCAGGAACCTTGTTGTCGAAATACTTCTGGGTGAGTACCAGCGCCCGGTTCACAAAGTTACCCAGCACCGCCACCAGTTCGTTGTTGTTGCGTGCCTGGAAGTCCCTCCAGGTGAAGTCGTTGTCCTTGGTTTCCGGCGCGTTGGCTGTGAGCACGTAACGTAACACGTCCTGTTTCCCGGGAAACTCTTCAAGGTACTCGTGCAACCATACAGCCCAGTTGCGTGAGGTGGAGATCTTATCTCCTTCAAGGTTCAGAAACTCATTGGCAGGTACATTCTCAGGCAGGATGTAAGAACCTTCGGCCTTTAGCATCGCCGGAAAAACGATGCAGTGAAAGACAATGTTGTCCTTCCCGATAAAATGTACCAGCTTGGTATCCTCATCCTTCCACCACTTCTTCCAATCGTTGGGAAGCAGTTCAATGGTGTTCGAAATATATCCTATAGGAGCGTCGAACCAGACATAGAGCACCTTGCCTTCAGCACCCTCCACGGGCACCGGCACGCCCCAGTCGAGGTCGCGACTCACCGCGCGTGGCTGCAGGCCCAGGTCGAGCCACGACTTGCACTGGCCGTATACATTGGTCTTCCACTCTTTGTGATCCTCCAGGATCCACTGGCGCAGCCATGCTTCGTGCTTGTCCAGGGGAAGATACCAGTGCTTCGTGTTCCGCATCACCGGCACACTGCCGCTCAGGGTCGATTTGGGATTGATCAGGTCGGTGGGACTGAGCGAGGTGCCACACTGTTCGCACTGGTCGCCATAAGCTCTTTCATTGCCACAGTGCGGGCAGGTTCCGGTGATATACCGGTCTGCCAGAAACTGACCCGCTTCCTCGTCGTAATACTGCTCGCTCTCCTGCTCGGTAAACCCGTTTTTGTCATAGAGCGTGCGGAAAAAGTCGGACGCTGTTTTTCGATGTATATCGGAAGTGGTACGGGAATAGATATCGAATGTGATTCCAAACTCTTCGAACGACTTTTTGATCAGACCATGATAGCGGTCTACAATATCCTGGGGCGTCACGCCTTCCTTGCGGGCTTTGATGGTGATGGGAATTCCATGCTCGTCGGAACCACCGATAAAAAGAACCTCCTCTCCTTTCAGCCGCAGGTAGCGGGCGTAAATATCGGCAGGAACATATACTCCTGCCAGGTGTCCGATATGCACCGGCCCATTGGCGTAGGGCAGCGCGGATGTGATCAGTGTGCGTTTGAATTTTTTTGACATATGAATTGCAACAAGAAATAAAGAATTGCTCTTGTTATGGGACGCAAAGGTACGAAAAATAGCTCTTTTTATTGCATTATTACCGCAATAATCTACATATAAAACTCGATTCGTGGGTTCAGGTAATTTATGCTATGTAGGCTGAAAAATGCATGAGGAGTCCTGATCCGGCACCTGTTTTAACGAACTCACCCTGATTTTTTTCTCCTGAATTTCTTTTACAATAAATTATTGCGTATATTCGCAACATCGCTGTTAGGGGTGTTCTTTTTAAAAGAGCTGAGATCATACCCTTGAACCTGATATGTTGTAATTGACATCGTAGGAAAACGGAATTTACATGGTATATCAATGGATTGCAAATTCTTGCATTTTATGCCGTTTCGTTCTCCACGAAGCGGTTTTTTTTAAAAAAAATTGATATGCAAGTATTACGTGACATCTATAAATCAATTATTCTGTTAAGCCGGGCGGGCAGGACCAAACTTCTTTGAGTTATGCCATGGCAAAGGATAGTCTCATTTTAAACAACAAAACAATGATACAAATTGAAAAGATTATCAGAGATCTGCATCTTGTAAGAAAAAAATCTCCGTTGATTCATAATATAACCAACTTTGTGGTAATGAACAACACGGCCAATGCAATTTTAGCGGTGGGAGCTTCACCCGTGATGGCTCATTCTTCCGATGAGGTGGCAGCGATGGCAGCAATTGCCTCCTCGCTGGTAATCAATATTGGTACGCTTGAGGCTGCATGGGTAGAGTCAATGCTTATTGCCGGTAAGACAGCTTTGGAAAAATCTGTCCCCGTGATATTCGATCCCGTAGGTGCCGGTGCCACTCCTTACCGGTCGGAGATAAGCAGGGAAATCATTGAGGTATGCAGGCCATCCATCATCAGAGGCAATGCTTCGGAGATCATGGCTCTGGATGACAGGAATGCGCATACCAAGGGCGTCGACAGCGTACACTCTTCCGATGCGGCCCTTGAAGCTGCCAAAGCCCTGGCCCTGCAGTCGGGTGCCGTGGTCGTCGTCAGTGGAGCGAGGGATTATATTACCGACGGGAACAGGGTGGAGACCGTAGATAACGGGAACCCGATGATGAGCAGAGTTACCGGCATGGGCTGCACCGCAACTGCTATTGTTGCCACTTTTGCCGCAATTAACCGCGATTACCTGGAGGCTGCAACACACGGTATGTATATCATGGGAATAACGGGAGAAATAGCCGCCTTGATGTCGAAAGGAAACGGCAGCCTGCAGATGAACTTTCTGGACGTGCTCTTCAATCTCGGAGAAGATGAGATAAAAAAGAATATTAAATTATGACCGATTTTGATATAAGCCTATATCTGGTAACCGATCGCTCCTTGTCGGGTGGGAGAGACTTGGAACATATTGTCGGAGAAGCGGTGCGTGGTGGTGCTACCATGGTGCAGCTCCGTGAGAAGCAATGTTCTTCCCGAGAGTTTTACCGGGTGGCGGTACAGTTGAAGAGGTTTCTGGCGCCCTGGCGTGTTCCCCTTATCATCAATGATCGGCTTGATATCGCGCTGGCCTGCGATGCCGACGGATTGCATTTGGGACAGTCGGACCTTCCCTGTGGTATAGCCCGTAAAATATTGGGAAAGAATAAAATCATCGGTCTGTCGGTAGAGAACATGACGAATGTCATGGAAGCCAACCGGGAAGATATAGACTACATCGGGATATCTCCGGTGTTCAGTACGTCTACCAAAAGCGATACAGCACCTGCGTTGGGTCTTGAGGGAGTTCGTGACATTACTTCAATTGCCAGGTGTCCCTGTGTGGCCATCGGCGGAATTAATATACGGAATGCAAGGGCTGTCATTGCTGCCGGTGCTGCCGGCATCTCCGTAGTTTCGGCAATCATGTCGGCTCCCGATCCCCGCCTCGCCGCGTCGGAACTGATTAAAACGGTGAATCAATCAAAAAAACATGGTAATAATCGCATGGTTTAGTCATAGAAAGAATCTCAAGAGGAATCATGCACTTAAAAAGAAGCATATGAACTGGAGTAAAAAAGCCTGGTCGACGATCCAACCCGTATACAACGAGATAATTACATCGCCCTTTATAAAAGAGCTGATGCAGGGTACGCTTCCACGCGAGAAATTTATTTTTTATATCCGCCAGGATACCCTCTACTTATCGGATTACCGAAAGGTGTTGGCTGCCATTGCCTCCAGGTTCGATCATTCCTGGTACGCAGAAGCATTCCTGCATTTTGCGGGTGGAACAATGACGGTTGAACGCAATTTGCACCGGCTATTTGTCAATGAATTGAAATTAAAGCCGGATGATGAAATTGAACCGTCGCCCACCTGTCTGTTATATACTTCGTATCTTTTGAGACAAATAAGCAGTGCACCCCTGGAGACGATGCTGGGAGCCGTCTTGCCTTGTTTCTGGATCTATAAGAAGGTGGGAGATCATATCCTCGCGAATCAAACCACGCAGAACAATCCTTACCAGAGTTGGATAGATACGTACGGAGGCGAAGAGTTTGAAAAGTCAAATGCATTGGCCATTTCCATATGCGATGAGGTGGCAGAAAAGTGTACCTCGGAGCAACAGATGGCCATGACAAAAGCCTTTGTGACCTGCTCGAAGCTGGAATGGATGTTTTGGGACAGTGCATACAAACAGGAACAATGGAATATTTAAAAGAAGAGAATCATGAAGAAAAAGTATACAACAGCATTGTCAATTGCTGGTAGCGATCCCAGTGGTGGCGCCGGTATTCAGGCAGACCTGAAAACTTTCTCTGCATGCGGTTGTTATGGAACCACCGCGATTACAGCAGTCGTCGATGAAAATACGGTGGGTGTAACCGGTGTGCATCCGGTACCCGAAGCGTTTGTTGCAAGTCAGATCAGATCGGTGCTGGATGATATTGGTGCCGATGCAGTAAAGATTGGGATGCTTCACTCCTCCGAGTTGATCATTGCCGTGAGAGATGCCCTGCTGCCATATGACATAGCAAATATTGTACTTGATCCCGTGATGGTGGCCACCTCAGGTGATAAATTACTACAGGATGAGGCGATAAGCACCTTGATGACAGAACTGATTCCCTATGTTCGCGTGATCACCCCCAACATACCGGAAGCAGAGATCTTGTCAGGCAGAAAGATTCAACGTCAGGAAGATTTGCAGGCAGTCGTGAAGGAGCTCTCTTTTGGGCGTTCGGTTTCAGTATATCTCAAGGCCGGACATTTGGATGAGGAGGTGCTGACCGATCTGTTTTACAATGCCGAGACCGATGAGGTGACGACACTCCCTTCAAAGCGGATACACACCCGAAATACCCACGGTACGGGATGCACGCTTTCATCGGCCATTGCTGCCTTTCTGGCCCATGGCCTTCTTCTTGATGAGGCGGTAAGAAACGCCAAAACATATATCAACAATGCGATCCTCAAGGGAGCTGAATATGAAACAGGAAAGGGGCATGGCCCGGTACATCACTTCTTTGATTTCTGGAAATAATAGTTGGCATATGTATTTCTACTTTGTAATAAAGTATAAAAACATCCTGCCCGCCGGAGTGTTATACTGAAGCAAATACTGCAAAATATGCAGCAAGACAGGAGATCCTGTTGTTTTCAGATAAAAGAGTTGGTATGAATTTTAACTTACAGGGAAGAACTGCCATTATCGGTGGAAGCAGCAAGGGGCTGGGCAGGGCGTGTGCGCTGGCACTGGCCGGTGAAGGCGTAAATATCGTATTGTGTGCAAGAGGAGAAGATACATTGCATGAGACGCAGCGGGAGATAGAAGCACTGGGAGTGCAAACCCTCGCGCTGACAGCAGATATGGCCAGTTCGGATGATAATGTACGCATCGTGCGGGAGACAGTAGCCCGTTTCGGAGGAGTGGATATCCTAATAAATAATTCGGGTGGTCCCAAACCGGGGACATTCCGCGAGATCTTTGAGGAGGATCTGGATGAAGCCTACAACGCGGTACTGAAATACAATATCCGGATGATCCGGCTTTGTCTGCCTTACATGGAAAAGAAAGGGTGGGGCAGAATTGTCAATATCACCTCGGTGACCGTAAAAGAACCGGCACCCAATATGGTACTTTCGAATATATTCCGTACTGCCGTGGCCAGTTATGCCAGGACCATCAGCAAGGAGCTAATTGCAAAAGGAATTACCATCAACAATGTGGCACCGGGTTATTTCCGAACCGACAGGGTGACACAGCTGATGAAAGTACGCTCCGAAGTCGAAGGTATTTCTGTGGATGAGTATGAGCAGAAAGCAATCAAGGCTTTTCCGCACCAACGTTATATGGACCCGCAGGAGCTGGGCAGCATGGTGGCTTACCTCTGCTCAGACCAGGCACGCTCCGTGAACGGCACCACGATCCAGATCGACGGCGGCCTGCTCAGCGGGTTACTTTAAATTAGTTGACTGTTTCGCTCATTGTATACAGCTAAAAAAGAGATATTCAGATGTTTTTCGGGGACCCATTGCTCGTGATGCACGTAAAAAGAGTAGCTGTTCGAAGCGAAGCAAGTTCTACTCTTTTAGTGCATAAGAGCAAATATGGGTCGTAAAACATCGACAGTCGATGGTTTAGTTGTATACATACTACTTTTTTTTAAATTTCCTCGTTCGTATACTCTTTTTTGAAACCGATCCAGTAGTCGCCGATTGTCTGCTTCACCTCTCTGTGCAGGATCAACAGCCCGATCAGGTTGGGCACCGTCATAAAGGCCACGGTAAGCATCGAGAGGTTCCAGATGATGGTGGTATCGATAAATGGTTCAAGGATGGCCACCATGCCTTCCGATTTTTTATTATATTTTCCTTTGATGATGCGGATGGCATGCCTGAAATAACGGATCTGTGGAAACTTTAGATAGAGGGTAAAGAAAAAACCGGTACCCAACAACAAGAAAATAAACCAGTTATTCCTACCGATATATTGATGTAAAGTAGTGAAGAACGCATTGATTTGCTGCATAATAGAAGCAGTTTATGTGATATGAAACAAAAAGGCCAAAAATATGGATAATCTTTTAATTAGTTAGTGAAAAATTACTTTAAATAGTAAATTTATTCATTTGAGGAGCAATCTTTATTATCTTTGCGATAACTTTTTTATATAATCATCATGGATAGACGAAATTTTCTGAAAAAATCAGCCATTACAGCAACCGGTTTAAGTCTGACACCATTAATGGGAAAACCCTTTTCTTCCCTGTATGGTCAGTCGGCACCAGGCAACAAAATTAAAATAGGCCTGATAGGTTGTCGAAATCAGGGATGGAGCAATCTCAAAACTTTTCTGCAGTATCCTACAGTGGAATGTATCTCGCTCTGCGATGTGGACGATCAGTGGCTCTACCAGCGCGCGGCAGAATATGAGAAACTCAAAGGCAATAAACCCGCACAGCTGGTGAAGGACTGGCGAAGGGTCATCGACAACAAAGATGTGGACATGGTGATCATTGGTACTCCCGACCATTGGCACTGTCTGCAGATGATTGCCGCCTGTGAGGCAGGAAAGGACGTATATGTGGAAAAACCGCTGGCCAACACCATCGAAGAGTGTGACCTCATGGTCAGGGCTGCACGGAAATATGACCGGATCGTGCAGGTGGGCCAGTGGCAACGTAGCGACCCGCACTGGGATGAAGCTGCGGCCTATGTGCAGAGTGGCGCACTGGGGCGCGTGAGAACCGTAAAAGTATGGGCTTATCAGACCAGTAAGTGGACACTGCCTGTTGTCCCCGATTCGGCTGTTCCCGCCGGTGTGGATTATGATATGTGGCTCGGCCCGGCACCCAAACGCAATTTCAATCAGAATCGTTTCCATTATAACTTCCGTTTCTTCTGGGATTATGCAGGCGGGCTGATGGCCGACTGGGGCGTGCATCTGCTCGATTATGCAATGAAGGGGATGAATGCAGGGCTTCCTTCGTATGTTTACGGGGCCGGCGGGAAGTTCGGTTATCCCGATGATGCCATGGAAACACCCGATACGTTGATGGCGACCTACAAATATCCCGATTTTAATATTATCTGGGATCATGCCTGCGGGATCGGGAACGGGCTCTTCGGATTGCGTGAAGGTGTAGCCTTTTTCGGAGAAAACGGTACGCTCATCCTTACCCGCAGCGGTTGGGAGGTTGTGCCCGAACAAGCAGTCAACAGCCGTAATTTCCCATATTGCTATCCCTGTGACGATGAAAAAAAGCCGAACACCCTTCGCATGGAAGCAATTGAAAAAAGAAAGGGATCGGGCAAAGGCCTCTATCTGCATGCGGGTAATATGCTCAATTGCATGCAGTCACGCAAACTGCCTAATGCCGACATCGCCATAGGTGCCGAAGTGGCGAAACTCAGCCATCTGGCAAATATCTCCTGTAGAGTAGGTAGCGCCCTGAACTGGGACAATAAGACCGGCAAGTTTATCGGTAATGAAGAAGCAAACCGTTTGATAATGGCAAACTACCGCGCTCCGTGGAAATTGCCAAAGGTCTAATGAGAGAGTTGTACAAGGTAATGTCTGATCTTCCGTTTTGAAAGATAACAGGAAAGAGGGTGAAATCACGCGGTGATTCACCCTCTTGTAATGTGGTCATCGAAGTTAATCGCGTTTGTCAGAACCTGTTTACCCAAGCTTCAAAAGCCTGCATGTAATTGCGCAGGAAGGTTCTTGTTTCCTCTTTCAACAATTTTCCGTCTTCTCCGAAAAGCGACATGGTGTTCCCGATATAGGCTTCAGGCTGTTGCATCATGTATACGTTTACAAAGACCATGGGTTGGCGCAGTACGTGATTGGCTCCTTCTCCTCCGAGCGGACTGATGGAGCTGCTCACAATAGCGCCCGGTTTCCCGCCCCAGTTGTTTTGTCCGTAGGGCCTTGAAGCCACGTCAATGGCATTTTTTAATACTCCCGGTATGGAACGGTTATATTCCGGTGTGAAAAAAAGATAACCATCGGCTTCTTTAATTTTTTTACGAAATTCAACCCATTCTGTCGGGGGATTCTGATCGAGGTCTTCATTATAATGTACCAGTTGTCCAATTTCTACCAGCTCCATTTCCAATGAATCGGGGGCCATGGCAATCATTTCTTTGGCCAGTTTCCTGTTATACGACTCTTTGCGTAAACTACCTACCAAAACAGCAATTTTCTTCTTTTTCATTTTTAAGTCTTGTTGATTGTTCGTTATTTCTTTTCCTAAAAGAACAAATGTTCTCTGCACCAATTAATTTTGCATTAGAAAATAATAACATCTGAAATCTTAATTTGTTTAATTGTTAATTTCGATGGGCTATTTTATGTAAGATTGCCATTTTTTCTGGCCATAAAGATCAATTCTTCCAGCAATTCCTGTATTTTTCTCGGCCCTTTTTTAATCCCTTTCAGTGTTGTATGTACCTGCTCCGCGGTAATCTGCGCTTCCCGCCAGCTTGTTCCCTTGCTGTATGTATTCAGCAATACCGGCATAATCTTGTCTACAGATGATGCAAAAATAGCATCGGGCGTTTCTTCCTTTTCGAATTCAAGCCAGATGTCATAATACTCCTTCCCCTGATCGTAAGGCAACAGGCTGAATATCTTTTTTGCAGCCTGATTTTCCCTGTCGAACTTTTTTTTATTGGCTTCCTCATCGAATATGAAAGTGTCACCTGCTTCAATTTCCACCAGATCATGGATGGAGATCATCCTTACAATACGCTGCAGATTGAGCTCATGCTTGTTTTCGGTATATTCAAACAGCAAGAGCGCTGTCAGTATGGTGTGCCATGAATGTTCCGCCGTATTCTCCCGTCGTGAATCATCGGAAATATAGTTGCGGCGGATCACATTTTTCAGTTTGTCCGCCTCCAGGATGAAATCGATCTGCTGCTTCAATCTTCTGTTCATGAGTTTAAATTATTTAAGAGGTACCCGGTCATGGCAGATTTCTTCTGTTAATCCGATTCTCCTGTTTCTGTTTCAGGGAATTGGGTTTCTCTTCGTCTCTCAGGTTCCGTAGAAAATAATGAAAGGTGGTGTCGGGTTTCACCACAATCATTTGAAACTGGTGATGCGGAGGAACAATGACCGGCATGTTGTCGAGGGGGGTGGTTAGGATCCTCTCTTCGGTCATTCTCTCCTGACTCTTTTTCTTCAGGTATTTTTCCCATATGGGGTTTGGAATGGTGTCGCCGGGAAAAAAACGGAGCGTGTCGACAGATGCAATTTTAAAAGGAGGCAAAGTGGACGAGACAGAGTCCCATGCCAACCTTTTTGGCTCTTCTTGTTGTGACATCAGATTCACGCCATAAAGCCCGAGCAGCAACGAGATCAGAATGAGCTTTTTCATATCATGCGATTTAGGTATAACAAATATATGTTTTACGAATCACATTTCCAAACAGATTATCTGAAACGGGCAAAAAAAAGTTTCATTAGATCGGCACAGTCATCTGCCATAATCCCGGAGGTTATGCTGGTTTTGGGATGCAACAGATGAGTGGAGATGCGTGAATATCCTCTTTTTTCGTCCGGGGCGCCATAGACCACACGCGAAATCTGCGCCCACCGAAGTGCCCCCGCACACATGGGACATGGTTCTATCGTGACATAGAGTGTACAATCGGTCAGATATTTTCCACCCATCACATTGGCAGCAGCAGTAATGGCTTGCATCTCGGCGTGGGCAGTCACATCATTCAGTATCTCCGTGAGGTTGTGCGCTCGGGCAATAATACGCTGGCCAGACACCATCACGGCTCCTACTGGAACCTCTCCCTTGTCGAAAGCCTTGTGGGCCTCCTGAAGTGCCTGCCGCATAAAATACTCATCGTCTAACATGCTGTGATCCTGCTTATTTTAAACTGCCTGTTACAGTAATCCGTTTCTTCTTCGTCACCCCCCCCTGTGCTTGCGGTTCCTACCGGCGCATCTCGTTTTCTTCGAACAGTGTGGGATAATCCTGATCCATATTTTTGAGAATGTGATTGAGGACAGTCTCACGAAACCATCGTGAGCGGTTGGTGATCCTGTATTTTTTCAGATAGAAGCCAATCAGTTCATGTTCTTCATCGCTCAGCATAAACTCTGCCTTCCTGGTGCGTGGCTTCTTCCCTCCTTGCAACTTATAACTTTTTGTCCTCATGAAAAACCATTGTATTTCTCATCGAAACTGCCCTGCCTGAAAATAATGTAAACAGTCGCTTTTCCTTTGCTGATACAAAAAAACAAAATATTTTCGCCAAAAAGAAGTATTTACAGCCTAAATTTGTATTTTTACGAAGTTATAGGGCTTTTCTACCGTAAAAAGATGGCTGATCACAATGTGCTGGGATGGAAAGGAGAGGAGGCCGCGGTGAACTACCTGACCTCCAAAGGCCACCGTATTGTGGCTAAAAACTGGAGATTCAATGGTTATGAAGTTGATATTATTTCGGAAGATGGTGAATATGTCGTTTTCGTGGAAGTGAAGACACGTACATCGTTATCCTGGGGTAACCCCGAAGATTTCATCGGAAAACAGCGTATGCGGCGCATGATACAAGCTGCCGGGATTTATCTGAAGCTGAACTGCATCGATAAGCCTGCCCGGTTCGATATTGTCGCCGTAATCAGTGACAGGCAGCATTTTGAGCTGGAACATATCGAAGATGCCTTTTTGCCTTTTTTGTAAATGTTTTTTGCAGCTGAACACTGTATTCCTGAAGGTTTTCTGCTGCCCTGCAAACGGGTGACAGACTTACAGAGAAAGACAATGAATATAGAAGAACTTTTCGATTATTGCATGACCATTCCCGGAGCCGAGGCAACCACACCTTTCAACGAGGTGACCATCGTGATGAAGGTGATGGGGAAGATGTTTGCAATGATTCCTACCGATAGCGACCGTGTATGCATCACATTGAAGTGCAATCCCGAAAAGGCCGTGAAATTGCGCGAGGAATATGGATGTGTGGAGGGTGCCTTTCACATGAACAAGACATACTGGAATACCATCTGGCTGGATGGTAATATGCCGGAAAAAGAAATCAAAAAATGGATCAATCACTCAGTCGAGGAAGTGGTGATGAAATTATCCAAAAAATTACAACAACAGTATTATGGGTCAGTTAGATAAAGATTGCCTTACTATTCGGGTAGATGAGGTTGATTCTACCAACCTTTATTTGAAAAGGCTTGCCAGAAAAGAGCATCCCGAAGAGGGGACGCTGGTGATGGCGGAGTATCAGACCGCGGGACGGGGACAAACGGGTACATCCTGGTTTTCTACAAAAGGTGAGAACCTGATGTTCAGCCTGCTTATCTATCCAAAAGAGGTGGAGGCTGTCAAACAGTTTATTATTTCCCGAATAGCTTCCCTGGCGGTAAAAAATACCCTCGACCAGTTTACTGACGACATCCGCATCAAATGGCCCAACGACATCTACTGGAAAGACAAAAAGATTGCCGGAATGCTCATAGAGAACGATATTCAGGGAAAACATATTGAGAATTCAGTAATTGGTATTGGTATCAACATCAACCAGCAAAGCTTCCCGCCCGAACTGCCAAATCCAGTATCGTTGCGACAGATCACAGGGTCGGTTCAGGACAGGGATTACATCCTTGAGACGTTTATGCGCGAATTTTCTCTGTTGTACCGCGATCTGCAGCAGGGAGAGAGTGGGGTGATCGAGGATGAATATATGCTCGACCTCTATCGGGTAAATGACTATTACTGGTTTGAAGACGAACAGGGTAAATTTCAGGCGATGATTGAAGATGTCATGCCGTCGGGACACCTGCTGTTGCGGACACTCGATGGCGATGATGTGCGGAAGTATGCTTTCAAGGAAGTCTCATTTGTAGATTGAGATGCAAGCCGATGATCTTTGAATGCTTACAAGGCTGATCGATGACACTGATATGCTTTCACATGAAAAACTGACCACTGGTCGCTAAAAATAAAACATATGCAATTTAAACGAATATTATTGAAACTGAGCGGAGAGTCGCTCATGGGTGGTAAACAGTATGGGATAGATGAAATCCGTCTCGAAGAATACGCCCGACAGATAAAAGAGGTAGCCCGGATGGGCGTGCAATTGGGTATAGTAATAGGAGGAGGCAACATCTTCCGCGGACTGAGTGGTACCTCCAAAGGATTCGACCGGGTGAAGGGCGACCAGATGGGGATGCTGGCCACTGTAATTAACAGCCTGGCGTTAAGCTCGGCACTGACCTCATTGGAACAAAAGAACCACGTTTTTACTGCCATTCGTATGGAGCCGGTGGGTGAGCTTTATTCCAAGTGGAAAGCCATTGAAGCAATGGAACGGAATGAAGTGGCCATCATTGCCGGTGGTACAGGGAACCCCTTCTTTACTACCGATACGGCATCTGCCTTGCGGGGTGTTGAGATCGAAGCCGATGCCATGTTCAAGGGAACCCGAGTAGATGGCGTTTACACGGCTGACCCGGAGAAAGATCCCATGGCCACCAGGTTCCGTACCATCACCTTTGATGAGGTATATGAGCGGGGACTCCGGGTGATGGACCTAACCGCCACCACGTTGTGCAAAGAAAACAACCTGCCTGTCGTGGTCTTCGATATGGACAGCTACGGCAATTTGAAAAAGGTAATTGAAGGCGAAGATATTGGTACATTGATTCATTTGTAGGAGCCATTTAAAATATTTTCACTATTTTTGTTTCCACAAACAACAATTAAATTACCTATGGATACAACGACAATCAGAAAAGATGCCGAGGAGAAAATGCAGATGACCCTCGAATTTTTGGAAGAAACCTTTTCCCGCATCAGGGCGGGCCGGGCCAATGCACACATTCTTGACGGGATACGCGTGGAGTATTACGGCAGCCTGGTTCCCCTTTCGAACGTGGCCACGGTGACCACACCCGATGCGAAGACCATCATGGTACAACCCTGGGAGAAAAATATGTTGAGGGTGGTGGAAAAGGCCATCCAGGACTCCGACGTGGGAATTACCCCCGAGAACAATGGTGAGGTGATCCGACTGGGAATACCGCCTCTCACCGAAGAACGTCGTAGACAACTGGTGAAGCAGACCAAGCAGGAAGCCGAGGAAGCCAAGATCAGCATCCGCAATGCACGTCGCGAAGGTATCGATGAAGTGAAAAAGGCGGTGAAGGAAGGACTCCCCGAAGACATGGGGAAGGATGGAGAAAACGAACTGCAGAAACTCCATGACGTGTATATAAAAAAGGTGGACGAGAAGTTTGCAGCAAAGGAGAAAGAAATTCTCACCGTCTGATGGAGCAGGAGGGCGGAGAAAGTAACCTGAAAGGTATGAAAGGCCGTGTCATTAAGAATACCGGCAATACCTATCTCGTACGCACAGCGAGCGGAAGCGACCTTGTCTGCAAAGCCAAGGGAAACCTCCGCCTGAAAGGCATCCGCAGCACAAGCCCCGTGGTGGTGGGCGACATGGTATTCATGGATGTAAATCGTGATGGTACCGCCTTTATCACCGATATCGACGAACGCAAAAATTATATCGTACGCAAAGCTTCCAACCTCTCCAAACATGCTCACATCCTGGCATCGAATATCGACCTGGCTCTCCTGTGCATCACGGTTCGCTATCCGGAAACCACCACGGTATTTATCGATCGGTTCCTGGTGACTGCTGAAGCATACTCCGTGCCTGTTGTCCTGGTTTTCAATAAAATTGATCTTTACAACGAAGAAGAGAAGGAGTACCTGCAGGCGCTAACCCATCTTTACTCGGTAATTGGTTACCGTTGTATAAAGACATCCATGATTACGGGTGAAGGAGTGGAGGAGATCCGTGAGATTACCCGTGACGAGATAATCCTGCTGGCAGGACATTCAGGTGTAGGAAAATCGAGTATTATTAACGCCTTGAAAAAGGAAAACGTGCAAAAAACAGGCGAGATATCCGGCTATCATCATAAGGGGATGCATACTACAACCTACTCGGAGATGATTGAACTGGATAATGGCGGATTTATCATCGACACACCCGGTATCAAAGGATTTGGTACCATCGACATGGTGCCGGCAGAAGTTTCCCATTATTTCCCGGAAATATTCAAAATGTCGGAGAAGTGCAAATTCTACAACTGTATGCACCTGAACGAACCGGAATGTGCCGTCCTAAAAGGGGTGGAAGAACATTACATCAGTGAAAGCCGATATCATTCTTACCTAAATATTCTGGAAGACACTGGCGCAGATAAATATCGTTTATAAAGCATGCAAATCAACGCGACATTCATCCTGATACTGGAGATACTTTACCTCCTCACGGTGGTAGGAATCGTGGTAGTGGTGATTTCGGAGAACCGCAATCCAATTAAAACTGTCGCGTGGGTGATGGCTGTGGTCTTTCTGCCTTTCATCGGCATCATCTGGTATGCCATTTTCGGACAGGATGTCACCAAAAAGTATCTTATATCAAAGAGGATGTACAGCAAGTTGAAGAAACGTCCGCTGGATGAGATGGAAACACCTGTTGAGGTCTCCGTCCCGGAAGAACATGTCAACCTGGTGAATTTGCTGAAAAATATGGATTATACCCCCCTTCTCGGTGGAAACAATGTGAAACTGTTCACTCACGGCAGGGATAAATTTGAGAGCCTCCTTGACGACATAAAAAAAGCAAAAAAACACATCCATGTGGAGTATTATGTTTTCATGGATGATGAAATAGGATGTAAATTTCAGGAAGCACTGATCCAAAAGGCCATAGAGGGATTGGAAGTACGTATTATTTACGACAGTTTCGGTTCACGGAAGGCAAAGAAGAGATTCTTCGAGGAGTTCCGCATGGCTGGAATTGAAACGGAACCTTTTCTTAAACTTACCTGGTCGGCATTCTCTTCGCGGCTGAACTACCGGACACACCGGAAAATAGTGGTGATCGACGGCCAGATAGGCTATACGGGAGGTATGAACATTGCAGACCGGTATTTACACGGTTTCAATTGGGGCCCCTGGCGTGATACCCATGCCCGCATAGAGGGAAAGGGAGTGCAGGGATTGCAGTCGGTCTTTCTGATCGACTGGTATTTTGTTTCCCAAACGCTGATCACCTCACGCGATTATTTTCCCATGCTCGACAATTTTGGCGAATGTCCCATGCAAATTGTCAATAGCGGACCTCTGAGCGAGGAAAACGAGATTTCATACGGTATTACACAGGCTATATATGAAGCACGTCAGTCCATCTTCATTCAAACACCCTATTTCCTGCCACCCGACACCATGGTACATGCCCTCCAGGCGGCTGCACTGAGGGGAGTGGATGTGCGGCTGATGCTGTCGGAGCGTTCCGATGTGGCCCTGGTGCAGCAGGCCTCGCGCTCCTACTTCAAGGAGATGTTGCATGCCGGCGTGAAAATTTATCAGTACAGGAAGGGTTTCCTGCATGCCAAAATGATGGTGTTCGACCATTCGCTCACCCTCCTGGGATCGGCCAACTTCGATTCGCGAAGTTTCGATCAGAATTTCGAAGTGGAGGCTTTTATATACGACAATGAGCTTGCGAAGAAGGCGGAAGATATCTTTACCGATGATCAGCGCCATTGTCAGCAGATAACGCAACGGGAATGGTTGAAACGCCCGGTAACAAGACATTTTTTTGAATCATTGCTGCGGCTTTTTGCACCTTTGTTGTAATTAGCTGATTACTGACCGCTAAAATTATGGAACGAATTTTTATAATAGGATATATGGGGTCAGGAAAAACCACGGTAGGTAAGCTGCTGGCCAAATCATTGTCGCTGGAATTTATCGATCTGGACGCCTATATCGAGAACAAATACAGAAAGTCGATTGTAGCTCTTTTTGCAGAGAAAGGGGAACAGGTTTTCCGAAGAATTGAGAGTCATGCGCTGCAGGAAGTGTCAGCCTTTGAGGATGTGGTGATTTCCACCGGCGGAGGAGCACCCTGTTATTTCGATAATATGGCGCTGATGAACCGGACCGGTACCACCATCTATATTGAAGCCTCCCCCGAAGAACTCGCCGCCCGTCTGCAGGCATCCAAGACGGTACGCCCACTTATTGCCGGAAAAACGGATGAGGAGCTTATTCCGTTCATCAGGGAACATTTGGCACAAAGAGAGCGTTATTACAACGGTGCACATATTGTTTACCATACCGACCGTATGATTACAAAAAAAGAAATTCATCTAACGGTACTGGGTATTGAAGAACTATTAAGTAACAGAAAAAAAGCATGATCCACGACTCCCTAAAAAGCACCTCTTTCATCGTACGTGAACTAATGCTGAAAGCTGAAAAGCAGAAAGTATCCCTGGTTATCGGCATACCCGCAGAGAGTCAGGCTGAGGAAAGACGGGTGCCACTTACCCCGGAAACTGTCTCTTTACTGGTTTCAGCGGGGTACAGAATATTGTTTGAAGCGGGAGCAGGACTCTCCATCAACTACTCAGATAGTTACTATGCCGAATCGGGGGCAGAGATTGTAGAGACAGCCATGGAAGTCTTTCAGGCCGACCTGATCCTGAAGATATTACCTCCCACGCTCGGAGAGGTTCAGATGATGCGACCGCGAACCACCGTTTTCTCGTTTCTCTACCTGCATAAGTTCACCAAACCATTACTGGAACTGATGTCCGAGAAAAAAATTAATGCACTCGCTTACGAACTCATTTATGATGAAACCGGCGTGTCGCCCTTTGTAACTTCTATCTCCGAAATTGAAGGAGCTTCCTCCATCACGCTGGCAGCAGAGCTGTTAAGCAATGCCCATGGCGGTAAGGGAATCCTTCTTGGCGGTATCCCCGGCATATCACCCACCGAGGTGGTAATCATTGGTGCCGGTGTGGCCGGCACCATGGCAGCACGCGCCGCCTTGGCCCTGGGAGCCGTGGTGAAGGTATTCGACGATGACATCCTGAAACTGCGTAATATCAGGCATGAGCTGGGAAGCCCGCTTTTCACCTCCACACTTCAGCCCAATGTATTAAGAAATGTATTTCGCTCGGCCGATGTGGTGATTGGCGCCATGCAGTACATTAACAAAACCCATTTTTACCGTATCTCCGAAGATCTTGTCCGGGAGATGAAGCGAGGATCTCTTATCATCGACTTGCGTATGGCTCAGGGAGGATGTTTTGAAACCACCATGGAGGCCTGTCTGCCTGATCATCCGGCCATCTTTGAAAAACAAGGCGTACTGCATTTCTGTGAAATGAGCCTTAGCGCACGCGTGGCTCGTACTGCCTCCATCGCGTTAAGTAATATCTTTGTCTCTTTGTTCACAGGCATGGGAGACTGTGGTGGTGTGGCTCACTTTGCACGTTTCGACCGGGGCTTCGCCTCCGGTTTCTACATGTATGCCGGAAAAATGGTCAATTCCTACGTAGCCAACCATTTTAACTTTCCTGTTGCCGACATCAGCCTCTTTCTGCACGGGTATTGATATTCATTTTTAATTCACAGTTGTATATCTCTATCAATTGTATTATTTTCAATAATGCAAATACACAATACACATATCCGATACGGGCGGTTAATTGTATCATCGAACAGGGAAATCGAATGATTAGTTTTTGTTAACATTTAATGATGCAGCAATTCTCCATATTCTGCGTCTGTAGTAATGGTTAATTCTCATTGTAAGTCGCATACAAATCAATAGATAATCTTTTAAAATATTATATCAATATGAACATCCGTCAAAAAAGCAAATTGCTTTTCCAATTCATCATTATTGTCGTGTTGATCACAAGTTGTGATAAGACAGAGCCTCAATCGCTCTCTTTCTACGATGACTATCGTGAAGTGCCCATTCACGGAACCGTTATGATCGGTCCGAAAACAGGCAGCGGAAACTACACGCTTGAAGTTCAAAATCCGTTTCTCTTATCCGCCGAAGTAGAGAATGGATGGTCAAGCCCATCAGGGATGATTGCCGTTCGCGGCCTGCTTACCGGTAAGACAGCGCTTACCGTTACCGACAATGCAACCAATGAGTCTCAAGAAATCAGAATTAAAATAACCGACAATTATGAAACGCTAGGCATCTCTGAATCTATTCTCGAAGACAAAGATGCGGAATTTCCTCCCACATTGAAGAACATAGAGTTTATTGTCCTTGTAAACAACAAGGAACGAAGTCTTTATCTAATTAATAGAGAACGGATCTCATTAACCGATTATGTGTTGAAGGTGAGAGGAAAAGGAAATTACCATTTCATGAACAAGGATGATGGATACCACTTGGTATTGTCGTATCCTGTTGATGAAGAGAAACAACCTACGCTCAATGAGATATCAACAACACATGTTACATCCAGCTATATGCTGGAAATTCCCGATTATGCACTCCACCGGTTAAATCAAAATCTCAACCTGGGCTTTGAGACCTCAATGCCTGAAAGGGCGGATGAAATCGTCAGATTAGAAGAAACAGTGATACAGATGGAAGAGGCAGAAAAAGGATATAAATTACAAGCTGGGCTGACCATCATAGAAATGCCTGTCGGTTTTTTATAGAAAAACAGGTTGATGCATGCATCAAACAGACCGGAATTTCAGACCCCAATCCGGATTCGGCTCAAGGTCGTAAGTTCCTGAAAGTTGTGATGAAGGGTGCATGTACATGGATTGACTCAGGGATCTGCAGGAAATAGAAAGAAATAAAATATGGGGATCAAAATATACAAGCTGCTGTTCATGAGCACGCTGATGCTACTGACCGGCTGCAACGGCGATATTTTTGTGGAAGATTTTCTTCCCGGAGAACAGATTGATGTTGTACTTTCGGAAACGGACAACAGAAAGGAAATCAATTTTAAGTCAGACAACTGGAGGCTGCTTGAGGTCGTGTCTTTTATGAGCTATCACTTTGCTATCGAGGCATATACCATCGATGGTGAGCCCGTCTCTTTTTCTTTCGATGAAAAAGAACCGGCTATTGTTCATTGCTTGAGCGACTTTCTAGATTTCCGTGTAGAGAAAAGAGGCGGCAACAAACTGCAGCTTACACTCAATGAAAATCTCATGAATGAGGATGTGACCATGCTGATCAGAGTGGGCAATGATTACAATCAACAACAGATCAAGCTTCTGCTGGCTCCCACAAGTAAATATCAAATAGATAGCGTAGCATATAACTGGAAGGAATTTAAAATTCATGAAGGTGTTGTCAAGGAGATGGAATCCATCACAATTGACAACAAGCTCTCCACACCTATAACCTTTGTGGTTTATCCGTTTCGAAAATCCGCGCGTGAAATTCAGTTTCATGACCCTACGATTGTCTGGGAAGAAGGACTGTTCAAACGGTTGCTTGGTACCACGCTCCCCGATATTGTCATCCCTGATATTGTTGACTCAAAACCCGTATTACATGACACCAAAGTGCCTTTTGGAATTAAGGAACAGGAGCTTGAAACATCATTGGACAAGGAGTTGTCGGTAGAGGTGACCGTTGATGCCTACGACAAGAGAAGAGTACGGACATTTAATGACATGGAGAGATATTTCGTACCCTATAAGTTGTATGTTTCCAATCCTAAAACAGGTAAAAAACGTATCTTTTCGGGAGAACTCACCAGTAGTCGTCCTACGGATTATTTTATCCTAAAAACAAAAGTTGAATGAAAATAAGAATAAATAATGGAGCCCTAAAATCCTCCTTATGCACCATATTGTTGCTATTCATTGCCGTAGACTCTTTTGCCGGTAAAAGCGACTCCACTTCAACAAAAATCACACACATGATCGGTGCCGATTTGAGGCCGGGATATCTGTTCCCTACGCATGAATTCTTCAAAGGCTCCAACCGTGCAGGACAGAGAATGAACTCTACTCTTTCCGGTCATCTGAAGTACGGTTTCAAGTTCTCTGACAACACATATCTGGGTAGGCAATATCCTTATGCCATACAAGGTATCGGAATCGCTTACAATACATTCTTCAACTCTTCCGAACTGGGAAATCCCATCAATGTTTATCTCTTCCAGACGTCAAGAATAGCGAGCATTACCCCCGACTTGTCATTCGATTATGAATGGAACTTTGGCGCAGCTTTCGGTTGGAAGCAATATGATGAAGAGGAAAATCCGCTCAATATGGTCGTCGGTTCAAAAATTAACGCCTATATTAACCTTGGATTTCTCTTGAACTGGCAAATGACACCAAGTACCTATCTGCGTGGCGGGGTGGGGGTGACACACTATTCCAACGGAAATACCAGTTATCCCAACTCAGGGGTGAATACAATCGGAGCCTCCATAGGTGTAGCACACTTTTTTGGAAACAATAGAGAAAACAGGTTCTCCTATTTCCCGTCTCAGAATCACGCATTGAATTCGTATGTTACCTATGACCTCATTGTTTATGGGGCTACACGGAAAAAGGGCATCTTTCCTGAAGATCAAAGCCCGATGCTAGTTCCCGGCTCGTTTGGAATTGCAGGATTGAACCTCAATCCATTGTATCATTTCAGCAATTATTTTCGTGCCGGTATTTCTCTCGATCTGCAGTATGATGAAAGTGCCAACATCGGCAAACATATAGCCAATACATATATTCCTTCTGAGCCTGAAGAACTTAGATTCTACAGGCCTCCCTTCAGGGAACAGTTTTCGGCAGGGCTCTCACTGCGTGGGGAAATTGTCATGCCCATCTTCTCAATTAACCTGGGTATTGGAAAAAACTTTTTGTGCAAGGGAGATGATACGAACTCATTTTACCAGACTTTTGTACTCAAGACCCATATCACTCATAACATATTCCTCCATACAGGCTATCAGCTATACCGTTTTAAAGATCCGAACAACTTGATGATGGGATTGGGCTATCGATTCAATACCAAATAAACAGGAAAATAACGCGCTACTTGTACCCGTTAACCGGCTGACTAGAACGGACCAGAAATACCTACCATGCTCTCTTCCTGCGCAGCACCATGTACCAGGTCAGCAGGATCACTCCCTTAAAGAAAGAGGTGATGGATATGGCCCACCAGACGCCCGTCACCCCGATACGCGCACCCAGAAATAGCGCCAGAGGAATACGCAATGTATTGAACGCCACGCTGATGATGGCAGGAGGGGTAGTCCTGCCCAACCCGTTGAAAATGCCCTGGGTGGTGATCTCCAGCATCATGAAGAGCTGCGAGAAACCAAGGATCAGCAGGTAATCACCCCCGGCGATGTATGCCTCTCTCTCTGGAACAAACATTGAAAAGATCCACTCGCCACGGAAGATAAAGGCGGCAGATACAATGCTGCCCAGAAGTCCCATCATTGTCAGCGTATAGCGGAAGGCGCGACCGGCTCGCAGCATCTTGCCCGCTGCAAAGTTTTGTGCCACGAAGCTGCCCAATGCCGTGGCAAAGCCGTTGGAGGTGTTCCATGTGATCCCCTCAATCTGACCTCCGGTGGTCTGGCTGGTGATACCCAGATGGCCGCCGTAGAGCGAAGCGGTGCGTGCCAGGTTCATGTTGATGAAAGCAAAGTAAACGTTCATCGCAGCCACAGGCAATCCTAGCTTCAGGATGTTGAGGGTATAGCGCCTGCGCGGACGGATCAGAAAGCGGAAACGGCCAAGCAGGCCATCTCTCCGCTTGAGATGATGCGTGAAGAGCAAAAGTACCACCCCCTGCGAGAGTACCGTGGCCAGCGCGGCACCCCGTACACCCATCGCCGGAAGAGGTCCCATCCCGAATATCAGCAGCGGATCGAGCACAATGTTGAAAATCAGTCCGATCGCATTGAGATAGAAGGGAATGTCACTTCGACCGGAGCCGATATAGATACCGGAAAAGTTGAGGATCAGGAACATGATCGGTATGCCGGGAGCGATGATTCGCAAATAGCCAACAGCATCTGCTGCGATAGAGTGCTCCAGCCTGTAGAAAGAGACATAAGGGTGGGGAAAGAGGAGGAAGAGGATGCCAAAGATGAGACCTATTGACAATGCAAGTGTGGTGGTGTGGGAAGCGTAGAGCGATGCATGGTCAAGCCGCCGTGCCCCGATCGACTGGCCAATGGAGATCTCGGCACCCACCTTGGAGATGAGTGCCACCGAGTTCATCATCCACATCAGCATGCCGATGGAGCCCACTGCCGCTACCGAGCGACTGCCCAGCCGCCCTATCCAGAGGATATCGACCAGGTTGTAGGTCATCTGGATGAAGCTGATGGCCATCAGCGGCAACGCCAACTGAAGCAGCTGCCTGAAGATGCTACCCCTCGTCAGATCACGGATGTTGGGAGTGTGTACTGGTGACTCTTTCATACGATGGTGTGATACAAAAAAAGGAAGTAACCCTTTTCAATGTTACTTCCCCTTGAGAGCGGAAGACGGGACTCAAACCCGCGACCCTCAGCTTGGAAGGCTAATGCTCTATCAACTGAGCTACTTCCGCAAAATTGATTTGATGATGTGGCTATTGGCTAATGAGAAATCATCGAATCAGCAAATGTTCAAATCATCGAATCGTAACCGTGGGCAGTGATGGATTCGAACCACCGAAGGCGTAAGCCAGCTGAGTTACAGTCAGCCCCATTTGGCCACTCTGGTAACTGCCCTTTTGTACATACAAGACCTGGTGAAAGCCGGAGTCTGTGTCAAACTCGCCTGAACAGCGCCGAAGCGCATCCTATTCTTGTACAAAGATACAATAAATTATTGGTATTTTTCCCTGAGGGCGATCATTTTTAATGCAGTGATTGCCGCTTCATCCCCTTTGTTTCCGTGTCTACCACCCGCTCTGGCCTTTGCCTGGTCAAGTGTGTTGGTGGTGAGTAATCCGAAGATCACGGGAACATTTTGAGTAAGATTCAGTTGGGTAGTTCCCTCCGTTACGCCGTTGCAGACAAAGGTGAAATGGGGAGTCTCTCCCTGTATTACACATCCCAGAATGATCACACAGTCTACATTGCCTTTTTCTGTCAACACCTTTGCACCGTAAGTCAGTTCAAAACTTCCGGGAACATGTTCTATCAGAATGTCGTCGGTTGATACTCCGAACTTAAGCAGTGTGTCAGTCGCTCCGCGCAAGAGGCTTCCCGTCACGGACGAGTTCCATTCCGACACCACGATGCCAATTCTTTTTCCGTTTCCCGAGGGAACCTGTTTCGGATCGTATGACGAAAGATTATTCAGTTCGGTTGCCATTTTTATTTCGATTCTTTTAGCAGTTCTGCCTGTTTGATGTATTTGTCGGCTTCCTGTGCTTCGGGGGTGTTTATGTACTGTTCCTTGATACGGGTGAAGGTCTCTATTGCTTTGTCATAATCAGGGAGACTCAGATAGGCTTCTCCCGCTTTTTTCAGATATATTGGCGTCAGCATCTGGTCGCCGGCTTCTTTGGCTGCCGTCAGGAAAAAAGAAATGGCTTCAGCAGCGTTGCCCATATTCATGTGCACATCGCCTATGGCGCCAGTGATGGCCGGAGTGATGAGTAAATCGCCCCCCTTGAATTTTTTCAGGTGCTCGAGCGCCTTTTCGTTGTTGCCAAGGCGATTGTACGATATGCCTGCATAGGCGTGTGCCAGGTCGGCCGTGCGGGTACCCTTGTACTGACTGATTATCGATTCAAAACCAACGTAATCGTTGCCGTTACCAAAAAGTGCCAGGGAATCCTGCCCCTCCTGGAAATAACGCTCACCCTTGAAGATGGCTGTCTGTGCTTTCTCGTTACGGGGCACCTTATATAAATAATGGTATGCCAGAAATGCACCTACCAAAACAATGACGATGAGCAGCCCGGTTAGAATGACTTTCTGGTTCTTCTCCAAAAACTGTTCCGATGTGGTTAAAGCTTCACCGATATTTTCGAAATTTTTCTCAGCCTTCGATTCGTTCGTTTTTTTTGCAGACATGATTGTTGAAAAATGTGACGTTATTTTTTGAGATGCAAAAGTAATGGTTTTTAAATGATAAATAAAATTTAAAAGACTGTTTTTTGTAAAAACGACACGGCGGATTAATCTTTTTTGTACGTTTGCAGTCTTAGGAACAGTTGCCGGTCTGTTTTTCGATAACGAAGTGTTCGACATGATGTAACAAAATGTACTTGAGTCCGTCTTATAGGAAAGGGTCCGAAAAATAAAAGAGATAGAAAAGAAAAGGAATATGAAAAAATATATACTTACATTCATCATTCTGGTCGCAAGTCTGTTCCACATAGAAGGGCAGATTGATGCTGGCTTCACTAACGTGCCGGTTGTAAACGGAAAAGTGGTGTTTGAACAGTTCATCCCTGCCGAGCCGGTGGGAAATGCAAATCCACGCTACACGAAATTGCAGGACTGGACCAGAAAGACCTTTGCGGGGAGTCCTCTTTTGTCGGGTATTCGTTATGATGACAAATCCCAGACTGTCACGGTAAGCTCGAAGGCTGAGCTTAATCTGCCGGCAAACAAATCGGGAGCGCAGGAGAGCATGATCATGAGTTACCGGTTTGATGCGACTGTCACCAACGCCGGATGTGTCCTTGTGTTGCGTGATATTACATATCAGAATGCACGCAGGGAAGCAGGGTCATTTTTCCCTAAAATATATACAGCCGAGGAGACCATTACCGATCAGGCCTTGACACTCAAGGGCGTTGAGAATGAACTGAAAAACAATCTGCGAAAAGAAACACTTCGTGTGCTCAACAAGCTTTATGCCGATCTTTTGGAAGCATTGCGTTAAAAAGTATCCCGCCGTTTGATGACAGAAACGGCTGATTCTGTCAAAATTATATCAAAATTAATTTGCCCGAAGCTTTGGTAAATTAAAAATATATGCTTAATTTTGCGCCCTGATTTGTCGGGAAGATTGCGTTCCGAACTGAAAGTAAACAATAAATACACAATATACAGCAATGTCTAAGATTTGTCAAATAACAGGAAAAAGAGCAATGGTTGGCAACAACGTTTCTCACTCTAACAAGAAGACGAAACGCAAATTCAACGTAAATTTGTTCACAAAAAAATTTTATTGGGTGGAAGAAGATTGCTGGATCAGCCTGAGCATTTCGGCATCCGGTTTGCGCACCATCAATAAAATCGGTTTGGATGCAGCCTTGAAACAAGCTGCTGCGAAGGGATTTTTAAACGCATAACGAGAAGGAGAAAGCAGCAATGGCAAAAAAAGCAAAAGGGAACAGGGTGCAGGTGATTCTGGAATGTACTGAGCACAAGCAGAGCGGTATGCCCGGTACATCCCGGTATATTACCACCAAAAATAGAAAAAATACGACCGAGCGCCTGGAATTGAAGAAATACAATCCGGTGCTCAAGAAAATGACTGTTCACAAAGAAATAAAGTAAAAACAGGATAAACTATGGCAAAAAAAGCAGTTGCGGGTTTCCGCGATAAAAATACAACCACCGGGCGCAGTCACACCAAAGTAATTAAAATGGTGAAATCACCCAAGACGGGTGCGTACAGCTTCAAAGAAGAGATGATACTGAACGATCAGGTAAAGGATTATTTTTCGAAATAAACATTACCCGCTGTGTTTCCAATATCTGCCCGGGATAAAGAACTTGTCCGGAGCAGTCGGCAAGAAGCACGTTAAAAATATATAAAAACTTCCCTGTGCCATCACGCAGGGAAGTTTTTTATTGACAATTTTGTAGATTTGGCATTCATCGTTTAAATATTTAGTGCTTTATGGGCTTTTTTGACAGATTCTCGAAAGGAAAAAACGAAACACTCGACAAGGGGCTTGAAAAAACAAAAGAAAACTTTTTTTCAAAGATCACCCGCGCCGTAGCCGGAAAATCAAAAGTCGACGACGATGTGCTCGACCAGCTGGAAGAGGTACTGGTCACTTCCGATGTGGGCGTGGAGACCACTCTGAAGGTCATCGATCGCATTGAGGAGCGTGTGGCACGCGATAAATACGTGGGTACCGATGAACTGACAGCCATCCTGCGTGACGAGATCGTCAGGCTTCTCACCGAAAACAACAGTGACGACCTGGCAGACTTTACTGTACCCGGAGATAAAAAGCCTTATGTGATCATGGTCGTGGGTGTTAATGGCGTGGGAAAGACCACTACTATCGGCAAGCTGGCGCATCAGTTTAAACAGAGGGGCCTTTCCGTGTACCTGGGCGCAGCCGACACATTCCGTGCGGCAGCGGTGGAACAACTCGATATTTGGGGCCGAAGGGTAGAAGTGCCTGTGGTAAAGCAGAGTATGGGTGCCGATCCTGCCTCTGTGGCATTCGATGCCGTGAACTCAGCCAAGGCGCACAACGCCGATGTGGTAATCATCGACACCGCCGGACGTCTGCATAACAAAATTAATCTGATGAATGAGCTCACTAAAATCAAGAATGTAATGGGGAAAATAGTGCCCGATGCGCCCCACGAAGTGCTCCTCGTACTCGATGGCTCCACCGGACAGAATGCCTTTGAGCAGGCCCGGCAGTTCACCGCAGCTACGGAAGTGACTGCGCTGGCCATCACCAAACTCGATGGTACCGCCAAGGGGGGCGTAGTAATTGGCATCTCTGATCAGTTCAGGATTCCCGTAAAATATATCGGTCTGGGTGAGGGAATCAATGATTTGCAGGTATTCCGAAGAAAAGAGTTCGTGGATTCCCTGTTCGGAGAGTAAACGGGGAACCGTTTCCACCTCCGGCAACTCTTTGTGCCGCCTTTTTTCAAAAAATCGGGATTTACTCCAAGATAGGTTAGTACATATGATTAAAAACAAAATAGATGTCGTGACCCTGGGTTGCTCAAAGAACCTGGTCGACTCGGAGTTACTCATGCGTCAACTGGTAGCAAACGGCTATACTGTTTCGCACGATCCCGAGGAAGCCCGGGGCGACATTGCCGTGATCAATACCTGCGGATTTATTGGTGACGCCAAGGAGGAATCCATCAACATGATCCTCTCCTTTGCCGAAGCTAAAAAACGGAATAAGCTCAAAAAACTCATCGTGATGGGCTGCCTTTCAGAACGGTATCGCAAGGAACTTACAGAAGAGATTCCCGAAGTGGACATGTTCTATGGGAAGTTCGACTGGAAAAATCTGATTGCCGACCTGGGAAAATCATACTACAAGGAGCTGGAATATGACCGTTCCCTCTCCACGCCTCCCCATTACGCATATCTGAAAATCTCGGAAGGATGTGACAGAACCTGTTCCTACTGCTCTATACCGTTGATTACAGGGAAATACAAGTCTCGCTCTATAGAAGACATTACCCATGAAGTGCGGCAACTGGTAAGCCGGGGAGTAAAGGAGTTCCAGTTTATTGCCCAGGATCTTACCTATTATGGAATTGATCTCTACAAGTCGATGAAATTGCCCCAACTGGTGGAACAGGTGTCAGACATACCCGGCGTGGAGTGGATCAGATTGCACTATGCCTATCCGGCACACTTTCCAGCCGACCTGCTGCGGGTGATGCGTGAAAGAGAAAACGTATGCAACTACCTCGACATTGCCCTGCAACATATCAGCGACAACATGCTGAAAACCATGCGTCGGAATATCAGTAAACGACAGACCACCGACCTTATTCAACAGTTCCGGGAAGAAGTGCCGGGCATCCACTTGCGTACCACCATGATGGTGGGTCACCCCGGAGAGACGGAAGCCGACTTTGAGGAGCTGCTCGCATTTGTAAAGGAAACACGTTTCGAGCGTCTTGGCGCTTTCCCGTACTCACACGAGGAGGATACATATAACGACAAACATTATACAGATGACGTCCCTGCCGCAGTGAAGCAGGAAAGAATGAACCTGCTTATGGAGACGCAGGAGGAGATTGCGCTAAGGGTGAACGAGGAAAAAGTGGGAAAAACAATGAAGGTGATCGTCGACAGGGATGATGCTGATTTTTATGTTGGACGTACAGAGTTTGATTCTCCCGAAGTAGACGGGGAGGTGCTTATCACCAAGGAGAAACCACTGACAGTAGGCGATTTTTACGATGTAACCATTCTCTCTGCCCTTCCCTTCGATCTGACGGGAAGCGTGTATTGAGAAAAACTTTTTATCATATGACACACGAAGATCTTGTTCAAAGACTTGCCGGGCAGCTTGGATGGTCGGATATGGCAGTATCAGATGCGCTGGATGCAATTATTGCCGTGTTGAAAACAGAGCTGGCAGCAAATAATCCGGTAGATCTCGATGATTTCGGGAAATTCTCAACCCCGAAACAACCTGAATATATCCTGACAGACAGGCAAACCAATGACCGATACCTCATGCCCCCGGCGGTGGAAGTACTGTTTGAATCTTCTGCCGATCTGTTTTTTATGCCCGAAGACTCCCTGAATGAATCGGTAAACAGTGCTTTCTCCTTTTTTGAACCTACCCCGCTCTATGAGGGAGTAGCGTTGCCCGGTGTCCCTGAAGTGATTGCCGGAGGAGATGAGGAGGATGAAGAGGAAGTTGAAAAAACAACGGAAGAAACTGACGAAGCGGAAAAAGAAGCGGAGGTAGTAGCGGAAGAGATTGGAAGAGAGGTGGCTGAAGCGGAAAAAGAAACAGCAATAGCAGCGGAAGAGATCAAAAAAGAAACAACTGAAGTAGAGAAAGTAACGGAAGAAACTGGCGAAGCGAAAAAGGATATAACAGAAGCCGGAAAGAAAACTGAAAAGATAACCGGCGAGATTGACACGAAAATGAAAATTGTCCGTGACCACAAGCCTTACCCACCTTTGTGGATTCCCATCGCGGGGGGTGTGGCACTTGCATTGGCTGCTCTTTTTTTTTTCCGGATGTGGCAACCCCGAAAAAATGAATCGACAGTAGTGTTCCAACAGTTGCCGGAAGCTGGAGTGCTGAGCATGTCCCGGTCTGAAATTCTGAGAAGTGAAGCCACGGAAAATCACGACGTATCCTCCGGCACCTTAACTGACTCAACGGGGGCCAATACACTTCATCGGGAAGTGAAAAATAAGTTGTCTCTTCCAGAAGTGAAGAAAATACGTCTTGCCGACGGCAAAACCTTGCGTCTCCTGGCGCAGGATCTGTTCGGGGACCGCGAGTTCTGGGTCTACATATACCTTGAGAATAAATCTCAAATCAACAATCCCAACCGTGTTCCCGCCGGAACAGAACTGACAGTGCCTGATCCTACCAAGTACGGGATCAATGCGGCCGATCCCGGTTCTGTTGCCAAAGCAAAAAACCAGGGAAATAAAATACTGAATGCTCCGGGGAAGTAACTGCTTCTTACAATGTAAAACAGATATTATACGCCTCTGTATAATAAAATTGGATATATTTGTGATCTAAATCGGGAAATATTCACAAACTGCTCATCGGTGCAGGTAGGAACAGCAGGTGAAAATGGTGCTTCTATGACAATCACCGGTAGTAAATTACCGGTGTTTAAAAAAGGAGGACCATTAGAAGATTAAACATATCAGGCAGACCCATGATTAATAAAATTATTAGCATGAAACGAGCATGAATTACGAAGTAATCGACTTTGTCAAAATTATTCTCACACAAGAACATGATTAAAAGTGAGTTCCATATGATACCTTTGAACTTTTTCGATAAGTGAATACATAAGCAAAACTTGTTTTGACTATGGTGAGCGCAGAAAAAGTCTAATGAAATAGAAAATAAATAGTTTTAATCATATGAATAAGTTCAATTTTTTATCGCTTTCTTTTTTACTGGCTTTATTTGTATCATGTACGACAAACGGAAGGCAAACCAATGGTGACGATCCCTCCCGGTATGTGATCAGGACGGAAGTGCCCGAGCGCCCCGCCGGCCAAAAAGATGTACTCGGCTTAGTGACACCCGGAATGGATACGGTACGGGTAGGTTTTATCGGACTGGGCATGCGCGGCCCTGGCGCAGTAAGACGTTTTACGTTCATTCCCGGTACTAGGATTGTTGCACTTTGCGACCTGCATGCCGACAGGGTAGAAAAGGCACAGACCATTCTAGAGAAGGCAGGCCTTCCGCGTGCCGCGGCATACAGCGGAAATGAAGACGCTTGGAAAGAACTCTGCAGGCGTGACGATATTGACCTGGTCTATATTGCTACCGACTGGAAGCATCACGCCGAAATGATGATCTATGCCATGGAACAGGGTAAACATGTGGCGTGTGAGGTTCCCTCCGCCATGACACTTAATGAAATATGGGATGTCATCAACACGGCCGAGAGAACGCAAAAACATGCCATGCAACTGGAGAACTGTGTATATGACTACTTTGAACTGACCACCCTGAACATGGCACAGCAGGGGCTTTTTGGGGAGGTGCTCCACGCCGAAGGTGCATACATCCACAATCTGAAAGACTACTGGGGATCTTACGAAGGGGACTGGCGACTGCAATACAACAAGGAGTTCCGGGGCGACGTATATGCTACACACGGTATGGGCCCGGCTGCACAACTCATGGACCTGCACCGGGGTGATAAGATGAACACGCTGGTAGCCATGGACACCAGACCGGTGAATATTCCGGAGTACCTGATTGAGGAAAGGGGAATGCAGCGCGATAGTGCCTACCAGTTTGCAAACGGACAACATACCATGACCATGATCCGTACCGAGAACGGAAAGACTATCCAGATTCAGCACGACGTGTCTTCACCCCGTCCTTACAGCCGCATGTACCAGGTGAGTGGCACCAAAGGATTTGCCAACAAATATCCAAAAGAAGGATACGCACTCGAAGGAGAGATGCTTGGCGAAGATGTGACACCCGATCATGAGAAACTCAACGCGCACGGCTATGTCTCGGATGAGGTAAAGGAAGCGTTGATGACAAAATACAAACACCGCATCCACCGCGAACTGGAAGAAAAGGCAAAAGAGGTGGGCGGCCATGGCGGGATGGACTTCATCATGGACTATCGATTGATCTACTGCCTGAGAAACGGCCTTCCTCTTGACATGGACGTATACGACCTGGCAGAGTGGTGTTCACTCGCAGAACTAAGCCGTATCTCCATTGAGCAAAATAACGCCGCCGTGGAAGTGCCCGATTTCACACGGGGGAACTGGAACAGGGTACAGGGATTCCGGCATGCCTTCGTAGACTGATCGTACGCTCTTTCGCCCTATATAATCCTGTTTATCTTCTTCCTTTCAGGAGGGAGGGAATTTCTCCGGGTTCTTTTGCCACCGGAACGCCTACCGCTTCGAAGGCGGCAATCTTTTCGGCGGCGGTGCCCGATCCGCTGGAGATGATGGCACCGGCATGACCCATCTGTTTCCCCGGGGGAGCCTGTTGTCCGGCAATAAACACGGCGACAGGCTTTGTGACGTGATCCCTGATATATTCAGCGGCCCGCTCTTCGGCATCTCCGCCTATTTCGCCAATAAGTGCAATTGAACCGGTATCGGGATCATTCTCAAACATCTCCAGCAACTCCCTGTAATATAGTCCCACCACAGGATCACCTCCTACACCCACTGCCGTGGACTGTCCCATACCCTGTTCGGTGAGATTATATACCACCTCATAGGTAAGTGTGCCACTGCGGCTGATTACACCGGTGCTGCCCTCCCGGAAGATCATGGAAGGCATGATCCCTACCAGACTCTTGCCCGGTGAAATGAGTCCGGGACAGTTGGGGCCAATGAGGTTGGCACCTTTGCTTTTGATGAAACGGTAGGCTTCCACCACATCGAGGGTGGGAATACCCTCCGTGATGCAGACTATCAGTCCGATGCCTGCATCGGCTGCTTCCATCATTGCATCTTTTGCGAAGGGAGCAGGCACGAAGATGACCGAAGTATTGGCACCAGTTTCCCTCACCGCATCCCGTACCGTGTTAAAGACAGGAATATCCTGTACAATCTCACCTGCTTTTCCGGGTGATGTGCCAGCTACTACCCGGGTTCCGTATGCTTTCATTTTCGATGCATGAAACCCGCCATCACGTCCGGTTATACCCTGCACAAGAAGTCGGGTATCTTTGTTTATAAGTATACTCATATTTTGATTGTTTTTCAGTCTTGATATTGTTTTGTCAGTTCCACAGCCATGCGCGTAGCATCGCCCATCGTTTCGGCTACATGAAAATGAGAACCCTGCAACATGGCTCGCCCCTCCTTCTCATTGGTGCCGGTCAGTCGGATCACAATGGGAACATCGGTCCTGATCTGCCGGAATGCCTCCAACAGGCCATTTGCCACATCGTCGCAGCGGGTGATGCCGCCGAAGATGTTGATGAGCACCACCTTCACATCCTTATCGTTCAGCAGCAGCTTCATTGCCTCAATCACCTTGGTGGGGTTGGAGCTTCCGCCGATGTCGAGAAAGTTGGCCGGGTCGCCACCATAGAGCTTGATCATGTCCATGGTGGCCATGGCCAGGCCGGCGCCATTAACCATGCAACCGATGTCTCCGCCCAGATGTACATAGCTGAATCCTTTGTCCCTGGCATTTTGTTCCTTCTTCTCCTCGTCGGTGAGCTCTTTGAGTCCGGATACCTTCGGGTGACGGAACAGCGCATTATCATCGAACGTCATCTTGGCATCAATGGCCATGATGGAGCCCTCTTTCGTCAGCACCAGCGGATTGATCTCGGCAAGCGATGCATCGTTTTCAACAAATAACCGATAGAGCTTCCGGAAGATGGGTGCGGCCTGACGCACTTGTTCAATGTCGTCGAACAGCTTGAAAGCAGCTTCGCGTGCCAGATAGTCAGGGACACCCACAGCGGGATCGATCACAAACTTGTGAATCTTCTGCGGCGCGGTCCGTGCCACCTCCTCAATGTCCATGCCGCCTTCCCGGCTCAGCATCAGGATGGTCGACTTGCTATTCCTGTCAATGACATAGCTCACATAATACTCTTTTTCGATGTTTACGGCCTGTCCCACGAGGATGCGATCCACGGTGAATCCCTTGATGTTCATGCCCAGGATGGCTGCGGCATGCTTTCTTAATTCCACCTCACCGTCAGCCAGTTTTACACCGCCGGCCTTGCCTCTGCCACCCGTGTGTACCTGCGCCTTTACTATCACCTTCTGTGAATCCAGCTGGCTGTATGCTTTTATTGCATCTTCTACCGAACGGCATATGATACTTTTATCCACCGGGAGTCCATAGGAAGCGAAGATTTCTTTTGCCTGATATTCATGTATTTTCATATGACTAAACTATTTATTTTCTATTTCATTAGACTTTTTCTGCGCTCACCATAGTCAAAACAAGTTTTGCTTATGTATTCACTTATCGAAAAAGTTCAAAGGTGTCATATGGAACTTGCTTTAGTCATGATCTTGTGTGATAATGATTTTGACAAAGTCGATTACTTCGTAATTCATGCTCGTTTCATATGATTAATAATTTTTTTTCATGCTTTAATGATGACATGACGTGTCAGTATATCATTTAGAATTGTAAATCTATGATTTTTTTTTGTAAATAAAAAAATGTATAAGATAGCGTTGAAGAAACTGAAACGTATGATCCCGTTGAATTGTTTAACAAAAACAGGAAAAAGAAAAAAACCTACACCGCAATGGGTACTAGGGGTTTTAAAAATGGAGTCACACATGTTTAGCCCACGGGCAGAACAGATGGTAGCGTCAATTGATCAACAGAGAGAGGCCGGTATAGTAAAGTGCCCCGTAAACGGGTGCATAGAGAAAAGCAGCATCATCCAGATGCCTTTCAACCTGAACATAACTGAAAATATTTTTACCTCCCACATAGAGCCGTGCCTTTCCGAAGGTTCGAGATATGCTTGCGTTAAAGGTCATGTAAGGATCGCTCTCCCTGATTTTGGAATTGCTTTCCATCTCGCTGATGTAGTCGATGTAGCTCTTGCCCTGGTAAAATCCATAGATTGTCAGGCTCCAGTTGTGGGACGCATACTCTATTTTCACGCTGCCCGAAGTTGAGGGAAACCGTGATATCTTGTCGCTGATACCCTCATAGGAGGTGCCTCTCCAATCTTCTCTTGTGTTTTTGTAGCTGCCGCTGTTGATGCTGAAGTCGGTTCCAATATTTAGATTTCTCATCGGATTTAGAAGCAGCGTCATCTCAATCCCCCTTACCACGGCATCGTCAATATTACGCCACTGATAAGTGTATCCCAGGTTTTTTACATCCACATCAGCACCGGTGAAATCAATTTTATCTTTCAGATAGGTGTAAAACAGGTTGGCGCTCAGCTGAACATGATGGCCGTAATAATCGGCCGACAGGTTGGCACTGCGGGAGGTTTCCGCCTTCAGGTCCGACGATTTCCATACTGTAGCCCGAAGAGAAGGCTGTGACTGCCTGTCTGCATTCCCAGTGTGAGTGTCGAGATCAGCGAGTTCTCTTCTGCCAGATAGGGTCTCATGTCAAGCACGTCGGGTTTGACCCCTTCGTGGGTATCCCTGTAATCTAATAAATAAGAGTCGTTTGTGGCATCCCGGTTGTGATTGATATATGTATTGCTGAAATTGAGGAGGGTCTCCTGACCAAATCTCTTTTGGTAGTTTATTTCTCCTTCGTACCGGTCGGTCCATATGTTTTCGGTACCTTCTGTGAACGGATTCTTGTACTGGTCATCGGTAATTACGCCTCCTTCGCGCTTTTCATTAATGGCTTTTCCCCGGATCACCAGCTTGTCATCATCAAAAAAAGGATGGTCGATATGCAGGCTGGCGCCGATGTTATGCAGTCTTGACGCTACCCTGTCGGAGATGCCGTCCTTTATTTTCACTTCTTGCCAGGTTCCTCCCTCCCCTGTTTCATCAATCACGCCATGGTCTATCTTCTGGGCGTAGAGGCTCAGTCCGATATTCCCTTCTTCGTTTCGCATGGAGGCATTCAGGTTGTAGATGTTGGAGTTGTGATTCCCAAACTGGAGGTCGGCCGACACAGATGGAACAGGCGAGGGCTTTTTCGTAATGATATTGATCGCTCCGGCTATGGCGCTGCTGCCATACAGTGCCGAGCCTGCCCCTTTGATCACCTCGATGCGATCTACATCACCTGTGCCGATCTGCTCCAGTCCATACACGCTGGCCAGTCCCGAGTAGATGGGCTGACCGTTGATAAGCACCTGGGTATGTTCCGATCCCAGTCCCTGCATCCGCACCATGGTGAAATTGCACGACTGGCATTGATTTTCCACCCTGACACCGGGCACACCCTCCAGGGCCTCGAACACGTTCCATGCATTTTTATTTTGTAATGCTTTGGACGTTACCACCTCCGTGCGTATGGGCACGCTCTTTACATAATGCTGGGTGCGTGTTCCGGTAACGACCACCTGCTCCAGGTTGAAGTGATTCTCCTCCGGTGCCTTCTCTTTTACATCGCCAAAGAACGCATTGTCTGTTTTGTTCGCCTGCCCGCTGACGTTGATTGCAAGCAGGGAAGCCAAAAACCATAGATACATTTTTTTCATTATTAGTCTGAAATTTTAAATGATTTTACGGAGCAAAAGTAATAACGTTGATAGGACGCTTCAATTGCTTATAGTGGGTATTCGCCGCATTTGAAATGGTGATTTTATGGTATTGTGCCCACCTTTCTTTTCACTTTTCTTTGTAACCCGGTAAACTCAATAAAACAAAACGAGCAAGTAACATCAAAATGATGGGTGTTGCCTATGTATAAATTGTAAAAAAGATGAATAAAAAACTGGTTATCTTATTGATGAGCCTGCTTGCAGGCTTTGGTGAAATGTTTTCACAACAAAACAACATATTCAGGGGAACAGTAGTGGGAGAGGAAGACCGGGAGCTGATTGGCGCCACAGTCTATCTCGAGGAACTGGGCATCGGAGATGATACCGATGCTTCGGGCACATTTCGTATTGCCAGTGTGCCACAGGGAACACATGCCGTGGTGGTCAGCTATGTAGGGTATAAGCCTGTCACGAAAGAGATCGACTTTCAAAAGGGTACGGTAAGGGAAGATACTTTTCACCTGCAAAAGGATGAAAGGGTACTGCTTGAAGTGGAAGTGTTCGGACGGAGACGTGAACGACCCGAGAAGATGGATGCACTCACCCGTATACCGCTTCGCATCGATGAACAGGTGCAGAGTATCTCGGTGATTTCGCAGAAGATGATTACCGACCAGGGCATGCTTACTTTGAACGATGCCGTCAGGAATGCTCCCGGTGTGGGTACTTTTGCCACCTTCGGCAACACTACGGAGAGTCTGACTTCACGCGGATACCGTGGAATACCTGTAGTAAAAAACGGGGTAAGGGTGCATTCCGATTTCCGGGGCAACGGTTTTCTGACCGACCTGCAGGGGGTGGAGACCATCCAGATCCTGCGTGGCTCGGCTGCCATAGCGCAGGGGCTGGGAAATGATCTCGGCTCGGCAGGCGGAGTGGTCAACATCGCCACCAAGACCCCACGATTCATCAACAGCGGCAACGTAGGGTTCCGCGTCGGAAGCTGGGGACAGCTGCGTCCCATCTTTGATGTGCAGTTCGTGACCGATAAGTTGCAACGCACTGCTTTCCGCATCAACGGAGCATGGGAACGGGCCGACAACTATCGGGCTCATGTCTCGAAAGACCGGGTCTATCTGAATCCTTCTTTCGCATGGCGTCCTGATGACCGGACCAACATCACGCTCGAGATGGATTACCTGCACGACTCCCGCACTCCTGATCAGGGTACGGTGAACCTGAGTGCCGATAGTATATTCAACGTGTTTGAGATGCCTCACGACCGCTTCCTCGGATTCTCTACCGATCGTCAGACCACCAACACGCTTACCTACCTGGTACAGATATATCGCACACTGAATGATTTCCTCAGTCTTCGCACCGCCTACGCCGGCTCCGATATGAACCTGACCAAGACGGCATCTCTTGCCTCGCCCCTGAAGAATGTGACGAAAACAGGCCATTACAATTTACGATCCCGTACCTACAGCGGGAGTGAGAGAGACGATAGAAATGGAGTGTTTCAGCTCGATCTGATCGGGAAAGATTTATATACCGGTAGGGTGAAGCATACCTTCAACCTGGGATTTGATTACCGCTGGACCGACCTTACCACCGTCAATACCAACACGGTGTTGGTAGATACGGTGGATGTGTTGCAACCCATCTCCAACGTGGCGCCGAAGGTAACCCTCAAGAATGAAGATCCTGTACGTTCACGTGAATATGCCTATGGTATGTTGCTACAGGAGGTGATGACCTTCAACCGTTATCTGAAACTTTCTCTCGGTCTTCGTTACAGCCAGATGAGTGGCATCACCGGGCAGGCAGTATCTACGAGCGGTGGTAGCGTGTGGGATCCGCTCTTTGGCGTGATCATTACCCCATACAAGAATATCAATTTCTTTGCCTCCTACACGACCACAACCTCGCTGCGCGGTGCTTCAAACCTGCTGGAAGACAAGGTTACGACGGTAGGTGCCTCACGTGAAAAACAATTTGAGGGAGGTTTCAAAGGAGAATGGTTCGACAACAGACTGCGTTTCAATGCCACCTGGTTTCATATCTTGAACAACAACCTCACCTATGCTGTGCTCAATGAGGCAGGAAACAACACCGGGTATTACATCAAAGCCGGAAACCTGAAACGGCAGGGTCTGGAGCTGGAGCTGACAGGTAGGGTGCTGAAAAATTTAGATGCCGTGGCGGGATATGCTTATCTCGATGCGGGGTATCACGACAGTCCCCACTACCACGAAGGGTCGGCTCCCATGAACGCTGCAGCACATACTGCGAACGGATGGCTCAACTATACTTTTTTTGATGGTTTTCTGAGAAATCTCTCCTTGGGAGCGGGCATCTACTTCACGGGAAAACGGCCTTTCGCCGAATATACCTACCAGGTATTGCCGGGCCATAACGTGCAGCCCAACACAAAACCATTCCTGGCCGACCCTTACACCACCGTGAATCTACAGGCGGGATACAGGATAGACCGCTGTCAGCTGCGACTGCTTCTGAATAATATCTTTAACTCGGTGGGATATACTGCCTACTACAGGGGAGGGTATCTCAATCCCACCGATCCGCGAAATGTGGCGGTGGCACTGAACTGGCAATTTTAAATCTCAATGTCCTCTATAGCCACAATCTTTTTTGAAATGGCATAGATGGTGAGGCCCGACTGGCTGCGGATACCGGTTTTCATTGTGATATTCTTCCGGTGCCGCACCACGGTATGGATGCTGATATTGAGCGAATCGGCAATCTCCTTGTTCATCAATCCATTCACAAGTCCTGTGAGGACCTCGATCTCCCTTTTGGTGAGGTTGTCGTCCTCATTTTTCTGCATTGTATAAGACCGGTTCTGTTTGTCGAGTTTCGAGAGCAAGTGGATGATATGTTCGGAAGAATCATACAGCGTGAATGAGAGGTCGGTCAGCATCGATTGCTTTTGGATGATGCCGTAGTCTATGCCGGCAATTGATATTGAAGGATACTGTCTACGGATCTTACGTACTTCCTTCTCCCGGTTCACAAACTGAAGCGGATTGGTAATGAGAATGTTTACGGTGACAGTCTCAAGAAGTTCAGTGAGTTCCTCCAGTGTCTCTATACGGTGAATCCTGCAGTCCAGGTCCGACTGATAAAGAATGGTCTGCAGCCCTTCGCAGATGATCCGTGAGGGTTCCAGAATGGCGATATGTAACGAAGGTTTAGGCATGTTGCTCCCTCTCAATGTTCACACCCGCCGGGATCAGGATGGTTTCCTCAATCAATGAGTGAATATACAGATCAAACTCAAGCTCATAAAGTGCGAAAAACAACTTTCGGCGCAGATCCAGGTCGTTTTCAATTTTTACATATTTCAGCAACAGGTGTTTCAGATCCTTCAGCTTCAACTCAATATCGGTATGATGCTCACCATACTCAATGGAGGAGTAAAGCTCCTGACGATCCGTATTGCCTTCATTTTTAAGCAGCGCTATGAAGTAGGGAAAAGCAACATTGTCCTCATAATCGAGATGCTCGATCACCTCTGTAAAATATTCATTGAAAAACTTTTCCAGCAACTTCAGCTCTTTTGCGGAATGATTCTCCTGCAGTTGCCGGATATAGGAACTGATCTGCGGGTATTTGTCGGATCGGTAATAATGATGACTATGTTTCAGAAAATCGATGACATGCATCATGTCTTCACGGGTAAATGGAATGCGCACATTCGCTTCCAGCCCATTATAAAGATTTGCGATGCTGATAAACAGATTTTCACTGATACCATGTCCGGTGCAGAGCTGTAAAACAGTCTGATCACTCACCCGGAAATCAATGTTAAAATGTTGTAGCATCAACAGAAGGTTCGGGTTGGCATCGATCAGATCGGCCATCTTCATTTGTGATTTTACTTTTATTCTCGATGCGTGATACATATCGGAAAAACACTATTTTTATGCAAAAATAGAAAAAAGATGGCAATTATTTGGAATTATTCTAATTAAACTAATTTCTTCTCTCACCTTATTTCTCCTGTCACACTTTTCCCGATTTTGCTTTCTCTTTCCAGTCGATCGGAAATTCTCCCTTTTTTTTTGTATTATTGTATCTTATTTCAAAAAGTGACGATGAACAATTTTCAACCACTGTTACTGCAACGTCGCAGCATCAGAAAATTCAGTAAGGAGCAGCTTACAGCCGACGAAACCCGTTTGATACTTGAGGCCGCGTTGCTTTCACCCACCTCCAAGAACCGCCGTTCGTGGGAATTTATCGCGGTGGAACAAAAGGAGATGCTTGCCCGATTATCACAATGCAAACCACATAGTGCCACTTTTATTGCCGACGCCTCCCTGGCTGTGGTCGTTGTGGGTAACCCCCTCGAGAGCGATGCCTGGATTGAAGACGCCTCCATTGCTGCCATCCTCATGCAGCTGCAGGCCGAAGAACTTGGCATAGGCAGTTGCTGGGTACAGGTACGCAACAGGTTTTACACCGACACAATCTTGGCGGGCGAATATATTAACAACCTGCTGGATATTCCCATGCCGCTGGAAGTGCTTTGCGTGATTGCCTTCGGCAGAAAAGAGAAAGTGAGAACCCCCGCCAGCCTGGATGATTTGCACTGGGAAAAAGTTCATATTGAAAAATATAAAATGATGTGATCATATAATGATTCAATGATTAATCAGTAAATCGATCAATCTGCCAATCATTCCTGAACATTGCCCTTACAATATTCAACTTTAAAAAAGCTGACGGCTTATCGCCTATAACTGAATGTCTAAAATGATTGACTTGACAAAAATACCCTCCCCATGCTATGTGATGGAGGAAACGCTGCTCCGGAGAAACCTGGAGCTGATAAGATCGGTACAGGAACGTGCCGGCGTAAACATCATCCTTGCCTTCAAGGCCTTTGCCCTGTGGCGTTCTTTTCCCATCATCCGCGAGTATATCCGGCATTCCACCGCCAGTTCTGTCTCGGAGGCGCAACTGGCCTTCGAGGAGATGGGCAGTCCGGCACATACTTACGCACCTGCTTATACGGAGGAGGAATTCCCGCTTTTTCTGAAGTACAGCAGCCATATCACCTTTAACTCACTGTCGCAGTTCGGGCGCTTCTATCCCATGGTAAAGGCGTCGGGGAAGAATATCACCTGCGGACTGAGAATCAATCCCGAGTATTCGGTGGTGGAGACCGACCTGTATAATCCAAGTGCCCCCGGCTCGCGCCTTGGCGTCACGGCCGACAGGATAGGGGATAAGCTTCCCGAAGGAATCACAGGGTTGCACCTGCACAACCTCTGCGAAAATAATTCTTTCGATCTGGAGAAAACATTGGCAGTGGTGGAACAAAAGTTCGGCCGGCTTTTTGGCCGGATTCAATGGCTTAACCTGGGAGGGGGACATCTGATGACGCATAAAGACTACAATGTGGAACATCTTATTGAGGTGCTGACTGCCCTGAAGTCGCGTTATCCGCATCTTGAAATTATTCTTGAACCCGGAAGTGCATTCGTGTGGGAAACAGGGGTCTTGGTCGCGACTGTGGCCGATATTGTAGAGAACCAGGGCGTGAACACAGCCATGTTGAATGTCTCTTTTGCCTGTCACATGCCCGACTGTCTGGAAATGCCCTACAAGCCCCGTATCCGGGGAGCTTATCACGACCCGGTAGATGGAAAGCCTACCTACCGGATGGGAGGAAACAGCTGTCTGAGCGGCGACTTTATGGGCGAATGGTCGTTCGATGAACCGCTGCAGGTGGGCGATCGACTCCTATTTGAGGACATGATTCATTACACTACGGTGAAAACCACCCTTTTTAACGGTGTAACACACCCTTCAATTGGTCTCTGGAGCGCCGATAACCAGTTTATACTCTATCGCCGTTTTGGCTATGAGGATTACAAGAACCGGATGAGTTGAATAAACCGTTTTGATTTTTTTAAACAATTTCTGTCCACATTGCGTTTATTGAAGTGAGAAGGTTGATTTCTCACCAATATAATCAAAAAAAGTATTCACATTAAAACTATGTAATTATGGGATGGATTTGGTGGATCATTATTGGAGCGGTAGCAGGATGGCTCGCAGGTAAATTAATGAGAGGCGGTGGCTTTGGCTTCCTGGTTAACCTTTTGGTTGGTATTGCAGGTGGAGTAATCGGTGGATGGGTCTTCGGCCTGTTGGGTATTACTGCCGGAGGAGTTATCGGAAGCCTTGTTACGGCACTGGTAGGGGCAATCTTGTTGCTCTGGATCATTTCTCTCTTCAAGCGGGCCTGATAAAACCCGTAAAATGGCATAAAGATCGGTGTATTGAAAGATGCATCGGTTTTTTTATTCGAATATAAGAATAATGGAAAAAAAAATTGAGACCGGCATATTCTCAGGATCATTCAATCCCATCCACATGGGGCATCTCATGCTGGCTGGTTACATCAGTGCCTTCACCCATGTGGAAGAGGTCTGGTTTGTGGTCACACCCCACAATCCGTTGAAAGTGAAAGAAAGCCTGTTACCCGATAATATTCGCCTGGAGATGACACGACTGGCATTGGAGGATTATGACAATATCAAAGTCTCGGACGTGGAGTTTCATATGCCGCGCCCATCCTACACAATAGACACGCTGAACGCACTCGCACAGGAACATCCCGATAGACGCTTCTCACTGATTATCGGTGGAGACAACTGGTCACTGTTCGATAAATGGAAAGATTACGAACAGATTATAGAAAATTATCAGATACTTATCTACCCCCGGCCGGGTGAAAATATCCGTATCCCTAAAAAACTTGGCAAATCGGTGCAACTCGTCAATGCTCCCGAGGTGGAAATCTCTTCTACCTTTATCCGGCGTGCCATCGCAGAGGGTAAAGAAGTACGCGCCTTTCTCCCACCCAAGGTATACGATTACATCAAACAAAATCAACTCTACCGCATAAATCATTAGCAGTTTGGTTGATTAACACATCATCATGCCATTAAAGATCATACCTGATCTTATCCAGAATGATTGGCAGCAGGGCAATATTTACACCTGCTTCCTTTAATTCATCCTTGTCTTCTTCAAGCATTGACCTAAAAGCTTCAAAGCTGCCGGCTTTCTCCATTGCGGTCTGGTAGAACTGCACCGCCTTCTTGTTCTCTTCCAGACAAAGCTCCACATGACCCGCGTTGAGGTAATCGTGGGCATTTGGCTCATTCTCCAGAATAAGGGCATAATATTTCCTGGCCACATCGAACTTGCGCGACAGGAATGCACACCATGCCACCGAACGCCAGGCACGCCTGTTGCGGCTGTCGAGCAGCTCTACCTTAAAATAGAAGTTGAGAGCGGTGTCGTACTGTTTTAGTTCCAGGTAGCAATGGCCGATGTTGAGCTGGATCTGGAGATCGTCGGGCCTGAAATGTTCCAGCCTGCGATAATAAGTCAGTGCTGTCTCAGGCTGCTTCAGCATTCTGTAGCAATGAGCGATGCGATGTATGACCCAGGTATTGTTTTCATCGATCAGATCGGCATGCAGATAAGCTTCCAGGGCTCCGCCGAGATCTGCCAGCATCTGCCTGCAATAACCGATTTTCTGCCATACCTCACTTTTGGTCGCTCCTGTCTCTGCCAGCATCATGTAGGCCGTAAGCGCCTCACTGAAGTTGTTTTTCTCAAAATAATAAAGAGCAATCTGCTCCAGGTGCCGTGGTTGCAGTACCACAGGATGAAAAGCCTCTATGAGGTGATAATTCAGTGGCAGGCTGAAAATATCACCGAACCCTGCACGCCGCTGATAAAGCTTGAAGAAACGGTAAAGGTCCTGAATATATTGCTTTATCAACGTATCCTCCTTCTGATAGGGCTTCAGCACCTCTTCCTCCGCCTGCATCTTTGTAAGCTCCTCGCCCTCGGCTCTCAGCTGTGCAATCATCATGCGGCGATAATTCTCCGGCATCATCATGATACTGAAACAGAAAGAATATTTGTCGGAGTTACAAATTAGCGATGAACGGAGCATGGTCTCGATCATGGAGGCACCTTCCGACTTGTCCGAAAAAAGCTGTCTGATACTGCTGTGCCGGGGATTGAAAGGCAGAAACCAGTTGCTCATCTCCTGAAAGAAGGGGTAGGACTTCAGGTTGGAGAAGGTTGAGTGGAACACATCAGCCCCTTCAAGTTGTAGCTCGGAAAACTCCTGAAGCTTGTCAGTCAGCCCGCTTTCGTCGAGTATCTTCTGCCATTCGGGATTCTTTTCATCCAGTCCGCTCTCGCCCATCCATTCATCGAGGTTTATTTTCTTGCCAATCATGGGGCTCAGTTTCATCATCTCCGGGATGATCTCCTCTGTCAGCCTTTTGGTGATCTTCTCCGTTTCGTGTGCCTGAATGAAGCCGATGAGGGCGGAGACAAAGCGCCGGTTGAACAGCTTGTCGTCCGATAACAGCTTCAGCCTGTTGCCACACTCGGAGTAAAGAGGCCAGCGGGCAGTGTAGGTCTGGAAGATGGGAATGATGCCGATGATAGCACGTGTAGCCAGCTCCGACTCAGGGCGTCCGCACACATCGAGCAGCAGCTCCACCTTGGCGGCGTCGAACCGTTGCAGTATATTCATTGTGAGGGCAGAAATGAAAACGCTTTTGTCGTATAACGGAATGAGGTCGTCTTCCAGAAAAGCGCGGTAGGAGCCGATCATATCGGCATTGGCTCTTGGCGATACAAAAAGGCTGTAGAAGAAATCCTGCAGGGTATTTTCATGTGTCAGTTCATTTTCTTTCAGGCGGCGTTCTTTCTCCTCGCCCTCTTCAAGCAGGCCGATAAAAGAAAAGGTGTCAGCAAGGCGCGTGATAATGTTCCGGTATTCATCCACCGAAAGAGGAATACGTACCTGCAGCTGCCTTGATTTTTCAAAAAAGAGGGAGGAACTCTCCTGTAGAAGTAAATGTTCCGCCGCATCGTCGGCAACGGCATAAAGATCACGGATCAGCTTCTCGTAAATATGCTGTTGTTCGGGATCCTTTTTTCCTTCAATCAGGTAGTGGAGCATATACTGATAATTGGTCTCCAGTTCCGATATTTTTTCGGTAATGGCCCATAGTTGAGACAGCGAGGCAAGTGCCCTGACACCTTCAATTGCCTGTTTCAGGTGTCGTTGCTCAATATGAGAATGAATCACTTTTAATTTGGTCCAGGTGTCGGAGGGTTGCATAATATTTCAGTTTGATGAATCCTTGATAATAAGAGTGGAAGGAAGTGAATCTTTCCAGGAGAGGGGAGTGGCCAGTAGTCTGTTCCATCCGTCGATGCCTGTGATAAGAAGATCCTGGCTCTGCATAAGCTCCTTCCCGATCTTTTTATTGTCGTCCCAGAGATGCACCCGTCCGTCGCTTTTTTTGACGATAAACTGATACAGCTTTTGCATCCTGGGCCCCGACTGGATAACACCCACTGCATCCCACACCATGATCTGCACATTTTCCTTCAGGGCAGTCTGATAAATGAAGGTGAAAATATGTATATCGGCTTTGCAGAGTATGGGAATGAAAATGTTGTTTATCCCGGTCAGGCCGTTGTCGAGAAAAATCCCCGTAGGTATCCTGTTTCTTTCCAATAGAGATGACACCTGTTTTAAAGTATCCGCTTTCTTTTCATCCAATTGAGTTAGGACGGCGGACTCTGAATTTGCCGGATCATTCATCAGCCGCATGTATTTTTCTGCTTCTCCGGGATCTACTTCGTCATGGCCGAGGCCAATCAACAAAAGGTTGCTACCCTGCTCGTCTGCCATTCTGCGGATTTCGGATGTGTAACCGGCAAGCTCACTGATAAAAAGGCGCATGGTGATTTTATTTTTTTCATTTTTTGGTATCAGCTCGGCCAGTAACTTATGCTGAACCATTTCTATTGGCTCACCTCCCAACCCGGCATCCATGTCGTCGATAAAATATAACAGGGTAATCGATGACTTTTCCGCCTTCGAAAGAATAACGTCCGATACAAGCCTGCTCAGTCTCTTACCTGTCTCAAGCCGGGTGAAACATACCAGCGCGTGGGTAGGTTTTTTTAGTTCCGATTCGCCATCGATGCGATTCAATAAGATGTCCACAAAATCCATACCCGTATATTTTAAAGTTCATTTTAACTATTCAGTATTTTGCTGTCGAGCATCGAGTCCTTATATCCCAAAAAATAAAGGATGCCGTCAATACCGACGGTTGACAAGGATTGCTCCGCATTTAGTTTCACCTTAGGTTTGGCGTGGAAAGCAATACCGAGGCCTGCGATGCCCAGCATGGGCAGGTCGTTGGCTCCGTCGCCCACAGCCACGGTCTGGCGCAGGTCTATCCGTTCTACCTGGGCAATAAGCCGCAACAGTTCCGCCTTTCTCTTGCCGTCGACCACATCTCCTACATAATTGCCCGTCAGCTTTCCGTTTTCAATCTCCAGCTCGTTGGCATACATGTAATCGAAGCCGTATTTGTCTTTCAGATAATTTCCGAAATAAGTGAATCCTCCCGAGAGTATGGCTGTCTTGAATCCTACCTTCTGTAATACCTTCATCAACCGGTCGAGCCCCTCAGTAATGGGAAGGTTCATGGCAATCTCTTTCATCACCGAAATATCAAGCCCTTTCAACAGCTTCACACGTTGCCTGAAGCTCTCTTCAAAATCGATCTCCCCGTGCATGGCCGATTCGGTGATAACCTTCACCTGTTCACCTACGCCGGCCCTCTCTGCCAGCTCGTCAATCACCTCCGTCTGGATGAGCGTGGAGTCCATGTCGAAGCAAATGAGCCGCCGCATACGCCGATACATGCTTTCCTCCTGAAAAGAGATGTCGAAGTTGAGCGACGAGGAGAGCTCCATAAACGACTGTTGCATCTGGTGCCGGTCGTTTGGCGTGCCCCGCACCGACAACTCAACACACGACTTTGCGGCACGCTCCTCCACATTAAGCGGTATGCGCCCCGTCAGTCTGATCATGTTGTCGATATTTAGATTCTGCTCGGCAATAATCCGGGATACGGCTGCAATCTGTTTGGCTGTCAGAATTCTTCCAAGCAGCGTGATTATATATCTGTTCTTGCCCTGCATGCTCACCCAGTTGGAGTAACGCTCCTCCGAAATGGGCGTAAAGCGGATATTTACGTCCATCTCGTACGCTTTAAACAGCAGATCCTTCAGGATATCACCTGAGTTATTGTGCATCGACTTGAAGAGGATACCCAACGAGAGGTTCCTGTGAATATCTGATTGTCCGATGTCGAGGATGAAGGCGCCATGCTTTGCCAGTATCTCAGTGAGTGCGGCTGTCAGTCCCTGTTTGTCTTCCCCGTTGATGTTGAGTAAAATAATTTCTGAATTTTCCATACGTTTTTTTTCGCCATCAGCTGGCTCCTGAATACTATATAACCGGCAACGATACCTGGGCGTAAATATCTTCGATATCGTTTGGCTCTATCTTGTTGAAGTCCTCTTCCCGAACGGTAATGATAAGCCCGGCAATATCCAGTGCGCCCGGACTGATCATCAACTGTTTGTTTCCTTCCTCTAAATATTGACGCGGACGGTGTGCCTTGCGCGGAAAGAGATGCAGTTTGTAACGGTTTTGTTCCGTGAAGGTTATCACGTTCATCATTGGCTCCTCTTCTTCCGGCTGGAGGTGATGAAGATATTGATATACATCTTCAAACAGCTCCTCCACCTCCTCCTTGTCTGTGCTTTCAATCATCAGACAGGTGCGGAGTGCGTGATCTCCCTGTAACAGAACCGGAGACTTGTGCCCGGCCTGCAGATGAAAATGATCCGGGGCGGAAGCACCGCTATGGGGCCCGTTGTAGAAAACCACATAGTCAGGTAAAAGCTCTGCCAACGAAAGCATGTCTGCGATCTTCCTGCGAATGCGTTGCGGTACATGGGAATGGAGTGGGATGGTGAGATGGTTTTCCACCACCGGATAGGGATTGCAAAGTATCTGGTATCTTTCCAGAAAAGAAATGCCTCTCTGCTGGGAAGGACGGTTCCCGGCACATAGGAAACAGGGACGTTTTTCAACCGTTTTTGAGTCGATGAGTGCCCCTGTTGATATTATCCGCGCGGGATTATATTGTACCTTCACCCGGAAATCGTCTCCCCAGGAAAACGTTTTCTCCCTGACAGCACTCCGTTGGCTGACGGCTGTTCTCAATAATTCCCATTCCTCCTGTTGTCGGGAGAACAAATTATTTATTTCATCCGAAAGATTCATTCATTGTTGCTTTAATAAAACAAAGGTAACGATATTTTCTTTCACTAAAAATAATCGCTTTACTGTTTGGTTATCAACTTTTTTTATACCTTTGCGCCTGAATTGGTTATTTGCCCGCGGGAGGTGCGCAACGGCAATGCGAAACTGTTCCGCCCCAAAGGTAAATGCGGCAGGAAAAAATCAATAAAACAATGAAAATAACAAGTCTTATCTTTCCCAGTCTGTTTATTTTTCTTTTTATCTCCTGTTTTCAGGGTTTGGGTGAGAAGAACAAGGAACAGGGCAGAGAAAAGACAGAAGAAGAGGCGCTTATGGATAACTCCAATGATCTGACTGCCTCTTACGAAGAGGAGTTTGATGAGTTTATCCGTAGGTTTAGCACAGATGAATCGTTTCAGTTTGAACGGATCAAATTTCCCATCAGTGTTGTCGTGCCCGACACAGGTCACGAAGGCATGGCTCCCATGAAGGAGTCTGTAGGGAAGTACGACTGGGAGATGCTTGACCTCACTTACGACAGTACCTACCTTACGCGCCCCTACGATCAGTACTATCAGGCTGTACGTTTCAGAAAAGATACGGCCGTTGTGGAATTACGCGGTATTAATAACGGTATCTATGCCAATTACTACTTTGCCCTGATCGATAAAAAGTGGTATCTTGTCACATTATACGAAGCTTCCTTCTAGAGGAGCGTTTACTTCTTCAACATCCCATCCCCGAAACTGAGTGGCAACAGGTCACTGACGGCAGGCACTACATAGATGCCTTCCTCGCTGCACATCAGAACCTTCACGGGTGAATGGAAGCGGTTTTCCGCTTCCAGCAATACCTGCCGGCAGGCACCGCAGGGCGTGATGGCATCATGTGTAAACTTCCCGTCGTGCCAGGCAGCAATGGCTATGGCATCCACTTTTTGATCGGGAAACGAGGCATTGGCAAAGAAGAGTGTAGTCCGCTCGGCACACATGCCCGACGGATAGGCGGCGTTTTCCTGATTGTTTCCCGCAATAATTTCACCATTCTCCAGCAATACAGCCGCCCCTACCCTGAAATGCGAATAAGGAGCGTAAGCTTTTGTTGTGGCACTTTTTGCAGACGCAATTAATTTTTTTTCCACATCGGAGCATTCCTCTAACGGATAAACAGCTATCTTTGTGATTAAATTGATTTCTTTCATATCCTCATGCAGATTTTGTCACGCAAATATAGCCATATTTTATCGCTCTTTGTCATTCTTTCTTTTTTCTTTGTCGCCACAGAACTCTGTGCGCAACAGAGGGTGAAAACTTACGAAGATTATATAGCCAGATACGGCGATCTGGCCATCGATCATATGGAACTTTACAAAATTCCGGCATCCATCACCCTTGCCCAGGGTATTCTGGAATCGGGCGCAGGGTTGAGTGATCTGGCACGACGTTCGAACAATCATTTCGGAATAAAGTGCCACCGCGGCTGGTCAGGCCCTTCTGTATATGCCGTCGACGATTCGCCCAACGATTGTTTCCGTAAGTATGACCGGGTGGAAGATTCTTATCAGGATCACTCTGAGTTTCTGGTCAACGGGGGTCGTTACAGGACACTGTTCGAACTTTCCTTAACCGATTACAAAGGGTGGGCGCGAGGATTGCAGAAACTGGGCTATGCCACTGACAGGGCATATGCCAATAAGCTGATAAAGCTCATTGAAGATTATGAACTCTACAGGTTCGATGACAAAAAGTACCGCCGGGGAGTCAGCCGCAGTGAACGGCTGTCGCAACGGACACGGGAGACAGCACAGGTCACCTGGACTCACCAGCCATATATCACCCATGGCCTGGTCTATGTGATGGCTGTGAATGGAGATTCGTTTGCCAGCATTGCCCGTGAGTTTGGTTTTAACGAGAAAGAACTGTTGAAATACAATGAGGTGCCTGAAGATTTTCCGCTGAGTGAGGGAGATATTGTCTATTTTCAGAAGAAAAAGGCACGTGCCGACGAACCTTATCTATATCACACGGTACAGGTAGGTGAATCGATGTACAGCATTTCACAAAAATACGGTATCCGGCTTAGAAACCTTTACCGCCTGAACAAAAAAAGTTATGAATATGTCCCTGAAGAGGGAGACCGGCTTAAATTAAGATAGAAGCTTTCGGCCGACCAATGATCGCTGAAATCTAAAAGCAAACCGATGACCGCCTAAAACAGACAATCAATTATACGAAATACAAATGCAATACAACACCCAAAAAGAAAAACTTGTCCTCCCGGAATATGGACGCAACATCCAGAATATGGTTGATCACTGCGTCTTAATAAAAGATCCGGAAGAGCGAAGGAAATGCGCATATACAGTCATCGACATCATGGGAAATATGTTCCCGCACCTGCGTGACGTAAACAATTTCAAGCATATTCTCTGGGATCATCTGGCCATCATGTCCGATTTCAAACTGGAGATAGATTATCCCTACGAGGTGATCACCCGGGAAGAGTTGTATACCACTCCGGGTCATCTCGATTACAGCAGGCCCACCATGAAGTATCGCCACTATGGAAAGATTATGGAGCAAATGGTTAAAATTGCTGCAGGGATGGAGGAGAACGATAAGAAAGAACACCTCCTGAAAATGCTGGTGAGTCAGATGAAACGCTCATATACACAGTGGAATAAGGAGGCTGACGATGAAAAGATATTTCATGACCTGTTTGATCTGTCGGCCGGTAAAATAAAAATGAGTGTCGACACACACTCCATTCCCGACGTGAAACTGAACAACAGTCGCGATAAACTGAAGAATATCAAGTACCAACGTAAAAAATAACGCGCCATGATCTCCCGGGATGATCTCCTTCATGTAGGACATACCCAGAAACCTTACGGTATCAGGGGAGAGATTATGATTCTCTTCCGCAGGGCTGAATATGCAGGGATTGATGCTGAATTTTATTTTCTGGAAATTGACGGTATCCCGGTACCTTTTGCCGTGGAAGAATTCACCTATGCCACTGATGTCTCAGCACGGGTGAAGCTTGAAGATGTGAATGACGAAAAGCAGGCTTCACGCTATGTAAACATGAAAGTGCTTCTGCCCCTTGAGGCTGTGAATGAGATGCATACGCAGCACGAAGAATGGGAATTCTTTGTGGGTTATTCCATTATGGATCAGCACGGCGAAATACTCGGTGTCATCCGGGAGGTAGACAATACGACTATCAATGTGCTGTTTGTAGTGCAGAATGATGAGACTGAACTCCTGATACCTGCCACCGAAGATTTTATTGTGGCTGTCGATGAAGAAAATAAACTCCTTGAGATGTACCTCCCCGAAGGACTGACTGATGAGTGAGATACATCATGCTTTTACGGAATATGATATAAGATGTCCTTTCTCCAGCTTTCAAATGTCACCATCGGTTACCCTGCAGGCCAGGGAACAAAGGTAGTGCAGTATGGCCTCACCCTCACTGCAAATGCAGGAGAACTGATTGCGCTGATTGGAAAAAACGGCTGTGGAAAGTCTACCCTGTTGCGATCCATCGCCTGTCTGCAGCCCATATTACAGGGGAGCATACTGCTTCACGGCGAGAATCTGGCGGAGATGTCGCCCAAAAGGAGGGCCAGGCTTCTTTCTGTAGTTCTCACAGAGCAGCAGCAGGTTGCGTCGTTTACTGTACGGGAACTTATCTCCATAGGGCGCGATCCCTACACGGGATGGCTGGGGAGCCTGTCGGAGGAGGATAACCGCATCATAGATGAAGCCATGAATATGACTTATCTCAACGGCTTTGAACAGAGAAATATACACGAACTGTCGGACGGTGAGCGGCAACGTGTCTTCATTGCCCGCGCATTGGCACAGAATACGCCGATGATATTGCTCGACGAGCCCACCTCGCACCTTGATCTCCCAAACCGTATCAACATCCTGCTCCTGCTGCAAAAGCTGGCACGGGAAACGGGCAAGACAATCTTTATTTCTACCCATGAGCTGGAGACAGCCATGCAGGTGGCCGACAAGCTGTGGCTTATGGAGAGGGAGAAAGGCGTCACCGTGGGGGTGCCTGAAGATATGGTACTCAATGGCATCTTCGACAAGGTTTTCCAACATCCTTCCTATGAATTCGACAAGGAATACGGCAGCTTTGTCGTACAGAAACTCCTCGATAAATCAATCTCCACACGGGTGCAACATCCCGGCAGCCTCATGGCCCGCTGGACCACCAAGGCTCTCACGCGAAGAGGGTTCAGAATATCTTCAGGAGCACCCGTTGAATTGATGGTGAACGAAGAACGGCGCTGCTGGATTATCAGCCATGAAGGAGAAAGTGTGGAAACGTACAGCATTGGGGAGGCGTTACAGCAGATCTCCCGATTCATGGAAAACTAGCCATTTTTTTATTATCTTTGCACGTTTTACGGGTCAATCCACTTCAGCATGGAGGTAAGAAAAAGAAAAATCGCTATTCTAGGTTCAACCGGTTCCATAGGGACACAGGCACTGGATGTTATCTCGCGGTATCCTGAGAGGTTTGCTGCTTATGCCCTGGTTGCCAATAATCAGGTGGAGTTGCTCATAAGACAGGCTCGTACCTTCCTGCCCGAAGTGGTGGTGATTGCGAACGAGTCGCATTATCCACAGCTTAAGGAGTCGCTGAGCGACCTGCCCATCAAGGTGTGGTGTGGCAGCAGTGCCATTGAGGATGTAGTACAGGACAGGGAGATCGATATGGTGCTTACCGCCATGGTGGGCTTTAGCGGATTGAAACCGACCGTTCGGGCCATCGAGGCAGGAAAGGCAATCGCACTGGCAAATAAGGAAACACTGGTGGTCGCTGGAGAGATGATTACTGCACTGGCACTGAAACACCGGAGTGCCATCTTGCCGGTCGACTCGGAACATTCTGCCATCTTCCAGTGCCTCAATGGTGAGGGTGACAATAAAATAGAGAGGATTCTGCTCACGGCCTCGGGCGGCCCGTTCAGAACATATTCTAAGGCTGCACTCGAGACCGCAACCAGGACGGAGGCACTGGCGCACCCTAACTGGAACATGGGTGACAAGGTGACCATAGACTCGTCCACACTGATGAACAAGGGATTTGAGATGATCGAGGCCAAGTGGCTCTTCGGAGTGGATCCCGGTCAGGTAGAGGTGTTGGTGCATCCACAGTCCATCATTCACTCCATGGTGCAGTTCGAAGATGGCTCGGTAATGGCACAGCTGGGACAACCCGATATGCATCTGCCTATACAGTATGCTTTCTCCTATCCCCGGAGGCTGGCTACCGGCATAGCACCGCTTGATTTTACCGAACTGGCACGGCTGACCTTTGAAAAACCAGACACGGAAAGGTTTCCGAACCTTCTTTATGCTTATGAGGCTGTCCGCACTGGAGGAAATATGCCCTGCATTTTAAATGCGGCCAATGAAGTGGCTGTGTCTCTCTTTCTACAGGAACGTATCGGCTTCACGCAGATGAGCCGCCTGATAGAGGAGGCAATGCAACAGGCTTCCTTCGTGAAGGAACCTTCACTCGACGATTATCTGCAGAGCGACCGGGAAGTGAGGGAGATGATCGCAGATAAGCGATCGGCAGTCAGCAGTCAGTTTACTATCGACAAGTAATCAGCCTGTTCACTTTCAATAATCAGTTTTGCTTGTGGAAGGTCGTCGGGGGTAGAGGTCTGGGAGATGACAATCAGTGGTTAAAGAGAAGGTTTGTAATAGATAAAGAGATATGACAAATATTATAATAAGAAAAATAACAAGTAAAATCATATAATGGAGACATTTTTAATTAAAGCGCTTCAGCTCATTCTGAGCTTATCCATACTGGTCGTCATACATGAGTTTGGCCATTATATCTTCGCGCGCATGTTCAAGATCAGGGTAGAGAAGTTTTATCTCTTCTTTGATCCCTGGTTCGCGCTTTTCCGCTACAAACCAAAAAATAGTCATACCGAATATGGAATTGGCTGGCTGCCACTTGGCGGTTATGTGAAAATTGCCGGTATGATCGACGAGTCGATGGACAAGGAGCAAATGGCGCAGCCGGCTCAACCCTGGGAGTTCCGTTCCAAGCCGGCATGGCAGCGTCTGCTGGTGATGGTGGCGGGAGTGCTCTTTAATCTGCTGCTGGCATTTTTCATCTACGCCATGGTGCTCTTCACCTGGAGCGACACCTACCTCCCGCTCAAAAACGTGACCCAGGGCATGGAGTTTAGTCAGGCTGCCAAAAATGCCGGTTTTCAGGATGGTGACATCCTGTTAAGAGCCGACGACAAGGAGCTGGAACGCTTTGGCGTGCGTACGCTGATCGATGTGGCCGATGCCAGCACAGTCACTGTATTGCGCGATGGACAGGAAGTGGTACTCTCCATTCCGGAGACGTTGATGCAAAACCTGCTCACAGACAAGGAGGGCTTTGCCAACTTCCGTGTACCGGCCGTGGTATATGAAACCATGGAAGGCAGTGCTGCCAGGGAGGCGGGACTGGTACGCGGCGACAGCATCGTGGGAATAAATGGTGAAACAATACCTCTGTTTGCCGATCTGCGTACGATACTCGACAACAACCGTAACAGCGAGGTTTCCCTCGATTACTATCGTAACGGTGTGCTACATACCACTGCCATACGGGTCGACTCTGCCGGAACGCTGGGTTTCTATGCCATGGGACCCGCCCAGGTCTATAGGACCGTGACACGTACCTATGGCTTTTTTGAATCATTTCCCGCCGGTACCCGGATGGGTATCCAGACCCTGAAAGATTATGTGGCCCAGTTCAAATATGTTTTCACCAAGGAAGGAGCCTCCTCGCTCGGCGGCTTTGGTGCCATTGGAAATCTATTCCCAGCGCAGTGGAACTGGCAAGCATTCTGGATGATGACTGCCTTCCTTTCGGTGATTCTCGCTTTCATGAATATACTCCCCATCCCGGCGCTCGACGGCGGGCACGTGATGTTCCTCATCTACGAGGTAATCGTGCGGCGCAAGCCTAATGAGAAGTTCATGGAATATGCACAGATTGCCGGCATGATACTATTGCTGGGTCTCGTGCTTTACGCCAACGGCATGGATGTGATCCGGGCAATATTTAACTAGGCAGGAGCCTGTGAATTCAACCAGGAAGGAGACTGAAACATGAAGATTTCGGATTTTTTCAACCAGGAGGAAAAAACAGCTTTTTCTTTAGAACTGTTGCCTCCTTTGAAGGGAAATAGCATTCAGCAGATATTCAATACGATAGATCGCTTGAAGGAGTTCAATCCCAAATATATCAATATCACCACGCATCATAGTGAGAATGATTATAAGGAAGATGAACGAGGGGTCTACCGCAAGGTAAATGTGCGTAAACGGCCCGGATCGGTAGCCATTGCTGCTGCCATACAGAACAAGTACGGCATCAGGGCCATTCCTCATATCATCTCACAGGGCTTTTCGAAGGAAGAGACCGAATATGCACTGATCGATCTCTCCTTCCTGGGGGTAACCGACCTGTTACTGCTACGGGGTGATACGAAGAAGCTCGATGCCGAACAGAGAAAAATGGATTCTCATCTACATGCCACGGGCCTTCAGGAGCAGGTGAACAACTTCAACAAAGGCATTGCCTACGATGGTTCCACCTTTACCCCCCCGGAAACACCTTTCACATACGGAATGGCCTGCTATCCGGAGAAACATGAGGAGTCGCCCAATATGGAGTCGGAACTTTTCTACACCAAAATGAAAGTGGATCAGGGGGCCGACTATCTGGTCACACAGATGTTTTTCGACAACAGCAAGTATTTTGACTTTGTCAACCGCTGTCGTGCGGCCGGCATCACGGTTCCCATCATTCCCGGAATCAAGCCCATTCATCTGAAGAATCAGCTCACCGTGCTGCCAAAGGTTTTTCGTTCAGATATCCCGGCAGAACTTGAGAAGGAACTGCGCCGTTGTAAGGATGACGAAGATGCAAAAGAGGTGGGTGTGGCCTGGTGCATCGCACAGTGTAAGGAGCTCATGCAGCACAAGGTTCCCGGTATTCATTTTTATGCATTGATGGCCACCGAAAGTGTACATAAGGTAGCAAGTGCAATATATTAATGTACTTTAATGATGTCATAGGGCTTCATGATGTAAAACAACATCTTATCCACTCCGTACGGCAGGGGCTTGTACCCCATGCGCGCATCTTTTACGGTCCCGAAGGGGTGGGGAAGCTGCCGCTGGCCATCGCCTACGCACGTTACCTGAATTGCGCCCACCGTGGTGAACAGGACGCCTGTGGTAAGTGTCCCTCCTGTCATAAGTTCGATAAACTGGCACATCCCGACCTGCATTTTGTCTTCCCCGTGGTAAAGTCGAAGGTGAGCGACGAATACCTGCCGCAATGGCGCGAGTTTCTGTCGCAAAACCGCTATTTTAATCTCAATCAATGGCTTGGCTTTATCCGGGCCGAGAATGCACAGGGGATCATCTACTCAAAAGAGAGTGATGAGATTATCCGCAAATTAAACCTTAAGGTCTATGAAGCACCTTACAAGGTGATGATCGTCTGGCTGCCCGAGAAGATGCACGACGCCTGTGCCAACAAACTGCTGAAGATGATTGAGGAGCCGCCGGAACATACCGTATTCCTGCTCGTGTCCGAAGACCGGGAGAACGTGCTGCAGACCATCTGGTCCCGTTGTCAGCCACTCCATATCCGTGCCATTGAAGATAGTGAGATTGTAGCGGCCCTGCAGCAGCAATATACCCTCGAACAGACCGATGCCGCAACGTTTGCCCATATTGCCAACGGCAGTTTCACCAAAGCCATCGAGCTGATCACCTCCTCCGAGGAGACCCGTTATTTTTTCGACCTGTTTGTAAAGATGATGCGCACATCGGTGTCGGGCAACATCAAAGCCATTAAGGATACCGCAGGCGAACTGGCGGGCATTGGCCGCGAAATGCAAAAGAGCTACCTCCTCTATGCCCTCCGCATGTTCCGTGAATACTTCGTGAGTAACCTTGGCGAGCCTGTAATGGTCTACCTGAACGAAGAAGAAAGACTGTTCGGAGAACGCTTCTCTCCCTATATTAACGAGCGGAACATTGAGGATTTTAATGAGGAGTTTTCGCTTGCACACCGGCAGATAGAACAAAACGGCAATGCAAAGATTATTTTCCTCGATCTTTGTTTAAAAGTTACGGTGTTATTAAGAAAATAAATTAGTAACTTGCAGGCTCATTACCAATTAAAAATCAAAAGTCTCGCCAATCGGTCATCGAAAAGCGAATAAATATATATGGACAAAGAAGTTTTATCAGATAAAATGGCGGATATCGTCCCCCTGAAGACGGTTACCACACGAAATACAAAAAGCTGCAAAGGCTGCACACCCCATAATAATAAGCTTCACATCTATGACTGGCTTCACGATTTTCCTGAATTCCAGAACCTTTCGAAGATGGTGGAGATACAGTTTAAAAATACCCGTAAAGGCTATTACATTAACAGCAACGACCTGGAGCTCAAACTGGGCGACATCGTGGCCGTTGAGTCCATCCCGGGACACGACATTGGGACGGTGACCCTTACCGGTAAGCTGGTGGAACTGCAGATGAAGAAATACAACTTCCGCGAAGATGCCAATGGTGGTCTTAAGCGCGTCTATCGTATTGCACGGCCCACCGACCTGGATAAGTTTGAGCAGGCAAAGGCACGCGAGCAGCCTACCATGATACGGTCCCGCCAGATTGCAGAGGAGCTGGGACTGCAGATGAAGATTGGAGATGTGGAATATCAGGGCGATGGTAATAAAGCCATCTTTTACTATATCGCTGATGAACGGGTGGACTTTCGTGAACTCATCAAGGTGCTGGCTGCCGAGTTTAGGGTCAAGATTGAGATGAAACAGATTGGTGCACGTCAGGAAGCAGGCCGCATTGGAGGTATCGGTCCTTGCGGTCGCGAAATGTGCTGCAGCAGCTGGATGCCGAGTTTTGTCTCCGTCTCCACCTCGGCTGCACGCTACCAGGATATATCAATCAACCCGCAGAAGCTTGCCGGACAATGCGGTAAGCTGAAGTGCTGCCTGAACTATGAGGTGGACGCCTACGTGGAAGCACAGCGCAGCCTGCCCTCGCGGGAAATCATTCTGCAGACAAAAGATGCAGACTTCTACCATTTCAAGACTGATATCTTCTCGGGTCTGATGACCTATTCTACCGATAAGTTCAATGCCAGCAACCTGGTGACAATCTCCAAAGAACGTGTCTTCGAGATCGTCGCAATGAATAAAAAAGGACAGAAGCCGCTCAGGATGATATCCGACGCAGATGACAAGACCCGTGATGAGAAAACTTTTGCAGGAGGAGATATTCTTGAAAATCAAAGTATCACCCGTTTTGATGACGACCGGAAAAATCAGACCAACAAAAAAAGGAAACCCCGTCGCCGACGTCCCGATCAGTCGCCGGGAAACAGAAACAGACAAGGTGGGCAGCCGGCCGGAGGATCCGGAGAGAAGGATGCGTAACATCCGTTTTTATCCTTTGATTCTGCTCTTTGCCTTTTTGTTTTCCTGTGCGGAAGGAGAGGTGTATTACCGATTTCAACATATTGATAAGGGTAGATGGTATCGCGACAGTACAATGCAGTTTCATATGGACTCCCTGACACTGCTGGCAGGTGCGAAATATGATCTTTCCATCGAGATATCCACGAACGGAACCTATCCTTACCGTGATATCTGGATACAGGTAACCCATAATCTTACCGATACGCTTCCCCGGAACGATACCTTGCATTTTCGCATTGCCGATGACTATGGCCGATGGCTGGGGTACGGCGTGGGAGGCTTAAACCAGCTGTCGCAACCCTTTCTTTTTTCATTGCCACTCGACACAGCTTCTGGTTATGTGGTTAAGCTGCGACAGGTGATGGACGCCAACCCGCTGCCAGGTATAGAGAAGATCGGAATAAAAGTAACTGCGCAGCGAAAGCAATAAGCAGCATCGTTGTCCGTCGTGAACAAAATAAGGAAAAGATGAACGTTGTTTTTATAGGAGCCGGAAATCTGGCAACACACTTGGCACGTGCATGCCGGTCGGCAGGACACACCATTGTTCAGGTATATAGCAGAACAATGGAAAATGCAGTACTGCTTGCTGCACAAACAGGGGCTGAGGCAACAAACGAGCTGTCTCAGATCAGCCCTGCGGCACACCTTTATATCTTTTCAGTGAAGGATGATGCCCTTCCCGCCGTCATTCAGCAGATGCCAGGCACCGGTGGTGCCTGGGTACACACCGCCGGAAGCTTGCCCATGCAGTTGTTTGCCGCACGTAAGGAGGAACATGGGGTGATATATCCCTTGCAGACTTTCAGTAAAAACCGGGAGATAAATTTTTCATCTGTCCCCATCTTCATTGAGGGAAGCAGCCCCGCAACCACCCGGATGCTGGAAGAACTGTCAAAAAGCCTCTCATGCAATGTACATCTGCTTTCAGGCGACAAACGCCGTTGCCTGCATCTTGCAGCCGTCTATGCCTGCAACTTCGTGAACCATATGTATACACTGGCTTCGGAGATCATTGAAAAGGAAGAACTTCCCTTCGGTTTCCTGCTTCCACTCATCACGGAGACAGCAGCCAAGGTGCGGGAGATATCGCCACAGGCGGCCCAGACGGGGCCAGCCGTACGGTACGACGAGGAAGTGATGGAGAAACAGCTCTCCCTGCTCACCGATCCTGTGATGAAAGAACTTTACAGCCTCATAAGCAAAGACATTCACCGGCATTCCTTATGAAACACGGGTTCCTGCTGGTTTTGATAATGAATCAGGCAGACCGTTACAGACGATGTAAGGAAAGACCACATGTTAAAAATTAACATCGAAAAATTGAATGCTTCATAAACTTAAGTTATATTTGCATCAATTAAAAAACCACTCCTGATAATGGCTAAATTTAAGGGTTATGTAGAGGTGAACACAGATCGCTGTAAAGGATGCGATCTCTGTGTGGTGGCTTGTCCCACCGACGTCCTCGAACTGGAACCGCGCGAAGTGAACGACCGCGGTTATCATTACGTCTACTTGAAGAATGATGATGATTGTATCGGTTGCGCCAACTGCGGATATGTTTGTCCCGATGGGTGCCTGACAATTTATAAGGTAAAGGTAGGATAAAACGAGTATTATGTCTGAAGAAACAGTATTGATGAAAGGTAACGAGGCCATCGCACATGCGGCCATACGCTACGGCGTGGACGGCTACTTCGGTTATCCTATTACCCCACAGTCCGAAATCATCGAGACCCTTATGGAAACTGCCCCGTGGAAAACTACGGGTATGGTGGTCCTGCAGGCCGAGAGCGAGGTAGCAGCCATCAACATGGTGTATGGCGGTGCCGCCTGCGGCAAATATGCCATGACCTCCTCCTCCAGCCCCGGCATCAGCCTTAAACAGGAGGGTATCTCATATATGGCCGGTGCAGAGCTGCCGGCACTCATTGTAAATGTGCAACGTGGCGGACCCGGGCTGGGTACCATCCAGCCGTCGCAGGCCGACTATTTCCAGACGGTGAAGGGTGGCGGACATGGCGACTACAAGCTGATCACGCTGGCCCCCAACTCGGTGCAGGAAATGGCCGACTTTGTAGGGCTGGCTTTCGATTTGGCTTTCAAATACCGAAATCCTGCCATGATATTGACCGACGGGGTTATTGGCCAAATGATGGAAAAGGTGAAGCTGCCTGCATGGCGCCGCCGCAGAACCGAACAGGAGATCCGGGAACAATGTCCCTGGGCCACACTCGGCAAAACAGCCGACAGGAAACCGAACATCATCACCTCGCTTGAGCTCGACTCTGCTGCTATGGAAAAGAACAACGAACGCTTCCAGGCCAAGTACCGCGTTGTGGAAGCTACGGAGGTGCGCTATGAAGAGGTGAAATGCAACGACGCCGATTATCTGCTGGTGGCCTTTGGCTCCGCGGCGCGTATCTGCCTTAAAGCGATCGATCTGGCACGGAAGGAAGGTATCAAGGTGGGGCTTTTGCGTCCTATCACATTGTGGCCCTTTCCAACGGAAATATTGCATGCCTATGGTGGCAAGATGAAAGGAATGCTCACGGTAGAGCTGAATGCCGGACAGATGGTGGAAGATGTCCGCCTTGCAGTGAACGGCCAAATACCGGTCGCCCACTACGGCCGCCTGGGAGGTATTGTTCCCACGCCCGACGGGGTGCTTGCGGCATTAAAAGAGAAAGTAGTTCACTAAAAAATTAACCGTCATGGATCCAAAAATCAGAAATATATTTTTGTTCCTTTTCCTGTTGTCATTCATTGGGACCATCATCGTCTATTTTTCGTCTGCGCAGAATATGGAGCTTACCTGGTATTTCGGTGGAGCCGCGATCCTTTTTTATCTCATCTACCGATTTAGTAAGAAATAATTGTATGGAGAAAAATCAGATACTAAGCCCCGAAAACCTGGTATATGCCAAACCGGAGCTCATGAACGACAACCATATGCACTACTGCCCGGGGTGTTCCCATGGAGTGGTACACAAATTGGTAGCCGAAGTCATCAGGGAAATGGAACTGCAGGAAAAAACCATTGGCATTGCTCCGGTGGGGTGTGCCGTGTTTGCCTATAATTATATCGATATAGACTGGCAGGAAGCGGCCCACGGCCGCGCCCCCGCGCTCGCTACCGCCACCAAGCGGCTGCTGCCCGATAAGATGGTCTTCACCTATCAGGGCGACGGCGACCTGGCTGCCATCGGCACGGCTGAGACCATTCACGCTGCCAACCGCGGTGAGAATATTGCCATCATCTTTATCAACAACGGAATTTACGGGATGACCGGCGGCCAGATGGCTCCCACCACGCTGAAAGATATGAAAACCTCTACCAGCCCCGAGGGACGTGATACGCAGACCATGGGTAATCCGCTGAAGATACTCGACCTGCTGGCACTGCTCGACGGCGTTTGCCTGGCAACCCGTGTCAGCGTCCACACTGCAGCAGCTGTGAAAAAAGCCAAACGAATGATCAGGCTTGCCTTTGAAAATTCAATGGCCGGAAAAGGAACTTCCATCGTAGAGGTGGTGTCGACCTGCAATTCGGGATGGAAGATGACTCCTGCCGCAGCCAACGACTGGATGGTGGAAAACATGTTCCCGGCATATCCTATTGGCGATTTGAAAAATATTTAAAAAGAAGACAGCATGTTGCAGGAAATAGTGATATCAGGCTTTGGCGGACAAGGTGTGCTCTCTATGGGGAAGATCCTCGCTTATTCGGGTATGATGGAAGAAAAGGAAGTATCGTGGTTCCCGGCTTACGGGCCTGAGCAGCGTGGCGGCACCGCCAATGTCACGGTCATCATCTCCAATGAGCCTATCAGCTCACCGGTGGTGAATCAGTTCGATGTGGCCATCGTGCTCAATCAGCCTTCGCTTGAGAAATTCGAGTCGCGCGTAAAGCCCGGCGGAGCACTCATCTACGATAGCTATGGCATCCACAGAAAGGTGGAACGGAAGGACATCAATGTATACAGGGTCAATGCCATGGATGAATCCATGAAAATGGATAACAGCCGGGTTTTCAATATGATCATATTGGGCGGACTGCTCAAGATATCGCCCATGGTGGCACTGGAGAATGTGATGAAGGGACTGAAGGAGTCGCTGCCCGAGCGACACCACAAGCTTCTGCCCATGAATGAGGCAGCTATCCTGCGGGGTATGGAACTTGTAGAGCAGGAACAACAGGCTGAATAGCTATTCCCGAGAAATTTTATTTCTTGCCGAAAGGCCACCAGCTCCATCTCTTTTTCCTGTCCGGTTCTACCGGTTTGTTTTGGGATTCTCCGGCCTTTGCCGACTGAGCCACCGAGTTTTTCTCGGGCCGTATCATGCCCGTTTTTCCGGACCTTTTTTCTCTTTTTAGTTCTTCACCGGTCCGTTTATCTCCCTTTACGCGGGAATGATCTCCCTTCACGCTGGAATTATTACCGTGTGCCCGGGAAGCGCTTTCCTGTGGTGTGGTCACGCCGTCGGAAGCCTGCTTTACTGCATCCTGCTGCAGTCTCTCCGATTTCTTAATAAGTCTCTTCCCGGTTTTTTCGCCGGGTACCCTTTCTGAGGTGCCCTGCTTGCGGGCTTCCCTCTCTCCCAGGGGTTCTCTTGCATCGGATGCAGCTTCCTGTTTCCTGCGGGATTTCCCTTTTCCACGACCTTTACGTGATACACTGTCATCCCGGTTTTTCTGTTGCTTATCCCTTCCTTCCGGATGGTTATCCGCCATCGGAACGGCTTCCCTGCTTTCGAGCTGTAACGTGTCTTCTTCCCTTACACGGGAACCCTTTTTTCTTCGGTTGCCGGACTTTCCTCTTTCATTAGCATGTAGCACTGCTCCTTCAATCTGTTCCGCTGTCGTCTCCTCCTGCTTCTCCAGTTTGGCCGGCCTCTCTTTTCTGCCCTTGCGTTCCGATTTGGGCGGTCTTTCCGTACCTCCTGCTCCCTGCGACTTATCGGATTCTCCTGAACGTTTTCCTCCTTTGCCTGTTTTTGTGCGGCTGCCTCTCCCGCGTTGCGCACTCTCCCGCGTGGGATTGTATTCAGGTGCCTCACCCAGGTCTGCAGGTACCGGAATCCTGTAGATTTCCTTCTGCAGAAATTTCTCGATCAACGAGAAACGATATTGTTCCCCGGGCGAAACAAAGGTGATGGCCATGCCCGTGTCGCCCGCCCTTGCGGTACGCCCTATGCGGTGCACGTAATCTTCGGCATCGTAGGGGACATCATAGTTGATCACCAGGGTGATGTCATCAATGTCGATCCCCCGCGCCACGATATCTGTTGCCACCAGAATATCCACTCTTTCGTTCTTGAACTCGTGCATCACGTGATTTCGTTGCATCTGGTCAAGGTCCGAGTGCATTTCGCCTGCAGAGAGACCCATTTTATGGAGCGTTCTGGCAATATCCTTTACCTTCTGCTTCGATCCTGAGAAAAGGATCACCTTGTTGGGCTTCTTATCCTTGAACAATTGCTTCAGAATACCCATCTTCTGGGCGTCATAGCAGATGTAAGCCGACTGCAGGATGGTTTCCGGTGGACGTGAAATGGCAATGGTGATCTCCTCCGGATCACGCAGGATGGTTTTGGCCAGCTGCTGTATCTTGGGCGGCATGGTGGCTGAGAACATTACTGTCTGTCGCTCTTTTGGCAGCAGATTGGCAATCTTCATGATGTCGTCAAAGAAACCCATGTCGAGCATCCTGTCCGCCTCATCCAGAATAAAATATTTCACACCCGAGAAATCAATGTTATACAGGTTGATATGCGAGAGCAGCCTGCCCGGTGTGGCAATCACCACATCGGCACCGCTAAGCAGCCCTCTTTTCTGTACATCCCATGCTTCTCCGTCATTTCCTCCGTATACTGCCACAGAAGAGAAGGGGGTGAAATAGGAAAAACCTTCCATCTGCTGGTCGATCTGTTGTGCCAGTTCTCTTGTGGGAGCCATGATGATGGCATTCACCTTGTTTTCCTCATGTGGTTCCGACTGCAGGTTGTTCAGGAGTGGGAGCAGAAAGGCTGCTGTCTTGCCCGTGCCGGTCTGGGCGCAGGCAATCACATCCTTCTTTTCCAGGATCACCGGGATCGCCAGTTCCTGCACGGGAGTCATTTCTGTAAAATTCATCGCTTCCAGGCCCTCCTGGAGTGTATTGCAAAGTGAAAGTTCGGTAAATTGCATCTGTATATCCTTATTTCTTCAAAGGTACAAAGATACGATGAATAATTGATTTTCTGTAAATGGCTAAATTAATCTCAATGGAATGTTTTTCTTTACAAAAATAGTTTTATCTTTGCACGCGCATTTGGGGGAGTTTCTCGCTTCCATGTGGTGCATATAAGCGCTGAAGATGATGCTAACTCACTTCGGTCAGCGCGCATAAAAAAACAGGGGAGTTTTTATACTCCTTCAATTTCAATACGATCGAAAGGAGAGATGGCAGAGTGGTCGATCGCGGCGGTCTTGAAAACCGTTGAAGTGCAAGCTTCCGGGGGTTCGAATCCCTCTCTCTCCGCAATAAAGGGTGTAAATCAACTATCTACGTGGTTTGCACCCTATTTTATATCTCTATTCACCTATCCCCGTTTTTATTAACTTTTACAGGAAATATAAATGGATTTACTTGATAATAAATTCAGCATCAAGAAGACGGTTTCCCATAATAAGATATCCATTGTCGTGTTTAGCTTTCTCTTTTGTATCCAAAATAGATATTTCTTTTTCTAATCGATATTTCCCTTGAACTAAGTTTATATCAAGAATGTCAAGATTTAAATTGAAAGTTTTTTTAGTTTTAGGCTCTATTTCAAATCCTTCATCCGTCCATATTATTCTTTCGAATTCTGGAATAATAGCCCAAAATCCGAACTCTAGACGTTTTATTAAAAAGGAGTTTCCTGCAAGAAGCCTGTGATCCGAATTATTGATTATTCTTACCTCTATCTTTTCAGGACTTCCTATAAAAATGGAATCACTTAATATTAAGTGAATGTCCAAAGAGTTTATCAATACGGGTCTCGAGCCATTTATCGCTACATCTTCTTCTATTAAAGGGCTGTTAATGGTATCTTTTTTATTTTCAACTATGTGATATTCTTTACTTTCTGTCTGTTTTTTTGTTGTCCGCACACAGCTTCCTGCAATAAGTACAAAGACGTTTAAAATTATCAGTATCTTTTTCATTTTAATTACTGTTTGCAGTTATTTATTGCCTTTTTATTTTATTGCCAATAACGCTGAAAAAATAATTACATCTTGCAGAAAGTGTATGAACCACGCCCAAAATATCCCTCTGGTTTCGAGTATCGATTTTGCCAGGAACCATCCCAAAAATCCGGCGACTATCACACCTGCAATTCCGCCGGGATTTCCCCAATAATGCACCGTTCCGAATATCAGTGCCGAGATGAGGGGGATCGTTTTGTCTCTGAGCCTGCCTTTCAGCACGACTACTACTCCCAAGCGGGTGATACTTTCTTCTACAAAAGCGTTGGATAGCGCGAAGAGGATGGTGAACGGTAAAACGGATAGCATCGTTCCAAAGGTAATTCCATTCGGACGTACAAGTTGAAAATAGATGACAACAGCCGTTACAGCGGAGATGACGATAGCGAAGTTTCGTCCGAAATGATACCAGTTTTCTGTCGGTTTTGGATTAATTCCGACTATCGGCTCCGGTAAAATCTCCGCGGAAACATTACCTTTCTTGAAATACTCCCGAAACTGCTTTCTTTTTACGCCCCACAAGAACAGCAAGAAAAGAATGGTTGCCAGCAATGTAACCGATTGATAAGCGATTTGCTTGTTTATCACTTGCGGTAAGTTGTCGAAAATTACCACTCCGTTTGCCCAATTGCCTATCGGCACCAGCGCAAATGTCAAGGCTATTACAACCAATAATAAGAAGATGTCTTTCGGTTTAAGCATAGTGATTTTTATTTCATCGATAATGTCCTCAATGCCTTTTTTGTTATGTATTTCGTTTCTTTTGTATCACTTTCATTTTCCCAACGCTTGCAAAGTTGCACAACAAAGTCTGGGCGGGTTTTGCCGGCGTCGTTCAACCAATTTCCAACGCTGTCCCGGACATATTTTGCCTTGTCCGATTTCAACGGTTCCAAAATGGGTAATGCCTGTTCCGGATGATGTTTAAGGTCTTCAATATGCTCGCACCATACACCGCGAGGGCGTGTCGATTCGGTCGTAAAACGCCTGATGTTTTCGTTTTCGCTGGCTGTCCATTGGGAAAGGATTCCGATACTTTCGTTGAGTTGTCGTGTTATTTTCGATCTTACGGCCATCCAGCATATTTCTCTCACTCCAAAATGTTTGTCGGCCGCAAAAGGTTGAATTTGTTGCAATGTTTCGACAATATTCAGATTTTCGTTTTTCCCGATGGTGTACGTTGCCCAGCAACGAACAAGGTCGGCTTTATGCATTGACATGATTGCCAAAAAGTCTTCATCCCGATTTTTTACCGCCATTTCAAAAAGACCTGTCCCGATGGCTTCGTTTATGGTGTTTACGGTCTGCCTTTTCAATTGATTTATTTTCAATAGAACAGGGCTTAGATATTCCGTGCGGTTATGCTGTCTGAGCATGTTTTCAAGCAAAATCCGCTGGTCAACTGCCAGCCATTCTACAAGATTGGCAGTTTCAATTTCACCCCTATTTAGCTGTTCCAAAATATTTGCCGGGATATCCTTTGTGGAACGTGCTCCTTTTCTTTTATCTGTCATATAGTTCTTCCAAGTCTTTACAGTATTTTTTAAATTTTTCATCATGGTTTCACCAGTAGTAACGAAATACCGAACCAATTGTTTTTTAATCTTTGATCGGGATAATCATTTTTGGCTATGTTGCTGATGCCCATATTATATCGTAACGATACCTGTAGGAAATCAGTTAAAACATAATTTACCGCGAAAGGGACGGAATACTCCACTCTTTGAAAAGTGTTTTTGGCTTTATTGGAACCCAATAAAACATTGGTGCTGAAACCTGACGCTATGCCGATTTTATCGTTCCATAAATTGAATTTCAGCATAAGAGGAAAATCAATATAATGCAACCTGATATTTTGTAGTGGGTCATTGCCTCTTTCCCCCTTTTGGTTGTATAAAATCTCCGCCGTGAAAGAAACAGGTTTGAAGATGTTGTACTCTTTATACAAACCCAACGAAAGGCCTGCTTTGGGTTTTCCTGCGTTATCTTCTATACTTGAGTAAGTAGCTCCGATACCGATAGCTGAAACAGATTTGATTTTTTGCTCTTTCCGCTTGCTTACTGTTGCCTGAATTAACTTTGTTGCCACCGTGAACGAGGTTGAAGGATAGGAAATTTGGTTTACAGTTCCGGCTATGTACAGGTCGTTTTTAGGATCATAATACGCCAATGCGCCCGATAATCCCGAATGGCCGATAAGTTCGGGCATGCCCAATATGGCAGGCAGTTTAAACTGATGAATGCCTACGCCCGATTTGATGGGTTGAAAAATAGGGTTCCATACCTGTAATTCTTCGATGTAGCTTTTAGGGAAAAGTTTTCCGGTAAAAAACGCTTCTACAAACATCAATAATTCGCGCGAAGTGGAAACAATGCCGCCGTCGGCTCCAAAAGACGTCATTGCCTTGGGTATTTTCAATACGTTGTTTTTGTAATACATTGCCTTGGGACGGATGTCATTTATGTCGTTATACAAGTAGGTTTTTGACAAGTTTAAAGGCTCGAAAATCAGTTCTCGGCAGTTTTCCGAATACGATTTGCCCGTGATATTTTCGATGATTCTGCCTAAAAGTTGAAAATTGGCATCGGAGTAATGCGCTTTGTTCTTCGTGCTTGGAGCAAACAGGGGTTGATTTTTTTTGCTTCTTTCTATGGCTTGCTCAAAAGTCCAAAATTGGTCGTTCCCCGAAAAAAGGTCTTCTTCGAGGCTTTTTCCGTTTGTGCCTTTATCTTCAAAATAATCCGGCAGTCCCGAGGTGTGCGCCAGCAAATTCCGAACGGTGATTTCATTGGAATAATCAACACCTTTATACAAGTGAAGTCCCTGCATGACATCGTCATCAAGATACCTGCCGATTTTATCCTCCAATATTAGTTTATTTTCGGAAACAAGGTGCAGAATAATGGCTGTGGTAAAGAGTTTCGTGGTGCTTGCAATAAAAAACGGTTGCTCGTTTTCCATGTCTCCCGCCGAACCGCTCCATACCTCGCCTTTGTGCTTCACGCTGAATGAGACGCCGAATACTTTTTTATTGTCCACCGTCTTGTCAAGTATTTCTTGCAACACCGATGTTTTATCTGCCAATTGAATTGATCCGGCTTGTTGTGCCTTCACGGTACTGTTTATAGCCACAACCGCCAGCATTGTCGTTAAAATAATTTTCTTTTTATCCATTGTAATTAAGTTTTTAAAGTTTTATGCAAAATTATTGTGCAAGAACTTCAAAAAACTTATCGTAGGATAAGAAACGGCGTTACACGGTTTTTTTCCTGATCCGGCTCAGGCTTTCGGGCGTGATGCCCAAGTAGGAAGCAATGTATTTGTCGGGTGTTCGTTGTAAAATATGACGTTGGTTGCGCAGTATTTCCATGTAACGCTGTTCCGCCGTTTTTGAAAGTATTTCGATTTGCTGGTTTTGCTTGTGGATAAACAAACTTTCGGCCGCGGTTTGACAAATAATTCTGCCATAGCCGGTTTGAGCGAGTTTAATAAAATCCTGCCGTATAATTTTAAATAAACGGCATTGCTCAAAACACAGCACTTCGAGTTGCGTAGGCTGATTGGACAAAAGAGAAAGGTAATCGACCAAAAAATCGCCTTCGTAGCAGAGGTCGGTGCAGATATAGTTATTGTTGTTGTAAAGTAAAATTCCGCCCGAACCTTTTAAGATAATATGGAAGCTCTTTTCTCGCTCGCCGAATTTTTTCAACACTTCGTTTTTCTCTGTTTCAACGATTTCGCCGTGAGACGTAAAACTTTCCCACACTTCCAGGGGTGCTTGAAAATAGGGGTCGAAAATAGCCTTGATTTCCTGAGCTGTTTCTTTCATAAGGTGTAACGGTTTGGGTAATTTGAAATAAAAAAAGTCAGGAGTTCGAAATCAGTAGACCGGAATGGCAAACTTGCTGTTTCGGTTTCCTTTTTCTAATTTCTCCACTCTCCTTGCAGACAACTTATCACATAAATAAGTCGAATGCGAGCATCTCTCATATTGAGTTTGTCATTCTGTAAAAACAGTGTGACAACAAAGTGAGGAGTTAAACCTCCTGACCTTTGTAATTCGTCAGTCAAACCGGAAAATTGCGGGTACTCTTTTTCCAATTCCGCCAATAAAACTGTAAATTTACCAATTGTATGAATATCAAAGGTAATAACAGGCCTGTTTTTCAAGTCTTCAATCAGGCGAACTCCGCTACCCAAACTCCAGATAGAGCGGAACGTACCCACATGCAACATATCAAGCAGTTTGATTTTCTGTTCGTTAGATAGCGGATAGTTATTCAAGTTCCCTTCCTCCATGGAGGCTAAAACCTGCGTGTTGAATGCCGAATATCTAGCGACTCTAGTTTCAGGAGATGCATCGGCTTGAATGCCGATTTCTTGTTCAAACGAATCCAGCAATGTTTGCAAATCCAAAACTTCCTGTTCCGTGAAAATTTCAGTGATAGAAGGATAATCGGCCAACCTGTCGGGCGATTGGATTGTGCAGGCAACGAAAAATAGGGTAACACTGAAGAATATAGGTATAAAATACTTCATGACACTGTTCAACATTTTGTGTAAATAAGAAACGGAGGGTTTGGCTGTATTTACAGCTGAACCTGATTTTCAAAGATAGCTAAAAATTAGTTAAAAATCAAACCCCAGTTCTGAATGGGCTGTGTCCATTTCTTCGATATTTCCATAAGTGAAAGAGAAACAGACTTTTTCAGTGATTCATCGCTGGGGGATACCATCTTGTTTTTGGTGTACTTTCTGATTTTACCATTCAAATTTTCAATCAGGTTGGTCGTGTAAATAATCTTCCGGATCTCCAGGGGAAAGTCAAAAAACACGGTCATTTCCTCCCAATTCTTCTGCAAGTCTTTTTCCTGCAGCACTACAAACCGCGGTAATGTCTGCTTTGTAATGTTTTGCGATTTGAATTGCCGAAGAACCTACCGAGCCTGTGGCGCCTATAATCAAAATCGTAAAATAGTTCCCTTCTTTACCGTCTTGAATAAGTCCAAAGAAAAAACAGCATCCTTTTCTTCCTCTGTCAGAGAAATGTATCTTGATATAAAGTCGAATAGTAAATCTTGCATATTATTTTTTTATTAAAGGATGTTACACTTGCCACTAACGTTTGGCGGCTGGGCGCGGTGGCGAATTTCGGAGTATTTTACTGTCATCCACGCACAAATGTTGATAAAAGCAATGCACTTGATTAACCATATCAGTGCCCATTGCGGCAAACGGCTATTATGGGTAGTTGCTTTTATCATTCTTTTGTTTTTGGTTGCTTTACAAAAATAATTGTGTCAGTGATTATTGGCGCTGTCCAGCCTTTGGCCGGATCAGATTTTTTTTGCTCTAAAACTATTCCTATCGTGTCTGTTAGTTTGTCAAGTTGAATTAATTTTCTACCATCTTCAATTCCACCTGCGTATTTGTCACCTACAAGTCTTAATTCAAATTGAAAGTTCTCAGATTTCTCTTTTTCAAATAATATTTCTAACGAATAATTTGTGTTCAATATTTTGTCGTCTTTACCATAAGATATTTCTGTATTAGCTGTATATATTAAAAGTTTTGTGCTGTCAAGCAGAGTAAAACTGCTCGGTGTCGGAAAATACAAAACTTGTTCTGTCCTTTTTTTATTTGGTTCCTTGTCTGTCTTAGTTGCCATTATATATGCAATGAAACCATAAGTCAATAAATTACCGATTAAAAAAGGAATAAATAACCTTTTTAAAGTGCCTTTGAAAATAAGTTTTATTGTCAAGGCCTCAATGAACACACTACCTAAGCACATTAGAATGTATGTTGCTACCCAATTAGTAATGTCAAATGTTGCGTGAGGAACAAAGTTGTCTACTAGTGCGTGCCAAAAGAGCATTGCCCACATCATTACAAAAGTCCCAACAAGTCCAGAAACTAAATTACCTATTATTGATGCTAAAAAGGATTTTTTGAATGAATATTTCAGCATTGCCATAATTGTGAATGTCTCAATTACAATTGTCGCAAATACTAAAAACCAAAATCGCCAAATTTCGTCATAAACGTAAACGGCAGGCCATACTATATTCAGTAAAATCATCTTCTTGTTATTGTTAGTATCGTTTTGTTTGCGGTCGTCATACAATTACCCATAACGCCTTGTTTACGCAGCAAATGTACTGAATTTTCCATCAATGCAACGCATTTCTGTAGCAGGCTTGTGTTTTCGCTAATCAGTTCTTAACCAAAGTCAATGAACCCTTGCAGGTACCACCGTAATTTTGTATTACAACTCTTTAATTAAAAAAAATAACAATGAAAACAATTACAAAAAAACTGATTGTACTGTGCTTGATCCTCTGTACGGTATCTTGTTTTGCTTAACAGATAAGGCTGTTTTATATAATTTCGCTGTTTTACTCTCCATAGGGACTTCCAATCTGATAGATATTATTCGATGTGAATAAATCCAACTGATAATCATCACTTAAATAAGCTTTATCTTCCAGTAAAACGCAAGACGAAAAATTGTTTTTTATATTTTTCAAATAATGGATGCCGTGAACAGCTGCCGAGGTAAGTTCAGAATCACAAAACACTCCGCTTGAACTGCATACAGCATGTAACTTGTATCCATAGAAATTCATCTTTTGACTGGCACGATATCCTTTGGAGGGACTCGTAAGGTAATCTTCTTTGCAAATCTTTACTCTTGACGAGCGTGACAATTTACAAACTTCCAAAGGCATGCTGTCAACAATGAAATAATTTTCAGAGCCGATTAGTTTCTCCGACAACGCCTTCCGGATTCGCTCTTTGACAAAAAACAGTTTACGTCTTCTACGATTGTAAACACTACGTTCAATTTTTGAACTAATTGCCTCAGGCAGTTCACTAAATAAGTGAGGTTCAAAATCAATTCCAAAAGACTCTGCCGTTAAATCAACAGCGATTAATTCAAGATCGCTTAAACGAGGCTGACGAATTTGATTTAAAAAGTTACTTTTTGTTTCAAATTGCTTTAATATCTCGAGATTTTTCTCGAACTTTGACAGGAAGTTGTTCAAGATGTTTAATTGATTGTCAGTCAAATAAATGTACGGATATTACCCGATATGAACAACTTTTTATTACTATTTTACAAATGCACTACGGGTATGCTTTTGATTTATAATCGGAGGTTTACTTGTAAAGCAATTATTTCTTATTCGTTTCCGTTTTATCCCATATGCGATAACGAAGTTCCAATCCTTTGGAGATAAATATAACGATGGGTTCCGATTTTTTGAAGGGGACAGTCATTGGATTCATACTGTGAATGAATTTTTTAGTTAACTTTCCGTCAGGGCAAGCCATGCGCGTGGATGATATTTTGCCGTCGGACTCGTAAAAATAGAAGGTATAAGGAACTTCAACCATACCCCCGCTGCCAGAACCTTGGTTGGTAATCCAATGTTCGTTACAATCTACCGCTTTGGTTATTCCGGGGATAAGTTCAATTTTTGAGTCCTCAGCTATGTTGGTTAGTTTAATCATGTAACCCTCGTAGGTGGAACCATATAATTTCTTTTGATATTCAGGAAAATCTTTCAAAATCTCTTCCGTACTTTGGGCTACCGATATCATCTCGGATACTTTCCACACGGTATGCCGTATTTCGATATTCTTGCCAGCTGGAACCTCAACGTTTATTGGTTTAGAGCTATCGTAATCCATCAATGTGGTTGGTCCGGTCACATATTCATAGTGCATGCTGTCGGTAGGACAACCCATCGCGGTTTGAAATACTTCTCCATCCGACTTAAAGATCAAGTTTGTCAATCCTGTTTCCAAGTCAACCGACTTTTCAAATTTACCCTGCAATCCGTAGCCGTTGCAATCGTCAACCTCCATCCATACCGAAGGTATAATTTCTACTTTATACTGTGATTCATTTTGAAGCGACGGCAGGGTTAAAACGTATTTCCTTAATTCATCTTTTTCTGTAACCGTCTGTGAAACATCTGTTTTTTGAATAGAATCAGTTGCTTCTGTAGATTTTTCAGAAGCCGGTTTGCGTTGCGAACAGCTGATAGCGGACAGTGCCATCGCAAGCAATAGTAGGGATGATAGTTTTTTCTTCATTGTTATTGTTTTAGGATTGTTATATAAAAACGAATTATTACACTGATTGTTTTTTCATTGCCGCGTTATCTGATACGGCCTTTCAAATAGCATTCAAAAAGATTCCCTTTTTGACATTCCTTTAAACATCAATATTTAGACATTATTTTTTGTAAGAATTCCCTAATCAATTCATTAACCTTATCGGGATTATCCAGATTGGTTCCATGATGCGCATTGGGAATAACTTTGAGTTCGGAATGAGGAATATTTTCCTGTATGTAGGGTTGCTGATAATTCGTCATCGTATCATGATCTCCTATCATCAACAGGGTAGGACATTTCACTTTATGTAAATCGTGCTTGCTTTCCATTCGTATTACTGCGCTCCATACCCTGTTCCATTCATCATGTTTCGTTATTGAAAAAGCTTGAGCATCAGTAAAATGATAGAATTCATGGTTCCGGAAAACTCTTCATTTATGGATGAAGGAAAGAATTTATTGATAGAAGAATTTGGTAAAAATTATGCCACATATTTTTCTATTTTAAGTGCGATTTCAGGTGGAATCAATACTCAACCCGAAATTGAATCGGCTTTAGGAAACAAGAGCATTGGCGGGCAATTGAAAAGACTCATTGAAGATTACAACATTATCGAGCGTCAGCGTCCGATACTTTTAGTTTATTTATTGAGAGGCATATCCGTGAGTACGGAGGTTTTTATGCCGATAAACTCAAAAATCCGGTCATAGAAATTAAATAAATTTTTCTATTGTGTTTTTTACTACAACTCCTTTCCAGTTAAAATCATCCCCTTTAAGCGATATATTAATATTATCTGCATTTGAAGGAATTGGAGGAAAGTATAAATAAGATGTCCAGCACCGCGCGGAAGACGGCGGGGCTGATGTCGGTGCGCCGCCGCACGGCAATTTTAATCAAATCGTCCTCGTTGAGCGATTTTCCGGTTACTACCCGTCCGAAACGGTCTTCTTTGTGTGCGGAGATGGAGAGGTCGTACAATTCAACCGCTACCAGATTTTTGTCGGCTGCCGCCACTGTTGTTTTGTTTGTGTCATAATTAATTTATTTTATTTTGATACCACGTTTATATAATAGTTCGATTGTTAAAATGCGGATATGGCGCGGACGTAGTATTTACTGCTTTTCAAGTAGGCACTGCCGTGACCATCTAATAATAGGACATTCCACACGTAATTATTTTTATTGAATTCAGACGATGACCAGTAGGTCACGCTATCGTCTAACTGTGTTGTGCCGCTAATGCCCGCCAGAGCCGTATTTATCGCTGCTTTTGGGGTGTAAAGCTCCCTCAACTCATCTCTTGCCGGCAGATACCACTGCGCTCCCTTAGCTATACACCACTCAAAGGCAGGAAAGGTAACGGTGCTTGCCGGATTGTTCAGCTTATACGCCTTAATGGTATTGGTATTCGCCTGTCCGTCATTGACAGATGTTGCACCAAAATCTCTGTCATCTACTGAACTCCATATAAGGCCTTCCGGCGATTGATCCAGGCTCACTATCTTGCCGTTTTTGCCGCCGTTGGTTACGCTGAACACCACGCCTTGCACTCTCCCCACGTGTGGATAGTAGTTGCTCACGGCATACAGGTGGTTGGGGTCGGGCGTGGCGGTTTCCACCGTCTTTATCTTGTAGCGCAGGGCTTTGCCGGGTACCAGATCGGCTTGGGCGGGAAGGGTGTAGGAGAGCGAAAACTCGTTGCCGTCGGCATAGCTGCCGTTGCCGTCCAAATCTTGCCGGAAGGTAAACATCTTATGCCCGGCAACAATAGCTTGCGCGGGCACAATGGCACGATACACGTATTTAGAGGCATCGCCCATATCCATGCGGTGCATCAGAATATCGGATGGCGAAATACCGGTAATGACGATGGGATAAACGGGATTATGAGACAAATCAACCATCGCGTAGTTTTGTACTCCACTGAGTGATACTTTCAGTTTGTCGGCAACATAGAGGGGCGTGTTGTCGGCTCTTTCCGAAATATCCACCTCCACCAGCGCAAAGAGATGGTTAAAAGAGAGGGAAGCCGTACTACCCTTGTTTACGTTCAGCGCCTTGGCAAACAACAAGTCGGAAGCGTTAAAACCGTTGCCGCTCTGGTCGGTCTGCACGCCAAATGCCATTTGAGTAGGGGGATTTATTTCAGTCAAATCCATATAAGGATAGTAGGCATAAAAATCGAGCTGCATATTTTCTTCTGCCGGAAAATAGAGCGGCGTGGCGGGTGTCCACGTGCCTGTCGCATTACTGTAAGTGAGCTTCACATTTTGGATGTAGTTGCCCGAAGCCGCAAGGGTAGCTGTTTCACCTTTTTTATACTTCACGGCAAAAATGCCGATGGCATCGCCGTCTTCCCACGTGGTGTGGAAATCCTTGTCGGTAGCGGCGCGGGTTTGCATTCCGCCCGCCCCTTGCCACGCAAAACCTATCTCGAAACAGATGGGCTGCGTTGTGTCGGTGTTAGGGGCAATGGCTATATCGGTATCCTTGGTGCAGGATACTGCTGCCAGCAGTAACACCAGTAGAGATGCCGTTCGTAGAGACGCAAGTAATTGCGTCTCTACAACATGCAACGTCTCTACATTTTTAAATATTTCTTTCATTCGCATAATCGGTTGTTTTTAAACGATTTCTTCTGTAATCATTAATTGCTAAAACTTAGACACCGCACGAACATTAATAAAAGCGAGCTTGTAATCATAGTCTATATTGCCATTACTGAAATAGATTAACCACGCATGATTACTGTAGGGGGCGTATTCCGTCGATGACCTGTACCAACCACTGTACAACTGCGTTGCTCCGGCAATGCCCGCTAAAGCATTGTTTACTGCCTGTTTTTTACCATAAAGCTCAACTAACTCATTTTTTGACGGCAGATACCACCTCGCGCCTTTGTTGATGCACCATGCAAAGGCGGGGAAGGTAACGGTGCTTGTCGGGTTGTTCTGCTTATACTCCTTAATGGCATTGGTATTCGCCTCTCCGTCAAAGTCAGATATTGCACCGGTAACACAGGATTCTGTACTCCATTGCAGATTTTGCCCCTCATCCAAGCTCACGATCTTGCCGTTTTTGCTGCCGTTGCTTATGCTGAACACCACGCCTATGGCGGTGGCGGAGTTGGCAGGGTCGGGGTAGTAGTCGCCTATCTTGTAAACAGGTCTTGTGTCGTCATTCACAATAGGGCTGGTGGTGTCCCACGGGGCAATGTTGGTTGCCGTGGCGGTAATACCGGTGTGGCTGATGGTGATTGTCCACTCGTGGAGCGTGGCGGGGGCAAGCGACAGCGCAGGAGCATACCACACGTAATGATTGCCATTCACGGTAAACGTTACCTTCATGCTTTGCGCGGCAATGGCGGCGGGCAGTACAATGGCTTCATAGTGCGAGCCGTCCATTTCGATGTAGGGCACAATGGGGGCATGCATTGCCCTGTCGGTCAGTTCGCCCGAAACGGTATTGAACGTAGCGGCGCTGTTCAGCCCCGTTATCGACACGCTCATTCCCGCGAGATCGGTGGCGGTAAATCCCGCTCCCGCTACGGTTTTCAGTACCAATTTGCTCATCACGTGGCGGAACGGCAGGGTTACGCTCCCTGTGCTAAGCTTGCTATGCTGCGCCATGGTAGAGGCATAGAGCAGGTCGATGGTTTCGGGATTGCTTTGGTCGGTGAGATCTACGGCAAAACTACCGTTCTGCAACGCGGTGTTGTAGGGATAGTAAGCCGTAAAGCCCACCATAGAGCCGTTTGCAGGGTAGTACATATCGCCCGCCGTGGCGGTAAAGTTGCCGTTGGCATCGGCGGTGTAAGGCATATTTTGGTATGCTGTTACCACCATGCCGTCGGTCATGTGTATGCCAATCTTGTCGCCCGCCGTCCATTGCGTGCCTGCGGCGCGGGTGGTGGCATTATTACCCGCAATGGCAACGGAAAATCGCACCGCCGCCGCGGTATCCGGCAGGATTTCCTTCTCCTTGCTGCAGGATACGGCTGCCAGCATCAGTAGAGACGCAATTAATTGCGTCTCTACAACATTGACAACGCACAACGTCTGTATTTTGTGTATCTTCATATCGTAGTTTTTTAAGAATTCTCTTACAATGCAGTTCCGCTGCCGCCAGGTCCGGTACTCCACGGAGCTATAGTTCCCTGTATGCCCGTAACGGCGGTGCGGCTAACGGTAATCTCCCATTCGTGGATGCTACCCGCGGTGAATGCGGCGGTTGTGGGTACTTTCCATACATATTCATCTGTTCCGATGACAAAGCGTACCGTCATGGAATTTTCTGCGGATGCGGAGGCTACCGGAAGAATAATGGCTTCATAGTGTTCTCCTTCTTTTATTGTCCTGAAATTGATGGCTGCAAGATTGTCATAATTGTCCAGCGAGCCGCTTTTGAGGTTGAATGATGCGGTAGTCCTGCATTTGGTGGTAACCGTCATTCCTGCAAGCGAGGTAATGCCTGCTCCTTTTTGGGTTTTGATAACGAATTTACTCAGTTTGTGGCTGAAAGTAAGGGGTACCGCTGTTGAACGTTTATTGTAATCTACGGTTGTTTTTGCATGCAGCAAATCTATGGCTTCAGGCGTGCTTTGGTCTGCAATATTTAACGAATATGTATCGGTAATTCCCTGCTTGTAAGGGTAGTATGCCAAGAAGCCTACATTAGAACCGTCAAGCGGATAATACATATCCGCGTCAGCGGGCGTGATAATGCCGGCGGCATCGATGGTGTAAGGCACATTGTCGTAATTGTTTACGGTAGCTGATGCGGCATCAAACATACGGATACCTATCTTGTCGCCTGCCGTCCACTGCGTGCCTGCGGCACGGGTGGCTGCTTTATTGGCTATTGCAGTGGTAAAATGTACTGCTTGTTGGTTATCTACCTGATTATTAATCTCTTCTTCGTTGCAAGCCGATAAAGAGGCTATGACTACTGTTGCTAAAAAAAAGTACTTCTTCATTATTGTATATTATTAATTAAATTAAGTTCGGTGGATGAGTTTGTTAGTCAGCGATTCCATTGCCCTCTTTTACGGTTTTCCAATCGGTAAGGGTTATTATAAATCCGGCTGCGGTGGGCATTTCCATTAGTTGGGCACCCAACGAAAACGGTTTGTTTTTCTCCACGTTGAATGTTTTTAGCTGATTGCCAAGGTCGTAATCTTGCGTGATTTCTGAGGGAGAGCCTCCTGCAAACGCAATTTTAACGGTAAGTTTGGGCATGGCGGAAACAAATCCGAGCAATCGGGCCGTTGCCTTGTATTTGCCGTCGGGCTGTTTGGCAAAGGTGAGGCTGATGTTTTTCTCAACGCGCAACGTTCCGTCCCGTAGGTTTAGTTGCTGCGCCCCGCCCGAGAGTTCCGCCGTAACCGATCCCACCTTGTTTACTGTGCCACCTGTGGGTTCTATCCACAGGTTCAGCTCGCGCACCTGTTGCTGCATGGTAGCGGTAAAGGTGTAATCGCGGTCTTTCTCCACGGTTACCTCGCCCGCATGGGAAAAGAACCACCCCGGAAGCGATTCCATATAACCGTTTGTAGTGGTTTCAACTGTGGCGGTTTCATCTTTCACACTTATCTTCTCCGCCGGATTATATACCAGCATTCGGTATGTTTCCGGAGTAAAAAGGTGGGGTAGTGCGCTATGATCTCCTTTCAAAACGACTGCATAATCGCCAATTTGCGCGGTATAACTCTCTGGGGCAGCAATACCCTCCCCTTTTTTGCTCCAGTCGGTAACGAGGGTTATCTGCCCCTTATCGGGATGGGCGGTATCGTAAATTTCCTCTTTTACGCAGGAGAAAAATAGCAAAAGAGCAATGAATATACTCGTCGTTATTTTTTTATTCCGTATCATAATGCTTGCCTTTTTAGAGATGGATGACTGATATGCCATATAAGACTAACCCCGATTTGAGTAGGACCAAAAATTGTTTTACTGACTTTTTTTGCCTTGAAAACACGCACGCCGTCAATTACTCCGAACGTGTCATAGGTTAAATGTGCCGCACCCAGACCTATATTGAAATCACATGAGAAATGTCTGCCCATAGACAATTGGTATCCTACCGTGAGTGCGCCTCCATATACGCTTCCCTGATAGCCTGTACTGCCGAGTTTCAGATTGTATTCGCCCAGTGTAGCTCCCAAACCCATATAGAAGCGTTTGTTTTCGAGCATAAACCGACGCACCTCAGGGTTGATAAACCACAGTTTCTGAATTTTATTCTCACCATTATATTCCCATTTGCTGTAACCCCCATCAATTTTAATTCCGTAGGAAGGAGTGATACGCCATTGTAAACCGATATTGGGTGTGGCAGCCGCCCAATACAAGAGGTTGGTGCGCAGGTTAAAGACGGTGCGTGTGGTTGTCGCTGAAGCAGGCGAAAACGCCACTGCCGGCTCCGGTTGTGGCTCCGGCTCTTGTTTTGCTTGTTCCATTGGTAGCTCTTGCAGCTCTTGTTTGGGCTGTTCTGGTGGCAATACTTCCGGCTTTTCAGTCTTGGATTCCGCTTGTTGTGCAGGAATGGTAACGGTTACCACGACAATATTTTTTTGCCCCTCGTAAGCGGTAGCGACGTTTTGCGTAATAAAGTGTTGCTCCGTGAGACCGCAACACGTAATCAGTTCGCTCTTTACACGGTTACTCATGGTTTTGGCGCGTTGCAATCGTTGAGCAGTATTGCCTGTAGTGGCACAGTAGCCGTTCACGTAGATTGCCCCTTCACCCAAAACAAAGGTCTCCTTATGCGTAGTGATAAACTCCGTGAGCCGGGCAAGATTCTCCCCGTTACCGTTCCACGGAGAGAAGAGCATGTCGTTTCCCGCCACAAAGCGGAAAGTAACCTGTTCTTTCGTTTCTTGTGCCTGGGCTAAGCCAAACGATGCAACAAGAAGAATAAAGGTCGATACTATTGTTTTCTTCATTGATAAACTATATATTATTAACGTGAGTTCGGGATAACATATTATCCCCAAATGGTTAATTGACTTGACTTTTCCACTTCAAATTTGATTGAAGGCTTTTTGGGAAAGAAACAATATGCCACCAATGCAGCAATTATGTTCATGATGAAATTATGTGTGGAACGATGCCTTGAATGTTCTATCTGGCAGATATTCTTCAGTTCATCATTGATGGACTCAATTACAGATCTTTTGCGTAAGAGAATCTTGTCGCGGAATGACATCAGGGAATTTTTCATATTTGAGCGTATACCGGTCACTAAATGAACACCCTGGTCAAACAGCATCTCGAAGAGCTTTGTGCTGATGTAACCCTTGTCTGCATATAGTTTACCGAAAAGATCTTTGGTAAGAACATTGATTACGTCAGGGTTTCTATCGTCGACATTGCCTTTTGTGAGAGAGAAATTCAGCAATTCACCCTTTTCGTTACAGACCAGATGAAGCTTGAATCCAAAAAACCAGCCCATCGTACTTTTCCCTCTTTGTGCCAGATCCCTGAATACTTTATTCGAGTGTATACGCTTGTTATGACATACTTTAATGGGAGTGCTATCCACATATGTAATGCCTGAGCATTCACCAAATCCAAAGAGTTTGAGCAAGAGCATGAAAGGTACAATCACCCTGGGTTGCAACTCGACAAAACGGTTGTAGGAAACGGCATTTGGAAAATAGCTCTTCATGTGTTTGCAAATATAAAACAGGTAATAATTCTTGAAATTATGGAAGGTTCCGCAGTGGAAACAGACCATCACGGCAATAATCTCGCTCTGGGACATTTGCGTTTTCCTGTTTCTCCTTTTAGTTGTACCCCCGGCTTGAAGTTGATGATTCTGAATTTCATTCTCATATTCTGCACAAAAATCGTCGGCAATACAAAATATTTCAATAACTTTGTCTGTTGTGATCATAGGGCTGATGTTTGTTATTTGTTTGATTATCAGCTATAAATATACAAATAATCTCCCTATATCACAACTTTTTTTATGCTTTTCTTATCCCGAACTCACGTTATTATTTAATTTAACTATGTATGGAACGGAGTTTTAATTTTTTTTGTAAAATTAATTCATTCTTATGGGGCTAAACAAAATACGCACCTTGAAAAAGGCTGAAAAAAATTGTTTTTATACCTTGAAATACCATGAAACTGTATTTTTCACCATACTTTTAATTAACTTTGTTTCAAAATTCCTTTTTATTATGAAGGCTGAAAAAATAGAGCGTTTTATTCTTCGTCCTTTCGGAATATTAGATGAAAATTCACTCATTGAAAGACAGCAGATAGCCGTCTTTATTGTCTGTGAGTTCGGTATTATGTTTATCAGCGCGTATGTGTTACTTTTGTCTGAAAGTGTGAACAAAGATGGCTTTTTCTATGCGAGTAATCTCTTTTTTATTATTTTACCAACAGTTTTGTTGGTACTTTATTGGAAAAAGGTTGTTACATTAAAACAGGCTCTTTTCTGTAATATTCTTCTGATTCAGGCAGATGTAACCATTAAAATGATACATTTGGCCTACGCGCCCCTGAGTGCTCCGCTGGCTCACAGTTTCATTCTTATCAATATGACACTGCTGCTATTATGCTTCTTTGTGGCACATTTGTCGCAGATACGCAATCTGAATCTGGTAATATTTGCCTGTTCAATAGGTTCTTATGTGGCATCTGCAAAACTGGCTCAAAGCGATCTCCTGCTTACGCTGATACCCATATTCTTGACAATATTCATCTTGGTAGCTTTCCTTACGTATTTCATAGGGCGAATGACTGAACAGGTAACCAAAGTAAATTTAGAGTTGAAAACCGAAAATGAAGAGATTTCGGAACAATTGAAACTTAACAAAAAGCAATTGGACGCATTGATGTCTTTGGCGAAGGAAAAAACTATGAGCAAACAACAGATTAGTGAAGTACTGGAACTTGTGGGCGAGAAAGCGGAGAAAAATATTAGGAAAAAGGTGCGTTACCTGATGGAACAGGAGCAGATAGACTACACGCGACTGAGCGAAAAGCTCCCCGAACTCACTCGTTCGGAAATTGAGATATGCGATTTGATACTGAAAGGGTGTAAACTGCTGGAAATATGCTATAAACTGAATAAAACAGAAACTAATATATCCAGCCAGCGTTCCCACATACGGACAAAACTAGGACTTTCTCCGAAGGAAAACCTCAAGGATGTCCTCCGTAAAAAAATGATGCAAGATTAATCAATAATCTTCTCACATAGAAATGAAGTTAAACAATTTTCGAATAACCGCTACCGTTCAATTCCCTGAACACTCGGTAATTTCCAAAGAACAGTCCGACAATGCTTTATTTGATATTTTGCAGGAAGATAATATTGCCGACAATGCCGCTTATTTGCCAAACGTTGATAGATAAAGTGTTTGCACTGCCTTACGCACAATCACAGGAGGTTTTCGCTTACCGCTATCGAAAGCAAACGCGAAGACTTGGAGCATTGGTATTACCGCCATTCTAAACACAAGCCGCCAATGCAATATACAAACGCCGAATGCGAAGAACGCTATTTCTCATTCAAGGAGGTAAAAACAAGGTAGATACAATGGCGGACTACACCAAAAAAATATGTTTCTCACCACCAAAAAAATCAGATACGAACAATCCAGCGTTGATTTTATCAATCCCAAGCTGCCCGATTATTCCGCGCAATGCCAAAAAGAGATAGACCAGATACAGCACCTCTACCGCTTAAACAACGAACTTTCAGAAGTACAAAAGCAGCACAACCAAACCATAACAACATTCAATAGACTAAAAATAAACTGTAGGGGTTGTCTCAAAATGTAGTGACCCCAAAAGTATTTTGTCCAACTTTTTGGGGTCACTACAAAAGATCGACAGCCTCTTTTTTGTGTGCCATGCATGTCACTTGGCTTGGTGGTGAAAGTCCACTATGGGGGTTTGTGATCGCCAACCATTAACCGAAGACAAGGATGTCCATCATGAGGTTGAATCTGAAGGAAGTCCCAGGCAAAGTTCCGCCCCGAGGAACACGAATCATATCAGGCATACCCGTCGGGATGAGGCTGCATAATGCCGAAAGAACGATGGAGAGCATCATCTCGTTCATCGAGAAGAGGCTCTTTTTGAAAGTCAATCGGGACAAAACGAAAGTTGCCTGCATCAGGGATGTCAAGTTCCTTGGCTATAGCTTTTACCGATACAATGGAGAATGCAGGCTGAGGGTTCACCCCAAAAGTGTGGAAAAGATGAGAGCCAGAATTGGAGAGCTTACATCCCGAAGCAATGGATGGGTGAATGAGCGCAGAAAGATAGCACTAAACCAATATATAAAGGATTGGGTGCAGTACTTCAAACTGGCGGACATTAAAACGTTACTAATAACAACGGATGCCTGGTTGCGTCGAAGGCTACGCATGGTAATATGGAAACAATGGAAACGTATCAGTACCAAGTGGGCTAATCTCGTTAAGCTGGGTATCAACAGATACAAGGCATATGAGTGGGCTTATACCAGAAAGGGAAGACTGCCTCTATTTTGAGACAGCCTCTACTCCATTGGTCAAGAATATAATCCTTCCGATGAGTTTGTTACGGCTGAAATCAATAAGTCAACCAAAACATTACTCAAGCAGATGAAAAATTTTGATTACCTAGAAATTTAGGGTGTGGGTTTTAAAAGATTTTTTTTCATTGTGAATTATTTTATTGATTTCTACTTTTTTTTGATCACTGTTATTTTTTTAATATATCAAACCAATCTTGTGCCGAAGGGCAGCAGGGGAATTGATGACCGCGTAACCAATCACCTCGGATTTGGTAAGTTACGGGAACTCCTTTTTTGCATTCCAGCACGACCCGGTGCTCTTCCGGTTGGTCGTCGAAACGCAGGAAGCGGTCCGGCGGGAACATGATCCCCATGCCTATCCAACCGATCTCCGGATCCTGGAATCCCCACGAACCGATGATGCCGGCATCCCTGTCGGAAAAGAATGTCTCGTCTGGTAACCGCACCAGGCCGATACCTAATTCGATCTTATCGCCGGGAGCTCCGCCGTCCACCGTTGCTTCCACCGATGAGTAAAGATCCCCGGCGCCGATTGAAGGACGCAGGCGTACGGTGCAAGGGGTGTTTTCAGGGCCGACCCCTTCCGCTACAAATTCGAGGGTAAGCTGGTTGTTGGTTTGCTCAACCACACGGCCGGTAAAAGTGGGATTTCCCTTGCCCGTTTCGTTACGCACGGGGTAGGGCACGCCGTTCACATAGAGGATGACCCCTCCGCATCCTGCCGTTTTTCCCACGTGCAGGATATCCATTCCCCAGCCGTTCTGGTCGATATGGTAACTCTTGCCCTCGGCTATTTTTGGCATGATCAGCATGTCGATCCACTGACGTTTACCGAAGAGGTCGAAATGACCCAAATAGAAGCGAAAGGCCGCTTTTTCCGATTCCCATCCCCAGTTGGGCGGAAGCCATTGGTTATTCCAGGCCACGCGCGGTCTGTCCTCTTCCCTGCGCAACCGTGCCGTCCATACATGATAATCTTCTTCCGGTCTGCCCGTCTTGAAATGTTTCGCAACGGTTTTGACCATAGCTTGTGTGTCGCCTTTACTGCGGGCTACGTTGAATTTTTTCCAGAAAGAGCGGTTTTTGTATCCCGATTTTTTCAGCCGGTCGATCTGCCGGTCCTGCACCAGTGTAAGGTAGTACAATATGGATTGGTCGCTGTTCGTAAGGCGACGTGCAATATCGTCCGGAATATTTTTATCCTGCATGCGATTTGCAAGCATATCCCACACCGCGTCTTCTTCCATTCCCTCTTTCGTGGATCGGAGTGCTGTCGTAAGAGCCATCACCAGATTGTATTTATTTTCCGGTTCGGTTTTAAAAATGGGCGCCAACGTCCCGTTTAACTCCTTGAATGTCCAGCCCACCGGTTTTACGTCCGACACATCGATGGGGTAGGAGTCATCCGTTATGCCGTCGCCATCCGTGTCGATATCCACCCTGTCCACGATGCCGTCCTTGTCTGTATCCACCCAGAGGTAGGTCATGTCTGTTTTTATGTCGAAGTCGTAATCCACCTTGATCCAGCTTCTGTCGCTGTTCTTGATGTGGGCGCGGTGGTCGGCGGGATTGAAATAAAACTCGTTGGGTCCGGCGGGCTTGAGCACCAGCTCATAGCGTTTGTTGAAAGGTCCGCAGTCGGGAGCTCCGATCCGCGGCATCACGTATCCCGAATCGGTGGATGCGGCATTGATCACTCCTTCCCAACGTTCAATGGTATCTTTCGGATCGTTAAAAGCAATATTCAGGTTATTCTCGTTCCAGGTCATCAACACACGTTCCCAAGTAACTGTTTGCAAGTAATTGCGTGCAGTAGAGCGTTTCAACACCGGACCGGTAGGAATGCCCCGGATCATAAAATGTTCCGTTTGCTCTTCCGGTAAATACATGGTGAAATCGCTTTCCCGATCTTTGTCTTGTGTCCATCCTTTTGCACATGCCGAAACGGAGACATCGAAGTCTCTTTGCTTTCCCGCTATCGGGTTCACATTAAAGCTCCACCGGAGTGACTTCACCAGCTCTTCCTTTCCTTCTACGCGGATTACCTCTTCACTGATGCCGTCGTTATCGAAATCGTAAAAGAGGAACGGGTTTTCAAAATGAGGAATCCATTTGTCTTGTTCGGGATTCAGGTAATAAACGACAAAACTTTCGTTTCCCCCAAAATGCGAGTGGTTCTGGCAAGGGATCTGATAATAGACGTAATCCATATCGTAATCCAGCAGGTTGTCGTCTCCATCGTCGGTGGAGACAAGTGCCCGCAATCCGTCGAAAGGAACACGCCAGCCTTTCTTGCCGTAAGTGAACCATTCCATCACGTCGAGATCCCCGTCTCCATCCAGGTCACGATAACCGATCACGGCATCGACCAATCCGTCGGCATGCCAGTCGGCGATCCAGAGGTCCCCATACTTTTCGGGCTCCTTGCCCGTCTCGAGATTACCATTCTCGTCAACCACCTTGACCAGTATCGGTTTCTTTGCTTCCGTATGGCGCGGTTCGATATCGATAAACCACACCTCCTCCGGCTTGCCGTCACCGTCCCTGTCCACATAGTGGCGCTTACCCGGGGTATCATTTTTTACTTTTTCGACCATAGCAGGATCCAGTCTGACGGCATCGCCGAAAATCTGCTCAAAAGCGTTTTGCTTCGCCATCTTTTCCGTGTCCTGTGCATGTACGGTTGTGGTGTGAAGGCAGCAAATGGAAATCATCCAAAGAAAAGCCATACCGAACCGCAACCGATTTTTGTTCAATAAATTTTGTACCATAAATTTTTATTTGATCAGCAATGTTTCTTTCATTTTATGCAATACCTCCTCGTTGGCCTCTATCAGGTGTTCCGTTGAACCCGCCCTGTGCCACTCCGTTATCCTGTCCTGGTGGTAAAACGGCTCGGGGGTCAGGTTCTCATTGGAGAGGGAGGAGATGATGTTGGCCACGCAGTTGTTCTTTTCGGCAACCAGAACCAATTGGGCATACAGTATGTTGTATTGCCGTATCTGTTGGTTGATGGTTTTGATATATCGGGCTGGATGATAGTATGATGCGTCCGTTTTTTTCATGATCTCTTCCACGGCTTTTCCCGCTCCTCCGCCGGTGTTCGGGGCTTCCACGCCCAACAGCCGGGCGATTGTCGGCGCCAGGTCGGTATGCTCAAAGTAGGGAAGTTCGCGTCCCCGGGCGATTCCGGTTCCGCAAAAGACCAAGGGAGTTACCCAACTGTCTTCGTCCAGCATGGGATGCCACCCCACCTTGCTCTGTCCGTGATCGGAGGTTACAATTAAAACGGTACTCTCCCATTTTCCCGTCTTTTTCAAATGATCGATGAATTTTCCCAACAATTTATCGGCATTTTCAATAGCATTGACATAGGGAGAGCCTTTTCCGAAAATATCTCTCGCATACGGCTTTCCTTCACTGAACATGGCTATGGACGTACCGATGGAGCCCGGGCTTTGCAGATGGACACGCATAAAACGAATGTTCTGACTCTCGAGTAGTTTGATGGCTTGTTCCACTGTTTGATCGTCGGTCAGCGAGTTATCCATGATGCAGGTGGAGAAACCTCTTCCCACGGAACGATAGGCCGTTGTGTTCACCACGAATGCCGTTTGTTGCTTCGGGGAGATCATCTCCTGGATCATTTTGTTTTCCGGACTCAGGAAAATGGTTCCTTCGTGGAGCATCGGATTGGGGAAGGAGCAACTGTTCGACAGGCTGTAATCCCCCACCGTGGGGTGATGGGGAATGATCATGTGCGATTTCCGCACGTACGTTCCTTCCTTTATCAGGGAATTTAGCACCGGCATGTTCAACTTTTCCGGCGCCTGCCAGTGCATTCCGTCGATCATGAACAGGATCACCCTTTCGGGTTCTTTCGCCGATAAAGCCGGGATATTCACCGACAAAGCATAAAGCAGAAACGGTACCCATACAAAATGAATTCTTCTCATGTTATTTTATTATTTTACAATTTAATGAAAATCTTCCGCTTATACAGATAATAGCAGATGCCCCAGACCATAAACGCCACCACCACAATCGTCACCATGTTGATCACCATATCTCCTCCCCAGCCAAAAAGACGGTACGTGAACGGACGGGCCATCCGGGTAAGCAGATTTTTTCCGCCAAGCATGCTGAAAATGTAAATAAAGATGGGATTCATTCCCACAATGGCAAAGAACGTGGCAATCTTCCTGAAGCGGAGTATATCCACAAAGAGATAGGACAATCCCATCGCCAGCAGGCACCAGCCGCCGCTGAAAACGACAAAGGAGCCGGTGCTGATACGCTCTATCATGGGGATATACAATCCCAGCAGATACCCGCCCATGATCCCGGCGATTCCAGTTGAAAGCATGATCGACAGTTTTTTCATTGGTGACAAATCCGTCATCAATAATTTGCCGGTACAGACACCCCAAAGGATGTGGGCGCAGGTGGGCACCGCATTGAATGTGACCCAATGGTCGGGATGCAGGTGACCTACCGTGACCGAATCGAACCACGCGCCGAAATTGTGGTCGGGCGTGTAGGGCATATTGTATCCTTCTATCGGCCAAAAATGATAGAGCAGATCGGAGACCAGTATCAGTGCAAAAGAAACGGCCAGTTGCCATTTAATATCCTTTTGCAACAGCAGAAAGGCAAAGACATACACAAACGCCAGTTGGGGTAGGATATTAGTCAGGTAATAGGTGTCGTCCTTTGCTCCCAGCATAAAGCCGAGCAGAAGCAACCAGAAAGAACGCTTCAAGGCATGAATAAACGATTGCTTCCAGCTATCGCCTTGGGCAAGCCTTTTTGAAAGTGAGAAAGGCATGGCGACACCCACGATAAACATAAAGAAAGGTTGTATCAAGTCCCAGAAATAGATCTCGAACCAGGTGCCGTGATTGGAGTGCTTGTCGAGCCAGGCAATAAAAATACCTCCCTCCCCCTGTTCCACCATTTGGTGAAACAGGGTCGCTATCCCCGATACCAGGATAAACATTACCAGTCCTCTGAAAAAGTCGACGGAAAGGATCCTTCCCTGTTCCTTGCTCAGGCCGGCAGTTGCATCGCTTGTTTGATCAGACTTCATCTCTCCAGTTTTTTCATCTCTTCTCCGGCCCTGCAACTTCCGGAGTTGAATCGGGATTTTTATAATCGAAGAAAACGATGCCCGATTTTTTGTAAATTTCCATCATCCTGTCCATTCGTAAATTGAAGCTCTCGTAATTTTTTGACCGGTCTTGCGTCCACGCGGCTTCCGCCAACGCCGACATCCGGGGATACAGCATAAACTGCAACCGCTCGGACGTATGGATTCTTTCTGTCCATACATTCCCCTGTATGCCTTTGACCAGTGGAGTGGCCACAGGTATGCCCGAAGTGTAGCCCGTACCGGGAAAATGATAGACCCTTTCCATGGGTGCGTACTCGCCTTTCGACCATTTCCGGCCGTATTTGTGCGACGGATGCTGGACGAAATCCAGATAAAGGGGTAATCGCGGACACAGCACTATTTCGTAGCCTTTGCTTATCGCTTTTTCAAGCTGTTCCGGCCTCTCCTGGCGCCACCACATGACCACCGTGTTGGACACGGGTAAACCGGCAGTGACCACCTCATCCCATCCCATAACGGTTTTGCCCAGGGTGCGGATGGAGTCCGACATCCTGTTCAGGAAGTAGTGTTCCACTGCCACCAGATCGTTGAGTTGTTGTGTTTTCATTAGCTCCTCGATTTCAGGCAGGTGATTCCACTGTTCGTTGCCAAAGTGCACCTCATCTCCGCCTATGTGGATATACTTTGAGGGAAAAAGAGCGGTTATCTCTTTCAGGATATTGGTCAAAAACGTATAGGTACCTTCTTTCCCGGGATTAAAGGTAAAGTTGGGATACTGCTTTGAACCGCCGCCGCTGAACTCGGGATAGGCTTTAACCGCGGAGGTGGCATGTCCCGGCATGTCGATCTCGGGGATGATCTCGATAAACCGGTCTGCCGCATACTGGACGATTTCGGCTATTTCGGCCTGGGTGTAATATTGTGCCGGGGCATCCGGATCGGTGAGGTTTCCTGTTGCGCCGACGGAAGTCAGCAGGGGATACCGCTTGATTTCAATTCGCCATCCTTGTGAATCGGTAAGGTGCCAATGGAATTTGTTCAGCTTGTGCAACGCCATCAAGTCGAGTAGTTTTTTCACTTCGGCTTTCCCTATAAAATGACGCGATTCGTCGAGCATCAGGCCGCGCCATCCGTAACGGGGAACATCACGGATAACCGCACACGGGATAGAACCTCCCGTCCCGGCACTGTTTATCAACTGAAAAGCCGACTGCAACCCGTAAAAACAGCCGTTTGCACATCCGGCTTCGACGACAATGCCTGCGGGGGAGACAATCAACCGGTATTCTTCGGGATTGTAACAGGCGGTGTTCCTGACCAGTTGTATCCATCCCTTTTTCTCCATTTTCTTTGCCCGCAGGGAAAAATTTTCCAGCGTTTCCAAGAATCCGGGAATCAGTGAGCTGAATTCTCCCGATTGGGCCGAGACGGTGATCACTTTCGGAACAATTGACACACCTTCACGTTGTTCATAATGATTGGGAAAAGGGATGATCTCCTGGGAATGAACCCCTAAAAAAGAGAACAGAAGTAATACCAGTGCAGTAAAATGTTTCATCATTTTTTATAATCGATTGTAGTTTATTTAATAGGCCTTTCCTCCCGTAGTCTTCTCTACCATTGTTTAAAGCATTGTTTGTTATTTAAACGGATCCGGTATCTTTACCAAATCTTCTACCAAGTTACCCTCGTGTTCAAACCTGGCGAGGGTATACACATTTCCCTGCTTGTCGAAAGCGATCGAGTTCACATACGCGGGACGCGATCCGTCCTCGTAAAATACGGGGCCATGGTCGATGTATTGTCCGGTAGGGATGTGGTACGTGACCAGGTGGAGATTTTCCACTCCGCGTGCGGCACCCATTGAAATCTTGTCCAGACCTTTCACTCTTTTTCCATCCTCATAAATAGGTCCTCCCGTCAGGTAATACAAGGTTTCCTTATCATTTCCCAAATCGAATCCCAAGTATCCGTAACTAAATTGGTCGTACATTCCGCTTTTCCGGGAGGGTCCGGATGTGATCCGGTCCACAATTTCTATTTTCCTTTTTTCCGGATCAAACTTGAACAGGTAGCCTGAATTTCCGTGTACTCCGTAGGCCACCTCCTCTTTGGGATACCATACGACGGCACGCCAGTTGTAGCCCATGCTTCCCGCATCGGCAGGATCATAACTTCCAAAATAATCCAGCCGCAGGTCCACATCTTCCAATTTTTCAATTGTACAGTCTTCGGGATCATAACACATGATATCCCCCCCGGCCGTTGAGTAGTAAACCAACCCGTCGCGCGGGTCGACGAACACGGACCGGCACAGGACCCTGTAATCTTCGCCTACCCGGCCCGCTTCGCCGTTGGCGGAGACCGGTCCGAGATCTTTCATTTCGCCGCTGTTCACATCGTAGTGTACAAAATATCCTTTCGGCCACGTGATGGCATAGATCTGTTTCCTGACAGTGTCCATCGTCATGGTGAGCACTCCCTCCCCATGGGGGGCCAGCCCCAGGTCTTCAAATTTTCCGCTGTTCAGGTCGTATGACAGGAAATGTCCTCCCGTGTATAGCCCGTATCCTTCCGGCGCGGTTACCGGCAGACGTTCCATCCCGTCTATCATCTCATAGTAGCCCACATGGGTGGAGAAATATAATTTTCCGCCGCTTTCGTAAAAACGGACGTGGCTCTTACCCTGCGCAATAACCTTTTTATCTTTCTCTCCGCAGATCTCCGTCAAGTCGGCCAGAAACCGTGTTGTATCCGCTTGCGGGTCGTATACGTGAACCTGTCCCGCTACATCGTGGGGTTGCGAGGAGAGCACGTAATAAATTTTACCGTCGCTGGCGGCGGAAATGGCATTGTAGGTATCGTGCGCCAGGTCAAAACCTGAAAAGTAACGGATGGCAATCAGTGTTTTCTTATGTGTTGATTGCTCTCTTTCTTGTCTATTTACATTAGAACAATTCGTTACTATTATCATAATAACAATTGTCAATAAAATTTTATTTTTCATTTGTAAATTATTTCAGTTTTTCTAATATTTTGGTAATTATACGTCATAATGTATATATATTCTTTTTATGCGATAATATTTAATTTTTACACTAAGGTTGTATGGAGCATTCTCTTGATTGTCCAAAGATTATTTTAATCATGTTGGTTTCATAATTAATTCCAATTTAATAATGGTCTTAACGACCCGATTAACCGGTCATCATTGATTGCATCTTGATCACTGCTCATCACTACCCGGATAGTTCGATCTGTTTCGTTCGTAGGATATACAGTTATTTTTAACAAATAATAGTTGACAAGGGGAGCCTCCTCGGAACTATTCGTTTTTGCCACGGTTGTTGTAAAAGTTGCATCTGCAGGTGAGATTATTTTTATATGGAAACTTTTGTCTCCTTTTTGTAAAACGGCTCTATTCCCGTTAATAGTAACAATGGCGTTGGTTATAGAAGTCCATTCAATCTGCTTGTTTTGGGATGTCAGACTGATTTCATCCTGAATAAGGGTGAGATTATCAGATAATAGCATAAAACCACGATAAACCTTTGTAGCTAAATTATTGTAGGCAGTAGTCATATCAATAATACCGAATGGTTTATCCGAATCTTTATTATAACGTAGTATATTTCCTCTACCCGCCGAATATTGTAGGTTATTATCTATTGATAAGGTGTTGTGACTGAAATTGTTGTAGCGAAAATACTTCCATCTTTGCCCACTCCAAGGAGTATAATCCCAAAAACCGGGTAAACTGTAATCTGCAGCAGTACATCCCAGATCATCAAGCCATCTTACACCGTTTGTCTCCACTATAAATGAACCTACATCCAAATGCTGGTGGGGCATGTTACCTGCGCCGCCTTTTGCTGCTAAATAAATTGAATTAGTGGAAGCACTATTACCGTTAAAAACCATGATTGGGTTAAATATATTATCAAAAACCTGAAGTTTTGGCTTTTTAACGGAAGTAGATATAGAAGCATCATACCACGGAATATTGAGAAAGAAATGCCATCTTGGAAATGTATCAGGTGATTTCAATATCTTTAATAAATGAGAACGATAAAACTGAGCTACATCCGGTAAGTTGAATTTTTTACTGAAATAAAAATATACCGGACCTACGTTTACTGTCTCACTTACCACATCTGCAAAATTAAATACCCGCCCTGATGGACTTACAGTAGTAATAAAATATGAAGCCGTCTTGCTTATTCCGGAAATATCAGATAATCCGTAATCATGTCCTAAATTATCATTTAGAGACCTTAATAACATAGCCAGATTAATATTCGTATAATACCAATAACCCGGGCCTTCATAACAAACACCATCAGGACTAAAATACTGTAAACAGTTAGGAATAAATGTAATACCTTTAAAAATAATTTTCTCAGTTAACTTCAAGTCTGTTTCCGCAATAGCCAATGACCCCATAATCATTCCGGTATTACATACAATGTTCCAATTTGTACTTCTCCTCGCCCATGAATCCGAATTACCGCTGTCATATTCCTGAACGGCAAAATACAATGCTTTTTCTTTTAATGATTTAATTATTAAATTTTTTGTGTCTTGTGGTAAATAGTTATATAACCAATCATACCCAATAGCAACGGCCTCAGCCATCTCAGCGACACTTAAAAAATGAGCAGGATCCCAATCAGGATAATTGCAGACGTTAATTAAATCTTCCTCTGCTTTCTTTGCATATTTAAGTTCATCAAACATGCGATAAGCCAGTGACAATGTGATTATCCTATAGATGTGCTCTCTGCTGATCCACAATAAATCAGAATGCTTTTGTCGCAATTCGTATCTTAAAATTGGCTTTGTAAGTAATATATCGGCTTTTAATTTCAATAGTCCAAGTAAATTATTCAGTAAAGTATCTTGCTTACTTAATTGCTTAATATTATTTTCTTCTTCAACAGAAAACAATAGCCGTGGGTGTTCTGAAAGTTGTTTATTGAATAGCGTATCCATACAATTTATTTTTTCTTGTTTTTTGGGAAAATCGGCAAATATTTTACAATTACCAGCAAACAAAAAAATAAAAAGAAATAAAAAAACAAAGAAGTTAAAATATCGATTCATCCTCTATAAAAATTAAAACCTTTTTTCAAACAATTAATAACCAGTTGTTTGGCATAGGAAAGACCTTATTGGTCTATTTCACTATCACTTTGTTTCATCATTCAGTAATTTGGAAATTGCATTTAAAAGCACTGTTTCCGCTTCGGGAGTTACCTTTGCAACATCCACTTCATAACCTCCTTGCGGAAAAGCCGCGGCCGGAGGGATATATCCAAAGCTCAGATCGCCGTACGCCGCCATGGCGACAAACTGACCTGGACGCATTTTTTTCGCGGCAATCTGATACTCGACCAACAACTCACCAGGCATAAAAAGAATTCGTGCTTCATTACCAATCGTCAAACATTGTATATCAACTTTTTTGTCTGCCTTATACCGTTTCCAAAGAACCTCTCCTGCTTTTGCCGAATCCAATGGCAAAACAACAGAGTCGAAAGTCCATTGAATATCAGAAGATATGACAGAGACTTGTTTGGTATTTTCCCATGCCCGTTTCATCCCATCGGCAAGCCGTTCGGCTAAAACACCGCGATTTTCATGGGAACCGTCATTATATTTACCGGCCCCTACGTTTCCGCCAGCGCCCGTGAAATAAACCTGTAATGCGTCGGGTATTGCCAGTTGGCGGTAAAAACGGGCAATCCCTGGATAATCGGGATTGGGTACGCCGGTACCGTAATAACTCTGCGGATGGGTGGCATAGAAGTTCAAGACAGCAACCGGTTTATTTTCATTCCAGAAACTTACCGCAGACAGTACCGGATCGATCAATCCCTCAGGTTCTGTTCGTAAGGAAGAATCCTTGCAGACCGTCCAACGCATAGCCTTAATTTTTCCATCCTCTCCAAGAATCCGGCGATTGGATGCCACTTTATGCACCGGTGCTTCACCAAATCCTATGTGTGTGATCGAAATAGCGTTTTCTAAAGAATTAATCACTGCCATCTCAAGACGATGGATGACCGATAAGACAAAACTGTCATTCAAACAATCACGGGGATAAGGCGCATCATGTTGATGAATAACATGAACGGCTACATGTTCGGGTATTGTTCCGGCAGCCTGGGCAAGCGAGCGTTTGAATTCGTCGTAACAATCATTTGCTATACCGAGCCAGTCCAAAGAAACCAATACGATAGGTTTTTCCGTACCGAACAAAACGATTCCTTTAGCTCTAAGTCCCATGTCCCATGTATTTAATGCAACTCCATACGGCATTTTATAGTCTTTAGGCGGGGTTATATCGACATCAAAAACGGCCACCTGCAGATCTTTTGTTATTGCCGTGTCTTGGATGTTATTCATTCCTTGCGCGGATACGATGAAAAATGATAGGAATAGAGCTGAAGCAACAAATGATATAATTCTTTTCATGATTGTTTTTTTATTCGTTTGTTTTTTATCCGTTCCGCGTTATCATATACCTTTTCGATAGCGGATGCTATGTTCTTCATGTCCGACCGGGAACCCAGCAGTATGTTCTGCGGGATCCAGACCGCCAGCTCGTTGCATAATTTTTCGTTCATCGGACACCTGTTCTCGTGAGCGTATCTGCCGTAATCCAGCCGTTCAGCCGGATAGAATTTCCGGTAATATTTGCTTTCAAAAGCATTTTTCAAATAAGGCATTTTGTTGAGTTCGGTGTACCCTGCCGAACAGGGAACGCCCTCGGCGCGCAACGCCTCCATGAATTCATTACGGTTTAATCCGTTGAACTCATCCTTGTCGTACAGAAAGGGAAACAGGTGGAAGGCGGCTTTCGTAACGTTTTTGTATAGTCTGTAAGGTACGATACCCGGTATTTTCCCGATTAACGACCGGAGATACCCTGCATTTTCATTTCTTGCCATGGTCTGTTCTTCCAGCCGCTCAAACTGGGCCAGCCCGATGGCCGCCTGGTACTCGGTGATGCGCAGCTTTGTGCCGATCATCATGGTGCCGGCTCCTATCTGGCCGGCGGTGGAACCGTAAGGATTGCCGTAATTGTGATAGGAGAAACACCGGTCCATGAATCCGTCGTCGTCGCTGACGATGGCTCCCCCTTCGCCCATGGGCATGTTCTTGGAGGTCTGGAAGCTGAAGCACCCCGCATTTCCAAAAGTCCCGACCTTTTTCCCGTCAATCTCCGCCAGCCATGCCTGGCAGGCGTCCTCCACCACCAGCAGGTTGTGTTTGCGGGCAATGCCCATGATCCGCATCATGTCGCAGGGAAGCCCCAGGATATGGACGGGCAGGATCGCCCGGGTGCGGGGGGTTATCTTTTCCTCGATCTTGTCCGGATCCATCTGGAAAGTTTCGGGGTCGACGTCCACGAAAACGGGAATGGCTCCGTTGAACAGGATGCAGGACACGGAGGCAATGAAGGTGTAGGGCGTGACCAGCACCTCGTCTCCCCATCCGATCTCCAGCTGCGCCAGGGAGGCGTTGAGGGCGTTGGTACCGTTCACCAGGGCCAGACAGCGTTTGGAACCCAGCAGTTGCGCCCATTTCTTTTCGAATTCGTCCGTAACCTTGTCCCTCGACCACACCCCGCCGCGCATCACCTCAAGCAATCTCTTCTCGTCGGTTTCCGGTTTCCACACAGGCCACGAGGGCCAGTCGTGGGAGGTTATCAGGGGGCTTCCACCTAAAATGGCGGGCGTGGTTTTGTTTATCGCCGTACAACTTGCCAGCATCCTGCTTGTCGTTCCCGCTCCCATGACAGCACCTGTTCCGGCAATTAAATTCGTTTTTATAAATTCACGACGTGAATAGTTTTTATATTTTAATTTCATTTTAATTATTATTTCAGGTTTGATTCAGAATTTTATTTTCATACGATTTTTATACTTATACCTTTCACTCTCCTTCGTAAGGTATTTTGTTTGAATTACTACCCTTGTAATCATACACTGCCCAGTTTTTTGCAACGGCAATATCCACGTCAGACTTTAAAGCTACGTTTTGTTCTGAAGGCAGAGTTGTATCAACGATGACAAGTGTGCCCGCTGAGAGATTTTCACGGTCAAACAAGGAGTTCATTAAGGCTGTCATATTTGTTCCTTTTATATTGTTATTATGACAGAACAGGTGAGTAAGAGAGCTGCTCGTCGGCTCCAGAGCGGTAATTCTATTATTGCTATAGCAATCTAGCCGATACGCGTTCCCATAGACGGTGATGGTTTGTGCGCCAATCACATAATTCGTGAGTCCTGTGGAAACAGAATAGGGGAAATCCGGCGTTTCGCCTTCATCCTTAATTCCATTATTATTGAGATCAATCCAAATGTCGGACTGGTTTTCCGCCATCGCATACAAAGCTATTCTTATTGTTTCTCCGACAGACTTCTCAGTCACAAAAGTTATTTTATCCGTATTCACCGGTGGAGGCACATCTTCACTCCCTTTTGAAGCCTCTGGAGTATTCCCGTAAGCTCCCATATTTATTCTACCCCCGTTTGGAGAAGGCTCCTTTGAATAGTCATCGTCAGGGTTTCCGGCATTTATACATGGGCTGGTTATGTTATCGGTAACCCACGCTGTTCCATTCCATCTTCCTTCTTTTGATTTCAGGTGATAATCACCATTCGTTTCATCCGCAAATAAGGGATCAACGACTATATTTCCAGTGCCGGTGATTCGTGCAAATCCGTTCCAGAAATTGGTGTATGAAACCGAAACATCCCTCATATCATCATAGCCAGTTTCCGTTTTATTAAAACCCCATGGAGCCGAAAGAGAGCGCGTGTCAAATTGGTTTTTAACATCTGAAAGGATACAGTTCTTTAAGACTGTTTCCGAATTACCATCAGCTCCTGAGCTACTTAAGCTAAAGCGAAACAAGTAGGGGATATTGACAAAGTTACAGTTTTTAAATGTGAGATTTTTTGAGTTTCGTAGAAAAACACCGATGGTATTATTCTGTAAATCTCCTTTAAAGAGACAATTTAAAAAGATATTATCTGATTGATTTTGAGGATTTAAACCCTCAGTACCATCGTACACACTAACAATACCGGTCTTACCTGTAAATCTGCTGTTCTCTATTGTGTTGTGATAAGCACCGTCCCGATTCTGTACACAGAAATTAAACGTTGAGCTTTTTCCGGTATTGTCGGCATAACAGCTATCCACCTTATTATCATAGGCCTCATGGGCAAATACAAAACATTCTTCAAATTTCTTCGCAGTACAGTTTACAAATAGATTACCTGTGCTATGAGGTTGTCCTCCACCGTCTCCGGGATTATCCTTAACAATAAAACCGTGATTTCCCTTGTATGAACCGTGGATATCTTCAGCATGACAATCCCGTACCGTATTGTTGCTGCTCCATGCCAGCACTACAAAATAGTCTGTCATAAACTGATTATTGGTCGTTTGCTTGCAGTATGCCCTGCAATTTTCAAGGGTACAGTCATCGGTTTGGGATAAAAAGAAGTTATTGCCCCCATTATCTGTTGCCGAACAATTCTTTACCGTTGAATAATTACTCTTTTTGATTAAAATACCGTAGCCGTCGTAGCCCTTATTCACATAATCGACATTACTACATGAATCGGCTATGCAACCATCTAAAACCGTATGATGGCTGTTGTCAACCCAGATACCGTACAGGTATCGCTTTACACGTATATTTTTTAAGACTACATAGGGTTTGCCATAGATATAAATTCCCTTTTTCGTATAATCTCCGCCGTCGAGAACCGGTGTACCGTTGTAACCCATAAAGACAATGGGAGAGCCGTCCGATCCCGCATTGGAGATGATCACATTTTCCTTTTCATAATTCCCTCCTTCTATACAAACTGTATCACCTGCTACCGCCTTTGTTGCCGCATAGGTAATGGTGCGCCAGGCTTTTTCCTTGGATGAACCCGTACCCGAATTTGCATCGTTTCCTTTTGTTGAAACATAATATCGCGTCACTATTTCCGGGGTTGCCGGTTCTTCTGGAATTATCTCTTCCGGAAGAGGTATTTCATCTTGCCGGCAGTGAATAAACACTCCAGAAAGCAGTAGAATGATAATATAATAGATATAATTTTTCATGATCTTCACTTTTTAAATTAAATAATAAACACTCATTTCTAACGCACCATTCAAAATAATTCATTACATAATATTCAAACTTTCCTTGTTATTCTTTTTATAAAACAGACCACAATTCTATAGAATAAAAAGTCTGCTTCGCTAATCAACTATAATCGCGGTTCCAAATCTCTCCGGCCTGCCAAAGCCACCTCTTGTCATTACCCACGATGAAAGTTCGAGCAACGCATCTTTTGGCCTGCGTTCACGATTGAAGTTCAATCCAAACCGGGGAGCTAATTCCATCCCTTTTACAGGGATGCCGAGCTCCACAATCCATTCCTGTTTCTCTTTGTTGATAGTCGCTGCCGTTTTTATATCGGGATTCCAATCCTTGTAACTTCCATCCGTCAAATAGATTCCAAGCGGATTTACGGCTACATGATAAAATTTACTCTGCGTAATTCCGGGATCAAGGAATACTTCTACACAATCGTCACTTGTAACATTATCCCCTTGTTTGTTAGCATTAACGGTAAGAAAATCGATCACTTCCTCCGTGCAGGTGAATGCAATGTAAAGCATATTGTTACGCAGCCCGCAATGTACTTTTGTAGGCATTTTAGGTGCTTCGAAACCATCATTCAGCGTCAATTCCACTTCGGCAGCCTCTTCCCATTCATTTGGAGTAATTAGGCCATCAATAACCGGAGCGCTTTTTAAAACGGGAATATGGATCGTTTTTTGAGCAAATTCCGGTTTGGGGATTGTCTTGGATATTTTCACATCGGGAGGGATCGTTATTCCGGTAGGGGAGACCTCTTCCATTTTTTCCATCATATGTACGATGTGTGCCGCTACCATCCGGCGGATTTTATCGTAATCATCCAATTGCAGATTGTTCCCGTACTTGTATGCGCCGCTGGCATAAGCAGAAATTTTTCCGTGAATGGGAGAAACAAAAGCGTGTTTTTTAGCTTCCTCTTCAGGAAGATACATTGTCCAATCCATGTTTTTGTATTGAGCTGCCGGATTGTTGCTCAAACTTGTGCGAAGCTCTTTGAGCATTTTATCCGCCTCTTCGGCAGCTTTCGCTGATACTCCTCCTTTGGCTTTCGCTCTTGAGATGGTTTGCTGACAAAGTTCAAGATAGTGCCTGTCGTTTATTCCCTGACGAATATTTTCCCAGCCGATGGAGCTGCCACCCGGATGCGCGGCTGTTTTGGGATAATGGTGCATCCAATCGCCAATTTTCGAATCGAAGTCATTATAAAGATCTTCTCTTCCACCAAAATAGACCCAGTTAAAAGCGCCGTCGAGTCCGAATTTCCAATTAAACAGTCCGGTAGCCCAGCGGCCGCATTCGCCGAGCCAGCCGGAAACATCGTAATTGTAAAGGGTAACCTTACGGCCTTCCGACCGTGCTTTTTGCACATCTTCTTCCGAACTGATTGCCGCATTGTAGTTCCAAAAATCGGCATGCGGTCCCGCAATATTGACAAAGTAATTGTCGCCAGGACCATCTATTTCCGTTGGAATACCGGCTGCTTTCAATACTTTCAACAGATGCAGGTTTTCATCGCGTTCCTGCTGTGAATGCCAACCCGGTTCATCGTAAGGTTGCACATACATTGCCGGCCAACCTTTGGATGCTGCCTCTTTAAACAGTTCTTTATAAAAGCTGACATAGATTGAATCATATTCCGGCGTACCGAATTGATACCCTTTCGTTGCCTTTTGTGCCGCCCGGGACATGTCAATAACCGGTTCTGTAAATTTATATTCTTTGTATGCCTCCATGGTTAATTCGAAAAGCGTGTTGCCATCGAAATGAAATTTCACTTCTCCCTTATCGGAAACCGTATAACTGCTTGGATCCACCCCATTGCATATCCCTATGGAGGTCATGCCGTGCATCCGCATATCCGCCAGATCGTGCCGTACTTGTGCACGCATCTCATCAACCGTTTTAAGATTTCCGAATACCTGATTGTAAGCCATATAGTATAATCCATACAGCAACCCTTTTGGCTCCGGGAGTTTAAAGGGTAAAATCCGTATTTTTAAAGGGATCTCTTCGGATGCATCCTCTGTTTGAAGGGTGATTGTGCCGGTATATACCCCGGGTAGGGCATGCTCGGGAGAATGAAAATTTATCCAGAATTTTTCACTTCTATCGGTAGAAATTGAGACAGGATTTTCAAGTGATGTAATGTACACGGGAGCATTCACCAAATGTTGAAGTTTCTGATACATGAATCTTTTAGTCAAGTACTTGACTATATACGGTTTCATGCTTGTTGCGGGAATAACCGTTCCGTCGTTCTTCTTCAAATCGGATATTTTTAATTGTGCGTTTTCTATATCGCGCAGTGCATATATACAAAAAGTCACCGGAATGATTTCTCCTTGCGCGGCAAAGGCATCGATAACCGTGAGTCGCATTGAATCGGGCCTTGAATGTTCAAACGACATTTTCAATGAATGACCGGGGTAAACGATAAAACCGTTCTCCTGCTCAGACTTTGTTGCAACAGGTTTGGGATTTCTCTCCACATAGACCACCGCCGCATCTTCCGGTTTTTGTACGTTTGATACGGTTTGTGAATACGATCGGGAAAAATTAAAAATCACAAAAACCGACAACGATAACATTAAAAAACAAGACTTCATGATATTTTTTTTAGTTGTTTTTGTATAATTAAGGGGTTGCATTTCTCGATTTATTTAAAATAATCGTATAAATTCAGCACTCGCTATTGATTTTATAATTTCTACAATCGCCTTATAATCAAACGCATATTCTTTGTCTTTATGGGTATGATAAAAGGTGTTTCCCCAATCTTTCACACGAGGGTCGTTTTGCACCGACGACCATTTGCGCATCATGTCATTTGCATGCTGCTTCTCACCTAGCCGATAAAATGCCAGTACCTCCAATAAATAATGCATTGAATTGTCGCTTTTTTTTGAAAAAGCGACTTTCTTCAAATATTCATCTTGCTCATCCGGTTTTTTTATTTTCTGTGCGATTAATGCATCCAACCAGTCTTCCAGCCTGAAATCAATATCTTCGTCGTTTGGCTTGCCCACGCCCAAGTTCCGGGGATAGTGACGCGCTTCCTCTATTTTTCGTTGAGCCTTGGGTATATCGTCTTCCAAAAGAGCTTCCGCCGCCAACATCAATTTTGTCTGCCGGTACAACCGATGTCCATCGGAATTGCCTTCTGCCGGTAAAACAACTAAGTCACTCAAGATTTTTTCTGCAGATTCATAATGTCTGTTTTTGATTAAAGCCCGTATGTATAAAAAACCCATAAGATAAGAATTCGAATATTTCTTGTAAAAAGGTGTAATGGTTTCGAGTGCTTTTATATGCTCGTTGTTGGCAAGGTAATAACGGGTTAAATCGCTGATGTATCGCCATTCGGCAGGTGCTAATGAAACCGCTTTTTTCAGGTAACCTTCTTTAGTCGCAAGGTCTGTTTCCAACTGTGCGAAAAATGCATGAAAAGGGGCAAAGTCTACCTCTTCACGGACAGATGACATCAGGTTATATGCCTCGTTATTCCTGTTCCTGGACCTATAAAGCAAAGCCAACAGATAACGTGGAATCCAGTGCGGTTGCTCCTTTATCGCCCATTCAAGAATCTCTTTGCTCTCTTCCCTGAAAGGAAACTGAAAAGAAAGTTTCCCTTCAAGGGCTTTTTGTAAATTGACCGTTTTTTCATCTTCCGCATGCAGGGCGTCATTTAAAAACGATTTCCAATAGCATACAACCGGAGTTTCGGGCGATTGCTCCAATATTTTAAGGCTTCTATCCGGCAAATTCAGTTGAAAGTACCACGTTCCCAGTTCCAGATAGGTTTGTTCCGGCATTTCGTTACGAATGCCGTCCTTAAATTCAGCCAATGCTTGGGTATCGCCACGTTTTAAATAGTTTTCAAACCGTACGAAATGATTCAGCGGATCCAGTTCCAATATCCGCTTTCCGGTCTCTCCGGCTTTTTTGCTCTCGCCGGTGAGTGAATAGCTTAAATAGGCTAATTGCAATCCTTGAATGTTGTTTTGGTTGTTTACAAGACTTTTTTGGGCGTATTCCAAGGATTGCACTAGATCTTTCCGGACGAGATAAATCTCGCTAATTTTGGTATATGCCGCGCTTCGGTAAGATTCACTTAAAGAAGCCACTTCAAAACCGTCGAGCGCATCGAAATATTTTTTCAGACGAAATGCCGCGCAACCGTATTCATAATTGGCTGCCGCATCGTACGTATCAATGGACAATGCTTTTTGGGCCACTGAAAATGCACTGTCGTACTTCATCTGATGGGAATACAGCCTGGCCAACTCAACCAGGGACGGAATGTGGTTCGGATTCAACTCCAATGATTCTTTCATATAGGGTTCGGCCCGGTCATACAAACGAAATCCCATTAAATCCCGGCCTCTAAGGTATTTTCCGTAACCGGTATCCCAATCAAAATCGTCGACGGTTTTTACCGGACGGTTTAACCTGTTATCCTCATTTTGCCACAACAACCGATTTCCGTAAAATATTCTTGTCAGTTCTTCGTTGTCAGAAACAGGAATATTCAGGGAAAAAAGTTGCCGGACTCCTAATTTTACGTGTTCTTTTTTAATTATTTGACCGTCATTATTATATACTGTCAATGTGTCCTCACCTGCTTGCAACGGGTAGATTGAAATATCGTAATAGTTTCGGTTTTTTTCAACATCAATTGCTCCTGTCAAAGTGACATTTTTCACCTCTTTCATCTCCTCGAAAGGAAACCAGTATTCCGTCCATACATCGGTCTGATAGGGTTGGAACAAGATCTGCTTGAAAGGAGTAAGGGAACTGCTTACCATATTCTGGTTAAACAGCCTACCGCTCTGTAATTCAATATATTGTCCGTTTTGATCCGTCAACAATTCTTCCCATATCTTGCCTACATCGGATAAAGCCCAACTGAACATCTTTTTTCCGAGCCTCTCTTCTCTATCGGCATAATGCAGCCAACCGAAATTATCACTTTCCCAATAAGCTCCAAAATAAGAACCGGAACGTCCAACAACATGATACGATTTGTATTCATTACTTTTAAAGTTGTTTTCCCGCCAGAGCGAAATATTTTTTTTTTGGATGGAATCAACGGGCCAATACGAAATAAGCATTCCATCGTGGCCGATATTGTAAGTACCCGGATAAATAAGTTTTAAATCATTCTTGGCTGTAATAGCCGTATTCACCCAGTTGTAGTAAGGCTGTGGAGAGCCTGTACGGTTATGCCAAAGAGATTTTGTGGTGAACCAACCTTTGTCTTTGGGCAAATTGATTTCAACACTCCAATAAGTACGTGTTAACAAATCTAACGTACCGACGACACAACTGACACTTCCGTCTTTGTTGTTTCGGACAAGGTAGTCTACCGGAAAAGAACAGGATGGGGAATGTCCGATAACTCCATAGTTGAATTCGATACCTCCGCTTGTCCACGGCCCACGTAAGGAGATGTCCCTGAATTTAACCACCTCATTTCCATAAAACATCTCTTTTCCCGATCTTTTATCGATCACCGACCATATTTTACCCCCAATTTCCGGAAATATTTTAATTTTTAAAAAGTCATTTTCAAGTTCGACGATTTTCCATGATTTCTTTTCCGGCAAGGTCGTATAGCCGTCGTATCGGAAATAGGGATATATCTTTCCAAACAGGGGTATGGGATTTGCATCGGAATAGGGATATGTGTTGTAAACCGCTGTATATTCTTTAAATTGACAATTATGTTGGCTGAATGAATACATCGAAATTAAAAACAATCCTAAAATAACAGGTGTTGATTTCATAAGGAACATTACTTTAAGTCTTGGTGATAAATAAGTTTAGACGTAAAACGATAAATGGACAAGGCACACTCATCTATAATGAATAATAATACTTAACCGCAAAAACATAATTTGCCTTATATCCGTAATAATTAGATTTCATCTTAATCCGGAATCAATCAGAGAGTATTGAGAACGACCTTTGTCAAAGCTTAAAGCATCGACAAAGATGCATTCCCTTTCCGGTATATTCACTACTTTTGATGAATGAGAAAGGCTAATCTTCCCAAATAAAACCTTACATGTTATTATCCTCCAATGTTCAAATATAATGGAGCATTTTAATTAATTGATCACTACCGGTTCAAAAGCCTCCATAACAACGCCCCTATCCCTGATTACCAAAGTATCGGTAGCGGAATAAGTGTTGATTCCATCCGTAAATTGGTATTTTAAATGAATAGCATCTCGTTTTGATCCTCCCCAGGCATCTCCATCATTTATAAAAGTTCCATTGCCGGTCACAGGATAATCAATGGTAACTTCCGTTCCCGTTTTTATGGAACTTATTCCACTCACAGTACAATTCCCATCCTCTGAAAAATCCAGCAATAAATTCAGGTCTCCGGTAAATTTGGAAGAATGGGTATTCTCTTTGATAGACACCTGATTTTTCCCCGTAGTTATAAGCTTCCAAATTTCATTTTGTTCTACATAAGTTGTGCGATAAGATATCGTTTCGAGTGACTCTCCTTCCTTATTTTTTACGGCGCTTACTCCGCGATGAAGATAATGTCCATGATATGGATTGATAAATTTGACTGCAAACATGGTGAAATTTTTTGGCGTTATTTCCCACTGACTTGCTATTCTGTAGTCAGGATCGGGAATTTGATTACGCAACTTTCCCTGTAAAATCGAATCAACATCATTCGAGCTAACAATACGTAAAGGGATAGCATAAGCCAATTCAATGGCTAAGGGATCGTTAAAAAAAGCATCGGTAAGTTGTACCTCTATGCTGCCATAGAATTCACCTGATGGAATAATCAACTGGTCAGTTGAACTCAAACTGTAATATTCATGAGGTAATGCAAGTATCGGTTCAGATGAGGATTTGAATAATACATTATTGCATAAACTCTCATCAACCCTTATTTTGAGAAGCCTGTCCTTACTGTTTTTATAAACTCCACCAAACCTTGCAGAGATGAGAAACTTATGATTATTGTCGTTCGTGTTATCATATATGTCATTACCTAAAATTAGTGTTCGCACCGGATATTGACGCGGAAAATATGCAGCGGTATAATCAAAATCAGGAAAGTCAACATCTTGATTACTACAAGCGATCAACATAACAACAAGCGTTATGATTATTAATATTTTTTTCATAATGAATTTCTATAAATAATGTGTTTACTTCAATAACTACCAGCCTTTATTTTGAATAAGGGAATTATATTTCAGTATATCATTGTATGGAAGCGGTCCATAGATCATGAAAGAATTATCGTATTTGCGATCTTCCACTTGAACAATGGTATAGTTCGAATCGCTGATATTTATTCCCTTTGCCGATTCTGTCAAGTCTTCTTTCCAACGCCTCAGATCCCAAAACCGGAAACCTTCGAAACAGAGCTCAATCCTTCGTTCATTACGGATTAACTCTCTCATCTCCTCTTTGGTGGAGACAGAAGCCAGATATAAATCAGGTTGATTAATTCCTGCACGCTTACGAATTGCTCTTATCACATCTTTTGAAGAATATGAGTGCGCACCGACCCCATCGGGACCCCACGCTTCATTAGCCGCTTCGGCATAAATAAGAAACAATTCAGTGTAACGCATGTGAACACTATAATGGTCTTTAGATATCCGTGCCACAGGGTCTAAATTCACATCTTCTCTTAGTAACTTGCGAATATAATAGCCTGTACGTGTCGATTGCGAAATAGAATCTTTCGCATTGATCCCGCCTCCTGCTCCAGTTTGTATATTTTCCCCTTTCAGAACACTATTATTATGTAAAATATACAATGATAAACGCGGGTCTCTGTTTACATAAGGCTTTTCCTGATCGAAAAGGCTTTCTGGATCGGTGATGGGAAATCCGCTCGCCATAGGAAAGGCATCTACTAAATTCTGGGTTGGATTGACATCACCTTGTCCGTACAAGGAGGGAGGGAAAAGCCTGGTTTCCAACGATAGAGAAGAGTATTTTGCATTTCGCCAAAGCGCTTCTTTTTGATCCTTACCTTTCGACATATCGATCGCGTCTATAAAACTACCATTGTAAAAACGATGGCCATTCGGATCAAGTCCTGATATTCCTCCAATCTTATCCAACACCTCTGCAGCATAATTTGCCGCCTTTTCCCATAAAACAATATCTCCTGCTGAAAAAGCAGGGCTTGCTTCCAATAATGCAACACGAGCTTTAAGGGCTTTTATTATTTTTCCGCTGATACGATGGACAATATCTTTCCCAAAAACGAGGTTATAGTTTGCAACACTTTTAATATCTTCTAATCCTTCAGGAAGTTCGCTTAGGGAACTAATATCCCCATAATCATCCATCGTGAGATATTCCAATGCTTTATCGAAATCAGCATAAATCTGATCAACAGATTCTCTGAAGCTTGCTCTTGGAATATTAAAATTGCCGTCTGATTCAATAAAATTATTATAAAGCGGAATTCCCAACAACTCCCCGCCACCTCCTATGCCTCCGGTTGTAACCAATAGGTAATATTCAAAAAGCCCCCTTAATGCATACGCTTCACCTCTAAGGCGTACTTTATACAACCTGTTTAATTCACTGTCAGTCCATTTCCAGGTAACTGTGTCTATGACAGAAATAAACTTATTAAGATAAAATATCGCAGAAATTGAGCTATCCCACAAACTTGCCGGATTGTATTGTGCAGACCATTGTCCCGTGGCCATTCGGCGATATCCATTCGATTCATCGTTACTAACCGCATCGTCTGTGGCTAAATCATTAAAGGATAATCCATTTGTAGGTAGTTTAATATATGCAGTCATCAACAAACCTTCCGCAAAAGCTGGATTTTGATAAATTCTGTCCATTGTCCCTAAGTTCTCATCCTCTGGTTCAAATATATTCTCACAGGAGATAAATTGAATTGATAAAATCAATATGATGAATAAGTATGCTTTATTATGTTTCATGATCGTTCTTGATTTAAAATATTATTTTCATACCTAACGAGAATGATCTGTAGTTAGGTTCACTACCTATTCTTAACTCTTTTATATCTCTATATTTAGAAATAGTCAGCAGATTAGAAGCTGCAAAATAAAAATTCAGGCCTTTCATAAACAGTGATTCCGCTATTCTAGAAGGAAATTGATAAGTCAGCTGTACTCTTTGCAAGGTAAAATAATCATCTTTGTAAAGCCAGAAAGTTGAATTGTGATAGTTATTTGTACTTTCCATTGTCGTTAGGCGCGGATAAGTTGCCGTTGCTTTAGTTTCTTCTGTCCAACGCCCCAATAGGTAATCTGAATATTTCTTGTCTCCATCTGTCCGGTAATAGCTGCCATTAATATATGAATCAGCCCCAAGCTGCCCATTACCAATAGTAAATAATGAAATATTCTTATAAGACAACAGTAGATTCAACCCGTAAGAGAACGGGGCCTGTGCGCGTCCGATTGGAACTTCATCATCTTCGTTCACAACTCCATCGTTATTTTGGTCAACATACTTTATATCACCCGGCTTCACAGTCCCGAACGCCTGGAATGCATGATTAGAAATATCATTTTCATCCGCGAAGAACCCCTCGGCTTCCAATCCGAAGATAGCATCAACCGGATGGCCTTTACGATACTGATAATCGTTGGCGTATATTTCATCTTTTTTCCTCACGTCAGATGTTGTATATAAAGCATTGGCTCCCAAAGCGATCTCCCAATCTTTATATTTGTGATTAAAGGACAATCCGACTTCAGCTCCCCTGTAAGCATTTTCTCCAAAATTTACATACGGTACGAAATTCGAATAAAAACTGGGAAACATTGCTTTAAAAAAAGTGACCTGATCTGAATAGTAGCTGTAAAAAACATTTGCTTCCAATCCGAGTATCCGGTTGAAGAAGAGGCCTTCGATACCTAAATTCAAGTCCTTTCGCTTTTCAAAACCTAAATTTTTATTACTACCGTAAAGAGACCTCACCCCTTGTTGCATCCATGCTTTTTCTTGCCAGGAATAACTTCCACTGTATTCGTATGGATTAATATGGAAATAGAAACCATTTATCCCGGCATCGCTGTTGATGATGCCTCCGGTTAATTTAATCTTTAAATAATCGATTGAATTCAGTGGTGTAATAAAATCCTCCGAACTGATCAGCCAGGCAAACCCGAAAGTTGGCGAAAAAGCATTTCTGGAACCTTCGGCTAATTTCACCGAATGCGTATAAGCACTGCTAAAGTCAAATATATACTTTTGATTATAAATATAATTTAGCCGCAACCCTAAATTGGAGTTTTTGTTACTCTGATAATCTTCCGCAACCTTATATAGATTACCCATTCCCAACAATGAAGCAGATAGCTGATGGCGTTCATTCAATGTTCTTTTATAATCAAACATACCATAGAAGCCTATCTTTCGTTGATAACTGGCATCTCTAATTTTTTGGACTCCAGGCTTCGTGTCATTACCATATTTTGAAAGTTCTACAATTGTATCTCCTTCCCATTTTTTCGCTTCGTATACTGCATAAGTATTCTCTATATACTGATCATAGAGTGACAAGTAATCAAAACTGAAATTGGTATGAAAAGATAAGCCCTCTAATACTTTATTTAAGTCAACCTTAATCCTGTTATTGAAAGAAAGATAATTTTGTACATTTACGTTTTCTCCACCAAAATAGGTGTCGGCAATCGGGTTGGTTAAATAATTTTGTGTTCCACCAAGGATGTATTTTCCATCTACATCGTTTCTGCGGGATGACAACAAAGTTTCTCTCAATTCCCGGCTTATGTTGTCTATAGGAAGCAGCGGCGTGAATAAATTGGGTTTCAGCGTTGCAGCCCCGGCCCAATAATCTGAAATGGACTCTTTCTCATTTGTTATTACGGCAACGGCATCTATAGCCCCTGTAATAAAGGAATTTACTTTCAAATCTACATTGCCTCTGATATTAAATCTGTTCATTTGATTCTTCTTCCCTTCACCAAAATTTAATATGCTTCCAATCTGTTCCCAACCGACATTTGAATAGTAAGTTGCCACATTATTACCTCCAGAAAATTCAGCCATCGTTTTGAAAAACGGTTTGAATGATCTGAGATATTCCCGAGAATAATAATCAACATTGGGATACATGTATAAATTGCTTCCACTACGGTATTTAGCTATCAATTCGTCGTCATACAATTTTGACAAGCCATCATTCTGACGTGCTTCATTATACAAAGTCATATAATCAGCCGATGATAAATAATTGGGTAGTATTGAGGGTGTCGAAATACCGTAATAACCGGTGACGTTAATCTGTTTTTTTCTGGCATTGCCTCTTTTTGTAGTGATCTGAACCACTCCATTTACAGCTGCACTACCATATAGTACCGACGAATTGATATCTTTCAATACAGTTACCTGTTCTACTTCAGCAAAGTTGATTGTCGATATATCCCGCGGCAAACCATCAACTATAAATAAAGTATTACCAATACCCCGTATATTGCTAAAACCCAGTAAGCCGGGAATGCGCGCAAGCATCGCATCAGAAGTAAATTGAACATTGTCATTTTTTAATATTGGTTCTGAATTAATAAAACTTACCGATCCTACAATATTTTCGCGCCTTATTTTTCCAAAAGCAATATTTACAGTATCATTTAGGATATCATTCGTAGGAATAGCTGTTCCATTGACAGGTAAAAATTGAACTTCATTCACCTGTTCAGTAATATTGATTGTTTTTTCGGCAAATGCCTCTTCGTAAAAAAATAAGGTTATAGAGACGAACAAGGCTAATGCTTTGAAATATTTATTATTCATTTTTCGCAATTTTAAATAATTATATTAGAATCACCACCCCGGATTCTGAGGAAATTCAGGATATAAATTAGTGTTTGAAAGCGGTAATGGCAACCAGTTGTGTTTTTTTTCAACAATCCTGGTAATAATAATCCTTTCTTGTAAATTGATAGGTTTGCCATCTATCCCACGATCAAAATCAATAGCCGTTTTTTCTCTATATTCCATCTCACCGTTTAAGTTCCATCTGCGAAGATCACAAAAACGATGAGCTTCATAAGCTAACTCTACAGCACGTTCACGAATAATCTCTCCCATAAACGCCTCTTTAGTTGCAGTATATTTTGAAACGAGATTCGGAAGTTGCGCCCTGTTTCTAATCCTGTTCACAGCGCTTTCGGCCGTAAGGCTTAAAACGGTGGAACTGGAAGCGGCGGAGCCATATCCTTGTAATACAGCCTCGGCATACATTAAATATACATCTGCAAGACGTAGATAGGGGACATACGCCTGAAAATTATTCCATCCCTTGTCCCAAGGATTGCATCCTATAGGCGAAAACCTTTTATAATAATAACCGGAAATACTTCCACCTGTTGTTGCCCGATGAAATCCTCCGTTGTATAATTGGGCAAAGCGATTATTTCCACCAGCAGTACTTTTAACCATCTGATCACCGTCAACAATAATGTCCGAATAAAAGCGCGGCTCACGCCCTACCCACGGATCATTTGGGTTATAACCTGACTCGGGGTCCCCGATCGGCAATCCGTTTGCCATCGCATAATTTTTAACGAAGTTATGTGCAGGAACCTCAACTCCGGCATATCCTCCTCCAAACTGTGTGGGTAGAGTTCCACAAACGGTTGACCAACGCACTCTGCCCCGGTCATATACGGTCGGATTCATAATTACTTCCGTACCACCTGAATTTTTCGTATTACTGGGAGACCACACCCAGAAATTATCGGTCCAGTTATTCCAACTTTGTAATTTATACACTCCTGTTTTATCACAAAGATCGATCGCTTTTCCAAAAACATCTGCCGCCTGTTTACACAGTTCAGCATCGTAGGAATTATGTCCAGTGGACTCCTCATTCATCATTGGGCTTGCGGCATACAATAGATCTTTGCCCAAGTAACCCAACGCATGAATTTTATTAATACGCTGACGATTGTCTCCCAACGTTCTTTTTCCAACAACAGTTTGGTCCCAGTCAAGTGGCAATAATTCTGCCGCAGCCTCAAAATCTTGAGCAGCCTTTAATGCTGTTTCCCTGTAACTTAATCTGGGTAACTTTAAATCATCCGCTGAAGACAAGAATTTATCGATATAGGGCAATCCACCCCAATAGCGCATTAATTCAAAATGGAACCATCCACGGAAAAATAAACATTGCCCTTTGATGAGGTCTTTTTCCTCTTGGGTTGCATCGGTCAATAAATCAAGTTTGCTTAGTCCCAAGTTAGCTTTCCGGATGCCATACCAACACAACGGCCATACTCTCTTATTTTTAGGATTTAAGCCTGTATCAGCAGTTCTCCCCATAAACGGGCGATCCTGAGCCCAATAGTTTCCTAAATCAAATGCATAAGGGTTGTTATATAATGTTTCGTCGGCAAACAGATATGCATTCCATGCCCCTACTTTGTTATAATCAGTAATGCAATTGTACATCTCTTCCACAAATCCCTGGAAACTTATAAAATTTCTGAAAGCATCATTTTCCTCAATATCAGATTGAGGAGCCTTGTCAAGGTAACTTTCACAGGAAGTGATCAATATCAAAAATATGAATAGTGGTATATAGATTGTTTTTTTCATCTCGCTTGTTTTTAAAATGTTAGGTTAATACCAAAATTTATTCTTTTAACTGTAGGATAAGCACCTGTATTTGCAGATCCTCCAGACCATGCAGCCTCCCTGTCATCAGGAAGTTTTGACCAAAAAAACAAATTATCTCCATTCACATACAACCTAAGAGAGGTTATTCCCGTATTTTCAAGCCATCTATTTTCATTTCTGTTAAAAAGATAAGCCAATTCAACTGTTTTAAGACGGATATAAGAGGCATCATATAAATAATAATCTCCGATATTCTCTCCCTGCGTCTTCCATCTGGGCAGAAAAGAGGTAGCATTTTGATTCTCTTTTGACCAATAATCCCTTACATGATCAAAAACCACGTTTGTGTTTGCTGCAAAATTCATTAAAGGTATCACGCGCGATACATTTGTCACGCCATACAGCTGCGCCATTACGCTAAAATTCTTATATTCAAAACCCAGTGAACCATTAAAAGTGTTTTGAGGTACCTCGGAGTAACCATAAGGAACGGCGTCAAAACTATTGATAACTCCATCAGCGTTAAAATCGAGCAGATCATAATATCCGGGGAGCATAGCTAAATCATTTGTCTCTGTTTGAACACTCGCGTACACTTCATCCCAGTTATTGTAAAATCCGGTATTTAACTGCGTTTTTATTTGGCCTATGGGGAATCCCTGCTTTTTTTGGTAATCGGGAAACAATACCGGATCATCTGCAAATTTAATTTCATTTTTCGCATGAGTCAAAGCGAATGATGACCACAAGTACAACTCACGGAATCGTTTATTAAACTTTAGCTCCAGTTCGTAACCGCCCGAATTTACCTGTCCGACATTTGCGGGAGCAGGTGTAGCACCAAAAAAATCAGGAATGCTTCTACCGCCCCCTGCAAGTAAAATATCAGTCCTTTTTTCTTTGAAATACTCAAAATTAACAGTAACTAGATTATCTAACAGCCCTACTTCAGCTCCGTAGTTCTGCTTTTGAGCTTTTTCCCAGTGAATATCCGGATTCCCAACGGCCAATTCTTTATACCACAAATAAGGGCTTGTACTCGATATATTATCAACCAGTCTCGAAGCTCCTCCGTATGAATACCGAGTGGAATATAACCATCTGGGGGCGTTTACCCTGTCGTCACCCACATATCCCAAGCTATAGCGTAATTTCAGCTTGTTCATCCAATCTATATCGAAAAACTTTTCACTCGAGATATTCCATCCAATACCTATCGAGGGGAAGAAATCGAATCTATATTTTGGGCCGAATTGCTCTGAACCGTTATATGCACCATTTATCTCCAGTAAATAACGGGTGTCATAATCGTAGGTAGTCCTAAATGCCCAATCTTCACGGTAATTTTTAAACATATCCCCGCTTGCATATTCGTCTCTCGTAAAAACTCCCATGGCAGTTATATTATGCAGTCCGAATTGCCGTAAGTAGTTTAATTGAATTTGGTACTTCAATCTTCGGGTTACTCTAGAGCCTATGCTTTCAGGACGAATTGTCCAGGGTTGCTGAACCCAGTCATACTTATATAATCCTCCAATAGGATAATAGGTGGTATATTCACTTGGATCCTGATCGGGTCCGGTATATAACATCGGATTGATAACTGCAAAAGGTGTATTGCTCGTATCCATAAGAGGCCATACTGAATTCGTAGAATCATATATTCCTCCTTCACCTGTGATGGCATTGTCATAGTTTAATACAGCCTTTGTACTTAATCCCTTTGTAATAAAATCGAGCTTTTGGATTAATTCAACATCAATATTCAGTTGTGTCCGCCTTAGTTTTCTAACTCCTACATTATTAACTACCGACACAGGATTATACAGGTTTCCTACCAATGGTGTCCATCCCCAACGACCATCGGGATACTGAGGTAAAAACACATCGGGGGGCATAAAATAAATGGACTGCCACATCAGGTAGTCATGACTACCTTCTGTACCATTATAATTTGAATTTTTTTGGCTGTAATACCCGGAGAGGTTCATTTTCATATTGGTGGTTTTGGTAACCTGAAAATCGAGGTTGCTCCTGAAATTAAAACGATCAAAATTATAATTGGGATTGTATCCTTTATGATTGTCATAGTCCTTAAACATATCTCCTTCGTGAAGATATGCTAATGAACCGAAGTAGCGAACAAATTTATTTCCGCCAGAAGCACTTATTGTGGCCTTATGGGAAAATCCGACATCTTTAAACATCGCTTTTTCCCAATCTACATTCGGATATATCATCTCGTAATCCTTTGGCCGCGGTGATTTATATCGGGTTGAAATTTCATACGGAATATAATCCAACCATGAAGGTTCATTTAGTGGTGTTTCACGTTCAATAGCTAAATTTCTCATCTGTATTGCATCAAAAGATTCTAATGTCTCAGGCACTTTTGACAACATTTGAGCTGTAGTATTATATGAAAATGAGATGTTTGTTTTCCCCTCTTCTCCTCTTTTCGTAGTTATCAATATCACTCCATTAGCACCTTTTACGCCAAAAACAGCTGTGGCTGATGCATCCTTTAATATGGAAATACTTTGAACCTCGCTGACATCTACATTACTCATATCCCTTTCAACGCCATCTACCAGAATCAAAGGTTGCCCTCCGTTCCATGTGTTTTGACCGCGAATAAAAATAGAAGTGGCACTTTCTCCTTTCACTCCACCCGGTTCCCCAGAAGATGTGATTGTCACTAATCCAGGAAGTTGTCCGGATAAAGCTTGCTTAAAATCGGAGACATACCCTTTTCTTGTTAATTCTTTGGATGATGCTTGGGAGATAGCACCCACCACACTCTCTTTTCGTTGTACACCGTATCCCACCGCAACAACTTCTTCAAGACCTATGGCCTCTTCTTGCATCGTTACGTTGATCGTGGTTCTGTTTCCAACGGTGATCTCCTGCGGTTGCATGCCGACAAACGAAAAGATGAGAACGGGAGTACCGGGAAGATTGTGCAACATATAATTACCGTCAACATCGGTAGTTGTTCCCATTGCTGTTCCTTTTACCACGATAGTTACTCCCGGGAGAGGCTCTCCTTGCTCGTCTATCACTGTCCCTTTTATTGTTTTTCCTTGCTGCTGAGACTTTACAGTTAAAAGGGTGGGGGAGGTTGTAGTAACCTGTTTTTCCAGTCTGTTATTTACGTAAAGAGTGACCTGTTTTGCGATGATCCGGTAATCAAGGCCGGTACCTTTCAATAATTGGGATAAAATAGTCTCTATCGCTTTATTTTCAACATTAATGGTTACGCTTTTTTTGAGTCTGACCTCCACATCTTCGTTAAATATAAAAACATAACCCGCCTCTTGCTCTATCTTTGTAAATGCATCCTTCGTCGACACATTCTCCAGATCCAGAGAGATTTCGTTGTTTTGCGAATAAATGTTCTCCCCCAATGCACAAAATACACACAAAAAGAGGAATAGGGTTGAGATCTTCATGATTTTTAGAATCCGATCGTATCTTTTCGGTATAATAATTTTACAGTTAATTTTTTGTTTCATACATTTGTATTGAATTTTAGTTTACGAAATAATGAGGATTATCTTGTGAATTAATCTTTCTTTGGTCGAGCGGTGCAGCAACATCGCTCGACTTTTTTTATTCCCGTTTATCCATAGGCAGAATCTTGTTTATTTTATTACACTAATGATGTTGTTTTCTATCGTATAATCTTTTCCGGTCAAAAGGGAAATCGATGCCAGGACATCCTGCAGATTTTCCGATAAATAAAGTTTTCCCGTAATCCTTTTATCGCTTTCGACATTTTCGAAAGAGACGTTGTAGTAGCGGCCAACCTTTTTAAATAACTCCGAAACCGGGGTCCGGTTAAATATGAATACCCCTTCTACCCAACTTGTGTATAAAGAAACGTCCACACTTTCCTTATTCATGCCTCCATCGCGAAATTCAACCTTTTCGTTGGGATTCATCCGGATTGATTGATTGTCTCTGGTTTTCACTTCTACCCTTCCGTTTACCAAAACAACCGATGAGGTTTTATCGGAGGTGTAAGCCGACACGTTGAAACGGGTTCCGAAAACCTGGACATCCAGATCGGGGGTATGGACGATAAACGGTTGTTTATCCAATCGGACTACATCTATGTAGATTTCCCCGTTGACTTTGATTTCACGTGTTTTTCCCGAAAATTTTGTGGGGAATTCCAACTCCGTACCCGAATTTATCCAGACCTTGCTTCCATCGGCAAGGACAAGAAAAGAACGTTTCCCGTCAGGGACAATGAGTTTATTCGTCTGTATACTGTTTGCTTCAAATATCTTTTCGGTATTCGTGCTGTCGGTATAGGAAATCTGCCCATTATTCAATTGAACCGTAACATTCTGGCTCAGGACGATCTCTTTTCCTCCCGCTAACAGCATCACCTCTTGTTCGGGAAGAGTTTTACCGATAACCTCTGCGCTTATAGCTTCTTTTGAGCTACTGTCTTTCCGGATAAAATAGAAAGTAGTCGCAAGCAATAACAGGGCGATGGCTGCGGCGCTCGAAATGGAATAAAGGAACCGTTTCTTTTTATGCTTACTGTACAAGGTGCTTTCAATAATTCGGTCATATAGAACGTCCGTATCCTTGAATCTCCTTTTATTGATTTCTATTTTATCAAATACTTCGATGGCTTTCCACAACTCTTCTTCGAGATCGGGATTTTCGTGAATATAAGAGATCCAAAAATCTTCCAGCTCTGGCGTTCGCGTTAACCTCCATTGGATAAATTTTTTGTTTTCCAAGAAATAAGGGTTGTATGTAAATCTATTCTCCTTCATTTTTTTAGTTTTACTCATTCACATGAATTAACCCATAAAACATATGCGTATATACAAGGGACAATTGAACTTCTCTTTTGTAGTCAAAAACAAAAGAAAAAACAAAAAATTAACATTTCAGAAAGGAGTTTACAGATAACAATAGTAGGTAAGTGCCACTAAAATAACAAATAAGGGTTTTCCCGAATCTTTATTTATGGATCGTAGATGCTCGATACTCCGATGGACAAGCCTTCTTGCCGAATTATAATTTATCCCCATAAGTACGGCAATATCTTCATAATCCATCTCTTGCATATACCTTAAATAAATAACTTCTCTTTGGCGCGGAGTCAAGTCATTCAATAGATTTTCAACGGTTTGTTTTAGTTTTGTAGTATCCTCTTTGTTAATTAGTGATTCTAAAGTTGTTATTTCGGTGGAAAAAGGAATATTTTCAAAACTAAAATCTGGATAATCAGATATATTACGATTTTTTTTTTGGATATTTAGAAGATAATTTCTTATAGAAATAAACAAATAAGCCGTTAAATTCTCTACTTTTATAAATTTATTTTTCTCAATAAGTATTTTATAAAATATATCGTGAACAGCATCTCTACATGTGTCTTCATTGAAGCCCAAACTCACACCATAAGACAAAAGATCATTGACGTAAAAATTGTAGATGAAAGAAAAAGCATCGTATCCATTTTTGTTTTCTAGAAACATCTTCCAATATTTATTTACTTCAATTTGTCTGTTGTTTTTCTGCACTTTTATTTAAAGTTTATGTTATTTATTTGGTGACCAAAGATATATCAAGACAAAATTACATAATTAATTTTATGCAGGTACTTTTTTTTATTTTTAACATCGCAAATTAACAGACTTTAATGGGCGCTTGAAAATAGGGGTCGAAAATGGTCTTGATTTCCTGTGCTACTTCTTTCATAGGCCTGGTCGACTGGTTATAATCTTCGTGCAGTTTTTTTTCGGTTTTAGATACACGGTTTGGCAAATTAAGTTGTTGGAACAACAGGCAAGTGTGAGTTATGTTTATTTATTATTGTAAATACAATCATTGAAACCGCAGCAAGTAATGCCATTAGAGAACCGAAATAAAACGGTGCATTTGAATTGACGTGGTCATACAACAAACCGGCTATGAGGCTGGCAGGGAGAAGCGTTATTCCGAGCACAGCGTGATAAAGCCCAAATCCGGTACCTTTCAACTCTTTACTAACAATGTCCGATATTAGGGCTTTTTGACTGCCATCTACCAATGCACTATATAATCCGTAAAATACAAATAAAACAAGAAAAACGTTTAAACTGTTGAATTTTCCAAAGAAGAAATATACGATTGAATAAACAATGAATCCCAGAATAATCAATACTTCGCGTCCTCTCTTATCGGAGATTTTCCCGACAGGTATTGCCAAAAAAACAGAAACCGTATTAAAAATCATATACACAAAGGGAACGTACGATTTGTCGATACCCGTTTCGGCAGTTTTGACAAGCAACAAGGCGTCAGCCGAATTGCCGAGCGTGAAAATAAACACAATAAACAAAAAGAAATAGAACTTTTTCGGTAATTGGTTTAAATGGAATGTGCTTTTCTTGTCATTTTTCACCACTTTTGCTTCTTTGATGAATACGGCAATTGTAACGACACCTAATATTGCAGGAATAGTGGCTATGAAAAAAATATTGGTATAGTTTAATGGGAAAAAGTATAACAGCAGGAAGGCGGCCAGAGGGCCCAATATTGCTCCGCTATTATCCATTGCCTTGTGAAATCCGAAATTTTTACCGGTTTCGCTTTTAGAAACTGAACTGCTAATAAGACTATCTCTTGGGGCAGCTCTTAAACCTTTGCCTATTCTTTCGATAAATCTGAAGAATAAAACATGAATAGGCAACCTGACCAAAGCATATAGCGGCGTTATCAATGCCGTTACCCCATAACCGATCAGCATAAACGGCTTATTCTTGCCGATTTTATCGCTCCAATGTCCTGAAAAAGCTTTAAATAGGGATGCCGTACTTTCTGCGATACCCTCAATCAGTGAAATGGACGTTTTCGATGCGCCAATCGATAACAGAAAGAGAGGCATCACGCTATAAATCATTTTTGTGGATGTATCGGTAAAAAAGCTGGTCAATCCGGTGAAAAACACATTTCTCTGTAATCCAAATATTTTTTTGTCTTCCATTACAGTATACCTTACATGTAGAGAAACAGAGTTGGAAATAAAACGAAAAATTTCAAATATCCTCCGTCCGTTCTCCCGACGAGCCGAAGGCGATGTCGGGAGAACACACAAATATACGTAACTTTCTTATCCGGATAATTGCTGTTGCGATAATAATTATTCAGAGATGACCCATGCCCGAGTGCTTTGACATTTTATTTGAATTGAAAATCTGTGCGTAGTTCACGTTTTGTCAAAAATAGGAACAGTACCAGTACCGACAGGGATTGTTCATCAGATACGCAAATCCCTTAATATATTGTCGGCAAGTATCAAAAATCATTTATAAAGGATCTTGAGCCTGTTTATCAGGCTGTAAACAAGGATCGGACAGAAAAGGAGAATGCCCTTGAAAGACCGGGACCGGACAGCCCGGCAACCGGCCATTCATTTTACGGAGAGATTTAAACTTTTCGATTAATTTGTTGACAACAATATGAATTCAATATTTTTCATTACACAGTTTAATTTACACAACCCCGGATGAACGAATATATCAAAAAGTAAAATATGAATTCACTCAAGTTGAATATAACCTCCTTGTTCAAATTCAATATAGGGAGAATTCATTACTTCTTCTTTAAACTCTTCAATGGCCTGAGGGTTAAAATCTTTCAATCCCACTCTTATTCGACTGTTTACTTCATCCAAAGCCACACTGAGGATGTTTTGAGCGATTTTGTTATTTTGTCTGTTTTCAGACGCGCATATATTAATCGTATCCATTATTTCATTGAGCTCGACAAAAGAAATATCAGTCTGTTTGAAAATAACATCTTTTCCTTTTATACGCTCTTCAATTTCGGCGCGATAATCCGAAGGATTGCCTTTTATAAGGATGACAAAATTTCCATTGTCGTCGATGTACGATCCGCCATAATAATCGGGACGGGTTGAATAGGTGCCGTATCCCGCCGCTTCAAATGATTCCATTAAATTCATATGGTAGGTCATTGAACGGTCATGATTGGCTACAAACTGACGAGGCAAATCTTTATACTCAGGAATATCCATTCCGATAAGATAGGTTGTGTCAGCAGGCGTGACTACTGTGTCATTGTATTGTGCGGACGACGATCCAGTCTCTTTGGTCTTTGTATGACAAGAGGCTGCGACCATAAAGATGAAGATTAAAATTGAAATATGTTTCATAACTTTTTTGTGCTAATATACAAATAATAAATCAGAGCTCACTTTTTTCTTTCCATCTCCAGGCATAAAGGAAAATGAAAACAGAGGTGGATATTTCAATCATGGAGAAAAAGATATAATGTAACGTGTTAGAATCTGCAAAAAGCGATCCGGCTTGTACAAGCGTTAAAACCACTCCGAAGATCATGTTTGACAATCTATTTATTTACCAGTCTACCGCACTGAATTGTTTGATAAAATCATTTTCCCGGATCTTTTCAATACTTATAAGATAACTGACCACTCTTCCTCGTTGGTCTAACACGGGAAACGTACTCTTCTCCTTTTTTGTCAAGTCTATTTCATTGTTTTCCGTGTATTCTGACCCGGTGGGAAAAGCGATTATATCGGTACCCGACTTGTAATAGGATAGTTCGATCCTATAAATATCGGGGCTGGCAAACATGCTTTGGGGTGTGTAATCCACATACTTCCACTGAAAAGGTTTTAAATCCTTGACAAGAACCATTTTCTCTTCTTTTATCGTAGAACTGCCGTCGGGATTACTTATATAAATGGATGTTTTCGCCACAATGTCAATCGCATCTTTGAATAAAGGGTCGGCCAGAAAAAAGCCCACTTTATTGGTGTTGGGATCGGGTGCCGGGGGATTGTAGACATTTTCCCCATTCACATAGGTAAATCCGTATTCATCACCCGAGGTGACACTGGAATTGATGTCGCCCCCCTTATAGGGCTCTTCTGTTCCGGCTTTGTAAAATACCACATAGTAATATCTGTTAATAAGGGTGTCAAATGTAACATCCAAATACGCCCACTGATTGGGAATAATGTTTTGACCCAGCACGCCAAGAGGTTCAAAGTTTTCGTCCACAATCGTTATGTCATATGGTTCTCCTGTATCGCTCTTCACTGGGCAGCCATCATGGCGACGTTGCCGGGTATTTTTCCCTGAAATTACAGGTTGTGCTGTTGAATTTGGGGTTTTACCAGGATTTGAATTTAAGAATACTTTATGTGTTTGTTGACCCGATGCCTAGTATACTAATTCAACTTTTACATCACAATTCTTTTTCACCCATTCCGCATCAAATTCGGAGATTTCGCGACGCTTCCCTTTATAAATATAGTAGGAAGAGGGAGCCGGTTTGGTCTTCACATTCCGATCGATAATCCGAGGCATGCGATTTTCTATCATCACATCCGGACAATCCTGTATTTTGGATAATATGGGGGTTATGTTTTTTGATTTACGGACATATACATGCTTGTAGCAATCATAACATTCTTCAGACAGGATAAGCGTATCCCTTCCGTTAAACATGTATGACATTTTTCTGTCTTTACCGGCAAGTTCTATCATGGGAAGCTTACCTTTGATGAAGATGGAAAAGTCGTTACTCAATTGGAATTTTCCTGCCGGTACCATTTTCCTGTTCTTGTAGTGTAGATAGGTACCATCTTTCTTGAAGGTATAGATCTTACTTAAACCGGTGTTTTTCAGTGCCGTCTTGCCGCCTGTGTATCCGCCCTCGGAGCTTGCCCATTCCCATGTCTGATAGAGTGCATCGTCATTTACGGCATAATTGTCTGCGGGATTACCGGCTTCCATGATTTCCCCGGCACTCCATACACGGTATTTTATTTCATAGCCCGCAGGCACATATACCACTACCGGAACCTGACTGTTGTATTCAATCAACAAGGGCTTGGCCGTCACAAACTCCTCGTGGTTGCTATTTTCCGGGCATCCCATTCGGGTAGCCCATACATCGCCTGTAGTAGTAAACGTATAATATTTAAAGCCTGATCCTTCCAATGTCTCTTCTTCTATAATCCCGTTTAGTCCGTGATGATTACAGTCCACCATCATATTTTTTCCGGCAATAAGTTCCACTTTGTAATCCCTTTCGTTTTTAGGATCTGCTTTTGCCGGTAACTTGATTACGACCTGTTTTTGATTCGACTGGGCCGCAGGAAAATCTTCTGTTGTGATTTTGTTGTTTCCGTCATTATTTCCTGACAGATTTTGTGCTGGAACTGATGTAGACAGCAAAAGGCTACAGGACAGCATGATTAAATTCCTTGTTCTCATAATTTTATGTTTTTATTGACTCTTTTTTTAAAGAAGTACGTGGTTTTAGTTAATCATATAGTTCAACGGTTTTCTTTGTAAATTGTTTCAGATATACTTTGGTTTATATTTCTAATCTATTTATTTAAAAAACCTTGCATGGATATTTGTTATGATTTGTAAAAACAAAGACTTTTGTTGACAATACTCTCGTCAACAGTCTGCCGTCTTCTCCGCCATTGTGCCGTTGCATTATCTTTATGTGGAATTATGGCTCAGAAATGATTTTGTAGTGCCGACAACAGACTTTATTGAAAATTTAAATGCGGCAGTGGGGCTGTGTCAAGGGAAGAGGAACCGATTTCGCAACGGTACAACTTTTTCCTGGCATTGCAAACTATTTATACATTTTATGGTATTGTGGTGGTTGAAAATTTATGTACATTTGGAGTTTTATATCCGAGATTATTTATGACCCCTGGTGAACTGCAGCATATCCGTCTTTATAACCAATTGCTGACCCTGCATGAATTAAAGGAACCGCGAGAAGTGGTAGCCCGCATGGGGGCGATGCAGTCGCAGGCACTGGATATGGCAAAGTGGGCCATCGGCTCACGATTGCAGGGCCATACAGCGAAAAGTATTACGGATGCCCTTAACCGGGGTGAGGTGATTCGCACCCACATCCTGCGCCCCACCTGGCATTTTGTGGCCGCGGAAGATCTATGGTGGATGTACACGCTTTCCTATCCCCGGTTGAAGCCCGTCTACCGTTCCTATGCGAAGATGTTGGGTGCCGATGAAACATTGTTGTACAGTTACATTCCCCTTATCGGGGAGCTCCTCTCCGGAGGTATGCATCTTACAAAACAGGAGATGGGCAATGCCCTGGCGGAGAGGAAGGTGATCCTCGATGACAATCATCTGTCGCTGTTGCTCTCCTTTGCGGAGCTGGAGGGGGTGATCGTGAACGGTATACTGGACGGCAACCGGCAGACCTTCACACTGCTGGAGGAGTGGGTCTCCCGTATTCGGGATATATCCCGCGAGGAAGCCCTGGAGCGACTTGCATGCCGGTACTTCTCCAGCCACGGCCCGGCCACCTTGCAGGATTTCAACTGGTGGTCCGGCTTGTCGGCTACCGAGTGCCGGCAGGCGATGGAGATGATCCGTCCCCGTTTCATCCGGGAGACAGTAAACGAAAGGGAGTACTGGATGTCCAATGATATCCGGACACCTTCTCCAGATCAGGATTCAGCCCTGCTTCTGGCGCCATTTGATGAGTTTGTGGTAAGCTATAAAGATCGCTCCGGAATAATCGAAGAGGCGCATTACAGCAAAGTGATAACCAGAAATGGTATTTTTTCTCCCACCATCATGCTGAACGGCACGGCCATTGGTTCCTGGAAAAAGAGCATGAAGAAGAACGTTCCACGGATCACACTTACTTTCTTTGGTAACGTACCGAAAAATACCATCCGCCTTTTTCAGCCGGAAGTAGCACGGCTGGAGCAATTTTATGCGTAGGGATGCAACGCTTCGCCGGTTATCAGCGGTTCTTTCAGTTTACCTGGCAACGCTGCCAATCATTTCAGCCTCTTTTTAAATCAGGCAACGTCCGGCAGGTCGCCGAGTGGTTGTTCCCGATGGACGTTGAAAATCATGAGAATGGGGGCAAAAGTGAAAGAGAGAGGCTGTCTCAAAATAAAATTTAACCTCCTGAGAAATGAATATTGGGATATGTTCTCAGATAGGTATCCGAATAAAAAGAGGGTGAAATCACATTATGATACACCCTCCTCTCGGAATGAACTCAGATCTTCTTTCCTATATAGAAGACATACCCGTAGTACTCTTTGTACCGGTCATACAACTCCCGTTCGCGTCGCTGTTCCCGAACCAGCATTTCGGCTGTGGGGTTACCCGCATGCTCCTGCAGGAAGATCTTTTCAACAGCAGCCTGCGGTGCATAGAAATGGTCCGTCCAACACTCTTCCGGTAAAATAAAGGTCGCCACGGGCAGATAGCCCGCCTGCTCCATCTTTGCCACATTTTGGGAGATGGTGCTGATCTCCGGATAGGCATCTACCCAGAAACTCTGGATCTCGGCAGGGCGTTCCACAGTGAACCATGATGCTTCCGTGACGGCAATGTATCCGCCTTTCTTCAGAAACTTACGCCACTCGCTCATTCCCTTCTCAAAGCCGATATGGTAGATGGCTCCTTCCGACCAGATCAGGTCCAGTTCCTCCTTTGTGAAGGGAAGTGCAGCCATATCACCCTGGATTCCCTTCACCCGGTCCTGCAGGTCAAGCGCTGCCGCATTCCCGTTAAAAAGGTCGATGAAATGCGGGAAGAGGTCAATGCCGGTGATCCGGCCCGGGCAGTGCTGCGCCAGTATCATGGTCTGTCCCCCCGTGCCGCAGCCGATATCGGCAATACGGGCACTGTTGGTGAGGGACTCAATAAAGCTGAGCGCCCTCAGCGTCACCTCCGCACTGCCGGGACCTTGCCGGTCCATGTGGGAGAAATATTCGCAGATAAGGTTGAAGTCGAAGTCGTGTATTGAACTGTTTTCGTTACTCATGATGTTTTTGAATAGTAAGGTGATGCAACAAGCATCTTTCGGGACTTGTTTGAAACCACCCTGTGTGAATATAATAGTAATTAGTCCCGGCAGGAAACTGCCGGAGAAAAACTGAGGGATAACCTTTGGCTACAAAGGTTATTTACTTCACCCGATCCGTACTGTTCTTATACATCCAAACTTATTAGAAGCAACAAATGTAATGTGTTTTTTATCACATTATTCAAATTAGGGTGAATTATTTCAGAATGACTGTTCCCAGGTATGAAAAACTTAAATAACTATAATGCTTTGTGTACCTACGAACAATATTTCCGACTGTCGGGTTACATAGTTGTAATTGAACCAAATCAGTTACTGGAATAAAAATCAATCATGGACTCGATGAATACAAGTAGGGGGTCCGAAGCAGGGTTAAAGCAATCAAATTAAAATGACCGGAGTGGTTGCCTGGAAGCGCACTCCGGTCGGTAAATCCAAAAAATTATCAAAAATTATGGACTCAAAACAATCAGCTAAAAGCCAATCTGAGGGCAAAGGTAATGCAAATAAGCAAAGTAAAGCCCGTTTTAATGAGAAAAATGAAGGCAAATTGAAGGAATTTTTCGTCGAAGAACTGAAAGACATCTATTTTGCCGAACACGAATTGCTCAAGGCATTAAAAAAGATGGAGAAAGCTGCCACCTCGCAGGCTTTGAAGGAAAAAATCAACTTACATCGTGTCACAACTGAAGAGCAGGTGACCCGTCTCGACGAGGTCTTTTCGGTGATTGGTGAAAAGCCGGCAAAAAAGAAATGCGAGGGCATCCTCGGCATTCTCAAGGATGGAGAAACAGTCGTGGAAGATACGGACACTGACACCATGGTGCGTGATGCAGCCATCATTATAGCCATGCAAAAAGCTGAACACTACGAAATTGCCTCCTACGGCAGTCTGGCCGAGCTGGCAAGAACACTGGGCCTCGGTGATGCGGCAGCACTCCTTGAAGAAACACTCGATGAGGAGAAAACCACCGATGTAAACCTCACCATCCTGGCTGTGGAATCGATAAATGAAGAAGCCAAAGAAGAATAAATTTCTTCATCATTTACTCCGGGGAGAACTCCCGTACTGGTTGGATCGCAAAAGACTTCGGATGAATTGATGCGCAACCGCATGCATTGAAGTATCTTTCGTGACGGAGTTCCCCCGGAGTCGATTTTAATATTGATAATATGAAAAACGACAACGATGAATGCAGTCCGATAAAAATCACTGACCCTGAGATAATTTATCAGACTCGATGCTGTTTTTTCGGAAAATGAAGGTATATTTGCGGATATGAACCGCAAGATCATCCATGTAGATATGGACGCCTTCTATGCCTCCATTGAACAACGCGACAACCCCGATTACCGCGGGAAGCCCCTTGCGGTAGGTTATGGTGAGAAGAGAGGCGTGGTGGCGGCTGCCAGCTATGAGGCGCGCCGCTATGGAGTCCACTCCGCCATGCCTTCGGTTACGGCGTTGCGCAAATGTCCTCACCTCATTTTCGTGACGCCCCGGTTTGATCACTATCGCAATGTTTCCAACCAGATCATGCAGATCTTCCTCGAGTATACCGACAAGGTGGAGCCACTCTCGCTCGATGAGGCCTTTCTCGATGTCACCGTCAACCACAAGGGAAATCGTTCGGCCACGCTCATTGCCAAAGAGATCAAACAAAAGATATTGAACCGCGTCGGGCTCACTGCTTCCGCAGGTGTTTCCTACAATAAGTTTCTGGCAAAGATTGCATCCGACTACAAGAAGCCCGACGGCCTTTTCGTGATTGAACCGGCCGAGGCGGAAGCTTTTCTGGAGAAGCTGCCTGTGAATAAGTTTTTTGGTGTGGGGCGGGTGACGGCTGCACGGATGGAGGAACTGGGCATCAAAACGGGGGCCGACCTCAAACAATGGTCCGAGATGGATCTGATACACGAGTTCGGCAAGGCCGGCATAGCCTATTTTCATTTTGTCAGGGGCATCGACGACCGCGAGGTCGAATCGGAACGGGTGCGTAAGTCTCTCGGTGCCGAGGAGACATTCACTGAAGACCTGGGGGAGATGGTCGACATCCTTGCAGCGCTCGATCAGATCGCTGCCGAAGTACATCGTCGTGCCGACAAGAAAAAGTTTCTGGCACGTACGCTCACGCTGAAGATAAAATATGCCGATTTCACGGTGATTACCCGCAGCCGCACTGTAGGACACTATATCCGTACTTATCGGCAGCTATTTGACCTGGGCAAGGAACTGCTCCTGCAGATCGATGACTTCCAGGAGCAAAAGATCCGCCTGATGGGGCTCACCCTCAAAAATGCCGATACCGAACAGGGTGCTCTTCCCGGAGAAGGCGTACAGTTAATGCTTGAGTTCGAGGATTAAGCCCGCATCATAAGTTGCAGCATGTGTGAATAAAAGGAAACCGTGAGTCAACACGGATGTACTGCACCGCTTATGTCTGTTTTACAGGATAAAGTTTTCCGGTTTCTTTGGCTGGATATCTCTATAGTATGATTTTATCTTCACAATATCTTCCCTGTAGTTGCCCGTGGGATAAAACAACTCCAATACGCGGGCTTCCTTTCTGCCATAATCGAGCCCGATAAGAAGAATGGGCACCTTCGCCTTCACGGCAATAAAATAGAACCCCTTCTTCCATTCCTTTACCGGCTTGCGCGTACCTTCAGGGGTGATGCCCAGGTGCATCCAGTCCCTTGTCTGGAACTCCCGTGACAGGACGTCGGTCAATGATCCGCTTTTCCCTCTCTTCACCGGTATCCCTCCAATGCTGCTGAAAAAAATATTGAAAGGAAAGAAAAACCATTCCGCTTTTATCAGAAAGTTCGCCTGACGTCCCAGGGTGGAGTAGGCCAGTTTGCCCACCACAAAATCCCAATTGCTGGTGTGCGGTGCCACTGCCATTACACATTTTGGTACAACGGGAAAGGTGTTAACCACTTTCCATCCCATCATCTTGTTTAATATGAATTTGCTGAAATAACTCATCCTCTTTTATATAAAGTCTATCGTGTAAACTCCTCCAGTTCTAACGTGAATCGTTCCCAATTGTTCATGATCCGATCCAGTTTCTTTTTGATTTCCAGGTAGTTTTGTATCATTGTCGTGTTCGTTGCCCCTTCCGGCGTGGCCAGCTCCTCTTCCATGGCCGCAAGAGTAGCCTCGAGTGTTTCAATCTCACTTTCCGCCTCTTCGATCTGTTTCTCCAGCCTTCGCTGCCGACGGTTCAACTCTTTCTGTTCCTGGTATGAAAGCTTCTGTCCGGCTGCTTCATTTGCAACTTCTTCTCTCTTGTTTGGCTTCTCTTCCTTTTCTGGTGACGACGTGTTCCGCCCTGTTGTGGCCGGCGACTTTGAAAGCTCCAGCTGCTGCAGGTTATCCAGTTTCTTTGCCGACAGATAGTCGTAAATTCCGCCGATGTGTTCTGTCACCTTTCCACCGCCAAACTCGTAGACCTTGTTTACCAGCCCGTCGAGGAAATCACGGTCGTGTGAGACGATGATCGCTGTACCGTCGAACTCCCTGATTGCCTTCTTCAGCACATCCTTCGATGCCAGGTCGAGGTGGTTTGTGGGCTCATCCAGAATCAGCAGGTTCACCGGTTCCAGTAACAGCCGGATCATGGCCAGACGGCTCCGTTCACCCCCCGAGAGTACCTTTACTTTCTTCTCTGAAGCTTCACCGCCGAACATAAAGGCACCAAGAATATCGCGTATCTTCGTGCGGATATCGCCCACAGCCACATCGTCAATCGTCTCGAAAACCGATAGATTTTCATCGAGCAGCTGTGCCTGGTTCTGGGCAAAATAGCCGATTTTCACATTGTGTCCTAACGTGAGTCTGCCTTCGTGGTCAATCTCCTGCATGATGCACTTTACCAGTGTCGATTTCCCTTCGCCATTCTTACCCACGAAGGCAATCTTCTCACCCCGCTCAATGGTGAGCGTTACATCTTGAAAAACAAGATGATCGCCATACTTCTTCTGTACATCCTCCATGATTACCGGGTAGGTGCCCGAGCGCGGTGCTGGTGGGAACTTCAGGTTGAGACGAGAGGTGTCCACCTCGTCCACCTCAATGCGATCTATCTTTTCCAGCTGCTTGATGCGCGACTGCACCTGGTTCGACTTGGTTGCCTTATACCGGAACCGTTCAATAAAGTCTTCAGTATCCTTTATCTGCTTCTGTTGATTTTCATACGCCCTGAGTTGCTGCTCACGGCGTTCCTGGCGCAGGATCACATATTTTGAATAATTCACCTTGTAGTCGTGTATGCTGCCGAGCAGGATCTCAATGGTGCGGTTGGTGACCGCATCGAGGAAGGCCCGGTCGTGAGACACCAGCATCACTGCATTGGCATGTGTGGCCAGAAAGTTTTCCAGCCACTGGATCGACTCAATATCGAGGTGATTGGTCGGCTCATCCAGCAGCAACACGTCGGGAGCCTGCAACAGTATCTTCGCCAGCTCAATTCGCATGCGCCAGCCACCGCTGAACTCCCGCGTGGGGCGGTCGAAGTCGCTCCTCAGGAAACCCAGTCCCATCAACGTCTTTTCCACCTCCGCCTCAAAGTTGTGGATGCCAGACATCTGCAGCAGCTCCTGCAGGTCTGTAGCCCGCTCGATGATGGCGTGGTAGGCTCCCGACTCATAGTCGGTCCGCTCCGCCATCTCCCGGTGTAACTCCTCCAGCTCCTTTTCCATCTTCTGCAGATGATCAAAAGCTTTGGAAGCCTCCTCCTTCACCGTTCCCTGATCGTTCAGCTTCATCTGCTGCGGCAGGTAACCCACAGATACTTCCCTTGGGTAGGAGATGTTGCCGTGCGTGGGTTGCTGCAGGCCAGCCATGATTTTAAGCAGGGTGGATTTTCCGGCCCCGTTCTTGCCGACCAGTGCCACACGTTCCTTTTTGTTAAGTACGAACGATATCCGGTCGAGGAGGGTGAACCCCCCGAATTCGACGGTGATATTTTCGATAGAAACCATTTTCTCAAGTTTTGTGCATGCAAAGGAAATGCTTTTTAGGGGACTATGAAAATAAATTTATCGGTCAGCGGTCGGCAGTTATCGATCATCGATTCGGGAAGAAGCGATCAGCAGTCAGTGGTCAACTTTTTTTATCAGGGTTCGTGTGAGGGTCAGCGGTTAAGAGGAGCAGAGTGGATTTCGGGGCGGAAATAAAATGAATCAAATTTAATAGAGGAGGTAAATAGGATAATTGGAAAAATTTGATTAATTTTGTAGCCGGTAACATTTTGTGTTGGTTTATACTCGTACAGTTCTTCCCCCACCATTTGTTAAATTAAAACCGTTTTAAGCAGATATCGACAAATGATTCATGACTGTCAATGCGAAAAACGAAAAATAAACAACCGCTGCCCCGGCGAGGTGCAGCATAACTAAAATAGATGACATTTAAAGAATTAACATTGATTGAGCCCATTTTAAAGGCGCTCGATGAAAAAGGATACACCACACCCACACCCATACAGGAACAAGCCATCCTCCCTGCACTGAAAAACCGTGACATACTGGGACTGGCACAAACCGGCACCGGAAAGACCGCCGCCTTTGCACTCCCCATCATTCAACAACTCTATCAGGATAAAAGCCATGGAAAAAGAAGAGAGATCAAAGCTCTGATCCTTACGCCTACCCGTGAACTGGCCATCCAGATCGACGACAGTCTTCGGGAGTACACCACTTACACCGGCATCCGGCATTGCGTGATCTATGGCGGAGTGAAACAACATGCACAGGTAAGTGCGCTGAAGAACGGCGTAGACATCCTGGTTGCCACACCGGGCCGTCTGCTCGACCTTATTAACCAGCGTTACATCAGCCTGCATGCCATCCGCCATTTCGTGCTGGATGAGGCAGACAGAATGCTCGATATGGGATTTATTCATGATATCAAGCGGCTGTTACCACTGCTCCCCCGTGAGAAACAAACGCTCTTCTTCTCGGCAACCATGCCCGTATCAATCGCTTCCCTCTCGCGTTCTATCCTGCGTGATCCGGTGAAGGTAGAGGTTAATCCCGCCTCTTCTGTTGTGGATACCATAGAACAGTATATTTATTACGTGGAGAAGCAGGAAAAGAAAGATCTGTTGATCGACCTGCTGAAGAAGGATATACGCAAGTCGGTGCTGGTCTTCTCGCGTACGAAACATGGTGCCGACAAGATTGCACGGGTACTCACCAAGGCAGGCATCGGCAGCGAGGCGATCCATGGCAACAAGTCACAAAACGCCCGACAGCGTGCGCTCATGAACTTTAAGTCGCACGAGACAAGGGTACTCATCGCCACCGATATTGCAGCCCGTGGCATTGACATTGATCAGCTCGACATGGTGATCAACTATGACCTGCCCGATGTGCCCGAGACTTATGTTCACCGCATCGGCCGTACAGGACGTGCGGGAAACAGTGGTATGGCACTCACCTTCTGTGCTACCGACGAACAGCCTATGCTAAAGGATATTCAGAAACTGACGGGAAGGGTGCTGAAAAAGGCGGCTGGATTTTAAGTTACATTTACGGTAGTAAGTTACCGACAGTGCTGCATCAAATTTTATAAAACTATATACATTTAAATGGCAAAATCAAATTCATTTCACAAAAAAGAGATCGAGAAGAACAAACAGCAGAAGAAAAAAGAAAAATTACAGCGCAGGGAGGAGCGCAGGCAGCAGGGTGTCAGCTCCTTTGAGGATATGATTGCCTATGTGGATGTCAATGGCGTGATCGTTGATGAGCGTCCTGTTCCCACAAAAGCCCAAGAAATTGAACTGGAGAATATTGAAGTATCGGTACCTCGCAAGGAAGTTGAAGAAGAGGTGGGAGACCCCACCGGGCGTGTCGACTTTTTCGATGAGAGCCGTGGCTTTGGTTTCATAAAGGAGCAACACAGCGTGAACAAATACTTTTTTCATAAGAGTAATGCTGAGCCGGGAATTCAGGAAGATCACATGGTTACCTTCCGGCTTGAACGAGGTCTCAAAGGAATGAATGCCGTGGATGTGAAGATCATCCGTTCATAAAACAAAAACTCCGGAAATCCCGGAGTTTTTGTTTTATACCGTTTCCTTGCGGATAATTAACGCCACCTCGTCGGGGGTGACACTTTTTTGTTCCCCCGTCTGCATATTTTTCAGAGTAATTGTTCCCTCCTTCATCTCATTCTCTCCCACCATCGCTACAAATGGAATATGATTGCTGTCGGCATAGGAGAGCTGCTTCTTCATCCTGGCCGCCTCGGGATATAATTCACAACTGATACCTGCACGCCGCAGTTGCGTAATCACCGGCAAAAGGTAGTCCGCTTCCCGCTCGCCGAAGTTCACAAAGAGCAGGTCGGTATCCTGGGCGAAACTTTCCGGGAAGAGGTTCAACTGATTCAGCACATCATGGATCCTGTCTGCCCCGAATGAGATACCCACGCCCGACACGCCGGGCAGCCCGAAGATGCCGGTGAGGTTGTCATACCTGCCGCCGCCCGTGATGCTTCCGATCTCCACATCCAGTGCCTTCACCTCAATGATGGCTCCGGTGTAGTAGTTCAGTCCGCGCGCCAGTGTCAGGTCGAGTGTCACCTCGTTGTTCAGGGCAAGCATCCTGGTCTTCCCTAAAATGAAGGCCATCTCATCCACTCCCTTGAGCCCGGTCTCAGATGCAGCAAGCACCTCCCGCAGCCGCGACAGTTTCTCTTCCGTTGTTCCACTCAGCATCAGGATGGGTTGTAGCCTGTCGACGGCCGTCCGGGCAATCCCTTTCGCCTCCAGCTCCTCATTTACCAGCTTCAGGCCAATTTTATCCAGCTTGTCGATGGCCACGGTAATGTCGGTGATCTTGTCTGCCTCACCAATGATCTCCGCAATGCCCGAGAGTATCTTGCGGTTGTTCAGCTTTACCTGCACCCTGATGCCCAGGCGGGTGAACACCTCATCCATGATCTGTATCAGCTCCACCTCATTCAGCAGCGAATCCGATCCCACAATATCGGCATCACATTGAAAAAACTCACGATAGCGTCCTTTCTGTGGACGGTCGGCCCGCCATACAGGCTGAATCTGAAAGCGTTTGAAGGGGAAGGTGATTTCATTGCGATGCATCACCACGTAGCGCGCGAAGGGCACGGTGAGGTCGTACCGTAGTCCCTTCTCCGATATCTTGTTGGCGGTCTTCACTGAGTTCCCTTCGGCAAGGTCATCGTCATTCATGGAAGTGAGGAAGTCGCCCGAGTTCAGTATCTTGAACAGCAGCTTGTCTCCTTCCTCGCCATATTTTCCCATCAGTGTCGACAGGCTTTCCATTGCCGGTGTCTCAATCTGCCGGAAGCCATAGAGGCGGTATACCTCCCTGATAGTGTCAAATATATAGTTGCGGCGAACCATCTCCTCGGGGGAGAAGTCGCGCGTACCTTTGGGAATCGAGGGCTTTTGCATCGTTCTTCTTTTATTATTTGGGATGCAAAGGTAGTAAAAATTAGCGATCAGCGGTTAGTTTTTTAGCTTTCAGTAGTCCGCTTTCATCGGTCAGCAACATATTAAAGCAGGTTGCTTGCCAGTTCTGAGAGTTCGCTTCGTTCGCCCTTCACCAGGTTCACATGTCCGAATATCTGCTGTCCGCGCATCTTGTCGATCATGTATGCCAGGCCGTTCGACTGCATGTCGAGATAGGGAGAGTCAATTTGCTGCAGGTCGCCCGTGAATACCATCTTGGTCCCTTCGCCGGCGCGGGTGATGATTGTCTTCACTTCATGTGGCGTCAGGTTCTGTGCTTCGTCGATGATGCAGTAGGTGCCGCTGAGGCTTCGTCCACGAATAAAAGCCAGTGCTTCAATCTCCAGTTGTCCCGTTTTCTGCATCTCCTCGATTGTCCGCAGGTCGGAACTGTTCTGACCCAGATGCTGTTTAATCACATTCAGGTTGTCGAACAGCGGCTGCATGTAGGGTGCAACTTTCTGTTTCTCATCTCCGGGCAGGTAGCCCAGATCCTTGTTCGACAGGGAGACGATGGGTCTTGCCAGCAGTATCTGACTATAGATCTTGTTCTGTTTGAGAGCTGCTGCCAGTGCCAGCAGTGTCTTTCCGGTACCCGCCTTGCCCGTGAGGCCCACCAGCTTCACTTCCGGATCGTTCAGTACCTCAAAGGCAAAAGCCTGCTCCGCATTGCGCGGCTGTATGCCGAAGTTGTTCTCCTTCTCTACCTTCTTCACCTTTTGTGTGAATGGATTATACCGCGCCAGCACGCTGTTGCGTTCGCTCTTCATGATGAAGCACTGGTTGGGTTCGGGTTGCGTCTCAAAGGTGATCTCCTCCAGATCCACACCCGCCGGATGGGCATAAATTTTATCGATGAGTTCCGGGTCTACCCCTTCAATCACCACCTCGCCCTGATCGAATATATCGATGTTGGTCACCTTGTCGTTGATGTAGTCCTCCGCCGTCATCCCCAGCGAGCGGGCTTTCATCCGCAGGTTGATGTCTTTCGATACCAGTATGGTCTTCATCTCCGGATGTTTTTCCGCAATGTCGGCCACCACGGTGAGGATGCGATTGTCGGGTATCTTTTCCGGAAAAGCATCGTTGATGCGTTTATTGTCGCGTGATCCGTTCACGATGTACAGTTTTCCCTTGCCCACGCCCAGGTCGGCACCATGGGTGAAGAGGTCGTCATCGGTGATCAGGTCCAGCTCTCTCACGAATGCACGGGCATTGAAGTTGATCTGGTCGCTTCCTTTTTTGAACTTGTCCAACTCCTCCAGCACCATAAAGGGAATATAAATGTCATTTTCCTCGAAGTTGTCCAGGCAGTTATAATCATGAAGAATCACGTTGGTGTCGAGTATGAAGTTTTTCTTGGCCCCGGCAGCGCTGCTTTTGCGGCGTCTTGTTGTGCCTGCTTTCGGGGAACTGGCAGAAGTGCTCTTTTTGGTTTTCTCTTCGTTCTTTTCGGAAGTTGTCATATTTTTAAAATTAAGTTGTTTCAGTGGTTAGCGTCCAGCGTTCGCGTTCAGCTATCCCAAAATTTCCGTATCTTTGCAGCCATGATGTTCCTGCAAATGTAAAGAAAATTTTATGAAGACAATCCTTATAACCCTTTTTTCTGTAATGACGATGACAACTGCCACGGCGCAGGAGAATCCTTTCTTCCGGCCGTTTAATACGCCGCACGGTACGGCGCCCTTTCAAGAGATTAACATTACCCATTATGAGCCGGCCTTCGAAAAGGCCATGGTGGAACACCAGGCCGAGATTGACCGGATCACCGCCAACCCCGCCGCACCCAGCTTCGCCAATACCATCGCGGAAATGGAGTACTCCGGCGAGATGCTAAGCCGCGTAAGCAGCGTCTTCTTCAACCTGCTCAGCTCCGAGAGCAACGAGGAGATGATGGAGATCTCGCAGCAGCTTAGTCCGAAGCTGTCGGAACACAGTAACAACATCAACCTGAACGAAGATCTCTTCCGGAGGGTGAAGGCAGTCTACGACGCCCGCTACACCGCAGGGCTCACCCCTGAACAGATCCGTCTTACGGAGAAGTACTTCGAAGGATTCGAAAATAGCGGGGCCACCCTCTCGCCCGAAGGGAAGGAGAAGTATCGTACCCTCTCCACGGAGCTGAGCATGGCCACCCTCAACTTTGGGCAGAACAACCTGCGGGAGACCAACGCCTACGAGATGTTGCTCACCCGCGAGGAAGACCTGGCGGGGCTGCCCGAAAGTGTGATCGATGCCGCTGCCGCCAAGGCAAAAGCCAAGGGCCGGGAAGGGTGGCTGATCGACCTCTCCGCACCCAGCTACATCGGTTTCATGAAATATTCCACACGGCGTCCCCTGCGCGAGAAACTGTACATGGCCTACAATACCAAGGGAGTGAAGGGGGGCGAATACGACAACCGGGAGCTCGTGCAGAAGATCGTCAACCTGCGTCTGGAGATCGCCAACCTGCTGGGTTACAAGAGTTACTCCGACTATGTGCTGAAGAACCGCATGGCCAAGAATGCCGAAGGGGTGTTCGGCCTGCTCAACCGGCTCACGGATGCCTTCGGTGCCGTTGCCCGCGAAGAGGTGAAGGCTATGGAGACATTTGCCGCGGAGATGGAGGGAAAGCCTGTTGATTTACAACCGTGGGACTGGAGCTTCTATGCCGACAAGCTGAAAGACAGTCGCTTCGGGGTGAACGACGAGATGACCCGGCCCTACTTTGAACTTGAAAATGTGAAGAAGGGAGTCTTCGGACTGGCCACCTCGCTTTACGGGCTGCAGTTTGTGCCAAACCCAGGCATACAGGTCTACCATCCCGAGGTGGAGGCCTTCGATGTGCTGGACGAGAGGGGCGACTTCCTGTCCGTGTTGTATACCGACTTCCATCCGCGTGAGGGCAAGCGCTCCGGCGCATGGATGTCCTCCTTCAAGAGCCAGTATATTAAGAATGGCACAGACAGCCGCCCTCATGTCACTATCGTGATGAACTTCACCCGCCCAACGGAAACCCGTCCGGCATTGCTCACCTTCGATGAGGTGGAGACCTTCCTCCACGAGTTTGGACATGCGCTGCATGGCATGCTCTCGCGCTGCACCTACGAAACCCTCTCAGGTACTTCGGTCTACCGCGACTTCGTGGAACTGCCATCACATATCATGGAGAACTGGCTTACCGAGAAGGAATACCTCGACCGGTTTGCCTTCCATCACGAAACAGGCGAAAAAATGCCCGACACGTTGCTGCAGAAGATCATTGATGCCTCCAATTACAACGTGGGATACCTCACCCTGCGTCAGCTTTCCTTTGGTTACCTCGATATGGCCTGGCATTCGCTCACCGAGCCATATAGCGGCGATGTGCGCACCTTCGAGCAGGAAGCCATGGCACGTGTGCAGCTGTTGCCGGTGATACCCGATGCCTGCTTGTCGACCTCCTTCGCACACATCTTCTCCGGTGGATATGCGGCCGGCTACTACAGCTACAAGTGGGCCGAGGTGATGGATGCTGATGCCTTCTCGCTGTTCAAGGAGAGAGGTATCTTCGATAAGGGCACAGCCAACTCGTTTAGGCGCAACATCCTCGAACGGGGCAACACCGAAGAGCCCGTGGAACTCTACAAGCGGTTCCGCGGCCGCGAAGCATCAGTGGAGGCACTGTTGAAGAGAAGCGGGATAAATTGATACGGAATACTAAAATTTTCTGCTAAAATATTTTGAGACAATTATTTTATGTTTATCTTTGTTGCGCAAAAGTATTTTTTTAGCGGGCCGTTATTTAGTCACTTCACACACGTCAAGTTATTGCCTAACTCCTCTTATCGAAGAACTTCTGCAGAATTTATTTATTTTTTTTATTTTAATTATTTTACATGAACATTTTCGTAGCTGGCTTAAGTTATCAGATTACTGACGCCGATTTAAAAGAACTGTTTGAGGAGTATGGTGAAGTATCCTCAGCAAAAATCATTACCGACCGTGAAAGCCGCCGCTCAAAAGGGTATGGCTTTGTAGAAATGTCCAACGATGAAGAAGGACAACGTGCCATTGAAGAACTGAACGATGCAGAATACGACGGACGTACCCTTTCCGTATCTGTAGCTCGTCCTCGCGCCGAAGGCGAACGTGCACCCCGCAACAACAGTCGCGGTGGTTACGGTAACCGCGACAGAAACAGGTATTAATCGGAAAAGATTAAAAAGACAAAACTGCATCCCCGCGATGCAGTTTTTTTTATGCCCACTTTTAGGGTCATCCTTTTATTGTTACCTTTGCATTCACAATATTAATATATATGCCCGTTATACTTTCCATAGAAACATCCACTCCCGCATGCTCCTGCGCACTGTCACGCAATGGCGCACTGCTGGTCACCCGCGAAGACTTCCTCGGCCAATCGCATGCTTCCCTGCTGGGACGCTTCGTTCATGAGATCATGACTGCCGCCCGGGAACAAAACCTCATGCCGGATGCCATCGCCGTAAGCAGCGGCCCCGGTTCCTATACGGGACTGCGTATTGGTGTTTCGGAAGCCAAAGGGCTCAGTTACGGGCTTGGTATTCCGCTTATTGCGCTGTCCACACCCCGTATCATGGCCTCCATGATACAAGAAAATACAAGCGATGATCTCTTGCTCTGTCCCATGATCGATGCGCGGCGTATGGAGGTCTACGCCACCTTCTACAACCATTCGCTTCAGGTCATACGTGAAACGGCAGCCGATATTGTGGAGGAGGGAAGTTATGCCGATATCCTGGCTGCGCACAAGGTGCTCTTTTTTGGCAATGGTGCGGAGAAATGCAAAGCTCACCTCACCCATCCCCATGCACTGTTTACCGACGGAGTGCACCCTCTCGCTTCGGGTATGGTCCCCCTTGCCGAGCAGGCTTATCTCGCCGGCGACTTCGTCGACAGTGCCTACTTTGAACCTTTTTATTTGAAAGAGTTTGTGGCTACCCAGCCCAGGAATAAAATCATTCCCATTTAATAAATGCTGAAACCCCTTTGCGCCGGTTCGCCGCGGAGGGATGGGTTTCGAGGGTTAATGGTTTTAGGTAGCCATGCGATTTCAGGGAGCAAGCCTATGCTTACTCCATCCCTCTTCTGTTTTGTAGTAAACAATGCGGTCGTGGAGCCGATCGGGTCTTCCCTGCCAGAACTCCATCACCGTCGGCCTGATCAGGAATCCCCCCCAGTGCGAGGGTCTTTCCACCTTTCTCCCCGCGAAACGCTGTGTCATCTCCCATTGCAGCTGTTCTATCTCGGCACGATTCTTCACGATCTTACTCTGGGGAGATGTCCATGCGCCAATCTTCGCATTTGCAGGCCGTCCATCGAAATAGGCATCCGACGCTTCTGCCGGCAGCTTCTCCGCGCGACCTTCCACCCGCACCTGACGTGCCATGTCGTGCCAGTCGAATACCAGCGCTGCATGAGGGTTGGCAAACAATTCCATGCCCTTGCGACTCAGGTAATTGGTAAAGAAGACAAACCCGTCTACCGTCGCCTCCTTCAGCAGCACCACCCGTGCCGAGGGCTTTCCTTCCAACGATGCCGTGGCCACAGTCATCGCATTGGGCTCCTTCAATCCGAAGGCAATGGCATCGTACATCCATTCGGTGAAGGTCTCCAGCGGATCTGCCGCCATCAGCCCTTCATCGAGTATATCGGCTTCATATTCCTGCCTCATCCTGCTCAGTTCATCCATAATGTCACGTTTTAGGGTTTTGGGCCGGTGAACGGTCAGTCTGCTCCGTCCTTGATCTCTCGCTTTAAGGTCCCGGACCCATGTCTTTGCAGTTATAACGGACGAGAGAGCCTTTCTTCCGACAAGGAGCTGTTAATAATATGAAACGGGCATGTACATCTTTGCACTCAAGGCGAAATTAAAAATGAGTTCCATATGATACCTTCGAACTTTTTCGACAGGTAAATACAGAGGCAAAACTTGTTTTGACTATGTTGAACGTGGAAAAAGGCCAATGAAATTGAGAATAATAGCTTTGATAATATGAAACGAGCATGAATTACGAAGTAATCGACTTTGTCAAAATCATTATCACACAAGATCATGACTAAAGCGAGTTCCATATGACACCATTGAAAATAAATATTTAATCATATGCAAATTTCTTGTTTATGAAAATGTGGAGTCATTATTGTATTTGGCACCAAAATCCGCTAAAATCACCAATTTTAATTATCTTCGCACATCCTATTTTTTTGGTGATGATTAAGGCAGAAAATATTACAAAGAGCTTCGGCTCACTTCAGGTACTCAAAGGTATCGACCTGGAAGTGGAGAAGGGAGAGATCGTCTCCATCGTGGGACCCAGCGGCGCAGGCAAGACCACGTTGCTCCTGATCATGGGCACACTGGAAGAACCCGATGGCGGTACAATCACCATCGACGGGCAGAAGCTGAGCAGGATGAGTGAAAAGAAGCTGAGCGACTTCCGGAATAAAAATATCGGTTTTGTCTTTCAGTTTCATCAGCTGCTTCCTGAATTCACTGCGCTGGAGAACGTAATGATCCCCGCACTCATCGGCAATGTGAAACACGCACGGGCCGAAGCACGGGCCCGGGAGCTGCTGCAGATGATGGGTATTGGTGAACGTACTTCACACAAGCCCGGCGAACTGTCGGGGGGCGAGAAACAACGCGTGGCCGTGGCACGGGCACTCATCAACGACCCCCTTGTGGTCTTTGCCGATGAACCTTCCGGCAGCCTCGACACGGACAACAAGGAGGAACTGCACAGACTTTTCTTTGAACTGCGTGACAAGCTTAATCAGACTTTCGTGATCGTGACGCACGATGAGCATCTGGCGTCGCTCACCGATCGTACCATTCATATGAAGGATGGGAGAGTGGAAGAGTAGCGCCCTGTATTGATTGGTATTTGGCACATCATACTTTAATCAAATGAAACGAGCATGAATTGCTTTGCAATCGACATAGTCAAAACTGATTACACACAATGTGATGATTAAAAGCGAGTTCCATACACCATAATGTGAAAAGATATTTTAATCGTATGAAATTCAAAATAATATTTATGGCAATCGTAATAGCCGGTAGCATGCTCTCCTGTAATGAGACAGGAGAGAAGGCTGAACGTGCGAGAAACGGGAACGAGATAAATGAGCCCGCGGGGAAAGTTACGCCTGTAATAGAAAACGGTATCATGACTCCCGAGGTGCTTTACAGCTTCGGCAGGGTGGGGAATGCCACGCTCTCACCCGACAAGAGCCATCTTGTCTATCCGGTTACCTACGTGAGCATCCCGCAGAATAAAACGAATGCAGAGCTGTTTATCATGAAGAGTGACGGCTCAGATAAAAAGCAACTTACCATCACCAACACGCAGGAGAGCAATCCGCAATGGATCGAGGGAGGGAGGAAAATTGCCTTCCTGAGCAATGAGACGGGCAGCTCCCAGATATGGAGCATAAACCCCGATGGAGGAGGCATGCGGCAGTTGTCGGATCTGAAGGAGGAAATTGAAGGATTTGCCTTCTCTCCCGATGGCAAAAAGGTACTTTTCATCAAAAGGGTGAAGACAGCGGTCACTGCTCCCGATCGCTATCCGGATCTGCCGGGCGCCTCCGGACGCGTGATAGACGACCTCATGTACAAGCACTGGGACCAGTGGGTGGAAAGTGTGCCCCATCCTTTTGTGGCAGACATTGCTGGCAACAAACTCACCAATGTCAGGGACCTGCTCGGGGACGAACCTTATGAGGCGCCCCTGGCACCCTTCGGTGGCATGGAGCAGCTTGCCTGGAGCCCCGACAGTAAGATCATAGCCTACACGTCACGCAAAAAAACGGGCAAGGAATATAGTTTATCCACCAACTCCGACATTTACTTCTACGAGCTGGCTACAGGCCGCACCCGCAACATGACAGACGGCATGGAGGGATACGACACCAACCCGCAGTTCTCGCCTGATGGCACGAAGCTTGCATGGCAGAGTATGGAGCGCGACGGATATGAATCGGATAAAAACCGCCTCTTTGTGATGGACCTTGCCACAGGCACCAAATCCTATATCACCGAAAACTTCGATTATAATACCGATGCTTTCACCTGGGATGATGAAAATACGCTCTATCTGGTGGCATCCGTGGAGGGTACCTCGCAAATTTACGCGGCCGATGTCACTACCCGTGAACTGAAGCCCATTACACGGGGAGACTACGATTACCTTTCCGTCACCACAGGCAACGGCAATCTCATCGCCAGCCGCCAGTCGCTTTCTCAACCCACCGAACTCTACGCGGTGGATATTGCTACGGGTGATGCCACGGAGCTCTCTTTTGAGAACAGGGATATCCTTGCCCGGCTCCGCATGGGAAAGGTGGAAAGACGCCATATAGAAACCACAGACGGGAAGCAGATGCTCACCTGGGTGGTTTATCCGCCCGACTTTGATTCCACAAAGACCTATCCTGCCTTGCTCTACTGCCAGGGTGGCCCGCAGAGCATGGTAAGCCAGTTCTGGTCTTACCGCTGGAACCTGCAGATGATGGCTGCCAACGGCTATATCGTGGTCGCTCCCAACCGCCGCGGCCTCCCCGGCTTCGGCCAGGAATGGCTGGAGCAGATCAGTGGTGACTATGGTGGACAAAATATGAAAGATTATCTCTCTGCAATCGACGCACTTGCCAAAGAACCTTTTGTGGATGAGGAACATCTCGGATGCACCGGCGCAAGCTATGGCGGATTTTCGGTTTACTGGCTCGCAGGCAACCACGGCGGACGCTTCAAGGCTTTCCTTTCGCACGCCGGCATCTTCAACCTCGAAGCGCAATACCTCGAGACCGAAGAGATGTGGTTCGCCAACTGGGATATGGGAGGCCCTTACTGGGACAAGTCCAATGCCACTGCGCAGCGTACCTATGAAAATTCTCCCCATCGTTTCGTCGATAAATGGGATACCCCCATCATGATAACCCATGGTGAACTCGACTATCGCATCCTGGCTTCGCAGGGAATGATGGCATTCAACGCCGCACAGCTTCGCGATATTCCTTCCCGCATGCTTATCTTTCCGGACGAAAACCACTGGATATCCAAACCGCAGAATGGCATCCTGTTTCAACGCGAGTTCTTCCGCTGGTTCGACCACTGGCTTAAAACCGACCACGCTGCGGAGAAGTAAGAGTAGTCTCACATCATCGGGGAGCGACGGGGCGGAATAGTATGTTTCCGGAAGCGGGTGCAATGAATTTTCCCAATTTTTTTCTCAAAAATGGTTCCAAATGTTTTGCAAATTGGAAAATATGCTTACCTTTGCACTCGCTATCGGGATGTGTTATGTGAGGGAGTGGAGACTCCTGCTAAAAAAAGAAGATGGCAACAAAAAAATGGTGTGGTAGTTCAGTTGGTTAGAATACCTGCCTGTCACGCAGGGGGTCGCGGGTTCGAGTCCCGTCCATACCGCTAAAACATTAAAGAGAGTACTATTTTAGTATTCTCTTTTTTTATGTTTATTCCTGAATGCTACTGATAATCAATGTGTTGTAAAACGAAAAAGTACAATCTATCAAACCAGTTGAATACCATTTGGTAAGACTTGGTATCCAAGTTTGGTTCACTTTATTGCTACATTTTCTGCTACACTGCTTTTTCTGAAATAAAAAATGTAGCAATGAATACCGGTTGAATACCATTTGACTACTCATATCTAATTCATAATTAAATTATTATGTCGAACTTTGTGGCAAAATGCTACAGAAAAATTAAATTATGAAAGCGGTATTTAAAATTTCGTACTACTTACGAAGCAACTACAAGAACAAATCCGGGAAATGTCCCATTATGATTAGAATTTCTCTTAATGGAAATATGTGTAACGTTGGTTCATCAGGACTATCTTGCAAGCCCGAAATGTGGAATGCAAAGTTTAATAGAATGACAGGCAAAACGGCTGAAGCTCTAAATCTCAACAACCGGCTTGATGGTATAACCAACTCTTTGAATAAACTGTTTTTCAAACTACAAGATGATGAGTTTCTTACAACCGAAAAAATCAAATCTTTATACCTTCATGGAAACCAGTCCATGATGACTTTTATAGAGTTGTTTGAAAAATTCAATAGCGATTTTTCACTATTAGTCAACAAAACAAAGTCCCCTGCTACACTCGAAAAATACGAACGTACAAAAAAATACTTTGTACACTTTTTAAAGAACAAATACAGTCGTAATGACATTTCATTGAATGACATTAATTTTACAATTCTCAATGATTTTGAATTATATTTAAAAGCAGATTTGCAATGCTCTCACAACACTACTGCAAAGTACTTGAAATATATCAAAACAATAATTATTCATGCGCAGAAAAAAGGATTAATCCACCACGACCCATTTTTAAATTACAGCATTTCAATGAAAAAAGTGGACAGAGGTTACCTTACGAGCGAAGAAATCAATCGTCTGTTAGATAAAAAAATCAGCATTCAAAGATTAGAAATTGTTAGGGATATTTTTATTTTTTCGTGCTTTACGGGACTCTCCTATATTGATGTTTATAATTTAAGTCATGACAATATTCTTGAAACCAATGGTCAGAAGTGGATTGTGATTAACAGGCAAAAAACTAATGTACAATCCAACGTATTACTACTTGATATTCCATTGCAAATTATTGAAAAATATAAGGGTAAAACAAAAAACAATAAACTTTTACCTGTTTTGAGTAATCAGAAAATGAACAGCTACTTGAAAGAAATAGCAGATCTGTGCGGTATCAATAAAAATTTGACCTTTCACGTAGCCCGGCATACTTTTGCAACTACGATTACATTAGAGAAAGGTGTTCCGATTGAAACAGTAAGCAAAATGTTGGGACATACGAACATAAAAACGACACAAATATATGCAAGGATTACTAAAGAAAAAATACAAAATGACATGCTGAATTTATCTTCAAAACTATCTGAATTTCAATTTTTATAACCATTCCCCTTTCTTCCCTTCCGCCCCTTCCTTGAGAAAAGGTGGTAGGGAAGTTTCTTCTGGAAAATGACGAAAGAATGCGGAAATGAAAAATAAATCAACATGTAAAATAAGGCATTTCTCTTTTCCGCATACTTTCTATCCGATAAATCGTGGTTTTTCTTTTCGTCTGCGGCACATCGTCCGATTTGTTTGAAGCCGTTCAATCACTTCGCCGATGCTCCGTTCAGTCAGGTTCAAAAAATCATCCGGCAAGCCTCGCCGAAATTTACCGGGAAAAGACGAAAAAAAGCAAGTTCAAGAACGCCCGGAATACCGGAGCATCCTTGAACTTGCCTATTTTCTTTTTTACGATACAGCCTATATTATTTCAAAATATCTTGTTTTCATCTCAACCTTGCATTTTCTCCGCTGTAATTTCTTCCCGTCTGCTTTTTATCGCATCGAGCCGTGTATTACTGTTGATTTTGTATCTGCGGGCAAAGGTAAAACGTGCGTTACCGTCGGCAAGGTCAAGCCCTCACGTGTTTTTGAAAAAATCTCCACACCTTTCGGGTAGTATTTTCTCAAAAAACCTTGCCTTTGCCCCCGCACTACCTTTTTGATAGCCCTCGAAACGAAAATCAACATACTCCGGCTCTTTAGACGCATAAAAAAAAATGTCAGAAATTATGAAACGAGAAAATGCAAATAACGAATTGATTTTGGGAAACAAAAATAACACCTCCTCTCATTACCGCATAAATCATGGTGGCACAAAAGTGCAGTTAATGGCAGTGGTAGAAGGTTGTGAGCCTTTGAGTAAGTGTGAGTTTCTAATGTGTCAGGTGGGGTATCGGTCAGAATTTATGACGGCTTATATTACAGGAAAAGCGGTAAAACTGTTCAAGTTGGCAGATTATGTGGATTGGGATTGTTTCGGGAAAGAGGTGCGGAGCGTAGAAATGTCTTTTGAAAACTACATCCATCCCGATACTTTTTTGGAAGTCGTATTAACCCATTTTTTAGCTATTAATCCTCGAGAACAAGCCGTATGAAACCGATAGCCGTAAAATTCGTATCGCACGAAATTCCACCTTTAGATGCTTACAACGAGAGCAAAGTTTTCAAGTTGAGAGTGAAACTGAACAACGGAGAGCCGATGAACAGAGCCGAAAAGAATTGGCTTACAGAGAACGTTAGGAGTAACGCTTATTTCAGAACAGCCGTTCCGCTGATGGGTTGGCGTTTTGACTTCTCAGACGTACTGAAAAAGTATGTGGTCAAGCAATACGACCATTGGGCGGAGTATTACGCCCCCGATAAAACGAGTTTGCGGAGTGTCCTTTTCGGGAAAATAGACCAAATAGTGGAAATACCTGACAAATAACTCAATGAAAACAATCCCCTTACGGCTGATAACAGCCACAGCATTGATAATCGGAACGGTGTTCGCCGTTTCGGTTATCGCCGCCCAAGAAACGGTAGCGTTTGCAATGATTTTCGCGACATTTGCTGTGATGAAATTCATAATCCGAGCCACGATTTACATCGTTTTCAAAATGCTGAAGTGGGGAGTTATTATTGCCGTAATCGGGGTAATCGGGTTGATTTTGACAATGATTATTTAACAGTAAACAATACAGTATTATGAGCAATTTAGCAGACAAAACAGAATACAGAGCTTTAAAAATTATAGCTACAATGGTACGCCAATTTGAAAAGCTAACCAATTTGGATATGACTAAATCAGACGATTGGGACAGTTGTGCAGCACGTAACCTTTTGGAAGGTATTATTCAAAGTAACGGCTACCAAGTAAATTATGACCCGAAAAATCCGAGAACCATTTTAGTGAAAGAGCAACCCTTAAAAACAAACAAAAAATGAAAACAGCAACGAACATCACAGATTATATTTTGGTAAAAGCCGATACCAACAGCGATTGGGATGAGTGCCATTTTGCCCTTATCCATTGTACGAAAAAGTGGAGAGAACAAATGAAACAACGGCTGAAAACCGTTCAGTCTATCGAAAACGAAATCGGATTTGCATCGCTCAACTTTTACGACACATCCGTCGATTTTTACCGTACGGACGAAGATATAAACGTCCTTTTAGGCGAAAATGATTGGACGTTTGTGGAATTGGACGAGAACGAACACGATACGTTTCTTGTGCCGGAAAACCGGTTGGACACTTATCGTTTGTCGTTTTACCGAAACGGAACGGCAATTTACTCCGCACACGGAAAGTATTCCAGAGAGGAGTTTTGGACTTCGGAATTTTCAATTAAAGACATACTGAATTATCATCAACAGACCGTTAAAATCATTCAATTAGTTTAATCAATATTCCCAACACCTTTCCGTCATTTGACGGAAAGGTTGAAAGGAAGTAATACATATAAAAGATGAAAACAACCGAACATTTCAAAAATACGATAGAAGCCTATCTGAGAAACAGAGCCGAAACGGACAAACTGTTTGCCGTTTCGTTCAATAAATCGGAAAAAAACCTTGACGACTGCATCACTTATATTCTCAATTGCGTAAAGCAGAGTGGATGCAACGGTTTTGCCGATGATGAAATTTTTTCGATGGCTGTACATTTTTATGATGAAGACAATATTGAAATCGGCAATCCCATTGACTGCAATATTATTGTAAATCATACTATTGAATTGACTGCCGAAGAAAAGGAACAGGCACGTCAGAACGCCATTAAGCGAGCCGAAAATGATGCTTACGAACGTATGACACGAATAAGGAAACGTCCGAATGTACAACCCGAACCGTGCGTTCAAAAAAGCCTTTTCGACGAATGAAACCGAGAACTTTATTACAGAAAAAAGTCGCCGAACAAAGTAAGCGACTTGCCCCGATTACACAAAAGCAACAAGATTGGGCATTTCAAAACTGTTTTGACCAACCGGACATTCGTGGAAAAGCGGACACGTTTTAGCCGAAAGCATTTGCGGATGCACGTGCCCTAATTGCGGTGAGAATTTGCAAGTTATTGACACCCGCAAGCAGAGTTTTGCACAAAAAGAGTATTTTGGGATGATTACCGTTAACGGTGGTTTTCAAGTTTTACGCTATTTCTTTTTGGAAAAATATTGTCGAGTAGGCAGTTCGGCACGTTCGCAATGCCGGGAAGTTGTTCAACATTGGATAGCTCCGAGCGGAAAGTCCGAAATAATGGCACGTTCGCGAAGTATGAGCGTGTTTTATTGCGATATTTGGAATTGGTCGTCCGACCTCGAAATCCGTCAAGAACGGCAGACACATCTCATTTCGCCCGTTGCCACCTATCGCCCGTTGCCACCTATCCGTACAAACGTTTTATCCCCGAAGTGAGACGCAACGGTTTTCGTGGCAATTTTCACGGACTTTCGCCCCGAAACTTTTTCAGAAACATTCTGTCTGACAGCCGGATGGAAACTTTGTTAAAATCGGGGCAGATTGATTTGTTTCGCCACTTTTCCATAAAATGTTCGCAAGATTTGGATGATTTTTGGGCAAGTATCCGCATTTGCATTCGCAATAAGTACACCGTATCGGATGCTTCGCTTTGGTGCGATTATATGGACTTGTTGCGTTTTTTCGGAAAAGACATACTCAACGCCAAATTTGTTTGTCCGGCTGATTTAAAAGTGGAACACGACCGATGGATGCACAAAAAACAAGCGTGGCAGGAACGTCAGAAACGTGAACGAGAACGGGAATGCTTGTTAAAAAACGAGCAAATTTATGAAGAATTAAAAGCCAAGTTTTTCGGTCTGGAGTTTTCGGACGGTAAATTGAACATTCGGGTATTGCAAAGTGTGAAAGAGTTTTACGAAGAAGGAAAAACACTAAAGCATTGCGTTTTTACCAACGAATATTTTCTGAAACCCGATACGCTTGTTTTTTCGGCACAGATTAACGGACAGCGGATTGAAACGGTGGAAGTGTCGCTGGACACTTTTCAAGTCATTCAATCCCGTGGCGTGTGCAATAAGAATACGGAATATCACGACCAAATCGTTAGCCTTGTCAATGCCAACCGCAAACTGATAAGGCAGAGAATGAGAGCGACAGCATAAGCAACAATCACCAAAACATCACAGATATGAAAGCAGAAATAGAAAGCATCGTATGCAATTGGGCGGACGAGATACCCTATATCCTTATAAGGGTCATCAATGCCATTACCTTATCTGCCAATGAGAAGGAACTGAGGTCTGCCGTCAAGCGGATAGCCGAAGAAAACGGAACTTGACAAGTCCTTTGCATACGGCTATGGCGCACACCATTTTTGGCTTACCCACCGCAGGTTATCCAATGGAGAACCAAAGGAATACAGATTATTAAAGGTTGAATTTTGAGAATATGAAGAAGAGAGTTTACAGAGTACGGACACGATACATTTTCGAGGGTGTTTTTGAGGTGGTTGCCGAGAGCAGAGAAGAAGCACGACAAAAGGTCATTCAGGATTGCGGAATGGTGATGGGTGGAAACATTCACAGCACCCTTCCCGATGAGGAGGTGAATTGGGCTTTCTCCACTCACCCCGATATAAGGACGGGACGGATAACCGTTCAAGAAGAACAGACGGAGTAAAGCGGTCGGCAGATTTGCCGACCGCTCCTTTCTTTCGTGAGCTTCGGGCGGACAAAGAAAGGAGCAAAGAAACCCCAGCGAAAAACACCTCGTTACTTTTGACAGTGAGTTGATACGGCTCAAAAGTAACAAAAAGCCAATAAGATAATATAATATAATATAATATCATTCTCTCAAATACAGGTAGATATGTTTGTTTTAGAGGGAAAGTAAAGTCATTGTTTGTATTTATCTAAAAACACATGTGGAATACAGTATATATCCCTTTTTGCTCTTGTGTAAGCAACGTAAAGTTTATTCCGGGTTGACGGATTTAATTGATGCAATGTATTGTCATTGTATCCTTTCAAGGTAGTTTGGTTCAATACAATACAAACATCTTGGAACTTGTCAAGGCCTTTAGATTTTCCCCAATTCTCTGCATAGCACGAGTATTTATTAGCCTCTCTGTAAAACAATTTGATTTTTTCGTTGTCGACAAACAAGGTATCTGCATCATCTTGATTATCTATTAAAATGATTTTTGTATTATCTTGCCGATGAGAAGAAATTTGGATGTGTAATTGTTGCGTGACAAGTTGACAAATTGTAGGCGAACATCTATAACTGTTGGAAAGCGTAGTCTCGTCAATAGTAACTCCAATCGCAGACCATTTTTTCTTGTATTTATTGTAGTCATTATATAGTCCGTTATTAACATTCCCATCGTTACTGGTGTCGAAAGTATGTTGGTAGAAATCTCCTACAAATAGAGAATCAATGGTAGTAGGAGTGATGGCTTGTATCAAATTGAAGTCATGCCCACCAAGATCTTGAATTTCATCAACCATAAAGTAGTCATAAAATTTCTCTATACGCTCTTTAATCAATTTTGCACAACATTCTAAACACAACTTGGCAATCCTATTATGATATAAATACCGCCCTTTCGTGAGGTAAAATAAAGGATTGTTTCTCTTTAATTTTAATGTTTTCTGGTTTGGCATATCCCACGTGATACCTTTTGCCCGAACTTTATCCTTGAGAAAAGGGCGATAACAGACACGTATTAAGAATTGAAAATATGACATAAGCGTTATATTATGAGGCACATAACCAAAAGTGCTGATTATGCGTTGGCGGATATTTGCTAAATTATTATCCGTGTAGGTAACTATCAAGAAACGCTGTTCCAAGTTTAATGTATTTATCAAGAAAGTCGTTTTTCCAGATCCTGCGACTGCAAGTATTAAGCGTCTATCCATGTTATTGCATCTTGTATATATTGAGGAACAACAATTGTATCAGCTTTATTCTTCTGCAACAAATATGCAGCTTCAGCCTTATTCTTTAGCATAAAATCTACCGTGGCTAACCTACGTCCAGGAGTTTGAAATTCACTATCACATATAGCTTGATTATCCTGATAAATACACACTTCGAAAGTGTTCCTTTCATTATTTGCATCCGAATAAATCTTGATATTTGCAAACTGATTTTGGATATAATCCGAGTAATTATTTGTTACATTAACAGCATAATCATGATCATTGTCGGTTATTACCGCTACTTTATTATTCAATAATTTTGCTATGTCCAAATATCTTTTGAAGCATTTTCCACCAACAGCGATAACTCCTATCCCGCTTGAAGATAGCTCTTTAGCAATTGTTCTTTTATACAAAGCCTCCATTAAAATAAACTCCGCATCTCCTTCTACCAAAATGGATTTTGGGGATAATACAAATTGTAGCATATTATTATCTGGAGCCTTTATGAAAAAATCGGCGGTATCATCAGGTAAATTCCCCAAACTAACAACATTGGTAGATAAACTATTAAAAAGCAGGCATTTTTTTAGGTTTAATCTTGTAGCAATAAGGTCGCAATGAGTAGAGATAAAGAGCTGTCGATTTTGAGAACCTCTTATAAGTTCAATAAGTTCCAGCATCTTTGTATAGCTCAAATGATTTTCTGGTTCTTCAATCAATACAGCATCAATACTGCTGACGGCCCTGTTTATAGAAAGTTCTGTTTTTATAAAGCACTGAGTGCCTGTTCCCTTATTCTCTAATGGAATATCATTCTCTAAAAGTGTAATATCTGTTTCAATATTATCGTCAGCAGATTCTCTTATTGCAAAACTATAAGGTGGTATCAAAGCATTATATTGAGCCAATATTTGATTTTGAAATTGAACTTTATTATTCTTGTAAGCATATCTTGCATTTATACGTTGCTCATCAGTTAGCTGTACATGATAAATATCACTTACATAGTCGCGCATGGCACGAGGACTACCTATTGTAGAGTTGTCAACAAAAATACAACTTAGCCTTTTAGTATAAGCATTGAATGATTCACCTGCAAAAGTTTCAAATACAATTTTATAAAATTCCAAAGGAAAAGAAGCATTAGGATTTTGCAGCAATTGTGCAATCTGCTGACTATATTCATCATTGGGGATACAACACAATCTTATACCTGAACATAGGTTTCTTTTACTATTGTTCATCCCTTCTAATGAGGGATCTGGTTGATCAGGAAAGTAGAGTTCCACATACATCTCTGGCATCTTGTTCAAATCTCGATCCCCGTTCATATATTCACGGATAGCCTCAATATTAAAAAGTTTGTCGAGACCAATATTCTCAATGCGTGTTCTACTTCCTCGAGCAACAATATCTATCGCTTGTAGAATTGTACTCTTTCCGGATTCATTATCTCCAATAAAAATATTAATATCGGGATTAACATCAAAAAACAGATCTTTGAATCTCTTGAAGTTGTGTAGCTTAATTTTTGCTATAGTCATCATTTCTTTGTTGTTTACAATAGGATTTGGATTTATAGGAAAGTAATATCATGCGATTTCATTAAATACGTACTTGTTTGTCACATTCTCCATTTTTTAATAATCTCATCGTATTCTTCTGAAGAATGCATATTAAATGAAGGAGGAACAATAGGAATATTTTTGATATTGTACGTCATAGTTGAAATGGTATGCTCGTTGGGAACTATACTTCTAAGAAGTCCATCTTTGTAGAAATGATGTCCAGCATGTGGAAAAAATTCTGGAATTAATGGTATCTCGGCAAATGGATTATGAAATATCTGAATGCCATCTGCCCATGTCTCCCTGCACTCCTCATTCACGACCTTACCAATTACATCTGGTAAAATTGCATTTGGGCTTGAATTATAGCACATCTTAATTTGATATAACTTGTTGTTATTGTTCCCATAGCCGGCTTGTATTCCCATTCTGTTGAATTTTGGCAAAGTACCACAAGGAGAAAACAATATAGCACTCACATGTTTGAATTTGTCATCAAGGAAAAGTGGTTTAATGCTAATTTCTTTTTTCTGAAATGTTATACCGGCTTCGTTTTCCAATGATATTGTACCATCATTATTATGGATTGCTTTCTGATCAATACCATATAAGATACTTATAATTCCTGGAAAAGACCAAGTCATAGACATATCTGCATGAAAATCGGCAATGGCATAGACCAATGGCTTGCCCTTTACATGTGGAAGCTCCCAATATGGTTGTTCTTTATATGTGTGATTTAACTTTGAATATAGAGGAGAACCATACATTAATGGAATCTCATTCTCCATTTTCTTGAAAATTTCTTCAACTGTCGGAATATTTGCAGGTTCGTCTAATCCTTGTTTGCGATTGATATGAACTGCCTCTATTGCAATCTTATATCCCATCTTCTCTATCAAAAAGTCTGGAGCTGTATGATTATAGTTGAAATGAAAGTTCTCCTCCCTAAAATAGCACCATAAATATAATTCCCAAATTCGTGCATCAAAGCCATTTATTGATTGGAATTGATCTACAAAATTGCCATCTCTATCCTCGTAGTGAAAAGACAACTCTTCAATGACAGATTTTGCCGCAGTAAAGAATCCATCCTTATCCAATAACATGGTAAAGTATGGATGTTGCTGCTCAGATTTTACAATCGGAGAGAAAAAGTCATTTGCTGGAAGCTCTTTCTTCAGAGCGTCTTCATTTCGTACATATGTACCCATCATGTCTTTTAGAGCTTTTCTTCCTTCCTCTATTGAATTAAGATCCAAATTCATAGAAACGAGACAATACTTGTTTCTTGAATCTCGGTCGAGAAGCATGGCATGGAATGTTTTATCCTCCTTATCTAAAGAAACAAAACCTATCAGCGAGTCATCTTTAGAAGAATAATATTCCAACTCCTTGTTTACAAGTTTAACAAACGGGTCTCTTGTAAAAAGGAGTAAAAGATTTGCCTTATTAGAATTCAATGGTTTCATATATTGCACTAATGTTCTATTATTTTCAGACGACAAAGTTACTCATTCATAACGAGAAAGGCGAATAAAACAGAAAGAAAACGCCCCTTGTGGAGCATAAAAATGTCGCAAGAGGTGTATTTGAAAATCAGGGTATATAAAATAGGGCAAACTCCACATTTCGTCGTTTGACAAGCCCTCGCAGGACTTGTCCCTTGTATCAGCAGAAAGAGACAAATTCACGGTAGAAATTCCTGTCTCCCGCCTCTATCTTCCGCAGCAATCGGCTTTTGGGATGTTTACTGTATCCCAGTAATCTGCCCGCTCCGACATTGTAGGACAGGACGGCAAGCAGCAGGGCATCCTTTCCGTAATCCTTGAACATCATCAGACGCTTCATCGGGTCTGCCCGAAGCAGCGAATCCGCCTGCCGTTCCGGCATCGCCGCCGTAAAACGTTCTCCCTTTTGCAACTTATTACCATATCCGACATAGGGTGCGTCCTTGAACCCGTGTAAACCCTCGAAGTGCTTGATGCAAACGGTGGCACGCTCGAACGGAGGAAGCAAGAGCAGAGCATTTCTACCATCCTGAGCGGAAAGCCGCAAGCAGGAGAGGCAGACAAGGCACAAGACGATAAGTTTATTTCTTATTCTCATTCGTCTTCTCCTTTTCCTCGTCCTTTTGGCTGTTGAACTCAAACGAGAGTTTTGCCGTCTGTTCGAAATTATCCTCCACATACACGTCTATCGTCTGCCGGTCGGTGGAAGCAGATGTGTAGTATAGCCTGAACTCCTCTTTCGTGAGCGGATAGCGGTCATTGGGCTTGAAGACCGTACCGTTATCCATTTTCAATATCCCCTTGCCATCGGGTTGGAAATAACGGATGGTATAGCATGCTTCTTCAAACCGTCCCTGTCGTTTGAGCGTACAGCGTATCTCCGCCGTCTGCCCCTTGGCGATGTGCTTCTGCACCGGCATTGTCTCTACCGTGAACGGGTATGCTTGTTGAATATCCAACTCGTGATTACAAGCAAATAGACAAAACCCTGCAAGGGCAAGCACTCCCACCACCCAAAAGTTGTTGATTATTTTATGTTTCATAGTTTATTATATTGTTAGTCTTCATTGTTAAAAAATTAGTCTTATTCCTGTTTGTAAAGAAGGTCTGAACATCTCCACATCACTTCCCCACAACACATTACATTTCCCTTTTACGAAAAGCACAAGATTGTCGATTACAAACAGATCCAATGCCAAGTGATAAGCACCGCCGTAAACAAATCGGTCTCGTGTCAATAGCGTTGCACCATCGGGTAAAAGCTTTTCATTTCGATTAACCGTTTCATAACCTGCAACGGCAGTAATTCCGGTGTTGAGCAATACATTCTTTCCTGCATCGGAAAAGAGATTTAAGAGATAACCGCCTTCAAAAACAACCGTTTCGGACGGGATTTGCATATCACGATAAGCAAAATGCCTTTTCGTGTATTCCAATCCGAGCAGCCAATGATTGGCTCGTTTGTGATTAATGGTCATCGCCATCTCGGCGGTAAAATTGCCGTTTTCAAACAGCTTACTTTCCGTAATCGGAACTCCTATGGACAACTGTAATCCCCGTTGTCCGGGTATCAGCCGTTGAGCGTGTGATACGGCAGCTATCGCCACCGTCACCACCATGAATAACAGTATCCGTTTCATCAGAATTTCAATTTCAGGTTATCGATATCTTTGGCACGGATTAAGTCCTCGTTCTCGACCACAAACGTTTGGTGGCGACCGCCGTTTTGCTCAAAGAGTGTTACTTCCAATTGCTTGTCATCGGGCAGCGTAAATTGCTCCAGGACAAAGACGGAACGTTGGGTTTGGTATCCGCCGATACGGGTTACTTCGTTGAACGAGCGTAGCGGCTGCAATACCTGTTCCTGTATGGCTGTGCGTTTCGCCACTTTTTTATCCACAACCTTGAACGTGACAAAATCTACCTGATAAGGCATTTGATTTTGGTTTTTAATCAACGTGTGAAAATAAAGTAACCCGTTGTTTGAGTATAATCCTCTCAACAGGAACTGTAAGCCAAACTTCTTACTGCCGATGTGGTTGATTTCCCGGCGGTCGTTTTGCCAAATCGTTTTCATGATCAGTTTCACCAACACCGGTGATTCGTTACCGAGTTCCTTGAAGTAAATATCGGCTTTGTTGGTCGGCAAATTATTCACACCCGAATACAGAAAATCCTGCATTTCGATATTCAACCTTTCCGGTTCTTCGGCATATTTCACGTTAAAGGAGAAAAAACTTCCGTCGTTACAGATTACGCTCAGGTTGGTTTCCGTTTCAAAATCGCGAACGGCAGCCTTTACCCGAAGTACGTTGTCGGCATCTTCCGCTTTGCCTGCAATAATGTTACTGCTACCCAAATCAACGTAACGTATTTGGGAAGGAAAAATCAGGTGCACCGTTTTCTCGTAAGCTACAGAGAGTCCGTAAGGCAATACTACTCTGCCGTTGGGAATTGTCCGGCTCATTCCCTGATAGAGATCGCCCGTGTTAATTTGGGCATTTGAGGTAATCGCCCCAGAAAGCAGGGCAACGAAGAAAAAGATTGTTTTTAATTTTAGTTTCATACAAATTGGATTTTAGTGGTTTATAATCGGTTTATCTGTTTTGCATCAAAAAGAGCTTGTGACCGCTTTTGAGCGTCACCTTCACTTCACGCATCCTGTTCCCGAAGTATTGCGATGCACCCTGCAACAGTCCGCGCCCCGCATCGGCGGCCAGTTGTTGTCCTGCCGATGATGCAAACGTGAAACTCGTTCCGGCGGATTGTCCCATTCCGGCAGCAATTTCCTTGGCGGCATTCACTTCCAGGGAATTGGGGATAAAGACACCCGGCTGTCCGTCCAGGTCGTATGCCGAAAGGTTTACGGGGACAATCCGTTCCCGGTGTTCGATGCTGGTTACGGAAAGCGTCAAGCGGTTGCCCTGTATCCGGGCTACAGCCGTCAGCAGCGTGTTCTTCGGGACAAGCATGTTCGCCACGCGGGCCGGTTCCAACAGGCGCAAGCGCACGGTTTCGCCGTCTTTTAACGTTTGTGTTTCATAAACTGCCACTTTCAGCGTGTTTTTTAGCGGAATGTCGTCGACGGTTTCGGTGCCGGGAAGAAACGAGCGGTTGCGCTCCTGCATCTGTTCGGCCATAAACACGCTGTCGGGGACATCCTGATAAAGAGCCGACACCACGTTTTTCACTTCGGGCAGTACGGTAAACACAGACTCTTTGGCTTCCGTTTTGGTGTAAGCATTCGGCAACGGCTCGTCCATTTCCCGTTCAACGGCAGTTTCAAAAGGATTGGGTGTTGTCGCTTGTTGATTTTGCGGCAGGTATCTGGCTGCCATTTCGTATGATTTTTCCATCAGTTCGAGTTGTCTTTGTATCTCCCGGTCTTCATCTACCAAACCGTTTTTCTCGTCCAGTTGTGCTTGCAATTCATCAATTTGTTGTTGCAAGATTTCCATTTGGGAGTTCTCTTCGTAGAAATTGCCGAGCGTGTTCCGGATATCACCGTAAGCCGATGCCGACCGGCTAATTTCGTTGCCTTTACCGGAACGGTAATCCGGATCAGCAAACGACTCCCTCTCTTCGAGACGATTATCCGACTTTTGAGTATCACCGAAAAAGTCGGAAAGTGTACCCATTGTCCATTGACGTTCGTTCTCCTTTTGTTCATTCTCTGCCAGCTTGTAGGCGGTTTCCTTATCTTCGGGCAGTTCACCGCCGGATATTTCCGGTATTTCAACGTTTATTCCCTGTTCGGTTTGCAATTTCTCCTTTTCGGCCTTTGAAGGTGCAAAAATCCAGTGCATCACACCGATAAAAACCAAAACCAGCAACATATACACCAATACTTTCTTTCGCTTTTGAATTTCTTCGATCGTGGGTAGCTTGCGTGTCTGTGGCTCCTCTCTTTTCTGTTCGTCCTGTTTCGAAGTTTTTTCTTCCGAAACAGTAGTCGAAGTTTCATTATTTTCTTTCATTGTCATAATTTGAAATTTGTGGATTAGTGGTTGTTTTACTTAAATTCTTCTGCTGATAACGTGTCCTTTTCGGGCTCAAGCTTTATCGGTGTGTCAATCAACGGAGCAGGCTCGATATGCTTGATAATTATTGATCTTTCATTTTTATCGAATGCTCTGACAAGCATTATCAATGTCATTACCGCATAAAAGAGCATCACAAGCAAAATGCCGTTCAGTTTTGCCGTAGACGAAAGGTCACCTAATTTCCGTTTTAATTTATCGTTAAAACGATTTCGTTTTTGGCGTATTTTTATCAAGATATTATTCATATTCCTTTATCGTTTGACTGTCCGGATATCTCTGTTTTCACGAATAATAAAATTTTCGACGATAAAACCTTGCGGATTGTTGTCGGAACGGATGGAATTGACCAGACGGCATTCTGAAACCAAACTGCGTTCGGTCAGGTTGCTCGAACGGATGATGTATTGACGGGCAACGGTTCTCACTTCATAAGGATAGACCTCAAAATTGCACTGAATGCTGTCAATTTCGATACGCTGTTGGATATTTCCCGATATAATCCGGTTGTAATATCCTTTTTCCGTAAGGTCTTTGTAGTAGTTGAAAGCCGATTGGTCGGCAAGAAAAAATGCTCGTTTCATATTGCTTTCAATGGCTGACTTGTCGGGCGACAGCGTGAAGAACAGTTCATGAAAACGGCGAATGTGTTCGCGCGCTTCTACCGGACGGTTTGTTGCCGCATCTTGCGAAAGCGCAAGCATCAGTGATTTTCCGTTGTCCAACACATAGACTTTTTCCCGTTGTTTCTCGGCAAAAGCGTATGATTTCCAAAGAGAAAAACCGACTATCAAAAGACACACCACACCAAAAACAACGGCGTAAAGCCGTATCTGCCTGAAAGATGTTTCAATGTTTTTTAATGACTTGAATTCCATATTTTTACTTTGTTTACTCGTTTATTATTTTCTCAATTTACCCAAAACATTTCCGCCTACGGCTCCTGCGCCGGCTCCCGCCACTGCACCGCTTTTTTGCACGGTTTGATTAATGTTTTTTCCGTAGTTGCCCATTCCGCCTGCCTGGATAATCCATCCGGCAACGGTAGGAATTACAAAATATCCGACAATGCCTATCAGCATAAAAATGATATAAACCACACTCGAACCGTCCGGGATGTACGCCGGATTTTCAAGAGCTGCAATCTCTTTGCCTATCATCAGCGTCTGGATTTTGGCAAGCATGGTACTGAACAGATCCGATACGGGCAGCCACAGATAAACCGAAACATAGCGGCTCAACCATCCCGTCAAAGTAGATTGGAATCCGTCAAACACGGCAATTCCGAAAGCAATGGGTCCCAGTATGGAAAGAACGATAAGGAAAAATGTCCGAATGGTATCGATTATCAGAGCGGCAGCTTGAAACAATATCTCCAGAAAAGATTTGAAGGCATCCTGCATCGACTTTTTCAGGTTGTACATCCCCCTTTCCAGATACATTGATGTAATGGTAACAAGGTGTTTCGGGTTGAGTCCCTGCATTTCGTCTATCTTTTTGTCAAACTCTTCGTTGCTGACCAAAAAGGCTGTTTCGGGATTTCTCAGCATCGCTTCCCGTTCCAATCGGTCGCGTTGTTCACGCAAATTGTTCATATCCAGGGTTTGTGCTGCCATCATCTGATTAGTTCCTTTTACCACGGGCGAAAGCACGCTGTTTATCGTCCCCAAAACAATAGTAGGGAAAAACATAATACAAAGCCCGATGGCAAAAGGTCTCAAAAGCGGGTAAACGTCGATCTCTTCGGCACGCGCAAGGGACTGCCACACACGGCTTGCCACGTAAAACAGAGCGCCGAGTCCGGCAACACCCTTGGCTATGCCTGTCATATTGCCCACCAAGGGCATCATTTCAGTGTACAGCGTTCGCAGTACCTGATGTAAATTTTCAAAATCCATAAGCCCCCCTTCCCCCTGAAGGGGGTGTTTTAGTGTCATTATTCATCGTTATTTCATTTAGAAAATATTTATTTACTTAACGTCCTATTCCCCCTATAGGAGGTCAGGGGCAGTTTTACCAGTATTTGTCACTTAACGAACCGTACAGGTCGAGTACCCGTTGTGCGTCATTCTGTTTTTTCGCACGCAGGTAAGAGACCGAGATGTTTTTGTTGGTGTAATAGCTGACCAATGAACGGTATTCACTGACTTCTTTATAGATTTGGTCAATCCAATCCATCCGCTCCTTATCATTGAGTGAAAGGGTTGTGGGATTGACAATCTGTTTCAACTCTTTCAACAATGCCGCACTTTCTTCCAAGAGTCTTGTGTAGCCGAACGCGATCGCGGTAAGCTCTTCGAATGAGAAGTTTTTATCCTGCAGCATCAATTTGTAGCTGTTCACGTACAAATCCGAAATATCACCCACCATCAAGATGGTTTGCTGTACTTTTCGGGCATCCTTCACTAAATCGTTCACCTTACGCAGAGCATCATAATACTCTTTTCCCTGCTTATATACTTTCTCTACTTCCTTAAAGTTGTCGAGCGTATTTTTAACCGTTTTGGACGTCTGGATAATTTCTTTTGCCGTATTCGCAATGGAGGTGGCAACGTTTACCGGATCATTCACGATAAATTGGGCATTGGCGCAGAAACCGCTTAAAGTCAATGCCGTTACTAAAATTAAAAGTTTCTGTTTCATTGTTTTTGGATTTGGTTTAAAATTCTTGCTTACTTGTTTACCAAGAGTTTTATCGCCCTCTCCATATCTCCGTCCAACGATTCCGCTTTGTTCATCACTTCCAATTTTTCGGTTTCTTCGGTGGTGTAGCAAAGGTACTCTTCACGAGATACTTCGGTGGCGTAAACTGCGGATTGCGTTCCGCCCAGCCCTATCCAGACCTCTTTGTATTTACGGTTCGGAGCATTGTTCTGGTTAATGGAAAGTATTTGCGCTTTCTCCTTTTCCGTTAGTCCGAGCAGTGCCTGTATCTGATCGAATTTGTTCATATACTTGCGTTGGTCCAATAATATCTTGCAGTCTGAATTGTTGATGATGCTCTCTTTGACTATCGGGCTGGAAATGATGTCGTCCACTTCCTGCGTTACCACGATGGCTTCGCCGAAATACTTGCGCACCGTTTTGTACATGTATTTCAAATAATCAGCCATATTTGCCGATGCAACGGCTTTCCATGCCTCTTCCACTATCAGTTGTTTACGAACTCCTTTCAATCGCCTCATTTTATTGATAAAGGCTTCCATGATGATAATCGTGACAACAGGGAAAAGCTCGCGATTTTCCTTGATGGCATCTATCTCGAACACGATAAAGCGTTTGTTTAAAAGGTCGATGTTTTTGTCGGAATTAAGCAGAAAATCAAAGCGTCCACCGCTGTAATATTGTCTGAGTGTGGTCAGAAAATTATCGATATTAAAATCATCCTTTTCTACCTTGATTTCCCTGTTTTCCAATTCGGGACGATACACATCACGCATAAACTCGTAAAAAGTGTTGAAGTTGGGCGTGATACTCCGGTCGGACTGAATTTTATGGATGTAGGCCGTTACCGCACTGCCGAGTTCTCCGCTTTCGGTTTTCGATATTTTCTCTTCTTCACTTTTCCAAAGCGTTAAAAGCAGAGTTTTGATACTGTCTTTTTTCTCAACATCGAACACATAATCATCCGTGAAAAACGGGTTGAAAGAAATAGGATTCTCTTCCGTGTAGGTAAAGTAAATTCCGTCTTCGCCTTTGGTCTTTTGATGTATCAGGCTGCACAAACCTTGATACGAGTTTCCCGTATCCACCAACAACACATGCGTTCCCTGTTCGTAATACTGTCTGACAAGATGGTTCATAAAGAACGATTTTCCGCTTCCGCTGGGCCCCAGCACAAATTTATTTCGGTTGGTGATAATGCCTCTTTTCATCGGCAGATCGGAAATATCCACATGCAGGGGTTTTCCGGTCAGCCTATCCGCCATTTTAATGCCGAACGGCGATGTAGAACTTTTGTAGTTGGTTTCCTGACTGAAAAAGCACAGAGCCGGCTCAATGAAAGTGTAAAAACTTTCTTCCGACGGAAAGTCGGCGGCATTGCCGGGCATACACGCCCAATAGAGCGTTGCCGTATCTACGGTGTTGTGTCTGGGTGTGCAGCCCATTAAAGCCAACTGACTGCCCACATCGTTTTTGATATGTTTGAGTTCATCGCGGTTGTCGCTCCACGCTATTACGTTAAAGTGTGCCCTGATGGAAGTCAAGCCTTGAGAATGGGCTATGTTCAGATATTCCTGAATCCACTGCTCGTTGATTTGATTACTTCGCGAATAACGTCCGAGCGAGTGCATATTCCTTGCGCTTTTCTCGAACTTACGCAGGTTCTCATCGCTGTCTTCGATAAAAAGCAGCTGGTTGTAAATGTGGTTGCAGGCAAGCAGCAAGCCCACAGGCGCGGCAAAAGACAATCGGCAATCCGAGCGGTCGGTCGATAATTTTTCATACCGGCTGTCGGGACTGACTGCAGCCGGCAGATCATCGCTCTCTGAAAGCGTGTGCAGGCATAGGATATTGTCGCCGATTTTCACTTCTTCCGCACCTAACGAGATGTCTTCAAGCGGTGCGTGCTCTTTTCCTTTCAATGAAAAGTACTGCTCCAACAGACCTCCTTTTTCGCAGATTTCATCTTCCGAAAGACGGACAAGCGAAATAAAACCGCTGTCGTTTATTATACGTTCAAACTGACTCACACTTTCCAGAAAACGAAGAACGGTCTCCTTGTCCTTTATCTCTTTGGGCAGGATATTCCCTCTGCAAAGAGTAGAAAAATTGCTCTGCATCGCCATTCGCTGTCTGGTGGTTTTGGTCAAAAACAGATAGCACTCGTGGTTGAGATAGGGACGTTCGTTGAAGTGCCGTTCAAAGCTTCGGCTGAGAAAACTCAATTCATCTTTTTGAATGTCAGACTGATAGTTCTCTTTTAAAAACCAATCCTGCTTATGAACCACCGTGAAGTTGGGCAGCACCCGCACCGCCTTATTCCATGCCGAATGAATGGTTTCGTATTCGCCCGCGGTTACGGTAAAAAGTTCGGGCAGTTCTACCCTGAACGCCACGGTAATGTCGGCATCCTTACTCACGATACAGCCATTTTCAACGGCAAGCAACGGAAACTTATTTTCCAAGGTTGTCATTTTACTGATGTTTCTCATGCTCCTTTTCTTCTTTTTAAGAGTGAACGCATACGTTTTCGGTTGATTAGATAGCGGGGGTGGTTCTTTCGGGCTGAAATTTTCATCAAGCCGTGCTGCCCGTACTTTTTATTCATCGAAAAGGTTTTCCACACGATAATCGTTGCACCGGCAATACCGAGTACAAGACATAAAAATTGGTTTACACCTGCCATGTACAGCACTGCCACCAGGATAAACATCGCCAACAGTCCGCCTGCGAAAATGAAAAGGTATTGGGCTTTCAAGCCTTTAAACTCGACGCTGCGGCCCACGCCTTTATTGATTTCGTATTCCGCCATTTTTACAAGAAGAAGGAACGTAGAATAGTGGCTGCCACAATCAGGAACACACACGCACCAAACCACGAAGCCGCGGTTTTGGACGTGTCAGGATCGCCGGAACTGAACTTTCCGTAAACTTTTACTCCGCCGATAAGTCCCACAACGGCGCCGATGGCGTAGATGAGTTTGGTGGCGGGATCGAAATAGCCGGTTACCATATCGGTAGCTTTGGTGATTCCGGCAGCACCGTTTCCTTGTGCAAAGGCATTAAAAGCAGCAATCAGAACGATTGCCGTTGAGAGGATTTTTTTCTTTGCCATACAAACATTTGTTTAATGACTTCTGTCGTTCTTGGATGAGGAACAACAGAAGTCGGGTTTATAAAATTGGATTTAGTGGTTTTGTAAATGTTGTTTACCTGTTTATTTGTAAACTCGTTTACTGTAATCAAATGAAATTCCGGATGTCGAAACTTCGCCAATCTTCGGCTGTTTGTACTTTTTGTGGCGAAGCATCAAGCATCTTGGCAATCTTTCGGTTTGCGTCGGGCAACGCATTCATTATTTTTTCCCATAAATCGGTATGGGCAAGTTTGATGGCAGCCGTGGCTACGGATTTTTGCTCATCGGGTTGCAACGCATCTTTCTGTATCAGGCGAGTTATCTGTTGCAACTCATCGAAAGAGACTCCCGTGGCAAAATCATTCTCATTATCGGCTGTCGTGCGGTGCGCCTGCAATTCGGTTTCTTCCTCTTGCCAATCTACTTCGTCTTCGTCCGGGTCGGGGTCTTCCCGTGTGTCGGTTTCATCGGTTTGTTCCGTCCCGAAAACTTGGTCGAGTTCCTCGCTCGGAATTTCACGGGCAAAAGTAGCCGGTTTATCTTCACGATTTTCAGTTTGGCACTCGGTGGCTTCAATTGGCTGTGATTGGCGTTCCGGCTGCCGGGCTGTACCCATAATATCGGGTATTTTCAACTGTTTTTGAGATGTCTGTTTCATACTGCGTCCGTAACTTTCTCGCTTATCTTTTCTGCTTGTCTGGATGTAGAGACCGATAAGCAGGACGGTAAGCGAAAAAGCGGCTGTTCCGACAATAACAAGCAGGAACTGCCACAAGGTGGATATAAAAAAAGGATTCATGGTTATCTGTTTTTATTGATTAATGGCTTATAGTTTTTGTCGAATACATCTGTTATCTCCTGCTCAAACATCTCAAAGTGATGCGTCAAAATGTTATCCAAGTAATCGGTAATGGATATTTCATTATTTCCTATCACGCTGATTATGCGATTGATGCTGTTGTGGTAATCGGCACGGATATATACACCTTTGCCCGAACGGACGGTTAAATCGGCTTTTTTTATAAAACGACTTTCATAATCTATCAGGTTTTGTCGATTTTTACGTTTCTTGTTTTCCCGAATCTCCTGTTTTTCTGTTTGTAAATCGTTATCACGTTCCTGTGTCTGATTATCTGCCATCTTCTTTTCTGAAACTTGACGTATCTGCTCGTTTACGGCAGGAGCTAACTTATCGTGTCCGGAACGTGTTTCGGAAACTATGGACATGATATATTCTTCGTTAATGGGTGGTTTTCTGTTTTCTTCCATAAAAATCAGTGTTGAACGATTTGTAAAAATTCCGTGATAAACTCCTCGATCCGGGCGAACTTGGAAAGTCGCCTGTCAATCGGAAAAAGTGTAGAGCGTGAAATCTGTCGATTTTCCATTTGGGCGGACATCTCTTTCCGGAACCGCTTGCTGTCGGGAAGGTAGGTCTTCATCAGTGATAAATCCAATTCTTTGATTATATGGTCATAATGAGCATAAAGTTCCGATTTCTCCCTGCCGTCCACCATATTCCAAAACAGATGAATCCCTTTGATGCCGGTATCCCCGCCTTTTACCAACACGCCGTTCAGCACGTTCATAAAAGCAAGTGTGCTTTCCAACACCAAGCGGTCGGCAATGATGGGCGAAAAAATGTAGTGCATACGCGAAATGGAATTGATTACTCCTGCCGAGTTAATAGTCCCCGGTAAATCGAAAAACACGAAATCGAAATCAATCGGTGTCTCTTTTAAAAATACTTCTGCCTTTTGGATTACCTCATCGGGTTTGCACGAAATAACAGGGTATGCCTTTTTGTTGATGGAGGTAAATTGCTCGTAAGCCAACAGCTTGAAACGTTCGCTTTCAATCACGGTTTTGGTGTCCCTGTCGCGCATTTTGACAATACTCCATTGTGGATAATCGCAGTCAAATACAGCCACGTTGTACCCCATCCGGTAATGCAGGATGCTTGCTGTAATCGTAGTCATCGCACTTTTTCCTACTCCTCCCTTCTGTGTTGTGAAGGCAATAAATAATGTTTCTTTTTTCATTTTCCAATGCTTTTTTTAATGAATAATTCTGTTTTAATTCTCTTGTTGTATTGAATCACATTTTTGAAAAAATTTAATGTTTTGATTTGCTTTTTCGCTAATTATTAAAAGAGAAATTGTTCTATAATGCTGTCTTTCTTTTTAAATAATCCAATTATTATAACTTGATTATCAATGATTTAAATTTTTAGTTTGCTCATTTTTATGCCCTTTTTTTTGAATGCTTGCATGAAATGGCATTCAAGCAATATTGCATTCATAATTCTTATTGGAAATTGTGAATTAATTAAAAGGGCAACTTTTAAAGTTCAACTTCCATTGATTTATAATGCCGGAAATTTCATACTTTCTTTTTTTCTGCAAATAAAAACAGAATCTTCACGCGCTTGTCGGTTTTGGCGTTTCGTGGCGTCGTTTGGCAGTATTTGGCGTTTTTACTACGAGCTTTCACGACTATTTTTCCCCTTAATTTTGCACTGTATTGAAACAGATGCAGGCTGACGTGCCTTTTCGGATAAATCATCTGCCCATTCTTTTCAATCGACTGGTTTTAATCCCGACACGGTCGGGATTTTCTATTCGCCGGAATAGAGCAAGTTGTGTTTTCAGGCACTCGAAACTTTCGCCGTGCCTGAAAACCAACTTTAAAATCCTCTCCGAAGTCGGGATTTTTTTGAAACGGACTGATTTTATAGAATGAACTGATTATGACAACTAAAAAATATTCGGGTGGCAGAAAACCCAAACTCTCAAAGCGAAATAATCGCTATGTGGTACGTCTGACGGACGATGAAAATGCTCGTTTTTTGACTCTTTTTGATGAGTCGGGATTACAGACCAAGGCGGAATATATTCTCGCAGTACTCTTTAATCGTAAAATTAAAACGGTGAAAATAGATAAAGCTGGACAGGATTTTTATATGCGACTGACCACTTTTCATTCGCAATTCCGAGCAATAGGTGTCAATTACAACCAGATTGTTAAGGCGTTAAAAACAAATTTTACAGAGAAAAAGGCATTGGCTTTTCTCTACAAATTGGAAAAAGAGACGATAAAATTGGTGGAACTGTCGCAGAAAATCGTGGCACTGGCAAACGAGTTTAAACAGAAATACGGTGTATAATGGTGGCGAAAATCGGACACGGAACATCGCTTTTCGGGGCAATTTCGTACAATAAATTGAAGGTGGATGATGAAAACGGCAAGGTGCTTTTCGCTCAAAATATCATAGAACAGGCAGACGGAACATATCAAATGCCGGACATTTTGCACTCCTTCAAGCCTTATCTGTCAGCCAACAGACGTACTGAAAAGCCGGTAATTCACATTTCGTTAAACCCAAACCCAACCGATAAAGTAACTGACGAAAATTTTATCAAGATGGCTCAACAGTATATGGACGAACTCGGTTTTGGCGAACAACCGTACATCGTTTTCAAACATACCGATATTGACCGGACACATATTCACATTGTTTCGGTGAGGGTGAAAGCCGACGGAAGTTGCATTTCCGATGCCTATGAGAAACGGCGGTCGATGGATATCTGCCGGAAGTTGGAACAGGAATTTAACTTAACTCCTGCCGATAAACAGGAACGGCAAAATGTACTTCCGCTTCAAAAAGTGGATTACTCGAAAGGTGATGTAAAACGGCAAGTTGCCAATGCGGTTCGTGAGTTGGCAAAATCATACCGTTTTCAAAGTTTTAGCGAGTATCGGGCACTGTTATCATTATTTAATCTGACAGCGGAAGAAGTGAAAGGCGAACACAAAGGAAAACCTTATAATGGATTGGTTTATTCGGTATTGAACAAGAAGGGCGAAAAGGTTGGTAATCCCTTTAAATCGTCGCTTTTTGGCAAATCGGTCGGTTGCGATGCTTTGTATAAGAGAATGGACAAAGAGAAACAGACTTGGAAAATGGATAAAGCAACCAAAAACCGACTTCGAGTGAATATTTTGAAAACTATTTCTGACTCAAAAAAACGAAAAAACTTCGAGAAAAATCTGCTTAAAAAGGGGATTTCAGTGGTGTTCCGCGAGAATGAGCAAGGACGTATTTACGGCGTAACGTTTATCGACCATCAAAGTAAAACTGTTCTCAACGGTTCTCGTTTGGGAAAAGAGTTTTCGGCAAACGTGTTTCACGAGTGGTTTGCAAACGGCATTAAGCCGGAAGTTTCCCAAAAATCGGATACTCAAATCCAATCCAAAGAAAAAGAATATAATCCGTTTGCCGATTTGGAAAAAGCACCGGAAACAAACGATGTTTTTCCGGGTGTTTCTTTACTCGAAATGCACGGCGACGATTACGAAGATGAACTTTTCAAACGTAAAATGCGAAAAAAGAGAAGAACAATTAAGAAACCAAAACTATAATCAATTTTACTAACCAAAACTCCCCCTTTAGGGGGCTGGGGGGCATATTATGCAACAAGAAGACGATTTAAGGGGACTCGCCAAAACAATGGAATTTATGCGGGCCGTAAGTATTTTATTTGTGGTTATCCACTGTTATTGGTACTGTTATGAGGCGTTTCGGGAATGGCACGCAACGATTGCCGTGTTAGACAGAATTTTGATGAATTTTCATCGAACAGCAGGACTGTACAAACATCCGCTGATTACGAAATTCTTTTCGGTGCTGTTTCTGGCATTATCCTGCTTGGGAACAAAAGGGATGAAAGATGAAAAAATCACGTGGACGAAGATTTGGATTGTGTTGGGTTTCGGCATCGCACTGTATTTTCTGGACTTTTGGATATTGGCGTTGCCGATTGCCAAAACAGGCATTGCGGTATGGTATATTTTTACAATTTCGGCAGGTTATATTTGCCTCTTGATGGCAGGACTTTGGATTAGTCGCCTTTTGAAAAACAACCTGATGGACGATGTGTTTAATACCGAAAACGAGAGTTTTATGCAGGAAACCCGTCTGATGGAAAACGAGTATTCTGTGAATTTGCCTACACGATTTTACTATAAAAAAAAGTGGAACAACGGCTGGATAAATGTGGTCAATCCGTTTCGGGCGAGCATTGTTTTAGGTACGCCTGGTTCCGGAAAATCATACGCCGTGGTTAACAACTACATCAAACAACAAATAGAGAAAGGTTTTTCCATGTACATTTACGACTTCAAGTTCGACGACCTTTCCACCATCGCCTACAACCACTTGCTAAAGCATATCGACAAGTACAAAGTTCCGCCAAAATTTTATGTAATAAACTTTGATAATCCACGCAAAAGCCATCGCTGTAATCCAATTAATCCGGCATTTATGACCGATATCTCGGATGCTTATGAAAGCGCTTACACAATAATGCTAAACCTCAATAAAACGTGGATTCAGAAACAGGGCGATTTCTTCGTGGAAAGTCCGATAATTTTATTGGCTGCGATTATTTGGTATCTGAAAATATATGAAAACGGCAAATACTGTACTTTTCCGCACGCTATCGAGTTTCTGAATAAGAAATATGCTGATACCTTTACTATTCTCACAAGCTATCCCGAATTGGAAAATTACCTTTCGCCTTTTATGGATGCGTGGGAAGGCGGTGCACAAGACCAATTACAGGGACAAATTGCATCGGCAAAAATCCCGCTGTCGAGAATGATTTCGCCCGCACTCTATTGGGTAATGACGGGCGATGATTTTTCGTTGGACATTAATAATCCGAAAGAGCCGAAAATTCTTTGCGTGGGCAATAATCCCGACCGGCAAAACATCTATTCGGCAGCATTGGGATTATACAACAGCCGTATCGTGAAGCTGATAAACAAGAAAGGGCAGTTGAAAAGTTCGGTAATAATCGACGAGTTGCCAACCATTTATTTTCGTGGATTGGATAATTTGATTGCTACGGCACGAAGCAATAAAGTGGCTGTTTGCTTGGGATTTCAGGACTATTCGCAACTGACACGCGATTACGGCGATAAGGAAAGCAAGGTTATTCAAAATACGGTAGGCAATATCTTTTCGGGGCAGGTTGTTGGCGAAACTGCAAAAACTCTATCGGAACGTTTCGGAAAAGTGTTGCAGAAACGGCAATCAATGACCATTAACCGGCAGGATAAATCGACTTCTATTTCTACGCAGATGGACAGCCTTATCCCGGCAAGTAAAATCAGTAATCTAACACAAGGAATGTTCGTGGGTGCGGTTTCGGACAATTTCGACGAACGTATCGAGCAGAAGATTTTTCATTGCGAAATCGTGGTGGATAATGCTCGTGTTGCCGCCGAAACAAAAGCGTACTGCAACATCCCCGAAATAGTCTCTTTTACCGATGAAAACGGGAACGATACGATGCAACAGGATATTGAAAAAAATTACAGACAAATAAAGGCGGATGTGGAAAATATTGTAAAATCGGAGAAACACCGCATAGAGAATGACGATAATTTGAAGCACCTTATCAAAGAGAAGAAAGACTAATATGTAAAAGTTTAGATTTTGATCTGACAGTCTATTATTTTGTTACGTATTCAAGATTAAGTTTTCTATGTTTACATTTAAAATTTAGTATTTTACCACCATTTACAAATATTATTCTTGAAAGTGAAAGGTCTCCCTACTGTTTTTTCTTGACACTTAATAATATAGAGACAATTACCGGGAATACGTGAAAATATTACCCTATCGTTTTTAGCAATTGATTCGGAAATAAATTGCCAACCTTGATTATAAATATATATTTGATACTTTGTGCCATTAACTGGTTTTTCTCTATAATAATCATTCGCAATACCTTGAAATATATCATTGGGCAAATTATTCAAATCACCCCAAGCTTGCGCATATTCTTCTTCTCTTGATCTTAGAAACCTTATTTCAATCTCTATATGACTATTTATTAATGGGTTTAACTTTTTCATTTCCGAATATTCCGATAGTATAAAAGGCTCAGATATAGTATTAGTTCCGTCAGATAAAATATACAGTAAACCTTTATTCATGTTTTCAAATTTTATACTATTCTTGCCACAAATAGCGGCTGATACAGAAACCCACTTGTTTCTGTTATAAACACATAAGAATAAAACTTCACCGTCATATTTTTTATCTACTTCCAAAATAACATCAGCTACATTAAAATACTCTGAAGTAACATCTTTAAAATTTAGTTCTTTAAATAAAATGTTCTTTTTAGGCAAAAAGTGATGTTTAATTTTCTTGTATTTTTCATCAATAGAAAAGGTTTTGCGAAATACTTTTGCTGGATACCTATAACCACTTTTTGTAGAATCTATTTTGCAATCATACAAAATAAACGGATTATATGTGGTTGATTCTTGTAAACCCATAAACGGAACCATTTTCTTTTCATTAACATCGTAGATAACATTCCAGGCATGACTTCCATCCGCGTTTCCCCAACCTAAAATATAATCAACCGTTGTGGCATAACCTAAAGATCTGAGAGGATAAAGAACAACTTTAGTCATATCAAAGCAATTTCCGGATATACCTTTTTGATAATCACTCCAAGATTTATCCTTATATTCATTTCCTCGATTTTTAAAACTAAAATTCTTACCTAAATATTTATTTACAGTATCACAAACAAAAAAGATATCATGGGAGTTAGGATTAATAAAACTGAATTCTTTAATACAACTCAACCTCCAGTTTTCAAATGATTCTTGATAGATTACCGGCGGCAATATATATTCACAAAAGACATTAAATGGTAAAAATCCGGTTACAATTTTATCTCTGCATTGCTGTAGTGTGAAATTTATATCATCTATTATGGTATAATTTAGATCTGTCTTTCTTGTTAAAAGCTTGTTATTAAAAGAAGCATTTTCCTTTATGAAAAGATAAGAATTCGATAGCAAAGAATCATCTTGCTGTTTAATAGAGTTTTCAATTATTCTTATTTTTTTTTCAGTATTACTCTCTAAAAAAAGAATGAATGAAATACTTAAAATGGTAATAAAGCCCAATAATGTTACTAATTTGGCTTTCATAATTTATTTTACTAAAAATTTTAATATCTTCAAACGAAAAGCATATTCATATTTAGCTTGAGTCTTTTCACCCAAAACCTGTATTAAAATATTCTTAGCTTGGAAAAGTTCGTAGGAAGTCGCACGTCCGTTTTCATATTTTTCTTGAACAAATCGAAGCGCTTCACGATTTGCTGTTTCAGATTTTTGAGCAGCCTCCAATCTACTTTGAGCCGCAAGTGCATTATAAAAAGCTTGATCAATATGTTTACGAAGTTCGATTTTGGCCTTACTCTCATTTAATTTTGTTTTCTCTAAAATAATATTCATATTTTTTACCGCATTTCTCACTTGAAACCGATTAAAGATAGGAATGTTTAGAGTTACTCCAATGGAATTACTAAGATTGTTCTGAATTTGTGAGTTGAACGAAATATTATCTCTCCCGTTCATTTTATAATAGCCTGTATTCATCTGTGCACCTAAAGAGATGGATGGAAAGTATTGAGACTTGGCTGCTAATAATTCATTCTTTGCCGCATCTATTTGAAATTTTATACTCCGAATTTCCGGACGATTGTTAAATGCGTTTTCATATACCGAGTTATTTAAGAAAATAAGACCCTCTTCAAATAATGAGTCAAGTGTTTCTATGGAAATGTCGAAATCTTCCAGGTCTTCTAATTCCATTATTTGCATCAAATCAAGTTTCGACAGTTTTAACTTGTTTTCCGCATTAACCAAGTTGAAATTTTCTTTTGCTAATTGAGATTCTAGCTCAAGCACCTCCCCATGCAAAGATTTTCCGCTATTAACCAACTCTTTTTTTCTACTAATATTGTATTTACTCAGTTCGATTTGATCGGTAGCTATCTGCACAAGCTCTTTATTCATTAAGACAAGTAGAAATGCAGTTGAAACATTAATTGCAATATCTTCTTTTATTTTATCTAAATCTGCATCTGAAGCTGCTAAATATGCTTTTCGTGCTTCAATATCATGTTTCATTTTTAACCCATCGAAAATTGTGAAACTACTGCTTAGCGCAAAACTAGTCTGTAATGAATTTGTGTTTTGATAAGTGTTATCTATACCAATAGAGCGACCAAAAATAAAATTCTGTCCAACAGAAGCATTGAGGTTTGGGAGCAAATTGGCACGCGCTTGCTGGTAAGCAACTCCTTTCTGTTCATGTGTAAGCCTTTTTTCCCGAATATCAAGATTGTTTTTTTGTGCTATTTCTATACATTCATGAAGGCTATATACCTTTTTTTGAGAATAGGATAAAAAGGATAAAAAACACAGTGCAATTAGTATAAATAATTTTCTCATCATAGTGAAGATATCTATTTAGCAGAGTAGATTATTCCATCTTTTATATTAATAATCCGGTTAGTTGCTTTGGCTATTTCCGACTCATGAGTTACAATAATCATGGTAATTTTCTCCTCTCTGTTGATAGCTTTCAAAAGATTTAAAATTTCTCGCGAATTCTGGGAGTCTAAAGCACCAGTTGGCTCATCCGCAAGAATTAAACGTGGGTTAGTAATCAATGCCCGGGCTATTGCGACTCTTTGTTTTTGTCCACCGGACAATTCCGAGGGTTTGTGGTGCCACCACTCTTTTAATCCTAATTGTTCAAGATAAGACATAGCCACTTTGTTTCTCTCTTTTTCCCCTATTTTCTGATAATAAAGAGGAAGTGCTACATTCTCTAACGCATTTTTATATTCTATTAAATTAAAAGATTGGAATACAAAGCCGATGTATTTATTTCGATATATGGCAGCTTCTCTTTCTGTTAAGTTCTTCAGTAAAACATTGTCAAAAAAATAAGAGCCATCATCATAATTGTCTAAAACTCCTAAAATATTCAACAAGGTAGATTTACCGGAACCGGACGCTCCCATAATCGAAATCATTTCTCCTGACTCAATTGATAAATTTATACCTTTCAATACATGCAAAGGAGTAAGAGCCGTTGAATAGCTTTTATGTAAATTTTCAATTTTAATCATAAAAGCTTAACTTAAAAGATGGGGTAATATAGTCCAATAAACCGTTGGGAATGACATCATCTTTATTCGTTTCTAAAAAATATTGTCGTTTGCTCTGCGATGAATGTACCGAACGTTTATTTTCCCAAGCCTTTTCGGCAGCCTTCTGATATGATTCATACTTTGAAATATCATTAATATTTTTGTAATAGGTGGCAAAAGCAAAAAGAGGAAGATGGTCAAAAGGGGACAGGAAAAGACATTTCTTATAGTAATTTTTCATCGCTTCGTAATTTTTTCTTTTTTGCTCAATCAATCCCAAATAAAACCAAGGTCGGCTTAAATTTGGATGGAACTGAGTTACATGCACAAACTTTTTATAAGCTTGTTCCGTTTCTCCAATAGACAATAATAATTTTCCACTTTTGGCATCAATTATAGAACTATATCGGACAGCAAGTCTTTGTAATAAATCATCGGATATATCTCTCAATAACTTCTCTGCCGCTAAGGGATTACGTTCTTTTAAATCATTGAAAAAAGGAGAATCTACAATGTCAGGCGATAATAATATTGCTCTTTTGAAAGCTGCAAATGCTTCTGCTTCATTGCCAATAGATTCTTCTATCAACCCTTTACTTATATGGTATAAAGCAATATTTGGCTCTGTTCTTACAGCCCTAGATAAATATATATAAGCTGAATCTTTTTGTTCAATTGACCAGTAAAGCCACCCTAAATTATGCTGAAACATAGCGTCCGATGGACTTAATTCATTGGCTCTTTGAAATAACTGAAGGACCTTTACGAGTGAATCTTGTTGTGTTCTTGTCATGTCTTGTTTGAAATGAATATTCAATTCTCTTTCATGCTCCAATCCTTTTTTTGCAATGGACAAGGCATTTTCCGGTTGTTTGTAAAAATAAACACCAATCAATAACACAAATGCCATTGTACTAATTATTAGTGGCTTTTTAAATATAGTATAAGTACGTGAATAATTGAAAGACAATAAAACTAGAAACAATAACAACAATCCACTGTTGTAAAATAAGGATGAAAAGAACAATTCCCTAAATAAAATTGAAATAACACCTATAAGAATAATACTATTAGTTGCTATACTTAATTTATTTTTTCTTTTTTTGATCCCGGTAACTAAGTGAAAACAAAAAAAACCGATAATACTTAGCCATAAAGAAAAGCCAATCCATCCTTTCTCTAAAATTAACTGTAGAAATGTATTGTTCGTTCGTCCGGTAAACGCATACTCAACATTAAATTCTTGAGAATTGCGACCAAGAAGAGCATAATTTTTTGATCCAATGCCAAAAAAAGGCTTAACATTAGCTGTATTTATCACTTGCTCCCATTGGCTCAACCTTCCATCTACACTTCTTTGATGACTCTGTGATTGCTTAAAAGAAGATTGAAAACTTTCGAAAAAACAGAAAATAAAAAGAGATAGAGAAAATAGTGCAATTGCATTTCCTATTAGAATCTTTTTAATGGGAATTACTTCATAGAAAATGAAAAAAATATTCAGCAAAATAACAAAAAGTAGAAGAGCTAAAATTCCTGCTCTTGAAAATGAAATCAGAATATTAAATATTAATACTCCAATAATAAAAATAAAAACTAATCTGACATATTTCTTTTTCCACAATAAGAGTAGCCCCATAAAAGGGAAAGGTAAAAAGCATAATATTATGGTAACCCATTCATTGGATAAAAACCCCATGGGGTTGTATAAAAAACGAAATTGTGTGAAATCACTAAATCCGTAAATGCTGGCCTCGTAATATTTAAAAAAGAAAATGGGTATATTGAATAATGCCAGTAACCCTCCGAGCAAACTAATAAATCCGATTAAATAAACTTTATACTTCCTATTCGCCTTATTTTTCAAGAAAAAATCAAGAATTATAAAAAAACAGAATATAACAATAAGCTCCCTCAAAAATAAAATGCTATTTGGTTTATAATCTGAAAAAAAATAATTGATAACTTCAAACAGTAAAAGAAGTGCTACTGAAATTGTAATAGTAGAGATACACAACTTCCCATAAAAGCTACGTAAGACCGTAAAACCTGTTAGTCCAAGAATAAATACCAGCACAGGAATATAGAATATGGATAAAATCCACAAGTCTACGCATAATACGAGGCATAAAAACGCCATGATACTTTTATCCAAGACTAACTCCGTCTTACGCATAATTTTAGTGAATATAGTTCTATAACATCCCTGATTTTGCCAACGTAAGTTGAGAAAAATACACGGACATAGTAGGAATCAGTATTGTAATTATCCACAATAAAAATGCGATAGAAAATGCTTTTGCATATTTAATATCGGTAAACATTTTTAGACCAACACTCAATAGTATGATAAATGCTATTTGAAAAGGATTTATATAGCCTAAAAACGTATATAGGGTTGGACCAACTTGATCAACAGAGGTGAGCATATTAATTCCCGTCGAGACAATTTCATATGGATTTGTTATTGCATCTAAGCTACGTATATAAAGAATCCCGGTATTAATTAAATCACCAAGCACAATAACAAATGTGCTGAGCGTAATTAATGTTAGCGCTTCTTTATACTTTAATTTGGCTTTTGCTAAAGCACCAATGGCATATAAAAGTAAAGCGTAAAAAAAGATTGTTAAAGCATACATTATAAATGAACCAAAGGCTTGCAAATATCTCATTTTATACGCTACCTGTGATATGGTTTCCCTTTGATTTTCGGGAATATTCATTGTTGAAAAAGTCAATGAAGTTATTTTCTCCATAATAGGCACCATTAAAATCAAATTAAGCAACATCAAAAATAAAACGATAATCAAGCTCGTTGTTGGAAATTTACCTGCGGTTTTTATTTCATTGAAAGTTTTTGCAGGACGAAGTAGTGTCGAAAATAAAGTATTCATAGATGTAAATTGTATTAATTAGTTTTTCTTATCCAGGATATTATGTCTTTTATATTTATCTTCTTACCCGTAAATAAAATAGCAGTTTTATATATTTTCCCTGATAACCAGATAATCAAAGAAACGGTTGTAACTAAAAGTGCCATAGATAAGAGTATATCTTTTACGGGAGCTCCATAAACCACACGGCTTGTCATAATTATCGGAGATGTAAATGGAATAATTGAAAACCAGTAGGATAGAGTGCTGTCGGGACTATTTATCGTGTTAGATAAGACGAAAACAGACAGAATTAATGGAATAGTAACGATCATTGTTACTTGCTGAATGTCATCGCTGTGATTAGCAGTTGCGGATATGGCCGCAAATATGGATGAATAAAGCAAATAACCTCCTACAAAGAAAAATAAAAAAACGGGAATAATTACATTGAAGTCAATCTGACTCAAGTTGCTTAGAATTTGATTTATATCTTCAGGGCTTATACGGTTACTCATCATCTTGTTGTTAAGAAGCATTTCGGAACCGCTTGAAAAAAATAATGAAAAACAATACATGATTATAAGCCAACAAGCAATTTGGGTAAGTCCCAATAATGCTATGCCAATTATTTTTCCAATCATGAATTTTACAGGAGAAATAGAAGTTATTATTAATTCTACAATCCGGTTAGATTTTTCTTCCAAGACCCCTCGCATTACTTGAGAGCTAAACAGAAAAATAAACATATAAATGGTTACACCTAAAGCTAAGCATAAAGAACGCTGATACCCGGCATATCCTGTTTGTTTATTTTCGGTTCCAACCCGTATATTCTCTATTCTCACAGACTGTTTTGCCGTAAAAATTAGTGACTCTATGTCACGAATGCCGTAAACACTCAACTTATCGTTAACAATCACTTTTTCTATTTCCGATTTAATTCTGTTTTGTAAAAAAATGCTTGGTTGTTTTGCACTGTAATATTGAACATTCATTCCTGTAGAATCAGAAGACACTACATATATAATACCTTCCCATTGATTATTCAATAACAATTGCTTTATCTCTTCAATAGGTTGATTTTCGAGCCTTTCAACTGAGAATTCAGAGTCTTTAAATGTTCCGTCCAAAGCATGTGTCGGATCAACGATACCAATTTTCAATTGCTTATAATCTTCATGTTGCTTGGCAAAGTATGCCGGTAACACAAATATGGAAGACAATAACAGAGGGGTTAACAGCGTAATCAAGATAAACGACTTCGTTCGTACCCTGGTTACATATTCGCGCTGTATCACATGTAGTAGTTCATTCATAATTATTTGTTTATATCATTATTTGAAGTGATAGATTCCACAAAAATATCGTGCATAGAAGGGAGAATTTCTTTATACGAAATTATTCCAACTTTCCTTAATATATTAAAGAGTACAGATTCCGCTTCCGATTCATTGTGAAATTTTACTCTTGCGCAAATAAAATTGTCATTTCTTTGAATCAACAATATATCAGACTTATATTTAAGACATTCATCCTTAAATAATTCTTCGTGTTGTTTAAAACAAAACTCATACAAGAATGACTTTCTTTGTTGTTTTATTTCATTTACTTTCCCGGACAAAAGTATCTTTCCTTTATCAATTAACACAACTTGATCACAAAACTGTTCAACCGAATTCATGTCGTGAGTTGAAAGGATTATAGTCATTCCGGATTTATTAAGCTCTAAAATTTCTTTTCCTAACACTTCCCGGTTAATGGGGTCCAATCCGGAGAATGGTTCATCCAATATTAATAAATCCGGTTGATGAATAACAGATATAACAAACTGAATTTTTTGTTGCATTCCTTTAGATAAAGTGTCAATCCGTTTATTCCACCAATCGGTTATTTCTAATTTTTCAAACCATTCTTTTATTCTTTTTTCTGCTTCCTGATGTGTTAGTCCTTTTAATACCGCCAAATAAATAGCCTGTTCGCCAACTTTCATTTTTTTGTATAAACCACGTTCTTCAGGTAAATAACCAATCCGTTTTATACTTAATTTGTTTATTGGTTGTTCGTTAATAAGAACTTGACCTGAATCAGGAGTAATAATACCTGTTAGGATACGGATTAGCGTAGTCTTACCAGCTCCATTAGGACCTAAAAAACCAAAGATAGCATTTTGAGGTATTCTAAAATTGACACCATCTAAAGCTTTTACACACCTAAAATCTTTTTTAACTCTTTCTATATTTATCATTTTTTTATTTTGTTGATTATTTTGTCCTAATATAAATCTCAAGCAAAACCCATTGTTTATATCTTTTTCGATTGGAGTATTTTGTGAGGAGTCAATTTCATAATTGATTATCTTTAACATTTAATACTTGGAGTCGTTCTTTAATTTTGATGATTTTCGCCTCTCTTTCTAAAGAAAAAGTTTTCGACATTAAGTTACAGAAATTATATAGTTGTAACGTTTTTTCAATATATAAATTAGAATCACTAAAATTACAATCAATAACTGTATGAAATAGTAAATCAGCTAAAAGTTCAATATTATCAACATTGAATCCTACAAAAGTTGATAAATATTCTTTTGATTCTTCACAACCTAAAATTAAATATTTGTCAAGATCGAAGCTAATTTCATTCAACAACAACATTTTGATGTTTTCAATCTGCTTTTCAATAGTTATTGCCGAATTATCTTTACCACCTAAAAACTTTTGATAAATATTACTTATAATTACTCCAACTTTTTCTATTTCTTTCAATATAAAATCTCTCTGAATCATAATATTTCTATAGTTTTTTTAAGATCGTCTTTATATTAAATTTATTCATTGTTGTCTCAATTTCATTTCTTATTTGTTTCAATCTTTCATAATTACATAAATTTCCATTCTCGAATTTCTCTATAGAGTCCATAAACTTTTCCATATAATTTATATCATCAAATGGTGATGGTATATGAGTTGAAATATTCATATTTTGTAATTGAATAGCCACATCTTCTCTATCATAACATTGTGTGCCAATTGTTATAAATGGCTTGAGATGGAGCAATGGATAATGATAAATTCCATTACCGCAATGATGAATTATCAAATCAACATTTTCTGAAATATAATGTAACGGGAAAAAAGGATTAAAAAAAATACATCTTTTATCTACATCAAATGGAGGAAATACTGTAGTGGCTATTGCATATTCTTTTTTTATCAAATACTTAAATATTCCAGATATATCTTGATTTTCAACAAGACCTGTTGTCAGAAAGATTTTTTTCTTACTTTTATTCTCATTAAAAAAAGCTTTTATCCTACCTAATAATGAAATTTCTATTTGATCATTTGGGATTAAAGGGCCAGAAAAGTAATATGATTTTGTATCTACAAAAGGTGGCAATTTTTCAATTGAAGCAATACCTGGAATTATTTTTATAGGTGGATTCAAGGCATTTTTTAACTTTAAATCTAATGCATATTTTGCAACGTAGTATTCTTTATTGGTCAAATCATCTGAATTGCCAGTGTAATTTTTATACCTGAAGATCATAAATCGTTTACCATTAATCAATTCTTTTTCAATTGAATGTACATGTAAAGGATTTCTTATAGCAGGATTAAGTATTCTAAAAACCCCTGTACGCTGTATGGATATAACCGGAATATTCCTTTGTTCGCAATATTGATAAATATCAAAAGAAAAATCTTCTATAATAACATCAGGTTTATATTGGTCAATTACTTTATTTCTATTATCTAAGAATGGATGGATTGCTTTTAAATTGATATAGTTTGTGTTTTCTTTAAAAGTAGGAGGAGAATAATCAAAATCCAACCTATTGACCTTGTATAATTTACTATAGTACTCGTCAGAATTAGGAAGAAGAAAGGAACACTCAATTCCCTTTATACTTCTAAAATACTTATAGTACAAAACCAGTAAAGGAATTTGATGTGATTTTTTATAAAATGGTATAAATAAGAACTTCATAAATAATGATTAAGTATCCGTGCCATGAAATTGGACACAAAGTTTGACTAATTTTATTATAGTGTATCGAGAAAATATTCTAAAATAATTTTTTACCTTTTATATTTATTATAGCCTTATTCTTATTTAAATAAATCAAAAAAAGAATAGCGAAACAATTTAAATATATATCTTTTAAATCAAATACAAATAGTGGTTTTAAATAAATATAATCAAGGCACCCATTTTCCCAAATATATGTAGATATCAATACAGATATTATCCCCGAAAAAGCAAAAATGAAAGAAATATCAAGTAGTCTTGTTTTTTGTAAATTCCGTAAATAGTAATATAAAAGAATAATCACGATAAATGTTATAATGTTTAGAATTAAATGAAATGGCATGCCTAAATCAATATTAAATTTATTATGAAGCAAATGGTTCAAATAGCTATACTTATTGTTAAATGTTGGATGGAATTCCAAAATTGGATTCAATATAATAAATCGGCATTCAAAAAAATAAATGTTGATTATTATTTTGATCAATTGGTCAAGAAGCGTAAAAAACAACGTAATAAAAATAATTTTATTGATTTTCATAATCTATTCTATTTAACATTGAGGTACATATCCTCCCCTAGTTTATTCAATAATATCAACTTTAGTTTTACTAAATAAATACTTCTTGTATACGTAAACCATTATATTATTCAATGAATGGGCAACAATTACAGATAAGAGATTATTTGAATATAAGGTAATTGCCGAAAAAACAATAGCCATAAACATAAGCTCAATAACCTTTTTATTAAAATGAAATAAATAAAATAATAATGCATTTACTGCAATAGAAATAAGGGGTGAAAACAGCCTGTTAAAAAATGAGAGTAAAAATGACCTAAATATAAATTCTTCAACTGATGCAAGCAAGGTTATTACTAAAAATGTCTGTATTAATGAAAAGGAAATAAGATCAAGATCTAAAATTGACAAGTTATTAATGAATTTAGCAGAACGATTAATTTTTTTTCTGAAAAAGGTAATAAGGTAGGTAATCGAAAAATTCACAAAAAAAACAAAAACTCCAGTCATAACACCTAAAATTATATTTCTTATTGAAAAGAATATGGTAATAGGGGAAAATACATATAATATACCATTGATTACTATCAACAGTATAATTATAACAATTGAAAAAACTCGTTTTATCTTCTTTTTTTTCAGTATATGAAATTTATTTTCTTTGCTTAAATAAGAAACACTACTCAGTCTTTGCATATATATTTATTATTAAAATTCAACAAAAACAATAGCCATTTTAGCTTCTAAAGTCTGGTAAAATTCTGCAATATATTCTAAAGATAAATCATCAGCTTTTGCAAATATTTCATATAGTGTATTTTTACCTGTTGCTTTTTCCCATAAATAAGCATTTTTCCCATCAATAATTGTATTTATTCCACTTAAATCAATAAAATTATACTGGTTCGTATCTTTATTATATTCAATTTCCCAAAGCCTTAAAGGAGATAGAGTATGAGATTTCTGAATAACATCTATTTGAGTTGAATCTACTGTTGTGGATCGTGTTACGATTTGTAAATACTTTTGAAAAGACGCAAGTCTACCTAATGTATCTAATATACCATTTTGATGAAATGTAACTCGATTAGGTTCTGTAAAGTATTTTATTATTTTGTTCCTTGGATATTTAAAAATATTTTCATTGATACATTTTAATATCTCTCCATCAGTATATGGTTTTAGAGCTATTAATTCATCTAGCGACAGAGATTTTGGTCTACATACAATATCATTCATTCCAAAGCGTACAAACTCAAAATCATCAATTAAAATTTCTATATTATATTTTTCAGGATTATTTCTAAGTGGAGTTCCATGAAACGGAGTTACATAAGCATTCGAAATATTTAACTTAAAGTCAGATAACTTTATTAGATCCTTAATAAAATTTAAGCTATCCTTAAACTCATTAAAAGTTTCTTCGGGATTTCCTAATAGTATATTACCATGTACTAATAGACGTTCATATTTAGCAGTTTCATTTATGACTTTTTTTGTCTGTTCTAATGTAATGTTTTTATTATAAATATCCAATACCTTTTGATTACCAGATTCTACGCCCAATTGAATTTTTCTAAGTCCTGCTTCATACATTACAGACAACAATTCTGGATTCTTTGATAGAGCATCAATTCTTCCCTCACAAAACCAAACAAATCTATATTTTTGTCTGACTTCTTTTATCATTGAACACATATCTTTAACTCTTTTAGGAGAGGACGTAAATGTATCGTCTGAAATTATTAAATAATCGGTATTTGTTTGAGAAATGAAATACTCTAAGTCCTGTTTTACTAATTCTACTTTTTTTGCTCTATATTTTCTTTTTAGACTTCCTTCTACACAAAAAGCACAATTGTGAGGACATCCTCTTCCAGACATGAAAAACTTATATGATTTCCTCAGCTTGTCTAGAATGTGAGTATAGTCATCTTCTTTTACGCCAGATGGGATTATCCAATACTTCTTGTTTGATAATATCGCATATTGAGGGATTGGCAACGAATTGACATCAAGCGGCATTGCATCTACATTCTTTATTATTTTGCCATTTTTTTTGAAAGAAATACCTCTTACATGTTCAAATGATCTATTTTGACTAATACATTTAAGAATTTCTACGAGCTTAACTTCTCCTTCTTCTCGTACAACTACATCACATTCGCATTTTGATAATGTTTTTTCATCAGCAAAAGAAGCTTCAGGCCCTCCTAATATGATTGTAGTTTTAGGAAATTGATTTTTTATACTACTACAAATCTTGTATACATAACGAATATTATCCGAATTAGTAGTCATGCCTATTGCATCAAAATTCCATTTTTTAAGTTCATCTATGATACCCAGAATAGAGTAATTTAATAGAGTTTTTACATTTAACACTTTAAAACTCATATTGTATTCCTCTAGCATTGCACCTATTGGAAATAAATATCCAAGAACCATTGCATTTACATTAGTTTGTGGTTCAAGTCCATCTATGAAAATAATGTTCAATTTAGATTCTGAGTTTTTCATTGCTTATTAATTTGTTTCAATTTTTTTAATTATCTTAGATCCCCTCAGTAGTATTACAACCTTTTATGCAAATAAGTTTTTTATTATAACTAATTATTGCTGCTTTAAATATTTAAATTTTTAAATATTTCCGGTAATTTAGTTCTAAGTTCATTTCCCAGACATTAAGAATTGAAATAATAGTTTGTTTGTTAACTTTACCTGATGATTCTTGATTTAATAATGACACTATTTCGCCTAAAGAGAATCCACTCAAAATATAATTGATTAGAACTATATTTAAATTCGATAAATCACTTTTTAATTTTTCTTCTGGGAGATACTGCTTTTGGGTAAAAAATACTGGAGTATAATCATCTAGATTTTCTTCTATTTCCCACGAGTAATATGTATTAAAACTTTCATTCTTAATTGTAAATACCATGTATCTTTGTGTTCTTCTTATAAATTCTTTTTGTGTTTGAGTTTTAATATTATAATTATGTTCTAATTCAAATTGCTCATAAAGTGTTTTTACGGGGATATTTTTCCTAAGTTCATTCTTTGTTGCATTAATTTCTTTCAGCATATCTTTTTTATACATAGAAAGTTCTAAAGTACTTAGAGCTTTCGAACCTTGTATGAATTCTCTTTTCTTTTGACATATATCTTCATATTTATTATTTATTGGCAATTTTTCAGGGAAATAACAATGTAAATGAATGTCACATAAAGCAGTTGTCAAATAAAGTAATCTCATTATGAATTCTTTTGTTTCTAATAGGGATTTTTTTGTTTCTGAAGGCATTCCTATCATGAAATGTAAGACTATATTAGGTATTTTTGCTACCATTGCAGAATTAATTATTGATTCAACATCCATCAAAGAATGGTAAATGCCGTTTTTCGCCAATAATTTTTCATTTCCACTTTCACAACCAATCTCAATTCTTTTCAATTTTGCTTCAGTCATTAATTCTATTAAATCAAGATTATTAATAATAAAATTAGGCATAATAAAACAAGACCAGGCAAAATCGTATTCTGTTCCTATTTCGATTAGTTTAGAACAAAATTTTTCTACAAAATCTCTTTCACAAGCAAAATTATGATTTATAATATGGAAATATTTTATTCCCAACGATAAAACTGTCCTAATATCTTCAATAATAATATCAAGACTTCTATATAATATCTTGGAGTCATTAATATTACAATACTTGCATTTGCCTTTACAGCCAGTTCCTGTATTTATCGTAATTGTTTTTTCTTGAATATTCCTTATCAAGGAGAAATCTGTATTTAAATTATATTGATTATTGTCAAAATGAAGGTTAAATTTATTTAATAGAATGTTGATGTTTTCAATCAAACTATATTTTTCATTATAGATTACATTTTGGGGAGATTTGCCATTCAGTAAGTATGATAGATTTTCATTAATTGATAGGAATATTACATCTATTTTTGTTTTGAAATTATTTAGGTCTAACCGTAATAAGGGAAGTATATTATCAATATTTGAATAAAAAATAGCTACTTCTATTTTCTTTTCTTCTATGAATTTATATAGCTTTTCTTTATTAAAGTCCTTCTCACTTGCATTAATGTAAAATGTGTCTTTGTTTATTTTCTTGAATGCAGAGGCATATAATAAAAAGACTGAATTTGTTGAATTATCTCTATAATCATTAAATATATTTGAATAATCAGCCCAGCCATCTATAAAAAGAAATCTCATCGTATAATGTGTTAAATAATTAGTACAAACCTTGCATGGAATACATAAAATAAAGTATATCAAATAAGCGTTTTTAGGGAAATTTCGGCAAAAAAAGATTTTTCGGAGGGGACTCACTATTTATATTTATACTCGAATTATCTATGAAAATTTACCAATCTTTTTTTAATACCCACCTACTTGCTTGTAAGTAGGTGGGTAAAAGAGCTGTCTCGTTTTGAAACAGCACCCAATTTCAACCTTATTCGCCCCCACTACAAGTTGTGGAAATAACAATGGCTCCAATTACAATATAACATACCGCTGTTATAATTCCAACCCCGCCTTCTGTTGCATAACCTTCATCTACAGTTTGCATACTGTCTAATTTCTCACTAAATAAATCATTCATGATGATAAAATTTAAAAAATTAATAATAAGTTAATCACACTATATCTAATGATAGATATATTTTTTTATCAATAAATTCTTTTTTAATCAAGTCTTCAATTACCAATTTTGTAGGTTGGAAACATTGTTGTTCCATACATTTATACATCAGTTTATCTGTATAGCATCCTGTTTTGCAAATATCGATTAGATAACATTTTGAACATTGTTCATTATTCTCTTCCAAGCAATAAATCTTTTTAAGGTCCTGAGGTAAATTCAAGGGCAGAGTTAAAGAATCCAAAGACCCAATAACATATTCTTCATTCCCACACATTCTATAGCAAGGATATATCTTGCCATCTACATCAATTGTAATATTCCAGATACCTATTCCACACACGTTATAAATTTCCTTTTTAGTAATTTTTTCAAAAACTTTTGATTGTACTTCTTTTAAGTATCGATTATGTTTAAGATTAGCAATATATGATTTTCTATAGTCTTTCAAATCAAAAGCGTATCCTTCATGAGAATTAGGCATTACTGGTTTTAAAGAATAGTTGTATATTCCAACGTAGGAATTCAAATGGTTATAACAATTGTCAACATATTGAATAGTTTGATTTGTTAGTGTTCCGGAAAGGGAAACAAGTGGAATTACTAACTTTGCCGGGACACATAGTTAAGCATAAACGCTTATTTTTGTGTAATATGAGAAAACAAAGAACACATTTTGACAAGGCATTCAAAGAGAATGCGGTCAAACTCAGTTTAGAGCGCAAGAATGTTTCCGAGCTTGCGCAGGAATTGGGTATTGCCCCCTTTCTTTTATATCGTTGGCGGAAAGAGTTCCAGCAGAAAGGGAAAGCCAGTTTCCCCGGAAATGGAGTCCCGTCTCTAAGTGAAGACGCCAAAAGGATAGCTGAGCTGGAAAAACGTCTGGGTGAGGCTGAAACGGAACGTGACATATTAAAAAAAGCTTTGAGCATCATCTCCATGAGAGATCGTTGATCTTTCTCTTTATAAAGGAATACAACTCGAAACAATGGACGATCGAGGTGATGTGTAAAGTATTGAAAGTGCCCAGAAGCAGTTATTATCGCTGGCTTAAAGATCCAGAGGGACAACGTAAGCGGAAGTATATGGAGTTGGACGAAAAGATCAGGGATGCATATTTTACGGCTAAAGGACGCAATGGAAGCCCCCGGCTGGCGAAGGATTTGCAGGCATCCGGAATTCCTGTCTCGAGAACCACTGTAGCATGCCATATGAAAGAAATGGGTTTGCGCAGCAAACTTTCGAGACGATTCAAAGTGACGACGGATGCCTCTCACAACTATAAGGTTGCTCCAAATCTGCTGAATCGCGAATTTAATCAGAATGAGCCTGTGAAAGCGTGTGTCTCTGACCTGACGTATATTCCGTGTAAGGATGGATTTCTTTATCTGACCTGTGTGCTGGATCTTTTTGACCGCAAACTGATCGGATGGTCCATAAGTGATCATATGAATGCATCCCATACCGTAGTCCCGGCCATCAGGATGGCCAACAGGAACAGACCTTTTGGAGAAGGAATGATATTTCATTCTGACCGGGGCATCCAGTATGCCTGCAAACAAACTGTAAACCTGTTGAAATCCTTGAAGCTGGAGCAAAGTATGAGTGGAAAGGGAAATTGTTGGGATAATGCTGTGGCTGAAAGCTTTTTCAAAACTTTCAAATCTGAATTGGTCTATGGTACCAAACTCAAAACAAGAGAGCAAATGCGCTTGCATGTATTTGAATATATTGAATCCTGGTATAATCATAAAAGGAGATTCTCAGCATTGGGTAACTTAACCATTGATGAATTTTGGAATCAGTATAATCTTAAAAAAGAATCAACTAAAAATGTCGCTTAACTTTATGTCTCAAATAAGTTTGCAAGTCCAAAGAGAACCGTATCCATTTGCTATGAAATTTTTTATCACTTTGTCCACAATAGCAAAGCTACCTTTACCGTTAGTGAATTTCCGATGCGTATCATGTGCTTCTTTATTCCCATCAAGAGATATTTGAATCTTAAAATTGTTTCTAATGAGAAAATCTGTTTTTTCATTATTAATTAATGTCGCATTTGTTTTGATGCGATATTCTACTTTTAACTCTTTACTATTAATATATGCTGCAACCTGTTTTAGTAATTTAAAATTAAGAAGTGGTTCTCCTCCGGTAAATATTATAACCCAATCTGTGCTATTATCAGTAAAAAAAGTATCAATTGCTTTTTTTGCAATATCAAAAGACATATCTTCCAATTTTCGGTATTCACTATCTTCAAAACAATAAGAACATTTTAAGTTACATTTTCTAGTTACATTTAATGTTAAGGTACTTACTTTTTGAGATAAGTCAATTTGGATATATTCTTTATAAGTATCATCCACAAAAAACTTGTCTTTTACTTTGTTTAAACGCTGCTGAAATTCTTGAAAAACGGATAGCGGATATTTTTCTTTCAAAATAACCATAGAATTTTCAATATTATTCACTTCACATAGTTGGATAAACTCAGACATAATATCAGATACCCGACAAAAGAAAGGTGGGGTCAAGAGTCCAATTATACGAATTCCTTTTTCTTGAATATACATTAAATTCCTTAACTTCATGGTTATTTCTTTACTTTACTTTTTATTCCTATTCCACTTATTATTTCTGCATTTATTCCGTCAGATATTCCAATATCGACATATTTTTCTTTTAATTTGCCATTTATTAAGACATGAGTAAATGTTGAGTCATTCCGGAAACTCAAACTTGCTTCAGGAATAGCTATCACATCTTTCTTCTCCTTCAAGATAAACTCTGCCGTTGCATTAAAGCCGGAATAAATCCGTACACTATCAGGTAGTGTAAACACAGCTTCGATGTCATACTTCATTGTTCCTTGCTCCCAATAGCCTTTCGGCGATATTTTTCGAATTATAGCTTCTGTAGTGAAGCCTGGCATTGAAGTGGGTAAAACAGTCAATTTCAGACCTTTCTTTAGAGCCAACACATCATTTTCAATAATTTTCCCTCTAAAAAGAAACGAGTCTAATCTCGCAATCAATGCAACGGTTGTACCATCTCTGAAGTTATTTCGCTCTACCACAGGTGTACCTTCTTCCAATGGTAAATCAATAAGGGTGCCATCGGCGGTAGCTACTACAACATTCGAAACGTTACTGGAGGGAATATAGCCTTCTTGCAATAGGCGTAACTGATTTCGGGCGTGTTCATATTGTTCTTTGCTAATTCGATAGGATTTCTCTATTTCCTCAAACTCAAATGGTGTAATAATACCTTTTTCATATAGTTTCTTATCCCGCTCATAACTTAACCTATTCCTTTCAAATGTTATCTCGGTTGTTTTTAAATTCGTTTTTGCGTTTTCAATTTGTATGGGTTCTGAAAGAATTTTTATTTTGGCAATACGCTCTCCTTTTCGAATTCTATCACCTATGTTTACATAATATGTCTCTAAAATACCGGCAATAGCTGATTTTACTTCTATCTCTTTAATGGGATATAAATTGCCGGAAATGACTTGTTTTTGAGTTATTGTCATGATTTGGGGAGAAATGGTCTGAGAAATAAGTCTCTGCTTCTCAGATTGCTTCTCTGCAAAGAAAATGGCTCCTGCCCCCAAAATAAGAAATGAGAGAACCATGCTGATTATATGTGCCTTATTTTTCTTTGCCATGTTTTTTAAACAGCCTTGTTTAATGTTTCGACAGGCATAATTTCTGCTGCTTTTTGAGCAGGAAATAATCCGGCAAACACACCCGATAAAATCAACAGAATAAATGCAGGAAATACGATATGCCATCCAAGCGATGCACTTGCAAATATTTCTTGCTGCCCCGTTTGCAATGCCGAAACAATCCAATTATATATACCTATACCAATGTACCCAAGGAATATCCCAATTAAACCAAACAACATAGTAATAATTAGAGCTTCATATATGATTAAAAATTTAATGCTTTCGGGTGTGGCACCCAAAGCTTTTCTAATACCAATCTCGGTTGTTCTTTCTTTTACAACAACCAACATAATATTAGTAATACTTATCATTCCTGTTAATAAGAAGCAAATGCCTAAGACCCAAAGAAAAATATCTATACCTTTAAAGAGACTATTAAATGCAGAAACCTGCAGTTGAACATTGTTTACATATAGAGCTCCTCTGTCGTTTTTATCAAATCCTATTTCTTGGGCGATAAAATTGCGTAATTCGTTTTCAAAGGTTTCAACTTTTGTTTTATGATGTAAAAGAGCGCCAAACGTATAAAAATCGTTGTTTAAATTAAAAGTATTCTGTAGGGTCACAATAGGTATATAAATACTATTTCGCTCCATCATACTGAAAATTGTCCCCGTTTTAATTATACCAACTACTTGAAAAAAAACTCCATTTATACTAATTTGTTTCCCTATTGGATTCTGGTTCTTAAAAAGAGTTTCTTTTATTCTGTCTCCTATAACAACAACTCTTCTCTTCTGCTGATAATCAAAATCATTTAAAAAGCGTCCTTCTTCTATTTCAAGCAATTTAATCGTATTGTAATTCTGATCAATTCCTTTTACATCAAAATTTCCACTAAGACCTTCAAAACGAACGGGATTTGCATTTTCCAAACTGATTTCAGAAGATATATATTGAACCTCACGGAATCTCTTTTTTAGTTTACCTTCAAGAGATTTGTCAAAATGAACCCTGGAGCCGGATTGAACTCCTCCAATCTTTGCATGACTTACCCATTGACCGGTAATCCAGATGCTGTTTGAAGCGTATCCACTAAACATGGATAGCATTCCGGAGCGAAAACCGTTTCCTGCACCCAATAATACAATTAATATAAACATTCCCCACGCAACACCAAAACCAGTAAGCATAGAGCGAACTTTATGAACTTTTATTGAGGCTAATATTTCTTTTAAAACCTCCCTCATCAGTATTTTAGCTTATGGTTTATAACGTTATTTATAAAAAGAGTAAATGTTCACTTTTAGTATTATATCAATGTTATTGCGTTTAATCGAAATCTATATCTTGTTGTCTGTATGTTTTGTCCAGCTATACTTCAGGGAAAATGAATAACTGATAGTACTTCGTTACAAAAGTATATAAAATAAATTACTAAACAGTAATTAAGTTAGTCTTTAACATTAAAATTTTTCTTTTTTAGAACAAACAAAAAAACAGATTAAAGAAATTCTCTCTAATCTGTTTAAATAATGGATTGAAATGTAGTGGTTAAAGGATTAATTACAAACAATATAATCTTCTTCCAGTAATTTGTTTTTAATTATTATTTCAATTCCTGATTGATAAGAATTTGGAGTTAAATCTACCAGAGTGAATAGTTTCCCGAAATAGTTCTCTATACAATACTGAATAAGTGAATTGTAAGAATAAAACCCTAAATAAAGTTTTTGAACCAATGCTCCACACAAAGCCTTTGAATAATAGCTTGTTTGTCCAAGCATAATCAGCAACTTACAATATCCCAAGACTTTGAGTTTATATCGTTTAACCTTAATTTTTATCTACTTCTTCATAATTAACCCTTAAACATTATCGGAGGTATTAAGAAATTATCCTTCTCTAACACTACTAATCCTATTGAATGACTCATTTATTGTTTATTTATCGCAATATTATAAATAATAAAAACTCAAAGAAGAACAATTGATAATCTCAATTTTTCACTTTTTTCACCACCCACATCATCACACTCTGTTTTTCAAGTAAAATTTTGCCTTGTACAGTTAAAGGTTTATCCAATAAAATGTTTTCAGATATATTATCTATCGGGATAAGTGTAGCCGATTGCCACGCTTCTTGTCCGGAAAGTTTCACGTTATTCGAAATTTCTTCAATTCGGAATCGGGAGGGCAACGGCATCTCTGACCATGGGTTAAGACTTACTTCTGTAAACTTAGCTCTATTTTTTATTGCACTTCGCGGGATGCGAGCTGAGTAATGCAGTATACTGTCATCGGTTTGCGTTACCGTTATTTCCACACTTATGCTGGGTTGATACGGAATAAACGCCGAAACTCCCACAAGGACAAGCAGTGACAACCCGATAATAGCAATGCCATAGCGTAACAACACCGGCGGAACCTGCCCGATGATGTTACGGACTTTCTCGCTTCGGAGTTCTATGTGTTTTTGTCGTTCCATTTTCAATTTCCCAATTCCAACTGATTTTTTACCAATTCATAATATTTCCCACGTTTTTGCGTAAGTTCTTCGTGTGTACCCACTTCGGCAATTTGTCCGGCATCGAGAACCACAATCTGGTCGGCATTTTTTACCGTGCTTAGCCGGTGGGCGACCACGATAACGGTTTTGTCTTGATAGAAATCCGCCAAATTCTCCACAATCGCCCTCTCGTTATTGGCATCCAAAGCATTGGTGGCCTCGTCCAAAAAGATAAACGGCGGATTTTTATACACGGCACGGGCAATTAAGATTCGTTGTCGTTGCCCCTGGCTCACGCCTTGTCCGTCTTGTCCGATTTGGGTGTTGTAACCGAGTGGCAACGCCTCAATATAATCGGCAATATTGGCTACTCGTGCTGCGTAGCGCAGTCGTTCCAAATCTATCTCGTCGTCCGAGGGGGCGATGTTGCGGGCGATACTATCTGAAAAGAGATAACCTTCCTGCATCACGGCTCCGCACACCGTGCGCCACCAGTTGAGACTGAATTTTTCCAAATTCTCGTTTCCAATCTCTATTTTTCCCTCGTTGGGGGCGTAATAACCCAAAAGCAGTTTCAGAAGCGTGGTTTTCCCGCTTCCGCTTGCCCCCACAATGGCGGTTACTTTGCCCTGCGGAATATTCAGGTTGATATTGTTCAACACATAATCGGGGCGGGCACCGTCGTATTTGAAACAGAGATTTTCGATTTTTACCGAACGATTTTCGGAGAGTTTCTCCACCGTGCGGTTTGCGTCTTCCTCGTTCTTTTGGGTATGGATCTCGTTCATACGGTCTAAGCTGATGTTTACATCCTGCCAGCTGTAGATAAAGTTCATCATTTGCTCTACCGGAGCGTTCAACTGTCCTATAATGTATTGAATAGCCAACATCATACCCAGTGTGAGGTTACCGCCGATGACGGCTGTTGCAGCCAACACGGTAATAATAATGTTCTTCAACTCGTTGATCAGGATACTTCCGGCTTCCTGATTTTGCTGCAACGAGAGCGACTGCATATTCACATCGAAAAGGTCGGCTTGTACATCTTCCCATTCCCAACGCTTGCGCTGTTCGCACCCTTGCAGTTTTATCTCCTGCATTCCAGTAATAAGCTGATACACTACGTTTCTGTTTATTCCCTGTTGCTCGAAATACTTATAGTCCAATACCCTGCGTTTTTTCAAAAAAACCATTATCCACAAGCCGTAGAGTATGCTTCCTGCAAGAAAAACCAAGAATATAGGCACGTTATAGACAAAAAGCACGATGCCGAAAATCACGAAACTGAACACCGAAAAGAGCATATTAAGCGTTTGCACCGTGAGGAAGTTTTCGATACGGCGGTGGTCTTCTATACGTTGCAGGAGGTCACCCGTGAGTTTGGTATCGAAAAACTTCATGGGCAGTTTCATCAGCTTGATAAAGAAATCGGAAATCAGCGATATATTGATGCGCGTGCTGATGTGCAGCAGAATTTTCCGGCGGATAAAGTCGATGGCGGTACGGCTGAAAAGCAACATGGTTTGAGCTATCAAAATCAGCCACACAAAACCGATGTCTTTGCCCTGTATTCCTGTATCTACGATAGCTTGCGTGAGAAATGGAAATATCAATTGCAAAATGCTTCCCAAAAACAAGCCGAGGATAAGCTGCGTGAAAAACCGTTTGTATTTTACCAAGTATTTCCAAAGGAATTTCAGGCGGTTTTGACTCTTTACGGCATCGCCCTCTTGATCAAAAAACGCAGCTGTAGGTTCAAAAAGCAGGGCTACGCCTTTTTCTTCGCCACCAGTTTGGGTACTAATCCAATTTTTGCAAAATTCTTCTTTGGAAAAGCGAATGCGACCTTTACCGGGGTCGGCTACATAGACTTCGTAGCCGTTTTTGCGTGTTTTCTTGATATCATAGACCACCACAAAGTGCTCTTGTCGCCAATGCACGATGCACGGCAATAGGGCTTTTTCTGCTAGTTTTTCAAACGTGATGCGGCCGCCCATGGTGCGAAAACCGATGTTTTCGGCAGCACGGCTTATGCCGAGCATTGACACGCCTTCGCGACTGATATAGGAATTTGCCCGAAGATTATCAATGTTATACTCTTTGCCGTAATGTTTGGAAATCATACCTAGGCAGGCCGGACCGCAGTCCATAGAATCAAGTTGTTTTGTGAGAGGAAAATGCATCTACAATAGATTTTTATTGTATGTCATCTGTTTATAAGTTTCATATTCAACAGCTATATTTAATTGTTTTGAAATAGTCTTTTAAACATTTTTACTTATAAAAATAATTGAAGTTAGATTTTCATCACCATCCATAATGAGTAGATCTTGGTCTATTAGCTCCTGAACACATGTTTCAAAATAATTAAAATCGACATTCTTTTTTTTATTAATTAATGAATAAAGAGTTGTTTTATTTGATATGCATGTTTCTAATTCAAAAAATATTAAATAATACAATTTATCATCAAAAAACAACTCTTTGATCAATTTATTATCTCTATATTCTTTATATAAAACTTCTAAAGTATCTGAATTAACTTTTACGGTATAGCTGTATTTTGTTCTTTTGTAATATCTCAACGCTCGACCAAAAAGATTCCAAAGAGGTTTTTCTGCTTTATTCAAGACAAAATCCATCAAAGAAAAACGATCAATGTCCGTTGTATATCTTTCACTTATCAATTGTTGTAATTCAGAAATACTCCAATCAAGTTCTTGATTCTTATTTTTTATTATTTTAAGATATTTTGAAAAATTCGCAACGCCAAGAGGTATGATCTCAAAACTGAACTCTTCTTCGGATAACAAGAATCTATATGAATGAAGATTATTGATGGATTCCATAATCATCTGATCTGTTTCATTAGGTGTGTCGATAATTATATTTGCGCCTTTTATTAAGATATTATTGTTAATGGCAGATTTAATAAAGAAAAAATTATCTATAATATTTTGCTTCTTATTAATATCTTTAAGAAGTTTATCAGATATTGATTCTAATCCAACTTGGACACTATAAAAGCCAGCTAAGCTCATTTTTTTGATAGTTTCAAAACTAACCCCTTTAGATATAACTTCTGCCATTTTTATCGTAAAAAGAGGATATTCTTGTTTTAATTTTATCAATTGGTCTAAGAAATAATTAAATTCTACCATATCACTTCCTATAACATCGTTATCTGTAAAGAAAAAATTATATGTATCATACTTTTTTATTAGTTGCTTAATCTCTTCTATCAGTAAAGTTGTTGACTTACATCTGAACTTATATCCTTGTGACAGATAACAGAAACTACATTTATTCCAATTACAACCACGGCCTCTTTCAATTGGCAATAAAATTTCTTTTTGTTTAATAATATCCTTATAAACTTTAAAATAATCATCAAAATTAGGGATACAATAATCTGAATTAAAATCTACATAAGTCCTTAAATCACCATTACCTGATTTCATAAGAATATCATTATTCCCATTTCTATAAATAATTCTAGGGATTTGTTCAAATTTAAAATCGTTTCGTTTTATACTTTTCATTAACTCAACTAGTGGTATCTCTCCTTCTCCCCATATTGCAAAATCAAATTGTGAATTTAATTTCATGAAATTATATGCTGCTTCACTATTTGTCCATCCTCCTGAAATAATATTAACGTTAGGAAGAACCTTCTTAATATGATATGATAATAGTGCCGCTGGTGCCCATTGATGAAATTTTGAAGTAAAACCAATATTCAAAATGTTGTTATTATTAATATAGGCAATAGTTTCTTTAATAAAAACAAGATATTTATTAAAAATATCTTGTTTTATTTCTTCAAATATTGATCTATCCGCTAGGAAAAGTTCTGGCCAGAAGCATCTAAAGTAATAATTGATATATTCTTCTTTTTCCGGATTTAGATTGTCAAGAAGTCCAAGGAAAGGTAATAATGCTTCAGTTTCTGTTGTATTTTCTTCTTTAAAGAAGACGTTATCTCTTTCATATAAAAAATTTCCATAAAGTAGTTCACTTTGAAAGCCATGATGTTCTAAGTAACTTTTTAATATAGAAAAAGATGGAGATGGTATGTTCTTTGAAGAAGGGGGCATTAATATGAAAAGAATATCAATATTTTTCATTTTTTATCTTTTAATTTGATTTTCTTCTACTTAAAAAAGGAGAAAAATCGGGGTTCTAGTGTCTTAAGACTATAAAACCATAATTTATTCAATTAAATATGTGATTTTCAAAATCAAACATATTGTAATTAGGTGTAAATTTTTTTTGTTTTTGTTGCATTCTTTTTATTATTGACAAAACATCAAAATACATACAAGAATTTATTAATTCACATTTTTCACAATGAAAACAAGAAGTCCATTCATAATTATCAAATATTTTTTCCGGTTCTCCTACATCTTCAATTATCTCTGTTGCGATTTCTTGTCCATATTTGACAGCTAATAAGGACTTTATATCTAGGTTGTTATGATGTCTATTTTTAAGAACAATGAAATCTCTAATTGCAAAATAATATTTATATATAGAAAAGTCCTTATTCTCTAAAAACAGATTAATGTATTTAAGAGAATATTCATAATTACCAACTTTATAATTAATCATAAAGAATAATAATTCCAAATCAAGTTCGAGTAAATCTTCATCTGTATTATATAAAAAAATATCAGCTGTTTTGTAATCAATCATTTTTAAAAAATTATAGTCTTTGTTTATTGATTTTGCAATGTTGACAAATTCGTTATTATTAATATTTCTAATATCTCTCATTTTGCGAAGGGCCTCCACTGAATCACCAAATAAAAAATAATGCTTTTTGGACATTGGGAATTGGCTCATGCCTGGAACAACAATATAATATGAAGGAAAACCTAAAAATGAAACATCCCTGATATATATATCGAAACCTAACTCTGTTATCTTATTTTTGATAAACTCTAAATCTTCAACATCTGAAATATTTAGAGAAGTATTCAAACCTTTAAATTGATAGTCAGGAGATGCAGAAAATAATGAAATTGGCCAATATCCATTACTGCAATTAAATATTAAATTTCCATTTACGTATATATATTCTTCAGATAGATTTTTAAAATCAGTTTCAAATTTTAAATCAAGCCAATGTATTCCTTTCGGATTTTGATATATTTCTGTCAAACATCTCTCAAGAGCAATTTCAGGATTTAATGATGAACCCAAATTAAAATTGTATTTTCCATTTTTTCGATCAATTATTAATACACCAATTACAGGCAGATTTTTGCCTAAAGAACAATCTTTTATGATAACTTCGTAAGAACAGTCCTTAATGATTGATTTTATACTGTTATATATCCGAGTATCTTTAAAAAAATCTAATTGAATATCAGGGGGTGTTATATTATTATAGTAGAGTTCTCTCCCAACATATCTCTCAAATATTTCACAGAATCCTTGTATTAAAGCCTCATATTGAGTATTTCCACTAGCCATTCCATTTGATCCTGTTGTTATATGAATTATTTCTAAAGGCAGATATATTTCATTTCTTTCTTTAAATGAATAGAAAGGTACTGAAACTACTTGTTTAAAATTCAAATTATCTCTTAAAAATGAAATCATTTCTTGCTCATCATTAATAAATGGGAAAAAATCAAAAAAAATTTTTTTGTTATTTCTAACTGATTCCTCAATATTGATTTTTTTTTCTCTTGGATCAAACAGATATTCTACGAACAAGTCTTTATTCTCAAGTTTATTGTAAAATTCTTCATAGTCACTTTCCCTAAGATTATTTTTTATTGCATATTTTTGACCAGAGATTAAAAAAGAATTTTGAATCCTTTCCATAAATTCAGCGTAAGCACTAGCTAAAGAATATTCATAAGATGTTCCTTTTCCTCCTGTTCCTATATTTAGTTTTTGTAATTCATCAGAAGATAAATACACCCGTCCTGATTTAAATAACTTTGAGTTATTATATTGTATTTCCTGTAGAAACAATTTATTATCAAAAAGAATATTTCTGATTTTTTGAACAGTTTCAAGTGGTGGACATTCCTTATATTTCTTCATATTCATAATTTATTAAGTTTTTTCTTCAGTAATAAGCTTATACTTTTTCTTCTCTCCATAATTTATCAATCAAACGAAAAAGGGGCTGCATCAAAAGTAAAATTAATATCAATTTGTCATTTTGAACGAAGTTTTAACGAAGTGAAGAATCTATTTACTTGCACAAATTAGATTCACCGCATTCAATATGACAGGATGAAACTATGCTCAGACTTTTGGCACAGCCTCTTCAACTCATTATGTTACTTGAACATTTCTTCTGTTGTCTTTTTCTTACCTGTTTGAGTTACTTCATCAAGATCATAAGCAGAACGGGTTCCCCCTTTAGTTTTTTCTAAATCTTTTTTAGCTAACTCAACAATGTCAATTTTTAAAGATTTCTTCTTCATTATTCTATAATTTTTTAGTGATTCTACTCGTATCGCTTTTCGATATACGCGTCCTTTTTTCACACAGCATTCCGACGAATATTATCGGTTGGAAATTACTGTCCCTCCTATATCGCTACTTCTCTCTTCACTTCTGGAGACTTCCGGTAAACTTATTTACTAAAGAGTTTTCCGTGTTTTTTCTTCTATCTTATGCCTATTTTGTCATTTAATTGAAACTTTAGATAATTCTCTTGATTATTATTTCCTGGCAAGGGAAACTTTATATCAATATTCATCATAAAATCAATTTGTTCCAAACCGCGATGAATCCACCTCTTTGCGATCGCTCTCTTCATATCCACCGAACCGATATACCAACGAAAGCGAAAAGGTGCGTGTATCGCGAAACGCCTTTAATTGGCTTTTCTGTCCTTGATAATCGATGGAAGCTACAGGCGTGCGCGTACCGAGAACGTCGTCAGTTTTGAAAATGAGTGTCGCGCGGTTTTTGTCGAAAGTCCAAGTGAGTGCACCGGACAGATTTCCCGATGCTCCCAAATCATAAATACCCTGAATACCCGATGGTGTGGTAACGTATCCCGAAACGTTCATCTTTATATCGGGTTTGGCCGACAATGCAATGTCGTGGTTCATTTGCAACACACCCATCACCGTTTTACGATCGAACGAAATATCGAAAAACTCATCGTCTTTCTCGTGCCAATACATCACGTTGGCCACAACGCGTGAAGAAATCCGTTTCCCGATATTGAACGGTACAACTCCCAACAACCCGATGTTTTGCCTGAATGTGTAGTTTTGTTCCATAAATATTTGCTCCAATTTGTGGGGCGATTGATACGGCAATTGCACAAAATAATCGGGCATATAATTCATATAAGGACGAAACACATATTTGCGCTTGAAGATATAGGTCAATCCCACGCTGTAATTACGTTGCGGGCGAAGGTGCGGATTGCCGTACGTTACACCGTAAGAACTGAAATAATAGATACTCGGATTCAAGCTCCAATACGACGGATAACTTTTGTCGGACGATACCGCCAACTGAAACGTGTGGTTGAGCGATGGTCTGTAACTCGCGTTAAGAGTGGGAAACCAAGCCGTATCGTCCCACAGTTTTTGGGTAATGCCTTTTGATGTTTCTGTCGATTTATAATACTCCAATGCCAATGATGCTTCAAGCGACAGCCGTTCGGAAAACGATTTGGAAAAACCGGCAAAGAAATTCCAAATATCTTCCTGTTGTTGCGTGTCGAAGGATGCTTCTTCAAATTCGGCATTGTCCATTAGGGCGTTGGAACGGTTTTTGCTTTGCGCGCCCGAATAGCTCAAACCATAGTTGACACCCCACTTGTTTTGGAGTGAGTGCGATTGGTTGGCATAGAAATTATTCCGCCGGATTTCTTGTTTGGACTTATAGGTAAGAACTTGAGCAGGCAAGGATGATAGCACCGAATTTTGCATAAAATACTCCGAGTCATCTTTGTAAAACGTATAATCCGCACCGATATTTAGTCTGAAATGAAAGGTATAATCGGCTCTTATGTTGTGCATCGACGAAGGTCCTTCGGAAGTTGTTTTGGTGTCGGTTGGCGTTCCCGAAATATGGGTTGTTGCTGTTCGGTTTGAGCTTGATGTATCAAACATTCCCGTGTAAGAGACATCCATCTTGTCTTTATTATCAAAAACGTAATCAAATGCCAAGCGTGTGTTGTGAACCTGATATGTATTCGTTCCTTCGCTGAGTTGGTCAATAGCGTACACGGTATTATTCATCGTATGTTCAGCCGTGAGTTCTTCTTTGTTGAATGTATGGTAATTGCCATAAGAATAGAGCGCGTCGAAGGATGCGCGTTTCGCTCTATACGTTATATTTGCGCGTCCGTTTCCGCCCGCGTGTGTTCGTTGGCGATATTCCCCCGCCACTTCGCCCTGCCAAAGGGGGCGGTCGTCTTCTCCTGTTTGCTGTTTCAATATCACATTGATGGCTGCTCCGCGAATGTTGTATTGCGGTGGAGCGCTATACATAATTTCCACATCTTCCACCTGCGAAAGCGGTGTTGAACGCAGTAACGTCATCAGTTGCGCATAAGTCATCGATGTTTTCCGCCCATTCAGCAAAATAGTCATTCCGCTTGCTCCCATCAGGGTTATTTGTTCATTTTGCTCCATTACGCCGGGGATTTCTTTCAGCGCATCGTAAGCATTGGTAACCGGTTTGTTTCTCAGCAGCGTAGGAATATGATAAGAAAGTTTTCCGGCTTCCACTTTCATCGCCGGACGTTGCCCCTCTACCACCAGTTCGTTTAAGAGCGTTTCATCGAGTTGGAGTGTGAAGTTCAGCTCAATGGGACTGTTTTGCGCCGAGAGGCGAAAATTGACAGTTGCTGCTTTATATCCTAAAAACGATGCACGAAGCCGATAATCGCCGACAGGAATATCTTCCAAAATCCGGTAAAATCCGGTGCTGTCTGTTACTGCTCCGTGTGTCAGATTCACGGTATCGGGCAACGAGTAAAGAGCAACATTGGCAAACTCAACAGGTTGGTTTTGTGTATCAACCACCTTTCCACGAATGCTTTGGGCGGATAAATTCAAGTTGACAGCCATCACTAAAATGGATAATGTGAAATACTTCATATGTAACTGGTTTTTATATTTATTTTTTTTATGAGTACACCTATAAAAACAGACATCATAATTAACGAGTCATCACGCAAATTAGTCTTTTCAGTGCCTTTTCTTATTTGTTTAGTGATACTTATTGATTTTGTATTTAAAGCTAAATGTCTGCAATTCCTATTATCTCCATCTCATGTAAATAAGGTGCTTTTTAAATTTTATTTGTTTTTACAAAATAAGGAAACATTTTTATACTTACCAAACACAAAGTAACTTATTTTATAAAAAGATTATTGTACAAAAAGGATAGAGTATAGGTAAAAAAACAGACACATAAATATATTGTGCCTGCCTTTGCTTTGTAGAGTTTTTATAGATTATAATATTGTTAATTATCAATCATATAATTACAATGTGTCATCTTGTCTTTAATGCTTTTTTCCACCTCTGCTCTATAGGTATTGGGAGTTAAAGTTGTTGGATTAAATGATTTCCCAAAAAATGTCTAATGCAATACTGAATGATTTAATTGTAAGAATAAAACCCTAATAGTTGTTCCTTATCAATTCAAATGAAGCTGAAAAATATATTTTATCTTGTCAGAAAAGCCATCGGAAAATAAAATATAAAAATTCATCCTTCAACCTTTCCATCATTTTCTTCAAGTTTCAAGCCGCTGTAGCCAAGTAAGCGTTGATTTGTATGCCTTTTTCAGCCCACAAGTAATACTGTTCCATACGGAAGTCCTTTTTAAGATGTCCGAAAATAGGATCAATAGCAGCTCTGGCTCTGCATTTGTTATGTTTATGTCGTTTTTGATAAGCGATGTCTTTTACCTTGGGCTTGTCGGGGGTGATAATGCTTACACGGTCATAAATTAAGTTCTTTGGGTAGTTTCAACTTATTCTCTTCCATCTGTTCGAGTAACGGTTCTATGGTGTCGCCGTCGGGTTCCCGAACTTTAAAATCAAGTTTTTAAGTTTGCAAGAAGGATGTTTATAATAATATTCCGTTCTCAGAGTCTAAGTTATTTATTTTTTGTTTCTTCTCATTATTCTGTTTTCCCCAAGTTAAATTTATAGAACCATAAATTCCAAAACTTGGAAACATTTTTACATTGTTTTGCATATTTTTAAATCTTGTTAATGCACTAAAGTTATAGGTATATTTTCTATTCTTTTCTCCAAATAGATTTGTTGATATAATGCCTAATTGCATCTTGGGAAGACGGTAACTTAGTATATATTCATTATATGAAGATCCTTTCGATACAGATTCTCCCCAAAATGGTTGTGGCAAGTGTACCATTGTTATTGTGAGGGATAACTTTTTATAATCTGCAATAGTTTGTAACAAATAAAACCACTCATCTCGCCTGTGCTCATAGTTGTGTCCCTGAGAAACTATCTTATTGTAACCACCGTAACTGTTTATACTAATATGATTGTTGAATAATGACACTCCTATATTGCATTGAAATCTCAATTGATGAAATTTTTTCTGGTTATTGTAGGTAGTTATGAAAATATCTCTATAATTATCGAAGGATGTTTCCTCCATAATAGGACTATTATAATAAGATGAACTTAATACTAAAGAACTCCTTAGAGGTGACGGGTTAAAACTGATTCTTAATTCATTGTGATGCATCAAATAAGATTTTAATAATGGATTTCCTTTGTCTAATTGATAGCTATTTCTTAATCGTTCCACTTCACTTAAATAAGATAATGATGGATTTATGTTTTTTAATTGATATGAGTAACGTAATGAAAGCACGTTACTTAATATATAGTTAATATTTACCATAGGTGATATCATCCACCTACTATACATATTAGCTATTCCTTCCTGATTGAAGAATGATCGATGTATCCCAATATTTCCTGTATAATTTAATTTTTTTATTTTACCTTTGTATTGCAAAAATCCATAACTAAAAGCGTCGTGTAGTTGAGTTTTAAAGATTGAAGTGCCAGAATAATTATTTTTTGTATATCCTTGTATATGTCGTAATCCCACGGAGAGTAAATTTTCACCATATTTCCTTTCATAAAATATCTCGCCTATTAAGGAACTACGCTTTCCATCAACTAATGTTGTAATATTTGATATTATCTCATCCTCATCTGTTTCATTGTATATATAATCGACTGTATTTTTACTATATGTTCCAACTACATTTAAAGCTATTAAATGGTTGTCTGATATTTGTCGCGTGAAATAAATATCAATGGAAGGGCGAAAAGTTTGTTCTTTATTCTGTATCTTGTAGTTTGTTAATCGGTCAATCTCAGGGATTAAAATTTTCCCCTCATGATCATCATGTGGTTGGAATAAACTATTAAAGTTAGTTTTCATATTGAAAGTATTTTTCTTACCATAATAAGAGTATGATATATTTGGCATTTTTGTTGTTTCTTTCCACCAATTCTTCTCTCCATATTCATTTCTGGAAATAGTATTTCCAGATGGAAATAAAAATGTTTGGTGTTTAAATGAAGAGGTCTCGATATCATTGTGACTTAAAAAATAATAGAACTTAATTTGTGATTTGCCGTAATTTATTCCTCCAGACAATTGACCGTATGTGAAATTGTGTGTTAGTGTTTCACGAATATTTGCAGAAAAAAATGCACCGTTTGTTCTTTGCTTAACTATGAAGTCTAAAATAATGCCGATATCTTCTCCGTAACGCATTCCTGGATTCTCATAATAATCAATTCTTATTATATTTTCAGGTTGTATACCTATGACTTCCTGAGAGAGTGCTTCAATTCCATTGATTAATATCTTGAGTTTTTTTTCTCCAGTATATAAAATCTGTCCAGTTTGAGTATTGACAAATATTTGAGGAAGTAAAAGTCTTTGAGTCAATTGTAATCCATTTATACTTTTTACTATTTGTTCTTTAGTTGGATAGTACAATTTTCGATAAGATCCTTCAATCACTGATGAAGACTGCACAATAACTTCAGAAAGCAAAGTCGTTTTCTGATTTATCATCAACGAACCCAAATCTATTGCTTTAAAAACATTGAATAAGTCTATGCTCAATGTGTCATAACCAACAGAATGAACAACAATACGATAATTGTTTTCGCCTAAATTATTTAAAATAAAATCCCCATTTAAACCCGATGTGGTTCCTTTAATAAATAAGGAATCATCAGTTTGTAATATAATAGTTGCGTATTCGACTGGTTTTTTGGAGTCAAAATCAATTACTTTTCCTTTTATTGTAATTTGTTGTGCGTTCAAATTTATGTGATAAAATATTAATATGAACGCGATAATAGATGTCTTATTCATATACATTCTTTTCAATATTTTTGGACAAATTTATAATTTTCTGCTACTGCTGTTGCGTTAATAATTAAGAATTATTTAGAAATAACTCATATTGTAGCTCTTTGACATTTTGACTGGATTGAGAATCTGTGAGTAACTCAGCCATTGGTGTTTTGTCAAAAGAATGCTTGATGTAGGCCACTATTGTACATGTACAGATGGCTGACCATAAATGTATCTTTACGGCATTTGGAGTATGCCCCCAAAACTTCTTTATAATCAGATTTTGCTTTATCCATTTGAAAAAAACTTCAATCTGCCACCTGTTTTGATACAGATAAGCCACTTCAAGAGATGATACTTCAAAGTTCTTTGTAAGAAAAACAAGCAGTTCGTCGTTCTTGTTGTCATAAAACTCAACTAATCGCAGTTTTTCGGGATAAAGTTTTTTTGATTTCAGTACGGTTAGAACGATATTCTTGTCTGCCCTCAATCCGGTAGTTTCATCTATGTTGTGGTTTTGTTCTACAACATTGTATTTTATGGATGACTTGGCTCTAGTAACAAAGAAAGCTCCTGCATTATTGATGCGCATCAATGCTTCAAAATCCACATAAGCCTTGTCCATCAAATAGATATATTAGCCCTCAAATAAACCGAGCAGTAAAAAATAAAAGTTATTTTTACAACTGCTATGGAAAAGAGGAAAAATTTTACATCGAAAATCAAGGCTGAAATAGTTTTATCCTTGTTGCGTGGAGAGGATCCGGAGCTGATCAGCCGTGAATACGGAGTTACTCTGGCTGATATCAACCTTTGGCGGGATCAATTTATCGAGAGTGGTACCGACGGGTTCAAACGTAAACCCGACGATTCGAAGCTGGGTGCTGCCGAGCGTAAGATCGGGCAACTGCAGATGGAGCTTGAACTCACAAAAAAAAAGAACGAATTGGCAGCAAAACTAAAAAGGAAATAATCTCCATGCTGATAGAGGAACATTATCCATTAACCGGGAAACCATATCCGAAGCGTTTGATATTCAAGGTAGTCGGCTACAGCAGCAGCACCTGGTATGAAAACCCTACTCCCAAAACAGGGAAACGGGGCAGAAAACCCAAGCATAGCGATGAAGAGGTTTTACAGGAGATTAAGGAAGAAATTAAGAAGAGTACATTCAACGCTGAAGGTTATCTGAAAGTGAAAAACCGCATGGGTAAAAGGAAGATAAACGCTCTGGTAGCCGGCAAGGCACGTGTGAACCGCATCATGCGGGAAAACAACCTGCTGAGCCCCTACAGAAGGCCCGGGAAGACGAATAAGCGCGAACATGATGGTACTATAATCACGGATGCACCCAATGTAATGTGGGCCACTGACGGGAAGAGGTTCTGGATTGAAGGGTCAGGCTGGCATTGGTTCTTTGGTGTGATCGATCATTTTAACGATGAGATTATCTCATGGCATATTGCAAGGAAAGGCAACCGTTTTGCCGCCATTGAGCCTGTTAGGGCCGCTGTACGGAAGACTTTCGGTTCGGTAGGTAAGGATGTGTGTAAAGGAATGAAGTTGCAATTAAGAAGCGACCATGGCTCGCAGTATGACTCTGCTGATTTTATGAATGAAATGAAATTCCTGGGATTGGAGATGTCCAAAGCGTTTGTACGGTCACCGCAATGCAACGGGATAATAGAGCGGTTTCACCGCACCCTGGAAGAACAGGTGCTGCAAACAGAAACATTTTCTTCCTTCGAGGAAGCTTATAGCGTTATCAATCATTTTATTGATAACTACAACGCGGATTGGATATTTCATAGACTGGATTACTGTTCTCCTGTAGAATACAGGGAAAAGTATGCGGAAAGCCAGCGAAAAGAAAATGATGACATACCATCGGGCAATAAGGATCCTGAGGTTCAGCTTGTCCTCATTTCTAGTGGCTCAATGCCACGAAGAAATGAAACAGCCCATCAGGCAATGGTAAAAGGGGCAATTACTTACAGTAACACCCCTTCTATAAATCCTTCGGTATAATATATTACCATCGGATCAGCTTGTCCGATACAAAAGTAATAAAAAAGATTAAATACAATTAATGTGCTCGGTTATTACGGGCTAATACAGTCCATCAAATAGATGATCCCGTTTTGAAAGTCCATAATGTCAAGTACATTGCTGTCATGATACTTTCCATCTGAGATGTGGATAAAACTCGGAATGTTCCCTCGTAAATCAAGCAGCGTATGCATCTACTGCTCCACGCGAATATTTTCCTTCTGCCCAAGTCAGAAGATTGATGCTGCAGGATATGGAGGTAGAGTCCAAAGCAAATATTTCGTTGTCTATATCTACGTTAGCAATGGGATAATCCGTATAAAGCGGACGCACGATGTTTATCAGATAATTACCAAAGTCGGCGAAAATACGCCAATCCCGTTTCTCGTTAGCTCTCGACAACGAAGATGTATTGACTGATATTTTTATGCCTAAATGATACAGCTTTCTCTTGTGGGCTTTCAAGCAAAGACAAATGCTTTGAAGAGAACCGAGCGAAGTCAATTGTCCAAAAAACAGATACAGGAACTGATTCCAACAGTCAAACCCTCTGACATGGTAATTGCCAAAGTAGCGTTTAACGCACTTGTTGAATTCATACTTATCTATGAAATCCAGTACCTGAGAGAAAAGATATCTTCCTTTATTCATAATTTTACATTTTAATGCAAAATTACGAGGGTGTCAATTCAAATCAAAAAATCAAAGAACGCTTATATATTTTTATATATCAATACATTATATACGAATACTAAAAATCGACGCAAAGCTACTAATTCCAGAAAATAAAAACTCATCACAGATTGGTAATTTGCTAGACTTCAAACTAATTATTAGACAGCTAAAAACACCTATATGACGTGATTTTTATTATTTGAGATAACCATTATCTATTCTTGTATAATTTTATTCTACGAAAATGTTTCAGAATTTATATTTATTCCCATTAAAACTAAATTGAAAAAGTGATTATTGATGCATATTTGATTAATCAATAATCCCTCTTTTTTGAATCCATTTAATTCATACAGGTGTATTGCTCTATAATTATTTTCGAAAACTTGGAGTGTTATTTTTTTTATATTATTATTATCTTTTACTCTAAGGAAAGCCGCCTCAAACATTGATTTACCAATCCCCTTATTTCTAAATTTCTTATCAATATTGATTGTTAAATCAGCGACATGGGCTAATTTTTTTTCTTTGTATTGAAGAATATTAATATTTCCAATGATTTTGTTTTGATACTCTGCAATTAAACAGATATTATTTTTATTTTTTAATACTGACTCAATCCATTCTTTTTCTTCCTCTACAGTATATTTAAAATCATCTATAGAAGTTATAGAAAAAATTTCTTCATTAATTATACTCTGAGCAAAAGATAAGTAATTTTGAGCGTCATTAACAGTAAGATTCCTTAGTAATAAATTTTCCATTATGATATTATTAATTAGAAAACAATGACTCCAGTTTGACAATTATAAATGGACATATCTGCTCGTAATTATTATGCTTAAAATCTTTTTTTATTACTGGACATTTATTTATTTCACACTTTTTTATTTTAAGCATATCATCTACACCATCATCTTTCTCAACGATTAAAGGACAAGTATACCCTTTTCCATCATAATCAATTATAATCCTGTTTACGGCTCCTTTATCGTTATTTTGAGTTATGGGGTGACTTTTAGGTAAGAATCCAATCTCCGCTTCTACTGTATTGATAATTGGTTTTAGATAATAGGAAGCTAGGCGTAGTAAAGTAAACCATTCAAGGGGTTTTATGATTTCTTTGAAAGGATCGGATGATGTCTCAAATAATAAACGTACTTTTTTTACCCACGGATATCTACTAGGGAGTTCTTTAATTATACATAAGCTGGATTTTGTTAAGACATGATATAATTCAATATTAACCCCAAGATTATGTATGTAATTTATCTTATTATAAGTGCTGGTTGAGTTATCTTTCACACTTATTACCAGAGTAATATTGTTCCTTTTGAAAAAATCACACCAGTTATCATTGACAAGTGTAGCATTTGTACAAACATATATATATCTAGTTCGGTCTCTCATATCACATATTAATTCTTTTAAATGAGGATATATAAGAGGTTCTCCTCCAGTTAAAAATAATCTATCTATGAAATGAAATTCTTTTATCTTAGATTTAAAAACATCAATGGATAAATCAAACTTACTAGTAAAATCATCACTCTTACTATCTTTTGAAAATTCCAAAGTACTATAATAACAAAAGGAACATTTCATGTTACACCTCCTTGTTAAATTAACACCAATATTAATTTCGCTCATAATTATCAAATTTATATTCATGAAGTATATTCTGATAAAGAATTGGATTAGTTATCGTTAATGCGACAAGAGTTCCATCAATGTCGATAACAAGTTTATTATCTTTAGCCCATTCAGCATATTTTGGAAACACCCTGCTCTCTGGCCCAATAAGTGCAACCGACACCTGGTCTCGATCAATTATTTGGATTTTTTTTGTTTTATCCAATCCTCTTGTGTCGACTAAAATAAATTCACCATCTTTCTCTAAAATTACCAGTCTACTCCTTTTTTCTTTGCTTTGCCAAGATAAAATCCAATCTTTTACAAATTTACCAATACTTTCTATAAGGTCTGGATTTATTTGCTTTACTGTTGGATATTCACCCTCAAAAAGCCATGCTAAAGACTCTATATCAACATTATGAGGATAAATATCATCATATACATCAAAATATTTTAAATTCTTTATATTATATAATTCTGGCATTTCATGATATGGACTGAACCTTGCTATTTCAACAGGTCGGAAGTAAGAAGGTGGAGGCAGGTGTTTTATAAAAGGTAACACATCTAGCGTTTTTTTCCAACCTATTTCATCTTCATTTGGAATATTATAAAGGAGATTCCACCCGTTATATATATTTAAGATTGATGAATATCTTAAACTATTGATATTATTAGCTACACTTACACCTTTGTTTATCAGAGCTAAATGAGATGAACATAAAGATTCAATTCCAATTTGAATTGAATTTACACCTGCTTTTTTGAGAAGACTCATCTGCTCAAAACTCACATCTGCTCTCTGTTCGTAAAAAATATTGATTCCTAATCCAGACAATTTAGGAATCAACGATTTAAAAAACTTTCTAGGCATCAATGTATCTACCATTCTAAAATTCCTTACCTGATATTCCTCATTATAAAAGACTATATCCTTATAAATTCTTTCTGCCGTTTTAGATTTATAAATATTATGACTTCCATTGACACCACAAAATTTACACTGATTTTTCCATCCCCACCAACACCCTCGACTTGATTCGATATTTATCCAGTGTTTGAGTTCTAATTTATTTTCTTTAATTTGAAAAAAATAATCATCATAAAGTGGAGTTGGAAGATCGTCAAGATTATTAATAGTTTTTGAATGAATTATTTTTTGTTGTGGCAAAAATCCTTTCGAATAATCATTTATAAAATTCTTGAAAGATATATCTGATTTTCCTGTAAAAATAAAGTCAATATTGTTAGATAATGATAAAATGCCATTTGCCATTTTTCCATCACAATTGGATCCACCAACAACAATTATTTTTTTGGAATTCAACTCTTTAATCTTATCAATTAGAGCAATAGAGGCATTTGTTTGCTGATGTGAAATCGTGAATCCTATTAATTGAAATTCAGATGAAGCGAGAGTCGCAGCTGTTTCACAAACCCATTCATCTATACTCTTTTCCAAACAATAGAAACTACTCCAATTTATTTCTGGATCAAATTCAGAACGTGGCGTTTTATAATCAATACCATTTGATGTGACTCTTCGACCCAAAAATGGCAAATCTGGATATGCCGCTTTAACAAATAATCGTTCTTGTATAAGCTCGTATTGAGATAGCAAATCTTCAGAAATATATTTATATTGTTTTAATCCTATTTTATTAGCAAGTAATTGATCCGAATAAAAGACATAAACTTTACAATTTAAATCTTGAACCGATGCTTGTAATAGATGTGCACCTAAATTAGGCGTGTCAAGTATCGTCCACGGTGGAACTACAATAACCACATTGATTGAATCTTTTTGCACTTTGCTATGTTGCGATAAAGAATAAATTAAAAATAAGAGCTAACTCGAAAAATGAATTATCAAATCTAACCTGCTTATTTATATGAAAGTCCAAAACTGATTATCATTTTTTAAGCTAGCTCCATAAGTTTCTATTATTTGATTATAATATCAAATAACGGGGACAGGCTCTGGATCTTCTGGCTCAATTCCTTTACCATTGACGTCAGTTCCGCCGCACAATTCCATCATTTCTTCGAATGATAATTCATTTTTTTCAAATTGATCAACCAAGATAGCTAAGTTGACATCTTTTTTTTTCAACTGATTCATAAATAAAATATTAGTACTTTAGCCTACTCTATTATATAAGCTTTTCGGCATCCGCTTTTAAATGTAAGTATAGTAGAGTTTATACAAAATAATTCATTAAAGAATTCTTCAATAAATCCTGCACTATACAAAAAGTAGTACAAGATGAAATATTATAAAGTTTAAAAAAACTCCGAATCAACACACTCTCTTTAACGGGTTTCCCAGAGTTAAAATTTGAAGCCTTTGTACCTTTTTCGTGTAATATTGAAAAGAATATAATGTTCATAGACAAGCTATGGCTACGAATCTCTTTTAACCGTAAGAACAGTAAGAAACCTCCGATTAAAATTTATGTCCATATCATATCCTCAGCAGGAAATTACTGTGCCAAGCTACTTGCTATTCTTTTCATTTTCGGCGACTTCCGGCAATATTCGTTTTTCCAATCTGATGGATAGTTGAAATTACCGTGTTTTTATTATTTCTGCATTGCCTTTTCTTGTTCGTTTAGTGATACTTCGGGGTTAATGCTCTCATTTTAGTTGTTTCGCTTTCCGGGCAAGAGAGGCTTTTTTATTATTTTTAGGGTTTGAACCTAAAATGTTTTCTTATGATCTGTTCAATTCTCTTTTATTTGATTCTCTGGGTTTGATTTTTTTGTATTGTTGATTTTGTGTTTTAAGCTAAATGTCAGTATATTTCTATTATCTCCATCTCATGTAAATAAGGTGCTTTTTAAATTTTATTTGTTTTTGCAAAATAAGTAAACATTTTTATACTTACCAAATACAAAGTAACTTATTTTATAAAAAGATTATTGTACAAGAAGGATAAAGTATAGGTAAAAAAAACAGACACATAAATATATTGTGCCTGCCTTTTCTTTGTAGAGTTTTTATAGATTATAATATTGTTAATTATCAATCACATAATGATAATATGCCATCTTGTCTTTAATGCTTTTTTCCACCTCCACTCTATAGGTATTGGGAGTTAAAGTTGCGGAAGTAAATAATTTTCCAAAAAAGTTTCTAATGCAATACTGAATAATTGCATTGTAGGAGTAGAAGCTCAAATACAATCTTTGGACTAAAGCTCCACACAAAGCTTTGGAGTAGTAACTCGTTTGCCCAAGCATTACCAGTTCTTTACCTCTCTTCTCGGCTTCTTCTATTACCCGAAACATGGAATTGATATGCAGTAGTTTCAGATTCTTTTCCGAATTTTCGTAATTCAACCCTAAATATATTGGAATCAGGGCATTTTTTTCTTCCAAAATCAATCCCATAGAGTGCGTTATTCCCCGCTTATCTTTGGCAATTAACAAGTACGAGTTATCTTTAAATGACTCATTTATGTTTTTAAAGAAAGCTTCATTCATTATCTCGAACTGACTGGGCGATTTGAACAATGTAGCAAGGTAATACCGCTCAAACTCTTTTGTAAGACGAGAAAAATCGGTTACTTTTTCCCAACAGTAGTTTTTCTCAAATTTACCTTTGAGATTCCGGTATCTGTATCGCTCCTTATGCCTTAATCCGCTCGGATAGGGGAGTACCTCCGGAAATAAAGGTACTATGTTTGTCGGGAGAGAGTCATAAAAATAATAATCATTTGATAATACCTGCTTTATTTCGGATAGTTGGCTTTCGGGTACTTCTTTTACAAAGACTAATTTTATTTTCAATTCTTTTGATTTCTTTTTTATTTGTTCTGATATTATCCGACAAACAGACAGATAAGTGGCATTGTCTAAATTCTTGACTATTCCGATATGTTGTTCGCAGGTTGAAGCCAATGAGCCTACACCAAATATTTTTACCGATAAAAAATTAGGAAATCGTTTTTTTACGGTATCCGAAACCTTTCTTACGGATGGTGAGGCAATTACATCTAATTTTAATCGATAAGTAAAGCAAGGGACAATAGCTAACGTTTCATTTTTCGAGCTAACAGTTAGAAACATAAATTGAGCATACTCAATATCGGCATCGCATTGAGCCTTGAAAAAATCAAAACTTTTCAGGATATTTCCGGAAAAAATTCTATCCCAATCCATCCTGTTTATCTCATCAATCGAACTATGCCATTGAAAAGATAATGGTAAGTATTTGTCACTCATGATTTTTTGATGGGATGTGTGGCATTTATTTCATTTAAAGAGCTTATGAGGTATTCCATATCTTCATTGGTATGGGTTGCCATCACGCTAATGCGTATTCTGGTAAGATTGGGCGGCACAACGGGCGGAAAAATATAATTTGCCATAATGCCCCTATCTAATAGCATTTTTGATATTTGAGTCAATAGATATTGGTCTTTTACAACAATAGGAATTATTGCAGTTTGAGAATCTAGCGTATTGTACCCTTCCTGTTTTAGCCGTGTTCTTAGGTATGATGCATTTTGATTTAACCGTTCTACAATATCAGTGGTCTGCATAAATTCAAATACAGCTTTAGCCGATGCTAAAACACTTGGTGGCAATGCAGTTGAGTACATATTGCTGCGGGAGAAAATTCGCAAATAATCAATGACTTCTTGTTTCGCCGTGATGAATCCGCCCACAATTCCCACGGCTTTACTTAAAGTGCCGGTTAGGATAATATTATCTCTTTGTGCAATACCGTAGTACGACAAGCTACCCCTTCCTTTTTCTCCGATAACACCTGTTGCGTGGGCGTCATCTATAAGTAGTAGAACATTATATTTATTTACCAATTCGATTATTCCCGGTAGATTTGCAATATCTCCATCCATACTGAACACGCCATCGGTAACTACCAATATTCCTCCTGGATATAATGGTGAGTTTTCACGTAATAGTTTTTCCAAATCAGCCAAATCATTATGTTTGTAACGCAGCATTTTGGCTCCGCACATAATGGTGCCATCCATTAAGCTGGCATGATTGAGTTTATCGTGAATAATTAAATTGTCAGGAGAAAGCAAACCGGCCAAAGCTCCTAAATTAGCAGCAAATCCCGATGAAAAGACAATGGCATCGTCAAATCCTTTGGTCTGAGCAATAGCTTGTTCTAATTGATTCTGCAAAATGTTTGTGCCACTTAATAGTGGTACGCCACCGGAACCAATACCATATTTCTTGGTTGCTTCAATAGCGGTATCTATGCATATCTGATTTGTAATTGCACCCAAATAGTTATTAGAAGCAAACATCAATGCCGTTTTTTCTTTCTTCTCAAAACGGTCGTAATAGGTTACTTCAGTATCGGATACCGATGTGAGCGGAGATTTTTTCAGGATATTAACTTTTTCACGCTCGTGAACAATTAGCTGTTCATGAAAATCACTGATTTTGCCTAAAATAGTTCCATCCTGGCTTTTTCTATTCGATTGAATGTCTATTTTATAAACCATACATTACTTGTTTTTAGTTACTTAATGCATAGTCAAAAATACAGCAAAAAAAATAACTTTTCGTTATTTTTTTAAAGAATCATATAAAAAGACAAAGCTTTCTCTTAATTTACAGAGATCAATTCCATCTTTATTTGCAATGGATAAATAAGATAGACCACAATAGATATCCTCGAATAGCCGGGCTACAAGATCCACATCAATATTGTCATTTATTTCTCCTTTCACCATAGATTTTATTAATACCTTTCTCCATTGTGCTATTTGCAAATCAACCCATTTCTGACCTTTTTCTGCAAATTCGGGATAGTAAAAAAGTGCTTGATTAGTAATATTGATTAGAGCCATGTTAAGATTATCGACACCCAATTCTTTTGCTTTGTTTTTTTGTTCTTTCAATACATTAATATATAGTTCAATGTATTCTTCAAATGTCTCGCCTTCATATTTTTCTAATTTTAAAAAAATTGATGTTTCTTCCAGAAGGAATTTATCACACATTTGCTCAAACAGAGCTTGTTTGCTTTTAAAATGATAGAAGATGCCTCCGCTTGTAATGTCGGTGGATTTTGCCATTTCTTCAAATACTACTTTGTCGTATGGTTTGGTTGCGTAAAAGAGAAACGCTACATCCAAAATCTTTTCTATGGATACTTCTTTACTATTTCTAACTCTTTTTGCCATCACAATATTTTTTGTGCAAAGTTATCATTAATTCAGTAACATTCAAATATTAAACACATTTAATATACCCATATTTTTCAAGGCTTGAAAAATATTATTGTATAAGGGCATTTCTGCGGTTTGGAATGGAAACGATTGAAACAACGCATCTAAACAGATAGCCGTACTATTAGTATCGTAAGTTAAAGGTATTTCTCCATTTTTTTTACCGATTTCAATAGCATTATGCCATTCTTTAAAATAAGGGTCTGATAATGATTTATATTTGGTTTTAAAATTGGGGTATCTCATCACGGCTTGGGCAAACAAATGTTGCATTATTGTAAAAGGGTTATCCTCTATCCCGTTTTGATGAAACCAGTGGTTTGTCTCTATATGACGCCTAATCTTATGCTTAAGAAAATCATTGAAAGATTTAATTTCAACTGTGTGAATAGGATATCGAGGATTTAACCGCGAAAAAAAGTACTTGTCCATCATTTGACAGTATAAATCCGTTTTATTTTCAAAATAATAAAAAAATATCCCTTTCGTGTATTCTGTTAATGAAGTTAAATAATCAAATGTTACTTGTCCATATTCTTTTGATATAAACACCTTGAAAGATACTTCCAACAAGAATTGTTTTGTATCTTTGTTAGCAGGATTATCTAAGTTAGTAATCATTTAGTAAAATAAAACGGTACGAGATCAAACTTATTACGTAACGAATGGACGGGCATCCAAGAAAACGATAATAAGCAGACTCGTACCGTCATTATATGACGATAGTCATGCGTATTTATCTCGTTTCCTATTGAAAAATTTGCCCGTTTTTCGTTACGAATAAATACGAATGTTCAATATTTACTCTTCAAAGAAAAGTATTTGTTTGCAAAAATATAAAAAGGATTTGAATACTCATATATTAAGTTTGAAAAGTTTCTGAGGAGTTTTTTAAACGTAAAACTTTACTACATCTTCACCCCATACCCTATTTTATCTTCCCCCTCCGTTTTCACCTTCTTTTCAACCTCTTCCTTTTTCCCCTCTTTTTCCGCTGTAATTTCCGTCAAAATCTTTTTATCCACTTCGTTCAATTTTTTTTTGAGTTCTTTCAGTTGTTCCTCCTTTTTCCAGAGACCATTTACCACTTCCTGCAATACCGGCAGACTGCTTTCTTCTTTGGCAATGCGTTTGTGTTCGTTGTCGATAAGCGTCGGAATTTTCTGCAAAGCGTTCAGAAAGTTCATGGATGCCAGCTTCGGGTCAGTTGCCATTATTCCGTTGTTATAGGTGTATTTGATACCTCCATCTCCTTCGACAAAGAACCGATTTTCCTTGAAGTCAAATCCGTCTTTCATACTTGTCTCCGTTTTTACCAGCAGTTTGAAACCGTACAGCGAACCAATCTCCTCATAAAATCCGTGCGTGCGGGCATTTTCCGACAAGCGGTTGAGTTTTTCACCAATCTGCTTTACGGTTGCGTTTTCGGGTAAGCCGTTTAAGCGGATTGGGTTTAATATTTCGCCGAACTCGTTCTTTTGAATACGCTCCGACAGGTGCTTTTGATCTTTCTCCAACAGCGATATCCTATACCGTGAAGCTTCAATTTCATTGACCATGCCCTCCAGTTTAATTCGCGATTGCGCCCTGGACTGGTTGAAACTGCGCCGCTCACTTTCCAATGAGGCAATTTGTCTTTCCAGCCGTGCCTTATCCAACAGATCGGTATTACCCGAAAGAATGGCCACATATTCCGAAAAACTCATGCCCGACTGCTCATCCAGACTGCCCTCGTCGATGGTACGCTTACCCAAACGATTGGTTTTGAGTTGGTCGATAAACAGTTGTTTATTATGTAGCAGGTTGAATTTATAGCTGTCCAACGAACGTTCTACAGCATAAATAACCACATCCACGTTATTGCCGGCAAAATTTTTGGCAATATCGTTCCCTTTGCGGACGGCACGGCCGTCGCGCTGCTGCAAATCGCTCGGTCGCCACGGCGTATCGAGATGATGCACGGCAACCGCCCGTTTTTGAGCATTTACGCCCGTTCCGAGCATGCTTGTGGAACCGAACAGCACCCTTATTTTTCCGGCATTCATATCGGCAAAAAACTGTTTGCGAACTTTGTCCGTCTTGGCTTCTTGAATAAAACGAATCTCACTTGCCGGAATGCCGTGATTTTCCACCAATTTGCGCTTGATCTCCGAATAAACGCTCCATTCGCTGTTGGACTTGAACGTTCCCAAATCCGAAAAGACAAACTGTGTTCCTTTTTGCGGATTGTATTTTTGGTAATAATCGGCAATGTTTTTAGCGCAATGGCTCGCTTTGTTATCCACGTGATCATCGTAGTGAGGACTTATCATGCGCATATCCAGACTCATCTTGCGGGCGTAATCGGTAGCGATAAGCATTTTGGCTTTTTCTTCATTTTCCGACAACTTTGGACGACCTAAAATAGTGGCATCACCTGTTTGGGCAAACTTCATCAATTTTTGAATAAACTCTTCCTGCTGTGGGGTAGGCGGAATATGGTGCAGGATTTCCTGCTTTTCGGGACGGTCTATCCCGATGTCTTTGGCTGTACGATAATCGGTAATCTCGTTGTAAAATTGTGCCAGCTCCGGGACTTTGATAAAATAACGAAAACGCTCTTTCTGTACGATATTATTCGTTACCGAAAACTCATAATCGGTGGTTTTCTTGGCATAAATGGCAGCCCATGCGTCAAACGAATGGATGTTTTGTTCTTCCAATGCTTTGGGACGTAAATATTTGAATAAAAGATACAATTCCGTTAACGAATTGGAAATGGTTGTTCCCGAAAGGAAAGTTGCTCCCAAATCCTTGCCCGTCCGTTCTTGAATGGTACGGATGGCAAAAAGCATATTCATTGCCCGCTGACTGCCTTCACTGTTGCCCAAGCCTGCCACGCGATTGTGGCGGGTGGTAAACATCAGGTTTTTGAACTGATGGCTCTCATCGACAAACAGATGGTCTATTCCCATCATTTTGAAATCGCTTACATCGTCTTTGCGGTTAGCAATATCGTGAGCCAACGTTTTCAGCTTCACGGTAAGATTGTTTTGCCTTACAATAAGCCCTTTTTCCATTGCACGCGATATCTCTTTGCCTTGCGAACGCAACACTTCCAAGTTTTCTTCCACGCTGTCCAACTCTTTTTGTAAAATTTCCTGCTGTATTTCGGGAGATTGCGGAAGCATTCCGAACTGTTCATGCGTTAGAATAACACAATCCCAATCGTTGTTTTTGATGTCCCCGAAAATCCGCTGCCGTTTTTCGGGCGTGAAATCGGCTTTGCCGGGATACATAATCTTGGCATCGGGGTAGGCTTTCCGGTAAGTTTCGGCAATCTCGTGCACGTTGGCTTTCAAGGCGATTATCATCGGTTTGTTAGCCAATCCCAAACGTTTCATTTCTTGTGCCGCACAGCACATTATCAGCGTTTTACCTGCGCCGACCTCATGATCGCAAATGCCGCCGCCGTTCATTTTCAGCATCCAAACCGCATCTTTCTGACTGTCGTATAAATCTTCGATATTTACATTTTTGCGGTTTAACCCAGGGAACGTTTGTAACGAACCGTCGTATCGGGGACGGACAAAACAGTTGAATTTCTCGTTGTACATCGTTGTCAGACGTTCTTTAAATTCGCTGTTTTGTGCCTGCAGCCATTCGGAAAAAGCTTCGCGTATTTCGTCGATTTTAGCATTGGCAGCTTGAATGGCTTCGCCGTCACGAACTTTCGTTTCCTTGCCGTCCTCCATCACTTTTTTGGTTATATCGGGAGTAGTATTTACCAAGGCATGTTTGAGCAGGGCGATGCCGTCGTACGTCCTGCTTTCGGAACGGGTGGCGTATTTTGTCCAAATAGTATAGTTTTTTCGGGAACAATTCACCGAAAAATCATCCAAAGAGTCTATATATTTTATCTCTACATCGGTATCGAACAGGTCGGATGCGAAACGGCCGTAAATTTCTGCCGGTATCCACCGCTCGCCAAGATTGAAATCCAACTCTTCAAACTCGATACGCTGCGGAAAGGCATCCTGCAGGGCTTTTAGGGAAAAAGCTGATTCGGCGTCATCGGGGTGGTTCTTTACATACCTTTCCACCGCTTTGGCTTTTACCACCACGTTTCCGGCAATAAACTTGTCGGCAATTTGATACTCTTTTTCCAACGGATTGAAAAAAACACGTCCGTGAAGTTCGGTTTTCAACTCTTCACGGGAACTGTCGTACAGATTTGCCATATAATCCAAGTCAACTGTTCCGAACTTGTTGAGCGATGCCGAAAGAGCTTCTTCCACGGTATCCACTTTTGTGATTTCCTGTGTGGCAAATGAAACAGGACGACTGAAAATATCGGCTTTCTGCCATACACCGCCAATATTGCGTTCCAAAAACGGCATATCACTTCCGGCGGTGTCCATCTTGATGACTTTCAAGTTTTCGGCTGTATTCAACCAACCAAATTTTCGAGTAAAGTCGTCGTAAAAGCGATTCAGATCATTTCGCATGACAGGGTGAGCCAAACTGTTTTCGGCTTCAACAGCGTATAAATTCTTGTAGGCATCCCGCACCGAAATATAACTTTCGATACGGTTTTGCTGTTTGACATTGACTTCCAAGGGATGAAAAAACGTTCGGTCGTTTTCGTCCTTTTTCAAAAAACCTACTTGTCCCAAATCGACAACCAAACAGCCTTCACGATAATGCTGTTTCCATTCATTAGGGAATAAACGGGATGCAAAGGATAAAGTTTCTTTCGTGTCAAAAAGATTGGTTTGAACGGCTGTGGTCGAGTTGTTGTTATTTAAGGTTTTATTTGACTTCTCAACAGCCACCTTCTTTTCAGGTAATTGTCCTGCCTTTTTAAGCCTTGCTTCATGCTGTATTTCCAACCGCCATTCATCTATATAATTACTTGAACTGTACGGGTCCATTTCAGCAAAAAATGCGTCGAGCATCTCTTCCGTAGTAGGAAGTTTTTCTGTTGTCAATGTTTCAATTTCCGTTGTTGTTGAAACAGCTTGTGCCGATTGTAACCCGGATGTACCCGATGCACTTAAAGCCGTTTCAAGAACGTTATTCATGATTTCTTGATTCGGACGTGGTAATTTTCCGTTTGAAGGGACAATCGGTTTTGGCGTAATAACGATCGCTTGTTTCGCCCAATTATTAAATTGTTTTTGTCCTTTTTTTTGTGGTTTTATTTGTGAACGTTCCTGCTCAGAAAAACCGAACAAATCGTACAACGTAAGCGCAGGGTTTTCTTGTTCGGGTGGTTCCGGTGGATTATTGTTTTCCTTTAATTTTAGCTCTTGCTCTTTTTCTTGTTCCTTTTGACTGTTATTATTAAAAATCTTGTTTTCAATTTTCTGCTCCAATATATCGGCAATGGCAACTCGTAATCCGGAACGTACCAATTGGGGCAACATCGCATCCAGTTCGTGACTTTTGAAACGGATTTTCATGTTATCATTTTTGCTGTTTTGAATGAGAGGCAAATCAAGGACAGGCGATACTTTTTCGGCATCGACATGATAGGCTTCGTAATATTCGTTTACCCTAAAAAGTACTACGGCTTCGGGATGTTTCTTTTTGATTTGGACGTACTCTGACGGGATTTGAAATGTTTCGGCTTGACGGTTTTCCTGTTTTGTTTCAACCGATTTGTCTTTTATAATTTCGGTATCGACAATTTCGGGCGTAAAGCGATTGCCCACGTAATCTTTTAATTCACGAATGTTTTTCAGTTGAGTAGGCTCGAAATATAAATCCCGCTCTACTTTCAAACCACCAATATTGATGGAACGAATTTCATCCAATGAAGCGTAGCCAAGCTCCCAATCCCTGCCGTCCATTGTAGTCAGGGTAAAAAGTTCGCCTGTTTTTGACTCGTGTTCCAATACGTAAGCCGTGTATGCACCCATCGGAAAGAAAAAACGCAGATGCGCTGTTTTGTCGCCGATGGGTTTCCCATCATCAGTATCGTAAGGTTTCGGCAGTTCTCCGATTAGTTGTTCGGGAATTAAATCGTATGCGTTTTCAACTATTTCCGTGTCATCTTTTTGCTCAATGGATTGGTTTTTGTCTTTAACGGACTTGGGCAAGGAAAAAGAGAAAGTCGATTTTCGTTGTCGATTTTCAAATAGCGAGATATCCAAATGGGACTGCCGTATTTGTTTTGTCAGGGTTTTCTCCAAATCGCTCGCAATGCCGTCTATACCGCCTTCGTGTCGCATAACCCAAGCGGGTTTTCCGTACAAGTCGGTGGAACGGTCGCGCGTGGTATGGATATTTCTGGACATATCGGTAAACAAGCTGTTTATTGAAATATCCTCATTGGTGGTTTCAATAAAACTCCGTTCGATATCATTGGAAACACCTTTCCCCGATTGTTTTTGCAACACAATCAAATCGGTGCCGACATCCGTTCCCGCATAATCCGAAAACAGATTATTCGGCAACCGTACCGCCGAAATCAATCGGCTGTTCTCCATTAGATACTCACGAATTGGGGCATTGCGGTCGCTGTTCATCACGCCTTGCGAAGTGATAAAAGCCAAAATGCCACCCTCTTGCAAGCAGTCCAATCCTTTCAGGAAAAAATAGTTGTGAATGCTTCGGGCGGCTTGCTGTTTGGCAATGGACTTGCCACGTGAATAGGACAAGTCGAAAACCGATACATCGCCGAACGGGATATTGCTCGCCACTAAATCGAACGAGCCAAGCCATTTGGCTTCGATATTCTCAAATCCTTCAATGCGTACATTCGCGTCGGGATGCAGGTGTTGCAAAATTTTTCCCGTGAGCAAATCCTTCTCGAAAGCTATGGTTTCTACGGAATTCCCGGGATTGAAGGCATCGACAAAGATACCCGTTCCTGCCGATGGTTCGAGCAGTCGGGCGGGCGTAATTCCGTGGTTACGCAACGTTTGAGCAAGGCTTTCCACTACCGCGGGCGGGGTATAAAATGCCGTGAGTACGGACTGTTTCAAACTGTCCATATAGCGATTGTACGTCCGCTCATCCTGTGAATTTTCCCGTATCAGGCGATGCAAATCGGCAACCTGCGGAAACAGGTCCAATTCAGACTTACTCCAACGAGATGCGTCTTCAAGCGTTCGAGCAGGATTGAGAATACATTTCAATCCGCCGAAACCGCTGTATCGGGATAGGATTTCACGTTCGGATGCGGTGGCTTTCCGTTTTTCTTTTTCAAGCCGGAAAACGGTAGCGATTGCTTCAATATTGTCGATTAAATGCGCCTTTTTACCATAAGCCATTCTCTTCGATATGGATGGCTACGGTTCCCGTGAGTTCGGTGTAAAGCAACTCGTAATCGGCACTGTCGGCAAATTCCGGTTCGTTCGTGGAATATTTGCTGAAAACATCCGTGCAAAGCGGATACATTTTCATTGCGAACGGTCGCAGTTCGTCATCCGGCATTTGGCTGTCAAACTCGTTGCAGATAACCTTGAACAGCATATCGAATTTGGAGAAGTGCAGTCCTTCATAGAGTACTTCATTGGAAAGTTCTGATGCTTCGGGATGTGTATGTCCTGCCAGAAGTGCATCGGCGTAAGTTTGTGCGGCTAGCTCGGAACGTTCTTCGATAAACGTTTTGTCGTTTGCCAACTCGGGAAAACTTTCGTTCAGGAAAGATTGCAATGTGAGCGTGAAATAGGACAGGTCTTCACGCTCGTCTTTCGTAGTGGTGGTTTTTGTTGTTGTCATTTTTGTTTATTTTTTTGGATTTAGTGGATTGTGTAAAAATTATTTTATGTCATTAAATATTCGTATGCGGGCATTACGGAAACCAATCCCAACTCGGTTCTTATGGTGTCGGTTGAGTTTGCGGAAACAATTATGCCGTTGTCTGTTTTGAAAAACTGCATCGCTTCCAATAATCCGCTTATTTCCCGTTCTTGGTTTTCGAGAGTTAGTTCCCAACAGACTTGTATAACTTGCATCGTCTTATCTTTCATTCGAACTACAAAATCACATTCCTTGTTATTCTCATTGAAGTAGTAGATTTCTTTTGTTTTACGGCGCAGGTGCCAAAAAACAACACTTTCAAGTAAATGTCCGATGTTTCTACTGAATGAAGTACTGCCAACTTGCACCAAGCCGGGATCTATCACGTACATCTTTTTGGCGCTTAGCATCTGTGCTTTTGCCGACCAATCAAATTTTGGCACCATCGCGATTAGATACGAATTCTCAAAATAGGAAAAGTAGTTCAATATGGTTGTGTTTGACTTTACACCAACAGCGGATGTTAATTTAGAAGGAACTACGAGCGTTCCATTATGGGCAAACAGGTAAGAACACAATTTTTTTATTGCTCCGCCATCTTTTAAGCCGTAGCGAACGATAATATCTCGATTGAGAATATCTTCTATCAAAAAATCAAGAATTTCGGGTAGTTTTTGTTTTAAATAATCGGGAAATCCGCCTTCTGTCAGGTACGCCGATAAACTTTCACCGTTTGCATCCCAACCTCTAAAATCTAAATATTCAGTATAAGAAAATGGAAAAAGCTCTTTTGTGATGTGCCTTCCGGTCAGTTTCGTTCCCAATTCTGCACTCAATAAACTCGCGTTGGAACCCGTTATGATTACCTGGAATTTTTGGTCTAACTTTTGGCGAATATACAGTTCCCAACCGTCAATAATTTGAATTTCATCGAAATAAAGGACTCTCAATCCTGTTTCGTCAATTACTCTGTCTAGCAAAACAAAGTCTTTGATGTCAAAGCCATAAAGTTTAACATCTTCAAAATTCAAGTAAAACACATCCTTAAAATTCCGACGAACAAATTGTCGCAGCAGTGTGCTTTTTCCACAACGCCTAATACCTGAAAGTATCAAGGCGTGTGTGCTGATATTGGGCAGATCAGGCATCAACGTTCTCTCAGTTACCATTTCGGCTTCTGAAAATGATTCATTTTTTTGACCTTTTGCTATTTCGGCAAGCGCCGATTGTTGCATATTTATTCCCATAATTGATATAATTTTACTGCAAATTTAAACTGTTTTTTTGAACTTCCCAAAGTATTCCATTATAAATGGGCTATATATTCCATTTGTAATGGATTAAACAATCCGTTGCCGTTGGAATAATCAATTTTAGTTTGACAGGCGTCTTTTAAACGCAGAAAGGCACCGGTGTCCCCACCGATGCCAACCACTAAATCCAATGTAATAAACCATGTTTATGACAATGAACTTGTGACAAAGGTAAGGATTTTTTGAAAAATGGAAAAATTACGCTAATTCCAAAATTTTTGTGATTGCCAATCGATTGGAAAATCCATCGCTCGAAAATCAACCGTTGGATAACGCTGAGACAACTCTATTAGCCTTTCTTTTAATGTGTTATTTGGAGTTATCGTATGCAACAGATATTTTATCATGCATATTTTATAGTAGATACGCTTTCGGTCAATACTTGTATCATCAATCCATTCATATATAGGATTTTTCAGTTCAGAGGGAATGTTGGGCAACTCACGATTCCACATTCTTCCGTGATGGCAACAAATATTTCGAATGTTAGCGAGTACCATCAACCAAGAAGCCAACACGGGTGTCTGTAGTCCGAATGATTGGGCAATCTGCTTTTGCAAACGCCTATCGGCAATATTTATATACAAATTACCAAGAACGCCCAACGGTATTATTTCTGCCAACATCCAGGAAGGCGGATACTGATTACTGTAATTCTGTTTGAAATGGAGAATGAAATCTTCTTTGGATTTTGAAAGTTCAGCGTCTATTAATGATAGACTTTGGATGTATCGATTTCTATCTCTAAAATATATCGGATTTGTCAGCCAAAAAATATCGTTTAAGAAGCTACATCCTGTATTAACAATTTCTGTGCGTATGGCAATTTCAATTTTCTCAATTTCATTAAAAAGCAACAAGCGTAACTTTCTGTCGAAACGATACATGTCCAGCACCTGCTTAAATGTCGCTCCCGCTTTGTATAAATGTTGATCTTTAGGAGTTTGAAGTAGTGGATAAAAATAAGCACTTAGCCTAAAGTAGCCGATATGCTTTAAATAATCCTTCGCCCGCTCATCATTATCAATAAGTAACCCTCGTTCTTTTAAGAGATTTAGCTGCTCGGGAACCGATAGAAAACCTTTGTTGAATGTCTTCTTCATACGAATAGAAAGGTATATAAATAAAACGACCTGCCGATTTGAGCATTGTTAAGAGGCTTGGCAGGTTCTACATAGTGCAAAAGTACAATTTTGTTTTTACCTGACCAATTTATTGAGTAAAATAATGCCGATTTTTCTTTTTCTTATTTTTTCATTTTCCTCCGGGGAGGAAACTCGAACTCCGTGCTTCCGTCATCTTTCAGCACGATATAAGCGTCAAACGTTTTTCCAGTTTTGTTCCTCAGTCCTTTCAATAAAGGAGATTTTTTATTCGTCAGAATAGCTTTTATATCTTTTTCCGAAAGCGTTTTACCGCAAATATTCCGGAACAAGAGCCAACCGCACGTTTCGTCACTACATTTGGCAACTTTTTCAAACAGTTTTACAGCTGCTTTCTGGCATTTCGGACAGACCAACCGCTCTTTTTCATCTTTCGGGAAATCCATTGCCAGCAACTCTTCGGTAATCTGTTTGGAATAAATGGCAATACTTTTATCGAATGTCTCGAAAGGAATTTCGCCGTTTTCTATCTTTAAAAGCGTGTTTTCCCACATTCCCGTCATCGCTACATCCGCGATGCGTTTCTCTTTTACCGCTTCATAAACTTTCAACCCTTTGGCAGTGGGAACAAGCGATTTTTTCCGCCGTTCGATGTAATCTCTCGAAAACAGCGTTTCGATAATGGACGCACGGGTGGCAGGTGTTCCGATACCGCTCTCTCTAATGGCTTTGCGCTCGTCTTCGTTTTCAAGCTCTTTTCCCGCATGTTCCATAGCGGAGAGCAGACTCGCTTCGGTATGCAAAGGTTTCGGCTTAGTCTGTTTTTCCAAAAGCTGCGCGGATTGCACCGCGTGTTTTTCTCCCTTTTCCACGTATGGTAAGGAAATTTCCGGTTCTTCCGAATTTTCATTGTCGAACATCCCGTTTACCCCCCGCCATCCTGTTTCGATGACATCCACACCGCGAGATGAGAACTGAAACTCTCTCGAACGAGCTTTCAGCGTGGTTACTTCTTTTACGCAGGGTGCGGAAAATGTTTCGAGTATCCGGCTTGCTATTAACTTGTAAATGCTTTCTTCTTTGGTAGAAAGTCCAGATACGGTATTATCCGTTATGAGCAAGGCGTGGTGGTCCGTTACTTTCAAATCGTTTACACCCCGCTTGTTTAGCCTATTTTTCAAAAGCCGTTTAGCCTGTTCTTTAAGCGGAGTATAAACCAAAAGCGTTTCCACCAAAGCAGGAATTTCTTCCCAAATATCTTCGCTGATATAACGGCTTCCGGTACGCGGATAGCTGATAAACTTCTTTTCGTAAAGCGACTGTGCAATGGCAAGTGTCTCGTCTGCCGAAAGATTGAGCCTTTTGTTGGCATCTTTTTGTAGTCCGGTTAAATCGTACAATAAAGGTGGTTCTTCCCGCACTGTCCGAGTATCGACTTCCGTTATTTCCAACTTATTACGACGGACAATTTCGACGGTCTCCTGTCCCGATGCCTTCTCTTCAAACTTGTCGTCCGAAAGCATTTTGAGCGTTTTGCGTTCGACTTCCGCTTCTACCTGTATTTGAAAATAGGTTTGTGCCTGAAAGTTTTTGTTTTGCAAATACCGTTTACAAATCATCGCCAAAGTTGGAGTCTGCACCCTTCCGAGTGAATAGACTCCGTTTCCGGCTGTAATGCTCAATGCTTGCGACGCATTGATGCCTACCAGCCAATCGGCTTGCGAACGTGAACGAGCGGCTTGATAGAGATAATCAAACTCACTGCCGTTTTTCAGGTTCTCGAAACCGTTTTTAATGGCTTTGTCCGTCAGCGAACTTATCCACAAACGCTTAAAAGGCTTTTGGCAGTTCAGGTACTTGTAAATCAGTCTAAATATCAACTCGCCTTCTCGTCCGGCATCGGTGGCAACGATGATTTCGTTGCATTGGTCAAACAATTTTTTGATAACGTTCAGTTGTTTTAAAGCCCCCGCATCGGCATCGGTTTCTTTACCTTTTTTGGTTTGGCGGGGAATAAGTCGGAACGGCTCTGGCAAAATGGGCAGGTTTTCTCGTTTGAAACCCGAAAAACCATAATCTTCGGGCATAGCCAAGGTAACCAAATGACCGATTGCCCACGTTACAACGGTATCGACGGTGCTTCCGCCGATGTACCCGTCTTGCTGACCGGAAATACCCAACACGTGGGCTATGGCTCTCGCCACGCTCGGTTTTTCTGCTATGATAACTTTTAGCATTTTAATGTTTTGATTTTATAGTGTTGATATTTTGCACTTCCAAAGCCTCTCCGTCAACTGACGGAAGGTTGGAGGGGCTTTACATTTTTCTTCCCCGTGATTTTTTTTGCTGTTTTTCTTCTTCCTTTTCTTGTTTTTCAACCTGCTTTTCCGTCGGTTTTGTTTGTCCTTTTTCCAAGGGTTCCTTGATGTTTTTTGTCGCTTCATTGGTTTTCCCGTCTGAATTGACTGTTTTTTGTACTTTGGAAGTTTCGTCGGGTTGGGCGGATTGTTTGGCGACATTTTTCTGTTTATTGGGATTGCCGAATGAAAATTCCGTTTTCCCTTTCTCCACGTTAAACGTAAGATAACCCTTATAGGTCTTTCCCTTTTTATCTACCAAATCGTCCACATATATAGTCTGTCCCGATTTGAATTTATCGTATTGTTTGTCGCTTAACTCTTTTCCGCGAATAAAGCGTGGTGCTTCGCCGTTTTCCTGTGCCTGACGGTTTTGTTTGAATTGTTCACGGTCAAACATAAATTCCACGTAACGCTTATCGGCATTGAACTGTACGGTGGCGTTAAATTCCGCTCCTTTTCGAGAAATCATTCCTTCCAGATAGAGCGGCTTGCCCTCCTGTAAGGTCTGTTTTTGTTCATCGGAAAGTTTTACACCTTTAATTTCATCGGGAATTTTGATTTTATCCGCACTCAGAGCGATGAGTTCATTGGTGAGCCTGTCTACACTAATGATGGACGGAATTTGCTCGCCTGTTTTCCTGTTTTCCAACATCACGATACGCCCCATATTGCCGTGTTTAAGCAGATTCTCCTTGTCTTCAGGCGTGAATTCGTGTCCGAAAAAGGGTTGATGAACGTTGACATCTTTACGAATGCCGTGCATGGCAACCACGGTGTTGCCGTCTTCATCGGGTTGCAACGATAATCGGGCTTCACTGCGGGTGATTACCGTCCCCAGATTAAGAGAAATCGGTATCAATTGATTGGTCTTAAAACCTCTCAAAAGGTCGTCCATTACATTCATTTTTTGCAGTTTTTCTTGGCTGACACCCATTTTTTCGAGTGTTCCCCAATCGATATCTTCTACCTTGTAGCGATAATCGGAAGCATTGCTTGTTGTGTCCATAGTCTCTTTATTTTGTGAATGAGTAATATTTTCCGGACCTTTTTGTTGAATTTCATCCGGATTTGTGTTTTGTTTTAAATTTTCGTTTTTTACTTCGTATTTTTCCAACATAGCGATGCCGGCGGGAGTAGGGTCTTTCAGGATACTTTTAATGGTTTCCGCTAAAAAACTTATTTTAGGTATAGGTATTTTAAACACCCTAAAACGTGTCGGATCTTTGAGTTGGGCTACGAAATTGCTGTAAAAATTGGATAAGAAGTCGCCGTTTTTATCCAATCGGATAAAGTCGGGGTTGTTTTCTTTCACAGGTTCTACGGTTTTGAGTTTTCCGTTTTTGTCAAGCTCTTTAACCGCTTGAAGCGTCTGTTTTTCTTGGTCGAAAACAAGAAGGGTTTCCGAGAATTCGTCGGGTTGTGCAATGTTTCTTGCAGGATTTTGTTCGTTCATACCGTTTTTTTCTGCATATTCATCACCGATGATATCTGCTAGTGCAGGATGTTCTGTTTCGGGATAGTCGTTTACATTCATATTTATATGTTTTTTTCGGCAAAATTATATCGGGATTAACTCTGTTACCGTTTTTTGTCCGTTCGTGGCTCTATTTGGCGTTGTTTGGCGCATCGTCCCGAATTGCCTTCGAATACTTCACGAATGAATCGATTTACATCGGATAGTTTGTAGTAGATTTTACCGTTCATTTTAAAGAAAGGCAGTTCGCCGGACGAACGAAAGCGTTGCAAGGTGCGATGACTGATTTTAAGCACTTGAAGCATATCCTGATTATCCAATAAATCTTCGCCGTCGAGACACGTTTTTTTCTTGATGAGCCGTTCCAATTTCTCGTCGATCAAGTCGAAACGGTCGATTAGTCGATCCATATAAGCACGAAATTCTTGTTTGTCGATGAGCATAGTCGTAAATGAGTTTTTTTAAAGTTTGCCTAATATGTAATAAGCCGTGTTGGCACTGTCTTTTACCACTATTCCGTTTTCCGACATAAATCGGATGTAGCTTTTGGCTGTCCGTTCTTTCACGTCCATCAGCAGTTCTATTTCCTGTAATAGCTCGGAATAGGTAAATCGTTTTTTGTCTGCTAAAATCTCTTTGGCAAGAGCGGTTAATTCCACTTCCTTGCGTTTCTCCTTTTCTTTTTGTGGCTTTTCTCCACGATAAACGTGCATTCCCTTGTGTTTATCCCACGAGAACTGCATCAAAGGCACATCCAAAGGACTTCCTTCCCGCACTTTAAGTGTTTTTACCACTGAAAATTCAGGATTCTGTGTATCTTTTTCGATAGATAGAATGGCAGCCGCTTTGCGTTGTAACTCGGAACCGAGATGTCCCCTAAGTTTAAAACTATTCGGAACGAAATGCAGCACACAGATGATGCAGGTACGGTAAATTCCGGCTAATCGATACAATTCTTCCACCACGGCAATGCTTTCGGTTTCATCGTTGGCGCTTCGGACAAGATCGGCTACGCCGTCGATGATGACCAATTGGATGCCGCCGAAAAAATGGTGATAATAGTCCATGCTGTCTTGAATGGATTGCAGCCGCTCCCTGCGGGACATAGCCGTGAGGTAATAGGCTTTCAGCCATTCGGGTTTGCTTTTTCGTCCGGCTCTTCTGAGCAGCAAAGTTGTGTTTTTATAGAGTTGATTTTCCGATTGTTCGGTATCGTAGAGTAATACGGCTTTGCGGTCTATGTTTGCTTGCACGTCTAATCCCAAGGTGTCAATTTCAACGTTTTCTTCCGCCAAAGTTCCGGCAGCTATCGCCGATGCGTAATTGCTTTTTCCGGTACCTTCGCCACCGGTGATGCAGAAAAGGTTGCCTTGCGTGCCGAGCGGAACCTCATTCACGCTGACGATGTTTTCGGTCAGTTCGGGCGGATTATAAAAATCCACTTCGCAGGATTTTATCAGTGTCATGGTTTGTGCGTATTTTGTGTTGAGCAGATCGATGATAAGTCGTTGGAAATCGTCTCTACCGTTTCCTTTGGCAAAATAGTCGGATATGTCTTTTTCCGTTTTATTACCTGCAAGAGGCAGCACTAAACGTTGTATGTTGTATTTTTCTAAGACGGCAAGGTGTTTTTCCGATGCGGAAAGTCCCGTTTCATCGCTGTCGTATAATAGGATAATATGTTTGAAACGGTGAGCAAGCATCTCGATGATGTCGGGCGGAATGTGCGATGTTTCGCTGTTGAAACAGACGGCATGAAATCCTTTGGCATAAAGGCTCATCACGTCTTTTTCGCCACCTGTTATGAACAGAATATCTCCACGATTGGGCAGTTGTCGCAGTCCGAAACAATAGTTCGCGGGTATTTGTCCGCCGTATAGAAAACGAAGTCTGGATTTGGGACGATATAATTTTACGTAGCTTTCTCCGATGTAACCGAATATCGGTTCGTTGATAGTTGCTTGAAGCTCGTAAGTTTCATTGTCTTTATTTACGGATTTAAATTCGGAAAGGGATCTTACTCGAAAATAGTTTAATGTTTTCTCGCTGATGCAGAAGGTTTTCCAAAAGGCAAGTTCACTTTGTGAAAAGGCTTTTTCGGTAAACTCATAAGGTTTGGCAATGGTTTTTATGATATGATCGGATACAGGTTTAATTTTTTGAAAATTTGATGTCGATACAGATTGAGTTTTACTTTTTTTCTTAAAGTTTGTCTGTGGTATGAAGTTGTCCGGTTTTTCATCTAAACAGAGGTTTAGATCAAGGTTGATACTTTGTACCACTTGCAAAAAATCCCGGCGAACATCCAATCCTTTGATTTGGGCGACAAATGCAAAACAGTCGCCGGAATAATCGGGATTACCGAAATCTTTTATTTTAAAGCAGAGATTATGTCGGTCGTAATAAACATTGCAGGAAGCGTTTTTATCGTCATAAAAGGGATTTTTGAAGTTTTTTCCCAGCTTGAAATCAAACGGAATATAGTGTTTGAAAACGTTTAAACCGTTTTGCGTCGCTGCTAAAATGGCGGATTTGGTAATCATAGTGTATTGTTGCAGGAACTATTGTGCCAAAGGCTGTTTGTAATTATTTCTTCTTTAAAGTCGGATAGTTTGGCTAAAATTTGAGATTTGTTGGTGTTTTGCATTGTCAGGCTGCCGTTTTTGATGGCAATAATCAAATCTTTATATGGATAGAGAGCATTACCTCGTTCATCATAACGGAAGGGGATGGTGTGACTTTCACGCCAACGATATAGCGTAGATTTTGAAACTCCCAAGGTATCCATCACTTCACGTGATGTAAGTTCAAGCGTCTCTTCCAATTCGCTGAACAAATCGGATGTACGTCTGACGTATTGTTCAATGTCCGTGATCTTTTTCATCAGAACTTGAAAGGCTTCACTTTCTAAGGTAATTACTTGCATAATGATTATTGTTTCCTAAATTGTTCTGTCTCTTGCAGTTTTTTTGCAACTCGGAATAACAGAGTGGAAGTAATGTCAATCGGAATAGTCACTTGAACGGTTAATTTGGATAATTCATTTTTTAACTCACTTTCATCATCCGAAAATAATTTACATAAATCCATTTTATAGAGTTGAGCCAAAGATAAAAGATACCTTAATTTTATCTCTTCGGGATTGTTCTCCAATCTGGAAATGGTTGCTATCGAAACATTCAAGATATCAGCGATATACTGCTGAGAATATCCTTTCTCCTGCCGTAATAATCTAAGTCTTTCTGCAATCTTTTTCATACTCATAAAATTAGTTTGCATTATGCGAATGATTCTGCAACTTCATGAAAACTATTTTCATAAAGTGAAAATTTGAGCGCATAATGTCTTTGTTATTTAATTAGTTAAATCTTTTATTAAGCATAAAAACTAACTAAATAACAATTAAGTACGGCAAATCTAAGTGCAAGGTGCAAGCTTTTTATATAAAGACTTGCACCTTGCACTTATGATGTAGCAGAAATGTTTTTACTGAGTTTGTTATCAATTTATTTGGAGAGGGTTCAAAAATATACTATATTTGTACTCATGAATTGATATGTTAAGGTAGTCAAGTGGTATTCAGAAGATATTCAAAGAATTGCTACAAAAATGCTACAACTGATAATCTAAAATAGCGCAAATCTTTTATTAGTATATAGTTTGGACAGATGGTTCACAATCCGTCCATACCGCAATAAAGGGTGTAAATCAAGTAGTTACGAGATTTACACCCTTTTTTACACCCAGAAAAATAGAGTTCTTTATTCGGTCACTCCCAAAAATTTACTCATCCTTTCAATACACCTTTCCTTTTGATAAAGATTAGGATGTACATAAAGGTTTAAGGTTGTAGAAACATTGGAATGTCCCAATATAACACTAATTGTTTTATAGTCACATTGACTTTCAATACATCTTGTAGCAAATGTGTGACGAAGACCGTGAAAAACAATTGGAGGAATACCAATACGTTTCAACAGACGCGAAAAATAATCACGATAAGCACGTGGTTCTGTAGAGGTTGGTAAATTTCCCACGACAAATAATGATGGAGAAACTTTTTTTACTATTTTCAAAGATTTAAGAAGTTGCTTGGAAATAGGAATTTCACGAAAAGAGTTTTTTGTTTTAGGCGTTGACAGGATTTTCTCCGTTGATTTCAACTCGCAGTTATATATTCTTCCTATTGTATGATTAACTGTAATTATCTTCTGAGCGAAGTCAACATTTTCCCATTTTAAGGCACAAATTTCACCTATCCGCATGCCAGTACAAAGAGCCAAAAGTATACCAATATTCTGTGGTGTAGGTTCTTCTATTAAGTAGTGCATCAATATTCTTTGGTGACTCAGTCTCAATGTAGGCAGACGATAAACACCAACTTCTGTAGGATATTCCAGTTGCCATTCTTCAAAATGGAAAATTTTATGTCTACCGCCATACTTAACGACAGATTTCAATACGGCTACTATGTCTCTTACCGTTTTTTTTGCTAAACCAGAGGAAAACTTTTCAAAGACAAATTGCAAGTTCAGCATCTACAATGATTTTCCGCCCAATTTGCGTGATGGCTCGGTCAATTTTTCCGCTTTTCTTGATGCGGTGTGCCGTGGGCATACTGCACCCGAAAAGTTTTGCTATTCCGGCAATACCGTACACGTGGCGTTTCTCGGTTCCGTCGTGTGCGATGGTAGATGTGGTTTGTTGGGCGGTTTTCCCGATGCAGTTTTCTTGCAGATACAGAAATTCTTCGCCCGTCATTTGCCACAATGGTTTTTGTTTTAAATTTTGTAAGTCCATTATTTTTTCCTTTCATTGTTACGATTTTACAATTGCCTTGTACTTCGGCGGTTGGTGTTCGAACGATGCAAAGGTAAGGGCGGAAGAAAGTGGTAAGGATGTGGCGGAAACAAAAATATCCGACTGAATATCAATCGGATATAAAAATATTTTGAGTGGTAAAAGTGGTGGTTCGGTTAGGGAAACCGTTTTAACTAAAAAGCTCTTTTATTTCACGTGCAAATTGCTCCGATTTCCGGCTCGGCACTTCGGAAATAGGTTCTTTGTATTTTGATTTGTAGTAACTCTCGTCAATTTCCAATTGTTGAAGAATAGATGTCCGCCATTCCGTTTTGTTGTGGGATTTGATGCTTTCGTACATTTTGTAAATGAGAAAACAGGCTCGTGTTTTTTCTCCTTGCTTCAATTTTAATATTTTGTCGGTTGCCAGTAAATTGATTGCCGTGTAAAAATCGGTTTCGGAAAGATTTTCAAAAATGGTGTTATTACAAATTTTGTGAATTTCCGATGCCGTTTTCATATTGAAAAATATTCCTTCAGGCAGGCTGTGAACTGTTTTTGGAATATATTTTTGAACTATTTCACTTAGCTTTTGGCTCAACGTTAGAATTTTCGGGAAATAATTATCTTGATATTTTTCTGCCGTTTTCCGTGCAACATTCTGTTTTTCATACAAGTCGTTCAGTAGTGCCTTTTCTTTATTATATTTTTCGGTCAATGTTTCGTGTTTTTCCCAAAGTCTTTTTTCTTCACTTTCTGTATGCTCCCGAAACCCAATCATATCCAACAAGTTATTGACTTCGCTTAATTCTTTCCAACGCTTTTGGGTGTTGTACAATTGATTGCTTATTTGGACTTCGTATTGATTGGCAAAATTATCACAAGTCTTTTCTATGTTCAAGTTTTCAAGTACGATTTTATTCGACGAAATCAGCCTGATATTATTCTGTATTTCAATCGAAAGACTTTCCGATAAAGTTTTGTGTCGTTCCGGTTTAGCACTCATCGTCAGGTCAATCAGCATTGCTTCAAACGATTGGATATTGTCGAATTGAGTGTAAAAATCGGCAACAAATTGTTGTTGAGCAAACTCAATCGAATTTCTGTTTGAAACTTCGGAAATTATCGCGTTTAATTGGGTGTATTGGGGGAGTATGTTGGTTATTTGCATAAATACTAACTTTTTCCGTGTTATTTGCTTAAAAAATCATCCAAATTCCACGCCGATATATGTTCAATTCCCTCATTGGTAGGAATTTTATAGTCGTCCATACTCACCACGTATTTATCGAAATTATCTTCAATGAGTTTTAACGAACGGTATTCTCTTTCAATAGTTTTTTCTTCAGTCAATTGAAGCGTTACCTGCAAATAAAGCCTTTTGTCGCCTTTAATCGCTACAAAATCAACTTCGGCATTTTTAATTGTTCCCACATAAACTTGATATCCGGCACGTCGCAAACTCAGATAAACGGCATTTTCCAACAAATAACCAATTCCGTAACCGTACCCGGCGTAAAGATAGTTTCGATAAGCTAAGTCGTTCAGATAGTATTTGCTGTTGCCCGAAATGGTGTCTTTGCCTTTTATATTGTAGCGTTCGGCACGATGAACGAGGAATGAATTTTCCAAATAATTGACGTAAGATGACAAAGTTTCGTAGTTTGTTTTCCGTTTTTTCGATGCAAAAAAGTTGATGATGTTTGTTATCGAAATTAAATTGGATGCCGTATTTACCAAATAAACAAACAAATCGTCTAATAACTTCACATCTTTCACATTATACCGTCCCACAATGTCGCGCAACATAACCGTATCTTTGATGGACGACACATAATTCTGCTTCATTTCATCGTTGGGCAGATTGAAAAGTTCGGGCAAAGCTCCGCTTTGAAGGAATTTTCTGTAGCTTTCGCTATTGATTTCCAGTCCTGAAATTCCACAAAATTCGGGAAAACTAAACGGGAAAATCTCAAATTCTACGTATCGACCCGATAGAAGAGTAGCTAATTCCCCTGACAAAAGATTTGAGTTGGAACCGCTGATAAACAGCTCGCTCGGTTCTGCAAAGTCCTGTGAATGTGAGTTTACAAATCGTTCCCACTCGTCAATATACTGTATTTCGTCAATAAAAATATAGACTTTCCCGATTGGCTTTAATGCTTCCCTATAGGCTTTGTAAAGTTGCTCCAACTCAACTGCACTTCGCAAAGTAGCCAGTTCCATATACTCTTTGTTGATGTAAAGTATATTTTCACTCTTTACACCCTCTGATATTAGCTTTGATGCGATTTGACGCAAAATGTAACTTTTACCCGCACGACGCTGACCAACAAGTACTTTTACTAACTTATTGCCCACATACTGACCAATTTTATCCGTGTAATATGTACGGGAATAGCCTAAATTTATCGGATTGCTATCCCAGAAATTGTACTTCCTTATGGAATTAATTATTTCAATCATACTTGAGAATTTTTAGCAAATGTAGGAATTTTAAAACACACTTGAAAATATATCGGCTTTTTCAAGCAATTTCGCTACAATTGATTGAATTTACTCATTGCATTGGCTTTTATATCGTCGGCAATGTCGATGTAAGGTTTCATAGCCTTATAATCGCTGTGTCCAGTCCATTTCATAACCACGTTTGCCGGAATGCCGAGCGAGAGAGCGTTGCAAATGAATGTGCGACGAGCGTCGTGGGTGCTTAGCACGGCGTATTTGGGTAAAATAGTTTCAATGCGTTCGTTTCCTTTGTAGTGTGTTTGATGCACCGGATTATCAAGCCCTGCCAGTTCAGCCAAGTCTTTCAAATAACTGTTCATTTTTTGATTGGATATTACGGGAAATACTTTTCCATTCTCAAAATGAAAATCCTTGTATTTATCGTATATGGCTTTGCTTTTATCGTTAAATTCGATAACAATCCTGTCGTTGGTTTTTACCGTAACTATGTCAATGTAAGAACCCTTTATGTGCGAATGACATAAGTTATATACATCCGAATAGCGTAAACTTGTGTAGCAACAAAACAGAAACACATCACGCACTTTTTCTAAATACTTTTTGTCTTCGGGGATTTCAAAGTCGGTCAGTTGTTTTAATTCTTGGGCGTCTAAAAAAACCACTGTTTTTTGCGCGGTTTTCAGTTTTGGTTTGAAATTCATAAACGCATTGTCCACTGTCAAGTTTCTTGATGCAGACCAGCGAAGTACCCATTTTAATAAGCCTATTTGTTTGTCGATGGTTGAGTTTTTCAGGTCTTGTTTGTGAAGAATGTCGGCAAAATCGGAAAGTCCCTTCTCTGAAAAATCATCCATTGTTGGCTCGGGTTTCCATCGCTCGATGTGCTTCTTTAAGGCATTGAATTTTTGCAATGTTCCATTTGCCCAATTGTTTCTTTTGCTGTTTTCGGAAACAAACTCATTGAACACCTTCCAAAAAGATAATGCTGTGTCTTCTTGAACTGTGTCTTCTGTTGCTACATCTTTTTTAATGGCAAGATTAAATGCTTCTCGCAACTCAGCCGTTGTTGGCATTTCCTCTTTCACTTCAAATTCTTTGAATATCTTCTGAATTTCGGCAAAATACGCTAACAAATCCGCATTAATTTCGGATGCAGACTGTTTGAGTTTATTCGTGCATCCGTTTTTCACACGTTGTTTTTCCAAATCCCACTTTGCCACATCAATCCTATAACCGGTGGTAAATTCCACTCGTTGATTGTTATAAACAACCCTCATTCTGATGGGTACATTCTCTACAATGGGCTTTCCATTTTTCTTTCTGCTCTCTAATGCAAAGATGATATTTCTCTTGATATTCATGCTATTTAGCCTTTAAAATCTACACCCAAATTTACACCCATTTTTTGACATAGCAAAGGATATTTAGAGATAATTTATGAAAATTTTAATCGCATAAAACGTTGATATATTGCTGATTGATGTTTTATGATATTTTGCGACAATAAAGGAGTTAGTCCCGTCCATACCGCAAAATAAAGCTCTAAGTAGGTAAATATAAACTACTTGGAGTTTTTTATTTTTGGTAAGGGGCGAAATAAGGGGCGGTTTTTGATTTTGAATCAACTATTTGATTTATCGATGTTTGACTTATTTTTATTCAGAATAAAGTTTTGGAAATACTTTTCTATTCACAGAAACTTTACTAATTTAGCCCATGATTAGTAATAAAGCAAACAATTACGAAGCCATTTTCAGTAAGAGCTTGCATCAGAACTGACAAGCCAGTATTAAAAAACGGCAAATACCCTATTTATTTACGAGTTCGGGTATCAGGAAATGAAACCAAAATCCCAGCTGGGTACGAAGTCGAAAAAAGTCTTTGGGATTCCAAACTTCAACTTCCAAAGAAAAATCCGCTCCAAAACGTACTTAAAAAAGAAATAGATAGTTTGGAAACTCACTTGCTTACGGAGCAAAGTACAGGCGGAGAAATATCTATCAATCTCGTGAAAGATTTCTTTGCCGGCAAGAAGATTAAGCCCGAACATGAATCCTTTTATGACTATTATTTGAAATTCGTTGAGGATAAGAAAAATGAAGGCAAGGCTCAAGTCTCAAGATACCATCAGAATCTACAACGGCACATACAAAATTCTGAAAGAGTTTTACAAAAATTATTACTAAATTGCACTTGCTGGTTGACTCTAGGTGTTCCTTCAAGATGGTCATTTACTTTGCCTTTACCCTCAGATAATATATATTTCCAATCATGTTCATCGCTTTCAAAAACGTCATAAAGTTTTTCAGCTAAAGATTTTTTTATTTCTTCACTCAAATTTATGGTATCATCACCTTTTCTGTATTTCGTTAATTTATTGAATAACTGGGCTGTTTTGTTATCATATGAATAAGGTTTTAATCCGCTAACAGCATCACGAAGAGGTCCTAAATAAGTATAAAATATCTCTTGTAATGCTTCATAAGGAATTTGCTGTCCTTCATTATCGCCACCCCATACGCTTCTTGTGAAAAATCTCCTTCTTCCATTTTGTTCGAATGTGTATTTAAGGTGAAACTGGATAGTTTGCAATTCTGGATGTTCAGAATCTTGTGAAATAAAGTCATTAAAGCATTGTTTCTCAATTTCCGACTCTATCTCAAAAATAAGGTCAAATTGTATTCGTTAGGATCAGACGGATTGAGATGCAAATCGGATTCTTGAATATAGATATTTGTATCTGATTTTCCATAGCCCAGACATATCCTTAATGCATCAATGATTGTTGTTTTACCTGAGTTGTTTTCTCCAATTATGATATTTACTCCTTTGTTAAACAGTAGAGATATTTCATCAAACACCCTGAATTTTTTTATGTTAAATTGTTTTATATACATATTGTAGTAATTGTAAAGTGAATTTTAAAACAACTCCCTCGGATTAATCTTTAAAAACTCCTCATACGGGATTCCACCCGTGCCCACAAGCAACACTTTTTCCGTATGAAACTTCTCTACAAATACTCCCATCCCGGTATTTTCAGCCTTCATTCCGCTTTTGACTTCAAGCCCGATTACTTTGTCTCCTTTTTCCAATATAAAATCCACTTTGTGGTTGCCTTCGCGCCAGTAATATAAATTGTATCTCTCTGGAATAGAATTATTGATTAAATGTGTTCCAACAGATGATTCGACGAGTCGTCCCCATAATTCAGGGTTAATAATCGCTTTCTCGTAGGTATCATTGGCTTGAGAAGTAATTAACGCATTATTATACACTTGAAACTTTGGACTTGAACCGCGTTTACGGATAATATCTCCGGCATATTTATCCAGCCCCCCTAATAATCCACAATCAGACAGTAATTTCAGGTAATTCGCTAATGTCGTCGTATTGCCTGCATCTTGAAGTTGACCTATTATTTTTGTATAAGAAAGAATTTGTCCGGAATATAGAGAACCAAGTTCAAACAATCGTTTCAGTAAAGCGGGCTTATCTACCCTTGTCAGCATTAAAATATCTTTTGAAATACTGGTTTCAATCAGCGAATCTTTAATATAATTTTTCCAACGCTCTTCATCGTCAATTAAAATGGCTGACCCCGGATATCCCCCAAAGTACACATATTGTTCAATACTCCATCCAAACGCTTCCTGCATCTCGGTATAAGTCCAATGACCTAAATACATTGTTTCAAATCTACCGGCCAAAGATTCAGTTAACCCTTTTTGAATTAATAAGCGTGATGAGCCCAATAAAATTACTTTTATGTTTATTTTCTCTCGCGTATCCTTATCCCATTGTTGTTTTACAATCTCGCTCCAGTTATCTATTTTCTGGATTTCATCAATAACAATTAAATACTCTGTTGCACCGGATACTTTAATTCGTAATCTGGCAGCCTCCCACAGTTGTGTCAGCCATGCAGAATTGGTGACGGGAATAGCGTCTGCCGATTCATATAAATTGGGAACTGACAGTTGGGACAAGAGCTGGGTTATCATGGTAGTTTTTCCAACTTGGCGGGGACCTAAGATAACTTGGATAAATTTCCGAGGCTCTTGAATTCTCTTCTTAATCGTCTCTAAATATGATCTGTAAAACATACTTTTTTATTTTACTCAATATGAATAGCAAATTTACTCAATGCTTTGCTATATTCAAATATTTTTTCATAAACTTTTCACGATTATCGAAAACAAAGTCATTAAATAATATTAAAATACCCAAAAAATTAACTCAATGAAGTACACCTTTAGAATTTCATTTTTCCTGAAGAAAAGCATAGTACGGAAAAATGGTAAATCTCCCATCATTGCAAGAATTACTTTGAATGGAGAAAAAGTGGAGTTTAGTACCAAGCTAAGCATTGAATCTTCCAAATGGATTGTCGATATCGGAGAAGCAAAGGGTAGTAGCTACGATTCCGTATCACTTAACAACAAACTGAATTCAATCAGGATGACAATTTATACCTATTATAGAAATTTGAGTGAAAAGTGTGAAATAATAACAACGGACAAGTTACGGAAAATGTACACTCAAACACAAATTTACCCACAAACACTCCTTTCTTTATTCAGAAAACACAATGAGGATGAATTAAAGTTAGTTGGTCATGGAAGAGTGATGGATACTTACAAAAAATATGAACTCGCATATCGGCGGGTAAAAGATTTTATGCTGGATCAGTACTCCAAAAGTGATGTCTATTTAGATAATTTAAATTTACAATTCATAAATGACTTTTAAAGATATCTTCGAGTAAACTGCAAGCTGGGGATTAATATGACTGCCAAAATGATACAGTTTTTAAAGAAAATTGTCAACCTTGCCAGAAATTTGGGAATTATAAGCTACGATCCTTTCTTTTGTCACAAAACCAAATGGAAAAAAGTAAAGATCGAATATCTTAGCATGGAAGAAATTCAGCGAATAACGGATAAGAAAATTACGATCAAAAGAATTGAAGTGGTGCGGGATATTTTTCTATTCGGTAGTTACACCGGACTTTCGTACATAGACATTAAAAATCTCACCGTTAATAATATCCAACGACAACACGACGAATCATATTGGATAATCACTACTCGTCAGAAAACAGGTAACCGCGTCGAACTTCCATTGTTAGATATTCCTCTCAAAATTATAACGAAATACGAAAAAGAGAGGGATGACTTAAAATTACTTCCCGTTATGAGTAACTAGAAGCTAAATTCATATTTGAAGGAAATTGCCGACATTTGTGGAATTAATAAACGACTTACGTTTCACGTGGCCAGACATTCGTTCTCGACTTCTATTTCCGTCAAACGATACTTTTGTTTTGGATGCCTGGGTTATTTGGGATAAAGCGACTCAACCCAATTGACCTCCATTGATGGATTAAGATAAGTATTAATAAAACTTTCTATGTTTTTTAAGTTTATAAGAGCCATCATTTTTATTTTACGGGCAAAGTGGTTTCGCCAATTAACTCAACGAGCATTTCTACTTATCGGGTACTTATCGGGTGCTTGTACGGAAAATAAGCCATACAAAAGTACTATTCGAGTGCAGAGCACAAATTTAAAAGCTGAGTGCAAGGTGCAAGTCTTTATATAAAAAGCTTGCACCTTGCACTAATGATGTAGCAGAAAAGTTTTTATCTAAAAAGTTATGCCTTCAGTAACTTAGTTCGATTCATTCATTTTCAACATTAGCCTTAATGTAAATATAGATATTCCAATAATTGTTGTGGTATTTGTTTATTATTATAGTTATATCTATATTTGCAAAAAATAAGTTGAAATGAATAACGAATTATACGAAAAATCCGGAAATGAAATAATCCGGGACTTGGGGAAACGATATAGTGAATATCGAAAACGGCTGGGTTTTACCCAAAAAGATATAACCGAAAAATCCGGTTTAAGCGTATTTACCATAAGTTCTTTTGAGAACGGTTCTTCAACAGGAATCACAATGGCTTCATTCGTTAAATTGCTTCGTGCTATTGACAGTCTGGAAGAAATGGAAAAGCTTTTGCCCGAATTGCCGAGGAGCCCGCGTACATTATTCAAAAGGCAACATGGAAAATAATTTATGGAAACAAATGTGGTAAAAGTAAAGTTGTGGGGAGCGGATGTCGGGTATCTCTCCTGGGACAATAAGATAGGGTTAGCCGTCTTTGAATACGAGCCATTGTTCCTGAAACAAAGACTGGATATTGCACCCATCACGATGCCTATTGACGCACTCCGCAGCCAAAAACAAATGCCTTGGCTGGGCAATGAAGAAAAACTATATCAGGGACTCCCTCCGATGATTGCAGATTCGTTGCCCGACAAATGGGGCAATTCGCTTTTTAAAGCATGGTTGCGTGACAATAAGATTCCCGCAAAAAGAATAACTCCTATTGATCATCTTTCGTTTATAGGCAGTCGTGCCATGGGAGCGTTGGAGTATGAACCGGCACAGAAATTGGGAGATAATTCGGTCTTTTCTGTCGATGTACAGAAACTCTATAATTTTGCCAGACATGTTTTAAACGAAAGAGAAACGGTTATTCTGAATAAGGAAAACTCCATTTTGTGGCAGGATCTGGTGAAAATCAGTTCCTCTCCCGGAGGAAAGCATCCGAAGGCGATTGTGGCGGTAAACGATGTTACGGGAGAAGTGATTTCCGGACAAGGATCAATTCCTGAAGGCTTTCGCCATTACATTCTCAAATACGACGACAATTCCGTTTATCCTTTTGCCAAATTAGAGTATGTATATTACAAAATGTCCGTAGATGCCGGAATCGTAATGATGCCGTCTGAATTAAGAACATACGGAGGGGTAACTCATTTCCTTACGCAGCGTTTTGATCGTAATGGAAACGATAAAATACATACCCAGACATTGGCCGCAATGTCTCCGCAGAGTGACAGTTACGAGGATATTTTTGCCGTAATCCGGCGGCTTAATTTACCCTACGAGGATAGCCGGCAGCAATATTTACGAATGGTATTTAATGTGCTGGCCCGTAATGTGGACGATCATTCAAAAAACGTTTCGTTTTGTATGGATCATGCCGGTGTATGGCGGTTATCACCTGCATACGATGTGACTTTCAGTGTGGATTTGGCTGCGCCTGCATATGTAAACAGGCAATCATTGACCGTTAATGGTAAAAACGAAAATATTACCCGTGAAGATTTGGAAACTGTTGCAAAAAATAATGATATTTTAGATTATAATGCATTGATTGATGGTGTAATTTTCAGCCTTTCAAAATTCGAACAATATGCCAAGGAGTTGGATATTGATAAATCGTTAATTGAACAAATTAATGCGGTGTGAGATGAAAAAGAAATATAACCCGTATAATTAGCAAAAAAACAATAGCCAAAAACAGAACCATATTTCTTTCTTTTCTAAAACGAAAAGTAGCAAGACTTCAATTCCAAAGTGCCAATTTTTGTCTTTTTGTATTCCTGCTAACTGTACTTTTTCAAATTTGTCTTTTTCAAGTACTCCTTTTTTTTCCAATAACCCATCTTATTTGACATTGGGTATTCAGTTACGCCTTTATCTTTCATTCTTAGTTCAAAGTCTTTATTGACTAATTGAATAATTAATCTTTGACATTCAAAATTACTAATAAACGGACTATCATATTCTCCAGATAAGATTTGTGCAGTTGGTATCCTAATTGTTTGCTTGTTATCATAGGTTTCCGTTTTAGGTAAATGATACGAGAAATCATATTCCCAAGCAAAAGTACAGAGATACTTTTTATATCTAATGGCCGGAAATGTCAATTTCCTGACATCAAAATCTTTTGGCAAACGCCAATCATAGTTATGAAATCTAAGTTCGTCAGGGAAAGAAATAATGGGAAACCAATTTGAATCGTAGATTTCCTCCTTTTCAATGACGTGCCTATCCTGCAATAATATTTGCTGATAGAGTAAATTACTTTTATTGGGATCAGGATTTTTATTAGGAACATTTTGTTTTGCCAATGCATCAAGTAAATCGTGAAGCCCTTTTGCCCATGAGTTCGATATAATTTTAAAATAGCATAGTTGTAACATATCAATAGAAACGATACATTTTGATTTTGTAAAGTTGTTGAGATTCTTTATTTTTCGACCATGAAAGATAAAGGACGAAACATAAAAACACGCCAAAAATGGCTCCATATCTATGAAGAGCTGGGGTCAGCAACTAAAGCATCTATAAAGTGCGGTATCTCCCGATCTACACTTTACAGATGGATTGATAGGTCAAAATCGGGCGTAGATTCAAAACTGTCAGATAAGTCGAAACGTCCAAAATCCTCACCAACCTTAAGGTCACAGACGAATTAGAAACTCTTATCCTTGATATTAGGAGAAGACACAACTGGGGAGCACAACGTATCTCAACGTTAATTTGTATCGTACCTATAGGTATAGGACAATAGAAATATTTAGTTAGCATGCAACAGCTGATTTCCATATTAAAACAGCCTCATCCTGCGAATGACGATTTACGCGTTTATTTTCGTACCATCGCGGCCATCGCCTTCATGGTGTTATTTACGTTGTTTGTAATGCGCCCGTTTGGTCTTTCAAACTTACCGTCGGAGAAAGATATTTTTCTCCGTTCATTGACTTATTCAGGAACCGGTTACATTGTAATGTTAGTCAACTCTTTGTGGCTTATATACTTTCCACAATTATTCAGACAGGAGAAATGGACCGTAGGGAAAGAAGTGATTTATGTTCTTTGTCAATGGTTTACAATTTCCACAGTCATCTGGCTGGTTAACTTATGGCTGCATAAGGACAATCCGGATATTGTTATATCTTCGCTTGCAAGGTCAATTCTACTGGCGGGCGCCAGCGGTATGCTACCTTATTTTTTGGTGATGACCATACGATATTTCTACCTGTTGAAGCGGAATCTCCGGAATGCGGAAAGGCTCAACGAAACCATTCCGATGAATGAGGAACAACCCCCTTTTTGGGATGAAAAAAACAGCTTATTTTTAATAACCGACGACTCTAAAATACCTGCCATCTCTGCCGGCGAATTTCTTTTTTTAGAATCAAGAGGGAATTACCTCCACATTTTTTGTGAAAAATCCGGAATTATTAAAGAATACAAATTAAGAAATACTGTTAAGGAATTTCGTGAAACAAACGGTCATATTCCCACTCTTTTTCATTGCCATAGAGCTTACTTAGTAAATCTTATGCGGATAATTCACATAGAAGGAAATGCTGCAGGGTATTTACTCGAAATGCATCCCGAAATAAAAAAAATTCCTGTATCCCGCTCCAAGATAAGTGAATTTAAACAGGTCCTGAAATTTATAAAAATTAACCCGAAAAGCACTTAAGTTTCCCCTTATTTTCCAAGACTTTTTTTCTGTTCTTGCCATTTATCCCATCGGCTTGCATTCTATCCCACATGCCATCTCACCGCTTGTTTTTTGGTCTTTGGTGTTGTTATATTTGTCCAAATCAATGTAGAATGAATCCAAATAAACAACCGAAAACAATTAAAAAATGAAAGCAAAAACTTGTGGTTTTATACTCTTCATGCTCCTGTTTTTTGTAGGGAGCGCCAGCGCTCAATTCTTGGAGCGGTTAGGAAAATCAGCCGAACGAGCGGCAAAACGAACTGTGGAAAGACGCGTGGAACGTGAGGCTAGTAAAAAAACCGACGAAGCGTTGGATAAAGTGTTTGAAAGTGGAAAATCTCAAAAACGGCAAAAAGAGAAAGATGCCGGATCGCAACCGATGGATGAGCTTTCAGGATTTTCAGCTCAATCCAAATTCGATTTTATCCCGGGTGATAAGGTGATTTTTTTCGATGATTTTCATTTGGATGCAACGGGCGATTTTCCTGTAAAGTGGAACACCAATGGCGGCGGCGAGGTGGTAGAATTACGTAATATACCCGGAAAATGGTTGAGAGTACCCGATAACACGATCAGTTTTCCGGAAATAAATTCCAGACTCCCTCAAAATTTTACGGTAGAATTTGATTTGGTGTATCCCGCCTCGGGAGAACGACCACCGGTTACTTTTGGCTTTTCGGAAGTTGCCAATCCAGCGAAAAACTCCATCCAACACAAAAAGATATTCTATTTTCTTATACCACCTTCCGTAAATCAGCACATTGGCTATTCCACAAGTTTGTATTCCGGCAGGGAAACCACCACAGAGTGGGCGGTGGATAAAATGGCAAATAAAATTATCAGGGTGTCCATCGCGGTAAACGCCAATCGGGTAAGGCTCTATCTGGACAGCCGGAAACTGTTTGACCTGCCCCGCGGATTTGATGAAAACAGCTACAGAAACAACTTCCACCTCAGGGCCTCACCGCTTATCCCTCAGCCCAAAGATGGGTTTTACATCAGCAATTTGCGCGTGGCCGAAAGCGGGAAAGACGCCCGAACCGAATTGCTGAAAACCGGAAAATTCAGTACCACGGGAATTTATTTCGCTTCCGGCTCGGCACAGATAAAACCCGAATCGCACGGAGTAATAAAAGAAATAGCCGATGCCCTGAATGAAGATGCTGCCATGAAAATAGAAATCATCGGACACACGGACAATACGGGAAATGCCACGTCCAATCAATCGTTGTCCGAAAAACGGGCGGCGGCAGTACAAAGTTATCTGAACAATAATTTCCAAATTAGCAACGACCGCATATCAACTTCAGGCAAAGGACAATCGGAACCCGTGGCAGATAATTCCACCCCCGAAGGGAAAGCGCAGAACCGGCGTGTTGAATTTGTGAAAAAATAGAATATGACCCGACTTTTGACCATATTGTTTCTTTTCTGCCTTTCAAATGCCGCCTATTCGCAGGAGGCAAAGCTGCTTATGCGTTCTTTCGGAATATTAAAAATGAAAGATTGCGATTAACTGTGGTAAAATAAATTTATTGACATTTTAAAACAACGGCAAGATTATGGAAAAAATAAAACTATGGTTTTTAACGGGCATTTTATTTACGGTGCTCGCTTGTGATAATGAAACACCCGAAGCCGTACCTACTATCGATTTGGCCGCAGAATCCATTACATATGAACTTGTTAGCCAAGATAGCAAATTCACGGGAACGGTTTCTGTGAAGGGGGTGATAAAAAACGTAGGCGGCAAGTTCCAATCGGGTCAAGGGCAACAATATGCCGCGCTCTATCAAAAACCGCACGGCGGACAATTGAAATTACTTGCAAAGGTTGATTTCCAGACCCTGGAAGTGGGCGAATCGCTGCAAGTGAGCGCCACTGCGGCATGGAATGTAACCACGGAGTTTCAACCCGATTTTATGCTGCGAATCGAGTACGACCCTGATATTTTAATAGACGGAAATAAGCATAACGACGATAGAAACCCGGCAAATAACAGCTTGACAAAAAGCGGATACGGAATTAATGACCTGTTTGAGTAACGACAAAAGTAATAACAATGAAAGCACACATGACCGAATAAAGAATTTCGACACACATGGGATTAAAAACAGACTAAACATTTTTATCTTTTACAAATCAATGCTCAATACTCCGTCAGCTGACAGAGTTAGGGGCTGATATTAAAAATTACTCATGTTTCGCACTTCCCTCAAACCATTGACAAAGAAATAGAAGGGAAATGCATTATTATCTATATCTCTGTACTATAACATTTTATATTTTACAATTTCTCAATCGTCCTTAACCATCACCGAACAACACAGTGCAATGATCATGGATTCTGCTTTTGGATTGGCCAACATTTTTTCAAGTAAATCATCGGCATCCATCTCCAATACCTCGCATACTGAGCAGACTAACTCGATGAACAGCCCCCATAGCCGTCTGTCGAGTGTTTCCCTGAGCACATCGGCGTTCATTGACCGATAGAGTGCCCCTTTCGACTCGTAGTTATCGTACCGGAAACGCAGTGTCAATAACAGATAGGCTATCATGCTGATGGTCGTTTCTGCTACCTGGGCGTCAAAGTTACTGGATTGACATCTTCCCAGGTTCAACAATTGCTTCGATTCTCGATTGAACACCTCCACAACCCATCTTACCTGGTAATGCCCGATCAATCCCTTGAACGTCAGTTTCGTGTCCGTCGTCAACAAAACCTTCCATTTGTCACTTTTGCCCCGACGACTAAAGAAGAGACAGATCTCAACACCTTGGTACAGCACTTTGGCCTGTTTGTACTGGTAACCCAGGGAACGGCAGCGCCTGGCTTTGCCCAGCATGTTATTGATCTGGGAGTGGGTCAGGCTCTTACCCTGGTACTCAAACTTAGTCTTTGCAAATTTGTACATCCCGATCAGGTGAACTTCCTTGTCCTTCACACTCCGGATAGCCTGTATCAACGCATCGCAAGTAAACCAGCTGTCCACCAGGACGTAATCAACACGAAGCCCGCGATAGATGGCCGTGAAAAACATCCGCAGGACCATCTGGATCTTGTTCGTGTCCAGTTCTTCCACACGTTTAGCGGTGTACGAGTCCCTGATACGCTTGCAACTGTATTGCTTGCGGATCTGCTTTTTGGTCATCCCAAAGGGGCGTTCCTGCTTCTTCCCTTTCTCCCGGTGAAGACTGAAATCCAGTGGTATGGAGGACTTACCGTCCCAGTACATCATCACCAACAGCTTGAATCCAAGCACGTAGCTGTTGGTTACATGATCCCATACCTTTCCTATCTTCTCTATACGCTTACCGGTTTTAGACAGGGTGGTGTCATCGAAGATCAGGTAACGGGATGAGGTATCATCTACATCACTATCTTTGGACGTCACCGTCAGAAAACGATGCACAAGATGCCACATAAGCATCCGCCAGCATATAATGGGACTATTTTTCAAGCGATAAAACACATCCTTGCCCATGGTGGAACCTTCACCTGTGGGGCTGTTCAGATAGGAGTTGACCGTCTTGTCCGAACTGACCACCATGGAGACCAGCAGGGCCAGGACCATTTTAAAATCATATCCCCGGGTCTTGAACCATTTGAACTGTGAAAGGCCTTCGCTTAGCTTCAACGCCTTGAAGCGGCTAAAAATATCTTCAGCGGAAACCCTGCCGGGGGTAAAGTCCGCTTTCAACTCTTGAATCTTTTTAATATCTTTGTCCTGCAGCATATTTTAATGGTTTGGTTTCCATCGCTAAGATAATCATTTTCAATGATATATTAGCTAAAATATGCTGCTTTTTTTATCTCTTATCCTCTGATTATCAACTTCATTTTTAACTGCGAAACATCAGAAAATTATAAACAATGAGAACAAATCTATTTATTAAATCAACATTTTTAATGTTAAGTGTAGCCACAATCTTATTTACAGCCTCTTGCAGTGGCAGCGAGGGTCCGGAAGGACCAAAAGGCGAGCAAGGTGCACAAGGAATTCCCGGAAAAGACGGAGCGGTCATCCACAGCGGGACCGGTGCGCCGGCAGCATCGCTCGGCAATATCGGCGATATGTATCTGGACAAATCCTCAAGCAATCTTTACGGCCCTAAAAGTGCTTCGGGATGGGGAACGCCGCTCAACCTGAAAGGCGCCCCCGGTGCAACGGGCACAGCCGGCGCTACAGGCCCTGCAGGCACAGCCGGCAGTAGAATTTTAAGCGGAACAACAAATCCCTCCGCATCAACAGGCACTGTGGGCGATTATTACCTGAATAAGACCACAGGCGATTTTTTCGGGCCAAAAACCATATCGGGATGGGGGACGCCCGTTAACCTGAAGGGAACGGCAAACGTGGTGGCGAGCACGTGGATAAACTACAATTGGAACAGCACCAATACCTCTACACGTAAAGTGATGGATTATACCATCCCAACACCTCTCTTATCGGCAGTGGGATATTCGAGTTTGTACAATTTCTCAAATGCAGGCGGCGTAATCTTGGTTTATGGTGAAAACTGGGGGAGTAACCAGGTAAAGCTTTTTGATTATGAATTCCGAAATGGGCGTTATGAAGCATCTCCAAACACCAATGGCAGTAAAATATACATCACGCTTACAAGCATAAGCGGGGCTGCATTGCAGGATATTGAATACGATTCGGCACGCGGCAATAAATTCCGTTACGTGTTGATTCCGGCGGGTGTACAGTTAAGCGCCAGCCTTGCTCCCGACAGGTTAAGGCAAATGAGCTTCGAAGATATTCAAGCCCGGTTTAATTTATATGATTAACATCCGTTGTCACTGAATTATAGAGGTTTGCTTTAAAATGTTCACTTCCCGTCCATACCGCCAGAAGCCTAAGACAAAAGGCGACAAAAATAAGACAATTCTTTCAAATTTAGTGAGTTTGAAGGGCTTTTCTATGTGTTTTGTCTTAGTCGAGAGCCAAGAAAAAGACAAAATGATTTCTTTGTTTACACAATTTTAGGAGTAACAGAAGAAGTCAAAAAATCTCGAATGTAAATGTGTTCTATTCCCTCGTAAGTATTTTCGAATGAACGTTCGCCGGATACTACTATTTTGGGATAATTGTCTTTGATCTTCAACAAATTGCCAAACTCTCTGGCGATAGTTTCGGGTCTAGACAATTCTACAGCGACCTGTACATATAATGTTTCGCCGGCTCGTGTACAAACAAAATCGATTTCCTCGGTCGAAAGTGTTCCTACAGTTAACTCATAGCCACAATAAAACAAATGATTGCAGACAATATTTTCCAACCGTTTTGCTCTGTCTTGCGGTTTGTAGCCCGCCACCACATTGCGGATTCCCATATTTTCGAAAAAGTACTTTTCACCACGTTCAAATAAACGTTTTCCAACAATATCATAACGTCCTAAGCGATGAACCACAAATGCCGAAGTCAGAGAGTCTGCATATTCGGACACCAACGTCGGCGACATTCGTATATTTTGACTTTTCAAAAAATCGCTGATACTTTTCGAAGAAAAAAGACTTCCGATATGATCTGCCAAGAAACGGATTAATTGCTCCAAAAAGGCTGTATTGCGGATATTATTGCGAGCAACAACATCACGAAGAACAATGGTTGAATAAACCGAGCGAACGTATTCCATTACCACCTCTTCGCGCATTGGCAAGTGAATTAGGTAAGGCAATCCACCGAAACGGATGTACTTTTCCAGCGACTCATCGTCATTATTCAGTTTGTGAAAGTCCAGAAACTCCATATAGGAAAGGCTGTATATCTTAAATTCAACATACCTGCCGCCAAGTTCGTTTGCCAAATCGCTCGAAAACATCTCTGAGTTGCTTCCGGTAATGTAGATATCATTACTCTCGTCCAATGCCAAGGAGCGTACGGCAACTTTGAAATCTTCTATTTCTTGAATTTCATCAATAAAAATGTAATTCTTCTTTCCACGTATTAATCGTTGAGCAATATAGTCATGCAGGTCTTTTGAAGATACAATATCCACATAGTCAATATCTTCCTTGTTGATATATATGATATTGGCATCATGCTCGTGATTCCTTATTTCGTCAATAAGTTGATAAAGAATATAACTTTTGCCCACCCTTCGATGCCCAATCATTACTTTTACGATAGGTGTATGCATAAATGGTTTTATACGTTCAATATAAGTATCTCTTCGGTGGAGTAGGGTTGGAAATTTCGACATATTTTCGTTTTATAAATTTAATTCCATACAAATATATCAAATATTGCAGGTATACATGTAATAATTTAGAATTTTATTGTTTATTTTGTGTATAAGTGTAGAAAAATGTCTTCATGCAATCATAATTGAAAGTACAGAAAAGCTTCTATTCTGCATTTACAGTTGATTAAATTTGCTCATCGCACTAGCTTTTATATCATCGGCTATGTCAATATAGGGTTTCATTGCCTTGTAATCACTGTGTCCCGTCCATTTCATCACCATATTTGCCGTAATACCGAGTGAAAGTGCATTTCGGTACAGGCGGAGCCGTGCCACATTACCAGGATCTGACCTTTAAAGTGAACATTCCTACTGAACGCTTCGGACGTTTCGAACTTTTCGGTTTGGGTGGCACGAGCAGAATAGCCATGCTGGAAGATGAGCGCGACAAGGAGCTATCGACAGTTATGGCCGGCATCGATTTGTATAACCGCTCCGAAACCGGCATACTGGGTATGAAACATACTTATTACTTCGAAAACTCGGTAATCACGAAGCCGTTCCAGGAGGTTGGAAGTATGAAACATACTTATTACTTCGAAAACAGCGGACGCTGGACAAACAGCCTTTCCACCACCACTTCCCAAATGAGTACGGAAATTGATTCGCTTTACAGAAAGGGCGTAAAAGAAACATGGAGAACTTATAATTTTGAATCCGGCCACTTTCACCATGCGTTCAATACGGAATATGTTCAAAAATTGGGGAACCGGAATACCCTTCAGGTGGGAGGCAGGATGGCGGTTGAACAATTCAACTATCTGGATTCGGTATACGTGAAGGACCGGTATATTCAACAATTCAACAGGAAGGGCAGTTATAACCTGTTGCAGGCTTTTGCCACCTGGCAGCATAAGTTCTCCAATAATGTTACGCTGAATACCGGAACGCATTTTTTCTATTTCCCGCTCAATAAACAGTGGGGCATTGAACCGCGCACCGGATTGCAATGGCGTTTAAACGAACGGCAAGGCGTGAGTGCGGCATTTGGGATGCACAGCCAGACACAAATTCCGCTGATTTATTTTTATAAAGATGAAGACGGTATGCAACCCTTCCGAAATATGGGGTTCAACAAATCTCTGCACTCGGTGCTAGGTTACGACTGGATGATTGCAAGAGATTTCCGGCTGAAACTGGAGGGATACTACCAGCACATTTATAATATTCCTATTTCGCTAAAAGAAACTCCACAGTTTTCCATGATTAACATGGGCGACGATTTCTATATTGAAACACGAGGCAATATGGCCAACAAGGGACTGGGAAGAAATTACGGCGTCGAGCTCACGCTGGAGAAGTTTCTGAGCCGGGGCTACTACTTTTTAATGACCACTTCGCTCTACGATTCCAAATACAGAGACAGTAACGGTACTTGGCGTAACACCCGGTTCAACGGAAAGTATATCTTCAACGCACTGGGCGGATATGAATGGACATTTAACAAAAAGTCGAGTCTGCTTTTCGACCTGAAAGGCACTCTTGCCGGCGGCAAATGGTACACACCCATTGACGAACCTGCCACCATCGAAGCGAGTCGGATGCGTTTTGTTTGGGAGGAGGCATACACCAAGCAGGTGCCCGATTATTTCAAACTGAATGCCCGCATTACTTATCGACTCAACGGCAAGCGAATATCGCAGGAATGGGCTGCTGATCTACAAAACCTTACCAACCATCGCAATATCTACAGCCAAGACTGGAATATGACCGAAAGCAAGATGGAAACAGTTTACCAACAAGGATTTATGCCGATGATGACGTATCGAATACTTTTTTAGGGACGCTCTTTAATTCAACTCCAAGAGTATGTAGCTCTCCTCCTCTTCAAAAGCATAACAGTATTGTCCTTTTTTATCGGTAAAATAACCCGTTCCACGTATTATTTTGCCGGGACATTCCAGTTGCCCCTTGTCAAACAGACCCTGTTCGGAAGCAACAAAGGAGCATTTTTCTCCCTTATATTCGCCTTCAAAAACAAGGAAGCCCAGCACGTTTGCTGTGGAAAGATGTCCGTCGTTTCTGTTCTCGTTTACATAGTCCAACAAATATTCCACGTACGCTTTTCCTTTCAGGTTGCCGGTCAACTCATATTCAACGTGCGCTTTTTTGACAGGAAACTGTTCTCTTTCTTCTTCAATCGCAGTTTCATCCCATCGGGTAACCGAAAATTTAATTTTTTCGTTTATTCTCTCATTCATATTCAGAGTATTTAAATTATGTGAGTTGATTTATTTACGTAAGAAACGTAATTCCTTACCGAGGTCTTTTTGATCAAACTGTTTGTCCAAATAAGTACTTTTCAATGTAATTTCTTTGGCGTTCATTATTTTTACATCGGTTTTCATTGCCAGTACTCCCCGGTAATAAAACTCAAGCGTTCCGCTGTTGTCGGTTTTTTTGACATACTTCCACAAGCCTTTGGGATTGTCTGTATTGCTTGTTGCCTGCATCCACTCGCCGGTTGTTCGGTTTTTAATATAGCTGCTTTGGTAAAACTCCAAGGTACCTTCACCCTTCAAATCATACACTTGCGTTACTTTGAGATAGCCGTCGTTTTCCAGTTCCGCTTCCCATCTGGCAACCATCGAGGAATGAAAATCTTCCTTTTTCAGGATAACAGAGCTCTTCACGCCGTTGGTGTACCAGAACCGTTCCAATACATCCCCGTTTTCATCGCCCAAGGCAAAGTCGCCGTGTAGTTTCCCATAGGAGTAGCCTCCGGTAAGTCTTGTCTTACCGTTTTTCTGTACCCACATGGCCAGTCCGTCAAAGATATAATGGGTATACCCTTCCAGTTCGCTGGCGTTGGCCGAAAAATAAAGTTTATCATCCTTTACATCATAATAATGATAAATGTAGTTGATGATGGGGGTATCTTTAAAATACTGCTTGTCTTTCCAGTAATCATACGTTACGGCATCGTTGGGAACCAGCTGCTTTCCCAAGAGCTGTTTCTTCAAATAGAAACTCGCCTTGTCTTTACTGGCGGACTTCAAATTCGCATCCAGATACACCCTTTCGGCATCCGGATAAGTACCTTCCGAAGCGAGGCTCATGTTGATGCCGTTTTCTTTTGGATTTGTGTCTTGAGGATCATCTCCCAAATTGTCTTTCGCGCAGGAATAAGTAGAAATAGCAATAATCAATAGCGCAAATGCGATTTTTTTAAATTGCATAACTGATTCTTTTTTGCTGTTAAACATAAATCGGAATAGTTCTTCTAGCTGTGAATTTGAAACTTTTTCCGTCTCCTTTAACAACACCTCCAAATGAAAAGTTCATTAAAAATATGGAGTTGTTAGTAAAGAATTTATAAACAGATGGAGCTGACTTTTTATTCTTGCTTTTGGAAGGTTCACCCGATTGGGATAATGAGTCTTTGCCGAAGAAGATTCCTCTCCTTCGTGCCGTTTTTGTCACAACAAATTCCTGCTGCCTGGATGTGTGTCTTTAAAGTTATTTACTTACGCGCTTTAATGGCAATCTTTGCCAGTTGCAAGGCTGTTTCTTCAATATTTTTTACCCGTTTTTCTATATTCATTGTGTTTCAAATTAAAAAATGCACCTGCGAAGTTTTCATCGATACCGTATAACACTTGTTTTCGTCTTCGACATGTACAAATTACGGATCGTCACGGGCAATAGCTATTCAGCTCCTTGCAAGAAGTAACAAAAACAAAAGCCGAAGCCCCGAAAGGTTCCGGCTTTTGTTTGCCATACCGGTGGTAATTATTTCTTTGTCAAGATATATTTGTCAGCCAATACGCCTTCGGCCATTGTACCGGTTGAATCGGTCAAGGCAACTTTACCTTCAAGGATCTTATAGTAGGTTTTGTCGCCTGACGACGGAGTGATAAGAGTGACCAGGCCGTTTTCAACAGTATATGTTCCGCTTTCAGCAAACTTGCCGTCTTTTTTGTCAAGATATTCCTGGCTCAGGTCATAGGTAGTGTCGCCTTTCAGCGTCAAAACTGTTTTAATGCCACTGCAATCAGCACAAGGAAGGGTTCCCTCGTAGGTTCCGTAATAATTTGCCGCCGGAGCTGTTTCTTCTACTGAAACTGCCACCGTATCGGTGTCTTGAGTATTGTTGTTTGCTTGTTTACCTGTGCAGCTTGTGGTGGTGAGAAGGGCTAATGCGAACATAGCCGCCAAACTGAATTGTTTCATGATGTTTTCTAATTTATATTTAACTTTCTGTTGAAATTGAATTACAAAGGTAGAGCAAAATTATTGCGCGGCGAATGAGAATGCAGATAAATTATCTTAATAAATGCTTTTATTGCGAAGATGTCTCATGTTTAATATGTTTTAAATAAGATAGTTGTCTCTCGTTTGAACGTTTCTTTGCGTTGGCTTTCCATGTTGTCTATCTCTACAGCTTGGTGCAAATTTATAATCCGTGCGTTATGCCTACGGCACACACCGGTTAAAAATCGGCGTGAGCGGGGAGTATCTTACTCAACTTCCCAAGTTCCTGTCAATTCTGGAATATCCGGTCTTGCGTCAAGATTTTTTCCCGACAACTCCATCAAACAGGAGAAATATGCCTTCAGGCCCCCTCGTTTAATTATTTCCCCCTTCTTTCTTTTCTTTTTCGGCCTTTATTTGTTCTTTTTCAATGGCGATTCTCTCTTGCTCGGCTGCAGCTCTCGCTTTCTCGGCATCAATTTGTTCTTTTATGAGTCGCCGTTCCCTGTTTCTTTCCAGTTGTAGTTGATAGTCCGCATCATCTTCCTGAAACTGGCTGACGAGCTTTCCGTTTTTAAAAAGAAAAATACTGTTTATGGCGCGTTCTTCACCCTGAGTGAAAGTTGTTCCGCCGTGCTCAATTTTTTCGCGATAGATAAGTTCTTCGCAATAAGCATTATCTTCGTCATAAAACACATTTTGCCGGAAAGGTGCGCCGTAAATGCCAACAAACTGATCTTTGTCCATTCCCAGGCTAGGCGGATCCGTAACAAACCGGCTGGCATATGGTGAACGCCAAGCCGCGCAGGAAGTCATCAACAGAAGCAACGCCACAAAAGGAAGAAGTTTACATTGCGCTATCTTAATATTTGAAGATTTCAATTTACTCATTGTAATAATTAATTTAAAAAAGTGAGCTATTATTAACGCATGGTGAAGTTAGAAGTCTTTACCCACACTCCTGGCGCAAGCTGCAAGATTGCTCCAATTGAAAGAGTCTGACTCCCTATCTTGCTGCCTTACTTCAATTCAAACCGGCAAAGAATGGTATATTGCAGTTTGATGGTCTCGAAATCCAGTGAAGCCACTTTGTCTTTCATGCCGGTATCGAACGAACCGGCAGACCGGTTGAGGGCTATGTTGGAATATTGCGGAGCAAATCCTCCAAAATCAACTTCCTGCACATACAGGGCTTTGCCTGCAGTTTGTCCGATGGCTTGCGCCAGTTCCTGCGCTTTTTCTTTAGCCACTTTAATGGCGTTTACTTTTACCTGTCGGCGAAATTTTTCGATTTCGCTGTGGTCAACCCTGTCTATCGATACGTTGGCGATGTCAATTTTTTCAAGCGCCAACAACACTTTGCCCGCAGTGACGCCATCGTGTACCAAAAGTTCGTATTTTTTGGACAACAGAATGTCGTTTTGCGAAAAAATCTTTCTTCTGAAATTACTGAAAGCATCTTTTATCCGGAGATCTTTTTGGGTATCGATGCCCAAGTCTTGCAATGCTTCAATCATGCGTTGTTCCTGCACCTGGAGCGATACTTTGTTCTTTGTGTCGCTTTCGTTCAACTGTATTTGCAGATAAATTTCGTTGGGGATAACTTCCATTTCAGCTTTTCCGGTTACCTCCATGTAAGGCTGGTCGATAAAATTCTTTTCGCCCTGCTGTGCCCATCCTGCTGTGGAGAGCAGCAACATCAATACTGGTAAAATTCTTTTCATATTCGCTGTATTTATTTTCCTGTATAAAACTCCTTTCCGGTTAATTTCCATCTGTTTTTCTCGCCATACGCTTCTTTTTTCTCGGAGGTGTAGGCGTAATCCTGCCCGTTCCAAATTTCGTACAGAACATTGCACTCATTACCGCTATATTCTTTATACACGTAGCCGAAAATTCCTTTGTATGCCATTGCTTTATTATCGTTTTTCGGATTTTCTTCGGTAGATAAACGATCGTTTTTTCCATCGGAGAATAAATAGAGTGGTATTGTTTTGTCTTGAGGTTTTAAAAACACACTCGCTATCACACCCTCACAGGTGTATTCCTTTCCGGCTTTTTCTCTAAACTCTTCAAAGGAAGTAAAGTAGCGGTGATGCTTTCCGCTCCATGCCTGAATGATGGGAGCTGTTTGCAACACTTTCAGTTGGTTTTCTTTTATATGAGCCGACACGGCGTCTTTCACCTGTTGTTTTTTTACAGGGTCGGCTATGAGTTCGTAGATCGGCAACAAGCCATCTCCTTTGAGCGTAACCAATGTCCAGTTAGCCGGATTTTTCGATTTGTGCCAGGCCGTGATGTTCATCGGGTCGCCAATAACTTCATTGGGAAGGAGCTGAAGGCGGGGCAAAGCGGAAAAATCGCCTCCGGCAAATTCCACAAGAATGGCTCCTCCGAAGTTTTTATCTGCTTTCTCTTTATCAAACCCGATCTGTACATTCTCTTGTTTATAGATGGTATTTGCGCGCGCTGTCATTCCCTCATCGGCATACAAGATGGCTTGTTCCTTGTCTGTGGCTACTATGGGACAATACAGTTGCCGGATTCCATAGCCCACATAAACCTGCGTGAGCACATGGGTACCGTATAATTCTATCAGCGAACGGGGTGTACCGTGCTCTATCTCTTCTATGAAATGACCAGTAAGATAACGCATCATATGGGCAGGCTTCATGGGTACGAGTTGGCTGCGCATTTCCTCGAACTTGCCATGCGCAGCAACGAATGTATATTGCGTGGAATAATCGTACGGATTTTTGAAAAACAATTCGTTGCCCGTGAAGGTACCTGTAAAAAGGAGGTCGTCTTTATTTTCGAGGGGCATGGTAAAATCGTTTTTCTTCATGATGGATCGCAAAAACTCTTCGGCATTTTCTCCTTCGTAAGATTCGCCATAATTACCCAACAATCTTATGCTGGATATTTCATCTTCCGGTATTTTATCTACATCTAAGATTTGAGATTTAACCGAGCGGTTATCCAAAAAACTTCCCATCACATCATAACCGGCTCCTAAATAGTCTGTACGTGTGCCGGAAGTACCTATAATCATTATCTTTCCTTGAGGAATAGCAGGGCTCAGGTAGGTATCCGGAACTTGAGCCGGCTTGTCGGGATCAATGGGTCCGTCTCCAATCCTGTCGCATGCAGTCAAGACGATGGAGAGAAAGGAGATTAGAAAGAAAAATGGTTTTCGCATACTATTCTTTGTTAGATTTGTTGTTTGCAAACTTACATAAAACCTTTGTGATTTTATCCGCCTCCCTATAAAAATCAAGGCCGCAACTGTTCCCAGTTACCGATTTTATAACCGGTTTTTGCTGTAGAAGAGGAGATTAGACGAAAAGCCATACTGTGCCCTGCTATCTATTTTATAACCGGTTGTTTGCTCGTTAGAGCAATTTTTTTGCTGCGCAACATGCCGATTACAAATCGCGAGCGGGGGAGGCTTGCTTGTCCCGACAAGTATAAGATAACGCGGAAATAGCTTCTATACTTTTTTCTTGACTCAAGTCAATGAAAAGCAATTTTTAGTGCGATACTTTTGTCTTGTAAACCATTAACAGTTTAAAAGATGAAAGATAGAAGATCAATTCTTTCCACGATGTGGATTTTTGTAGTGCTCAATTATCTGTATTGCGATGTTGCCGGACTAATGGACGCCCGCTTGCTTACGCAATATCTTTCGGGCGTGGTGGACGGTTGGGAGATGTCCGAAAGTTTTTTATTCTCCGCAGGCGTGTTGATGGAAATTTCTATTTCGATGGTGTTGCTGTCGAAAATTTTACGGTACAAATTAAACCGGACTTTTAATATTGTCGCGGGCACCATCACTACGTTGGTGCAGGTATCCACGCTTTTTGGAGGATTTACTTCGTATTATTTATTCTTTTCCGTGATTGAAATTGCCGCGACGGCGTTTATTGTCTGGTATGCCTTGACGTGGAAAGAACATTTGTCATTTTAAGGCAATCCTTTTTCTGATTCGGCTCAGCGATTCGGGTTTCACGCCAATATAACCGGCAATTTGATACTGCGGGACACGCTGAATAATATCGGGGCGATATTTTAAGAGCTTCAGATAACGTTGTTCCGGTGAATCGGTAATATAAGATGTTAATTGCTGTTGTTGTGCGGCAAACGTTTTTTCCATAACCATGCGCGAAACGGCTTCGAGGCGGGGATGTCTTTGAAACAGTTCTATCGACATTCTTTCGTTGCCCGCCACCAATACGCAATCTTCGGCACACACCCAATTGTGAACGGATGGTTGAACGGGCGCAGTCATATCCAATGAGATAATCCATTGATTTTCGGAGTAAAAGTTGGTGGTCTTCTCTTCGCCTTCCAGCAAAATAAACTCTCGCACCAAGCCCTTCATCACGAAATAGGTATCAGAGGCAATTTGTCCTTCTTTCAGCAAATAATCGCCTTTACGATATTCTTTCACGACCATGCTTTCTTCGATATCCTGCCGTTCTTCGTCGGAAAGCACGATCAATTCGGAGAAATATTGAATCAGTTTGTTTTGCATCTTATTTCTTTACGCGGATGTTGCCAATCTTATACTTAAATTTACGCAGAAAAAGAATCCGTTTACTTATTCGTTGTAAACCTGCACCACCAGATCACAGAGTTCGGCAAAATCTTTTCCATCGTAATGATCGGGGCTATTTCTTGTGATAAGATGATAACGTCCGTCTATTAAAGCCTCGAATATCCATTCTTCCCCGTCTAAAATTATATTTTCGTCGTGTGTTCCGATATTCCAAAAGTCGATTGATTCCATTTTTTCAATCACGGCGTTCCATTTTTCGAGATTCATTTTTTTACTTCCCTGTTCTATTCTTTTACCCGCTTGATAGCCTCCTAAACCATCTGTTTTACTATATGTGGCAGTGATCTCTGATTTGTTTTGCTCCAATCGGTATGAATAGGGATTACCCCAGGTTCCCAAATGTGTAAATCTGACCACATTAACCGGTGTGTTGGTTTTGTTGTAAAGAACAGGTTCTCCCAAGCTATATAAATGCTTGGAATACCAATTGTTTACAAACTCACTTAAAGAATCATTGGGCTTAATAGGAGGCATGCCTATCATTCTATTTCCCAAGCTGTCTGTATGATGCTTCACGGTTTTTTCGTCATAAACCGGAAAATACGATTTTTCTGTCTCGGACGCGCCCGTCCACACAGGCGAAGTGCTTTTGCAACCCGCGAAGATGGCTATAAAAAGTATCAGTTGAAATGTTTTTCTCATTTTTAGAGTATGATGATAATGGAGTAGCCTGTTTTATTAACTCATATTTCGCTGATGTAGATGCAAATTTACGTAATTTTCTTTAGTAGTGTCACTTAGCATAACGACTATCTTCTGCTTTTTATTATCTATATGATGCGAATAATAATTTAGATTGGGATACTTGTAAAAATCCAAACCTAAGGAGTCCAACTTATCAGAAATACCTTTTTGAAGATTGTTGTTTAATGTTTCAATCAAGAAATTTGTTCCCTTGCCTCTGTTTTCCAAATCTTTTCGTACCTGGATATTATTTTTTGAAGTAATTATAAACAAAGTCCTATCCTTAATATAGGAACCTCCGTAATATTCCGGATAGCCTTTTGTGTCGGCCGTCTCTTTTTCGTTATTTTTTGTTTCTGTACAAGAACAAAGAAATATTATGAAAAAAAGGGAATAAATACGATGTGCTTCATTTCCAGTATAATTGTAATCCAAACTCGTATGAAATATTTATTGAACCTGATTTTTAAATTCTTTAAATATTTTTTCCAGGTCCGCCACATCGCCATTGTCAATACTTTTGTTTAATTCCTGAATGTTTTTTTCAAGCAAATCATAATAATATAATGGTATCCGACGTGCCTCAAAATCTTCTTCAGTGGCATTATTGCAAAAATGCCCTTCTTTTAGAATAATATTTTCTCTTAAAACTTTTTTTATTTCATTTACCATGTGTTCTTGCTCTTTACTTAATAATGTATCGGGAAGCAAGAATATTTCGTTTTGATAAATACTGTCGTTCTTAGCCGATTTTTCATTTGTAGCGCTTTTTCCCAAGCAAGCCGTCAAACAAGTAAGTATAATTATATTCCAAAAAATAAACTTCTTTTTTTTCATTTTTGTGTAAATCTTTAATTGTTTTTCCATATTATTTTGCTGTATGTTTTTGAGTTAAAGAGCCGTGCCCCTACTTCCGCATTCTATGGATAACCGCAACTATTTCTTAATATTCTTATTATTCAATATCATCAATCCAATATTACATTTTCTACTTCAATTATAAAAGGTTCCCCTTCCTGATGAATAGGAGGGAATGAAAAAGGCAGATTCAGTTGTTTTTTCTCCGATGAATCGGAACTTTTAAAAAAAGCTCTCAGCTCATATTCCATATCCTTGCTGTAATTGTATTGTCGCGACCTTAAGTTAATCATGTACACCCTTTCCACCTTCGGTTCTATAATGAGTAATCCTGTGGTATCCTTTAATCTCGAACTGAACAGAGTTTGTGTTAATGTATCCTTTCTGTAATTGATTTTGAATTCATTAAAGATATATACGGGCTTCACGCTTTGGTTATATATACACAACCAGAGTGAATCGGGAGAATTTGTTTTTACTATCGAAGCCGATATTAAATTATCGTCCTCTTTTTCCATTGGAGGATTACTGTAATCCTTGTCGATGTTATTTTTCTTTTCCTCTGAATTCGTGCAGCCAATAAAGACAATAGAGATCAATATACATTTCAAAATACAATTCGCGTAATTCATATGTTTTCAGTTCATATTAAACGTTTGCATCTATAAAATCTTTAACGTTCAGTTTCATCACGTAAAGGTAAACCTTTTATTTACAATTTTATTGCCGAACGGGTACGCGGCGGACACAATTCAGTAAACCTGTAATGTTTTGTAAGTTTTTTGTTGTCAATAACTTTACTTAACCATTGTATATTTGTGACAATAACCGAAAGTATAATCCATTGTCATGACAATGTCCTGATTGGTGATAGTGAAGAACGATTTGTGTTTTGAATAGCCGTAATCACAGCGTGAAATGAGTAGTAGTAACCTTTTAAAAATTTCAGTTTATGAAGAAGATTGTTCTGTTTTTCGCAGTCATTGGCATTTCGGCAATTGCCATCAATTACTCTTCTTGTACCAGGGATTTAAACCCTGTTGAAGAAGAAGTTGCCAATGACCTGAACCTTGCTGATGAAGAAAGTGCCGTTGGCTTTACTTTGAGCACCCGTGCCATAGAGGTTCCCCCATGTCTGGATCTTTCCTGTTTAGATACCTGTCGTGATGTGCTGGGGGTCCGTCTCATGGCGGGACAATTTTATGAAGCCGGAAACGTTTACGTGGTCAACACCCCCGAGAAATTGTACGTGGGTTATATAACTTCCGGAGATTGGAAGATGAGAGCAGTCCATCTTTATGTGGGTACCTGCGACAATTTGCCGGTTAACGGTGCAGGGAATCTTGTTCCCGGAGATTTCCCCCACAAGGTTGAATTTACCTCGCTGCAAAACTTTTATTATGTTGAAATTCCACTCGATTTACTGCCCGAAGGATGTGTGTGCATTGCCGCTCATGCCGATGTGGTAAAAGTGGTGGGCGGCGAAATTGTGCAAAGTGAAACCGCCTTTGGTGAAGGTACACCAGTAGGCAATAACTGGTTTATGAAATTTGATTATTGCATAGCCATTTGTGAGCAGGCATGTTACTACGATGAAACAGCCTGGGCTGCAGGAACCCGGTACGTGACAAAAGGCAATTGGGCAACCTATACGCCTTATGTTGCCAATACCACAGTGAATATTTATGCCGGCCGGAACTACCTGGTGGGAACTGCCACTTTTTCTGAAGTGGTGGATGGCAAAGTAACCATCACACTCGCCGCGCTCAATGGGGCACGGTTGCAGGATATTGCCGAGCCGGTAAAAATTCAGGGGTACGTATCACCGCCTCCCGCCAACAACCCGTCTCCCGGTCTGTTTACTACCTATAAAGGAAACGCCACAACCATCACTGTGGATGCATACGCATATTACGGAATCCATTTAGACGTACAGCGTGTGGTGGATTGTCCGGAGCTTTAGCTTAAATGGCAATAAGGCGGTACGGCTCCGCCTTTTCCAGTGTCCGCCCCGCCTCACGTGATGCCCGCCGGTTCAAGATGTACCGGCAGCATCTCTCCCGGAAATATACGACGGATATCAGCGAAGTACTGGGAGTGAATTTTTTTGATGCAGGAATATGTTCAATTCCTTCATTCGTCGGGATTTTGCAATCATCCATACTTAACCACGTACTTGTCAAAATTGTCTTCAATCAGTTTTAACGAACAATACTCTCTTTCAATTTCTTGTTCTTCTGTTAGTTGCAATCTAACTTGTAAATAAATTCCTCGCTCGCCTTTTATCGCCACAAAATCGACTTCGGTATCTTTTATTGTTCCCGCATAAACCTGATAGCCGACATGTCGTAAACTCGAATAAACCGCATTTTCCGACAAATAACCCATACGGTAACTGTATCCCGCGTAAAGAACGCCGTAATTGCCACCTTGCCGGTAGTAGAGGTTGTCTCTTTGGGAAAGGGCATAATTGATCAAATGTTGTCCTGACGGTTATTGCATAAAGTGAACCCGGGAAAAATCATGAGTTAGGAAGTGCTCGCGGAGATATTCCCCAACCAAAAGGAAGATAACCCATGTGAACAAGAGTGTCTTTTATTTTGTTGTAGAATTGATTTTCGGTTGTAGAAAAAAAATACGGAAAAAATTTAATAGTACAATCCGGTTGTCTGTTACACGAATTGTAGTACTTTTGCAACAATTATTTTAACGAATACGTAATTTATGAAAAAATGGCTTTATATTTTCACTGTTGCCCTTGTTGTATTATTCAGCCTTGCAGCATGTAATTCGGCAAAGAATGTAGCCTATATACAGGGAGCCGGTGAAGGAGATATGTTTGGTCATTTGCAGGAGACCCCGCTATATGATGCGCACATCATGCCCAAGGACCTGCTCACCATTACCGTCAGTGCCACTGACCCCGAGGCGGTGAAGCCCTTCAACCTCACCGTCCCCAGCCTCACCACCGGAATCACCACCTACTCCCAGCCCGCGCTGCAAACCTATCTGGTAGACAACAACGGACAAATTAACTTCCCCGTCATGGGCATGATCACCCTTGGCGGGCTCACCAAGAGGCAGGCCGAGGAAAAGATCACCGGGCTGCTGAACAAATACCTGAAGGAACAACCGGTGGTCACCGTACGTTTCGTCAACTACAAGATATCGGTGCTTGGCGAAGTGGCCCGCCCCAATACCTTTACCATTGTCAACGAGAAGGTGAACCTCTTCGAGGCGCTGGCCATGGCGGGCGACATGACCATCTGGGGCCGCCGCGACAATGTGAAGATCATCCGTGAAGATGCCAACGGGAATCAAAGTGTGGTTGTAGTCAACCTCAACGACCCCGGCATCATCTACTCACCCTATTACTTTTTACAACAGAACGATGTGCTTTACGTGGAACCCAACAAGACCAAGGCGAGGAACTCCGATATCGGCAGTGCCACCGGCATATGGCTTTCGGCCACCTCCATCCTGATCTCCGTGGCCACGCTGCTCATCAACGTCCTCAAATAATCACACATCATTCCCATCCTTCAAATTATAAAGAATGACCGAATCAAGAAATGTTACGCCGGGAGAAGCATTCAGGAGCGAAAACAATGAAGACACCGTCTCCATCATGGAGATCGTGTTCCGTTTTGTCCGTTACTGGAAGTGGTTCGTGCTGGGTACCGCGGTAGCGCTTTTTATTGCATTTGTTTATCTGCGCTACACCACGCCGGTGTATAACGTCACCTCAAGCATCGTACTTAAAGAAGTAAAGAACCAGCGCCTGGAACCCACCATCGGTGGTATGGACGGTTTGCAGCTCGGCGCCCTGGGGGCGGTAAGCAACCTGGAAAATGAGATTTACATTCTGCAGAGCCGCTCCATCATCCGCAACGTCATCAATCGTCTCAACCTGCACACCTCCTACATTGTGAGCGGACGCATCAAAAGCGTCGATCTCTACAAGGAGAGCCCGGTGGTGGTGAGCATGGACCAGAGCCGGCTCGATGCCATGCAATCAAATATCACCTTTACGATGGTCACCGATGCCGGACAGGGCACGGTCACCGTGTCGGGCCTCTTCGGAAGCCATCAGCTCGATACCGTCTTCACCCGACTGCCCGCACAGCTCCACACCCCGCTGGGAAGCCTCAGCTTCACCTCACGTCCCGGCATTGTGCCACGCAGCACCGAGATGATGGTTGTCATCCAGCACCCCAATGCCGTCATTGGCCAGTACAGGGGAAACCTCTCGGTGCAGCAGGCCTCCAAGCAGTCCTCCGTGCTCGATCTCTCCATCAACACCCCCTATCCGGAGAAGGGAAGGGATTTCCTGAATATGCTGGTGGAGGTCTACAACAACGAGACCATCGAAGACAACAAGATGGAAGCGTTCAATACCCAGTCGTTCATCAACGAACGTATTGCCATCATTGACCGGGAACTGTCGGAAGCCGAGAAGGATGTGGAGACCTACAAGCAGAGCGCCGGATTGAGCGACCTGCAGGTCGACCTGCAGCGCAACATGCAGATGGGCAGCCAGTATGAGCAGCAACTCGTGCAGGTGGAGACCCAGCTCAGCGTGGTGAATTCGCTGAGCGATTATGTGAATGATTCCAAAAATCAGAATAAAACCATTCCTTCCAACATCGGGCTCGAAGACCCCAACCTGGCAGCCACCACCAGCGAGTATAACCGGCTTGTGCTCGAGCGGGAGCGCCTCTCCCAGAGCATGACCGACGACAACCCCGCCATGATCCGTCTTGATGAACAGATATCCGGCCTGCGTCAGAATATCAATTCCTCCATACGCAGCGTGCAGCAGGGGCTCAGCATCCAGCGCCGCGATGCCCGTAACCAGGCAAACATATACGGTGGCCGCATCGGCGTGATGCCCACGCAGGAGCGCGAGTTCATGGAGCTCTCCCGCGAGCAGCAGATCAAGGCAAGCCTTTTTCTCATGTTGCTTCAGAAGCGAGAGGAGAATGCACTGGAGCTGGCTGCTACGGCCAACAGTGCCAAGGTGCTCGATGAAGCCATCCTGGCCGGCAAGGTATCGCCCCGCACCATGATCGTGCTGCTGGCAGCCCTTATGCTCGGCATACTCATTCCCGCCGGCATCATCTACCTGATGGACATCCTGCAGTACAGGATCCGTACTCGTGCCGATGTAGACCGTGTGGCCCGTGTGCCCGTGCTGGGAGAGATACCCGTGCACGAAGATGATGAGAATGTGGCGGTGCAGGAGAATGAAACCCGTCCCATCGACGAAGCCTTCCGTATGGCGCGTACCAACCTGCTGCTCACACTGGGCGCGGAGAACAAGGTGGTGGTCTTCACCTCCACCGAGTCGGGGGAAGGAAAAACTTTTGTCGTTATCAACATGGCCATCAGCACGGTGCTGCTCAACAAGCGGGTGCTGCTTATCGGGCTCGACCTGCGCATACCGCGTCTTAAGGAATATATGGGTCTGGAAACCAGCAGCGGCATCACTGCCTACCTGTCGGGTTTCGAGAAGGATATCGATAGCCTCATTGTGCCTTCGGGCATCCATCCCAACCTTTACATACTGCCCGCCGGGCCCATACCGCCCAATCCTGCAGAGCTGCTGTCGCGTCCCTCCCTCGAGGCGGCCATTGATAAGCTGAAGGAGGAGTTCGATTTTATCTTTATCGACTCGGCCCCCTCCGCCCAGGTGACCGACACAATGATCCTGAGCCGCGTGACCGATGCCACGGTGTATGTATGCCGGATGGACTACTCCAGCAAGGGCAACCTCCGCTTTGCCAACAGCCTGATGGATGAGCACAAGCTGAAGAACATGCTCCTCGTGATAAACGGGGTCACCGAGTTCCACCGCGGCTATGGCTACGGCTATGGCTATGGTTACGGCCACGGTTACGGCTACAGCAGCAAAAGTGAGAAAAAGAAAGGCAAGTCGCGTTCCATGAAAAAGAAGAAACGCTAATTTTTTTGAAATACCAAATAACTATCCGGGCGTGATTGCAGCAATGTTACTGCGTCACGCCCTTATAATTCCGTCTATGATGCCGCTGCGCTGTAACCTTTTCAATATCTGGTAATCCCTGTTGCTTTTTGCCTTTCTTCCGTGTGCCAGGCTGTAGACCCGCACGGGGCCGGTGCCAAACTCATTTGCGATGGTGCGGTATACTCCTTTGTTGCCGGAGAATAAATAATATTTAAACCAGTGTAACATTTTGTGATTTTTAAGCTGACTTTCCAAATTACGCATTCCATATAAAACACAAAAATATCAAATATTTTGTAATAAAATCATTTTCTTGATAATATTTGTCCTTTTTTTATTATATGGATTTTCAAATTACAGAATCGGGAAATCACTCCATTTTCCCTTTTTCCAGTAAAAAAGCATGTTGCAACCTTATGGCGCAGTGCTACAACTACTGTGGCAATAGATTCACCTGCGCACGGATTGAAAACTTATTTGCCGCATAGTAAACATTTTTGGCTTTCTGTGGTTCTAACAAGACAAGGAAGATCAAAAAAAGGACATTATCACGGCTGAAGCCTTTATTTGCGTGTAATTATGATTTCAAGGATTAAATTTCACTTTATCTCCCGTAACCGAAAAATATATCGGGATATCGCGCGGGAGTACGGTACATCGCCCATACGCGTCTATCAGCTGGCACATGGCAGGCGCGGCAAAAACGACAAGGACTATTTTATCATCAAACGGCTCAAGGAAGAGGGACTTATCGTCGGCACCTACCGGTAGTCCCGTTTCCGGCATCCATAATCCGCTCGTTTCCGGACATCCGGAAGTCTTTTGTTTTCGACACCGGAAATCACCCCACGCCAGAAACATCCGACTCCCCAATCAGGTGTGTAATGAAGGTGTTCACGCCAAATACGTTAAGATACACTTCATTCACGATCTTTACGATCTCGGGCGTACTGATGGGAGTATTTTTTAAATTGAGTGTGCCCGGGCTATATCCGGCGAAGAAATCCCTGTTACAGGTAAGGCCGCTCACCCTCTCTACCATGGGAATGTATTCCTTCTCCGGCAGGGTGGGGCAGACGCAGGGGTTGAACACCACAATGTCGCCGCCGGAGATCACCTTTCCCACCAGTTCGCACGCCTGCCGGATGAAACTGTGATCAGGCCTGCCTGTCTCTTCAGATTTGGCAGCAAGGTGGATAATATAAAAATTGCAGTTCTGGATATCTTCCATATCAGATGTCCATGTGAGATTGTTGTACAGGACATCCTGCAACAGCCCGGCAGGATAAGCCGGAGTACCGTCATGTGCCCTTGTAGCTTCCCTGGCACCGGTGCGGCATGGGTCGAACCATATTGTTTTGTATTTCTCGCTGAACGCCACGGCGTGGAACAGGCTTGCACTGCCGGACCCTATTATGCAAACGCGGGGGTCAAAATAAGAATAATCATCTTCGGAGAATGCTGGTATCTGATACATTAATTCATCGATTGAATGACTAAAATAATCGTTGACACACCTTCCTGTTCACGGAAGTAAAAGTAGAAAAAGACCGTTGTCAATTGGCCTTTTTTTAATTTTCATTGTCATTTTATCCTATTAAAAATGAATAGGATAGAACCAATTATTTACAAATGTAGGACATTTTTTCCAATAAAAAATTATTTTGAAGAAAATAATCACTTTTTACCATTGGATAAATTAAAAGGCATGATATGGTTTTTTATTGTATTTTTGTACCACTGCGAAAATGAATCTGCCGGGTGCAATTCATCTGGGGGCGTTAGTTACGAAATGTTTTCGCGCATGACAGCCAGTAGCTTGAAAATATGAAAGCATGTTTTATGGGTCTGGGCTATATCGGCCTTCCCACAGCCATTGTAGCGGCCGATAACGGCATTGAAGTAATTGGTGTGGACATCAATCCGCACGTAGTGGAAACCATCAACAACGGACAGATCCATATCGTGGAGCCGGGACTGGAGGAACTCTGCAGCCGGGTAATCGGTAAGGGCACCCTGAAGGCCCGGGCTGTTCCCGAAGAAAGCGATGTATACCTTATTGTGGTGCCCACTCCCTTTACCGGTGATCACGAGCCCGATATCTCCTACGTGGAGGCTGCCACCCGCAGTGTGCTGCCCTTTCTGAAAGAGGGTGACCTCTTTATCATCGAGTCCACCTCACCCGTCGGAACCACCGAAAAGATGGCCGGCCTCATCTTCTCCGAACGTCCCCAACTGAAAGACAAGCTTGCCATCGCCTATTGTCCGGAGCGCGTGTTGCCGGGTAACGTCATTTATGAGCTGGTACATAACGACCGGGTCATCGGGGGCATCAACGAAATCTCCACCGACCGGGCCGTTGCATTTTACAGCCGGTTTGTGCAGGGAGCGCTCCACCGTACCAATGCCCGCACCGCCGAGATGTGCAAGCTCACCGAGAACTCGTCGCGCGACGTGCAGATCGCCTTTGCCAACGAGTTGTCGCTGATCTGCGACAAGGCTGGCATCAACGTGTGGGAGCTGATCGAGCTCGCCAATAAGCACCCCCGTGTCAACATCCTGCAGCCCGGCAGCGGGGTGGGAGGGCACTGCATTGCCGTGGACCCCTACTTTATCACGGCCGACTTCCCCCGGGAGAGCCAGCTTATCGGGAAGGCCAGGGAAATCAACAACTATAAAGCCTTCTGGTGTGCCGAGAAAACCCAGCAGGCCATCAAGGAGTTCGAACTGGAACATGGTCGTGAGCCGGTGGTGGCGCTGATGGGACTAGCCTTCAAGCCCAATATCGACGACCTGCGCGAGTCGCCCGCCAAGTACATCGCCACCCGGGTCATGCAAGGCCACAACAATGGCGATTTCCTGATAGTGGAACCCAATATCGGTGAGCATAAGGTGTTCAAGCTGACCGACTACCGCGAAGCCTACGAGCAAGCCGATATTGTGGTATTTCTTGTCGCCCACAATCCATTTAAAACCCTCCCATGGAGAGAAGACAAGATCATTCTCGACTTCTGCGGAGTCTTCAAAAAAAACTGACCTCCGAAAATAGAACGCGAACAGAATGGAAAATAAAAAACGAATCATGCTGGTCTTTGGCACCCGTCCCGAAGCCATCAAGGTAGCCCCTTTGGTGAAAGCATTTCAAGAACAGGCCGACCGGTTCGAGACCCTTGTCTGCGTTACCGGTCAACACCGCGAGATGCTCGACCAGGTACTGCGGTTGTTCGGCATCACGCCCCATTACGACCTCAACATCATGAAGCAGGGGCAGGACCTCTACGATATCACCGCCCGGGTGCTTACCGGACTGCGCGATGTGTACCGGGAGGTGCAGCCTCACATGGTGCTTGTCCACGGCGACACCACCACCTCCATGGCTGCCGCGCTGGCCGCCTTCTACCAACAGATTCCGGTCGCCCATATCGAAGCAGGACTCCGTACCCACAACATCTATAGCCCCTGGCCCGAGGAGATGAACCGGCAGATCACCAGCCGCATCGCCACCTGGAACTTCGCTCCCACGCCCCTCAGCAAGGAGAACCTGCTGAAAGAAGGAATAAAGGAGGAGAGCATCACCGTCACCGGCAACACCGTGATCGATGCCCTCTACTGGGTGATCGATAAGATAAAAAGTGATCGCAGCCTGCAGGGAGAAATTAAAAAGAGCCTACTGGAAAGCGGTCTGCCTGCCCTGTGCATCGAAGACTGGATGTCGCCCCTTCCCAACCAACGCAAGCTGGTGCTCATCACGGGCCACCGCCGCGAGAACTTTGGCGACGGTTTCGTTCATATGTGCAATGCCATCAAGACCCTCACCCGGAAATATCCGGAGGTCGATTTTGTCTACCCCATGCACCTTAACCCCAACGTGCGCAAGCCCATCAGAGACATATTCGGTGAAGCTGCCGTTGCGCGCAATCCCGAAGAGGGTGCCGGCCACGGCAATATTTTCTTTATCGAGCCGCTGGAGTACCTCCCCTTTGTCTATCTCATGGAGCAGAGCACGCTGGTACTTACCGACAGCGGCGGCATACAGGAAGAAGCCCCCGGCCTGGGTAAGCCCGTGCTGGTGATGCGCGATACCACCGAACGTCCCGAGGCGGTCGCTGCCGGCACGGTAAAGCTGGTAGGCACAAGCTACGATCTCATTGTAAAAGAAGTTTCCATGCTCTTGGACGATCAGGCTTATTACAGTTCCATGGCACAGGCCAGCAATCCTTATGGCGACGGACAGGCTTGTAAACGTATTCTGGAAATTGTTTAATAAATTTATTGTAGCAGGTTGTTCATCCGTTATTCTTTAGAATGCCGTTCAACATTACAAAATCCGTGACGTAGAATTACTGGAACGTAATTTTATCTATTATGACCCATCTTAAAATAAATAATAAACCTTATAATTGTAAATTATATGATAGGTTAATGATTAGGCAAAAAATACAATGGAAATCAAGCTTCCCCGTCAGCTACAAAAGAGTTTACAGGCAGCCGGTGAGCAGATCCGATTGGCGAGACTCCGGCGTGACCTTTCTATATTAGGATCTCTCTCTCAGACTGAAGCCTAAACAACGTGCATCCAAAAAATGGATAGGCCGTATGAAGTGATAAAATTACAATGATAAATATTATGAAAGACACAATTGAACAGTTAATTAAGCTTGCTGATGAAAAAAAACTTTCTGTCGTTGCATGAGCCAGCCCATTAGCAGGATGCCCAGGATGATACCCGCAAGGAGCAGTCTGAGGTTGAAGGGGGAGGAAGGAGCGGCTTGCTCTTTCAGTTCGCTGTGCTCGCGTGTGAGCTTGTCAGTAGTAGGTTGCTGTTCTCACGAAGGAGGCTTTCCCATTGCAGTGACCACTCTCTTTGCTTGTCTCCGGCAACCGCAATGCCGGCGGGGTCACCTTCACACTCCCGGACGGGTGGGAGATTGAAAATACCCACTTCTGGCTCTATTTCTCTTCCCCCGATGGGAAGGAGCATCCAGGGAGTGTGTATGGGCAGGGAAAAATTTTGAAAAACGTAAAAATAAAATAAACCGAATGGCATTTTCTATTGGATGAAATGTACTTTCCCTAAAGTGAAACAGGGTCATATTTTTGTTAATGATGTTAAGATAATTGTCTCACCTGATTTAATTTTAAGTTGGGTAGTAAATGGGTCAAAATTAATTGGTTAAATAGAATTTCATATTCCCCAGAGTAACATATTTAATTATGAAAAATCTTCATTTTCATCAAATATGATTCGTTTATATCTTGAATAAGTTGATCACCATTTTCCATATTCCATCAAATTGCAAATAACCTTCAACAAAGATGTTTTACCTATATTAAAAAACCTTTCCGGCTTTCATTGGTTGTATAGTATGTTTTTTAATGAACATTAAAAAATTTTCATTGAAATCCTTTTTTTAATAGAAAATTGTCCTAATTTTGCACCAGTATGCCCTTATGAAGTTCATTGTGAGTTAAATATCGTGTTAGTAAAATCAAAAAAAGGGCATTGTCACAGGTTGGAGATTCTTTTTTTTTGCGTAATTAATTATGATTTCAACATTTAAATTCTACTTTAAGTGTGGTAACAGGAAGTTATACCGTGCCATTGCGCGGGAGCACGGCTCCACGGGTATCCATGTCTACCGGCTGGCGCATGGGCGTCGTTACAAAAACGACAAAGACTATTACATTGTTAAACGGTTGAAAGAAGAAGGCGTAATCTCTTCCACTGTTTATTGGTGATCCCAATTTCCGGTATTTGCCAGGCAGGCTACCTGCGTGGTTTAACATTCTATTCTTAGTAATCAATGAATGATTTATCAATTACAGCATCAGAAGATGCGTTTTCCTATTATGATCCCCGTATTTGCGTGATCGGGCTCGGTCATATAGGCATATATCATGCAATGCTGTTCAGTGAGAAGTATAAGACCATCGGGTATGATTTCGATCAGGCACGTACGGATAAGCTCATGCACGGCCATGGCAGCACGTCAAGGGTGTCGGATAAACTATTGAAACAGGCGATAAGGAATGGTCTGTTCTGCACCTCCGATGTGGAAAAGATACGCAAATGCAATTTTTATGTAATCATCGTCCCTCCGATATGTGTCGAAAGGAACGAACCCGATCTGCGTATCCTCCGGGATGCCTGTGAGATTGTTGGGAGAGTGCTTTCGGGAGGCGATATTGTCGTGTATGACTTCTGTGTCGGTACCACCATTACGGAGAATGACTGTATTTCCATCATTGAGCAGGTGAGCGGCCTCACCTGTAACTTCAATTTCTTTGCCGGGTACAGTCCTGGGCCTGACAATTTCGAAGTGAAGGGGTTCACCAGCTGGGGTATCGGAAAATTCACTTCCGGCAGTACCCCTGAGATTACCAGGATTGTAGATGAGGTATATACTTCCGTCTTCACTGTCGATACCCTTAATAATAAAGCAACAGAAACTGTGATTGCCGAAAAGTAACAAAAACTTAATGGCGACCTGTTGAAACATTTTGGTGTATGATGTGTTTATAGGGCAGCAAAATTGTAGAACCATGTCCCATATTTTGTATTTGACAAAATAAAAAAGAACGGATATGGTTTTTTATTGTAATTTTGTAATACTGCGAAAATGAATCTGCCGCGCGTAATTTAATGTGACCGGTAGTCACGAAGTGCGCTTGCGCGGCATGGTTAATAAGTGGCTAAACGATTGTCTTACAAGATATAAACTCATAAATAAATGCATAATATACTGGTAACCGGTGGAGCCGGTTTTATCGGTTCCAACCTCACGGAAGCACTGTTGGATAGCGGACATTCAGTAAGAGTTCTTGATAATTTTGCAACCGGAAAGATTGAAAATCTGCTTCCCCTATTGGAAAAATATCCTGATACGCTTACCCTGCAGGTGGGCGATATCCGTAACATGGATGATTGCCGCAAGTCCGTTGAAGGTATCGATTTTGTATTTCATGAGGCGGCACTCGGTTCGGTACCCCGATCCATCAAAGACCCGATCACATCGAACGAAGTAAATGTGTCGGGTTTTTTGCAAATGCTGGTAGCCAGTCGCGATGCCGGCGTCAAGCGGTTCATCTATGCCGCCAGCTCCTCCACCTATGGCGACAGCCAGTCGCTCCCCAAGGTTGAAGATGTGATCGGGAAACCCCTGTCGCCCTATGCCATCACCAAGTATGTGAACGAGCTCTATGCCGATGTCTTTTCCAAAACCTACGGAATGGAGACCATCGGCTTGCGCTATTTCAACGTGTTCGGCAGGAGGCAGGACCCCAATGGCGCCTATGCGGCAGTGATTCCCCTCTTCGTGAAGAAGCTGATGGCGCACGAGTCGCCCGTCATCAACGGCAACGGTGAGTACAGTCGCGACTTCACCTATGTCGACAATGTGATCCTGATGAACATCCTCGCCATGGAGACTGCCAATCCGGCGGCCCTCAATACCGTCTACAATACCGCCTACGGCGAGCGCACAACCCTGAATCAGCTTGTGGGATATCTGAAAGAATATCTTTCGGAGTTCGATCCGGAGATCGCCCAGGTGGAGATCCTTCACGGTCCCAACCGTGCGGGCGACATTCCCCACTCGCTGGCCAATATCGACAAGGCCCGCAACCTGCTGGGGTATGATCCGCAATACTCCATGCAGCAGGGGCTGCAAGAAGCCGTGAAATGGTACTGGGAAAATCTGTAGAATCATATTTGATTTAAATTTCCGAATAATTTTTCTCGTTTGCGTCTATTCTCTCATCCACAACTGCTCATTCGCTATATGATTTGAAACTCGTTTCACTCAGACAACAAATCATATTGACGCTCCTTTCGCAGAGTGGATCCTGAAAGAATAGCCGAGACTTCGAAAACCTATACGGAAATTGTAGAAAAACAATTCAAAACGACAATTAAAACAAAACATAATATCTCATTCAATGGAAGAAGAAATTTGCTATTTCAATCCACGTATTTGCGTAATCGGCCTCGGATATGTGGGCCTGCCGCTGGCACGGCTTTTCAGTACGAAATACAAGACCGTGGGGTTCGAATTGAGCCAGTCGCGTGTGGATGAACTGATGAGCGGCCACGACAGTACCCTCGAGGTGGAGGATGATCTGCTTCAGGAAGCGATACAAGCCGGGCGTACCGGCAGCGTCGGCGGGTTGACCTGCACCACCGATATTGAAGCAATTCGTGATTGCAACTTCTACGTAGTAGCCGTACCCACACCGGTGGACAAGAACAACAATCCCGACCTGCGACCCCTTTGGGGAGCCAGTGAAACGGTGGGGAAAGTGATCTCCAAGGGCGATATCGTGGTCTATGAATCCACCGTCTATCCCGGCGTTACCGAAGATGAGTGCATTCCCGTGGTGGAAAGAGTGAGCGGACTGGTCTACAACAAGGACTTCTTTGCGGGCTACAGTCCCGAGCGGATCAATCCCGGCGACAAGGAACACACTGTGGAGAAGATCAGGAAAGTCACCTCCGGCAGTACCCCCGAAATCGGCAAGATGGTGGATGAAGTATATGCTTCCGTGATATCCGCCGGCACCCACCTGGCCCCCACCATCAAGGTGGCCGAGGCGGCCAAGGTGATCGAGAACTCGCAGAGGGACATCAACATCGCCTTTGTGAACGAGCTGGCCAAGATATTCAACAAGATGGGCATCGATACCCAGGATGTGCTGGAAGCGGCCGGCACCAAGTGGAACTTCCTTCCCTTTAAACCGGGGTTGGTAGGCGGTCATTGCATCGGCGTAGATCCCTATTATCTTGCACAGGCAGCACAGCGATTGGGTTACAATCCGGAGATCATTCTTTCCGGACGTCGCATCAATGATGGCATGGGCGAGTATGTGGCCGATCAGGTGGTGAAGTTGATGCTCAAGAAAGGAATCCAGGTGCTGGGTTCAAAGATACTGGTGCTCGGATTCACCTTCAAGGAAAACTGTCCCGACGTGCGCAACACCAAGGTGATCGACATCATCAAGACGTTGGAAGAATACAATGCCGACGTCACCATTTACGACCCCTGGGCAAATCCAGCCATAGCAAAACATGAGTATGGGGTAGTGCTGCAGAACGAGCTTCCAGATGAAGTGTTTGATGCGGTAATTTTAGCCGTGGCGCACAACGAGTTTAAGAGTCTTGATTTGAAGAAGATTACCAACGGTGTGAGCGTTGTATATGATGTGAAGGGTATATTGAGTGAAGAGGTGATTGATGGGAAGTTATGATAGTTTTAATCTGTAGATTTAGATAATGAACATCCTAAATTTATAGGTAGAAATTGAGAGATATTTAAACACTATTCTTATAAAATAGGCTTGTTCAACAATATGTAAAGTTGTGCTGCAATGGTCGTGACTATGAGAAGTTGCCGCAAATATTCAGAAAAATAATATGTTATTTAATCACAAATTAGGTTTTCTTGTTGTGCGATATAGTCCAAATCCACACATCTCCCCATTCATACAATCAAGATTTCATGAGCAATTCATCTGATAATAAGCGTATAGCCAAGAATACATTATTGCTTTATGCAAGAATGATATTGGTATTAGGTGTGTCATTATATACCAGCCGTATTGTTCTTGCCACTTTAGGTGTAGTTGATTACGGTCTTTACAATATTGTAGGAAGTGTTGTAACGATGTTTGTGTTTCTCCGTTCGGCAATGGGAAATGCAACTAATCGTTATATTGCTTTTACGTTGGGAAAGGGTAATGATCAAGAATTGAAAATCGTATTTTCTACTAGTCTGATAATACATATTGTATTGGCCTTAATAATTGTGGTCTTAGCCGAGACCTTGGGATTATGGGTTTTTTATAAGCAACTTTCTATTCCTCCTGAACGAATGAATGCCGCATTTTGGGCCTATCAGTTTTCAATTCTTACTACAGCTGTCGGCGTAATGAGTGTTCCTTACGATGCGGATATAATTGCACATGAGAAAATGAGTGCATTTGCCTATATTTCTATTTTGGATGTTACTCTTAAGCTCGTAGTGGTTTATTTGTTGACATTCATTTCCGTTGATAAATTGATTCTATATTCCTTTTTTCTTTTTGGAATTCAGGTTATTAATAGAGTTATTTATGGCGTTTATTGCAACCGCCATTTTCCTGAATCCAGGTTCTCTTTAAGCATTGATAAAAGTTTAATGAAAGTAATGTTCTCTTTTGCCAGCTGGAATTTAATAGGTAATATGGCTGCAATTGGATCTTCTCAGGTGCTAAATATATTCTTAAATATGTTTTTTGGGCCTGTTGTCAATGCAGCACGTGGAGTTGCAAATCAGGTTCAGGGAGCGGTCAAAGGTTTTATTTCAAATTTTCAGTATGCTGTTATTCCTCAAATCACAAAAACCTATGCTACCGATAATTTGAATCGTATGCATATGTTGATAATCTCTTCCTCAAAATTTTCTTTTTTTTTGTTTTTTGTATTGGCACTTCCAATTTTGTTGGAGACAAAACTCATATTGGGAATTTGGTTAGTCGAGGTACCTGATCATACAGTGGCTTTTATGAGGTTGATATTGGTTATCATGTTTTTTGAATCATTAGAGCAACCATTGCATACTGCCAATTTGGCTACCGGGAAATTAAAGAAGTTTCAAACTGTTAAAGGGTTGATTCTAATGCTGATGATCCCTGTTTCATTTCTTGCCTTAAAATTAGGATATGCTCCGGAGAGTGTTTTTTATATTCAACTGGTAGTCACTTTGGTGTCTTTATATGTTCAGCTACTGATGATACGTCCTTTAATAAAACTATCTCTTAAAAGATATTTCAAAGAAGTAATTTTGAGGACTTTTGTTGTAACAGTCGTATCTTCTTTTGTTCCCTTAATGATGCATATCAGACTACCTCAAAATTTTAGTTCTTTTATTTTTGTATGTTTGGTAAGTGTTGTCTCTGTACTTGGAACTACTTATTTGTTGGGACTTAATTCCAATGAACGTTTTATGGTTAATAATAAATTGAAATCATTCAAATATAAATTTAAATAAGCAAAAGACAACCTATTATATGAAATATACATTTAAACAGATTGGTCAAGCGATACTTAGGAAATTTTTTGGGACACAATTTGGAAGAATTCACTATTTGCGTCTGAATATTAATGTTGAGAATGTGACAGCCAGTCTAGAAAATTTTGATTTGATAGTTAAAGAATTAAGATACGAAGACTTTTTGTTGGGTAATAAATTAGCTTTTCACAAAAAAAGACTTGAATTGATCAAAGAGAGACTAAATGATCCAAACTATAAAGCCTATGGGATTATTGAAAACGGACATCTAATATATTCTACATGGATATCAACCGAAAGACTTGGATTGCCCGTACAGTTAAAAAATCCTATCTACCTTTTGCCGCAGGAGGGTTTACTCGAAGACTCCTATTGTGATCCAATCGCCAGAGGTAGGGGCTTGCATTCTAAAATGAACAATTTTCGTATTCAAAAACTGAACGAGTTAGGAAAAACTCAAGTACTTGCATTAGTCCTGAATGGGAATATACCGGCATTTAAAGTGCAGATAAAGAGCGGTTTTAAAGAACTTGGTTCTTTTTATTGTGGAAAGATTCTATGGATGAACTTTGCAACATTGAAAAAAAATAAGTTTGACATTATGGTATAATTTTCTAATAGTTTATGTACAAAAGAATTACTAAATATATAAACCGATCTAATTGGAATATTGGGTTCGTTGATATTTCTCCTGAACATTTAATCTATAAAACTAAATTGGGTGAAATTCAGTGGATGAAGCATCGTTATAATGATCGTTTCTTTGCTGATCCATTTATTTTAAAGATTACAGATAAATATATTATTCTTTTGGCCGAAGAAATGCTTTTTGATGAAACAAAAGGGCGAATAGTTGAACTGATTGTTGATAATAAAACAAAACGCCTATATGACAGATTTTTATTATTGGAAACCGATTCGCACCTATCCTATCCTGCATATATTCGAGAGAATGGTAAAGTGTATGTGTATCCGGAAAACGGGATGTCTGGAACTTTGAAAATATACGAATTGGATGAAGATAATCATACATTAATCAATCCCGTTATTATTTTAAATGAAGCGGTGGCTGATGCCACAATTTTTATAAATGAAGGGAAATATTGGATGACTTCAATGAAATATCCAAATACACAGGAACAAGTCTTTTTGTATAAATCTGAAAGCCTATTAGGTCCCTATGTTCAAGTGGATAATTATCCTTTCACTTACGATAGAGGTTACTCTCGTCCAGCGGGTAATTTTTTTTCTGTTAACGAACAACTATATCGTCCGGCTCAGGATTGTTCTAGATTTTATGGATCTGCATTGTCTATAATGAAAGTTGATTTTAGTGATGCGTTTCAAGAAGAGTTGAAATTCAGGATAAAACCTCAGTCCTATAAATACAATCTGGGCATTCATACCATTAATTTTCTCGATGGACAATGTGTTGTGGATGGTTACGGATATTTATATCCACTTATTGGTCGAATCTATTATTCTGCTTTCACAACCCGGATTAAAAATATATTAAAGGTGTTAAAACAGATAAGATAATCTAAAAGTATGAGTGTTTATTTTGCTTTAGCCATATTCGTTGTTTTATTAAATTTACTTCCTGTAAAAAATGAACGCCAGTCTTCAGTAAGACTATTATTCTCTTTTTTTATATTTTTCATGTATGGAGCTTTTCGTGTTGATTACGGTCTTGATTATCCCACATATGAAAATTATTTTCAAAATGTAAAATTATATGGAGTCGAAGCTAATGAGAGAATAGAATTTGGATATTATTTATTAAATAAATTATTACCCTCTTACAGAAGTCTGCTGATCATTCAAACATTATTGTTGTGTAGTGCTTATTATTTTTTATTCAAGTGGTATATACCCTCTAAATGGGCTTGGTTAGGTTTCTTACTTTTATTCCTCAACGGACAGTATACGGTTTTCTTTATGTTAACAGCCATACGTAACGGGATTGCAATTTCAATATTTATTCTTTCAACATATTTTATACATCAGAGGAAAATAATCCCTTTTTTAATATTAATATTTATTGCTTATTGGTTTCATAATAGTGTAATATTATATGCTCCACTTGCCTATATAATAGCAAACGGGAAAACAGTAACCACGAAAACATTATATACATGGCTGTCAATTATGATCATTATTGCCTTAACCTCTAATACTTTTTTATTGAGTTTTGTTGAAACTTTCGTGAACAGATATTTTAACCGTTATTCGTTGCCGTTAGAAAACGTAAAAGAATTAGGGAAAAATGCCGGTATGTTGGCGTCACTTTTTGCTTTAGCAACCAGTGCATTATTATTATTTCTGGTAAAAGATAAAAATCTATCTCAAAAAGAAAATATAATGGTAAAGTTGTCATTACTCTTTTTAATGGCCAATTTGTTAGGCCCGCTCAATATGAGAATGACACAGTACTTTGCATCATTTTTTATGGTTGGCTCGATCGTGGTAATTTATAAGGGACGAAAGAATTCTTATAAATATGCATATATAGCTGCAATTTCTATATACCTATTTTATGCATTGAAGATATGGTTAAATGGTCCATATTTTAGCTATGATGCATATCGCTCACTTCTTTTTTAGACTAATGTATTGATTATATTGAAAATGATATATGAACAATAAAGTTGTAATAATTGGTGCAAACCATCAGAACGCTCTTGGAGTGATTCAGAGTCTGGCAAGGGAGAGAGTCAAACCGTATGTTATTATTCAGTCTAAGTTAAAGAAAAGTTTTGTCCTGAGAAGTAAATATATTGAAAGAGGTTGGATTTGTTCAACGGATGACGATGTTTTAAGGTGCCTGCTCCAGAACTTCACAGATACAGAGAGGAAAGCAGTTTTGTATACCTGTAGTGATGATGCTGCTAGTTTGGTTGATAACAATCTCAACTTATTAAATGATTGTTTTTATTTACCAAATGCCGTAAAACAAGGTGCCGTTTCGTCCTGGATGAACAAAGACAAAATGACTAAGAGTGCAAAGTCTTTTGGCATTGCAACACCGAAGTCTTGGTTGATAAACATTGGAGACAATATTAACGAAGTTGAGTACCCATGCATAACTAAGTCAATTACCAGCGTAAAGAATGGCAAAGCTGATTTTAAATTATGCAACAATTCAGACGAATTAAAGGTGTTCTTAGAGGGAAATCATAACTGCCGAGTTTTTCAAGTTCAAAAATATATTGACAAAGATTTTGAATTTCAATTTCTAGGTTGTTCTTTAAATGGTGGACAAGAGATAATTATTCCGGGAAGGACTCATATTATTAATGCAAACAACTTTAACAATTTAGTTTTTTTAAAGTTTAATCGTCTAGAATCCTCTCTTAATGAATTAATTAATAAATGTCATAACCTTTTGCGACATATAGGTTATTCTGGTCTGTTTAGTATTGAATTCCTGAGAGGGAAAGATAATATGAATTATTTCTTGGAAATAAATTTCAGAAATGATGGGAATTCTATCAGTGTTACTGATTCTGGGATGAATTTACCCTACATCTGGTATCTTTTCAATGCTGGTGGTGATTATAAAAATGAAATAGAAAACTCAAAATTTAAAGAGGTATTTTTTGTTCCTGAAGACTCTTACTTTCTAGAAATGATTAATGGAGCAATTTCTTTTTCTGAATGGAAAAATAATATGCGGAAGGCAAATTCTTTTGCCACCTATTTCAAGGATGATAAAGCACCATTCTTTGCGCTCATTAAGCTGCAGGGTCGAGTAATTATAAAATCAATTATTAAAAGGATTCTAAAAGATTTGCATTTAATACGGTCAAATTAAGGATGATGAAAAAAATACTATTTGTCATTACAAATTTAGGGCATGGAGGTACAAATCGTTCACTCCAAAATCTATTAAATAAATTGGATACATCGCTCTACAATGCGGATGTATTTGTGATGGCTCATCAGGGGCCTTATGCTAATGAATTACATAATTGTACTTTGCTCCCCAAAGATAGATATATTGATGCGCTGATATCTCGTTTGGAAAAACGGAACGGATTTGATAAATATTTGAGCATAGCTGTGAAGTTTGCCGCTAAGATAACAAAATACAGGTTTCAAGATTTTCTTTTTAAACGAATTTCCACTAAAATAGCAAACAAGAAACATTATGATGCGGTCATTGCTTATAGCGAAGGTGTACCGACACGCTTTGTTCATTATATGAATCACCCTAACAAAATTGCTTGGATACAATGTGATTATGCCAGTTATCGTGAATTTAGTACTTCAGTGGATGACGAGATAATCTATAAAACGTTTCATTCAATTGTTTGTGTATCAGATTATACGAAAGAATCTTTTTTGAATTTTTATCCTGATTTTTCTAGTAATGTTTTTTCTGTCTACCCAATCATTGATGATCAACTAATCCGTAAAAAATCTCTATCTGAATGTGACATTTCGTTTGATGATAAGAAATTCATTATTGTTTCGATAGGCCGCATAGATCCGATAAAGCAAATATCAGCAATACCTGCGTTAGCTCGTGACTTGATTGATGCCGGAAGTAACATCTGCTGGTATATAATCGGTCCTGTCGGGACACATGCCGAGTATAATCTTTTAAAAGAAAATTTAGGCAAGTATGATGTGCAAGACAGAGTACATATTTTAGGAGAGATTAATAATCCATATGGCTATCTGATTAAAGCAAACCTTTTAGTTAACACATCATTGTCAGAAGCAAATCCTTATGTAATTAACGAGGCCAAAATTCTTCATATACCGGTTGTATGCACCAATTTCGGTTCCGCAAAAGAGTTAATAAATTATGATGTGAATGGATACTATGAGCCTTTGGATAAATTAAGTAAGCGGATCCAATATTTAATTGATAATCCCGAAAAATATAATTCTTTGCGGGAGGAATTAGCTACTTTTAATTATGATAATGACAAAATATTGTCAAAGGTTTATTTTCTGCTAAACAGGTATTAAAAATGAAGGAACCAATCATATCAATCAAAACAAATGATCTTTGGTCAGTAAATATAACTCCTCTTGTAACAGTTATTACCAGCGTATACAATCGAAGAGAGTTGTTGTTGAGGGCTATGCAATCTGTAGACAATCAATCTTTCAAGAATATGGAATACATTGTCGTGAATAATGGTTCATCTGTCAATATTGATGACGTGGTGGAAGATTTTTTGAAACAGGCAACAATACCGGTTATGTATATCAAAAGGTCGAGTGGCTCAGGCCCTCATACAGGGAAGAATAGCGCAATTCGTCGTGCAAGAGGTAAGTATTTATCTATGCTGGATTCAGACGATGAGTTCTTGCCAAATGCTATGCAGGTTTTTGTGAATTATTGGGAGAAACTACCTGTTGAAAATCGAAATGAGTATCGTGAAGTTGTTGCCCAATGCATAGATGAAAATGGGAAACGTGTTGGTGATCCTTTTCCCCAAAAATTAAATAATTGTTCAAAAAATGAGGCTCGGAAGATTTGGGATAGAAAAGGTTTACATGTAGAACACACCAATATGCATGTGACGAAGCTGCTTAAAGATAATCTATTCCCTGAACCTGATGGGGTTACTTTTGTGGTTGACAGTACAGCAATATGGAGTAAGCTAAGTCATCAATACAAATCTTATTTTGTGAATGACTGTCTCAAAATATATTATATGAATTCTTCAGATTCTATTACTAACGTCGAAATAAAGAAAGTTACAGTACAACATTGTATCAATATGTTATGGGCCGACAAGTATACCCTGAATCACTGGGATGAATATGATTATAGCAGAACTGAAAGGATTAAACGAGTATTCCACTATATCTTATTTTATCATATTCTGAAAATCAAAGATGCATATCCAGATCATGATTGGTCAAATGAGAAAATAAAGGGCTTAACAAACAGATTTTTTTTAATGATTCTATGGTTTCCTTCTTTTATAGCTGCGAATTATTATATTAAGACAAGAATGTAAGTAATTAGAATAATATAATGTTGTATATTCTTGTTATTCTGCTAATTTCTTTGTATATTTGTCTCACTATGAGATATATAACACTGAAAACTGATGAGCTTGAGGCTCTGGAGCTCCTCCATAAGAGTAGTAGCGACAACTTAGTAAGAAAGCGTAGTCAATGCCTTCTTTTGTCACACCAGAAACAATCGATTACGAATCTGACTGCAATTTTTGGAGTGAGCCGCAGGACGATTGAGCGGTGGTTCGACGGATGGGAAAAAAGTGGCGTTGATTCGCTCCAAATGGTACCCGGACGTGGGGTCAAGACCCGCTTGAAGGGTTATGAGAAAGAGGTTGCCGAACAGGTTGAACTTCATGGTCGAAACCTTAAAAATGTACTCAGTTATTTTAAAGAAAAACACCAAATCACCCTCTGCAAAAAGACCTTGCAGAATTTTTTAAAAGATACTGGGCTATACCTGGAGACGCATCCGGTTATCCCTGAAGACCAAACGAAACCAGGCGGAGTTCGATAGCAAACAAGTACAAATAGAAACCCTTAAGCAGTTGGAAGACAGCGGATACATTGATCTTTATTTTGGTGACGAAAGCCATTTTGGTCTTACTCCCAATGTTCCCTATGCCTGGCAGATGAAAGGGACACAAATCCTTTTGCCTGCTACAAAGGGGAAAAAACTAAATGTAGTTGGCTTGATGACCCGCAAGAACCATCTGTTTTTCGAGATGCATGAGGGTACATACAACACCGATACATGCATCCGTTTTATGGATAAATTTGTTGCTCAAACCGTAAAAAGGACCGTTGTTATCCTGGACAATTCGCCCATTCACAGATCTAAAAAGTTCAAAGCCAAAATCCAGGCGTGGAAAGAGCAAGACGTACTGATATACTTCTTGCCGCCCTACTCTCCGGAGTTGAATTTGATAGAACTATTATGGAGAAGAATCAAGTATCAATGGATACCTTTCGATGCCTATCTCAGTTTTCAAAATCTCAAGGAACGTTTGTCGTTTGTGCTCAACAATGTGGGACAACATTACGACATTAAATTTTAGACATTACTTAAATATCAACAAAAATAAAATTACATATGAAATTAGTCATTTTAGCCGGTGGTTTCGGAACCCGAATTTCAGAAGAATCTCAATTTAAGCCCAAACCTATGATTGAGATAGGTGGTATGCCTATACTTTGGCACATAATGAAAGGGTATTCATTTTATGAAGTCAACGAATTTATTATTTGTGCGGGATATAAACAACATGCAATAAAGGAGTGGTTTTCAGACTATTTTTTGCATACGTCTGATGTAACTTTCGACTTTACAAATGGAAATGAAATTATTGTACATCAAAAAAGTGTAGAACCATGGAAAGTAACAGTAGTCGATACAGGTTTAAACACACAAACCGGGGGGCGTATAAAAAGGATCCAGGAATATGTTGGAGATGAGACCTTTTTACTTACATATGGCGATGCCGTAGGAGATATTGATATTAAATCACTGTTAGCTTATCATAACTCTCATGGAAAAATTGGTACAGTATCAGTGTATAATTTTGGTCAAAATAAAGGTGTTTTAGAGATTGAAAATGGACAGGTTCAGGCATTTCGAGAAAAGTCAGATATGGACGGTGATGTGATTAATATTGGTTTCATGGTATTTGAACCAGAATTCTTTGATTATATTGATGGTGATGATACGATACTCGAAAAAGATCCCATGAAAAAATTGCTTGACAAGCAACAACTCATGGCCTATACGCACAAAGGGTTTTGGCAATGCATGGATACGCTTAGAGAAAAGGAGAAATTAGAAAAACTTTGGGCAGATGATAATGCTCCCTGGAAAATTTGGTAATATGAGTTATTTTAATTTGAAATTTTATGAGGGAAAAAGGGTTCTAGTTACAGGTCATACCGGTTTTAAGGGTTCATGGTTCTGTAAAATGCTCTCTAATGCAGGGGCAAAAGTTACCGGCTTTTCATTGAATCCTCCAACAACACCTTCACTTTATGAAATTGCTGAAATATATAGGGATGTTCAATCAATAATTGGAGATATCCGCGATTATGAAGCTCTCAAGGCAGCCTTTGAAGAGGCTCAACCTGAGATTGTATTTCATTTGGCAGCTCAACCAATTGTCCGTGATAGCTATAAAAACCCGTCATACACATACGAAACAAACGTAATGGGTACTGTTAATGTCCTTGAATGTGTTAGAAATAGCAGAAGTGTTAAATCATTTCTGAATGTGACTACAGACAAAGTATATTTAAACAAGGAATGGGTGTGGAGTTATCGTGAAAATGAGGAGCTGGATGGATTTGATCCTTATTCAAATTCAAAATCTTGTTCTGAGTTAGTAACTAAAAGCTATAAAAGAAGTTTCTTTACTGATAAACAAGGTAAGATTACCGTTCCTATTTCGACTGCAAGAGCTGGAAATGTGATAGGTGGTGGAGATTTCGCCAATGATCGGATCATTCCAGATTGTGTAAGGGCTGCACAAGTAAAGGAAGACATCATTGTGAGAAATCCCTTTTCAACACGTCCTTATCAGCATGTGTTAGAACCGCTATATGCTTATCTGATGATTGCAGCTAAACAGTATGAAGATAGCGCTTACGCTGACTCGTATAATGTTGGTCCAGACGAGGTGGATTGTTTTCAAACTGGTGACTTGGTTGAATTGTTTGTAAAACGTTGGGGTGAAGATATGAAATGGATCAACCGTTATGATGGTGGACCACATGAAGCTAACTTCCTTAAATTGGACTGTTCAAAAATGAAAACAACATTTGGTTGGCAACCTTATTGGAACCTTGATAAAGCAATGGAAAAGGTAGTGGAGTGGAGTAAATGCTGGATTGATAATGGAGATGTCAGAGCTTGCATGGATAAACAGATTGAAGAATTCTTGAGTAGACTTGAATTATGAAGAAAGTTATTGTAACAGGTGCAAATGGCTTTATTGGCTCGTCACTTCTTAAAGTGATGTGTGAGGAAGAAGTAAGGGTTTATGCTATCATTAAAGATATAAATGAGAAAGTAGACCACATCAAAGATTTGCCTGGTGTGGATATTATATATTGCGAGTTAAGTGATATCGCTAAATTACCAGAACTGATACCGGCCAGGGATATTGATGCCTGTATTCATTTGGCTTGGTCTGGTTCTTTTGGAGATGAAAGGGCAGATTATGAACTGCAGTTGACAAATGTTAAATATGCTTTGAATACTGTTGATGCAATTTCAAAGATGGGTGTGAAGCGTTTTATAGGTGCAGGCACTTTGGCGGAAAAAGATGTATTAAATTATCATCCAAACGATGGATCTACTCCAAACGACGTGAGTACCTATGGTATAGCCAAAATCACCATGCATTTTATGACTAAGGTTAAATGTACCAAACTTGGTATTGAACATGTATGGTGTTACCTGTCGAATACATATGGAGTCGGGAATACGACAAACAATTTTGTGAATATGGCCAGTCGCTTGATGTTAAACGGTAAAAGGGCATCTTTCACATCCGGAAATCAGATTTATGATTTTGTATATATTTCTGATACCGCAAGAGCAATATATTTTGCAGCATCAAAAGGTCGAAAAAACACCGCCTACTATTTAGGGAGTACACAACAAAGAAGACTTAAAGAGTATATTCAGATAATTAGAGATTGCATTGATCCTTCTATCGAATTGCATTTGGGTGAGGTTCCCTTCAATGGTAACCCTTTGCCCATTGAGGCTTACGATGCGGTTAAACTGGTAAATGATACCGGTTTCAAACCGTTGGTTTCTTTCGAAGAAGGAATAAAAAAAACAATTGCTTGGCTGCGTGATGAAGACCTTGTAACTAACTTGAAAACTGTTAAAAGTCGAATCGATAATGTGATTATAACAGGGGCAGATGGTTTTGTTGGAAGCTATACAGTTAAATATTTCTTAGAACAGGGTAAAAATGTTCTTGCATTGGATATTTCTGAAACACCCGGAAGGCTTGGAATACATGAGAATATGACTTATTTGCAGTGTGACATATCTGACACTACTGCAATGCTTGAGATAATACCACACGGAATGTATGACACATTCATACATTTTGCCTGGAACGGTTCAGCTGGAGCAGCACGAGTCGATTATAATCTTCAAATGAAAAATGCCCTGAACACGGTTGAATGTCTTAAAGTCGCAAAGGAACTTGGTTGCAGCAGATTTATAGGTGCAGGCAGTATAATGGAGTATGAAGTAGAAGCTGTTGTTCACGCGCAGGAGAGTCAACCGGGTTTGGAATATATTTATGGTATGGGAAAACATATTGCTCACAGTATGTGTAAATCTGTTGCTGCAAAAATTGGTATTGACCTACTCTGGCCTATGATTACAAACGCCTATGGGGTGGGAGAACTGTCCCCGCGATTTGTCAATAATACACTTAGAAAGATTATTAAGGGGGAATCTCTTCAGTTTACAGCCGCAACACAAAATTATGATTTTGTGTATGTTACTGATGTTGCCAAGGCTTTTTATCTGGTTTCGGAATATGGGAAGCCATTTTGTGAATATATGATCGGGAGCGGGAATGCCCGCCCACTGAGAGAATTTATTCTAGAAATGCAGCAAGCATGTGCCCCTGACTCAATACCAATTTTTGGGGAAATTCCATTTACAGGAACAAATATGCCACTTAAGACTTTTAATATAACCGCCATCAACAAGGATTGTGGTTATAGGCCTGATGTTTCTTTTGCAGAAGGAACAAAAAAAACAATGGAATGGCTTAAAAAAACTATAACATTATAACAAGATGATTCAGAAATTTGAATTTGAGGAATTAGATCTGAAAGGAGCATATTTGATAAAGCCTTTCTATGCAACTGATGAACGTGGTGGTTTTATCAAAGATTATAACATTGATATTTTTCAAACAAATGGCATTGAACATGAATTAAAGGAAGTCTTTTATACCCTTTCAAAAAAAGGAGTAATTCGTGCAGTCCATTTTCAGATGGTAAAACAACAAGCCAAATTGGTCAGATGTATCAGTGGGCATATTTATGATGTGATAGTTGATTTACGTCCCAATTCTCCGACATTTGGTCAATGGTATGGTTTTGATCTGACAGGTGATAATAAATTGGAACTTTATATCCCTCGATTCTTCGGACATGGTTATTTGGTTCTGGACGATTCTGTAGTTTCTTACAAATGCGATGAAGTCTTCTATGGTGAAGGAGACTCTGGGATCATGTATAATGATCCCGATATCAATATTAGGTGGCCATTAGAAAAGATAGGGGGTAAAGAGAACTTGATCATTTCGGAGAAGGATAGGACACTTATGAGTTTCAAAGAATACACTGGATTATTCCCCTAAAACTGGAATACATGAAAATAATTTATATCGGATCGTTTCGTTTCCCTATTTATGATGCCGCTGCTTCAAGAGTTTTAAACAATGCCAGAGCATTAAGATTGTATGGTCATGAGGTGAAATTTATTAGTTGGGGTGGAAAATATAACAATCAAGATAAATCCGATGATAATAGATTTTATTACGATGGATTTGAGTATGTTATATCGAATGATTTGGATATAAAAGGAAGTCTGTGGGAGAAAGTTAAAGTGCATTTACTGAGAGGTAGAAATAGTTTGAATCTTATTGAAAATGAGGTGGCATCTTCTGATATTCTTATTTCATATAATGCTGAATATCATTTTACCAGAAAACTACAGAAAATTGCGAGGAAAAATAAAAAAAAATATGTCAACGATATAACGGAGTGGTATTCCTCAAATGATTTGTATCTTATTGATAGACTACCAAATTTACTTAATATGAGGTGCCTTCAACATCGCGTAAAGAATAAAATTGTGATAAGTCGTTATTTAAATGAATATTATAAAAATACCAACAATATTGTTCTCCCACCCCTTTGTGATGGGCAGGAAGATAAATGGATTCATGAGAACTTAAAGGGAATTCCCGAATCTATAAAACAGTTTAATGGATTACGCATAATTTATGCCGGTAATCCTGGAAAAAAAGATTCGTTGCATACTGTTATCAATGTAATTCAAAGACTATTAGATGAAGGTGCCAATATTCAATTCCTGATTTTAGGAATGTCAAAATTAAATTATTTAGATAAATACTCTCATTTTCTTGATAGTCAGTATATAAATGAAAGAATTGTATTTCTGGGAAAAGTGTCTCAAAAAGATGTACCCGATTATTACAAAATTTCTGATTTTATGATTTTGTTGAGGGATAAAACAAGAAAGAATATGGCAGGTTTTCCAACAAAGTTTGTTGAATCAATGACTGCAGGTGTTCCTGTAATAGCAAATATCACAAGTGATCTTGACTCCTATTTACATGACTCTGTCAATGGTTTTATCCTTTCGGAAAATAGTTTTGATGATCTGTATAAAACGATTAAAGAAAGGGTGCTTAAGGCTGATCCTCTGGAAATAAGACGTATGAAAGATCAGGCAAAATTAAAAGGGAGTGAGTATTTTGATTTTCGATCTTATAGCGAGGAGTTTAATTCTTTTATATGCAACTTAAGATGAATATCTGATGAAGATAGTATTGTTATCTGCGAGAAATTCAAGAATGGCTGGTGGTTTGTTCAACTCGGTTAGAAATCTAGGGTTGAGTCTAATGCATCATTGCAATATACAAGTATCGTATGTATCACATCACGATCAATATCATAAAGAAGATATCAAAGCATACAAAGATCTTCCAATTGCAGAATATCATATATCCAAACTACCTCTCCTAAATAGATTGGGTTTCTCTAAAGATATCCACGAGGTGTTGGAGAATGAGGCTCCAGATATAATTGAGATTCAAGGTATATGGATGTATTTTTCATATGCTGCTTTGCGATACAAAAAAAAGCATCCTAAAACAAAGATCATAATTGCTCCGAGAGGAAGTTTGTCTCCATTGGCGTTAAAAAAATCAAGATTACATAAGACTATTGCAGGCTGGTTCTATGAGAATGAGAACTTGAAAAATGCAGATTGCTTTCGTGCTTTATGTAAACCTGAATATGACAATATCCGTGCCTTAGGATTTAAAAATCCTGTTGCCATTATTCCAAATGGGATCAATATACCAGATAAGCAAATATTAGAAAAAAGTAATAAAGAGAAAATTCTTCTTTATGTTGGCCGCATAAATCCTATTAAAGGGCTTAAGGAGTTTATTGAAGGGTTATCGATGTTGAAAATTAAATCACCAAACTTATTGAAGAATTGGAAAATTAGAATTGCAGGTTGGGATCAAAAAGGACATTTAAAGGAATTGATTGCATTGGTAAATAGATATGATTTAGGTAATTATGTGGAGTTTATTGGACCAATCTTTGGTGAAGAAAAAGAGAACGAAATAGTACAGGCAAGTGCATTTATTCTACCATCATTTACTGAAGCAATGCCCATGGCTGTTTTAGAGGCTTGGGCATATCAACTTCCTGTAATTATGACGGATTTTTGCAATTTATCCGAAGGTTTCAAATTAAATGCAGCAATCAGAGTCAACCCTGAACCAAAAAGTATTCGAGAAGGACTAGCCACTCTTTTTACTATGACTGATGATGAATTAGACCGGATGGGAAAGAACGGATTTGACATGGTATCTAAAGATTTTACCTGGACCCATATCGCTGAACAGAGTACGCTGCTTTACAGATATTTGTTGAAACAAGCTCCCACACCTGATTTTTTATTTGAAGGATAAAAACGAATTTTATGAATAAAATACCTGTTACTGTTATCGTCCCTGTTAAGAATGAAGAGAAAAACCTTCCCTACTTTTTGCCTTTATTAAAAGATTTTGATGAAGTTCTAGTTATTGATTCTCAAAGTACAGATAAGACAAAAGAGATTGTTATTTCTTTTGGATACGTTTACATTAATTTTGAATGGAATGGCGATTTTCCCAAAAAAAGGAACTGGGCTTTGAGAAATGTTCCAATTAGAAATGAGTGGGTTTTCTTTGTTGATGCTGATGAATTTATGACAGAAGAATTCCTTGATAACTTGAAAGTAGTTATGAAGGATACAAGAGACTATGTTGGTTTTCAAATTAATTATAGAAATGTATTTTTAGGGAAATTATTGAAATATGGTATACCAACGAGAAAATTGGCCTTATTCAAGAAATCAGCGGGAGAATATGAAAAAATAGAGGACGACGATGTTACCGGTAATTATTCGGGTTTGGAGATACATGAACATCCAATTTTAAGCGGACCAATTGGTCAGATTGACGGATATATTTTGCACAAAGAAGACAAGGGGATAACCAGTTATATACAAAAGCATAATGAATATTCCAATTGGGAGGCTCGGCGCTTCTTGAAGATAAAAAAAGACACCTACCGAGTTTTTACAATCAGACAAAAAGTTAAGTACGCATTCATTGATTCGTGGTGGCTTGGAGTAATATTTTTCTTTTATAATTATATATGGAAACTGGGGTTCCTGGATGGAAAAGAGGGATATATCTTTGCTACATTAAAAATGCATTATTTCACAAATATTAAATGTAAAATTGAAGAGCTTCGAATTTTACAACAATTGAAGGAAAAATAAAAACTTCAATTAATAACATATAATATGACAAATCAAATACTTTTGATCACCGGTGGTACCGGTTCGTTTGGTAATGCAGTACTAAAAAGGTTTTTGGATACAGATATCAAAGAAATCCGCATTTTTAGTCGCGACGAGAAGAAACAGGATGATATGCGTCATTGTTTGCAGAATCCGAAGGTGAAGTTCTACATTGGGGATGTACGTGATAAGCGTTCTGTGGATACTGCCATGCGGGGCGTGGATTATGTTTTCCACGCTGCGGCACTGAAGCAGGTGCCTTCATGCGAGTTTTTCCCAATGCAGGCAGTACGTACAAACGTAATAGGGACGGAAAACGTATTGGATTCAGCTGTTGAGCATGGAGTAAAAAACGTGGTGGTGTTGAGTACCGACAAGGCTGCCTATCCGATCAATGCCATGGGAATCAGTAAGGCGATGATGGAAAAGGTGGCTATTGCCAAAGCGCGTTCGTTGGGTAATGATGCCACGACTACCATTTGTTGCACAAGATACGGAAATGTAATGGCAAGTAGGGGGTCAGTGATTCCTTTGTGGGTTGATCAGATTAAGTCGGGTAAACCAATTACTATTACCGATCCGGGTATGACTCGTTACATGATGACATTGGATGATGCGGTGGATTTGGTGCTGTATGCTTTTGAGCATGGCAACCAGGGCGATCTTTTTGTACAGAAAGCACCGGCTGCAACATTGACTGTTTTGGCTGAAACACTGAAAGAGTTATACCACGCTGATACGGAAGTGAAGGTAATCGGTACCAGGCATGGTGAGAAACTGTACGAGACATTGGTAACTCGTGAAGAGATGTTCCGCTCGGAAGATATGGGGGATTATTTCCGTATTCCGGCTGATGCTCGTGACTTGAATTATGATAAGTTCTTCGTGGAAGGCCAGGAAGATATTTCGAAAGTGGAGGATTATCATTCGCACAATACTTTCCGATTGGATAAGGAAGGGATGAAGCAACTGCTTTTGAAACTTCCAGAGATAAGAGAAGATTTAAATCTGCTGTAATGATGAATATTCTGATAACAGGTGCAAAAGGATTTATCGGGAAGAATCTGATTGCCGAACTAAATAACATCAAAGAAGGCAAAGCCAAAGGGTATCATTTAAATCCCGAGCTTACTTTATTTGAATATGACATTGACACTGATCCTTCGCTTCTGGATGGATATTGCAAGGATGCAGATTTTGTATTTCACCTTGCAGGAGTAAACAGACCGAAGGATCAGAGTGAATTTATGGCAGGTAATTTCGGATTCACTTCTCTGTTGTTGGATGCATTAAAGAAACATGGCAACAATTGTCCCGTAATGTTATCATCTTCCATTCAGGCTGAATTGGATAATCCCTACGGGATATCAAAGAAGGCTGGTGAGAACTTACTTCTTGATTACGGTCGTGAGACAGGAACGGATGTATTGATTTACCGTTTCCCGAATGTATTTGGTAAATGGTGCCGACCCAACTATAACAGTGCGGTGGCCACTTTCTGTCACAATGTGGCTCATGATCTTCCCATACAGGTGAACGACCGTTCGGTGAATATGACACTTGTCTATATCGATGATGTGGTGAAAGAACTGATAGCAGCATTGGAGGGCAATCCAAACAAGTCGGGTGAGCTTTACAAAGTGCCGGTAGAGCATAAGATTACATTGGGAGAGATTGTGGATTTGATCTACTCTTTCAAGGAAAGCAGGAAGAACCTTCTTGTGGCTGATCTCTCTGATCCTTTCACGAAGAAACTTTATTCGACTTATCTGAGTTATCTCCCCGAGGACCAGTTCTCCTATCCGTTGAAGATGAATGTGGATGAGAGAGGTTCTTTTACGGAGTTCTTGAAATCCAACGACAGGGGGCAGGTTTCTGTCAATATCTCCAAGCCGGGCATCACGAAAGGGCAGCATTGGCATCATACCAAGAACGAGAAGTTTCTGGTGGCAAGTGGAAAAGGAGTGATTCGTTTCCGGAAGATCGACGAGGAGAAGGTACACGAATATTTTGTTTCCGGCGACAAACTGGAAGTGGTGGATATACCGGTAGGGTATACGCACAATATTGAAAATCTGGGTGAGACAGATATGGTCACGGTGATGTGGGTGAACGAAGTGTTCGATCCGGAGAGACCTGATACCTATTTTTTGTCGGTATAGATATGAAAGATAAAGAGATGAAGAAATTAAAAGTATTGACCGTAGTGGGTACACGTCCGGAGATTATCCGTTTGGCCTGTGTGCTGCAAAAACTGGATGCATCGGAAGCCGTTGAGCATGTCTTGGTGCATACGGGACAGAATTATGATTATGAGTTGAACGAAGTCTTCTTTGAGGACCTGGGTCTGCGCAAACCGGATCATTTTCTGAATGCTGCAGGTAAAAACGCAACAGAGACAGCCGGACAGATCCTGATCAATATAGACCCTGTACTGGAAAAGGAACAACCGGATGCATTCCTGGTATTGGGTGATACCAATTCCTGTCTGTGCGCCATTGCAGCCAAGAAAAGACATATTCCCATCTTCCATATGGAAGCCGGAAATCGTTGTTTCGATCAGCGGGTGCCGGAAGAGAGCAATCGCAAGATTGTAGATCATACGGCGGACATCAACCTTACCTATAGTGATATTGCACGTGAATACCTTTTAGCGGAAGGTTTACGTCCCGACAGAATCATCAAGACCGGTAGTCCGATGTATGAGGTATTGATGCAATATCTGCCTAAGATTGAGGCTTCTAATATTCTTGAAACGCTTCACCTTGAGAAGGGTAAGTTCTTCGTGGTGTCTGCCCATAGAGAAGAGAACATCTCTTCTGAGAAGAACTTCTCCAACCTGGTGGAGATATTGAACGGTATCGCTGAGAAATATGATTATCCGGTGATTGTCTCTACCCATCCCCGCACCCGTAACATGATTGAAAAGAAGGGAATCACTTTTCACAAGAATGTGCAGTTGATGAAGCCGATGGCATTGAGCGACTACAACAAGTTGCAGATGAACTCTTTTGCAGTATTGTCTGATAGCGGTACAATCTCTGAGGAATCGTCAATCCTTAACTTCAGGGCACTGAATATTCGTGAAGCGCATGAGCGACCCGAAGCAATGGAAGAGGCCTCTGTGATGATGGTGGGACTGAACCCAGAGCGTGTGATGCAGGGACTTGTTCAGCTGCAATATCAGCAAATTGGCGATGTTCGTAACTTCCGTCCTGTTGTCGACTACAGCATGCCCAACGTGAGTGAGAAGGTGGTACGCATCATCATCTCCTATACAGATTACATTAAACGAGTAGTTTGGAGTGAGTAGGAAAATATTGATACATAGTATTGTATTTAGCCCCGATGGTGTATCTACTGCATATCTTTATAACGACATTGCTTTAAAATTTAAGGCTTCTGGTTATGAAGTTGCAGTGTTAACTACAACTCCTCACTATAATGTTGTTGATAGTGAATTAAAGAAACAACCGTTAAGGAAAAGAGCATTGGGGTTATTCTATGAGAGTTATTTTAACGGGATTAAAGTAAAGCATATTTATCAAAAGAAGTATAAGAGTACTTTACTAAGGTTACTTGGATTTGTATATTGGCACATAGTTTCTTTTGTTCTTGCGTTGTGCGAAAAGAAAATTGATCTGATTTTATCTCCATCTCCACCTTTGACCATAGGTTTTCTGAATGTTATTATAGCAAAACTGAAAGGTGCAAAGGTAATCTATAATGTTCAAGAGATATATCCCGACTTATTGATTGAAGAAGGTGGATTAAAGTCGGGTTTGACTATATCTTTTTTGAAGTGGATGGAAAGGTTTGTTTATAACAAGTCTGATGCAGTTACTACAATTGATGAGATATTTTATAATACGATTGTTTCTCGATTTAAGGACAGAACTAAATTACATGTAATTCCTAATTTCGTAGATACCGATATTTACAAGCCTATTGAGAAATCGACATTAGAATTAAACAAAGAGTTGTTCCCCGATACTGAATCTATAAAGGTGATGTATGCGGGGAATATCGGTTTTGCTCAAGACTGGGAACCTTTGGTTGCTCTAGCAGATGAATTAAAGAATGATGCAGTAGAGTTTTTTGTAATTGGCGAAGGTGCCGAAAAGGAAAGACTATTGCAAGAGAAAGCAGACAAGCAGTTAGATAAGTTGCATATTCTTCCTTATCAACCAAGAGAGTTAATGCCTTCCCTTCTTGCATATTCAGATATACAATTTATTTTTATGTCGCCCGACACTGAAGGTCATGGCTTCCCCTCAAAAGTATATACTATAATGGCATGTGCAAAGCCATTGATTGTTATATCTGGTGATAAAACTCCCATAATTAATTTCCTAAATGACAAAGACTGCGCATATCTTTTGACTAAAAGAAACTTACGAGCAAACGTTGCAATAATGGCGGATGTGTTGAGAAACACACCTTTATTTGAATTTGAACGATTGGGTAAGAATGGATATGTGAGTATTGAAAATAATTACTCTAAAGAGAAGGTGACCGGGGAGTATGTGAAGTTGGTTGATGGATTGCTTTCATAAAAAAGTAATGATTAGTTTTTCTTTTACCTTCATCAGTTTGTGCCATATTATTACACCTCTTTTAAACACATTAATGCAACATTTCAGATTGCCATGCTTATTACATTTTTTGCATTATAGCTTCTTGGTGTTAACAAATTCGATTAATTTATAATAACACAGGATGCGTACAATAATGTATTGTTGTAGAATAAGTTATAAACAAATGCACATGTTTATTTTATGAAATTCTGCAATCTTAAATATCTTGATACAAAAATGGAAACTATTATAAATAAACCTTTAAAATAATAATATGGCAAAACGAAAAACAATTGATCTTGAAGAGGTCAGAAATCCGTCATGCGAAAAGTATTGTAATTCAAAGAAAAGAGATGAGGTAACCGATAATGACCTGTGTATGAGAGCTCTGTCTTTAATTGATGGGCTTCCTGTAAGGTGTGTCGGAGAATGGTCCCGGAAAAAGATCTTCATTCTTGTAAAATACTTTAACATGTTCACTGTAAGTATGAAAAATAAATGGAATAACCTGTATTATATTGAGATTTGCAGCGGACCTGGAAAATGTATTGATAGATCAGTCGGAAATGAAATTAACGGAACATCTTTGTGTGTAGCTGCAAATTCCGTTTTATCCTGACCCCTCATTCCGGAACAAGCTGACCCCTGTTCCGGGATCCTGACCCCTCTGCAAAACTCCTCGGGACACGCATTTTTTATTAAATGAATGCAGGGGTCAACATGCCGGAATGTCCACAGCCTGCCGTTCCGTCATATTGACCCCACCCGGGCGCCGAAGGTTTTCCCCACTTTGAATTGTTTATGTTGCCAGAGTAAACATAAACGAGAATCAAGATGGCAGGAACACCGAAAAGCATCAGCATGGTCAAACAGATACTACATTTACATGGCCTTGGTTACGGGATCAAGACGATTTCCCGGGATCTGGGCATATCCAAGAACACGGTCAGGCGATATTTGCGCCAGGCCGGATCCAAAGGGTTGCCACCGGAGGCAATAACTTCCCACAGCAACGAGTCATTGGAGCATATCCTGTTGGAGGATAATACGCGAGGCCGGGATAAGTTGACCCAATTGCGACAACTTTTCCCCGATATCAGCAGCAAGTTGGAGGAAACAGGTTTCACCCTACATTACCTCTGGTGCAAATACAAGGAGACCCATCCCGGGGGCTACCAGTACTCCCAGTTCTGCCACCATTACCAAAAATACCGGGAGAGCAAGTCGGCCGTGATGCACTTCGAGCACGAGGCCGGGGACAAGATGTTCGTGGACTACGCGGGAAAGAAATTGCACCACGTTGAATACGGCACGGGTGAAATCATCGAATGTGAGTTCTTTGTGTCCGTTCTTGGGCAGAGCCAATACACCTATGGGGAAGCTTCTCCCAGCCAGCAAAAGGAGGACTTTATCGCCAGCGTGCAGAACGCGCTGCATTACTATGGCGGTGTTCCCAAAGTGCTGGTTCCCGACAACCTGAAGAGCGCCGTGAGCAAGAGCAGCAAATATGATCCCGCCCTGAACGAGGACTTCCTGGACATGGCCAACCATTACGGTTGCGGTGTTTTGCCGGCACGCAGCCGGAAACCCCGGGACAAATCCCTTGTTGAGAACCATATCCGCACGCTTTATACCCGGGTGCACGCCGAGCTCTCGCAGGTGACCTTCTTTTCGCTGGAAGAGTTGAACGGGGCCATACTCCGGTGCCTTGAAAAGCACAACGGGACACCCTTCCAGGGTAAGGATTACTCCCGCAGGCAGTTGTTCGAGGAAACGGAGCGGGAAGCGTTAAATCCCCTGCCGGGCGAGCGTTTTGAAATAAGGAAGACGAAACAGGTGACGGTGATGAAAAACTGCCATGTGCAACTTTCCGACGACAGGCATTACTACAGTGTCCCGTACCGTCACATCGGGGAGAAAGTAAAGTTGAGCTACACCTCGAAGGAGGTCTGCGTCTACCTGAAAGGCGAACGCGTGGCCTTCCACCTGAGGGACAGGAAACCCTATAAATACACCACCGTCAAGGAGCACCTGCCCTCGCACCACCGGTTCGTCTCGGAGTGGAACCCGGAGAAGTTCATCAACTGGGCCGTCGGGATCAGCCCCGAAGTAAAAACCTACATCGAAGGCGTACTCTCGCAGAAGAACTACCCTGAAACGCTTTACCGTGCCTGCGTGGGAATACTCTCCTTCGCCAAAAAGGTGGGCAAGGAGCGGCTGGTGACCGCCTGCAGGATGGGGATAAGGATGGAGACCTACAACTACGGGTTCATATCAAAGGTACTGGCCAACAATACCGACAAGCTTTGGGCAGAGGGGGAACAGGCGGCAAATGACCGGAAACTTCCCGGGCATGAAAACCTCCGGGGAAGCGATTATTATAAAGACATGTGTAACGATTAAAAAACAAAAGGAACATGAATGAAATGACATTGGAAAAAATGGGACGGCTCCGCCTGTACGGCATGCAGTCCTCGTTCAGGGCTATCCTGGAGAGTAAAACATCGGGGCAGTTCACCATCGACCAGATGCTGGCAACCCTGGTCGAAGCCGAATGGGAAGAACAGGAGAACCGGAAAACGGACCGGCTGATAAAAAATGCGGGGTTCCGCTACCCGGCATCCCTTGAAGAAATAGACTACTCGCATCCGCGTAACCTGGACAGGAACCAGGTGCTCCGGCTGGTGGACTGCAATTACCTCGAGCGGGCAGAGAACGTCCTGGTGACAGGTGCCACCGGGTTAGGGAAAAGCTACCTGATATCGGCCCTGGGGTACCAGGCATGCCTGATGGGATACAAGGTCCTGTACCGCAATACCCAGAAACTTTTTAACGCGTTACGAATAAATAAAGTGGACGGCTCTTACATGAAAGAGATCAAGCGGATTGAAAAGCAGGACCTGCTCATACTCGATGACTTCGGGTTACAGCCTTTGGACAATATAAGTTCACTGACATTAATGGAGATCATTGAAGACCGGTTCGCTAAAAAATCGATTATCATAGGCTCTCAGCTTCCACTGGAAAAATGGTACGACATCATAACGGAAAAGACAGTTGCCGATGCCATTTTAGACCGATTGTTGAACGCGTCACATAAAATAACACTCAAAGGAGACTCCCTGAGAAGAAAAAATCGATAATTTTGTACTTGCCTTTTTTGATAAATCAAAAAAGGATGACCTTCGGAGTGCCCTCCGGGAGAACGGAGGGGGTCAACATCCCGGACAAGGGGTCAGCATCACCGGAATACGCAGTAGCTAAAAGAACAGAATTTAAGAATATTGCAAAGGCTGTGTTTTTTGATAATAATCCTAAAATAGTAGAAATCTTAAATCATAGAATAACAAAATTAAATTTGCAGAATGCTCATGCACATTTAGGAGATTATTTTAAAGCGGATGATATTTGTGAATATATCGCAAATGAAACTGATAAAAACGGTTTGTATCTAATCTTTATTGACCCAACGGATTGTAGTGTTCCTTTTGACTTAATAAGGAAATTAAAAGTAAAGTTCAAGAATATTGATTTCATAATTAATATCGCGATAGGTACAGATTTTACAAGGAATATTACTAATGCAATACATAATCCACAGAGCTATACAAAAGTCATCAATAAGTACAGTAGTTTTTTAGGCTCTTCTGACTTTTTCAATAATCCCCAATTAAAAAATTCTGATACTCTTGATCTGAGAGTTCTTTTTAGAGATTACTACGTTAGCAGTCTAGAAAAAATTGGATATAAGTTTACATCGTTTGTAAGAATCAAGAATTATTATGACCTTATTTTTGTTTCGTCACATGAAAGGGGATTACAATTTTGGGAAGAAGCAATAAAAATTGAACATGATGGACAACGACAATTGGTATTTGAATAAAAAAGAAATGCAAGATTTTAATAAACATGTTTTTGGAACCTACGAGTGGGCTGTAAGCAATGCCAATTTTATAAGTGGTTGCAGTAACAATTGTAAATATTGTTATAGCCGTGAAATGGCGATTCGTTTTAAACGTAAAACAACCGAAAACTGGCGAAACGAAGAGATAAACTTTAATCAGTTTAATAAAAAATTCAAAAAAGAGAGTGGATTTATAATGTTTCCTTCTAGTCATGACATTACACCTGATAATTTAAATTATACACTTATATTTTTACAAAAAATAATTGATTCAGGCAATAATGTACTTATTGTTTCAAAACCTCATTTTGAGGTCATTAGTTCTATCTGTGATGAATTTAAAAACTATAAAAAGAATATCCTTTTTAGATTTACTATAGGATCAACAGATAACAAGATTCTTAACTTTTGGGAGCCTGGCGCACCTGAATATGAAGAAAGAAAAAAATGTCTAATTTATGCATTTAAAAAGGGTTTCGAAACAAGCGTTTCTTGTGAACCTATGTTAGATGAAAATATCCTTAATCTTGTTACAGATATTCAAGATTATATAACTGATTTTATTTGGATTGGTAAAGCAAATTATTTACTCAGAAGGCTGAAAATGAATGGTTATGTTGACAACGAAACATTAGATAAAGCTAATTCATTGATTGAGAGTCAATCTGATAGCAATATTAGATTACTGTATAAAAACTTGAAAGATAATCCAAAAATAAAGTGGAAGGAAAGTATCAAAAAAGTTCTTAATTTAGAGATATCAACGGTTAAAGGAGCTGATGAATAAATCAATAAAACGAATTCTTATCACTGGCATCAACGGGTTCGTCGGCACTAATTTCACCAATAGCTGGTTCAAGAACCATACGATAGTTGGTCTGGATATCCATCAACCAGAGAAGAAGGGGGTGGAGCACATTTTTGGTTGGGAGGAACTTGGGAAGATCCCTCCGGTGGACGCGATTGTTCACCTTGCCGGGAAAGCGCACGACACAAAGAACCAGAGTGTGGCGCAGAGTTATTTTGATATTAATACAGGGCTTACGCAAAAGATATTCGACTATTTCCTGCAGTCGGAAGCGCGGACATTTATCTTCTTTAGCTCGGTGAAGGCAGCGGCGGACAGTGTGCCGGGGGATGTGCTGACGGAGGATATTGAGCCGAGACCGGTTGGCCCCTATGGGGAATCGAAGATCAAAGCGGAACAATACTTGTTGGTAAAAAGACACGAAGCGGATAATCTTCAAAAAAATGTGTTTATCCTTCGTCCGTGCATGATACACGGACCGGGAAACAAGGGAAACCTGAACCTGCTCTACCATGTGGTAAGCAAAGGTGTTCCCTGGCCACTGGGGGCGTATGAGAACCGACGGTCGTTTTGCTCTATTGATAACATCAGCTTTGTGGTGGAGCAGCTGATTGTGAAGGATGGTGTTGAGAGTGGCGTCTATCACGTGGGGGACGATGAGCCGCTCTCGACGAATGAACTGATTGGGTTGATCAGTGAGTCGGTCGGGAAAAAGTCTCCTATCTGGAAGCTCCCTAAGGGACTGATGGATACTGCTGCCCGGGTGGGGGGTGTGTTGCACCTTCCACTCAACAAAGTCAGGTTGCAGAAGCTTACCGAGAACTACGTGGTGAGCAACGATAAGATTAAGCGTGCACTGGGGATTGATCGCATGCCGGTATCGGCCAGGGAGGGGATGCGGAAAACGTTGGAGAGTTTTAGGTGAGAAAGCGAGTCTTATCAGCTCCATTGAGATAAACTATGGTATTGTTACCTTTTGTGAGGTTTGCAGAATAAGTTAGTGGATTAGGCGAGTTAAATATTTCGAATATTTCACATGATTCGAATATTTCGTTTATATTTGTAGTTCCAACATTAAAAACTACAGTTATGGTAACGACAAATGATATAAAAAGGCCTAATAAACGTGAGCGAAAATTAGCACAGGAGTCTTACACTTCTCTCATTTCCTCGATTGAACAGTTAAAATCGGACCAGGCCGAAATTGAAATTGAAGAGACCAGGGAGAGAATTATTCTTCCTGTAAAAGCATTGAATTTATTAGGCGAAATATTAAAGGCAATGAGTCAGGGTAAACCTATTTCAATAGTACCTATTGCAACGGAAGTGACAACGCAAAAAGCTTCGGAAATTTTGGGATGTTCAAGACCCTATCTTGTGAAATTACTGGAGGAGGGAAAAATTGAATATACGAAAGTAGGTAAACATCGCCGCATTAAATATGAGGATGTGATTGACTACAAAAAGAAAATGAAAGAGGAGCAAAAGAAACGGCTCATTGAGATGATGCATGCAGATGAAGACCTAGGGCTTTATGATTCATAGCGTTCGATTTACGGCAGTCCTGGATACCAATGTGATTTATCCGGTGATTATCAGAGATCTTCTTCTCTGGTTTGCCCATTATGATATGTATACGCCAAAATGGAGTAATCATATTTTTGATGAATGGAAGGATGTGATGCATAGAAAAGGTGTTTCACCTGATGAATCAGAAAAACGTACACTTAACCTGAACAATGCCTTTCCCGATGCTTTGGTGACACATTACGAAACTCTTATTGAGCATCTTGAATTGCCGGATGTAAAAGACAGGCATGTATTGGCCGCAGCTATCAAAACGAATGCACATGTAATTGTTTCGAACAATATAAAGGATTTCCCGGAAGATGTTCTGGATAGATATGGCCTGAAAATTAAGACACCGGATGATTTCCTGACGGATCTCATTGACTTAAACACAGAAATTGCGATTGAGGCTTTCAAAGAGATGGTTCTGAACAAAAAAAATCCTGAGTTAGATGAATATGAAGTGTTGGACTGTTTAAGAAAAAACGGACTGAAAGATACTGCCGACTACCTGCATGCCCTTCTTTAATAGGGAAGAAAACGAAAACGTTGAATAGTTTCATTTAAAATTGAATATGAGTGCAATAATATCATATCTCATCGTCTTAGTTTTGCTGCTTGCGGCAGAACTTTTTTATTTCCGGATAGCGGATCGGTTCAACATCATCGACAAACCGAACGAGCGGAGTTCGCACAACTACATCACCATCCGGGGTGGGGGAATCATCTGGTGGGTGGCGGCGTTGCTGTTCCTGTTGTTTCATTTTTCTTCTCAGGGGCTGTGGTTCTTTGCGGGCATCACGCTAATCGCGGGGGTGAGCTTCTGGGATGATGTGCAGAATTTGGGGCAGAAGGTTCGTTTGCTGTTTCATCTGCTGGCGATGAGTTGCGCGTTTTACCTGGCGGGGGTGTTCGGGGTGTATCCCTGGTGGGCCATCGTGATTGGTTATATTGTGTTTATCGGTATTGTGAATGCGTATAACTTCATGGATGGCATCAACGGAATCACGGGGTTGTATAGCCTTGCGGTACTGGGGGCGTTGCAGTACGTGAACCTGTCTTACGGTAATTTTGTGCATCCTGACCTGATCTGGTACCCGATGATTGCGTCGGGGGTGTTCCTCTTCTTCAACTTCCGGAAGAGGGCGAGGTGTTTTGCGGGGGACGTGGGGAGCGTGGGCATCGCCTTCTGGATTGTGACGTTGTTGTTGCTGCTGATCATGAAGACGAGTAACCTGATATGGCTGGGCTTCCTGATGGTGTATGGGGTGGATGCGGTGATGACCATCGGGCATCGTATCTGGCTAAAACAAAATATTATGGAGGCGCACCGGTTGCATTTCTATCAGATATTGGCCAATGAGCGGAAAGTGCCGCATAGGGTGGTATCGCTGATCTACTTTGCGGTGCAGCTGCTTTGCTCGGCACTGATCATCGTGTTTTATCCGGTTATTGGGTGGTGGGTGTTTGTCGCGCTGCTTGTTGTTTTGATGGGATTGTACATGATTAAATTTCCCATGATGGATATTATAAGGAGAAGGTCTTATGTTGATTGAGGAAAAATTATTGAATAGCGTTACTTCAAAGGCGAAGGGGAGCGACCGACTTCGCATGAATTATAATTTGCACGACAACCTGGAGGCGAAGGCGCAGCGGTTGCTGAATGCTCTGGAGCCGGGAACGGAACTTCCAATCCATAGGCATCAGCATACGGCTGAAACCTATATCGTGCTGCGGGGCGCCATTAAGGTGTTTTTTTACAATGACGAGAGGATGGTCACCAACGAGTTTATGATTAACCCTCTGGAGGGGAGGTATGGTATTCACATCCCCGCCGGTCAATGGCATACGCTGGAGGTACTGGAGAGCGGCACCGTGATCTTCGAGGTGAAAGACGGGCCGTATGCGCCCCTGCAACCGGAGGATATCATCCGGTTATAGGAATGCTCATTCACACTATGCGAGAATCGGAAATTCTTTATAGAATTGAAGCAGGGATATAGTTTCTGTCCGTAGTTTCGAGCGAACGAATTTCTTTATATCCTCATCCATCAATTCGCCTAAGCCATTCAACATTCCCCGGTCACTCATGCTTTCGAGATGCCCGATACATTTCTGTAAATAGTCGGCAAGTGGCATTTCCATGCGAGTCTCAACAATATCTTTGTTTATTGGCGTTTGTTTCTGCATGAAAAACCAACTGTCGAAGATATCGCGATTTGTCACTTCTCCACGGTCAAGCATGGCGCAGAGTTTATGGGCAAACATGTCAGAAGCGACCATTACCTGCATGTTGATACCCAGCAAGTTCTTTATTTCGTACCGGTTGTTCCACTGCCGGTTGGATATTTCCACTTTCAATTTCCGTTCGCCGATACCATAATCCAACACGATAATCGGACCGTAGAACTTCATTGCCTCGTCGAATATCTTACCCTGTTTCGACAGAATTGTTCGCACCTTTTCGTACACCGTTTTTTCTTTGGCAGGGTTGAGCAGGTTGAAATCCAAATCGACCGAAAAACGGGGCAGATCGTAAAAGAACATCAACGCCGTTCCGCCTTTGAAGCCAAGACAGTTTGCCAACTCAATATCTGAATAGATATCTTTGAGTATCTGCATCAGAAAAAATTTATGTTTGTTGATATTAACCATTGGCGAACAGCTTTTTCACTTTTGCCGTAAGTGTTTTTGATTGATATTCCGGCAAAAGTTGTATGATCAAATTTTTGTCAAGGGGGGCCAGGTTGTCGAAATAGTACTCCTTATTCAAATAGAGCATGTCCAGAAAGGCACGTTCAGGTGTAGCAATGTTTACATTACCGGTTTGGAGGATACCCTGTGTCACAATCAGGATTTCACCCTTGATTTTTCGATAGGCATAAATGCGGCCTTCGATATCCACACTCCGGCTTAAATAGCTGACGACGGTTATCCGTTCATCATATTGAAAGACAACGCCGGCCTTTTGCAGTACATATTCAAGCGAGATATAAGATGGAGTATAAAGCGTACAGGCCAACTCTTCGGGTTTATATCCGGGTTTGACGTAAATGCCCTTTCGTGGACGAAGCAGCTTGCCTTTGCGGACATGATAATTCAATCGCTCATTCAGCTTCTTGAATTCGCTCTCTCCGATGAGCATGGCAACATCGTTCAGCGTGAATACAGTTCGTGTATCGCTGAAAACAGACAAAATCAAGTCGTTATTTCGAGAACTATTCATTGGATTAATTTCAATGTTCAGTTCACAAAAATAAGGAATAATTTTGATTTTCCCAAATAATATTCAAAGACCAAATAAGCGTGAACGAGAATTAGCGCAGAAGTCATACATTTCTCTCATTTCCTCCATAAAACAATTAAAATTGGACCAGGTGGAAATAGAGATTAAGGAAACCAGAGAAAGAATTATTCTTCCTTTAAAAGCATTGAATTTATTAAGTGAATTACTCAAGGCAATGAGTCAGGGTAAACCCATTTCCATTGTACCTCTGGCTACCGAAGTCACTACTCAAAGTGCAGCTGAAATTTTAGGATGTTCAAGACCTTATCTAGTGAAATTGCTGGGGGAAGGGGGAATAGAATATACTAAAGTAGGCAAACATAGAAGAATTAAATATGAAGATGTGATGGACTACAAACAGAAAATGAAAAAGGAGCAGAAGCAGTGACTTATTGATATGATGACATGCTGGGTAGTATGCGCCCGCCCGGCAATGATGGAGGAGTTGAAGCGATTTATTGTGAAGACTTGTTATGACATTTAGTAATATGTAAAATAAAAATATGGTAATTTGTAAAACAGTATCGTATTAATTTGTAAAATAGCACTTCTTTCGTATATTTGTATCAAAAAACATGCTTTATCTTCCGAGAATAGTAGAATCTGAAATTGGGCAAAAATTGAGGGCCTCTGGTGCTGTATTGATTAAAGGACCAAAATCATGCGGAAAAACAGAAACTGCAAAACAGTTTGCCAAAAGCATTTTACAGGTGGACAGAGATGAACAGGTGCCTGTAATCATGTCGATTGATCCCAAAATGCTATTGGTGGGAGAAACTCCTCGCTTACTGGATGAATGGCAGGAACAACCGAAATTATGGAATTATGTGCGTCATGAAGTAGACGACAGAAAGCAAAAAGGACAATTTATTCTCACCGGGTCGGCAAATCCCGACGAAGAGGTAAGACTGCATAGCGGATCGGGGCGTTTTACAATCGTAGAAATGCAGACAATGTCGTGGCGGGAGATGGGTTATTCGACGGGAGCGGTGAGTATGTCAGGATTATTGCGTGGAGATCGTATCTCTTTTTCGCAGAATGAAATTTCCCTTGAAGTAATCATTGAAAGAATGATGAAGGGAGGCTGGCCCGCCCTCATTGGTGTTCCTTTCGAAGAGGCCCTGTTATTGAACAGGGGGTATGTGGATTTGTTGGCAGATATCGATATGAGCAGGGTTTCAAACAAGAGAAGAGACCCGGGGAAAGTACGAATGCTGCTTCGCTCAATCGCACGAAATGTGTCTACATTGGTGGATAATACCACGTTGGCTAAAGATATGAAAACAGTGGAAGATGCTGATTTATCACGGCCGACGATCATTGATTATCTGGATACATTGTCACGATTGATGATTTTTGAAGAACAACCCGCATTTAATCTGCATATACGATCTGCAAATTCGTTGCGGAAATCTCCAAAGCGGCATTTTTGTGATGTCTCCCTGGCTATAGCCGCGCTTAGATTAACCAAAGAGGCGCTATTGAAAGATCTGAAATATTGTGGGTTCTTGTTTGAATCGCTCGTTTATCATGATTTAAAAATGTACGCAAGGGCCAATGATGCAGAAGTCTCACATTATCGCGACTCAGCCGGTTTGGAAATTGATGCCATAGTCAGGCAAAATAGCGGTGCTTGGGCTGCTTTTGAAGTAAAATTGGGTGTGGGGATGCATGATGAGGCAGCCAGCAATTTGTTGAAATTAAACGAAGTGGTTGATAAGGATAAATCATCGGGTCCGACTTCTTTAAACATCATCACAGGTACTGGAATGAGTTATACACGGCCAGATGGTGTCAACGTGATTTCTATTGCTTCATTGGGAGAATAGTGGAGTTGCAACAGGTATTACGGAGTCATTGATTTGAAGTACAAAATCGATTTCTGCCAGATGCTCCTGTTTGGGTTTCTACAAAATTGTCATTTGGCGCTGAGGTAGTATTATAAGTATGCGCCCGCCCGGCAATGATGGAGGAGTTGAAGCTATTTATTGTAAGCGGTAAAGTTCGCCGGCGGTAACAGGATAATACCAACTCCAGCTTTTACTGACAGGCTGGTCAGATGTTCTCTAATATAGGGATATATAATAGCAGCACCATTTACGTTACCAAAATTTTCAAGATCGATTACCGATTCCCCAGTTTTTTCGAATACACCAATCATTTTAATGGTAGCTGATATTTGTTTTTCTTCGTTTAAGATTTGAGAGAAATGGAGCGTTTGTATGACAGATACGATGTTTTTTTCTGCATTTACAGTTACTTCCCCTTCAATTCGAATGTCATGTGTGATTGAAGGGTCGTCAAATACAACATTAGGTACCCTTTTAAAATCGCTCTCCAGTAAAAGGATATTATGTATCCTGAAGCCGGATTCCATATCTTTGTTATCATTTCCCATTTCTAAGATGCTTTTGGCAAATTTGTAAATTGCCCAATATCGGGGAGTCCATTTATTGGATTGTTACTAAAGTGATGATTGATATCGGTTGAAATGGTGATGTCATGGATAGTTACTGAATTTACAAAACTTGATATTTCTAAATTCGTCTCTTCAATTATAATACTTTTTGTGGATGAGATACAAGGCATGTCAAAATGAAGTCCCTTTAGTTCAAAGTCAATATTCTCTAATCCAACAAGGGCATCATCCGATATAAAACCAATATTTTCGTGTGGAAATTGATCTACAAACTCATCAAACATTTTACTCTCCCATGCGATATATCTTTCACTCAAATAATATACTTCATTAGGCACGACTTCCACAAAATGTGTATCTGAAAGTTTATCATGTTCGTACCGAACGCGGGTTTCAGGGAAATCGTGAATAAAGGATTGTAATTTTGAAATGATAAATTCGTTAGGTGTCATTTGCGTAAATACTTTTTTAGTACCGGTCTTAAAATGTCTGATAACTGTATAGAGTTTAAGCTTTCGCTGTATATAAATGCTTTGTCATCATAATCAGCGGAACTTCTCAATCTTTTAAGCTGCATTATATTTGAATTAATAAGACGGAAATCGCTTGAATTGTTCCCTTTAATGTACAGTTGAATCTCATTTATGAGGATATCGTGGGATCCCTTTCTCTCGGCTTTTTTATTCTTTGATTAAATCTAAGTCTGAGTCAGTTTTACCCATCTTATAGAACCAGATATGTCTGAATAACTTGATAACAGCTGTAGTACGAACAATGGGCTACAGATGGATAATGTGCCTTATCGTGAAGTATTTTTGCTGAATCATAGTTTATCTCAGACTTATTCTCTAACTCGCTCATTTTATGGACTGCAAAGTTAACATTTTTTTATGATTTTCAAAAATAGACAAAAGATTCTATCGTGGCAATTTTATCTGCCATTTTATGGTAAGTATTCGGTTATGCCCGCGTTTGATTCCTAAGTGGGGTTATTTCTTTCGTGTCGTCTGCATCCAGACTGTTTCATTTTTGGAGTTCTTAAACGTGATATCGTCGGCTTTAAATGCATAGCTTGTAATTGTTCCGGTGATTACGTCCTTATCATCATTAATTGATCTAAGGGTGAAATAAAAGCCAGTGAATTGAGAACCGAATGGGGACTGTCTCCTTATGATCCTGTTCCGGTTAAACAATTGCTCTTGAAATTGAATATCCTGACGCTTTTTAAATCTTTGGGAGATAATTTCTCGGGCATGTGCCTGAAGAGGAATGATAGTAGATTTATTTTAATCAATGCTAACCATGCCAGGGGAAGACAACACTTTACGATCGCTCACGAGCTATACCATCTATATGTACAGGAAACATTCGAAGTTCACTATTGCAATCCGGGAAGTATATATTCGTCAAAGCAAGAAAAAGAGGCCGACTTTTTTTCTTCTCTCTTTCTGATGCCGGAAATTGGAATTAAAAGTATGCTTCTTGAAGAGGAACTATCGCAAAATGAGGTTTCTATGGCTTCATTGTTGAAATTAGAACATTTCTTTGGTGTGTCAAGAAACGCTCTTTTAGTTCGGTTAAGCGCCTTACGATTAATATCAAAAAACAGATTTAATCAATTGAAAGAAATGCCTGTAATCAGATCTGCCCGAGAATACGGTTATGATATTTCGTTGTATCTGCCAGGAAATGACGGGTTGGTATTAGGTGACTACGGTGTAAAAGCTAAAACACTTTTCGATAAAGGATTGATCTCAGAGGGACATTATATTGAACTCTTATCGAAGATAGGTGTAGATCCAACTCAGAATAATGATTAAGAAGGTTGTGATGACCATGTGTAACACAAAATTAACAAAAGTAATTCTGGATTCTGATGTAATTATTCATTTTATTAAGGGTAATTGTCTCACTCTATTACCAAAAACTCTACCAACATACTCTTTTGTAATACTTGATATCGTTTTCGAAAATGAGTTGGCTATATTGCACAAGACTATTATTCTCAATACTGTTCAACTGTTAAAAACAATCTCGATTGAAAAATGGGAACCTATCAATGAAGAACGAAAAGAGTTTTTTATTTTACAAAAAAAATACGGATCAGGTGAGAGCGCCTCGATGGTGTATTGTAAATACAGAAATAATGTGCATGACGTTCTTCAAGGAGGGATTTGCTTCACCACGTTCCGTGGAGACATTTAAAAATTCAGTATCTGAAGGGTATTTATTAAGGAAAAATTTCTTTAATTAAATAGGATATATTATCTTTGCATCCGTGTTCAGGTTGATCACGGGAAACAGTCCGGATCATCAGGTTCCGGATTTTTTGTTTTAGGTTCGTTTTAGGTTATTACAAGCATGAACTATTTTACTCCGACAGAGGCTGCGGACGCATTCAGACGTGCGGCCATGGATAAATCGAGACGCCCCTTTCATGAATTTGCCGTTATGGCGGTGCTGGGCGGTGCCTTCATTGCATTTGGCGGTTTGCTGAGCGTGATGGTAGCCGGTGGCATGCCGGGAGTGGGTGAGGCAAACCCGGGGCTGGTGAAGTTCCTGGCGGGGGCGATGTTTCCCATCGGGCTGATCATGGTCTCCGTGACGGGAGCCGACCTGTTTACAAGCGACTGTGCGGGGCTTGCCTTTCCGCTGCAACGGAAGGAACTGTCGCCAGGCAGGGTGGCGGGAATACTGGCAGTCTCCTACCTCTTTAATTTCGTCGGGGCACAGCTGATCGCCTGGCTGCTGTCGGCCCACGTGGGGATACTCGACAGCGACCCCTGGCACTCTTATCTGCATTATCTCTCCGAAAAGAAAGTGAATCAGGATTTTATGCGTGTCTTCATTAAAGGCATCGGTGCCAACTGGCTTGTATGCCTGGGCATGTTCATGGGCTTCACCGCAAAGGACATTGCCGGAAGGAGCATCGCCATCTGGATTCCGGTAATGCTCTTTGTAACACTGGGCTACGAACACTCCATCGCGAACATGTTCTTTATTCCCGCGGCCATATATACGGGTGCGGAGATCTCCTGGGGCAGTTTCCTCATCAACAACCTGATCCCGGCCACACTGGGAAACATCGTCGGCGGTATGGGACTGGTGGGGATGGTGTACGCTTGGTTGTATCGGAAATAGGGGGCGGCCGTCGGCGTTCGGTAGTCATTGGCCGGCAATCAATGGCCGGCAGTCAGCTATCAGCAAGATGCGGGTAAATTAACATATGAAACGAGCATGAATTACGAAGTAATCGACTTTGTCAAAATCATTATCACACAAGATCATGACTAAAGCGAGTTCCATATGACACCATTGAAAATAAATATTTTAGTCATATAAAAAAAATTATTATATAAACATTTTATTATGAACAGTAAACAGGATGCATGGCAGGGGTTCCGGGGTGAACTATGGAGAAAAGAGATCAACGTGAGGGACTTCATCATGCAAAACTATACGCCATACGAGGGGGACGATTCATTTCTGGTGGCATCCACGGAGCGTACTCACAAGGTGTGGAACAGGCTCACGGAGATGTTCCGCGAAGAACAGGCCAAAGGGGTGTATGATGCCGAAACGAAACTCCCGCAGGAGATTGATACCTACGGCCCGGGATATATTGACCGGGAGAACGAGGCGGTGGTGGGACTGCAGACCGACGCACCGCTGAAAAGGGGCATCTTCCCCAAAGGGGGCATCCGCATGGTGGAGAATGCGCTGAATGCATACGGCTACACGCTGGACGAGATGACCAAAAAGATCTACACACGCTATCGCAAGACGCATAACGAAGGCGTCTTCTCGGCATACAACGACGAGATGCTGGCAGCACGCCGGTCGGGCATCATCACGGGATTGCCGGATGCCTATGGCCGTGGACGCATTATTGGTGACTACCGCCGTGTGCCACTCTATGGCACTACTGCGTTGATTGGGGAGCGGAAAGCATTCATGCAGCGGCTCGACATACAGGAGTTTACCGAAAATGCCATCCGCAGCCGCGAGGAGGTGAGCGAACAGATTAAAGCGCTGAAGGCGTTTGAAAAGATGTGCCAGGCCTACGGGTTCGACGTGACGGAGCCGGCACGCAACAGCCGCGAGGCGGTGCAGTTCCTCTATTTCGCGTACCTGGCTGCCGTGAAGGACCAGGATGGCGCGGCCATGTCGCTGGGGCGCACATCGACCTTCCTCGATATCTACATCGAGAAGGACCTGCGCGAAGGGCTGATCTCCGAGACGGAAGCCCAGGAGCTGATAGATCAGCTGATCATCAAGCTGCGCATCGTGCGTTTCCTCCGTACACCGGACTACAACGAGCTTTTCTCGGGCGACCCGGTATGGGTGACGGAATCGCTGGGGGGACAGACCTTGGACGGACGGACGCTGGTCACGCGCACTTCGTTCCGCTATCTGCAGACGCTCTACAACCTGGGGCCGGCACCGGAGCCGAACCTCACGGTGCTCTGGTCGCAGCAGAGCCCTGAAAACTGGAAGCGGTTCTGCGCAAAAGTGTCGGTGGATACCTCGGCCATACAGTATGAGAATGACGACCTGATGCGGCCCGACTATGGCGACGACTATGGCATTGCCTGCTGCGTGTCGCCAATGAAGATAGGCAAGCAGATGCAGCTCTTTGGCGCACGTGCCAACCTGGCCAAGTGCCTCCTCTACGCAATCAACGGGGGGCGCGACGAGAAGTCGGGTGTACAGGTGGCTCCCAGATATGAGCCGGTCACTTCGGAATATCTGGACTACGACGAGGTGATGGAAAAGTTTGAACAGACGATGCGCTGGCTGGCGAAGGTGTATGTGAATGCGCTGAAGGTGATTCACTACATGCACGACAAATATGCCTATGAAGCATTCGAGATGGCGCTGCACGATGGCGACGTGCAAAGAATCAGGGCCACGGGCATCGCGGGGCTCTCCATTGTGGCGGACTCGCTGGCGGCAATTCGCGACGCACGGGTGAAGGTAATCCGCGACGAGCGGGGCATCGCGGTGGACTTTGAACGGGAGGGCGATTATGTGCCGTTCGGAAATAACGACGACCGTACCGACCAGATTGCGGTGGACATCACGAAGAAGTTCATGGGCTACCTGCGCCAGCACGAGACCTACCGCAATGCAACGGCGACCCAGTCGATCCTCACCATCACCTCGAACGTGGTCTACGGGAAGAAGACGGGTGCCACACCCGACGGCCGCCCTGCCGGTACTCCTTTTGCGCCGGGGGCCAACCCGATGAACGGACGCGACCGCAAAGGGGCCGTGGCAGCACTGGCATCGGTGGCGAAGCTGCCTTTCCAGCATGCACACGACGGCATCTCCTATACCTTCGCGGTATCGCCGGGCTCGCTGGGCAAGGAGCGGAATACGAGGGTGGCGAACCTGGTGGGGCTGCTGGACGGCTATTTCACCGCCGACGGGGGACAGCACCTGAACGTGAACGTGTTCGACAAGGAGCTGCTGCTGGATGCGATGGCCCACCCGGAGAACCATCCGCAGCTGACCATCCGCGTGTCGGGCTATGCGGTGAACTTCATCAAGCTGACGCGCGAACAGCAGCTGGATGTGATTTCGAGGACGATAAATCAGATGTTGTAAATTTTCCCGATGTGCTTCTCGTCCGTCCTTATTCTTTGACTTGTCATCGTCTTGGTTTCTAAAAGAGAAGAAGTCGCTACGCTTACTTCTCTTTTTACGAAACCTTTGCCGGACAGGTGCCCAACGAATAATGAAGGACTTCGACGCACATTCGGGAAAAGCTGAAGCCTAAAAAGCTAACCACCAAAATTGACAAGCTTTCACTACCAAAGCTGATAGCTGACCGCTGATAGCTGATCGCTGAATCCTAAAAAAGCTGAGTCCTGAACGCCGACTCCTGACTCCTAAAAAATATGATCGGAAACATACATTCTCTCGAAAGTTTTGGTACGGTGGACGGCCCGGGAATACGCTTCGTGGTATTCATGCAGGGCTGCCCGCTACGCTGCCTCTATTGCCACAATCCGGACAGCTGGGACAGGAACCGAGCGGGACAGTACCAGCTGACACCGGAGGAGCTGCTGGCGGAGGTGATGCGCTACAGGAACTTTATCGCAAAGGGAGGTGTGACCGTGACCGGCGGGGAGCCGCTGATGCAGGCGGACTTCGTGCGGGAGTTCTTCCTGCTCTGCCGCGAACAGGGCATTCATACGGCGCTGGATACCTCGGGCGCGATATTTACCCCTGCCGCGCGCGACACGCTGGAGGCGGCGGACCTGGTGCTGCTCGACATCAAATCGGTTGACTTGGTGCAGCACAAGGAGCTGACCGGCGCCAAAATGAACAATACGTTGCGCTGCCTGGACTACCTGGAGGAGAAGCAGATTCCCGCGTGGATACGCCACGTGGTGGTGCCGGGGTGGACCGACGACGATGTGCTGCTGCAACGGTTAGCGGAGTTCCTCAAGCCTTACCGGTGCATTGAAAAGGTGGAGCTGCTGCCCTACCACCGTATGGGGGCGCACAAGTACGGGCAGATGGGATTAAAATACCGGCTGGAGGAGACGCCCGAGCTCTCGGCCGGCCGGTTGGAACGGGCACGGGAAATTTTTGCAGAATCGGGGTTAATATAGCTAAAAATGAATGGCCAGCTGCTGTTTTTTTGTTACCTTTACAGCTTCTTAAAATTAAGTAGCTGTGAATGAACATGTAAAATGTGGGGGCGAAACCGGAGGGAAGTAACCTTATTTTATGTATTTATCTCAAGTACAAGCAATAATAATCGTTAAATATATACGCAGCGAACATGGATAAAAGTTCGAACTTTTGGAAAACACATCTTTTGGGATGTGTTGTTTTATTTTTCACTCTCTCTTCCCTCCCGGCATTTGCACAAACCAGCGAGGTGCGGGGAACGGTGAAAGATGCCAGCGGCGAGAGCCTGATTGGCGTGAATGTGGTCAGAAAGGGCACCTCGGATGGAACGGTGACCGACCTGGACGGTAACTTCGTGCTGAAAGCACCGGCGAATGCTACGCTCGTCTTCTCCTACATCGGGTTTGAGAAGCAGGAGAGGGTGTGGGACGGCAAAAGCAGGCTGGACGTCACCCTGAAAGAGGACGTGGCCATGCTGGACGACGTGGTGGTAATCGGTGCCTACGGTACGGTGCAGAAAAGAACCGACATGGTGGGCTCTGCCTTTCAGGTGAATGCCGAAAGGCTTGAGACACTGCCGGTGGGACGCGTGGATAACCTGCTGGAGGGCATTGTGCCGGGCTTGCAGGTGTTGCCCAACTCGGACGACGCCTCGAGCACCAAACAACGGTTGAACCTCAGGGTGCGCGGAGAGGGATCGATGAGCGCCTCCAACGAGCCGTTGTGGATTGTGGACGGCACCCGCATCTTCAGTGGCGACAGGACAAATATGGTGGCAGGAATGAGCACCTCGATCAGCCCCCTCTCGTACATGAACGCCGATGATATTGAAAGCATCACCATCCTGAAGGATGCCACGGAGACCTCCATCTACGGTGCGGACGGCGCCAACGGCGTCATCCTGGTCACCACGAAGGGAGGCGCGGCCGGCAAAACAAAAGTGGGCCTTTCGCTGCGCACGGGGGTAGCCCAAATAAACCAGAGCGCCCGCTTCAAGGTGCTGAACGGAAGCGACTACCTGATGCTGGCACGGGAGTCGTACCTGAATTCGGGACGCGACCTGAGTACGTTCCCCTTTCAGGATAACGACATGAACCGGTACAGCACCACCGATACCGACTGGTCGAAGGTGTTCTACGATACCGGAACCCAGACCAACGCCTTCCTCTCCTTGTCGGGAGGCAGGGACGACCTGAAGTACTATATCTCGGGAGGGTATTACAATGGCCGGTCGACCGTCATCGGCAACAACCAGGAGCGTTACTCGTTGAGAGGTAACCTGGAAATGAAGATGACGCCCAAGCTGGACTTCTCTCTCATCTACGCGGCATCCTACAACATCAACAATGTGTTTGTGCCGGGGAACGACTACTACGAATATTTGCCCATCTACTCGCCGCGAAACGAAGACGGTAGCTTTCGGCTCTACAACAAAACACTGGCAGGGCTCGATGCTTCCGGCAACCCGGTATGGCAGACGTCGCGCTTTTTAAACTCCGTGCCGGAGAGGGAAGAGAACGACAACAAGCAGAAAGCCGCGGTGACCAACGTGAACGCGATCCTGAAATATGACATCCTGAAGGGGTTGTCTTCTACCACTCAGTTCGGTATCGATTATCAGGGACTGAACGAGGATCTCTACAGTGCAAGGACCAACTGGTCGGGGATGTCGACCACCGGCGAAGGGATCGGCTACTCCTACCGCAACAACGCCACCTTCCTTACATGGACGGCCATAGAGCGGCTGAACTACAGCCGATCGTTCGGCCAGCACCATGTGGGCGGACTGCTGGGATTCGAGGCAAGCTCGAAGGACGTGCGGACCATGGGAGCAAGGGGATCGGGCTTTATCAACGACCGGATCAAGGAGGTCTCCTACGCGGTGGACAGGAATGGCAGCAGCGGACGGAGTGTCTCCAGGTCGCTCTCATACTTCCTGCAGGGCAATTACGATTTCAACCGGCGCTATTATGTTACCGTGAACGCGCGCAGGGATGGCAACTCGGGCTTTGGCTCGGACTCGCAGTGGGGCAACTTTGCTTCTGCCGGGGCATCGTGGAACATCCACAACGAGGAGTTCTTCGATGCGGACAAGATCAACGTGCTGAAACTGAAACTCTCCTACGGGTCGAACGGCAACTCGCGAATAGGGTCGCAGGAAGCCCTGGGATTGTACTCATACGGCGAAAGCCACAACTATATGGGCGAGCTGGGCGGAACGATGTCGGGCAGCCCCAACAAGAAGCTGAGCTGGGAAACAGCCTATATCACCAACCTCGGGCTGCGCATAAAGATGTTCGACCGTGCGGACCTGGAGATTGAGGCTTACAACAAGAGGACGGTGAACCTGCTGAGCAACCTCGATGTGTCGAGGACGACCGGCGACACCAGAAGCTACCGCAACTCGGGCGAGATCGTGAACCGCGGCATCGAGGCCACGCTGAACGTGGAACTGCTCAACAGCAAGGACATGAACTGGTGGGTGGAGCTGAATGCGGCCCACAACCGGAACAAACTGATCGAACTCTACAACGGCCTGGAGAAGGTGATGGGAAATTACATCTGGAGAGAGGGGCATGACCTGAATACCTATTACATTATCCGCTGGGCAGGGGTGGACCCCCGCGACGGGGCGCCGCTCTGGTACGACAGCGAAGGAAACCTGACCAGGACCTACAACGACCAGAACAGGGTGCCCTGGAAAACTTCCTCGCCCGACCTTACCGGAGGAATCACCTCCCAGCTGACCTACAAGGATTTCTCGGTCAGGGCGCTCTTCTCCTATGTGCTGGGAGGATACGGCTTCAGCACCTTCGGACGGAACGTGATGTCGGACGGACTGAACATCATGTCGGAAAACCAGTCGGTGAACCAGCTGGACCGCTGGCAGAAGCCGGGCGACGTGGCGCTTTCCCCGAAACCGATCTGGGGTACCTCCACACGGTCGGTCATGAGCTCTACACGCCACATCTACAAGACGACCCATGTGAAATTCAAAAATATTGCATTGAGCTACGCCCTGCCGGAGCGTTTTCTGAAGCAGGTGGGCGTGTCGGGCGGAAAGATTCATCTGATCGGGGACAACCTGCTTGTCTGGACTCCCTACGACAAGAAAGAGAGAAACAGCTACAAGCAATCCATGAGCGGCTATCCGGTGGAAACAAGCTTCTCACTGGGAATCGATCTGAGTTTTTAATGATAGCGCACAAAAAAATAAACGTATGAAGTCAATATCGAAAATAGGAATCATGGGCTCCCTCCTGCTGTTTGTTGCATCGTGCGACTTCCTGGAGGTGGAGACGGTGGGCAGGACAACGATGCCCAACTTTTTCTCCGACGTGCCGGGATTGAAGGCGGGACTGTCGGGAAGCTACAGCAAGATGTACAGCTATTACTCTTCCGAATTCTACAAATATCCCGAGGTGGCCGGCAACATGGTGGACCTGAATGTGGTGAGCGCCGACGTGGAGATGATCGATCAGTATAATTTCACCTCCGACCCGCAACAGGAGGTGGGTGCCGTGGGATATATCTGGAGAAAGATCCTGGAGGCACTGGCAAACGTGAACAACGTGCTGGAGTATGCGCCGCCGTTGAAGGATGCCTATCCGAACCAGAAGGCGGAGATTGAACGGGTGCAGGCCCAGGCGCTGTTTCTGAGGGCGCTTTGTCATTTCGACCTGTACAGGACCTATGCCCAGCCTTACAACTATACGGCCGATGCGTCGCACCCGGGGGTACCGGTTCTGCTGGTGACGCCGGGACCGGACGATCTGCCTTCCCGCGCGACGGCGAAGCAGGTGTTCGACCAGATCATCAAGGACCTGCAGGAGGCGGAGGGGCTCTTTGGCGACCGGCCCATGCAGGATGCCTACCACGTGTCGAAAGAAGCCGTGTGGGCCCTGCTTGGCAGGGTGTACCTCTACAAGGGGGACTGGGACAACGCCATCCTCTATGCCACAAAGACCATGGAGGCGGTGCCGCTGGCCCGGGGAGACGACTACCTGGCCATGTATCATGGACTGACTGCCGGCAAGGAGGCGATCTTCCGCCTGAACGGGACGCTGAAAAGCAAGTCGCTGGGCATCTTCTTCTCTTCCGGGAAGCCGATGGTCCATGCTGCCGACACGTTGATGAGTCTCTATACGGACCCCGAAGATATCCGGTTGCAACTGTTCGCGACCGACGACAGCAACGAGCAGAAGATCACCACGAAGTACCGGATAAAAACGGACTATACGCCGGAGCAGGAGCGATACGATCCCTTTATTCTCCGGGTGTCGGAGATGTACCTGAACAGGGCGGAAGCCTATCTGAAAAAAGGAGATGCGCCCAGGGCGGCAGGCGACCTGAAAGCGCTTCTGGCCAGGGCCCTGGGTAAAGATGTGTCGGAGGTGCGGATCGACTACGCGAACAACGGGGAGCTGCTGCATCTGATTAAAAGGGAGAGGGCCAAGGAGCTCTGCTTCGAGGGACACAACTTCTTCGATATTGTGAGAATGAACGATCATCTGGTGAGGGGCGAAGGTACCGGTTCCAACGTGGCGTTCCTTCCGTATCCGAACGACCTGTTTGTGCTGCCCATTCCCCAGTCGGAGCTGAATGCGAACACGAACATGCAGGGAAATCCCACGGTAAACAATTAATTGAACACGACAATGAGACTGATAAAAAAATATTTTCCTATCCTGGTTTTCACAGCCCTGTTGTGCACCTCGTGCGGGCTGAATGAGAACCCTCCCTACGACCTGAAGTTTTTTCACATCATGGTGAACGAAGCATCCTCGGTGACGGTTTCCGCAAAAGCCAACATGGTGGGTACCTACAATGTGTATATGAGCACTCCGGCCACGAACGAAACGGTGACGGTGACCTATGAGGTGATTGTGGGTGATGGGCTGAAGGAGGGAGTGGACTACCGGCTGCTGAACAAGGAGAACAGCCTGACCTTCCTTCCGGGAATATACGACATGCCCATCCGCATCCAGTGGATGCCCAACCCGGTGGATCCGGCAAAAGACAACACGATTAAAATCAGACTGATCAGCAACGACAAGGGGTACTCCATAGGATTGCCCGGGCCGGCGCAGAATCAGTCGATACTTACCATAACCAAGATATAATGTTTTTTAAGAAGAAACCACCTGTCCTGCTTTTGCTGCTGCTGTTTGTATTTACTGCCTTCGCAAAGGAGATCCCGCAGCATCCGCAGCTGGTGAAAGGCACCCTGAAGAACGGGCTTACATACTATATTTACCCCAACGACTACCCGAAAGGCGAGGCCGTGTACAGGCTCTTCATCAAATCGGGCTCGGTGAACGAAACCGACGAGCAGAGGGGGCTTGCCCATTTCCTGGAGCACATGGCCTTTAACGGGACCACACACTTTCCCGGAAACGGGCTGGTGAGCTTTCTGGAGTCGAAAGGGGCCAAATTCGGGAGAGACCTGAATGCGCATACCTCCTACAACGAGACGGTATACAAGCTGAAGCTTCCCACCACCGGAGGGATGGTGGATACCACGCTGACCATTCTCGCGGACTGGCTGGACGGGCTCCTGCTGGAAGAGCAGGAGGTGGATGCGGAGAGAGGGGTGATCTTGTCGGAATGGCTCTCGAAGCAAAAGCCGGAAGCCGAAGTGGGCGATGTGCTGCTGAGTGAGCTGATGAACAACTCGATCTACGACAGAAGGAAAGTGATCGGCGACACGGCCGTGATCCGCAACTTCCAGTATGCGACGCTGCGCAATTATTACGAGCGGTGGTACCATCCCTCGCTGGCCGCCGTGGCCATCGTGGGCGATGTGGATCCGGCAAAGGCGGAGAAGATGATCCGCAGCAAGTTCTCGGGCATGAAGAGCCGGCGGAAAGAGCGTCCGGTGCACCATACCATCCCCGACTACGGGGAGGCAGCCGCAAGGGTGGTGATCAACAAGAACCTGAAGAAAGCCGAGCTGACGATGATTCAGCTTGTGCCGCACTCGGAGCCGGTGAGGAAGGAAAGCGACTATTACCCCTACCTGCAGCGCACCATCCTGAACAGGCTGTTCAGAAACAGGCTGAACGCACTGTCGTTTACCAACAACGGATATGTAAACGGGAGCCTGGGGGTGTCGGACTTCCTGAATGCGAAGGGCATCCTGATGGCGTCGGTGGAGCTGAAGCCCGACGCGATTGAGGAGGGTGTCGCACTCTTTACCTCGCAGCTCTCGCAAATATACCAATACGGATTTCTTCCCGCCGAGATTGAGAAGGTGAAAAAGTCCATTATCAGTTCGAAGGAGAGGGCGGCCACGTCGGTCCAGCCGGTCGCCTCCGCCACGTTGATGGAGGAGCTGTATGCCGATTTTTACAAGGACTACGCCATCACCACCCCGGAGGTGGAGTACCGGCTGACGAAGGAGCATATCGACCGTGTCGACTCGCTCTCCCTTGTCCGCATGCTACACGGGCTGGCTGACCCCGGCCGTATGCACTACATCTTCTCCTCCTTTGAGGAGAACAGCCTGGCCGACTCCGTGCGGCTGCTCCGGTTTGTGGATTCCATCCACCAGAAACCAATCGGCCCCTACCGCCTGGAAATTGACCCGCCTTCACAGTTGCTGGAGACGGAACCGGAAGCGGGACGCATACTCGGCGAAAAGAAGATACCGGCCATTGACGGGACCGAGCTGTACTTGTCCAACGGGGTGAGGGTGATCTACAAGGAGGCAGTCTCCGGAAAGGAGCGGGTAAGCATGTCGGCCTACAAGAAGGGAGGCCTCTATGCGCTGGACTCCACGGAGTACGTGAGCGGGTTATTCGCTCCCAACGTGGTCTCCCTGAGCGGAGCAGGCGATTTTTCGAAAGACGAGCTCTCTTACTACCTTGCCGGCAACTCCTCGTCGGTGCGGATGCTGATAGAGAGCACAAGGGCCGGCATGGTGGCAGGAGCTTCGGCCGAAGATGTGGAGACCATGTTCCAGCTGCTTTATCTGAAATGGACACAGCCCAAGGCGGACTCTTCGGTATTCGAGCTGACGAAGAAAAGAGCCATCGAGAACTACCGGAACAAGAACATTACCGACCAGACCATTTTTTACCAGGACCTGAACGACCTGATGAAGGGGGTGGACTACGTGACCCGGGAGATGACCGACTCGGTGATGGAGGCCCAGCTGCAGTTCGACCGCATGGTGCCCTTATTCCATCAGGCCTTTGGAGATGCCAACGGGTTCACCTTTGTGATTGTTTCGGACATGGGACTCGACAGGCTGACTCCCTACATAGAGAGATACATTGCCTCTCTGCCTGCCTCGGAGGGGAACGGCGAAACGCCGTACCGCTACGACGGTGGAAAAATAAGAACCACCGCCGCGCAGCTGACGCGTGCCGCCGGCGATTCGGAACGGGGCATTGTCTCGCTGATCTTTCAGTATGACGACATCCCCGACGATACGCAGCGCTTTGGCCTGAAAGGCGACCTGATGAGCGACGTGCTGCGGATGAAGCTTCTTGCGGAGCTTCGAGAGAAGATGGGCATGGTGTATAGCGTGAGCGTGAGCGCCGGCTCGCGGAAATATCCTGCCGAACTGGCACGGAACACAATCTCCTTTGCCACGAATCCCGACAACTGCCGGTTGCTGATTGACCAGGTCAGAACCATCCTGAACGGGATGGCTGCAAACCCGCAGAGCTTTGTCCCGGAACTGGAAAATGTGAAGCTGAGCCTGATCAACGACATGGCGGTGAACGTGCAGCGGGATACCTATTGGAGCTCCTTTATCCGGAACAGCGCGTTTAACGAAGAAGAGAAGTGGGATTATGTTTCCACCTTCCCGGACCTTGTACGCAGCATTACCCCAGAGGAGCTGGCCGCCTACCTGAAGGAGTACTACAGCGAAAACAGCATGATTGAAGCGGTATTGCTTCCCAAAATAAAATAAAAACAGACTAATCACTAATCAATAAACAGATGTAATTATGAAATTGAAAAGTTTATTTCTATCTGCGGGCATCTTACTGGCCGGCCTGCTGGCCTCCTGCTCGAACGACGAACCGGAGGTAATTGTCTACGAGGCCAAAATGACCTCTTTTGGGTTCTATGTGGAAGACAACGAGGGGTTGATTGTGCAGGATTATGAAATCTCGCCGGTGACGCAGACAAACATCACCGTGTTGCTCCCCGAGGAGGTAGATAAAAGCAAGCTGGTGGCACGCTTCACCGTCACAGAAAATGACGAGGTGAAAGTGGGCAACGTGGCGCAGCAGAGCGGAGTCACCGTGAACGACTTTACCGTGCCGGTGGATTATTTTGTGTCGGAAGGCACGACAAACGTGAAGTATACCGTGACCATCGGCAAAGCTCCCGCCTACGTGTGGACGGCGCTGCCCCCGGTAACCGGCGACTCGGCTGTTTCGCTGGTCATGAAAGTAAGCCCTGCAGGCACCCCCTACATTGCCTACAAGATGGACAGGGAATTGTCGGACGACGAGGCACTGGGGGTACTGGCGCTGAAGGATGGCGCCTGGTCGTCGCTCGGAAAGGTATCTGAAGGACGCGTGGGCTCCTATATGGACATCGCGTTCAACGCCGGGAATCAGCCAGTGGTTTCGTATGTCGACTATACGAATAAAATCTCCCAGCAGGCATCGGTGAAGGCACTCAGCGGCACCAAATGGAACTTCGTGGGCGATACCGCGGCTACTACCAACAAGGTTAGCTACAATACTCTCAACTATGTGGGAGACAAGCTGATGTTGATGGCCACCTACGATGCCCGCGACAATGTGCTTGCGAGAAGGGAACTGAGCGTCAACACATACGGGAACGGTGCCTGGACTTACAATGCAACAATCCCTGGAAGGGCGTCGGACCTGGTGGCATACCTGCAGGTGTCGGAAACAATGGATGATGTTCTCTACCTGGGTGTCTACAATGCCGTCTCGCCCAACAGCATCTCGGTGTATAAATATGCCAACAACAACTGGACGACGCTTCTTGACAAGTGGAGCGACGAGAAAGCGACGGCTATCAGCCTGAGAGATTTCGACATCGCCGTGAATCAGCAGGGTGACGTGTACGTGGCCTTTTCCGACAACAGCAACGACGGGGCGGAAAAAAGCAGGGTGATTAAAGTGGATGCGGAGACAAAAAAGGTGACGCCGGTAGGCAACCCGATCACCGCCGCCACGGGATCGTCGCTCAAATTTGACCTGGCCCTTTCCCCGCTGGGCGTACCGTACCTCTTCTACCGGAACGAAACCAATTTCCCCACGGTGGTCTCCCTCGATAAGGACACACAGGACTGGACAGCGCCCCACGTACTGGAAGCGAACGAAGCCGATGATCTATATCTGGGCTTTGCTCCCGACGGAAAGGCCTACCTGGCTTATACCAAGAACCGCAGGATCTTTAGCTATAAATACGATGCCCCGGGACAATAAGGGAATCGGATTATAGGGGTTGAGGAGTATGAAAGGGTTTGACTGTCTGTAACGGGTTAAACCCTTTCCTCATTTTTATTCTTTTCAAAAAAAACAGAGATACCTTATGATAAAAAAATATTACCTGCCATGCATCTTCCTTATCTTGTTCAGCTTGCATATAGGCAGCCTGGGAGCACAGGAGAGTTTCCGGTTTGTGTTTATGTCGGATGTGCATTATCACGATAAAAACGATGCACCCCGGGCCATGGATGCGGCCATCGACACCATCAACAAGCTGAACCCGGACTTTATCCTGGTGGGCGGAGATATTGTGTATGATGCCCTGAGACGGACGCAGGGCGACGCGGAGGAGCAGGCATCGCTGTTCCTGGAGAAGGCGGCAAAGCTGGAGGCACCGCTGTACTATGCCATCGGCAACCACGATCACTTTGCGGTGTATGACCGAAAAACGGGGGTGGACCACCCTCTCTTCGGCAAGCAGTTTTACGAGAAATATTTCGGTCCCCGGTACTATTCGTTCGACCATAGGGGATGGCATTTTATTGCCCTGGACGACATGGTGCTGACCGAAGACCGAAGTTATGAGGGAAGGGTGGACTCGCTCCAGCTGGAGTGGCTCAGGAAAGATCTGGAGCAGGTGGCCGACACGACGCCGGTGACCGTGATGGTGCACGTGCCGCTGATTACTACGCTTTCCCAGTGGTACGGCGGTGGTACCAAGCCCAACAGCAACAAGATCGCCATCGAAAACAGCGGGGAGGTTGTCGAGCTGTTCAAGGACAAAAACCTACGGCTCATCCTGCAGGGACATATTCACTACTACGAGGTGCTGCATATCCTGAACAAGACGACGGTGATCTCGGCTCCCTCCTTTTCCGGCAAGTGGTGGATGGGAAAAATGAACGAAATGGAGAAGAGTTTCTTGGTGATCGACGTAAACGAGGATAACAGCGTGGATTACCGCCATGTGGAATATGATCCGGCGCCGGCAGGGGGGGACAAACTTTGAACAACCGGGCTGTAATTTTTTTCGGCTGAATGAATTTATAGTTTATCTTTGCAACGATAACTGTCATAAAACAGCACGATGAAAAAAACAGCGTTAATTACCGGAATCACAGGGCAGGATGGCTCATACCTGGCGGAGTTTCTGCTGGAAAAGGGGTATGAGGTACACGGACTGATGCGCCGCTCCAGTTCATTCAATACCGGGCGTATTGAGCATCTTTACCTCGACGAGTGGGTGCGCGACATGCACCAGAAGCGACTGATCAATCTGCATTACGCGGATATGACGGACTCGAGCTCGCTGATACGGGTGATACAGACGATTCAGCCGGACGAGATTTACAACCTGGCGGCACAGAGCCACGTGAAGGTGAGCTTTGACGTGCCGGAGTACACGGCGGAGACCGATGCGGTGGGCACACTGCGGCTGCTGGAGGCGGTGCGCATTCTCGGGCTGGAGAAGAGGGCGCGCATCTACCAGGCATCCACATCGGAGCTGTTTGGCCTGGTGCAGGAGGTGCCGCAAAGGGAAACAACGCCCTTCTACCCGCGCAGCCCTTACGGCGTGGCAAAGCTCTACGGCTTCTGGATCACAAAGAACTACCGGGAATCGTATGGCATGTTCGCCGTGAATGGCATCCTCTTCAACCACGAGAGCGAACGGAGGGGGGAGACCTTCGTGACGCGGAAGATCACCATCGCGGCAGCACGGATAGCACAGGGACTGCAGGACAAGCTCTACCTGGGGAACCTGGACGCGAAACGCGACTGGGGCTATGCACCCGACTACGTGGAGTGCATGTGGCTGATGCTGCAGCACGACACGCCGGAGGACTTTGTGATTGCCACGGGGGAGATGCACCCGGTGAGGGAGTTCTGCACGCTGGCCTTTGCCGAGGCGGGAATTAACCTGCGCTGGGAGGGTGAGGGCGTGCACGAGAAGGGAATCGACATGGTTTCGGGCAGGGTGCTGGTGGAGGTGGATCCGAAGTATTTCCGTCCCGCCGAGGTGGAGCAGCTGCTGGGAGACCCGACGAAAGCACGGACCCTGCTGGGCTGGAACCCGACGAAGACGTCGTTCCCGGAGCTGGTGAGGAGGATGGTGAAACATGATTTGGAGAAGGTGATGAAATAGTGGTCAGCAGATCAGTTTTTCCGTGTGCTTCTCGTCTGTCCTTATTCTTTGACCTGTCATCGTCTCGGTTTCTAAAAGAGAAGAAGTCGCTTCGCTTGACTTCTGTTTTTACGAAACCTTCGCTAGACAGGTACCCAAAGAATAATGAAGGGCTTCGTTGCACACCGGAAAAATTCGGAGTTCCGGGGATAGAAAAAAATCTACTGCAATAAATAATCTGAATGGAGAAAGATGCTAAAATTTATGTTGCCGGCCACCGGGGTCTGGTAGGGTCGGCCATCTGGAACAACCTGAAACAAAAGGGATACACCCACCTGATGGGACGGACGCACAGGGAGCTGGATCTGATGGATGGACCGGCCGTGGCGCGTTTCTTCGAGGAGGAGCAGCCGGAGTATGTGTTCCTGGCGGCGGCACATGTGGGGGGGATTGTGGCCAACAATACCTATCGGGCCGATTTCATTTACCGCAATCTGCAGATACAAAATAACGTGATCGGGGAGAGCTGGCGCCACGGTGTGAAGAAGCTGCTCTTCCTGGGCAGCACCTGCATATATCCGAAGGAGGCGCCGCAGCCCATGCGTGAGGATGCGCTGCTGACGGGCCCCCTGGAATATACCAATGAGCCTTATGCCATTGCCAAGATTGCGGGGCTGAAGATGTGCGAGAGCTTCAACCTGCAGTACGGAACCAACTTTATCGCGGTGATGCCGACAAACCTGTATGGGCCGAATGACAACTTCGACCTGGAGCGGAGTCATGTGCTCCCGGCGATGATCCGTAAGATACATCTGGCCAGAAGCCTTGCCGAACAGGATTGGGACGCCCTGCGCAGGGACCTGGACCGGCGGCCCGTGGAAGGAGTGACGGGCAGTGGGTCAAGGGAAGAGATCATCGGCCTGCTGCAAAAATATGGAATCACGGAACAAGGGCTGTCGCTCTGGGGTACTGGGACGCCGTTGAGGGAGTTCCTCTGGAGCGGGGAGATGGCCGATGCCTGCGTCTTCATCATGGAGCGGGTGAATTTTGCCGATCTGAAGGGAACGGGTGCCGATGTGCGCAACTGCCACATCAACATTGGTACAGGCAGGGAAATAAGCATTCGCGGCCTGGCTTATTTGATTAAAGAAACCATGGGGTATGGTGGAGAGATTTCTTTCGACGCTTCAAAACCGGACGGCACACTGCGCAAACTGACGGATGTAACCAAACTAAACAACCTGGGATGGAAACATGCCATTGAGATTGAAGAGGGAGTGCAGCGGCTGGTTGCATGGTATCTGTGGGAGGGTTAATATCCATAAATGGCCGAACAAAATACCCACAAATAACCGAACCGAATGTTCACAAATAACCGAGCGAAATACCCACAAATGGCCGAATTGTCTGTTGCTGCCGCTTTGGAGGTGGGTCCGGAAGATTTAATCAACGACCTCGAGACGATGGAACTTACATTGTTCCCATTGGATGTCTAAAGAATTAAAATAGTTTTAACAACGAGATTTGGAATATTTGTGAAAACAATCTATATTTGCAATATTGTTGCATTTGAAAGATTGTTTCATGATGACCGCAGAAGAAATATTACAACGCCATAAACTAAAAAATACCGGTTGCCGGAAGTTTATCCTGACCGAATTGCTGCGAAGCGAATCGGCCTTATCGGAGGAGGAGATTAAAAGACCCTTTCCGGAACTCTTCGACAGGGTTACCTTTTACCGTACCCTCAAGACCCTGGAGGAGCAGCATGTGATTCACCGGATCGTGCTGCACGACAACTCCGTGAAATATGCGCTCAACGGGCATCATTCGGACCAAAATCCGATACATGCGCACTTCCATTGTGGCAAGTGCGACGAAGTGTTGTGCCTGGAGGGCAAATCGCATTTCGACACGGAGCTGCCTGTCGATTTTGTGACACGAGAAGTGTTTATCGTTGTGGAGGGATTGTGTGCCAACTGCAACCATCTTTCCTGATGGGTACTTGATGTGAACCCATTCTTATTTATTTTCAATGAAGATATTACTGATCCTGTTCTGCCTGACTGCGGGAACCACTGCATATACGTCGGCTTTTCCTCCGGATACAACACGGCAGGCTACCACAGGCGTTGCCGACTCGCTCCATTACCTTTTGCCGCAGGTAACGGTGCGGGCAAAACCGGCACAGGAAACCGGGAAGATAAGTACTCTCCCCATGGAAGAGGTAGGCAGAGGCTTCCTCCTTCGCAACAACAGCACCGGCTTCGTGCAGACGCTGGCATCGTTGCCGGGTGTTTCGTCGATGAACATTGGCGCGGGATTTTCGAAGCCGGTGATAAGAGGGCTGGGATTCAACCGCGTGGCGGTGGTAGACAGGGGCATCGTGCAGCAGAACCAGCAATGGGGGGCCGACCATGGACTGGAAATCGACCAGTATGATGTGGACAACGTACGGCTGCATAAGGGTCCGATGTCGCTCTTTTACGGGTCTGATGCGATGGGTGGGGTCATCGAGATCCTGCCGCCCCGGTTGCCGGAGAACGATCTGTTTTGGGGTGATGCCACGCTGATGGGGAAATCGAACAATAACCTGCTGGGGACGTCGGTGATGGCATCGCTAAAGCGGGGAAACTTCTTTTACAGGGGGCGGGCCACGGTGCAAAGCTACGCGGACTTCCGCATTCCTGCAGACACCATCGACTATCTGTCGTGGAAGATGCCGGTATACGGGCGCCGCATGAAAAACACGGCCGGCAGGGAGGTAAACCTTTCCTTCTCGGCCGCCTACATGGGTGAGAAGTTTGAAAGCCGGCTGCACTTGTCGGACATCTACGGAAAGAACGGTTACTTTCCCGGTGCACACGGAATGCCGTCCCTGTCGAGGCTGGTGCCGGACGGCTCGCTGCGTAACGTGGAGATGCCCTATGCCACATCCAATCATTTCAAGTGGATATTGAACAACAGATGGCGACTTTCTCCTGGCGCGGCAATCGACCTGGATCTGGGGTTTCAGCAGAACCTGCGGGAGGAGATGTCTCCCTTTCACACACATTATGGTAACCAGCAGCCGCCCGTGGATGATGGGGATCTGGAGCTTCGCTTCAGGCTGAAGACCTACTCGGCAAATGTGCGGCTGCTGCAGGATGAGGAGAAGCGATGGTCGAAAACTTTCGGCTTCTCCGCCGAGGCCCAGCACAACAGGGTGGGAGGGTATTCGTTTTTGTTGCCCGACTTTGAACGGTATTCGGGCGGTGCTTTCTGGCTGAACCGGGTGGAGGTGACGGAACATTTCCTGCTCATGGGGGGCATTCGCTTCGATGCGGGGAGGCTGCGCGTGGAGGAATATTACGATGACGTGCTGGCGGAATATCTGATCCTGCAGGGGGTTGCGATGGAGGAAGCCGGTTTTTATGCATTGCGGTCGGCAGCCCTGCGCAGCTCCTATGGCGACCTTTCGGGATCGGCGGGCTTCGCATGGATGCCTTCCGCGCATCATACGCTGAAGATGAATGTGGGGAAGAGCTTCCGTTATCCCGGGGTGAATGAGCTGGCTTCGAACGGACTGCATCATGGCGCCTTCCGGCATGAGCAAGGCAACAGTGCATTGCAGCCGGAGAAGGGATATCAGCTTGATATGGATTACAGGTTCAGGGGAGAGCAGTTCAGGCTTGCGCTGAATCCTTTTCTGGGGTGGTTTTCGAACTACATCTACCTGGAGCCTACGGGAAGCTGGTCGATACTCCCGCATGCGGGTCAGATTTACCGGTACCGGCAGGCGGAGGCCTGGATGACGGGCGGTGAGGCTCTCGTGGAATGGCTTCCCACTGAGCGATGGCATCTGTCGTCGGCGCTGGAGTATGTCTACAACCAGAACAGCAGGGATCACTATCCCTTGCCCTTCTCGCCGCCAACGGTGATTACCACGGATGTCACCTATACCGGTGACGGCCGTGGGGCGCTGACGCAATATATTTTGCAGCTCGAACACCGTGGGGTGATGGCACAGGACAGGATCGCAAAAAATGAGTCGCGGACGCCCGGGACCTCCCTCTGGAACCTGTCGGCTCACCTCCACTGGAGGATAAACGGGCGGCAGGTGGTTGTCGATTTTCAAATCGATAACCTGTTCGACAGGGCTTTCCTGAATCACCTGAGCTTCTACCGCAGGCTGAATGCACCGGAGCCCGGGAGGAACGGACAGGTGATTGTGAGGTTCCCGTTTTAGAGCGAACAGCGGACAGTTGAGCGTGAATAAAAGTTAAACATTTTAAAATAAATAATTTTAGTCGTATGAAACGAGCATGAATTACGAAGTAATCGACTTTGTCAAAATCATTATCACACAAGATCATGACTAAAGCGAGTTCCATATGACACCATTGAAAATAAATAATTTTAGTCGTATGAAAAAAACATTGTATTTCACAGGGATTGTTTTGTGGGGCGCCGTGGCGTTCACTGCATGTGAGAAGGTGGACGTGGATAGAGAGAAGCCGGTGATCACGGTAATGAAGCCGGCAGAGGATGAGGTGGTGACGCCGGGAAGTGCGATTCGTTTTGAGGTGGAGTTCAGCGACAACGAGGCGTTGGCATCATACAAGGTGAATATTCACGGTGCCTTCGATGGCCACGAGCATAACGCGGCTGTAAAGGCTGCCGGCGGGAATGAGGTGGTGGCTGCTGCGGATTACGAAACAGGGTTGCGGCCTTTCGGCATGCGTGCAGCGACGGACAGCGTGGCTTTTGAAAAAACATGGGCGGAGAGCGATTTTATAGCCTTGGGAGCGACGCCCATTGCGGGTGGAAAAAAGGTCACGGTGGCACATCAGTATATCGTAATTCCGGAAAATTTGAACGGAAAGCCGCTTCGTGAAGGTCATTATCATTTTATAGTCTATTGCACCGACCAGTCGGGACAGGAGTCGTTTGTGTCGCACGAGATATTTATATCTTATTAGGTTTCAGCTATCAGGATTCAGCTATCAGGTTTCAGCTATCAGGATTCAGCTATCAGGATTCAGCTATCAGGATTCAGCTTAGAAAAGAGTACTCGTTCTTTTATAATTCAGCAGTCGAATCTCTGCCGTTGTGTTTTCAAAATCACCGGCATACAAAAGGTTTCCTGATCCGCCATCTCTTTTACTTCACGATAAGATAATGGCAATAATTACAACACACCTGTTCGTCCGGCAAGCGATCGGGTAATTTGTTTTATTACTGAGAATTGGGAACTACCCGAAAGTACAAAACGTTTTTTAGGTTTCTCATCTACCAAACCCTGCATATAGGAAAGCAGATCAGGCGCATTTTGAGCTTCATCCAGAATCATTCCTTCGGGATGCCCGGAAAGGAATCCCAATGGACCGTTCAAAGCAAAACGCCTCGTATCTAAATTTTCAAGCGAGTAGTAAGGAAGCTTATCGAATACTTTCCGCAACAGCGTGGTTTTTCCAGATTGGCGGGGCTCCGTTATCGTGATTTCCGGAAAATATTGGTACATTTCAAGCATTACATCGCTTAAATCTCTTTTGATAAACTTTTTCTCCATTTCTTTTTATGTAAATCTGAAGTTGAATTGCGGAATTACATAAATAAATGGAAGCTGTCAGCATAAAAACTGAGGACAAAGATGACAAGTTTTGGCAGATTTTGCGGCATCGTGCAACAAGTATTATCTTTGCAGTATGGGGTCCGGCAATTTTAAACAAGGGCATTATACCGATCCTGAATACAAGATGTTCGAACTTGAAAATGTGAAATTCCGGGATATCCTGACTGTGGACGAGCTGAAGCTGAAAGCACAGCGGGTGACCTGCATCGTGGGAAAGAGTGGCGGAGGCAAGACAACACTGCTGAAGCTGTTGAACAATCTGATATCGGCAGACAGTGGCACCATCCTTTACAAGGGGAAGGGGATTGAGACGTACGACCCGGTCGCCTTGCGCCGGGAGGTGATGATGTTACCCCAGCAGCCGCTTATGTTCAGCGGCAGCATCAGGGATAATTTCGGGAAGACGTTACGGTTTGCCGAACGGGAGGCCGCGGGAGATGCGGTCTATAGGGATCTGCTGCAACAGGTGGGGCTGAAGCTGCCCCTGGAGACAGATACCATGAACCTTTCGGGAGGTGAGAAGCAACGCGTGGCACTGGCCAGGGTATTGCTGCTGCAACCGGAGACTCTTTTGCTGGATGAGCCATCCTCGGCGCTGGATGATGAGACGGAGGACTTCATCATCCGCATGGTGGTGGATTATGCCAGGGAACGGGGAGTCACCCTGATCACGGTGACCCACGCGACAAGTGTGGCGGAGAGGTTTGCAGATGTGATGATCACGCTGTTCGACGGAAAGATTCAAAGAGTTGAAACGCTGAAAGATACCTGATAATTGTGAAGACAATAATTGCCTGTCGATAAAAATAAGATTATGGATGAAATAAGGGACGTGACTTTGATTGGCCTGGCAACGGCTTATATTTTCCTGTTGATTCTCCTCGTAATCTTGCGACGTGAGAAGGTGGGACACCAGTGGGAGATTTTGCTCTCCACTTTCAGGATGACCATCCAGCTGGTGATTGTGGGTTATATTCTCACCTATATTTTCGATAATCCGAATGTGTGGTTCAGCCTGATTGCCCTGCTACTGATGCAGGGGTTCGCGATATTGAATACCTTCCAGCGGGTGGGAGACGTGCCCCGTGACATGAAACGGATTGTGGCGGTGGCGATGTTCATTGGTACGGGCATCACAATCTTCTTCTTCGTGTTGTGGGTCTTCAGGGTAGAGCCCTGGTTTAAGCCGCAGTATTTTATTCCGCTCGCGGGAATGATGATAGGCAACTCGATGACCGGCATTACCTTGGGCATTGATGCGTTGTTGGGCGGGATGAAGGACAACCGTATCCTCATCGAAAATGCACTTATGATGGGAGGAAAGCCGGCACTGATTGTGAGAGAGGTTTCAGGACGAGCCTTTCATCAGGCATTGTTGCCCACCATCAACTCGATGATGGGTATGGGCATTGTGTTTCTTCCCGGAATGATGACGGGACAGATTCTGGCCGGTGCACCGCCCCTGCTGGCGATCAAATATCAGATTGCCATGATGCTGGGTATTCTGGGCAGTGTGGTACTCACGGTCTTTATGGTAATAAGGTGGGGGTCAGCAACTTTCTTTAACCAGAGGGCACAGTTGAAATAGTGGCCGACAGTCAGCTCTTTTCTTATCGGTATTCCACTGCCGGAATTGACTGCTGATCATTCCACTGCCGGAATTGACTGCTGATCATTCTGCTGCCGGAATTGACTGCTGATCATTCTGCTGCCGGAATTGACTACACATCGCCGGCTAAAACTTATCAATCCTCCCTTTTTGCCCGTTTCGTCTCCCATATAAAATAAGCCAGCAGGCCGAGAAAGGCGAAGAGTGCTGCGATCTGTGCCCCTGTACCGTGCGGGTTGGCCCACAGGTTTGAATTGAGCGCGTTGCTGTTGCCTGTGAGGAAGATGATGAGCGCGCCCACCACGCCAAAGAGTGCCGCGCCGGCGATAAAGCCGGAGGAGATGAGTATGGCACGCTGGTGACGGGCATTGGTGAGTTTGGGATCTTTCTTGTTTTTATTGATCCAGTGATTAAGCAGTCCACCTACCACGAGCGGGGTATTGAGCTGCAGCGGAATGAACATGCCCAGAGCGAAGGCCAGCGGCGAGACACCCAGCCAGTTGACCAGTATGGCAATGACGGCACCGATGCCGAGGAGTACCCAGCTGACGCCGCTCCCTGCCATGAGGGGCTCGATGATGGCTGCCATGGCGTTGGCCTGGGGGGCGACCATGGGGTTGGGATGTTCGGGGGTGGCGACGAAGCCATAGGCCTCATTGAGTATGAAAATCACGGCACCCACGGTGGCGGCGGAAACCAGCGTGCCGAGGAACTTCCACGACTCCTGCCTTGCCGGGGTGGTGCCAATCCAGTATCCGATCTTGAGGTCGGTAATAAAGCCGCCCGCCATGGAGAGTGCGGTGCAGACAATGCCGCCGATGATGAGGCCGCTCACCATGCCCTGCCATCCCTCGAGTCCTACGGCCACGAGGATTACCGATGAGAGAATGAGTGTCATCAGGGTCATTCCCGATACCGGGTTGGTGCCCACGATGGCGATGGCGTTGGCGGCAACGGTAGTGAAGAGGAATGATATTACGGTGATGGCAAGCAGGGCAACGACGGCCTGCACCAGGGTGATCTTTACTCCAAGGAGAAGAAAAATAAAGACGGCGATGAGGGTGAGGAAGAGGAAGAGTGCCACGAAAGACATCTTCAGGTCGCGCCCGGTACGTTTCTCCTTATTTTGCTCTCCTCCGCTGGTGATCTTTTTTCCGGTAGCCAGCGTGAAGGCACTGCCGATGACGCCGGAAGACTTGATGATGCCGATAATGCCGGCCATGGCAATGGCCCCGATGCCAATGGGCCGCACATAGGTGGTGAAGATGGCTTCGGCAGACATGTCGGCAAAGGGGTTGACGCCACCGCCGATGGTTGCTGCCACTGCCCCGATTTCATTGACCAGGGGAACAAGTACCAGCCAGGAGAGGAGTGAGCCGACAGTGATGATGAGCGCATAGCGGAGACCCACGAGGTAGCCGAAGCTGAATATGAGGGCACTCACGTTGAATTTGATCACCATCTTGAACCGCTCGGCCATCAGGGCGCCGGCGGGAATGATGCGGGTGGTGATCTCCTCACTCCAGAGGCGGAAGGTGGAGAAACAGAAATCGAACAGTCCGCCAATGATCCCGCTGGTGATAAGCAGGCGGGCTTTGTTGCCGCCCTTCTCGCCGGTCATCAGGATCTCGGTGGTGGCGGTCGCCTCGGGGAAAGGTAGCTTGCCGTGCATATCCTTCACAAAATATTTTCGAAAGGGAATCAGGAAGAGAATGCCGAGGAAGCCGCCAAGCAACGACGAAAAGAAGATTTGCCAGAAGTTTATCTGCATCTCCGGATATTTGGCCTGGAGGATGTAGAGCCCGGGAATGGTGAAGACGGCACCGGCGACGATGACACCGGAGGAGGCGCCAATGGACTGGATAATGACATTCTGCCCCAGTGCATTCTTCTTGCGCAAGGCAGCCGAGGCACCTACGGCAATAATGGAGATGGGTATGGCTGCCTCAAAGACCTGCCCGATCTTTAGTCCCGAGTAGGCGGCTGCTGCCGAGAAGATGACGGCCATCAGGAGGCCCATACCGACGGACCAGCCTGTGACTTCGGTGACGGGTTTGTCTGCCGGCAGCACGGGTTTGTACTCTTCTCCCGGTTGTAACTCCCGGTAGGCGTTGTCGGGCAATTCGGTAATTTTCTTTTCCTGGTTCTGTTCCATATGTCTGGTTTTTTAGCTGACCGCTGATCGCTTATTATCAAAATTTTGCCGAAAATACAAAAAAAAACGTAAAGCGCATGTCAGTTTTCCGGGTTTGTGCCTAAATTGCTACTTTTGTAGGATTAAAGTGAAAAACAGATGAGAAAGATATTTTTGGCTGCACTGTCGGCATTAATTCTGCTGCCGGCAGTTGTACAGGGTGATACACTGGACGATATTCTGAATGGGAAGTACAGGCCGCGTGATGTGAAGACGATGGTCTCGTCGGCCGACGGGATGCATTATTTTCAGACGGATCCGCAGCAGACGGCGGTAATCAAATATGCCTATGCAACCGGTGCTGCTGTGGATACGCTCTTCAGCACGCGTACGGCCCGTAACTGTAATTTCGATAGTTTCGAGGGGTTTCTGGTAAGTGCCGACGAGAACAGGGTACTGGTCTATCGCGACCGGGAACGGATATACCGCCATTCCTTCAGGGCGAACTACTACTACCATGACGTGCGCCGCAATATGGTGCGCAGACTTACCGAACATTCCTCGAAACAGATGATCCCCACTTTTTCCTCAGACGGGAAGATGGTGGCATATGTGATCGACAACAATATATTTCTGACCAAGTTCGACTTTGATACCGAATCACAAATTACAACGGACGGCGTCAGGAACAGCATCATCAACGGGGCTACCGACTGGGTATATGAGGAGGAGTTCGGCACCACGCGGCTGATGGAGTTTTCTCCCGACAACAACCAGCTTGCCTTCGTGCGCACCGACGAATCGGCTGTCAAGGAGTTCTCGTTTCAGACTTTCAACGAACAGCTTTATCCCGGGTATTACAGTTTTAAATATCCGAAACCGGGGGAGGCAAACGCCAGGGTGGAATGCCGGGTGTTTGACATCGCTTCGCGGGTGACGCGTACCATGGCTGTGCCGATGGATGAGGAGGGTTATATGCCGCGCATCACCTTCACCAGGGATCCTGCACAGCTGGCAGTGATGACGCTGAACAGGAATCAGAACAGATTCGACCTTTATTTTGTGAATCCCCGCTCTACGGTGGCAAAGCTGGTGTTGCGCGAGGAGAGCAAGTATTATGTGGATGCGGATTGGCTGAACTCGATTCACTTTCTGGAGGACAGGTTCACCTATGTGTCGGAGAAGGATGGCTTCAGCCATATCTATGTGTACGGACTGTCGGGCACGCTGCAGAAGCAGCTCACCACGGGGAATTACGACGTGACGAAACTCCTTGCGGTGGATCAGCAGACGAAAACGGTGTTCTACGAGGCTGCCGATGAAAGTCCCCTGCAGCGGAATATTTATAGGGTGAACATCGACAAGGGAACGCCACAGAAACTGTCGGCGCAACCCGGATTTTACACGGCTTCGTTCAGCGAACAGGGCAAGTACTATGTACAGAGTCGTTCGGATGCTGCTACGCCGACGGTGATCACGTTGCATGACGGCAACGGGAAGCAGCTGCGTGTGCTGGAGGATAACGGTGCGCTGCGCGAAGCGTGGACAGCGGCACGATTGCCGAAACGAGAGTTCATTACTGTGCCTGCGGCCGATGGCATCACACGGCTTAATGGCTGGGTGCTGAAGCCGGCGAACTTTAATCCGGCAAAGAAGTATCCGGTGGTGATGATACAATACAGCGGGCCCAACTCGCAGGAGGTGGAGGACAAGTTCGATGTAGACTGGTATTATGCACTGACCGAGAAGGATGTTGTGGTGGCCTGTGTGGATGGCCGCGGCACCGCTGCCCGGGGAGAGGAATTCAGGAAGGGTACCTACATGAAGCTTGGAATTTATGAGTCGGACGACCAGATTGCGGCTGCACGCTATCTGGGCAGTCAGCCTTACGTGGACGGCAGCCGGATTGGCATCTGGGGGTGGAGCTATGGCGGATACAACGTGCTGATGAGCATGAGTCGCGGCAATGGCATCTTCCGCTCGGGTGTAGCCGTTGCACCGGTCACCGACTGGCGCTTTTATGATACGGTCTACACGGAACGGTTCATGCGTACACCCGGACAGAATAACGATGGCTACAACAACGGGTCGGCCCTTACACTGGCGGGGAAACTGCAGGGTGACCTGCTGCTTATTCACGGGATGGCAGACGATAACGTGCATTTTCAGAATTCGGTGGAATATACGCGGGCGCTGATCAGGGCGAACAAACAGTTCGACCAGTTTTTCTTTCCTGACAATAATCACCACATTAACGGAGAAAATGCCCGGCGCTATATGTACGACAAGGTGATTGCCTACTTTGTGGAACATCTCTGATGTTTTATCATTTTCGGGAATTAAAGTCCGGAATCTGTTTTGACAACAATTACCGGACAGTGACGGCTCTCGTAAGGGAGCCTTACTTTTTGTAATCAAAAAACAAAAATGTCACTTTTTTGTTATTAAGAAACATTTTAGTAAAACTGTAATCGCATAGAGGCTGATTAACCAAAACCGGCGTAGAGGTTCAAGTATTTATAAAGTAGCGTAGATTTTATTTTCATCTTTCATATTTAACATGAAAGAGATTGATTATGAGGGATTTTTTCAATATACAGTATTTTTTCAGAAACCCGGCATTGGGGCTTCTCCCATTGTTTGTCTATTCGATTATCGTGGGTTTTACCGATTCATGGGAGTCCACAGGGATCACTTTGATATTGTCGGTGCTCGGCTATTTTACGGTTCGCAAGCAGAGCCGGCTTATTTACGCCATTTCAGCTGTCACGTTCATGATTGGAATGATACTCTCATTTATTCCCTTCTTTGAAAACCTGTATGCTGTAAATCAATTTGTGGTGATGGAGATCGTCTTTGTAGTGGTACTCATCATCATACGCCTTTCCCGCGCGCGCATTGTGAAACGGCTGGGAAAGACGAGTAACCTGATGCTCAGGAACTATCTGAAGGAATCGTTCCGTATAGCGTTTCAGGCCCAGTATGGTCTCTGTCTCCACCTGATGCTGGTGCTGCTGTTTTTTCTTTTCGACGGCAGGGGAGATACTGAAGAGCGACGGCTGGTGATCATGATATTCAGTCAGATGGTCTTATTGCTGATTATTTTTCTCGAGCAGGGCAGGCTGTATATCCTTCGCAGGAAGCTTGTGGAGGAAGAGTGGTTGCCCGTAGTCTCGGCGCAGGGTGAGGTGACGGGGCGTGTGGCGAAGTCGATTACCAGGGATATGAAAAACCGGTTTATGCATCCCGTGGTGCGTGTGGCGCTTATCTATCAGGGAAGCATCTACCTGCAGAAACGTGATCCGGGGCGGTTGCTGAACCCGGGGGCGCTTGATTACCCCTTTGAAAAATATATGCAGTTTAATGATGAAATTGACGAGACGGTGCGCCGCAGCATTGCGCAGGAATGCGGTAACAGCGCCCTGCCGCTTCGCTTCCTGTTGAAATACACCTTTGAAAACGAAATTACAAAGCGGCTTATTTTCCTCTATGTGTCAGACATCAAGGATGAGGCGCTCTTCAATAGTCTCAAGCTGCAGGACGGTAAGCTCTGGACCGAGGCCCAGATTGAAGACAATATAGGTAATAACCTCTTCTCGGAGTGTTTTGAGCTGGAATTTGAATATCTGAAGAATACGGTGTTGCTGGCACATCGGTTCAGAGACGGATTGAAATAGTAACAGGCAGCTAAACTCGCGTTCGGCTGCCTGTCATCGTTTAAATATAAAAAAGAAAAAAGTTATTTGTTCTCAGGTTTCTCTTCCGTGAGTGTAGGTTCATTTTTCAGTGTGCCCGACAGTTTGGCGATGGTTTCAAGATCGATTTTCCCTGAGACGGTGATGATGCTCAGGTGGCTCTCCTCGTCGAGCGAGATGAGAATAAGCTCCTGCACGTTTTTATCTCCCCTCTTCATCCATACGGAAACCCTGGAGCTCCTTTCGTTTACCGATACCATTTCTTCATAGTCACTAAACTCCTCCTTTACCAGCTCATTTGCCTTTTCGAAATAGTACCTTGAATCTTTTGCATTTTCACTGCTCACGATCCGTATGCTTTTCAGCTCCCTGAAAGCATTCTTCAGCTCTTCATCCACTGTGTTTGCTGCCATCTTGTCGAGCATCGTCTTGCCAATGTTCACGTTGGTCAGCGGACGATCTTCTGCACCGTATTTATTGATGAACTGCGTGACAAAACCGTTCGCAGAGAGCGAGGCCGAAGTCAGCAGGATGGTCAGAATCAATATTGTTTTTCTCATATGTTTTTCTCCTTTTTACCACCGGGAATAAATGTACCGATATTCAGCGTGTCGCGGTCCTGTGTTACGGCTTCAAGCGAATCGGCAGTTATCTCCTCCGTCACGATGGAGTCGAGCGCCGACCAGTCGATATTCAGGTCATCGATCACGCGGATGGTCTGAAGAGAGGCTTCCTCTGTAGTCTGCAAAGCAAGGGACAACTTTTCCAATGCATAAGTGGCGTCTTTTATGGCGATTTTTGGATCGCCGTAGGTCTCCACAAACCAGGGATTGTTATTTTGACGGCTGATGAAGAAGATGCTGATCCCCAGTCCCACGATGAGCAGTAATGAGGCTGCCACACGCAGCAGGGGGGCAAAGATGCGGATGGTGATATAATTTTCTCTCCGGGTGGTTTCCTTCTCCATGGCTGCCCTTAGCCGCTCATCGAACCCTTCGCTCAGGGAGAGAGACTGTTCTTCCCGGGTGTATGCGAAGAGCGGGGCATAGGGCTGCCACGCTGCCGGAAGATCGCTATGGGAGAAAAAATCACGCAACTCCTGTTCCTCGGCAAGGGTGGTATCACAATCCCAGTACTTTTGCAATAATGTACCTATATGTTTATCGTCTTTAGCTGTCATATCCCGCTAATAATTCTTTCATTTTTTTTCGTGCCCTGAAGAGGCTTATTTTTACCAGATCTTCGCTGATGGAAAGGGTGTCGGCAATTTCCCGGTAGCTCATCCCCTCGATCTCACGCAGCCGGAAGGAGAGCTGCTGGTTCTCGGGGAGCTCCCTGAGACACCTTTCGATGAGGAGGCTTTGCTCTTTCATTACCATCTCACGGTGTGGCGACTGATTATCCACAAAGTAAAAATCTTCTCTTTCCCGTTCAATGGCGTCGGTCTTGCGGAGTGCCATGGTAGCCATCCTGTCGAGCGCCATATTCTTGATGGCCCTGAAGCAGTAGGCTTCCAGATTTCCGATGTCTTTCCAATCTTCTTTCCTGCTCCACATCTTGAGCAGCATATCCTGCAGAATATCTTCAGCTTCCTCACGATCCCTGACAATACCGTATGCCAGGCGGAAAAGCCGATCTTTCATTGGCAGGATGACTTGGAAGAATGGTTCGATACTCATTATTAAGTGACGGTTGACCGGGCAAAAAGTTACACCGGGTTGGAATTTTTTTTTTATTTCCGCTTTCCGCTTTAGTGAAAGCTTGTCTGGTACAACGATCCAACAAAGATAATAAACGAAATGAAAATCTGAATGCTGCCCTTGTCAATCTTTTACAAGCTGAACGCCGGCCGCCGATCGCTGACCACTGGGAACTGATCGCTTTTTTCAAAAAAACTTGCCAAACACTTGCATATCTTTCTGATTATTTGTAATTTTGTGCCGTTTTTCACCCCAACAGAAAGGTTATTGAATGATAATCAGGGCATTATTACGTGCCAACAGGGTGAAAATGAAAGACGGAGAAATTATTCAGAAAATAGCAATACGTAAAAAGAAAGCAGAAGATGCCTACAATTCAACAACTAGTAAGAAAAGGACGTACCACACTTACGGATAAAAGCAAATCGCCCGCCCTGGACTCCTGTCCGCAGCGTCGCGGGGTTTGCGTGAGGGTGTATACCACCACTCCGAAGAAGCCGAACTCAGCCATGAGGAAGGTGGCACGTGTACGTTTAACGAACTCGAAGGAAGTGAATGCTTACATTCCGGGAGAAGGACACAACCTGCAGGAGCACTCGATTGTGCTGGTGCGCGGAGGACGTGTGAAGGACCTTCCGGGTGTGCGTTATCACATTGTACGTGGTACCCTGGATACTGCCGGCGTAAACGGCCGTACCCAACGTCGTTCCAAATACGGGGCAAAACGTCCCAAACCGGGAGCGAAGACAGCTGTAGCGGCTAAGCCGGGAGCAAAGAAGAAATAGTCTTTTCCCGCAACGCACATTATCAAGTAAAGAATTAAAATTGTAAAATCGCTGTTGAAATTTTTGGGACTCGCTACTTATTACAGGTTGAGTAAATAGACTCGGAGGAGTTTGTTGAAGACAGTTTAAACGGCAACCAAACAACACAAATTTTTTTAAACAATGAGAAAAACTAAACCTAAAAAAAGACAGGTTCTCCCTGATCCTGTTTTTGGTGATATAAGGGTGACTAAGTTTGTTAACCACCTTATGTATGACGGCAAGAAAAGTATCTCCTACGATATTTTCTATACCGCCTTGAACACTGTAAAGGCAAAAATGCCCAATGAGGAAAAATCGGCTCTCGAGATTTGGAAAGCCGCACTTGACAATATTACTCCTCAGGTTGAAGTGAAGTCACGCCGTGTGGGCGGTGCTACATTTCAGGTACCTACCGAAATAAGACCCGAAAGAAAAGAATCCGTTTCGATGAAAAACCTCATCTTGTATGCACGCAAGAGAGGTGGAAAGACGATGGCCGACAAGTTGGCCGCCGAGATCGTGGATGCATATAACAGCCAGGGAGGTTCTTATAAAAGGAAAGAGGATATGCACAGAATGGCAGAAGCAAACCGTGCTTTTGCGCACTTTAGATTTTAACATAGAAGGAAGGTAAAAAAGATGGCTAAGGGTTCAAAAGAAGCATTAAAATTCACTCGTAACATCGGTATCATGGCGCATATCGATGCCGGCAAAACCACCACTTCGGAGCGTATCCTGTTTTACACGGGACTCACGCACAAGATTGGAGAGGTACACGACGGCGCGGCGACCATGGACTGGATGGCGCAGGAGCAGGAACGCGGTATTACCATTACCTCTGCTGCCACCACCACGAGCTGGAAATATGATGACAAGACATATAAGATTAATTTGATCGACACCCCGGGACACGTGGATTTTACGGTGGAGGTGGAGCGTTCGCTGCGCGTGCTCGATGGCGCCGTGGCTGCGTTTTGTGCCGTAGGTGGTGTGGAGCCGCAATCGGAGACCGTATGGCGTCAGGCCGACAAGTACAAGGTTCCCCGCATTGGTTATGTAAACAAGATGGACCGTTCGGGTGCAAACTTCTTTGATGTGGTACGTCAGGTAAAGGAGATGCTGGGCGCTACGGCTTGCCCCATCCAGATACCCATTGGTGCCGAAGAAAACTTCAAGGGAGTGGTCGACCTGGTGACGATGAAAGCGCTCTACTGGCACGACGAGACAATGGGGGCCGACTACGACGTGGTGGATATCCCTGCAGACCTGCAGGACGAAGCGGAAGAGTGGCGCGAGAAGATGCTCGAGACTCTTGCCGAATGTGATGACGTATTGATGGAGAAGTTTTTTGATGCTCCCGACACGATCACCGGGGAGGATATCAGAAGAGCGATCAGAAAGGGAACGTTGTCGATGCAGATTAATCCGATGATCTGCGGATCGTCGTTCAAGAATAAAGGGGTGCAGACATTGCTTGATGCCGTGTGTGCTTATCTGCCGAGTCCTTCCGATACGGAAGCGATCTCGGGTACCGACCCTGATAACACGGAGAAGGTGTTGTTGCGCCATCCCGATCCCGATGAACCCATGAGCGCCCTGGCTTTCAAGATTGCCACCGACCCCTATGTGGGACGTTTGTGCTTCTTCCGCGTATACTCGGGCGAGATTGAAGCAGGATCGTATGTATACAATCCGCGTTCGGGAAAGAAGGAACGTATTTCCCGTCTTTTCCAGATGCACTCCAACAAGCAGAACCCGAAGGATTTTATTGGAACGGGCGACATAGGCGCCGGCGTGGGCTTCAAGGATATCCGTACCGGCGACACGCTGTGCGACGAGAACAAACCGATCATCCTGGAGGCCATTGACTTCCCCGATCCGGTGATTGGTATTGCAGTGGAGCCCAAGACCCAGAAGGACCTGGACAAGCTCTCCAACGGACTTGCCAAGCTGGCTGAGGAAGATCCCACATTTACCGTGAAGACGGATGAAGAAACGGGACAGACTGTTATTTCCGGTATGGGTGAACTACACCTGGAGATCATCATCGACCGTTTAAAACGTGAGTTCAAGGTAGAGGCCAACCAGGGACGTCCCCAGGTTTCGTATAAGGAAGCAATCACCAAACCGGTGGAATTGCGAGAGGTATACAAGAAACAATCGGGCGGACGTGGTAAGTTTGCTGACATCATTGTGCGCGTGGAGCCTGCCGATGCGGGTTTTGAAGGCGACTTGCAGTTCGTGGACGAGGTGAAGGGCGGTAACATTCCGAAGGAATTTATCCCTTCCATCCAGAAAGGATTCCAGCGTGCCATGAAGAATGGGGTGCTGGCCGGCTATGCCCTCGACAAGCTGAAGGTGACGGTGATTGACGGTTCTTACCATGCGGTGGACTCCGACCAGTTGTCGTTCGAGATATGTGCCATGCAGGCGTTCAAGAACGCTTCGGAAAAGGCCGGCCCCGTATTGCTGGAGCCGATAATGAAGGTGGAGGTGGTGACACCCGAAGAGAGTATGGGTGATGTGATTTCCGACCTGAACAAACGGCGCGGACAGATTGAAGGAATGGAATCGAACCGTTCCGGTGCCCGTGTGGTGAAAGCCAAGACGCCCCTGGCAGAGATGTTCGGTTATGTGACTTCGTTGCGTACCATTACTTCGGGACGGGCCACGTCGACCATGTCGTTCTCCCATTTTGAAGAGGTGTCTTCTTCCATTGCCAGACAAGTGCTGACGGAGGTGAAAGGCCGTGTAGATTTGATCAAATAAAATAACAATATGAGCCAAAAAATCAGAATCAAACTGAAGTCTTACGATTACAGCCTCGTGGACAAGTCTGCAGAGAAAATCGTGAAAACCGTAAAAGCTACGGGTGCAGTGGTGAGCGGTCCTATTCCGTTGCCCACACACAAGCGCATTTTTACAGTCAACCGTTCGACTTTCGTGAACAAGAAATCGCGCGAACAGTTCGAGCTGGCTTCATTCAAGCGTCTTATCGACATTTACAGTTCCACAGCCAAGACCGTGGATGCACTGATGAAGCTTGAGTTGCCCAGCGGGGTGGAAGTAGAAATTAAAGTGTAATAATTATTTAAACAACAGAGAAATGCCAGGATTATTAGGAAAAAAAATCGGAATGACATCCGTTTTCAGTGCCGAGGGAAAAAACATTCCATGCACTGTTATCGAAGCAGGTCCTTGCGTGGTTACTCAGGTGAAGACTGTCGACAACGACGGTTACGACGCTATTCAGCTCGGGTTTGTTGAAAAGAAAGACAAACATACCCCAAGCCCTGAAAAAGGTCACTTCAAGAAAGCCGGAGTAACACCCAGGAGACACTTGGCCGAGTTCAAAGGATTTGGGAACGGATACAAACCCGGTTCCGAGATCACTGTTGATCTTTTCAACGACACCGTATATGTAGACGTGATCGGCACATCGAAAGGTAAAGGTTTCCAGGGCGTGGTGAAACGCCACGGATTTGGAGGTGTGGGACAATCCACACACGGACAGCACAACAGGTTGCGTGCACCCGGCTCCATTGGTGCGGCTTCGTATCCCGCCAAGGTCTTCAAGGGGACCCGCATGGCCGGTCAGATGGGAAATGAACGGGTAACCGTACAGAGCCTCCAGGTAATTAAAGTGATTCCGGAGCACAATCTCCTTCTGGTGAAGGGTTCGGTGCCGGGAGCAAAAGGTTCAATCGTCATAATTGAGAAATAAAATGGAATTAAACGTTTACAATATCAAAGGAGAGGTAACGGACAAAAAGGTGACACTCGATGATTCCATTTTCGGGATTGAACCTAATGATCACGTTATCTGGCTGGATGTAAAGCAATATCTTGCCAATCAGCGTCAGGGTACGCACAAATCGAAAGAGAGAAGCGAGATTACCGGCAGTACACGCAAGCTGATCCGTCAGAAAGGTGGCGGTGGTGCACGCCGCGGCGACATCAAATCGCCCGTGCTGGTGGGTGGAGGCCGTGTATTTGGTCCCCAGCCAAGAGATTACAGCTTCAAGCTGAACAAGAAAGTAAAAGTACTGGCACGCAAATCGGCACTCTCGCTGAAAGCAAGGGAAAATGCGATCGTTGTGGTGGAGGATTTCGATTTCGACAGCCCGAAAACAAAGCGCATTGTTGAGTTGACAAAAAAACTGCAACTGGCTGATAAAAAGCTACTTTTCATTTTGCCAGGTCAAAATAAAAACGTATATTTGTCGGCCCGGAATTTGGGGAAGGTTAGTGTTGTAACCGCTTCAGACATAAATACATACGGAATCATGAATTGTGGCAGTCTGGTGATCACGGAGTCATCGGTTGCTGTGATTGATAACCTGTTTAAAGCATAAGGAGACAGAAAATGAGTATAATAATAAAACCCATCTTCACCGAAAAGCAAACGGCCCTCACGGACAAGTATGAGAACCGTTATGGTTTCATTGTAAACCCTGCTGCAAACAAGGTTGAGATCAAGAACGCCGTAGAAGCACTCTACAACGTACATGTAGAAAGCGTGAACACGATGCAGTACGATGGCAGGAAGCGTAGCCGTTACACCAAGTCGGGTGTGGTAAATGGCAGTACGTCGGCCTATAAGAAAGCAATTATCACCTTGAAGAAAGGTGAAACCATCGATCTATTCAGCAATATTTAAAAGAAATGGCAATACGTAAATTAAAGCCCACGACACCGGGGCAAAGACACAAGATTATCGGTTCATTTGAAAATATCACTGCAAGTGTACCGGAGAAATCTCTTGTAGTTGGCAAGAGCGCGTCGGGTGGCCGCAACAACCAGGGTAAGATGACCATGGGATATCTGGGAGGCGGACACAAAAGACGGTTCAGGTTGATCGACTTCAAGAGAATGAAAGATGGTATCCCTGCCGTTGTAAAAAGCATAGAATATGACCCCAACCGTTCGGCTCGCATTGCGTTGCTCTACTACGCCGACGGGGAGAAGACCTATATTCTCGCTCCCAACGGCTTACAGGTGGGAACCTCAGTGATGTCGGGGCCTGCTGCAGCCCCTGAAGTTGGCAATGCACTGCCTCTGTCGGCGATTCCTATCGGTACGGTGGTTCACAATATTGAACTTCGTCCCGGACAAGGCGCCAAGATGGCACGTTCTGCCGGAACATTCGCACAGCTGGTATCGCGTGAAGACAACTACGCGATCATCAAGATGCCTTCCGGCGAAGTGCGCAAGATTCTGTCTGCCTGTAAAGCGACCATTGGTAGCGTGGGTAATTCGGATCATGCTCTGGAAAAATCAGGTAAAGCCGGTCGTTCACGTTGGCTCGGACGCCGTCCCCACAACCGCGGGGTTGTTAAAAACCCGGTGGATCACCCCATGGGTGGTGGTGAAGGACGTGCCTCGGGAGGCCATCCGCGTTCACCGAAAGGCTTATATTCAAAGGGCTTGAAGACAAGAGCTCCTAAAAAACATTCTTCGAAATACATCGTAGAGAGAAGAAAAAAGAAGTAATCTGATTAATTAAACATCACTATGAGCAGATCATTAAAAAAGGGCCCCTATATCAATCTGAAACTGGAAAAGAAGGTGACGACCATGAATGATAGCGGCAAGAAGTCCGTGATCAAGACATGGGCACGCGCTTCCATGATATCACCCGATTTTGTGGGACATACCATTGCTGTGCATAATGGGAACAAATTTATTCCCGTGTATATCACAGAGAACATGGTTGGGCATAAACTGGGCGAATTCGCTGTTACCCGCACCTTCCGCGGACATGCCGGCAACAGAAAGAAATAAGATCAGGGCGCTTAACGAATAAAGAAAAAAAGTAAAGACATGAGTGCTAGAAAAAGAATATCAGCCGAACAGAGAAAAGAAAACCGAAAAGAGGTTTCTTTCGCCGTGTTGAAGAATGTTCCCAGCTCACCGCGCAAGATGCGTTATGTTGCCGATATGGTACGGGGTATGGAAGTGTTCAAGGCACTGGGCGTTTTGAAGTTCTCCAACAAAGAGGCGTCGGGCAAGATTGAGAAATTGTTGCTTTCCGCCATTGCCAACTGGGAGCAGAAGAATGAACGTAAAGCCGAAACGGGCGAACTATATATCAAGACGATTTCCGTGGATGAAGGCACTTCGCTGAAGAGGCTCCGTCCTGCCCCGCAGGGCCGCGGATACAGGATACGCAAACGTTCGAATCACGTGACCATTGTGGTAGATACATTGAAAAAAGAAGAACAAGAACAAAACTAAGAAGATGGGACAAAAAGTAAATCCGATAGCAAATCGTTTGGGAATCATCAAGGGATGGGACTCCAACTGGTACGGCGGAAATAATTATGGTGACACCTTGCTCGAAGACAGTAAGATACGTACCTATTTAAATGCCCGTCTGTCAAAAGCAAGTGTATCGCGCATCGTCATTGAGAGGACCCTGAAGCTGGTGACCATCACCATTTGCACCGCCCGCCCCGGCATCATCATTGGTAAAGGGGGCCAGGAGGTGGATAAGCTCAAGGAAGAGCTGATGAAGATCACCGACAAGGATATACAGATCAACATATTCGAGATCAAGAAGCCGGAGCTGGACGCCGTGATTGTAGCCAACAATGTGGCTCGCCAGATTGAAGGGAAGATTGCTTACCGCCGTGCCGTGAAGATGGCCATTGCCGCTACCATGAGAATGGGTGCCGAGGGTATCAAGATTCAGGTGTCGGGAAGGTTGAACGGTGCCGAGATGGCCCGCTCGGAGATGTACAAGGAGGGTAGGACCCCGCTGCATACTTTCCGTGCCGATATAGACTATGCCCATGCAGAGGCGCTGACAAAAGTAGGCCTTATTGGTGTAAAGGTATGGATTTGTCGCGGTGAGATATATGGCAAGAAAGACCTGGCGCCTTCATTCGCCACGTCGAAAGACAATCGTCAGCATAGCGGTGGCGGCAACCGTGGCGGTGCCAACCGTCCCGAAGGCGGACGCGGCGGCAGACGCAACAGAAGAAACAATAAAAACGCTTAATTGAAGAAAATATGTTACAACCAAAGAAAACAAGATTCAGAAGACAGCAGAAAGGGCGCATGAAAGGCAATGCCGGACGTGGCCATGAGCTGGCATTCGGTTCTTTTGGGATCAAATCATTGCAATCTAAGTGGATTACCGGAAGTCAGATTGAAGCTGCCCGTATCGCTGTGACGCGTTACATGCAACGTCAGGGACAGGTTTGGGTACGTATTTTCCCCGATAAGCCTATTACCAAGAAGCCGGCCGAAGTGCGTATGGGTAAGGGAAAAGGTAACCCCGAAGGATTCGTGGCTCCTGTAACCCCCGGAAGAATTATTTTTGAGATAGAAGGTGTATCGTTTGAAGTGGCAAAAGAGGCGCTGCGTCTGGCAGCCCAGAAGTTGCCGGTGACCACCAAGTTTGTGGTCCGGACGGATTATGATTATGAGCAAAAATCGTAAAGAGAGATGAAGAAGCAGGAAGAATTAGCAGAGCTGTCAGACAAGGATCTGAAAGAAAGACTGGATGCCGAGGTGATTGCGTTGACCCAGTTACGGATTAACCACACCATCACTCCGCTCGATAACTCAGGCTCGATAAAGGAGAAGCGTAGAAACATAGCCCGCATTCACACGGAGTTGCGTGCCAGAGAGTTGAAAAAACAACAATAACCAGGAGAATGGAAACGAGAAATTTAAGGAAAGAAAGAATCGGGGTCGTTTTCAGTGACAAGATGGATAAGACCGTCACCGTTGCTGTAAAATGGAAAGAGAAACACCCTATATATGGGAAGTTCGTTAATAAAACGAAGAAATTTCACGCCCATGATGAGCAGAACGACTGTCATATTGGTGACACGGTGCGTATAATGGAAACACGTCCTTTGAGCAAGTCGAAGAGATGGAGAGTGATTGAAGTAATTGAAAGGGCCAAGTAAGATGATACAGCAAGAATCAAGATTAACGGTAACAGACAACAGCGGTGCCAAGGAAGTACTTTGCATCCGTGTTCTGGGCGGCACGGGAAGACGTTACGCTTCTGTAGGAGACATTATCGTGGTCTCCGTAAAGAGTGCCATTCCATCGAGTGATATCAAGAAGGGATCTGTATCAAAGGCAATCATTGTGCGCACGAAGAAAGAGATTCGTAGAGCCGACGGTTCCTACATACGCTTCGACGACAATGCCTGCGTGCTGTTAAACAATGCCGGCGAGTTGAGAGGAAGCCGTATCTTCGGGCCCGTAGCCCGTGAACTGCGTACCACGAACATGAAGATTGTTTCTTTGGCACCGGAAGTATTATAATATTCAACAATCACAGGCTATGACAAAATTACATATAAAGAAAGGTGATACGGTTTACGTAAATTCCGGAGAAGACAAGGGAAAGACGGGCCGCGTGCTGGAGGTTCTTGTGGACAAGAACCGTGCAGTGGTGGAAGGTGTGAACATTGTATCGAAACATACCAAGCCCAACGCCCAGAATCCAAATGGCGGCATTGAGAAGAAAGAGGCCTCCGTGCATCTCTCCAAGCTGAATCCGGTAGATCCGAAGACGGGAAAACCCACCCGCGTTGGCAGAAAGAAAGACAATAAAGGCAAATCAGTGCGTTACGCAAAAAAATCAGGGGAGGTAATTAAATGAGTACTGCAACATACGAAGTAAGTTTAAAGAAAGATTACAAAGAGCGTGTAGTTCCTGCTTTGATGAAGGAATTCAGCTACAAGTCGGTAATGCAGGTGCCCCGTCTGGAGAAGATCGTGATCAACCAGGGTCTCGGTATTGCCGTGGCCGACAAGAAGATCATAGAGACCGCCATAAACGAGTTGACTACCATTACCGGTCAGAAGGCCGTGGCTACCACCTCACGCAAGGATATCTCCAACTTCAAGCTGCGTAAGAAAATGCCGATTGGCGTGCGTGTGACATTGCGCCACGATAAAATGTATGAATTCCTGGAGAGGCTTGTACGCGTGGCGCTGCCCCGTATACGCGACTTCAAGGGTATTGACAGCAAGCTCGACGGCAGGGGGAACTACACACTGGGTATCCAGGAGCAGATTATCTTTCCGGAGATCAACATCGATAATATAAACCGTCTGCTGGGAATGAACATCACCTTCGTGACCACCGCACCCACCGACGAAGAGGGTTACGCGCTCCTGAGAGAGTTCGGACTACCGTTTAAGAAAGATAATTAGTGAGCGATAACCAGAAAAATGATCAAAAAAATATATAGATAATGGCAAAAGAATCAATGAAAGCCCGCGAGGTGAAAAGAGCCAAGATGATTGCCCGTTATGCCGAAAAGAGAGCCAAATTCCTGGCCGAAGGCGATTACGAAGCACTCCAGTCTATTCCCAAGAACGCTTCGCCGGTGCGGCAGCATAATCGTTGCAAACTTACCGGACGCCCCAAGGGATATATGCGCCAGTTTGGCCTCTCCCGTATCCAGTTCCGCGAAATGGCATCGAAAGGGCTGATTCCCGGAGTGAAGAAGGCAAGCTGGTAATAAAGTGATTAGCAGATTAGCAGATTAGCAGATTAGCAGATTAGCAGATTAGCAGATTAGCAGATTAGCAGATTAGCAGATTAGCAGATTAGCAGATTAGCAAATCAGCACATCAATAAATTAATAAATATTGTCCCGGCAGTCGGGATCAATTTAAACAATTATTATATGACAGATCCAATAGCAGATTATTTGACGCGGCTACGGAATGCTATCCAGGCGAAACATCGTGTGGTGGAGATTCCCGCATCGAATTTAAAAAAAGATATCACAAAGATTCTTTTTGAGAAAGGCTACATCCTTAATTATAAGTTTGTAGAAGATGGCCCTCAGGGCACCATCATGATCGCATTGAAGTATGATCCGGTGAACAAGGTGAATGCCATCAAAAAACTGAAACGTGTTTCTACGCCCGGTTTACGTCAGTATGTCGGTCACAAGGAGATGCCGCGCGTACTCAATGGCTTGGGTATTGCCATATTATCTACTTCAAACGGAGTAATGACAGATAAAGAGGCCCGCGAACAAAAAGTGGGTGGTGAAGTATTGTGTTACGTTTATTAATTTGAAGGAGAGATTAATATGTCAAGAATAGGAAAATTACCCATCACCCTGCCCGCAGGCGTAGCCGTGACTGTAGGCGAAGACAATGTGATTACACTGAAAGGGCCCAAGGGTGAACTGCAGCAGCAGGTGAATCCCAATATGAAAGTGAAAGTGGACAATGGTCATCTGATCATTGAACGGCCCGACGATGAAAAGGAAAATCGTGCATTGCACGGCCTTTACCGTTCTTTATTACACAACATGGTTACAGGCGTATCGGAAGGTTTCCGCAAAGAGCTGGAGCTTGTGGGTGTTGGTTACCGTGTGGCCAATAACGGACAGGTGCTGGAGCTCTCGCTTGGTTATACCCACAGCATCTTGTTGGAACTGCCCAAAGAGATCAAGGTGGAGACCAAGATGGAAAGAAACAAGAATCCGCTCATCATGCTTGAGTCGTGTGACAAGCAACTGCTCGGGCAGGTGTGTGCCAAGATTCGTTCGTTCCGTAAGCCGGAGCCTTACAAAGGAAAAGGTATCCGTTTCGTGGGTGAGCAGGTACGCCGCAAATCGGGTAAGACAGCAGGTAAATAATTTACGTAAACTGAAATTGCAATGGTAACAAAGAACGAAAGAAGATTAAAAATAAAAGCCCGTGTACGCGGCAAGATCAGCGGTACCCCCGAGTGTCCGCGTTTGTCAGTATTCAGGAGCAACAAACAGATATATGCACAGGTCATTGACGATCTGAGCGGCAAGACGCTGGCATCGGCATCTTCTTTGAAAATAGAGGAGAAGCTCCCAAAGAAAGAGATCGCTGCCAAGGTGGGCGAACTCGTTGCTCAGAATGCCAAAGAGGCCGGTGTGGAAAGGGTAACCTTCGACCGCAACGGCTACTTGTATCATGGACGTATTAAAGAATTGGCTGATGCCGCCCGCAAAGGTGGACTTAAATTTTAACGATTATGGCAGGAATGAATAATAAGGTAAAAACAACCAACGATATTGAGTTAAAAGACCGTTTAGTGGCTATTAATCGTACCACCAAGGTGACCAAGGGAGGCCGTACCTTCACGTTTGCAGCCATGGTTGTTGTAGGAAACGAGGATGGCATTGTAGGCTGGGGCCTTGGCAAGGCAGGTGAAGTAACCACCGCGATTGCCAAAGGAGTGGAAGCCGCCAAGAAGAATCTGATCAAGGTGCCGGTGTACAAGGGAACAATTCCCCACGAGCAGGTCGCTGCCTTCGGTGGCGCGGAAGTATTTCTGAAGCCTGCTTTTGCCGGTACCGGTGTGAAGGCCGGAGGTGCCATGCGTGCCGTACTGGAGAGTGTAGGTATCACCGACGTGCTTGCCAAGTCGAAGGGTTCATCGAACCCGCACAACCTGGTGAAGGCAACCATTGTCGCACTTACTGAATTGAGAGACCCGCTCACCGTCGCACAGAACAGAGGGGTAAGTATGGAAAAAGTGTTTAACGGATAATAAAGGAGGAACCTGACATGGCTACAATCAAAGTAAAGCAGACAAAAAGCAGAATAGGAGCTCCGAAAGACCAGAAACGGACGTTGGATGCACTGGGACTTACCAAAATGCAACGCGTGATGGAGCACGAAGATACCCCTGCAATCAGGGGACTGATCCGGAAGGTACATCATCTGGTGACGGTAGTAGAGTAATAGATTTATAAACGATAAAAAAATAGAGATATAATGGATTTATCGAAATTACAACCGGCGGAAGGAGCAACCACATCCCGCAAGCGCATTGGCCGCGGAACCGGATCGGGCAAGGGTGGTACTTCTACCAAAGGGCATAAGGGACAAAAATCAAGAGCGGGTTATTCCAAGAAAGTCGGTTTTGAAGGGGGACAGATGCCGTTGCAGCGCCGTGTTCCCAAATTTGGTTTCAAACCACTGACAAGAGTGGAATACAAGGCAATTAATCTGGAAACATTGCAGGAACTGGCCGACGGGCAGAAGCTCACCGCCATTACTCCCGAGGTATTGATGAATGCAGGCCTTATTGCCGGTAAGCACCAGGTGAAAATTCTGGGTAGGGGCACTCTCACGGCCAAGCTGGAGGTGGAAGCACACGCTTTCTCCAAGTCGGCCGAGCAGGCAATCACTGCTGCAGGTGGAACCGTAAAAAAACTCTGACGCAATGGGATTTGTACAAACAATAAAGAATATATGGAAGATTGAGGACCTCCGACAGCGGCTTCTCATCACCATTGGATTTGTTGCCATTTACCGGTTTGGATCGTTCGTGGTATTGCCGGGAATCAATCCGGAACAGCTCGTGGCGCTGCAGTCAAATGCCAGCACCGGCTTGCTGAGCCTGCTCGACATGTTTTCGGGCGGCGCCTTTGCCAACGCATCCATCTTCGCCCTGGGTATCATGCCCTACATTTCTGCCTCCATTGTGATGCAGCTGCTGGGCATTGCCGTACCTGCATTTCAGAAAATGCAGCGTGAGGGCGAAAGCGGACGTACCAAGATTAACCAGTACACCCGTTATCTCACGGTGGGCATTCTGCTGGTGCAGGGGCCTGCTTACCTTTACGGTGCGGTGGGGAGTGCCATTCCCGGTGGTTTCTGGGACTGGGTATTACCATCGACAATCATTCTTGCCGGCGGCAGCATGTTCGTGCTCTGGCTGGGTGAGCGTATTACCGATAAGGGTATAGGAAACGGCATCTCGTTCATCATTCTCATCGGTATCATTGCCCGTCTGCCCCATGCACTGGTGGCTGAATATGACCGGCTGATCGACGCTCCGGGCGGATTGATCCTGCTGTTGCTGGAGTTATTATTCCTGGTTGCCGTCACCGCTGCTGCCATCCTTCTGGTGCAGGGTATCCGCAAGGTGCCGGTGCAGTATGCCAAGCGCATTGTGGGTAATAAGCAATATGGAGGAGTGAGACAATACATTCCGCTGAAGGTAAATGCCGCCAATGTGATGCCGATCATCTTCGCACAGGCGATCATGTTCATCCCGCTTACCCTTGCGCGGTTTTCTGCCGGCGAGGGAGGTGGTTTCTGGACATCGCTGATGGATTTTACCAGCTTCTGGTATAACTTCCTCTTTGCCACGCTGATTATCGCTTTCACCTACTTCTATACTGCCATCACGGTAAACCCCGTGCAGATGGCGGAAGACCTGAAGCGTAACAACGGATTTATTCCGGGTGTGAAGCCGGGAAAGAAAACGGCCGAGTATATAGACACCATCATGTCGCGTATTACCCTGCCCGGTTCGGTGTTCCTGGCTATTGTGGCCATCCTGCCCGCGTTCGCGGGACTGATGGGAATAAACTCCCAGTTTGCCCAGTTCTTTGGCGGTACATCGCTGCTAATTCTCGTGGGTGTGGTACTCGATACCCTGCAACAGATTGAAAGTCACCTGCTGATGAGACATTACGACGGATTCCTGAAGTCGGGTGCCAAAATCAAGGGCAGGACAGGTTCAATTGCTGCATATTAATTGGGGAAAATGTGATGGATAGCAAGATGATCATACTGAAAACCGACGAAGAGATCGAGTTTATGCGGGAAGCAAACCGGCTGGTGGGGATGACTCTCGGAGAGTTGTCGCATCACATCAGGCCCGGTGTGACCACGCTGCAGCTCGATAAGATAGCCGAGGAGTTTATCAGGGATCATGGTGCGATCCCCACCTTTTTAGGATATGGCGGTTTTCCCAATTCCATATGCACCTCCGTCAATGAAAATGTGGTACATGGCCTGCCCAACAACAAACCCCTGCTTGAGGGAGATGTGATTTCGGTGGATTGCGGTACCCGGTTGCGGGGTTTTTGTGGTGACTCGGCCTACACCTTTTGTGTGGGTGAGGTGGACGAAAAGGTGAAAGAACTGCTTCGTGTGACCAAGGAGTCGCTGTACAAAGGAATTGAACAGGCTCAGGCCGACAAACGGATCGGAGATATCGGTTCTACCATTCAAACCTACTGTGAACAGAAGGGCTTTTCGGTTGTTCGTGAACTGGTAGGACATGGTATTGGCAGGCAAATGCATGAAGCACCCGAGGTGCCCAATTACGGACGCCGAGGCACCGGCCCGCTCATCAGGAACGGGATGTGCATTGCCATTGAGCCGATGATCAACATGGGAGGCAAGAAAGTGGTGTTTGAAAACGACGGCTGGACGGTACGTACAAAAGACCGTAAGCCATCTGCCCACTTTGAACACACTATCGCCATCCGTAACGGAAAAGCCGATATATTGTCAACATTTGAGTTTATTCAGGAGACAAACTAAAAGAAGCATTGATTGAATGGCTAAGCAAGCAGCAATAGAACAGGACGGAACCATCATTGAAGCATTGTCGAACGCGATGTTCCGTGTCGAACTGGAAAACGGACACGAAATAACTGCCCATATCTCGGGAAAGATGCGTATGCATTATATCCGCATTCTTCCGGGTGACAGGGTAAGGGTGGAAATGTCGCCGTACGATCTTTCGAAAGGAAGGATTTCGTTCAGGTATAAATAGAGCGATCCGCTGTCAGCCGTCAGCATTCAGCTTTGAAAATAAATGGTTGAACCATTTGAGGAAACAGCTGAACGCTGACCGTTATAAAAATTAAAACGAACAAAAAACAAATCATATGAAACGAGCATGTAAACCGTTACACACAAGAATATGATTATTTGCGAGTTCCATACACCAACAAGAAAAAAATAAAACAATCGTATGAAAGTAAGAGCATCACTCAAGAAACGTACGGCCGACTGCAAGATTGTAAGGAGAAAGGGTCGTTTGTATATCATCAACAAGAAGAATCCCAAATTCAAACAACGTCAGGGATAATTTGTATCATTGTAATCAAATAATTATAAGACATATATGGCTATAAGAATTGTGGGTGTCGACCTGCCGCAAAATAAAAGAGGCGAAATTGCCCTGACCTATATTTATGGCATCGGACGCAGTGCAGCGAACACCATTTTAGCAAAAGCAGAAGTTGATAAGGACATCAAAGTGAAGGACTGGACCGACGATCAGGCAGCCCGCATTCGTGAGATCATTGGCAGCGAGTTCAAAGTGGAAGGTGATCTGCGTTCAGAGGTTCAGTTGAACATTAAGCGGTTGATGGATATCGGTTGTTACCGTGGCATCCGTCACCGTATCGGGTTACCGGTGCGCGGACAGAGCACAAAGAATAATGCCCGTACACGTAAGGGTAGAAAGAAAACCGTTGCTAACAAGAAAAAAGCTACTAAATAACAGAAGGTAACATGGCAAAAAGAACAGTTGCAGCAAAAAAGAGAAATGTAAAGGTAAGCGCCGCAGGCCAGGCTCACATCTCGTCGTCGTTCAACAACATCATTGTTTCGTTGACCAATGAAAATGGGGAAGTGATCAGTTGGTCTTCAGCCGGTAAGATGGGTTTCAGAAGCTCCAAGAAGAATACACCCTATGCTGCCCAGATGGTAGCGCAGGATTGTGCAAAAACAGCCTATGATTTAGGGTTACGCAAGGTGAAAGCTTATGTGAAAGGGCCGGGCAACGGACGTGAGTCGGCTATCAGGACCATTCATGGTGCAGGAATTGAAGTAACCGAAATCGTGGACGTGACACCATTGCCACACAACGGATGCCGTCCTCCGAAACAGAGAAAAGTTTAATTAATTATTTAAGTTTCATTTATCTTGAAACTTGAGCTGTGATTGATTACAACACAACTTCTCTGTAATCGCGGCTGCACAGTTTAGGCTTCAGTAAAGTTTAATTGTAAAGATGGCAAGATATATTGGTCCAAAATCAAAAATCGCCCGCAAATTTGGCGAACCCATTTTCGGTCCCGATAAGGTTCTCACCAAGAAGAACTATCCCCCGGGACAACACGGTAACTCCCGCAGACGCAAAACGTCGGAGTACGGCATACAGTTGCGTGAGAAACAACGTGCCAAATATACGTATGGCGTACTTGAAAAACAGTTCCGTCTGACGTTCAACAGAGCTGCCAGCAGCCGCGGTATTACCGGTGAGGTACTGCTTCAACTGCTCGAGTCGCGTCTCGATAACATCGTATTCCGCCTGGGTATTGCTCCCACGAGGGCGGCTGCACGCCAGCTGGTTACACACCGCCATATCGTGGTGAACGGCCAGGTGCTGAACATCCCCTCCTATACTGTGAAAGCAGGTGACGTGGTGGGCGTAAGAGAAAAATCAAAATCGATGGAGGTTGTTGTAAACGCCCTTGCAGGTTTCAATCACAGCAAATATCCCTGGCTGGAGTGGGATAAAGGTACTTTGAGCGGTAAAATGCTTCACGTGCCCGAAAGAGCAGATATCCCCGAAAGCATCAAAGAACAACTCATCGTAGAATTATATTCTAAACAATAATTTCATGGCAATATTAGCATTCCAAAAACCCGATAAGGTAATCATGTTACAGGAGAACGTCTTCTCCGGTAAATTCGAATTCCGCCCGTTGGAGCCCGGATACGGTATTACTATAGGCAATGCCTTGCGACGTATCCTGCTTTCCTCTCTGGAAGGATTCGCTATTACATCGGTTAAGATAGATGGGGTGGAGCATGAATTTGCAACCATTCCCGGTGTAATTGAAGATGTAACAGGTATTATTCTGAATCTGAAGAAAGTAAGATTTAAAAGGATAGTAGAAGAGTTTGAAACAGAAAAAGTGATCATCGCTATTTCGGGAACGGAAGTGTTTAAAGCCGGAGATATTGGTAAATTACTGACCGGTTTCGAAGTGCTGAATCCCGAGCTGGAGATATGCCGCATGAACAAGAAGGCCGATCTGCGTTTGGAGCTGACCATCAACAAGGGAAGAGGTTACGTGTCTGCCGATGAGAATCGGGAGATGCTGGCTACCGACGATGTACAGACCATTGCCATAGACTCGATTTTCACACCGATCCGCAACGTAAAATACGAAATAGAAGATTACCGTATTGAACAGAAAACGGACTACGAAAAACTAATTATTGAGATTTCCACCGATGGATCCATTCATCCCAAAGAGGCGCTGAAGGAAGCATCCAAGATACTGATTCAGCACTTTGTGTTGTTTTCTGACGACAACAAAATCATGCTGGAAACCTCCGATGCGGAAAACATTGAGGAGTTCGATGAAGAGGTATTGCATATGCGTCAGCTGCTCAAGCGCAAATTGTCTGATCTCAACCTCTCCGTAAGGGCACTCAACTGTTTGAAGGCTGCCGACGTGGAGACACTGGGACAATTGGTATCGCACAACAAGAACGATTTGCTCAAGTTCCGCAACTTCGGAAAAAAATCGCTGACCGAGCTGGAAGAACTGCTCGACGGCCTGAAGCTGCAATTTGGCATGGATATATCGAAATACAAATTAGATAAAGACTAAGGACTACAATGAGACATAATAAGAAATTCAATCATTTAGGGCGCAAAGCGGCGCATCGGGGGGCGATGTTATCCAATATGGCTACTTCGCTTATCATGCACAAGCGCATCTTTACCACGGTTCCCAAAGCCAGGGAATTGAGAAAATTCGTGGAACCCATCATTACCAGAAGCAAGGAGGACAGCACCAACTCGAGAAGAGAGGTGTTCAGCCAGTTGCAGAGTAAGGAGGCTGTGACCGAGCTGTTTCAGACAGTTTCGCAGAAGGTGGGTGACCGCCCCGGAGGGTATACCCGCATCATAAAAACAGGATTCCGACTGGGTGACAATGCAGCCATGTGCTTCATAGAACTGGTAGACTTCAACGAGAATATGTTGACCGACGGTGGCGCCAAGAAAGCCAAAACACGCCGTTCGCGCAGAAAATCGACCAGTGATGCTGCCAGCGAAACCGCTACGGCCGCTGCTCCCAAGGCAAAGAAAGAGCCTAAGGAAACAAAAGAGCCGAAGGCAGCAAAAGCCAAGGCAGTAAAGGAGCCTGAAACGGTGGAAGACGTACAGACTACCGAAGAGGTGAAGACCGAAGTGGAAAATGTACAGTCGACCGGGGATGTGCAACCCGAAACAGTAGAAAATAAAGAAGAAAGTGCCGCTCCGGAGGCCGATGCTGCTCCGGAAGAAAAGGCTTGATCTTCTTTGCGATAAACACTGTGGGTGCATTGTCATTACGACGGAGACCTAACACCTCAGTCGATGATGTATCTGCAGTGAAGCTGTGATTTTTAAAATGTTAAACATTAAGAAAGCGCCGCGAGTGATTCGTAGCGCTTTTTTTCGTCTTTTTTTCAACTTTTCACTTCCCGCATTGTTTAATCTATTCCATAAAGCTGAAGGTTATGAAAAAAAAGATTGTGGTTATTGGTTGTGGGTTTGGGGGCCTGCAACTGGTGAATCATTTGAAAAAGGGGCAGTTCGACATCATGGTGATCGACAAGATCAATCACCATCAGTTTCCTCCGTTGTTTTATCAGGTGGCGGCATCCCAGATTGAGCCGGCCACCATCTCGTTTCCAATACGTAAGATATTTCAAAACAGAAGGGATGTGCGTATCCGGCTGGCACACGTGCTATCGGTGAACAGTATGGAAAAAGTGGTGGAAACCAGTATTGGCCCCTTTGCATACGACTACCTCGTGATTGCCACCGGCACACGGACAAACTTCTACGGCAACAAGGAAATCGAAGAGAGAGCCATGGGGCTGAAATCGACCTACCAGGCGATGAATGTGCGAAATTCCACCCTGATGAACTTTGAGAAGATACTCTATACGGAAGATAAGGGTGCATTGAATAACATTGTGATTGTGGGTGGCGGTGCCACCGGCGTGGAGCTGGCGGGGGCCTTCGCCGAGATGAAGCAGGAGGTGTTGCCCAAAGATTATCCCAACATCGACTATTCTAAGGTAAATGTTTACCTGCTGGAGGGTGGACCGCATACGCTGGCGTCTATGAGTCCCTTCGCTCAAAAATATTCAGAGGCATATCTTCGTTCCATGGATGTGATCGTGAAGACCAACACGCTGGTACAACATTACGACGGGGAGGTACTTACCCTGAATAACGGAGAAACCATCCGCAGCAAGAGCGTGATCTGGTCGGCCGGCGTGCAGGGTAATGCCATTGGCGGCCTTCCCGAGGCATCGCTCCTGCGGAATGGGCGGATCAGGGTGGATCGTTACAACCGGGTGGAGGGTCTTGCCGGTGTGTTTGCCATTGGCGATGTGGCCTACATGGAGACCGGAAAATATCCCAAGGGGCATCCCCAGCTGGCTAATGTGGCCATCGGGCAGGGGAAGAACCTGGCACGCAACCTGCATCGGATTGAAGCCGGCCGCAGTGATCTGAAAGAGTATGAGTACCACAATCTGGGTACCATGGCTACTGTGGGGCGCAACAAGGCGGTAGTGGACCTGCCGTTTGTGAAATTCAAGGGCCGTTTTGCCTGGTTTGTATGGATGTTCCTCCACCTGATGCTTATCCTGAGTGTGCGCAACAAGCTGGTGATCTTTATCAACTGGGCCTGGAACTACTTTACCAAAAACAACTCGCTGCGGCTTATATTGAAAGATACGGACTGAAGTTGTACCTGGAAATTCGTTTTGTTTTTATTGTAACGCAGGTTACTAAAAAAGGGAGGTCGTAACAAACCTCCCTGAAATAAATTCAAGAAATTTTTTTAGAAGAAGATAGAAAACCCGATGGCCCCGCCGAATGTGTTATTCACTATGCCATCATAATCCCCTCTAAGGTACTGTAGCCCAAGGTTTAATCCGATGTTTTGATTGATGAGATACATGATTCCCGTTCCTGCCCCGAGAGCTAAACCGCCTGCGGATTCTCCATCGTTACTAATCCCGCCATATCCGACGCCAATCTCTACAAAGGGTTTTATATTACCCTGGGTTTGAAAATAGTAGGAAGCCGATGGCATAATAGCGTATACCGTGGAACCTTCAGAGTTTAATACACTTCCAGATATTCCTACAGACAATCCATCTGCTACAAAATATCCAATAGAAGGGCTGAAGACAACTGTTGTAGACGATGAATTTGCACCTTCAATTTTTGATGAAGAAACTTGAAGTGTTGAATTCCCCGAAACAATCCAATTGCCTTTATAAATCTGCCCAAATGATAAAGAGGAAAAGGAAATTACTGCTGCCAATAAAATAATCTTTGACTTCATGACTTGTTAAATTTATTGTTTTACACTGTGAACTATTGTTCGTATCCTTCGTACTGTGGACTCGTATTAAAAAAACAAAAATAATTTTAAATTCGATGGCAGCAAAATGATTTAATGTTTTTTAGTTTTTATCGCCTATTCTCTAAACCGTTATGGTCACTTGAAAAATTGAATTAAGAAAAATAGTTTAGAACGTATAGTATTTGAAAGCTTTAAGCTTTTATGTACATTTGCATTGGAACCAGTAATTACAGAAATACATATACAATGAAACGACTGAACACACTATGGATGGTGCTGATGATTTTCTCGGCCGCGCTGATAGCACAGGAGAACAATAAAAATAATTATACCTTTCTGCTTACCGGTGCCTCATTTGCCTCACCCAACAACGGATGGTTTGAGGCAGGGTGTGAACTTACCGGGGCAACACCCATCAACCGTGCCATCGGTGGAGAGGCGATCGCCAATACTGCCAACCGGATGGCGGAAGAAAAGCTATACAGCCGGAAAGAACTGGAAGATATTGATGCCCTGGTGATCATGCAGGTGCATGACAGGGATGTGTTTGACGAGGGGCAGCTGAAACCAAAATATACCGACTATCAGGTACCCTTCGACCGCAGCAACTATGCCGCAGCATTTGACTACGTGATAAAGCGCTACCTTACGGAGTGCTATAACCTGAAATTTGATTCCACCTCAGTCTACTTCAACACACGGGCGGGTAAGCCGGCAGTAGTAGTGTTGTGTACCGACTGGCACGACGGACGGGTAACCTACAATACCTCGGTGCGCAAGTTGGCAGAGAAATGGGGATTCCCTGTGGTGGAGTTCGACAAGTACATCGGGTTTTCCAAAAATGCAGTTCATCCCGTCACGGGAGAACAGGTGAGCCGCCTGTTCACGGGAGACAAGCAGGAGATTGCCGGGGAAACCTTTGGCTGGCATCCCGAAAACGGAAAGGATAAATATATCCAACGCCGTATGGGTGCCATCTTTGCCGATACTATGCGGAAAATATTTCCGATAAGGTAGCTTATTTCTATTGCAAGTAAACAGTACCACCATGCGCATCAAAGAAATACTTCAAGCCATTGAGCAGCTTGCCCCACTGCCGTTACAGGACGATTTTGACAATAGCGGACTGCAGGTGGGTGATCAGGGAAAAGAGGCCACTGGTGTCCTGCTGGCCATAGACGTAACCGAAAATGTGGTGGAGGAAGCCATTGCTCTGGGTTGTAACCTCATCATCTCCCATCATCCCATTGCCTTCCGTCCTTTTAAGTCGCTCACAGGGAAAACTTATGTGGAACGTTGTATCATGATGGCCATCAGGCACGACATCGTAATTTATGCGGCCCATACCAATCTCGATAATGCATTGGGAGGTGTTAACTACAAGCTGGCAGAGATGCTCGAGTTGCAACAGGTGAAGATCCTGCAGCCCCGAAGCGGCGCACTGCTGAAGTTTGTGACCACGGTCCCGGTGCAGTATGCCGAGAGTGTGCGCAATGCCCTTTTCAATGCTGGCGCGGGGCACATAGGCAACTACGACAGCTGCAGCTACAACCTGATGGGGGAGGGTACCTTCCGCGCACGTGAGGGGGCAAGTCCGCATGTGGGAGAAATAGACGCGTTGCATTTTGAGCCGGAAGTGCGCATCGAGACAGTGATTCCGGTGATGAAACGGGAAGAGGTGCTGAGAGCCCTGCTGGCTGTACATCCGTATGAAGAGCCGGTGTATGACCTGTACCCGATTGCCAATGAATGGCCACAGAACGGTAGCGGAGTGGTGGGGGTGTTGCCTGAGCCCATGCCTGAGCAGGAGTTTCTTTATCTTTTAAAGGATATTTTCAACCTCCCCACCATCCGTCATTCCAAAATTCAGGGAAAGGAGATTCGTGATGTGGCGTTATGCGGTGGTGCGGGTGCTTTTCTTATTCCACGGGCCGTGACCTACGGTGCCGATGCCTTTGTGACGGGAGAGGCAAAGTACAATGATTTTTATGATGTGGAAGGACGCATACTGCTCGCAGTGGTAGGTCATTACGAATCGGAAATCTCCACAAAAGAGATCTTTTTCGATCTTCTTTCGAAAAAATTTCCTACCTTTGCATTGCATAAATCGGCGTTCGACTCGAATCCCGTGAAATATCTGTAAAGGAAAGCGGTCCGACTTGTTCCCGCAGTTGCAGAGAAATGTGGTAATGAAACGATGATACGGTCGTTTGATTACTGCATTTTTTGTTAGCATGGCGATGTTGATTGCATATATAAATTCATGACGCCGGATGCATTGATTGGAAGAAAATATTATTAAATAAAACAAAACCATTATGGCAACAAAGAAGAAACCTGGTGAAAAAGAAGTATCCGTAGAGGATAAACTGAAATCGCTCTATAAATTGCAGTCGTATCTCTCCGAGATTGACCGTATTAAAACATTGCGCGGAGAATTACCCCTGGAGGTGTCCGACCTCGACGATGAGATTGCCGGACTGGGAACGCGCATCAACAACTTTGAACTGGAATTAAAGCAATTGGATGAGGACAGCAAGCTCCAGAAAGGAAAGATTGAAACCAGCAAAGCCAAAATTGAGAAGTATACCAAACAGCTCGACAATGTGCGCAACAGCAAGGAGTATGACCATCTCTCGAAGGAGATTGAGTTTGAAACGCTGGAAATAGAACTTTCCGAGAAGCATATCCGCGAATTCGGACAGACGGCCGCTACCATCAGGGAACAAATTGATGCAGCCGGTGAAATGCTGAAAGATAAAACAGCCGACCTGGAACAGAAAAAGCAGGAACTGGATGACATTGTCTCGGAGACAAAGGCCCAGGAAGAAAAATTGCGTGAGAAAGCAAAAAAGACGGAGACTACCATTGAACCGCGTTTGCTGGCCGCCTTCAAACGCATCCGCAAAAATGCACGCAACGGCCTGGGTGTTGTGCCTATTCAGCGTGGCGCCTGTGGGGGATGTTTCAACAAGATTCCGCCCCAGAAACAGATGGATATAAAGCTTGGTAAGAAAATCATTGTTTGTGAGTATTGTGGCCGCATCATGATTGACCCGGAGACAGCAGGAGTCACGGAAAAATAAAATAAGAACGGAATAGTTAAACCGTTCTTCATTACGGATTTTTTTCTTTATTTTTCATGAAATAATTGTTTTTATTGGAGGCAAATGATGTATCTTTGCGTTCCTAATGGGAATAACATATCCTATGCACATCACAGCATTACAATAAATCTTTTATTTATAAAGGTTTCAGAAAAAGATTACAAGCAAGGTAATTTATTATAACTATATGGCTAATCGAATAAATATTAAGAAAGGCTTGCAAATTCCGTTACTTGGTGCCGCAGAAGAGGTGATCAGAGGCACGGTGAAGAGTGAATTTGTGCGTATCTGTCCCGAAGATTTTCATGGGATTACTCCCAAGTTAGCCGTCAGGGTAGATGATGCCGTGAAGGCCGGAACACCGCTGTTTTATGAGAAGAATCATCCCGAGATGTTTTTTGCTTCGCCCGTAAGCGGCATAGTAACTGCCATTGACAGGGGAGAGAAAAGGCGTATTCTCCGCATTGTTGTCAAGGCCGACCACGCTGGTCAGTATGAAGATTTCGGAGTAAAACAGGTGGCCTCACTCTCCGGGGAGGAGGTGAAAAAGTCGATTCTGGATGCAGGTATCTGGTTCCTGATCAAGCAACGTCCTTACGACGTGGTTGCATCACCCGTGAAAGTGCCACGAGATATTTTCGTGACCGGTTTTGATACGGCGCCGCTGGCTCCTTCAACCGACTTTTTGTTGAATGACAGGGAGGCAGATTTGCAGACAGGACTCGATGCTCTGGCAAAACTCACCACAGGAAAGGTGTATCTGTCTGTCAGCACCAAAACCACACTTAAAGGTTTGCGCGAAGCAAAGAACGTGGTCATCACCGAATTTAACGGACCGCACCCTGCCGGAAATGTGGGAGTGCAAATCAACCACATTAAACCAGTGAACCGGGGAGAAACGGTGTGGACGCTCAATGCTCCCGATGTAGCCATCATTGGCCGTCTCTTTAACAAGGGAATCACAGACCTGACCCGCACGGTGGCACTTACCGGCTCGGAAGTGAAGGAGACGGGCTATTACAATATGGTGATTGGTACGGAGTTGAAACATATCTTCGCGCAGAACGTGACTGAAGGCGTTTCATTGCGTTATATCAGCGGCAACCCGCTGACAGGACGCAAGATAGACGAAAATGGCGAGTTGCGCGCTTACGATTCACAGGTGACGGTGATTCCCGAAGGGGATGACATACACGAAGCTTTCGGTTGGGCATCGTTCTCACCGAAACGCTACAGCGCCGGCGCCACTTATCTGTCCTTTCATAAGAAATTCCGTCTTGATGCCCGTCTGATGGGTGGCCCGAGAGCCATCATCGTTTCCAACGAATACGACAAGGTGTTTCCCATGGATATTTATCCCGAGCAGCTTATCAAGGCCATCATCGCGTTCAACATTGACAGGATGGAACAGCTGGGTATTTACGAGGTGGCACCCGAGGATTTCGCGCTCTGCGAGTTTGTGGATACTTCCAAGCTTGAGTTGCAACGTATTGTACGTGTCGGGCTCGACCTGCTTCGCAAGGAGATGGAATAAATCCGGAAACGGTATTAATCAAATAATAACAACTAAAACATAGCACTTTGAAAGCGTTAAGAAAATATCTTGATAAGATAAAACCGAATTTCGAGGAGGGCGGTAAACTGCATTGGCTGCATTCTACCTTCGATGCAATTGAGACTTTCCTTTTCGTGCCCAACAATACATCGAGATCGGGAGTGCATATTCACGATGCCCGTGACTCGAAACGCACAATGACCATCGTCATCGTTGCACTGATACCTGCCCTGCTGATGGGGATGTACAGTGTGGGGCTGCACCATTATATGGCCTTAGGGCTGGAAGCTTCCATCGTCACGAAGTTCATTTATGGTTTCCTGGCAGTATTGCCTCACATCGTGGTGTCTTACGTGGTGGGACTGGGTATTGAGTTTGCCATTGCCCAGGTGAGAAAGGAAGAGGTAGCCGAAGGGTTTCTGGTGACAGGAATTCTTATACCGATGATTGTTCCGGTGGACACCCCCTTGTGGATGATTGCCGTGGCCACTGCCTTCGCCGTGATTTTTGCCAAAGAGGTATTTGGTGGCACAGGATATAATATTTTTAATGTGGCGTTGATTACACGTGCCTTCCTGTTTTTCTCCTATCCTTCGAAGATGTCGGGCGACCAGGTATGGGTACGTACTGCCGACACCTTCGGTATGGGCAAGGGGACCGTGATAGACGCCTACTCGGGCGCCACGCCGCTGGGACAGTTAGCGACTACGGGAGCGGGCAGCTTTGGGGAGTTTACCTTCCTCGGTATCACCGGCGAGCCACTGCGTATCAGCGACATGTTCTTCGGATTTATTCCCGGCTCCATCGGTGAGGTGTCTACCTTTGCCATCCTGCTGGGTGCAGTCTTGCTGATTGCTACCGGTGTGGGAAGCTGGAAAACCATCCTCTCGGTATTTCTTGGAGGAGCCGTGGCTGTGGTGTTGGTGAACCTGTTTGCACAAAATGCCATCATGGAGATGCCAATGCAGTATCATTTTCTGTTGGGAGGATTTGCATTCGGTGCCGTCTTTATGGCTACCGACCCTGTGACATCGGCCCGCACGGAGAAAGGAAAATGGATTTATGGCTTCCTGATAGGGTTGCTGGCAATTACCATCCGGGTGTTCAATCCGGGCTATCCCGAAGGGATGATGCTTGCCATCCTGTTTATGAATGCGTTTGCACCGCTCATTGACTTCTATGTGATTGATGGCAACATCAAGCGACGAATGAAAAGGGCAGCCGTAGCGAAAAAAGGACAACAATAAAGGAGGATAGCTATGAACAGAGAAAATAGTGGATACACGATTATATATGCTTCGGTAATGGTGATTCTCGTGGCACTGGGGCTGGCATTTACCCATCAGGTGCTTAATGAGAAACAAACGACCAATGTGAATATCGACAAGATGCAACAAATATTGCGTTCGCTCAATATCAATGCGGATGCGGCCGAAGCGGAAGAACAGTACAACGTATTGGTGAAGAATGCCTATCTTTTGGACAAGCAGGGAAATAAGGTGGAGGGTACCGAGGGGATTACCCCGAACGATCCTGCCTTCTCCACGGAGCTGGGTAGTGACGGTGCGAAAGGTTTGCCGATATATGAAGCAGAAGTGGAAGGTACAGAGATATACATCCTTCCCATGCGCGGTGCGGGACTTTGGGGACCCATCTGGGGCTACCTGGCCGTGGAGGCCGATGGTAGTACCATCTACGGGTCGGAGTTTGGCCATGCTGGTGAAACACCGGGATTGGGCGCAGAGATTGTGGAACCCGCCTTCCGGAATCAGTTTACCGGCAAGGAACTCTTTAAAGAGGGTGACTTCCGTTCCATTGCCGTGGTAAAACCGGGTAAATCGGTTACCAACCGCGATTATGTGGATGGCATCTCGGGGGGAACCATCACCAGTCAGGGCGTGGACAAGATGCTGCTGCAGAGTGTGGGTGAATATAAGAGTTTTTTGATGAACTTACAGGCTGCCCAATAGGGACAGACAATATAAAACAGTAAGAAAATGGCTTTATCAAGTAAAACAAAAGCGGTGTTGTTGGGCCCGCTGAACAAAAATAACCCCATCATTGTACAGGTGCTGGGCATCTGTTCTGCACTGGCGGTAACCTCTAAACTCGAACCATCACTGGTGATGGCCATCTCGGTGACCATTGTGGTGGCTTTTGCCAATGTGATCATCTCGCTGTTACGCAAAACCATTCCTAACCGTATCCGGATTATTGTGCAGCTTGTAGTTGCTGCAGCGCTGGTAACCATTGTGAGTGAGGTGCTGAAAGCATATGCATATGATGTAAACAAGCAGCTCTCGGTATTCGTGGGACTGATTGTCACCAATTGTATTCTGATGGGCCGTCTCGAGGCATTTGCCCTGGGCAATGGTCCCTGGCCCTCCTTCCTCGACGGGATAGGCAACGGGTTGGGTTATGGCTGGATTCTCGTGGTGGTAGGATTCTTCCGTGAGCTCCTGGGATCTGGATCGCTCATGGGACATAAGGTAATTCCACAGGCTCTCTATGATGCGGGATACGAAGATAACGGACTTATGATGCTCGCTCCTATGGCCATTCTGCTGGTGGCATGCATTATCTGGATCCACCGGGCGAAAAACAAAGAGTTGCAGGAAGAAACCAATTAATAAACGAAAAAATTATAAAGATATATGGATGCAATTAGTCTGATTGTACGATCGATTTTCGTCGATAACATGATCTTCGCATACTTTCTGGGAATGTGTTCCTTCCTGGCTGTATCAAAAAACGTGAAAACAGCATTGGGCCTTGGTATTGCCGTTACCTTCGTGCTGATGCTTACACTGCCGATCAATTATTTACTCGAAAACTATGTACTCAAAGCGGGTGCATTGGCGTGGCTGGGTGAAGAGTATGCCACGGTGGACCTGAGCGTTTTCAGCCTGCTGATCTTTATTGCCGTCATCGCTTCATTTGTGCAGCTCGTAGAGATGGTGATTGAACGGTTCAGCCCGGCTCTCTACGCATCGCTGGGTATTTTCCTTCCGCTGATCGCCGTGAACTGTGCCATTCTGGGAGGATCCCTGTTTATGCAGCAGCGTGAGTTTGCCAATATCGGTCTGGCCACGGCATATAGCTTTGGATCGGGAATCGGTTGGTTGCTGGCCATCGTGGGGATGGCTGCCATCCGGGAGAAACTGGAATATTCCCATGTGCCAAAACCTTTGAAAGGGTTAGGGATAACCTTTATCATTACAGCCTTGATGGCCATTGGATTTATGAGCTTTTCAGGAATCAATATTTAATCCCACACAGACATTAACAACGTATACAAATAAATTAAATACATAAGTATGAGTGTATTATTGAGCGCGGCCGGACTAACAATATGGGCAAGTGTCATTGTATTCCTGCTGATCATCCTTATCCTGGTTGTCATTATTCTTATCGCCAAGGCCAAGCTGATGCCGTCTGGCAATGTAAAAATCACCGTGAACAATGAAAAAGAACTGAGCGTACCCATGGGAAGTACCTTGCTGAACACGCTTCAGTCTAAGGACATCTACCTTTCGTCCGCCTGCGGTGGCGGGGGAACCTGTGCCCAGTGCCGTTGCCGCGTTGTGGAAGGTGGAGGTGAGATATTACCGACCGAGAAGGGCCATTTCAGCCGGAAGGAACAGTTGAACAACTGGCGTTTAAGTTGTCAGGTGAAGGTGAAGGAGAATATGACCATCATTGTTCCTGACGAGGTGTTCGGCATCAAGGAGTGGGAATGTGAAGTGATATCGAACCGCAATGTGGCTTCCTTTATCAAGGAGTTTGTGGTAAAACTTCCGGAAGGGGAAAAGATCGATTTTAAACCCGGATCATATAGTCAGATCAGGGTGCCCCGGTTTGATGCCATTCGTTATTCAGATTTTATTATCGATGAACCCTATAAGTCGGAGTGGGATAAATTTAAAATGTGGGACCTGGTATGCAAGAACGAGGAAGATACCGTGCGTGCCTACTCCATGGCCAACTATCCCGCGGAAGGAAATATTATCACCCTGAACGTGCGTGTGGCCACACCGCCGTTTGACAAGGCCAGGGGAGGATGGATGAATGTGAATCCGGGTATTGTCTCTTCATATATCTTCAATCTGAAGCCCGGCGATAAGGTAATGATGTCAGGTCCTTACGGCGATTTCCATCCCGTACTCGACAGCAAGCGTGAGATGCTCTGGATAGGGGGAGGCGCCGGGATGGCACCGCTGCGCTCACAAATCATGCATATGACCAAGACACTGAAGACCACCGACCGGAAGATGACCTACTTTTACGGTGCAAGAGCATTGGTGGAGGCTTTCTATCTGGAAGATTTCTATGAACTGGAACGGGAGTTCCCCAATTTTACCTTCCGTCTGGCGCTCGACCGTCCCGATCCGGCTGCCGATGCCGCCGGCGTGAAATATACACCGGGTTTTGTGCATCAGGTGATTTATGATACCTATCTGAAAGATCATGAAGCACCCGAGGATATTGAATACTACATGTGCGGCCCCGGCCCAATGGCCAATGCGGCACAGCGTATGCTCGACAGCCTGGGCGTGCCGCCGGAAATGATCATGTTCGATGATTTCGGGTAAATAGGTGGCAGCTTCGGTAGTTGAAGGTTGTTGAAGACAGCGTTTGGCAAGAATATTTTAACGGTTCTCCCTGTAGGGAGGGCCGTTTTTTAGTGAAAAATGGAGCTGACGGGAACAGGTATCGTGTCTTCGATGTCGAGCATGGCGTTGATCAGGGAAACCGAATCGTATTCATGTAACGTCTCACGGGTGATTCTTTTTTCGATGATCCTGCCTTCCCGGAGCAGTTTTTGCCGTTTGGTGCCGTTGAGCAGCCAGCTATCCGGGGTGAAATAGTGCTCTCCCTGGCGGAAGACCACGTTGCTGAAGGTGGTATCCGTGATGAGACCTTTGCAGGTGACAAGGATCTCGTCGGCTTCTCCTTTCCGTGTCAACAGCCGGGTGAGTTCTTCTCTATCGGCATATTTATAGCCATAGCGGGGCGTGGCCTCCACCAGCTTTAGCGACTGTATCCTTTTGGGCTGGTATTTTTCGAAGGTGATGTCCTGCACGGACTCCCTGTAAAGGATGCGGCATTTCACTTTTATATAGCGCAGCGTTGGGGGAAGCATGCTGGCCAGGGCCGGCAGCGTGGAGATCTGAAATCCGAAATGAATTGCAGTACGTTGCATCCGGTCGATATGTGCCGCTGCGTTCAGCACTCTGCCCCGATCTATACAAATGGTTTCCAGAAACATATTTTGATCTGATTAAAAAGGTAAATAGACTTTTTGTAGCGCCTCATTGTATTCTTTGCGACAGTCGCTCTGCGCAGTAATACCCCCGCCACTGCGGAAATATTGATGCATGCCCTGTTGCTCAATGTACCTTATCAGTACACATACATCGAGATTGATACCGTCGAAATAACCGGCTACACCTGTATAATAGCCGCGTGGTTCCTTCTCGGCCTTTTCGATGAGCGCGAGCGTGGCTGCCTTGGGAGCTCCGGAAACGGAACCCGCGGGAAGCAGTTCGAAAAAAAGAGTACCGAGCTGCTTCCTGTAATCTTCCGGCAAGAGGCCTTCTATCTCCGAACTTACCTGCAATATAGGACCATTGTGGGTGAGCAGCTCCTCGGTATAGCGGAAGCGGTTTACCTTTACCCACGTGGCAATACGGCTCAGATCGTTGCGCATCAGATCTACAATGGTGTTGTGTTCTGCGGTTTCCTTTCTATTGCGTAAAATAACCTGTGCCGCGTCGGGCAGGAGGGCATCAATGGTGCCCTTCATGGGGAAGGTGAGAATTTTTCCTTTTTCCATCCGAACGAAACATTCGGGAGAAAAACAAACAAACCTGCGGGGGAGGAAGAGCTTGTAGGGTGCGCGTGCAAGCAGAAAGATCTCGCGCATTGAGAGAGATGTGCTGACGGGCGTCCTGATGGTGAGATTGGCAAGATAGGAATCGCCCCGCTTCAATCCATCCATTACGGTGTCGAAACGTGACCGATAGGTGGTGTAAGCTTCAGGGAAGGATTCAAAGTGATATGGAGCTACCTTGTGAGGCGAGCAGGATGCATTGCCCCTGCCCCGGAAGTTGAAAAGAATTTCCTGTTGTTCCATCGGATTGGCCAGAAAAAAACTTTCTTCCATTTCAAAATCGATGCCAAACAGGAAAGGTTTTCCATCCTGCCCTGCCTTATTCATTCTCTCTGTTAATTTGTCGCTGTACAGAAACATATCGCAAAAATAATACCTCCCGAACAATTTTATGCTATGTTTGTTGATCATATTTGTTGGGACTCGTAAATCCCTGCGGGAGGGATTTATCGTGACAGATGAAAGCAACGGGTTGTCAAATAATTTCGAATTGGCGATATTTTGTCGAAAAATGAAGTAAAATGAAATTTTTTTGAAGATTTTCCTGAAAATATTTTGCCGGTAAAATATTTTGCTATTACTTTGCACACATTAAACAAATTTTTATTGATTGTCATGCATCATCAAAAGGATATTCTAGTCATTTCTATTCTACTTCTGGAGAACTTCAGAGGGTGAGACTGGCATATCCGTTATAGACTGATGTAAAAAATATAGATAACCTTTCTCACCCACGTGAGGAGGGTTTTTTTCTTTTATGTTGAAACGAAGATAATTTAGGTTGATCATGGAGCGGATTTATGTTTTTGATACCACTTTGAGAGATGGCGAGCAGGTGCCCGGCTGCCAGCTGAATACGATTGAGAAGATTCAGATTGCCCAGGCGCTGGAACTACTGGGAGTGGATGTGATTGAGGCCGGTTTCCCCATATCGAGTCCGGGCGATTTCAATTCGGTTGTGGAAATTTCCAAAGCCGTAACATGGCCTACCATCTGTGCGCTGACACGTGCAGTGGAGAAGGATATTGAAGTAGCTGCCGAAGCGCTGAAGCATGCCAGGCGTAAACGCATTCATACCGGTATAGGGACATCGGATTTCCACATCAGGCATAAGTTCAACTCCAACCGCGAAGAGATCATTGAGCGGGCGGTGAAGGCAGTGAAATATGCGCGCCGTTTTGTGGACGATGTGGAATTTTATGCCGAAGATGCGGGGCGCACCGACAACGAATACCTTGCCCGTGTAGTGCAGGCTGTGGTCAATGCCGGCGCTACGGTGGTCAACATCCCCGACACCACGGGTTACTGCTTTCCCGATGATTTTGGAGCAAAAATAAAGTTCCTGGTCGACAACGTGGATATGAAGAATGCAATCCTCTCCACACATTGCCACCAGGATCTGGGCATGGCCACGGCCAATACCATTGCAGGTGTCATCAACGGCGCCCGTCAGGTGGAGGTGACCATCAATGGCATTGGTGAACGTGCCGGCAACACTTCCCTTGAGGAGGTGGTGATGGCGCTCAAGAGCCATAAGGACCGGGGCTTCGATACCAATATCAATACGCAGCATATCTACCAGACCAGCCGTATGGTGTCAAGCCTGATGAACATGCCGGTGCAGCCTAACAAGGCAATCGTAGGGCGTAACGCATTTGCCCACTCCTCCGGCATTCACCAGGATGGTGTGCTCAAAAATGTGGAAACCTACGAGATCATAGATCCGAAAGATGTGGGCATTGACGACAATGCGATCGTTCTGACAGCCCGCAGCGGTCGCGCGGCACTGAAGAACCGCCTCTCACTGCTGGGTGTGAAGCTGGAAGCGGAAGAACTGGACAAGGTGTATCAGCAGTTTCTGGAGTTGGCCGACAAGAAGAAAAATGTGAATGACGACGATATTCTGATGCTCGTGGGCAAGGAAGCACGCCTCCACCGGATCAAGGTGGATTACCTGCAGGTGGTGTGCGGCATTGGTGTGCGCGACGTAGCCAGCATTGGCCTGAACATCGCGGGGGAACATTTCGAAGCGACTGCTACTGGGAACGGCCCCGTGGATGCCGCCATCAGGGCAGTAAAAAATATTATCCGCCGAAAGGTGAGGATACAGGAATTCCTGATCCAGGCCATTGACCATGGCAGCGACGACATAGGGAAAGTACATATGCAGGTGGAACACAACGATATGTTGTATTACGGTTTCTCTGCGAATACCGATATTGTGGCAGCTTCGGTGGAGGCTTTCATTGATGCAGTAAATAAGTTTGTGGAATAAATAGCGGTCAGTGGCCAGCTTCGGAGGTGAAAGATTGTTGAAGGCAGCGGCTGCAGGAAAGCAACCAGAAAAATATGAGATTAAAAATATATAGAAATAAATAGTCAATAAAAAAATATGAAGACGCTTTTCGATAAAATCTGGGACGCCCATGTGGTTACCACCGTGCAGGACGGTCCCACCCAGTTATATATAGACCGTCATTTGTGTCACGAGGTGACCAGTCCGCAGGCCTTTGCCGGACTACGTGCCCGGGGGCTGAAAGTATTCCGCCCCGAACGGACCACGCTCACGGCGGATCATAACATTCCTACCATGGGGCAGGATAAACCCATTCGCGATCAGGTATCCCGCTTTCAGGTGGATACACTGGCGAAAAATGCGGAGGAGTTTGGACTTACTTATTACGGGTTGAATAACCCGAAGAATGGGATCGTTCATGTGATAGGGCCGGAGAATGGTTATACCCAGCCGGGTATGACTATCGTCTGCGGCGACAGCCATACCTCTACCCATGGTGCGTTTGGCGCCATTGCCTTTGGCATTGGTACCAGCGAGGTGGAGATGGTGCTTGCATCGCAATGCATCCTGCAGACAAGACCAAGGACCATGCGTATCAACTTTGAAGGGAGGCTGAACGAGCATGTGAGCGCCAAGGATATGGCGTTGTACATGATCTCGAAACTGACCACCGGCGGCGCCACCGGCTATTTTGTGGAGTATGCCGGAGAAGCGGTGCGTAATCTCACCATGGAGCAGCGAATGACGCTCTGCAACCTGAGTATCGAGATGGGCGCCCGCGGCGGACTGGTTGCACCAGATGAAACTACATTCAGTTATATCGAGGGACGCGAGTTTGCACCCAAAGGGGAGCAGTGGGACAAGGCTCTGGCTTATTGGAAGACATTGAAGACCGACGATGGGGCTGTCTTCGACAAGGAGGTGACCTTTGATGTGTCGCAGATCAAGCCGATGATTACCTACGGCACCAATCCCGGTATGGGTATGCCGATAGACGGCACCATCCCGCAACTGGAAGATATAGATGAAGCGGGTAAGATATCGTTCGAAAAGTCACTAAATTATATGGGCTTTGCACCGGGTGAGAAACTTGAAGGAAAACAAATCGATTACGTTTTTCTGGGAAGCTGTACCAATGGCCGTATTGAGGATTTCCGTCTTTTTACGGAATATGTGAAGGGAAAGAAGAAGGCCGACAACGTGACTGCCTGGCTGGTGCCTGGTAGCTGGAAGGTGCGCAAGCAGATTGAGGAAGAGGGATTGGACAAGATACTGGAAGAAGCCGGATTCGTCCTGCGCCAGCCGGGTTGTTCTGCCTGCCTGGCAATGAACGACGACAAGGTTCCTGCAGGGAAATATGCGGTCTCTACTTCGAACCGGAACTTTGAAGGGCGTCAGGGACCGGGTGCACGCACAATCCTGGCAGGCCCGCTTGTAGCGGCTGCGGCTGCGGTAAATGGTAAGATAACCCAGCCGTGAGTCTTCAATCTTCAGCAATCATCTTTTTAGGAAAAGATTGGGCTGGTAATGGTTTGATTTTCAGTATGTAGTAATCAGTAATCAGAAAAAGAGATATAGTAATATGGAAAAGTTTCAGACAATCACATCAACATATGTTCCGCTTCCGATAGAGAATGTAGATACCGACCAGATCATCCCGGCCCGCTTTCTGAAAGCGACCACACGGGAAGGGTTTGGGGACAACCTTTTTTCCGACTGGCGTTACGACAAGGAGGGTAACCCAAAAGCGGATTTTGTACTGAATAATCCGGCTTATAGCGGTCAGGTACTGGTGGCAGGAAAGAACTTCGGCAGCGGCAGCAGCCGCGAACACGCTGCATGGGCAATCGGCGGTTATGGTTTTAAAGTGGTGGTGTCGAGCTTCTTTGCCGACATCTTCCGCAACAATGCCCTCAATAATGGCATCCTGCCGGTGGTGGTGAGCGATGCGTTCCTGAGCGAACTGTTCGCATCATCCGAAAAAAATAGGCAGGCAACGGTCACGGTAAACCTGGAGCGACAGACCATCGTAAACAACGAAACGGGCAAGAGCGAATCGTTCGAGATAAATGCCTATAAGAAAGCCTGTCTCCTCGAAGGACTGGATGATATAGACTTTCTGTTGTCGAACAGGGATAAAATTGAAGCATTCGAACAGCAACGGGCATATGCCTACTGATTTTATTATTCAATGCCGATTCCTTAATAACGTGAACGCAGTGAGAAAATAACGCACACGGTGCGAATAACGTGAATGCAGTGAGCAAAAACCATATTAATTGAGAATCATTTTGGGAGAAGATAGAAAAATAGAGATCATGGATACCACGCTGCGCGATGGTGAACAGACTTCGGGTGTATCTTTTGCTGCCCAGGAGAAAGTGAGCGTGGTACGTCTGCTGCTGGAGGAGCTGAAGGTGGACAGGGTGGAGATCGCCTCGGCCCGTGTGTCGGAAGGCGAATACCAGTCGGTACAGAAGATTGTCCAATGGGCAGAGACGCATGGCTATATCGACCGGCTGGAGGTACTGGGGTTTGTGGATGGAACGACCTCCCTCGAATGGATCGCCAAAACGGGATGTAAAGTGGTGAACCTGCTTAGCAAGGGGTCGCTGAAGCATTGTACCTATCAGCTGCGCAAATCGGCCGACGAACATCTGGAAGATATAAAAAAATGTATTGCCTCTGCACGTGCCATGGGATTGTCGGTGAACCTCTATCTGGAGGACTGGTCTAACGGCATGCGAGACTCGAAAGATTATGTGTTCCACATGATGGACGGACTGAAAGAGGAGCCTGTGAAGCGGTTTATGCTTCCAGATACGCTGGGTGTGCTGAATCCCGATGAAACAAGACAGTTCTGTGGAGAGATGATCGCACGTTATCCTTCGCTGCATTTCGATTTTCATGCCCACAATGATTACGACCTGGCCGTAGCCAACGTCTTTGAAGCCATCAAGGCCGGGGTGAAGGGCGTACACGTGACTGTGAACGGACTGGGCGAACGTGCCGGCAACGCTCCGCTGACAAGCGTAATTGCACTCATACATGACCATATGGGTCTGCAGACCCACGTGGACGAGACCAAACTTTATAATGTAAGCAAGGTTGTAGAGAGTTATTCCGGTGTGCGTATCCCGAATAATAAACCGATTATCGGCGACAATGTATTTACCCAGGTAGCCGGTATTCATGCCGATGGCGATAAAAAGAAAAATCTCTATTTCAACAACCTGATGCCCGAGCGCTTCGGCCGCTTCCGTGCATATGCACTCGGAAAGAACGCAGGCCGCTCCAACATTGTAAAAAATCTGGAAGCACTGGGCATAGAGCTGGATGAAGAGTCCACCCGCAAGGTTACTGCCCGCATCATTGAACTGGGCGACAAGAAGGAGATCGTGAACCTCGACGAACTACCGTACATCGTGTCGGATGTGTTGAAAAATGGCATTGAAAACAAGGATATAGAGATGTTGAACTATTCCCTTACCGTCAGTCACGGATTACGTCCGACAGCAACGGTAAAATTATCGATAAAAGGAGAAGTTTACCAGGAAACGGCAGCCGGTGAAGGACAGTATCACGCCTTCTCGAAGGCGATGTACAAGATTTACAGGAGCCTCAACAAACCGGTGCCGGAGCTGATCGACTATGAGGTGGTGATTCCGCCGGGCGGAAAAACCAATGCCTACGTGCAGACCATCATCACATGGAAGTTCGAGGGGAAAGTGTTCAAGACACGGGCACTTGATATCGACCAGACAGTGGCAGCCATCAAGGCGACCATGAAGATGCTGAATATGCTGGAGAAAGGAAATATTCCCAATATGAGTTATTTGCCGTTGCCGTAGAAATCAACGTCAGCTGAGGAAGTGAGATGTTGTGAGGGACATCGTTTTGGAAAAAGCCGTTAACGGTCAGCAATCAGTTTCCAGCTTGGACAGTGGAATATTTTCAGGGAAAGCGGTCAAGAAAAAAGCTTTTAGCTCGCAGCTTTGGATATGAAAGATTGGTGAGGAAGGCTGATATGAGAATTTTGAATTTAGAACATAGAATACAGAAAAAATTTACAGATGAAGTTAAATATTGCAGTACTGGCGGGAGACGGAATAGGCCCGGAAATTATGAAGCAGGCTTTGCAGGTGACGCAGGCCGTTTGCAGGAGGTTTGGTCACGAATTTTCATACAAAGAAGGTGTTACCGGTGCAGCAGCCATCGATGCCACGGGCGATCCCTATCCGGCTGAGACGCATGAACTGTGCATGCAGAGCGACGCAGTGTTGTTTGGCGCCATCGGCGATCCCAAATATGACAATGACCCTAATGCAAAGGTGCGTCCCGAGCAGGGATTGCTGCGCATGCGCAAACAGCTGGGACTGTATGGAAACATTCGTCCTGTGATGACCTTTCCCTCGCTCATCCACAAGTCGCCTCTGCGTGCCGACCTGGTAGAGGGAGCCGACTTCGTGTGTATCCGGGAGCTTACGGGAGGGCTTTATTTCGGGCGTCCGCAAGGCAGGAGTGAGGATGGCGACACGGCTTACGACACCTGTATTTATACCCGTGAGGAGGTGGAGCGGGTGCTTCATCTGGCCTACAGGTTCGCCGGCCAGCGACGCAAAAAACTGACGGTGGTCGACAAGGCCAACGTATTGGCGACCTCTCGTCTCTGGCGCCAGGTGGCCCAGGAGATCGCACCCCGGTATCCCGACATAGAAACCGACTACCTTTTCGTGGATAACGCTGCCATGCGTATCATACAGTGGCCCAGAAGCTTCGATGTACTGGTGACCGAGAACCTGTTCGGTGATATCCTCACCGACGAGGCATCGGTGATCACCGGCTCACTGGGATTGCTTCCTTCGGCCTCCATGGGCCTGCATACGTCGCTGTTTGAGCCGATACACGGATCCTATCCCCAGGCTGCAGGAAAAGATATTGCCAACCCCGTGGCCATGATCCTCTCCGCCGCACTGATGTTCGAATATGGATTCAATCTGCACGAAGAGGGGGCCCTGATCCGCCAGGCGGTGAACGAGAGCCTTGAAGCGGGTATCGTCACGGAAGATATTGCCAGTGGCGGCAGAAGTTATCGTACGAGCGAGGTGGGAAGCTGGATTACGGAATATATCAGTAAATAGCTGTCAGGATGAATAATCAAAATAACTCCGAAGCGATGCGGGAACAGAAGAAAGAGAACCTGCGTAGTGCAACAAGTACACAGGGTCGACTGATGGCCGGTGCACGGGCTTTGTGGCATGCCAACGGGATGACCCGTGAGCAGATGGGCAAACCCATCATTGCCATTGCCAACTCATTCACGCAGTTTGTGCCGGGTCATGTGCATCTGCATGACATCGGACAACTTGTAAAAAAGGAGGTGGAGAAGCTGGGATGCTTTGCCGCGGAGTTCAACACCATTGCCGTGGACGACGGCATTGCGATGGGGCACGATGGAATGTTGTATTCGCTGCCTTCGCGTGATATGATTGCCGACTCCATAGAATATATGGTCAATGCACACAAGGCCGATGCGCTCGTCTGCATCAGCAATTGCGACAAGATCACGCCGGGAATGCTGATGGCGGCCATGCGACTGAATATTCCTGCCATTTTTGTCTCTGGCGGACCCATGGAGGCCGGAAAGATAGGTGAGGAGCAGATCGACCTGATTGATGCCATGATTGAGTCGGCCGATGAAAATGTATCAGACGAACGTGTGGCCCAACTGGAGATCTCGGCCTGTCCCACTTGTGGCTCCTGCTCCGGCATGTTCACTGCCAACTCGATGAACTGTCTGAATGAGGCAATAGGACTTGCCTTGCCCGGCAACGGAACCATCCTGGCCACCCATGTCAATCGCAAAGAACTGTTTGTAAAGGCGGCAAGGCAGATCGTAAAAAATGCGGAGCGCTACTATTTCGATGGCGATGAGTCGGTGCTTCCACGCAACATAGCCACACGACAGGCTTTCCTGAACGCCATGACACTCGATATCGCCATGGGCGGATCCACAAATACCATCCTTCACACATTGGCCATTGCCAGGGAGGGAGAGATCGACTTCAAGCTGGAGGACATCGATGAATTGTCAAGGAGGGTACCCTGCATCTGCAAGGTGGCACCCAACTCGAAGAAATATCATATCCAGGACGTAAACCGTGCAGGCGGTATCATGGGTATCCTGGGAGAACTGGCCCGGGCAGGGCTGGTAGACACTTCCGCAGGCCGCGCAGACGGACTTACCCTGGCGGAAGCGATAGAGAAATATGACATCACCAAAGGTGAACCTTCTGCAGAGGCAAAAAATATCTACTCCTCTGCACCCGGGAACCGCCATAACCTGGTGATGGGATCGCAGGATGCGCGGTTCAAAACGCTGGATGCCGACCGTGAGAATGGCTGTATCCGTGACGTGGAACATGCTTACACGAAAGACGGCGGACTGGCTATCCTGAAAGGAAACATCGCCCTCAACGGCTGTGTGGTAAAGACGGCCGGCGTGGACGAAAGCATCTGGAAGTTCAGCGGCAAAGCAAAAGTGTTCCAATCGCAGGACGATGCCTGCGCAGGCATCCTGAACGGCAAGGTGGTGGCCGGCGATGTGGTGGTGATCGTGTATGAAGGCCCCAAGGGGGGACCCGGCATGCAGGAGATGCTGTATCCCACCTCCTACATCAAGGCGAAACACCTCGGGGCGGCATGTGCCCTGATCACCGACGGACGCTTTTCGGGCGGTACCTCGGGACTCTCCATTGGACACATCTCTCCCGAGGCGGCTGCCGGAGGAAACATCGGCCTGGTACGCGATGGCGACATCATCGATATTGACATTCCAGGCCGCAGCATCAACCTGAAGATCAGCGATGCGGAACTTCAAAAAAGAAGAAAGCAGGAAGAAGATAAAGGGGAGAATGCCTTCCAGCCGGTACGTGACAGAAAAATATCAAAAGCGTTGAAGCTCTATGCGCACTTTGTAAGCTCGGCCGACAAGGGAGCGATACGAATTATATAATATTACTCTATTTTCATTCACTGTTTTGGTACACTGCTTAAACAGTAGACAAATTTTTTTCAATCGTCTAACTTTAGTGAGCAATTATGATGAACAAAAATAATCAGACTCCGGGAACCATTTCCGCAACCAATATGGGGGAGCAGGAAACAGAAGTTATTTCAGGCAGTGAGATATTGATCCGATCGCTGATTGCAGAAGGTGTGGATACCATGTTCGGTTATCCGGGCGGTGCCATCATGCCGGTATTCGATGCGCTGTATGATCACAAACACGAGATAAAACATATTCTTGTACGCCACGAACAAGGTGCTGTGCATGCTGCGCAGGGCTATGCACGTGTGTCGCAGAAGGTGGGCGTGGCTCTGGTTACTTCAGGACCGGGTGCCACCAACACCATCACCGGCATTACCGATGCGATGATGGACAGCACACCCATGGTGGTGATCTCGGGACAGGTTGTTTCGAGCCTGCTGGGTTCCGATGCTTTTCAGGAAGCAGATGTGATCGGTGTCACGCAGCCCATCACCAAATGGGTATATCAGATCCGTCGTGTGGAAGATATTGCCTGGGCTGTTTCCAAGGCATTTTACATTGCTTCAAGCGGCCGCCCCGGGCCGGTGGTGCTTGACATTGCCAAGGATACGCAGGTGAATAAATGTACCTACTCTTATCAGAAGACCAGCTTTCTCCGCAGCTACCTGCCCGAGCCGGAGATTGAGGACGACCAGATCAGGATGGCGGCCGACCTCATCAACAACGCCAAAAAACCCCTTGCCCTGGTGGGACAGGGGGTGATCCTCGGAAAGGCTGAAGAGGAGTTGCGTGCTTTCCTGGAGAAGGGGGGTATTCCCTTTGGCTCCACCATCCTCGGATTGTCGGCCATGCCTACCGATCATCCGCTCAACTTCGGGATGCTGGGCATGCATGGGAATGTAGCGCCAAACATGAAGACCAATGAATGCGATGTGTTGATAGCCATTGGCATGCGTTTCGACGACCGTGTGACGGGCGACCTGAAGACCTACGCCAAACAGGCGAAGGTGATCCACTTTGATATTGATCCGGCTGAAATTAACAAAAATGTGAAGACGACGGTGAAAGTATCAGGGAATGCAAAAAAAACACTGCCGATGGTCACGGCTTTGCTTGAGAAACAATCGCATGCAGCCTGGCTGGATGAATTTCGCCCTTACACGGAGAAAGAATATGACTGCATCATCCGGAAAGAATTATATCCGGAGAACGGCGGAGAAATAAAGATGGGCGAGGTGGTACATAAGGTAACGGAAGCCACACACAACAAGGCGGTCTGTGTGACCGACGTGGGACAGCATCAGATGATGAGTACACGCTATTTCAAGTTTACAGAGTCCCGCAGCATGGTAACCTCCGGCGGCCTGGGAACAATGGGCTTTGGCCTTCCTGCCGGTATTGGCGCCAAGTATGGTGCACCGGAGAGAACGGTCTGTATCTTCGTGGGCGACGGCGGTCTGCAGATGACCATGCAGGAGTTTGGCACCATCATGGAATATGATATTGATGTGAAGATCATCTTGCTGAATAACAATTATCTAGGTATGGTGCGCCAGTGGCAGGAACTCTTTTTCGATGAACGCTACTCGGAGACACACCTGAAAAACCCGGATTTCATCAAGATAGCAGATGCTTACAATATAAAAGGACGCAAGGTAACCCAACGTAGCGAACTGGATGAGGCCATCGCGGAGATGCTGGCACACAAGGGTGCCTATCTGCTGGAAGTGGTGGTGGAGACTAAAGGAATGGTATATCCCATGATTCCTTCGGGAGGAAGCGTGACGAATATCTTACTCGGTAACGGGAATAAATTGTAGTGATTTACACATATTAAATCGACAAAAATGGAGGAGAACAAAACTTTATACACCATCACCATTTTCTCGGAGAATACGGTGGGTGTGCTCAATCAGATTACGACCATCTTCACGCGCCGGCAGTTAAATATTGAGACGTTGTCGGTTTCGCCATCGGCCATCAAAGGTATTCACAAGTTTACCATCACCACTTTTTCCGACGATGAGGAGGTGATGAAGAAGCTTGTCCGTCTCATCGACAAGAGGGTGGATATCCTGAAGGCGTACTACAATACCGACGAAGATCTGGTACATCAGGAACTGGCGCTGTATAAACTTTCCACGGATAAAGTGCTGGCACATGGTTCCATTGAATATCTGGTAAGGAAATATAACGTCCGCATTCTGGAGGTCTCTACAGATTGTGTAGTATTTCTGAAGGCTGGACACTATTCCGAAACACAGGGCCTCTTCGACGAACTGGCTGAGAGTATCGGCGTACTGCAGTTTGTCCGCTCCGGCAGGATTGCCATCACTAAGTCGAAAGTGGAGCGACTAAGCGACATGCTGGCCAAACGCGAACAGGAGAATAAAAGATGGGACGATAAGAAAGATTGATATCAATATAAAAATAGTAATACGACCGTATCTTGCGCCTTTATCGGTGGAAGAGAGGATAAAATTAAAAAAAATGGCAAAAATGAATTTTGGCGGGGTAGAAGAGAACGTAGTTACCCGCGACGAGTTTCCGTTGAGCAAGGCTCTGGAGGTGTTAAAGAATGAAACAATAGCCGTATTGGGTTATGGGGTGCAGGGACCCGGACAATCGCTTAACCTGCGTGACAATGGCTTCAACGTGATTGTAGGACAGCGAAAGGGTGGCAAGACCTGGGATAAGGCGGTGGTCGACGGGTGGGTGCCCGGTGAAACATTGTTTGAGATTGAGGAAGCCTGCAAGCGGGCAACCATCATCCAGTACCTGCTCTCCGATGCGGCGCAGATTGAAGTATGGCCCCGTATCAAACCTTACCTCACGGCAGGCAAGGCCCTTTACTTCTCTCATGGTTTCGGGATTACTTATAAAGAGCGTACGGGCATTGTGCCTCCCGCCGATGTGGATGTGATTCTTGTTGCCCCAAAAGGTTCGGGTACCTCACTGCGGAAGATGTTTCTCGAAGGGCGTGGCCTCAATTCATCCTATGCCATCTTTCAGGATGCCACAGGAAAGGCTTTCGAACGTGTAGTGGCACTGGGTATCGGTGTGGGGTCGGGCTATCTGTTTGAGACCGATTTCAAACGTGAAGTATTCTCCGACCTTACCGGCGAGCGTGGCACACTGATGGGCGCCATTCAGGGATTGTTGCTGGCACAGTATGAGGTGCTCCGCGCAAACGGACATACGCCATCAGAGGCTTTTAATGAAACGGTGGAAGAACTTACCCAGTCTCTGATGCCACTCTTTGCGGAAAAGGGGATGGACTGGATGTATGCCAACTGCTCCACTACTGCCCAGCGTGGTGCCCTCGACTGGATGGGACCGTTTCACGATGCTACCAAACCGGTATTTGAAAAACTGTATAAAGAGGTGGCCGCCGGCAATGAAGCGCAGCGCTCCATCGACAGCAACTCACAACCCGATTATCGTGAAAAGCTGGAGGAGGAGTTGAAAGCCCTTCGTGAAAGCGAGATGTGGCAGGCAGGTGCCGTGGTACGCAAGCTGCGTCCGGAAAATAACTGATATTAATCCGGTTGCTCCAAAGAGGAAGGTATGTGCTCCGACTTTTTGGTAAAGAATAAAAGAGGCAAAGGTTAAAACCTGTGTCTCTTTATTTATTTTTCAGTTATTTTCTATCTTTGGGATAAATCATTTGAACTATCTGAACCTGGAAAATTATAAATTTGCTTGACGACTGAAAACATTCATTTCTCTTAATTATATTTATTTGCTTGTTTTTTTTGATGTTGAGGTATTATTTTAGTTGAAAAAATATTTTTTTTCTTTCATTTTGTGTTTTTTTTGAAAAATATGATGACAAAATTAGTGATGAGATTGTCTATATAGATTGTAAAAGTTATTTTTATGGATAAATATTCTTTAACATATACGGCGATGGGATATCCAGCCGACCTTTTTTTGAAATGCAAATTGTATGGCCAGGAAAAAAAATCAGTAGAGAATCTTCGTCTAAGTGATAAAAATCTCATTCAATTCATTTATGACGAGTATGCGAATGATCTACTGTCATATGGCTTGAAAATGGGATATCAGAAAGAGGTACTGGAAGATGCAATACATGATGTATTCTATAAACTATGTCTTTCGCCTAAAATGTTAAACAATGTTAGCGAGCTGAAGTTTTATCTCTTTCGGGCACTTAAAAATCAGCTGCTGAATATTAATAAATCAACCTCAAAGTTCGTCATAACGGATATTCCCGAATTTAAACTTTCAGTAAAAGCAGACTCACTTCATCTATTAATTGAAGCAGAGGAACAAGTCAGGATAAAAGAGAAAATAAATAAGCTACTGCAGGTTCTTTCGGATAAACAGCGGGAAATCATCTATTTGAGATTTATTCATGAAATGAGTTACGATGAAATAGGAGAGCTGCTTGCAATGACTTCTGCTTCAGTACGAAATGTTGTATACAAAGCTATTAGTAAGATAAGGAAATGAAATTCAGTCATTATTTAACCTATACTGCTGCTGACTTCTCTACTGATCCCTTTTTCCTGGAATGGAGATGGTTTCAAACAGAGGAAACCTGTTTGTTCTGGACCTCCTTTTTGGCACAACATCCTGAAAAATCAGAAGAAGTTTTACTGGCAGTAAAGATTGTAGAGATGTTAGTGGAAGGCAATGAAGTTTCATTTTCACCGCAGGATAAGGAGAGTGCCGTAAAAAAATTGACATCAAGGGTTTATATACATAAAAAGCGAAAGAAAATTACTGTATATAGTCTAAGTACGGTTGTTGTATTTTTTTTGTTTTTTCTTCTGACTTACAAAAATACCGGTGTGATAAACAGTGAGTCGGACAAAAAAAATTTTGCGGATATTTCCGAGAAAGAGGTTCAACTGATTTTTTCGGCAGGTGGAAAGGTTTCTTTCAAAGAAGATATTCAGATCAAGTATGATACTACGGGAAATATTGTTGTCCAAAACGAATTGGGAGAGATGCTGGAGAAGCATGAAAGCGATGAGACCCACATTGCTTTGAACCGGCTGATTGTTCCTAAAGGTAAACGTTCTTCGTTACTGTTGGCCGATGGAAGTAAGATATGGGTAAATTCGGGTACGACAGTTGAATTTCCGTCTGTTTTTGAGAATAGAGATGAACGAAAAATAAAAATTGAAGGAGAGATTTATATTGAAGTGGAAAAAGATACTCAGAGACCTTTCTTAATTTCGACGCCTGATTTTGAAGTGGCCGTATTGGGTACTAAATTCAACATTTCCGCCTATCCCGAAGATCCCGTCCAGCATGTAACGGTTGCGGAAGGGATGGTCTCCGTTGTTTCGGAAGCGAAAAAACAAAGAAACGTCGTGGCGCAGAATCAACAGTTGCAGATTATTGACAAGATGCAGTCGGGAGTCACCCATGTAGACGTGTACAATTTTACTTCGTGGAAAGATGGGATACTTAGATTTGAAAGTGAGCCGTTAAAAAACATTCTTACCCGCCTGTCAAGGTATTATGATATCAATCTGGCGTATGGAGACGATATTGAGTCTATTCGATGTTCGGGCAAATTATATCTGTTCGACGAGTGGAAAATGGTGCTTGACAATATTACAAAGGTCTCTCCAGTGGCCTATTCAGAAAACGAGGATGAAATTATATTCAGGTATAATACCATAAAATAGAGAAAGGACGCGCTTATGTAAACACATGCTATATAAAATAGCCGGATAATGTTTAGGCCATTATCCGACATTCCATTATTTATCTCAAAGTAATAAATGAATAGAATTATAAAAGTATGAAGAATTCTGTAAAAAACTACACGCATGTCCGGAAATTTGTGGCAATACTTTTTATTGTCTTTCCATGCTCGTTTTTTGTATTCTTTTCTAATGCTCAAGAGTCGGTCATATCGTTAAAATTGGAAAATCAATCGATCAGATCAGGTTTTGATGCCATCGAGAAACAGAGTAAATATATTTTCTTTTATGATGATGCGTTAAGGCCGTTATTGACCAAGAGGGTTACGCTATCAATCAGTTCCGCATCCATTCAAGCGGTGATGAACCGGCTGTTGGATTCGAGCGGTCTCACCTACCGGATTGTGGACAAACAGATCCTGATCTCCACAACAAATGTCAACATCTCCCCACAGGAGGAAAAGAAGAAGGGAATAACCGTCACCGGGAAAGTGACGGATGAAAATGGACTTCCTCTGCCGGGAGTGAATGTCTATGTACTATCCCTGCAACGGATCACAACTACGAATATGGAGGGTGAATATTCACTATTGATTACTCCACCTGCTGAACCTGTGTTGCTGCAGTTTTCCTTCGTAGGGATGAAAACGGTGGAGATTCTCATAGGAGAAAAGGAAGGAACGTTGGTGAAAAATGTGCAGTTATTTCCCGATGGCCAATTGGAAGAGCTTATCGTAACCGGTATCTATACCCGTAAAGCAGAGGGGTACACCGGATCTGCAACAACCCTGACCAGCGATGACCTTACGCGCGTAGGGAACCGTAATGTGGTGGAGAGTATGAAAAATCTCGATCCCTCCGTCTATATCCCGGTGAACATGGCAATGGGCTCCGACCCGAACACGATTCCTTCCATGTCGATCCGTGGTACATCCAGCTTCCCCCTGGCGGAAAGCTCCTCGTTCAAGAGTAACTATCAGAACCAACCTAACCAGCCGCTGATTATCCTTGACGGGTTTCAGACTTCGATCGAGTACCTGGTGGATATGGACATGAACCGGGTGGAGAGCGTGACCATCCTCAAAGATGCTTCGGCAAAGGCGTTGTACGGATCCAAAGCCGCCAACGGAGTGATTGTGATTGAAACAAAACGGGTGGGCGGGAGTGAACAACGCATAACCTATAACGGCGACATTTCGTTAGAGATGCCCGACCTGACCAGTTACGATCTGACCAACGCGTTGGAGAAGCTGCAGGTGGAAGTGGCCGAAGGCGTTTACCGGGCACGTAGCCATTCGGAACAAGAGAAAAATGATCGTTTGTATAACGAACGCAAAAAACTGGCATTGGAGGGCTTAAACACCTATTGGCTTTCCAAACCGCTCCGAACGGGAGTAGGCAACAAGCACAGCCTGAGCCTGGAACTGGGCGATTCACAGAGTTTGCGGACGATCTTCGACCTCACCTACAATCAGATAAACGGGGTGATGAAAGAGTCTGAACGGCAGAATATTTCCGGCACTTCACATATCTCTTATCGCCGGAACAATCTGTTATTCAGAAATGTGACGACCTTCCTTTCCAACAACAGCACCGATTCCCCGTATGGTTCGTTTAACACCTACGCCAAAATGAATCCCTACTGGCAGGCAACCGATGCGCAAGGGAACGTGTTGCGCTGGTCTGAGGAAAATTTTCCCAATCCGCTTTACGATGCCACCATCGGTACCAGATTTACGTCCGAGTACACCCATTTCACCAATAATTTTTATACCGAATGGTTGATTTCGCCTGAATGGAAAACAACCGTCCGTTTTAGCATATCAAACAAAAAAAATCAGGCTGACAGCTTCTTTCCCACAAATCATTCCATTTTTCAATCCTATTTGAAGGATCCCGATTTATTGGTGAGGCGGGGGAGATACATTCTGGAAAACGGAAAAAGCAGATCCGTCTCGGGCGACGCGAACGTCAATTATATGAAGTCAGTGGGACGTCACACGCTTTTCTCGAACATAGGCGCCTTTGTTTCGGAAGATACCTATTCTGCTTATCAGCATTTCGCCGAGGGATTTATGAACAATCAGATGGCAGACATCACCTTTGCCCGTCAGTATGCCGAGGGCGTTACGCCCATGGGATATGCAAGTATCAACCGGCAGGCCGACTTTCTGCTGGCAGCGTCGTATGATTACGACAACCGCTACCTGGCAGATGCTACCGCGAGAGAGAGCGCGTCATCGCTTTACGGGGCAAACAACCGTTGGGCAAACAGTTGGTCGTTGGGTGTGGGATGGAACATCCACAACGAGGCTGTTTTTAAGAACTATAGCAATACCATTAAACAGCTCAAGCTACGTGCTTCCATCGGCCTGACCGGGAATCAGAATTTTTCCACCAATGCGGCCATCGGTACGTACCGCTATTACACGGGGGTCGTGTATGGCGGTTTTCCGGGTGCCTACCTGCACAACCTGCCCAATCCGGATCTGAAATGGGAGCAGAAAAAGGATCAGAACATCGGTCTCGATACCCGTATCGGAGGGCTTAATCTCTCGTTCGATTATTATTTTGCCGATACAAAGAACATGCTCACCAGTGTCACTATCCCCACTTCCACCGGCTTCTCTTCGGTGATGGATAATCTGGGGCTGGTACGTAACTCGGGTTATGAAGTTAAAGCAAATTATACTGTCTGGCAAGGCCAGCGGGGTTTCCTGAATTTCTACGGATCACTTGTCAACAATAAGAACAAGATAATTCGCCTTTCGGAAAGTATGAGGGCATACAACGAAAGGATGAGAACGCTCGCCGAGGATGTCGGTACTGCCGCTCCGGTTTTAATCTATGAAGACGGTCTCTCCATGAATACGATATGGGCGGTCCCGTCGGCCGGGATTGACCCCGCTACCGGGCTTGAAGTATATATCAAAAAAGACGGAACGAAGACCTATCGGTACGATGCCGCCGATTTGATCGCCGCCGGAGATTCCGATCCGAGATATAAAGGTATCGCTGGTTTCTCGGGAGAATACAAAGGTATAGGCGTAAATGCCACCTTCAGTTTCCTGACGGGATCCCAGATGTACAATTATACTCTGGTAGACCGGGTAGAGAATGCCGACATTGCGTACAACGTGGATCGCCGCGTGTTATTGGGCCGCTGGCAGGAGCCGGGACAGGTTACCCAGTTCAAGAAATTCAACTCGAAGGAGATGACACGCGCGACTACCCGCTTTGTACAGGAGAGAAAAGAGCTGACCATCTCCTCCCTCAGCGCTTATTACGAGTTTCCGAAACATATATATGACCAATTGGGAATGAGGCGTTTGAGATTGTCTTTTTATATCAATGATGTAGCCACCTTTTCATCGATCAAAGTAGAGAGAGGGTTGACTTATCCATTTGCCAGAACCATGTCGCTCTCCCTGACGGGAACTTTCTGATGGTGTAACAACAATAAAATAGTATTCTATGAAACAGTATATATTGATTATAATTGCAGTAGCTCTATTTTCTTTCACTGCATGCAACGATTGGTTTGACGTTACTTCGGGTTCCGAGATCAGGGAGGAAGACCATTACAGTTCCATTACGGGATTTCAGCAGTCGTTGATCGGATGTTATATCGGGATGGCCGACGAAGCCCTTTACGGAAAACAGCTGTCATGGCACCTGATCGAATTCCTCGGCAATCAATTTGAACCGCTTCTCCAGGTCAGCACCACCGCGCTCGAGTACAGGATACAGCAATATAATTTTCAGCATGCATCCTCCGTAGACGCGATCGAACGGATATGGGCGAAGGCTTACTCGGTGATAGCAAATGCAAACGAGGCGCTGACGTTTCTTGAAAAGAACGGAGAGATGCTGGACGAGATCGATTATCATATCATCAAGGGAGAGCTGTTGGCCATCCGTGCTTTTATGCACTTCGACCTGCTCCGGTTATACGGTTATGGCAATTGGGCAAACCGAAGCGCAGAACTCAATGCCAGGCTTACCATACCGTATGTGACAGTACTTTCCAAAGATGCGACCCCCCAGCAGACGGGAGAGACAACCATCCGGAAGATAATGGCCGACCTGGAAGAGGCAGCTTCCCTGCTCAAGGATTATGATCCGGTTACCGGCAAGCATCCCGTGTCGTTCTACGCGGAAGTGAATGCGGACGGCTTCATGGAGCAGCGCAATATCCGTCTCAATTATTACGCGGTGAAAGGATTGCAGGCCCGTGTTTTGTTATGGGAGGGCAGTGATGAGAGCAAGAAAAAAGCGCTGGCCGCCGCCGAGGAGGTGATTGCCGCCGTAGAAAAGGGGATCAAGCTGGATGACATGAATACTTTCATTTATTTTCTCACGCCATCCAATATCAGTAGGTCCAACAGCTCCCTGGCTACGGAACACCTGTTTGGGTTGAATGTGGCGGATCTGCCAACCAAAATCGCACGATACATCAATCCTTACTACCAGGATACGGATTATGCCGCCATGTATTTGCGGCCGGAGGATGCCGTATCCCTCTATGAAGGTTCCACTTCCGACGTGAGGTATTCCGTTTTATTGAACCAGAGTACCAATAATAGTACCATGGGATTTGTCCCGTTAAAGGTTTATGAATCGGGAAGCCTCACTTTCTATCACGACAAAGTATCGGTGATCCGCCTGCCCGAGATCTACTACATCGCGGCCGAGTGTTATGCCACAGGTGCTTCTCCTGACCTGAACAAGGCGATGGAGCGGTTGAACACCGTGCGCAATAATCGCGGATTATACGACACCCTGGAGGAGCTCACTGCCGAGCAGATCGTGGAAGAGATAAAAAAGGAGTATCACAAGGAGTTCCTTTCGGAAGGAGTGATGTTCTATTATTACAAGCGTACCGGTGCGGTGACTGTCCCGCACGGAGCAGCAGAAATGGAGGATGAACAGTATGTGTTACCCTATCCCGCGTTTGAATTACAGGCCGGAAGGGTACAATGAACAATAAAAACTACGCATAATAATGAAAAAAATAATCATCAATTTATGGGTCTTAGCCACTCTGTTGTTGGCAGTCCGTTGCGAGACAGATGATATCGGTTTTTACGACGAAGCGTATAACGCCGTTCGTTTTCCTGTGACCGACCTCGTTAGTTCGGAACCTCCGGGTTATAATGGTACGTCGGGTATTTTCTATGCCGCTTACTCGTTTATAGAAACGCCGTTTGTCAGTGATACCATTTACGATCTGCCGGTGATGCTGATCGGGCGTCCATCCAACCAGGAGCGTACCGTCTCTTACCGTATCGATGAGGAGAATTCCACGGCGCCGGCCGGATCATATAATATCCTCAGCGCGGTTATTCCGCCGGACACAACCATCGGGTATATCCGGGTTCAGTTATATAACCGGGAAGAACTGAATGACACTACCTATCAGTTGTCTGTGACACTTCTGGAGTCCGACCAGCTTTCTTTAGGACCGAAAGTATATATTAATGCCAGGCTCTCATGGAACAATGCCATCCCGATGCCGACAAACAATCAGTTTATAAGATCATATAATATGCTGATAAATAGTTCTTTAAGTTTTGTATCCCCCAGTAATGTGAACTACAGTCCGAACGCCTTGAAAACCATTGTTGCGGCACTGGGCTGGAATGACTGGGACGATCGGGAGAAACATGGAGCGAAATACAACCCGCCGGGTACTTATGGGGCGTATAAGTATTTGCCCCGATACACCATGATCTATGGGGATAATTCCTACAAATCCTATGCTTTGAAATTGGCCGATTATATCAAGGCCTATAATGAAGCGAACCCCGATGCGCCGCTAAGGCATGACGCCGGGAATCTTAAGGGAGAGTTGATCAAGGCCAGAAGCTATTAGTTTCCTGTGACTTGCGAGTTAACAATACGGATGGGTCAAAAGAATAAAATATTGTATTATTGTATGAAAAGAATAAAGATTTTATTATATGGTGTTATAATGACATGCAGCATGGTCGCTTTTTTCTCTTGTTACGATGACCAAAGCACGCTGGCCACCCACTTGATTGACGCGGTGGCGATTGACACTACCGGCATCAAGCCGGAGCAGTATGTTGGATATCAGGAGCGGCTGAGGATGGCCCCCACCATTACAATCGGTGGAAACAGCAGCGAATCGGGACTGCTTTACGAATGGGCATTGGCAATTTTTTCTAAAAGCGACAGTGAATTCGAGGTAATCAGTACCGATAAAGCGCTCGATGAGGTAATCAGCCGTCCCATCTCTCCGTCCCCTTACACCCTGAAGCTTACCGTGACCGATACGGCACACGATAACCTGCAGTATCAATGTTTATGGAATGTATATGTCCAAAGTTCCTTCCTCGACGGCCTGTTGATTGCCGATACGGAAGACGGGAACAGCTCAGACCTTACGCTTGTGATGAACAACCGGCTCACGGTCAATTACGACAAGGGTGAGAAGATCTATCGCAAGATATTGGAAAACGCCCACGGCACACCCTATTCCAAGCGGATGACCTCATTGACCTATGAAATACACGGCTATCCTACGTCAGGCACAAGGTCCAATCAGGTCTGGGCCATCACTGATGACGGTGAATGTGTCCGTTTCCATACCGAGGATTTCTCTATTAACGGGACCTTCAACGACGAGTCCATTATCACCTACAGGCCGGAAGGATTACAGTTCAAATCATTGTTCAGGGCCTATCAGATGTTCTTCGCCCATACCACGCGGGGCTTTTACTCCTTGATGAACGTTGCCGCAAACTCTTTTGGTTGGCATGATGCTGTTGCAACGGGATATTTTCCTGATAATGATGTGATTGCTGTAACTTCATCGTCCAGTGTTAATAGTAACCATACGGTTTGGTTAGATAAGGACAGAAAGCAGTTTGTGTTTTACTCGGGAAGTCCCAATCTTTTTGCATCCATAAGCACATATGAACAAAACGCTGTTTTTGACCCCAACGCCATGTCCGGCCAGACGGCGATTGCTGCCGGTATGCTGGAGGATGGAAGCATTGCCACCTTCCTGCTGAAAGACAACGCAACGGGGAACTATGCCATTTATACGTTGGGGCAGCATAGACCTGCGGAAGGAGAGTATGACGAAAACGGGAACTGGAGGGAAACGAAACCGGAACAGCCTGCTATGGCCCGGAATAGGTATGTGATCCCGAGTGAAGGCAAGTTGCTGCTGGACAACGCCGTGTCTGTTTTCTTCGCCCAAAGGGAGAACGTATTGTATGTGGCTGCCGGTAACGCGATCTATGCCATATTGTATGGTAGCGGCGATCAGGCCGTTGTTTCCAATACGCCTAAATATACCACCACAGGCGGTGAAACCATTACAAAAGCCAAACTCTACCAGCAGGGACATCATACTAATGATAATTCCACTACAACCGGTACTCCACCGGATGTTATGCCGCTTGCATGGAACAACAAGGCAATCATTGTTACGACTCAGAAAGGGGAGTTTGAAGGGAAAGTGTACGTGATGCCTATCAGTCAGCCCGGTATTGGTACGTTGGACCCTTCAAAGGCACTGGCATACGACGGATTCGGGAAAATATTGGATGTGATAACCATTGGCTATTAAGTGTGTATCAAACCGGTAAAATACAAGGGGGTAACCGGTAAAATTATCTCCTTGTGCTTTGCTGTGTGTCATGTATGTTTGTTGATTGGTCTACCTGTTATTAGGTATATATTATTATGGAAAAAGCTATTGTAAAAGTTGAAAACCTGTCTCATCGCTATAGTATGCAATGGGCGATTAAAGACATCAATTTCGAGATTGCGCAAAAGGGGATACTCGGCCTGCTGGGTTCAAACGGCGCGGGAAAATCTACCACGATGAACATCATCTGCGGAGTCTTGAACCAAACGCAGGGAAATGTCTTCATTGATGGCATCAACACGAAGGAGAACCCTGTGGAAGCCCGGAAAAACATGGGCTTTTTGCCCCAGAAACCACCCTTATACGGAGACCTCAATGTAGACGAGTATCTTACCTACAGCGCGAAGCTGAGATTGATGGACAACCGTGAAATTAAAAACGCGGTAGAAGAGGTGAAAGAAAAATGCGGCATTTCGCATTTCAGCCGTCGCCTCATCCGCAACCTTTCGGGAGGATACCAGCAGCGAGTGGGAATAGCACAGGCTATCATCCATAATCCCAAGTTTATTGTCTTCGATGAACCGACCAATGGCCTGGATCCGAACCAGATTCTGGAGATCCGTCATCTGATTGCCGACATAGCGAAAGATCATGCAGTGCTTCTGTCGACACATATCCTGTCGGAAGTGCAGGCTATCTGCGACCAGATTGTGATGATTGAAAACGGGAGCCTGATTTTCTCAGGGACCATCAACGACTTTGACAATTACCTTCAACCGAATACCTTCACTGCTACCTTTCTTCATCCTCCTTTACTTGACGACCTGGAGGCGATACCGGGAGTATTGCAGGTTGAAAGTATTTCGGATTTTGCGTCGAGATACCGATTCTTTTTCGATGGAGATCCCGATGTGACAACGCGTGTGGTGAAGGAGAGCGTGGCAAAGGATTGGTCATTGACCGAGATAACACTCGAAAAAACATCCATGGACGAGATATTTGCCGAATTGTCGAACAAGGCAAGAAAGCCCTGACCAATGCCGTAAAGATTATAACTTTCCTGAATGAAGCGTGTATGAAAATTATAGTTACCATCGCCAAAAACGAGCTGAAGATCATGTTCTATTCACCCATCGCCTGGTTGATGCTCATTATCTTTATCGTGCAAAGCGGCCTCTTTTTTGGCGATATCGTGGAAAATATAGCCACGACAGTGGCTGCTACCGGTAGGGATATCAGTTTCTTGTCTTTTATCTTCTTTAATGACAGCACATACGGGTTATTCCCCAAGGTGCAGCAGTACCTCTTCTTGTACATACCGTTGCTCTCCATGGGATTGATGAGCAGGGAGGTGGGGGAAGGATCCATCAAGTTGTTATATTCCTCGCCCATCAATAACACACAGATCGTGTTGGGAAAATATCTGGCAATGTTGGTCTATATTCTTGTTTTGATCGGTTCCCTGTTCGCATTTGTTGCTTTGGGACCTTTGACAATCAAGGATTTCGACTACCCGCAGGTGCTGATAGGAATGTTGGGCCTGTATCTGTTGGCGGCCACCTACGCGTCAATCGGGTTGTACATGTCGTCGCTCACTTCTTACCAACCCGTAGCGGCGGTAGCCACCATGGCATTACTGGCCGTTCTCAATTTTGTGGGCAATATTGGGCAGGAGTATGCGTGGTTTAGGGATATCACCTATTGGCTATCGATTAATGGCAGGAGCGACCAGTTTATAAACGGGCTGGCATGCAGCGAAGATGTAATCTATTTTGTCGTCATTCCCGTGCTGTTCCTGTTGTTTACCATATTCAGGATGACGCACTATCGGAATAGTTTTTCCCGATCGCGCCGGTTCATGCGGTATGCGGGGTTGTGTTTAGTAGCAGTGAGCATAGGGTACGTTTCGTCGATGCCGCGCTTCATGGCGTACTATGATGCTTCTGCGACCAAACGGAATACGTTGTCGAAGAACAGCCAAGAGATCATGAAAGAGGTGGGTAGAAAACCGAAAATTACCACCTATGTAAATCTGATGGATGAGTTTTTCCGTTACGGTAGTCCCCGGGAGATCAATAATGATACCCGTCGGTTCAGGCAGTACACGCGATTCCGGCCCGACTTGAAAATGAAATATGTGTATTATTACACCAATCCCGATAAAGCAGCTTTTGAAGCCCGTTTCCCCGGAATGAGGGATGAGGAGATCGTGGCCAAGCTCGCGGAGACATATGAGGTAGATGCAGGGATATTTCTCTCGCCGGAGGAGATGAAGGCGGAGATCGATCTCTCGAAAGAGAAATATCGGTTTGTCCGAAAAATAGAGACGGCAGACGGGAGATCTACTTTTTTGAGAATATACGATGATCAGCTTGCTTTTCCCAACGAGGGTCAGATATCTGCCGCCTTCAAGCGGTTGGTTCATCCTCCTTCCATGGTGGGTTTCCTGACCGGACATGGTGAGAGGGATATCATGAAAACAGGTGACCGCGACTATTCCCTCTATGTGAATGACATCACCTTCAGGTACTCTCTTGTCAACAATGGATTTGATTCCCAAACAGTCTCACTGTCTGACAAGAGGGAAATTCCCGGTGAGATAGATATCCTGGTGATCGCAGATGTACGGGAGCCCTTGCGTGAAAATGAGCTTGCCGCCATAAAAAGATATATTGATAACGGGGGTAATGTCCTGATCGCCGGAGATGTGGGGCGACAGGCCCAGATGAATCCGGTCACGGAAATGCTGGGTGTCCGGTTCATGGAGGGTGTGCTGGCAAACAACATGGATGAGGGTTCACAGAACTTGATATACAACCGGATGACAAAGGTGGCTGCCGACTCGTCGAGAGTATTTCGCGGATTCGCGCACCCACGGACGCAGATCACCATGCTCGGGGCGGTAGGACTGGAATACGAAACAGATCGTGGCTTCAACGTGCTGCCTATCCTCACTTCCGATAGCACGAAGAGTTGGCTGGAAACGGAGACCATAGATTTTTCAGCAGAAAAAGCAGTACTGAATCCTGAAAAGGGCGAGGAGATGAAACCCCATGTCACCATGTTGCAACTGACAAGAACCGTGGGGGACAGGAAACAACGGATTGTGGTCTCGGGCGACGCCGACTTCTGTAGTAATAGTGAATTGATAAGAAGTCGGGGAGGAATGTCTTCCCGGAACTTTGAGCTGACCATAGAGTTGTTCCGTCAATTGTCGGATGAAGAGTATCCGGTATTGACTCCTAGAAAACCTGCTGCCGATAATGCGTATTATCTTAGTGTGGAGAGGATTCCCTTGATACGGATCGCTTATGTAGGAATGTATCCCATGATATTCCTGGTATTGGGAATAGTGATATTGATAAGACGAAAATCAAAATAAATTGAGTCGGATGAAAGTAATTTTTGAAATAGCCAAAAACGAATTAAAGATCTTGTTCTTCTCTCCGGTGGCATGGTTGATGCTTGTGGTATTCACCGTCCAGACGGGCCTGCAGTTTGCAGATATCTTCAATGGAACGATCAGTTACTTCGCGTTGGGGCATACCTCAGGGGGAGATCTCACCCATTCGATCTATTCGAATACTTTTTTTGGTTTTTTTACGCACGTACAACAATACCTCTACCTCTATATCCCGCTGCTTACCATGGGTATCATGAGCAGGGAAACAAGCTCGGGCTCGATAAAACTGCTGTTCTCCTCTCCCATAAACAATACCCAGGTGGTTACGGGAAAGTATTTGTCGCTGGCCGTATATAACCTCCTGTTGATGCTGCCGCTCTTCCTGTATGCGATATTTGGTTATTTTACCATAGTAGACATGGATTTTCCGCTGGTATTGACTGGAATATTGGGCTTGTATTTATTGGCTTGTGCGTATGCTGCTATTGGCCTGTTCATGTCGGGGCTTACCACCTACCAAACGGTGGCTGCCATCGGTACGTTTGCTACACTGGCTGCATTGACCTATGTAGGGAGAGTGGGACAGACAATTCCCCTGGTCAGGGACATCACCTATTGGTTGTCCATCACCGGTAGGGCATCGGAATTCATACGGGGGCTGATCAGTTCCGAGGATCTTCTTTATTTTTTCATTATCAGTGCAATGTTCCTCTCCCTGGCAGTACTTCAACTGAAAAACAAACGAAGCCAGTCTTCACTGGCAGGCAGGATGGGGCAATATGTGGCGGTGCTATTGATCGCCGTGTTCTTGGGATATCTGAGCTCCAGGCCATCTCTCATGACCTATCACGACTCTACCCGCATGAAAACCCAAACCCTTACGGGGCCCAGTAAGGATGTGCTCGCCCAATTGAAGGGGAAAATCTCCATAACGACCTATGCCAACCTGTTTGCCAACGATTATACCTCTGTTCTGCCTCAGTATTACAATCAGGACATGGAAGATTACCGTCCTTACATGCGGTTTAAACCCGACATGAAAATGGGGTATGAATATTATTACCACCCTTCTCCCGGCTTTGAGAATACAAATCCTCAACATGCCAAACTTACCATGAAAGAGCGGGCCGAAAAACTGGCAAATGTCTATAAACTGAATTTCAAACGTTTTCTTACAGAGGATAAAGTCAAGGAGATAGAAGGGCTTGCCGAAGAGCAGTATCGCTTTACCCGTATCATAGAAACTGCTGACGGGCATACTGCTCATCTTCGCAATTTTGACGATATGATGAAGAAACCCTCCGAGTCGGAAATAACCGCTGCCATGAAAAGACTGATCATGAAACCGCCCAAGGTGGGATTCCTGTCGGACCACCAGGAGCGCAGCATCGAGGGGAAGGGTGATGCCGACTACTTCTCTTTTGCCAAAAGCCGTACCTTCCGATATGCTTTGGTGAGCCAAGGATTCGATACCGAATCTGTCACTTTAGTGAAGGACCGGAAGATACCCGACGACATAGATATCCTGGTGATTGCCGACCCCAAAACTGCTTATACCGAACCCGAGATAGAAGAGATCAACAGGTACATTCTTTCGGGACGAAATCTGCTGATCGCGTCAAAGCCTGGCAGGACACATCTTCTGCAACCCCTTGTGGAGCCATTGGGAGTGGAATTTGTCGCGGGCACGTTGGTGCAGGAAAGTACCAACTTCGCTCCAGATCTCGTTTTCGGGAATATTTCAAGGGAAGGGACGGAGTTTGCAAAGGCCTACGCAGCGATGGCGAGAACGAATACGAAAATAACTTTTCCCGGGGTTTCGGGGCTCACCTTTCGCACCGATAAAGGTTTTGTGGTGAAGCCGGTCATCGTGACCGATAGCGTTCTCACTGACTCCACACGCTGTTGGAATGAACTGGAGACAAAGAATTTCAACGACGAGATACCCCGGTTTAATCCCGATGCGGGGGAGGAACTGCAGGCTTCCCTGCCGCTCCTGCTCTCTTTGGAGCGTACAATCAACGAACGTGTTCAACGCATCATCGTAATGGGCAGCGCTGACGGTATCAGTAATGGTGAATTTGCCGTGCAGCGTATGGGTATGGAAACGAATAATTACGCGCTCATCACCGAATCGTTCCGATGGTTTACTCAAGGGGAGTTTCCCATTGATACAAGCCGCGAAGCAAATCCAGACAATGCACTCAGACATGTGCAGAATGCAGACAGGAAGAGAGTAAAAGCCACCTTCGGCTTTGTGATCCCCTCGGTGCTCGCACTCATGGGGCTGATGCTTATTGTAAGGAGGAAAAACCATTGACCGGGCATACGGGCCGCATCATTTCAAACAAGGGATAAAATGAGTTTTACAATCGATAAACAGACACAGGAGGATTTGAATTTGCTTGGTAAGTTCAAGAAAAATTCCATTATCAACCTGTTTAACCGGACATGCACGCGCAAGGGGGAGCTTTTGTTGGAGAACATGTTTATGCTGCCTCTCACCGATCCAGATGAAATAAACAAGAGGAGCCGCATCATTCAATATTTTCAGCAGTTCCATACCCAATTTCCCGTACCTTCTGCATTATACGGCCATGTACTTTCCTATCTGGAGAGTTCCTCGGGTAGTAGGGTAAGTACCATCATCGGTACCATCTCTAGAAAAATCAGCTTTTTAGCTACTGGAGATAATGGTTATGAAACCGTCTGTAAGGGGATTTTATCGCTAATTGAAATGCTGCGTATCGTAGAGGAGTTTGTGAAGAAGATCGATAAACCAGACTCTCCTTATCGGAAACAGATTGAGGATGTAAAGGGCCTGTTCGACAAGAAAATTTCGGATCTAATTAAAAAACCGGTGAGCTCGCACTTGTCGTTTTACCATACGCTTTACTACGACAGCCTGTTCAGGTGTACCTACAGAAGGCAACTCGAACGCTTGATACAAGTGTTGAGCGAGATTGATGTCTATATTTCGGTGTCGGATGTTGCCCGGGAAAAAAAGTTGTGCTACGCGACTGCATTGCCTAGAGAGCATCATTCAACACAGATAGATGGGCTATTTCACCCAAGCCTTACATCCCCGGTCTCTAATTCGGTATCCATTGAACGTGACAAGAACGTGATTTTTCTGACCGGAGCTAACATGGCAGGAAAATCCACTTTTATGAAATCATACGGCATTGCCGTTTACCTGGCTCATATGGGATTTCCCGTGCCTGCCGCGCAAATGACCTTCTCGGTGCTGGAAGGAATGTACACTTCCATCAATCTGCCGGATAACCTCTCGCTGGGTTATAGCCATTTTTATGCCGAGGTGCTGCGGGTAAAACAGGCAGCCCGGGAGGTGGGGAGCTCGAAAGACATGTTGGTTATATTTGATGAATTATTCAAAGGAACCAACGTGAAAGACGCCTTTGACGCCACAGTGGCTGTCACGCGGGCATTCGGCAAATGGGACAACTGTCAGTTTATCATCTCAACCCACATCGTGGAAGCCGGTGAGATGCTCCGGGACAATAGCAACATGCAATTTCTCTATTTGCCTACGAAATTGGAGCACAACAGGCCGGTTTACACCTACAAGATTGAGCAGGGGATCTCGGGCGACCGGCACGGTATGAGGATCATTCACAACGAACGGATTGTGGAGACAATAATGAATAAAGCCGATATGGAACAGTTTCCGGTTTACTCGAACGAGAAAAATAGTGACGAGAACAATGAATAAATCGGCCCTGGCGACAAACAGGGGATAATACAACCAAGACGATGAGTTTTATAATTGACAAGCAGACAATGGATGACCTGAATATCTTCGGCAAACATGGGAAGAAATCGGTTTTCAGCATCTATAATCATACCCGCACGCGTGGAGGGGCCATTTTACTTGAAGAGATGTTCCGGTACCCTTTCGACAACTTTGAAAGTATCAAAAAGAGGCAGGATATCATTCAGTATTTTTATCTCAAAAGGACGAAGTTCCCCTTCGAAGGAACTATCTTCGATGCGGTAGCCTATTATTTACACAATACGGATACGCGTACCCGGATCGACGCGCATGACGACAAGCTGAAGAAACGCTTCCAGCGATTGATGAAGACAGATACGGAATTCCAGATGATTCATAAAAGCATTTTGGGACTTATCTATATCATTAACACGCTTCACGATTTTTTCGAGGATATTGAAGACGATGAACGTATACTTCCGGAGATGCCGGAGATGGAAGAAGTGAAAAATATTATTTCAGACGAGCGGCTCCGGTTTGTAAAGGAGGAACGTGAAACAAAAAAACTCTCGCTCGAGAAAGCAGACGAATATGACAATGCGCTGCGCTATGCATGCAACAAAGAGCTGCAAAAGATGCTCTCTTTCATCTATCAGCTGGATATCTATATCTCGCTGGCCCATGTGGCGCGCGAAAAGAAGTTTTCGTTTGCCGATGTACAGCCTTCCGACTGTAATATTTTAAAGATAGACCGGTTGTTTCATCCTTTGTTGGCCGATCCCGTGGCGAACACGATAGAGGTGACACCGGAAAACAACGTGATCTTTCTCACGGGAGCCAACATGGCGGGGAAATCTACCTTCATGAAATCTTTCGGCATCGCCGTCTATCTGGCACACCTCGGTTTCCCCGTGCCTGCCCGTGAGATGACCTTCTCGGTGCGCAGTGGCATGTATACAACCATCAATCTACCCGATAACCTGAACCAGGGATACAGCCATTTCTACGCGGAAGTACTGCGACTGAAGAAGATCGCAAACAGCATCAACCATGCCCGGAACATGGTTGTCATCTTTGATGAGTTGTTCAGGGGTACCAACGTGAAGGATGCATATGATGCGACCATTGCCGTCACCGAAGCGTTTGCGATGAACAAAAACAGCATATTCATCATCTCAACCCATATCATTGAATCGGCAGATATATTGAAAGAACGGTGCGGGAATATTTACTTCCTCTACCTGCCTATCACTCTGGAGAACGGCGTTCCCCGATACACTTATACCCTGTCGCCCGGTATCACGGATGACCGGCATGGAATGATGATCATCCGTAACGAGCACATATTGGACATCCTGGAAAAAAAATAGATTGATGAGAAAAATATTCTTCCTTATATTCTTTGTGGCAGGTTGTGGCATGATGGCACAACAAAATCCGGTGTTGCCGGCCGATCCGGCCCTAAAAACCGGTAAACTGAAAAATGGACTGACCTATTATATTCACCATAATAAAACGCCCGAAAAAAGAGCGGATTTTTATATAGCCCAAAAAGTAGGGTCTATGCAGGAAGAAGATGCCCAGGCCGGCCTCGCTCACTTTCTGGAGCATATGGCCTTTAACGGCACAAGGAACTTTCCCGGTAAGACGATGCTGGATTACCTGGAAAATAACGGTGTCAAATTCGGGACAAACATCAATGCCTACACCTCGTTCGATGAAACGGTCTATTATTTGAGCAATGTGCCCACGACAAATCAAAATCTTCTGGATTCATGCCTGCTGGTATTGCATGACTGGTCTTGCGGTATTTTGCTTGAAGCGGATGAATTGGAAAAGGAGCGGGGTGTGATTCGTGAGGAATGGCGTACCCGGGGCGGGGCACAGCAACGGCTGACGGAGAAGCTGCTCCCGGAACTGTTCAGAGGTAGCAAATACGCTGAGAGGATGCCTATCGGCAGCATCGACGTGATCAACAATTTTAAGCCGGAAGAGATCAGAGCCTATTACCGTAAGTGGTACCGTCCCGACTTACAGGGTATTATCATTGTGGGTGATGTAGATGTGGAGGCCACTGAGAAAAAGATCAAAGATCTTTTCGGAAGTATTCCTTTAGACGAGGAGAGAGCCCAACGTACATATTATCCCGTTCCTGACAACGAAGAACCTGTCGCGGTACTGGCAACCGACAAGGAAGCACAGAGCACAAGCATTCTTTTGTATTACAAACACGATCCTCTCCCTTTTGAAATAAGGAATACACAAGCGGGATACATACAAAACTACATTACCACCGTGGCTTCCATGATGATGAATGAACGTTTCAGAGACATCAGCCAGAAGCCGGATGCTCCTTTTACCTCGGCTTTTGCTTATGATGACAATTATTTTATTGCCAAAACAAAAGATGCATGGACGGTGGTAGCCGGATCGGCAGAAGATAAAATAAAAAACGCGCTACGTGCCATCGCTACGGAGACCGAAAGGGTCAAGCGGCACGGTTTCACGGCATCGGAATACGATCGCGCACGGACCAACATATTGAATGGGGCCGAAAACGCATATAACAATCGCGACAAGCAGAAAAACAGTTATTATTCCCAGAAATATGTACGCCACTTCACCGATGGAGAACCTGTTCCTGGTATTGAATACGAATACCGGCTCTTACAATCGGTTGCTCCCCAGATTCCGGTAGAGGTGGTCAATCAGGCAATACAACAACTCATCGGGGACAAAAATATTGTATTGGCAATTACCGGTCCGGAAAAAGAAGACCTCCTCTATCCGGACAATGAAGAGTTGTTGCAGATACTTCTTACTACCAGAAACGATGAAGTAGAGCCGTATGCAGAAGAGACATTTAACAGGCCGCTGATTGACACACCTCCTGTAGCGGGTACCCTTGTCGAAGCACGGAAGGATGAAGACTTTGACGCTACGGTTTGGAGATTATCAAATGGTGTGACCGTGATCCTCAAAAAAACGGATTTTAAAGACGATCAGATACTGATGGCGGCCTCGAGTCATGGAGGTACCTCCTCTTATGCCTTGCAAGATCCGGTCAATAGCAAAATGGCCGGACAGGTAGCCCCGTTGGGGGGTGTGGGAGATTTCAGCCTTACGGAACTGCCCAAGGTGCTGGCGGGTAAAAACATCTCTATCTCCCCCCTGCTCGGAATCATGAAGCAGGGATTCAACGGAACCTCTTCGCAGAGGGATTTCGAAACATTGCTTCAACTGGTTTATCTCTATTTTACTTCTCCGCGAACCGACCAGGATGCTTTCGAATCTTTCCTGCAACGGGCCGAGATACAATTGAAAAATGCGGAAGCCGAGCCGTCGGTCGCGTTTCAGGATACGATCACAAGAAAACTCTATCACGATAATCCCCTTTTCGACCGCCTGAAGGCAGAGGATATGGATAAAATCAATTACGGGCGTATCATGGAGATGTTCAGGCAAAGTTTTTCCAACCCGGGCAGTTTTGTTTTTGCCTTTGTGGGCAACATTGATGAGGAGGCCGTCAAGCCGTTCATATTGCAATACCTGGGTTCCATACCGGGAAAATATGCCCGGAACAGGTATGAGGAGTTGCCGATGGATATAGCCAAAGGTACCAGTGAAACGATTTTCCAGCGTGAGATGGAAAATTCCAAAGCATCGGTTTTCAATATTTTCAGCGGTCAAAGTGAGTTTACCCGTAAAAACAATATCATCATAAGCATGCTCCGGCAGATTATGGATATCGTGTATACAGAGAAAATACGGGAAGAAGAAGGGGGTACCTACGGGGTTTCCGTCGACGGATCCATAGCCCGCTATCCCGAAGGGCAAACGATTCTGCAGATAAATTTCGATACCGATCCGGATAAAGCGCTGACACTGAATAGCCTGGTGAAAGGAGAGCTGAGGGCGATGGCTGAGAATGGACCCCGTGCTGAAGATTTTTCCAAAGTGAAGGAATACATGCTTAAGGCATACAATGAAAATATCAGGGAGAATAAGTACTGGTTAAACCAGCTGATCGATAAATATTTCTACGACTGGGATCGTCACACGCATTACCTTGATGCGCTCAATGCCATCAAACCGGAAGATATTCAGACTTTTGTGAGGGACTTGCTTGCCCAGGAAAACGAAAAAACAGTGGTGATGCTGCCGGCAACAACAGATTAAAAACCTGTATCTTCCCAAAGTATGACCTCCAAGCCGAGCCAGAGTATACAGGGGTGCTTCATTGTAATAGGACTTATTATAATAAGCTGCGAATTTTATTTTTTCGTATCAATCTCAACCACTCCATTTGCACCCTCTTCTCCGTATTTTTCTTTTGCTGTATTTCCTGCGTATGCGCGAAATACAGCAAATTGTCCAGGGTTAAATTCTTTTAGCTTTCCTTTCTTTACACCATCAACCACAACCAAGGGCTGACTACCATCTTCATTTCGGATGATTAACGACGATTTATCTGATTTTTTTACTATACTTTTAACAGGTTTTGCCGAAACAGTAATTGTTTGATTTTCACCTGCGTTCATTTCTACCTTATCTCCGCTTAGGGAAAAATCACCATTATTTTTCAATTCAAGAACATCTGATTTATATTCTAAGAGCTTGGACTTTTTCGTGACAATTATCACTCCATTTCTCCCATCTTCCCCATAAAGTTCCACAGCGGATTTATCTTTCAGAATTGTAAAGGATTCAATGTCATTGGGATTTATTGATTTCAAATCATAATCTTTGGATTTTTTTTCACCATCAATTACAATAAGTGGCTTATCTTTTTCCAACATTTCGTTCAAGCTCTTTACATTTTCCTGCACTTTAGTTGTTGACTCTTTAAAATCGATCGTAAAGTTTTCAGGTTTTTTAGTTGTAATCAAAATCACGCCATCTTTTCCTCTTTCACCATAAATGGCTGTAGCCGAGTCATTTTTAAGCACAGAAATGGATTCAATGTTATCAGGATCAATATCATTCATTGGTTCAATAGGTTTCCCGTCCAAAATAAATAACGGATTTCCAGTTAATGCTTTGAGTCCATAAACTGCAATTTTGGGTTGCTGTTCATCCTTTGCTTCAATTTTAAAATTCTCCATTTTCCCTACTCTAGTAGCCACCACATCATCCGGCTGTAGAACAACCACCAAATTATCTTGTGTTTTTTCCACTCTGTATTCAAAAGTCTTGTAACCCACCATCACAAATTTCAGCACATCACCTTTGTCTGTCTTGATTACAAATTTTCCTTCGGGGTCGGTAATTGTGCCAACAGTGGAACCTTTAATTACAATTGTTACTCCGGGAATAAAACTATCTTTTCCTTTAACAAAGCCGCAAATGGTGATTTTGGATCGTTCTGAAATTTTTTCATTATTGTCATTTTTCCCCTCCAATGCAGGTAGAACGTCTTTGTTGTTTTCAACAGGTTTATTAGTCACTTTTTCGGGAATTTCCGCATTCAATTGCGGAGCTGAGAGTGTTACCATAGCCAGGAACAATACGGGAAGCGCTGCCGTGTAGTTCCATTTCTGTCGTTTGTCTGATTTGTTTTTCATCATAGTAATTCTTTTGTGTAAATCGCGCTGACGGAAATTGTTTGCCAGTGCAAACTTATGCTCGCCCACGCTTTTGCGGATTAATAAAAGTTGATATTGTTTTACATCAATACCGTTGTTCAGAACCTGCTCATCGGCCTGATACTCGTGAACCGATTGAATTTCGTACCGCAGCAGCCACGAAAACGGGTTGAACCAGAAAATGCAGGTGAACAGGTCGAAAAATATCATGTCGAACGAATGCTGCAAGTGAATGTGTGCCCGTTCGTGGTTGATGATTGCCCGGTTATCCGCCGAAACGTCTTTGCACGAAAGAACAATGTATTTCATCCAGCTGAACGGCGAAATATCTTTATCGGTAATGCAGAGAACCATATTATTATCGGAAAGCGTTTGCTTTTCCGATTTCCGAATGATACTTATCAACTGGCTCAGTCCAATAAGGTAACGTACTACCGAAAGCAGAAAACCAACGGCAAAAACCACCGAAAGTATTTCTATCCAGGGTATTTGTACGGGTTGAGCGGGCAATTCGGATATTTCTACAATGGGAATGTTGGAAAAATCCATCGGAAAATTTTCGATAACCACCGGTTCTGATTTCCTCTCTGGTAGAAGGTTAAAACGGAACAACGGAAGCACGGTAACCATCATCACAATGAAAATCAGCAAAAACCGGTTGAAATGGTGAAACGTGTTTTTACCGAAAAAGAACCTGTAAAAGCCGTAAAACAGCGTCATCAGGATGGATGCGCGGAGAAGGTAAAAGAGAAATTGTTCCATTCGTCAAAGGTTTGCATTTGTCTTTTATCAGAAATTCAGATTCATAACAGATTGAATAAGATTGAAAAACAAACAGTTCTCTATCAATCTCTATCAATCTCCATCAATCCTTTTCAACCTACCTCAATCTTATTGAAACATGGTAGTAACTTTATATTCCTCACTTATCATTCAACTTTTCCACTTCATCCAGTAACTTACGCACCTCTTCCACAGAAATATTTTCGTCTTTGATGAGCGACGATACCACGCTAAGGTATGAATTGTCAAAATATTTTCTTACTACATTTCTGAGTGTCCGGTTGCGGTATTCCTCTTCGCTAATGATGGCAAAGTAGCGGTACGTTGTGCCAAATGATTCGTGTGACACAAATCCTTTCTCTTCCAACGAACGTACGTAGGTGGAAAGCGTGTTGAAATGCGGCTTCGGCTCGGGATACATTTCCACGAGTTGTTTTACGAACAATGCCTCGTTTTCCCAGAAATAGCGCATTACTTCCTCTTCTTTGGGTGATAAATCTTTCATTCTTTTGAGATGTTTAGATGTCGGACTTCAGACTGTTGAGCTGACAAATAGAAAATAGTCCGATGTGTGTATTCTGTTATTTTATGTCCGTTAATTCATGCCGCAAAGTTAACTATTCTTTTTCGTTTGCAAACTAATTGTTATAGTTAAATTTTCAAACAAAAATATAAAATGGCTTATAGTCAGTGGTTTCATGAAAAATAATCAGTCGGCTTTAAGCCGACTGATTATTTACAAAGCTGTCAGATGCTTTGGCTTGTATTGGGTCGATATTGCGTTCAATTATTTCAACGGCCTACTCGCGGATGTGTATATAGCGTTCCGATACATTCAAGACGGGCGGAATTTGAAATATAAAAAAAGAAGTAGCTTTGTCGGTATAATAATTTATCCGGAGGAGGATATCCTCGGAATGTCCTCCATGGTTTACACCTGAATACATGAGGATATGTACATCTGCAGGCAATTATCGGAGCGATATACGCATCGTACGCATGGAAATAAAAGCACAAGATAATGCTCTCGCGATAAGGCGGCTTCCGGGTATACTTATCAGGGGATGGTGGTATACTTCATTAATAGAGAGTCGATTATTTATTAATCCTATTTTTGTAACTATTCTGTTTCTTCCTTTGTCAGGTCGAGTTTCTCGTCATCCTTGCCGCGGTCGAAGAACATCTTTTTCAGCGGATTTTTGCGCGCCTCATCGTAGAACAAGCGGTTCTTGAGGATGTCGATACCCATGTAAATGGCCTGGCGGAACGACTCGTCGGAGGCCAGGTTCTTGCCGGCGATATTGTAGGCCGTGCCGTGGTCGGGTGAGGTGCGTACGATGGGCAGTCCGGCGGTGAAGTTGACACCGGCATCCATGGCAAGGGTCTTGAACGGTATGAGTCCCTGGTCGTGATACATGGCGAGGATGGCATCAAACTCTTTAAAACGTCCCGATCCAAAGAAGCCGTCCGCAGGAAAAGGTCCGGCACAGAGGATCCATTTGTCCTGCGCTTCCCGTACGGCAGGAGCGATAATATCGATCTCCTCCCTGCCCAGCAGTCCGTTCTCTCCGGCATGCGGGTTTAGTCCCAATACGGCGATGCGCGGGTTCTCCAGAAGGAAGTCGCGCCTCAAAGAGTGGTCGAGCGTATACAGTTTCTCCAGGATCAGTTCCTTGGAAATTTTAGAAGGCACTTCTGCAATGGGTACATGCGTGGTGACCAGTGCCACACGCAGTACCTCCGTGGCAAGGATCATTAGCGCTTTCTCGTTGTCTTTTGCGAACCGGTCCTGCAGAAATTCGGTATGCCCCGGAAATTGAAATTTCTCCTGCTGGATACTCTCCTTGTTGATAGGCAATGTCACCAGCAGGTCGATCTTCCCGTTTGCCAGGTCACCGGCAGCCTGGTCCAGCGCAGTATAAGCCGATTCGCCCGCTTCGGCACTCGCGGTGCCCGGTTCAATCCTGATCTCTTCCCTGACGCAGTTCACGAGATTTATTTTTCCATCCTGCGATTCATCTGCTTTGGAAATAATATGGAAGTTCACCGGATCACCCTCCAGCATTTTGCGATAATAAGAAGCCGATTTGGATGATCCGTATATGACGGGGCGGAAGAGCTCGAGCAAGCGGTCGTCGGAAAATGCTTTCAGCAGCACTTCATATCCGATTCCATTGACATCGCCGTGCGTGATGCCCACTTTGAGTAATGATGACATGTATATCTTTTTTGATTCTCTTTTCTATAAGTTTCTTCTGTGTTACCCTTCAATGACTGCCTCTTCAGGCTTGGGAATGCTGATGGTGTAGAGGGTGGCCTCCAGGTTGCGCATCAGGTTGCGCTTGTTCATTTCCGGTGCGTAGACGTACACCTCCACCACGACGACCATGCCGGTGTTGTCGTTCACGAAAGAGTGCATCACGAAAGGCCCTCCCATCATGTCGGTCGACATTTCCCACAATCCGCGCAGTTCGGCACGGAAGGTTCCGTCCATTACCTTTGTCCGGTAGTCGGGCGAGTAAATGCGTGTGGCAGTGGTCATTTCCGAATCGAAGGAGCCCTTGATATATTTTCCGAGCACCTTGTTGCGAATACTGATGAGTGAATCTTTTTCGAATACTTTCTCCGTAGTGTAGGGGAACTGGTAGATAACGATGTCCTGGCGTCCTCTCCCCGCATTGTTCGTAGCCCAGTAAAAGTTTTCGTGCTCGGTGACATTGGTCAGTCCCTTAGGTACATGGATATTGATCCCGAACACTTGCTGTGCACGGGAAAGGGGTGAGGGAATTTCCCTTTTCAGCCATTTTCCATTACGTTCCAGCTCTTTGGTTACGAAATAATCCACGATGTTATCCTTGTTTTCCGTCACAAACTGAGCAAAGCTGGCGCTGTCGGGGGCGTTGATATTCATGATCACCTGTCCCACGGCATACTTGTCGATTTCCGCCGTGAGCTTGGGAGCGCTGTAAATATTGGAGATGTCGGGTATAATGATATTTCGCGCCATCTTGAAGGTGCTGGTGAAGTTCTCCGGTTCAATTTGAAGGATGGTAAAGTTTGGTTCAGGCTGAGGCAATGCTTTTACATTGGAGTTGAGTACGTCGAACAGAGCTTTGCCCGCAGCACTTTCCCAGGCAGTATCATCCATTAAAACCATCATTTCATTGTTCGATCCTGATGCGGAGAGAAACCCTTCACCGTTGCACGACGTGAAGAGGGCAATGGTTGCCGCAAGGGCAAGTAAACCTGTAAATCGTTTCATATGGATATTTTTTTGGATTATCACTCATTTCACGATGGAGCATGTTGCTTTCATAAAACAAATATACAACTATTTGCGTGGAAATGAAATCTAAGCTCAGCTTTTTTCTCCCACCTTCGCCGTAGAGAGCATGCCGCAGGCAGCGAAGATGTCTTCTCCCCTCGAAGCCCGGATGGTACTGATAAATCCTTTGGCGGTAAGGAAGTCGCGAAACTTGACCATATTTTCGTTGGTGGAGGGTTTTAAGTTGCTCATCGGAATCACGTGGAAACGAATCAGGTTAATGCGGCAGTCGAGCCCGGCCAGCAACTTGGTCAGCTCTCGGGCATAGAGCAGTGAGTCGTTCACCCCGTCGAACATGATGTATTCAAAGGAGAGTCGCCGCTGGTGACTCCAGTCGTAATCGCGCAGCATCCCGATGACCGAGGTGATGGGTGCTGATTTCTCGATGGGCATGATGGCAAGCCGTTGTTCCGGTATGGGATTGTGCAGGCTGATGGCCAGGTGACATTTGCTTTCATCGAGGAATCGTTTCAGGTTGGAGGTGAGCCCGATGGAGGAGAGGGTGATTCGTTTGGGGCTCCAGCCCGGTCCATAGTCGGCCATAAGCAGTTCTGAGGCCTTCTTTACCTGTTTGTAGTTGTCGAGCGGTTCTCCCATACCCATGAAAACAAGGTTGGTGATCTGTTCCGAGTCGGGTACCGAGTATACCTGGTTCAGTATTTCCGTGGCGGTGAGGTTGTCGTGGAACCCCTGCTTGCCGGTCATGCAAAAGTCGCAGTTCATGCGGCAGCCTACCTGAGAGGAAACGCAGATGGTAAGTCGCTCTTCTTCAGGGATGGTGACTGTTTCGATGAATTTACCGCTTGTTGTCTGAAAGAGCATCTTGCGGGTGCCGTCTACCGACGTTTGGATATCCAATGGTTCCGATCGTCCTACTTCGAATTTTTCCGATAATATCTCCCTGTTCTTGAGTGAGATATTGGTCATCTCGTCGATACTTTTTACCCGTTTCACATACACCCAGTCGGCAATCTGTCTGGCGGTAAATTTGGGAAGGTTCAGTACTGTGACGCTTTCGGTAATTTCGGCGAGCGTCATGCCGAGCAGATATTGTTTTTGCTCCATTTGCTGCAATTGTAATTTATACTGCAAAGATACGGAGTATTTGACAAAATGAAGCATTGTAAAGTAATATTAGACCTATAATATGAGTATATTAGGTGATGGTATGGATAATCACAAGACAGGATCCCGGAAGGTATCCGGAGGAAGCGGTGAAAAAGAAGGATATGATCTGAATAAATGGTTAAAAGTATTATATTTGTAATCAGTAATCACGCAATCTTCGGGCTTAAATTTATCAGTTATGCGAAATATTGTTTTTCTGCTTTTTTTTGTTCTTACAACGATGGGTGTTCAATCACAGGAAAAGCCGGTGCTTTTATTTCCCGGCGGTACACCGGGTGAAACGGGGAAGATGAAACAGGTAGATGACCTGAGTGGTAACAAAGTGGCCGGATGCCCCGTACTTCGTATTGGACATGTAGATGAGCCTACGCTCACCTTCTACCCGGCTCCCGCCGGTAACAACAAGGGTACTACCATCATCGTGAATCCCGGAGGAGGATACAACATTCTGGCATACAACCTCGAAGGTTCGGAGATTTGTAAACGTTTCAACAGCTTTGGCATCAACTGTGTGTTGGTGAAATATCGCGTGCCGCGCCGCGAGAGGTTGGAGAAGCATGCCGCGCCGCTGCAGGACCTCCAGCGCGCCATTGCCTATACCCGTGCTCATGCGGCTGAGTGGCAAATTGATGCCCGCAGGATTGGCGTGATGGGCTTTTCGGCCGGAGCGCACTTGTCGGCTGTGGCCAGTACAAACTACGGTGAGCGTACCTATCCGAAAGTCGATTCTTACGACGAGGTGAGCCTGCGTCCCGACTTTACCATCCTCGTTTACCCGGCATACCTTGCCGGTGAAAACTTCTCCATTGCACCTGAACTCAAGGTAGGTCGGGACACACCGCCCACCATTCTGATTCAGACGCAGGATGATAAGAATTATATTGACAGCAGTATCTTCTATTATTATGCACTAAAAGAGGCGGGAGTGCCTGCCGCGCTGCATATTTATCCCTCCGGCGGTCATGGTTACGGGCTGCGCAACACCGGTCATACGGTGAACGAGTGGCCCTTCAGGGTACTCTCCTGGCTACGCGATATCGGGATGATAGAAAAGTGAATTGGGGAACTGTCATGTGAACGAATCCTGATTGTCGTAACCGTGGTTACGTGATACTGAACAACTGTTTTTCCTAATTGATTGAAGAAAAGTCGTTATAAATTTAAAATAAAATGATGGACGACGAAGAAAAAGCGACAAGCGACCGCCGGTGGCTGGCAGCCTATGTGAAGATGCACCACGAGAAGAAGGTGCGTGACCGGCTTCGGGAAATGAATATTGAATGTTTCCTGCCGGTACAGGAGGAGATACGCCTATGGAGCGACCGTAAAAAGAAGGTGGAACGGGTGCTTATACCCATGATGATCTTCGTATATGTGAATAGCGATGAGCAGCGCAGTGTCATCACTCTCCCGTCGGTGATACGTTACATGGTGCTCCGTGGCGAGCACACTCCTACCGTCATCCCTGTTGCACAGATGGAACAGTTCCGTTTCATGATCGATTTTTCCGACACGCCCGTCCGCTTCGAGAGTCAGCCGCTGCGCCCGGGTGAGAAGGTACGCGTAATCAAGGGATCACTTGCCGGTCTCGAGGGAGAGCTGATCATCGCGGATGGTAAATCGGGTGTTGCCATTCGCATCAATCAGCTCGGTTGCGCCATGGTGGAGATGCAAAGCTCCATGGTAGAACGTATCGTGTAAAGACAATTTTTTCACTAAATTTGCCGGATGAAAAAAGTGTTCAAATCTGCCCGGCTGGAAATTTACAAGCCGGAACTTTCAGAGATGAAGGTCCTCCTGGCCGGCGGTGTAGCTGCAGGTCCCTTCTCTAATGTGGATGACTTCGTGAGCGAGCGCATCGACATAAATAAGCTGTTTATCCGGCATCCCGAAGCCACCTTCTATGCGCGGGTACGCGGTACTTCCATGCAGAGCGATTTCAACGATGGCGACCTGTTGGTGGTGGACCGGGCCGAAGAGTGGTCGCACGGCCGTATTGCCTTATGTTATATGGACGGTGAGTTCACCGTAAAAAGGATCAGCGTGGAGAACGGCGTATGTACACTGCTCCCTTCCAACCCTGCCTTCGAGCCCATTGTGATCACGTGGGAGAATACGCTGATTGTATGGGGAATTGTTACTTACTCTATCCGTAAACATTGATGATAGCGCTGATTGACTGCAATAACTTTTATGTTTCCTGCGAAAGGGTGTTCAATCCCTCGCTGCAGGATCGTCCCGTGGTCGTTCTTTCCAATAACGACGGGTGCGTGATTGCGCGCAGCAATGAAGCCAAGAAGGCGGGCATTGAAATGGGTATCCCTGCTTTCAAGGCTGAAGCCTTGTTCCAGAGGCACAAGGTGGCAGTCTGCTCGGCGAACTTTTCACTCTATGGCGACATGAGCCGCCGGGTGATGAGCATCCTTGCGAACTATACGCCCCGTCAGGAAGTGTATTCGGTGGATGAATGTTTTCTCGATCTCTCGGGAATACAGGACCTGAGGGCATACGGTTTACGTATGAAGGAGCAGGTGGGCCGATGGACGGGTATACCCATCAGCGTGGGTATTGCTTCTACCAAGGCGCTTGCCAAGGTGGCCAATCGTATCGCAAAGAAGTATTCCTTCCAAACCGATGGCTGCCACATCATCGACACCGAGGAGAAAAGACAGAAAGCGCTTCGCTGGCTTCCTGTGGAGGATATCTGGGGAGTAGGACGCCGCAATGCCGCGAAACTGCAGGCGGCGGGGGTGACCAGGGCCCTCGGGTTTGCCACCCTGCCGGAGTCGTGGGTACGCAAAAATATGACCATCACCGGTGTGAACCTGCAGAAGGAACTTAACGGCATGCCCTGCGTTGACTTTATCGACTGGGAAAAAAGCCAGAGTTTCTCTGTGACCCGCACATTTGAGAAAGAGTACGAAACGTGGGATGAGATTAAAGAGAGGGTTGTTACGTTTACGGTAATGGCTGCCGCGAAAATACGGAAACAACAGTCGATGTGCAGTCGCCTGTCGGTGTTTTTACAGACCAATTATTTTAAAGACGGGGAAGAAGCCCTCTCACGCAGCACGGAAGTGAGGTTTCCTTTCCCTACCTCCTCCACGCTGGAGATTGTGGATTTCGCCGTGGCGGGACTGAAAAGGATTTATGAACCCCGCCTTCGTTATAAACGTGCCGGGGTTACCCTGTATGATTTTACCGATGAGGATCAGCTTCAACCATTCCTTTTCGACGAAATGAATTCCGATCCCCGCCATAAGAAGCTGATGGATACCATTGATGCCATTAACCGTGATCCTTCTTCATCCGGAGTCCGCCTCGCCTCCCAGGATGTCCGTCGGTTTAAGATGCATCAGCAGCATCTCTCCAAAAAATATACCACCGACATCCGGGAGATATTGGAAGTCAAAAATATCTGAAGTGATATCCGCCGCTATTGAATACATCATAACACCTCACTCATCGCCAGGTAATCGGCCTGGTCGGCATAAATAAAGAGCAGCGAACCTCCTTTGATGGTGTTGATAATGGGTTTTGCCAGTTCTCTGGGTAGTGCCGGGCAACCGAAGCTGCGCCCCAGCCGCCCACTGGAGCGGATGACCGCTTCGCTGCAGTAATCGGCCCCGTGGATTACAATAGCCCGTGCCCGTGCTTGATCGTTTATTCCTTCTTCCAGTCCGTCCAGCAGCAACGAATAGCCGTTGCCTCCCTGATAGGTGCCGGCAGTGCGGTAAAAACCCAGTGAGCTTTGGTGGGAGCCATTCCGGTTGGAGAAGGAAGTGGCATAATTTTCCCCGCTGTTTCGACCATGCGAAACATAGGATACAAAAAGCACCTCTTTCTTTGTCATATCCAACACATACATCCTCTTCTCGGAGGAAGGAAGATTGAAGTCTATCAACGTCAGCAAAGAATTATTCTGTTTGTTTAACTTTTTGTAACCGGTATATGCTGCCTTAAAAGCATCAAAATGTATCACTCCCTCCAGTTTCATCTGTTCATAGAGAAGCTCGCAACCGGACGAAGAGAAGTCTATTTTGGAAATCTCCTTTTTGCTTTCCCTCGTTCCTATTGGAAAAGAGAGGGCGGAGAAAACAAAAAATATTGTAGATAACAGGATGATACGCATAGTCATATTCAGAAATTGCACCGCCAAATATACTATTTTTTCTGAATATGACTGTTAATCAATTACAATAACGACCGATTGCCGGACAGTGGCCCACTCATATACAAATTTCGCGTGTGACGAAGCATTTCTGACGCACATATGAGAGCGGGGAGTGGTACCCAGCGAAGGGCTGTATTCAATGATGTTTTTTCGGGGATACTGAACCGGTACCCCATGGATATAAGCTCCGTTGGTAAAACGGGAGGCATAGGGGGCATAACCCGCTATTTCGCTGGTGCCGTCTTTCACATAGAGCATCTTTTCCTTCTTCTCCTGGATGGCAAAAATTCCGGTCGGTGTCTCATGGGCATGGGGTGGCTTATGGATACCCGAGGTTGCCGGATTCATACTTAATATATGCCAGGCTTCACCATTTTTTTCAAGGACAGCGATGTTCTGATTGGTAACATCCACCGCCACTACCTTGTCAAGCAGTATGCTGTTGCCCCATGAGATAAGATATCGCCGGGGTAATAAAAAAGTTCCTTCCATCGATACTCCCGTCACGGAAAGGAAGTCGGTATTGTCGCTGCCATTGATTTTTACCAGCCATCCATCGCGGCCATACCGCACCAGCGTGGTGTCTTCATCCATTCCATAAAGAGGTACCGATTGATAACGTTCTACCCCATGTTGATCCGAAACGCGTCCATAGTCGTTTCTTACGAAATCCTTTATGGTGGGCGCTTCACCGTTCTTGTTTTTGTAGTTGCTTAACACACCCCAGAAACCTCCCCCGGCAACCGCATTCTCCACACGGGCTATTTCTCTTTTTATCTTCTCCCACTGAAAACGGCGGATGGTGTCCTGATAAGGGTACTCGTCATCCAGTGTGTACTGTGTGTACTGCAAATCTTTTTTCAAAGTAATGTCCTCTTGGGTCAGTTTTTTCTTTTCTACCGGAATATGGAGGGTGGAATCTTCCGTAACGACGGCGATTTCCCTGTTTTCGTTTTCATTTCGGTTGTCTGCATCGCATCCGGCCTGAGTTAACACAACAATTGAAAAGAAAAGGGTACAGAGATTTCTGATGTTCATTGAATGTAATTTTAATACTTGGTTTTCGGTTTTGGTTGTTCGAATGGTTTTGTGAAGTAAAACGTATTTTGCATGAAGAATGTTCATTTGTCCGGAGTTGAAAAGTAATTATTTATAACTGTGTATCTGTTATTTGAACAACTTTTTATACTCTATTTTGTTATAATCATCCGGTTTTTCATTTTAAAAATTATCACAATGAAAGAAAGAATTAAGAATCGCCGTTGTTCACCGAAGAAGAGAGAGTCGCCTTGCAAATGACCGAGGAGATGACACGCATTGCCGATAAGGGATTGACAGAAGAAACATACCAGCGGGCAAAAGGAATTTTTACCGATCATGAAATTGCACAAATCATTGTGGCAATTGGTGTGATCAATATATGGAAGAGGTTTGCAGTTCCCACACACATGATTTTTGAACGATTTTAGTTGTCTGATTATTCTCACACTCAAAAACATTTTTTTTGCCGGAATGTTATATACGCAGCGAATAATCACAGCTGAAATTAAATTCGTTCAAATAAACAGATAAATGATTCAAGACGATTTACCTGCCATTTTCCGTGACTTTAATCCATTAGAAGATAAAATGCTCTCCCTCATCGATAACGATGGGCATGTAATCAACCCCAAGTATATGCCTGCGCTCGATGATGATGTCATTATCAATGCCTATAAACAGATGCACTATGAGCGCATAGCCGATGAAATGGCCATCTCTTTCCAACGTCAGGGGCGTATGTACACCTACACGCCCAACCTGGGGCAGGAAGCCATCCACATTGCCGCCGGCATGCACATCAGAGAGGAGGATTGGCTGGTGCCGGCCTTCCGGGAGATGGGTACCCTGCTGGCGAAGGGAGTGACCATGAAAGAGATGTTTCTCTTCTATCTGGGCAATGAGCATGGAGGTAGTTTTAAAAATGCCAACCATACGCTGCCCATTGCCATTTCAATAGGGACCCAGCTACACCACGCCACCGGTATTGGATATTCTGTAAAATACCGGAAAAAGAAGGAGGCTGTCTTCACCTTTATCGGCGATGGAGGTACGTCGGAAGGCGATTTCAGCGAAGCGCTTAACTTTGCCGGAGTGTGGCAGGTGCCTGTCATCTTCACCATTCAGAACAACCAGTACGCCATCTCCGTCCCGGTAAGGTCACAAACCAGATCGGTCAACCTTGCCGTGAAATCGGTTGCCTTCGGCATTCCCGGTATCAAGGTGGACGGGAACGATTTCTTTGCCATGTACCTGGCCTATCAGACAGCGACGGCACACGCCCTGGCAGGCAGGGGGCCGGTATTGATTGAAGCGTTTACCTATCGTCTGGGAGCGCATACCACCTCCGATGATCCCACCAAATACCGTAAAAAGGAGGAAGAGATGGAGTGGGGGCTGACCGACCCGTTGATGAGGCTGAGGCGTTACATGGAGAAAAAAGGGATCTGGCACATCGATGTGGAGAAACTGACGGAAGAATATAAACAACAGATCAATACTCAGTTTCTCGAGGCGGAACAAAACAAGAGATATCCCCATGATGATGTGTTCACCCATATGTTTGTTGATATGCCGGAGGATCTGAAGAGACAAAAAGCCGAATACGAAGAATTTTTAAGCTGGAAGGAGAACAGGAGATGAGCGTAATGACCATGGTGAAAGCGATTAACAACGCTTTGGATATCAAGCTGAAAGAGGATAGTGGGGTAGTTATTTACGGCGAAGACGTGGGTGTGGAAGGAGGTGTCTTCCGTGTGACCGAAGGATTGCAGAAGAAATACGGGGTGGAAAGGGTGTTCGATTCTCCCCTGGCCGAGTCGGGTATCGTGGGGACTGCACTGGGAATGGCCGTGTCGGGACTCAGACCGATCGTGGAACTGCAGTTTGAAGGATTCACCTATCCTGCCTTTAATCAGATCGCTTCGAACGTATCGCGGATGCAGAACCGATCGAGGGGAAAATATACCGTGCCCATGGTGATCCGCTTTCCCTATGGTGGTGGCATCAATGCACTGGAGCATCATTCCGATAGTCCGGAGGCACTCTTTGCTCATATCCCGGGACTCAAGGTGGTGATACCCTCCTCCCCTTACGATGCAAAGGGGTTGTTGATTGCGGCCATCGAGAGCAACGATCCGGTCGTCTTCATGGAGCCCAAACGAATTTACCGGGCCATCAAGCAGGAGGTCCCGGATGAGAAGTACAGCCTGCCGCTGGGTAAGGCCAAAGTGATCCAGGATGGCTCCGATGTGACCGTGGTCGCCTTCGGTGCACTGATTCGGGAATGTCAGAAAGCCATTGCCATGGCCGAGGAGGCAGGTATTTCGGTGGAACTGGTCGACCTTCGCACCATTTATCCCATCGACAGGGAGACTATCCGCAATTCGGTACGGAAAACAGGCCGCATGGTCGTGGTAGCCGAGGCGCATGAGTCGTTCAGCGTGGGATCGGAACTGATTGCTATCACCAACGAGGAAGCATTCCTTTACCTGGAAGCGCCTCCCCGCAGGGTGATGGGCTTCGACACCATCGTCCCGCTGGCACAGGGAGAACCGTATTTCATTATTTCTCCGGAACGTATTTTTTATGAAATAGAAAAAACATTCAATTTTTAATCCGGCTATTACGGTTTCAATACCATTTTTAAAAAAGAAAATCTGATGAGATATACATTTAATTTCCCCGATTTAGGAGAAGGGCTCGAAGAAGGTACCATTCTGGAATGGTATGTCACACAGGGACAACAGGTGAAAGAGGGAGATCCTCTTGTGCAGATGGAGACCGACAAAGTCGTGGCCGATATTCCATCGCCCCGGAAGGGTGTGGTTGCCTTCATGCACGGCAGCGTAGGCGATGTCATCAAGGTGGGCTCCCCGCTTGTTGAGATTGAAACGAATGATGACGTAGTGTACCGGGACAGCCAACCGTCTGAAACAAAAAAAGAGAAAGTAACCACAGAACCTGTTTCCGAGACTGATGAAGATGCCGGCGCCGTGGTCGGCACCATGGAGGTGGCCGAAAAAGATGTCATCATGCCGGAGAGCAAAGAAGGTGCAGGGGGTGATATCTCGCCGGATATGCCGCAACGCAAAGCCCTGGCCACACCGGTTGCACGGGCCATGGCCAGGGAGATGGGTATCGACATCAACAAAGTACCGGGAAGTGGCCCCTCGGGAAGAGTGAAAAGTGAAGATATCCTGAACTTTAAGACAGGGATGTCCATCCCCGTTTCTGTCCCGCAAAACAGTACAGCCAATGCCGAGGATGTGACTTACCTGCCATTGACCCAGATCAGGAAGACCATAGCCCGAAACATGCTGCATGCCAAACACAATGCCGCGCACATGTCGGTTTTCGAGGAGGTGGAAATCTCGGGATTGATGGCTGTGAGGGACAGGTATAAACAGAAGTTTGCCGAAAAAGGAGTGAAACTTACCTATCTGGCCTTTATCGTGAAAGCGGTAGCCACGGCGCTGAAGAAGCATCCACAGCTCAATTCGCAGATCGATACTGAAAATAGCCGGATGATTGTGCGTAACCGCTACCATATCGGTATTGCGGTGGATGCTCCCGATGGACTTGTGGTGCCGGTGATACGGGATGCCGACAGGCAGTCGATCTTCCGTATAGCACAACAGATTGAAGAGCTGGCAGACAAGGCCAGGAAACGAAAGCTTACACTCGATGAGATGAAAGAGGGTTCATTTTCTGTGACCAGCTTTGGCTCCATAGGCGGTATTTTTGCCACCCCGGTAATTAACTATCCGCAGGCAGGCATATTGGGTATCGGGAGAATCATGCAGACGCCCATCGTGAAGGATAATGAGATTGTAATTGGTCACATCATGCCGATCTCTCTCACGGTGGACCACCGCATTGTTGACGGCGGTGAAACAACCCGTTTCATTTATCACGTGATGGAATATCTCACGGATCCCATCTCTTTTTTAATGGAGGAATAGTTTTTTAAGGTAAAACCGATGTCATGAATTAAAAAAAATGTAAATTTGTCGTGAGACTGTGATTCATTTTTTTAAATATTTTTCATGAAACGAGCATACCTTATAATTTTCTCCCTTGTCTTTCTGTGTAACTTCATCCAAACATCCTGTCAGAACATTCCTGATAAAGTAGGTCTTCCGGATGAGACTAATCCAGCATCCAAGAAGGGAACGCCTTCCGAGGATGATATCCAGAAATTTATTGCAAACGGATGGGTTCGTTATAGCGATTTTGGAGCCAAAGGCGACGGGAAGACCGATGACATTACAGCTATTGCTGCAACACATCTGTTTGCCAATCAACACAACCTGACCGTAAAAGCCGACGACAAGGCAACGTACTATATCGGCCCTAAAAAACAAACGGTCGATATCCGGACAAATACCGATTTTGGTTCTGCCGCATTCATCATTGACGATACCAGTGTGGAAGACCGCAATGCACATGTTTTTTCAGTCAATTCCACGAAACAATCATTTAAACCTGACAATGTTTCTTCTTTAAAAAGAAACCAGAATAAACTGGATATTTCATTACCGGGCTCCAGCCTCGTGACCGTAACGGACTCCAATGTGAGACGTTATATTCGTTTTGGCCCCAATCAAAATAACGGCTCTGCGCAAACGGATGTGTTTGTCGTGGATAAAAATGGTGTGGTGGATGCAAATACACCCATCCTCTGGGATTTTGATCAGATCACAGATATCGTCGTGCTTCCGATCGATGAGACGGAGTTGACAATTACTGGTGGCAGATTTACAACCATTGCGAACAGGGAGGATTCGAAATACAGCTACTATGCCCGGGGCATTGCGATCAGGCGGTCGAATGTCATCGTGGACGGACTGGAGCACAGGATCACAGGTGAAGGGGAATATGGGGCGCCCTACGGTGGTTTCATCAGCATCAGTAACTGTGCCCATATCACGGTGAGGAACAGCATTCTGACCGGCCATAAAGTATACCAGACAATCGGTTCAGCCGGTGTCCCGGTCTCCATGGGTACCTATGATATAAATATCAACCGGGCATTGAACATCACATTCGAAAATTGTAGCCAGACGAATGACATCAACAATGCTGCATACTGGGGGATCATGGGATCCAATTATTGTAAAAACCTGGCGTACGATGGTTGTACCTTTTCCCGATTTGATGCCCATATGGGCGTGGCCAATGCCACCATCCGAAATTCAACATTGGGACACCAGGGAATAAATGCCATTGGCAGCGGAACGTTTGTCGTGGAGAATTCTACCATCCGCGGGTCAAACCTGATCAATCTTCGTTCCGATTATGGTAGCACCTGGGAAGGTGAATTCATCATCCGCAATTGCACATTTATACCCCGCAATGTGAAATCGGGCAGCGTGAACCTGATTGGCGGATCCAATTCCGGGCAGCACGACTTCGGGTATACCTGTTTTATGCCGGAAAAGATCACCATAGAGAATCTTCAGATTAAGGATTCCGGCCATCCGGATAATTATAAGGGTCCCGCCATTTTTTCAAACTTCAACAAGGAAAGAAATGACGAGACCCATGTGGAAAAGTATCCCTATATCATCACGAAGGAGGTTATCCTTAAGAATGTGACTGCTGAGAGTGGCAAGCCTTTGAGAGTGAGTGACAATAGTTATATGTTCAAAGATGTGACTGTAAATCGATAACTATATTTAATACAACGTACGATGTATAAATTAATCTTTTTCCTATCCATTTTTATGATGTGCAACATACTGGGTGCTCAAGACATTCAATTACCAGCCCCCGACAAGACAGGGGGAAAACCGTTGATGCAGGTACTGAATGCGCGAAGATCAACTCGTGCTTTTGAATCCAAGGAGTTGAATATAAGACAAGTGTCTGATCTTTTGTGGGCTGCAAACGGATTTAACCGTGACGATAAACGTACAGCACCCACTGCTAATAACCGGCAGGAGCTGGAACTGTATGTAGCTTCCAAGAGCGGGATTTATTTTTATGACGCCCGGAACCACCTGTTGAAAGAGATAAAGAAAGGTGACTTCAGAGATAAAACCGGTACCCAGGAGTTCGTAGCCAAGGCTGCACTGAACCTGATTTTTGTTTCCGATATGGACAAAGCTTCCAGTAGAGAATATGCCTTTACAAGTTGCGGGTTTGTAGCACAGAATGTCTATCTCTACTGTGCTTCCGAAGGACTGGGTTCAGTTGTCCGCGGTTCGTTCAATAAAGATGTATTAAGCAAACAGCTGAATCTGAAACCCAGTCAGGAAGTTTTGCTGACACAGACGGTGGGCTGGCCGGAATAGGTTCTCTCTATGTTCTCAATTAATTTCTGTATTTGCAACAGGCGGGCAATGCATCGTATGTTGCCTGGTCGGCCTTGTACTTATCGGTATCGTGTCCGGCTTTGGCCACGGCCTTTGCTATGTCGTCGACCGACGTTTTATCGGGGTCGTAGTTCAGGTGCAGCACCTGTTTTTCGGTCTCCCAGCTCGCAAAAGAAACGCCTTCCACTTCCTTCGCCGCTTTCTCAATACGGTCCTTGCACATTTCACAACTTCCCTTTACATTCAACATGGCATGTTCTTCGTGGGCTTCGCCCGATGCCATGTGATCCGTTTCATTGTGTTGTGCATCCGTTTCCATGTACTCCATTTCATTATCTGGTGCCGAGTTGTTCTTGCCGGATGATCCGGAGTTACAGGCAATGAACAAGAGTGTACTCAGCGCGAATGTTGCTAAAATTGTTGTTTTCATCTTTGTCCCAATTTAAAATTTGAATATAATTATTATTTAATCCCTGTATTTGCAACAGGCGGGCAATGCATCGTATGTTGCCTTGTCGGCCTTGTATCTATCGGTGTCGTGTCCGGCCTTGGCAATGGCTTTGGCAACAGCATCGACCGATGTCTTTGCCGGATCGAAATCAAGATGTAGCTGTTTTGTCTTGATATCCCAACTTGCAGAAGTGACACCATTGACCGATTTTGTTGCTTTCTCAATGCGATCCTTGCACATCTCGCACAAACCCTGCACCGCCAGCATCGCATGCTCACCGCCCGCAGCGGCCTGCATATTGTGTCCCTCGTGTCCCGTGGCAGGTGCTGTACTTGCAGGAGTTGTTCCATTCATCGAATGTCCCTCATGTCCTGTTACGGCCCGGCCCGCTTCATCGTTCATCATGCTGCGTTTTCCGGCCAGCTGGGCACTGGCATCGATGGTAAAAGTACCATTTGTCACAATTTCATCCCCATCGTGTATGCCTGACAATACCACATACGCATCTCCCAGTGACGGGCCCAGTTCTATTTCCCGAAGCAGGAAAGCGGGCGTTTCCGTATCAGGCTGTTTCACATAGACAATAGAACGCTTTCCAGTCCATAAGATGGCCGACTTAGGAATAACAACCTCATTGTTATATTGTTTAAGTGGCGCATCAATAAGGGCGTTGGCGTACATCTCCGGTTTCAGTTCCATACCCGGGTTGGCTGTCTCTACACGCACTTTGGCGGTACGTGTGGCAGGATCCAAAATGGGATTGATAAAAGAAATCCTCCCCGTAAATGTTTTTCCGGGCAGCGACTGAAGGGTATATTCCAGCCGGTCGCCCACCTTCAGAAAAGGAAGGTCGGACTCGTACGCATCGAAGATAGCCCATACCTGCGATAAGTTGGCTACATCGAAGAGCACGGTACCGGTATTGACATAATCGCCCTGGTTCACTTTCTTCGCAATCACCACTCCGCTTGTGGTGGCTACTACATCTATCAAAGGTGATGCTTCGCCCGACTGCTCAATGCGTGTGATCTGTTCATCAGTCAGCTTCCATAACCGCAGCTTCTCTCTTACTGCCTGTAAAAGAGCCGGCTGCAAGTCTTTCATCTTCGTGGCTTCTATCAGTTCCTGTTGTGCGTTTAACAGTTCAGGGGAGTATATGGTGGCGATGGGTTGTCCACGACGTACACTTTCGCCGGTAAAGGTGACAAACAATTTTTCGATGCGACCGCTCACGTGAGAGGTCTGTGATTGTGAGAGTCGTTCATCCACCTGAATGGTACCGTAAAGTTGTACCTCCTTCACCGGATTCTGTCTGCTTACTACGGTTGTTTGCACATTGGCAAGTGCGACTGCTTCAACAGACATCTGAATTGCATTCGGATCTATGGATGCGTCGCCGCCGCCCGTTGTCTGGAGTGGAATCAGATCCATCCCGCAAAGGGGGCAGTCGCCAGGTTCTTCCATCCTGATCTGTGGGTGCATGGAGCAGGTCCAGATGGTTGGTTCAGCTCCATGGTCATGTGCCTCTTCAATTGCTGTTTGACTTGACGATTGTTTTTGGTTGTTTCCGGAGAAAATAAGCCAGCCGAGAAACAAGCCGGTCAGCAGGATCAATCCATACCTGAAATAGGGATGCTTGCCAATCTCTTTAATTTTATTTTTATCCATAATGATGATGTTTTTTTTTAATTGTTTGAACTGTTGAAAGAATGCAATTTTTGGATAGAGGCCACCTTTGTGTTGTATTCAGCGAGTGCCTCGGCCTGCCGCAACTGGTAGTCGAGCAGCTGTCGCTGCACCTGAATCACGTTGGTGAGGTCGCTTTTTGCCGTTACAAACTCCTGTACAACCAGCTGATAGGTAACACGAGCCAGTTGTTCCTGCTTTTGGTAAAGTGTGGCCTTTCGCTCTGCATTGTCGAGCTGCTGTTTCAATTTGAACAGGTCGGATTGAAGTATATTCAACGTGTTATTGTACTTTTCCCGGGCCGATTGCCACATAAAGCGGCTCTCACGCTGTTGCGCCTTGTATTTATTCCGGTATATCGGGATGGTGATGGAAAACATGGGCATCACCATGTCCATACCGGTCATCCCGGGTGCCATTCCCGTATCCATCGAGGCTGTCTTGCTTTTGCCGATCAGCATATATTGTAATCCGATCCCGAACATGGGATAACTCATTTTCAGATCCATCTCTCTCTTTGCGCGATAAGCCTGTTCTTCTTCTTCGAACATGCCCAGCATGGGATTTTGACTTTCAATCTCACGCATGGATGCCGCTTCATCGAAAATAAAAGGCACTTTTGTGATTGAATCGGGTATGGTTACATCCATATCCAAGGGACGGTTCAGCAAAGCATTGAATTTTGCCTTTTCAGCTGCAATATCCGACAAGAGACTCTCCACGTTGTTTTCTATTTCAGCCATTTCCAGTTGCACACGGAGTACATCAGCCATGCCCGGGGCAGTACTACCCATACCGGAAGACATGCTGCCTCCCGAACTGCTCATGCCGGACATCGAGGAAGAGGTACCGGAAGAAGCCATAGATCCCCCCATCGAGCCCATTCCCGACATGCCACCGCCGGTAGGTGGCGAACTGCTGCTTTTTGTCGCCGGAGAAGGGGCAGGGACTGAATAACCCGAAGAAGAACCATTGAATGGAGATGAAACTTTGCGAAGGGCAAGCTCCTCGAGTTGTTTCAACATCTGCAGATTTTCCCGGTTGTTGTTGAGCTGCTCCATCAGTGTGGAAAGAATATACCACTGTGTATATACTTCCAGGTAGAGGTTATCCCTAGTCTCCCTGAATTTTTCATACGACATTTTGGCCATGTGGGTGGCTTCGGCTTGGGCGGCTTTCTTGGTGCCAAACCAGGGGAACATCTGCATAAGCGTGAAATCGGCTATCTGACGTCCACCCACAATATCCATCGGTTTTAGAAAAAAGCCGATATCCAAATTAGGATCGGGCCAGGCACCAGCCTGTGGTACCTTTTCCAGCGAAGCTTTGTAAGCCAGAAAATCGGCATTCAATCCTGGATTATTTCTGCCCGCCATCTCAAGGTATCGGGCGAGCGAATCTGCCGTCTGGCTCTTGAGAGGGAGGGTAATAATAAAACCCAGCAAGATGATGAATAAGCGGTTGATGTTATATTGTTTCATAATCTGTAATTTTAGCTTGTTGTTTTTCTTTCTTCCGGATTGCACCTTCTCTCCACCAACACTGCAGGATGGGTACGATGAACATGGTCATCATTTGAATTACCATCCCGCCAAAAGTAGGGATCGACATGGGAACCATGATCTCTGAACCCTTACCAGTGGACGTGAGTACCGGAAGAAGTGCAATCAAAGTAGTCGCTGTGGTCATCACTGCAGGTCGCACTCTTTTTTTTCCTGCATAAATAACAGTTTCCCTCACATCATCCAATGTTTGTGGATCTCTCTCCAAGAAGGAGTCGTGAATATAGGTCCCCATCAGTACTCCATCGTCGGTAGCAATACCGAAGAGCGCTATAAATCCAACCCATACGGCAATGCTCAGATTAATAGGTTGCATGTTGAACATGTCACGGATATTCATTCCTCCGATATCAAAATTCATAAACCATGGTTCACCGTAAAGCCACAAGAGGATGAAGCCACCAGCCAACGCCACAAATATTCCCGAAAAGTGAATTAATGAGGCCGTGATTGTTTTAAACTGGAAATATAGAATGAGCAGGATAACAAGAAGACTAATGGGTATGATAATAGCCAGCCGCTGAGCTGCACGGGCTTGTTGTTCATAATTTCCGGCGAAAGTAAAGGAAACTCCTTTTGGTAATTGTAATTCACCGTTTCTCATTTTTTCATCAAGCACCTTCTGGGCATCATGAACCACATCTACTTCCGCTTTGCCTTCTACCTTATCGAAGATAACATATCCAATCAGGTAGGTATTCTCGCTTTGAATCATCTGCGCTCCCCGCGTATAGGTTATCTCTGTTACATCACCCAATGGAATCTGCACACCTGTGGCAGTAGGCACGATGAGGCGTGCCAATTCATCCGGATTCTCCCTTAACTCGCGCGGATAGCGCAGTCGTACCGGGAAACGCTCACGATCTTCCACGGTGGTAGTCAGGGGCATCCCGCCAACAGCTGCACTGATGATCTCTTGCAGATCGGCCACGGTGATACCGTAACGGGCCATCTCCTGCCGGTTTAAGCTGATCTCGATGTAGGGGGCTCCCACAGCCCGATCGTAAAATACGGTAGAGGGAAGTACCGAAGGAACATCTTTCAAGGCTGTTTCAATTGCTCTGCCACCCTGTTCTATCGACTCCAGGTCGGGCCCGGATACCTTTACTCCCATCGGTGCACGCATACCGGTTGAAAGCATCACCGTTCTTGCAGCTATGGGCATTAATTTCGGTGCCGATGTAAGCCCGGGTAAATGGGATACATTGACGATCTCCTGCCATATATCGTCTTCATTCTTTATTTCCGGGCGCCACTGTCTGAAGTATTTACCACGTCTGTCGTGAACGAGGCTATCTTCAGATATCAATCGAAAACCATCTTCCGGATTATAGGTCGTCTTGTCGGTCAGAATAAATTCACCTTGCCTGTTTACCTTGAAACGTTTTCGATTACCGTTTTGATCCAGTATATATTCCGGGCGGTAGATGATGGTATTTTCAAACATTTGTGTCGGTGCAGGGTCGAGTGCCGAGTTGACACGTCCCCACTTGCCCACGGTCACTTCCACCTCCGGAATGTTACTGATCCTTTTATCCAGTATTCCAATGTAATCCATATTCTGTTCTATCCCGGTATGGGGCATAGTTGTGGGCATCAGTAGAAAAGAACCTTCGTTCAAAGTGGGCATAAACTCCTGACCGACTCCTGGAAAGCGGTTGCTTGCAGTCTGCCAAAATCCTGCCTGACGGAATGATTTCCATCCAACAGTTTCGAAACCTTTTGCCACGAGACCAAATGTTCTGTCGAAACCTTGCCAGATAACAATGCCAAACAAAATTGTCAAGATGGGAATGGTCATAAATTTCCATCTGTTTGCAAGACACCATCGGAGTATTTGCTCATAATAGATTACCATCAACCACAATGCTCCCAGGGTAACGGCAATTATTAAAATTACAAAGAGAAAATTTCGTGGCGTACCGGCCTGTGTACCCATGGGCAACCACTCCATTGCAAGAAGATATGTTACAGCAAACAATACAATTCCCAAATTGAAATAAGTAGGAATTTTCCGGTTTTTCCACTTATGCGTGAAAAGGTTATTCAGACCCAATAATGCCAGCGCGAAAAATAGATAGTATCCTGTCATAATAATTAGCGTGATGCTCGCTGCAATCAATATGATGTTCGCTATTTTTCGAACCTGTTTAGAGGTGATCCTTATCGAGAAGATATAATACATCAGCGTGGGTATTATCATTATGCCGAGCATATATGCACTAATGAGAGCGAATGTTTTGGTGAATGCCAACGGAACAAAAAGTTTTCCTTCCTGTGCTTCCAGCATGAAAACCGGGATAAAACTTACAATTGTGGTAAGCTGTCCGGTAAGAACCGCTCCGGATACTTCTTTTATACTTTTGTAAATTAAATTCACAAAAGGTTTGCCTTTTCGAATACCCTTATTTTCCTCCATATCCATGTGCCTGAGCGTATTCTCGACAAATACCACTCCGACGTCAACCATGATTCCGATGGCGATTGCAATACCTGATAGGGCAACTATATTAGCTTGAATCCCCGCATATTTCATTATGATAAAAGTGGCCAATACGCCAATAGGTAAAATGCTGGAGATAACAACCGAAGCCCTGAGGTTTAAGACCAGAACAATTACAACGATGATGGCGATGAGCGTTTCATGTGTAAGCGAAGTCTCCAGCGTACCTATTGTTTCGTGAATCAATGCGGTCCTGTCGTAAAAAGGAACAACCGTCACTTTAGAAACAGATCCATCTGCCAGTGTCTTTTGCGGCAATCCTGCGTCCATCTCCTTGATCCTCTCCTTCACGTTGTTGATAACCTGAAGCGGGTTGGAACCATGGCGTGCCACCACCACGCCTCCCACGGCTTCTACCCCTTCCTTGTCGAGGCCTCCCCGTCTAGTAGCAGGACCAAGGGTGACGAATGCCAAATCCTTAATCTTTACCGGAATACCATCTCTTACGGTAACCACAGCTTCTTCCAGGTCGGATACTTTTTTTATGTAACCAAGTCCGCGAACAAGGTATTCCGCTTTATTGATTTCAACCGTTTCGGCACCAATATCGAGGTTGCTCTTTTGTATGGCATTCATTACATCCATGATCGTGAGATTGTATGCGCGGAGAGAATTGGGATTTACATCCACCTGGTACTCCTTCACGAAACCACCTACGGAAGCCACCTCTGACACTCCTTCTGCCGACATCAACGAGTATCTTACATAGAAGTCCTGCACTGTCCTTAACTCATCCGGATCCCAGCCGCCTGAAGGTTTACCTGTTTCAGGGTTTCTCCCTTCCAGGGTATACCAGAAGATTTGTCCCAAAGCAGTTGCATCCGGCCCCAGGCTCGGTTGTGCGCCCTGAGGCAACGTGCCGGGAGGCAATGAGTTCAGCTTTTCCAGAATGCGCGAGCGACTCCAGTAAAATTCAATATCTTCTTCGAAGATGATGTAGATGAACGACATCCCGAACATGGATGTGCTTCGGATGGTTTTAACCCCGGGGACACCCAGTAATGAAGTAGTCAACGGGTAGGTTATCTGCTCTTGTATATCTTTTGGAGAACGCCCCATCCATTCTGTCGCGACAATCTGTTGATTATCACTGAGGTCTGGGATTGCATCCACAGGAACCGGATCCTTTGGCAGAATGCTACCCCAGTTAAAAGGTGTAACTGATATTCCCCAAACTATAATAGTTATTAATAACAGGATAGTAATAAACCGGTTGTCAAGAAAATACTTTACGATTTTGTTGATCATAGAATATATTAATTGAATAAGTTTGCTATAATTGGTTAAGTTTCTTATTTAAAACACCAATGAGTATAAAGTGTTTATGTCTGTATAAATAATTGAATACAGGGCGGTATGGTGCATACAGATCTTCAGGTAAACATACATGTTACCTTTCACTGAATACAATATTCATTGAGAATCAAATACGGTAGATGCAGATGTAGGTCAGCAGACTTACATCTTGCAGGAAAAGTCCCTTGGATGGGAAATCTTTTAAAAAGGATAAAGTGTTTGTTTCGGGTTCCGATAATTTGAACAGGGGAATCAACAACGCTGCAGTCTCGTAAGAAATAGATGCAGTACGGGAAACAGATTGTTCGGTTTTGGTCTGATAATCATCGGTACCGGGTTTCAACAGTTGGGTATCACAGCATGATGCATGAGTATCATCCAGGGTGACACGGTGATCGGCCTCTCCTTTCGGGAGATGGCCTTGTAAGGGGTCTTTGTTTTCCTTAGCGGCATTATTCTCGCAGCATACTCCGGAATTTTCGGTGCCTTGCAGCAGGGAGAATGAATAAAGCTTATCTCCACAAAAATGCATCGCCAGTACGGGTTGCACGGCGGACATCAACATAAAGAGAAGCAATAATATGGCAGTAAATCTTTTCATTCTTCCTTTGGAATACCTGATCTGTAAAACAACAATTACAGGTATTTGGTTGCAAAAGTAAGAGTTATTTTTATTTTTAACAAAAAAACTGATTAAAACGATGAATGGGGACTCTGTATCGGAGTGACATTATAACTCAATGGCTGTCAATTCCGCCATCGCCAGGGCATAATCGCGTTCCGCTTCCAGCATGTTATTGAAGGCATCATAATAAAACGCTGCTTCAAGCAGGTAATCCAATAATGATATCTCACCTGCATCCAGTGCTTTTCTGAGGAGCGGTTCGTTGCTGTAGGAAGAAAGTGCGTCGCGATATTTCTGTGCTGTTTCCCGTAAACCGGCCGACTGATTGAACAAGCTTTGCAGTCTGTTGTAAAATTGAATCCTGTTGTCTTCCAATGCTGACTCCGACGAAAGTACCTCTGCTTTTGCCTGTTTCACGCTGTTTTTATTTTCCCAAAGCGGGATGGAGATGCCGATTACAACACCTTGTAATTTTTCGCCCAGAATCCGCTCGGAGGCATATCCCGCACTCAATTTGGGTAACCCCTCTGCACGTCTGAGCTTTACCTGCTGTTTGCTGATGTCGACCTGCTTACTGAGATATTGCAGGGCCGGACTTTTGGATTCTGTTGCTGCGTACCATTCGTTGAAGTCTGAGGGCAGGGGAGTGATTGGTATATCTGTTTCGTTAAACTGAATCTCTTTTCCTCCGTTCAAAGATTTTAATTCATTGAGGAGTGCTTGCCGTGCAATGTCTATTTTCTCTTTCTTACTTATGCAGGAAATAAGGTTCATGTAGACCTTATTTCTCTCAATAGCGTTCACTTCTCCCAGATCGAATTTTTTCTGATAAGAGTCGGTAATGGTTTGGGCTATCTCCATTCTCCTGGTATAATCTTCAGATAACGCGTTGTTATAGGCCAGCTCAATGATGACTTGTTTGGCGCGTAGCAATGTATTGATACGTTCTGACTGATAGAGTCGATCGATATTCTGATTTTCCATACCGGCAAGCTTATTCCGGTGAGCGTAAACTGTGGGAAAATCGAAAGACTGGGTAATGCCAAAGTCGTTTTGGTTACCAATTTCAGGCGGTGTTCCCCACAGTCGCCCGAACGTTATTTCAGGATTTGGGAGCCAGATTCCTGTTTTATTGCCCAGCTTTTGTGCCTCAACCTGTTTTTGCAGCGCCTGCAGTGTGGTATTGTTGGCTTCAACTTCCTGTAATATTTTTTCTATTCCGTTTTGGGCATTGACGGGGATGAGTATACACAAAAAAAGCAGGGTAAATAATATTTTTCTCATATCGCTATTTATTCGCTCACAAATAACCGTTTACTTGAGAACAACGGATCACAAGTAAAGTTTAATTTTAATTTTCTGAGGCCGGCTTCGTCTCCCGGTGTAGGAATATGGGAGGAGTGCATTTCACAGTTGTTCAAATCGGTAAGTTTTTGCAATGCCATCTGTGCTGCCGGATTAGATATCGCGCTAATAGACAGGGCAATTAAAGTTTCTTCCACATCCAGACTCACATTTTTTCCGTTTAGGATATTCTTTTTCAGGTGAGTGACTGAGTCGATGATATTTTCCGGTAAAAGAACCATGGCATCCGGCAATCCGGCCAAATGCTTGGTCGCATTCAGGATCATGCTGGACGAGGCGTGTAACAATGATGAGTTCTTTCCCGTGACAATGGTTCCGTCGTGGAGTTCAACGGCTGCTCCGCAATAAATACCGCCATATCCCTTGCCCAAAAGTTCGGCAGTTCTGGCTGCTTCCCTAGCTGGCTTTACTACACGCCGGTCTTCATCTTTCGCCCCTACTTTTTCCATGATCTCGGTATTGCGGTCCACCGTATCCTTACCTGCCCTTCCCATGACATATTCTACAAAACTTCTTAAGTGGCGGCGTATAATTTCCTGATAGGCAGCGCGCTGGCAAATTCTGTCGTCAATGATGCCGGAACTGATCCGATTCACTCCCATGTCGGTAGGAGATAAATACATGGATGATGAGCCGGTAATTTTTTCAAGTATCTTTTTCAACAGGTCGAAGGCTTCTATATCACGGTTGTAGTTCACCGCTTTCACACCGTAGGATTTCAAATGGTGTGTATCAATCATGTTCACATCTCTCAAATCTGCAGTTGCAGCTTCATAAGCGATATTCACCAGATGATCGGGCGGCAAATCCCAGACAGGGAAAGTTTCAAATTTGGCGTAGCCGGCTTTTAATCCTTTCTTGTTATCGTGGTATAAATTACCCAAGGCCGTTGCCAGCTTGCCACTCCCCGGCCCCGGGCCTGTAACCACAACAATTGGCCTGCTGGTTTCAATATATTCGTTAGCACCATACCCCTCGTCACTGACAATTACATCCACATTTTTCGGATATCCTTTGGTGGGGTAGTGCAGATATACTTTAATACCTTTCAGTTCAAGCTTATTCTTAAATACTACGGCAGCAGGCTGACCTTCAAAACGGGTAATTACTACCGCTGCCACATAAATACCATACCATTTCAGGTCATCGATACTTTTTAATACATCCACATCGTACGTAATTCCAAAATCCGCCCTGATTTTGTTTCTTTCAATATCACCGGCATAAATGCACATGATGACATCCACCTTATCCTTCAGATTTTGAAGAAGCCTGATTTTTACATTTGGGGCAAATCCAGGCAAAACACGTGCTGCGTGGTAATCATATAGAATTTTACCTCCAAATTCGAGATACAACTTCTGGTTAAACTGGTTGACTCTTTCAAGAATTGCTTTGCTCTGTTCTTGCAGGTATTTCTCGTTGTCGAAACCTACATGACTTGTTTTTTCCATTTTCCCGAATCATACATTAAAAATTCGGACTCAAAATTACCAAAATTGTCCGGGATCTAAAGAAAATTGAACGTTTTTAGTTAATATTAAAATCCAAAATCATCTATTACCACATCCTCGACTTTTTCTTTTTTAATTTTCCGTGAGCATAGGGCAAAGATACAAACAGAAAAATACGAAACTTGTCGCGCAGACGATAATTCCGTCTATTTTTAATATATTTAACGCTCTGGATGCTTCCAACCTAATACCATTTACTACTTTACGATAATCTCCAGCCTTGTCTTTTTTCCATAGAGCTTGGTACCCCCGTATATTCGAAACCTCCCATATCTGGGGTTTGGAAGAATTCTTCTTTTTTGTAAATAATAGTTGAGTTTACTTTACTTAAATAGGTCTTATTTATTAGAAAAAGTAAAAAATGAACCTTAAAAGCAGATTGTCACAAAATAACTTTTCAATATTTTGGATTTTTTAGAGCAGTCTCATGGTTCTAATGAACAAATATTTAATCGATTAAATATAAACCCTACATATTTAGACCGGAATTTATTCAACGAAAATTGAGAAATGTTTAGTCGATGGTATATTTATACAATTTGTTAGTTTTTTCGTATGATATGATAACAAATACAAACAAGGTATGATTATTTTTGTGTAAAATCTAAGAGAATTTTGCTTAACTCATTCGTTTGAAAGATATATATGTAACATGATTCTGATTTTAACCATTTGATCCTATGAAAATAAATTATCCGTCCATTATCAGGCTCTGTTTCTCATTTCTTCTATTTACAAATTTATATAGTTGTATAGAAGAGGTAAGTCCCCCTTTTGTTCCAGGTGATCAGATACTTTTTGCCACTATCGTAGAGGAGACAAACGGCACAAGAACATCACTGAGTGATGATCCCACCAACCGAAAGGTGGATGTCTTATGGCATCCAGGCGATGCAATTGGGGTTTTTGGATCAACAAGCGGCTCTAACGTCCGCTACCAGACAACAGAGAGCGCCATTTCCAGTGATGGCAGAACCACCCAGTTCGAGACTACGGAAGCAGCCCCATCCGGCGACCTTACCGCCTATTACCCATATCAGCAGGGGGCTTCAATCACTTCAGGTGCGGGGATGCAGCTTACAATGCCGGCAACACAGGGTTATGTCGCCAGCCAGACCGGTATTGTGAGACCCGATGCAACGGCCAACATGATGGTTGGTAAAGGGAAAGATGGCAACATTGCGTTTCGCAATCTGTTCACCATGCTGCGCGTTGGTATTGCCGGCCCGGAGGGGCAATCGGTAAAACAGGTTGTTTTTACCGACCTGTCGGGCAAACCGGTTTCGGGTGCTTTTTCCGTCATCTGGAATGATGATCTGCCTGAAACCATCTTTCCGGAAAGTGGAAGCGGCAATAATCTCCGGATTGTACTTGACTGCAAGGATGCGGTTCCTCTTGCCGAGAATAAGATAGCCAAATTTTATCTGATTGTACCTGCCCGTAATTATGAAAAGGGGTTTCAACTGGATTTTATCCTTGACACAGGAGGAAAGATCACCAAAACAATAGGGGCTACCGGGGGAAAGAATCTGCAACGGAACAGGCTTTATCCTGTAGGAGATCTTTTTCCTGATCAGGAAGATAAAATCAGCTACAAGATGCATTCACAAGCTTCCGTCATCAATGAAGAGCGGTACGACCTGATTCGCAATGCTTCACTCAATTTGGAGAACAATCAACTAACTTTAACAGTCGGGAATGGATTTGCACCCAAGGTAGATGAGATGATCCTGATCAACCGTACCTCGAAGGCACTCCCCAACGGGTATGTTGGAAAAGTGAAAACAATCAGCGGGGAGACGGTGGTGCTGGAGCCGGTGACCGAAATCACCGAGGTCTTCGAGGAACTCAGGATTGGTGATCCTGTCTGGAGCAACAGCGGGGGTACGCCTATTGGCGGAGGATATGCAATCGACCTGACCCAGTACATCACCTCCATTGAGAGACCCGACGGTAAACCGGTGGAATACACTGTTGACGGCTCATCCATTTCGATGGAGGTTCCCATCACCCGTGCGGAGGCAGAGGTGGATACAAAATTCAGCATGCCGGCATTGAGCCACGCCTTCAAGATTGACGACGGGAAAAATGCCAACAACAGCTGTGCCCTCAAGCTGGGTGTGCAGATGGATCTGGCAATGTATTTCCATATCCTTATTCAGGGATGGAGCCTGAAAGACCTGCACTGTCGTGTCAATCCCACGGTGAATCTCTCTTCCGAGTTCAATATTGACTGGGTATCGGATTCCGATCGCTTCGGTACCGAAATACCGTTTATCATTATCCGTACTGCCCCCATACCGGCCGGACCTGTGATGATTATCCCCCTGATCGAGTTTTTCCTCACCTTTGACCTGGAGGGCAAGGTGAGTCTGACTGCACAACTCACCTATAGCAAGGAGTTCTCGTTCGGAATGGCCTACAGGAATGGTGAGCTTAGCAACTACAGTCAGGTGGAACAACAGGAGGCCGACGCATCGCCACTGACATTCACACCCAAGGTACAGGTGGAAGGCAGTTTCGCAGCCGGGATCGCTCCCAAGGTGGGCTTCTCGCTCTGGGAGATCATACGTCTGGATACACGTGTCTACACCAAGGTGAAGAGTGGTGCCAACCTGAATTTCGACTTTGGATCTCCCTCCTTCGACCCCTCAATCTATAATGCCATCAGTGGCTCCAAGCTTTTTTCACAACTGGAGTTGTTCATGAAAGGGGGTGTTTTCGGATGGAAGAACAGGGAGCTGGCCACAACAGAAAGCAATACCCTGGAGTATCCCATCTGGGAAGCTTATTTCGTTCCCAAGATGGAAAAATTCTCAATCACTGCCGGGGGAGGAGAGATGGAGATCGCACTGGATATTTCCAACAAGCTCTTCTTTGACAGCGAGATCGGGATGAATATCTATGAAAAAGATGAGAAGAGCGGCAAGTTTACGGTAGAGGTCGGGAAAATGGAGTTGGGTGAATACAGCCGACCTCCTGCCGGTGAGAACAAGTATCAACTAAGGATGAAGGAATCCACCAGCCTGCCCCCCGGCAAGGAATACGAAGCCTGCCTGACGGTAAAGCTCGATGCTCCAGGGGGGCCCTACACCCTGGAAACAGATGTGCGCACGCGTTTCATCCCTCAGGAGGCCAGCATGACTCTGACCACCTCCAAAGCGGTAGGAAGCAAGATCGGATTGAGCATGTTGTCCAAATATGCCGGTTCAACCGGCGAGCAGCGTCTAAAGGTGTGGATCGACCTGAATAACAACCGAAAAGAGGATGCGGGAGAGCTGGTCAACTCTGATCTATCGTATGTGGAGTATACCATCCAGTCACAAACGGTCACCATCTACGGACCCGTCGTGAATTTCTCCTGTTATGGTAATCAGCTTACCTCACTGGATGTCACCAGGAATGCCGTTCTGGAGTCGCTCTACTGCTATGAGAATTTACTCACCTCCCTCGATGTGAGCAACCTCCCATCACTGGAGTACCTCGGATGTCACGACAACAGTCTGACAACCCTCAATGTAAGCGGTGCAACCATGTTAAGATCAATCACCTGTCACAACAACCAGCTTGTCACCGTGAATACAGGTAATTTGACGAAATTGGAAATGTTCCGTTGTGCCAATAACCGCATCACCTCGCTGGATATGACCAGGAATGAGTATTTGACAACATTGGATTGTGAAAGAAACCAGCTTGTTACACTGGATGTAAGCAAGAACAAGAAACTGATGCGACTCACCTGTACGGATAACCAACTGACAACCCTGAATACCAGCAACATTCCCGCATTGACGTGGCTCTCCTGTGGAAATAATAGACTTACCTCACTGATGCTGAATAATCCGGCATTGAAGGAGTTGTCGTGTCAAAACAATCAGCTGGGGTCGTTCAATATCATACCCTCCACTGCACTCACTTTCCTCAATTGTGCGAGAAACAATCTGACCACACTTGTTATTAGCCACAATACGGCGCTGACCTATCTCTATTGTGCCTTTAACCAGCTTACCACGCTGGATGCCAGCTCAAACAGAGCACTTCCTGCACTCAATTGTTCCTTTAACCAGCTGGTTTCATTGGTCGTTTCAGATCAAGGGGTGATTAAATCAATAGATTGTGAATCGAACCGTCTCAGGGGAACGGCCATCACGGAACTGATCACATCCCTGCCGGATCGTACTGGAGAAAACGCGGGAACCGTCGATTTTGGACTGACTTTCGAGGGTGATGTAGCTGGTGAGAATAATTTTACCAGAACGGACGAGCAGAATGCCAGAAAAAAGAACTGGTACCTCTACTAAATAAAGAAGAGAGTGAAAATCTTGTGATGTTGCTTGCATTTATTGTAATAGAAAAAAAAGAAACCGATGAAAACAGATTTTTTGATCCATGTTGTGATATTGCTGACGGCTCTTTTCTTATCCTGTAGTAGTGAACCGGGAGTGGATGTGCCGGAAGAAGAGAATGAGCAACCGGTGCTGACCGTTTCCGCCGCCCAAACCATCAACGTATCAGCAACCGGTGGCAGTTCCGTGATTTCGGTCTCAACCAACCAGGGCTCATGGAGTGCCGGTTCCAATCAAACGTGGTGCAAGATAAGTGACAAAACGGCGGGTCAATTTACAATCGCGGTGGATCCCAATGGTACTGCTGTTGCACGTGATGCCACAGTAACAGTCACTGCGGGCGCTGCACTCCCGCTGCAAATTATCGTGAACCAGCGTGCAAACACTTCACAGGATAGTGAGGATTTCGGTTATGGTGATGAGCAGAAATGGGATTGATATGTTGACAAAACAGGCAACTACAGATAGATGTTGGTCTCTCCGGTAATGTTAAAATCGATGGGAAGTGAAAAATCAGATAGTTTAAATCTCAGATTATTGCAAGGAATATCTTATTTTTACAATATGAATGGGTACAAGAGATAACCGGTTTGTTTATCACGATTAAATCAAAAAATCAATGGAATCAACAGCACAAAAATGTAATGATTGTCCCCTGAGGGCGAAGTATGACCGTAAACCCAGGTCGTTCGCAGGTCGTTTCTGGCGGTGGCACATTAACTTCTGTCCCGGTTGGAAAGCCTATTTTTCCTCCCTGACACCAGAAGAGAAAGATTTGGTCAGAGAGAAGTACCATTATAAAAAGCAGACTGCCTGAGGGACGGTCTGCTTTTATCGGTTCTGAGCAGTCAGTTGAGCTCCCTGACTATCTTGTATCCAGGATCACACTGATCGACCACTTCGTGTTTGGTTTCCAGGAACTAACCTCTTTTTTCTTCCAGCCATCCCAGGTCATCTCCTCGAGGGTGTTGCCAAAAGCAGTGATAAAGTTCTCAATACTGCCGTCACTTTGTGATGCACCAAAGCGGTAGCTCCGGTTGTTGCCGTCGGTATAGGTTTTTATGTAGGGGACATCCTTAAAACTGAGTGTGTAACTCTGTTTCTTTGTCAACGCCCCACTTCGGTTGTAAATGTTGCTGACGTTGGATGCTGTTCCCTTGATTATTTTCAGCGACTTGGCATCCATTTCCAGGGTAATCTCCCAGCTACAATCTCCATTGTCGAAGATATTGCTCCAGGTATTGGTATATGTTGATGAGGAGGTGAAAATTATTTTGTCCTTTACATAGCGGGAAGTCCCCTTCATTTCTTCAAAAGGTACAACCAACTCGTCGGCGAATGTCGCAGAATAGAACCCGCTGTAATTGTTTAATTCATCGATTGTCAGTTTAATCTTTCCGATTGCGAACTCCAGCTTCTCTTCCAGCCGTACGGTCATGGTCACGTCACTCTCCTTGTTGAAAGGGTGATAGTAGACCACGAAGAGCATATCTTTCTTCTCCTGGAGTGCCGCTACCTCTTCATACTGATAGGAGTCGAAAAACTCATCCACAAAGATGATCTCCTTTTTTTCATTGTCGTAGCGATATAGTTCACAGATCTGTCCTTTGCCGCCATCCATTCCGCCTTCCACCTTGATGGAGAGGGTAACCTTGTCGGGTAGCTTGTAATCAGGATCGATGCTGATTCGTTCAATGAATGTGGAATGAGGTTTGATACCAATAGGTTCATTACTTTTCACCTCATTCATGCTGTTGATGAACATCTTGCTGCGACCGATTCCCTGCAAAAGTTCCTTTACACCGTTGGCACGGATATAATCCTTGAGAAAGATTCCATACTCGATGAAAAGATCGGGAAATGCATCATCGAATGCATCATACACAGAGGTTGCACCGGCCTCCTGTTGTTTGTGCAGATTCACTATCTTGTCGTTGCCGTAACGATTGGCCATCCAGCGGACTAACCCGGCCATTCCATAGCCGTGGGAACCCTTATCTTCTCCTTCCAGCGGAGAGAAACCCTCCAGGGGGCAAAACTGGTTCCCATATTGCACGGAGGAGATCCCCTCCACGTAGAGGCTTTCCGCCCAGACGGCTACAGCCTCATCCATCCAAAGGAAATCACCTCCCATAAACGATTTGGTTACCACCCACCGGGGATCGTAATAGTATTGTACGAAGTGAGTCATCTCATGCATGACGGTGCGTTTGATCTCTTCTTTCTCTGATAGCTTCTGGCTGTTGATCACCAGCGAGTTCCAATCACTGCTGTAGCGGGAGGGAATAAAATAACCATAGGCATCCGCACCGTTCAGTTGCTTCACCTCCACCTGGATCTGTTTGTTCCGTTTCGAAAAACTGAATCCAATCGCTTCCAGCCGTTTGATGGCTTCCTCCACATGCAGTGCGATATCCCTGCTCTCTTCGTGATAGTAGCGGGGAGCAAATACCACACATTTCTGCTCAGCGGTGATGGCCCGGCTCTCAGAATCATCTGAGGTCTGATAATCCTTTACCAGCCCTACAATCAGTTCGCCTGCATCAGTGGAAATTTCTTCAAACGGCTCCAGCGTAGCTGTATAAGAATCACCCTCTTTCACCCCTTTGATCCATAGCGTGGAAGCACTCTCCTGCTGTGAACTGATCTCCACACCCGGAGCTGAGAAGCGGAAGTATACATCTCCCTGGGTGATCTCTGCATTGGCAGGTAGTTCCATCTTCAGGGGTTTGGAGAAGTTGCGCGGGAGCTTGATCTTGTAATAGGGGGAAGCCTCAAACTCTCCCATCACCACGCCACTGGCTTGTGTCGTAATTTCCATGGTGACAGACGTAGTGAATGCATCGGCCGGGACGACAATTGTGATTTTGTCCTTGAAAATTTTTCCTCCCGATTTATCCACTTTGTTGTTTTCTTCCGGACCTGTGTCTCCTGGCTTTTCTTCATTGGGGGGGTCCTGCTTACCCTTTTCTTCCGGGATCTTGTTGATCTCTTCCGGACTACTACATTGTTGTATGGTTACAGTGAAAAACAACAGGAGCAGTGTGCTCAGAAGGATGCTTTTATTTCTTGTCCCTTTTTTTGCGGTTTGTCTAAATGAAGTCATAGTATGATTATTTTGTTGTGCTTTGCAAGAAAGGAAATTTTATCAATGATCACACTAACAAACAAACAAAAAAGAATAACAAATCGTAAAAAAAGAACAATGTTATTTTGAAGCATTTTGGTGAAGCCACCGATTGGGGGTGGTACCGGTAATTTTCTTGAAGTTCCGGTAAAAGGAGACTTCGTTGGCAAACCCCGATTGTTCACTGATTTCGATCATGGAGGGAGCGGATGCGGAATCGGTCATCATGCTCTGTGCATACCCTATGCGATATCGGTTGATATAATCTGAAAAAGATAACCCCAGTTCCTGGTTAATGTGATTTGAAACATAGGTCCTGTTGCTACCCAGATGAATGGCAATATCGGAAATGTGTAAATCTTTCTGCCTGAAAAGCTGTTCTTCTTCCATCAGTCGCTTCAAACGAATGTCGAGGATGGTTGTGTCTGGATTGCTGGTCCTCTCTGTTTCGGTTTCCTCCATGCAGATATAATCAGCTTCCTTACAGAAATCTGTCGCGCTGAAATGTAGAGTGTAGGCCATGTAGCTGACCAAAAAAAGCATGCTTCCAAAAATGAGTGATGGGATTACCAGAAACCACGACTCGCGGATAAAGAACTCCCTGCCCAGCAGGTTGGCAGTGCTCGAGAAGATGGCGAACAGTATAAAAATTAGCAGTAATTTTTGTACCTGAGCCAGGGTCCTGTTTTCGGTGTCGGCATAATAATTGGAAACCTCCCGGTTGAACCGGGACAGCTTCTGATGCCCATAAAACGCAACCGGAAGCAGCTGCAGGATAAACAGTACCTTGGTGGCTTTAATTCTGACATTCTGAGCCTGTTCGGCAAAGGAGAGAAAAAATAAACCATCGGTTTTCTGAAAAAAATGATGATTTACAAAACTGATTCGCTCCGCTTCATTCAGCATACCATAGAAAATAACAGACAGCACACTGACAATCAGTGCTGGCAGGAGGACCCAATAATTCCTCAGACTAAACTGTCTGATGCTGGTAAGTCTGCAAATATAGAGATAGTAGAGCGGATAAACCGCCAGGGAGCAGAAGGTGTAGAAACTCTCAATCAGACTGTAGAGATAGATATAGCGATGAAAATAAACCGCGTGTGAGAAATAGAGAAAAGTACATGCCAGCAAGAAGTATGTAAAGAATTTTTTAGCTGGATCCACATGTTTCTTTTGGATGATAAATAATATCAGCCAAAAGAAACAAACGTAAAACGGTAAACCAGAAAAAAAATTCTGTAACATACGCGCCCTGTTTTCTTCTCAATACTTGTCTTTATCTGGTATTATGCAAGTAAACATACAATGATTTTACGCTCAGAATCCAAAATCATCTATTACCACATCCTCGACTTTTTCTTTTTTAATTTCAACGGTGTTTTGGATCGCCAATCCTTCCACATAAATGGCTTTAAAAGGAATGGCAGGACAAACATATTCGCATCCGCCACATCCGACGCAGATAGAAGTATCTGTTTCCGGAATGGTGAGTACGCCCTTGTAGGGAACCATGCGGACTGCCTGGGTGGGGCAGTGTTCCGAACATGCCCCACAACTTGTTTCATCGTAGTAAACAATGCAGTTTTCGATGATAAACTGCACTTGTCCCATCTGTGTATGATTTTTTTCTTCTTTTGTCAGTGGTTGTATTGCTCCTGTTGGGCATACATCGCCACAGATGATGCAGTCGTAGTTGCAAAACCCCCGATCGAAATAGAGCTTGGGTTGCATAATTCCCCCCGGGCCATATTCCAGGAAAGCAGGCTTTATCACATGACTGGGACACTTGCTCACACAAAGATGGCAGGAGATACATTTCTCCCGCAGGTGATCAAAGGAGGCAGCTCCCGGAGGAGCAATAGGCACCTGTCTTTTAAGTTCTCTCTTAGGAAGGAGCCCGTTGGAAACTTCCTGCGCAAAGAGTTTCCCCGCAGCCAGGCCCATGACAAGCGAAGCAGACAAAAACCGGCGTTTGGATTCGTTTACTGGCAGATTCTCCTTTAGATAAGTGTAGGCAGGTATGGTACTGGCAGCCTTTGTTTTCTTTGGCCTGATAAAGGAATATTTCATTGCATTGCGATTACAGCTTTCAATACAGTTGAAGCAGGTAATGCACCGACTGTAATCGATTTCCTTATTCTTTGAATCGATACATGACGCTTTGCATTTCATGGTACAGAGACCGCACATATTACATTTATCGTTCAGGAAGCCGACTTTAAACAGCGAATATTTGCTTAATAAGCCGAGTGTTGTGCCCACCGGACAAATTGTGTTGCAATAAGTCCTGCCATTACGCCAGGCCAGATAGCCAATCACACCGAGGGTAATAAGGGCGGTTATCGATGAAAAGATACTCAACGAGTAAATACTTACCTTATAAAATAAGTAATTATTAAAGGAGGTAAAGATGGTTTCCAGTAAATTGTTGCCCGCGAGGTAGGCCGGACGAAACAAGTGTGTGACCATTCTTCCGTATGCTCCGTAGGGATCGAGTAATCCCACCAGAAAGGTAAATCCGAAAATGAATGCAACAACCGTGGCAACCAGGATACTCCAGCGGAGGATACTTTTAGCCTTGCTGTAGGTATATTTTTTTTTCCGGATGAACTTCTTTGACAGCCATGCTATTATATCCTGATAAATACCCATCGGGCAGATGGATGAACAATATACCCTGCCAAAAAGTAACGTGAGAAACAGCAGGGATATAAGAACCAGAATGTTGACAGCCAACAGTGCGGGTATGAACTGAATCTCCGCCAGAAAGCCCACACTTTCCGGAAGAAAATCCCTGAAGTCAAGAAAATAAAGAGTAATCAGGGAGAAAAGCAAAAGAGACAGAATAACACGGATTTTCTTTAACATGATACGATGGCTTCTTGAAGGGTCTATATTCGAAACCGTTTTATATTCAGGCTCTCGAGATTCATTGTTCCCACTCCCAGTTCCTGACCTTTGGAGATATGGGTCACTTTCTCAAGTGGCATCTCCCGTGCCTGGTTGAAGAAGTTGGCCGCAGCCGTATCGGCAGCGATGATATCCTGTGATATAAAAAGACCTTTCGAGAGTACCACGTCTGCGGGTGATTTTCCTCTGGGACCGCTGGTTTTCATCAGCCGGTAGGCATCCACCACGTTCAGGACAGGACGTTTGGCATAGGTACATACATCGGCAATGCACTGCTGCAGGTCGTTGGCATGAAAAAACCTCCTGTCCCACACGATACCCATGTAATTTTTCATGGAGATGGTCAATTGTGCACCTCCGTGATTTTTAAGTACGGGCACATTAATCCATTTGTCGCTGTCTACGATGGCCTGATGAATTTTTGCACTCTTGAGACTTTTCCCTTTGGGGATGCTGACGGATTTATAATAGGATTCCTGGTGTGCAGGTACCACTTTTGCTCCGGCCTTTTTCGCCGCCTCCTCTATACCGCTGTTGCTGTATGCTTTACGCCAATCGTCGCAGGTGTGATCAAAAACGGTTACTTCCGACGCGCCGGCATCGAAACAATGTTTGATGATCTCCGCCACCAGTTTCGGGTTGGTGTTGGCTGCCATTTCAACCGGCTGATCCCACCCGATATTGGGTTTGACACATACTTTGTCGCCTTTGCTGATGAAGGTTTTCATTCCTCCCATCTCTGCAATGGCTTTGCGGAACATCGCTTCGGGTTCACCGCCCATTACCGCAATCAGATCATATTTTGGTGCAGCATGGGTCGTCTCGAACGACTGGGCAAGAATGCTCATCGCGTCAGCATCCTTGATGGTGGTGATTGCCGCTCCGGTGAGGGCTATCGTCCGTAAAAAGTTTCGTCTGTCCATATAATTAAATTTTGTTTTATTGATTTTCCAGTGATCGGTTCTGATTATCTCAAACTTATATTGATTACCTGCGTTATGCTGACAAGCACAGGCAGGATAGCCACAGACTATTCAAATATTTATCCGTAATCCTCCGAAAACGGTGGCGCTTGGCATCGGGTATCCGGCATTGATCTCATAATCCCTGTTGAGAAGATTCTCTCCTCTTAAAAAAAAGTTCAGCCAGTCGGATGCTTTATAATTGATGCGTGCATTCCATAACAGGGCATTTTCTTTTACTGGCTCAGGATTTACCTTTGTGTAGAGAGTCCCCAGGTACTGCAAGCCGGTGGCAAGATTCCAGCGACTTATAAAATAATCTCCACTCACGTACAGTTTATGTTCGGGTGCTCCCGCTATTTTATAGGTCATATCCAGCAGACTATAGTTTGCCGAGAAAAGGAAGTGACTTGTTACCCGATAGTTAGCCGAAAGTTCAAAGCCTTTGTTCTCGATATTGCCAGTGTTTTCCCATTTTCCAACATTCGGTTGTGGCTGCCGGATGATGTTATCTCCCTTGATATAGAAGAGGTTCAGGCCAAAACTTACTCTTGTTTCAGGAAACGATTGCAGCAGGGATATTTCATAGTTCATTAATCGTTCCGGCTTCAGTTCCGCGTTTTGGGGTGGAAACATATACATTTCGCGGATGGTGGGATTTCGGAACCCCTTGCTGGCGATCGCCTTTATGGAGGTTGTTACAGTAGGGGTAAAGCTGAGTCCCAGTTGCGGAATCCACTCCGACCCGCTTATTTCGTGGTGATCAAGCCGTATGCCGGCGTTCATGGTAAGCCGTTCACCCAGCACACTCTGTTGCAGATTCAGGTAGCCTGCTACATCGTTGAGATGCACATTGGCCAGATCTACATTATCCGCTTCATTGGGGAACCTGTTCCAGGCTTTACCGCCGAAACGCTGAAAATCGAACCCGGCAGTTGTCCTGTTCCCTTCAAAGAATGAATAAGACTGATAGGCTGAAAACCCAAACATTTGATCTTCTGAACGAAAACGATATATAGGCGGTGAAGCGGATGAAAGAATGGATATCCCGTCGTTTATCTCGTGAGAGCCAAAATTATAGAAAAATTTAATCGCTCCCGACATGTTGGCATATTCATTTTCCAATACTGCAGAAGCCATGCCGCGCAAAATATCGGCATCGTTATCAATCATAGGGTTTGAAATGGTTCCAGGATTTGAACTCAGTGTTTTCGACAGATTCACATCCACGAAACTACTCCAGTGTCGTGTAAAGTAATATCCCGCTTTGGCATACCCGTTGAATTGTTCAAAGTCCATATTTTCACGATGCCCGTCGGAGCGGTTATAACCCAGGTTCCCGTTTATATGAAACTGATTCTTTCTGAATCCGGTTGAAACTTCCGCACTTAGCGTGTTGTAGCTTCCATAGGAAAGCTGTGCCGACTGATGACTGCCGTCAGTTTTCTGTTTTTTGGTGATGATATTGATCACACCCCCCATCGCATTGGAGCCATAAAGCACCGAGGCAGGGCCCCGTACCACCTCTACCCGTTCGGTCATCACCGACTGGTAGCTGTCGGCCAGCGGATGTCCCATTAACCCCATGTACTGCGGGTGCCCGTCGATCAGCACCAGCACTCCTGCAGTGGGCGCACCGCCGATGCCACGGATACTTATCCCGCCGGCTGCTCCTGCTGCCACACCGTATCCCATTATACCCCTATGTGAGATAAATAGTCCGGGTACCTCTTCAGTAAGCAGAGGAAGGAGAGAGGGTTGCATTCTCTCGGCAATTTTTTCTTCCGAGATTACCGTGATGCTCATTGGTACGTTTCGGAGATTTACTTTTGGCATGGTGCCGGTGACAATCACCTCGTCCAGGCGTACAGTATCGTTTCTTTCTGCAGGATGTCTGTTTTCGGCCGGTAATGGGATTGTAGCCAGCAGGCACATGCCTATGAAAACGATGGATTTCTTCATACTATCCAGGGAAATTTAAAACAGGTCTCGTTGTAAAGTGAATAATCGGCTTTTCCGTTTACAGCAAAGGTCTTTATAAGCTTTGCTCCATGTAAAAGATCGATGGCAAATTGTACAGTCGCCCCTGTTTTCACACGGTCCTCCACCAGTAGTACAGTCTTGTCCCTGTATTCGAAGTCAATTGGTGCCACCAGTTGTGGAGTATCGTACTTCGGTTTCTGGCCGGGGTCGCGCAAATTTATTTTTAATAGTTGTATCTCTATGTTTAGTCGCTGATTGATGATCGCAGCAGGTATTATACCTCCGTTGGCAATAGCAACAATCAGATCAAATGTTTCATGAAATGAGGTCTCACGAAACCTTTGCATCACTTCTTCGAATGATTTTTCTCCGATCATCACACTTTAGCCAATGCTCTTAGCACAAAATAACCGCCCAAAAGCTGGATGATCATGCCAGGCAGACCAAGCCGAAAATCCTGGACGGCAACAGCGAAATTCTGTGTGATAGCCCATTCAACGCCGGTGCCGATCATCTGGTAAGCGAGGATGGCGAGCAGGATACCCTCCAACGACACTTTTCCGAAGTGCTTGGCAGCCATGGAGGCAGCAACAGCCAGGATGGCCGATTTAATGATGATGGCGGGCAACACTGCCACGGGAGGCATCCCGAAGAGCAGGCTGTTAGCCAGGGGGGAGAGGATTGCCGTAATTAATCCCACATGAATGCCATATTTGTAGGCGGCAATCAGCGTGAAGAAATAAATGGGCAGAAAAATAAATCCACCCTGCGGCACAAGATGTGCCAGCTGTGGCAGCAGCAGGTTACCGGCAATGAAAATAGCCGCGAACAGATAAGTCTTTGTGTTGGCAAGGTTGAGCGTGTACAATCTGGCTGTTGTTGACATAGTAAGTTTTAATTATATTGTTGTTATAGTATATATTATTCTTCGTACAAACATTTTACATAACTTACAAAACTATGCATAAAAAGTCGTATTCTGAGGAGTTGGGTTGTTATTTTTTATTTAAAAAATAAAAAATAGAAATATGAAATGTTTACAGGAAATCATTCAAAAATGCATAGGCAGAAATAAATTCTCTTATTTGTATTTTAATCTTCAAAATAATTTATATGTGGCTTTAAATTCGATGTTAGTGTTCCATGATAAATAGCTGTTCGAGGCAAAATAATCATCGGAACGTGGATCATCAGGTTGTTTCTCCTTGGTTTCATACTTTGAGAAAATAAGGTCTGTCGCTGCTTTGGCCGACAATAGTAGGTGAGGTGATACATAGTAATATGCATTCAGAGATAATGTTGAATGGGAATGGCGATATTCCTGTTTGGTTTTGTATCGAGTGTCTGAGATGAGTGTATTCCGGTTTGCAATGTCTCTGTATAACTGTTCTTTGATACTTAGTTGTAAATGTGTCCGGGTATTGGGGTAGTATCCAAGGCCGTATGTAACCGACAAATTTATTGTTTTGGTTTTATTATCTCCCTTACGTTCATTTCTGTACAAATAGTATAGCGATGTTTCCACAGAGTGTTGCCAGGAGAGACGAAACGGTTTTTCATAAATAAACGAGGTTCCTAAACTGAATCGGGGAGATGCTGCTTTGTATGGATCTTGTTTGATTTCATCTTTGGTCACTACGCTGTGATTAAAATAATTTTGATATTGTGAATGAATAATAAACTCTTTTCCTGATTTTCTTTCAAATAAATCTCCGTAAAGCCACAAGTCGTAGAGTGTGGTGAAATAAGTTGCGTCAGGTGTCGTGAGATAATTTCCCGATACAAGTAATCGCTCATCTGTTTGGCATCTTTTTCAAAGAAAGAACCGTTGATATATAGATTGGATATGGTTTTTCTTGTGTTGATATGGAAGCGAAAATTTGAAAACTGATTTATTTCAAACAGATGCTTATCTTCTTTTTCAGCTTTCAACTGTCCGATCAGGTCAAATTCAAGTGAACGCCTTTTGATATCGGGAGTATAATAATCTTTCAGCGGATAGTCCCGGTAATCCTGCGCCCTGTCTTTAGAGGTCAGAAATTCGCCGGTCACATGTACGCTGTCGGCGTTGGGAGCCATTAAACGAAACGCAACGTTGTTGTCGGCATAAACCCCCGGATGGACTATTTCCCGTTTCTCTCCAGGAAGGAGATTTCCCCGTGCTTGCAGCTGAGGTGACAATATCAAGATTGCCAAAATAATAAAATAGTGTGTTTTCATTTGTGATTCAAATTTTTAAATTTCATCAGTTTGTTGTACAAAGACGATACGAATATAGCGATTCATTTTGAATTAATCACTTTGCAGGAGAGGCTATTTATCCCGTTTTATCAATATCTTTGCAATTGACTAAACTATACACATTATGTGGAAAGATTTGCTCCTTGTGGGAATCGGTGGCGGTATTGGGAGTATGCTTAGATTTGTTACTTCCCGACTTGCAGTCCGCTTTATACATCATGAATGGCTGTTTGTGGGCACCTTCATCGCCAATGTTGTAGGATGTTTGCTGATTGGTTTGTTTTCCGGCTTGATATTGTCGCATCATACTTATAATCAATCGTTTCGTCTTATGATGATTGTAGGTTTCTGCGGTGGTTATACCACATTCTCAGCTTTTGCCTTTGAAAATCTGCGTCTGATTGAGATGAATCAATGGGGATTGTTTACTCTTTATACCTCCGCGAGTATTGTTCTTGGACTCTTGTCGGTATGGGCCGGTATGAGGCTGGGACATTTAATGTAAAAAAGACGAGGCTGTCTCAAAATAAAATTTAATCTCCTGAGAAATGAATATTGGGATATGTTCTCAGTATAGATATCCGAATAAAAAGAGGGTGAAATCACAATTTGTGATACACCCTCGCATGATAAAACTTTCCGATTTTATAACTCCTTAATTCGAATATTCCTGAATATGACTTTTGATCCGTGTCCGAGAAACCCGATGTGTCCGGACTTGTTGAGGAGTCCGGGATGTTCCCTTTTATCCATTGTCCCGTTTTTGGACGCCTCGCGAATATTTCCGTCAAGGATGGTGGTTCCATTAAGAATCACTTTTATATTGTCTCCATCGGCGATGACTTCCTGGTAATTCCATTCTCCCACAGGTTTGAGAAATCCTCTTTTGGCAGGAATCACACCATATACCGATCCGTGATATTGATAAACCTGTAATTTCTCGTAGACAGGTGCTTCATTATCCAGTATCTGGAGTTCTATGCCCTTATAAGCGGCATCACCTTCCATGGGCGTACGGATGCCAAGCCCGTTATTGGCTCCCGGTGTGAGCATAAACTCGAAACGGAAAACAAAATTATCGAACTGCTCGTTGGAATAAAGATTACCACCCGAGCCCTTGCTGGGATGCAAGACAATGTTCCCGCTTTCTACCGCATAGTCTTTCTTGTTGCCACTCCACTTATCCAGGTTGGTACCATCGAAGAGGATACGGAAACCTGCTTTCTCCTCTTCCGCCGACAGCTTAAACGGCTCGGGACGGGGAATCTCCCTGATGTAAATATCGCGGTAAGCCACCCGGCTACCGTGAGACTGCAGTTCAATCTGTTCCATTGGAAAGATGGGTTGGCTTCTGTCCCAATAGTTTTCCAGTATCACGTTGTCGGTGACCAGTTCACCGTTCAACCATACCGATACCCTTTCACCCACCATCCGGATGCGGAAGGTGTTCCATTCCCCCACTTTCTGGTCGGCTACCACCAGTGGCTTGCTCGGATTTTGCTTGTTATTGTATAACCCGCCCGACCCAACCTGGGCGCCTACATTTACACGGGCAGTATCCCATATTTGTACCTGGGGCGTTCCGCGCAGATAAATCCCTGCATCAGGTTCCACTCCAGGATATAATTTCCAGTCGACCAGCATTTCGAAGTCGCCATATTGTTTTTCAGTGCAAAGGTTATTTCCCTTCCCGGTAAACAACAATTCCCCGTTTTCCACAATCCAGCTCTCCTTTGCTTCCCTGTCAGCTTTTATTTGTGCAGCAGTCAGTTCTTTCGGGCTCATTTTCGCACGTTTGATAGGATTTTCCACCAATCCTTTCCAGCCATCCAGATTCCGGCCATTGAAAAGGGAAACGTATCCTTCCCCGTTTGGATTTTCTGTCAGGTATCGTGTAATGGATTGTCGTTGGTAATCGGCATCCGGGTTGCTGAGTGTCTTCTTTACCTTGTTAAGGATGGCGGAAGTTTCCGCACCTGCAAATGCGGGGTTGTTGATGGCGATATTCATGGCTGCCAAGGCCGCAGCCTCCTTTAATGATGGCTGCTCCATGAAGGGCGCCACGAAAAGCATTGCCTGGTACTGACCCGTATTTCCCAATAGTTTCAGTATCTCGTTCTTCTGCTTGTCGGTCTGCGCAAACTGCATTGTTTCACGCAGATAAAGATACTTGATCGTTCCTGTCTGATCCGATTTTCCAATGGTTGAAATTAGCGCTTCAGTCACTTTCTCCAGTTCCTGGTTCTTTTTGCTCTTGCGGGCAATATCCAGAAGAGGATAAATCACGTGGAATGACTTCCAGCCGGTAAGTGCATTGAAGGCAGCGTCTTTTTCCACTCCTGAATCGGAAGCGTATGCTTTTGTAATGATATCCATAGCAACTGGTGAACCGCTGTTAGCCAGTGCCGGATAGTATAAATGTTTACGGGATGAGTTTTTCATCCTTTCGCTCAACAGTTGGAGCTGTTCTTCTGTGGGAAGGTAGTTCAATGCTGCGTTTACGGCTTGTTGAAGAGGCGTCACATAAGCGGGATCGGATTGTTCCAGCAGGGTGAATATATCCGGCAGGTTTCTGTTTGTCACGATATCTTTTAATGTAGTGGCCGCGGCAGATTTCACCTCCGCATTGTCACCGGACATCTGGTTATAGACAAGATTGTACTGACTTTCCATTTTCCTCAGGGAAATGAGTTCAAGGATGGCTTTTTTGCCCGAGTCTCCACAATCCCCAAATACCGATGCGAGAGGGTATGAGATATCTCCCTTGAATGTGGATAACGCCTCCTTTGCCACCGTGACGGTATGTTCATTCTCACTTTTCAGCAATCCTGCCAGGGCGAGAAGCGACTCATTTCCACCAATCGCTGCCAATGCGCGTGCTGCCGCCCTCTGTACTGTCTCTTCCGGTGCATTGATATGGCGTGCAATGAGAGATGCGGATCCCTCCACCTCATGGTTTGCCAGCCAGTAAATCAGTGTGGTTTGCTTCTGTGGTGATTTGGTTGCGGACAGCTCTTTCTGAATCAGGCTGACCGATTTTTTATCTTTTTCGAAAGGATAAACATTTAGTATCCCAGAGAGATAGACATTGTCTCCATTTTTTAGCGCATCTTTCAGCACAGTTTCCTTTTTTGTGGCCGGTTGCGCCAGAAGTATGCTCGTGACAGCAATCTTCAGGGACTGCTGATTCTGTTTTGCCGCAAAGGATAATATTTTTCCTGCCTCTTTATTCACCAACTTCGGGTCAGTTGCATTCAACCGTGCAAGCAAAGTAAGATAAGCTGCAGTTGCATTTTTCTTGTCATACGCGTAATTTATCTGCTCAGCTGCATCCCGTAACAGATTGAGCGACTCTTTTGTGCCGATTTGGGCGAGTGTGGTCAGCAATACTTTTTGCGATTTCTCCGAGTTGCTTTTATCGAATAGATTCAGTAATTCGGGCTCTCCTGCGGAGTAGCCTGCCTGGCCGATGGCGTTTACCAGATTCAACAGGATAGGGTCGGAATCCGTTTTTTTTATTCCGTCCAGTAAAGCTGCGTTTGCTTTTTTTGTTCCGATACTTGCCAGAGCCATTGAAGCTGGACCGGAGAGTTGTTCATCGGTAAGAAGGTTTGACAAAACATCCACGTTGTCGTCCGTGGCGATGGTTCTGAGCTGACGGATCACAAATGCTTTCACCTCTTTGTTGAGCGGCTTTTGCAGTGCTTTCTCAAAGGCATTTGCAGCCACGTTGCGCCTGGCGTTGTCGTTTGCCACGAAATGTGTCCACCCGCTGATGGCATATTCCGTTGCTTCGTTACTTTTTTTCCCCGGAGGATTCATCCTGCCAATTAAATCGAGTAAACCCTCTTCGCCTGTAGATACCAGATCGGCGATGGTTTGATCGTATTTTTGGGGTGTTTCGGCCGGCAATTGTGCCAGTGCATCGGCCACGATGGTGGCTTTGGTCCTTCCGGCCGGCATTTGAGCCTGTGATTCGCCTGCAAGCAGCAGACCGAGACAGATGAAAAAAAGTTGTATATGTTTCATATGATTATTTATACTTTTTCATTATAGTGTATGGAATTCGCAAATAATCATGTTCTTGTATGTTAAACATGTTTGTGCTTGTTTCATACGGTTATTTATTATCATGAAATTAAATGGTCCACGGTGTACGGGTGGGTTGATTTACCAGCCGGTTTGCTTCTTCGTCGTTGACAAACATCTCCTTCACGGGATCAAATTCCAGCGTTCTGTTCAGCTGGAGTGCCACGGCACCCATATTTACGATGGTACATGACCGGTGTCCGTTTATTTCGTTTAGTGCATATTTCTGTCTGTTGTGTATACATTCAATGAAATTGGTATTTTGTGCCTCCGGCTCGGGAAAATCGGCCAGTTTCTTTTCCCAGTCGGGAATGTCGCATATAAAATTCTTGTATACATTGCCGTTTGGCCCTGATATGTAGGGAGTGTCGGGCTCTCCGTAATCTCCGCCCCAGAGAATGATCTGACATCCGTCGTCGTATGTGTAGGTGATTGATCGCCATGTCCCTACCGCATCGGGGTGTTGTTGGGGTGCATCGACCTCCACCTTCACGGGGCTGGTATCATCCTTACCCAGCATATATTGCACCGGATCAATGTAATGCTGTCCCATATCACCCAGGCCACCGCCGTCGTAATCCCAGTATCCGCGGAAGGTCTGATGTACGCGGTGTGTGTTGTATGGCTTGTATGGTGCCGGTCCCAGCCACATGTCATAATCCAGTTCTTCGGGAATGGGTTGCGGCTCCAGGTGTGTTTTTCCTACCCAATAAAATTTCCAGTCGAACCCGGTATGTTTGCTGATGGTCACCTTCAGGGGCCATCCCAGCATACCGCTGTCGATCAGTTTTTTCAAGGGTTTAACCGGTGTGCCTAATCCGTAAAAAGGATCTTTAAAGCGGAACCATGTGTTCAGGCGAAAGATATTCCCGTGCTGTGCAATCGCTTCCCGTACCCTTTTTCCTTCACCAATGGTGCGTGTCATCGGCTTTTCACAGAAGATGTCTTTTCCTGCCTTGGCTGACTCCACCGACATGATTCCATGCCAATGCGGTGGGGTGGCAATGTGCACGATATCCACGTTCTTGTCCAGGATTAAATCACGAAAATCATGGTACAGGTTTATTTTCTCTTTTACTCTTGCGGCAGCTTCCGTGAGGTGCTTTTTGTCCACGTCGCACATGGCCACTACACGGGTATTATCGTATGGGATATGGCTACGGCCCATTCCACCCACACCGATGATTCCCTTGGTTAGCTCATCGCTCGGAGCGACCATGCCTTTCCCCAGCACGTTTCGGGGAACGATGGTGAGCAAGGTTACACCACCCATTGTTTTTAAAAAATTTCTTCTAGAGGTCATAGATATTATAACATTTATTTAATTGGTGTTTATTTTATTTCTTTTATTAATATGCAAGTTAGTGAAAATTTAAAAAAGGAATGCCTAAATTGCGAAAAATATACTTCAAAAAGGTTTTTTCCTTATCATTATCTTCTATCCAGCTTTGATTTTCCTGTATTCCTGCTTGATATGACTTGTGTCATCTCCGTAATCATGCTTTAAATCATTTTTGTCTTGACAATATTTACAATTTGCAATTACAATTTTTGCAATTATAGAGAATAAAATGTGAATATTTTATTTATTAATCGCTTTATTAATCTAATATTAATTAAGGAGCCCTATATTGCCAATAATATAAAAAACAACTTAAATTGTATTTATGAAGAATAATGTTCTTATGATTTTTTTAGTCATATTGGTAGCATGTAGTGCAGACAGAAATCCAGATTTGACACAGTTTGTAAATCCTTTTATAGGAACGGGTGGACATGGACATACTTTTCCGGGAGCAGTGGTTCCAAATGGGATGGTACAATTGAGTCCTGACACTCGTATTAAAGGGTGGGACGCTTGTGCAGGATATCATTATTCGGACAGTACAATAATTGGATTTAGCCATACACACCTGAGTGGCACTGGTATAGGAGATTATGGGGATATTTTATTTATGCCGATGGTAGATTCTGATCTGATTGACAGAGGTGAAGAAAATATTCCTCGTTCGGGATATCGTTCTTCATTTTCACATGATAATGAAAGTGCATCTCCAGGTTATTACTCTGTTATATTGGACGATTATGCTATAAAGGTGGAGTTGTCAGCAACAACACGCGCAGGATTTCATCGTTATACATTTCCAGCTTCTGACGATGCGTCTATTTTGGTAGACTTGACACATAGTCTGCAAAATCATCAAAATACGCAGCTTGTAATAGAAGTGCTGAATGAATTCGAATTAAGAGGGTTTAAAAAGACTAAAGGATGGGCAAAAGATCATCCGGTCTACTTTCATGCTAGATTTTCAAAACCATTTAATGCTAAATTATTTATTAATAATGAACCGACAGATGGAATAAAGGTAGAGGGGAGTGATATAAAAGCTCTATTAAGGTTTGATACCAAAGAAAAAGAACAGGTTTTAGCAAAGGTGGCCCTATCATCAGTCGATTACCAAGGTGCAAAAAATAATCTGGAAGCAGAAATTCCTCATTGGGACTTTGATAAAGTTAGAAAAGATGCAAAAGCAACTTGGAATAGTCAATTGTCAAAAATAAAAATAGAAACAAAAGATATTGAAAAAAAGAAAATATTTTATTCCGGGCTTTACCATGCAATGATTAGTCCCAGTATATATATGGATGTCGATGGTCGCTACGTGGGACAAAATCGTGAAATTATGCAAAGTAGTGGAGACAACTACTATACAATATATTCGTTATGGGATACATATCGTGGACTGAATCCATTACTGACCATAATTAATCCAACGCTTAACAATGAATTTGCTGCAAATCTTTTGCAAAAGTACCGAGAAGGTGGATGTCTTCCCATGTGGGATTTGGCTTCTAATTATACAGGAACTATGATTGGATATCATGCCGTGTCTGTTATTGCTGAAGCATATCTTAAAGGAGCAAGAAATTTTAATGCGGAGGAAGCACTTGAAGCATGTATCCACTCATCAGAATTTAATTATGTGAAGATCCCATACGACAAGGATAATATGATCTTGCAAAAGCTTATGCCAGTTGCGAAATTATATAAAGATTCATTGGGGTATATCCCCGCCGATAAAGATATAGAATCGGTCGCAAAAGGATTGGAATACGCATACAACGATTGGTGTATAGCACAGTTTGCCAAATCATTAGGCAAGATGGAAGTATATGAATTATTTGTTAAAAAATCCCGGAATTATAAAAATTACTTCGATACAAGTACAGGTTTTATGAGAGGAAAAATGAGTGATGAGACCTGGCGTGAGCCGTTCAATCCACAAGCCTCCAATCATCGTAAAGATGACTATTGTGAAGGAAACGCATGGCAATGGTCATGGTATGTTCCCCATAATGTCCCCGATCTTGTTTCGATGCAAGGTGGAATTGATTCTTTTTCAGTAAAATTGGATTCCTTGTTTAGCATGACCTCCGAGATCGTTGGAGAGAGGGTATCTGGGGATATATCTGGTCTTATTGGCCAGTATGCACATGGTAATGAGCCCAGTCACCATATTCCTCATTTGTATAACTATATTGGAAAGTCTTATAAAACACAAGAATTGGTGGATCGCATTCTCACTACACTTTACTTTGATGCTCCTGACGGATTGTCTGGTAATGAAGATTGCGGACAAATGTCTGCATGGTACATATTGAATTCAATGGGTTTTTATCCGGTGTCACCCATCAGTTGCGAATATTCATGGGGACGTCCACTATTCGATGAAGTAAAAATTGCTTTGGAAGATAAGAAGCAAATACATATTGTTATAAAAAATAATTCGCCAGAAAATAAATATATACAAAGCGTGAAAGTGAACGGTATTGAAAATAATAATCCTTTTATATCACATGTATTATTAATGTCCGGGCCTGATATTGAAATAGTAATGGGAAACAAACCAAATAAGTTATTTAATACTATAAAACAAAATGGGTAACTAAAATTCAAGTGTATAATGAATAAATTACTTTTTATCTTACTTGCTTCATTGTGCGTTCACAGTGTAGCATTTTCACAGAGGTATTCTATTAAAGGCAAGGTAACGGATGAAGAAGGTCTAGGAATACCCGGAGTTACCGTCGTTGTAAAAGGGACACAGACTGGTACGAGTACCGATGTTGATGGAAATTACACTGTCAATATCCCTGAATCATCGCAAATTTTGGTCTTCTCTTTTATAGGGATGGGAACAGAAGAAAGAGCGATTGAAAACCAGAGAGTCATCAATGTGATCATGAGAACGGAAAGTCTGAGTATTGATGAAATTATTGTTGTAGGTTATGGCCAACAAAAGAAATTGTCATCCGTAGCATCAATCTCACAAGTAAAAGGGGACGATCTGAAAGAAATTTCCGGTGTGACAAATCTTTCAGAACAAATGCAGGGAATCATGCCGGGTGTAACAGTTATTAATACTTCTTCAAAGCCCGGTGACGCTTTTAATACGGATGTCTTTATCAGGGGTAAAGCAAGTTGGCGCTCATCTTCCATTCTTACTCTCGTTGATGGGGTTGAACGTGATTTCAATGACGTGGATCCAAATGAAATTGAAACAATCTCAGTATTAAAAGACGCATCAGCAACTGCTGTTTACGGAGTGAAAGGAGCAAATGGTGTCATTCTTGTTACGACCAAGCGTGGGTCACTGAAAGCTCCTGAAATAACTTTTGAAGCAAATTTCGGGATGAAACAGCCCACTACCAAACCGGAGTTTGCCGATTATGTTACTTCTATGAATAAATGGAATGAAGCTGTCACAAATGATAAGCAGTGGGATAAGTTAATTCCGCAATCTACTATAGATGCATGGAGCAATGCTTTATCGAGTGGAAATTATGGACCTTATAATGTATATTTTCCCCAAATAGATTGGTGGAATGAAATCGTTAAAAATGGCACATCACAAAAATATAATATAAGTCTACGTGGCGGAACTAATTTTGTTAAATATTTTACATCGCTGGGTTATCTGGATGACGGTGATATTTTTAAAACGAAAAAAAATGATTTATATGATCCTTCGTTTGGTTATAAGAGATATAACTGGAGAACAAATTTTGATTTTAACTTAAGTAAAACCACAGAATTGACAATTAACCTTTCGGGACACTATGGATATCGTAGTCAAATGGGGTATCATGCAAATCCACAGGAAAATTTAAGTACAGGCGAAAGAGGCTTTTTTAATTCAATTTATTTAAGTCCGCGAAATATTTTTCCGATTAAATACGAAGACGGCACATTTGGACTTAATTATGTTGGTGAGGGTAATCTTATTGCAAATTTTGATTTAGGGCAAAGATTATTTAAAACGAATCAAAACTTTATAGATGTGATCTTGAAACAGGAACTCGATTTTCTGATAAAAGGTCTGAAGTCACACGTGAAATTGTCATATAATACTGAATCAGGGACTTTGTCTGAGATTTCAAGATATGCGACAGGAAGTAACGATTATGACGCCAAAAATATTATCGGTTATCATCGTACCTATGATTATTCAAATCCTTTGCCTGAAGGTGGTTATGCGATGATAACAAACAAAAGATGGCCTGAAATTTTTCAGGGAGATAATCCATCTGCCCGCTATGACGATGTGATGAACGGAGGTTTTCAGAAAAATCTGTACTACGAAATAGGCCTTGATTACGCAAAAAATATAAATGGGCACAATATTACCGCAATGGCTGTGATGAACCGTTACGAATATTCAGGATTGAAAAATAATAGTTCAACAGGGATTCGCTTTCCATTGAGAAACGAAGCATGGGTCAGCCGTCTTACCTATAACTGGAGAGAAAGATATCTTGCAGAAATAAATGGTGCTTATACCGGTTCTCAAAAATTTGCCAGAGGTAAGCGATTTGGATTCTTTCCATCTTATGCTTTAGGTTGGAGAGTATCAGAAGAACCTTTCGTGAAAGATCTGATCGGAACAGAAATCTTGTCAAATCTGAAAGTTCGTTACTCTTCCGGTGAAATAGGGTACGATCAGTCGGCACCAGAGTATGCATATATTCAGGTTTACAGTAACATAGGAGGTGGAGTTTCATTTGGAGATTATTCAAGATATACTTATAGCCCTTTATACAGAGAAGGGGTTTCAGCCAACGAGAATGCGACATGGGAAAAAGCAAAAAAGCAAAACCTCGGATTTGATATCGGCATTATTAATAAATTGGATGTCACCCTGGATTTATTTAAGGAAAAACGGGAAGGAATTTTAATGCCGGTTGCTACTCCAGGCTGGGTAGGTATTGCAGAGCCGACGGGGAATATAGGTGAAACCAAGAATCATGGTTACGAAATTGAAACGACATGGAGAGATCGAATCAACAGAACTTTAGATTATTGGATTAAAGCCAATTATACTTTCAGCGAAAATAGAGTTGTATACAGGGATGATCCGTACAAAATGGATGATTATCTTAAAAATGCAGGCAAGCCAATAGATGTGAATAGACCGTTGATTGTGGCGGGATATTATGATTCTCTAGATGACATTTTTAATGGACCAACAACTAATAATACTGCCACTCAGAACAAATTGATACCTGGTGATTTTTTGTATATGGATTTCAATGGGGATGGTGAAATTCAAGACAATTATGATAGAGTTCCAATGAAGAATTTGTCTTATCCTCTTTCAACGTATGGATTTTCCGGAGGACTAAACTATAAAAGATTTGGTATTTCATTTAATTTTTATGGAGTTTCGCAAATTTCTAAACAAGTTGACGGAAATCTTTACTGGGATTTAGGAGATGGGAATTCAGGAGTTTATACAGCGAGCCCAGATGTGATCTATACGTGGACTCTGGAAAACGCTGACATTGCTACAAAACCAGTTTTGCATTCCGATCACCGCGGTTACAGCATGCGCGCCAATACCACATACTTATTCCAGGATGCCTCTTATTTAAGACTCAAAAACCTGGAATTAAATTACCATATTTCAAATAAATTGATTAAAGACCTGGGAATTAGTAAATTACAAGTATATGCCAGCGGAAACAACTTAATTACATTTACCAACTATTTCAAGAATATAGATCCTGAACAAAGTGGTGCTTTTGTATATCCAATTATTAAGAGATATAATTTGGGCGTTAGATTATCATTTTGACTAATTAAAAAATATATACTATGAGGAAAAAAAGATTAACGTTTATAATACTAATGATCACTTTTATTACTTCTTGTGAGAAGTATCTTGATAAAGCTCCTGATCTTGGGTTAAGTGATACTGATGTATTCAATAATTTTTCAACAGTGAGAGGATATCTGGATCAGGCATATGATTGTATCAAAGACTTTTCGAAATCAGATGCAATGGGAATCGGGAATGATCATATCAGTCAAATAGGAGATGAAGCTGTCAATCCCCGTCCTCAAGGGTCAATGAAAGGTACCGTAAATGCTGGGACATGGTTTGGTGCGGCTACTGCTACCGAAGTGGGTTGGGGTACTGAAAATGTAGGGAATAATAAAGGAAACGTGATACCCAACGCTTTCTATGGTCTACGAATAGCAAACAGGGTTATCGAAAAGACTCCATTAATGGGCTCATTGATTGAAGAAGAAAGGAGAGGCCTTTTGGGGCAAGCTTATTTTTTTAGAGCATGGTTTTATTTCGAAGTGATCAGGCGAGTGGGGGGGATGCCCTTAATGGATAAAGTTTTTCCTGCAGATTATGAATTTGATGAAGAACGCTTAACTTATCAGCAATCGTCTGATTGGGCCATTGAACAACTTGATGAAGCCATTCAACTTTTACCGGATGAATGGCCCGCGGCAGAAACAGGGCGTGTGAATAAAGCTTCAGCCTATGCTTTGAGATCAATGATGCAACTTTATGCAGCAAGCCCTTTGATGCGTAATCCTATTGACAGAATAGAAAACAACGGTTATGATATTGAATATTGCAAAAAGGCAGCTGAATATGCAAAACAAACCCTTGAATATATTAATACGGTAGTACCACAGCACAAAATGATGCCAGGTGCTGAATACCAACATATTTTTTATCATTCACCAAATTTTGTGAGCGCTGAATCGCTCTTCTACATTAATTCTACCGGACAAAATCGTAATTCCGGAGGGGCTGATTTGGCAACATTATGGCAGAATATAGAATTCTCAAACCGAAAAGGAAATAAGGGTGTATCTCATGTTGATCCTACACAAAACATGATAGACAAGTATGAAACTATTAATGGTTATCCTGTTAAATTGGTCGGAAATGTATGGGAAACAGATGACCCTGAATTTGACCAGATAAATCCTTTTCAAAACCGGGATCCTCGATTGGGAATGACTATTATTTTACCGGGAGAAGCTTTTGGTTCCATACAAAATAATATAAATTACCTGTGTACCTGGGAGGGTGGGCGTGATGTCACTCCTGCCCAAGAGCCTATAGCGGCAAACCTTACTGGTTATTCAGTGAAAAAATGGCAATGGCCTTCCAGTGTACATACCCGTCTGCCGGGTGGTGACGCAGGTTATGGAGATTATTTTTATAATTGTATAATTATCCGTACAACACAGGTGTGGCTAGACTATGCTGAAGCAATGAATGAAGCGTACGGGCCCACTGAAAAAAATGGTTATCCCTGGTCAGCAGTCGATGCAATAAACATGGTTCGTGAACGTGTAGGCATGAGTCCGGTCAGAAACGAATATACCACAAGTAAAGAAATATTTCGTGAACGAATAAGAAACGAAAGGGCTGTGGAGCTGATGTTTGAAAATCATCGCTGGTTTGATATACGTCGGTGGATGATCGCCAAAGACATTTTCAATCCCTCGGGTGATCCATATCCACTAAAAGGGGTTCAAGTGACTGCAACTGCCGTTGGCAAATACAAAAAGAACAGTGCATTTACTGATAATGTATTACCTGGAAATATATTTAAGTATAAGCTGAAAGATCTTACCACCGAAACCACCGTAAGAGTTTTTCAAACAGAGCATTACTGGTATCCAATCGGGAAGGACGAAGTCTTTAGATTCTCAAAATTAAAACAAAACCCGGGTTGGTAAATTATAATAAAAGTTGTAAATAAAATCTTGTAGAATAAATTATTTATTGCGACTGATATTATTTACATCTTTGAAACAAAGCTTATTGAATAAATTTGTTATTTATATGAAAAAAAATCAGATCTATAAATATCTTGTTTTCTCCTTTTTTTGGTCTTTACTCTCTTTATGCCTGACTGTTTATTCTCAGGAGAATGCTAAAACCAATAAACCCGAGAATGTAACAGTGCGTTCGGTGATTGTTGACGAAGGAGGAAAACCTTTACAAAATGTAGTTATTACAGATGCTAAAGAAACTATAATTGCTTATACTGCAAATGATGGCAAGTTTGAGATAAACGCGAAGAACAATTCCTCATTATTTATTGAAACGTTGGGATATGAAAGAAAAATTATTTCAATTCAGGATAATTCGATACCGGAATCTATCACTTTGAAAAAAATACCTTTTTATCAAGGAGAAAAAGACGATATTTTGTTTCCTGCCGGAATCAGTGAAACAAAAAGAAATACGATTGGTGCCGTTGGTGTTATTAAAGGGGAAACGCTTCATTCATACCCTGATATTTTACTATCCAATATGCTTCAAGGTAAATTATCAGGTCTAAATGTTTCCATGAATGCCGGAGGTCTTGCAAGCAATCCCTCAAGTCTGTCTGTCAGAGGAAATCAACGCGGAGGAAGTAATCCAATCATAACTATCGTAGATGGCATGGAGCGTCCAATTGATAATCTCTTACCAGAAGAAATTGAAAGTATTGAAATATTAAAAGATGCGACCGCTAAAATTATGTACGGAGCACGTGCTGCAAATGGTGTTCTGCTCATTACCACCAAAAAAGGTGAAAAGTTGAAACAAATCATCAAAATTGGTGTAGAGTACGGTTACGGTCAGGTTACCCGCACACCTGAGTATCTTGACGCTTATGAGTATGCTCTCCTCTATAATCAGGCACGTCAGAGAGATAATTTAGTCCCGTTGTACTCCTCAGCCGATATTGAAGGTTACCAGAACAGTACCGGGACAAATGATTTCAGATATCCGAATGTGGATTTTAATGATTACTTTCTTGAGAATTCAAATAATTATCATAAGCTGTCACTGGTGTTTTCAGGCGGAGATGAGCGTACTCAATATGCCTTAATAACCGGATATTCCGGAACGGACGGACTGGAGAAAATAGGAACAAAGCCAGAATACAATCGTTTGAATATGAGAGGAAATCTTAATGTCAAGATAAACGATTTAATTTCGGGATTTATAGGACTTGCTCTCCAATATGACCGGACCATTAGAAGCAACCTCAGTCATAATTCAGTTTATCAGGCCATCAGCAATACACGCCCCAACGAATATCCCCTGATTATCGATGAAGGAATTATCAAAAGTGATACAACTGGTCTTCCCGCCTTGGGCGCAAGTTTTACAAATCCTGATAATTTATATGGAGCCCTCCAATATGGAGGATATTCGAGAAATCAAAATTTGAACGGACAGACCAATTTTGGACTGGATTTTAATTTAAATAAGTATTTACAAGGATTATCAGCCAAAGCCTATCTCTCTTTTGATAATTCATTTTTTGGCATAGAATCATTGAGTACTTCTGCAGCGACTTACGCACAGCGTTATATCAAAAAAGCGGATGGAACAGATTCACTTCTTCTTACGCAACTCAAAAAAACTAATTTGACTGATGATGTAAGATTAAGTAATACATTTAATCAAAGGACTTCCGGTTGGTTTGCAAATGTTAATTACAATTATGAATTCGAAAAACATGCATTAAAATTCGACTTATCCAATATTCGCTTAAAACAGGAATTTACAGGTTCTTCTCAGGACATTAAATCAGTCAATTATATCTTAAGAGGAAATTATGTTTATGGCAATAAGTATATAGTTGAAGGTGATTTGTCATATATGGGAAGCAGTAAGTTTACCGGAGATAATAAATATCAGTTATTTTACGCCGGAGGTCTAGGCTGGATATTATCAGAAGAAGAATTTTTTAAAACATTGGCCCAAGAGCAAATTAATTATTTCAAAATTAAAACATTGGAATTTCTAACTTTGCCGGGACACAGAGTTAAGCATAAACGCTTATTTTTGTGTAATATGAGAAAACAAAGAACACATTTTGACAAGGCATTCAAAGATAATGCGGTCAAACTTAGTTTAGAGCGCAAGAATGTTTCCGAGCTTGCGCAGGAATTGGGTATTGCCCCCTTTCTTTTATATCGTTGGCGGAAAGAATACCAGCAGAAAGGGGAAGCCAGTTTCCCCGGACATGGAGTCCAGTCACTAGATGAAAACTCCAAAAGGATTGCCGAACTGGAAAAACGTCTGGGTGAGGCTGAAACAGAGCGGGACATATTAAAAAAAGCTTTGAGCATCATCTCCAAGAAAGATCGTTGATCTATCTCTTTATAAAGGAATACAACTCGAAACAATGGACGATCGAGGTGATGTGTAAAGTATTGAAAGTACCCCGGAGCAGTTATTACCGCTGGCTTAAAGATCCGGAGGGCCAACGTAAGCGCAAATATATGGAGCTGGACGAAAAGATCAGAGATGCCTATTTTGCAGCCAAAGGACGCAATGGAAGCCCCCGGCTGGCGAAGGATTTGCAGGCATCCGGAACTCCTGTCTCGAGAACCACCGTAGCATGCCACATGAGGGAAATGGGCTTGCGCAGCAAACTCTCGAGACGATTCAAAGTGACGACGGATACCTCTCATAACTATAAGGTTGCTCCAAATCTGTTGAATCGCGAATTTAATCAGAATGAGCCTGTGAAAGCGTGTGTCTCTGACCTGACCTATATTCCGTGTAAGGATGGGTTTCTTTATCTGACCTGTGTGCTGGATCTTTTTGACCGCAAACTGATCGGATGGTCCATAAGTGATCATATGAATGCATCCCATACCGTAGTTCCGGCTATCAGGATGGCCAACAGGAACAGACCTTTTGGAGAAGGAATGATATTTCATTCTGACCGGGGCATCCAGTATGCCTGCAAACAAACTGTAAACCTGCTGAAATCCTTGAAGCTGGAGCAAAGTATGAGTGGAAAGGGAAATTGTTGGGATAATGCTGTGGCTGAAAGCTTTTTCAAAACTTTCAAATCTGAATTGGTCTATGGTACCAAACTCAAAACAAGAGAGCAAATGCGCTTGCATGTATTTGAATATATTGAAACCTGGTATAATCATAAAAGGAGATTCTCAGCATTGGGTAACTTAAACATTGATGAATTTTGGGATCAGTATAATATTAAAAAAGAATCAATTAAAAATGTCGCCTAACTTTTTGTCTCAATTAAGTTTGCAAGTCCACATCTCTCGGATTGTTAGGTTATGATGCTTCAACTACTTATCATCTTTCTCAAAATAGATGGTTGAATAACGGCACTTTTCAATTTAACAATGGGAACAGTACCAGTAAAATCAGGCTTGACGTGGTGGGGAATCCTGGACTGAGATGGGAAAAATCCCGCCAGTTTAATTTGGGTATTGAAATCCTGGCCTTCAATAGGAAACTAGCTACAGAGATAAATTATTTTAATGAGCTGTCGTTTGACCAGATTGAAAAAGCAGATGCAATTTATTCTTCACTTTATGGGAGTTTGTTCCCATATACAAATTTGGGAAAAGTGGCCAACCAGGGAGTTGAAATTGAGCTCAGATGGACTGAAACAACGAATGGAGGACTAAGATATTCAATTGGAGGGAATATGTTATATTCAAAAAATAAAGTGTTGAAGGCCAATCAGATCAATTATCCGGATGATTACCGCAGCATGATAGACAAACCTTCTGATTCTATGTTTGGATATGTTACTGAAGGTATTTTTGGTAAAGATGTACAATTGGACGATCATCCCTTACAGACTTTTGGTCCATATGGAAATGGAGATATCGCGTATAAGGATTTAAACAACGATGGTGTGATTAATACACTTGATAGAAAAAAAATAGGAAATGCCTTTCCACGATTTATATTGGGACTTGATTTTAATTTTAGTTATAAAAATTGGGGACTTTATTTATTGGGAACAGCCAACCTGGGAGTTAAGTCTTGGTTAAATAATTCTTATTACTGGATGAGAGGTGAAAATAAGTACTCGATTATGGCATTTGAAAGTTATCATCCCGAAAGTAATCCAAACGGTAAATATCCTGCTCTTACAACAACTCCTGGCGCGAATAACTACATGAATTCTGATATGTGGATAGAAAATTCAAGTTTTTTCCGTTTGAAGAATATGGAAATAAGTTATACCATACAGAATAAGCATGTTGAATCGTTTATTAAATCGACAAAAATATTCTGTCGGGGATCAAATTTGTTTGTGTTATCAAAAATAAAAGATTTGGATCCTGAAGCATTAAATGCCGGTATCCTGAATTATCCGGTTATGAGAACGTTGACCGCAGGAGTGAATATTACATTTTAATTTAATCTAAACTGTATTCAAATGAAAATTTATAAAATATTTCTGATTTTTATTTCATCTGTTGGATTTATTTCATGTCAGGCTGATTTGAGTTTAAAGACAGATAATTCTTACGGAGATGAATTGACGTGGTCATTACCTCACAAAGCCGAAGGAGTATTGCTCCAGGCTTATGTGGATATTATGACACAACCCGACAATTGGGCTGGAAATAATTTTTTAGATGTTGCAACGGATAACGCGGTGACCAACGATTTTACCTCCGGCTTGTATCAATTAACAGCAGGCGGGATTACACCTCACAATAATCCTATTGAGAACTGGACTACCGCCTATTTAAAATTTCAATATATTCACCTCTTCCTCGAAAACGGACTAAAGTCAGATATTATATATGATTTGAATGATCCGGCACGTGATATTTCAATACGTACACGGTTAAAAGGTGAAGCATATTTTCTAAGGGCATGGTGGGGCTTTGATCTTCTACAGAAGTACGGTGGATTAACTGACGAAGGAGAAGCTTTGGGCTATCCAATTGTTCTAAAAAATGTAACAAATACCTCTGAATTGAATAGCTTGATCCGTAATACGTATGAAGAGTGTGTCAGACAGATATCGAATGATTGTGATTCAGCCATCAAATATCTCCCAAATTCATATTTGGGAACCGATGCCATTATTGGAGAAACTCAAACAGGACGAGCTTCGGGCAAAGCGGCATATGCGTTGAAATCCAGATTGTACACCTATGCAGCGAGTCCAGCCTTTCAACCTTCAGGAATTTCTGATGGAGAAATTCACGATAAATGGATCAGAGCTGTTCATTCATCTTTTCAAGCCATTGAGGATGGTCTCATTGGAAACTATACGGGTCTGACTGAAGCTGATTTTGCTGGTCCTGGATTGAGAAACATAACACCTGATGAGTTTTTGTTTCGCACATGGATAAATAATAATGCAATGGAAACTCGTAATTTCCCTCCTGTTTTCTTTGGAATGGGAAAAACCAATCCTTCACAAAATCTGGTGAATTCCTTTCCAATGATTAACGGTTATCCGATTACTGATTCCAGATCGGGATACGACCCCCAGGCTCCATATAATAATCGTGACAAGCGTTTGGATTTAACTGTCTATTATCACGGACAGATATTCAATTCCAGCCGGCCACTTGAAATTGCGGTAGATGAAGAAGGTAATCCTGGTCGAGATGCTGCAGGGTATGAATATAGAAACACAAGGACAGGTTACTATTTACGTAAATGGTTGTCATCAAAAAATAATATGTTGTTCGATCCTTCATTATTGACAGCTGTCAATGATTTCCATCAATACCCTTTATTAAGGAGGTCCGAGGTCTATTTTAATCTGGCTGAAGCTCTTAACGAGTCTGTCGGCCCGATGGGTGTAGTCGAGAATGTTCCTCATACTGCGGTTTCAATTATTAATAATGTTAGAAAAGCTGCAGGAATTACTTCAACGACTTATGTGGATGAAGTAGCTTCCATGGGTAAGGAAGCATTTAGAAATTTGATTCTTAACGAGAGAAGAATTGAATTTGCTTTTGAAAATATGCGTTATTTTGACCTTAGAAGATGGTTACTGCCGTTGAATGAATCTGTGAACGGAATCCGGATAGTTCAGAGCGAGACAGGTTTAATTTTTGAAGGAACAAATCCGACCGAGTCGCCATTGGTAGTTGAGAAGAGGCTGCTCAATGACGAAAAATACTATTATTCACCGATATCTTACGAAGAAATAATAAAAAATCCCAACTTAATCCAAAATAAAGGTTGGTGAAAAAAATTATATAAATATGAAACTACTTAATTTTTTTGTCATCCTTTCATTCATTATTTTATTTCATGGATGTGAGAAATACAATGACTACATTGAAGATTATAATTACACAACCGTATATTTCGGTTCACAAAAACCCCTACGTACAGTTGTTGCAAGAGATCCGATGCAGATTAAATTTGGCGTTACTCTTGGAGGAATCCGGGAAAACACAAGTGATCATTGGGTGAGATTCAGAATTGAACCTGATTTGTTGAATACGGTTAGTGGAGCCAGTAATCTAACGTTATTGCCTCAAAATTATTATAAAATGGAATTACCGTCCAGTGATAGCCTCTTTGTTATCCCAAAAGGCAAAACAATTGGAGACGTAGTTTTAAAAATTAACAAGGAAATTTTCTGTGCAGATCCTTTGGCATTAACCAAAACGTATGTTCTGCCACTTCGCATTTATGAAACTTCAGCAGATTCCATACTTTCTGGGAATGAAGTGACTTCTCCCAAAGATTATTCAATTATTGTAATTAAGTACATTAGTCAAGAAAGTGGGACATACTACGTGAAAGGGTCTGAAACCAGTCAATCAACAGGTCTGACCAATTCATACAGCTATTCAGAATTGATTAAGAACAAAACACGAGATTTGATAACCTTATCACTCAACCAACTCGAAATGGGAGGAATAGGAAGCCGGAGTGTCAGTGACAAGAATAAACTTATTATTTCTCTATCAGAAAATAATAAAGTTTCGCTTGCGTCAATTGTGGGAGGTATGACAATCACTGACTTGGGATCTTCGTATGATTCGGATAAAAGAACATTTTCATTGAAATATACCTATACAGATAGTTCAGACACATTCACGGTAACTGAAGAGATTATTCAACGCAGTGATCCTGAATCGGATTTACGGTTTGAAGAATGGTAATGAAAATATTAAATACTTTGTAAATTGTGAAGTAAAGTAAGACCTTTACTTCACAATTTTTGGGAACAAAGACGATTATTGAATTGACAGGAATTTATGTACGCTAAATAACGCGATTTATGAAAAGAAGAAAGTTCGTGAAGAAATTAGGTTTGGTTGCTTTAACAGGTTCCGTATTACGTCCTTTTGCCATTAAAAGTGAAATACCCGGTAACCTAAAGAAAGAAAGAATAATAAATAAAACAAATGCTTTTTCCCCTAGGGTAGTAAAAACTGTTTTTCAAACGGACGATGTGGTGATTGCCTCTTATAATGTGATGGATTTTGGTGCGAAAGGAGATGGAAAGACAAATGATTCCGATGCAATTCAGGCAGCCCTCAATAAAGCCGGAGAAAACGGTGGTGGCGTTGTTTTTATTCCGGCAGGCAGTTATGCCCTCCATAATCGTTTGATTATTCGTGCTGGAACAACATTGCGTGGTGATTGGGAAAATCCAATTGACACTACTTTAAATAATAAAAATGAAAATGGAACTGTTTTGATGGTTTTTGCTGATAAAGGAAAATCTGAAGGAGCAGCATTTATCGATATTCTTGATAACGCAGGTATCAAAAGCCTGACAATCTGGTATCCCGAACAACAAATGGATAAAATAGAATCTTATCCTTTTACTATAAGACAAGCTGGAAGATATAGTGCTACCATAGAAAATATTACGCTTGTTAATTCCTATCAGGCCATTGAAATAGGACCCGGGAATAACTCACTTGCAATGGTGCGGAATGTCTACGCTACCGCTCTCAAAACGGGTCTTGTACGCGATAACACCTGGGACGTAGCAAGAATGCAAAACCTTCACTTCAGTCCCGTTTTTTGGATACAATCAAATTTAAATCACAAACCTGTTTCTTCAGAAAATAAAAAGAAGTTAATTGAATGGATGGAGGCAAACGGAGAAGCAGTAATAATAAGATTTCCCGCCTGGACCTGGTTTTATAACTTGACCATTGAACACTATAAAATAGGAATTACAACACTCCCCTCTGCAGTTCATAAAATGAGAGGGCCCAATGGAGGTATTTACAATCTGCAACTTTCTGACTGTCACACAGGTGTATTTCTCGGTGATAATGCGGCTGCGGGTTTTTTCATTACTGGAGGAAATATACATACAAAAGGGAATGATAGTATTGGAATTTTGGCAGATAAAAGTTTTAATTCAACTGCACAATTTAACAGTTTAACCATCAGTGGCTTTTTGTCGACAGCAGTAAAAATGAAAGAGTCGGAAAATGGTGCATTGACTTTTATGCACACTAAATTCAACGTAGAAAAAAGCAAAGGTTCAGCCGTTGATATTTCGAGTGGGATTATCGAAATATTACAATCAGAGTTTTCTCAGCCTTCCAATCATATCAGTTTGGGTAATAGTACCTCCATGGCATATATTGCCGGAAATATTTTCTCAGGAACTCCTGATATCAGAAATTTCATGACTAACAATGCCGGTTGTACGATTTCACATGATTTTTTAAATTTGAATAAGCCTGATTTAGAGGATTATGAGTGGAAAAAGACTATTCCTCACCCAGCTTCAAACTCTTTGTTTAATGTAAAAGATTATGGCGCATCAGGAAATGGAAAAATAAATGATGCACCATTTATTCAGAAAACTCTGGACCTTGCACGTGGATCAGGAGGAACTGTTTTTCTACCTCCAGGTTCATATCTTTTAGAGAATGAATTAATAATTCCATCAGGAGTTGAATTAAGAGGTTCTTACGAGGGGCCGCACCACACCATTGAAAGGTCGGGTAGTGAATTAATTGTTCAGACCGGGAAAAATCAAAAAAATGGAACTCCGTTAATTAGTTTGGAAAAAAATTCAGGCATCCGGGGGCTCACAATATTTTATCCGGAACAAGTCTGGGAAACAACAAATTACATTCCTTATCCATGGACAATACAAGGATTGGGACAAGAAGTATGGGCAAAAGATATAGTTCTTGTAAATTCATATCAGGGCATTGATTTTGCATCGTATGACAGCAAAGGACATGTAATTGATTATGTATGCGGATCTCCATTACGTACTGGAATTTACTTAGGAAGTAACAGTGGTGAAGGTTGGGTACAAAATATCCAGTTTATACCACATTATTGGGGCAGATCTTTATATAATAACAAACCAGAAGAAGGATCATTACTTCGTGCCAATACGCAAAAAACCTTGACAGGAATTAAATTTGGATATAATAAGAAAGAAAATATGCTGCAAAACTTTGTTTACGGGGCTCATTACGGAATCCGTTATATACATCAAAGTGGTTTAGGGGGAACAAGTGGAACAAGTATGGCACAAGGAGTGGACGGAAGCGAAATTCCTCTTCGAATTGATGGCGGAAATGATTTGCAATTTATTAATACGCAACTGGTACCGCTTGGAGAGTCTGATAAAAAAAGAACAATACATATTTCAAACAAGTTCTCCGGTATTGCCAGATTCTTTAATTCAATATTTTGGGGACAGCCCGAACGTTCAGTAGAAATTGAAAACGGAAAAATTCTGTTTTATCAGACCAATCACACAGCCAAACAGGGAGATGCTGCTTTTTATATTTCCGGGGGAGATGTCGAATTGGTTGCCAATCGTTTCTTAGACCCGGGATTGAATATATATATCGGAGCGAAATCTTCTGTAAAAGTTATTGGACCAATGACAAAAACAAATAATATGGAAAAGCATGTTTTTACAGAACCTAAACAATAAGATGAATGATTCTCTGGGATGAATATTCATATTTTTCAGTTTATAATTTTTTTATAACCCTCATCGAATTATAATATAGATTTCTTTTATAAACATTAATTTACATATTGGAATTATGTCAAGAATAATAAAATTTATTATAGGTATCAAATGTTTTATTACTGCTAATCTTTTAGTTGGGCAAACACAATTACCGAATATAGTTTTTATTTTAGCCGACGATTTAGGTTATGGAAGTGTAAACTGTTATGGTGCTGACAAGGATCTTGTACGTACACCTTTCATAAATAGTTTGGCAGAAACAGGTATGATGTTTACCAATGCGCATACCCCTGCATCTGTCAGTTCTCCGACCCGGTATGGTCTTTTAACTGGAACTTATCCCTGGCGTTCTACTTTAAAATATGGAGTGCTTTCAGCAAACAGTCCTCTATTGCCCGATCCAGAAGGAGTTACAATCGCAGATGTTCTGAAAGATAAGGGATACAATAGTGCTGCAATAGGAAAATGGCATTTGGGATATGGTAACAAACAACCGTGTGATTTTACTGACAAATTAACGCCAGGGCCTCTTGATCTGGGATTTGATTACCACTTTGGGGTACCATCAAATCATGATGATGTTTGGGGAGTTTTTATTGAAAATGATGAGATCTATGGATTGAACAGCAAAGAAGCACATCCCTATTCGAGATCATTTTATGGTAGCCAATATTTTGGGTTTGATGCGCCACAGCGTGTTAACAAAGATGTGATGAATGTACTCACTGAAAAATCTGTTAACTGGTTGAAGAAACAATCATCAGACACTCCCTTTTTTTTATACTTTGCGCCAATCGCTGTTCATCATCCTATTACGCCTTCAGACTATATGAGAGGGCTTAGTAACTGTGGACCTTATGGAGACTTTATACAGGATCTTGATTGGAGCGTTGGGCAGATTATACAGACTTTGGAATATATGGGATTAAGAGAAAATACCATCATTATTTTCACAAGTGATAATGGAGGTGATATTCCAGTACAGCGGCCAGAAGCCCCAGAAATACAAGCGATTAATTATGGATTAAAAATAAATGGTGATTTGCGTGGTGATAAACATACAATCTGGCGGGGAGGAACGAATGTGCCATTCATTGTATCCTGGAAAGGGGTTGTAAAAGAGGGTAGCATTTCTGAGAAAATGATTAACACTGTTGATGTCTTTGCTACTTTTGTAAATATAACCAATGATAAACTGCCTGAATCAAAGGACATAGCCCCCGATAGTTTTAGTTTTCTTCCATATTTGCTAGGTAAAGAAAGCAATAACCCACGGGTTGATATGATAACGGCAGATTCAAAGGGTATGAAGGCTCTTCAAATGGAGGGTTGGAAATATATCGATAATACACCTCCGGAAAATTTTCCCCAAGAACGATTAAAAATCTTCCAAAGTGAAAAAGAGCAGTTATATAACTTAAATAACGATCCAGGAGAAAAGATAAATTTAATTGTAAAATATCCAGAAAAAGCTAAACAAATGAGAGAAAAGATGGATACGATACAAAAGAAAGGATATCACAGATAGGAAGAATATTATTATAAAATTCGTATAAATAAATTTGAAATAAATATTTGAGTTATGAAAATCAAAACTACTCTTTTGGTACTATTTTTACTCCTTTATTGCAGAACAATAAATTCAAAGGAAAGACCCAATGTGATAATGATTCTTGCCGATGATCTAGGGTCAGGTGATCTACACTGTACGGGCCATCCGTATGCGAAAACGCCGAATTTGGATAACCTGGCAGATGATGGAATTCGATTCGGAAGAGCCTATATGGCCGCACCGTGGAGTGCTCCAAGTCGTTATGCATTGATGTCGGGAAAATATCCCGCGAGGTATTTTGACAATACTCTTACTATCCGCCCGGAGGAACCTACTGTCACAAAGATTCTAAAAGATTCCGGATATAAAACCGCACATATCGGAAAATGGCATCTTTCGGCTCGACAAGAAGGTGCTGTTACGCCTGACGAACTGGGTATTGATCATCATTTTCTTACGAGCCCGGCGGGAAACAGCAGGACATGGACAAAAGAAGAAAGAGACCAGGAATACTGGAGAGCAAAGACTACGGATGCTTACGTAGATATGACTATCGATTTCATTAAAAAGAATAGTTCTCGTGATTCTTCCGACCCATTTTATATAAATCTATGGATTTATCCGACCCATTCTTATATTCATCCCACTCCCGAACAATTGGCCGTTTATAAAGATCTAAAAGTAAATTTTAGTGATTTCAGCCCTTATCAACAGGAATTTTTAAAGTTTGTGTCACAATATGGCGATATCAATAAATCCATGCAAGCATATTGTGCAGACATCACTGCAATGGATAATGCTCTCGGCAGATTGTTTGATTTTCTGAAAAAAAATAATTTATTTGATAATACTTTAATTGTTTTTACGAGTGATAATGGCCCGGGGCCTTTAACCAAACAGATTGAAAGTAAAAGTATTGGAGCCAGATATAAGGAGGAACCCGATTTATTGAACAGCGTGGGCAGTGCAAAGATATACAAAGAGAGAAAACTTAGCCTTCATGAAGGAGGTCTGAGGGTTCCCTTTATCGTGTCATGGCCCAAACATGTACCCTCCGGGAAAATAGATGAGAAAACGGTAATCCATGGAACAGATTGGTTGCCGACAATAGCGGCAATTTGTGAAGCGAAAATTCCCGAAGGAATTTATGATGGAATAAATGTAGAAAATGCGTTTTATGGAAAGGAATTTCAACGAAAAGAGGCTTTATACTGGACCCAAGAAGAATCTGTAGGAACATTACAGGGAAATTGGAAAGGAATCATGGAAAAGGGTAGAGTCGCTGAATTGTATGATATTATCAAAGATCCTTTGGAAAAAAACAATTTGAAAGCCAATTTCCCCGAAACAGCATCCAAAATGGAGAAACAAATTTCAGATTGGAAAATGAATATCAAGGAGCCTGAAACTGAAAAGAAAATTAAACACACGAAAAAAATAAAAAGATGAAATTTTTCAATTTTACTGCGGTGACCCTCACATTGGCAAGCTACTCCGTTCTCTCTGCCAAAGATAAGCCTAATATTTTAATCATTGTTGCCGATGATTATGGCTATTCAGATTCCAGTTTTAATCCATTCCATTCCCCGGAGGTATCTACACCCAATATTGATCGCCTGGCAAAAAGCGGTGTAACATGTACTGATGGATATGTAACAGCGCATATAAGTTCAGCAACTCGCGCGGGACTAATGACCGGACGTTATCAGCAGCGTTATGGTTTATATACGGCAGGAGAAGCTGGTTCCGGGCTGGATATGAACGCAAAAATAATACCTCAATATCTTAAAGAACAAGGATATACCACCGGGCAATTTGGTAAATGGCATCTCGGACCGGAAATTCAGTGGAGTCCGTATAAAAGAGGTTTTGATTATCAATTTGGATTTCTCGGGAGAGGAGCACATGATTTTTTTTATCTGAACGACCCTAAAGATCCAATATATCGCAATGATGTTGTAATTGAAGAAAAGGGTTATCTTACTGACAGACTGGGGGAAGAGGTAGTAACGTGAGTTCGGGATAACATATTATCCCCAAATGGTTAATTGACTTGACTTTTCCACTTCAAATTTGATTGAAGGCTTTTTGGGAAAGAAACAATATGCCACCAATGCAGCAATTATGTTCATGATGAAATTATGTGTGGAACGATGCCTTGAATGTTCTATCTGGCAGATATTCTTCAGTTCATCATTGATGGACTCAATTACAGATCTTTTGCGTAAGAGAATCTTGTCGCGGAATGACATCAGGGAATTTTTCATATTTGAGCGTATACCGGTCACTAAATGAACACCCTGGTCAAACAGCATCTCGAAGAGCTTTGTGCTGATGTAACCCTTGTCTGCATATAGTTTACCGAAAAGATCTTTGGTAAGAACATTGATTACGTCAGGGTTTCTATCGTCGACATTGCCTTTTGTGAGAGAGAAATTCAGCAATTCACCCTTTTCGTTACAGACCAGATGAAGCTTGAATCCAAAAAACCAGCCCATCGTACTTTTCCCTCTTTGTGCCAGATCCCTGAATACTTTATTCGAGTGTATACGCTTGTTATGACATACTTTAATGGGAGTGCTATCCACATATGTAATGCCTGAGCATTCACCAAATCCAAAGAGTTTGAGCAAGAGCATGAAAGGTACAATCACCCTGGGTTGCAACTCGACAAAACGGTTGTAGGAAACGGCATTTGGAAAATAGCTCTTCATGTGTTTGCAAATATAAAACAGGTAATAATTCTTGAAATTATGGAAGGTTCCGCAGTGGAAACAGACCATCACGGCAATAATCTCGCTCTGGGACATTTGCGTTTTCCTGTTTCTCCTTTTAGTTGTACCCCCGGCTTGAAGTTGATGATTCTGAATTTCATTCTCATATTCTGCACAAAAATCGTCGGCAATACAAAATATTTCAATAACTTTGTCTGTTGTGATCATAGGACTGATGTTTGTTATTTGTTTGATTATCAGCTATAAATATACAAATAATCTCCCTATATCACAACTTTTTTTATGCTTTTCTTATCCCGAACTCACGTTAGTAGATTTCATTTCAAGGAATAAAGGGAATCCTTTTTTTGCCTACCTTGCATTTAATGCTGTTCACTCACCCATGCAGGCTCCGGAAAAAGATATCGCCTTATTCAATACTCCAGACACAACCAGAAATATTATGCTTGCCATGATTCATCGTATGGATGAAGCTATTGGAATGGTTCTAGACAAACTCGAAGAAGATAATTTACGTGATAACACACTTATATTTTTTATTAGTGATAATGGCGGTGCATTGAAATATAAAGCAGAAAATAAGCCTTTAAATGGAGGAAAACACATGGATTACGAAGGCGGCATCCGCGTACCATTTTTGGTCAGCTGGCCGTCTCAATTCAAGCAATCAGTATGTACAACTCCTGTAATTTCATTAGATGTTTTACCCACCATACTTGCGGCGTTAGGACAAGAAAATAAATATGAGATTAATAGTTTTTTCGATGGGAAGAATATTTTACCCATGTTAAAAGGAAATGATAGGATTGAAGATAGGGCTTTATATTGGTCGGGTGGCAGTCTGGACCCATGGTGGGCAATCCGTAAAGATGACTGGAAAGTTGTAGGGAACAGAGACAAGAGGCAGCTCTTTAATCTAAAAAAGGATATAGGAGAACAGAATGATTTGTCAGAAATATATCCTGAAAAAATGAAGGAATTGATAGCCTTGCACCACATCTGGTTAGAGGATATGGCTGAACCGGTTAATAAAGCAAATAGTAAACGCTGGTCTAAAGATAAAGTAAACAAATCTGATTTAAAAAGGGAAAGGAAAAATGATGAATAGACCTTATTGTTAATGAATAATTCATTCATTTTAACGAAGTTTCTATGACATGAATTGATGGAATTTTTTCGGAAATTCCTTACCGATCATTAATTCATATTCATTTACAAATCTATCAAAGACGGATCTGGCCGAACCTGATCGGCCAGATTTAATTAAAGATTGACATTTTATTTTGATTGCAAATTCATTTAATATATCTAACATTAGTATTGCATCAGCAAGTAAAATTGTAAGTTGAGGATTACTTGAAACCTCTTTGTTTTCATATGTTTTGGTGAAAGTGTCGAGAATTAAGTCGGTGTAGTCAGCTTTATAAATATCAAAATATTCATCTTGTATATCAGGGAGTAATGAACCACGCGATATTTTTTTCAATATTTCAAGAAAACCCTCTTCTTTGAACGAAGACATTGTTTTTAACAAATCAATAACCTCTACATAATCACAATAGATATCTTCTTCATTTTCAATTCTCCAATTTGAATTATAGACCAAATCAAATTTCCCGATTTTTCCTATAAGCAGACGTATTTTTCGAATATTGACACTACGATTGTTACGTGCACTTTTTTCCGACTTGTCAGACCAAAATAATTCTTTTAATCGTGAATTTGAAATTCCATTCTCCGAATGCTTACTTTCAAGAATTATGAGTGCCAATATGCGCCTCATTATCGGGGTAAATTCTTTTGTTATGTCATTGCCATCTTTATCTATAACATAAAAGCCCCCGAGCAGGTAAATACCTGTTGATAATTTACATTCTTCTCCGTCAATAACATGATCTGCCTTTTCAAATGAGATACAATTGAACTTCTGTCGACGTTTTAGAAAACCCCATAAGAGCAAAAGTAATGTAAGCAGTAAAATAATCAATAAGATAAGGCGGATATATGAGAACCAACCTCTAGACTCTGATTGGATAGCATCTTCCAGGTTTATAACAGGGTAGGCTATGGAATATAGATTGAATTCGTATTTATTATTCTCGTTTTTATATACAATGGCAGCATATAATTCAGAATTATCTTCTGAAAAGTATAAATTGGCATGTGAATCGGTATCTTTAAAACAATAAGGCAATGTGTCCGCCAAATGTTTTAATTCATATTTTTCAAGATTAATTTTTGACAGCCGAAGTGAATTTGAATATTTGACAGGATTATACATAAGTCCCAAAGCGTAGAGACTGTCATTTATAAGAATATTGCCAGCTGCAATTGTTGACTTATTGGATGTTTCTTTGGACCAAGCTTTTGATATTGAGAAATCTCTTAGATCAATTTTAAAAAGATCATTAAAAATGTAGCTTCCATGGGTTTGCTCTCCGGATTTATTTCCAACACCTCCATATATATATAGAATAGAGTCATTCAAGCCCAAAGAACTCAGATAACGAGGTTCAATTCTGGTTGATAGATCAATTTTCTTAAGATTCTTATTTGTAAATGAATATAAATCTATACTTGAGTTATATTTATGATACCCATAACCAAATATGCGTAGAAAGGTTGAATCAGCAGGAAGTACAATTTTGCTGTGTTGCATCCATTGTGTTGGTCTTTCTTCATTTATGGCCTCTCGCTCCCATGAGGATTCTTCAAAATTGAAATAGGAAATAAATGGAGGTGTTTTCTGGAAGTTATAATAGAATAGTTTGGCTGAGTAGGGATCCCAACTGAAATTTTGTACAGATTTTGTGAGGTCTATACTATCGGGATAATTATAGGACAAAGAGGTGTTTTTTTTGATATTAAAAGCAATGACAGACTTTTCTGTAATTAAATACATTGTTTGTTTATCATCGAAAACAGGATATATTGTTGAAAATTCCGTTAAACTTTTTCTTAAATTCCATCTTGTGTGTCTATCAATTAACCAGTCGGGATTACTGACTTTAGCTTTCTTGTTATTCAATTCATCATATACAATGTCATCATTGGTGTGTTTTCCCAGAGTCCAATGATATTTTGGTTTTGAAGGTGTCAGAGATATGACCACATCCTTTAATATAAATGGAGGGGTATCATAACTTGTATATTTTATATGTTGGCTTATTCCAAAATATAAATCTGCTTTGTTACTTTTGTCCAGCGGGTAATCTAATTCTGTATAAACCGTATCGATGTGTAGTTTCAGCTTGTTTTCATTTTTACAAAATTCAATTTTGACGTGTTTGAATTCATTCGTGATATCTTTTGTGACTTCTCCCACTTTGTTGTAAATGAGATCACTGGAGGATAAAAAATAAGATAAATTCTGATTATCTGGTTTATGGATCAAGAGATCGATATTTGCAGACTCATTGAGAATAATTCTAAATATATAACCGAAGCATTGACGATCTCTTTTAAGCTTAAAATCGAACTCCAATGAAAAATACTCTTTAAACTTTATTTTGGATTCTGATGTCAGATGAAGAGATGTACGATTTTCCTGTTTGGTTTCGTGAGATGCAAACACTAATCCTTTGCCTGGTTCAACGGGGTATAGTTGGGAATACACAAAACAAAACATAAATAAAAACAGTAAACTTCTCATCTCGATATTTGTGAAATTCTTATAATCTTATTTGTATGTTTATCATTTTCTCTGTTAAATTGTATATGCGTGTTTATCCATGAAGAATTGGTAAATTGACTTATATATAAATAATATCAATTCAAAATATCTTTCTTACTCAAAGGTATATCAGCATTTCATTCCAAAAGTATACTATTTAAATTTAATTTCCAAGTACGTTTAAACCTATAGTGCGGTGTAAATAAACTTCTCATCTTTGAGACGTATTTTATTCAAAAATAAACTGGCTTCTTGGGATTGTCAAGCTTGACAATCCCAAGAAACTGACAAGGGAAAGCTAAAATGTGTTGATAACCTTTTTTTGAGTTATAATTTCCAACCCTCTCTGTATTCATAATGTAGAAACTGATCGGCTTCCGGCATATTTGGAAATGAGAATTTTTCAGCATCAAAATGCAAGTTTTCAAAACTCATTTTTTCCCTTAATTCGGGCCTCAGTGCTATATTACCCAACAGGACAGTCTCTGTTAATGGCCCTGCCCAATCGAAATTAGAACCTGCCGGCTTACCGCCCTTACTGGCAAGAATCCATTCTTGCCGATGTCCAGGTGAGGATTTAATATAGGGTTCGGGTATCTTATAGGAGTCGTTGAGCGATTGTGGCAGGACACGATTTCCCAAAATTTTTCCTTTACTGCCTATGTAAAGTACTCCGCCTGCTCCCATCTGGATGCCAGGATCTATTTCATCTAAACGTGCAGGACGCAATCCTCCGTCGTACCATGTAAGACGTAAAGGAGGCATGTTTTCACGGGCAGGAAAATCATATGTAACCATTGAACCCAACGGAAATGATTCACCATTCACCAATGTGGATGTGGCCTGAATACTGGTAGGATATTTTAGTTTGAGTATTCTGAAGACCGAGTCAAAAGAATGACAACCGATATCTCCAAGTGCTCCAGTACCATAATCTATCCAACCCCTCCATTTAAAAGGGTGATAAGAAGGATGATAAGGACGTAACGGCGCAGGACCTGTAAACAAATCCCAGTCGAGGCTATCCGGTACGGGCGGCATATCTTCCGGACGTTTTACTCCTTGTGGCCAATATGTGTCTGCCAGGCCTCTGTTTGGACGGTCGGTCCATACGTGAACTTCTCTAATTGTACCAATTACTCCGTCATGAATCATTTCCTGCAATCTTCTTGGCTCGTCACCCGCCTGTCCCTGATTTCCCATTTGGGTTGCCACTTTATACTTGCGGGCAGCTTCAGTCAACATTCTCGCCTCATACACAGTATGGGTCAAGGGCTTTTCAGTGTAGACATGCTTGCCTCTTCTAATAGCTTCCATGCTGATAATGGCATGAGTATGATCCGGCGTGGCAACGATGACAGCATCAATATCCTTTTGGTTATCCAACATTAAGCGATAATCCTTGTATCTCTTTGCTTTGGGATAAGTGTCGAAGACTTTTTTTACATTATCGCTCCAGTCTACGTCGCAAAGTGCAACAATATTTTCCGTTTTGCCGACATCACTTAAATCACCCCGTCCCATTCCTCCGATTCCAATACCGGCAACATTTAATGTGTCGCTGGGAGCCTGATGACCCAGTCCGGAAACAGCATGAGCAGGAACAATTGTCAGTCCTCCCACAACCAAAGCTGAGGTACCAATAAAATCTCTCCTGCTTATTTTATTTGAATTTTGTGTTTTCATACGATTAATTCATTTTTTTCATTATGGTGTATGGAACTCGTAATAATCATGATTTCGTGTGATAATAATTTTGACAAAGTCGATTACTTCGTAATTCATGCTCGTTTCATAAAATGATTTCAGACTATAATTTAATTTTCAATTGGTGTCAACACTATGTTCCTGTAGGAAATAGCAGTGTGATCACCCTGAAGATAAATAGGACCCGGAGCAGAAATATCCGATTGTATCGCTCCTCCCGTAGGTCCATCAACCGGCTGGTTGTCGATAATGGTTACTCCATTAAGTACGACGGTCACATGACGCTTATAAAGCACAATTTCAAGCTCCTGCCATTCTCCTGCAGGTTTTTCGGCCTTCACTGCAGGTGCGATTCTTGTATAAATGGCGCCCAAACTACCTCCGGAGCTTAATGGGCGATCATACGAATCAGCTACTTGTACTTCATACATTCCGCGAAGATAAACGCCACTGTTGCTTTTAGGCGGAGTATTCACTTCGAGTTTTAATTTAAAATCTTTGAATTCTTGTTCTGTCCGAAGGTTACCATACCTGATGTGAGGCTGACCCTCAATTTGAGCCGGATCATTTGTAAGAACGCCATTTGTCACCGACCAGCCATTTTTTAGTTTTTCCTCAATCAAGCGCCATCCCGTGAGGTTGTTGTCACTGATTAAGGTAATGGGTTTGCCAAGTTTTATGCCGGTCAAGTCAGGAGCAGGTCCCATTTCCGGAAGCTTTCTACCGTTGATAAAAACAGAATCAAGTCCTGTCCCATTTACTTTGGGACTTAAATAGTAGCCTGAAATGTTATCCCCTTCTCTCTTCAGCTCAATCCAGGTAGGATAACTCCTCGTTAATAAAGATTGTCCTTCTGCGTCTTTTGTTAAGACAGCATTCCTCGGATTTCTTCCCACATACAGTTTATCTCCGGCAACATAGATATAAGGCAAGCCGTAATTTACACTTCCGGCAGCCCACATTATATCACCATCCAAATAACCCTCTTCCTGTCTGACCTGAAGCCAGCCTACCTTGCCATCACCAAAATCGAAAGACCATTGACCTAAATATGTAGAAACATCATTTTGAGGTAATTCTACAGATAAATTCTTTTTATTCTCATTGCAGGACAATGAAAAATATCCCAGGACAATTGCTGCAATTAAACTTGGAACTGTTGATGATTTCATAATTTTTTTTTTGATATTTGAATATAAACTGGAATTTTTATTTGTTGTCAGGACCAACCGTACTCAACTTGTTTTAAATGTACAATAGTAATAATAATCCTGGAGTAATAAAGTCCAGTTTCTGCTGTAATTTAATAGTTGTGTTTATGTCGGTAGACTTAATCTGACGTTGTCCGCTAAAATTGGTACTTGTATATGGGCTCGAGGCATTGGTATGTATCATTGTGTCGCCCAATCTCCAACCGGCTTCATTGGGATCCGGATGAGCGAGGTCAGGATATTGTTCCAACACTTCGGCCGGATAAAAAGGTACTCCCGCCACTGTACCCGTCAATGCGTTGGAAAGGCTCACCGGCGACATTTTCAGCATTTCATTACCTTTTACCTGTCCTATGGCTGCCACTGAGCTTTCTTTCTTCTGTATGCCATAACCTACCACTACTACTTCCTCCAACTCCCGAGTGTCTTCAACAAGTATAAGATTAATGGTTTTCTGATTAGTTACTGTTATTTCCTGTGTGATATATCCCACAAAAGAAAATACCAGTACGGATTTTTGATCCGGTACGGAAATGTAAAATTTACCATTGATATCGGTTACACCGCCTTGAGTAGTCCCTTTGATGGTTATACTTACACCAGGCAACGGACCGCTTTTGTCGCTCACGGTTCCGCTAATAACGGTGCCCTGCTGTTGAGTTTCCTTAGGAACCAGAACCTCTGCTGTGGCCATATTCAGGGTGAAAAGAAAAAACAGGAACAACAAGTTCATAAATTTTCTATTGTTGTAATATAAATGACAACCCGCAGCAACAACAAATTGACAACATTTCATGCTTTTAATTATTTAATTAACAAATTGATATTGATGAAGTTAAGAGCCTACTCAGTTAAATGAAATTTTATTTCGTTGATATTACGATTCTTTTTTATATAATATTGGCGTATTATTAAAAAATATTTTAATATTTGACGGGCAATCCTGAATATTGTTTTTATGTAAAAGAAAACCGGTTCAATAAAAAACAAAAAAAATATTTTTAAAATAATATTAATTTTGTTTTATGTTTTCAAGAAATTAGTATTCACGCAAATTAAAGTATAATATTTTAATAAAAAAAATATATAAAGTATGATTAATTCAACGATTGGCGATATTTATAATAAATTATGTTAATTTTTTAGGTGGAGTTTTTGGTGTTTGAATTTGGGACATTCAATCCTGATGATTCATCAGGATTGAATGAACTCCTCAACATAAAAAGTATGATCTTATAATTACATATGTTTGACTCTATCCTCTTTTATGTATCTGTTTCGAGAATCATTATATTCACAGAGTTTTTCAAATACATCAGTTGCATTGGATCCGTACTGTTTCATCCATGTTAATAATTCTCTCCGGTAGTTTACAATGGTATCAAAATAAGCAGGATCGTTGATGAGATTATTCAATGCATTTGGATCATTTTCCAAATCATAAAATTCTTCCGGTACACGATACCAAAGTAAATCTACTCTCTTTTGTATATTAAAATCAGTCTTCCCCTCAGTCACCATTCCCTTAAATGCAATACCACCCTGAGAGTCATTTTTAAATTGATATTTACCGTCGGACCAGGCATTGTAGATATACCCGTATTTATTGTCCTGTACAGCAAACATTGGATAACGGTTTTTCCCCGACGTTTCATAAAATTGAGTAAATACTCTTGTTCTGCTATCTTGACGCTCACCTTTCATGAGCGGTAAGAAGGATTTACCATCAATATTTTCGGGTATATCAATTCCACAAACATCTAAAACGGTGGGCATAAAATCTATTCCTGATATAAACTCTTCAGAATTACGTGTCCCAGGTTTTACAACTCCTGGCAAGGAAACTATCCACGGTGTGCGTGTAGAATTTAAATAAACATTTGTCTTGGCAAAAGGAGCGGAAATGCCATTATCAGACAGAAATATAATTAATGTGTTATCAAGTACTCCTTCTTCTTTTAAAACCCTTAATACTGCTCCTACAGTATCATCCAATCGTCTGACCGAACTGAAATATTGAGCCAGTTCCGTTCTGACTGCCGGAATATCGGGAAGAAAGCCGGGGACTTCAATTTCATTTGTAGAATAAATACGTGAAGGGGGAGGATAAACAGCTCCATCTTTTAGCATTTTTATATCTGCTTCAGATCCATGAAACGGTCGATGCGGATCATGCGAATTCAACATAAAATAAAAAGGCTTTTTATTCTTTTTTGAGGTCACTACAAATTCCTTCAAGACTTCATAATATCTTTGAGGATTTCTTCCCTGCCCTAGATTAGGCTGATCAATAGCCATATCCCATTTAAATTCCTTTATTGGTGTACTGTGAGGTACCTTACCTGCAATACCAACCAGATAACCATGCTCCCGAAGTACTGACATGACAGTAGGGATATTTTTTTCGGTATGGTAAAATCCTTCCACTCCGTTTCGATGTGCATACATACCGGTAGCCAATACTGCACGGGAGGGTTGAGAAACTGCACAATTGACATGCGCATTTTTGAAAATCATTCCTTGTGCTGCCAGTTTATCAAGATTTGGCGTAATATCGGGAACCTTGCTTCCCCAGAATCCGGTACTGGAATAATTCAAATCATCCGCAGTAATTAAAAGGATATTTAAATTCTTTTGATTTTTTTCGCTTGCGACTTTTTTTGCCTGTGCCGGGATCACCATGAAAGAACTGATTCCCGCTCCAATAATAAATTTACTTACATTGAAAGTTTTCATGTTTAGTCTGTTTAAAATTATTGACCGTTGTGTAACTGTTTTGATAACTCATTTACCAGCTTTTTATATTCCGGTTTATATGCCAGATTGTTAAACTCCATTGAGTCAGTGCTATAATCGTATAATTCTGCGCCTTCCTTTCCCTCGTCCCATTCGGTATATCTGTATCTTTCCACTCTTATGCTTCTGCCATTTACAATTTTATTTTCCCTGTTTCTTGTAATTTGTGTAAAAGCTGGGAAATCCCAGGCAATATCAGGTTTTTTTAGTAGCGGGACAAGACTTTTCCCGTGCAGATCTTTTGGCGCATTCAGTCCGCATAAATCTGCCAGCGTGGGATATATATCAACAAACTCAACAATTCTTGATGAAGGTATTCCCTTTGTCAATCCCGGAACGGAAATAATAAGCGGAGTTTGTGCCACATGCTCAAAAAGCATTTGTTTCATCCATTGACCATGCTGTCCTGTAAGATATCCATGATCGCTCCAAAAAACAATGATGGTATTGTCTTCTAATCCCAGTTCTTTCAGGGCATCCAATAACTTGCCCACCTGGGCATCCATAAAACTAATTGATGCATAATAAGCTTGTAATACTTCTTTTCGTTTTTGCTCCGGTACATCCCAATGCAAAGGATTCGTAAATTTGGCTACTTCAGGCTTGTTCACCCAGTCATCGGCTCTCTCTTCCGGAAGTTTAATTTTATCAAGTGGATATAAATCGAAGTATTTTTTTGGTGCAATGTATGGGGTATGCGGCCGATAAAAACCAACAGCGATGAAAAAAGGATTTTCCTTTTGCTGTCTCATCATTTGAATTGCTACATTTGCAGAAATGCCATCGGTGTGTTCGTTATCTTCGGCTTCTGTTGCCATGAATGATAAAGAACTTCCCAAACCACGGTGGGGAGTGTAATTTGTCACCTTATGCTCGTCGGTTTTATCGATACCAATGGGATTAAATTTCTGGTTCCATGATGCAGGATCATCGCTACCATCTGTTCCTATATCACCGGGCACTCCATAGTGAAAGATTTTACCCACTCTACCACTGAAATAACCATTTTCTTTAAATAATTGGGCTATCGTTACTGCTTCCGGAAGGTTTTCCCGAAAATGCACATTGTTTCTTTTGACTCCTGTCTTGTCGGGTCTGTATCCGGTCATTAAAGACGCCCGGCTGGGATTTGACAAAGGACATTGATTATAGGCCCTGTCAAAACGCACTCCAATTTTTACCAGGCGATCCAGATTGGGAGTTTTAACAAAAGGATCTCCGTAACAATGCATGTCTGAGTTTAAATCATCTGATGCAATAAATAAAATATTGTATTTTTTATTTTGATTTTCCATTTGTGCCGAAAGACTCCCTTTGCCTACTAACAAAGCACAGAAAACGGTAAAATATTGTCGATGGTTTCTTGTTAGAATCATTTTTGTCCTTTTTTTATTGATTTACACTTTATTTAAATTAACATCGCTGTTTCATTTAACAGATCATTTTCCAGTGGAATTACTAACTTTGCCGGGACACATAGTTAAGCATAAACGCTTATTTTTGTGTAATATGAGAAAACAAAGAACACATTTTGACAAGGCATTCAAAGAGAATGCGGTCAAACTCAGTTTAGAGCGCAAGAATGTTTCCGAGCTTGCGCAGGAATTGGGTATTGCCCCCTTTCTTTTATATCGTTGGCGGAAAGAGTTCCAGCAGAAAGGGAAAGCCAGTTTCCCCGGAAATGGAGTCCCGTCTCTAAGTGAAGACGCCAAAAGGATAGCTGAGCTGGAAAAACGTCTGGGTGAGGCTGAAACGGAACGTGACATATTAAAAAAAGCTTTGAGCATCATCTCCATGAGAGATCGTTGATCTTTCTCTTTATAAAGGAATACAACTCGAAACAATGGACGATCGAGGTGATGTGTAAAGTATTGAAAGTGCCCAGAAGCAGTTATTATCGCTGGCTTAAAGATCCAGAGGGACAACGTAAGCGGAAGTATATGGAGTTGGACGAAAAGATCAGGGATGCATATTTTACGGCTAAAGGACGCAATGGAAGCCCCCGGCTGGCGAAGGATTTGCAGGCATCCGGAATTCCTGTCTCGAGAACCACTGTAGCATGCCATATGAAAGAAATGGGTTTGCGCAGCAAACTTTCGAGACGATTCAAAGTGACGACGGATGCCTCTCACAACTATAAGGTTGCTCCAAATCTGCTGAATCGCGAATTTAATCAGAATGAGCCTGTGAAAGCGTGTGTCTCTGACCTGACGTATATTCCGTGTAAGGATGGATTTCTTTATCTGACCTGTGTGCTGGATCTTTTTGACCGCAAACTGATCGGATGGTCCATAAGTGATCATATGAATGCATCCCATACCGTAGTCCCGGCCATCAGGATGGCCAACAGGAACAGACCTTTTGGAGAAGGAATGATATTTCATTCTGACCGGGGCATCCAGTATGCCTGCAAACAAACTGTAAACCTGTTGAAATCCTTGAAGCTGGAGCAAAGTATGAGTGGAAAGGGAAATTGTTGGGATAATGCTGTGGCTGAAAGCTTTTTCAAAACTTTCAAATCTGAATTGGTCTATGGTACCAAACTCAAAACAAGAGAGCAAATGCGCTTGCATGTATTTGAATATATTGAATCCTGGTATAATCATAAAAGGAGATTCTCAGCATTGGGTAACTTAACCATTGATGAATTTTGGAATCAGTATAATCTTAAAAAAGAATCAACTAAAAATGTCGCTTAACTTTATGTCTCAAATAAGTTTGCAAGTCCACTATTATTGATCTGGTTTCTGTTGCAAATGACACTACCCGATCCTCAATCTCCTGTTCAATACGATTCTTGATGATGGGCTTTCGTCTGCCGATCTCCTGCAGAGCTAATTCACCTAAATAATATCTATCATATCTAAATTAATTTAATGCTAGTAATTAAAAATATTTCCTTTTTCCCATAATGGTAAAAGTCCATTTACGATATCTTGTTCTTCATAAGCAATGTTTTTTCTTTCAAATAATTGCTGATCATAATTATACAACTCAGTAATAATCTCACTATTCATAAAATATCTCCCCATACGGTATTTCGGAGTACGCATACTTATTCCTTTTCTAAAATAGCTATAAGCGACATCATTCCAATTTTGGTCTTGTGGTGAGTTCAGAAGCGTTACCAAACTTTTGCCATCAAGTCCTTCGGGAATCTCGACACCGCATAATTCCATTAAAGTAGGATAAATATCTATGGAGCTAACTATGCGATGGTTTCTAATTCCCTTTTTTTTATTTGGAGCTAAAATGATAAAAGCACTACTAAGAGAAGTTTCAAGTAATGTGTGTTTTCCCCATACTAATTGATCCCCCAAATGCCATCCATGATCTCCCCACAAAATGATGATTGTATTATCAGCTTTTCCAGACTGTTCCAGAGCATCCAAAACTTTCCCTATTTGAGCATCTACATAACTTATACAAGCATAATATGCGTGTCGGAGTTTGCGTGCATATTCATCAGATACCGGCTTATTGAGAGATACTTTCTCTTCACCTAATAAATATCCATTAAATTCTGTACTTTCATGTAAGATAATAGGGTTAGAATTTTCAGGTATAAAAGGTGCTGGTGATAGTGGAATATCTTCCTCATTATACATATCCCAATATTTTTTTGGTGCTGTAAAAGGTAGATGAGGTTTAAAAAATCCAACAGCTAAACAAAAAGGTTTATTTTTACTTGCCAGCTCATTTATTTTTTTTACCGCCAGGTTTGCTGTTAATCCATCAGGATAACCTTCATCTGAGACATCTGCACATTCATATGGTTTCACTTGTTTGTTTCTGCTTTGTCTGTTTGATCCATCGGCATAACCAAAAAATGCATTCCATCCAGTACCCCATTTACCGGCATCAAAAAGCATTTCATTCCAACTATGGGGTAATTCAAGTTCAGATTTAACTGGTTCATTGTAACCATATAGGAGACCATCTGCATAATGACTGATTTTACCAATTCCAACAGTATAATAACCATTTCGTTTTAGTTGATGAAACATTGTTTCAGATGTATCTGTCTCAGGCTTGCCTGAAAGTCGTGTACGGCATGCTTCGTTAGAAAGATCTGACTCCCGACGTGGAAATACCCCTGTCAACATACTTGCTCGTGAGGCCCCACTAGTTGGAACTTGGACATAATGATTAAAGAACAAAGAACCTTGTTCTGCCAATTTATCTATATTGGGTGATATTACTTTAGATCCATAACAACCCAGCTCACGTCTTAGATCATCAACACAAATAAACAATACATTTGGTTTCGTATTTGTAGCCTTCTTTTGCTGATTATTGTCATTATCTGGTAAACTCTTACAACCTGGCAATAAAAACAAACTAGCAGATACTATTATTGAATATTTTGTTTTCATATACTAATAAATAAAAAAATTATCTTAGTTCCCATTCAAATAAGGAACTAAGATAATTAATATATAATTATTGTTGATCATTAATTACTGTAAGAGGAGACTGATTATTTTCAAATCCAATATAACCTTTATTTTGGTTAATAATACCTCCTGTATTACTGTCGACTGCAGTTGCAGGAATCGGCCATAGTACATGGAATGGGCTTATTTTATAAACGTTTGATCCCCAAATAATATTTCCTGCTCGATAAAATTCGTTTTTATCCATCACACGATCATACCAGTAGTTCTTTTCCGAAAAATTATTGATAGAATACCCGTTAAGATTATTGTCAGCCATAATATAAGCTATACGAGTTAATTCCGTTTTACGAAACTCTTCAGCAAAAATTTCTCTGGCTCTTTCATCAAGTATATATTCTATAGTCATTTCTAACGACGAAGCTAGAGATGCTTTTGCTCTGCTTCTTACTTTATTAACATCTGCCGCGGCTTTAATAGGTTGTCCTAACCAAATGTATGCTTCAGCTCTAAGTAAATAAGTTTCCGATAATCTAAAAAGATACCAATCAGAATGTCCTCCCCAAGGAGAAAAAGGTCTTTCTTCATCTTTTATATAAACTTTATAATAAGGAAAAGGGTACCAACAGTGAATTGTATCAATCGGGTTTGTATATTTGATATCAACTGGTTGTCCATAATATTTCGAAGATTTATTGTTATATATAAATTTATCAGTTGAAAACCAATTAACTTTCTTATCATGGCGTAAATCTGTGTTATCAGTCCAAATTTCATAATTATGATAACTCGTAGGTCTAACATATCCAACACCTCTTCCAACACTTACAAAAAACTCCTCACCAAAAGTGTCAATTGTACCTCTTTTTCCCTTTGGATCTTTAATATAATTATTCCACCACGAAGGAACATACTTTCTCATACTTTGTGTACCACCTGGTACTTCAGCATCTGGGAATCCATATTGCTCTTGTACGACTAAAATACCTTCTTTATTATCTGAAGAACTTTTATTCTCTTTCTGATGTAAATCCCATATAACATTGTATTTAGGATCTGAAGCGACTACACCAAAACGATCGAACATCAATGAATATTTACCACCATCTATCACTGCTGTTGCAGCTTCTACTGCTTTCTCAAATTGGCTATCAGCTAGAAGTATTTTAGTGTATAAATGATAACCAGCTCCTTTAGTTACTGCACCTGGAACTGCAGTCTCAGGTAGCCATTTTACTGCAAAACTCATATCTTCAACAAGTTTAGCCAAAATTGTTTTTCTTGAGTGTGTGTAAAAATCTATTTTAGGAGCAGTGTATTCAATATTTAGGAATGGAATATCTCCAAACAGATGTATCATTCTATAGTACCAATAAGAGCGATGGAAGTATGCTTCTGCAATAATGGCATTTTTCGATTCTTCAGATTTAAATTTACCTTGTTCGATTCTTGATAAAATTACATTCGTATTTCGTATCTGATTGTATCCTCGGGTCCAAATTTCATGAAAATCATAATTTCCTCCGGTACCAGTAGGTAAAACTTGCGTATCAAAATTATGAATTGCATCTTGTGCTTTGTTAGCAGAGATAGCTATATCTGAAGAAATCAACTCAGAAGCTATACCTCCTGCTTCAGCATAGAAATCAACTCTAAGGTTTTTTCTCAAAGTTACTAATACAGCTTCGAAGCCATCTTCATTTGTATAAATTGATTCTGGCGTATATATTGAAAGTGGCTTTATATTAAGAAATTCATCTCCGCAAGATGAGGCAGAGAGAAATAAAATTGCATATATTGCATATTTAATTATATTTTTCATTTGTCTAAATATTTATAATGTTAAATCAATTCCGAAGGTGAAAATTCTAGGCATTGGTGTATTCCCAGATTCAGGATCCCAACCGGACCATTTTGTAAATGTTAATAAATTCCTCGAACTTAAATAAAATCTACAACCATTTAATTTAAACGTTCCTAATACATTTTCAGGGAGATTATAAGACAAGGAAACATCCTGTAAACGAATAAAGCTTCTTGATTCGTAAATCGTAAATGACGGTGTGTTTACAGTATTTAAACGAGTTGCCTTGTTTGTTGGATTTTCTGGAGTCCAATAGGGAATTGAGTAAGCATTTCGGCGATCATCAACTTGGCTTGTTTGCATAAGAAGTCCATTTTTAGAGAAATGTCCAAGATCTGCACGTAAAAAGAAAGAAAATTGGAAATTCTTAAAGAAAGAAAATTCATTTCTTAAACCAAGACGATACCTAGGTTTTGTATACCCCTGAAATACTTTATCTTCTTGTGTTGACACACCATTATTATCAACATCCTGTAATTTAGTATCTCCAGGTGCCTTTCCAAAAGATGATGCTAATTCTTCTTCCCCTAATTGGTAAATGCCTAAAAAATTATAATCCCAAATTCTATCCAAAGCCTGACCAATAAACCATTCGTTTGTTATATCATCGGCTTCCTTTATTCCTATTATATTTCCTTCTTCGTCTGTAATATTCTCTTTGTCTCCATATAAGTGAATGATTTTATTTCTATTTAGAGAGAAGGTGAAAGTAGACCTCCAACTATAGTCTTCGTTTTCTACATTGAGACTGTTTAATGTAAATTCAAAACCTTTATTTTCTAGTTCTCCCATATTGGACATAATTGAATTATAACCTATAATAGTTGGCAAACTACGGGTAAGGAGTAAATCGTTAGTTGTCATATCATAGTAGTCTATCATGCCATGTATACGATTATTGAGAATAGAAAAATCGATACCAAGATTAAGTGCTTTAGTCTTTTCCCACTTTAGATCATTATTTGCCATTGTACTACTAAATACACCGGAAACATAAGAACCATTACTTAAATATTTAGTAGTCCCCAAACGTGAAAGTGCTGAATATATACCGATATCTCTATTTCCATTGATTCCATAAGATGTTCTAATCTTTAAACGATCTATCCAATTTACTTTAAAGAAGGACTCTTCTGAAATATTCCATGCAAATGCCCCAGAAGGGAAAATTGCGTATGGATTACTTATTCCAAAAGCTGAATAACCATCTCGTCGAATCGAAAGAGTAATCAAATACTTATTCATTAATGTATAATTTAATCGTGCCATTAATGCTGTTCCAGTAGAATAAGTGTCATCATTATTAATAGTGGGTGAACTGCCCGCGTTCAGTTGATGGTAATTTAACGCTTCACTTATAGGAAAGTCCTGATTAGATGCTACTCCTTCCCATGACTGTCTTTTTTCTGCATTATACAGAAAAGTTGCAAAAAAATCATGAATTCCGAGTGTTTTTTTCCATGATAAAATATTATCTAATTGCCATTCATATAATGAGAAATCTCTTCTTTCTCCCATTCCTCCCACTCGATCACCTTGGGGCATTGATGTTGGAATGTAATAATAGTCTTTTTCCCATTGAAGTCTATTCACAAATGACGTTTTAAAACTAAAACCAAGGGGCAATTTAATATCCGTATAAAGTGTTCCGAAAAGATCATTGAAGAGATTGAAATTATCTCTATTATAATGATTTAGAAAAGGATTAACTTCCATTCCTGAGTCATCATGAGGATACCATTTTAATTCTCCATTTTCATCATATGGGTTTCCTAATGGGCTTTGAGCTGTAGCATTCCACAGACTAACTGGTACAGCACTGTTATCCCTATTAGCAAAATGAGCGTTTATCCCAACAGTTAACCAATCAGATATTTTAGTATCTGCGTTTACGCGAGTTCTAAATGTTTTATATTCATCACCGAGTAAATAGCCTTTATTATCTGTGTAAGCCAACGACCAAAAATATTTAGTTTTGCCTGTACCATCTGAAATATTTATGTCGTAATTTTGACGTAATCCAGGACTTGTAACTGCATCAAACCAGTCATATGTTTTTCCATTCAAATAGTTTTCTTGTTCAATATCACGCAAAGCTAATCTATCCATCCACGTTTCTGTGGGATTTGAAGAGTGGGAAGCATCATAATTCTGCCAAGTTTCTATATCAACACCATCTGGTAAATTATCCGGATTCCTGTAGTAACCAGCTGGTTTAGATGGATTTGATCTTTCCTGGAAGTCTAATCTACGTTGTAGATATCCGTCTAAATCATTCGGTTTAATACTTTTTGTATAATCGGTTAAGCCTAATTGGGATGAAAAGTTAATGTACAATCTATCTTTTTCCCCTCTCTTTGTATTGATTATTACGACGCCTGCAGCTGAACGAGAACCGTATACAGCAGCAGAACTTGCATCTTTTAAAATATCTATCGTTTCAATATCTCTTGGGTTGATACTATTAATACTCCCGTTATAAATTACTCCATCCAAGACAATTAAGGGAGAATTACTTGCTGAAATAGAAGCAGGACCTCTAATTTCCATAGAACTCGAACCAGAAGCTGATGTTCCTATATTTGAATTAAAACCTGCCACAGTACCATTAAGGTAGTCAAGTATATTTGTACTTTGTTGAGTTTCAAATTGTTCTGTTCTTACTTGCGATACAGCGCCTGTCAAATCCTTTTTTCTAACTGCTCCGTAACCAATAACTACTAATTCATCTAATGACTGTGTATCTTCTATAAGGGTAATATTAAAAGTTTGTTGATTTAAAGTATTTATATTTTTTTCTATGTACCCTATGTAGCTAATTCTAACAATTGCATTATTATTGACTTCAAATGAAAATTTCCCTTCATTATCAGTAATAGTTCCATTTGTAGTACCATCTTCAATTATATTCGCACCAATAATTGCTTCTCCATTTTGATCTACAACGCTTCCGGTAATATGTTTTTTTTGTTGCTGGATTATATTTGGAGAAAGCATTTCAGAATCTATATTATCGTTTTCATTTACAGATAAAAGTATATGATTTCCCTCCATAGAGTAACTCAATTTTCTTTCTTCAAAAATTGAATTTAATACTTCAGAAACCACTTTCTGTTTTGCCCTTATAGATACCTTTTCAGTTGTATTTACTTCATTGCTGTAAATGAACAGATAATCAGTTTGTTTTTCTATGTCGTTTAATACTTCTTTTAGGGTCACATTGCGTTTATTGATCGTTACCCTAGCATTTTGGGTATAGCTTGTTTCAGCCATAGCGCAAAAGACACAGATAAGCAATAGAATAAAGGTTGTTCGCATAATCAAAAAAAAATGTTTAATGGGTATCTTTTCGGTTGAATGATTACCCGTTGGATTGTTTTTCTTCATACATTTGTAATGTTTTAAGTTGATACATAAATAATTTTAGTTTGTGTTAACGAAAACATTTGGTCGGTAGGCGTTGCAGCGCCTACCGATTTTTAGTTATAAATAGACTTATTCCATAGGCTTTTTAATATTAGTTAGTTTATATATATCGTACCCGTTTCATCATCTCTTTCGTACGTAAACTGGATGCTTTTCTGAAGTACACGGAGTGCATAATCCACTCCGTCTGATTGACGAAATTTTCCTGTGTAAGTGTGTTGAGGTAACTTGGTAGTATGTACCTGAATCCCCACATCAAAATATTTTTCCAACTTAAGTAGTATATCTTCTAAATCCTTATGGTTGAATGCGATTAAACCTTTTCGCCATAGATATTTATCGGGGTCAGTTATTTCGGTGATTAAGAATTGTCCGTTCTTAAGAGTACCATTCTGATTGGGATACAATGTGGCAAGCATGGTATCACCTTTGTATATATCAACTCCTCCCTCAAAAAGGCTGGTTTCAAAACTGTGATGTTTCGAGTATGCTTCCACATTGAACAATGTGCCTGTTACATGTATGTCTCCCTGAGCGGTCTTTACTATAAACGGTTTTTTTTCATTCTTGCTTACCTCAAAATAAGCTTCTCCATCTAAATAAACCGTCCGGGTTTCCTTTGAAAATTTTGTGGGATAGCGAAAAGTGGTGTTAGCATTTAACCAGAGATTTGTATTATCTGAAAGAATAAGATTGATTCGCTGACCTGGCGGAACATGAATAGTGTTGTACTGTTCGCCTTCATCCTTGAAACCGTACAAGTAAACTCCGCCCACTACCAATATCAGAAGAATAGCTGCTACAATACCTGCGACACGGTAAGACAATATTATGTTTTTCTCTCTTTTCAGGCTATTTGTACCAGTGAGTAGCAAGGCATCATACATCTTACGCTCCTGAAGAAAAAGTGCGTTGTGGTTGTCGGATGATTCAATCCATTGCCTGATTTGCTTTTCTTCCTGATAAGATGTTTTCCCTTCAAAAAAACGATATATTAATTTCTTATCCATACAATAATAGTTCCTCTTTCTATTATTAAAACAATCCAAAAGAAGAATACCCTAAAATAAAAAAAATATACCGATTGTCATGAAATCTTTTAAAGAAAGACGCAGGAGACTGAGTGCCTTGGATATGTGAAATTCTATGGTTTTTTGATTCAGATGTGTCTCTTCGGCGATCTCTTTGTAGGTCAAGCCCTGTTCTCTGCTTAAAGAAAATATTTGCCGTGTTTTCAGGGGTAATTTTTTTAAAGAGTTGTCAATGATTTCTTGAATCTCCTCCGAGAAAAGATGATCGGGATCACAGGCCTCCAATGTGGCAATTCGAATTTGAAGCAACCATTTGGTGTGATCTCTTAACTCATCAGCAACCCGTTGATGGATTTGCTGATGCTTAAGGTAGTTCAGACACTTGTTCCTGACGATTGTAAGCACATACGCCGGTGGATTGGTGTTGGGTAACAAATTTTCCCTGTTTTCCCAATACGCGGTGAATGCCTCCGAGACAAAATCCTCAGCAGTTTCCACCTCCCTCACGTAACCCAATGCAAAACGAATATATCGCCGATAGTATTCATTAAACAAGGTATTAAAGTGTTGTATGTCGGAAGATTGGCTCATGCAAGGATACATTGTCCGGCAAATATATACAAAACTTTACACCATACAATCAATTTTAACGAAAAAAGATGAAGCATATACCTTGTCCATTTTGAAAGAAAAAATTGATAAATTCTTTTTTCTATCACATAATGACTATTTTTGTGATGAAGGAAAATTAAGATATTGTATGAGAAAAATAACGTTGCCCACACTGTTTTTCTTTCTTACCACGTTAATCCTGGCAGTTTTGCTTTTGGTAAATAACAGAGGTGGTGAAAAGGAAAGGGGGTATGACAGTACTGCGGTGATGACCCGTATTTCTCATATCCGTGAATTGGCTTTGGTAAAACACAATTATACCGGTGTAATCGGTTATAAGGATTACAAGAAATTTCTGAACATGAATATTCCACTGACCGATAAGTATTTCCTGTTAAAATACAATGGATATATCAAGGCGGGTGTAGATTTCGACCGGATAAAGGTAAAAGTGGAAAATGACACTACCTTGCATGTCTCCATTCCCAAACCGAGGGTGCTGGATACTGTGATCGATGAGAAATCGGTGGAAGTTTATAACGAAAGCGAAAATGCGTTTAATCCAATAAAAATTGCGGATTACAATGAGGCGCTTATCAGAGAGAAAAACGTGATGATCAACGATGCCATCAATCAGGGTATTCTGGTAGATGCGACGGAACAGACAAAGCTGGTGCTGATAACACTCCTGCAGGAGATGGGTTTTACCCGGATTAAAATTACTGAAGAACTTGCTACCCCGTCGGTCGATTGAATAATTAACCAGAATGTTTGTGATGGACGGTGTAATAAAAATAAAATAATAATGTAGTTAATAGCTTGAACAACATGAAGTTTACTGTCAGACTGTTTATTTACTGGGTTTCCATTTTTCTGATTTTTTTCATTGGAATTCAGATCGTGGTGTATATATTATGGAAAATGAGACTGGAACCCTGGCAGGGTACATTGGTTTTTTTGATTGTGGGAGTGATACCACCTGCAATAATTACCTCTTTTTTCTATAAACGCCTTGATTATATGGAGTCCGAAAAGCTGGATCCGCCTTCTTTTACAGGACAAAAAAAGGCCCAATTTCAGTTCAAAGGGCGTACAAATCAACCCTTCGATGAGATATTGCAGCGTGTAGACCGCCAATGGATCATCTCCTTCTCCGACAGGAAAAATCATGTGCTCAAATTCAGAACAGACGCCAGAATGATTTCCTGGGGACTGGGAGGGTATCTGAAAATGGAAAATGACGGGAATGTCGTAGTGATTGTTTATCCCATCAGTCCACGGTCGAAAAGAGAAAAATTATTTGTCAATCAGACGCTCCGGTTAATACATTCTATTTTAAACCGCTAACTCGTTGTTATTAACTCACATTATTTTTCGCACTCCTCACACGCTATCTCGTGTGTCTTTATTGTTCTCTTTCACAGTAGCGGATTACCTCTTCGTTCACAAAGCGCAGAAAATTGTTGTGTTGCTCCTTGGTGATCATGCGCGGATAACTCAGGATGAGCAACTCTTGTGCTTTCGCACCGAGCCTGTAAGGAAGATGCACAAAACGGTAAGGAGTGAGCGTATACCCTGAACGTTCGTAGAACTGGAGTCTGCGTACCGACAATTCATTGCTGAGCGGATCAATTTCGAGGATGATCGTATGCGCGGAATCGCGCAAATGCCGCAACAGTTGAGAACCATATCCGTGTCCCCGCAAATCCGGATTTACGGCCAGATGTTCCAGGTAACGGTAAGAATCCCATTCCCAAAAGAACATCAGTCCAATTAACTCCCCTCCTTCCCATGCCGACAACGGAAAAAAACGGCCATCATTGCAGGCTCGCAAATGGTCGTCCATCTTACGCCGTTCGGCTACCGGAAAACTCTCCTCATACAGGTTCCAAACACTCCTCCAGCGGATGCTGTCTTCGGGGGTGATCTCCAAGTATTCCATGACTGGCCTTAATTTAAAAGTGGAAGCGACAAAGGTACCACAATCCTGCAAAAAAATAAAAAAACTTTTGCCCGAAGTGAGTCTGGAAACTAAATCTCACAAGTACCATCGGCTTTGCATGACTTACCTTTGCTGATTTCCAGTTCTTTTTCTTTGGCAGTACGGTTTTTCCATGCGTCGTATGCCTTGTGCAATACCTTCACAAACAGATCTACAGGTTCCGATCCCACAATGGCTTGGCGCCGATCCATCAAGAATGTGGGCACCGTGTCGAACCCAAGGTTGGCAGCCTCCTGCATATCCTGTTTGATCTCATACAGATAGTCCTCGCTGTGGAGCATTCGTCGAATCTCTTCTTCCTCCAGCCCGGCTTCCTTTCCAATGGAAACAAGCAGTTCCCAATCGCTGTAATCCTTTGCATCCTCGAAGTAAGCCTTGCCGAGTTTTCCCACCACCAGTGAGTCGAGCCCCTTTTCGGCGGCCAGCTTAATCAGGCGGTGCGCATCGCGTGTGTTGGCAGCCACAGAACGGGGCAGGTTGAACGGCACACCCAGGTTATCGGCCATCTTCTTCAGGTTGGCAAACATGCTGTCGATTCCCTCTTCAGGATATCCGGCACTGTTTACAAGATACTCTCTCACCGGATACCCGTTTCCCTTGTCGGGCAGATTGGGGTTTAGCTGAAACGCCTTCCATTCGAGCTTCACTTCATCGGCATGGGGAAACTGCCGAAGCGCTCTTTCGTAATGTATTTTCCCAATGTAGCAATAGGGACACATGATGTCGGTCCACACCTCAATTTTCATTCTTTCTGTTCTTTTTTCAGTGAGTTTATAGTCATCCTAAACAACTGCTCCCCTCTTTTTGTTTATTGCAGTGATTGTCCTTTTTTAATTATATGGCATCGTTTCCGGTTTTTTTATACATTTGGGATTTAAATAAAAATAATGTTAAGATTGGGGCTTGCAGGCTCTTCCCGATTAACTGTTGTCAGGCCTGCCCCGATCCAGCTTAGGATGAAACTTGGTTCATGAATAGCAAGAAAGAAGACAGAAATATTATCCACACACAGTACAAAGCATTTTATTTGCAATATGCCGGAGAATTGATCTTTTTTGCCCGAAAGTTTGTGGATCAGTATACAGCCGAGGATATTGTGCACGATCTTTTTCTGAAAATATGGGACAGGAAATCAACCCTCATCGCTGGCGGGAATGTCAAAAATTATTTGTTCTCCATGACGCAACATGCCTGCATCGATTACATCAAGCATCAGACTATAGAGAATAATTTCCTGCAGAAGCATGTCAGGCAGCTCCAACTCGACGAGCTGAATTATTATGCATCCTCAACCGATGACTCTCGGGATAATGAAGAGATAGAATCATTGTATGTCTCCATCGAAAAGCTACCGCCCAAACGCAAGGATGTGTTCAAGAAGTTCTTCCTTGAAGGGCAAAAACATGCCGAAATAGCCCGGCAGCTACAGATATCCGTCAGAACCGTGGAGACACACATCTATCAGGCCTTGAAATTTCTCCGCGAAAACACAGTCTGGGTTCTTTTCCTCGGTCTCTGTCGTTTTTAAAAACAGGGCAGTCATATCACTTTTACCGCTTCTAGGATTCATGTCATTGTCCGTGTTGGATTTAGATTCACGCTTGGCAGGTGAAACCTGAATTATTTTGTGTTAAATGGAGTACGTAGTTCCCATTTAACAATCGTATTTACATAAAAGAGCCATACATGAAGAAGTATAAAAACAACTCTTTTTAGTTAAAAATGATATGTGTAACACCGAAATAGATGATCTTATTATCCGTATTCTTGATCGGAGACAAACCGATGAAGAACTACAGTCTTTTCTTCTCTGGTACCAAGCCAGCGAAGAAAATAAGCAGCTTTTTTTCCAGCTTAAAGATATCTACGAACGTCGCAAGGGAGGGTTATACCCCGATGAACAAGCAATTTCAGCCAGTTGGAATCGTCTGTGCGATAAAATGAAAAAGCAACAGGCAACCACCATACAGCCCCGTCTGAGCAAGAAGCCAGACCGATATGCCCGAACCGTAATATGGGCGATAGGAGCGGCAGTCGCCCTGGTGTTGATTGTTTCCGGTATTCTTTTCATGACAGAGCGCGAAGAGGTCCGGTGGATCGAAGTAGAGACGGCACCACGCAGCGAACCTTATTCTGTTTTGCTGTCCGATGGCTCCACGGTGCTGTTGAATGCTTCCTCCAAGTTGAAATACCTCGAGAAGTTCGAGGGTAAAAGCCGGGAAGTTTATCTGGACGGAGAAGCTTTTTTTACCGTCGCCGGCGACAAGCGGCTTGCCTTTATAGTACATACTGATCAGCAGGATATCAGGGTACTGGGTACCCAATTCAATGTGCAGGGTTATTCGTCCGATCCCTATACCGTCACCACGCTTATCAGCGGCAAAGTAAAGCTTCTCACATACAACAGCAGCCATCATCTCAAAAAAGAGATCGTGATGCTTCCCAATCAACAGCTTTTTTTTGATAAACAACGCAACGACGCTTCCATTTTCAGGATCGATCCTTCTGAAACTGTTGCATGGATGAATGGGGTCTATTCTTTCAGAGATGCACCTTTGGAAGAGATTACACGGCGTTTGGGAAAAGTTTTCGGAATTGCTTTCATTGTGCCGGATGAATCGGCACGGGAAGAAAAGTATACCGGAAAATTCTTTTCCAACCAATCGCCCGAGGAGATTGTCGGGGTGCTGAACTTCAAAGGTCAGTTCCGGTCGGAATTCCGTAACGATACCCTCTTTCTTTTAAAAAGATGATGCCGTATACAAATTATTCACCGTTAAAACAGATGCCTATGGTAAAAAAAATCGTGTGCTAAAAAGCCGGGACGCTGTGTCCGCAGTTTCCCGGCTATAGATTTGTTTTCAATGCATTAAATAATCCTTTTTGTCGCGCCGACATGGAGGAATGTTCATTCTTTAATTTATTAAAAACATACAAATTTATGAATAAATCAACAGATACCAAGAGACATTGGGAAAAAATACCGTTGCTCCTGATGTTTATTTCCATCCTGTCAATGACCGGAAATTTCCAAAGTTTTGCCGGTAGCGAAGTCCGGCTTGAAATGTTGTCGGTGAAATTAAGCCAGGCAACGTTCGACGAGATTGTTTCCGTAATTGAAAACCGGTCAGAATTTGTTTTCTTTTACAAAAGCAGCGATGTCGATCGTTCTATCCTTTATGATGTGGAATTTGAAAACAAAACCATTCACGAGATACTGGATCAGCTTACCAAAAGCTCCTCGCTTACCTATCGAATATCGGGGAAGTACATTTTTATAGACCGGAAAGCTGAGATCAAAGGAGAAAAGGCTGCGGGAGGAAAAGTGACCATTCCGCAGCAGCAGAAACGTGAAATTACCGGTATTGTACTCGATGAACAGCGACTCCCCGTTATCGGGGCCAATATCATAGAAAACGGGACAACAAACGGAACCGTGACCGATGTTGATGGAAACTTCCGGCTGCAGGTTGATGAGGGTGCTGTCATCACCATCTCCTACATCGGCTATATCGACCAGCAGATCAATACGGCTGGTACCAGCAATTTTAATATTATATTGCTGGAAGATACCCAAACATTGGATGAACTGGTGGTGGTAGGGTATGGTACCATGCGCAAATCGGATGTGACCGGATCCATTTCCACGGCCAAGGGGAGCGATGTCGTCAAAAATCAATCGTTCAATGCCCTCGAAGGATTGAAAGGTAAAGCTGCGGGTGTGAACATCTTCTCCAATACCGGACAACCGGGTGGCGAGCTGCGTGTGATCATTCGGGGTATTTCCACTATCAATGCATCGGCAAGTCCGCTCTATGTGGTAGATGGTGTGGTGATGTCGAATTTCCAGTTTTTGAATCCCAATGATATTGAATCAATCGAAGTCCTTAAAGATGCTTCTTCTGCTGCTATTTATGGTGCCAGGGGCGCAAATGGTGTAATTCTGGTCACCACCAAAAGAGGTGGAAACACCGGCAATCGTGCCCGCGTCTCTTACGATGGTTCGATTTCCTTGAGCAGCATGTCGCGGTACATGGATGTGATGGACTCCAACGAGTGGATGGCAACCTTCAAGCAGGGATTGGAGAATGCCAATGCATGGCAGAACAGAAACTTTACCACCGATCTCTCCGAAATTTTTACCGATGAACGGCTATTCAATGCCGACGGAACACCCATATACAACACCAACTGGCAAAAAGAAGCCTCCCGTACCGCGTTCTCGCACAATCATCAGCTCAGCATCCAAAGGGGCGACGCTGATCATTCCGTAGGTGCCTTCCTCAACTATACCGATCAACAGGGTATCCTGCATAACACCTACTTCAAGCGCCTGAATGCCAAGCTGGCCTATGACGACAAACCCGCCTCCTGGTTGTCCACAGGTGTGAACCTTCTTGTCAATCATTCCTGGGGTAACAGGACTTCCGACAATCCGTACGGACAGGGAGCCCTGCGTACCATGGTGGAACTGCTGCCCTTTCTTCCCGTGATGCTCGATGGCGTCTATGCGCAAACAAATAGCTTCAGCACCAGCGCCATCTACCGCGACAAGGACAATCCCAATCCGTCGGCCATGCAGGGATTCAGTCCCGAAGGAGTGGGGAACCCCGTGGAGCTGCTCAAGAGAATGCAGGCAAATCAATACAGAACACAGATCTTCGGAAATGCGGCCCTCACGTTCCATCTGGCAGAGGGACTCGATCTTAAAACGCAGTTTGGTATCGACTACCACAACAACCGGAATGCCAGCTATACCCCTTTCACACCGCGCCCGCTCATCAACCAGAGCTCTACCGGAAGGGCGGAAGGGAACAACTCAAACACGCTCTATTGGCAGGAGGAAACCTATCTGACCTATAACAAGCTGTTTGGACCCCATTCTGTCAATGCCATGGGAGGTATATCCTGGCAGGAAAGGAGTTATACCTATTTCAATGCCGTAGGTTCCAACTTCTCGGATGATTTCTACGGTTACTATAACCTGGGCAAAGGATCAGACCGACCCTCGGTGGGCAACGACCATGACAAGTGGACCATGAACTCCTACTTCGCACGTGTAGCTTATTCCTACGACAACAAGTACATGACTACCGTCACAAGTCGTTGGGATGGCTCATCGAAATTCGGAGCCAACAACAAATATTCCTGGTTTCCCTCTATCGGCCTTGGATGGATGGTGTCGAACGAAGACTTCCTGATAGATCATCCGGTGATCAGCAGGCTGAAACCTCACACCTCCTTCGGTGTGACCGGTAACTCCGAGATAGGAACCTATGCTTCACTGGCTACCATCGGGCAGTCCACTACCATCATCGGTGACGCCCTGCAAACAGTCTCTTATACACAGCGTATGCCCAATCCCGACTTGCGATGGGAAAAAACCAACCAGTGGGATGTGGGGGTCGACCTGGGTTTGTTCAACAACAAACTGAACGTGGAGGCTTCTTACTACTATAAGTACACGACCGATCTGTTGCTGAGTCGTCCCATCCCAAGAACAACCGGTTTTTCATCCATCACCAGCAACATTGGAGAGGTATCCAACAAGGGTTTCGATCTGTTAATTAATGCTTATCCGGTCGATGTGAACGGTTTTCAATGGAATACCGCGTTGAACCTGAGTTTCAATAAGAACAAGGTGGAAAAACTGGATGAAAGTTCCTCGGTGGATCCGGTGACCGGTAAACGACAGATTCTGCTCGATGGCTTCGTAGGGTATGACATGCTGATTCGTGAAGGTGAGGAACTCTCCTCCTTCTATGGTTACAAACGTGCCGGTATTTACGATGGCGTTGCTGCCAACTGGGATACTGAAACAATGAATGTACCCTCGACCATCGGTGAAAAAGTGACGTACAAACAGCGGGAGATACTCGGAAACGGACTTCCCGACTGGATGGGTTCGTTTATCAACACATTTAATTACAAAGGATTCGACCTTACCCTCGATCTGCAGTTTTCATGGGGTGCCGACATCATGCAGGAGTTCTTTCACTCCACCGAGGGTCGTTTCCTGACCAGTGGCATCGATCGTCTCTGGCAGGAGGCATGGCATCCCACACTCAATCCTACCGGTACAGCACAAGCCATCAGGCTGGCAAATTTCGGAATGGGTAACAATGCCAATGCCGATGACACCTGGGTGGCCGATGGCTCTTATTTGCGTGGAAACCTCATTCAGCTTGGATATACCTTCAGCAGCGAGTCACTCCGGAGGGTGGGACTCTCTGCGCTGCGACTGTACGGAAACGTGAACAACGCTTTTCTGATCACTTCTTCCGATTATTTGGGCTTTGACCCTGAAAACTCGTCACGTTTGGGAGACAACAAATGGGGAACGAACCGTCAGTTCTTTACCTATCCCCGTCCCAGGACATTCACGGTGGGTGTTAACGTAACGTTTTAAATGATAGTCAGCAAATAAATAAATTGAATCATATGAAACGAGCATGATAATCATTATCACACATGATCATGACTAAAGCGAGTTCCATATGACACCATTGAAAATAAATATTTTAGTCATATGAAATTACATACAATGTACAAATCCATTTTTTTCCTGATTGGCTTATCGCTGGCAATGGGTTCATGCGAGAGCTTTCTGGATGAGAATCCACAGGACGAAAAAACCACCGGCCAGTTCTGGAAAACCGAGTCGGATGCCATTACAGGGGTCAATGCCCTTTATTTCGGAGGTGTACCCTACCTGCACAATATCGATGTGGATGGTGGCTGGACGCCCAAAGCTACCATGTGGGGAGGGGTCATGTCGGGACTCTTCGTGGATAAACGCAAAGACAGAACCTTTACCAATGCTTCGGAGGGTGCCAATTTCAATATCGAATCTTTTGATGCCACGTCGCAGAAGATGTGGACCGAGTTTTATATCGGTATCTCCCGTGCGAATTTCGTGATCGAAAACATCCCGACAATGACGGATGTGCTTTCAGAATCGCAGATTGCCAATTTCGTCGCACAAGGGAAATTCTTCCGGGCCTATGCCTATTTCTATCTGGTTAAGGAATATGGTGGGGTTCCCTATATCGACAAGCCCTACACTTCACTTGAGGGAATCTATGTGGAACGCACGCCCGCCGAACAGGTATACGAGCGCATTGAAGCGGATTTGCTTGATATCATCGGAGGCAATGCATTGCCCAACGTGGCCTTCTACGACAACGAGGGTTACGTGACAAGGCCCATGGCACAAACCTTGTTGGCCCAAGTCTACCTGCAATGGGCCGGAGCACCTGTTAACGGAGGCAGTGAATATTATTCCAAGGCTGCCGCAATGGCTCAGAGCGTGATCAACGGCGGGCAACATGCCCTTGTGCAGCCCAATGGCAGCAGTGCCGATCTCAATTCAGCTTACAATATCATCAAGACAACCAAGTCGTCCAACGAAATCATCTTCGCAAAAGAGTATGACCAGACCAATTTCAATGTGGGCAACTCCTACGCGGTACGTTCCATCGGCACCGATGCCTTCCAGTGGAAGAATGCCAACGATGAAAGCGTCTTCAAACCGGGAGGAGACGTGTTGTACAATGCCTATCTTCCTTCCGATCTGCTGATCAATAGTTATCATCCTTCCGACGTGCGAAGCATGGAGAAGCAATTCTTCTTCAGCGAATACACCGATGCCACGGGAGTATCCCACACGTTGAACAACCTGGGCAACTGGGCATGGTTCGATGCGGGCTCGCTGATCAATGGCCGGAACGGAGATTATAACATGCCCATCTTCCGTTATGCGGAGGTATTGCTGATTGCAGCCGAGGGGCTTGCACGCACAGGCAATGAAGCCGATGCCAGGGGCTATCTCAACCAGGTACGTCGTCGTGCCGGCCTGGCCAACGAAACAGCCTCGGGCAATGCACTGGTACAATCGATCCTCACCGAACGCTTCCACGAGTTCCCGCTGGAGTTCAAGATCTGGGATGATATCCGCCGTACCCGCTTGTATCCTGAAGCCGATGGCATGCAGTCGGGCAGGCTGAAATGGACTCCCCTTGCATCGGCGGTGATTCAGAATAAACCCGACGGTACCACAAGGGTAGGGGCCATACCGGAATATGCCCTGTTATGGCCTATTCCGCTGAGTGAGATGCAAGCCAACACCGCGCTCGAAGGACAACAGAATCCGGGATGGAACTAACATCCTGAGATTAAATTTGGCGTAGTCTCCAAATCTTAAATTGTTTTATTTGTCCGGGTCCGATGTTTTTTACATCCGCCCGGACAAATTTTTTATATATAAAATAAACCCGGTGATGCAGGTACCTTCGTTGAGTAAAATCTGTATTTTCTTCGGAACTCCCTCGGAACTTCTTCGGATATTGTCCAAATATATCCGGAGATATTCCAGGTTTGTTACGGGTAAACTTAGGGTCAGATAAATACAATATCTGGCAATTCATAAGACATGGTCATACCCTGTGACGTGTATCGACACAACCACCCTTCAGACGGTAAATGAAGAAAAGCATGCCAATATTTGTTTTTTTGGAATAAGATTGTTTGCTTTTGTGCCTGTATATAAATGAATATCAGCGAATAAACTGGTTTGACGATTAAATAAAATTACGATGGCGACAATGAAAAACGGTTTGTGGGGAGGCTTCTCCGGCAAAATAGGCAACGTGGTGGGTGTTTCACGGGATGGTGCCTTTTATTTGCGAAGCCTTCCGGTTCAGGTAAAAAATCCGAGTCGAAGAAGCAGATTGCGCAGCGCAGTAGATTTTCAGTAACCCAATCATTTTTGCAGACATGTACACCTTTTCTCAGGATTGGTTTTCAATCCGATGCCAGGGCAATGAGGAGTGCTTTCAATGCAGCCATGTCATACAATATACGGCAAGCCATAAAAGGTGAAGCTTCCGATTTTGAAATTGATTATCCGAATGTGCTTGTTTCAAAAGGGCCGCTCCCCACATCCGCCATCCTGCAAACATCCATCTCTGAGGGGTCGTTGCATGTGCAGTGGGATGCTACCTGCGAAGGGAAGGCAACACTGCACGATCAGGTCATGATCCTCGCGTGTAATCTGGAGAAAAAGAGTGTCGTGTATGATCTGTATACAGGCAAAAGAGGCAGCTTGGCGTCACAGTTGCAGCTACCATCACAATGGCAGGGCGATACTGTAGAGGTGTATATCGCATTCATGTCGGCCAATGATTTTAACCTGGTGTCGTACAGCCAGTATGCCGGGAGGCATAGGGTGGGAGTGTAAAATCAAAAGGACACTTTGAAATTCACGCCCCCCGTAGTTATTCGTACTGCTTCATCGCCCATTCCAGAAAGTGGGATTTTCAGGTAGGGTTCTACATGTAACGAAACGCCCCGGGTGATTTTCTGTTCCATGCCCACAGCAAGATTCAAACGACCGAATGGGTGAAGATTACGGAAAGGCGATACAGACTCATTCGAAGTGTCCTCCATCGTAACCACCTCATATTCAATAAACTCTTTTCCATCGTTCTCTCTGACATGTTCAGTCACTTCCTGCCACCGTTCGGTGTTTTTATATTTTTCGCTCAGGTACACGAGAGAAGAGACTCCGCCAGTTACATAATAGTTTCGTTTGGGATGATTGGTAAACTTCCAGCCGATATTCAGTGGAATGTCGATGCCCACCATATCACCTGTGAGGGTCTTATCGATACCCATGAATTCCTGGTTAGGGTGGTTACTCGAAAATTGCTGATGCTCCGCAAGTAGACCGGTCGACACGAAGAGTGCACGTGTTAACTTGATATCTGCGGTGATGCCGCCTGAGAAAGCAAACGCCGAGTTTGAAGTGGCCGAGTTGACCGCGGGGGATAGATTTAATCCGATTCTTATCCTGTCGCCAGAGTCGGTCAATCTTTTTCCTCGCGCAGTTTGCCGGTCTTCGTTCTTACGCTCTCTTCTTTCATTCCACACTCTTAAGATGTCTTTTTCCTCGGCTTTATCTACCTCTGTCTCTTCCTTCCCTTTTCCATCCAGCTGTTGATCGATTGGGCCCGCTAATTGATCATTCTTTCTTTTTCCCGGAGAAGCCGCGGCATCGATAAGAATGGTTTCTTCTGTAGCTTGAACCAAATCGGTTCTTTTACTTAGTGCCTTCGTAAGCTCAGAATCTTTTCCCGGAACATGCAGATCAACCAAAGGGATGTCCGCACGGGTTGTGCCGGGAGATGTGTGTGATTCGATACCGACAGGAGAAACAGTCGCCTCCCTGTCCGGTTGAAGTGCATGGAGGGTGATAAGCAAAGCCAACAAACAGGCAGCCGCCCCGACGCCGTATTTTAGGTAAACCCTTCGCCGTTTTCTTTTTCGATATTCAACAAATTCCTCCCAGGCCCCTTCGGTGTATGGCAGACTACCGTAATCCAAATACTCGCGTGCTTTTTGGATGATCAGATTATCTTTCTCAACAGTATCCATGCTTTATATCAAAATAGATAGGGAACATTTCTCGCAATCTCTTTTTTGCCCGTGCGAGGTAAACCCGAGACGAGCTTGCCGTAACATTTAACCTGTCCGCGATCTCTTCGTGGTTGAATCCTTCCGTTTCGTATAAAAGAAAAACCATTCTTTCATTCATGGGGAGAAGATGTATCACTTTTATCATCTCATCTGCGGTTAAATCGCTGATAACGTTTGTTTTATCATCGCAAACTTGTAGTGAATCAGTGATTTTAAAGAACTCCTCTTTCGTTTCTCTCCGCACTTGATCGATGGCCGTATTTACGATAATGGTTCGGAACCAGCCCCGGAAAGATTTGGAAGAATCGTATTGCGAGATGTTTGAAAAGATCTTGATGAATCCGTCATGTACCACCTCCATCGCATCTTCCCTGTTGATGCAGTAAGCCATCGCGATGCTCAAAGCATACCCAAAAAATTGCTTGTACAGCAGTTCTTCGGATTTACTGTCCTTGTGACTACATTTTCGAATAATATCAAGCAGCGCGTCTCTATCTTTCACGATATAAACCGACTTTTCAAAAACAATCATTCAACAGACCCGATCGGGATTTACTTGACGGATGCCGGATTCAATTGCTGGTTACGGGTATATCCGCATTATTGGTACTCGGGCGTTTGGAAGCGTTGGAAACAATAAAGATAGCATCGTGTAAATTGGGATCTCCCTGTCTTAGCTTAACGAAAATTTCCTCCAGGTCGACTATGAGAACCCGATGTTCCCGTTCGTCCGATTTGCTGCATTCTTCGGCGGTTCGTTTCACGAAGAGCCGGGTTTGGGGAGGATAGGATTCCATTACGATACCATCCCAGACGATCTCGAAGTTGTTTGAGGCACACCCGGTAGGATATGAAACCTCGATATGCATCTCCTTGTCGATTCGCTGCACATCCTCGATCTCGAAGGGATCGGAATATTCGGGCGACCTTTTTTTTTGGACTTCGAGATAGTAGTTGCTGTTTTTCAGAAAAACGTAATTTTCTTTTTGAAGCATGAAAGGGTTCGGATCCTTCATATCGGTATCGTTATCACACGAAACCCAGCCAAAGGAAATAACCACGGCTGAAAAAATAGTGGCAAAAAAAATCGCTCGTTTCATTTTAATCGTTTTTTATGTATTTAAATTATTCCATGTCCGGTTACCCTGATTCGTGAACAACCAGCATAATTCCGGCCTTTACTAACCTATACGAGAACATTCAATAAAACGCTACATCCCGACACAAATATACAAGGACTATTCAAAAAATTCAATTTTGTCGGGGGAACAAGGCGAACGTAGAAGACGATTCACAATCCTTTTTTTAACCCGTCGAATTTGACGGGTTTAAAAGAGAGAGTGTTAAACTGATTTGCCAAATTTATTTCACATTATTTGGAGGTTAGTGCAAGAAGCAACTGGCAAACTTTGGAACTGGTGTTGAAATCAAAAGGAATCGGTTGGTTTAACAAAAATGTTTTCGTAAATTCGTTGCTTGAATCTTTCTGGAGGATGTAATTTTTTCAAGCCTAAAGAGGACAATGTATGATAAGTAAGTCATTGTATATTCATATATCTATCCGGAAGTAATTATCATGCCAAATATTTTGCTTATGAATTGACACGAGCGGGTGGTAAAGGAGTTGATCGCCCTAGTCGTAGAATATTGGTAATCACTCCTGCTTCACTGCGTAAACAATGGAACTTTTTGATAATTTAGGGTAACAGTATGAAAATCTCATAAAAAATGGATCTAAATCACTTGCAATATCTTATCAATCAAGGTGAAGGACTTCGTATCGAGTTTAAAGAAGCGGAAGATAGCGTGCCTTCTTCATTTTATGAAACAGTTGTAAGTTTTTCCAATTCCGATGGTGGAACCATCTTTTTGGGGGTAGATGATGATGGGAAAGTAAAAGGAATTGATAGAAATGCTGAGGTTTCGTTAATGAAGAATATCATTACAGCATTAAATTCAAGAGATTGCATGGATCCTCCTGTTTATGTACAACCTTTTTGTATCAATCATCCGGATGGTAAGGTGATGGTGATTCAGATTCCTGCGAGTAGTCAGATTCACAGCCATGCAGGAACGATATACAGTAGGGATTTTGAAAGTGATCTGGACATTACTAAAAATCAGCAACGACTGAGCGATTTGTATTTGAGAAAACGCAACTTTTTTACCGAATCCACTATCTATCCTCATTTATCAATGGCGGATCTGGATGATACACTTTTTGAAAAAGCATTTACACTCATTCGAAATAACAAATCAGATCACCCCTGGCTCATGGTTGACAAGGAGCAATTACTCAAAGAAGCCACCCTTTGGAGGAAAGATTTCCAAACCGGACAGGAGGGATTAACCTTAGCTGCAGCTTTGATTTTTGGAAAAGATGAAACCATTCAAAGTCTACTCCCTGCATACAAAGTGGAAGGAATGCTCAGAAAAGAAAATAAAGACCGTTACGATGACCGGATTAACCCTCCACTTCGTACCAATTTAATTGATACCTATCTTGAATTGAAAGCTTTTATCAACAAACAACTGCCCGAAAAATTCTTTATGGAAGGCGATCAACGGGTGGACTTAAGGGATAAAATTTTCAGAGAAGTCATTGGCAATGCCATTGTGCACCGTGAATATACCAGTGCCTTGTCTACAGAGTTGATAATTACAGCATCGGAAGTAGTTATTACCAATCCGAATAAACCCTATTTTCACGGAGTAATAGACCCATTGGGTTTTAATCCCTATCCTAAGAACCCAAATATCCGTAAATTCTTTACGGCTTTTGGATGGACTGACGAAATTGGATCGGGAGTTAGAAATACCAATAAATATCTGCCGCTTTATATACCGGGGGCTCATCCTCTGTTTGTAGAAAACGATATCTTCAAAACAGTTGTTCCTTTACGATTTGTAAGCCTGGGAAATTATTCCGATAGCTTTATCTCCTGGTTAGGTATCAGCGATCACTACGCTTCCCATTTGTCCGAAGGCTTACAACAAATTGAACTGCCTGCCGAGTGTTTAGAACGAAATTGGCAACAAGTACTATTGTATTTGGTGCCCAGCTGGCACGAAAAAGGTACCCAGCTTAATGCTTTAAATTGGTCTGTAAATCAGGTGTTTGTAGAAGGTGAAATACAAAGGGTACCCAGCTGGCACGAAAAAGGTGCCCAGCTACTCAAAAAGAAAAATTGGTACCTCATTGGCATTTTAAGCTTGTGTTGCTTACCTATAGCCTTATCTGAGTTGATGGCGGCTTTTGACTATAAAAATGCCAATACTTTCCGGAATAATTATCTGAAACCACTTCGAAATGCAGGACTGATTGTTTTTACCATTCCAGATAAACCTACTGATCCTGATAACAAATACATACTAACCCAACAAGGCAAAGCTTTCCTGGGCGGACTTCTAAATAAATCCTGAAAATGAAACTATCCGATCATACCGAATACACACAACGCATAGACCATGCATTCCGGGAACATCAATCAAGCGGTAAAAAGTGTATTGCAACGCTCAGATGTTATTGCAGAAGGTGTTATTGGGGAAGTGAGTTGATTCTGCCTAAACTTTTATCTATTTTCCTGATATGAAACGAATTACTTTACTTTTTGCGAGCCTGTTGTTCCTTACTTCTTACGCACAGGAAACGGAATCGCTGTATCTCTCCGGCAGGGGAAGTGACCAGACTGTCATGTGGGATTTCTTCTGTACCGCTGGACGGAAAAGCGGGGAATGGACCAAAATCCCTGTTCCCTCCAACTGGGAGTTCGAGGGTTTTGGCCAGTTCACGTATGGACATGATCAGGAACGGCTCAATGAGACAGGAATATACCGCCATCAGTTCACGGTGCCCGAAACATGGAAAGGCAAAACAATCCACATTGTGTTTGAGGGAGCCATGACCGATACCGAGGTGAAGATCAACGGACGCAGCGCCGGAGAAATGCACCAGGGCGGGTTTTATTGTTTTGAATATGACATCACCAAATTATTGAAGTTTGGACAGAATAACCTCCTTGAAGTTACCGTACACAAATCCTCCTCGAATGAATCGGTAGAAAATGCCGAACGGAAGTCGGATTTCTGGGTCTATGGAGGGATCTACCGTCCTGTATGGTTGGAGGCGGTGCCCAGGGAACATATCGACCGGCTGGCCATCGACGCACGATCGGACGGGAATTTTATGATGGATGTCTTCCTGGAGGGTAATACTGCAAATGTGCAGGTGACTGCCCGGGTGAAGACGCTGGATGGTCGGTCATTTGGAAATCCGCTTACTGCTGACGCAAACAAAACCGGTGTTACCCGGTTGTCGGGAAAGTTTGAGAATCCCAGGTTATGGTCTTCCGAATTCCCCGAAAGATATCAGGTGGAGGTTATGCTGACCAAAAATGGGAAGAATATCCATACGGTGACCGAGAAGTTTGGTTTTCGCACGGTGGAGTTACGCCCCGGAGACGGTTTCTACGTAAACGGAACCAAAATAAAATTTAAGGGAGTCAATAGACACACACATTGGCCCACCACCGGCAGGGCCACCAATTATTCCATCAGTTTGATGGATGCGCTGCTGATCAAGAAGATGAATATGAATGCTGTCAGAATGTCGCATTATCCTCCCGACCGGCATTTTTTGGATATATGCGATTCGCTGGGACTCTATGTCATTGATGAACTTACCGGCTGGCAATCTGCATATGACACCGAAGTGGGTAAAAAGCTGGTGCGGGAGTTGATTGTCCGCGATATGAATCACCCCAGCGTGGTCATGTGGGCGAACGGCAATGAAGGGGGATTCAACTTTGATCTGCTACCTGAATATCCCCGTTTCGACATCCAGAAACGGCATGTTTTCCATCCCTGGCTCGAGGAGGAATCCACGAACACCCATCACTATCCTGCGTATGGAGTAGGAACGCATTTCCTGTTCAACGGAAATAAATTGTTCTTCCCCACGGAATTTATGCATGGTTTGTACGATGGTGGACATGGAGCGGGACTTGACGATTTTTGGAATCTGATGCAATCAAATCCCTTGAGTGTGGGCGGTTTCTTGTGGGATCTGGTAGATCAGGGCGTGGTGCGAAATGATAGAAACAACGAGATGGATACCGACGGAAATCATGCTGCAGATGGTATTGTGGGCCCCTACCGTGAAAAAGAGGGCAGCTTTTATACCATCAAGGAAATATGGTCGCCCATCTATCTGGCGGGAACAACATTCCTGCCTCCTACCTTCGACGGGACATTCAAGGTGGAGAATCGATATCATTTCACCAACCTGAATCAATGTCATTTTACGGCAAAATGGGTTCGAATCGATTTCCTCTCCGGAGCAAAAGAAGCGCTGGATGCAAGTGTTTCCGTACCCGACGTCTTACCTGGTCTCAACGGATTTATCAAGGTGGATGTGCCGGAAAATATGACCGACTATGACGCATTGTATCTGACTGCCTACGATGTGTATGGCAAAGAGATCCATACCTGGACCAGAACAATCACAACTGCCCCGGCATACGCTGTGCGATTGATTGAAAAAGAGCAGAACGTGATTTCACGGGAGGAGGGAAACGCGGTTGAGCGTGAGGAGCGGAGCGACGAGATCATATTAAACAGCAAATATGTGAGACTTGCGATCGATAAAAAGAAAGGAATGATTCGCTCCATCGAAACAAAAGGAAAAAAGCTGTCTCTGGCAAATGGCCCAAGGTTTACCAGCGGAAATATGATTTTGGATGCAGTGAGTACATTCACCGAAGATCATCTTGAGAAAGTACAACTGGTTTTTAAGGTAGACAATGACAAACGGCAGAGTAAACGGAATACCATTACGATCTCCTTGTTGGCTTCGGGATGGGTTGAAATTGATTACTCATTCGATGTGGGTGGTTACCATGATCACATGGGCATCACGTTTGATTATCCCGAGGAAAAGGTAAAAGGAATCAGATGGCTGGGAAACGGGCCCTACAGGGTTTGGAAAAACAGATTGAAGGGTGTTTCCTTTAATATCTGGGAAAAAGAGTATAATAATACGGTCACGGGTGAGTCATGGGACTATCCCGAGTTTAAAGGATTTCACGCCAATCTCTATGCGGCCGATCTGCGCACGAACGAAGGTGTGTTGCGCATTGTAGCGGCATCTGACGATCTGTTTCTCCATCTGTTCACGCCCGATAATCCCGTGAAGCGGAACAACGACAATACGCTCGGCAAGTTTCCCGACGGTCAACTATCTGTACTCAATGCAATCAGTCCGGTCGGGACAAAATTCAAGCAGGCGAAGGACCTCGGACCGCAGAGCCAGCAGAACTTTTATCTGAGCTCCGGACATGCGGATCCCTTGAAGGGAAAAATTTACCTGAAGTATATTCCTTAAAATAGCAGCGAAAACGAAACGAAGAAAAAGTGGAATTGTTATTCCACTTTTTCTTCTACCTTCATCACGATCTGTTGTTTCTCGCTGTCGAAGTCTACCAGCACCGTATCACCCTCTTTCATGCCGGTACGGATGATGAGCTCGGCCATCTCGTCTTCAATATACTTTTGGATGGCCCGCTTAAGCGGTCGTGCACCAAACTGCACGTCGTAGCCTTTGTTGGCAATAAATTCCTTGGCTGGTTCGGTAAGCTTCACCTGGAAACCCAGGTCACCAATACGCTTATAAAGCCCTGCGAGTTCAAGGTCGATGATCTTGTAGATCGACTCCTTGCTGAGCTGGTCGAACATGACGATGTCGTCCACACGATTCAAAAACTCGGGTGCAAAAGCCTTGTTTAGCGCTTTCTGAATTACGCTGCGTGAATATTCGGCATCGCTTACATCATTGCCAGTACTGAAGCCTATACCCCTTCCGAAATCTTTCAGCTGTCTTGTACCGATATTCGAAGTCATGATCAGAATTGTATTTTTGAAGTCGATCTTTCGCCCCAGGCTATCCGTTACATGGCCCTCATCCATGATCTGGAGAAGGATGTTAAACACGTCGGGATGCGCTTTTTCCACCTCGTCGAGCAATACTACAGAATAGGGGCGACGCCGCACCTTCTCGGTAAGCTGTCCTCCCTCTTCGTATCCCACATATCCGGGAGGTGCCCCCACCAGTCGTGACACGTTGAACTTCTCCATATACTCACTCATGTCGATACGGATGAGGTTTTCCGACGAATCGAACAAAAATTCGGCCAGCTTCTTGGCAAGGTGTGTTTTCCCTACACCTGTAGGTCCCAGGAACATGAAGTTGCCGATGGGTTTGTTGGGATCCTTCAGTCCCACGCGGTTACGCTGGATGGCTTTTACAATCTTGCTGATTGCTTCATCCTGACCTATCACCTTGCTTTTCAATACTTCGCGCATCTCCAGGAGCCGTTGACCTTCGGCCTGTGCAATACGTTGTACCGGCACACCCGAAATCATGGCCACCACTTCGGCTATCTTCTCTTCGTCTACTATTTCCGGTTTCTCCCTGATCTCTTTTTGCCAGCGTTCTTCCTCTGCTTCAAGTGCCAGTAAAAGTTGCCGTTGCTTATCGCGGTAGCTGGCTGCCAATTCATATTTTTGCGCCTTTACAGCATCTGTTTTCTGTTTTTCCACCTCCTTCAGTTCTGCCTCCAGATGCTCAATGGTTTCCGGAATCACAATGTTGGAGATGTGTACTCTTGCACCGGCCTCATCGAGCGCATCGATGGCCTTGTCGGGAAACGTGCGGTCCGACACGTAGCGGTCGGTCAGCTTCACACAGGCCTGTAAAGCCTCGTCGGTGTAGCGCACGTTGTGGTGATCCTCATAACGCTCTTTGATGTTACGCAAAATCTGCAGTGTCTCCTCCGGTGTGGTGGGGTCTACGATCACCTTCTGGAAGCGGCGTTCCAGGGCACCGTCTTTTTCGATATTCTTCCGGTATTCATCGAGCGTGGTGGCACCGATACACTGTATCTCGCCGCGCGCCAGCGCCGGCTTCAGCATATTGGCCGCATCAAGTGATCCGGCAGCACCGCCCGCACCCACAATGGTGTGGATCTCGTCGATGAAGAGAATGATGTTCGGGTTTTTGGACAGTTCGTTCAGGATGGCTTTGATGCGCTCCTCAAACTGGCCACGATACTTTGTCCCGGCAACAATTGATGCCATATCAAGTGCGATGACTCTTTTGTCGAACAGCGCCCGCGATACCTTTTTTTGGGTAATGCGCAGGGCAAGCCCGTCCACGATTGCTGATTTACCTACGCCAGGATCACCAATAAGGACGGGATTGTTCTTCTTGCGGCGACTGAGGATCTGTGCAATACGTTCGATCTCTTTTTCACGTCCCACCACCGGATCGAGCCTGTTTTCCAGTGCAGCACGGGTGATGTCAGTCCCAAAATTGTCAAGTACGGGTGTATCCGAGCCGCTCCCCTTTGTCTGGGAGGAGGTGCCCTGGCCGCCTCCAGGATTGAACGATGATTTGTCGCTCAATTCATCATCGTCGTCATCGGTGAAGTTCGCTCCTGCGGAAGGCGATTGTGTGGCACTATTGTCTTCGCTGTCCTGTATTCTCCCTTCCGAACGGTTGTCGATGATACTTTTAATGTAGAGAAAAGCGCTCGCATAATCGAGCTGGAACTGAGTGAGAATATCGTTAATGAGGGTACTCTTTTCTTTTAGCAGCGCAAGCAGAATATGTTCTGAGTCTGTCTCCGGGCTCTTTGTGAGGCGTGCTTCGAGAATACTCATCTTTAATGCTTTTTCCGTATTTTTATTGATCACCAGTTCGTTTGTCCCGTCATAGGGCTCCTGAATGGAGCGCACGTGGGAGTCGATGTAATCCTTCAAAACTTGCAAATCGATATCAAAATCCTGCAACACTTGAATGGCCAGACCATCACCGTCGCGAAGAATACCAAGCATGAGATGTTCCGGTCCGATGTAGTTGTTCTGGAGTCGCCCTGCTTCTTCACGGCTATATGCCATTATGTCTCTTATTCGTTGAGAAAAATTATTTTCCATTGTTTTATTCCTTTAAATTTTGACTACTCCCCCAACACATCGTCAGATAAAACTGATTCCCTACCACAACAGCGCAACTCGAACAAGCTGAACCCGTATTATATTGTTAAGCGAAAAAGTTCCTTACTTTTCCCGGAATGATTGAATACAAATATAAAGCATTTAATTTTAATCATCCATGAATGAGGAAACGTAATCGGCAAAAAAATATACAAAAACAGTGCCAATCTGTTTTACGATGAAACAGATATATTATATGACAAATGTAAAGTTGTTTTTGTTTAAATCAGGAGTTATAATTTTTTTCTCTTTAGTACAATCCATACAATCATGGGGGCACCGAAAACTGCGGTGACGGCATTGACGGGTAACGTCCTGCCGGTTAAAGGGATTTGTGAAACGATATCACAGATGAGCAGAAGAATGCTTCCCATAAGCAGGGTGGCAGGAAGGACAGTTTTGTGGTTGACCGTCCCGAAAAAGGTACGTGCAAAATGAGGGATAACGACTCCTACAAATGCAATAGGACCTGTAAATGCGGTAACGGCTCCCGTGACGACCGCGGCGATGGCGATGATTGATATCCGGATTCGTTTTATATTCAATCCTGTACTTGCGGCATAGTTCTCGCCAAGCAACAGGCTGTTGAGCGACTTTTGCAGAAAGAGGGAGACGAGAATACCAAAGGCAGTAAGAACCAGCAAAAATGGCATTTTGTTCCAGGTGACACCGCCAAGGCTACCGAAGGTCCATGTGACAAATACTTTCAGTGAGTCGGGGTCGGCAAAGCTCTGCAAAATGGTAACCAGGGCACTTGCCACATATCCGAAGATCATTCCGAGCACCAGAATGGTGATGGAGTCCTTTATTCTGGCCGATACCGCCAGGATCAGCACCAATACGACCGCGGCACCGGCAATGGCAGCAATGATCTGTGCCATGCTGCCCATGGCTGAGATAAAAGGGTATACGATTGTTCCGCTGAGCATGGTGAGCAATGCAACGCCCAGCCCGGCGCCGGCACTTACGCCTAGCACATCGGGACCGGCAAGGGGATTGCGAAAGAGGGTTTGCATCAGTAAGCCCGACAGGGACAGGGCGCTGCCGGCAATGGCGGCAGTGATAGCTTTTGGCAACCGGTAGTTCCGGATGATTTCATCGATGATTTCATCGCCGGAAGTCCCGAAGAGTGCCAACCACGTTTCCGCGGGAGTAATGGGAGCATTGCCGGTTAAAAGATCACCAATAAATGCCACGAACAGGAGGACAAACAGTAAAACAAATATGAAGGCTCTATTTTTCACGTGCAGGCAGTTCTTCCAACGGTTTGATGTAGGTGAATGAATAGTCGGGCAATATCTCCGGATAAGCGGCTTTCACAAGGTCAGACAGCAACAGGTCGGGATTGGCTATGGCACTTTCAAAGTAATCGTTTCCGCCGGCGGGGGTAATCCGGTTGTGGTTGTTATAAACCTGTCTTTTTTTTACTGATTGCAGCAAAAGGTACTTGGCATCCTTTTCCGCCAGCCCGGCGTAGGTGCCGGCTTCACAGCCAAACCAGTAATCAGCCTTGCCAAACCGGGTGAGAACTGATTCAATATCAAGTGCGATACTGCCGTACTCTCGGTTGTTTTTGTAAAGATAATCCAGCTGGGCATCCCGGAAAAGGATGGCATGAAAACTTTTTCCTCCCGGCACGTACCATGTGTTCTGAAAATTGTCGCCCGACATGACAGTGTGTTGTGGTGAAACGCTTTTTATTTTATTCTGCAACTCCAGATAGCGACGCTCTATTCCCGTAAAAATGGTGTCACCCATGGTTTCCTTATCGAAAAAGGCTGCGATCATCCTGATCCACTCCGCACGGGCAAGGGGAGAATTTTCCATCCACTCCAGGGAATAGATAACCGGAAAACCGGCATTGATCATTCGTTCACTGTAGTTGTCACGTTGTGCATAAGCAGAGCTGATGATGGCCTGCGGTTTCAGTGCCAGTGTCATTTCGATATTGGGATGGAAAGGATCTCCCAGATCGGCTATCTCGCCCGATTCAAGCTTGTGGAGGATACCGGGATGAAAAACCCTGAACCCGTCTGTTACACCCTTTATCACATCCTCTTCATCCAGCAAGTCAAGAAATGTAAAGTAGGAAAAGGTGTTAACCGTGAGGGAAGTCAGTGGTATCTTTAATTTTGTACCCCCTGCGGGTAGTTGCGTTGAATCGTTTCTGTAAAGGTAATATACCGCATAAGGCTTGTCTTCACTCCAAGGGTCGTGCAATATCACTCTTGTATAGTTGTTGAAGTGATCAATCTGAAAACCCTTTGCATGACGAATTATCACTGAAGAGACGGGTTTATCTTCATCCAATACCTTTTTTTTGTGATGCTGCCCCGACTGGCATGCACACATCAGAAATAAAAGTCCGCATGCAAAGGAAAGAAACGGTAAACTATTCTTTTTCTGTAGCATCGGGGGTGTCTTTTATTTTGGTTTTCAGTTTGCCCGGCTCGTAACCCGGAATTTTCACCTTGCGTGTCTTATAGCGTGTGGTAACCCTCGGTTCAGCCCTGGAACCGGGAACGTATTCATGACGATACATGTTGAAAAAAAGGATGAGGAGGGAAAGTATCAGCGGCCCGAAAATCACGCCCCAGAATCCGAACATGGGCAGGCCGATGAGTACGCCGAACACGGTAATTAGGGGATGGATATCTGCCAGTTTTTTTTGTAAAAGAAAACGGGCGACGTTATCTACCCCGCCAATAATGAAAAAACCATATGCAAGCAATCCGATGCCATTCACATAATCGGCATTCAGAAGAAGTCCAATGCCTATGGGTGCCCAGACAATGGTGGTACCTACTATAGGAATAATGGTGGAGAAAGCAGTAAGAATGGCATACAGAATTGCACTCTCCACGCCGAAAAGCAAGTATCCCATATAGGCAAAGAAACCCTGGATAATCGCTAAAAGTGGTATTCCGATAGCATTGGCCTGGATAATGAGCCGTGTCTCCTCTGCCACGATCTGTTTGTTTTCTTCCTTGAAAGGCAGTATTTCACGGATCGATTTTTCGAATTCGTCGTTACTGCAGAGCATGTAGTACAACACAAAAAGAATCACAATCACATTGATTACGAACGTATAAACGCCGCTTCCCAATACCTGCAGGATGTTTGTCCCCGCCCGGGGAATGACGGCCAGGCTTTCAGGTGTGAAAATGTTGAACCCGAGTCTCTCCTCAAGCAAGGTTATAAAATGGTTTACCTTTGCAAGTATTGCTTCAGGATCTATGGTAATACCGGAAAAAGTATCAATGACCAGAAAAGCGATTCCTGTGAGTGGGATCAGAATGAAGAAAAGTACTTCGAGTACGATGATCAGGGCACTCAACGGTTTTTTAAAGTTGAGTTTTTGGGTTAGATACTTCTGCTGTCCGTTCACGATCACGTAGAGGGTGGCCGCACCTAAAAATCCGCTCATGTAGGGGCGTGTATACTTAAAAATGATCAGTCCCAACAGGATCAGCAGTCCAATCAGGATATATTTATACTGTACATTTTTTTCTTTCTCAGGCTGTTTAATCATTTTGGTCTGCTTCGTGCAAAGTGGTGAGTTACTATCAAAGAAACTGAAAATCTTCCGGCTGGGCAAATCCACCTTCAATGAGAGCTTCTTTTGCCTGTTCATAGTCGGAGGCTCTAACCTGCATTTCTATTTCTCCGAGGCTATATGACAACCTGTTTGCTGTGAGATTTTTCATGTATGTTTCAATGCCTCTCATTTCCATGAAGGTCTGCACAATGGTTACATCCGCCGGGAAAGTGAATGTTTTAACTGTAATGAAACTTTCTTCCATAGCTTGTTGTTATTGTATGCTTTGATTTTGTAAAAATACGCTTTTTTTTAGATAAAACAGTGCATAAAGAATTATTTGACGTAAATTTGAACACTCGTTAATTCCACAACCCCTTACAATAAACTATGTCAAAACTTGCTTTAATTACAGGAGCCACATCCGGCATCGGGCATGCCACAGCTCTTCTGTTAGCTGGAAAAGGAACAGATCTGATCATTACCGGTCGTCGCGAGGAGCGATTACTTTCACTGAAAAAGGAACTGGAAAAGGAGGGTGTGCGCGTGCTCACGCTCTGTTTCGATGTGAGGGATGAGACAGAGGTGAAAGAGAAGCTTGGTAAACTGCCCGAAGAATGGAGGAAGGTCGATGTTCTCGTGAATAATGCCGGACTGGCAGCCGGACTCGGAGCGGTGCAAGATGGTGATACGGATGACTGGAACCGCATGATAGATACCAATGTGAAGGGACTGCTTTACGTCACGCGGGCAATTGCCCCGGGAATGGTGGAACGGCATTCCGGACACATTATCAATATCGGCTCCATTGCGGGAAAAGAGGTTTATCCAAACGGCAACGTGTACTGTGCAACAAAGCATGCTGTGGATGCACTTACCCAAGGGATGCGCATCGACATGCTGCCTCACAACATAAAGGTGACACAGATTTGCCCGGGGGCAGTGGAAACGGAATTCTCCCTTGTTCGCTTTCACGGAGACAAACAGCGTTCCGACAAGGTTTATGAGGGTTATGAAAACCTTGTAGCAGAAGATATTGCTGAATGTATATGGTTTGTTGTCTCACGTCCTCCCCATGTAAATATCAACGACATGGTGGTGATGCCTGTGGCCCAGGCTTCGGCAGCCATCTTCCATAAACAGTAAAATCTATTCCCGTGAATTATGAAAATCCTTTTGTTTATAGTTTTTTATAATGATCCAATTGTTAGAAGCACAGGAAAAAATAGTTTACCAGTCGCCACCGCCTGAGATACTGGAATTGGTAGAGGTAGAGAGAGCTCCCCTTGTGGAGCTGGATAGCAAAAAAGAGCAGATGTTGTTTTACTACCGTCCGGCGTTTAAATCACTTTCAGACCTGAATCAGCCGGAATTACGCCTTGCAGGGCTGCGGATTAATCCCGAAACAAATATTTCAAGTACACTGATCTATTATCACGATATCCGTTATCAGAAAGTAACGAAACGGGAGTTACGACCCATCATGGGTTTGCCGGAGCAACCGCGTATTGCCTACGTCTCCTTCTCTCCCGATGAAACAAAAATAGCGTTCACACATACAACACCGGGAGGCGTTGAATTATGGATAGCAGACCTGATAACGCTGACTGCCCGGAAACTGACCGATGCCATGCTCAATGCCAATGCCGGTGAGCCTTACATATGGTTCCCCGACAGCAGGAGCATGCTGGTCAGAATGTTGCCTGGAGATCGTAAAACACTGGCAGATATGAAAACGGCGCTCCCGGATGGGCCGGTCGTCTCAGTCAGCGACGGACAGATATCACAAAACCGCACCTATCAGGATTTGTTAAAGAATCCGCTGGAGGAGGCCAATTTTGAAACACTCATGACTTCCGAACTATACAAGGTGGAAATAAACGGAGCAAAGACGCTTTGGAAAGAAGCGGGAATGTACGTAAATGAGGTGTTTTCACCCGATGGAACCTGTCTGTTACTTACCACGCTCACACATCCCTTTTCTTACGTGGTACCCTACTACAGCTTTCCCAACGAAACCAATATATACAGTTCCGATGGCCGTTTTTTACTGAATTTCAGCAGACAACCTCTGCTTGACAAGCTGCCTGTGGGGTTTATGGCCACCTTCGAGGGAAAAAGAAGTATTCACTGGCGTGCCGATAAGCCCGCTACGCTTGCCTGGGTGGAAGCATGTGATAAAGGTGATCCTGAAGTTGATGTCCCATTCCGTGATGAACTGTTTCAACTGGATGCTCCTTTTACGGGCCGGTCTCTTTCATTGATGAAGATGAGAAATCGCTTCGCAGGGATCCGGTGGGGAGATGACCGTTATGCTGTCGTCAGTGACAGGTGGTGGAATACGCGCAACACAAGGATGTATCTGTTTGATCCTTCCCATCCTTCACGTGAACCACGGATCATTGACGACAGAAACTATCAGGATATATACAGTGATCCCGGTATATTACAAACCGAAAAAAACGAAATGGGTACCTATACCCTGAAGATTGACGGAGAAACAGCCTATCTTTTTGGTGATGGTTACAGCCCTGAAGGGCAGTTTCCGTTTATTGATGCATTCAACCTGAGAACACTCGAAAAGAAACGGATTTATCAATCCGCAACCAAAGGAAAAGTGGAAGATTTGATTTCTTTTATCGATAGCAAGGCAGGCACGCTGATTACTTGTGTTGAATCACCTACCGAATATCCAAACTATTATATCCGGAATATCAGCAAAAGAATAGCCAATATTCCCCTGACAGCCTTTGAAAATCCTTTTAAACGATTCGCGGGGGTTCACAAAGAGGTGATCAGTTATCACAGGGCCGACGGAGTGGCACTTACCGGCACTTTGTATCTTCCTGCCGGTTACGACAGGGAGAAGAAGGAGAAGCTGCCGTTGATTATGTGGGCTTATCCCACCGAATATAAGGACAAAAGCAGTGCCGGGCAGACTACTGCCAATCCCAACTCGTTTACCTATCTTTCTTATGGTAACCCCATTTATTGGGTAACGCGCGGATATGCCGTGCTTGATGATGCGGCTTTTCCTGTCGTGGGAGAAGGAAATGAACAACCCAACAATACATTTGTCACGCAGCTGGTAGACAATGCCAGGGCGGCCATCGACGCCGTGGATGCACTGGGATATATAGACAGGAGTAGGGTGGCTGTGGGCGGCCATTCCTACGGTGCTTTCATGACAGCCAATCTGCTGACCCATTCCGATCTCTTTGCTGCAGGTATTGCCCGTAGCGGAGCTTACAACCGTACGCTCACTCCTTTTGGATTTCAAAGTGAAGAACGAAATTATTGGGAAGCGCCGGAGGTCTATAACGCGATGTCTCCCTTTATGCATGCCGACAAAATGAAAACTCCGCTGCTGATCATTCACGGTGAAGCAGATAACAATTCAGGAACACATACCATGCAGAGCGAACGTTATTTTCAGGCGCTGAAAAGCTTTGGTGCAGTGGCCCGGCTTGTAATCCTGCCATTGGAAAGTCACGGCTACGCAGCCCGCGAAAATGTACTTCACCTGTTGTGGGAACAGGATCAGTGGTTGGAGAAATATGTAAAAACTGCAATTTTGTCAGAGTAACTGTCAGACTTCTTCCAGTTTTTTTTATTTGGCACAGATTTCGCTATTCAGGTTATGTCATTTAGAACATCAATATTAATTATATTAACATTAATTTAGGAATATGAACATTAAACCATTGGCAGACAGAGTGCTGGTAAAACCAGCTGCTGCAGAAGAGAAAACAGTAAGTGGAATTATCATTCCCGACACAGCAAAGGAAAAACCGCTGAAAGGCGAAGTGATTGCTGCAGGTAAAGGTACGAAAGATGAGGAAATGGTCGTGAAAGAAGGTGACAAGGTGTTGTACGGTAAATATGCCGGAACCGAAATTGAACTGGATGGCGTACAACATCTGATCATGCGTCAGTCTGACATCCTGGCGATTCTTTCCTGATCAAAAAGATAAACATGATTCGATCTATCTTGCATTTACAAATCAATTATAAAACGAAATAAAAATGGCTAAGGAAATTAAATTTAACATGGATGCCCGCGATCTGCTTAAGAAAGGCGTGGACGAACTGGCAGATGCTGTCAAAGTAACATTGGGTCCCAAAGGCCGTAATGTGATTATCGATAAAAAATATGGCGCTCCCCAGATTACCAAAGACGGTGTAACGGTGGCAAAAGAGATAGAACTGGAAGACTCTTTTCAGAATATGGGTGCCCAGCTGGTGAAGGAAGTGGCCTCCAAGACCAATGACGACGCAGGTGATGGTACCACAACTGCTACCGTATTGGCTCAGTCAATTATTGGCGTGGGTCTGAAAAACGTGACTGCAGGAGCTAACCCGATGGATTTGAAGCGTGGTATTGACAAAGCAGTGGGCAAGGTGGTGGAAAGCCTCAAAGAACAGGCCGTAGAAGTAGGTGATGACCTGAGAAAGATTGAAAACGTGGCCAAGATTTCGGCCAATGGCGATGAGACTATTGGCAAGCTGATTGCCGAAGCAATGCAGAAAGTAAGCAAAGAAGGTGTGATCACCGTGGAAGAGTCGAAAGGAACCGATACCTATGTGGACGTAGTGGAAGGAATGCAGTTTGACCGCGGCTATATCTCTCCCTACTTTGTGACCGATACCGAAGCCATGGAAGTGGATTTTGAAAATCCGCTGATCCTGATTCATGACAAGAAGATCTCTGCCATCAAGGATCTGCTGCCCATCCTGGAAAAAGGAATTCAGACCGGCAAGCCGCTGTTGATCATTGCCGAGGATATTGATTCCGAAGCACTGACCACACTCGTAGTGAACCGTCTACGCGGATCTTTGAAGATTGCCGCGGTGAAGGCTCCCGGTTTTGGCGATCGTAGGAAAGAGATGCTGGAAGATATCGCCATCCTCACAGGAGGCATTGTTGTTTCCGAAGAGAAAGGCCTTACCCTGGAAAATGCCACCCTCGATATGCTGGGTAGCGCCGAGAAGGTGACCATCGATAAGGATACCACCACTATTGTAAACGGCGAAGGTGAAAAGGCAGCTATTGAAAGCCGCATTGGCCAGATACGTGCACAAATTGAGAAAACAACATCCGACTATGATCGCGAGAAATTGCAAGAACGTCTTGCCAAGCTGGCCGGCGGCGTGGCAGTGCTTTACGTGGGAGCAGCCTCCGAAGTGGAGATGAAGGAGAAGAAAGACCGCGTGCAGGATGCACTCTCAGCTACCCGTGCTGCTGTTGAAGAAGGAACTGTGCCCGGCGGAGGCGTTGCCTACATCCGTGCGATCGAAGTTATTGACGGATTGAAGGGTGAAAACGAAGACGAGACTACCGGAATTGAGATTGTGAAACGTGCCATCGAGGAACCTCTTCGTCAGATTGTGGCGAACGCCGGAAAAGAAGGTGCCGTAGTTGTACAGAAGGTACGTGAAGGAAAGGCAGATTATGGTTATAATGCCCGGAGTGATCAGTATGAAAACCTCTACGAAACAGGTGTTATTGATCCTGCCAAGGTGACCCGCGTAGCTTTGGAAAATGCCGCTTCCATTGCCGGTATGTTCCTCACAACGGAATGTGTAATCACAGACAAGAAGGAAGACAATCCAGCACCGCAGATGCCCATGGGAGGCGGTGGAATGGGTGGAATGATGTAATTGTCATGATCCGCTGAAAATAGAATAATAATTATTATCAAGACGCGTAACTGAAAATGAAAATTTGAAAGTTATGCGTCTTTTTCTTTTAAAAAAGCAAGTTAATCTGTTTTTTCCTTTCATTGCGGTTTTTCTTAATTCAATTTTGTGACAAATTGTAATTAAGTTTGTAATAATCAATCAATCGGCTGTAAAATTAAAAGAGCAATCGCAACAAAAATGTAACAGAAATTAGATAATTTATACTACTTTTGTGCGGATTTTAATTTTTTGAAAAATTTAAATATTGAAATTTATGGTAAAGCGATTGAGATTTTTGACAGTAGCTCTTTTTGTGATGCTCGCTGCCGTGATGCAGGCTCAGGTGACGACTTCCAGTATGAGTGGACGTGTTACCGATGCTGAGGGGGCTGTTATCGGTGCAACGGTGATTGCCACACATGTGCCCACTGGAACTGTTTATGGTGTAAGCTCCAGAGTAGATGGTTCTTTTAATTTGGCTAATATGCGTGTTGGAGGGCCATATGTGGTGAAGATATCATATATAGGCTATCATACTGAAACATTTGGCGGTATTCAACTATCATTGGGTGAAGATTTTGTTTTGAATGCATTATTGAAAGAAGATACCCAATTGCTTGATGAAATTGTGGTGGTCGGAGAATCAAACACTTCAGTCTTTTCATCCAATAGAACAGGGGCGCAAGAAATCATTACAAGAGAGCAAATTGATAAATTGCCTACTATAACTCGCTCTTTGAACGATTTTACTAGACTTGTTCCTATGAATAGTGGTGGAAATTTTGGTGGGACTTCCTATCGCTTCAATAATGTAACTGTTGATGGTGCCTCTTTTAATAACTCTTTCGGCTTGAGTTCTTCATTAGGTGCAAGTGGTGTTGAACCAATCTCGCTCGAGGCACTTGAGCAAGTTCAGGTGATGATCGCCCCCTATGACGTAAGAAATGGAGGATTCACCGGTGCAGGTATCAATTCTGTCACTAAATCAGGTAGCAATGATTTTAATGCTTCTGCTTACATGTATATAAAGAGTCCCGATTTAATGGGATACAGAATAAAAGATGAAATATTAAATGTTTCTGAATTCTCCAACAAACAATATGGGCTGAGCATTTCTGGACCAATTATTAAGAATAAGTTGTTTTTTTACATTAACGGTGAAATAGACCGCCAAGAATTGCCAATTACATACACAACAGCTAACTCCGCTGTAAATGCTGCAGATTTGAAAGATCTCTCTTCATTCTTAAACAAAGAATTAAATTACAGTCCCGGATCTTACGACCTTACTAAAAGGAATACAGAGGCAAACCGACTGACAGCCCGCTTGGATTGGAATATCAATCCTAAGAATGTTCTGAGTTTGAAGTATTTTTACTTAAAATCATTCAATACAAATAACCCCAGTACATCAGGTACTCCGTTAAATGGAAGAGGTCCTAATGAATATGCTATTCCGTTTACATCAGCATTCTACAGAGCAAATAACAACTTCAACATCATTATGGCCGATTTAAATACGATCATCAATGATAATATGAGTAATTATTTTAAAATTGGTTATTCCGCATTGCGAGATTTCAGAGATATGGATGGAGGTTTCTTTCCTCAAGTCGATATCCTGAATGGTAATGCCGGTAATCTTATGGCTTATACTACTTTTGGGACAGAAGCCAATTCTTATAACAACAGGTTAAATACAAATATTTTCCAGATTCAGGATAACTTTGTAATGAATCTTGGCAAACATCAGATCACAATTGGTACTCAAAGTGATTATCGATCATTTAGTAATGGTTTTGCCCAGAATTATCCAGGAGCTTGGGTGTTTTCATCAATAGATGACTTTAAATTCAACGTTCTAGCCACAAAAGATTATTTGAGCAGTCATAATGGAAGTATCGCCGGTTTCAATATCAACAATTATAATCCATCAACTTACGGTTTGAATCCAATTAACGGAGGTTTGACCAATTCATCGGGTACCGGTTTTTCATATTATTCGCAAAAATATGCAATCGGTGATTCATTCCCCTTTGCTGAAGTGAATGTAATGCAGTTGGGCTTTTATGTTCAAGATAAATGGACAATCAACGATAAACTGAATGTTACATACGGGTTGCGAGCTGATGTTCCTGTATTTATGACAGATCTACCATCAAACGAAAGAGTTGCCGGGGAAACTTATAGAGATGGGATAAAGATTGATGTTTCCAAATACCCTTCTACCAAAATACTTCTTTCCCCTCGCATTGGATTTAATTTCAAACCGTTGGACGATGCATCTCTTCAATTTAGAGGAGGTACGGGGATTTTTGCCGGAACGCCGCCATATGTATGGCTCAGTAATCAGGCTGGAAACAACGGAGTCTTATTCGGAGATTTAAATGTGCGTGGTGCAGACCTTGCTACAATGGGCTTTACAGGTGATATAAATAGCTATAAACCTGCATCAGGAACACCTCCGCGTGGTGATATCGCCATTACAGATCCTGATTTTAAATATCCTACTCTTTGGAAAACCAATCTGGCTGCAGACTACAGGTTTCTGGACGGCTGGATTGCTACAATAGAGTTTTTACACTCTAAGGACTTGAATGCTATTTATCATGATAATATTGGCATTATCAGAACTACAAATTTTGTAAATGACGGTTCAGGTGAAAATGTACGTCCTGTTTACGCAGGATATTATAGTGATGAGGTCGGCAATGACAAGGCTGCCTATAATGTAGTGATGTTGCGTAACACGGATAAGGGATATTCTTGGTTTACAACACTTCAATTACAAAAGAATTTCAATGATGGTGTACTCAAAGGGCTGAATATGAATGGCTCTTATACATTTGGAAAGGCTAAGGCTGTTACAGATGGAACTTCTTCTGTTGCAACTTCTGCCTGGAAGTATCGCCCCGCACTCGATCCTAATTCACAAGAACTTGGTTATTCAGCCGGTTCTATGGATGGTAGATTATTGCTTTCCGCATCTTACACTGCCGACTGGGGTAAAAACTCTTCAACCAGTCTTGGGTTGATTTATCAGCGATATCGTCCTTTCCGATATACCTACGCGTATAATGGTGATGCGAATGGGGATACTCAAACGGCGAATGACTTAATTTATATTCCTAACAGCCTGTCTGAAATATCGGCAAACTTAGATCCAAAAGGATTTACCAACCAACAAGAAGCTTGGGAAGCATTGGATGCTTTTATTTCTCAGGACCCCTATCTGAAAGGACGTCGAGGTAAGTTTGCTGAAAGAAATGGAGCTGCTGCACCTTTTGCCAATCAACTTGATTTAAGCGTAAATCATGATATCCGAATTTATCAAGTAAACGAGAAATATCATACACTGCGTTTAAGTTTTAATATTGCTAACTTTTTAAATTTGCTCAACAAAGATTGGGGTGTACAGCAAACAACTGTACTGGGCAATCAGCAGTATCAATTCTTAAAAGTAGAACAGAAGCCAACAGCGGCGAATAACTATACTTTGAGATATAGCATGAACAACAACTTACCTGAAACTTTCAAGGATTATTTAGGTAATGATTCGCGTTGGCAAATGCAGTTTGGTATCAAGTATATTTTTTAGTTTTTCAAACACAAAAACGAAGTTTGGACAGATCCTGCAAGATAAGTGCAGGATCTGTTTTTTTATTGTGACAGGAGCGCAAGTACTAGATTATTCAGATATTAAGCATTTCATAGACAGATAAAAATCATCTTAGAGACCTTTTTGACAAAACTAAATTTCAAAATGACAAAGAAGAACGGCTTCATCACCCCATGCAGTAAGGTAACCTAAAACGCAGTATACACTTTTTACTTTGTTCAACAAGCAAACTCTTACACTATGAAAAAGTAAGTTACATAACGGAAATTTTTTTGTCTGTTTTGTCTAAAAACCCGTCTTTGACACATAATTTAGGAAAAATATTCTCAATACGGCTATGGAAGCTGTTTTTTGACCTTCTACATTTAAGTGACTTTGTAGCTATATTCTTTGCTATTCCTGATTTTTTGAATTTTTTTTCGTATCCGAGATAATTTTCTTCATTTTCTGCTTTGAGACGATCTGGGTATCCGTTCTAAAGCCTGCAGAGCCATGTAGGTGATTTGTCAAGTCTGTTCGCGTGTATGTCGGAATGTATCCTTCCCCTGCCACACTCACAAAGTTCATATCCTGCAGCGTTCCAATGATTTCATACGGTGTAAAACTCCCGGTTCCACGATTGATTTTCTTCTCCAGGTACTTATAAACGATCAGGGCAAGGAAACAGGTAAGAAAGTGGGTCTTTATTCGGTCATCTCTGCGTAGGAAAACGGGTCTCGCCTCAAATTCGGTCTTGGTCATGCGGAAGTTGTCCTCGATTATCCAGCGTCCGCTATTTATCTTTATGATTGCGGAAGCTTCGCCTTCAAGATTTGTACATATGCCGTAGAATCCATCGAAGCGGGACTCCTGGTCTATCATTTCCTGATTCAAGGAGTAGCTGTTATACTGTGCGACTTCGCCGTCGGCGGTGCAACTCTCTGTTTTTATGAAGCGCTTGGGATCGCTCTGGCTCTTGCCATATTTTCCTGCAGTACCGCGTTTGATGATGCCCGCTGCCTTTGCGATCTGCTTCTCCCGGGTATATTTCAGATACTCACGATACTTGAAAGAGAAGGTGACGATGAGTCTCTGCTCGAACTCCATCCCTTTTTTGCCGACCTTTATCCAGCGCTCGCGACAGAACAGACAATCCTCATACTCTTCAGGATTCAAGGTCTCAAGATCGTATTGCCCTGTAGAGAGTTTTGGATTGTCCGTACCATCGAAAATTACGATTCTCCATCCCCTGGTTTCCGTAGACCACTCCTGTAGATGGCCCTCAAGTTTTTTGAGAGATTGTACCGTGATGAATGCTCGCTGTGCGAGATCGTCGTTCCTCCTGTTCTCATATGAGGAGAGACCTCCGTCCGTGCAAACAACCACTTTCGAGATGCCGAAGTTCTCGCGCAACTTGTCTTCCAGGGGCTTTAACGTGACGGTCTCGGCCGTGTTACCGGGATTGATGCAGAATGCCAGAGGAATGCCGTCCATGTCAGTGAATAATCCCATCTGGACTATGGGATTGGGCCGATTCTCTTTAGAGTGTCCATACCGTCGCAGTCCGTTCTCCTCTTCCGTTTCGAAGTAGTAGTTCGTGCAGTCATAGTAGATGACTTTGTCACGGCGCTTGCCAAGTTTCAGGCTGTTTTTGTATACTTTGGACTGGATAACGTCCGATTCTTCAGCAAGCAGCGACAGAGCCCGATAAACCTGGTGGATGTCCGCTTGCGGATGCTCAAGAAAACGCCTTGCATCTTCCAGGGACGATAATTTGGACCCGGGATACAATATCCGGGTGTAGAGAAGCATCGAGAGAATGGCGTTCAGGTCATACTCGTTCCTGTGCTTATTTTCTATGCCCTTGCAGATACGATCCAGTCCCAGTTCGCAGTAGACCTTTTGAAGAAACAAGTATCCGCCGTTATAACAGCGTTGATCGTCTTTCTTGATGATCCTGTTCTGGGAGAACTTGACCATGACATCGCGGTTTTCTTCCCTGTCGGCTTGTGTCAGGCCTTTGATATACTCTCGAACATTCCCCATCGTGTTATCTTCCCCGAAGCGGGCCTTCACTTCATCGATCGTGCCTAGTCGTTCCACGGTTCGGGTTGAGCTTTTGCCTGAATCCGTGCGATAGGATTTCTGAACATAATAAAGTGTTGCGTTTTTCGATTTGCTTATTGTCAGTTTCATAATGTATAGCTATATATAGCTACAAATATACAAACAATGTTTGACAAAAAAAAGAGTTTTAACAAAAACTCTTTCAATTATTTGCAAATATTTTCAAACTAAAGAAGTGTCAAACTCCCGATGCAGTTTGGTATCAAGTATATTTTTTAGTTTTTCAAACACAAAAACGAAGTTTGGACAGATCCTGCAAGATAAGTGCAGGATCTGTTTTTTTATTGTGACAGGAGCGCAAGTACTAGATTATTCAGATATTAAGCATTTCATAGACAGATAAAAATCATCTTAGAGACCTTTTTGACAAAACTAAATTTCAAAATGACAAAGAAGAACGGCTTCATCACCCCATGCAGTAAGGTAACCTAAAACGCAGTATACACTTTTTACTTTGTTCAACAAGCAAACTCTTACACTATGAAAAAGTAAGTTACATAACGGAAATTTTTTTGTCTGTTTTGTCTAAAAAGGATATCTTTGAGGAAATTTATTCAGAAATATGAAACGACTGCAAGTACCCAATCAGCATATTTCACAATGGGAAACGGTTTTTGACAGGATTAAAATGCTTCACGAGGAGGGGGTGGAAGCGGCCATTGATCAGGTAAACTGGAAAAGTGATTTTCCTAAGTCGCTTCCTGTCACAGTACGTGTGGCACACGACGGGGAGAGGCTCTACCTGTATTATATCGTGACCGGGGAAGCGATCCGTGCCGAAAACAGAAAAGATTTCGGGTCGGTATGGGAAGATAGCTGTGTGGAGTTTTTTATGCAACGTGAGGGCGAAAAGATATACCGTAACTTCGAGTGCAATGTGCTGGGTGTTCTGTTGGCAGCCCAACACGAAACAAGAGAGAAAGCTGTACAGCTCACTCGTGAAGTGCAGTCGGTTTTCAGGCATAGCACCATCTGCCACAGATATGAGGAGGGGAGACAGGTTAGCGACTGGACCATGTATCTGGAGATACCGAAAGAAGTGATGGGGTTTGCTGAACATGAATCGCTTGCTGGACAGAAAATACGGGCTAACTTTTACAAGTGTGGCGACAAGACACCCGAACCTCATTTCCTCAGCTGGAACTCTATCGATCTGCCTTCCCCCAATTTTCATGTACCCCGGTTTTTCGGACTCCTGGAGTTGGAATAAGCAGGAATTAAAAACAAACGAAAATAATCTTCATATAAACAAATTATAAAACAGCGGGAATGAATGATCATGGCAGGCTGAAAGAAATCGTCTTTCAATTTATCGGACAGAATGAAAATGTACAGATTAACCCTCTTGGTAAAGGGCATATCAACGACTCTTACAAGGTGATATCAGCCAATAACGAATATGTACTGCAGCGGATCAATCACCATATTTTTCAACATGTCCCCGAACTGCAGAACAATATCTTCAGGGTAACGAGCCATATCCGTGCAAAACTCGGAGAGCAGGGTGTGGAAGATATCGACAGAAAAGTACTCACCCTGGTACCTGCGCGTGATGGAAAACTTTATTTCAATGATAGTTATGGCGATTACTGGCGGATGATGGATTTCATCAGCAACAGCAAGAGTTATGATGAGATAAATCCGGAACTGGCATATCGTGCAGGAATGGCTTTTGGCGATTTTCAAAAGATGTTGTCCGATTTGCCGGGTGAACCTCTTTTTGAAACCATCCCCGGCTTTCACAATATGGAATCACGTCTCGAAACATTCCGCGCGTCGGTAAAGGCAAACAAAGCGGGGAGGTTAAGTGATAGTGAAGTGGCTGACCTTGTTAAAGAGATAGAAGCCCGTGCCAAGGAGATGTGTAAGGCAGAACAATTACACAGGGAAGGAAAACTTCCGAAGCGTACAAACCATTGTGATACGAAAGTAAACAACATCCTTTTCGATGTACAGGATCAGGTCCTTTGCGTGGTGGATCTCGATACGGTGATGCCGGGATATGTATTGTCCGATTTCGGTGATTTTATCCGTACCGGTGCCAATACCGGCGCTGAGGATGATGAAAATTTAGACAATATCTCAGTTGACCTGGCCATCTTTGAAGGATATGCAAAGGGATACCTGCAAAAAGCGGCATCATTTCTGACGAAAACAGAAATAGAGAATCTTGCTTTCGGCGCAAAGTTGCTGACCTATATGCAAACGGTACGCTTCTTCACCGATTATATCGATGGCGATACCTACTATAAGATTGCCTATCCCAATCACAACCTGGTACGTACAAAAGCCCAGTTTAAATTGCTGCAAAGCCTTGAAGCAAATTTCGAAGAAATGCGGCGGATCGTGCTCGATGCCGCAGGCCGCTGATAGCTAATACAAATAATTATCGTAAAAACAGTCGGCGCAAAGAAAAAATCATTATCTTTGCACCGCTTTATTTTGAGGAGAAAACGTGGCAAAGTTTAGTTTGTACAATATTTCCCTAAAAAACCTTTCTGCAGGACTGCATACGTACGAGTATGCGCTGGACCGGAAATATTTTGACGCTATCGACGGCGACGAAGTGAGGAAAGGTAATGTGAAGGTGACGGTTACGGTAAAAAGAACGTCGTCGACCTTCGAGTTCAATTTCGATATCAAGGGTGTGGTACAGATTCCATGTACGCGCTGCCTGGACGATATGGATATGGAGGTGGATACAAAAAACCGCCTTATTGTAAAGTTTGGAAAGGAATATTCGGAAGAGAGTGATGAGATTGTGATCATTCCTGAAGATGAGGGCGAGATTAACATCGCGTGGTTTCTGTATGAATTTATCGCACTGACTATTCCTATCAAACATGTACATCCTGCCGGTGAATGTAACAGGATGGTCTCATCGAAACTTCGTAAGCATCGTGCTGTAAGCACCGAGGATGGAGAAGAGGATGAGGTGGACATGGACGATGATGAAGAATTTGGCGACGAAGATGATACGCCGGCAAACGATCCTAGATGGGATGCCCTGAAAGGATTGAATATCGACGAAAATTAAAAATATAAACAGTAAAAATTTCATATAAATGGCACATCCAAAAAGAAGACAGTCTTCTGCAAGACAAGGAAAAAGAAGGTCACACGATCATGCTAAACTGCCCACCATGGCAATCTGCCCCAATTGTGGCGCCTGGCATATTTATCATACTGTGTGCGGCGAATGCGGGTACTACAGAGGAAAATTGGCAATTGAAAAAGAGGTTACGGCATAAACTTCTTCCTTTCATTTTATAGAAACAAGAACCCTGAAATGACCTGATCGTGTTTCAGGGTTTTTTCTCATTATTCACATTATTGACAGCGATGAAGCAATTAAACGCCGTAATAACCGGAATAACAGCAGCTGTGCCGGATTATATTCTTACCAATGAGGAACTCTCCGCTATTGTAGATACTTCCGACGAGTGGATTATGACCCGTGTGGGGATTAAAGAGCGACGTATCCTGAAAGGGGAACAGCAAGGCATTTCTGTCCTGGGTACACAGGCCGTGATGGAGTTATTGAAGAAAACCAAAACTCCTCCCGAGGAAATCGATGCCGTTATATTTGCAACATCCACTCCCGATCATATCTTTCCGTCGGCTGCATCTATTGTTGCCGAGAATGCAGGGATCAAGAATGCGTTCTGTTTCGATATGGAGGTAGCCTGTTCCGGATTTGTCTATGGTCTGGAGATATGCAACGGATTAATAAAAACCGGGAAGTATAAAAAAATAATATTGCTGGCCGGCGACAAAATGTCTTCCATCACCAATTATAAAGACAGGACAACCTGTCCGCTCTTTGGTGACGCGGCAGGTGCTGTACTTATCGAGCCCACGGAAGAGAATCTTGGAATCATCGACGCTGAACTTCATTCCGACGGAATCGGCTACAAACCCTTGCAACTGAAAGCCGGAGGAAGTAAATATCCCGCCTCGCACGAAACGATAGATAATGCCGAACATACCGTTTATCAGGATGGACGGATTGTTTTCAAATATGCAGTATCACGCATGGCGGAAGTTTCCGAATCCATCATGAAAAGGAATAACCTGACTGTTGATGATGTAGACTGGCTTGTCCCTCATCAGGCAAACCTGAGGATTATTGATGCTGCCATAGAACGTACCGGCTTGTCTCGTGAAAAAGTCATGATAAATATTGAACGATATGGCAATACCAGTGCCGGAACCATTCCTCTTTGCCTGTGGGAATGGGAAGCCAAACTGCGCAAAGGGGATAAAGTGATACTTACAGCCTTTGGAGCCGGCTTTTCATGGGGCAGTGTCTACCTGAAGTGGGGATACGATTATAAAGAATCCTAAAAACCGACGAAATGCAGTCACAAAATCACCGTTCCGGTTTCGTAAATATCGTGGGTAACCCTAATGTGGGGAAATCTACGTTAATGAACCGGCTGGTGGGTGAAAAGATATCAATTATCACGGCCAAGGCGCAGACTACACGGCATCGAATCATCGGAATTGTAAATAACCCTGATTACCAGATCGTGTATTCCGATACGCCGGGAGTACTGCAACCCAATTATAAGCTGCAGGAGCAGATGCTCAACTTCTCGCTTTCTGCATTGCAGGATGCCGATGTGCTGCTCTACGTGACCGATGTGGTGGAGAAAATTGATAAAAATGACAATTTCCTTGCGAAGGTGCAGCAACTTGATCTGCCTGTAATACTGTTGATCAATAAAATTGATCAAACCAATCAGGCCGCACTGGAGGCACTGGTGGCACAATGGAGCACGCTGTTGCCGAGAGCGGAGATTTATCCGATCTCCGCGCTGAATAACTTTGCTATTGACAGGGTGCAAAAGCGCATCCTGGAAATCCTGCCCGAGTCGCCACCCTATTTTGAGAAAGATGCACTCACCGATAAACCGGCTCGTTTCTTTGTGGCGGAAATCATCCGCGAAAAAGCTTTGCTGTTTTATCAGAAAGAAATCCCTTACTCTATAGAAGTGGGTGTGGAAGAGTTTAAAGAGGAAAATGACATCATCAGGATCAGGGCAATTATCCTGGTGGAAAGAGATACCCAGAAAGGGATTGTCATAGGCCACAAAGGTGAGGCACTGAAGAAACTGGGAACCATGGCACGCAAGGACATTGAGCGTTTTTTTGAGAAAAAAATCTTCCTGCAGCTATACGTGAAGGTGGAGAAAGACTGGCGCAACAGAGACAACATGCTGAAGACTTTCGGCTATAAGTTGGATTAATATGTCAATATGCCAATGTGGCAATGAGACCCTAAAAGAAAGAAAAAAATATGCAGAATTTGGTAGCAATAGTAGGACGGCCCAACGTGGGGAAGTCCACCCTGTTTAACCGCCTGACACAGACGCGTCAGGCCATTGTGACGGAGGTTTCCGGTACAACCCGTGATCGTCAATACGGGAAAGTAAACTGGAACGGGCAGGAGTTTTCTCTGGTCGACACTGGCGGATGGGTCGTGAATTCCGATGATGTCATGGAGGATGAGATTAACAAACAGGTGCGTATTGCCATTGAAGAAGCCGATGTGATTCTTTTTGTGGTTGATGTGATGAACGGTCTTGCCGATCTCGATACGGGTGTGGCACAGATGCTGCGCCGCTCAGGCAAACCCGTGGTGGTGGTGGCCAATAAATCGGATAATTTCGATATCGGACATCAGGCTGCCGAATTTTATTCGCTCGGCCTGGGTGATCCATACAGTGTGTCGGCCGTTAACGGATCAGGAACAGGCGATCTGCTGGACCACATTCTGACGTTATTCTCCAGAGATAATGAGGAAGAAATTCTGGAAGATATTCCCAAATTTGCCGTCGTGGGACGTCCCAATGCCGGTAAATCGTCCATCATCAATGCATTGATCGGGGAGGAGAGAAGTATCGTGACCGACATTGCCGGTACGACACGCGACTCCATTTACATGCGTTATAATAAGTTCGGCATGGATTTCTACCTGATCGATACGGCCGGTATTCGAAAAAGAGGAAAAGTGACGGAAGATCTGGAGTATTTCTCGGTGATTCGTTCCATCAGGGTGATCGAAAATGCCGATGTCTGTGTACTGATGCTCGATGCCACACGGGGAATAGAAAGCCAGGATCTGAACATCTTCTCGCTCATTCAGAAGAACCGAAAGGGACTGGTCGTTTTTGTGAATAAGTGGGATACCGTGGAAGAAAAGGACAATGTGGTAATCAAAACGTTCGAGAATGCAATCCGCCAGCGATTGTCACCCTTTACCGATTTTCCCATTATCTTCGGCTCGGCGCTAACCAAACAACGCATTCTCAAAGTGATGGATACGGCTAAAGAGGTATATGTGAACCGGAAACGGAAAATACCTACCAGCAAACTCAATGAGATCATGTTGCCCATCATTGAAAAGACACCTCCTCCGGCCAACAAAGGAAAATATATCAAGATAAAGTATATTACGCAGTTACCAAATACGCAGATTCCTTCTTTTGCCTTTTTCTGCAATCTTCCCCAATGGATCAAAGAACCTTATAAACGATTCATTGAAAACAGAATGCGCGAGAATTGGAATTTTTCCGGTACACCCGTCAATATTTTTTTCCGGGAGAAATAATATCCCGAGTATGGATGACTCTAAATATACCCGTAATCCGGCTCATTATTCCGTGTGCCATAAATAAAATACCAAAAATCGATGAAATACCAAAAATATTGCGTTAATTTGTACAACTTTTGACAAGATTGGCGGGTGATAAAAACTGCTATCGTGTTTTAAAAAAGAAAAAAATGTATGGCAACGCCCCGGAAAACTCACCGGGCTAAATGAAGGGACTACTGATGAATACGAAAAACAATCCGGAGAACGACAAACAACCCGTAAACGAAGAAAAAACGACCAAGGAACCGCAAATGGTAGAAAGGGAGGAGTCTCAGACGACGGAAAATGAGCTGCCGATCTATCCACCGCAGGACGATGCCGAATTGGCTTCAACTCCTGAACCCGCAGCGGAAGGAATTATTTCTGAAGAGGCAGAGGTTGACTCAACAGATGAATCTGTCGTTGAGAAGAAGGCCGTTGACCCTGTTCCGGATGAAGTGGTACCTGCGGAAGCCGAAGTGGTATTGGTTGCTGAAGAGCAAGTCGTTGATACGGAAATTTCAGATTCTGCACCCGACGAAACGGTTCCTGAGGAAATAAAAGAGTCTGCACCCATTGATTACGACCTGGAGATTGCCAGTGAAGAGGAATCTGAAGAAGAGGAGCCGGATGGCGACGATCTCCCTCAGGACGAGGCGGGAGCCACCTTGCTTCCGATAGATGAAATTGTTCAGCACCTTCGTAATTTATTGCAATCGAATAATCCGAAACGTAAGGATGTAGATGAATATAAGAATCAATTCTACCGTTCCCTGCGGAACGAAACCGAAGGGCAGAAGCAAGTTTTTCTGGCTGAAGGCGGAGAGGAAATAGATTTCGTAGCAAATGAATCAGAATTATTTACAGAAGGGAAGGAGCTGCTTCAGAAAATTAAGGAAAAACGATCAGTTATCGCTGCACAGGAAGAGGCGGAGAAAGAGAAAAATGTGGCCCGGAAACTGGCTATCATTGAACAGATAAAACTCTTGACTGAAGCGCAGGGACAGGAAGATTTCAATAAATCATATCAGGAGTTTAAATCCCTTCAGCAGGAATGGAACGACATCAAACAAGTTCCCCAGGCCAAGGTAAACGAGTTGTGGAAGTCATATCAGCGTTACGTGGAGAAGTTCTACGACCTGGTGCGTATTAACAATGAATTCAGGGAATATGATTTCAAGAAAAATCTGGAACAGAAAACCGATCTTTGCGAAGCTGCTGAAAGGCTCGACAATGAAACGGATGTGATCTCGGCTTTTCATCAACTGCAAAATCTGCATCAGGAATGGAGAGAAATAGGGCCAGTCTCCAGAAAGGACAGAGAGGAGATATGGAATCGGTTTAAAGAAGCTTCTGCCAACATCAATAAAAAATATCAGACTCACTTTGAGAACCTGAGGGGAAAGGAAGATGAAAATCTTGAACTTAAGACAGCACTTTGTGAGAAGCTTGAGGCAATCGACTACAGCAGGCTTACTACTGTCAAAGAGTGGAACAGCAAGGTAAAGGAGGTACTCGATATACAGACACAATGGCGTCAGATTGGTTATGTTCCAAGGAAATGGAATACAAAAATTTACAAACGTTATCGGACTGCCTGTGACCTGTTTTTCAAAACCAAGAACGATTTCTACAAATCGCTTCGCGAAGAGATGGAAGAGAACCTGAGGAAAAAAATGGCTCTCTGCGAACGTGCAGAAGCTCTCAAAGATAGTCAGGACTGGAAGAATACTACTCGTGACATGATCGATATACAGAAAGAATGGAAAACCATCGGTATTGTTCCGCACAAATATGTGGACAGCATCTGGAAACGGTTTATCACTGCGTGTGATTACTTTTTCGAACAAAAAAAGATTCATACTTCTTCACAATATGATGAAGAAACAAAAAATCTGGAGATCAAGAAAAATGTGGTCGCAGCCATTGAAGAGCTGGATACCTCTCTCAGTACCGAAGAAGCATTGTCTCAACTGCATGATCTAATGGATGAATGGTATGCGGCGGGTCATGTACCTTATAAATTGAAAGATCGCGTATATCGTGATTTTTACGAAGCAACCGAGGCTCAGTTCGACAGGCTAAATGTTGATAAGGCCGACAGGAAGCTTGAAAGCTTTAAAACCAGCATCTCCGATATGGCCAAATCTGACAACGCAAAGAATCAGCTACTGCGTGAACGCGAAAAATTGATGCGGCAATATGAACGGATGAAGGGTGAACTGCAAACCTACCAAAACAATATTGGCTTCCTTTCCATTTCTTCCAAGAAAGGCAATTATCTTCTGGACGATATGAACCAGAAAATGGAAAAAATAAAATCGGAACTGCAGCTGATTGTGAAGAAGGTTGAAGCGTTGGATGCGGAGTTGTAAGCAATTTACCTTCTTTATTTTAATACTCCACTTTCCGATTTTGAATACCCCGGAGCCATGGCATTTTTATTATTATTCATTTTTAATGTTTTTTAATATTGGGATTTTGCCCGGGTGGTTTATTTTTATGTTACTTTGAAACTTTGTGGAAATTATTGTTTAATATTTGTACAGCGAATTTCAAGTGACTTTTTCCTATTATGTTACGAATAGCTAATTTGTTTTTCGTTATCAAAAAAATATAAATAGATTCAGAGATTATAAATCAATCACAGTTATCTCCAGAATTTGCTTTTTTAAACAATTTGGAGAAGTAAATAATTATGTTTAATATTTTAAATTAAATAATTATGTCAACATATGCTCCGTTTGCCAAGCCGATGTATGTAATGCTAAAGCCGGTAGGTTCAAAATGCAATCTCGATTGCGACTACTGTTATTATCTGGAAAAGGCAAATCTATATAGCAATAAAAATCAAGTAATGAGCGATGAGCTCCTTGAAAGATTTATCGAACAATACATAAATTCACAGACAATGCCACAGGTGATGTTCACCTGGCATGGTGGCGAAACGCTTATGCGTCCAATCTCATTTTATAAAAAAGCATTGGAATTGCAGAATAAGTATGCCCGGGGGAGACAGATAGATAACTCTATACAAACAAACGGAACACTCCTGAACGATGAGTGGTGTGCCTTCTTCAAGGAAAATAATTTTCTTGTAGGTATTTCAATTGACGGACCGCAGGAATTTCACGACGAATACCGGCGTGACAAAATGGGAAGGCCTTCGTTTCATCGTGTAATGAAGGGTATTGAACTTTTGAAGAAGCACGGTGTAGAATTCAATTGTATGGCGGTAGTAAATGATTACAATGCGGATTATCCGTTGGAATTTTACCGTTTCTTCAAAGAAATAGATTGCCAGTATGTACAGTTTACTCCCATCGTTGAACGTCTCCGCAAGAATAAATCTCCTTTAAAATTGGCCACGGCGAAGGAAACTGAACAGGAGGTGGAATTGGCTCCCTTTTCTGTTTCTGCCGAGAAGTGGGGTAGTTTTCTATGTGCTATTTTCGATGAGTGGGTCAAGCAGGATGTGGGGAAGATGTATATTCAGATATTTGACTCTACATTGGCCAACTGGGTAGGTGAACAGCCGAGTGTCTGTACCATGGCCAAAACATGCGGACATGCCGGAGTAATGGAGTTCAACGGTGATGTTTATTCATGCGACCATTTCGTATTCCCTGAATACCGCCTGGGAAATATATACTCCAAACCGTTAACATCCATGATGTATTCCGAGGAACAACTTAAGTTCGGAAACGATAAATTCGATAAACTGCCACAACAATGCCGTGAATGTGATGTGCTGTTTGCCTGTTATGGTGAATGTCCGAAGAACCGGTTTATTAAAGACAAATATGGTAACGATGGTTTGAATTATCTGTGTAAGGGATATTACAAATTTTTTCATCATGTAATGCCTTACATGGATTTCATGAAAAAAGAACTTCTTGCCAAAAGGCCACCAGCCAATGTGATGGAATGGGTGAAACAAAGATAGTTTGATATAATCAGTTCAGATTCATTTTAAAAATCCAGCAATGAAATATCATATTTTACTTTTATTTATAGCGGTTAATTCATACTCTCTGTTTGCACAAATCAGTATAACCGGCACTGTGGTAGATGCAATAACTGATGAACCCTTAATCGGTGCAACAATTTTTGCCCAGGAAACAAAAGAAGGTGTCGTCAGTGACCTTGACGGCTCTTTTGTGTTAAATGTGCCCGAAGGAAATAAGCATTTGAGAATAAGTTATTTAGGTTATGCCGAGAAGAATATACCGTTACATGAATTTAAAAATGAAAATATTCAATTGAATGTCATATCGTTGACTCCCATGTCAATGGAATTGGAAGAGGTATTGGTGAATGCTAATTATCGAACGTCATCTCAAAAAATAGATCGTTTCACTTATCGCGCATCTGATTTTCAAACCGCTGAAGGAGGCTCTGCCACTGATTTATTGAGTAAACTTCCATCGGTATCGGTAGACCCGGACGGGACAGTAAACGTGCGGGGCACATCGGACTTTATGGTTTACTTGAATGGTAAACCTACCCAGATTGATCCTACTGTTTTACTCGGACAAATTTCCAGCAATCAGATTGACAATGTGGAGGTAATATCTATTCCTACTTCCGATTTTGACGCACAGGGAAAAGGTGGTATTATCAATATCATCACAAAAAGGACAGGAATGCAAGGATTAACTGTGACTGCCAACGGATTGATTGGTGGGGGCCCATGGAACAACCTGAAAGACGAGTTCAGTGGATTCAATCAAAATGACAATCGGTACGGGGCGGGTGTGAATGCAATCTATTTCAAGGATAGGATTTCGTTATTTGGAGGAATAAATTTTAACCGAAGGAACGTGAATGGCAGCCGGACAGGAGATGCACGCATTCTGGTCGGAGACAACGTCTATCGGCATATGATAGCAACCGGGGAGCGGCCCGAATGGTACCAAAGTGGAACAGCCAATCTGGGTGTTGAATTTTTATTGTCGGATAAGTCGGTCTTGTCAGGTTCCTATTTTTATGGGACCAGAAAAGAAGGCCGGTCTGCATTCTATCTTTATAATAATTTTTTTGCTGATAAAAATAGACAAACCGTCAATGGTGTGGACCGTGAAGACAGATGGATTTATAATCCCAACACTGATGATCGCTTGGGCCAATTTCAAAATGCAAATATCGATTTTGTACATAATTTCAGTAAAACATCCGAATTGAGGGTTTCGGCACTCTATGAGCATTCAAATCTTGAGCGTCAATTAGTCAATGAAAACTACAGCTACAACAAGCAAACAAGTGATGTTGGGGATATAGAACTCAAATACCGGCAATATGATGATACTCCTTTAGATGGCTTCCGTTTATCGGTAGACTATTCCAGTCAGTTTGCTGACGGCTCAAAATTATCGGTGGGTTTCCAGCCGCAATATATGGGTATTCAAGGTGCTTTCAATTATGATACATTAAACGTTTCAACCGGAAATCTTCTTCCGTACTCTGCTCTCGAAAATGAAATTGAACTGGCGCGTGGCATTCTTGCCGGTTATGCAAGTTATGCCGGTAGTATCAATCGATTGAATTATATTGTGGGTTTACGGATGGAATATACCGACCAGAATGTAGACATCCTCTCTGCTGATTACTTTTCATTGTTCGACGGAGATAAACAATCAAACTATCACAGCAACAAGATGGATTTGTTTCATACCCTTCACCTGAGTTGGGAACCCACCGACAAGGATAAATTTACTTTTGCAACAAGCAGAAGAGTAAGTCGTCCGCCGCTGAAGAATATGACGCCATTTCTTTATCGCCGTCATCTGGAGGTATATGAGGTGGGTGATCCGGAACTACAACCCGAGTATCTGATGAATTTTGAGCTTTCTTACGGTAGAAGGATAGGTAAACAAAATATTTCTTTAACAGGATTTTATCGTGGAGTAGACAATGCTGTATTCAGGGTCAACACGGTAACCAATGAAAATCCGGCAGTCTTTGATGTGATAGGGGAAGATGTGCTCATTCGAAGTTATACCAATGCCGGAAACTCTAAATCTTTGGGTGCGGAGTTAAACTTTAATATTGATGCGGGCAAATATGCGAAATTCTTTATTGGAGGTTCTCTCTATAATTATATGGTCCAGGGAGATATTTTTGGGTATATGGTGGATAACAGCAGTTTAAACTGGAGTGTAAAATCAAATATGAATCTGAATTTATCGAGCGAGCTTAAATTTAATCTCGATTTTAATCTTAAATCTGCTACAATTACTGCCCAGGGGCAGAATGATCTGCTCTACTTAACTAATGCAGCATTGAATTATGTTCCGAGAAAATGGAAAGGATGGGATTTTTCCCTTCGTGTACTCGATATACTTGGATCAAATGTAGAGGGTTTGGATACCAGGGCTTTCAATAAAAACGGCGACGAAATATTCTATCAGGAAACAGATTATTTCAGAAAAGGTGGTATTTTTGAGGCAGGGATAAACTATACCTTTAACAACAAGGGGAAAAGTGCTAAAAAGTTAGACAGTACCTTCGGAAAAGAACAATTTTAAATTGACATTTTATTTTCCATATGTATTATAGAAGCAACAATGAGTTGCCGCTCCATACGGATTTGCCGAATCACGTGGTTTTCATGACATGTACGGTAAACACAAAATAATATATAATGAAGAAAATATTCCTGCTTCTAATTCTCGTTTTTTCATTGCAGGCATTTTTGCAGGGAAGCTCTCAGATTATCAACGGTCCTTATCTGCAAAGTATCACCGACAACGAAGCTGCTGTTGTATGGACAAATCCAATTTTGCCTATGCGCGACGGAGCGGTTGAAAGGTTTATGGGAAAGTATTATGCTACCGGCGAGGCCACCGGCGGTAATATTTACAGTTCAAAAGATTTAATAAACTGGTCGAAGCCGGTTTTGGGAGTTACCATGCATGAAGCTACCTGGCTGAATGACCCCAAATGGGCACAATCATACACATATAACGATTTCCAGGCCGCTGATTTGATCTATCGGAATGGTGTTTTTCATACCTACTGGAATGGGGTAGGGCATGCCTATTCCCCGTTTCCTTTAGGACCATATAAAGAGGGTTCCATTACCGAACCTTTTGATGATTATGGTATCGACGTGCAAGCTTTTCAAGATGAGGATGGTGAAATTTACTGGGTGAAAAAACGCAACGAAGGAGATCCGCATCCCCTTACAAATGAAAAATCCACGATTGATGGCCCGGAGCTCTGGATATTCAGAATGGTATCTCCGTTCACAAGATGGGATATTACGGAAGGAAGTGTACAGTTGACAAATCAACGCGGACACCCCACCAGTGTCAATCACCACAACTTTGAAGGACCCGAACTGGCCAAATATCGGGGCCGATACTATCTTTTCTATGCATCCAACAGGATGGGTCCCCGCTCAGGCATGTATCAGATTGGTGTGGCCGAGAGTGACAAACCCATGAATTTTGATAATTCCAAGAAATATCCCCATCCCGTGTTGGGCAGAAACACCGAGCAGCACCTGCAGGAGTACAAAGTTATCCTTCATAGTGCCGAACACGGAGGATGGAATGCTAAATACCTCATACTCTCCCCTTCAGGAGATTGGACTGGAAAATCGTATGATGATAACGCCTGGACGACAGGTCAGGGTGGATTCGGACGGCAGGAATACGATTTGTTTGCCGGTACCCGTTTTACCAATGCGAAGATAAGATCAAGGAAAACTGTCTGGAATTCTGAAAAAATATTTATTCGGAGGAGATTTAGTTTAAAGGAGATCCCACAGAAAATTGCCTTGAAATATTGGATATTTGCTGATGCAGCTTTCTATATAAATGGAAATAAGATAAATCTCAATGTCCGTAACAATACCTACGGGTTTCTTCAACTTGATCCCGGTTTGTTTGTGATAGGGGAGAACATCATTGCCATAGAAGCAACAAGCCCGTGTAACAATGCCTCTTGTCAGCAGTTTATAGATTTTGGCTTATATGATACAGGTAATAGGGACGCTGAGGATATAGTGGTTGGGCCGGCTCAACCCAATTTTGTAGTGGGGCCGAACGGATTTGAAAGATGGATGATGTATAAAGCGTATTTTGACAACAGACAGGAACAGGGGATCGACAGGATTCATTTCTACAACAAGGAGGTGGTTGTGGAAAGTAGCACGGTAAAGAACAGTACGGGCTTCAGAAGAAGCCCTTCCCTTCCTGAGTTGTTTCTTGATTTCGATAAACCGGATTTTACTCCCTTGCAACTGTTACATAACAGCAAATGGAAGATCTCCGAAGGTGTCTTATCTCCATTGGAGAAAAAAGGAGGAGAACTGCTTATCCGTGAAAAAGATGACACCCATTATCGGTTTGAAATGCCATTCAGGTTAAAATCAGATGCTGCTCGTGCGGGAGTATACGCTTTTTATCAGGATCGGAAAAACTGGCTCAAGATTGATATTGGAAAAGATAATACGTGGCAAACGACTACCTGTATCGAGGGTGTGAGTGAAATAAAAACAATGAAGCTTCCCGATAAATTCGCTTTTTTAGAGAACAATTCCCTGGTGGCTCATTATGAGCATCCCTGGCATGTTTTTACCATATATAAGAACGCAAACAGGTTCAGGGTAGAGCTTGATCAGTTTAATCTGACGCTTCACGGAGATATTGCTACACCGTTTTCGGGCCGGGGGCATGTCGGACTGCTGGCATCTTCCGATGAGGTGGATTTCGATGCAGTGCAATATACAGCGGGGTGGGATGAATACGATGAGTATATTTCCGGATGGCAGAAAAAAACCGGCGAATGGTTGGTTTCCGGAGAGGGACTTACGCAATTGGATCCCTCTGTTGAAAATGCAACTATATTTAAAGGAGATCCGGCGTGGAACTATGAGTTCTCTACCTATTTCAGGAATGATCGTCTACCGGATAAGGGGGAAGCAGGGTATTATCCGTTATACGTGGACGAGGATAACTTCGTAAAGGCTTCTGTTGATTATGCAACAAAAGCAATTGTAGTTGAAGGCAAAGAGGAGGGAAGACCGATTGACAAGCAGTTTTTTCCTCTCCAGAAGAAAGTGCTGAGACATTATACCTTTTCTGCTCATCCTTCCTCTGTTTTTCAATATGATCTTAGAAATGAATCGATCATATCAGGAATAGACATTCTCTGGTTTGAAGGAGATTATCCTTATCTGGAGCAGACGTTTGATTTGCCGCGCACTGTTCGTTTTTTTGCCTTGCAAGAAGGGGTGTGGAAGTTGCTTGATGCAGAGTTGGAAGGCGAATTAAAGTTTTCCTGCCTCAATAAGTACTCATTCCCCCCTGTCAAGACTACTGCGATTAAGATGGTAGTGGAAAACCATTCCGGTAAGTTTTCAAGGGCTTTTTCGGCCTGGTTTACCGAAGATGTAACCGCAGGATATTTCTTGCGTTGCAGGAGAGAGCATAGTGCATTGCATCTGCTCGTGAATGATACCTATCTGGGGGCTTTAAATGGAAACTGGAGTAAATCAAAAGTGGGTCTGTTCACCGGCAACCAACAAGCTGTTTTTAATGGAATGCTGTTTTATGAGTTGCCGGAAACAAGGGAAAAGGAATTACAATATGAGGATCTGCTGAATAAATAAACAAGATGAAGAAAATACTATGGATAAAACTGTTTATGCTGATTTCCCTCTCACTGTTTTCGCAAGAAAAAGTGATTGTTGATACAAGTAAACCTTTATCAAAGATCAGCCATGATTTCTGGGGTTCCAACTTTCTTTATTGGATAGAGGATGATAAGTCGCTGGCAAATGACAAGCTGGCTTACCTTCTGAAAGAAATGCCCTGCGCCATTCTCCGTTATCCCGGAGGAACGGTTGCCGATAATTTCCATTGGAAAACAGCAACGCTGGATAATGTGAACATGTTTCCATTCGAAAGTGGAGAGTCTGAATCGAATTTCGAAGAGTTTATGGCTTTTTGTAAAAAAGCGGGTGCAGAACCGATGCTGGTAGTGAACACACAATCCTGGTTCCTGAAGGGAAAAGTGGATGAGGGTGCAAAGTACGCTGCCGACTGGGTGAAATACTGTAAGGAGAAAGGTTACACTGTACGTTATTGGGAAATTGGCAATGAAACTTATTGGCACCCTGTGATGACGGCACGTGAATATGGGGCTTTGGTGGTGAAATATTCTGAAGCAATGAAAAAAGTGGATCCGGATATCATCATCAGTGCCAATGGTCATTGGGACGTCAATATGGTGGGAACAAAAGAAAGGACCGACAAGCAATTTCTTGCAAAATTCTTTGAACTCATCAAAACTGCCGATGAGAAAGAACAGGCAAAGCTGATGAAAGAAGGCAAGGAAATGCTCGTGGAAAAAAATATCACCAAAGGGGAGGAGAAATGGTGGAATGATGTGTTGGATGTGTGTGGCAATCATATCGACATGATTTCCATTCATTGGTACTTTCATAAAAATATCACCAAAAATATTGATTTGAAATTAAATGAGCTGAAAGGATTTGTTACAGAAAAGATGCAGGGAAAGCAGTACAAGTGGGGCATGACCGAATATAACTGTAATACTGATAATGATGCTGAGAGAGTGTTGGGATTTGCTGAAGGAGTCTGTAAATTCCTGAATTTCGGGTTTGATGTGACAAACTTCTGGCCCACGCGTATCGGTGGGATGGAACATCGTTCCATGTTCTCTCTCCAATCCATTGAGCCACAGTATCCTTATCAAATCTTGCAACTGTTGAGTAAACAACTCAGAGGTAACATGGTGAGCTGTAGCGTCACTGAAAACTTCAATACATTTGCTTCCGTTTCGGAGAACCAGATAACCGTTGTATTGACCGGTAGCTCATTGGAAAATGAAACCGATGTGATGATTGAAATACCGAATCTCTATGGCACGAAAAAAGTATCGGCCACCCGTTACACCAGTAAATCAACAGATAAACGGACAGTTACCATACAAAGTGAGGTTCTTACACCCAGTGTGAATAATGATATTGTCAGGGTCACCCTTTTGCCGGATTCATTTATAGTGGTCACCTATTTATAACGGGTATAAGTACGAAGTGACAATCTCTCCTACAATTGTTGTCTGTAATTCTTCTTGTTTGTGCTGTTGACCAGACTACGGGTGAATGGATATTTCATTTGTTCATTGTATCACATATTATTCAAATGGTGGTTGCATATTATTCAAATCAATGTATGCCTGCCCGGTGATTGAAATTAATTGTAATTTTGCAATACGGGTCATTTCACATATACGTGCTTTAATTGTTATTGTCTATTAAATATTACTCTCATATCTAAATATACGGAGGGAATGATGAAACATGATTTTCAAACGCTATACTCACAATTACTGGTAATTGCCATAATTTCATGCTGTGGCTGTGTCTCTACTCTTTCTGCCCAAAATAACAAATATGGCATGGCATTATCTGGTGAAGTTGGCAGCTATACATTGACAGACGCTTCCAGTATCTGCCCTATTATTCCTGGCGGTTGCACCATTTTACCTGCCGATGCTTATGAAGCATATGCCGGTTATCAGCCCGAGATCATCAGCGACAATGATTATCAACAGTGTAACACCCTGAAATATAACTTCAAAACATATCCGACCCATTCGTTGACCCTGGAAGTTGATATCCCCAAACTATCCACCGCACCCCATCCTTTTATTATTTGGGTGCATGGTGGCGGATGGGCAAAGGGGGGAACATCGGCTTTTTTGAATCAGTCCCGATATTTAGCGTCACGTGGAATTGCCGGAGTACGGATTACTTATTCGTTGATCTCACAAAAAGGAAATTTCGATTTGGGAATGCAGGAGCTGGCGGATGCTTTGGAATTTATTCAGAAACACGCCACAGAATGGAATCTCGATACAACCCGTTTCGGATATGCCGCGGGTTCTGCCGGAACACCGTTGGCTTCTCTGGCTGCGATGAAACACAATGGAAATGGCTGTAAATTGTACATGGGTTGTAATGGCATATATGATTTTCAACACAACCTTGCGGGTACGTTCGCAAGCGGATCCTCAAATTACTTATTGAATTATCCCACTACAGCCAGCCGACGTGTGATATCGGCTATCAATCATATTCCCGGGGATCCGGTCAACATCCCCTCGGTGGCTGTTTTTCACGGTACTGCCGATTATACCATTTCTTATCTGCAATCCGCAGCATTATGCGATTCGATATCAAGTAAAGGCGGGCATGCGGAAAAGTACATTTATAATTATTACGTGCATGGTTTTTTTAACAAAGGAAAATCAGATAAGTATGAAGATGTGATGGTGAAGATGTATGCCTTTGCCAAATCTGTTTTTGAAAATACAGGATGGAAAGTGAAAGAAACAAACACGTCAGAGAAAATTAACTTTGATTTAAACTGGAAGTTTACGTTACAGGATGTCAGGGATGCAGAAGATCCTGCATATAACGATAAAGCCTGGCGGGTACTGAACCTTCCACACGACTGGAGTATAGAAGGAGAATATAAGGAGAGGGAAAACGGAACGGACTGGCAGAGTGGTTATTTACCTGCCGGGATCGGTTGGTATCGAAAAACTTTTGATTTGAATACATCCTGGAAAAACAAGCAAGTTCAGGTATTATTTGAAGGTGCATACCTGAACAGTGATGTATGGATCAATGGGCATCATCTGGGACATCGCCCCAATGGATATGTGAGTTTCTATTATGACCTGACTCCCTATCTGAAGGAGAAGAACAACGTCATAGCCGTAAAGATTGATCACAGCAAACCTCTTTCGGGGAGATGGTATACCGGGTCAGGACTATATCGTTCGGTTCATCTGGTGGTGCACCCGAAAACATATATCGAGCCCTGGGGGGTATTTTTCCAGACACCTGAAGTAAATAGGAAAAAGGCTGATTTTAAAGTTGATATTGAGTATCAGCTCATGCAGAAAAAATCGGTGGTCGTCTCAGCCAGGCTGGTGGATCATAAGGGAAAAACCGTAGCGCGGAGTGAACAGAAGACAAGCCACACTGAACGGGGAAAACAATCAGTGACATTAACAGGTACGGTTGCGAATCCCAATTTATGGTCTACAGACACTCCTTATGTGTATCGTCTGATATGTGCAATAGAGGCAGAAGGAAGGATTATCGACGAGTTTTCCCAGCTCGTGGGGTTTCGCAAGCTGGAATTTTCAGCTTCAGAAGGATTCAAGCTCAATGATGTGCCCATGAAGATCAAAGGTGTTTGCGATCACCATTCGGCCGGGGCGGTAGGTGCTGCCGTTCCCGATGATGTGATGTACCGCCGGCTGAAAATTCTGAAAGAGATGGGTTGCAATTCTATACGGACTGCCCATAATCCTTATGCACCCAGCTTTTATGCCATGTGTGATACTTTGGGTTTTTTGGTGATGAACGAAGCTTTTGACGGGTGGGAGAAAGCAAAAGCCAGGGATGATTACGGTAATTATTTTGAAGAATGGTGGAAAACCGACCTTACTGCCTTCATCAAAAGAGACAGGAATCACCCGTCGGTGTATATGTGGAGTATTGGTAACGAAGTGAGCGCTGCCACTCCCGCCACTCAAAAGAAATTGGTTGATTTTATCCATGCATTGGACCCCACCCGGCTTGTGACACAGGGAGGTACTGATCCTACCAGAGGCATGACAGCCGATTATGAAAAGAATTTTCAATATCTGGATGTTGTAGGGTTTAACGGTAACGGAGAAGAGGTGGGAGAATTTGAGAGATTTCAAGAAATGAATCCGGGTCGCCCTGCAGTGGGAACGGAAGTTCCTCATACCTATCAGACACGGGGTGTGTATCGTACAAAAACAACCTGGCGCCGCCGTGACTTCCCTGCTCCATGGGAATTGAAGAACTTTATTCCCTGGGATAAATTCAAAAGTAGGGTTTTCGATATCCCAGATCTTTCAGAAACAGAGGTTTTTCCCGAAGAAAGTGAAAACAAGTACTATCAGTCATCCTACGACAATGCTTCGGTACGTATTAGCGCCCGTCATTCCTGGCGGAGAACAAGCTCTTTCCCCTTCCTGATGGGTGAGTACCGGTGGGGAAGTTTTGATTATCTGGGAGAAGCAGAATGGCCACAACGTTGCGGTAATTTTGGAATTATCGATATCTGCGGTTTCCCAAAAGATCATTACTATCTTTACCAAAGTTTATGGAGTGATAAACCAATGGTCCATCTGTTGCCGCACTGGACACATCCTGGAAAAGAAGGGATTGAAATTCCGGTGGTGGTATATACAAACTGCGAATCTGCCGAGTTATTCCTGAATGGTCAGTCACTCGGGAAAAAAGCATATGTGGGGGAACAGTTGGTGTGGCATGTACCTTATCAGGCAGGCGATTTAAAAGTTATTGCGTATAATGGAAGTCAATCAATGGCTGAAAAAAGCTATAAAACAGCAGGTAAAGCAGCCGGTTTTAAAGTTACTTCCGATAAGCAAAGAATAAAAGCCAACCAGAAAGATGTGATTCATGTGGAAATTGATATCGTCGATGCGGCAGGAAACTTCTGTCCCATGGCTGATAATCTGATTCAGGTAGAATTAAGCGGCGCGGCAAGAATTTTAGCCATCGACAATGGTGATCCGATCGAACTATCACCCTATAGGGTAAAATCAAAGAAGGCATTCAGAGGAAAGTGCTTGTTGATGTTGCAGGCCACGGATAAAACCGGATTTATCGAGGTGGGTATTACATCGCCAGGCTTACAAAAAAAGAGACTCCGTTTGATTGTCGTAGCATAACCGGGAGATGGTTGAGACAAATACAAAATAATAATAAATCATGAAGAAAATATTCCTATTTTTAATTCTAGTTTTTTCATTGCAAGCTTTTTCGCAGGAAAGCTTTCAGATTGTCAGCGGCCCTTATCTGCAAAGTGTCACCGACACTGAAGCTACCGTTGTCTGGACGACAAACAGGCAGGCAGTGTCGTGGGTAGAACTGGCACCCGATGATTCTACTCATTTTTACCATGCACCCCGACCTCGTTATTATAACCTTTCCCTTGGGAAAAAACTTATCGGAACGATTCATGCTGTTCGAATTCAGAATCTGGAGCCTGGAATAAAATACCGTTACAGGATTTATTCTCAGGAAGTTCTGGAAGAAAATGCTTCCGATGTGCTGTATGGAAAAATTGCCGCCAGTAAAATATTCAAAGCCAATCCTTTCCTTTTTCAAACACTGGACAAGGACAAAACCTCCTTTTCATTTCTGACGGTAAATGATATTCATGAAAACAATGATTTGCTGAAATCACTTTTGAGAAATGTCAAAAATGAGAATGTTGATTTTGTTTTCTTCAATGGTGACATGGTTAATAATATGCAAACACCAGAAAAGATTTTAAATGGCTTTTTGAATTTATCCGTTGAAATGTTTGCTTCCGAAATCCCTTTTTATATTGCCCGTGGAAATCATGAGACAAGGGGACTGACTGCAGGGAGATTTATGGATTATTTTCCTACTCCCACAGGAAAGCCTTATTTTACTCTGGAACACGGGAATACATTTTTTATCGTAATGGATGGAGGAGAAGATAAACCTGACAGCGATATTGAATATGGAGGACTGGCAGCCTATGATCAGTTCAGAATAGAAGAACAACAATGGTTGAAAAAAGTAGTGCAAAGCGAGCCCTTCAAAGCAGCAAGACATAAGATTGTGATTATGCATATACCACCGGGAAATGAAAATGCGTGGCACGGCCCGTGGCATATCAAAGAACTTTTTGTTCCTGTATTAAACGGTACTGGTATCGACCTGATGCTATGCGGGCATATACACCGGCATGCTTATTATAAAGATGGAACAGGTGGTACAGACTTCCCGGTGTTGATTAATACTTACAAAAATAAAACAAGGGTAGATGTTTCCGATAAAGGTTTGGTTGTAAAATCACTCAATGAAGAAAACAAACCGGAATTCGAGATAGAGTTAAAAATGTAAATCTTACTTCATGTCCCATTATAAGTATCCATTTTCCTAAGAAAAAATAATGTAATGATGCATTTTCACATTGTTTATTAATTTCATCCCTTATTGAAAAGAGATATTCATTTTTTTTTTAATAATAACAGTTATTTTTGCATATCTCAATACCAAGCCAAAGCGCAATGTTTCCGGCAATGAATTGGGGAATCTTCCTGAAGGAGGTTTGTTTTACCTGAAAATATTATCAATAAAAATTAAAATAACATGTATAGAAGTATTTTGTCCTTTGTGCTATGTGTGCTCTCGTCTTTCCTCGTTGAGGTAATAGCAAATGACTGGGAGGATCCGGCAGTTTTTCAGATTAACAGGTTACCGGCCCGGGCTACCTTTATGAACTATCCGGAAAGGGATGCGGCCATTCAGGATAATTATTACCGCTCGCCCTATTATTTCAATTTATCGGGTAAGTGGAAGTTTAAATGGGTGACGAAACCTGCCGATCGCCCTGTGGATTTTTATAAAACCGGTTATGATCATAGCCTCTGGGGAGAAATATCCGTTCCGGGTAACTGGGAAATTCAGGGACACGGAACCCCCATTTATTCCAACATAGTGTATCCGTTCCCCAAAAATCCACCTTTTATCCCTCATCTTGATAATCCGGTGGGTTCTTATATAAAAGAATTTCAATTGCCCGATGGGTGGGAAAACCGCAAGACCTTCATTCATTTTGAGGCTGGCATGGCTGCGATGTATCTATGGGTAAATGGTGAAAAGGTGGGTTATAGTGAGGGAATGAAAAATCCTGTAGAGTTTGATATTACACCTTTCGTCCGCAAAGGGAAAAATAAAATTGCCATTGAAGGTTATCGCTGGAGCGACGGTTCTTATCTGGAAGATCAGGATTTCTGGAGATTGTCCGGTTTTGACAGGGGTATTTATCTTTACAGTACCGATAAGGTGCGAATTACAGATTTTTTTGCTCAACCCCAACTGGATGCAAATTACAAAAGCGGTGAATTAAAGGTGGAAATCAAACTGGATAATTTCGAAAACAAAGACCGCAATACATTCCTGGAAATGGAATTACTGGACCAATCGGGAAAAACAGTAGTTTCAAAAGGACTTTGGGTGAACCTGAAAGCCAATCAGGCCAATCAACAGGTGATCACGCAAAAGATAAATAGCCCGGCTCTCTGGAGTGCCGAGCATCCGAATCTTTACACATTGTTACTGAGCTTGTCCGACGATCAGAAGAACATCATCGAATATGTGTCACATCGCATAGGCTTCAGAAGCGTGGAGATTAAAGACGGTGTGCTGCTGGTTAATGGCAAGTATGTGTATTTGAAAGGAGTGAATCTTCATGAGCATCATCCGATAAACGGCCATGTGGTTGATAGGGAAACAATGATTTCCGATTTGAAACTGATGAAGCAATTCAATGTGAATGCTGTCCGTACAAGCCATTATCCCCAATCCACATTGTGGTATAAGTTGTGCGATGAATACGGCATCTATCTGGTGGATGAAGCCAACATCGAATCACACGGAATGGGTTATGGAAAAGAAAATATGGCTTTCGATCCGGCGTGGGATGCAGCCCACTTGGAAAGAACCTATAGTTTGGTGGAAAGAGATAAGAACCATCCCTCCGTTATTATCTGGTCGTTAGGAAATGAGTCGAGCAACGGTGACGTGTTCCAAAAGACCTATAAATGGATCAAGGAGAGAGATAAAACCCGCCCGGTACAATACGAGCAGGCAAAAGAAACAGAGGCAACGGATATTGTTTGTCCCATGTATGCAACCATTGATAATATAGCTGAATATGCCCGGAAATCAGATATTTACCGACCATTGATTTTATGTGAGTATTCGCACGCAATGGGTAACAGTTCCGGAAACATTAAGGAATACTGGGAAACTATCAGGGAACATCGTGCTCTGCAGGGCGGATTCATCTGGGATTGGGTAGACCAGGGTATTCTTACACGGGACGAAAATGGGAATAAATATTATGCCTATGGAGGTGATTTTGGTGCCAAACATTATCCACATCAGGAAAATTTCTGTATGAACGGTGTCGTGTGGCCCGACAGAACTCCTAATCCGCAGCTTTTTGAAGTGAAAAAAGTATATCAGGATATTCTTTTTCAAAAAAAGGATCTGGAGAAAGGTATGATAACGATTGTCAATGAGTTTACCTTCACGAATCTGGATGCTTACCAGTTCCGTTGGGAGTTGTTGAAAAATGGTATGAAAACAGGCGAAGGTGTATTTTCCGTCACATTGGCTCCTTTGAGCAAAAAGGATGTGCTGTTGAATCTTCCGAAAGTGGATGTGAAAGAGGGGGAGGAGTATTTGCTGAACTTGTATGCCATCACCGGGAAAAGTACGGATCTGGTCCCGGCCGGACACATCGTTGCCTATGAACAGCTGGCATTTGATAAGAATGATTATTTTGCAACCGGAGCATTGGATAAATCATCGGTGAAGCCTTCCGTGACAAGGAAAAACAATGAGATTGTGGTGAAAGCAGGCGATGTGGTTGCTATTTTTGATGCGGCCAACCATCGTTCAAAAGAGACCGGATTAAAGAGTTATCAGAAAGAAGGAAAAGAGGTGCTCAAGCAGCCGGTGAAACCTAATTTCTGGAGGGCTCCCATCGACAATGATTTCGGGGCTGACATACAAAGAAAACTCAATGTGTGGCGGGCTGCAGGGGATAATCGACTTCTCAAATCTGTAGAGGTAAAAGAAGAAAATAATTCCGTAGCGGTAATTTATCAATATCGGTTGACCGACGTGTCGGCAGACTACATTCAATCCTACCTGATGGATGGTGATGGAGCTATTACTGTACATGTTCAGTACAAAACAGCAAATAATGATATCACGGAAATACCACGGTTCGGGAATGTGATTACACTTCCTGTTGAATTGGATAATTATCAGTATTACGGCCGCGGACCGCAGGAAAATTATATAGACCGTTGTGCCGGAGCCATGCTGGGTATTTACCAAAGTAAGGTGAAGGATCAATATGTGGCTTACCTGCGTCCGCAGGAAAACGGTAACAAGACAGATGTACGCTGGTTGACACTTACGGATGATGTGGGGTTTGGTCTGAAGATAGAAGCATTTCAACCAGTAGGTGTGACGGCTTTACATAATGCTTCCGAAGATTTCGATCCGGGAATGACAAAAAAACATCAGCACTTCAACGATATCTATCCTCGTAAAGAGGTAGTTCTGAGCATCGATCTGTTTCAGCGCGGTATTGGCGGCACCAATTCCTGGGGACAATTACCGCTTGAGAAATATCGCTACCAAAATAAGGATTATGATTTCAGTTATAAACTAACAATCGTACAACAGTGAATAGGAAGACGATTTTGAAAAGTCTAAAAGTAATACACCCCACATCCTCTTCCTGGGGATGGATTGGATTATACTTGGCGAACAATTGATCGTATTGTAGTATAAAACGAGCACGAATTACGAAGTAATCGACTTTGTCAAAATCATTATCATACAAGTAGATGATTAAAGCGAGTTCCATACGATACATTTGAAAATAAATAATTTTAATCGTATGAAATGTAATTTATTTATTTCTTTATGTAGTACAAGTTTTCTGATTCCTTCCCTATCAGCACAAATCAACAAACAACCCAATATCATCTTGCTTTTTGCAGATGATTTGGGTTGGAACGATATTTCCTCGCCGATTACCACTTTGGGAAATGGATCAAAAAACCACCAAACGCCCCATATTGACAAGCTGGCTACACAGGGAATGGCTTTTACGAGCGCCTACACACAACAGAACAGTGCTCCCACCAGGGCTGCACTGCTCACCGGACAGTATGCCAATCGTACCCATGTGTACAACGTTTTTGGCCTGGATCGGTTTGCGACGGATGAAAAAGCGGGAATCAGGAAAGAAGATGCACGCATTATTCCGGCGAACCAGAAAAAGGAATCGATTGAGCCTGGCACCCTCACCTATGCCCGGCTCTTAAAAGATGCAGGTTACCAAACGTATATCTTTGGAAAGGTGCACGGTTTTCGTCTTACGAACGAAGATGATTGCGGTTTCACGTACAATTTCGAATGCAGCAAAAGAGTAAAAGGAGATAATAAAGATGATTCAAATTATTTTGCCTTGAAAACAGGCGATGGAAATTGGATATTTGATAATCCGTTGTATAATCATTTTGCTCAACCCTATACCGAAAAATACGTCCGGAGAAATCTCCTTCCTTTTGCAAATGGAAACAATCCAATGATGCTGGTCGGGACAAAGAAACATTTCACCGACGCTATCGGTGATATGGTAATCGATCAGATCGGAAAAGCGGATAAGGAAAAACCTTTTTCCATGTGGGTGGCTTTTCATGCCATCCATTCGGCTATCGTGGGACGGGACGACCTGAATGCAAAATATAAAAACCGTGGGGACATAGATGAACGGCATGAGAATTTCAAGTATGCCGCATTGACGGAACAATTGGACCAGACTGTAGGAAGAATACTTGCTGCACTGGAAGATCCGAATGGCGATGGTGACAATTCAGATTCGATAAGCGACAATACCGTGGTGATTTTTATGTCCGACAATGGCGGTGTACATGGAGGGAATCACTCGAATGCTCCTCTGCGTCATGCAAAAGGCACACTGTACGAAGGTGGTATACGTGTTCCGATGCTGGTACGTTATCCGAAAATGGTGAAACCAAACAGCGTGACGAATGAACCGGTTCACGTGATCGATTTATTGCCGACCTTCCTTGATTTGGCAGGAATCAAATATTCCGGCCATACACATGTGCTGGATGGAGAATCATTGTTCCCTTTGCTGACAGGTAAAATCAAGACCCTGAAACGTGACCGGCTTTTCTGGCATTTTCCGGGTTATATGGACGAAAGAGGTATTCCTGCTTCCGTGATTAATAAACGCGTGGGTAATGCACGTTATAAATACCGTTATTGCTACGAATACGATACCCATGAGTTGTATAACCTCACGGATGATATTGGCGAGAAAGTGAATCTGCTTGCCGGAAAACCTTCCAAACAGGATCTTAAGATCGGGAATAGGTTGTTGACGGATCTGAATCGATGGATCAGCAGTACAAATCCACTTCCGATGTATTATGTTGCCGATGGAAAGAAAGTTGAACTGCCAAAACGCATTACCGTTAAATAATCTACACTTTACAGTCAATAGTCATTTGTCCATTATTCCTCGTCAGTCAGTCGTCTATCTTTGACAAAAAAGCAAACATTATGAATAAAATAAACCGGTTTTCACTGCCTCTGCTTTCAGCATTGGCAATCCCTTCGCCTGCTCAGACAGTATCTCATCCCAACATAGTTTTAATTTTAATTGATGACATGGGATGGAAGGACCTGGGTGTGTATGGTAGCGATTATTATCAAACGCCTCAAATCGATCGCTTCGCACAAGACGGGATACGCTTCACCAATGGCTATGCAGCCTGCACCGTTTCGTCGCCTACCAGGGCAAGTATCATGACTGGCAAGTATCCGGCACGGCTGCACTTGACTGACTGGATTGAAGGTTGGAAGTTTCCGGATGCAAAGTTACAGATCCCCGACTGGAAGATGTTTTTGCCTTTGGAAGAGACAACAATGGCGGAGGTGTTCAAAAATGCAGGTTATGCAACTGCGCACGTCGGGAAATGGCATCTGGGCGAGGATGAAAAATACTGGCCAGAAAATCAGGGATTCGATATAAATGTAGGCGGATGGGCAAAAGGATCACCCAATCTGAATAAAGCTAAAAGCTCAAAAGGTTCGAACGGATACTTTTCACCTTACGGAAATCCCCGTTTAAAAGACGGTCCTGAGGGTGAATATCTCACAGAACGGCTGGCTGAGGAAGCTTGTAATTTTATTGCAGAAAATGAGAGTAAACCCTTTTTCCTGAATCTCTGGTTTTATAATGTGCACACGCCTCTTATGGCAAAACAGGAAAAAGTGAACAGGTATCAGTCCCTGGCCGACAGTACCAGATTACAAAATAATCCTGTATACGCTGCAATGGTGGAACATGTGGATGATGCTGTGGGGAAGATAATAAATAAGTTGAAACAATTGGGCCTTTACGACAATACAATCGTTGTTTTTACTTCTGATAATGGCGGATTGATAGGAAAGGGTCTCCGAAAAATCACGAATAACAGTCCCTTACGCAAAGGCAAGGGCAATATGTATGAAGGTGGGGTCAGGGTGCCCTTTATCATCAAAAATCTGAAACAGCAACTTTCCGGTACAACAAATGACACTCCCATCATGTCGATTGATCTTTTCCCTACTTTGACCGAACTGGCAGGAGTGAAAGTCGAAAAATCTGTCTCGAAATCTTTCGACGGAGCGAGTTTGAAACCCATTCTGGTGAATAACAAGAAAAAGCTAAAACCCAGGTCGTTATATTGGCATTATCCACACTATCATTCGGAAGGTGCGACCCCTTATAGCGCTGTGCGTCAGGGTGACTGGAAGCTGGTTCATATTATTGAATCGAATACATATGAACTTTACAATTTAAAAGACGATCTCGGTGAAAGTAATAATTTGTCGGCCATTCATCCAGCGTTGACAAAGAAACTCATTAAAAATCTTGAAGCGTGGAAATTGCGTGTGAATGCCCAGATGCCTGTCAAAAAATAAACGCCGCTACCTGTTAAACGAAAATGAGTTTTCATTTTATCAAGGAATGACTTTTGAGTAATTCGTGTTATTTTTTGACATGTTTTTGGTACTCATCTTTGATACTTTTTTATTAATTTGCAGTATGGTTATTTTAAATCGTATGCACTGACTCCCCTTTAGGAGCGTAGATTATAATTGTCAGTAATTTAATAAGAAATTCAATCATGAAGCATTACCCGGTTACAATGTCGCTTTTGCTGGGAGGGACTTTTTTATCGATGGCACAGGAGAAGCCCAATATCATCATTATATATACGGATGATATGGGATATGCAGATTTGTCGTGCTACGGAGGAGATTTTGTAAAAACCGAAAATATAGACAGGCTTGCCGAAGAAGGAATCAGATTTACCCAATATTATACTGCGGCGCCCATAAGTTCCCCCTCACGGGTAGGCATCACTACGGGCATGTATCCCACTCGTTGGGGAATACGTTCCTTTTTGCAGACAAGAGAGGGAAACCGAAAGAATATTCAAAATGATTTTTTATCGGATCGTGCCCCATCTTTGGCAAGAACTTTACGTGACAACGGATACAGGACTGCCCATTTTGGAAAATGGCACATGGGAGGTGGACGCGATGTGGACAATGCCCCATCCATTTATAATTACGGTTTCGATGAGTACGTATCTACCTGGGAGAGTCCCGATCCGGATAAAATGATCACGGCATCCAACTGGATATGGAGCGATCAGGACAGCATAAAGCGATGGAACAGAACTGCATATTATGTCGATAAAACACTCGAATTCCTCAAAAAGAACAGAGATAAACCTTGTTATATAAATTTATGGCCCGATGATGTACACACCCCTTTTGTTCCAAACCCTCAACAATTGAGTACGGATAAGAACGATTGGGAGAAAGTTGAATCATTCCGGTTTGTCCTGAAAGAGTATGACAAGCAAATAGGCCGTTTGATGCAAGGACTGAAATCATTGGGCGTGGATAACAATACTTTGATCATATTTTCAAGCGACAACGGACCAAATCCCAGCTACGGCGTAGAACGGACAAAAGGTCTAAGGGGAAAGAAAGGAACTTTGTATGAAGGAGGAATACGAATGCCATTCATTGTTCGCTGGCCATCGGTGATTACTCCCAATCAGGTAAATGAGAATTCAGTGCTCGCTTCCGTAGATATATTCCCGACTCTCTGCAGCATTACGAAATCAAGAATCTCTACTGATTTTCCGCAAGATGGAGAGGATAGGAGCGATGTGATTCTGAAAAATAAAAATTCAGAAAGAAATAAGCCGGTTTTCTGGGAATTTTCACGCAGAAAACAAACAGCCACCGGCAAGGAGAATGGTCCTATGCCGCAGGTTGCTGTCCGCTGGCAGGAATGGAAACTACTGGTATTTATTGATGGATCGGAGGTTGAATTGTATAACATGGAAGACGATCCTCTGGAACAAAATAATGTTGCAGATCAATATAAAAACACGGCAGAGCGGCTTAAATTTGAAGCTTTGAGATGGTTTAGCCATTCCTTTAGAGAATTCGCCAATATAAACAAATGAAATTGAAATATAACAGTGTAATAATATGAAAATCAGCAGATACATACCGATCACCCTCTCCGGCATCTGTACATTACCCATGCTGGCCCAATCGGGTGAAAAACCCAATATAATCCTCATTATGGCAGACGATATGGGTTACTCCGATATCGGTTGTTACGGTGGAGAGATCGAAACCCCGAACATCGACCGTCTGGCCAATCATGGAATCAGGTATACCCAGTTCTATAACGCGGGTAGGAGTTGTCCAACAAGGGCGTCTTTAATGACAGGTCTTTACCCTCATCAGGCAGGAATGGGATGGATGACCGTGGCCAACTTGGGTACTCCCCAATATCAGGGAGAGTTGAATGACCGTAGCCTCACAATCGCCGAAGTATTGAAGACAGCCGGATATAATACCTATATGAGTGGAAAGTGGCATTTGACGAGGGATTATGATGAAACGCAGAGCGCTGATAAACATAACTGGCCATTGCAACGCGGATTCGATCGTTTTTTCGGTACCATACCGGGTGGAGGAAGCTTTTTTACCACGCATGGTCTGACTGTAGGAAATAAAATTATTAAACCCGAACAACCCTTCTATTATACGAATGCAATCAGTGACTCGGCAGTAAATTTTATCCGCGAAAATCAAACGGAGAAAGAGGGCCGACCTTTCTTTTTGTATGTTGCCTATACTGCCCCGCACTGGCCTCTACACGCTTTAGAGAAAGATATTGCCAAATATAAGGGTAAATATGATAAAGGTTGGGATGCACTGCGACAGGAGAGATACGAGCGAATGAAAAAGTTGGGAATCATTCCGGAAAACACGGTTTTAACAGAACGCAATGAAGACGCAGCTGCCTGGTATACCATACCGAAAAGGTTGAGGCCGGAATTAGCCCGCCGCATGGAGGTGTATGCTGCTCAAATTGATATAATGGATCAGGGTATTGGTAGAATCATTGCAGAGCTTGAAAGGACCCATCAGTTGGAAAATACAGTAATCATGTTTTTATCTGACAATGGGGCTTGTGCCGAAATGATATCCCATGACGACAAGACTGGAGAAATAGGGGGTACCGATGCTTCCTTTGAGTCTTACGGACTGGCCTGGGCAAACGCAAGCAATACTCCTTTTCAAATGTTTAAACACTGGATTCATGAAGGAGGAATAGCCACCCCCTTTGTGGTACACTGGCCCAATGGTATCGATAGTAAGTATAATGGTAAATTTTACCGTAAACCGGCTCATCTTGTCGACGTGATGGCTACGGCGGTGGAATTGGGTAAGGCTGATTATGCCAAATTGATAAACAGGAATAAAAAGATACAACCGTTGGAGGGACAAAGTCTGGTACCTACTTTTCAGCTGTTGGATAACCGGAGGAAACCTATTTATTGGGAACATGAGGCAAATATAGGAATGCGTGATGGGAAATGGAAATTGGTCGCGAAGACAAAAGAAGGCAACGACCCCTCTATTGGAAAATTGGAATTGTATGATATCGAAGCCGATCGTTCTGAAACCAATGACCTTTCGGCACAATATCCTGAATTGACAAAGAAAATGTTTGATCAATGGATGGTATGGGCAAATCGAATTCAGGTATTTCCTTTGGATGCCCGTGAGTATGGTGTCCGTGCACGAGCCAGCAGAAAGAATGAGGAACATATCTGGCAAAAGAGAAGGATCGACAATCAGAAGCTGCAATCTAAACAGTAGAATAAATATCATACTTCAAACTTTAGTAATTTATATAACTTATGATTTTAAATACATGTTTGAATAGCTCATTGAAAATATCCGCATCTGTGGCGCTTTTTACAACTGTGACAGTGAGTTGCTCGGGAAAGACGACAGATAGCATCAAGCATCCCAACATTGTAATTATTCTTGCTGATGATTTGGGTTGGGGAGATGTAGGATTTCATGGAAGCTCCATCAAGACGCCCAATCTGGATAAGTTGGCAGATGCAGCTATTACATTAAACAGATTTTACGTTGCTCCTGTTTCAACGCCTACCCGGGCAGGGACGCTAACGGGCAGATATCCGAACAGAATGGGAGTGCGGCATGTGGTAATTCCTCCCTGGCGGGATTATGGTATTGAACCAAACGAAATATTTTTACCGCAGGAATTGGAAAGAGCCGGATATAAGCATCGTACAGTCATTGGTAAATGGCATCTTGGACATTCCCGGAAAAAATATTACCCGCTGAATAAAGGTTTTACGCATTTCTATGGTCATCTGAATGGTGCCATTGATTATTTTTCACATGAAAGAGAAGGGGAGCTCGATTGGCATAACGACTGGGAGTCTTCCTATGACAAGGGATACAGTACGGATCTGATCGCAGGACATGCTGTTGAGTGTATAAAGGATTATGCCAGTGAAGACAATCCCTTTTTTATGTACGTGGCGTTTAATGCGCCTCATGCACCTTTACAAGCCAAAGATGAGGATTTATTGCTATATGGTTTTGATCCGTCGAAACCGCGCTTTGGAAAAGGTGACAAAACAGGACGGGGAAACAACCAGGAACAGACCTTCGCTGCCATGGTTACGGCTTTGGACAGAGGTATAGGACAAATAATTCAAACGCTGAAAGATACAGGTGAATTTGATAACACTCTTTTTCTGTTCTTTAGTGACAATGGTCCGGATGTTGGGTCTAGCGGGGAATTGAGAGGAAGAAAGTTTCTAGAATTTGAAGGTGGAGTCCGGGTACCTGCTCTTTTGAGCTGGCCTGCAAAACTGACAGGACAGAGAACCATTGATCAGGCAATGGGTTACGTGGATGTAATGCCGACCATTATGGATATTTTGAAGCAACAGTCCACGGCAGAATTTGATGGTATAAGCATGCTACCTGTTTTAACGGGGGAGAAAAAGACTATCGAGAGAAATTTATATCTGGGATTGGGTGCCGTGGTATCTAACGAGTGGAAATTTATTGAAAAAGGGCATAATCCTAAAATGAAAATGGACTCGGATATGCTTTTCAGAATTGATACGGACCCTTTTGAGCAAACGAATGTAATAGATGCAAACAAGGAAAAAGCAGCGGGACTTAAAAGTTTTGTGCAGGCATATGATACCATTCAACCCCCACGTCCATTGCCGGATTATGGTTATGGACAGGAAGGCTTTGTTACACCCAAAGAGTGGAAAGTGACCGAGGATTGATTGGATTAGCAATAAATATAAAAAATATGAAGTCGCTGTTAATTTTATTTTTATTCTTTTCCGCAGGAATATCTATTTCCTCTCAGGATTTCGTAAAAGGGGTTGTATATAATGATCTGAATGGAAATCAAATGAGAGACAAAGATGAACCGGGTATTTTTCAGGTTCCTGTCTCCAATGGAGCAGATGTTGTTCTTACAGATGAGAATGGAGAATATACATTACCTCTTTCGCAAGATGATATAATCTTTGTAATAAAACCTGCAGGCTATTCTACACCATTTAATGAACAGAATCTTCCCTTATTTTACTATATTCATAAACCTTTGGGATCGCCGGGATTAAATTACAGAGGGGTTGATCCTACGGGTATGATTCCTGAATCAGTCGACTTTGCATTATACCCTGTGCCTAGAGTTAACCAATTTGATGTTTTATTATTCGGTGATCCTCAGCCATATAGTAAAGAAGAACTGGAGTTTTTTGACCAACGAATAGTCTCGGAACTTTCTAGTGCTACAAACTTTTCGTTTGGAATAAGTATGGGAGATTTATCGGGAGATAATCCCGATTTGTTTGAACCATATAACGAAATCATTCGTAATGTGGGTATTCCATGGTATAATGTGATTGGCAATCACGATATGAATTTTGATGTGAGCGCAGATTCACTTTCCGATGAATCTTTTGAACGCGTTTTTGGTCCTTCTTCCTATTCGTTTAACATGGGGAAGGCACATTTTATTATACTCAAGAATATCCTCAGACCTGATCCGCGTAATCCTGCGAACAAAGGCTACTGGGGAGGTTTCACCGAAAAACAGTTCACTTTTGTTGAAAATGATTTAAAATATGTACCTGAAGATCATTTGATAGTTTTATCCTTTCATATTCCTATCTGGGAGGGATATGTTGACCGGGATATCTTTCGTGATGCGGACAGAGAACGACTTTTTTCATTACTAGAGGATTATCCTTATACGTTAAGCATATCAGCACATTCTCATATTCAGAATAATAAGTTAATGAATAAAGAGCATGGATGGACTCAAGACAAGCCCCACCATCATTTTAATATTGGTACAACGTGTGGCTCTTGGTATCGGGGAGAGTTAGATAGCTTGGGCATACCCTTCTCAGTTATGGCAGATGGAACTCCTCAAGGTTATGCTTTACTCCGGATTGATAATAATCGATACAATATTACATATAAAGCCGCAGGGCATGATATGGATTATCAAATGAATATTTACCATCCAAAAGTTATGGGGCATGCAAAAAAGTCACTTTCAAATATATACGTTAATTTTTTTATGGGTAATGAAAATGACGAGGTTATGTTTCGTGTGGATAAAAATGAATGGATTCCAATGAGCTATACCATCGAGTTTGATCCCAGTTACTTGCATCTGCTACATCAATGGGATTTTACAAATAAAGTAATTCCGGGAAGGCGCCCGGTTGAAGCAAGGCAATGTAGTCATTTGTGGAAAGCTCTTTTACCTTCTGACTTAGATATTGGGGAGCATTCTGTTGAAATTAAAGTTAAAGATATGTTTGGAAATCTTCATTACGGAAAGAGTGCATATCGGATAGCTCTTCCTTGAATCCTATTTTGTTTTACTGTTTAGGTAAAACATTAAAAAGATAAACAATGATATGTGTCCGAGATCCATTTACACACAAAAATCACGATTAAAGCGAGTTCTCTGCATAGATAAAAAGAAAACAAAATAATTGTATGAAACGAGCCTGAATTACGAAGTAATCGACTTTGTCAAAATCATTATCACACGAGATCATGACTGAAGCGAGTTTCATATGACACCATTGGAAAAAACATTTTAATCATATGAGACCGACATGATTAAAGTGATCATTAAAAATTCGAAGGGAATGATTTTTTTAACATCAAAGGTTCCATATACCGAAATAAAACAATAAAATAATCATATGAATAATTTGATAAAATATTTGACTTGCATATTCATATTTTTGCTGACTGCTCGATGTGGTAATCATGGAGTTTCCGCTGAACCGGCTGTGTATAATAACCAGGTATCAATGAAGGATGATTCCCGGCAATTGTACTTTGATAATTCCAAAGGTTTGGTGCCCGATTGTGCGGATCCTTATATATTGTTTCACAACGATACTTACTATTTATATGGTACAGGAGGGGCAAACAGAGGTATAAGGGTTTATCAGTCAGATAATCTGGCGGAATGGTCAAAGGCTGTAGGCGCAACCGGTGGATTTGCGCTTGACTCGTCTAATGTATGGGGGAATAAGGGTTTCTGGGCTCCGGAGGTTTATTTTCTCGATGGTAAATTTGTAATGTTTTATACAGTTGAAAGCCGGATAGCCATCGCGGAAAGTGATTCGCCTCTCGGTCCTTTTATTCAGAAGGAGAAGAAACCGTTGCATCCCGCTACGCCGGAAATAGATCCGCACCTGTTTATCGATGAAGATGGGAGGAAATATCTTTTTTTTGTCCGTTTTACAGGAGGAAATGAGATATGGGCTGCCGAAATGAAGGATGATCTTTCAGGAATAAAGGAAGAGACTCTTGTGAAATGTTTTGGTGTTACCGAAGATTGGGAAAAAACTAAAAGCGAACCTGTTGCCAGAGTAGCGGAAGGACCTTTTATGCTCAAACACAATGGTATGTATTATCTGTTTTATTCGGCCAACCATTACCAGAGCAAAGATTATGCAGTGGGTTATGCTCTATCCAAATCTCCTTTGGGGCCATTCCAGAAGCATAAAGGGAATCCAGTGCTGGTAGGAGATGGGAAAAATATATTTGGCACGGGGCATCATTCCTTTTTTAAAGCTGCATCGGGACAAATGTATATCGTGTATCATTCGCATAAAAGTGGCGAATCAGTGCAACCAAGAACAACATGCCTCGACAGGTGCGGATTTGAAAGTGACGGCAAAGATAAATCTGATAAATTTGTAGTTTATGGGCCAACAACCACGCCACAAATAGTAAAATAAACCGAAATTCAATTGCGATTTTTTATAATGAAGAGTATGTCTACATTTCTTTATTTGATCTCACTTTCATTGCTTGCCTGTGTGCAAAACACACCCGCCACTGAAGAGGCAAAACAGCCTGAAGAAGCAAAAACATTTAATAATCCGATTCTCTCAAAAGGTGCGGATCCGTGGGTTTTACAAAAAGATGGATTTTATTACTATACACAAACAAATGGGAGAAATATTGAACTGCGGTCGACACAAAAGATGGAAGATCTCTCTTCATCCAATCCGCTCATAGTTTGGCAACCTGTGGAGAATCAGGACTACTCCAAACAAATATGGGCTCCTGAGCTGCATTTTCTTGATGGAAAGTGGTATCTCTATTTTGCTGCCACATTTGATTCTGGAAAAGAAAATAGCCTGAATGAGAATCGGCGTATGTTTGTGTTGGAGAATAAATCTTCATCACCAATGAATCAAAACTGGGTACTGAAAGGTAAAATTGCCGATGCAACCGATCATTGGGCTATTGATGGTACGGTACTTGATATGGGTGAAAACAAGTATTTTATCTGGTCCGGATGGCGCACCTTTGATCACAAGTCCAATACAGGGAGGCAGCAGTTGTATATTGCAAAAATGGTGAATCCATGGTCATTGGAAGGAGAACGGGTCATGATTTCAGAACCCACATATGAATGGGAGAAAAATGGGTTGGTGAATGAAGGACCCGTAATTTTAAAGAACAAACAAGGAAAGATTTTTCTGGTTTATTCTGCAAGCGGATGCTGGACGGATGAATACAAGCTTGGACTGCTGACCCTTAAAGAGAATGCCAATCCGTTGAATCCCGACGCATGGACAAAGCATAACACCCCTGTGTTTACAAAAAACATAGAGAATGGGGTTTATGCCCCAGGGTATAATGGTTTTTTTAAATCTCCCGATGGGAAGGAAGATTGGTTGCTTTATCATGCCAATGATAATTCCGGAGATGGTTGTGGTGGAAAAAGAAGTCCAAGAATTCAGAAATTTGTATGGACATCTGATGGTTTTCCTGTGTTTGGTCGGCCGGAAGCTGTCTCTGAAGATCTTGTGGTACCTTCTTCCGAAATTCATAAATAAAATATCTATATAATTATGAAAGTTTCGACGAAAGAATTAATGATGTCATTTACTGTATTCAGCATGGGTTCCATTTTAATGACATCCTGTGAGACTGATCAGAAAAAACCGAATGTTATTTTTATATTGGCAGATGACCTGGGGTATTCTGAATTGGGGTGTTACGGGAACACCTTCAATGAAACACCCAATATTGATGAGCTTGCAAGAAATGGTATACGGTTTACGAATGCCTATGCAGCACAAACAGTTAGTTCTCCTACGCGTGCAGCGCTTATGACAGGATTGTATCCGCCACGTACCGGTATCATCGATTATTTGAGGCCCGATGATACAAAGCATCTCAATGAAGAATATACAACTATGGCTGAAATGTTCAAAAGTCAGGGATATCACACAGCCATCATCGGAAAGTGGCACCAGACAGGATATAGCCGGGCAGGCGCACCATACGAGTCATCACCCGACAAGCATGGCTTTGACGAAGTGATCATGTCGGAAAATGAAGGAATTGCCAATGGAACCTGGTTTCATCCATATCATTTTAATAAGGATATTGAAAAGTTACTTGAAGGAGACAGAGAGTTCCTTGTAGACCGAATGAACGAAGAAGCAATACGTTTTATAGACAGGCAGAACGATAATGAGCCCTTTTTCTTATATCTGAGCCATTATGCGGTGCACACCCAGTTGCAAGGTAAACCGGAGGATGTGGACTATTTCAGAAGTAAACCGGGAGCAGGGACAAGTGCTCCATCAAAAGATAACCCTGATAATGATCCCTATAAAAAATGGCCTGCCGATTACCGGGCAAACAGCAATAATCCGCATCTGGCAGCACAATTGCGTGAAGTGGATGAGGGTGTAGGCAATATTATCAGGAAATTAAAAGAAAAGGGATTGTTGAACAATACACTGATTGTCTTCACCAGTGATAATGGGGGTGAAACCAATGTTACTTCGAACGCTCCCTTGCGTGATGGAAAGAGCTCACAATACGAAGGCGGCCTGCGAATTGCCAAGATCGTTTATTATCCTCCTGAAATCCCAAGAGGTAAGGTAATTGATGAGAGTGTGGTCACCTACGACTATCTTCCCACCTTTTGTGAAATGCTGAATGCAGATGAAAATGAACTTTTCCAGAAACCTGACGGAGTCTCGCTCTGGTCTCTCTGGACCGGTAAAACGAACAGGGTGCAAGAACGTGCATTATATTGGCATTATCCACTCGATAAACCCCATTTTCTGGGTGGACGGTCTTCGGCTGCAATACGTTCAGGTGATTGGAAACTCATTCAATTTTATGATTCGCGCACACTTGAATTGTATAATTTAAAAAAAGATATAGGGGAGTCTGACAATCTTGTTACTCAATATCCCGATATTACAGACCAGCTTTTAAAGAAGCTGGATGCATGGCGTGAAGACGTAGGCGCTGTTGTTCCACAGGAGCAGAACTGAAAAATTAATAAAGAATGAAACACAGAACTATTTTTCCCTATTGTGTAGGTACCTGTATAGCAATCTCATCTCTCCAGGCAAAAGAAAAGAGTCCCAATATTGTGCTTATCATGACCGATCAGCAAAGAGCCGATTTTCTCGCTAGAGAAGGATATCCGATTGATACAATGCCTTTTGTTGATGAACTGGCTTCAAACGGAACATGGTTTAATAAGGCTTACACATCCAGTCCTGCAAGCGTACCGGCACGTACCTCTTTACTGACGGGAAGGTTTCCTAAAGCCACCCATGTGAGGAACAATCAGAACGAAGTGGATGCCTACTTTGAAAAAGATATGTTTCATGTTCTTGAAGAGAAGGGCTATGCTACGGCACTTGTCGGCAAAAATCACTCTTATCTGAGAAGTGACAGGCTTGACTATTGGTCTGAATACAATCACGGAGGAAAGGTGGGCAGCTCGGGAACTGAAAAAGGGGATGCATTTGACAGATTCCTGAAGGAAACACAACTGTATGCCTCTTTCGAACCTGCACCGGGTGGAATAGAGAGCCAACCGGTTTACCGTATGGTGGATGAAGCCACTGAATGGATTAAGCATGTAAAAGGCCAGCCTTTCATGCTCTGGTTGTCGTTTGCCGAACCTCATAATCCTTACCAGACCTGTGAACCCTATTTTTCTATGTTCAGAGATAAGTTGCCGTCACTTCAAACATCTGCAAAAGATCGCAGAATGAAGGGAGAACGTTATGAAACACTTGCCGAAATGATGGAGCTTGGTCACGTGGGTTATTCGCAGCAGCTGGACGAACTACATTCAATTTATCTGGGAATGATGCGCATGATTGATGATCAGATAAGACGTTTTACGGACAACCTGAAAAACCAGGATTTGTATGATAATACGATATTTATTTTTATTTCCGATCATGGAGACTATGTGGGTGAATATGGCCTCATGAAAAAAGGAGCCGGATTAGATGAAATAGCTTCCCGCATTCCTATGCAGTGGAGTGGCCCGGGTATAAAAACCTCGGGCAGACCTCACAATGCACACGTCTCCATGGTGGATATTTTTCCGACAATTTGCGAGATTATTAATGTGCCTATCCCCGCAGGAGCACAGGGCAGGAGCTTGTGGCCCCTGTTACAGGGTAAACCCTATCCTGAAAAGGAGTTTGAAAGTATTTATGTGGAGCATGGATATGGGGGGCAGTTCTATACAAAAAAAGATGACACGGATTACCTGACTGAAGGAGCGATTACAAAAAACAAGTATTTTTTTGATGAGCTGAACAGCTGGACTCAAAGCGGGTTTACTAAAATGGTACGTAAAGGAGATTGGAAGCTTATTTTTGATATGGAAGGTAACGGTCAGCTTTACAATTTAAGAAGAGATCCTCTGGAACTGAAAAATCTATTTGAAATAAAGAAATATAGTCAAACAAAGACCAATCTGCTTCAGGAGTTGCTGAAATGGGAGATTGCAACAGGAGATCCTTTGCCTCTTCCACGCAGGAGATATCATTTTAAGAAGAATGAACACAATTATATGTTTAACGACATGTGAAAAATTGTTGAATATGAAGCGATATTTAACTGCTAAATTCATATAAACCACATTTTTAGATATAATGAATTATTTAAAACGAATCAATGTTGCATTCCTCATCAGTGGGGTAGGAATAAGTTCAGGCATGCTAAAGGCACAACAGAACAGTCAGGAAAAGCCGAAAAATATCCTGATGATTTTAGTTGACGATTTAAAACCTAATCTGGGATGTTATGGAGACAATGTTGCCATAAGTCCGAATATTGACAGATTGGCCGATGAAGGAGTCAGATTTAGTAGAGCCTATTGTAATCAGGCTGTGAGTGTCGCTTCACGTTACAATCTATTGACCGGTGTACGTTCCACTACTTCAGGATTATATAACTTTGGATTTGAATTTCGGGATGTGTATCCTGACGCAACAACTTTGCCGCAGTTTTTTATGAATGCAGGCTATCACACAGAAGCCATCGGTAAGGTTTTTCATGTGGGACACGGCAATACAAATGATAAGGCTTCATGGAGTATTCCCCATCATGCAGAAAAAATTGTGGAATACCTTTTGCCTGAAAGTACCGGTCGTGAGTTAACCCGTGAGGAAGCTTTTTTTGAAAATACCCGAATGCATGTTCCCCAGCTGCCACCTAACAGAGAGTTACCCCGGGGTGCAGCATGGGAATCACCCGATGTCCTCGACGAGGCATATGGTGATGGAAGAATCGCTACGCATGCGATCGACAGATTACGGGAACTGAATAAGAATCCGAATCAGCCCTTTTTTATGGCTTTGGGATTTGCAAGGCCGCATCTTCCATTTTGTGCTCCAAAAAAATATTGGGATATGTACAATCCGGATAACCTTCCTATGCCTCAGTATGAAAAAGATCCCGAAAATGCACCAAAGATGGCTATTAAGAGAGGAGGAGAAATAGATCAATTCAAACCTATACCGGCAGGACAGTATGTTTTCCCCGATTCATTGACCCGTAAACTCATTCATGGTTATTATGCCTCAATGAGCTACATGGATGCTCAGTTGGGAAGAGTAATTGATGAACTGAAACGATTGGATATGTTTGAAAACACAATCATTGTCCTTTGGGGAGATCATGGATGGCATTTGGGAGATCATGGATACTGGACGAAACATACGAACTATGAACAAGCCAACACCATACCTCTTATCGTTGTTGCACCGGGAATTGGTAAACCGGGCAGCTCTACCGGTCAATTGACAGAGACGGTAGATATTTATCCCACTCTGACAGCACTGGCAGGGCTTGGTGAACCAGCAGTTTCTCAACCTATCGATGGAATAAGTTTATTGCCTGTTTTGAAAGATCCCGACAAAAAAATCAGGGACCATGCATATCACACCTACCCCCATGGAGGATATATCGGACGAGCTATCCGAACAGAAAGATACAGGTTGGTAGAGTGGAAAAACTGGAATGATAATGCCGATGTAGTGTATGAGTTGTATGATTATGACGTGGATCCGCTCGAAACAAAAAATATTGCCAACACCCAACCCAAAATTGTTGAACAACTTAAAAAGATCCTTGCAAGACATCCGGAAGCCAAAAGACCACCTGTAAGGTAAATTGTATGACCATATTTGTATCTGTTTCCTATTATTTCTGATTAAGTGGAAATAATGGCTTAGATAGATATGTCGGATTCATAAATGAAATGTCTTATTTGGTATAATAAGTTGGAATATTATTGCTTGGAGACTCTTTAAAATTGGAAGACGAATAGATAAGTGAATATGAAAATAATTTGATAAATTTTTATTATATTTTGAGATGAAAATAGTATTTCTTGCGGACTAAATTCAATTACTTTGAACTAATTATTATTAAGAAAAACTACGTATAATAATCATGGATCAGTTTTATTTTTGAATTAATCGCATTATAGTTTTTGATTTTATTTGTATTCCTGAAAAAACCAATGATCATTATAAATTTAACAAACAATTAAAAATAATAGAAATAGTCTTAAATATGAAAATTATGATATTCTTGTCAACAAACGGAGAATTAAAAACACAATTGAAAAAAATGAAGGATGTTGGTAAGTATATTGAAAGAAGAGAAAAATGAACGACTTTTTTTAAAAAAATCAACCGCAATGTCCTTTAAATGTATACTTAAGAATGAAAAGTAAAATTTTATTTAAATTTTGGAAAGGATTATTACCCGTTTGTCTATGGGTATTTTCCATTGGAATTTTTGCTCAGAGTATTGCTGTGAGCGGAACTGTGAGAGACGATAAAGGAGAACCTCTTATCGGGGTTACTATCCAAATCAAGGGAATTTCGGCCGGTACGGTGACGGATATCAATGGCGGTTTTTCTCTGAGTAATATACCTCCAAATTCAACGCTGGTATTTTCCTATATAGGATTTGTAACACAGGAAATTGCTGTCGGCAACAGAAAAGTTGTTGATGTGGTAATGTCTGAAAATGAAAATTTACTGGAAGAAGTAGTTGTGGTGGGGTATGGTATTCAAACGAAGGAAAGTGCGGTAGCTGCGATCTCGCAGGTGAAAGGCGACGATATGTTGAAGATGACTTCTTCGAATGTTACCAATGCGCTGGCAGGGCAGGTTCCGGGTGTCAGTATCGTGCAAAATTCGGGTCAGCCCGGAGCGGAAGCCGGGAAAATATACATTCGGGGCATATCCTCCTGGGTACAGAGTGACCCTTTGGTGTTGGTCGATGGTGTTGAAAGGGATTTCAATAATATTGATCCAAATGAAATTGAGACCCTTTCGGTATTAAAAGATGCCTCAGCCACGGCGGTCTTCGGAGTGAGAGGTGCAAACGGAGTAATCCTCATTACTACCAAGCGAGGTACAAAGGGAGATGTCAAAGTGAGTGCAAGCGCTGAAGTAATTGCAAAACAGCCGATCAATGTCATTGCGCCGTTGAGTAGTTATGCAACTGCATTGGTAATGAACGAAGCCTATAAAAACGACAACAATTGGGGAAATCTGCTTTCCAACGAAATAACCGAGCATTACCGTACACAGGATATGCCGTATATTTATCCAAATACCAACTGGCAGGAATTGATGCTTAAAGATGTTGGGTTTTCCAATAAATATAACGTAAATATCACGGGTGGTACCGATTTTGCAAGAGTCTTCGCATCAATAAGTTATTTATATGATGACGATATTATCAAGACAAAAAAACAGCCAACTTATGATCCGACATGGAGATTTAACCGATATAACTATCGTTTCAATATTGATACGGATCTGACAAAATCTACAGTTCTTTCGTTAGATGCAGGAGGCTTTATAGGCGTTAGGAACAGTCCCTATGAAACAAGTGCTCAACGTTTGTACAGACCCATTTATATGTTGGGCCCAATGGTGTCACCTGCCGAATATCCAGCTGAAGTTTTAGAACAATATCCCGATTTTGCCCGTCCTGATGAAGTGGGTTACAGAATAGCCGGAACAGGTTTCCCTAATTCCGAGAACCCAATGGTAGCCAATAATTACAGCGGACAACGTACCGTGAAACAAACAGACCTGAATGCTACGATTCACCTGAAACAGAAGTTGGACTTCCTTACAAAAGGACTTTCGGCAAATGCAAAAGTAGCTTATACACATAACATGGCATATGTTAGGGAATGGTCGTATGATGCGATTACCTGGTATCTGAACACCGATGCCACGTGGACACGCTACAAGGGTCGTGGAGGCACGATTGATTCGGAAGAGGCCGCTACGCCAGTCAATTATTTGGGAGAATCAGTCAATGGTACCCCCTTCAGAAGTTGGTACTTTGAGGCGTCGGTCGACTATGCGCGCACTTTCGACAAACATTCCGTGACTGGACTGGTGTTGGGACAGCGCCGAAAAAGACAGGGCAATGTGGAGTATCCCCGTTTCGAAGAAGGCCTTATTGGCCGTGTTACTTACGACTATGCCTCCCGTTATCTGATGGAGGTAAACCTTGCCTATAATGGCTCGGAACAGTTCGCACCCGAAAACCGTTATGGTCTCTTTCCATCCTATGCCTTGGGATGGAATCTACACAATGAGGATTTTTTCACTTTTTTCAAACCGGTGATGAACAGATTCAAAATAAGAGCTTCGTATGGCGAAGTAGGTAGCGACGCTTCTTCCAATCGCTGGCTGTATACTTCCTCTTACGTCAATCAAAAATCCGTTTACGGCAATGATAAATACTGGCCTGGTCTGAATACCAACAATGCGTACAATACTCCAATTATTGAGGAAAATGCAGCCAATATTAACGCAAAGTGGGAAAGAGCAGTCAAACAGGATATTGGCATGGAAATGTCTTTTTTGAAAAACAATATGTTTGTCCTTACTGTCGATTTTTTTAAGGAAAACCGTGACCAGATATTGTTGGACAGACAGTCGGTGCCGGCTTGGTTTGGTGTGGGAATGAAACAACAGAACCTTGGTCAAACCAAAACTCATGGGTATGAGGTAGAATTGAAATATCAGCGTACTACGGGTGATTTCTTCTATTGGGTGAAACCATCTGTGAGTTTCAGTGACAACCGCATAATTTCACGTGACGAACCTATCTACAAGCCAAGCTACCAAAAACAGGCCGGACATCGTATTTTTACGGAATTTGGATACGTTTCCACCGGCATGATACAAAATGTGAATGAACAAATGAACAGTGCCCGCTTCGGTGGAGGATTAATGGGATTGGGTGATTCTCAGTGGGTAGATTTCAACGGTGATGGAGTTATTGACGAAAATGACAGAGTGGCATTGGGTTACTCTACCAACTATCCGTTATACAATTATAGTTTGGGCGGTGGTTTCAGTTTTCATAACTTCGATTTCGATTTTCTTCTCCAGGGTGTCAGCCATTTCAGTAAGGTAGTGGTAGATGCGTACTCATGGCCACTTCATAGGCTAACCAATCACGTTTTTGAATACCAGACCGATGTTTGGTCTCCTGGCAATCGGGACGCCTTTTTTCCTGCCTATCATTTCGATGCCAATCGAACACACAATAATATAAGTGACGGAGCGACCAGAAGTACCAATATATTTGACGCTTCCTACATCCGTCTAAAATCAATAGGTTTGACATATACTGTGCCGAAAAAATGGGTAAGTGAAATGAGTCTTGATAAACTGTCTGTTTATCTACGCGGAAACAATATTTTCACATGGGCTCCCAATTATCCGTTGGCAGATCCGGAGGGAAGCGATGGAAGCAATGGACGGCTTGTGTACGGATATTATCCTCTCCTGAGGAGATTTTCATTGGGATTACAAATTTCTTTCTAATCAAATATAAATTGAGAAAATTTTATGAAAGGACAATATACGAAGATGCTTGCTGTATTGATGTTAATCATCACGGCATGCGAGAGCAACTATCTTGATAAGATGCCCGAGGCTGACGGGTACGATTTTGACAAGGTGTTTAAGGATTCTACTAACTATCTGAACTATTGTGAGTATTTGGTCGTTAACCCGTTTTTTCTCCACTTGCAGAACGGAGTAAAGCCTTTTGGTAGTTGGGACGATATTACCGATAATTCAATATCGACACCCACTTTTTCGGGTGTACCTTCAGTACAGGCACAACAGGGCAATTATTATTCTCTGCGTAATAACGGTGATGCACCCATGGCTAACAATGCTACGTGGGAACAGATGTGGAAACACATCCGTGTGGCCAACACCGGTATTCGGAATATCAGCCATTATCCGGGGAGTGAGACGAGCAGAAATAAAATACTTGGAATGTGTTATTTCTATCGCGCTTTGGCCTATATGGATTTGACGCGCCGTTGGGGTGGGATGCCTTATCTCTTTGAACCCCTCGATGCTTCCGCCAATATGGACCTGCCACGACCTTCCATGCAAGAAACCTATATTTTGGCAGCAAAGGATTGTGATTCAGCGGCTATGTTTTTAAAAAATGTCATTCCCGAAACAGAATTCCAACATCCTACGCGCATAGCCGCACTATCTCTCAAGTCACGTATTCTTCTTTATGCGGCCAGTGACCAGGCCCGAACTGAAAACGGTAATGGTAAAAACCTTTGGGAAGAAGCAGCTATCGCTTCTGATGAAGCACTTAAGGCGGCTGAAGATGCAGGGTACTCGTTGGTGGAATGGGGTGCATCCCTAAATGGTGATGATGGTTATCATTACCTCTTCAAAGACAATGATCCCACTAAATATCTTACCGAAATTCTTTTGGGACGGAGGGCACAAATAAACTGGGGTTCCGATGCCTATACTAACACTGTTCGTCCTCCCGGAACTTTGTCGGGAAAATACGGTGTAGCCGCCAGTCAGCAACTGGTAGACTGTTTCGAAATGCAATCTACTGGTTTGCCCATCAGTGATCCTGCATCAGGACATTTGGAACAGAATCCTTATGTCGGTCGTGATCCGCGTTTTTATTTCAATATCCTGTACAACAACGCCAGCGTAATGAACCGAACATTAAAGATATGGCAGGAAGAAGAAGGAAAGGGCATAACAGGTAGTACCGACTGTAAAATTACTGCTCAAGGGATTCCCGATATGGGTTATACCCAGACCGGATACTACGCCCGGAAATGGATGGGTAAGACATGGAATGCAGTATTGCCGCAGGTGTGGTCCTATATACGGTTAGCTGAGGTATACCTGAACTTTGCAGAAGCTGCCAACGAAGCCTGGGGCAGTCCAGGCTCAATACACGGGCAAAGCCGATATTCTGCTGCAGGAGCGGTCAACGTGGTGCGTTCCCGGGCCAAAATGCCCGATGTGAATGCAAAATTCTTGAATCAGAATGATTTCAGGACAAGGGTTCGCAATGAGCGTCGTGTAGAATTTTGCTTTGAAGAGCATCGGCTTTTCGATCTGAGACGTTGGCTTATCGGAACGCAACCTGAAAATAGGGACATTTGGATGATGAAAATTACCAAATTGGCACCCGGTTACAGTACAACTCTCTATCCCACGGGATTCAAATTCGAAAAACAATTGTATATGAGACGGATTTATGAAAACCGACACAACCTGTTTGTTATTAAACTCGACGATACCCGTATCGGACCAAACTTTAAACAGAACCCTGGTTGGTAACATGAGTATAATATCTAAAATTGATAGAAAATGAATGAATCAAAAATATTGTTAATTCTCCTCTTTCTTATTACGTTGGGATCAATACCTGCTGTTGCACAAAAAAGTAATTCTTACGCAACAGTAGAGATAGAAGTCATTGACGAATCAGGTAACGCCATACCGTTTGCTGTTGTCTCGTCCTCAAAAAAACGGAATATATACACAACCGGAAAAAACGGACGGATCACTTTGCAATTGCCTTCTGACGACATGTTGAAAGTGTCGGCCAAAGGTTACGCAACAGAGATTCGCTCCGTTGATAAGGCCAGTAAAGTCACTCTCAGAAAGGAGTTAGATTTCAACGGAGAAGAAAATACCCTTTATACTCTCTTTGGAAAGACAACGGAGCGTCGCACCGTGGGTTCATGGTCAAAAGTAGATGGTAGCGATTTGGAAAAAAACCCTACCATGTTTCTTCTTAATTCACTCGGCGGGAGACTCAACGGTTTATTCACTATGGACAACACGTTGGTACCAGGTTTTACGAATGCCAACACATGGCTCAGAAGTCAACAAGGTGATCTGTTAGTCATGGTGGATGGGGTAGAACGTTCATTGGACTATATTGAACCTGAGACAATTGAAAGTGTAGAGCTGTTGAAAGATGCCTCGCTGAAATCACTTTATGGAGGTATAGATGCCAGTGGTATACTCATGATTCGCACACGCCGGGGAAAAGCCTTTGAGAACAGCGCTCGCGTTAATGTTCAATCTGGTATTCAACAACCGTCCCGTCTGCCTAAATATCTTGATGCGTACGACTATGCAACCATGTACAATGCTGCAGCAGTGGCTAACGGAATGGATCCTCTGTTTCATGACATAGAAAAATACAGAACTGGCGAGGATGCGATTCTTTATCCCAACATTGATTTTTATGACATGTTCCTCAACCGACAAATGACCATTACTCGTGCCAACATGCAGTATTCAGGAGGAAATGAAAAAACGAGATTTTTTACACATGTAGGTTACCAGACCAATGGCGGCCTGGAAAAATATACCAATTATCCTAACCGCGACAGGGTGTTCACCATCAGAGGCAACGTGGATAATGAGATTTTGAATTTTATCACTTTCTCTGCCGGATTTAATGCTGCCTTACAAAATAAATCATGGCCCAATCTGTCTACCCAGAGATTTTTTAATATGCTGTCCGATACACGTCCGAATGAATTTCCCATTTTTATTCCGGGTGAAAATATTGGACAACCTGAAAAAGAATATGTGCTGGGCGGCACCTCCATTAATCGCAACAATCCCTACGGAGCATTAATGAATGGTGGTTATGCTGAACGTGAATATTCTTATATCCAAAGCGATTTCATGTTGAACATCGATCTGAATAAATGGATACAAGGATTGTCTATAAAACCCATGTTTACATTTGACATGTATAATTACTTCACATCCACACAGGACGCAACGTATGTGGTATGGGAGCCGCTGGCGACCGGAAATTCTGATTATCCGGTATCCTATACCTCCTGGGGGCAGGAAACACGGGCTACAAGCATGTCGCGGAGTGGCGCTAACACGAACCGAAACTATGCTTTCAATGTGGTGGCTACTTACAACAGGATATTCGGAAAACATGACATCAATTCGCATTTGGTGTATTTCCAGCAACGGAAAGAATACAATACGCAGGCCCAGGATCTGAAACGGTTGAATTTGGGTGGAATGGTGAACTATATGTACAATGATCGGTATACAGCCGAAGTCAGTTTAAACCGTGTGGGCGTTGCTTCGTTTGCTCCATCAAAACGATTTGGTATTTTCCCAACCTTCGGAGCTGGTTGGATTATGAGTGAAGAACCGTTTATGCGTGAAATAACCTGGCTGGATTATTTGAAATTAAGGACTTCCTATGGTATTTTGGGCTCTACCTCTTATAACTCTGATGGTTTGTTTTCCACCTATCTTTACCGCGATTTGTGGGAACCAGGAGGATCATATAATGGAGTATCTGGCTTCAATAATATTGCCAGAGAAATCCAAACAGGTAATCCAAATGTAGGTTTTCAAAAAACATATGAACTGAACGCCGGTATTGATTTTCTGTTATTTCGTTCAGTCAGGGCATCTGTGGGTTATTTTGCAAAAACGCTCGATGGCGTATTGTCAAATCTTTCCGACATGACGCCGGGTGTTAGCGGAAAAAACGCCGTACTGATGATGCAAAATTTTAAGAAATATAAAAGTACGGGATGGGAGGCCGAAGCGATGTATGAAAGAAGAGTGGGAGATTTAAAATTTTCTGCCGGCGCCAATCTCACTTATGGAACAAGCGAAATACTAATCGAAGCCGAACCCGATTATCCTGAAGAATTGAAGGGATTGCGTAAAATCAAGAGAGTGGGAGATGTGCTTGGATATCGGTATTCTGGAGTTTTCACAGATCCCTCGGATATTAGTAATTCGCCAAGACAGAGTTTTGGTCGTGTGAATGTCGGAGACCTCAAATATGTTGACACAAATAAAGATGGCACGGTGAATAGCGGTGACCGAGAAGTGATTGGAAATACTACGCCATCTATGGAATATGGTATTACTTTCGGTGTTGAATATAAAGGCTTCAATCTAGATGTGTTAGGGTACGGCTTGAGTGGTTTCGATCGTATATTGGACAATAAATATTATCAAATTTATGGTGATCGAAAATACTCCAATGTGTTGATTGACGGATTACCTAACGGAAATCCCCACCCGGTACTTAGTCCTGAATACAGGAACAATAATTTTATTACCTCTGACTATTGGGTAGTGGATGGAAGTTACTTCAAATTGAGAAATGTGGAATTGGGTTATACCCTGCCTTACATGCTTACGGAAAGAATCAATATCGGGAAGGTGAAAGTGTTTGTCAGAGGTACCAACCTTTTTACCATCTCGAGAATAAAAGATCTTGACCCTGAAAACCTGGACGCTGGAGTAGGAAATTTTCCCCTGGGAAAAACAATAACCGGAGGAGTATCCGTATCTTTTTAATCTTTTAAAAGCAGAATGATGAAAAATAGATATTTATCAGTTTTATCGGCAATGATGATCTGTTTGTATTCCTGTTCCGACTTTTTGGAACCTCAGACAGACAATACGATGAGTGAAGACGCTGTGTTTGCTAATGCCGCCTATTTTTGCGGACCGCTGATGGACGCTTATGATGCGTTGACGGACAGTTATGATATTGCAATGGACAATATGACCGACAATTCAGTGTCCCGTAATCTTTCCGGTGATTACTATCTCTGCGCGACAGGTGCTCTAAGCCCTGATCGTAATCCATTAAATAATTGGGTGGATGGTTATAGACAGATCCGTCGTTTGAACCAATTCCTTTCAAAAATGGAGTTTAATCCTGAAGCTGCTATCCCCACGCCTGTGCGCTTCTACAAAATTGCTACCAGACAAGATAGTATTGACAATGTACGGGAATATTGGAGACTCTATGGGGAAACTTTTTTTCTGCGTGCCTATTATTATTCTGAATTATTGAGAAATTTCGGAGGAACAACCGCGAATAACGAGATACTTGGTATTCCTCTTGTAGGTGACCGTGTGTTGGAAGTGACCGATGATTTGAAAATTCCTCGTGCGTCATATGCCGATTGCGTTAAAGCCATTATCAATGACTGCGACACCGCGATAAAATATCTGCCGGTTGAATACAAAGGTACCGATCGCGTAATTGGTGCCAGTATGAATGGACGAGCCTCTGGCATCAGTGCACGGGCGTTAAAGGCTAGGGTATTGCTGTATGCAGCCAGCCCTGCTTTTAATCCGGTAAACGATGTCAAACTGTGGGAAGATGCTGCTATTGCTGCTGGTGAAGCCATCAGATCAGTAGAGGGAGGTTTTCAGAATCTTGTGAATGCACCTGTCTCCAGTGCTACGGAAGATATTGGTAATGCATATTATTTTAGTCAGTTACAAAATAAGGACTGGAATAGTAACGGACGAGATTTATTTTTCCGGGCCGCTGTATTGACCGGAAACAAACTATATGAAAACGAGAACTATCCTCCATCTATGTATGGCGCCGCACTTAACAATCCTTCTCAGAACTTTGTAGATGCTTTTCCAGATAAAAATGGTTATCCAATCACAGAAAGTTCAGTCTATGATGAAAATAAACCTTATGACAACAGAGATCCCAGATTGGCGCTGTATGTTGCTTTTAATGGTTCTAAAATGGGACCTGGCAATTATTATACTATAGAAAGCCATACAAGCGGGACTGATGCTTACAGTCCCTTGAGAAATACATCCCGCACTTCGTATTACCTGCGTAAGTTATTGCGTCCGAAAACTGTATCACTGATACCTGGAGCAACGGCGGCAGCCACCCAGCGGACACGCATTATCCTTGGCAAACCTGAGTTGTATCTCAACTTTGCGGAAGCAGCCAATGAAGCATGGGGAGTGACTGGAGATCCTCATCAATTTGGTTTCACAGCCAAAGCAGTACTCGAGAAACTACATCTGAAATATGGGGCTGGCAATCAATATTTAAATAATGTTATCGGAAACGATCAGAATAAGTTCCGGGATTATATACGCAACGAGAGGCGGTTGGATCTGAGTTTTGAAGAACATCGATATTATGATCTGCGTCGCTGGATACCCGACGGAAAACCTGATGCCCTCAATGTAGAGATATATGGCACGAAAATAACAAAAAATAATGACGGAACTTTCTCTTATGAACGTATTTTACTTGAAAAGAGAGATTTCAAGTCCCCTTGGCAACCAATCCCATACATGGAGTTATACAATGCCTCGCTGGTACAAAATGCGGGATGGGAATAAGTTTACGATTTGAATTACTTGAAAATTGAATAAATATAAACAGATGAGAAATATGAAAAATCTTTATTTTTCAGCCCTTTACGGTATTGCTGTCACTTTTGCCATTTTATTTCTGGTATCCTGCAGCTTTGAGGATGGAGAAGATATTTACCCATATACTTCGGCATTGTTCGTCTATCAGGACTATAACCGGAACATAGTAGTAGGGGAAGGTTTGCAAATTGAAGCAGGCATTACTTTTGCTGGTATGATCGACAATAAGAAAGACCGGATTGTGGAATATGTAGTAGACCCTTCGCTGGTAACCTCAAGCAATAAATCGGTATTGCCCCCTTCATATTACACTCTTGGACATGCTTCGCAAATTGTGATACCCAAAGGTAAATTAAAAGGTTACCTGCCTATTATCATTGACTCGACTGCCTTTCTGAAAGATCCTAAATCGCTGACAGGGGAATATATATTACCACTCCGAATCATTTCATCTCCCGATGTGGATTCAATTCCTGAAGCTACCAACCATATTCGTATCTCTGTCAGCTACTTTGCCAAACAGCATGGATATTACAACTACTCAGGGAGTGTTACCAAGCGGAAAAATGGTACAACAGATGACGTGGTGAATTACAAAAACATTTCTACTGAAACAAATAGTATTCGCTTTTTACAGACATACGGGCCTACCTCTTTCGCAGTGCGCTACGACCAAAAGAATAGTGCGGATCCGGCAAAAGATTTTATCTTTTTACTGCAAGTCCCGACGAACGGCAGTGGTGCCGTAACAATTTCGCCACATCCGGATTCGCCCGTTGCAGTACACTCTAATGGCGACTGTACCTACGATGCTGAAAACAGAACTTTTCATCTGTCATACAAGTATACTTTGCCCGATGGAACGGTATGTGAAGTATTGGAAGACCTCATTTTCCGGAACAGAATTCGTGATGTACAGGACAATGGATTATATATAAATGAATGGCGGTGGTGAAACTCAGAGATTTTTTACCTCAGCTACCCTTTAAAATTAGAAGGGTCAGGATAACAAATCCTGAATAAAGAAAGTGAAATTCGATATAGATTGTTGAAAGAAATTAAACAATTCAAAATAAATTATTAAAATGTATAGAAGAGTTACTCTAATTTTGTTAGGAATAGTACTGGGTATAAGTGCTCATCTTGAGGCCCGGTCTTATGAGCCTGTAAAAGGTAAAATTATGACAACCTGGGGAGAAAAGGTTACCCCTGAAAATGCATGGACCGAATACCCCCGCCCACAATTAAAAAGAGGTGAGTGGAAAAATCTAAACGGTATGTGGGACTATGCTATCGTTTCTAAAGAGGCGGCAAGACCTAAGGATTTCCAGGGGGAAATATTAGTTCCTTTTGCAGTTGAATCCGCCTTGTCCGGCGTAGGGAAAATTCTTCAGCCCGATCAGAAGATATGGTATAGAAAAACTTTTGAGTTACCCAAAGAGTGGAACGGACAAAATATTTTATTGCATTTTCAGGCTGTAGACTGGGAAACAACGGTATGGGTCAATGGAAAGCAAATTGGCATACACAAAGGAGGCTCCACTGCTTTTTCATATGATATTACAAAATACCTGGGAAAGGGTGTACAGGAAGTAGTTGTATCGGTCTGGGATCCTACAGATACGGATAGTCAGGCAAGAGGAAAACAGGTGCTCGACCCACGTGGAATCTGGTATACGCCTGTTAGTGGAATCTGGCAAACTGTTTGGCTTGAACCTGTGAATAAAATCCGTATAAATTCTTTATATCCTGTCTCGGATATTGATAAAAGCCAGGTTATATTAAATACTGACCTGATCGGGACAAAAGGGGGTGAGATGCTCTCTGTAAAAGTTTTTGACGGTGACCGGTTGGTGTTGAATAAGAATTATTCTGCTTCTGAGGAAATTGTACTAAATATTGCGGAACCGAAATTGTGGACACCAGAATCACCCGACCTTTACAGGTTAGAGGTGTCATTACAGAAAAATAACAAGATCTTTGATGTGGTGGATTCATATTTTGCCATGCGTAAGGTTTCAATTGTAAAAGATCAACAAGGATATCAAAGAATACAGCTTAACAATAAGACATTATTTCAATATGGAACACTGGATCAGGGCTGGTGGCCTGATGGATTACTGACTCCACCTTCTGCAGAAGCCATGCGTTATGATATGGAAGTACTAAAGGATATGGGCTTCAATATGTTGAGGAAACACATAAAAGTAGAGCCATGGCTTTATTATTATTATGCCGATTCTCTTGGAATACTTCTCTGGCAAGATATGGTCTCAGGTTTTGAAACAGCCAAAAGATCGGAGCAACATGTAAACTGGGATGCCCCGCACGATTGGAACCGACCTCATGAATCTGCCGTGCAGTTCGAGTACGAATTGAAAACAATGATCGACCAGTTGAAATTTTTTCCAAGTATTGTTACCTGGGTAATTTTCAATGAAGGATGGGGACAATACGATACAAAACGGGTTGTGGACTGGAGTATGCAATATGATAAAACACGAATAATTAACGGCGTTAGCGGCTGGACAGACAGAAAATGCGGTCATATGATCGACTCTCATCAATATCCGGGTCCCGGTATGGAACCTGCTGCCCAGAACCCCGGTCGTGTGGTTGTGCTGGGTGAATTCGGAGGATTAGGACTTCCTGTGGAAAATCATTTGTGGGATCCTTCCATGCGAAACTGGGGATACCGGACATATACAAATTCTCCGGATCTGATAAAAGAGTATACAAAATTAATGCATAATCTGTATCCATTAAGATATAATGGATTGTCAGCCGCCGTATATACTCAGACTACAGACGTGGAAGGTGAGGTAAACGGACTTTTAACTTACGACAGAAAAGTGATCAAAATAGATCCTGAGCTATTAAGAATATTGCATCATCCTTTGTACGGAACAGATACAAGAGACGTGAAGAAACTTATTGCTGATTCGGAAATTGATGCTCAACAGCTCTATATTTCTCATGTTCAACCCGAAGATAACTGGCAAACGAGCCGAAATGCAAATAAGTTTCAAAAAGTAAATGGTCCTGTAAGTGTGCTCAAAGAGAAACCGGTATACTCGCTAAGCCATTTTACTCTGAATGACCTCCCTGAAGGAATTTACCTTCATATTCTTGCCTATGGTGATGTAAAGGTTTATCTCAACGGTAGCCTGGTGGTAGATAAAAAGATAATAGGCAAAAGACACTATGAAGATATCAATATAAGTGAATTTGTCTCGTTGTTGAGACAGGGAGAGAATACTCTTGCGGTAGAGTGTGGTCCTTTTGAACAAAATGCCGTATTTGATTATGGATTATTTGGCTATTAGCAGATAGCCTAGTATTATCTATTTAAGATAACTGGATTTTTAATTTGCAGATAGGCAACTTATATTGCTTATCTGCAAATTTAAAATTTTATAATTAATAGGTGTATAATCCCTTAAATAAAAGTACAATGAAGTCAATAAAATTTTTATCTCTGTTAATACCAGGCGTTCCTTTGACTTTTTCGTGTGAGGTGACCAAAGCGGAAAATGATATTCAAAAGAAACCCAATATTGTAGTAATCATGGCCGATGACCTGGCTACAAATGAGTTGAGTTGCTATGGCGGGAAGAATGTTAAAACTACAAATATTGACAGGCTTGCCAACGAGGGTATTTTGTTGGGAAATAATTATGCCTCTGCAACAATGAGTGTGCCCATACGTGCATCACTATATACCGGACTATATCCTGCCAGACATGGTTCTTTTCAGAATCATAAGACGTCGTATTCCAATATCAAAAGTGTGACGCACTATTTACCAGATATAGGATACAGAGTGGGCAGAACCGGTAAGCAACACACCACGCCTAAATCAGTTTATGACTTTGAAGAAATACCTGGTTTTGAGGTGAATTGTGTTTCCAGTACGGCAAATTATTCTACTGACGGGATTGAAGAGTTTATCGAACGTGATAATAAACCCTTTTGTCTTTTTGTATGCAGCATTCATCCTCATGCTCCATGGACATGGGGGAATCCTGAAGAAATAGATGCTGATAAAATTGTGTTACCACCCAATACTGTGGATAATGCAATAACCCGCAATTTATTCCGGAATTATCTTGCTGAAGTTAAAGCGTTGGATGAAGAGGTTGGTGCTGTTTTGCAGGTTCTTGAAAAAACCAATACACTTGATAATACACTTGTTATCTTTCTGGGAGAACAGGGACCACAATTCCCGTTTGGAAAGTGGACTTGTTATCGGTATGGTCAGAATAGTGCCTTTATAGCCCGCTATCCCCATAAGATAAAATCAAAAACTACCAGCGATGCACTCGTTCAATATGAGGATATTTTACCAACATTAATAGATTTTGGTGGAGGCGAAGCTGTTGATGATATTGACGGACGCAGCTTTCTGAAAGTATTGTATGGGGAACATGACGATCATCGGAACTGGACTTACGGTATTCACAATAATATTCCCGAAGGAACAGCATATCCAATCAGAAGTATTCAGGATAAAAGGTACAAATTAATTATAAATCTTACTCCGGATGTGGACTATTTTGAGAAACATCTGATGAATGTGAAAAATAAGCGTTCGGCATGGGCAAGCTGGCTTGAAAGTGCTAAAACAAGTGTGGTCGCAAAAGAATTAACGGAGCGATATGTGAAACGTCCTGCCGTAGAATTTTATGATTTGAAAAATGATCCCTGGGAGATGAACAATCTTGCGGACAATAAAGAATATGCTAGCAGGATCTCTGTCATGAAGAGTGAACTTGAAAAATGGATGGCGCAACAGGGTGATAAGGGTGTAGCTATGGATATTGAATTTTAATTTGATCCTGTTGCAGATTTGATAAGTTAGAGGAAAAGTATTTTGTAATTTGTAACGATAATTGGTGAAAATGTTTACTAAAGTTAAGATCTGAATAGATTGTGGCATTTTTTGAGATCTTTCTGGCATTTATTTTATGAAATTTTCACTTCCTTCGTCCCTGTTCTATCCACTAACAATGATTAAATAAATATTTTAAAATATGTTCACTTAAACTTGTATTTACTATTGATAATCACATCAGTGCCTTTTTGTAAGCAGGGAAAATAAAGGAAAAGGTGTGAATTATCGTGCAACTTTGATATTTAATGAGATTCATAAAGAAATATTTCTATACTGGAATAAAACATTGATAATAATGAGAAAAAAAAGAGTATTATTCGGGCTTTTGATATTATTAATTAATTCTTCTTTTGTAATAAGCGCTCAACAGGACAAGGATACATTGAATCTTCCATTTAAAGATGTTCCTTTCGCCAATTTTAACGGTGCTTCTTTTACAATAAAAATGGATGATTATAAGAACTTGCCCGTAACCAATTTGACTAATCTGTTATCCGGACTTGTTCCTGGTTATTTTTCCTATCAGACCTCAGGGGGAACAGTCAATGAAAGTTCAAATTTCTGGCTCAGGGGAATCCGTACCAATGCAGAAGGGGTGCTTGTATTGGTTGATGGGCAGGAAAGAGATTTTGGCGTTTTATCCTCTCACGAAATAGAGAGCGTTACAGTTTTGAAAGATGCACTGGCAAGTGCATTATATGGAACCAGAGCTGCAAACGGGATTATTCTTGTCAATACTAAAAAGGGGAGACAAGGAAAAACTGTTGTGGATTTGACTGTGCAATTAATTAATCAAAAACCAATCGGTCTTTTGAAACCCCTTGGTGCACTCGAGTATGCCAGGCACTACAACGAGGCCTTAAAATATGACGGCTCCGGAGAATCAAATATGTATTCTCTGTATTATATTGAACAATACCGAAACAGGAATGGAGTAAATGATGAAATTTATCCTGATGTAAATTGGTTGGACGATTATTTTAAATCATCTTCCTGGGTGCAGAAATATAATTTGAATGTAACGGGTGGCACCAATAAAACCAAATATTTTATTAATGGTGGTTTTTTAACGCAAAACGGGATGTTCATTCCGGATAATGAATTCACCTATAATACAAATAATACAACCAACAGATTTAATTTAAGATCAAACCTGCAGGTTGATGTTACTCCAACTACATTATTGAACCTGGATTTGTATGGATGGTATGATAAACAGAATCGTCCTGGTGGAGATTCTTATGGTCTGTACAATTCACTGATTACGACACCGGCCAATGCTTTTCCTCCATATTATTTTGATAATGGGGAATATATCGATCAAGATGGAAATTTAATACAAAGTATCAATAAAAAACTTCCAGCAGGTAATGGATTGGTATCTAACCCATGGGCAATGCTGAACAGAAATGGATATGCTCTGTTTATAATACTCCCCGAAATTTGTACCACGAACTAAGCAAAGATTAAATGCTTATATTTGTGATATGAACAAGTCAAGAAGAAAACATTCAGCCGCCTTCAAGGCAGAGGTTGCATTGGCAGCGATCAAGGAACGCGAGACGTTATCTGAGTTAAGTGCCCGTTATGGTGTTCACCCCACAGTGATCAGCACGTGGAAAAATGAGTTTCTGAAACGTTCAGAAGAAATCTTCTCGAAACAAGGTCCCAAGAGTGAAGCTGACTTTGAAAAGGAGCGACGGGAGCTCTTCGCCAAGATAGGTGAATTGGAGATGCAGCGGGACTGGTTAAAAAAAAAGTCGAAACAGTTGGGCTTGGAATAATTGAACGTCGAAGCCTTGTATCGAAAGATGATTGTATAAGCCTCCAGAGCCAATGTGATCTGCTGGGGATCAGCAAATCCGGTCTTTACTATGTGGCAAAAGGAGAATGTGATGCGAATCTTGAGATTATGAAGAAAATGGATAAACACCATCAGGATCATCCCACTTACGGAGTTCTGCAAATGCAAGACTACTTGTTGGCACAGGGTTTACGGGTCAATCCCAAGCGAGTGAGACGACTCATGCGCAAGGCGCAGATAATAGCTCAATATCCAAAGCGAAATTTGAGCAAATTGGGCCTATCCGACTATATCTATCCCTATCTGCTTCGTAATCTTGATGTAGACCATCCGAACCAGGTCTGGGAGATTGACATCACGTACATACCCATGGACAGGGGTTTCATGTATCTAACGGCAATCATAGACGTGTACAGTCGTTTTATTGTTGGATGGGGACTTCATAACAGCCTTCATGGAGAGAACGTGATTGAAGTCCTTGACGGGGCAATAGATGAGCACGGTGTGCCCGGGATTATCAACTCGGATCAGGGAAGTCAGTTTACCAGCCCGGCGTGGGTGAACAGGCTCAATGAACTTGGAATCAGCATCAGCATGGATGGCCGTGGCAGGGCAACGGACAACATCTATATTGAACGGTTCTGGAGGACATTGAAACAGGATTATGTTTACCCGTTTCCGGCAGAGAACGGCACCACACTCTGGAAAGGGATCCGATGGTTTGTGAATCATTACAACAAGGAGAAAACCCACCAGGGTGTGGGTAGAAGAACGCCGGAAAGCGTGTTCCGGTTAAGTGCATAATTTTTTACTTGTAAACAAATGTACATGCACCAAATGAGACATCAAGCTAAATCCCTGACGGGTTTTGGGAAAAATCTCCACTCAAAAGGAGTTGTATTTTTTCCAAAAAGCTTGACTTACTCATTTGCTTCAAGAATGGCTGGTTTACAAGTAAAAAAACGATAATGTGAAAAAATTCGAGAACAATATTTTAGTTAAAAACCCCGCTTAATCGGTACAGAGAATAGGGAGTACTAAAGTTTAATCAGGTCTACGGATCTTTTAGAGTAAAATTAACTCAGGATCTCCCTTTTATTGCTAAAGGATTAAAGGCCAGCGCTGTTTTGTCAATGGATAGTTATACTTCTGCATTGACAAACAGAACTAAAGATTATGCTTATTATCAACTTGTAGATTTAAATAATCCTGATGTTTTACGTCGCACCGGTAACGATCAGCGTATGAGAAACTCGGTTACAAACCAAAACAGTCAAAGTAAAACATCTTTAGACCTGCAATTGTCATATGACAAAAAGATCGATGATCATGCTATTTCTGCTTTTGCTTTTTATAATCAATACGAGTTTACAAATCAAAAATCCATTCCCAGTCGTTATCAAACAATAGGTGCTTGGTTGAATTATGATTACAGCAATAAGTATTCAATAGATTTAATTGGCTCCTATCAAGGTGTTTATAAATTTGCCCCTGACAACAGATTTGGCTTTTTCCCTTCTGTTGCTGCAGGTTGGACTATTTCAAATGAAGAATTCTTCGAGTCATTACAAGAGTATGTTTCATTTTTCAAGTTAAGAAGTTCTTACGGTATTGTAGGAAATCAGAAGGGTATATCTGAGTTTTATTATATGGGACGATTAAATTCCACCAATAATATCTACAATTTCGGAAATAATATGCAAAACCAGGGTGGATATGTTGAAGACATTATTGCAAACCCTAATCTGACCTGGGAGAAAGCAAGGCAATTTAACGCTGGAACCAGTCTTGCACTATTTAATAATCGCCTACACTTTACTTTCGATTATTTCTATGATGACAGAGATGACATGTATATGCCGAATAATAAGGTGACTTCACTTTTGGGAACTGTAGCCACCATAGAAGAAAATATTGGCAAAATGCATTCCAGCGGATACGAAATGGCGCTTTCCTGGAATTCAAATTTTGGAGATATCGGTTATAACTTAGGTGCAACATATTCATTCTACGAGAATATGATTGACAAGACCGGAGAGGTGGATGAACAATACCCATGGCTCCTGAGTGCCGGATACCCACGTGGAATAAGAAGGGGATACAATGCCATTGGATTATTTGAATCTTATGAAGAGATTGCAGCTTCTCCAACTCAAACCTTTTCTGATGTGCAACCGGGTGATATTCGTTATGAAGATATCAACGGGGATGGTATTATCGACAGAAATGATCAAGTTGTAATTGGATATGGCGATGTCCCTCGAATTTTTTATGGTATTAATGCCGGGTTAACCTATAAAAATATCGGTTTCAATATTTTATTTCAGGGAGCTGGGGATGTGACGACCTATCTGAGTGGGAAAGTGGCCTATCCCTTCTTCTCAAACGGAACAATTTACGAACATCAATTGGATTACTGGACCGCGGAAGATCAATCAAACCCACTGCCAAATATTTCAAGGTTGTATTCCAATGTGAATAATTCACAGAGTTCTTCATTCTGGATTAGAGATTCAAAGTATCTCCGTCTTAAAAATGTGGAAGTTTATTACGACCTGCCGACGCACTTGCTGGGACGATCTTCCATATCCGGTTTGCGTTTGTTCGTCAATGGATATAATCTATATGCTTGGTATAATGATGATTTACCTCTTGATCCGGAAGACAGAGGCAATTCTGATACCATGCCACTAACAAGAAATATAAGTTTTGGTTTATCTGTAAAATTTTAAAAACAGCATATGAAACGAGCATGTAAATCAGTTACACACAAAGTACATGATTATTGCGAGTTCCACGTGACTATAATGTAAAAAATAAAAAATAAACACATGAAATTTAATATTATACATAAGATATTTTTATTGGCGATAACTTCATCTTTGTTCACCGGATGTAATTATCTGGATGAGACTCCTTATGACTGGTCACAACCGGAGGATGTTTTTTCGATGGAAGCCAATTATGTCAGACCGGTAAATCAGGCTTATAGTTATATAAGAGGTGGGTTTAATTCAATTTCAGGTTCGTTTCTTGATGCTGCAACGGATGACGGAATGTCCACTATAAATAGTTCGTCAATTCATAGATTGTCGAGAGGATATGTAAGATCGAACAGCCCGGTTCAGAGTTCCTGGAATAATTCTTACCAGGGTATAAGACAAGCCATATTCGCGCAAAAATATCTTACCGAGATAGAATTGGTACTTAACAAAACAACGCCTGAAGAGGTTATTGGAATCAAAAACACCTATATTGGAGAGATGTATGGTTTAAGGGCATTGTTTGAATTTGACCTTTTGAAGCACTACGGCGGGTATCCTATTATTGATAAATATTATGCATTGGGTGATCCGGAATTAAATGTCATTGAGAGGAGCTCATATTCAGATTGTGTTGCTCATATTGTCAACCTGTGTGATTCTGCAATAAAGTATTTGGATGTGACTCCAATTGGCGGAAGTGGGGGATATGGAAGAATGACAAAAGGTGCGGCACTGGCTATTAAAGCAAAAACGCTTATTTTTTCAGCGAGCCCTCTTTTTAATCAGTCAGGAAATTCAAACAAGTTAATCGGACATGTAAACAGTAACGAAGCAGAGGTGTCCAATCGTTGGGCTATTGCTGCGGCTGCCTGTGCAGAGGTCATAAACCTCAAGAATCAAAGTGGTTCAAATGTTTATTCGTTACATGCCAATTATGAAAAGTTATTTACTACTTCGCCAAACAGTGAATATATAGTATTTGTGGGTGCCTCTAAATCAAATGGTCTGGAAAACCGGCAATATCCTCCCAGTCTATCCAGAAATTTGGGAGGTGGTACAGTACCTACACAGGAGTTTGTGGATGCATTTACTATGGTCAACGGGTCAGCGTATGTAAGGGATGATTTGTCAGTCCAGTATAACAACAGAGATCCTCGTTTTAACGTTATCGTCGGCTATAATGGTTCTACATATGGTAAATTAGGGAAAATATATACAAAACTTGGAGAGGATGCAACATCTGATGCCCTTAATGCAGTCATTGACAGATCTACCAATACAGGATATTATCTGAAAAAGTTTTTAGACTTTAATATTAATTTCTCTCTGGCTAATCCGGGTAATACATTTCATCTTTTCCCCATTATTCGTTTGGCCGACGTTCTTTTATTATACGCAGAAGCTATGAACGAAGCTTATGGACCGGATACCGATCCGAATAATTTTGGGCTTACAGCAAAAGATGCGGTTCTTACTGTTCGTTCCCGTGCAGGATTCAAGTCAGATGACCAGTTCCTGAATGGTGTAACTACAAAAGAATCGATGCGTGAGAAAATCAAAAATGAACGCAGAATAGAATTATCTTTTGAGGAACAGCGTTATTTCGACGTAAGACGTTGGATGGATGGAGATAGATTGAATCAGCCTGTTACTGGAATCAGAATAATACAAAATGGTAATACCTTGGATTATAGCAATTTCACAGTTGATGATTTACGCAAATTCAGCCCTCATATGTATTTGCATCCAATTCCTTTGAATGAAATAAAGATTTCACCACAAATTGTTCAAAATCCCGGATGGTAAAATATGATAATTTTTAATATATGAGAAATATAGTTTTAATTTTAGTTTTTATTTGCTGTTCAACAGTTATATTTTCACAAACCAAGATAAACGGGGTGGTGAAAGATGCAACCGGGGACGTACTAATTGGTGTAACGGTCATGCAGAAAAATACGTTGAATGGTACGGTAACAGATTTAGATGGCCATTTTGAGCTAAAGATAGATAACACCAAAGAACCCGTTCTTCAGTTATCCATGATCGGATTTATTACCGAAGAAATAAATGTGGCAGGTAAGGTAAATATTGATGTTACCTTAAGAGAAGAGACCATAGGGTTAGAGGAAGTCGTTGTTATTGGCTATGGAACTCAAAAAAAGGTTTCTGTAACTGGTGCTATTTCAAATGTAACATCAGAAGAGATAAGCAATACCCCTGTTTCGAGTGTTACGAACTCTTTGGCTGGCCGTATTCCCGGTCTGGTAACACGCCAGGTAAGCGGCCGCCCGGGCGACGATGGTTCACAGCTATTTATCAGAGGAACAGCGACATTTAATAATTCTGAACCTTTGACGTTGGTTGATGGTGTTGAACGTGCTTTTAATCAAATTAACGCGGAAGACATTGAAAGTGTATCCGTATTGAAAGATGCCTCCGCAACAGCAGTTTATGGAGTAAGGGGCGCCAACGGAGTTATTCTTATTACTACCAAAAGAGGGGCTGTAGGAAAGTCTAAGATTGGATTTACCGCTGAATATGGAATTACAAATTACAACAGATTAACAAAGGCATTGAATGCGGAAACCACCTCTCTTTTCCAACGGGAGGGTACGATAAATATGGGACTCGATCCTTCGAAGTTGTCCAACACCAGTAATTTTCCAGTGTCTGAATATGATAACTATTTATATAGAACGCAATTAAGCCCTTTTACTCATCCTGATAATGATTTTATAGAAACATTTACAAAACCTGGTACCCAGCAAAAATATAACATCAATATTTCGGGTGGTAACAATATAACCAAATATTTTGTTTCCGTTGGTTATTTCACCCAACAGGGCATGTTTGAATCCAGAGTAAGCGAATTGAGAAAAAGGCCTGTTATAAAAAATTTACTGGAACTGTCACCCCAGGTCGACGCAGCATTAAAAGACCAGGGTTATGATGCTTCCTATTATTATAACCGGTTGACTGCACGTTCTAACATCGATATTTCATTATCTGAGGATCTGAAAGTGGGAGTAAATATCTCTTACCTCTACAGAAAGCAAAACCGGCCGGCTACGTATGACGGACTTAATAGTAATGCGGAAGGATTGCGACTGTTTGCCTCTTTTTACAGAAATGCTCCCCAGGCTTTTCCTCTTATGAATCCTAATGGTAGTTTTGCTGGTGCTATTGGTGTATGGAGACAGAATCCACTGGTCACCATAGCTCATACAGGTTTTCGTTCCGATTATGACAACCAGTTAGAAACCACCCTTAATTTTGATTATAATCTTCGTAAGATTTTCAAAGGATTGTCTCTGGATGGGAGATATGCATTTGATGTGAATTGGAGCAATTGGCGGGGTATGCAACAGAGACCTTATCTTTATTCCTATAATCCGGTAGACAATTCATATTTGCAGGGCCTTGCTGGAGTATTGCCATTTCAGGGTTCAGGGAATGCGGCAGCTATATACGATCAATATATGGAGGTGGCACTCAGATATTCAGGAATCATAGAGGATGTCCACAGCCTTTCCGGTGTGGTGTTAACTAATTTTACTTCCACATCATCTCCGGGAGGACAGTATTCCTATGTTCCACATGTCTATCAGGCATTGATAGGGCGTATTAATTATGATTATGACAACAGATATCTTGCTGAAATCAACATGGGCTATAACGGTTCCAATCGCTTTGCCAAAGGCAGGAGATACCATCTTTTCCCTGCTGCGTCATTAGGTTGGGTGATAACAAATGAAAGTTTTATGCCACAATCTGAAGTTCTTAATTTCATGAAATTAAGAACCTCATTAGGGCAGGTAGGAAACGACAGGCTTGGTGGTTTTTCATATTATTATAAATCAACATATGTGAATGGAGAATCCTACTCATTTGGAGAAACACCCAATCCTAAAGTTGTCGGATTAAGAGAGGGGAGAATGGCAAACGAAAATATTACATGGGAAACGGCTACAAAATATAATGTAGGCGTGGATACCAAATGGCTTGATTCTAAATTGTCTTTTTCAGCAGATATTTTCAAGGAGCAACGCAAAGATATATTAACAGAACCTGCCCGCTACATCATAGCCTCGGGTGTAACAAATCTGGCCCCGGAAAATTTAGGTGAGGTAACTAACAGCGGTTATGAACTTGAATTAGGATGGCAAAGCAACAGGAAAAAAGATTTTAATTATTTTGCTAAAGTTACCTATTCTTACGCCAAGAACAAGATTATTGAGATGAGTGAAGCCAGAAAACCGTTTGATTATATGTATCTGACGGGACAATCAGTGGGTCAGTTTATGGGATATAATTTTGATGGTTTTTTTAATTCTTATGAGGAAATAGCCGCTTCACCCCAGCAGTTTGGATTGTCCAATTTAGCTCCCGGAGACATTAAGTATAAAGATATAAATGGAGATGGTATCATTGATCAAAATGATCAGACTCCAATCGGATACAGTAATTTACCTCAAAGAACATATTCTTTGTCGACCGGATTGAATTATAAGGGATTTGACTTAAGTGTCTTGTTTCAGGGTGCATCGCACAGTTCCGTTTATATGGCAGGTGATGTAGGTTGGGACAACAGCTGGGGAAATTATTTTGAGGAACATCTTTTCAGATGGACACCTGAAACTGCTTCTACTGCTACTTATCCGCGTTTTTTACAAAAATCTGACGGCAACCATCAGAATTATTTTCTTTCGGATTTCTGGCTTAGAGATGGTAAATATCTAAGATTGAAAAATATCCAGATCGGATATAATGTTCCAAAGCGTACAGTATCACGTACTCCGATGAATTCAATCTATCTTTATGCAAATGCATATAACTTGTTTACGTGGGATAATGTAAAAAGAATTGATCCTGAGTCAAATCCCGACAGGAATATTGGACAATTTTATCCTCAACAGAACATTATTAATTTTGGATTGAAAATTAATTTTTAATTTCGCAAATATGATTAAGAAAATATTTTATATACTTTCACTTATCTTGGTTATAGGATGTAGCAACGAAGGTTTGCTCGATGATACGGATCTTGATGAGTTAACGCTGGAGAAGGTTTTTAGTGATACTGAAAATACGCGCAGTGCGCTATATGACCTGTATGGAAGAATGAGAGAAGTTGAAAATAATAACAGTGGTAGTTTTTCTCGTTTAATGTCCATGAACGTTCAGGTTGCAATGCTTGATAATGCCACCGATGACGGAGCCGGCAATACTACAAGAAATGCAGGACTTGTGCCGGGAATCCAGCGTTATATTGCCGGAGCTATTACCGGAACTACGAATCCCGTAGTTGGTACTCATCCGTGGACATTTTATTATACTGCAATTCGCAATGCCAATATATTCTTGGCAAACGTGAACAAATCACCATTAACAGATTCGGAAAAAACAAGTAGTGCCAATCAAGCCCGCTTTTTAAGGGCTTACTATTATCATGAATTATTTCGTTGGTTTGGGCCACTTGTGATATCAACAGAACCGTCAGATCCTTTTGCATTTGAAGATACCAGACGCGAATCACTGGCGAATACTGTAGAATTCATAGTGAACGAATTTGATACGTTATCAATGGAAGGCAAGTTGCCCGATAAATGGGAAGGTAGTGACTATGGTCGTGCTACGAGAACAGCAGCCATGGCTTACAAGGCACGTACCTTGCTATACGCTGCCAGTTCGTTATATGAATCGTCGGGCGTTAAATGGGAAGAGGCTGCCGAGGCGGCGATGGATGTTATTAATTATTCAGAGGCCAAAGGTCTTCATTCATTGTATATTCATTCTGATGAACCGGAAAAAAGTTATACGAGATATTTTAATGAAAGGAGTAATCCCGAAAATATTTTAGTTTACCTTCGTGCTCCTGATAATGATCTTTACAATTTATTTCCGGCCTTTAATCCCTGGAATGTGAATAAAGAACTTACAACTGTCCCCACACAGTGGCTTGTAGATAGTTACGATATGGCCGATGGCTCAGAGCCCATTGTAGGATATAATTCAGATTATAGTCCTGTCATAAACCCGAATTCCGGTTACAACGAACAGAATCCTTACAAAAACAGAGACCCAAGGTTTTATCAAACCATTCTGCATCACGGGATGACATGGCCAAAAGTGAATAATAAACCCGCTAAAGTTGATATTACAACTCCAAACAACTGGGGTAGCGGATATTTTTTGGTAAAATTTCTGGATGATAGAATAGATCATCGTACCGGAGGCCAAACTTCTATGAATTTTATCATGATGAGATATGCGGAAGTCCTCCTTAATTATGCAGAAGCAGTTAATGAAGCTTCAGATACGCAGGCCGCGAGAACAAAAGCTGTGGAACAGTTAAACCGTATAAGAAAAAGAGCCGGCATAATAAATCCGATAAATGCTTCTGACTATACTCAGAGTACACTAAGAGAGAGAATTCGTAAAGAACGTCGAGTTGAATTGTGTTTTGAAGAACATCGCTTCTTTGATATAAGAAGATGGAAAATTGCCAACGATGTGATGAACAAACCGGCAATAGGGATTGCAATTGAAAATGGTAATTTCACACGTAAAGTTCTTGATAAAAGAAATTACAACGAGCGTATGAATTTGGCTCCACTCCCAAATAATGAAGTCAACAACAGCCCTTTAATATTTCAAAATCCAGGTTATTAATATAATAAATAATATACAATCATGAAAAAAATAGTTTTATCAATATTTGCTATTATCTTTTTTGGTGTTTCGTGCAGCGATGACAATTTTACTGTCGATTATACTCCTGAAGTGGTTATTCAGTTTAAGGGAGTCGATGAAAGCAATATTCACACTGTGGATAAGGGAGTGATGTCATACACTACAACGATCGGCGTGAGAGCAAGTAATGAAGCAAAAATCAGTTCTTTTGAAATTTATGATGCAAATGCCGAAACAGGTGCTGCCGGAACATTGATAGAAGAAGAGTCTAAATTTTTTGAGGATGGAGTTACCAATTATGAGAAAGAATATACAATTGATAATTTGACGGAAAACAAATGTATAAAAATTATTGTAACAGATATTTCAGGCAATGTATTTGAGAAAAATTTGCTTGTGAAGATAACACCAAGTGTGATTTTTTCGAAACCGGTGAATATAGAGACCGTAGAAAATTATTACGGACCTTATTTTGCATCCTGGTATTCCGGAAGGGTTTATATGAGAAAAGATGGTAAGTACAAAGATGAAATTGATTTTTCCCTGGGTGATATTGTCGATGATGCAAGCCAAACCATTATTCCTTCATTCGTCAATCCTTCCAAAAGACAAGATTACAAACTATTAACGATGAGTGGACTGCAGTCTGCCAAATTTGAACTGACTGATTTAACCAAAGATCAGTATATGAATATAACGCAGGTAAATGCTGAGTTAATTAACTCATTGCCAGATCCTCAAAAAGATGTAATCAAGATCGAGAAAGATAAAATATATCTTTTTAAAACTGCAAATGGAAAAAAGGGACTTATTCATCCTTCTTCATTAACAAAAACAAGCGGAACCATTGAGGACGTAAATGAAAAGTGGATCGAAAACACAAGTTACCATCAAATTACATTATCAACAAAAACTATAATGACGAATTAATTTGAGATCATATGAAACTCGTATTAATCATGATCTTGCATGATTAATACGAGTTCCCATATGATACCATTGAAGATTAACAATTTTAAGTCATATGAAACGAGCATGAATTGCTTTGCAATCGACATAGTCAAAACTAATTACATCCAATGTGATGATTAAAAGCGAAAGGTTGCCTCCGGCTATCATTTTCAATGGAAGTCGGCGATTTCGCTTCGCTCAATTCACTAAAGTTAGTCATTTGCTCGCTATGGCAAAGATCAAGTAAACTTGACTTTGCTCATTTAGCTTAACGCAGATGTTTCATACACCATAATGTAAAAAGATATTTTAATCGTATGAAAAATAAATCCTTGTTTTATCTGTTAGGGGCTTCATTTGTTACTTCGGCCTGTACTACAGGAGAAAATATTAATTACGAACGGCCCAATATAATTTTCATTCTTTCTGATGATATGGGAATAGGAGATTTGAGTATTTACGGCGGACAAATACTCCCGACTCCCCACATTGACAAAATGGCACAGGAAGGTATCTTTTTTACTCAATATTATTCTGCTTCGCCAGTCAGTTCCCCTTCCCGAGCCGGTTTGCTTACCGGAAAACATCCTGCAAACTGGAATATTACAAGTTATCTCCAGACTAGGGCTGGAAATAAAGATGCAGAGATGGTCGATTATCTTACAGTGAAAGCACCCACCTTGCCGCGAGCATTGAAAGAAGGAGGATATAAGACTGCTCACTTTGGTAAATGGCATTTAGGTGGAGGACGTGATGTATATGATGCCCCTTCCATAAAAGAGTATGGATATGACACCTATTCAAGTACATATGAAAGTCCCGATCCTGATCCTTTATTAACGGCTACCGATTGGATATGGTCAAAAGAAGATAGCGTGAAGAGATGGAACAGGACTGCCTATTTTGTTGATAAAACTCTGGAATTTTTAAAGGAAAATAAAGGGAAACCATGCTTTATAAATTTATGGCCTGATGATGTACATACCCCATGGATTGGGAATAAAGAGGAAATGGATTTAGCTCCTAAAGGTACAAACAGTAAAGAGAATTTAAAAACCGTACTGAAAGAATATGATTATCAGATAGGACGCTTGTTGAGTTCTTTAAAGGATGAAGGGCTCGACAAAAATACGATCGTTATTTTTACGAGCGATAACGGAGCAGCCCCGAGCTTTCAACACATAAGAAATAATGGGTTGAGAGGTCAAAAAGCTTCCTTATTTGAAGGAGGAATCAGGATGCCGTTTATTGTATGGGGACCAAAAGCCAATGTACCCGTTGGAAAAATAGACACCACAACCGTAATTAGTGCCCTTGATATGTTTCACAGCCTTTGTGCTATCACGGATACTCATGTTCCAAAACAATTCGACAGTGATGGTGAAGATATGAGCAAAGCTATGTTAGGTGCACCACAAGACAGGGAGAAATCAATATTTTGGGAATATAAAAGGAATGACAGCCAGGCGTTCCCGAAAGCAATGGGTGCCGATGCGAGTCCAAATGTGGCAATTCGTAACGGGGATTGGAAACTTTTGGTGAATCAAAACGGATCTGATGTTATGTTATTTAATTTAAAAGAAGATCAGTTCGAAAGAAACAATGTCAAAGATAAATATCCGGAGATTACTGAAGATTTACAAAATCAGGCCATAGGGTGGAGAAATAGTCTGCCAAATTTAAAGTAAGTATAAAATCCTTACCCGTAAAAATGTGAGATCGATGTTGCAATCTTTATTGCTTGCGATATCATCGTGGGCACTTTAAATTAGAATTCATCGGGAGAAAGATTCGTCGTCGGAATCTTATCCCGATGGATAAGTTTATAAGTTCAGCCAAAGCAAGGGGTATTGCACATGCCGCCGATCATCATAAGCTTTTTCCGATCCCGCAGACTGAGATAAATGCCAATTCACTATGTGTACAGAATCCGGGCTATTCGTCAGGTAAAGATAACTGATAGATACGCCTAATAAAGAATTCTTTAATGTGATTTATTAATTCTGATTTCTTCCCTTATGATACGAAAATCTGTTTATACTGTAGCTATCACCGGACTATCGATATTTTCATTGTCTGCACAAAAATCCCATAAACCCAATCTGGTATTGTTTATGGCGGATGATTGCTCTCATTACGACATAGGCTGTTACGGGAGTGTTGATTCCAAAACGCCCCACATCGATAACTTTGCCAGTGAAGGAATGCGATTTACGAAAGCGTACGAGGCGGCTCCGATGAGTTCTCCAACCAGGCATAACCTGCTAACCGGCTTATGGCCGGTGAAAACAGGTGCATATCCCAATCATACAATGGCAAGAGAGGGAACCTTAAGCATCGTTCAGCATTTAAAGCCCGCAGGTTATAAAGTAGCACTAATAGGAAAATCACATGTAGCACCTTCTTCTGTTTTTGATTGGGATTTGTATGTGGATACCTCGAAAGGAGGTGACCTGAACTTCGACGCAATTGACAACTTTATCAGTGAATGTCGGTCGGAAGGTACTCCCTTTTGCCTGTTTGTCATGTCGAGGCAACCGCATACGCCATGGAATAAGGGAAATCCCAGTCAGTTTAATCCGGAAAAAATTAAATTACCTCCATTTTATGTCGATATTCCGGAAACGAGAGAAAAGTTCTGTGATTATTTGGCTGAAATAAATTATATGGATGCTGAATTCGGTAAATTGCTTAAAATTTTGGATGAAAAAAAGGTCAGGGATAATTCCGCGGTAGTTTTTTTAAGTGAACAGGGAAATAGTCTGCCATTTGCCAAATGGACTCTTTACGAACCAGGAGTGAAATCGGCCTGTATCGTAAGGTGGCCCGGAGTTGTTCAATCCAGTACAACCTCCGATGCCATTGTGGAGTATGTGGATATTTTACCTACATTCCTGGAAATGGCAGGAGCAAAGGCGCAAGGTGAACTGGACGGGAAAAGCTTCCTTGGCGTACTGACCAACAAAAAGACCGAACATAAGCAGTATACATTCTCTATTCATACCACACGTGGAATTTTCGGCGGGAGTGAGTATTTCGGTATCCGCGCGGTTGCAGACAAGAAATATCGCTATATCGTAAATCTTACACCGGAAATGACTTTCCAGAATACGGAGACTGCAGGTAAATTATTCAAGCGATGGAAAGAGGTGGCTGAAAACGATCCGTTTGCAGCGATGATAACCCATAGGTATCAGCATAGGCCGGCCATTGAGTTATATGATATAGAGAATGACAGTTATTGTATGGAGAATATTGCTGATTTGCCCGAAAATGCTTCTATTGTCAAAAGAATGGATCAGGTTCTGAAGCAGTGGATGAAGGCGTGTGGAGATGAGGGTCAGCCGACAGAAATGAAAGCCACCGAGCATCAGTTCCGGAATTCCAGGGGACAGATAGGAGAAGAATAGATTTTACATTCAACATAAGATGAATATTACAAAAATATCAACAATTTCAATTGCGGTGACCTGTTCAATGAACGGGTTTTCCCAAAGACCCAATATTATTCTGATCATGTCGGACGACATGGGATATTCTGATCTTGGATGTTACGGAGGAGAGATCAGTACACCCCATCTCGATGCGTTGGCCCGTAAAGGGGTAAGATTCTCTCAGTTTTATAATTCGGGCCGGAGCTGCCCTACACGGGCCTCTCTGATGACGGGACTTCATCCTCATCAGACGGGAATAGGGCATATGACAAATGATCCGGAGAATCCTGTCGCTTTCGATATTAACCTTCCCGGTTATCGCGGCTTTCTGAACAGGAACAGTGTAACCATCGCAGAGGTATTGAAAGAAGCCGGATATACTACCTTGATGACTGGGAAATGGCACCTTGGCATGCATAAGAAAGAACAATGGCCATTACAAAGGGGATTCGACCGGTTTTACGGAATTCTGGCGGGAGCTACCAACTTTTTCAAGCCGACACACCCAAGGGGTATTACTCTTAACAATAAGGAGATGACCATAAGCGATCCGGATTATTATACCACAAATGCTTTTACAGATTATGCTGTAGATTTTATCAGGGAAGCCCGTGAAACGGATAGTGACCGGCCTTTTTTCCTTTATTTGGCCTATAATGCTCCTCATTGGCCTATACAGGCGCCGCAGGAAATTGTAGATAAATACAAAGGCAAATATATGAAAGGGTGGAGTGTGTTGAGACAAGAAAGATATCGCCGGATGGTGGATATGGGGTTGGTAAAACCAGGCGACTTGTTTTCACCTGACGATTCAAAAAGTTGGGAAAGTCTGGATGAAGATAAGAAAAAAGAGATGGATTTGCGTATGGCTATCTATGCTGCCCAGGTTGAACAGATGGATACGAATATCGGAAGATTGATGAACTATCTGGAATCTAATAATTTGGCAGAGAATACAATCATCATTTTTCTTAACGATAACGGAGCATGTGCAGAAGGAGGTATGCTGGGAGGAGGACCGGCTACTCAACTTGAAACCAAAGAAGGTTATTTCCTTACCTATGGACAAGCCTGGGCCAATGCTTCAAATACTCCCTTAAGAAGGTACAAGCACTGGGTGCATGAAGGGGGAATATCTACACCTTGTATAGTTTCATGGCCTGGTGGTATCCCTGAAAAAAATGAGGGAAGTATACTCGGGGAATTTGCTTACCTTCCCGACATTATGGCTACCTGTGTTGACCTCGCAAAAACCCGCTACCCAAGGAAATATAAGGGGAACAGTATTCATCCGTTGCAGGGAAAAAGCTTTATGAGCCAGTTAAGGGGAAAGGATAAGCCTGTGCATAAAGAACCTGTTTTTTGGGAACATGAGGGTAACAGGGCTGTTCGGTTAGGAGATTATAAACTGGTAATGGCATGGGATGACAAAAAACCTGAAAATTGGGAGTTATATAACGTGAGGAGAGACAGGACAGAAATGCTCGATCTCTCGAAACAAATGCCCGACAAAGTGGAAGAAATGAAAAAAATGTGGTATAAATGGGCACAAAATTCTATGGTAGAAACGGATTGGTCAAGGATACAGGAATTAGAGAGTGCACAAAGAAAAAAGAATTAAAAACTTATGCAAAAGATTATATTTAATTTACCCGAAATAAAACCCAAACACATTTTATTGTTGGGTGGCGTTTTATTCGCATGTTCCGGAAAAAGTCAGGCGAAGAATGATTCCAGGCCTAATATTATTCTCATATTAGCTGATGATCTTGGCTATTCAGATCTCGGCTGTTACGGGAGTGAAATTGAAACACCAAACCTGGACCGTTTAGCCATGAAGGGAATTCGATTTACTCATTTTTATAATGCCGGCCGTAGCTGCCCAACGCGTGCTTCCTTATTGACCGGGTTATATCCACATCAGGCAGGCATTGGCAGAATGACATTTGACAGCCATAAACCAGGGTATAGAGGTACTATGACTCATAATGGCGTTACTATTGCTGAAATGTTAAAAGAATCAGGATATCAAACAGGCATGGTGGGGAAGTGGCATGTGGCTGAAACACCATTGAGGGAGGATCAACGGCAGTGGCTATCGCATCAGGTCTATTATGATGAATTTGCTCCCAAAAATAACTATCCGGTAAATAGAGGTTTTCAGGACTTTTATGGAACAATTTATGGCGTGATTAATTACTTTGATCCTTTTAGCCTGGTCAACGGAGACAAAGCCGTGAAGACTGTTCCTGATAATTATTATGCAACCATTGCCATGGCTGATAGTGCCGTGTCATATGTCAACAGATACGCGAAGAATGAGAAGCCTTTTTTCCTTTATTTATCCTTCCACGCTCCACATTGGCCACTTCATGCTTTACCTGAAGATATAGCCAAGTACGAGGATAAGTATAAGGCGGGTTGGGAAGCTATCAGAAATGACCGCTTCGATCGTATGAAAAAAATGAAACTTTTTGGGAAGCTGGAGAATTTTCTTTCTCCCCGTCAATTTAATGATAGCTGGTCTGAAAATCCGGAAAAAGATTGGGATGCGCGCGCTATGGCGGTACATGCAGCAATGGTTGACAGAATGGATAAGGAAATTGGAAAAGTATTGGATGCCCTGCAAAAAACCGGAGAAATCGAAAATACATTAATACTCTTCCTGTCTGATAACGGGGCCAGTAATGAAAAGTGCGAGAACTATTCACCAGGAGAAAATGATCGACCTGCAGAAATGCGCAATGGCGAGCCAATCATTTACCCGAGGGAAAAAAATGTATTTCCGGGGCCTCAAAATACATTTTCATCCATTGGGCCAGCGTGGGCAAATGTAGTAAATACTCCCTTCCGTTTCTGGAAAGCTAAAACGTATGAAGGGGGTATTTGTACACCTTTCATTGCACACTGGCCGAAAATGATAAAAGAGGAACAGGGTACAATCAACGGGAGTTATGGTCATATTATTGATATTATGGCAACCTGTTTGGATATCTCCAATGCAAAATATCCGGCGGTATATAATGAAAATCAGATTATTCCTTACGAAGGGAAAAGTTTATTGTCTGTTTTTAAAACCGGGAAAAGAGCACGTCCACATCGTGAAATATGTTTTGAGCATTTCAATGAAAAAGCTTTAATTGACCAGTCAGGGTGGAAAATTGTAATGCCCGCAAAAAGTGAGAAATGGGAGTTATATGATTTGAATAAGGATAGAAGTGAAATGTTTGACCTCTCTGATAAGTATCCAAGGAAAGTAGTGGAAATGGAACAACGTTATCTCAATTGGGAGAAACGTTGCAAGGTTATTCCGAGACCATGAAATGACTAAATAAGCGAAGCTATGAAAAAAATAAGATTAATTTTTTTTACGTTATTGAGTTATTTGAGTAATGTCTTTTTTTTATCTTCAGCCCCTGGAAATGTGAAAAGTAACAGGCCAAACGTTCTGTTTATTATGGCTGACGACTGTACCTATAATGAAATCGGATGCTATGGAGGTAAAAATGCCCGGACTCCCAATATTGATAAATTGTCGGAAGAGGGCATCATGTTTAACAGGGCTTATGTGGGGATGTCCATGTCCGTACCGTGCCGGCATGAGTTGTATACAGGATTATATCCCCTGGAAAGTGGATGTGTATGGAACCATTCTCAGTCGAGACCCGGGACGAAGAGTGTTTTTCATTACCTGAACGATCTGGGATACAGAGTGGGTTTGACAGGGAAAAAGCATGTACAGCCACGGGATGTTTTCCCTTATATTGCTGTTCCGGGATTTGAAGAGAATTGTGTATTGGCCAAGGAGAAAAAAGAAGATCTTTCAGGAATAAAATCATTTATGGAAAAAGACAGAAACCAGCCTTTCTGTCTTTTCGTATGCTCAACAAGCCCGCACGCTCCCTGGACTTTAGGTGATGCGTCTGCATATCCGCCCGAAAAATTGATTCTTCCTCCTACATTGGGAGATACGCCTGAGGTGCGGGAGGCATATTCGCGCTATCTGGCAGAAATAACGTATTTCGACAGGCAAGTAGGGGAGGTTCTTAAAACGCTTGAGGAGACAGGATTAGCTGAAAATACAATCGTGATGCTATCTACGGAGCAAGGCTGGCAATTTAGCGGGGGAAAGTGGACAAATTGGGATATAGGCGTACACACGGGATTAATCGTTAAATGGCCTGGAGTAATTGATGGTGGTGCAAAGACAGATGCACTGGTTCAATATGCCGATATTACGCCTACTTTGATAGATGTTGCCGGAGGAAAAGCAAAAAAGAATTTGTCGGGTAAAAGCTTTCTAAAGGTTTTACTCGGCAAAAAGGATAATCACCGGGAATATGTTTACTGTATGCACAATAATGTACCCGAAGGAAAGCCCTATCCTATAAGAACTATTATCAGCGAAGAGTATCATTATATCCGGAATTTACTTCCCGACAGCACATACTTTGAAAAGCATCTAGAGGCTGCGGCACATAATGAAAATTGGTGGCAATCATGGAAAAGTGCAGGAGGGAGAAGTGAGAGGGAACGTTTTCTGGTCGATCGGTTTTATCACAGGCCAGCCGATGAACTTTATTCTGTCAAAGATGACCCGGATCAATTCAATAATCTGGCTAACAGTCGGGAATATGCCAGAATCAGGAAGAAACTTTACCGGGAACTTGAAAAATGGATGAAAAAACAAAATGATCCGGGAATTTCCGTAGACACACAATCAGCTTACAAAAACAAATATTATCACTTTATGAAGTAATCTTATTATAAGTAGGTTCGTATTCTTTAAAAAATAAGAAAAGTATGTATAAACTAAACCCAATAAGATTATCGAAGCTGTTTTTATTCGTATTCTTGACAGTTTCATTTGTAAAAGCTGAAGCCCAGACACCCCAGGTAATGTCCGGGTCCGAAATAGAATCCGGTCTCATGTCACATGACCGCGCTCTTTATATTAAAAAGCACTGGATCCGCGACCCTTATATCGTTTATGCGCCAGATGGTTTTTATTATTTGACCGGCACCACGCCCAATCCCGGGGATCCCCGTGAGAACAGAGATCCATACAATAAGGGTCTTTTTGAAGGAAGTATTGTTGGTGCAACCGTTCAGATCTGGCGTAGCCGTAGTCTCATCGACTGGGAATACCAGGGCGTATCTTTTACGACAAAGGATACGTATCATTATGATGATGAAAATAGAGCAGGAGTAAAGAGTCCAAACAAGAATTTTATATGGGCTCCTGAAATACATTGGGATGAAAACCGGAATAAATGGATACTTGTTCATTGCCCTCAGGTAAATAGCAGTTTTGTACTCTCCGATGGTAGCGATGTAAAAGGACCATGGATTCATACAATGGGCAAAAATTTTGATAAAAAGCATGATCCTTCCTTATTCAGGGATGATGATGGAACATGGTATGCCATTTGGGCAAATGCATATATCGCTCAGATAAGCAGCGATTTAACTCGTTTTGAGACAGAGCCCGTCTTTATTGAGCCGTCCGGGAGCCGCCCGGATCCGAAGAATCCCGGAAGTACAATAAGTCGTATAGGGCATGAGGGATGCACTATTAAAAAAATCGGAGGTAAATATGTTTTGTTTGGAACGGCCTGGTCCACCGATACTGGTAGAAAGGGATCTTATAACCTCTATTATACTGTAGCCGATAAAATAGTAGGACCTTACGGCCCAAGACGGTTTGCAGGCAGATTTCTCGGACATGGCACCCCTTTTCAGACAAAGGATGGAAAATGGTGGTGTACGGCATTTTATAATGGAGATGTTCCTCCTGTTAGCAGCAAGGGGATTCAAGATGTCGATCTTTCAGCAACAGCGCAAACAGTTAATCTGCAGGGAACAACCATTGTCCCTTTAGAGGTGAAGTTTCTTAAAAACGGAGAACTCTATATACGGGCAAAGGATCCTGCCTATGCCGTTCCCGGTCCTGATGAGAATCAGAAATTTTAATAAAATGAAAATAAGGCACTGTATTAAGAAAAGGATTTCCATTTTTGTCGTTGTCTTGTTATTTGTAATTTCCTGTTCAGGCAATGATATGTTTCCGGTAACGGAAGAACAGGCTCTTTCGGAAAAACCGGCCCGGAATATTCCGTTTGATACGGTGGACCTTTCGACCTGGTCCATGGCACTTGGGGTAAACTACAATGAGCAATTGCAGTTTATCAATTTCAATGATTTGAGACGAACGAAGACCACCTGGGTGAGAGGATTTATCGACTTCTTTCAATTATACGATTCGACCAAGGGACTGCATTCAGATGAAAGGATCAAGGATTATCTTTCACTCCAAAAGGAAGGATACAAAACCATCCTGAACATCAAATGGAACTTCCGGGAACGTAACGAGTCCCTACCGGCAGAGAATAGTACGGATTTTAAGGCTTATATGATTTTTTTGAATAAGCTTTTGGAACAGGTTTGGTATAGTACCGACTTGCTGGTGATTGGAAATGAACCGTTCATTGAAACAAAAGTTGCCGAACGTGACCAGCGTGTGGTTGATTTTTATAAAGCGGTAGCCCGAGTGGTGATGCAGTTTCGTGACGGTCATCCCGATCGGGATGTTCCGATTTTTGTTGGTGCTTTCAATAATTTGTATGAGGAAACCTGGCAAACCGCAGCTGTAAACAGCTTGCTTTCCTTTGTTGAAGAAGAGCCGGGTATTGCGGGTATCGATATACATATCCATCATTCTGAAATGGAACATATACCAGCGGCGTTAAGTTTTGTGAGCAACAGGATTCGGGAGAACCAAAAGATTATCGTAACTGAATTTTCTTTGATGAAATATTGGAAATCTCATCTGACAGATGCTGTTTCAGAAACCTTTGCCATGGCGTGGCAAATTGATCCGGCATGGAAAAATTACCAGTACATTGATTATGCATTGAAACATCCCCGCCCAATGAGTGAGTGGTATGCTTTTTTAAAGAATAGTCACTGGTTTGAATCGAGAAAACATTACCTGCACGAAGCATATACTTTGATGACTGGAAATCCCCGGTTCCTGGTAGCGACATATGCTATTCGGCAAAGTTTTCCCTATAATCAGGATTTTAAGAGTACCAGTGATCCCTGGATACTAAATGGCTTGTTTGCAAACCGGACCATCGAACAAGATACGCTATTAAAACAAACCCAGTTTAATTATTCTTTTATGGATAATTTTATTGAATTCCAGAAATAGAGAAAGTGACACAGAAAATTGATATACTTTTAATGATCAAAAAATGACTAAAATTAATTTACCCGTTTTTTCTATACTGTTGATATGCTTATTTGCAATCTCTTGTACCAGTAAGAATAAAGAGATTCCCGTGATTCCTGCAGATCTCACCACCGGACTCAGGGCACCGGCCTACCCGTTGGTAACTGTAGACCCTTATTTCAGCGGCTGGTCGTATACAAACAACTTGTACGACGATCAGGTCCGTCACTGGACCGGAAAAGAGTTCCCTTTGCTGGGTGCTCTAAGGGTAGATGGAGAGACCTATCGTTTCCTGGGAAAAGAAAACTTGCCCCTAAAACCATTTCTTTCAACTGTTCGCGAAGAAAAGTGGACGGGTAAATATACATTCGAACAACCAAATGGGGAGGAATGGAAAAACATCGATTTTAATGATACCGGATGGAAAACCGGAACTTCTGCGTTTGGTACGCCCAACGAACCCTCTTTGTCTACCCTGTGGCAAACCAAGGATATCTGGGTGAGACGTACATTCGATCTTGAAGAGGATGTGGCCGGCAAGACCATCATTTTACATTATTCTCATGATGATATTTTTGAGTTGTATATTAACGGAGTTCAGGTTGTGAAAACCGGTTATTCCTGGAAATATAACGTAGTGGAAGAGCTTTCAGAAGAAGTGAAGGCTACGCTGAAAAAAGGAAAAAATATCATCACAGCTCACTGTCATAATAGAACCGGAGGGGGATATGTTGACTTTGGCCTTTATGAAAAAGAAGATAATAAAACTTCATTTATTCAGACAGCTGTTCAGAAAACAGCCAGCGTGCTGCCCACGCAAACCATATATACCTTTGATTGTGGTCCGGTTGAACTGGATGTGATCTTCACGACCCCCTTGCTGATGGACGATCTGGATTTGCTTTCACGTCCTGTGAGCTACGTTTCATATCAGGTAAAGTCTAAAGACAATATGTCGCACGAAGTGCAGATATATTTGGAAGCTACGCCACAATGGGCAGTAAATGATGATAGTCAGCCTGTTGGTTTCGAAAAAATTGAAAAAGAGAAACTTCTTTTTCTTAAGACAGGCACCACGCAACAACCTGTCCTGGAAAAGAAAGGCGACAATGTTCGTATCGATTGGGGGTATTTTTATCTTGCAGGTCATCGTGACGAAAATTCTACTTTGAGCTTCGGCGATTACTGGACTATCAAGAAGGAATTTCAGACCACAGGACAAATTTCTGAAACACCGGCCGAAAAGCTTTCCGGAGATATGACAAAAAAGATGACAGCTCTTGGGTATAGTAGAAACCTGGGAAAGGTTGGCTCTGATAAGAAATCCGGTTTTATTATGCTAGGTTACGATGATATCTATTCGATTCAGTATTTTGAGAAAAATCTGAAAGCCTACTGGACTCACGATGGTAAAACCGACATCCTTCAGACATTTCAAAGCGCAGAGACCGACTATTCTCTGATTATGGAACGTTGCGACAATTTTAACCGGGCCATGATGGCGGATGCAGAAAAAGCGGGAGGTGTAAAATACGCAGAGTTGTGTGCCCTGGCTTATCGTCAGGCGATATCAGCCCATAAATTGGTGAAAGAAGAAGATGGAACCCTGTTGTTTTTCTCGAAAGAGAATAACAGCAACGGTTCCATAGGAACAGTGGATATAACCTATCCCTCATCACCGCTTTTCCTTATTTATAATCCGGAGCTGGTAAAAGGATTGATGAACCATATCTTTTATTACAGTGAAAGTGGAAAATGGACCAAGCCTTTTGCAGCACACGATGTGGGAACTTACCCCCTGGCTAATGGTCAAACTTACGGAGGCGATATGCCCGTGGAGGAATCCGGGAATATGCTGATCCTGACAGCGGCACTCGCTGAGGTAGAAGGCAATGCCGGGTATGCTGAAAAACATTGGGAAGTACTGACTACATGGACCGATTATCTGGTGAAGGAAGGGCTCGATCCTGCCAACCAGTTATGTACCGACGATTTTGCCGGACACTTTGCCCACAATGCCAATCTCTCTATTAAGGCAATCATGGGTATAGCTTCCTATGGGAAGCTGGCAGCGATGTTGGGAAAAACAGATGTCTCCGGCAGATACATGAAGGTTGCAGAAGAAATGGCTGCAAAGTGGGAAAAAATGGCAGATGATGGCGATCATTATAAACTTACTTTTGATAGATCGGGCACCTGGAGTCAGAAATACAATTTAGTTTGGGATAAATTGCTAAAATTTAATATCTTTGATCCGGAAATAGCGACAAAAGAGATGGCTTTTTATAAAACCAGACAAAACGAGTTTGGACTGCCTCTTGACAATCGTGCTACTTATACAAAGTCCGACTGGATTTTATGGACTGCGACACTTACCGGGAACAGCAATGACTTTGAAGCTTTGGCCGATTTGGTTTACAAATATGCAGATGAAACACCGTCTCGTGTACCTTTGAGCGATTGGCACGATACTGTCGAAGGCAAACGGGTGGGTTTCAAAGCCCGTTCTGTTGTGGGAGGCTATTTCCTGAAGATGCTTGAAGACAAATTGAATGAAAAATAGAATGGGGCAATTCAGATACTTACTCCTGTCAGCAGTATTGCTCTTAGGGTATGTTAATTTATATTCCTATCCCAACTACTCTTTTAAACACTATAATATCAATAACGGATTGTCTCAGAATACAGTTCGTTGCATACTCCAGGATAAAACGGGGTTTATGTGGTTTGGCACCAAGGATGGATTAAGCCGTTTTGATGGTAAGGCATTTAAGATATTTAAATTTTCACCCGATGGAGATCTTAAAAATAATGTTTTTCATCATATTCTCGAAGATAAAAATGGCAATATCTGGGTTGCAACAGAGGGAGGAATCTATATTTATAACCCCCTCATGGAGAAATTTGAACGGTTCCGCGTTGTTACCGGAAATAATGAATCCATAGATGGATGGATTAGTGATCTCGTGTCCGATTCTGAGGGAGATATATGGATATCGGTTGAAGAAAAAGGTGTTTTTCATTATAACTTCGAAACGAAAGACCTCATCTTATATCCTGTCAAAACTGTTCCCGGTGGAATGAGAATGATAGGTTTATGTGTGGGAAAGAATAATGATATATGGGTTTTCCCTTACGGACTTCCCATGATTCGTATCGATAAGGAATCTAAGCAAACATCGGAATTTCAAATAAAGGATGACCCGGACTTTTTTTATGGATTGGGCGAAATACGAAATGTAATTTCCGATGAAAACAACCAGTTGATTGTGCCCACATCCAATAAAGGACTGATAAGTATAAATACGATTAACAAGACTTGTCGTATTTTGCTGGACACCGATTCTTCAGGTGAACCTATCTTTGCACGTACAGTGAAAAGGATTGATAGCCAGACCTTCTGGGTGGGGACTGAATCGGGTGTGTATATATTAAATACGCTTGAAGGAACGGTAGTTAATCTGCGTCACGACAATTTAATCGCTACTTCATTATCCGACAATGCAATATATTCCATATGTAAGGATCGGGAAGGAGGTGTATGGGTGGGATCATATTTCGGAGGTGTAGATTATTATTCGGAGCAATTAAACAAATTTGAATTGTTTTATCCGATTCCTCAGGCAAATGATATGAAAGGATCAAGGGTGAGGGAGTTTTTTCCTGCAGATGATGAGAATATCTGGATTGGAACGGAAGATAACGGCCTTCACTTGTTCAATCCGTCCACAAGTTCCTTTCAGCCACTCCCCGGGCCTTTACAATCGCTCTATACTAACATTCATGCCTTATATCAGGATGGTGATTTTTTGTGGATAAGTACCTTCTCAAAAGGGTTGAACAGATACAATCTCAAAACAGGGAAACTGGTAACATATACATTTACCAATGATACAAACTCTATCAGTCATAATAGCACTTTTGCCATCTGTAAAAGTAGTCGGAATATATTATGGATTGGAACTTTATCAGGATTAAATATCTATAATTATCAATCGAATGACTTTACAAGGATTGATGAATTGAAAGGTATTGCCATACATGATATTTTTGAAGACAGCGACGGAAATATATGGATAGCCACTTTTTCGGATGGACTTTTCAGATATGAACCTGGTACATCGGAATGGACTATTTATATGAACAAGCCGGATGATTCAAACTCCCTGCCGTATAATACGGTAACCAGTGTTTTTGAAGATAGTAAAAGAAGGTTGTGGATTACAACGCAAGGTGGTGGATTCTGTCTTTTTAATAAAAATGATGAAACATTTACTACATTTGACACCACCCATGGGATGCCCAACAATGTAGTGTACCAGATCGTGGAAGATGATGAAAATAATTTATGGCTTTCGACCAACTACGGACTGGTACGATATAATCCACAGTCTGGAATGTTTAGGAATTATACCGTTGATAGTGGTTTGAGAACCAATCAATTCAATTATAAATCCAGTTATAAAACCTCCGACGGAACAATTTATTTTGGTTCAATAGATGGTATGGTCCGTTTTAATCCTTCAACTTTTAGAGAACCTAAACTTGATACACCTATTGTGTTCACGGAATTGTATATTAACAATGAACTGATAGGTCCGGGAGGGGAAAAATCAATATTGGAAAAAAGTATCCTTTACGAAGATGAACTGACTTTGCCTTATAATAAAAACTCTTTTAGACTGGAATATGCATTACTGAATTATTCTAATCTGAACGGCAGCCATATTTTGTACAGGCTGGAGGGGTTTGATAAAGAGTGGATTGACGGTAAAGGTAAACAAGACATCGTTTATTCTAACTTGAACCCCGGAAAATATCAGCTTACCGTGAAGCTTAGCGTCGAAGAAAATGAACAGGCGGAAAATATAAAAACACTTGTTATTAAAATTCGACCTCCATTCTGGATGAGTAGCTGGGCATATTTTATATATATTGTTTTATTCTTATTGAGTGGTTGGGCAATTTTCCGTTTTTTTAAAATACGGAACCATAGGATCCAACAAAATCAAATGCAACTATTTGAACAACAGAAAGAACGGGAACTATATCAGTCAAAAATAAATTTCTTTACCAATGTAGCTCATGAAATCCGTACACCTCTTACGCTGATTAAGGCACCGCTCGATCATGTATTAATGAGAGAAAAAGTGTCGGACAACATGAAAGAAAATTTGCAGATAATGAGTAAAAATACGGCCCGGCTCCTTAATCTGACCAATCAGCTTTTGGACTTTCGTAAAACTGAGTCTGAGGCATATCTGTTAAATCTTCAAACACAAAACGTGTCGGAACTGATCAGGGAAACCATCCTCCTCTTCAAGCCGATGGCAAATCATAATAAGATAACTCTTGAAACAGAGCTGCCAGAACAGGATATATTTGTTCAATTGGATAAAGAAGCGTTCCTGAAGATCGTCAGCAATCTGTTAAACAATGCCCTGAAGTATTGTGACCGGTTTGTCCGACTGGAGGCAACGATAAAAGAGAATGAAAAAAGAGAGTTTTATTTGCTTATTGAGAATGATGGAGAGGTGATTCCCCAGATATACAAAAAAGAAATCTTCAAGCCCTTTGTGCAGATTGGTACCAACCAGGATAAGAAAGCCACTGGAACAGGAATAGGGCTGGCGCTGGCAAGTTCGTTGGCCGAACTTCACGGTGGTTCCCTTTCACTTGAAAATGATGAAAGTTACAACCGCTTTCTACTGAAACTGCCGGTAAGAGATGTAAAACATGAAGAGATACTAAGTCCGGAAAAGGAAAATAGTGAAATCAGAATCGGTACGCCGGCCGGAATTCAAAATAAAGAAGCAACCCTGTTAATAGTGGACGATGATGTGGAGCTGCTCCAGTTTGAAGCAAGATTTCTCTCGGACCATTATCATGTATTGACAGCAGAAAATGGTGTGCAGGCCTTGGAACAACTCCGAAAATCCACAGTGAATCTTATTGTTACGGATGTGATGATGCCGGAGATGGACGGTTTTGAATTCACACAAAATGTGAAAGCGGATGTTGAATTCAGTCATATCCCGGTTATCCTGCTTACCGCCAAGGTGATGGCTCAATCCAAGGTGCAGGGGTATGAGTTGGGTGCTGATGCTTATCTCGAAAAACCTTTTTCTGTGGAAGTATTGCTGGCCAGAATAGAAAATTTACTTCAGAGCAGGGAAAAACTTAGGGAGTCTTTTCGGAAAAACCCCTTTATTGGCGCAACTACCGTCGCTTTAAACAAATCAGACGAAGCGTTTATTAAAAAATTAAATGAAGTGATACAGGATAACCTCTCCGACTCAGATTTCAATGTGGAAGACATGGCGGAACGATTCAACATGAGCAGGGCCAGCTTTTACCGTAAGGTAAAAGGGGTACTGGATTTAACCCCGAACGAATACATCCGGTTGGAACGGCTAAAAAAAGCGGCGCAGCTGTTAAAACAGGATGACTACAAAATAAATGAGATTTGTTACATGGTAGGATTCAACTCTCCTTCTTATTTTGCAAAGTGCTTTCAGCAGCAATTTGGTATTCTTCCGAAAGATTTTCAGGAACAAAAATAGTTTTGAGAAGAAATTGCTACCTTTTGACGAATATTTAGTGAAAAAGATTTTGAATTACCGGTATTTTCGTAATTCGAAACAAGCGTGTAAACAGTTATACCAAAGGACATGATTATTGCGAGTTTCATACACCCATAATAAAAAAATAATAATCGCACGAAAAGATATAAACCCTATAATATTTTTTATGAGAACAATTGTTACTTTATTATTTACACTACTTTTGACTTTCAATCTTACGGCGCAATGGCAGCCGGCAGGTGACAAAATCAAAACCCGCTGGGCAACAGAAATTGACGTGAATAGCGTGTTGCCTGAATATCCAAGACCAATCATGGAGCGAGCAGAGTGGCAGAATCTTAACGGACTCTGGAAATATGCCATCCAGCCGGTAGGCAAACAAAAACCGACTGGTTTTGAAGGAGACATATTGGTACCTTTCGCTATTGAGTCGAGTCTTTCAGGTGTTCAAAAACGTGTGGGTAGTGACAATGAACTGTGGTATCAACGTGATTTTTCTGTACCCTCCAAATGGAAAAATAACAAAATCCTGCTGCACTTCGGTGCTGTAGACTGGAAAGCCGACGTATGGGTAAACGATGTGAAAGTCGGACAACACACCGGCGGTTATACTCCGTTTTCCTTTGATATCACCCCGGCACTGGTCAATGGTAAAAATACCGTCATGGTGAAAGTATGGGATTCTACTGACCAGGGATACCAGCCCCGCGGAAAGCAGGTGAACAAGCCTGAAGGTATCTGGTATACACCTGTAACGGGTATCTGGCAGACGGTCTGGTTGGAACCAGTTCCCGAAACATATATAGAGAACCTTAAAATAACACCCGATATTGATAAGAATGTACTGAAAGTAGAAGCGTTCACAAGCGTGGTTGCACCGGCACAAAAGGTGGAAGTGAAAATTAAGGAGGGAGATAAAGTGGTAGCTTCGTCTCAATCTATCAACAATGAGCCCGTGGAGATTATCATGCCGGAGAATGTGAAGCTCTGGTCGCCCGACAGCCCTTACCTGTATGATGTGGAGGTGCTGCTCTGGAGTGGATCCAAACAGCTTGACAAGGTCGACAGTTACGCTGCCATGCGTAAGTACTCTGTCAGTCGTGACGACAAAGGGATTGTACGCCTTCAGCTCAATAACAAGGATCTGTTTCAGTTTGGTCCCCTCGATCAGGGATGGTGGCCCGACGGGCTCTATACTGCTCCAACCGATGAAGCATTGGAGTATGATGTGGTCAAAACAAAAGAACTTGGATACAATATGATCCGGAAGCACGTAAAGGTGGAACCGGCACGCTGGTACACACATTGTGATCGTCACGGGATGATTGTGTGGCAGGACATGCCCAATGGTGACAGAGGTCCGGAATGGCAGATGCGTCAGTATTTCACGGGTACGGAACGGGTGCGCTCGGCTGAATCGGAAGCCAATTACCGGAAAGAATGGAAAGAGATCATCGATTATCTTTACTCTTATCCTTCCATCGGGGTATGGGTTCCGTTTAACGAGGCCTGGGGACAATTTAAAACCCGGGAAATAACCGAATGGACAAAACAATATGATCCATCCCGTCTGGTAAATCCTGCTAGTGGTGGAAACCATTATACTGTGGGTGATATGCTCGATCTGCATCAATATCCTGCTCCCCGGCTCTATTTGTATGATGCACAGCGAGCTACAGTGTTAGGCGAGTATGGTGGTATAGGCTGGGCCAATAAGGAGCACCTCTGGGAACCCAACCGTAACTGGGGTTATGTACAGTTCAACAGCGCTAAGGAGGTGACGGATGAATATGTAAAATATGCCGAAGAACTGAAGCAATTGATCCGCCAGGGATTTTCTGCTGCAGTCTATACCCAGACAACCGATGTGGAAATAGAAGTAAACGGACTGATGACCTATGACCGTAAACTGGTGAAGGTTGAGGAAGCAAGAGTGAGAAAAGTAAATCAGGAGATATGCAATATCTTGAACGACTAACCTTTTCACTGTTTACAATGAAGACATTTTTTAAAAGCTCTCTCATCTGCAAGACAGGTGAGGGAGCCTGTTTGCTACTTATCCTCACTACACTCCTTTTCTCGTGCAAAACGCAGAAAACGGCGATAGAGAAATCTTATGAAACGGAAAATATCTATAATAATCCTGTCATAAACTATAGTCTGCCTGATCCGACAATCATAAAATCGGGAGATGGTTATTTTTATCTCTATGCTACCGAAGATATGAGGAATACACCTATTCATCGTTCAAAAGATCTGGTTAACTGGGAAATGGTGGGAAAAGCTTTCACCAATGAAACGCGTCCCACATTTGAACCTCGTGGCGGACTATGGGCTCCCGACATCAATTATATCAACGGCCAGTATGTGCTCTACTACTCCATGTCGGCCTGGGGCGGAGAATGGACCTGTGGTATAGGCGTGGCTACCGCAGACGATCCCGGGGGACCTTTCACCGACCAGGGTAAACTTTTTCGCAGCAATGAAATTGATGTGCAAAATTCCATCGATCAGTTTTATATTGAAGAGAAAGGCAGGAAATATCTTTTTTGGGGAAGCTTCAGGGGCATTTACGCTATCGAGCTTTCATCCGATGGCCTTTCTCTGAAGCCGGGAGCTGAAAAGCGTCAGGTAGCAGGTACAGCTTATGAGGGGGTTTATATCCATAAGCGAAATGGTTATTACTATATGTTCGCCTCCATCGGATCCTGCTGCAAGGGCCTGAACAGTACCTATACCACTGTTGTAGGGCGGTCAAAAGATCTTTTCGGGCCTTATACTGACAAACTGGGACGAACCATGATGGAGAATCATCATGAGATTGTGATTCAAAAAAATGCCAAATTTGTGGGAACCGGACATAATTCTGAAATTGTGAAGGATAAAAAGGGCACAGACTGGATTTTTTATCACGCAGTGTCTGTGGATAATCCAAAAGGACGTGTGCTGATGATGGATCAGATAAGGTGGAAAAACAACTGGCCCTATATTGAAGGAGGAACTCCTTCACTGGAGGCTGTGAAGCCGGTCTTTTGAATTCGGCCGCTGCTTTCGTAACGTATCATGCTCCGCGTTCGCACAACTCTCCCCTACAAGGAGAAGAGATTTTTAACTGTTTATGTGCTTTTAAAAAAGAAATCATGTAAATTTGTAAAAGAATGAACGAAATGTACAAACTTTAAATATAAATTTGAAAAATTATGAGACTGAATCAATTGTTCCTGTTACTGGCAGTCATTGCCATGGCGGGTTGTGTCAACAAACAAAAAGAGGCTCCCGCGGAGCAGGCAACCCTCTCGGGACTGAAAAAAAGCAATTTTCAATCAGTGGTTAACGGAGATTCCACCAATCTGTATGTACTGACGAATGCCAATGGCGTAGAGGTAACACTGACCAACTATGGAGGACGCATTGTGTCTGTGATGGTCCCCGACAGAGAAGGTAATATGAAAGATGTGGTGCTCGGATTTGATAAGATCGATGACTACGTGAACGTGAATAATAACTTCGGAGCAACCATTGGCCGTTACGGTAACCGGATTGCCAACGGGAAGATTACCGTGGAGGGTGTGGAATATCAACTGCCGAAAAATAACTTTGGTCATACTCTGCACGGTGGTCCGAAAGGGTTCGACAAGAAAGTTTTTAATGCAGAGCAGATTAATGACCAAACCGTGGTGTTTACTTGTCTCTCGAAAGATGGTGAAGCAAACTTTCCCGGTAATCTCGACGTAAAGGTAACCATGACATTGACCGATGACAACGCCATTGATCTGCAGTATGAAGCCACAACCGACAAGGAGACTGTAGTGAACCTGACTAACCATTCCTACTTCAACCTGAGCGGCGACGGCAACAACACCATCCTAAACGATTCGCTCACAATTTATGCTGATGCGTTCACGCCGGTGGACGACACCTTCATGACTACAGGTGAGATCAGCCCGGTAGAAGGTACGCCGATGGACTTCAGAACACCTGCAGCCATTGGTGCAAGGATTGACAACTACGACTATGCACAGCTGAAAAACGGAGATGGTTATGATCACAACTGGGTACTGAATACCCGGGGAGACGTGACGCAGGTGGCGGCTACGGTTTATTCTCCCGCAACGGGTATCGTTCTGGACGTCTATACAGATGAACCGGGCGTGCAGGTTTATACCGGTAACTTCCTCGATGGCACCGTAACCGGAAAGAATGGTGCGGTGTATGCCAAACGCAATGCTATCTGTCTGGAGACACAGAAATATCCCGATTCTCCTAACAAGCCCGACTGGCCATCACCCTATCTGAAGCCAGGAGAAAAGTATACCAGTCGCTGTATATACAAGTTTTCGGTGAAGTAACCATCATTCCTGAATTGATTAAGAGTATGGAAAGCTTGTCCCATCTTCCTGTCTGGCTGATCATAGTGATCATCATACTGGCCTTGTTCGATTCGGTGATGAAGCTGATTGCACTCTGGAAGGCAGCCCGAAACAATCATCTGGCCTGGTTTGTCTGTCTGGCTATTTTCAATACCATTGGCTTACTGCCAATCATTTACCTGGTAATGAACAAGCAAAAAGCATTTCCAACGGCCGGATAACAGCCATCTGTAATGTCTTACGAAGAGGATGAGGCGCCCTGTATGTGATTCATCCTCTTTTACTTTTCTAACCCATTAAAAAACTGATCATGAAGAAAAGAAATGAGCAGCGAGTTGGAGGATTATTTTATAATGATTATCCGGTTTTAAATATATAAACTTTTATTTAAATTTGTCTGAGTGAAATATCTTTTTCGAGTGATAAGTCGATTAAACACAAATACAATAATAAACAATAATTGCATGAAAACAAAAACTTTACTTACCATCGTGATGGCCTTATTGATCACTCCACAGTTGCTCTGGTCAAAACCAAAAAAGGAGAAACAGGAGTTCTACCAGCTTACCGTGTACCATTACAATACAGTCAGTCAGGAAAAAATACTGGATAATTATTTTCAGAGTGCACTTATTCCGGCCTTGCACGACATGGGTATAAAATCTGTAGGAGTCTTTAAATCCATTGCAAACGATACCTCTGAGAATAAGACCCTCTATGTTTTTATTCCGATAAAAACGTTGAGCATGACTGATAAAATTAACGGAAAGCTGCTCAAGAATGAAAAATTTAAATTGGCCGGCAAAGAATACCTGGATGTAAAGTATAATTCCCCTGCCTACATGCGCATGGAAACGATTTTACTTAAGGCTTTTGCCTTTTCTCCTGTCATGAAGTTGCCTAAGCTTGCTTCCCCAAAAAATCAACGTGTATATGAGTTGAGGAGTTATGAAAGTGCAAGCGAAAGCCTATTCCGTAACAAAGTGCATATGTTCAATGAAGGTGGTGAAATTGATATTTTTACTAAATTGAACTTCAATGCAGTATTTTACAGTGAAGTGATTGCGGGATCACAAATGCCTAATCTGATGTATATGACAACATTTGAAAATAAGGCAGACAGAGATGCACATTGGGCCTCATTCAGGATAGATCCTGACTGGAAAGACCTTTCTTCACGTCAGGAATACAAAAACAATGTTTCACGCAGTGTAATCACATTTCTTCGTCCAGCAGAATATTCAGATTTTTGATAACAGGAAAGCTGGTATCATGATTTTATAATATTTTTCGCATAATATTTGCACCAATCCCTGAGTCCGCAGATTTCGCATTTGGGTTTCCGCGCCACGCAGATATAGCGGCCATGTAAAATGAGCCAGTGATGCGCTTTTGAGAGCAACTCCCGAGGAATATATTTTACCAGTTCGCGCTCGGTCTCAAGTGGTGTTTTGGAATTGTCAGTCAGACCGATGCGATTGGCTACACGGAACACATGCGTGTCTACCGGCATCGCCGGCATGTCGAAGGCTACAGCCAGCATTACATTGGCCGTTTTGCGGCCCACTCCGGGGAGGGTGAGTAAAGAGTCAATATCTGTAGGGACTTGACCCGCAAAATCGGAAACCAGTTTCCGGGCCATGCCGACCAGATTTTTTGCCTTGCTGTTGGGGTAGGAGCAGGATCGGATATATCCGTAGACCGCTTCCGGGGTTGCAGCAGCCATCACCTCCGGCGTGGGATAGGTTTCAAAGAGTGCAGGTGTGGTCATGTTCACCCGCTTGTCGGTACATTGAGCGGATAAGATCACGGCCACAAGCAATTGATAATTGTTTGCATAATGCAACTCTGTCTCTGCCGATTCTGCGTTAACCCTAAACCAGTCGAGAGTTTTTTTGTAACGTTCTTTTTTTGTCATATTATTTTAAAAGAGGTATGAAGCGCGCACTCAGGTCCGGATCTTCCATGTCGGAATCGAGAGGGAAGATGGGACGCATTATGCGGTTATACGGGAGCCTTAGCAGGTCCTGATCCACACCGCCAGGGGTGAGTGCCATAAGCCAGTCTCCCCGCATATCATATAATTCGGGCACCAGGTACCCGATCTTAACCACAAGAATGTCAGCTTCCCGCGGATTCAGTCCCAGATCGGTGAACTGCTTCTCGTAATGGTAAGCATTCCTTTTTTCGGTGACAATGGTGTAGATATTCCCACTCTTCACTGCCACTTCATTGTTGGTGCTATCTTCTTTTACTGCCGTAACGATTCCCTTCAACTGAATGGGAGGTGCAAAACGGTTGTCCACTTCTGCACCGGCAGTGCCTTCCACCTCTGCGCCTATACCGGCTTCAATTGCCTTCTCAACAAAGTCAGCACCGGGAATAGAGGCATAGATGACTGTCTTGCCACTTTTTTGCAAGGCGGAATGTTTAAATAACTCCTGCAGTGTCCAGGTTACATCACCGGCACCACCGGCGGTGGGGTTGTCACCCATGTCGCTGATAATAAAAGGCTTGTTTTTACTGACCAACGCTTTCTCCAGTGCTTCACCCAGATATGTGGCGGGAGCCACAAATCCGAAATCCTTCCGAACATTCCAAAAATGACGTGCCAACTTCTCTGCCGCTTTTGCCACTGCTTCCTTATCGTCACCATAGGCCATCACTACACCGTGGTTCCGTGGTTCGTCGGCCCAGGGATAGGACATCCAGATGGCAGCATCAATCACGTTGTCTCCATCCAGGACGCCAGGGATACCTGCATACAGACTTTTTCCCGGTTCAATGCGGGTACTTGTTTTTTCACCGGGGAGAAGGATAGGAACAGGAATCCAGGCTTTATACGCCGGTTTCCCCTTGCCATTTTCCAGGCGGCTCAATAGATTAATTACCGCCCGTTTTTTCGATTCAATGGCATCTTCATGCGGTGCCAGCCTGTAGCATGTAATCAGGTCGCTGTTCTGTGCAAGCCGGGGTGATACACTGCCATGGAGATCCATCGAAGTGGATATCAGTACATGATTGCCAACTACCTCACGAATACGAATCAGAAAATCACCTTCGGGATCGTCGAGGCCCTGCACGCTCATCGCTCCGTGAATATCAAAGAAAAGTCCGTCAAGCGGCAGTGTTTCCTTTAGCATATCAAGTGTTTTTGCCACGAGCGACTCATATGCTTCACGTGTGACAATCCCGCCTGGCATGGCATGCCCGCGCAGGGTGGGAAGCCAGACGGCACGGTTGACAATGCCTGAATCGGCTGCAAAAAAGGGGTAATAAGTGAAAACTTCTTCTCCTGTACGCGACCGGAAAGCCTCCTCATGGGATATAGCCGGAGAGAAGGTGCTCGACTCAATGGCAATACCAGCGATGGCAACGCGCGGCAAATCCTTTTGGACACTTTTGTTACAACCCATGCAAAGAAGCATTGAGAGGAGGAGTAAGTAATTTCTTTTCATCACACCGGTTTTATTACTGGTTGTTGAGGACATGAATTGTATGTGTGGCTACAAGACAGGCAGTCTCGGTACGAAGTCTTGTTTCCCCAAGACTCATAGACTCAAATCCGTTTGCAATGGCACTGCCGACCTCTTCTTCGCCAAAATCACCTTCCGGACCTATCAGGATCAGCACATTTTCACCCTTTCTGTATGTTTGGGCAAGCGGCTTTTTCGGAAGATTATGGCAGTGGGCTATAAATTTTCTCCCTTCAAAGGGACGGGTTATAAAATCAGAAAAGCGGGTCAGCTCGTCAATAATTGGAAGAAAAGCCTGTTGAGACTGTTTCATGGCCGATACGGCAATCTTTTCCAGGCGCTCTTTTTTCAGTTCCTTCCGTTCGGAGTAACAGCTCAAAAGAGGAGTAAACCGATCAATACCTATTTCGACGGCTTTTTCCACAAACCATTCGTTCCGATCCATCTGTTTGGTGGGTGCAAAACCTATCTGAAGCAGGAAATCCCGGTTTTTAGCCATCTCAGTCCTATGTTCAATGCTCACGATACAATGTTTCGGGTGTGCTTCCATGAGCGTACATTCATAGAGAAATCCCTGTCCGTCGGTGACGGTCAATTTATCACCTTCACGCATCCGAAGGACCTTCACGCAATGTTGGGACTCCTGGGGAGGTAGTTGCGGAAATGTTGCAATAGCAGGGCAGAAGAAGAGCGTATTCAACATATTCTCTTTCAGAATTTATTTTCTCTACGGTTGATTTCATCACGTAAACGGGTTGCCAGCTCGTAATTCTCCTCATTCACGGCATCTTTCAGGCGATGTTTCAGCGTGTCGAGATGAATATCAGACAGTTCTTCTTCCGATTGTACCCCTTCATCCGGAATAAACGGTTCGGGAGAACCGGAGGGCGATTGTTCATCGAAGACGATGGCCATATTTTGCATAATCTCTTCCGTGGTGTATATGGGTGAATGAGTACGTATCGCCAGTGCTACTGCATCGGAAGTGCGGGAGTCGATACGGTATTCGTTGTCGTTTTGACGTAATAAGAGTTCGGCAAAAAAAGCGCCATCCTCAAATTTATAAATCAATACTTCAACCAGCTCTATACCCAGTTGTTCCCAGATGGAACAGATCAGGTCATGTGAAAGCGGCCTTGGAGGTGTGATACCTTCCATCACAATGGCGATGGACTGTGCCTCGGGAGTCCCGATGACAATGGGAAGCCGGCGTATGCCTGTATCTTCGGCGAAGATGAGCGCGTATGCCCCTGCCTGTACCTGACTAAAGGAGATTCCCAGGATGGATAGTTTGATTCTTTTAGTACCCATGATCTGTTTTTTTATCTATATTACCTCAAATGTACAATTTTTTTATGCATGAAAGCCTTCAAAATATTTTTTTAAAAAAAACAGGCTTATTTGGGTGGAAAATGATAAAAAAAAACTATCTTTGCACCCGATTACAATACGGTGGTTGTAGCTCAGTTGGTTAGAGCGTCGGATTGTGGTTCCGAAGGTCGCGGGTTCGAGCCCCGTTTTCCACCCATATCTCATTATTTATGAGATGTTTATTCTCTTTAGATTTGTTTTAGGTGATCACGTATTTCTTCAATACGTGATTTTTTTTGCCTTTCCGGAAATCAGTATTAAAAAGTTCTTCTGCGGAATTCGGAACAGATAATTGCTGTGGCTGCTGCCACATTCAATGATTCGGAAGTTGTACGGTTCAGCGGAAAATTGGGTATGAAAAGTTTCCGGCCGATACGTTTGGCCGTCTCCGGCCTGATACCTTTCCCTTCACTGCCCATCACGATCAGCCCCTCTGTTGACAACTCCTTTGTGTATATATTTTCGCCGTCCAAAAACGTACCATAAACGGGCAGGTGACTGTTTTTTGTTAAAAAAAAGGCAATGTCTGTATAACTGACTCTTACACGGGCAATAGCACCCATCGTTGCCTGTACCGTTTTGGGATTAAAAAGATCGGCGGTGTCCGGTGAACAGACAATGTGACCGATGCCAAACCAGTCGGCAATGCGTACGATCGTACCCACATTGCCGGGATCCTGGACTCCGTCGAGGACAAGTGTTAATTTATCCTTTAATATAATTTCCTCCAGCTTGTTTTCCGGTTGGTGAAAAACAGCGATAACCGGTGGGCATGTGGTCAGCAAAGTTGCTTTCTTCAGTTCACTTATATTTGCTTCCACAATCTCTTCAGCCCTTATCTCAGGATACGTAGCCAGTATCTCCGGAGTTGCCGCCAGGAACTGACAACGGCAGGTTTCCAGTAAATCGAATACCAGTTTTATACCTTCAGCCACAAAGGTGTGGTGCTCATCACGGAACTTTTTTTCTTTGAGGGACCGGATATATTTTATTTTGTTGTTGCTTAAACTCATAGTGTTTGTTAGTTGCACTTCACGCATAATTCGGCATCGTGCGTTACTTTTTCCTGTAAAAGTAGCAATTTAATTGTAACATTTTGCACCAGATGCATTGAAAGAAAGAGAATGAAGGTTCGTTGTCATTAAATTGTGCAAACATATCATTCTTGTAAGGGTGATAATTTCAAAAAATAGTTATCTTTGCGGTTATCAGTTTACATCGATAACCGATGACAGAATTAATAATCTATGAATGAAAAAGTAATTATGAACAAAGCAGCCGATAATATCCGCATATTTTCGGCTTCGATGGTGGAACGTGCAAAATCCGGACACCCGGGAGGTGCAATGGGGGGAGCGGATTTTATCAATGTCTTATTTTCAGAATTTCTGGAATATGATCCTGAGGACCCCACATGGGCGTCGAGAGACCGTTTCTTCCTTGACCCCGGTCACATGTCTGCCATGCTCTACTCGGTGCTTTGTTTAAGCGGAAAATTTTCATTGGATGAATTAAAGGAATTCCGGCAGTGGGGCAGTCCCACGCCGGGACATCCGGAAAAAGATCTGAGCCGGGGAATAGAGAATACTTCCGGCCCGCTGGGACAGGGACATGCCTTTGCTGCCGGTGCAGCTATTGCTGCCAAATTCCTACAGGCGCGACTCGGGAATGATGTGATGGATCATACCATTTACAGCTTTATTTCGGATGGAGGTATTCAGGAAGAAATATCGCAGGGAGTAGGAAGAATTGCCGGGCACCTCGGTTTGAGCAATCTGATCATGTTCTACGACTCCAACGCAATACAGCTGTCGACAACCACCTCCGAAGTGACAAGTGAAGATGTGGCGAAGAAATATGAGGCCTGGAAGTGGAAAGTGATTACCATAGATGGCAACAATGTGGATGAGATACGCAGGGCTCTTACAGAAGCCAAAGCCGAAAAAGAGAAACCCACCCTGATCATCGGTAATACGATCATGGGACGTGGTGCACTGGCAGCTGACTGCTCATCATTCGAATGTCAGGTTTCCACCCATGGACAACCACTGAGTGCTGCCGGAGCCGATTTTGATCAAACGATCAAGAACCTGGGTGGTGATCCTGCAAATCCTTTTGTAATCTTCCCCGAAGTGAAGCAACTCTATGAAAAACGTATGCTGGAACTGAAGGAAATGGTATCTGTAAAAAAAGCAAAGGAAAGAGAGTGGGAGAGTGTAAATCCGGAGTTGGCTGCAAAGAAAATGAAATGGTTCTCTCATGAACTCCCGGAGATCGATTGGAGCGTCATTCAGCAAAAACCGGGAATCGCCACTCGCGCAGCTTCCGCCACAGTGTTGGGTGTACTGGCACAGCAGGTGGAAAACATGGTGGTTGCTTCGGCCGACCTTTCCAATTCCGACAAGACTGATGGCTTTTTGAAATATACAAAAGCCTTTGCAAGGGATGATTTCTCAGGTGCCTTTCTGCAGACAGGTGTTTCTGAATTTACCATGTCGTGTCTTTGTATCGGTATGAGTTTGCACGGTGGTGTAATTCCTGCATGCGGTACCTTTTTCGCATTTTCCGACTACATGAAACCATCCATTCGTGTGGCGGCCTTAATGGAAACACCGGTTATTTTTATATGGACACACGATGCATTTCGTGTGGGTGAGGATGGACCCACTCATCAACCGGTTGAGCAGGAAGCTCAGATCCGTCTGCTGGAAAAACTACAAAACCATCATGGACAAAACTCCATGCTTGTGCTTCGCCCGGCTGACGCGAACGAAACGACCGTCGCATGGAAAATGGCGTTTGAGAATAAGAATACCCCCACGGGTCTTATCCTTTCCCGCCAGAACATAAAAGATCTCCCTGCCAGGGAGTCACGCTTCAAAGAGGCACTTCAGGCTAGCAGGGGTGCTTATATTGTACAGGATGAAGAAGATTACGATGTGATTCTACTGGCTTCAGGATCGGAAGTAGCCACACTTGTGGAAGGCGCGGATTTACTAAGGGCTGAAGGGGTGAAAATACGCATCGTTTCCGTTCCTTCCGAAGGGCTATTTCGTAGTCAAACAGCAGATTACCAAGAATATGTATTGCCAAAAGGAAAAAGAAAATTCGGAATGACTGCCGGTTTACCTGTAACACTTGAGGGACTTGTAGGTGCCGATGGAGAGGTATGGGGAATGAACTCCTTCGGATTTTCGGCACCCTATAATGTACTCGACGAGAAACTGGGGTATACGGGAAGAAATGTATATGAACAGGTAAAAAGAATATTGTAAAAATAAAACAGATTGATATGTCATTATTCGATTATTCAGAGAACCCCATCGGAATAGCTTCCGATCATGCTGGCTATGACAGCAAACAGTACATTATAAAAATTCTGGAGGAACAAGGTATCCCTTACAGGGATTTTGGAACCTATTCCAAGGAGAGCACAGATTATCCCGACTATGCGCATCCGCTTGCCTCGGCCGTGGAAAATGGTGAATGTTATCCGGGTATTGCCATCTGCGGCACCGGCAATGGAATTAATATGACTGTGAACAAGCATCAGGGAGTGCGGGCGGCATTATGCTGGAGCAAGGAGATAGCTTACTACGCCAGAACACACAATGATGCTAATATTCTCTCCATTCCAGGTCGTTTCCTGAGTGAGGAAGAAATTTATGAGATATTGGTAACCTTCCTTAATACACCTTTCGAAGGAGGACGTCACGAAAAAAGAATCAATAAGATCCCCTGCGCATAGTTTGCTGCTATCAAGTTGGGAAATAAAATAAATTCCATGATGTGGAAGAAACAATCCGGACTGCTTCTGCTGCTATTTATTTTGTTGCAGGGTTGTGAGGTGTCTGATATGCAATTCGGTAACCATCCTCGTGGCAATTTTGATGCATTGTGGACCATTCTCGACCGTAATTATTGTTTCTTTGAATACAAGAAAATAGATTGGGATTCAATTTATGGGGATTATAGTGTCCGTATCACACCGGACATGAACAACGATGCGCTCTTTAAACTCATGGGGACGATGCTTGCCGAACTGAAGGACGGACATGTGAATCTGGCCGCATCACACGATATTACCCGTTATTGGCAATGGCAGGACAATTATCCTGCCAACTTCGACCCCGTCGTACAGAAATATTATCTGGGAACCGACTTCGGAATTGCATCCGGCATGAGGTATAAGATTCAGGAAGATAACGTGGGTTACATCTATTATGGCAGCTTCTCGGACGATTTGTCGGAGAGCAGTCTTGACCAGGTGCTGAACAGAATGGCTATTTGTAGCGGTCTTATTATTGATGTCCGAAATAATGGCGGGGGAAGTCTTACCAACGTGGAAAAAATAACCAGTCGTTTTTTTAATGAGCGAAAGCTCATCGGTTATATTTCTCACAAGGTAGGACCCGGACACAACGACTTTTCCCCGTTCTATCCGAAATACGTGGAAAGTTCCGACCGTGTTCGTTATCAGAAACCAGTGGTCGTGATCACAAACAGAGGCTGTTACAGTGCCACAAACGAGTTTGTAAGTGTCATGAAATATGCACCCAATGTTACAGTGATGGGCGATAAAACCGGAGGCGGAAGCGGACTGCCCTTTACTTCCGAATTGCCTAACGGCTGGTCTATCCGTTTTTCTGCCTCACCCATGTTTAATGCCGAGAAAGAACATATTGAGTTCGGGGTGGAACCTCATATTTATGTAAGTATGCAGGATAGTGACAGGGCAAAAAACAGGGATAGCATTATTGAAGCTGCACGTGAATTGATCAAAAAAAGAAATGAATTATGAATTTGGTTCGATGACGAAATTTTATTAAGAAAAAGGCTTGTTAACCACTGTGAGTTTATTTGGCGTCAGAAAAATTCTGATAACAAAAATAAATTTTGCTGAAACCTGCTAAAAAATAGTAAGTGAAGTGAGATGCGGGCATTGGTGCATTTTATATATTTATCTTTTCATTTATTATAAATTTTCGTACTTTTATAGGCAAAACGCCTTAATATATAAATAAAAGCTATAATTTAATATTTTTTATCAACAATAATAATGCCAATATTTTCGAAAAAAAACAGGAGGCTCAAAACAAAGTCATCCGGAAGAAAAGGTCTTGTCCTGATCGCAGGAATCATCATAGGAATTGTACTTATTGCCGCTTTGTATCAGACATCCGTCTATTTTTCCACCAATGAATCATGTATGATGTGCCATGTACATCCGCATGCTGAGGAGAGCTGGAAACTGTCGACACATGTCAACAACGGAAGCGGGGTAATGGTAAATTGTGTAGATTGTCACCTTCCCCCCAAAGACAACACCTGGGAACATTATTCGGCCAAACTGGCACTGGGTGTACGTGATGTATGGGGATACCTCACCAAGGACAGCACAGATTTCAACTGGGATAAGAAATCGGAACTGGAAAATGCTGTAAAATATATTCCAAATAAATCCTGTGTGAAATGTCATCAGAACCTTTTTCCCGCAGGGATATCCGATGAGGGTATCACTGCACATCTTTATTACGATGAAAATGCGGAAAAGCTTGATCTTCAATGTATAAGTTGTCATCTCGACGTGGGACACTATAATCCCGGTTATGCACATGGTCAGATGACAGGCATACCTGGAATGGCGGGATCCTATGCCGTAGATACCTCGCTTTATTATAAGGAATCAACGCCGGTCACAGCTTTTGCCGATTATCGTGAACAGATTCCCGGTACGCCCGTATCATTTCAGATGAGGGCAATTCAGGGAGGTACATTCATGATGGGAAGCCCGGAAAAGGAGCCTTTCCGTAATCAGGACGAGTCGCCGCAGCATCAAGTCACAATCAGTCCCTTCTTCATGGCTGAAGTGGAGACTACCTGGAATGAGTTTTGGGCATTTTATGCTGAAACCATGAGTGAGGGACGTACCCCACCTGAGATGATTTACGAGAATAATCTCATCGCAATGAGTGTGGATGCCATTTCAGGTCCGACACCTCCTTTTGGTTATCCCGATCAGGGATGGGGGCAGGGTGACAGGCCGGCCATTACGATGACCCATTATGCAGCAGAAACATTCTGTCAGTGGTTATCGGCAAAAACAGGAAAAAAATATCGTCTGCCCACCGAGGCTGAATGGGAATATGCGGCCCGCGGGGGCAGCCAGACTGCATACTTCTTTCCGGGAAGCCCCAAAGATTTTTCGGCACACGGATTCATGCGGAACATCTTTAAGCCGAAAACCGACAGTATCAGTGCCTATGTAGTGTATGACATGAATAGCGATAGCCGCACACAACCTCCTTCTGCTGTATTACCCAATCCTTATGGCTTAAAGAACATGTTGGGAAATGTGATGGAATATACTGCCGACAAGTATGATCCGGAAGCATATGGCAAACGGTCGGGTGTTACCCGTGATCCGTTGGTTACACAAGGAGAGGACTGGGTAATAAGGGGAGGCAGTTACGCTTCCGATGCATCTGAAGTGAGAAGCGCTGCAAGGGCTTATACACAGCACGATGCTTGGTTGAAGACAGATCCGCAACAACCCAAGAGTATCTGGTGGTATTCCGATATAAAAGGAATTGGATTCCGTGTGGTGTGTGAGGTGGATACTTCATTGATCATAAAAAACTGAACTGATGTCCTGGACAAGTTTCTGCCATCTTAGCTAAAAGTTGACAACTGAAATTAAATAACATACGATCAATAAACAAATAATATCCTAAAACAATCAATTGTATGAAACGAGAAAACAATGTAACCAGAAGATCATTTCTGAAAACTTCTGCACTGGCAGGGGCTGTCGGTGTAGTCGGAGCGGGTTCTGCAGGACTGTTGACCTCCTGTGGCGGATCGGAGAAAAGTAAAGATGCCAATGTACCCTTGAAAGAACCAGGTAGCTATTATATACCGGAGCTTCCTGATTTGGCTGCCGATGGCAAGGAAATAAAAGCGGGCGTGGTTGGTTGTGGAGGCCGAGGATCGGGAGCTGCCATGAACTTCCTGAGTGCAGCCAATGGTGTGACCATTGTGGCGCTGGGCGACGTCTTTCAGGACAGAGTAGATAAACTGGCCGAGAAACTAAAATCGGAAAAAAATATCGATATCCCAGCCGATAAGCTTTTTGTGGGCCTGGATGCATACAAGCAAGTGATCGACAGTGATATTGATGTGTTGATAGATTGCACCCCTCCCTTTTTTCGTGCAGAGCATTTTAAATATGCCGTAGAAAAAAACAAACATGCTTTTCTGGAAAAACCAATCTGCGTGGATGCAGCCGGATATCGCACCATTGTTGCAACTGCCAAGCAAGCTAAGGCGAAGAACCTGAGTGTGGTCACCGGAACACAGCGTCACCACCAACGTAGCTATGTGGAATCCTACAAGCAGATCATGAACGGTGCTATCGGCGAGATCACCGGTGGAACGGTATATTGGAATCAAAGTATGCTCTGGTTTCGTGAGCGCCAGCCCCAGTGGAGTGATTTCGAGTTTATGGTGCGTGACTGGGTAAACTGGAAATGGCTCTCGGGAGACCATATTGTGGAACAGCATGTGCATAACATCGATGTGTTTACGTGGTTCTCCGGATTGAAGCCGGTCAGTGCCGTCGGTTTTGGTTCACGACACCGCCGTGTAACGGGTGATCAGTACGATAATTTCAGTATCGATTTTACCATGGAGAATGGAATTCATCTACACAGCATGTGTCGTCAGATTGACGGCTGTGCCAACAATGTGAGCGAGTTTATCCAGGGAACAAAGGGATCCTGGTCGAGCAAGGGCGGGCATGTAATCAAAGATATGGCAGGCAATGTGATCTGGCAGTATGACGGCGAGGCAGAGAAAACCAATTTCAAGCAGACCAATCCCTACACGTTGGAACATGTGAATCTTATTAACTGCATCCGAAGCAACAATCCCATCGAGCAGGCTTCTGAAACAGCAGTTTCCAATATGGCAGCCATCATGGGACGTGAGTCCGCATATACGGGACAGGAGACAACATGGGAAACCATGACTGCATCACCGTTGGATTATACGCCTGCAGACCTGAACATCGGCAAAATGGACATGTCCGGATTTACCGTGCCCGTGCCGGGAAGTGCAAAAAAAGCCAAATCATGACAATAGACAGAAGAAAATTTATTCAGACGACCATTGCCGGTTCTGCTGTCCTTGCAATAGGAGGCTTTAATTCTGTGGCTTCTGCCAGTTCGAAAAAAAATAAAGCTTCCGGCAATGCGAAATTAAATATCTCTTTTCAGGAAGGTACCGCTCCCGGTACCACCCTGAAAGAGAAGTTCGACTTTATGGAAGCACACGGCGTGGTGGGTTTCGAGCCGCATGGCAAGCCTTTGCTCGCGAGAAAACAGGAGTTCAAAGATGCCCTCAGAGGACGAAACATCAAAGTAAGTGCAGTATGTGCCGGCTTCGACGGGTTTATTCTTTCTACCGATCCTGCCATCCGCAAGCAATGCCGCGATACAATGGCTGAGCTGATCATCGCCGCTGGAGAATTTGGCTCTACAGGTGTAATCATCGTGCCTGCTTTCAACAGACAAGTGCCGGTAATGCCGCACACACAGGAGACACGTGATTTTCTTTGTGAACAGTTCGATGAGATGGGGACACTGGCACAAAAGCATGGTACGACCGTCATTCTGGAGCCGCTTAACCGCAAGGAAGCCTTTTACCTTCGCCAGGTGGGCGATGCTGCATCCATATGCCGGGACATTGACAATCCCGGCGTGAAATGTATGGGTGATTTCTGGCATATGACCTGGGAGGAGAATTCCGACATGGGAGCGTTTATCTCAGCCGGCATACATTTGCAGCATGTGCATGTGGCCAGTCGGAAACGGCGTAAGATGCCGGGTGAAGACGGTGAAGCGGATCGGTATGTTGATGGTTTTAAGGGGTTGAAAATGCTGGGTTACGATAAGTATGTCAGTTTCGAGTGTGGCTTACTGGGTGATCGTAATATAGCAGTGCCCGCAGCACTTGAACTCCTGCGCAAACAGTGGAAAGAGGCCTGATCCTGCAATGGATAAACTGATACATTCCCTATCATCCTATAAAACCGGTATTATACTGTTGCTCACCTATGCGACGGGACTGGCTCTGGCTACATTTGTGGAGAAGATGATGAGTACCGAGGCGGCAAAAATGCTTGTCTATTACTCCCCCCTCTTTATTCTACTGCAGTTTCTCCTGGTAGTTGATTTCATTCTGGTAATTGTCCGGTATAATTATCTGAAACGCGGAAAATGGGCAATGATCATCATTCACTTTGCCCTGATTGTGATTCTCGGGGGGGCACTGACCACACTGCTTTTTGGCAGGGAGGGACAGGTACATATCCGCGAGGGAGAAAGAAGCAATCAGATGGTAATGCAAACTTCTAAAGGGATTAAAACGGAAACATTGCCTTTTGTATTGGAGCTCACCGATTTTAGATTGCACCGGTATCCGGGTTCCCTAAGTCCTTCTTCCTATGAGAGCAATTTACGGGTACACATCGATGGAGAAGTTCGTGAAGCGAAGGTGTTTATGAACAACGTGCTGGATCTGAAGGGGTATCGTTTCTTTCAGGCCTCCTATGACGAAGATGAACTGGGAACAATTCTTTCGGTGAACAAGGATGTGACGGGCCGTAATGTGACTTACAGTGGCTATGCGCTACTGTTGGCCGGTTTTCTGTTGATGTTTTTTGTGCCGAACTCCCGTTTCCGGAAACTGATACGACAACTCAAAGAGGTAAGGAAGGAGGTCTTAACAACGGTGTTCAGCGGCATTTTGATGGTTATGCCGTTCGTTGCTTTTGGAGAGATCGCGGTCGACAACCCGGTGATACAGGAAGATTCTTTGAACGCAGATTGGATTGAGCAGCCAGGTAGTTCAAATATATCTGATAAGTCCATAGAGAATGTGCTCCTTGAGATTGCGGTTCCTCGTGATCATGCAGTCCGCTTTGGTGCCTTGCCGGTACAATTTCGTGGCAGGGTAATGCCAATGAATACTTTTTCTTCCGAGATATTGCGGAAAATATATAAGGAACAGACATTCGACTTCATAAATTCCGATCAGTTCCTGCTTAGCTTACTGACACTGCCCCGGGTATGGGCACAGGTTTCCTTTATCGCCATTCCCAATGAGCAAATAAGTGTGCAGTATAATCTCCCGAAAGATTATGCATCTTATTATCATTTTTTCGATCAAAAGGGAAACTACCGTTTACTGGAGCAATTGCAACATATCTATCATCGGCCCGCAAACGGACGAACTGCGGCAGAGAAGGACCTGATCAAACTCGATGAGCAGATTAACATTGTGTCACAGTTGTTCAACCATAGCCTGCCAGGTATCTTTCCCAATCCCGAAGACCCTTCCCATACATGGTATGCACCTGGCGAAGACCTTTCAGTATTTAAGCCGCAGGATTCATTGTTTATTGCCGGCATCTTCAATCAATATCTGTCTGAAGTACGGAGGGCAATGCAGAGTGGCGACTGGGATAAACCCGATGAAATGCTGAATGATATTATCCGATATCAACAGCAGAACGACAAAGCTTCACTTATTCACCCCGGAAAGATAGAGGCCGAATTGCGCTACAATCAAATGAATATTTTCAGCCGTTCCAGAACAGGTTATTTTATTTTCGGCGGTACTCTTTTGATTCTGGCATTTATACAGATGTTGCGAAGAGGTGAGTGGATTCGTAACGCAATATTTACAAGTATTATTTTTATTGTAGCCCTCTTTATTTATCATACTGCCGGGATGGGCTTACGTTGGTATATTTCGGGTTATGCACCTTGGAGCAATTCCTATGAGACCATGGTCTATGTAGCCTGGGCAACAGTGCTGGCCGGACTTCTCTTTGGAGGCAAAAATAGCCTCACTCTGGCACTTGCGACACTTTTTGGCGGAGTAATCCTTTTTGTATCGGGGCTCAACTGGATGGATCCGCAAATCAATACGTTAGTACCTGTATTGAAATCGCCCTGGCTAATGTTTCATGTGGCTGTAATTGTGGCGGCATACGGATTTTTTGGAATCAGCTTTTTACTGGGTATCACCAACCTCTTTATCATGACGTTTTCAAATAAAAGTGAGTCTGTCTCTTATCGTATCAGGGAGTTAAGTATCATCAACAACCTGTCATTGCTTGTAGGCCTTGCGCTGATGACCATTGGTACCTTTCTTGGCGCCGTCTGGGCTAATGAATCATGGGGCCGCTATTGGGGCTGGGATCCCAAAGAGACCTGGGCCCTGATTACGATCGTGGTTTATTCCGTTGTCACCCACCTGCATCTTGTAAAAAAATGGTATAGTGTATGGGGGTTCAATCTGTTGTCGGTATTTGCTTTCTCGTCGGTGTTAATGACTTTCCTGGGAGTGAATTATTTCCTAAGCGGAATGCATTCCTACGGCCATACCGAGGACACATCTTCTGTCTTTTTGTATATTGCAGCCGCCTTTGTGGCGCTGGGAATATTGGGTATCGTTTCATACAGAAAAGAGAAGCAGTGAGATCTTGGATTTTAGCGATCAGCGATGGGCTTTGGTAGTGAAAGTTTGTCGGGTAGAGCGATCTTGGTACATCAACACATCAACACATCAACACATCAACACATCAGCATATCAACACATCAACACATCAACACATCAGCATATCAACATGGTACATTGGGGATTTATCGGCTGTGGATCAGTCACAGAAAAGAAAAGCGGGCCTGCCTTCAGCAAGGTGGAGGCATCGGACGTTGTAGCCGTGATGCGGCGCAATATTGAAAAGGCAAGGGATTATGCCGAACGGCATGCTATCGGGAAATGGTATGACAATGCGCAGGAGCTGATTAATGACTCACAGGTAAACGCAGTGTATGTGGCAACACCTCCCGGCTCCCATGCGGAATATGCTATTGCTGCGATGAAGGCCGGTAAGCCGGTGTATGTAGAGAAGCCGATGGCTGCCTCCTATGAGGAGTGTCTTCAGATGAATCGCGTTTCTGTGGAGACCGGTATTCCCTGCTTTGTTGCTTATTATCGCAGGACACTGCCTTATTTTCTCAGAGTGAAACAGTTGATAGACGATGGTTTATTGGGTAAAATCTCAACCGTGCAGATAGGGTTTGCTATTCCGCCCTATGCGGCAGATTACGACCGGAATAACCTGCCCTGGCGGGTGAAAAAGCATATTGCGGGAGCGGGATATTTCTACGATCTTGCTTCACATCAACTCGATCTGATCGACTTTCTCTTTGGAGAGATTGAACATGCAGAGGGTTTTTCCAATAATATGGCAGGTTTATATGATGCGGAGGATACAGTGACCACAGCTTTCAGATGCCAATCCGGTGTTTTGGGTGCTGGAAACTGGAGTTTTGTCGCTCCGAAAGACACACGCACCGACAAGATCGATATTGTCGGCACAAAAGGAAAACTTTCATTTTCTACATTTGATTTTTCGCCTATCCTTTTGGAAACATCCGAAGGAATACAGGAGTTTAGGGAAGAGAATCCCGAAAATATTCAGTTTTATTTGATTCAGAGCATCGTGAATTATCTGAATGGTAAAAGTGAACTGCCTGTTAGTATGGCTGCCACAGCCATTCGTACTAACTATATCATGGACCGGATTTTAAAAAAAAATATGAAATTATTACTGAAATCTGCCTTTAAATAGGATGGGATTGATGGTGAGGCTCACATAAGCCCAGTCCTGCCAGGCACCGGGATCGCCGGGACGTCCTTTTGCAATAGGCATTGCATCGGTGGCAAGCATAAAAGAATAACCTCCCTCCAGCATGATATATTTCCGGACAGGATAGGTGAAGGTGAGATCGATCTCCGATCCAAGTAACTTTCTCTCAGCATTATCTACAACGATGTTTTTGTGAGAAGTAAAGTGATGATATCCCAGATCCAGCATCAGCTTTTCACTTGCCTTCCATTTCAGGCCAAGGTATTTATCGAACACACCATATGGATCGTTTCCCTTGAAATAGTCCATTGATCCCATAAAAGTGTGGTTTGAACGATAAAGCAGGTCCATATATGATTTTTTATCCGAATCGGGATCCTGTCCCGGATGGAACTCGGTGCCGCCATAGAGCGAAAAAAGTGGGCTAATTGTATATCCGCCCCGCAATGCCAGCATATACGCACTAACTTCCTGATTGTTTACATTCCTGCCCATCTGGTAATAGGCGGTTCCCATAATGTGCCAGAGTGTACTTTTATAACCGACATTTGTTCCCATGGTCTGCATATAAACTTTATCGGAAACAAGTGGCACGATGTCGGGATCGCCCGTTTCAAAACCGAGATTGATGAAAAGCGCAGAAGCGGTGAAACCGGTAGCATTGTGATACTGATACCACAAAGCTTGCATATTCTGATAAGGTTGCCCCCCCGCGGCATCGTAATAGGTGCCGTCGTTGGTTGACTCCTTCGACTGGTTATAAGCCAGTATCAGGTGCAGCGTATTGAGGCCGTTTTCATATCCCAGTTTCAGGGCATCGTGCCAGATACCTGTCGGTGTCCAGTTAGATACCGAAAGGATGCGTCCATCGTCATAGTTGAGTGACTGTCGCCCGATCCTCGCAAAATATCCTTTATGACTCATTTGTGCCCATGCCTCATTCAGAGTGAAACGCCTTCCGTCATTGTCGTTCTGCGTTTTCTGTCCCCACAACGAGATATCCTGCGCTGCAACACGAGCCGAGAGGAAACCATTGTCGAAGTTCATGCCGACACGTGCACGATTGGAGATAAAGGCAGAGGCATCGTCTGTCTCCAGACGGGGGTAGTTGTACCCGTTGCGGTATTCAAAACGGGGACGCAGATTCATGTCAATCGAAAATTCACCGCCTGTTTCTTCAGATTGTGCACACAAAAGCAACGGATAAAGTAACCCTGTCAGAAATATACCCACGATTAATTTCTTCATTGAAATAGTTTATTTAATTGTTTTATGTTGTACTAAAAGAAAAAATGTCATTTATAAGTTTCCACTATCTAATTTGAACGCTGACTCCCGAACACTATTTCTCATCGGTTTTTCGCATGCCGCCATATCTGCCACGAGTTTACCAGGTTCTGCCACAACACATAGGTTCCTGGACCAAGAGTGGCCAGCGGATTTAGATATGTCTGTGTAAGCCAGATGGCAAGCACCGTATTCTTCTGTCCCAACCCCTGTCCGCCGGCAACAGTCCATCCAAACTGACTCCCGATCTTTCTGCCGAAAAAGAACTGTAAAAGGCAGATCAGTAACGACGTGATGGTGATGATTACCTCCAGGGTGTAATTCCCATCATTCTGCGAACGGACATATTGTGTCACATTACCTATTACCACTGTGAGTGCGGCTGCCCACAGATAGAAAGAGATGATCTGGGCAGACCGGATCCTTTTATGTACGCGGGGAGCAGTTTTCTGTAAGATGAAGGCCAGTAGGAACGGAACGACGAGAATGGGCATCACCTTCAGCAAGATGTGCCAGAAGGAGGAAGTAAAAGATACCTCTACGTTGCTTTCCCCTATGCCGGAAAGAAAAAGGGGAGCAATAAAAGCGACGGAGAGGTTGCTGATAATGGAATAGGCAGCTGTCACAGAAATGCTTCCCCCGAGGAGACCCGCCACCACGGGTGCCGAAGTGGCTGTGGCAGTCAGCACACAAATCATAGCTGCCTGGGCCAATACTTCGTTAAACTGTCGCAATACCAGATAAACCAGCGCACTGCCTAGGTATTGAATGGCCAGCAGTATATAGTGAAATTTGGTCAACCTGACGTCGCTCCAGCTTACCCGGCAATAGGTGATAAAGAGCATGAGCGAGAGCAGGTAAGGGATAACCGGTGAGAAAATAACAAGTGGTTTGTGAAAGGTGATTCCCAGGATCATTGCGATGGGGAGTAGATATTTTTCAATGTACCTTTGCATATCAGTTGTAATAGTTTGCAGGAGTGTTGGATGTATCTGATGCGCGAAGCATGTCTTTAAAACGGATCTCCTGCATCCACTGTTTACGGTCGAATACCAGGTGGATGATAAACTGTTCTATCTCTGGCAGAAAATCCCTCATGGGATATTCCGACACTTCGTGACCTATATCTTCCATGATATAGAAGATATAAGGATACCGCTCATTTCTAAACCGTTTCGCAAGTGATTTGGATCCAAACATTCCCAGTTTAAAAAAACGGGTATTGTCGTATGGTACCAGCTTGTCGGCGCTTCCATGAAAGAACAGGGTGGGGGCGGGCCGTTGCGCGTATGAGGGTAATCCTTCTTCGCTGAAGATACCACCTGCAAAAGAAACGACACCGGCATACCTGAAGTCATCCGGTAGTATTTCTGCGGCAGGATGATTGTTACGCTCCTTATAGTCTGCCTGTAATACCGTAATTGCACCCGCACTCGATCCGCTAAGGATAATGAGCGAGGGGTCAATATTCAGTTCTTCGGCATGTTCCAGAAGATAGTTCGTTGCTGCGTACAGATCGGTTACAGCCATTTCTATTGCCTGTTGCAACGGTTTGTGATTCAGTACGCCCGGTGCCTCCTTCCCTTTCATTCCAAGTCGATAATCGATGGAGACCACGGTAAATCCTTTTGTGGCAAAATAATGAAAATAGGGGAGGTAGTGCCTGGCATCTCGCGTTCCTTCCTTGAATCCTCCGCCAAACACAAATACCAGACAAGGTTGAGGAAGGATAGTTGTAGAGTCGGTTTTGTAAATGTCAAGTCTCAACGGAGTCCCTTCCGTTTCTGCGAAGACACGGGTCTCCTTCTGCAGTGTTCCGGCCTGCAGCATGAAAGAAAGGAGCAGCGCCGTGCAAAAAAGGAGGATCATTTTGTATGACATCGTTTACTGTTGAATAAAATCGGACACCAGTTTCAATATTTCGTCTTTGGCACGATCGAAATCATCGTTGCACACCACCACATCGAAACGGGGAGCAAAACTCATTTCATATTCAGCTTTTGACAGCCGGTTCTCAATCACCTGCGACGAGTCGGTGCCTCTTTTTTCAAGCCGCTCCCGCAATACCTCCACCGAGGGGGGCATCACAAAGATGCTCAAGGCCCGGTTGCCATAGATCTTTTTAATGTTTAACCCTCCAATGCAATCTACATCGAAAACTACATTTTTACCTTCTCCCAGGATGCGGTCTACTTCACTTTTTAGCGTACCATAGAACTTGTCTTTATAAACCTCCTCATATTCGAGAAATTCATTTCTCCCAATTCGTTCCCGGAATTCATCGGGTGAGAGGAAATAGTATTCCACACCGTTTTTCTCTTCACCCCGGGGAAGGCGGCTGGTGGCCGAAATGGAAAACTGAAGATTTAATTCCTGTGCCAGCAGGTACCTGACGAGCGTGGACTTGCCCGCACCTGACGGAGCCGAAAATATGATTAGTTTTGCCATTGCGTCTAAATTTTAAGTAGCATACCGGATGGTTTACCACCGCAGTCACTATAATATATTTAATATCTGTTCTTTGATCTGTTCCAGCTCATCCTTCATTTGCACCACAATACGCTGCATCCCCGATTGGTTGGATTTTGAGCCGAGTGTATTGATTTCACGCCCTATCTCCTGGGCTATAAAACCTAGTTTCTTTCCCTGAGAACGGGTGTCGGCAAGTGTTTCGATAAAATAATCCAGATGATGGGCGAGCCGGGTCTTTTCCTCATTTACATCAAGTTTCTCAATGTAATAAATCATCTCCTGTTCGAAACGGCTTTTATCGTATTCGATTCCTTCCAGATTATTTAATCCATCATAGATCCGGCTTTTAATCTTCTCCATTCTTTCCGCTTCAAAAGGGTCAACCTCTGCCAGGAGGGAGCGGATGAGTTGGATCTTTTCCGTCAGTACCTTTGCAAGCATCTCTCCTTCCTGTTTGCGAAAGCTGGTCACTTCGTCCACTGCACGGTTTATTGCCATCTCGATGGTTTCCCATTCTTCTTCATCCAACTCTTCCGGCTCCTGTTTCATGACTTCGGGAAGACGCATTAACAGTGAAAACCAGTCATCCGGAAGAGGAATGTTCAATTCTTGGGCCAACCCTGTGATTTCCCGGTAATACTGATCTACCACGTGGTGATCTATCTTTACGGATACATCTTTGGATATTACTTCCACATTCATCGATAAATCTACTTTTCCGCGCTCCAGTCTCTGTGACAGGGTATTGCGCAAAGCGATCTCTCTTTCTCGGTAAATGACAGGGAGACGGGTGAACAGATCAAATTGCTTGCTGTTCAAAGATTTTATTTCAATCGTTATTCTTTTGTTGGGGAGCACAGCTACCGCTTTGCCGTATCCCGTCATGGATAGTGCCATTGTTACATTTTTGCACAAAGGTAGCTTTTTTGGCTGAAACAGACATATATTTACGGTGAAACTTCAGCAGGCACTATCACACCAAACGTTCAGAAAAGGTTATGCATTTTCTTTGCGCAGAGATTCGCGCTCTGTCTCTTTCAGCAATCGCTCAGCCTTGTCCTGCTCATCGGCCAGAAGGAGTAGTCGTTTGCTCTCCACAATATTGGATATCAGCAGAAAGAAACAGGCTGCTGAGGCAAGAAACTGGATGGAGCCCGGGACAAATACCTCAAAAGTGATGATTGTGCCTAATAGCAGGCGTACTTCAGTGGGGCCAAAAATGCCCGAGTCGATAGAATACTGTCCTCCAATCTTGTATCGCAGCTGGGCAGTAATCATCTCCCATCCGTAAAGCACCACGAAAATGAATCCTGCATATTTCCAGACACCAGAAACAAAAATAGAAAATCCCAATCCGATGAGAATGGTTCCTACCCAGTCAACAGTAACATCGAGTGAGAATCCATACCATTTCCGCGGTTTGTTCCGGTAGTATGCCAGTCGCCCGTCGAGAGAATCTCCCAACCAGTTGATAACAAAGCCAAGTAGCGACAGCAACAGCCAGTAATGGTTCAGGTAAGCTCCCAGCACAAAACTGGACGCCACCATCAGATTACCTAAAAAGCCAATGGCCGTAAGGCCGTCCGAGCTTATCCATGCCGGTACCTTCTGTACCAGATAAGCTATGGCCTTCTGTTCCCACACTCGCAGGATATTGGTTCTCTGCCGATCAGTGGCGATGAGTCTAAGCGACTTCGCCATGCTCCTTTTACTGTTTTTCATCACCGGATTCTTTTAATATAATAATCTTTCATGGCAAAAGTAAGTATTAAATTTTCATGTTACAAATTTGTTACAAAAAAATAATAAATTCCGTTTTGTGAATCAATAAAGAAGCCGCCCTTTTCGGAGCGGCTTCTTGTAAAAGCTACAATGCCCTGTCTCATTTCTCGGCATTCTCTTCTTCTGTGGGTACAATCAGCTTGTATCCCTTTCCGTGAATGTTGATGATCTCGATGTTGGGCTCCGGTTTCAATAATTTGCGTAGTTTTGTAATGTAGACATCCATGCTGCGTGCATTGAAATAGGTGTCTTCTTCCCATATTTGCTTCAGCGCATGATTGCGTTCCAGAATGTCGTTGGCATGCGCGCAAAGCAACGACAGCAATTCAGATTCCTTTGTGGTAAGCTTCGTCTGCACGTCGCCAATGATCAGTATCTGTTTTTGTGTATCGAATGTCATTGTACCGAAACTATATACCTGCTGTTCCTTGCTCTTTTTACCTTTCACGCGACGGATAATGGCCTCAATACGCAGTACCAGTTCTTCCATGCTGAATGGTTTGGTGATGTAGTCGTCGGCTCCGGCTTTGAAACCTTCCAGTACATCTTCCTTCATATTCTTAGCTGTCAAAAAAATCACCGGTATTTCCGTATTGATGGTTCTGATTTCCCTTACCAGTGTTACACCGTCTTTCTTGGGCATCATCACATCGACAATGCACAGATCATATTTTGTTTTCACAAATCCTTTGAAACCGGCTTCTCCATCGGGAAACAGATCGGTATCAAAACCTTTTGCCTGGAGGTATTCTCTCAGTAACATGCCAAGATTTTCATCATCTTCGCATAAAAAAATTTTTAATTTCTCTTCCATATCATTTTTGTGTTATTACGGGTAAACTAATTATAAATTTTGTTCCTTTACCTAATTCACTTTCAGCACGAATGGTGCCATTCACATCAGTTACGATTTTTTTCACATATGCCAGCCCCAGTCCAAATCCTTTTACATCATGCCGGTTGCCGGTGGGTACGCGATAAAAACGTTCAAATACCTTCTTGGCATCTTCCTTTTTCATGCCGATGCCGTTATCCTCTATGGAAATGATGATCTTGCTACCTTCATTACGGGTACGGATCATTAATTCCGGAGCTTCTTCCTTCTTCCTGTATTTCAATGCGTTGTCGAGAATGTTGAAAAGGACATTGGTGAAATGCATTTCATCTACCCTTATCGTGGTATGCTCGGCCTGCAAGTCTATATCGAGTGTACCACCCAGTTTCTCGACTTTGAGCACATGCGTGTTGGCAACACTGACCACAAGGTCGTTTACATCCAATTCTTTCATCTTCAGTGTTGTCTTCTGCTTGTCGAAGAGCGACATCTGCAGTACTTTTTCCACCTGAAAACTCAATCGCTTTGTCTCATCATGAATCACACCGGTCACATGTTTAAATACCTCGGGAGACTTCAATATAGACTCATCCTTGAGCATCTGCGATGCGAGCGAGATGGTGGAGACTGGTGTCTTCAGCTCATGCGTCATGTTGTTAATAAAGTCATTTTTCATTTCAGACAAACGCTTTTGTCTAAACAACGATACTACCGTAAATATAAACGTTATCAGCAGGATAAACGTGAATATAAGTGACGGTATGAAAAAGGATAGCTCGCTGTATACATAATTCCTTTTTGTCGGAAAGTAGGTTCTTAACCTGTTCAACTTTGCCGGAGGATCATTTGGAAACAGAATCTGTGTATATACTGCATCCGGGTACTTTGTTGAGAAGCCGGGAGACGAGTAGACTATCTTGTTGTTGAAATTCACAATCTGAAAACTGAACGGTTCATTAAGTCCGTTGTATGATAATTCATAACGAATATATTGCTCCACCTTATTGAAATCGATCCGTTTCTCAATCGGCTCGTTGCTTGCACGGTTCAGTATTTTAAAAATAACCTCATCAAGCAATGATCGTTCATGCAGGTATCGTTTCGACAAGGATTGCTGCATATCGTACTGCGTCTTTGAGATCGTACTGGCACCCTGATTGGGTGACAGAAAAACCCGTTCGGGTTGTTCTTGTGGACGCGTGGACCGTTGTGTGATATCCAATGCAATTCTTGTTTCACTTCCATCGGGATTGGTAATGGCAGCGGTAGTCCGCTCGCGGGTGATTTGTTGCGTGCCTCGTGATTGATTGTACTGCGAATATCTGTTCTCCGATTCAATCATGTCCTGTTCGAGATAGTCGCGGGTCTGGTCCTGCTCGAGGTCTCTCATCACATTGTAGAGACTCCTGTTCACCTGTTCGTCGAACTGTTGTGAACGGATGGCCATGCTTGTTCTCATATACCTGACCTGCAGGAATAACAATGCAAAAAATGCCGTGAACATCACCAGGGCAAGCAACCAAATTGTCGATTTTTTCATCTTTACTTACTCCTTTTAAGTGACATTTTTTATTTCAAAGATCGTTTTGTCGTTTTAATTTAACAAATAAACGACTTTTTTGTTTAACATATCCTCTTAAAATTAAGAAAAAACGTAAAAAAACGATTTATTCAACAAAAATTAAGGAAAAGTCCCTCATCATTTTGTTTATTTAGTTTTTATTTAATATAAAAACTCATTTTCTCGGTTTTTTCCTTTCTTACCCAGATTATGGTTTTATTGATTCAGATTGAACCGTAGGCTTATGCCTGCATTTGTGTTGGAGGTTGCGTAGGACCCGGATGATACAAGAGGTTTGTTGATGATCTTGTCAAAAAAAGCACGTAGTGTCAAAGTACTGCTTATTGCATAGTCGGCTGCAAAGCGAACAGATGTCGTTTGAATACCGTCAGTCGCCTGTGTGAATCCATTTTCTATTTTTCTGATCAACGCCTGTGTGATCTTGTGGGAAATATCCAGTCGGGTGTTCATATCGTTAACTATTCGATAACCCAATCCAAGAACCATATCTTTGTCGTTGGTTTCCACGACCTGGAGCGATGTGACATTCAGATTCACCGCACGTGTCCGGTTGAAACGTAAACCAATATTCATCTCGTTATTGAATACACTGCTCACTTCGATAAGGGGATTGAAGCTTTCCACAATACTCACCGCCGAGATATCGAAGGGCGATGAAGGCAAGGGTACTCCAGACATTGCATCGCGGACAAATCCCAGTTCACTTCCGTTGCCAGCAGGTACCCAGCTCAGAAAGGATGCGAATGAGCCTATCCTGTATTGTGACAGGTATTGATGGTTGATAATAAGCGATTTAATATGATCTTTCAGACCGGGAAGAACGTTTGTCATATTATATGAAATATTCCAGTTTGGCAACATGGAAGTGATGTCCGGAAAAGCCCGCAGGCCGGTCTTTTTGGGATCTTTTCCGGTATAGGCAGCAAAAAAGGAGGGGATGAGTACATCTGCAGAATTGTGTTGTACGTCGCCCACAGCCGGATCGAACGGTTTCCCGCTGAGACTGCTGCCGACAAGAAATCCCAGGGAAGGGTAGTCTTTTGTCACATATTGTTCGCGAACCCGTGCCGCCATCCCCTCCCGGTATCTTTGAAAATTCTCAAAAGCACGGGAATAGTAATTGTTACCTGCCCCTGATTGTTCAAAGGCGGAGGAGAGCGTGACCGTACTCATGGCAAAACTTCCGCCACGAACATCGGGCATTCCCGGGAGCATGTATTGCATTTCCGTTCGTTTGTTGTCTTCGTACAACGCGTGCAGATATATACTGAGACCTGGTAAAGGTTCTATGGAAGCATCCATCCTGATTTGCTGTGTCCGGTTGAAAATGGCGGGCCTGAGGTTATTCTCACTCATTACCAGATGATGGCGTGCCATGGCTTTCCTGACAAATTCCTCTCCTCCTTCCAGACCAAAGGCAAAGCCCAGACCGGGAAGAAGGCCCTCTGTACTCTTTTGTTGTCCGAAGAGGTCGCCAACTGACGGATTGTAACCACCAAGGTCGGTCCGCGTCTTATGAACAATATTTAAATTTATCTGACGCACCATCATCATGACACGGAACAGTGATCGGGCCGCTTCACTATCGGTATAGCTCTTTTGCCTTGTTTCGGGCCGTGTTCCCTTTTCTTCGCCGGAAAAGCTTCTGTTTGCTTGTCGCAGAAAAGGTATCTTGTTATAGAGAGCATTCAAATTGAATCGACTCTGAAAGGTGAAAGAGAGGTCGTTTTGTAGGAAATTGCCCATATTCTCTCCCTCAATTACGGCTCCCCGTTCCCATCGGTACCCTGTATTGCAGGCTGTACTGGAACTGATCCAATCCATTACGGGTATTTGTGCAAAGGGAAGAGTATAGGTAACATCGGCTTTTTGGGCGTAGCTGAGCGGCTTACCCAATTTGCGGATACTTTGTACAACCGAGTCTCTCCATATATCATAGTCGCTGCGGTTGATCTCCTTATTTACTTGCAGGTAAGGCTCCTCAATCTCCGCGATGGTACCGGAGCGAAACGAAGTGTGCAAGTTTCTGGTCGGGTCCCAGGTGAATGAGAAATCCCTATTCCAGTAGAAGTCGCTGTCAAAAGAAAGGTGGACTTGTGAGTCTCTCAATTGCGTTTCCTGATAGTGCCGCGTGATGATACTACTTATCCGGATGTTACTGGGCAGGTAATTGATATGAAGGGATCGTGCCAGCTTTGACCAGTCCGTAGAACCATCTATTCCCTTGAATGGTTCCCATGGCTTTGCCAGAGAGGTATATGAATAGTGGGCTTCCAGTCTGAAATCCTTTGCAGAAGTATATTCTGTGTCCGGACTATGGCGTTTCTCCTTATTCCTCGTATAGCCAAAGCTGAAGTTTGCCGGATCGTAAGGCATGGGATTTTTACTTTTGACATCGATCTTCACATTGTTGAGGCTGAGACCCCGGATGCTTCTGCCGGTGAGTGCCACACTCTTTAGAGAGTCGAGGATGGCCTGATTGCCAGTCTGTCCCAGTGTTTCCTTCAACAGAATATCACGGTTAAAAGGATCGTAGAGGGGGGTCATTGTTTCTTCGGACCATACGTAATGGAGAGGTGCGGAGATCTTTGCTTTTCTCGGGAGAAAGCGGCCCAGTTCCATATTCATGGTAACCTGCAGTGTGGTATACTCATCGTTACGGCGTGCCAGCAGGTGTTGATCAAGTGCTCCGAAGCCTGCGGTTTCCTTTTGTCCCGCAAGGTAAATCGCACCCAGGTCGGAGAGTGTCAGGTTCACATTGCCCCGGGTAGCCCAACCTCCTTCCTCGTCGAACTCACTCAGTCGCATTTCATTCACCCATATCTCTCCTGACCTTACTTCACGGCTGTTATTGCGGATGCCGATCATCAATACCTTCACCTCTGCCAGTGACGGATTGCCCACGATGGTGATCAGGTTGTCCGGTTTCCCGGGATCGGATTGGGTGTAGGGTGTGAAGTAATCGGGTTCCATGCCGGATTTCTTATTGGCATTGCGGTCGAGTTTCAAACCGGTGAACAGTTCCAGCGGAAAATCAAACATGTTTTCTATTGGCCATACGGCCTGCTGCCCTGAAAGTGTATGAGCACTGTATTGTCCTTCGGGTGTGAGGCGAAGCGGGATCTCATACTCGTAAAAATTATTTCTATAATCCGACCCCAGGCGCAAAAAGATGGAGAAGTCACCATCCTTCAGCACATCCGTATCATCCCGTAACTGTTCTGCGTGTACAAACATCTGCATTCTTTTGTAGCGACGCAGGTCGTACATGCAATTTTTATATACTGCCCGGGAATCACCCGGATCAAGATGCGTCACCCTGAGAGAGAGCGACTGCTCGTTTTCCTGTCGTAATTGAGGCTGGGCCGGATCGAGTATACGTGTTACGCCGGGTGGCAACAGATAATTTACCGGTGTTCTGCTTCCGTTCTCCTCAATGTTTACGGCAGATATTTCCAGGTTACCGGTCCCGGCCTGTGCCCCTCCGGAGACAAGTTCGCTACGATAGCTTCTCCATTCGCTGCGTACCAGCTCCAGGGTGGCAAAACGAAGAAACACCGGTTCTTCAAAGCCGGTGAGAAACATCCGCATAAACCGGATGTTGTGGAACCCCTGTATATTGCCGGTGCGGGTCTGATATTCACGGATAGGTATTCTGAACTGAAACCAGGTTACCTTTCCGTCTTTTCCGTTACGTAGCTTCAGCCTCACTTCCCTTTTGTCCGTGATGAAATTGGAACCCACCTCCAGCATACCGGGACGAAGGGATACTTTGTATTGGAAATAGGATTCATTTTCATTCATCGTGTGGTCATTGTCAATATCTTCCACATCGGGCGTGGTTCGTGAGGCACTGTGATAGGAGTTGTCCTCTTCCGGTGCCAGTGAGTTACCTTCCGTTCCGTTATAATACTTGTAGCGGTCAAGAATGCCTAGTCGCTGTCGGTCCTGCTGTTCCCCGCGGTAATGGCGGAAGCTATCGCCCGCCGGATCGTTGAACGGTGAATGGGCATCGTCCTGCATCTTTGAGATCGTTTCTCCAGAGAGGCGCTGTCGCAGCTCGTCGAGGTAGGCCGCGTATGCAGGATATGTTTTTTCTTCCTCGCTGTTTAGTCCGTTTAATCCCACATCCTGCATCCTGCGCGATTCTGTTCCCAGGGAGTTGTCGAAACCGTAGACCGTGGATTGTCGTTTGGGATATTTACCCCATACCGATTTTCCCACAGCTGTGGTATCGCCATCGACAGGTAGTCCGTTCTCGAAGAACTTTTTGCCATCCTTCAGAATGTCTTCCGATATTTCACCGAGATTAAAATAGAGATCCCCGCCTTGTGAACTGCCCATAGTATCGTTCACGAAGGGATCCATCAGCCAGAATTCAATATACTCGATGTTGGCAGCTTCAAAATCGCGGGTATCCATGCGGCGGGTGATGCCGCCCCAACGCCGGCGTGGATCATGTAACCTGCCGTTGGAGTCGACATCGGTGTCCAGGTTATAGGGACCGCGTTCATCGGGATAATAGGAGAGATTCAGTACCGGCAACGTGGCCGGCTGACCATACAGTGCATCGCGATTTGGAAATATCTCCCGTTCGTAGATCTCCCGTACCCTGTGATCGGAGAGCTGATCGGCGTCATTCTGAATGTGTACGGGCGTGAGACCGGAGTTCTTACGGGTAAAGATTCCGTCGATATAGAACCATGCCAGAAGAGCCCGGTTTTTTCCATACCCGGTATGATTTGAGAGCGCTGCTTCCGGAAAAAGTGAAGTGGATGTATTGCTGTAAGGGGTGGCAGCTAGTGTCCAGGCATAGGGTGTGCGCAGGTCGATGGCCGATGTGGAGGATTCAAAATCATCGAGATAGGAATAGCTGCCTGTATATTTGTTTTCGTAATGCCCCGGAAGCATTTGCGCAAACTCGAGATTTGCTGTCAGTTGAGAAGGCGCGGTAGCTTCCACAAAAGGGAGCATGTCGATGAGGTTGGTGAGCGCATATGACTGCTTCCTGTAGTTCAGATGGGTTCCCCACAATGTGTTCTTTGAGGATTCATCGCCAAAAGCGGACTTCATGGTGAGCGGCTTTTCGGAATAGTGCATCAGCGTGGCGCCAAATGATAAGTTTTTGGAGAAATCGTAATTCACGTCCAGTCCTGTCAGCATTTTTCGCTGTAACTGTGAGATCTGCCGGTTCTCGAGCGTGACACTTACGGGTGTTCCCGTGGCCAGTATAGCCTGATTGATGATATTTACCGTACCCGATACATAGTCTACCGTATAGTCGACTCCCTCGGTGAGCGGAACACCGGCAGCCACCACCCGTACCGATCCTCTGTCCAAATTCATGGCATTCAGGTTGATCTCCGAACCCGAAGAACCTTTGTATTCACCGCTGATACGGAATTTATTCTTTTCCGGATACTGACGTGCCATCGTCAGTGTGGAATCATATAACTCCTGATAAATATATTTTTCGGCGATAACATCATTGCCTATTTTATGACGCAGGTAAGAGCCGAAAGGCTCGACCACCGGAAAGATAATCCGTCCATTTTGTGAGTCTACCGTATACCCTTCCAGAAAGTCGAAGATGCCATCGGGAGAAGGATCATTTCTGCTGTTTAACCTGTCGAGGTGCATCACCTGTAGCAACAAATCATCTCCGATGCCACTTTCGGGAATATAATTCAGGTACGATCCCCTGGCGTCGCTCTGCCAGGTGATCTGCAGCCGGAAGTGGTCTCGCTGTATGTTATAGGCACCATGACCGAGGGAGTAGATGTTTTTCATCATCAGATCCCAGGTGTAGGCACGGGGAGACAGCGATACCGGCTTGAGCAGCTTCAGAAAAAGAGCGCCGGCTCCATTGTTGTTACCCTCTGCGGCGACTCCACGCACATCAGTTGAAAATTCACCTACCTGGTATACCTCTCCGCGATAGGTAAACTCATAGGCAACTGCCAGCACTTCGTCGGGTTGCAGTGGCATGTTCAGAGACAGATACCCCAGCTGCGACTGAAAGCTGTACTCGGATGTAGTGAGAAGACGCGCATTTTCCAGTTTTTCGTAATCCACACCGGCTACAATACCGGCCGGAAAAACCTGTGCCGCAACGCTGCTCTCACGTGCTTCCGACCAGATGCCGGTGAGCTGCTCATACAGCGTGTTGGCCTGGTTATGCGGTACTTCAGGGATTCCCTGAGGTATCCATGCACTATTATGAATATGATCCTTTTCCCCGAGATCGGCAAAGGCAATAATATTTCTTGCCCTGGCATAATCGCCCCGCCTGTTGGTCACCCATACTTCCATCCTGGTAATGGAGACGGGAGACTGAATGTAAGGCAGCTTTTCCAGCGCTTCGTCATACTTCTCACGAAACCAGTAGCCCAGGAAGAAGTGTCTGTTTTCATCGTATTGGTCGACAGAGAACTCATAAGGTGTTGTTTGTACCCCCCCCCGTGTATTGATGGTCTGCGATTCGGATTGTTGCTGTGAAAAGATACTGTTGACCCGCAATCTTCCAAACTGTAACTCCGATTTGATTCCGAATAGCGCCGATCCAGCCTGAATGAGTGAGTTGCTGCTGTTCATGTTCACGTTGCCTGCCTCTATACTCTGGATGATATCATCTTCATTACCCTGGTAAGCCATTTTGACCTGTTTGTTCTGAAAGTCGAAGGTCGACTCGGTGTCATAATTGATGTCAAAGTCAATCCTATCACCCACCTTCGCGTTTACATGGAGCTGGATCTGCTGGTCGAAGTCAAACATGCTTCTTCTACGTGCCTGTTGGGGAAGAGTGGGATTATTGGTGACATTCCTGTTCACTCCGGCTGATATTTCCGCATAACCCTGTGTTGTAAGGCGTACTCCCCCGGATCCGAAGATGGTCCCCGGTGGATTGCTTTTCTTTCTCAGGACAACAGGTGAAAAGGATTTTGAAGAGGGCTGCAGGGTGTCGCCCTGTAGCGTGTTGCGTTCACGGAAATGGTCGGTCTGCGTCCGGCGCAGCCGGTATGCCATGTATTCTTTGGGCGTCATTGAGTAGGGGGTACCCACTACGGTGTTACCGATTTTTTTTTCGAAGACATAGCGATCAAGCAGATGATCATAACGAACTTCTGTCTTGAAGCCCGACAAACTTATTTGCGCACGAAGGCTTTGTATCCCGTTTGCCATAAACAGGAGCAATAAAAGTACTATGTGAACGGTTTTTTTCAGAGAGATAACAGCTATACGATTTTTACCCAAAAATGCGTATTACGTAACCAGCCCGCTGTTTATAATCTCTTCAAAGCTTCTTTAATGACACCTTCAACTGGTAGTGAGGGCGATTCTTTGATTATTTTTGACACCACCTTTTGTGAGGCTGTCTGCACAAAGCCAAGCATTACCAGTGCGGACACGGCCGCATGGCCTGTCTCGGAAAGATCGGCTTTGGAAGGCAGCTGTATGGTCCCGCTCTCGTCGGTAAACTTGATCTTGTCTTTCAGATCTACAATGATACGTTGTGCTGTTTTTGCCCCGATGCCTTTCACTGACTGCAACACGGCAGCATTTTCCGTGGCAATCACGTTCTCCAGCTCTTTGGCGCTGAGGGAGGAAAGAATGACCCGTGCAGTGCCGGGACCTACTCCCGAGACAGTAATAAGGAGCAGGAAAAGCTCCCGTTCATGTTTATCCACGAAGCCGAACAAAACATGTGCATCTTCGCGGATTACTTCGTGCACGTATAGTTTTTCTGCCTGCCTGTTGTTGAGGGCTCCATAGGTGTTGAGCGAGATATTCATCTGATATCCGATACCTCCGCATTCAATGGTGACAGTTGCAGGAGTCAACTCGACCACATCGCCCTTAATATAATCTATCATATCCGAAGTATTCAATTCACCGTTATCCCGTTGCTCTTCATTTTGCACGGTGAAAACGGCAGGGTGTTGATTACGTAATACCGTATTTACAACGATAAAAACCGGAGAAAAGTATATCTTTTTGTTTTTTCTGAAAATTTCTTTCCTTTGTCCGGTACGCTTCTACGGGTTGCTGCCATTTTGGATCCATGATATGACTTCCCGATTGGCCGTGGCCAGTTTGGAAAAGTTCCCTGATGGATTACATGAACAAAGATAGGCATAAATACCGTCCCATAAAAAGCTTTTATTTTGTACTTTTGCGGATTATAATTCGGAATGATGGCAGCGAAGAAAAAATATAGTTACGACATAGAGGCGCAGGACATAGATTTTCGTAGAAGGGTTTCTCTGGCCTCTCTCACAAATTTCATACTGATCACCGCCGGAAAAAATGCCGATGAAAATGGCTTTGGCCTGCTTGAACTGCAAAGTGATTGTTTTACATGGGTTTTGTCACGCCTGGTGATCGATATGAAAAGAATGCCCACCGAAAGCGACTCCCTGACTATTGAGACCTGGATTGAGCATATAGGCACCGCTTTCACAACCCGCAATTTCAGAATACTTGATGGTGGAGACCATCTTATCGGGCACGCAGCCTCCTCCTGGGCAGTAATGGACATGCGTACACGTCGCAGTGTGCTGCTGGAGACACTTCCAGCTATGCGTCATTTCATTGTGGGAGAGAGTACTCCTATCGGGGAGCCGGGACGTATTCCCAATGTGTCGGGAGAGGTGGCAAACAGCTTTTTGGTGAAATATAGCGATATTGATGTAAACAATCATGCCAACAGCCTGCACTATGTAGAATGGTTGTCCGATTGTTTCACGCCCGATTTTTATCGGAGGCATCATATCCGCCGGTTTGAGATCAACTTCCTGAAAGAACTTACCTTCGGCGATTCGGGAGAAGTCTTTCGTCAGTTAAAGGGACAGGCCGACTATGCCTTTCAGATTGAAACACATGGGAAAGGAACTGTTTGCCGTGCCCGCATCGTATTTGAAGAGGTGTAACGGGCGTTGTACTGCGTTATTTTCCCCCGAACTTGAAAACCACGGGAATTGCAGCAGGTACCTTTACAAGGGTGCCTCCGACCGTAAATTTAGGCCATAGTTTTACCGATACCGACGTCTCGTTGGGGGTAATCCCCAGAAAGGCACTCATTTCATTGGTTACCCGTTCCTGTGAATAACGGTTCATCAGATTTTTCAGATCCACGCTTACGGGAATGCCCACGACCTTGGTTTCCCCTGGTTCAATGCGGATGGGGATATCCATTTTCCCTTCCACAAATTCCATGTCATTTATTTGAATGGCGTAATCAAGGGCATCGAGAAAGGCAGCCGAACTGTTTGGATTGGTCACGTCCATGTTCAGGGTCATGCTGAAAGGAATGGACTGCATTGAGGCTCCCCTGGCCAGCACCGTGGCTATTGAAGCCAGGTTGGAGACGGAGATGCTGGATGCGTCACCCAGGTTTATCTCTGCCAGTAGAATATTATTCAGGGAGTGATACCTGTATTCGCTCTGAGAGAGCTGAATAGCGCCTCCAATCTGGTTCATAACGTTGCAGCCTGTAAGCATGACAGCCACAATGAGGATTGTGATATTTTTCTTCATCATAAGTTTTTACTTAATTGTTACCATTGTTGCTCCATAGCCGTATTCCTGAAAGGATGCGTCCTGGTAATAACATTTTGGATATTTGGTTTTCAATTCTTTCAGGATGGCACTTTTTAATATTCCGTCGCCTTTGCCGTGAATAAATACAATTTTTTTGTTTTTATTCCTGATATGGCTGGTCATCACTTCATTGAATTTATTCAGCTGGTAGTCCAGCAGATCGGCATTATTCATCCCTGCTGTGGAGTCGAGTAATGCATCGGCATGCAGGTCAATCTCGATCGGCCGATCTTTTTCTTTTTTTTCGATCCGTTGAATACGAGGGCGATTTTCACCGGACTTCTTATCCCTGATGGCACGTTCAAGGTCTCCTGCGGAGACCAGCATCTCCCTCTCGGGGACATCATTCTGCACGATAAAATAGAGTAGTGCATCATCCTCAAAGTAGTCGTTCTCCCTGAAACTGTGTAGTTTGTAAAACTTTACCGTGTCAATACGTAATTCCACGGAACAGGGATTCTTGAAGTGAAAAGGTTTTTGATGTTTGAAAGCGATAAACTGGACAGACACTTTTTCAATTTCATTGAGCACCGTTTTATCAAATTCTTCCAGAAAAATCTTGGTATTCGGCTCTATGGAACCGCTGTAACGACTTTTCCATGTATTGTTTTCGCGACTCATATAATTGAAAAACAAGTAATAGTTGCTGTCGTTCACAAAATAACATTCGTAGGCTGAAATCGAGAGATTCTTCACATCTGTGGGCAGGAAGGCCAGGCAAGCAGTGATCTCTTCTCCCCCGGATGTTTCCTGTACTGCCTCCGGTACTTTTACTTTCACTTCAGGCAGGGAAGGATAATGATCTTTCTCCGCCACCGTCTCTTTGTTTTCTGGAGTCTGTCCCAGCTTCTCATTTCCGGCAGATTCGACAACCACGCACTCTGAAATGAGTACGGGGACCTCAAATCCGTGCTCATCCTCTACAATCACCAGCTGTTTGTTGAGAAAACCTTTCACAACACCTCCACCTACAGTATTCAGAAAACGCACTTTGTCGCCTGTCTCCACTTTCTTCATGCTCTTTGGGTCTCTTTTCAGTAGTTTTATTTTTGTTACCTGTTGCAAAGTTGACTATTTTTGCGGAATAAATGCATTAAATAACTACGAAAAATCGTTTTACGATTGTAAAAAATGAAAAAGTACCAGATCGGGGAATTGCAAATATCCCATTTCAACTACGATCTCCCCGACGATAAAATTGCCAGATATCCTCTTTCTCAAAGGGACACATCAAAGTTGTTGCTCTATCGGAATGCACAACTGTCTTCCTGTACATTCAATGAATTGCCGGCCTTGCTGCCCCAAGAGAGCCTGCTTCTCTTCAACAATACCCGTGTGATCCATGCCCGCCTGCTTTTTTATAAGGAAACAGGAGCACAGATAGAGATATTTTGTCTTTCACCTCACGCACCTGCAGATTATGCACTGAACTTTCAACAACGACAGCAATGTTCATGGCACTGCATGATCGGTAATGCCAAAAAATGGAAAGAGGAGGCCTTGTTTATGGAGGTGACCTGCGACGGCGAAGTGTGCACGTTAAAGGCAGAGAAGAAGGAAGCAAAGGACGGGGAGTGGATTGTCCTCTTCTCATGGAACCGGGACGGACTTACTTTCTCCGAACTGCTGGAGCTTGCCGGAAAACTACCCGTTCCTCCCTATCTCAATCGCCCCTCAGAAGCGAGTGACGATGAAACATACCAAACCGTCTATTCCCGCATTGAGGGCTCAGTAGCTGCACCTACTGCAGGACTCCATTTTACGCCCAATGTAATGGAACAACTCCAAAAAAAAGGAATTGCTACGGCTGAAGTGACATTGCACGTGGGTGCCGGCACATTCCGGCCGGTGAAATCAAATATAATCACCGGTCATACCATGCACACCGAATTCATCACCGTAGAACGGAAGACAGTAGAGAAACTGCTGAATAATCAGGGCAAACTAATTGTGGTGGGTACCACCTCCCTGCGTACCGTGGAGAGTCTGTATTATATCGGGAGGAAGCTACATCTCCATCCCGAAGCCTCTGCACAGGAACTGAGCGTGAAGCAGTGGGAGCCTTACGATGAGGCCGGTGACTCTATTTCTCCCACGCGGGCGCTTCAAAATATACTTGTCTATCTCGACAGACAAAAACAAGACAGGCTGATTACTGATACGCAGATCATCATCGTGCCGGGTTATCACTTTCATTACGCTGATGCGATCATTACAAATTTCCATCAACCTCAGAGCACGTTGCTGTTGCTTATTGCCGCCTTCGTGGGTAACGACTGGAAAAGAATTTACGATTATGCGCTACATCACGATTACCGGTTCTTGAGTTATGGCGACAGTTCGTTATTGTGGAAAAAGCCCAAATAACCTTATTTTTTGGTTAAAATGGAAGCTGAGCCAAAGCCATTCCTCCTTTTTTTGTAATATTGCATTGTTGAAAAAGTTATGATCATTTACTTGTTTTTGATTCATTAATTTGATTGCAAAGATTACCCGTATACTCGCTATCATTGTGGGAAGTATCATATTGTTAAATATTATACTTTTCATTGGTTTCAGCATTCCTGCCGTGCAAAAGAGAGCTGCCGACCTTGCACTCGAAAAGATAAAACCAGTAATCAAGACCGAAGCTTCCCTCGGAGGTATCCGTTTTCGTTTATTCAATACCCTCGAACTAAATGGAATATACCTCGAAGATCAGCAACAGGATACTCTGGCATATATTGACAGAATGGCTGTCCGTATCCATGCCATGGATCTTCTCAGGAACAAGGTGTCAGTGGAGAAGGTGAGCCTGGAAAACTTTTTGGCCCAGGTGCATCGTAATTCTCCCGAGGATCCTTTCAACTTTCAGTTCCTGATTGATGCTTTTGCCAAAGAGAAAGATACCACAATGGTGAAGAAGAAAGCGGTCTGGCGCATTACAGCAAACGAAGTGATTTTAAAGAATGGGAGACTGCAATACAACATCGATACCGTGCCTCGGACGCCGGGACAGTTTAATGTCTCACATTTCGACATACATAATCTGAATTTCAAAGGGAAACTCGACTTCCTGAGTATCGAGGATATGCAGGCCGATATAAGCCTGCTGAGTTTTAGGGAGCGTTATGCCGGGCTTACGCTGTATGATCTGAAAGCCAGCGCTAAAGCTGAGGAAACACAGATTACAAGTGATAAACTGACCCTTACCCTGAATCGTTCAGAAATCAGAGTGGCCGATGCCCGCTATGACAGGGCGACAAAGGAATTCTATCTGAAAGCGGGGAGTGATGTCATAGACCCGAACGATATTTCTATTTTTACGTCCCGTTTTGCTCACCTGAATAAACCCATCTCCTTCAACGCGGAAGTGGAGGGGAAATTGCCGCAGGCCACACTTCACAACCTCGGATTTCAATACGGTTCCGATACGAAAATCAGCCTTTCCGGAAAGATATCCGATTATAGTAACCTCGATAATAGCGACCTGGAGGCAGATGTCCGACAACTGAGAGTTTCACAGGAAGATCTGCAGGATTTTATCCGTGTGGGTGCCTTCGTATATCAGTCACCCATTCAATTACTGAACATGGGTGATCTCTATTTGCAGATGAAGGTACGCGGAAAACTCACTAATTTCAGGTATGACGGTACGGTGAATACAGCACAGGGTACTGTTTCGCTGAACGGTACGGGACGAATAAGAAACAAATTTCAGCAAATGGAATTCGAGGGACCCGTACGTGCCCACAACATGGAGGTGGCCAGTATAATTGGCGAGGGTCCGGGTGTGGGCAATGCCACACTGAGTGCCAATACGAAGGTTTCCATCCTGAAGGATAAAGGAGTCACGGTTACTGCCGATGGAAGCGTAGAATCGATAGTCTACCACGGGTATCATTATCAGGATCTCAATTTTAATGGCATCTACAGTGGCGACAATGTGACGGCGAACATCCAAAGTAAAACGGAAAAAAACAGGTTTGATCTGAATGGAGATGTGACTTTTGGAGAAGAGATGCGCTTTGTGGTGAATGGAGATATCGAACGGCTTGAATTGAAACCTTTCCTGATGATGTCGGACTGGAAGAATCCATATGTAAGCCTCCGGATCGATGCTGAGTTGGCCGGTACCACCATCGACAATATGGCCGGTACCCTGGTGGCCGACAACATCTCATTGGCGGACAGTAACTTTATTTATAATCCTGGGGCCATCTATCTTCAGGCATTGACAGATTCGGTAGAGGGAAAAAAATTGCAGATCATGTCTTCATTTCTGGAAGCGGAGATGCAAGGCGATTATTATTTCTCCACGATCGGAAAAGAAATGAAACAGGCATTACATCATCACCTGCCTTCCGTAATACCCCTGAATGAAGAGGATGAACCCGCTCCGGGAATCAATGACTTCCGTTTTAATATTCTGCTGAAAAATACGGAAGATATTTCTTATGCTTTCTCCCTACCATTTTATAATGTGGAACAGGCTACCATAAGTGGCAATGTGCAAATGACGAATGATGGCGCTTTTCAGTTGAAAGCACATATTCCACGACTTATGGTGGGCAATAATGACTTGCGCGAGACGAGGGCGGAGCTGCAGAGTGGTATTCCTGCCGGCATGGGATTAAATGTAAATACCTATCTGGTCCAGAATAACGGGTTTGTCAACGCCCGCCTGAACAGCAACGCTTCAGGGGATTCGGTAAGAAACATAGTTTCATATGATTTGCGCCAAAGCAATACAAAATCCAACGGAGAGATTCTTGTCACGGCAGGATTCCTGCGTGAAGGCGATATGCCGCTCGCCGCAGATATCCATATTCATCCTACGACCATTCTATTCAATGATAAGGAAATAAAGTTTAATGACGCAGCCATTGCCTACCGTAAGGATCACATTACCATCAGTAACTTCGGACTGCAGGAAAAGAATATGCTTCTGCTCGGTATCGATGGTGTTGCTTCCCGGAGTGAAGCTGACAACGTTCGTATTTATTTCAATAATACCGAACTGGCCAATATTCTGGCGGCCTTCAATGTCGCTGACTTTGCCGGGTCCATCAACGGGGATATTTATATAAGACAGGCCCTCGATAACCCGTTGATACGAACAGAGGATCTTCGTATCGATCACATCACGGTAAATAACGACAGCATTGGTACACTGAATATCGAAGGAAACTGGGATAATCTCTATTCCGGACTGGATCTGAATGCTTATCTTACCCACAAGGGGAGACGTAATCTGGCTATTCAGGGATTTATCCCTACCGGCGACAACAGCCACCGCTCCCTGGATGTGAATTTCCTCGTCGATGAATTCGACCTGAATGCCATTCAACCCTTCACTGTCAGTACCTTCAGCCAGCTCTCCGGACGTCTGAACTCAAACATTCATATCACCGGAAAGTTGTCTGAGCCGGTGACGGAAGGATGGCTGGGAATTGAAGAAGGAGTAATGAAAGTGACTTATACCAATGTTACCTACTATGTGTCAGATACCATTGAAATAAGAAAAGACAACGTGGGTTTGGAAAACCTTATTATACGCGATCAGAATAATAACACGGCGAATCTTAATGTGAGACTTTCGCATAGTAACTTCGGAAGAATGGTATATAATGCATCAATCCGACTAAACGATTTCATGTTGCTTAACAATAAGGAACGTACCGACCTGATGGTATATGGAAACCTGCGTCTATCGGGTAATCTGCAGGTGACGGGTTCACCCAACGGAATCTTTGGCAATGGCAATCTGTTCACACAGAGTCAGTCGGAAGTGATGGTAATGATTCCACAAACAGCCAGGGCTACCGAGTACAGCGGTGTGGTTTATATCAACACCCCGCAGGAAGACACCCTGGCCTTCCTCCGCAAGAAGGAGGATGAGTTTACGGAGACCAACACCCGGACTAAGTCGGGTATTCCCATCGTGATGAATATGACCGTAAACCTGAATCCTTTACTCAAAGCGGGGGTACTGCTGGACCCCACCACCGGCAATGCACTTGAAGCGAGCGGTGAAGGAGAACTGAATGTCAGTTTTAACTCAAAATCTACCCCTTCCGTACGTTTATACGGAGATTATGTGATCAACAGCGGAAAATTTCATTATAACCTGCAGAATCTGCGAACCATCGACTTTAATATCCGCGAAGGCAGCAGGCTCACCATGGAAGGAGATCCCATGAACACACAGTTCAATATCACGGCCTATCTTCCGGTCAGAGCCGATCTGGTCGCCCTCAGTCCCACTTTTACCACGGAGCTGGCCAACACACGTGTGCCGGTAAATGCACTGTTGCAGATCAGAGGCGATCTCGAAGCCATGGATTTGCAGTACGATATTGAACTGCCTGAAAGTTCCAACGACATACAGCAACGGGTGAACAGTTTCATAAACAATGAGGAGACTAAGATTTTACAGTTTGCCTATCTGGCAACTACCGGGAGTTTTATCCCGTCGGAAGGTTCCCCCGATTTGAACTTCGGCTCATCGGTATTCACCAAATTTGCCTCCAACACCTTGTCGCGTGGATTGGATGCCCTCTTTGCCAGTGCATTAAAGGATAACTGGTCTGTAAGTACCAACCTGGAGTCGGTAGATGGAACCTTTGAAAATGTGAGGATGGGACTTGATGTCTCCACCCGTTTATTTAACGACCGTTTGCGCATAACCACCAACCTGAGTTATGGCGACAACAGCATGTTGGCTGGCCAGCAAGCCTTTATGGGAGAGTTTGAGATGGAATATGACATCAATAACTGGTTGATGTTGCGTGCCTTCAATAGGGCAAATGAACGGTTCTATCGCCGAAATCCCACAACCCAGGGCGTGGGGGTGGTGGTAACAAAGGAGGCGAAATCATTCAGGAAGCTTTTTAACTTCAGGTTTACCAAGCCAAAAAATGAGGAATAGCGGATGAAAAAATATCTGATTGCCATACTCTTTCTGCTTTTGTTTGCAGCATGTGACGTGACCAAAAAGGTTCCGGATGGAAGTTATCTGCTCAATAAAGTCAAAATAGATTCAGACGTAAAGGGAATAGGATCCCCGGAGCTCGAACCTTTTCTCCGGCAGCGGCCCAACTCATCCATACCCATTGTCGGAAAATGGAAGTTACATATGTACAACATACCCAATGACAAGTCAACCTGGATGAACAGGCAGCTACTCAAATATGGAGAACCTCCCGTGTTGTACAACGAACAACTCGCAGTCATATCTGCCGAACAGATCAGGCTACACCTCAACAACAAAGGTTATTTGAACGCGGAGGTAGACACTACCGTGGAAAAAAAAGATAAAAAAGTAAGCCTTGCTTTTGATGTGACCGGAAATGAACCCCACCGGATTCGCTTCTTCAGGGACACCATCCGCTCTGCCGATACCACTATCCACAATATCCTGAACGAATCGAAAAGGCTGGATATCATCAAGGCAGGAGATATCTTTGATTTGTCTGTTTTGGAACTGGGGAGAGAACGTATGACCACCACGCTGAGGAATAGAGGATATTATAATTTTCTGAAAGATAATTTTTATTTTCTGGCAGATACGACTGTGGGCGATCACCAGACCGACGTGACCCTGGCTCTGAATAACCCCACAGACTCCACCCTGCATAAACAATACAATATAGGAAAAGTGACTGTCATCAATGGCGTGGATGCAGCTCTTCTGCAGGATTCTACCCGGAGTAACCAGCTGGATACAGTTTACTACCGGGATCTGCAGATAATATCCGAAAAAGACCGGTTCCTGCTTCCCCAGGCTGTATACTACAACACTTTTGTACGTCCCGGCAGGCTCTACTCCGACAGGATTGTGGAGAGAACCTACTCTTCATTAAACGGAATGGGGCCGGTGAATCAGACAGCCATCAATCTCACACCCGTGGTACGCAACGATTCAAACCTGATCGATTCAAGGATCACACTCTTTCCGGGTAACTTACATTATATGCAATTCGGAGTGGACGGTACCAATTCTGCCGGAGACCTGGGGGTGGCCAGTAACCTTACCTACGAACACCGCAACATATTGAAGGGTGGGGAGACTTTTCGCGTGCGTTTAAATGCTGCCTATGAGTTTATCCGGGCTACCGACAGTCTCGATTTTCTGGATAACAGTTATTATGAATACGGGGGAGAAGTGTTCCTGTCAGTCCCGCAACTGTTATTACCCTGGCTGATGAAGCAGTTGAGAGATCAGCCCTCTGCCTCCACTGAATTCTCGGCTGGCATAAATTTTCAAAAAAGGCCTGAATACCTGCGTCAGTTTTTTAACTTGTCGAGCCGTTTTCAATGGTCATCCATGGAGTGGAAACTCCTGAATGTACTTGAGCCGGTAGGTATTACCTACGTGAGAATGCCCTGGTCCTCCGACCGGTTCAAGGAATTATACCTGAGCGAGGAAGCCAATCCGATTCTGCGTTACAGTTACGATGAGCAGTTGATTGTGCGGAGTACCTATAATATTACCTTTACCAATTACAACCGTATTTCCAGAGGAAGCATGCCCCGCATTCCATTCCGTATCCGTTCGGGAATTGAAGTAGCAGGATGGCTTCCCCGTGTGGTGACCGGTCTTGGTGGTGGCAAACAAAATAAAGAGGGTATTGAAGAATTTTTCGGTTTACCCTATGCCGAGTATGTGAAGGGCGACTTCGATATTGCTCCGCTTTTTACACTTAACGACAGAAACACCATCGCTGCACATTTTGCTGTAGGCGTGGCATATCCTTACGGCAATTCAACCGTGTTGCCGTTCGAGAAAAGATATTTTGGCGGTGGCGCCAACAGTGTCAGGGGATGGAGTACAAGAACACTGGGGCCCGGCACCTTCAGTCGCGACTCCACGGGGCATGATTTCGGACACAGGGTAGGTGACATCAAGCTGGATTTCAGTGTGGAGTATCGGCGAAAGTTCACACGACTGATAGAGGTGGCTGCATTTGTGGATACGGGCAACATATGGACGATCAAAGAATACAGTGAACAGCCGGGCGGCCTGTTTTCCCTCAATAATTTCTACAAGGAGCTGGCTGCTTCCTACGGGCTGGGTATCCGCTTTGACCTGAACTTTCTGATTATCCGTATCGATGGCGGTATGAAAGCCCACAACCCCGCACTGCCCGAAGGGTCGAGATGGACAATTTTCAAACCCGATTTTGGCCGGGACTTTGCTTTTCACTTTGCAATCGGCTACCCTTTCTGATTGCGATTTTACTAGTGGCGTTTTTTTGCCCTTGAAAAGGGAGAAACGAATAAAGGCAATTTGATTGCTTTTTGAGGAAAATTATTGGTCGTTTTGCAAACTTTTTTTAGCCGTTTTAATTTTATATATTTGTAAATCATTTTAACTTGTAGAACAAAATCATTTTTCTAAATATTTGAATTAGCTTGATCTGCTATGGAAACATTTGATTCAAAAAAAACCAGTCTGTATGAGATATTAAAGAGTATCCATGAAGGGAAAATTCAATTGCCCGACTTTCAACGAGGATGGGTATGGGATGACAATCGCATAAAAGGAATATTAGCCAGTGTCGCGAAGTCATTTCCCATAGGAGCAGTGATGCTGCTTGAAAACGGAAATGAATCCATCCGGTTCAAAACAAAAGCCATTGAGGGCGCCCCTGAGGTAAACGGCAAAAAACCAGAAATGTTGATTCTTGATGGACAGCAACGGCTCACGTCACTTTACCAGGCCATCATATCCAATAAGGTTGTAAAAACAAGAAACGCTAAGGGGTATGAGATAAACAGGTGGTATTATATTGATATGCAGAAAGCGCTGGATCCGGATACTGATCTTGAAGAAGCAATATTTTCAATCAACGAAAATAAGATTGTAACTGAGAATATTGGTCGCGATGTAGTTTTAGATCTAACAACCCGAGAGAAGGAATTTGAGAACATGATGTACCCCGTTAGCCTTATAGACGAGTATGATACATGGTTCCCATCTTTTTTCGAATTTTGGGAATATGACAAGGAAAAAATTAAGTTTTGGAATGAATTCCACAGAAGAATTATTCTGGGTTTTAATAATTACTCGCTTCCTGTGATTGAAATGACTAAAGAGAATCCTAAGGAAGCAGTATGCCAGGTTTTTGAAAAGGTAAACACCGGAGGAGTATCACTTTCTGTCTTTGAATTGCTCACCGCTTCTTTTGCCTCTGAAGAATTTGATTTGAAGGAGGATTGGAATCATATTAAATTAAAATTTAAATCTTATAAAGTACTCGACAAGACCAGTGAGATTGATTTTATTCAGGCTATCACCCTCTTCTCAACTTACCGGAGAAAAGTTGATCTTGAACAAGTGGGTCAAAAAGATAACTTCCCTGCAGTAAGCGCCAAGAGGAAAGAGATGCTTAATCTGGAGTTGTCTGATTATAAAAAGTACAGAAATCAGGTATTAGAGGGATTTATAAAAGCCTCAAAAATTCTTGTCGAAAACCATATTTTCCATTCAAGGGATGTGCCTTACACCACTCAGCTTGTGCCCATGGCGGCCATTCTCTCACAACTGGGAAAGGATGTTGATAATATGGGAAACAAGACCAAGTTGATGCGTTGGTTCTGGTGTGGTGTTTTCGGTGAATTGTATGGCTCTGCAAACGAAACAAGATATGCCCTCGACATCGTACAGGTTGTTGACTGGATATTAAAGGATGGACCTGAACCGAAAACAATCTATGATGCCAATTTTGTTCCGTCACGACTACATACACTGAGAACACGAAATAGTGCCGCATATAAGGGAATCTATGCTATTCTGATGGATGATAATACCAGGGACTGGTTATCAGGTACGAAGATTGATATCAGTACTTACTTCTCTGAGTCGATAGATATTCATCATATTTTTCCAGTTGCGTGGTGTGAAAAAAATAAAAATACCATTTCCCGTGACGAATATGATTCTATCATTAACAAAACACCCTTATCGGGCAGAACAAATCGTATTGTAAGCGGAGATGCCCCCAGTAAATATCTGGACCGTATAAAGAAAAATGTAGGTGTTGCTGATGATGAATTTTTAGAGATATTAAAGTCGCATGTCGTCAATCCTGAATTTATGTATAAGGACGACTTTAAAGGTTTCTTCAATGATAGAAAGGAACGCATCTTGCAAAAAATTGAAAAGGCCATGGGAAAAGCAATCATGCGTGAACAGTCACTAACCGAGGAAGGTGAGTATGTGAATGATGAAGAATTTGCTGATGAGACGGTTGACTTTTCATGAAGCTAATCGATAACATCAACCATAAACTCGGGGATGAGTTGGTAAAAACGATAGGCAGGGGGAGCAAGCTTTCGATTGCGGCGGCCGGCTTCTCCATTTTCGCTTATGAGGAACTGAAGAAAGAGTTGCAAGAGATAGATGAGCTGCGTTTCATCTTCACTTCACCAACCTTTCTGAAGGAGAAAACGCCCAAGGAGAAACGGGAGTTCTACATCCCGCAGCTGAAACGGGAGCGGAGCCTCTATGGAACAGAGTTCGAGGTGCGGCTGAGAAATGAACTGTCGCAAAAGGCGATTGCGAGGGAGTGTGCCGATTGGATCCGTCAGCGGGTACGTTTTAAGACCAACACCACCCACGATCAGATGGGAGGGTTTATCCATCTCCGTCAGGAGCAAGAGGTGGCTTATGCCCCGGTGAACGGTTTTACCACGGTGGATCTGGGAAAAGAGAAGGGGAACCAGATGTTCAGCCTTATCAACCGCATTGCCGCTCCATTGAGTGCACAGTACCTGGAAGTATTCAACGAGCTGTGGGAGGATGAAGAACGGATGCAGGAGGTGACTGATCAGGTGGTGGAACACATTTCAAACGTTTATCGTGAAAATGCCCCTGAGTATATCTATTTCATCACCCTCTACAATATCTTTAATGAGTTTCTGGAAGATCTTTCGGAGGATGTGTTGCCCAACGAGGCCACCGGCTTCAAATCGAGTGAGATATGGAACAAGCTCTACAACTTCCAGCAGGATGCCGCCCTGGCCATCATCAACAAGCTGGAGAAGTTCAATGGCTGTATCCTGGCCGACAGTGTGGGGCTTGGCAAAACATTTACCGCCCTGGCGGTGATCAAGTATTACGAGAACCGGAACAAGTCGGTGCTGGTACTCTGTCCCAAGAAACTGGGCGATAACTGGATCACCTTCCGCAGCAACCTGACCAACAATCCCATTGCCAAGGACCGCCTGCGGTACGATGTGCTGTATCATACCGACCTGTCGCGCGACAACGGCACCTCCAACGGTCTTCCGCTCGACCGGATCAACTGGGGCAATTACGACCTGGTGGTGATCGATGAGAGCCACAACTTCCGCAACGGCGGACAGATCTACGGCGATGAAGAGAAGAAGGAGAACCGTTACCTGAAGCTGCTCAACAAGGTGATCCGTACAGGCGTCCGCACCAAGGTGCTGATGCTCTCCGCCACACCGGTAAATAATCGATTCTTCGATCTGCGCAACCAGCTGGCTCTTGCCTACGAAGGTGAACCAGAAAAGATTGAACATTTACTGGATACGAATCAGAGCATCGACGATATCTTCCGTCAGGCGCAGGCTGCCTATAACCGGTGGAGCAAACTGGGCGTGGAAGAGCGAACCACCGGTAGGCTGCTCGACATGTTAAGCTTCGACTTCTTCGAACTGCTCGACAGCGTCACCATCGCCCGCTCCCGGAAACACATTCAGAAATACTACGATACAACCGCGGTTGGAAACTTTCCTACACGTCTGAAACCGGTCTCCATCCGCCCGTCGCTCACCCAAAAGAACGGAGCCATAAACTACGATGAAATATACGAGTTGCTCACCCAGCTCAACCTGAGCATCTATACCCCATCGGAATATGTTTTTCCCAGCAGGCAGGAGAAGTATGAAAAAGAGTACGGAAGAGATATGGGTAACACCTTTTTCCGTCAGTCCGACCGTGAAAAGGGCATCCAGCGGCTGATGAACATCAACCTGCTGAAACGACTCGAGAGCTCGGTCCATTCGTTCCGTCTCACCGTAACCAAGATCAAGCAGCTGATTGACGATACCCTCGACACCCTCGAGTCGAAGAATTACAACGAAACATTTCAGGTGGAAGGATTGGTCAGCGAGAACGATTTGGAGATCGATGACCAGAATACCGACCTCTTCGTGGGGAGAAAGGTGAAGATCTCTCTGACCGATATGGATACCGCTTCGTGGGCTGATGAGTTGACACGCGACAGTCAAATTCTACACGAGCTGCTTTACTTTGTCAATGACATAACTCCTGAGCACGACCATAAGTTACAGACACTCCTCTCTGTTATCGACCATAAGATGGAACATCCTATCAACGAGGATAACAGGAAGATTTTGATCTTTACCGCTTTCTCCGACACATCGGAATACCTCTACGAGCATATCAGTACCCACGTAAAACAACAATACGGACTCAACACCGCGCTGGTCTCCGGCTCGGTGGAAGGCCGCTCCACCTGTCCCCGTCTGCGGAACGACATGAACACCGTGCTTACCTGCTTCTCCCCCATCTCCAAACAGAAAGAACTGGTGATGCCGGAGAATCACCATGTGATCGATCTCCTGATAGCCACCGACTGTATTTCCGAGGGACAGAACATGCAGGACTGTGACTACCTGATCAACTACGACATCCACTGGAACCCGGTGCGCATTATCCAGCGTTTCGGGCGGATCGATCGTATCGGAAGCCGCAACGAGGTGATCCAGCTGGTCAACTTCTGGCCCGACCTCTCGCTCGATGATTATATCAACCTGAAAGCAAGGGTGGAGACACGCATGAAGATCTCAGTGATGACCGCCACGGGCGACGATAACCCCATCAGCGAGGAGGAGAAAGGCGATCTGGAATACCGCAAGCAGCAACTCCGGCGGTTGATGGATGAGGTGGTCGATATTGAAGAGATGAGCAGCGGCATCTCAATCATGGATCTCGGGTTGAATGAGTTCCGGCTCGATCTGCTCGAATACATGAAGTCCAGCCCCGACATCCAACATGCTCCCTTCGGACTGCATGCCATTGTGGAAGCCCGTGACGATGCACCCGAAGGCGTCTTTTACATCCTGAAGAACATCAGCAACGGCGTGAACATCGACAACCAGAACCGGTTGCATCCATTCTACATGGTCTACATCTCATCACGGGAGGAGGTGATCTGCAATCACCTCTCACCGAAGAAGTTGCTGGACCTGATGCGCCACCTCTGCAAGGGACACTCTGAGCCGATCCTGGATCTCTGTCGCCAATTTAACCTGGAGACGCACGATGGCCGGAAGATGGATCGATATTCCCGTCTGCTTGAATCAGCCATAGGATCCATTGTACAGGTAAAAACCGAAAAGGAGATTGAAAGCTTTTTCACAGCGGCCGACGCCATACCTACGGGCGCAGCCATCAAGGGACTGCATGACTTTGAACTGATCTGCTTTCTGGTAGTGAAACACAAATCAACCTGATCATGACCCCATTCCCTTCATCCACCCGTAAAGATATCCGGCTCCCCAAAGAGAGTTTTTATACCCATGCCACGCTGACTCCCGCCATAAAAAGGGCGATGGTCGATGATATTGAGCAGATTGTATGGAGCCATACCCTCACAGCCGAAACCCTCAACGTGAACGCGAGCGATAAGGTGCGGCAGATCGACGTGCTGACCGTCACCCTCAAAAAAAGGGAATGCAACGAGAAGATCTTTGAAGTGATTGAGAAAGCCATCCCCCGGCATATCCTCTTTCTCCTCAGGCTTAAAAACGAATGCCGCCTGCTGATTCACTTCAAGGAAGCCTATGAGAACGTGAAGGGGAAATTCCGGATTGTGGAAGCTTACTCTACCGACTGGCAACCCGAGGAGGAGGTCTCTTTGACCATCTCCGGACTCGATCTGGAACGCATTTACCACAACTTTGTCTATCAGATTGCCGGCAATAAATTGACAAAAGAACCCGGCAGAGAACTTGCTAAGGCGATAGAACAAAATCAGGAAGCGGAGAAGATCAGAAACCGAATTGCCCGGCTGGAAGACAAAATGAAAAAGGAGATACAGTTTAATCTCCAACTGCAACTGTCTGCCGAGATAAAAGCGTTAAAGAAACAATTACCCGATACAACGTAAACATGAATAGCTGATTGCAATATTTTGAGTACAATTTCTGCAAACAAACTTTGTAGATTACAACAAATCTTTGCATCCTGTAATCAAAGCGGTTCGAATACAAGATTTTTTGAGCATAAATACTTAAATTGAATTATATTTCGTATCATTGTAGTCAGGTTTAGGCTGACAATTTGCTTATGCAGGAAAAGAATATATCTTCACAATCAGGTAAACTCTTGAGTTATTTTCATAACCGGGGAATTCGATGTTTTAACTTCACCGATGCTTACCAGGCCATGTTCGAGATGAAACACGGCACGGTAAGAGAATTGTTGAGTGATATGACAAGAAGAGGGTTGTTGATGCGCTTGAAACAGGGTGTATATTATATCATACCTTACGAAGCCGATTCAAACACCTTTATTCCTGAATGGCATGTAATTGCACAATACCTTGTGAACGACGCCGACTATTACATCGGCTATTATTCCGCCTTACACATTCACAACCTGATTACCCAGCCATCGCTGAAAGAACAAATCGTGGTATCCAGGCAAATACGCCCTTCGGTACTAATGATAAAAGACATTCCCTTTCAGTTTATCTACCATAACACCGTGCATTTTTTTGGAATAAAAAGAGTGTGGATCGACAGTTTTCACAAAGTAAATTGTTCAGATGTCGAAAAAACGATTATCGACTGTTTGTACAGACCCGATTATGCCGGAGGAATTGTAGAAATAGCCAGAGCTATTTTTCAGTCAAAAGTTACCCTTCGGTTTGATACGCTTCTGGATTACGCAAAACGATTCAATAGTCCGGCCGTCATCAAACGACTGGGCTTTTTATTGGAAATGCTCAACATAGAACATCCCATCATTAATGATTTGCATGCATTGAGAACCACAGCCTATGTTTTGCTGGATCCCGAATTACCGTCAAATGGGAAATATACGGATCGTTGGCGCATACGCGTAAATATTGATGTCGAAACCCTTATATCAGCCATTTACCAATGATTCTGCCTGCCGAAATACAAAGGAAAGCCTCTTCTGCAGGAGTCAGAGACCAGCAGATTGAAAAATATTGAAATAACATACGCGCAATGGAAAAATTAACACAGGAAACCGTGAATTTTACGGAGAAAAATATCGACAGGATAGCCGCTCTATTCCCGAGCGCCATTACCGAAACCAAAGATGTTGACGGCAAACTGAAACGCGTCGTGAACTTCGATCAATTAAAGCAACTGCTCTCCGGTGAGGTGGTCGATGGAGATGAATGCTACGAGTTCACCTGGGTGGGGAAGAAGCAATCCATCATTGAGGGAAACCGCCCTATCCGGAAAACGTTACGTCCCTGTAAAGAGGAGAGCAAGAACTGGGACACTACCGAGAACCTCTATATCGAAGGCGACAACCTCGATGTGTTAAAGCTTCTGCAAAACTCCTACCTGAACAAGGTGAAGATGATCTACATCGATCCCCCCTACAATACCGGGAACGATTTTATATACCGTGACAATTTCAAGGTCTCGAAAGAGGATTACGAGGAAGAGTTGGGCCTGTTCGATGAAGAAGAAAACCGGCTATTCAAAAACACAGAGACCAACGGCCGCTATCATTCCGATTGGTGTAGTATGATGTATCCCCGGCTGCAGTTAGCCCGTAATCTGTTGACCGACGATGGTGTAATCTTTATTTCAATTGATGATAATGAAGTACACAATTTGCGGAAGATTTGTGATGAAGTGTTTGGGGAGGAAAATTTTGTGGCACAAATTGTTTGGCAAAAAAAATATGCAGCTACAAATGATTCTAAAGGTTTTTCTACAACACACGACTATATTATTGTATATCAAAAAAGTGAACAGTTTCAAAGAAATTTATTGCCAAGAACTGAAGATCAAAATAAACCTTATAAAAATAATGATAATGATGGACGGGGACTTTGGAGGGCTGATAATATTTTGGTAAAAACATATTCATCCACAGCTGTATATCCTATCGTAAATCCAAACACAGGAAAAGAATATTATCCCCCAAAAGGAAGTTCTTGGAGAGCAAACAAAGAAACAATGGAGAAATGGATTTTTGAAAACCGAATTTTCTTTGGTAAGGATGGTAACGGTGCTCCACAATTAAAACGATATTTGAATGAGGTGCAGCAAGGAAGAGTCCCAATTACATGGTGGACTTATGAAGATGCTGGTCATAACGACTCAGCTAATAGAGAAGTTGGTGTATTGTTTGAAAGTAAAACACCTTTTGATACTCCAAAGCCTGTTAAACTGTTAAAACTAATATTACAGATTTCTACAAACGACTTTGATAATTCCATTATCCTCGACTTCTTCTCCGGCTCCGCAACAACTGCCCATGCAGTAATGCAACTCAATGCGGAAGATGGTGGCAATCGTAAGTTCATCATGGTGCAGCTGCCAGAAGAGACCGATCCCAAGTCAGAAGCCAACAAGGCGGGGTACAAGAACATCTGCGAAATTGGGAAAGAGCGTATTAGAAGGGCTGGGAAAAAGATTGAGGAGGAGCTTAAAGAGAAATCAAAAGAGGGAGAATTGTTCAAGGACGAAGAACGCAAAACTCTGGATACCGGTTTTCGGGTTCTGAAAATGGACAGTACCAACATGAAGGATGTTTATTACAGTCCCTCTCAATACAACCAGCAGATGCTTCTGGACCTGGAAAGCAACATCAAGGATGACCGCACCGATATTGACTTGCTGTATGGAGTACTGCTCGACTGGGGTGTGCCATTATCATTGCCACACATCACCGAGAAAATCGGAGGCAAGAATGTACATTTTGTGAATGATACCGATCTGGTGGCCTGCTTCGAAGAGCAGGTGTCGGAAGAGGTGATCCGGGAGATTGCCAGACGGAAACCGTTGCGGGTGGTGTTCCGCGACAGCTCGTTCCGCAACAGTCCGGACAAGATCAACGTGACTGAGATCTTTAAAACACTTTCTCCTGAAACAACCATTAAGGTGATTTAGGTCAATAATTTAATTCGATCTGTTATGGACTTTGAAGTGTATTGCGATGAAAGTGGTTTAGAGGCACTGACCAACAAGAAAGCGCACCTCTATACGGCCATTGGGGGTATATGGATCAATGCTTCTGATAGGAACAGGTTGAAAAATGATCTGTCTGCTGTTAAATCGAAACACAAAATTAATGGTGAATTCAAATGGAATAAGGTGTCACCTGCTTATGAGCTGTTCTATAAAGAGGTGATCGATTATTTTTTTGCCTCTGACTATATACGGTTCCGGGTAATATTAATTGAAGCTGATAAAACTGACGATATAAGGTTTCATAAGGGAGATAAGGAGTTGGAATTCTATAAATTTTACTACCAACTGCTTCATCATTGGATTTTCGATTTTAACAGCTACAATATTTTCGTTGATCTGAAAAAGAATCGAAACAAAGGCAGATTGAATGAATTGTGTAAGATTTTAAACAACGCGAACCTATCTTCCGTTATTCATCAGGTCCAAGGTTTACCGTCTGAACAATCATTGGGTATTCAATTGGCTGACTTACTCACAGGTCTTGTTGCTGCTAAATTCAACAAAGAGGTTACCGGAACGGCCAAAACAAATCTTATTCAGCATGTTGAACGGTTTCATTTAAAAAAAGAGATTGCTCATACGCCTAAAGGTGAGGAGAAAATGAATGTTTTTGTAATCAATTTGAGCGGAGGCTGGTAAGATGGATTACAGGAGAATCAAACCCCAGAACTATACCGAAGAACAATTACGCGAATTGTGGCGGATTGAATATTGTGAGCAATCTGTGTATACATTTGATCATGCTCTGGTGAGATTTTATGAAGATATGTTTGATCATGCCTTCTATGAAAGCGAGAATAGAAAAAGAAAAGATAAGTCAATCCTTTCATACAACCGATTGGAAAAGATTTACTGGATTAAGGCAGCATTACAAGATGAAAATGCAATTCTGAAAAAAGGATGGGATAATCAGGGTAAAGCCTATTTTAAAGACAGAAGAGTTGCAATTGTCAAAGGCAATTATGTGGTGATCATCCGTTTTACAGGTCTATTAAAAGCAAAGTTTGTTACTGCGTTTGAAAAAGAAGACATTAGCAACATATTGTCCGGACCTGATTTTGAAAGGAGTGAGGAGTACTTGGGAGAGGCTAAATAAAAAAACGTTGATTCGGGTTCAACGTTTAAAACCTTTGTAGGTTCCCTACCAAGGGTAGAGAATGATGCAAATATAATATATAAAAATGGATATGCAAAATTTTAATGAGAAAATATATCCAATTTGCATGTCATTGAGCTATAATTAACATAGAAAAGACATAGAAGGTGAAGTTAAAGTTTAAACACCAGAAGTTCCAGGAGGAGGCAGCGAAGGCGGTATGCGATGTGTTTGCCGGACAGCCCTGTTTATCGGAAATCAATTACCTGATCGACCGGGGCGACACCCTGGGACAGGGCGAGATATACGATTTTACCGGCTTCAAGAACCATAAGATCGTTCCGCAACTGACGGACGAGATGATCCTGGATAACATCCGGAAGATGCAACGGATGCACCAGATCCCGCCATCGTCGGCGCTGGAAGGACGATACAACCTGACCATCGAGATGGAGACGGGTACGGGAAAGACCTATACCTACATCAAGACGATGTACGAGCTTAACAAGCGGTATGGCTGGAGCAAGTTCATTATCGTGGTGCCAAGCATTGCCATCCGCGAGGGGGTATATAAGTCGTTCCAGATCACGCAGGAACACTTCACCGAGGACTACGGAAAAAAGATCTGGTTTTTTATCTATAACTCTTCACAGCTGACCGAGATCGACCGTTTTGCCAGCGACAACTCGCTCAACGTGATGATCATCAATGCCCAGGCGTTCAATGCCCGGGGGAAGGATGCCAGGCGTATCTACATGAAACTGGACAGCTTCCGCAGCCGCAGGCCGATCGATGTGATTGCCAAAACCAATCCCATCCTGGTCATCGACGAGCCGCAATCGGTGGAAGGAAAACAAACCAAAGAAAACCTGAAGGGATTCAATCCGCTGTTCACGTTGCGTTATTCGGCCACGCATAAGAAGGATAGCCTCTATAACCTGATCTATCGGCTGGATGCGATGGAGGCCTACAACAAGAAGCTGGTGAAGAAGATCGCGGTGAAAGGGATTGCCCAGACCGGTACCACCGGGACGGAGGGGTATCTTTACCTGGAGGGAATCAATCTTTTCAAGGACAAAAGTCCCACCGCAAACCTGGGATTCGAGGTGAAGCAAGCCGGTGGCGTGAAAGCGGTGGTCCGGAAAATTGAAATAGGACATAATCTGTACGACCGATCGGGGTCGCTTGAACAGTACCGGGATGGATTCACCGTGACAAATATCGACGGACGGGACAACTCCATCACATTCCGGAATGGCATCAAGCTATTTGCCGGCGATGTGAAAGGGGCGGTGAACGAGTCACAGCTTAGACGGATCCAGATCAGGGAGACCATTCTGTCGCACATTGAACGTGAACGAATGCTTTACTTCAGGGGCATCAAGGTGCTGAGTCTCTTCTTTATCGACGAAGTGGCCAAATACAAGCAGTACGATGCTTCCGGCAATGCTTTTAACGGTTCCTATGCGGATATGTTTGAGGAGGAGTACGACGATGTGGTGAACAGCCTGCAACTGAAAATTGGCGAAGATGCCTATATCGGTTACCTGCAATCGATCACGGCAGACAAAACACATGCGGGATATTTCTCCATCGACAAAAGGAAGAATCAGTTCGTGGACGGAAAAGTGGAAAGAAGCACCCGGGAGAGTGTGGACACCGATGCCTACGACCTGATCATGAAGGACAAGGAGCGGCTGCTCTCTTTCAGCGAACCGGTACGCTTTATCTTTTCTCACTCTGCATTGCGCGAGGGATGGGACAATCCGAACGTGTTCCAGATCTGTACGCTGAAACAGAGCGATGCGGAGACACGCAAACGTCAGGAGGTGGGGCGCGGACTCCGCCTGTGTGTGAACCAGGAGGGGGAACGGATGGACACCAATTTCTTAGGTAGTGAGGTACATCACATCAACCAGCTGACGGTGATCGCGAGCGAGAGCTACGACCGGTTTGCAAAGGCGCTCCAGACGGAGATCGCCGAGGTGATTGCCGACCGGCCACAGAAAGTCTCGCCCTCGTTGTTTCGGGATAAGGTGCTCTCAGACAAACAGGGTAATCCCTATCCCGTGAGCGAGGAGGAAGCATTGATACTCTACGAGAGCCTGGCGGGCTATGGTTACGTGAAAGCGGGGACCCTGACCGATAAGTACTACGAGGACAAGGAGAACGGCAGCTTCCAACTGCCGGAGGAGGTGGAAGCCAGCAAGGAGTCGGTGATGCATATCCTCGATTCGGTCTACAACCCGAAAATGCTTGCCCCCGAGGATGCACGGGGAAACAACGTGGAACTGCATCTTGATGAACAGAAGTTCAACCGCGAGGAGTTTAAGAAACTGTGGGCGAACATCAATACCAAGACGGCCTACGTGGTGGACTTCGAGACGGAGGAGTTGGTCCGCAAAGCAATTCAACGACTGAACACCCATCTGCACGTGTCGAAGATCTTTTTCACCGTTACCTCGGGAGTTTTGGAAAAGATTGAGTCAAAAGAATCGTTAGAAGTAGGAGAGGGCTTCAAGCAGCAATCGTCGAAACACATCGATGTGCACTCTGCAGTGAACGGCAACGTGAAGTATGACCTGGTGGGCAAGGTGGTGGCTGAAACCGGACTGACCCGCAATACGGTGGTAAAAATCCTGACCGGCATCGAGAAACCGGTGTTCGACCAGTTCGTGCTCAATCCCGAGGAGTTTATTCTCAAATGCTCCAACCTGATCAATGAGGAGAAAGCTACGGTGATCATTCAACATATTGCTTACAACAAGCTGAACGACAGCTTCGGCACAGAGATCTTCACCGAACCTACCCTGAAAGGCAAGCTCGGTGTGAACGCGATTGCAGCAAACAAGCACCTGTACGATTACGTGATCTTCGATTCAGTAAAGACGGAAAAACCGTTTGCCGAACAACTGGATATTAGCAGTGAGGTGAGCGTTTATGTAAAGCTTCCCAAGGGCTTTTATATCAGTACTCCGGTGGGGAAATACAATCCCGACTGGGCCATCGCATTCAATGAAGGAGCGGTGAAGCATGTCTATTTCGTGGCAGAGACCAAAGGCGATATCTCCACCATGGAGCTCAGGGAAGTGGAGTCAGCAAAAATATCCTGCGCCCGGAAACACTTCCAGGCAATCAGCAGCGATAAGGTGATATTCGACGCGGTAAAAAACTATCAGGAGTTAATGAATTTGGTGAAGTGAAATTGTGAAGCTATGGAAAAAGAAAATTTCCAAATATTTAGTGACGAATCCGGATATTGCGGGAAAGATAGATTTGGTTCAATTGCCGTCATTTCAGGTCCAAAAAGCAACATTAAGACACTTGATGCTGAATTGCAATTATTTTTTGGCATAAATCACAAGAGAGAGGTTAGGTTCGCCGATATTAGTGGAAACTATGAAATAATAGATGCAACAAAGAATTTTTTAAAGCTTGGATTAGATTACTGCAGACACGGCAAAATTAAGATTTATGTATTGGTATGGGATAAGCATGATAGTAGACATGATATTCAAGGTCGTGACGATATTGAGAACTTGAAGTTCATGTATTACAAGATTCTTAAGGAGACCAAATCTGACTGGATTGGCGTTGAGAATTGGGAGTTTTTTCCTGATGAACTAACGTCTGTAAATTGGGGTGAGGAGATCGTTCCCTTTATAGAACGGACAAATCTGGATAAGAAAAGAAATAATGATGAGGAAACACTATTTGGTGTATTGAAAAATATTCGATTCCCGAATGTCAGAAAATGCAGTGAGTTAGAATCTTGTGAATGCCCAATATTGCAACTTGCTGATCTATTTGCTGGTATAATTAGACTATCATTCGTAAAAAGTGAAAAATTCTGCAGTTGGTACTATGATAAGATCAATGGGAGTTCTTTATTTAATGAACTGATTCCATTATCAAAGAGTGAAATTGCAAAATTTGAAGCGATGTATCATTTTAAGAAATTGTGTGATCATTATTCAATGGGTCTCAATCTGAGTGATGACAAACATTTCAAGGTTTTCAATAAACGATGTGGACTTTGGATATGGTTTTATGAACCTCAGGGTGACTATGACAAAGCACCAACAAAAAATTCAGTGAAAATTGATTAGAGAGCCAAACCAGACAATGAAATCCACTACCTCTTCATTTCTCCCTGTAAAAGTGATATCGCCGGAATGGATAATCACATCATGTAATCAAGTTGAAATAATTTCTGCTCCAGCCATTGTTTTTTTATAAGATAATTGCATCTTTACAAAAATAAGTACAGAGGTTATGATCAATAAAAATCAAATAGTAAAAATCAAATAGTATGAATGGAAGAAGCTTTATAAACTACCTGGTTGCCACTGGTGCAACGACTATAATCCCCGGGATGAATATGCATATTTTTCCTGCAGTGAAAGAGATAAACACTCCACAATAAGCAGGAAATTAGTTGGATTATCATACGCTGGATCATATAACTTTTATCCGGATCAAACTCAGCTATCCGCGTCTGGTGAATCGCAATTCCAGCAGAGGAATCCACGGTTACGGTCCGGATCTCACGGTATGCACCTTATATACCCAATAAGTGGCCAGGGGTATAGGTCAGTTGAGGGGTTCTGAAAAGGATGCGTGAGTGGCTGGATAACAATCGTCGGAGGAATACGCTATTGGCTGACGGGGAGGTTCATCCGGATCTGATGTTGGCATTGGAGATGGGTAAGAATGGACATCTGGATGTTTACCTTAATGATATCATGGGATACGGTTTCACGAATGGAGAGCCTTGATGCCTGTCCTGAAAGAGTACAAACTCCTTGCTTCACCATATAATTGGAGGGATTATCTGAAAACAATATATACCATGCATCTTGCCGGTGGTTTGGGCAATACCTGCACCATGCCATTTCGACGAAGATGTTGACCGGGTATCCTACTGAAATGTGGCGCCGGCCTGCCTCTTTTGAAAATAGTCTGACGGGGTTGTGCCTGTATACTGCTTGAAATTGCGAAGTGCTGTGTTACGCGAACGGTAACCGACAAAGAAGAAGGCTTCCTGATAATTGGACGATAAACCGGATCCAGCCTGCTGCACAAAATCGTGGATGCGCAACCTGTTGATGAATTGGGTGTAATTTTCATATCCACACTCCTGTATGGTTTGAGACAGGGTGGTACGGTTCGTATAGAGCGCAGATGCCAATCGGGTGAGAGAGAGATCGGGATCGCGCCAGGCGCTGTTGTTTCTCATATAGGCATCGAGCCGCTCCGCCAGCGCTGCATTCTTGGATGCTACAATTGCTGTTGCAAAAGGAGTGGTAGGTCTTAAAAATGCTTCCTGTAAGACAGATTCATCCGCTGTTTTTGCCAACAACCGGTCAAACAATTCCATGTATACAATGTAAAGACTACAACCGACACTGACATAGTAGTAAAGGGTATGAACCAGCGGATGGTTGAATGTGAGTAGCATAAGGTATGCGAGAATGTTGATATAGAATGCGGAAGCATATTTCTTCAACCAGACACGATCGGTGTTGCTGTTGTGCCCGATGCGCTGAATGAAAATGACAAGCAACCCCGGTGTAAAAAGAAGCAGACAGAGGAACAGGCAGAACCAGACCTCAAATGGACCCACATTGGCAATCATTTCCGGAAGCGATGAATAGGAGTTATAGCGCACGCCCGCAAAGTAGGTGATCAGATAGAGCGTGAGTAAAAACAGCCAAAAGGCATATAGTTGTACGATGCGAGAGAAATTGAGCCACCCGGGACGGATCACCTCGATGGGATACATGATGTATGAGACTACCATGAAGTTCCCTATCAACAACATCTTCGTGGAAACAACAAGCTCCGGATCGTACCCTTTGCTCACGGCAATGAATCGTGGAATATAATTCAACACGGAGAAGAAGACGATAATGGCCAGTATGAGACGTGAACGCTCCCCTGACTTACGACGGACAAGCAACAACAACGAGGAAAGCAGGCAAACCAGTGCCCCGGCAAAGATTGTGGCTAAATATACGGATTGCATGATTTTTCTAAATATATTGTTACACCCACCAATTTCCAGACACAAAAATAATTTTTTATTTTCAATTCTTGTTAATATGACACCCTCATTTTGTAATTATGGAACACTCCCAATCAGGGTATTGGTTAGTTTTGCATCTTGAAAAGTGTCTGTTTTTCTAAATGAATCTATCCTGTATGTACAAGAATGTTTTGTTGAATAAAAAAAGTCAAATTTATCACCGGTCTGTCATGAAGGAAAAGCAGAATATAGGAATTAACCTGTTCCAGCTGGCTGTGCTTCTCGATGTGGACGAAAAACACTTTTATAATTTTGTGATTAATAACAGTGTGTACTGCTTTCAATGTAGAGGGATTGCAAGCAAGGGGATTGAGGTGGAGGAGATTTATCTGACCGAACGGAACGACATTCGGGTGCAGGGCAGGTGCCGGATTTGTAAAGGTACGGTGGGGCGCCTGTTTGCATTTGGTGATAAGAAAGAGTTTGATGAGAAAGCCTGCCGATTACGGGAATCGATCAGTCCATAACGACTTCATTCCCCGTACGGTCGTCGTGGGGCGATTTGCGCACACTTGAATCGATCAGACCATAACGACTTCACTGCCGATAGCTGGTCCTTGTAGACGATAACCGTAGCCTACTGCCTATCAATAGGGATAAGACGACCTGAAAATGGCTGCTTCGGAGCTATGCTAAAACGTTTCTACTCTTGCAAAGAATATATCTATACTTGCAGACATCGTATCAGGCGAGATTTCCATGTCCAAACCTACTCTCGATGATTAGGTGAATGCCTTGCAAAAGCTGTTTGTCATCAGTAATATTGACGCATGGTCATCTGCTATTCGAAGTAAAACAGCCATTCGAAGTGGTTACAAGCGGGCTTTTATTGATCCATCCATTGCCGTAGTTATCTCCTTCAATTAAAACAGCTTATCCAGGAATACAATAAGAATGAAAAACAAGCCTCTTTGCGTCCCCCGATTTGTTAATTATCCTGACCGGTGGTAAAATGGCATACAGTTGCCCCGATGGTGTGAAAATCATTCCAATTACAACCCTTAAACCCTAATTTGGTTACTAGTGATTCTGGTACAGGTGAATGTGTGCATAAATTTTGATTGAACTTCTGATTTTTTTCGCATCTTGCACAAGATTTCAAAAATTATTATTTCATTCGCATCTTCATCTGTGGAATGAGGCAAAATACTGTGCTATGAAGGAATTACCGGAAATATCGATCGACCAGTTTCAGTTGGCGGTGCTGCCCGACGAGGAGGCCTGCCGCTTCCGGCGATCGGGATCATTGACTCACCGGAGTTCGTGCGGTACATGGCCACCCAGGTGGACGAGATGAAGGATGCACTGCCGCAAGAATCAATCAAAAACCAATACAAATGAATATGCTACAATCTAGATCAATTCCACAAGACCGCTTGGCATCATTGGACATCCTTCGCGGGTTGGACCTGTTTATGCTTGTTTTCTTTCAACCGGTATTCGTTGCCTTCGCAAGACATGGGGCTGAACTTCCCGTTTTTTCATTCCTCCTTAATCAATTTGGACATGCCGACTGGGCAGGCTTCACAGCGTGGGATCTGGTGATGCCGCTATTCCTTTTCATGGTGGGAACAGCGATGCCGTTTTCATTTGAGAAATATCTGACTAATCCAGATAAAATGTTTATTTACAGGAAAATAGCCAGACGTTTTATCATCCTGTTTATTTTGGGTGCGGTTGTCCAGGGGAAGTTGCTAAGCTTCGACCCGAAGGAAATACGCATTTATACGAATACACTGCAGGCGATTGCCGTGGGTTATGTCATTGCCGCGATGATGCTGCTTCATCTGTCGAAACGATGGCAGATTGCCATAACTGCCTTGCTGCTCATCGCCTATTGGGCATTGCTTACTTTCCTGGGTGATTTCAGCCAGGACGGTAACTTTGCAGAAAAGGTCGATCGTACGATACTGGGGAGGGTGAGGGATGGTGTTTTTTACACGGAAGACGGGATTTGGCATTTCTCGGATAGCTACCGTTACACCTGGATATTGACTAGTTTGGTGTTTGGTGTGACAACCATGTTCGGTGTATTTGCCGGACAAATCATGAAATATGGAACCGATAAACTGAAAAACAGCCAGTGGCTGCTTATGATTGGAATTGCCTTGCTTCTTGCCGGGTGGCTGTTGAGCTTCCAGACGCCCATCATCAAAAAGATATGGTCAGCAAGCATGACCTTGTGGTCGGGCGGTTGGTGTTTCCTGCTGATGGCCCTGTTTTACTACGTGATCGATTATAAAGGCAGGTCGAAAGGATTGAACTGGCTGAAGATATATGGCATGAACTCCATTCTTGCCTATACACTCGGTATGGTTATCAACTTTCGAAGCGTGGCAAAATCTCTGTTGTGGGGACTGGAAAAATATACTGGCGATTACTATGATGCAACAATCACATTGGCCAATTTCCTTATCCTCTTCCTTATTTTACATTTTATGTATAAGTTAAGGATTTTCATAAAGATATAGATATAAAGCATAAAGGCCTGTATTGCGACATACAGGCTCTTCGAATTCTCTTGACCCGTTCAGGGAGGGTTAAAATAAAAAGAATTCGGGACTATCCAAGAACAATTTATTTCTTTGCATGGTTCTAAAAATGTATCTGGACTGCATCAGGTACATCATAAAATTACCAGATTATGAACGCAATGAAAGATTTTGAAACAAAGAACCGGGAAACGGAAAAATATCCTGACCCGGACACAGATATGGATATGGACCTGGATGAAGATTTTGATGAAGATCTGTATACAGACTCGGATGAGAATCTGGAATGGGATCCTGAATTGGATATGGACCTGGACCTGGAGATCGATCCCGACCAAAGCGAAGCCAGCAGATACAACGAAGAAGAATTCCTCGACTCCAATGATCAGGTAAATGAAAATGATTCATTAAAGAGACACGGTGACTATCGTGAAGGAGATTCCGACAGTGAGTATCCCGCACATGGTGAGGAAAGGAATATTCCTCGAAAAGGTAGAGACAATGAAAACAGAGTTGTCAACTAATCCTTGTGTTTAATAAAAGTGCCGCGGTCCAGTTCGTTGAAAGCCTGTTCCAGTTCTTCCCGGGTGTTCATCACAATGGGACCGCCCCAGGCCACGGGTTCACGAAGCGGTTTGGCTGCCAGTAACACAAAGCGGGCGCCCTGACTCCCTGAGCGTACAACAACTGCATCGTTTGTCTCTGCATCCGGAGTGGTGGAACGAAATAAAACGGCACACGATTTCTCTTCAAAATCCTGCAGGAGATCATCCACCGCCAATGTTCCGTCAAGCAGATAAATGAACAGCGTTTCGTCGTTCGGGGTTTCTCTGTATGTCCATGTACTGTCGGGTGCGAGATCAATATCAAGGTAGGTTACCTTTACATACTTGCCTTCAAAGACACCTTTTGTTCCTTTATAGGAACCTGCCAGTATTCTGACGGTCGCCTTTTCTTCCTGTGTAACGACAATCTTGTCCTGCGTAATATCACCGTAGGCGGGTTCGGTCATCTTGTCTTTTGCAGGCAGGTTTACCCAGAGCTGGCAACCCAGCATCCTCACCGACGCCTTCGGCATTTCCTGATGAATAATTCCCGTGCCGGCTGTCATCCACTGACACTCCAGGTCACGGATGGTCCCCTTGTTGCCCAGACTGTCGCCATGTTCGATCTTGCCTTTTATCAGATAGGTGACTGTTTCAATACCTCTGTGGGGATGCCAGGGAAAACCTTTGATGTAATCCTTTGGATCAGTGGAATCAAATCCGTCTAACATGAGAAACGGATCGAAATCGGAAATGGTCGCTGCCCCAAGTACCCTGCGTAGACGCACACCGGCACCGTCTACCGCATGTTGTCCTCTCACAATTTGAGTCGCTTTTCTTTTATTCATCATCCTTTATTTTATGGTTACTGTACAAAACCCCGATCAGGAAAGGAAAGAAAGACCAATAAAATATGGTTTTTCATTAGTTAAAGATACCGGAATTTTTTTTAAAAGGCAAAATAAAAGTATATAATTCAAGCGGCCGAGTATTAAAAAACATTCTTTTTCTCGATCTTCTATGACAATGAGTTTCTTCTGTAAGGAATCATTTTTTTTGATATAAACTTGCAAGCTATTTTTTTTATCTTTTACTTTGCAATTCAAAGTACTTTTATATGGAAAAAGAAAAATATTTAGACGACCTGAGTGAGATTCGAAAGATCATGAATCGTAGTGCCCGGTTCATCTCCCTCAGTGGCCTTTCGGGTGTATCGACAGGATTGATCGCCCTGGCTGGAGCCTTGCTGGCCCATCAAATGGTTTTCAGGCATCACGATTACCTGATATATGGAGCGGTGTGGGCCGACCTGAAAAATCCAGCCAGTTTGCTGCTGATTGCATTAGGCACGTTGTTGTTATCGATTGTCAGTGCCGTCTGGTTTACTGGTAGAAAGAGCAGAAAGGAAAACCAGCGTGTATGGGATAATCAGGCAAAGCGACTCCTGATTAATTTGCTGATTCCTTTGACAACCGGTGGTATTCTTTGTCTAATACTTCTATTCAAAGGATATGTGGGTTTTCTTCCCGGATTGACATTGATCTTTTACGGTCTGGCACTGGTAAATGGCAGCCATTACACGTTTAGTCATATCCGGTATCTGGGAATTGCAGAGATTGTGCTGGGTCTTACGGCGTTCCTCTTTATCGGACAGAGCCTTTACCTGTGGATGTTGGGCTTTGGCGTGATACAGATGATTTACGGTGTGCTGATTCAGCGGAAAGGATAAGCGGTGAAGGAGTTTCTAAAAGATCTGGACAAGGCATTCGAAAACAGAACCCGGTTGGGTATCATGTCGGCACTGATGGTGAATGATCAGCTGGACTTTAATACACTGAAGGATCTGCTGGGAGTCACCGACGGTAATCTGGCGAGTCATCTCAAGTCACTGGAAAAAAGCGAATATGTCTCCTTCAGCAAATCATTCCTGGAGCGTAAACCAAACACATCCTACGCTGCCACGACCAAAGGAAAAAAGGCATTCAGGAAGCATATCGGCGCGATAGAGAAGCTGCTTCAGGAGAACAAATAGAGAAGTTGCTTCAGGAGAAAAGATAGAAAACTGTCAACGGTCAGAGTCTTAACAAACAGTCAGCAAATTAAAAACATTATATTTTACGGTATGGAAACAGCAATAAGAGAAAATCTGAATCATCCCGGTGAACTGGAAAAACTCTACCGGTCCGATAAAAAGCGTTTTGAGCAATCATTCTTTGCCCTCTATCCCGATATTGCCGCCCTTCCAATGGCCGATTATTGGAAAGCCAGGCTGGAGTTCGATCATCAGGCTGACCCCGGCCGAAAGGTACTGAAGCGCGATCTCCTTTTTCTAATCATCTCCTGTGTGATGGCCGGCCTTTTGATCAAGATTCCTCAACTGGCCGGTTTTGATCCGGAGAAATACGCCTTCTACATGAAGAATACCGGAATCATTGTTTTTCTGGGATTATCTACCTATATTTTTCTCACAAACAGCCGCCTCAACCCAGGAAATTTAATTATAACGCTGTGGGTATATGTGTTAGCGGCTTTGTACGTCAACCTGCTCCCGGCAGGTGAGGGAAGCGATTCAATTATCTTGACTTACATACATCTGCCTCTGTTCTTATGGTGCCTCTATGGCGTGATCTTTATCGATTTTGATCTGAAAGAGCGGTCGAAAAGAATAGATTACCTCAAATACAACGGAGACCTGATTATCCTGACTCTCCTGATTCTGATTGGGGGAGGGGTTCTCACTGCGGTGACCATTGGTTTGTTTTCTGCGATCGGCGTGCATATCGAAAACTTCTATATGGAAAATATCGCAATCATTGGATTGGTTGCATCACCCATTGTAGCCACTTATATTATCAGGAACTTCCCGGCAATCACCGATAAACTTGCACCGATTATTGCCCAAATTTTCAGTCCACTGGTGTTGGTCACGCTGTTAGTCTATTTGATATTTATGATCGTGACAGGAAAAGATCCCTACAACGATAGAGATTTTCTACTTGTATTTAATCTGATGCTTCTGGGAGTCATGGCAATTGTTGTTTTTTCAGTTGCAGGCACATCGACCCGTGAAAAACAACGTTTTAATGAATGGATACTCTTTGTGTTATCCCTCCTGGCACTGGCGGTTGATCTGGTGGCGCTTTCTGCCATCCTCTACCGAGTGGGAGAGTTTGGATTTACACCCAACCGGACTGCAGTGCTCGGCTCCAATCTTCTGATATTTGTACATCTTGTGCTGATCGCGGTCGATCTTTTCATGGTCGTAAGAAAAGGAAAGAGGATGAAAATTGTTGAACATACCATCGCCAAATACCTCCCGCTATATGCTATATGGACCCTTTTTGTGACCTTCCTCCTTCCACTGTTGTTTGGGGGAAAGTGAAGCGAATCAAATCATTCGTGGGGAGGAGTATATAAACAAAAAATGTCGGACCAATGATGAATCAGTCCGACATTCCTTTTTTTGTGTTGTTTATGTTATTGGTATTCAGGTTGATATGTTGTCTTACCAGGATTCGAACCTGGACAAACAGGACCAGAATCTGTTGTGCTACCGTTACACCATAAGACATTGTCTGTTTGAGAGTGCAAAAATACAAAATAATGTGATAATAAAAAAGAATGAAGCAAATAACTTTATTTTTTCGATTAATCATCAGCTTCCAGCTCAATCATCCGATCCCTGTAATGATGCAGCAAGGTGGCATAAACCGGATGCGTCTGCAGGATGCGGGCATTGCCGATAAGAAATAATTGTTGCCTGGCGCGGGTCAAGGCTACATTCAATTTCCTGTCTACCGTACCATCGTGGTTCAGACTTGTAAGATAATCCAACTGTCCGGGATTATTTACACAAAAGGAAAGGATGATTACATCGCGCTGACTCCCCTGAAACCTTTCCACGGTGTCGATCATAATTTTTTCACTATCCTGCAGGCCGGACTCCGACAGTTTATGCTTAATCAGCGCAATCTGGTTCCGGTAGGGTGCAATGATCCCCACATTGTCCGGATTAAATTGAATGCCGTTTTCTTCATATATTCTCCTTATGGATAGCAAAAGTTTCACAATCACTGCTGCTTCTGTTTCGTTGAGCTTACCGGATGATGAGGGGCGATTGATTTTCTCTGTGGAGAAGAAAACAGTTCTCTCTCCTGCTATGCAACGCTCCATCACGTGATCGGAGGCAGAGGTTAAGTCCCATCCCGAAGATTGCCATTCACATGCGGGAAGAAGCCCCCCGGAGTAGAACCAGGTGGCCGGGAACCGGGCTATATCCTCATGCATTCTTCCCTGCAGGACGAGTTGTACATAAGCATGCTGCCATCCTTTTTCACTACATTGGCGCAGAAGTCGTTCGAACAGCGAGTCACGGCAATCAACCATGCCGGCCGCACGCAGTGAAGGTTCTCCTGTTTCAGAAAACATCGGTTTCTGCAACACGATGGTGGCAAGCTGATTGTGATCCCCAATCATGATGAACCGATCAAAACGGGGCAACAGACCGATAATCTGTGGTTCCAGAATTTGTGACGCCTCATCGATGATAGCCACGTGGAAATGCTTGAGCGAGAAGAGCTCCTGTCTCCCGATAATGGATGCGAGCGTGGAGACATAGATCCGTGTGCGGCGGATCTCACTGCGCAGAGACTCCCTGCTGTTTGCTTTTTCCGATATCCTTTGCAGCAAGCGATGTCTGTGTGGTTCGGCGCATGAAAGCTCGGAACCCACCCTGATATAAGCGTCACACGATCCGTCATAGTAGCCGAAGGCTGCATTGATGGTATCGCAAAGTTCATCTACAGCGCGATTGGTATAGGCCAGTACCATGATATTTGTATCGGGCTCATTGTGATACTCCTCAATCAACCGGCGGGCATAAATCGATGTTTTCCCTGTTCCCGGCGGCCCGACGATCAGAAAATAATCCTCGGAGTGCATCACTTTGTCGATGATGTCGTCGGGTGGGGCACTCTTTCGTTTTTCATGACGCCTCTTCATCCCCGGAGCCCTCAACCCCAGAAGCAACTCTCTTTTTTGCTTCGATGCCGTGAGAAACGAGAAGACGCCCCTGAACATGTTGTTGAAAGTGCTGTCCAATGTATCATGTTCAATAGCCCAAACAGGATGATCGGCATAAAATTGCCTGTTTTTTTGCTTGTAACGGAAACGTACCTCCACTTGTTCTTTGGTAATTCCTACGAGGATACCCTTAAGAATCTGCCGGTTAAGCACCGTGTCGTTTGCGTCGATACGGGGATAGACAATGCAGATATCTCCCTCACGAAAATTGACAACGCCGTAATCGTTTTTCTCACGAGCAAAAATAATTGTCCGCTCGTTTCCCGAATCATCGATTTTCTGGATGGAGAGATTGAATAGTACATCCAAAGAAGCGGACCGTTCGTCGAAGTCACTGTTCCAGAGCGAAGCAAGGCCGTTAGGTGACTCATTGTTCTCGTTGCCAAGCTTCTGCAAGGAGAGTTCGCCCGAAATAAAGCGAATGTAGCGGTAAAACCATATTTTTTCCAGATCGGTACATTGCGACAGGATGGCGCGGAGGTGCTCGATCTTTTGCAAGTAAAAACCAGGGATTTTTTGGGACGTGCCAACGGATTGGAGTAACGCTTCAAACAGCTTCTCCACCTGGTTGTTATCACCATGGACAATATTTTGTTCAATGGACACAATCTGGTTTCTGACGTGAATAATCCTTTTTTTCAGTTCATTGCTTTCGGTTGCATAGCGCAGGTTTTCATCCGGCTTATTGCCTGCCGAATAGAGTATGGCTGTATCTATCCGGTGCAGGTCTTTACCGAATACACCCTCCACCATCATTTTGTAAACTGTGGCCTGTACCGCATGGTTGAGGGTAATCTTATTGCCGTCATACGCAGGAAATGGGAGCCTTCCCGACTTCAATTCAATAATTTTTGCCTCCGCCCTGCCCGAAGGCATATGCAGCAAATCGAGACGCCCCTGAAATCCGAACTTCTCACTAAAGAATGAAGGCTCCAGGGTGCAATGGTGTACATCAATTCCCTGTTTGGGAAAATCTTCCAGAATGACCCTCCGTATCTGTTCAAACTGATCTTTCGCTTTGAGCATAAACGCTCGGAAATCACTGTCGGAGCGTATATCCTCACAGCTGGCATATTCAAATGGAGATTGTTTGAAAGAACTCAAAAAGACATCCTCGAAAAAAACTTCACCCGGATCATCTGCAAATACCAGTTCGTCCAGAAAAAAATTGGCCAGATTTCCCAACAACAGATAGGATCGGTTTTTCTTCTCTTCAAGTCTGTTACGGAAATAGTGAAGGGGAGAAACTTCATAATCCTGAAAGCACTCCGCAATGGCGGAGGCGTCGATCAGGTAATCGGGTTCGAGGATGACATACTTGGGGAGGATAAAGCCGTTTTGATCTGCTTCACAACCGATCAGGTTTAGTTGTGCTCCTTCCCGGAACATTTCCTTTGAACCTGCAACGTCATTGTTATCGGTTGCAATCTCATATTTTACGGTTATTTCGCTCTGGGGAGTACCTTTGGTCACACAGTACAGCAGGTTGTGTTCAGGCTCTGTCCTTAACAGATATACACGGATCTTTTCGGCAAAAAACCAGTTATCTGCTGTCGCACACGAGGTGTTTGTTCCGTCATTTTTATCTTTTGTAAATGGCTGTAAATCGGTCATGTCTCAGTTTAAATAATTTTGGGAAGAAACACTACGAGGCCCACAGCCAGCGCAGCCAGTGCTGCAATGAGGACGCCCGCAGCTGCCAGGTCTTTCACTTTTTTAATGGAAGGGTGGATCTCCTTTTGACAGGCATAATCAGCAAGTGCTTCCACTGCACTGTTTATCGCTTCCAGAGCGAGCACCAAGCCGATGGCTACAATCACGGCGAACCATTCTGCAGATGAAATATGTAGTAGAAACCCCACCGATACTACTGCAATGGCCACTATCAACTGGATCCGTGCATTCGGCGTTTCCCGGAACAACAAGCATAACCCGGTGATGGCATGGCGGAAAGAACGTATTCTATTTTTTAGGTATGTCATATGTTTACAATTCTCTTCAAAAGTACAAAATTCAATGATTTCCACAAGATAAATCAATCTCACAATCACGACACCCCAATTTATACGCAAAACATTTTTATCTTTGTAAGAAGATAGAATCACACTAAAAAACCAGGTAAAGGATGTCCTTACAATGCCCCTTGTGCGGAAAACATAAACAGGAGGAAATGCTGTTTTGTGAAGATTGCACAAAGAGAATCCGAACCGACTATGAGGTTGATTTGCCCGAATCACGGAAAGAGGAGACGATTCAGATAGCTAAAAGAGAACCGGATACAGACAACGGGTCAGACAACATTCACGATAACGGGGAGTTGTCACAGGAGTTATACCGCCCGAAGAAGAAAACAGGAAGATCTCTTCTGTGGTTTATGCTGACAGCTTTCCTGCTGGCAAGTGCTTTTTTTACATACAACGAAACAATCCGAAAAGGCAACCTCGAACGAAGTGGTTGGGATAGGGCACTGAAAACAAACTCTGTGGGAGGTTACCTTGATTACATGAAATTATATCCTTCCGGTTCACATTTTGAGGAAGCAAATTCAATGATGATGCGCTTAAAGCAAAATGAAGCTACATACTGGGAGCAATTGAAGATGACCGACAACCTCTCCGCATTGCGCGATTTCCTGCAACAGTATCCCGGTAGTCCATACTCTTCGCTTGTGAAGCTACGGATCGACTCACTCTCCTGGGCGGGAGCGTTAAAATTGAACAGTGCAGCTGCCTATTCCGATTATATGTTACAGGTACAAAGCGGGGAATTTAGTGGTGAATATCTTACCATGGCGAACGATCGCTACGAAATGCTCTTTCAGTCTTACCCCGTGAATGAGACCGACCTCGACAGTATACGAATGACAGTGAATGGTTTCTATATTGCTCTCTCAAAGGTGGATCACGATGGACTGAGACGATACCTGGCACCAGTGGTCGACCGCTTTTTTGAATCGGGCAGAGCTCCACGTGAAAGGATTGCTGGCGAGCTTCTGATGGCTGCCGCACGTACACAGGACGGGATATTGCAGTTTGATGCAGATGTGAATGCTGTGCAGTATGAAAAAACCATTAACAATGTGTACAAGGTAAATGTACCACTTACAAAATCGTTCCTGCTTGATGGAAAAACGGAAGATGTGCCCGGTTACATTGTGCACCTGGAATTGGATTCCCTCTTTCGTATTTTTCGTATTTATGAAACCAAACCTCATCCCGGGGCTCCCTGAACAGGGATGATTTTTTATTTGTTTGTCAACTATGCATTTTCAACTCACATCAGAATATAAACCTACCGGTGATCAGCCCGAAGCCATTAAGTCGCTGGTTGAAGGACTCCGGCAGCAGGTCCCCTATCAGACGTTGTTAGGTGTGACCGGCTCGGGAAAGACCTTTACCGTAGCCAATGTCATAGCTCAGCTTAACAAGCCCACACTGGTATTAAGTCACAATAAGACACTGGCAGCACAGCTCTACAGTGAATTTAAAAGCTTCTTTCCGCATAATGCGGTGGAGTACTTCGTTTCCTATTATGATTACTATCAGCCCGAAGCTTATATCCCCTCCACCGATACCTATATTGAGAAGGATCTTTCTATCAACGATGAGATTGAAAAGCTCCGTCTTGCTGCCACCTCGTCGTTGCTCTCCGGACGGAACGATGTGATTGTGGTGTCGTCGGTTTCCTGTCTCTATGGTATCGGAAACCCGGAAGATTTTCAGAAAACGACTGTCGACGTGCGGGTAGGACAGACGCTTGAAAGGGATCAGCTGCTACGGCTGCTGGTCAACAGCCTCTATTCCCGGAACGAGACGGCCGACTTCAACCGGGGAAATTTTAGGGTTAAGGGAGATACGGTAGATGTATTTCTGGCCTATCATGACTATATTATCCGGGTAATTTTCTGGGGTGATGAGATTGAAAGCATAGAATCGGTGGACCCGCTTACCGGCGTTACCATGGAAAGGATGGATGCCTATCGCATCTTTCCCGCGAACCTCTTTGTTACCACTCAAGAACGTATCAACAGGGCAGTTGACGAGATTCAACTCGACCTGGGTAAGCAGGTGGAGTTCTTCCAGGAAATAGGAAAACCGCTGGAGGCAAAACGACTTTATGAGCGGGTAACTTACGACGTGGAGATGATCAAGGAGATTGGATATTGTTCCGGAATTGAAAACTATTCACGCTATTTTGACGGGCGACTGCCGGGGACACGTCCCTTCTGCCTTCTCGACTTCTTTCCGGAAGATTATCTCACCGTAATCGACGAGAGCCACGTGACCATCCCGCAGATCCGTGCCATGTATGGGGGCGACCATTCCCGCAAGATTAACCTGGTGGAGTTCGGATTCCGCCTCCCCGCAGCCATAGACAACCGCCCACTGAAGTTTGAAGAATTTGAGGCACTTACGCCGGAGATCATCTTCGTGAGCGCCACGCCGGCCGACTATGAACTGGAGAAGTCAGAAGGTATCGTGGTAGATCAGCTGATTCGTCCGACGGGTTTGTTGGATCCGCCCATCGACGTGCGTCCAAGCCTCAATCAGATAGACGATCTCATGGAAGAGATCCAGCAGCGGGTAGAGAAGGATGAACGCGTGCTGGTGACCACCCTGACCAAACGCATGGCAGAGGAGCTCACCGATTACCTGGCTGGTAACAACATACGCTGTAATTACATTCATTCCGATGTGGAAACACTTGAGCGGGTAAAGATCATGGATGATCTGCGACGCGGCCTGTTCGATGTACTGATCGGGGTGAACCTGCTGCGAGAGGGACTAGACCTGCCCGAGGTGTCGCTCGTGGCAGTGCTGGATGCCGATAAGGAAGGTTTTCTACGTTCCCATCGTTCACTCACACAAACAGCCGGAAGGGCTGCCCGGAATGTCAACGGGAAGGTGATCTTTTATGCTGACAAGATTACCCAAAGCATGCAGATGACCATCGATGAGACCAATCGCAGGCGTGAAAAACAGATGAGATACAACGAGACACGCGGAATCATACCGCAGCAAATCAGAAAAAGCTATGCTTCTGCCCTGAACAGGGAATATGGCGCAACAGCAGAAGCAAAAGCCTATGTTGAACCTGATTATTATACTTTGGCTGCGGAACCGTTGCGGGAATACGCCACGACAGACGATCTGAAAACAATGATAGAGCAAACCCGCAGGGCGATGCTGGCAGCTGCCAGGAAACTTGAATTTTTGGAAGCTGCGCAGCTACGCGATCAACTGGCAATGCTCGAAGAAAAACTGAAATGATATGATCATAAAATACTAAAAAGATGAAAAGACAGAATAACATGTTAATAATAAATCAGTAAATCAGTAAAGATGAAATCAGACATTCAAATAGCAAGAGAGACACCACTGAAAAGAATTAAAGATGTTGCAGAAGGCATCGGTATACCACGTGAGGAGATCATCAGCTTCGGAAGACATATGGCAAAAGTCCCTGCCGGGCTGGTCAATCCTGAGAGGGTAAGCCAAAGTAACCTTATTCTGGTCACTGCAATTACTCCCACGAAGGCTGGTATTGGAAAAACCACAGTTTCCATCGGACTGGCGCTCGGACTGAATAAAATTGGGAAAAAAGCCATTGTCGCCCTCCGCGAACCTTCACTGGGGCCAGTCTTTGGAATGAAGGGCGGAGCTGCCGGCGGCGGTTATGCCCAGGTACTTCCCATGGAGAACATAAACCTTCACTTTACAGGTGATTTTCATGCTGTCACCACGGCACACAATACCATTTCAGCACTGCTCGACAATTATATCTTTCGGGTACAGGGTACGTCCGATGATATTAAGGAGGTCCTCTGGAAGCGGGTACTGGATGTGAACGACCGGAGCCTGCGTTACATTGTCACCGGACTTGGACCGGGAAATGGCATGCCACAGGAGGCCGGATTCGATATCACGGCAGCATCGGAGCTGATGGCCATCCTTTGCCTGTCTGAAGATGAAAATGACCTGCGCCGCCGAATCGAGAACATTCTGCTGGGCTATAAACGGAATGGAAAGCCGTTTACGGTGAAAGACCTGGGTGTGGCAGGTGCCATCACCGTACTGATGAAAGATGCCATCCATCCCAACCTGGTGCAGACCACCGAAAATACACCGGCATTTGTCCACGGTGGCCCGTTTGCCAATATCGCACACGGATGTAACTCGGTGCTGGCAACCAAAATGGCCATGACCTACGGTGACTATGTGGTCACGGAGGCCGGCTTTGGTGCAGACTTGGGAGCGGAAAAATTTTTCAATATCAAATGTCGCAAGAGCGGACTGCGTCCAAAACTTACGGTCATCGTGGTCACAGCCCAGGGACTCAAGATGCATGGCGGCACTCCCGAAAAAGATATCAAGGCTCCCGATATCAACGGATTGAGAAAAGGACTTGACAATCTGGAAAAACATCTCGCCAACCTTGCTGCATTTGGCCAGTCGGTTGTCGTAGCATTCAATAAATATGCCTTCGATACACCTTCGGAAATCGAAACAATACGGAAGTTCTGTGTAGAGAGAGGTGTTTCGTTTGCCGTGAACGAGGCATTCACCGATGGAGGCGATGGAGCAGTAGCACTGGCAAATACGGTAGTGGAAGCGATAGAAAACAAACCTTCGGGAGACCTGCAGTTTACTTATAAACTTGAGGATAGCATAGAAACCAAACTCAACAGGATTGCAACCACCATTTATGGTGCCCGTGATGTGGTGCTGGGTGAAACTGCGTTGAAAAAGCTGCGCTTTATTGAAGGTACTCCGCTCGAAAAGATGCCTGTGTGTATTGCAAAGACACAGTACTCCTTTTCTGCCGATCCCAAATGGTACGGGGTAGCAAAGGATTTTCGTTTCAAGATCAACGATCTGGTCATTAACCAGGGGTCGGAATTTATTGTTGCCATTGCCGGTGAGATGATGCGTATGCCGGGTCTGCCTGCCGATCCTCAGGCAAAACGCATTGATATCATCGATGGAAAGATTGAGGGATTAAGCTGATTACACCTGCATCAGGTCGCTCATGATGCCATCGGAGATGAAGATACCTTCGCGGGTGAGCTTCAGGGTGTTTTCTTCCCTGTTTAATAGTTTTTGATCCAGATACTTTTGTGCATTTTCAATGCAGAACCGAAGGAAATGTTCCCCGAACCTGTTTTTCAGTTCTGTAAGATTTATGCCCCACATGGTACGCAGGCCGGTAAGAATAAACTCGTTGTATTTTTCATTCAGACTTAGCTGCTCGATATTTCGATCGGGGGTGCCCGATTCGATTCCCTTTATATATCGGTTGAGCGATGTGACATTCAGGGATCGGTTGTCGCCATCATAAGAGTGTGCTGCCGGCCCCAGTCCCACATATTTTTTATTTTGCCAGTAGGCGCTGTTGTGCTGGGAGAAATGACCTTCCTTGCCGAAGGCAGAGATCTCATAATGAATAAAGTCATCGGCTGTGAGGCGGTCGATCAGTTTTGAGAACATGGCGGTACTGCTTGTTTCATCCACTTGTCTGATCTTACCTGACTTAAGGAGGGAGTACATCCTGGTTTTCTCTTCGTAAATAAGATGATAAGCCGAAATATGCTGAGTACCGAGTGCGATGGCCTGATCCAGGTTTCGCTCCCATAATTCCAATGACTGCCCCGGCAGCCCGTACATCAAATCGATGCTGATATTACGGAAACCCTGTTCCTGACATTTTCTGACTGCGTCGATGGCCTGTCGGGAAGAGTGACGCCGGCTCAGAAACTTCAGTTCAGCGTCGTCGAAGCTTTGAATCCCAATGCTGAGGCGGTTGACCGGTAACTTTGCAAGCATTCTGATATAATCATCTGAAAGGTCATCGGGATTGGCTTCCACAGTAATCTCCGCATCGGCATCAATGGTGTAATGGTTGAAAAGGGTGTCGAATATCTGTCCGAAATGATTATGATGAAGCCGTGAAGGCGTTCCACCACCAAAGTAGATAGTTTTCACCGTTTCGGGAAGCTCTTTCTTCCTCATCTCTGCTTCCCTGCGGAGTGCATCCACAAATGTATCTATCTGTGATTCGTTGGTAAGGGTATAAAAATCGCAGTATGTACAGCGGGTCTTGCAATATGGAATATGGATATAGATGCCTGCCACCTTATTTTTCCTGTTGTGGTTCACCGGCCTCACCGGTGTAATCGGTCTGTTTCCCTTTGTTCGTCGGTTCCTGTTCGGTTAGCAGTTTATATACTTCCAGGTATTTCTGAAGACGGGCCAGATCGTGGTACTGTACCTCTTTCCAACGACGGATATCCATGTTGTCGGTCAGGTCGTTTAGCTTCACCCGCACGGCAACGGAGTTTCCCTGTAGCCTGACGATATAATCATCGTACGATTCGTTGTCGCGTCGTGTCATGGCATCTACACCTTCCACGATCTCATTGGAGAATCCTTCATCAGCAAGTTGCTCCAGTGTCCAGGATGTATCTTCCACCACGTCATGCAAAATACCCACAATCTTCTCCTGAAGCGTATGTCCGGCATTCATCACCCGGAACGGATGTTCAATGTAGGGGCGACCGTTGTGTGTATCGAGTTGACCTTCGTGCGCCGCCATCGCCAGGAGGATGGCACGGTAAAGTTGTTCGTTCAGGTTCATTGTTTCTGCAATATTTCCCTGACCAGCAAAGGCTCGTCTGTGGTAATGAAGTCAACTTTTAAGTCGATAGTTTTCAGAATATCCTCCTGCTTGTTCACCGTCCATACATTCACTTTTTGTCCCAGTTCATGTGCTTTTCTTACCCATGCGGGGTGTTTGTATAATACATTGTAATGATAATCAAAGCCACTCAAATCCATTGTAGCCAGCACCTGCGGGGAGAGGTCACCATTCAGATAATAGACCGGTGCCTGCGGATCTATGCTTCTTACCTGTTGCACAAAATGAATTCCAAAGGAAATGTATTCCACCTTTTCCTGCAGACCGCGTTCCCGAACCATAGCCATGACTTTCTCAGCCAGTAAACTCTCTCTATCTTTGGATTTGTGCACTTTAAACTCGATAATCAGCTTTATATGCCTGCATTGGGCAAATGCATCGAGATACTCCTCCATGGTAGGTAATGTTTCTCCATTGGAGAGTTTCACCTTCCTGAGTGTGTCAAATGGGGTATCCTGCACATTCAGTTTTTTTCCGTCAAGCGTGACATCGGCATCGTGATTGACTACTGGAACGCCGTCGGAGGATAACCATACGTCGACCTCTGATCCAAAAAGCCGGATGGAATCGGCTTTCATTAGTGCCGCAATGGAGTTTTGTGCTGACCCGTCGGTTTTCCAGTATCCCCGGTGTGCAATAATTTCCTGTCCTGTAAGATTTGATGAACCCAATAACAGAATGAATGCAAAAAAGAACAACAATTGTTTCATATGACTAAAATATTTATTTTCAATGGTGTCATATGGAACTCGCATTAGTCATGATCTTGTATGATAATGATTTTGACAAAGTCGATTACTTCGTAATTCATGCTCGTTTCATATAAAAATCATATTTTGCGTTTATAGCAGAATAATTTTTTAAAGTTACAATAATTGTTCAAACTACCGTCTATTAATGGAGTGAAAAGTCCAGTTTTGCTATGTCTCCGCGGATCATTTTAATAGAGATAATTCCTTTATCTGTCTGTATTTCTTTGTTGTTGTGCAAGGTATATGTGGCATCATTAAAACCGTGAATCGTCCACAAAAATAACACAGTTTCATTCATTCTACCGGTTCTATCAAGACTGATTTTAACTTGAATAACTCATTTCCTTCTTTGTATGAATGTATTTTAAGGGGATAAATACCTGGTTCGGTAACGGTAATGTTTGCAATATGATGGTCGTAAAACATCAAGGGTTCTTTGTTTGTATAGTTCCCTCCCGTTCTGACTGTCTGGAATAAATAGCTTTGTTGGTTAAATTCAATTACCCCCTCCTGGCGACTGTTTTCAACTTCGCAATTGTATGAGAGAATAATTTTGTAATCGCCGGGATCGGTAAACCGAAGATTAAAACAGGCCGCGTCGTCCGGCTTTTTCCATTCTGTCAAGCAGGTAGTATGCTTCCAATTGCCAAAATAATCGCTATGCGTGATGGATTTGATGGCTGTTGCCCCTTCCGTTGTTGCATCGTGTGGCAGAAGCTTGTTAAGCTTGTATTGCGCCGACAGGGTGACCGGAAGTTGATCATATTTGTCGGTCAGGGTGCCTGCATACTCCACAACAAGCACAGTATTGCGGGAATCGCTCAGGTAGGGAAGAGTAACGCAAAGATCTTCGTTGTTTTTGCTCCACGTAAGTTTTTCTCCGGAGTCTAACGGATACACATTTTGAATGTCGACGTTCATTCCCGGCACCAGAATCTGATGGTTCACGGGCAGATCAAAAATATGCAGATACAGCTTTCCCGGCTTGCTTGTGGTAACGCCCCATGGTTGCGCGGGTATCTCTCCATAGGTTGTTTCGTAAATTCCTTCTCCGAATTTATCGAGCCATTTCCCTACTTCCAGGAGATACCTGGCAGAATAGGCAGGAATAGCACCCTTCCCGTCAGGTCCCACATTCAACATCAAATTTCCCCCTTTTGAAGCCACCTCTGCCAGAAGCCGGATGATCTCTTTGGGAGACTTGAAATTCATATCGTGTGCAATATATCCCCACGAATCGTTGTGTGTATAGATCGATTCCCAGGCTCCGCGAATAGGGCGGGCAGGAACCTCAGAATCGCCAAAGTCGCGGTAATCACCCAATCCCTGGCCTACACGACTGCTGAACAGGCAATTTGGCTGGATCAAACGAAGCGTATCGACCAATTCCCTGGTCTCTTCATAGGTAAGGCCACCCGGCATATCGAACCAGATAATTCCGAGAGGCCCATAATTTGAAAGTAATTCTTTCAACTGGGGGATAGCCTTGCGAGTATAATATTCCTGATAGTTTTTCTTCGATTCATCGAAGTCCCACCTGTTTCCCCCACCATTGGGCTCGTGCCAATCGAGAAACTGAGAATAATAAAATCCGAATTGAATTCCCTGCTCGCGCATTTTTTGGGATAATGGCAGCATGGGATCTTTGCCATATTTCGTGGATTTCACGATGGTAAAATCACTCACCTTTGAATCATACATGGCAAATCCTTCGTGATGCTTTGCCGTAACAACCACGTATTTAATGCCTGCCTTTTTGGCCAACATGGCCCATTCTGCCGGATCATATTCCGACAGGTCCATGCGGGCTGCTTCAGCCGCATAGGCATCCACATTTGCTTTTGCCACATTCATGATCCATTCGCCGCTACCATAGTAGTTCCTATTCTTCCATACTCCTCCTAGTTCAGAGTAGAGTCCCCAATGGATAAACATGCCAAATTTGGCATGTTTAAACCATTGAATATGGGGATGTTCACTCCTCGAAATATTCTTGTCCCATCTTTTTTCCATATCCTGTGCCTGTGCGGCAACGATCCATATAAAACAGATCAGGACGAGGTTAAATGTCTTATTCTTCATTTGGATATATTGTCAAATTCAAATCAATCAATAAGTTGGATCATGAGTCGGAGATACTATTTTACTTCAATAAAGACAGTTTCCAATCCTCCCGATTTAACCGATACGATGCTCTTCGACCCTTTCTTTAACAGCCTGATTTTCGCTCGTCCGTTATATGCCTGTACCTTACCCGAACCAGTAGAAGTACCCATATTTGTTACCAGCTCTCCGTCGCCGGTCGCATCAAAACGGATGTAGTCGGCCGCTGTGAGACAAGGCACATCGTTCCGATCGTGCAGTTCCGCTTCTATCCAGGCATATGCATCGGTATCTTCGATCACCCGGGCAACGATTTTTGCCGGTTCGCCAAAAGGACGTGTTTCGTAATCGAACGTGATGGTGTCTATCACTGTTTCTTTCCCTTTTTTCCCGACAACCTTCACGCTGTTTCTTCCCGGCTCAAAGGAGGTGGTCCATCGCAGCCCTGCGGCAGGGAAATTCTGACTATCACGCTTTCTGACGCCCATGCTTCGTCCGTTGAGGAAGAGTTCCGCCTCCTCACAGTTGGAGTAAACCTTTATGGTCTTCTCTTCGCCGGGCTTGCCCCAGCGTACCGGCCAGCTATGTCCGTAAATGCGAATCATCGGCTTTTCGGTCCAGTAGGACTGAAATACGTAGAATGCCTCTTTTGGAGTCAGATCTCTTTCCACGACGCCCTTCTGGTTCATATAAGGAACTGGATTTTCGGGACGTACCGGTGTGGAGAAGTCCTTGAATGGCCAGTAGGCAGCGCCGGTAAGCCAGGGCATCGTCTCCTGTTCCTTCAGGTGCCAGTCTATCAGATCACAGATATAGGTCTCGCTCCAGTCTCCATCGCGCGAAGCTCTGGCCGTGCCGCCATAGAGCGATGCGTCGCCGGCACGTTCATCTGCTTTTTGTCCCCCGCTGTCAATTTTATCAAGATTGCTGTAAGGGTCCTCCGCATGGCGACGAGCGTGGTTATCTCCTCCCCATTCCACATGCAGGAAATGATCTGTTTTCTGCATTTCGTTGTAGGAAACGTTTTTGTAATCGGTGTAGATGCCTCTGTACCAGCCAGCCCAGATAGAGGGAGAGTACACATCCACGATATCCTTACAGAAGTCGCACCGCCGGATGGAAGTGAGTCGCGAATTGTCGAGTGTATGGGAAAGCAGATGAAGCTCTTTCATAAAGGCCCTGATTTTTTCTTTGTCAAATTCAGGAAAATCGTTGGGCCAGTCGTTCTCGTTCCCCAATCCCCACAAGATCACGGAAGGGTGATTCCGATGCTGCGCGATCATGTTCGTCAGCATGCGTCGTGCCTGCTCCTTATATCGGTCGCCCCCCAGTCCCCCGCGGCACCAGGGTATCTCCTCCCAGACCAGGATGCCCAGTCGGTCGCACTGCTCAAGCACGATGCGCGACTGTTGATAGTGTCCCAGCCGGATAAAGTTGACTCCCATGGATTTCATCATCTCCATCTCCTCCACGATCATCTCTTCGGTCATGGCAGCCGCCACTCCCGCGTGATCTTCATGACGGTGGGTACCACGCAACAACAGCCGTTTTCCGTTTAGCTTAAATGGGCCTTTTTTGACAAACTCGAAATGACGGAAGCCAAATGTCTCTTCCGCTTTCATGGACCCTGCCTCTGAGTTCAATGTCACTTCACACCGGTAGAGAGAAGGGTGTTCCGGTGCCCACAATTCCGGTTTATTCAAAGAAAAGGAGTACAATTTCTGACCGGAGAGATTTTCCAGCCGGATATCCTGATCTTTCAACAGCTTGTTCTGCGGCGAGAATATTTTCACATTCAGGATGCCAGTAGGATTCTTTTGATTGAAAGAGGCAAAAATATCCAGCACTCCATTTTTTCCGTTTGCATCGACAGTAGCATCTACACGTACAGACCGGAGAGCCAGTGCCGGTGTATATACCAGATTCAGGTAGCGATATATTCCCCCGTAGAGATTGAAATCGGAAAGATCGGACGGAATCATCTCCGTATCCCTCGAGTTGTCACAACGGACGGACAGGGGGATTTTTCCTCCAAAGCGACCGGCATCGTCCGAAGAGAGGAAGCGATTCACCGCATCGGTGATATCAGCCTCCCACTCATCATAGCCCCCTACGTGAGATGCCACTTCTTCCGTGTAAATATAGACCCTGGTTTTTTGTCCGGCACCCTCGAAATGGAGCAAGGTCCGTCCCTCTTTATAAGGGTTGTCTACAGATAAAAGCGTTCTGTACCAGGCCGGCCCCTGATAGTAGTTCAGATCCGGATCCACGGCGTCAGTAGCATTGTAGCAGTGTGGTAGTGTTACCTGCTCCCACAGTGGAACCTTCTCCGGAGAACCTTCCGAGCCGGGACGTACCGCCTCCCACACACTGCCCAGGTCTGATCTTAAAAACTCCCAGTGATCATTCAATCTTGTTTTCTGCGAGTAATTGATTTGCCCCAGTGCGGCAAGCATATTACAGCCAACCAACAAAATTGTAAACAGATATTTCGACTGCTTCATTTTATTTTTCGGTTAAAGACAAGTTATTCTCAATTTTTTCCTTTCGTAAGAGCGCTTCCAGGAAGTAATAGTCGGCATATACCAGAGGAACATCCACTTCCGAGTCCGACGGCTTTGATCCGGTACTGTGAAGTAACAGAAATCCGCCGTCGTCGTGCAAGGTGGCACGATAGTGAAGTGTCAGGTTCTTCAGGATGGTGTCGGCCTGTTCTTTGTATTGAACTGCCTTTTCCCCACCAAAGCTACTCAGCTCATAGAGCGCCGATGCGATGACGGTGGCTGCCGAGACATCACGGGGTTCGTTGGGAATTTCGGGCGCATTAAAATCCCAGTAAGGAATCAGATCCTCCGGCAGGTTGGGGTTTGTAAAGATAAAATTTGCCACATGCCGGGCCTGGTCCAGATAGGCGCTGTCTTTTGTCTCGCGATAACACATGGTATAACCATACAAAGCCCATGCTTCCCCCCGGGCCCAGGTGGACTCGTGTGCATAACCCTGGTGGGTGTGACGATTCAATACGTTGCCTGTAATGGTGTCGTAGTCGATTACGTGATAGGTGCCATAATCGGGGCGAAAATGATTTTTCATGGTTGTGTTCGCATGATTCACGGCAATATTGTAATAGGTGGAGTCACCACTTTCCCTGGATGCCCAGAAAAGCAATTCCAGGTTCATCATATTATCGATGATAACCGGACATTGCCATTTGTCGCGATTGTGATCCCACGAACGGATAATTTTTGCATTGGGTTTGTATCTGGAGATCAGTGAATTTGCGGCTTCCATCAAGATGGGTTTGTAACGTTGGTCGTTTGTAAGTCTCAGTCCGTTCCCAAAGCTGCAATACAGGATGAACCCCAGATCGTGGGTGGTTTTTGTAAACTTTTGCACTTCGAGGGAAGCGGTGAATGCTCTTGCCTGTTTCTCCAAATTTGGATCTTTTGTATATTCATACATATACCACAGTTCTCCCGGGAAAAAGCCACTTGTCCAGTCCCGGGAAACAACCAGCTTCGGATTTCCATTTTCATCCAGGGTGCGGGGGCTCACCAGCGGTTTTTCCGCTTTGGTAAGAGAATCTCGTCCATCTCTTGCTTTCGCAGAATCTATCTCCTGCAACGCGTAGGTAAGCTGTTCTGACGCAAAATCGAAGTTCTGTTTGGTTAAATCACCGGATACCTGTGTTTTGCAAGAGGTGAAAAGGCCGATAGCGAGGATGCTGAATAGCGTAAATATCTTGTACATCTTTTTCTATTTATTAAAATTTGTATTTATACTGTTGGTTCCCATCCGGGTTCATAATCGCGGCTCCATAGTTTCATCGCATCGCGGTCGTACATTCTGCCGGTTTTATCATCAATGTCAAATCCTTTCCCTATACGGTATGCAATGTTTGAATAATGTACCATGGCCATGCTGATGCTGGCATCATCGATGGGTGCAGTGAGCTTCTCCTTGCCCCTTATCGCTTCAAAGAAATTGATCACATGCCCGGTCGTCATGTCGCCACCTCCTCCTAAAGCCGTTCCGGCCTCGTTTGCGGACGACTGGTTGTCTTTCACCAGTTTTCCGTTTCTGTCAAACAGGCGATACTTGTTCCGGTCGATAAACACCGTTCCTTCGCTTCCATAAATGATGGTTCCTCTTCCTCCCCCATACGTATCGTATCCGTTACGGCTTTTGCCATCCCACAGGATAATTTTGTCTCCGGAGAAACGAAAGGTCGCATCCATGGTATCGTACATTTCCCAACCATCGTGGACAAAATGACGTTTGGCTGCTTCTACATCTACCCGGAGGGGAAAGTGAACCCCCAACGCCCAGCGTGCAATATCCAGTTCATGGGTGGCATTGTTTCCCGTTTCGGCGGTGCCGTAATCCCATCCATACCAGTGCCAGTTGTAATCCCATGTTTCTGATGTGTATTCACGTCGCGGGGCCGGGCCTTGGAAAAGTTCCCAGTCGAGGCCGGTGGGTACGGCTGCTTTTTTTTGCAACGGCACTTCGCCTCTTGTGTTGGTATAAAATGCCAGAGCCTTGTAGGGTGTTCCAATGACACCACGATGAATTTCCTGAATTATTTCGATGGTATGGGGGGATGAACGCTGCTGATTGCCCATTTGTACCACTTTATTCAGCTTTTTAGAAGCTTCCACCAGCAGTTCGTTTTCAAACATGTTGTGGCTGCATGGTTTCTCCAGATACACATGTTTCCCATTTTTCATTGCCATGATGGATCCCGGAGTATGCCAGTGATCCGGGGTGGCATTAATCAATACATCCACTTTCGGATCATCGAGTACTTTGCGGATATCATTTTCCAGTTTTGGTTTATAGTCAATATGTTTGGAAAAGTTCTGCAAGGCTCTTATCCGTTGTTTTTCCATCACATCGCACAGGTACACCAATTCTACATTTGCTTTCTTTGCTGCTATGGGTTCGTAAAAAGCGCCTAACCTGCGGCCGAGCCCGGCTATGGCAACTTGAATACGGTCATTGGATCCGATGATTCGTTTGTAACTTTTTGCCGGCATGCCCATTATTGAACCGCTTACGGCGATTCCTGCTGCTCCGGCACTGATTTTTTTGATAAATTCCCTTCTGTTTACGTTCATATTATTATGGATTTTGGTAATTATTTATTGTACTCTGTTCTCATTGAATTATGCGAAAAAACGGTTCTACGGTGTTTTTATAAATCGGACAGAAATAGGGTTCATGAACTGATTGCCCTGATAATTCTTTCCCCGGAGAGAACACTCAAACTCATCTTTCGTTAATGTGATGCTACCGGCATACACACTGTTTGTCCCTTTTCTTTCGGGGTGTGGGGGATAGTTAACCGTGAAATTTTTGCCGGCAACATGTATGCATACCTCCCCCGTATCGGCATCTTCAACCGTGTTATAATCCAGGAAGAGATCATATTTTGCAGGTTTATTGATTCTTACTTTCCATCGCATCCATTGATCGTCCTTTTTCCAGTTTGTCACGTAATTCCTGTTGACCTTTCCATCGCCAAACCGTAACCCACTGCCCATTAGTTCGGCATCAAAGGTGAACAGTGTATTGTCGCCGGTGTCGTCCAACAGCCGGATCGGATAGGACTTTTTTGTTTTTTTTACAGCAAACGCAACGATGGTGTTTATCGAATCCGGGGCGTTTGCAGGCAGATAGACTGCTACATCCTTGTCATTTACCCGCGAAAAAGAGACTCTCTTTTGTTGAGGATCCGAAACAATCCAGGCTTTGCCAATGTCAGAAGTCAGTCCCCCGACAGTGAGAATGCCGTTTTTTGGCCATTGATGTACGTGAGCATACAGGGTATCGCCCTTTTGGGTTGTTACGCCCCACGATTGCAGGGGTAAATCTGTTTTTTGAGCGCCATAGATTGCATCACCGTTTATCTTTAACCATTTTCCAATTTCGAGACAGATTGTGGCATCTACTTCATCCCATCTTCCGTTACCCATCGGGCCCACGTTCAATAAAATATTTCCCCCTTTTGCTACCGCGGAAGAGAGCAAGCGCACGAAATGGCTTACCGGCTTGCGTTCTCTGTCCACGATGCTGTATCCGTAAGATTCGTTGGTTGTGGGAATAGATTCCCAAAAGCCCGGCGTGGGATAAAGGTGCGCCGCACGATCGCCTGTATTTGCATAGTCGCCTAAGTTTTTATCGGCAAAACGAGCCAACCGGCCATTTACGACAATTTTGTTTTCCGGATCTATTTCCCGGATAGCCTCCAATATGCGAATGTTTTGGTATAGCGGTAATTTGTGGGGTGTGTCAAACCACATCAGATCAGGATCGTATTTTTTAATCAACTCTTGTATTTGAGGAATTGATTTTTCTCTGACGTATTTATCGGCCATGGGAAGATAGTCCGGCCGTGTCAGCCACCAATCGCTTCCCCCTACCAAACGGTCGCCCCCGGGATGATCGGGGTACTCCCAATCATTTCCCGGCGCACACGGATGTTCCCAATCGAAGGCATGGGAATAATAAAATCCGAACTTGATGCCATATTTTCGGGCAGCCTCCCGAAGTGCGGTCATGGGATCTTTATTATACTTTGTCAGCGACATATCATAGGGGTAGACGTCCGAAAAGTACATGGCAAATCCATCGTGATGCTTGGCCGTAATGACCACGTATTTCATGCCGGCATCGCGAATCGTTTGCATCCATTCATCCGCATCAAAATCTACCGGATTAAAAGGAAGAACCAGCTCCTTGATATACTTCACCAGAGGAATTTGAGCTTTGCGCATGAGATGTTCCGTATAACCTCCCACCTTTTTTCCTTCCCACATTCCTGCAGGAACGGAATAGACACCCCAATGGATAAAGCACCCGAATTTTGCATCGGCATACCACTCCATGCGTTGGCCGAGATTTTCCTGTGATTTTGTCCACCAGGTTGCGTAGGCCTCTGCCACGGCTTCTTTATCTTGTGGTAACTGTAGCTTCTCCAGGATGGCCATACCTTGTTCGTCCCCTTTGTTTTGCGATTGTACTGTCAATGAAAGGAGGAAAAACAGGCCGATAAATTGCCAACATGTTCTCATATCTGCAATTAATCGTGAACTTTTCGATTCACTTGTTTTCATCGTTACTCGTTCAATACGTGAATTTCTTTTGTAATTACTTACTAAAAGTGTTTGGTTCGGTAGTTAATGTATATCTCTTTCCTTTTTCGGTGTTGAAATCGGTCAGATACGTTTCTTTCAGCGAAAGCTCCACATCCGATTCACTTTCGTTCGAAATGAGAGGCGGAAAACTTGGCTTAGGATAGAAACCGTTAGGGTTAGCATCGTGTGCACTTTGCAAAGATACACTTTTTGCCTGAAGTGCTGTATGTGTTCTCAGGCGACAATTTCCTCCCAAAGTTGAAAGAACTGCTATATTTTTCAATGCTCCGTTTTCCCAATCGAAATCCAATATAAAACCTCCTCTGGCACGAAGTCCTTTTACGGAACCCGAGCTCCAGTTGCCGGGAAGTGCCGGTAAAACAAAGATCTCATCGGAATGGCTTTGCAGTAACATTTCGGTGATGCCTGCCGTGCCTCCGAAGTTACCATCGATTTGAAATGGCGGATGTGCGTCGAACATGTTGGAATAGGTGCCACCGCCCTTCATGGACACTTCTGTTGCATCCACATGCCTCAATCCGTTTTTCAACATCTTGTATGCGTGATCACCATCTTCCAGACGGGCCCAGAAGTTTATTTTCCATGCCATAGCCCATCCTGTGCCCCCATCACCACGAAGCTCAAGGGTGCGTTTGCAGGCTTTTGCATAGTCTGGGTTGATCCTGGGCAAAACCTCTTTTCCCGGGTGGAGTCCCAGGAGATGAGAAACATGGCGATGCTCGGGGTCCACATCTTCAAAGTCTTTGTGCCACTCCTGAAGTTGTCCTTTGGATCCCATGTGTGGAGGGTACAAGCGGGCCAGGGCTTTTTTTAATTCATCCCTGAAGGATGCATCTGTCTCTAATATTTCCGAAGCCCGGATGCTGTTGACAAACAGATCACGGATTAAACTCATGTCCATGGTCGTGGCTTTGGCAATTACCCCCACCTGCTCGTTTCCGTCGCGGTCGATATATTTGAAGTTATTCTCCGGAGAAGAAGAGGGATTGGTGACCAGGTAGCCGCTTTCGGGGTCCTCCTGCAGCCACTGCAGCATAAATTCGGCTGCCCCTTTCATGAGGGGATAAGCTTTTTCTCCGAGATATTGCTTATCGCCGCCAAATGCATAATGTTCCCACAAGTGCTGGCAAAACCACACACCGGCCATTGGCCAGCACGACCATCGGGGGGTACCACTTGGATCCTGATCATACCCGCCGGTTGGTGAGGTTTGCGCCCATGCATCAGAATTATGATGCGCGAGCCATCCCCTGTCTATCCCGTAGTTAATTTTAGCCGTTTTGGCACCTTCCTGCGAAAGACGTTCGACAAACGAAAGGAGAGGCTCGAAGCACTCCTGAAGTCCGGTTGTCTCCACCGGCCAATAGTTCATTTCTGTATTGATATTGGTGGTATAATTGGATCCCCAGGGTGGTTGAACATGCCTGTTCCATATTCCTTGCAGGTTGGAGGGTAAGCTCCCCGCTCTTGAGGAAGCGATGGTCAGGTAACGTCCATACTGATAGTACAGCGCAATGAGGCTTTTGTCTGAATCATCGTTTTGAAATGCTGCAAGACGCTTGTTTACTGGGAGTTCTTCTTTCCCTTCGCCCAAATTCAGGATAACCCTGTCGAATAAATTTTTGTAATCTTCCCTGTGCCTGCTGATCAGCTTTTTGTATCCAAGAGCTTGTGCTTTGGTCAGGTACTCTTCCGCCTTTGTGCCTGCTGAAGTCAGATCGGTGGAAGATTGTTCAAATGAATCCTGATGATAGCTGGTTGCTGCGGCAACAATGATCGTAGCCGAGTTCGCATTTGACAACGACAAAACAGAATCATTCGTTTCGATGTTTCCACCCTGGGGAATGAGAAGCAGGTGGACTTCGAAATTCATTCCCGGGCCATCTTTCTCATTTGAGTATAGAATCTGATTGGGATCGTATTTCCTGTTTGCCACATAGTATGGAGCTTTCCCTTTCAGGATCAGCTTGTTGCCGTCGATGAGGGTTTCGTAGCGCAAATCACTGTTTATTCCCAGATCAAAAGAGACTGCCTCTTTTTTATCTGCTTCAAGTTGAATGACCATTACACGGTCGGGGAATGAGATAAAACTGCTTCTCCTGTATTCTACGTCATTTATTCTGTAAGAGACAGTGGCAGTGGCATCCGAGATGTTTAGATCGCGGTGGAAATCTTCTACGTCATTCCCCTCTCTGTGCATATTCAGCAACAAGTTTGCAAGAGGCAGGTACCTGGCTGTATACGGGCCTTGTGAGTTGTTTTTCCATAAGCTCTCGGCAAGCTTGTAATCGCCTTTGTCAATTGCTTCTCGAATTTTAGGCAAAGCAGCTGGTCCAAGAGGGTTGTTTCGTTCTTCCATGGGGCCGGACCACAGCGTTTCCTCATTCATCTGGTACACCTCATTGAGGGGATTGCCAAAAACCATTGCTCCCAGGCTGCCGTTTCCGAGCGGCAACGCTTCCTCCCATATCCGGGCAGGTGCGTCGTACCAAAGCTTTAAATCTGTTGAAGATTGTTTGTCGGAAGAACAGAACGAAAGTATTATTCCGAGAAGAAGCAACGCTGTATGATGTACTGTTTTCTTCATGTTTAAATTATTTTTGTTCATCTGCGATTTCAAAATATTTATCCGTGTTGGAGATTAGCTTGCTGACGGGTAATTTCTCGTTTAACTCCAGCTTTATTACCGATACATACTTGTTGGGAGCCTGCTGCGGGACTTGGATAGTGATCTGTCTGTTTTTCCTGTCCACCTTTAGAGTGCTGTTATTATTCAGCAAAGAGGCTTTTTTGACCTTGTAGTTTGCATCGAAAATGAGCTTGCCGTCCTTCGGCCACTCGGAGACGCACAAGTACAGAACGGTTTTATTTCCGACATCCTTTCGCGTACATTCGCCCCAGGCTGGGTAAATAAGGCTTCGTTGTGTTCCATAAATTGATTCGCCATATTCCGACATCCATTTCCCCATCTCATTTAACCGTGATTTTGCTTCACCGGGAACATCTCCCAGTGGGGTAGGGCCAATGTTCAGCAGATAGTTTCCACCACGGGCGGCGATCGATGTCAGATTTTTGATTAACTCGTAGGGTGATTTCCATTTTTCTTCCCAGGATTTAAATCCCCATGAACTACCGATATTCATGCAAGTTTCCCAGTCTACTCCCACAATATCCTCCGCCTTTGGAATCAAGCCTTCCGGTGTTTTGAAATCACCTGCGAAGTTGGGTCTTTTTAGCCGGTCGTTGGTAATTACCTGAGGGTATTTGGCCAGCTCCTCTTGTAATCTGGAAGCCTGTTCATCCGTGATCGACATGGGAGTATCCCACCAGATGACCGATACATCGCTGTATCGCTCCAACAGTTCCTTTACCTGTGGAAGCGCCACGCTGTGAAAATATTCGTCGAAGGTATTGTCCGTTTGCAGACAATCCCAGGCTCCGCGGTTGGCAGCCGTAAACTCGTTGATTCGTACCGAGTCTGGGTTTGGCCAGCCTTCGTGCATCAGTTTGCGAGCCGTTGCACCACCGGAATTACACCAGTCCTGTGACTGTGAATAATAAAAGCCAAATTTCATGTCATACTTCCGGCATGCTTTCACAAATTCATCAATCACATCCCGTTTGAAAGGGGTGTAATCCACCATGTTAAAATTGCTGGCATTGCTTTGAAACATGGCAAATCCATCGTGATGCTTGGTCGTGAAGACCATGTATTTCATTCCGGTCTCTTTTGCCAGTTTCACCACTTCATCGGCATTCCAGTTTACCGGATTAAAGGTACTTGCCTTTGCCCGGTACTCCATTACCGGAATTTTACAGCGATTCATGATCCATTCCGCGCCACCGCGTTGCTGGTTAAATCCGTTATACACTCCGCCATACATCGAGTAGGGACCCCAATGGATAAACATGCCGAATTTGGCATCACGCCACCAACTCATCTTTTCGTTGTAATCCAGGGCAGAATTCGGTTTTTGAGAAAAACAGGCGATCGACATCATGACAATTGCCAGAGATAAAAAAAGTTTTTTGTTCATATTTGCTTATATTTTTTGATTAATTGATTTAATCCGGTTTCAGGGAACTGTTTACAGGCGTACGGATATTTTTTCACCATCTTTAATCCGTTTTTTTATTACGGGTTGTCCGTTATTTTTTGTGATGGTCACTTCCAGAAGGACATCATTCAGTCTGTTTACAAATATGGAATAATTGTTTTCATGTGCCCTGATGTTTTCCAGATTCATGTAATTCCAATCTTGCGGCAGACGCGGGGTCATGTCAAACTTTCTTAGCCCCGTAGGCCGTATGCCAAACAAGCCTTCCGTATAAATGCGGCAATAAAGACCGCTCTCGGCCGACAGATGACGCTGTTCCCCTTCAGGCCATGCTTCTATGGCATAAGGCACATGATCTCCCAACAGTCTTTTGCGGGAATATTTTTTCAGGAAATTGATTCCCTGGGTCACTTCTCCTGCAGCAATGCTGCCTCTGAGTGCATACAAGGTAGATCTGTCCCAGAAAGTTTCGGTACCTGCCTGTGTCAGCAATCCGTTATCCGTCCACAGCCTGGGTGAAAATAAAGCCTCGACAGTTCCTTTTGCACGTGTATGAATTCCCACTGTCAGGGGCATGCATATCCAGGAACGAAGGATTTCGTTGCCCTCATAGTAGCGATAGCTGTGAAATCCTTCTATTTCATAGCCGAAATGTGCTTCAATGGCTCTTTCGAGTGCTTTGGCCTGTTGATTGTAAGCCTTGAGCCTGGAAGCAGGTATACCCAACTCTTTTCCCAGTAAAACCGCTGAATGTAAAGCATCATAGTACAACGATGAGGTGGTTAGATTTGCATCACCCGCCGGAAAGCGGTTTTCCAGCTCGTCGGAATCGGACGCAACCACTCCGGAAGGTGTTAGTTTCCGGTGGCAAAACTCGAGACACCACTCGATCAATGGCCATAACTCCATCGCTTCGTCTTTGTTCCCGCGGGCAAGCGCGTATCGTGCCGCGCCGTAAGCAATCATGGCTCCATCACCCCGGTCTTTGGCTCCATGCCAGGTACCCACTCCTTCCGAAATAATGGAACTGGGTATCGGTTTATAATCCGGATTCATGAAACGCGCAAAATGGCGGAATGAGTTTAATGCCGACTCGTTTGCGATTTCATAACCCAGGTACGGGAAAAAAGGATTTATGTATTCGGCCTGATCATTGGCCCAGATGGCGGCGTAATATGATTCTCCGCCCGGGCCGTGCATAAGACCTCCTTTGGTTCTGTATATACTTTCCGCACCCCTGATTTTTGCAAATGCAAACATGCTGTTTAAAACAGGATCCGGTGTGCTTAACACCAGATTGTTGCTCCATTGTTTGAGCAGTTTTTTCCGAGCCTCTTTTTCTGCTCCGATGTTTGCGGAGAGATAAGGCGATTCATTGATTTTTCTACCGGAAAAGAGCGCGTAAAACTCCAGCTTCTCACCTGGTTTCAGAACGAATGTTCCCTTTTTTGACAACAGAGCTTCTACACTATACGCCCCATAAACGCCTGCCGAGTCGGGTGTGGAATAAGCAATTTTCCATTCCGGGATGCGAATCGACACGGGTTTGTCTATCCTGTTTTCTAAAGCATATTCCTCACAATAAAAGGGTGATAAAACAGAAGGATAAAGTTGTCGGGTCATGCTGATTCCATCACTCACCAGATTTCGGCCGCTGATATAACTGAAAGAACTTTCCACTCTCATTGCTCCGTCGAACGAGATGTCCATTACTTTCTCATTCGTTAAGCTTTTGTCTTCCACGGTAATCAGTGCCGGGATGCTGATGTCAAACCGCTGTTTCAGGTTGCTTTGTGTTTTGTTGGGTTTCATTCTGAGCATCGGGAAGACCAGGCTTCTGTTCAGATGAAAAGCACCCTCCTTATCCACTCCGTATCGCAATACCACCGATAACATTTGTCCGCTCATCTCAAGATGATCGTAATGTGGTGTGTTGTTTTTTTCAATGATCCATTGAATGGAACCATCTTCCTGTATGTTCCATCTGTCCCCGTTCTGCGCACAAACTAATGTGTACAACAGCAGAAAAATAGCCAATAAACTCTGTTTTTTCATCCGATTGCTTTTTAATTTACCACACTTAATTCCAGCACGGCACTCTCGTATTTCATCGACAGTGGATTTTCAATTCCTTTTTCCATCAACTCCAAACCGGAAAACTTTTTCCCGTTTGCCGGAAATCTCGAGATTGTCCCGTCGGGAATATTAATTTCCCTGATGAGATAATTCTTGTCTTTTGCCAAACCGCTTAAGGTGATTGTGGGGACATGGCCGTCTTCAATCTGATAAATGTAGAGGATTGCCTGGTCTTTGTTTTGTGAAACATAGCTCAACGAAGAGGTGGAACTGCCATACGGAGAGAGCAGACGATACAATTCTCCCGACATCACCAGGTTACGGATGGTGCTTTTATAAATCCGGATCCCTTCCGCTATTTGCTCGCGTTCTTCGGGTGTTGCATTGTCTAATGCCAGATCTACTCCAAATGCCCCGCTCAAGGCCACGTCTATGGCAAATTTCATTTTGGCTTTCCCCATGCGGGTAACATGCGAGGAGATCGTGCTTGCCGGAAAAAAATGGGAAAAACCCCATTGAATTTTCACGCGCTGAATGGGATCCGTATTGTCGCTGGGCCAGAATGAGTGGAAATACCGCAACGAACCAAAATCGACTCTGCCTCCACCCCCGGAGCAGATCATTGCCATGACATTGGGGAAGTTGGTGGCAAAGCGCTCCATCAGCTTTAACAATTCCCGGTTGTAATCAATCAGAAGATGGCTTTGCTCACCCGGGGAGAGATAATTTGAGCCCGGTTGTGTCACATAGCGGTTGCAGTCCCATTTTACATAGGCTATATCCGGATTGGGATGTAAGATGTCATTGATGACGTTCCACTCGAATGCCTGCACCTCGGGACGGGTCAGGTCGAGAATCTCCTGATATCGGCCCAGAATGGGTTCCCGCTTTGGTTGCGTAATGATCCAGTCCGGATGTTGCTGGTAAAGCTCGCTATTGGGGTTGACCATTTCGGGCTCAATCCATATTCCAAAGTCTATGCCTCTTTTGTTTGCTTCTTTCACCAAATGAGGAAATCCGTTTGGAAGTTTTTTACGGGAAACCTGCCAGTCTCCCAATCCTCTCTTGTCGTCATCCCGGGAAAATTCGTCGTTTCCAAACCAGCCGTCATCAAGCAGAAACAGCTCAGCACCCACCTGTTGCGCTCCGTCAAAAAGGGAGGTCAGCTTCTTCTCGTCAAAATCGCAATGCGTTGCCTCCCAGTTGTTAAGTAAAACGGGCCGGTTCTTCTGAGGATCTCTGATCACATGATCGGTCGACCAGCGGTGAAATTTCCGACTGATATCTCCTTTCCCGTTTTTGCTGTATGCCCAGACAATGGGCGGTGTAGTGAATTTCTCGCCTTTCTGCAGATGATATTGTGCTCCTGCTGGATTCATCCCGGTGAGGATGCGTAAATTTTTATTCCAGTCCATATCAAAAGCCATCTGAAAGCTTCCCGGCCAGCTCAGTGAAGCCCCAAAAACTTCGCCACTGTTTTCCTCTGCTTTTTGATTCATGGAAAGCATAAACGAAGGAATGCGCATTTGTGTTGCCCGTATTCCAAGTTTTGAGTCCAGGATTTTCATTCCTTCCGTCAATTTTTCTTCCGAAAGTGATGCTTCCCGTTTGTAGTTTCCGATAAATTGCGTCATCCAGTACTCTTTGGCTTTCAAAACAGGAGAGGCCGATGCATACCGATACAGGGTTATTTTTCCGTCTTCGTTGTGTGAGATGGAATTCCATATCTCCATTACATTGGTTTCCGGATACGATTTCAGGTAAACTTCCACATGAAAGGGGTAGGCCGGATCTTTTAAAAAAATCGTTGTCAGCTCCAACCCATCCGGCAGTGCTTCCCTTTTATGACTCACGTAATGAAGCTCGGTGGAAGTATTGCCATCGGCATGAGTTGCTTGAATTGCCGGCTCGGTGACTACGCCGTTTCCATAGGGTGGTAAAAACTCCCATTCCCGTGTTGGAAGCTTTTTGGGTATTTCTGCCTTGATATCCGCATTGCCAAAATAGAGCTGATAAAGCCGGTCATCGTTTCCCACCATCAGCGTCAGTTTCAATTCTCCCGATGTGATGCTGAAGATCTTTTTTGCGACCGGTGAATCCTGTGCCTGTATGATAAGACAGACAAAAAGCAGGATGGAAAGTCCTATATTTTTTCGAATCATTCTTTTTTCTGATTAGCTGTTTCTATTTTGTCATGAATCTCCACGTTACTTTGCCGATTGTGTTGGGCTTGTTTTTTTCTGCTTTGGAGATTTCTCCAATCAGCCCGTTCTTTTTATCGGTTTTCACGGTCAACGTTCGCCAGGAATATGCTCCCTTCTCATAATCAAATGTTTCGCCATCGTCGTCGTAAAGCAAATAGCTGTTTGGTTTTGTTCCATAATGACGGACTTCAAGATCCACTATATCATTCGCTTTGGGCGCATGCAGCAGGGGAGCCATCATGGGTATGATCCCGCCATCTTTCACGTATACCGGTATTTTCTCCAACCCGGGTTTCACGGTGATTACTTCTCCATTCCCGGCATATTCTCCCGTATAGAAATCATACCAGTTCCCTTTTGGGAGGATTACCTTGCGTGATTCCTGACCCACGAACATGGGAGCTACCAGGAGGTATTCCCCGGCCATGTACTGATCTTTTACTTCTCTGTTTACAGCCTCCAGGTAGGGATTATCTTCCAGATTCTGCGATATAATTTCCTCGGTCACCTTCACATTGAAACCCGGTTCCAGATTCATGGCCCTGAAAGGGGGTGTTCCTTCAAAACGGTACTTGGCAAATTCGGAGTACCAATAGGGCATCATCTGCATCCGCAGAAGGGCATATTCTTTCACACTTTCGCTTACCTCGGGAAAAGACCATGGCTTTGTTCCGCTGGACCAGGCATTGATCATGGCCATGGGTGAAAATACGACAGACTGGAACCGTCTTAACCACTCTTCCCCGGTTTTGGAACCCCTGACTTCCGGTGTCCACAGCACACCGCTAAATCCACTGTTGATCAATGCCGTGATAAAGTCTTCGTGGCTGTAATAATCGTTGTAAATGACATAGGGCAAAGCATTTCCCCCGGCATTGGAGGCTCTCACCAAGCCGAATGTCCTTACATTTTGATCTTTATACATGTCGGCAGTGATTTTCTGAACCCATAAACCATAGGTCTGACGCATCTGCTCCGCACTTAACCCGGAAGGAAAGGTGGCGACATCCGGCCACAGATAGTGATCGTAGCCATCTACTTCATCAATTTTATACCCGCTGACACCGATGGAGAGATGCTCTTTTTTCAGTTTTTCAGTCCATATTTTCTGTGCCCTCTCCAAGGTAAAGTCGGGTACAATTCCGTTCCAAACTGTGTGAGAGCCACTTAGCGGGGCCATCTCCTTGTAAATACCGGAAGCCGGAGAGATGTAGGGATTGGTCCATAAATTGATGCGCACACCCTTCTCTTCCATCTCTTTTACAAATCCTGCCGGATCGGGGTACCTTCCTTTGTCCCATTCAAAGGAGCAGGGGTAGGCTTTGCTCTGCCATCCGGGTTCCAGGCCGATGTAATCCAACGGGAACCCTTTTTCTTCAAACAGTGCCACCTCTTCCTTCACCTGCTCATCGGTATAAAGTCTTTGCGTACGCTGGGTAAACCCTAATCCCCAGCGCGGAGGTAATGCTCCTCCGCCGCAATACAGATTATACCTGCGGATTGCATCCATCGTGGTAGGGCCTGCAAACAGGTATATTTCCACGCCCGCGGCAGGGACCAGGATCTCCACAGCATCGGAGTAGGGGCGTGACGACCAGTTTTTATCGGTGTTCCTGTCTTGTGCCACCGGTGCATTGGGACTATCTTTCCGTACGCCACTTCCTGCGTAAACCGTTAAATAACGGGCAGAGTTTATTAATACACCATATCCTTGGCTGGAAACGTAGAAAGGAACCGGTGCATGTGTTCGCCCATTATCCTTTCCTCCGTAATGATCCACATGCAGGTTCAGAATTTTTCCCCGTTGATGCACTGTCTGGAAATTCAACCCAAAGCCATACAGTTGTTCTCCTTTCACCAGGGGGATTCTCAACGATGTCTTACCATCCGATATTGCTCCCACGACTTCATTCCCAAGAGCGGGAAAGTCTGCGACAGGCATTTTTTTCAACGCCCCGGACTGAGGTGAAACATCTGCAACACTCAGTAATGAATATGCTTCGGGTGTTCCGACAATCCCTTTCCAGACACCCGGCTCAACCTGTTGCCAGTTTATTTGCGCTGAAAGGAACAGTGCGACAAAAAATAACGAAGTACTTAAAAATATTTTTCTCATGTGTTTATATGTTGATTATAATGTGAGTATTAAAGCCATATGATTGGATTTCGTATCGGCAGGTTGCGGATTACTTCGTCGTTTACCGGGAAATGGTCGAGTGTTTTCCATACCTCAAGATATGTTTTATTCTTTAATCCGACTGCTCCAAAGACCAGAAAGGGCTGTGCGACAGGCCACTCGTCCCAATACATTACATCGGGTTGATACTTCCACGAAGATTTGTCGGTGACAAATGGCAACATAAAATCAATTCCTTTCTGCATATTTTTTCCGTCCGGTGTGGTATATGTCCACAGGTTATCCTCTTCTGTCGATAGTATCCGACATACTGTAGCCATTGCATCGAGATTGAAGAGCGAATATCCATAGGGTTTGGTCCTGCGCAATTCGCGTGGAAAACTTCCGTCTGCAGCCATCTGATCCGGCAGAAGAACGGTCTTGTACCGGTCCGAACAAAATTGCAACAGATCGTTGTTGCCGGTATATTTTGCAAAGATGGCAGCCTGCATCACCCAGCATGTGCCGTGGTTATTTTGAGCATTCATCTCGGCGATTCCATTTGGATGCGTTGTTAGCCACGTCAGGTATTCCGAAAGCCATTGTTTGGTTCCTTCCATATCCTCCCCGGACAATAACCCGTGCTTCTCCATTTGAATTAACGACTGCACCACCTCAATCAGGTGAATGGTGTCAATGATTCCAATTCCACGTCCCGTGGTGATGCCCATGATTGCCTGTGCATAGAGCAGGTTCGGATTCATCTTTGTCTCTTCGTTGATAAACCACGCCCGGATATGTACCAGCGCGGCATCAATGTATTTCCGGTCTTTTGTCAGCAGATAGGCCGACGTAAGGTTGCCGACCAGTGTACTGAAGCGGATCATCGCATGCCGGTGTGCAACGAAATTATCGGGATTTGTTTGTCCGTCGCGTTGTACGTAGGGACCCTCCGGATTGAGTGAGTCCGGCCACCAGTAATCGCCTTCCGAAAAGAAATCATGTACTCCCCCGGCGCTTCTCTCGCTCCGATAAGCGGTCACGGTGAGGGGTTGTTCGTTCAGATTATTTTCCGCTCTTTTCAGTATCTCATCTTTTAATTGACCCTGTATAATCTTTGTCACCGGATCTCCCGTGGAACAAGACTCCAGGAAAAGGAGCGTGCCAGTCAGGACCAATAATGTAAAAAAAGTTCTCATTGTTAATATATTAATTTGTTTTTTTATGTTTGCTCAAACGAGATAATTCAGCCAACTCTGACTTCTTCTCCTGTTGCATAACGAAAATAATCATTCTTTGTCAGTAGATTATCTGTATATTTCCACTTTCTCCGCATCATCAAAGATAAACTCCGGTCGAGAATCGGGATTTTTCAAATGGAACGTGACGTTTCTAAGCACCAGGTTCTTTACATGACGTGCCCATACGCCGTAGGCAGGAATATAGGGACCAAATGTTTTCACCTCCGGATATTCTGAAATCGCTTCCTGCACAACGCGTTTCGCATGCTCTTCGGTACCTGTGCCCAATAAGGTGATCTCAATATTTTCCAATGTCAGGTCGGTAATGTAATGGCCCGGGATACCGGTGATCAGTATTCCGGTAGGAGGATTTAATTGTAAATTATCGTCTGCAACCGCTTTTACATTTCTGACCTGTACGCGTTCGAACAAGCCGATGGGTTGTTGTAGATCCTCATTTTTTCTGAAAACATTCAGCCGGGCTCCAAGTCGGAACATCATGGGGGTGCGTACATTCTCCATGGTGATGTTTTCAATGGTGACGTCCCTCAGCTTCGCGCCGTCGACCGTGAAAAGCTTGATTCCACCGTTTCGGGTGTCGTAGATATGACAATTGCTAATCTTTATATTTTCAAAACCGGACATCGATTCGGTGCCCATCTTGATCCCCGCCTGATTGCTTTTTAAGCGCATATTGTCGACAACAATGTTTTTACAGGGCATTTTTGACGATGTGGATTTGAAACAAAGCGCATCGTCACCGCTCACGATATCGCAATTTGAAATGGTGACCTCCTGACAGCCGTCGATATTGATTCCATCGTTATGGGCTACGCCCACACTTTCTATTTTGACGTTGTCAATCGCAATGTTTTTGCTCTGGAAATAGTGAGATGTCCATGCCCCGGCATACTTGAGGGTAATGTCCTTTATGTTCACTCCGTCGCAACGGACAATGCGCAGTAAAAATGGTCTTAGGCCCCATCGCTGTCCTTCGGGCCTTGTATCGGTTTCAATATGTCTTGCTTTCAGGGCGGATCCTTGTCCGTCGATCACCCCTTCTCCTTCGAGTCCGACGTTCTTTGCGTCGATGGCAACGATGAAAGCTGAGCCGACTTCAATACCCAACCCCTCGGTAAACGGGTCCAGGTTTTTATAGGCGTTTATATCCGTCGTTCCCAGTAAGAGCGCATCTTTTTGAACGGAAAGTGTCACGTTGTCTTTCAGTACGATGGTTGCGCAAAGATAGGTTCCCGGGGGAACAGTAACTTTTCCTCCGCCACTTTCGGAGCATCTGTCTATTGCCTTTTGAATAGCGGGGGAATCCATTGTTTTCCCATTTCCCCTGGCACCAAAGTGCTTCACGTTAAAATCTTTTCCTATAGCCAATCCACTACAGAAAACAAATAAGATTGAAATAATTAAAATTTTTTCTTTCATGCGATTTTTATTTTTTGTGCCACCATGCCGGGCCATACTTGCTTTTATCGAGGAGAGCTTCGTTTGGTATCGTTCCCGCGGATTGAGATACCGGGACAGTCAAACCCTCTTTTTTTACAAGTGTAACCTCACCTTGGGACATATTGTTACCTTCCATTCTTCCATTTCTGTTAATCATGAGATTGTTTTCCAGTAAGATACCGTCTGTTTTGTCGTAAGCCTGGATTAAACTCTCTTCGTTTGTGCAATACACAAGGTTATTTGCAATAACTGTATTCAGTGGACGCATGTTGCGGTTGGGACCGTTTCCGTGTCCGAACTGAAAGGGAATCGAACAGTCGTAAAAGGTGTTGTTGAAGATCACCGCATTTTTTACCTGATCGTACTCCTTTGGTTGCGCGTTGGGGATGCCGTTTACCAAAACCAGGGCACTGCCAACCCCCTTTCCCCGTAATCCGGAAAAGAAGTTATTGAACACTTTCTGGTTCTCGTTGATCACGCGTACACCTCCCGTTCCATCGACGCCATTTCCCAGGAAAATGTTCCCATAGACGATGTTCCGGTGTCCATGCCTTAGCGTGAGCATCCCCTTGCATTCTTTAAATACATTGTTGATAATCATGTTTTCACACGATTTGACCGATATGATTTCCAATTCCCCGTCGCACTGTTCAAAGAAATTTTCCTCCACTTTTGTCCATCCGTTCAGGTGGGAAGTCTGGGAAAGCCCTATCTGAATAGTTTCTCCGCCGTTCTCGCCCAGCGGTTCCCTTTTACCAAAATAGTTGCGATAGATATGATGATTGGTTTCTGTACTTGTCAACGAATCCAGTCTCACCGTGAGCGTCATCCCTTTGTTGGTCTTTCCCGTAAGGGAGCAATATTCAACCCTGTTGCTTTTACCGTTTATTTGTATCCAAAAGTCGTTTTTGCTTTTATCCGGGTTACTGAAGTCTTCTATTACACAATTTGAAATAATGCAGTGATTTGCCACTTCGTTTTTGTTCCTGAATTCAATCACACTACCTGAAGGGGTGTAGCCATTTCTGAAAATTAGCCCCACCACACGAAGATATTCTCCGCTCAATTTCAGATTTGACTTCCCTTCGATGGTGACTTTTCCAGGAGTCCCCGCTCTTAACGTAATGGGAGCCTCCGGTGACCCTTTGCCAAAGAACTGAAACTCCGCATCTCTCCAGATGCCGTTTTTTAAGACAACCTCATCTCCCGGGGCCAGAGTGGGTACTGCTTTGTTAAATTCTTCCAGGGTTGCCACAGGATATACTTTCGCCTGTACAAGTTGCAAGGATCCAACAAATATTAAGCCGATGGCAATCCAATATTGTATTTTCATAATCTTGTCTCTGTGTGAATGTTTCTTTAAATTATTTTTTTATATATCAACTCGATGCCTTTCCCGTTTTTGGGGTCGAGATTACGTGAATAACGACGGGATTCGTCACTATCCCAGTGTTCGTGTACCCCAAGGCTGGATACTTGTTTCCCTTCCTGCATGTATTTTGTACCCGAAGGCGGGTTTTCCGCTTCCGCCATTTCGTGAAGATAGTCGTCGGCATTTTCCCGGATCAGCATCCACGGACGGTTCTGGTTATCCACATCGATGTTATTCCTGGTCTGCGAATAGAGGATGTCCAATCCCACGGAGTCGAGCGCCACACCATCCATTGAGGCTAAGATACACGATGGCCATTCTGGATTGGCGTATGGGTAAATTTGATTGAAAAACGGTGCATTCGGAAAATGCATGGCGTACGAAGAGTGTTTTCGGGCGCAATAGAGCCCGTCTAACATATAAAGTATGGTTTTCCTGCCAAGGGCAGGTGATGCTGCAAGGTCAACCAGTGGTGAATAGGTCTTGGGTTTGGCTTCGCGGTTGGTATTCATTACCCCGTGCAACTCTGAAGGGCCAAGTATCGAGCCGAAATGATTCTTGCCGATCATGGTTACTGCTGTTTGTCCTTCATCGCCCTTTTCCATATTCGAATAGGGATATGAGTGGCATTTCAGCATGGCAAGATTAATGATGTACGTTGCTTCCAGCACTTGTTTGGGTATCCGGGAAGCCTTTTCGTAATCAACACCGTTAGAATATTGTATCGCTTTTACCCAATGGGGCATTTCAAAACGGCTATGGTCGACGTACACCGGGTGTTTCTGGTCGTCGGTGAACTCTTTCTCCTGCATGAAACGTACATCCTTGAAATCGTTCCATACCTTCCGTGTCAAGGCATTATAAACATATCGTTTCCCATCGTATACCAATATCCGGTTTTCCGGCACGCCGGCGTATTTTACCAACTGCTCTATCACAGCATATACGGTTTGTGGAGCCACATCGGTGTAATTGTTGGTGCGTTCGGGGCGGTTGGTAGAGTTCATATTGATTTTTACTGCTACAATCTCGCCTTTCTGATAACCCCGTTTCGCCCGTCCCATAGCCTGATTGTGATGTTCAAAAATAGCTCTCCAAGCCTGATCGAACTCCTTCCTTCCGCTCAATTGCATGATGACCTCGGCCACCATGGTTGTTACACGTTGTTGATCAGTATTTTTGTCGAGCCACCAGGGACTCTCCATCGATTGCCAATTACCATCCCAATGCGCAGCCCCAGGAGCATGTGCCCAGGCTACCCGCCCCGGGTAGATACCCTGCGCCACGCCAACAGGTTTATTTATAGCATCCGGCTTCCAGTTATACGCTGTTGTCGGTTTGGCTGGTTCCTGTTGCATGGCGAATGAACCTGTTGCCGACAGGATCCTCGAAGGCACGGCTGATGCCAAAAGCCCCATGCCCGTTTTCTTTATAAAGTCTCTCCTGTTTGTCATAGGTGTATTTTATTTTCTTTCAACTCTGAACCAATATGTATATCAATAACCAATACCGGAACAACGAATAGTTTTTATCTTTTCTCCGGTAATTCCTTCGTTTTTGACTTCTAATCCGGTAATTCCGGCATTGTGCACATCATCCAGAACCACGGCATACCGGCCATCGGCCTCTTCCGTCCTGATCACACAATCTTTCATCGTCAGCCCTTTGGCATGGCGTATCCAAAAGCCGTAGGAGGGTTGTATCCGGAAGTCGGACACGTTGTAACGCCCCACACCCAATTCCGGGGGGATCAATCCGGCGTCGGCTGCAGTGTGCCCTCCCTTTACCGTCATGTTCACGTCGCTGAAGCGAATGTTTTCGATGTACCCGGTATGTTGCCCGTTTGGCAACCTGAAGGTGAGACCTCCTTCCACATCGGCATCGTCGGGTAGCTTGTACCCCGCGATAATAGCCGTCGCTTTATTTTGAGAGCCGTCGTACGCTTTCCATCTGTCCCCACGGAAAGAGCTTCCGCCGTATACCTCCGAAATGTCCACACCGTGGATGGTGACGTTCTCCACTCTTCCGATATTCACGTTTGTCGCCAGCAGTTCGCTGCGCGTCGTTCCATGCTCATTGAATGAGAACTTCTCCACATTTGCACCGATGATGCGCGCTCTGTTTGAAATGGAAATAAAGAAAGGCGCCCTTGTACGTTGCATCACCGAACGGGAGTGGATGCTTCCGGTACGTCCGCTATTCAGGTGTATGTTTTTTATGTGGGCCCCATCGTTTGTAGAGATGGAGAAGCCTGCCTTGTTGGATCCCAGCACATAGATATTGTCCACATATACATCCTGGATATCGTCAGCAGTTTCGGAGCCGATTTGAAACAAGTTGCAGTTGGTATCGCCGATGATATTTCGCACCATGTAGTTTTTTACGGGTCGTGTGAATCCCAAAGCGCAATCCGATCCCAACTTCACAATGTCATCGGAACTGACTTTTGAGTAAATATTGGTTACCGTTACGTTATTGCAAGCCATAAAGTCGTAAATGTCACGCGCGTTGGTACTGTTCTTTTTTGCAAAGTAAGTATCATGTACATAGATTTGATCTGTTCCCGTAGCCAGAAGTACAAAATGTCCCCCTCTGTCTATTTGCAGCATATTGCCGTCGTCGTGTCCGTTGCCGTTGATATAGTAAGGCAGGTCTTTTTCAGGGTCGTACCACAGATCCTTTCCGTTGTCAAGTCCGCCAATCTCGATGTTGGTGCACAATTTAAAAGCGAACATCTTGTCTGCCCTTCTGCCGGGTGCATTGTTCATCACACGGTCGGAAGTTGCCAACACCCCGTTTCCGGTAATGTATCCGTTGCCGATGATTTTGATGTTGTCTGCTCTTTCGGCAAAGAACATCGCGTTCCGGAAGTAGGTGTGTCCCACATCCTGTTTGGTCAGATAATTTTCGGGATCCTGATAGGGCTTCGGATCGGTGGGTGATAATCCCGAACGATAGGCAAGATCGCTGAACCAGGTAGCTTCCGGTTCGTCGCTACCTTCAATGGCCTGAATGGTAGCGTCCCTGTCGATGTAGAGCCAGACGTTGCTTTGCAGGTGCAGAGTCCGTACGTTGTATTGTCCTCCTGAAAATAGTACGATGCCGCCCCCAATCTCATTCATGAAGGCCAGGGCTTCGTTGATTTTTTCCGTGTCGTCGGTTTTTCCCTCTCCCGTTGCGCCCATCGTTTTCACATCCAGCATGCCCGAATAATGCCAGGCAATGTTGGAACTTCCCCGGTTTGATCCATCTTTGACTTCAAGCCTGAATGCATACAGCTGGTTAGGGGTCAGGTCGCTGATTGTTGCCTTATCACTTGATGGATCAATGATCGCGTTGGCTTTTTGCCAGCTTTTTCCCTTATCAGTCGATTGTAATAAATTGACCCTGGAAGCATTTTTGGCCGGCGTCCATGAAAATTCGGTTGTTGTGAGTACCGCTTTCTCATATTTTTTTGGTCGTGGCATGATTCTGACAAAGTCGCTGATTTCATTGACTACCGTCAACGTCGCGTTTTCCATCCCTCCACCGGGACTTGTGCAACTTTCAGGAGCTGAAGTTTTGTAGCGCGACGAGAAAAGATACTGTCCCGTTTTTTGTATACCCGGATTTTGAATGCGGATAACTAAGTCGGCTCCGTTTGCCGGCCTGAAGTCGAGATTTGAGATGATCAGCTGTTGTCCGCTGGTTCCATTCTCATTGATTGCCACGCGCCCTACCTGGCGATAGGAATAATTCGTACCCGTACGACCAATGGACTGGTTGGGCAGATCTTTCAGTAATACTTCACCGCGGCCGATCACATTGATATACGTATTTTCCGGGGTTATGCGTATCCCTTCGGGAATGGTGATAACCACTTCCGTCATCGGCGAACGTTGGCCGGCATGGAAATTCAGTATAATATCGTTTTTGCTACCCACTGTCATCCGGGACATTTCCAATAAGAGCTTACCCCTGAGGGCAGCACGCTGTAACCCGACTTTCCGTGTCTGCTTTTTCCCCGTTATTCTATTCACTTTTTCAATGTAATCGCCCGGTTCAAAAGATCCATCTGTCTTTTTCCTTCCCGACGGGTGAAAGACTGCATACATGAATTCCGCATCACTATCCACTGCTTTCAACAGCTGCTCTACTCGGAAGGCCGTAGTGGTTATTCCCTCGTTTTCGGGCGTATCTACTGTAAACTCTTGGGTCAGGCCCGTAATGAGAATAAGTGAATCGGGTGTTTCATGATAAACATGTTTCTCTGGCAAAAGCGCACCGAAGAAAGGCTTACCGGTATTTTTCGCCAATATTGCCTCTGTATTTATGATAATAAAGATGCACAGGGGTAATATAAATGGGAAAGTTCTCATATCAGGATAATTATTTATTTTTATATTGATTATTTCTGATGTCTTGCGTTTTAAATCTTGTTTCCTGGTTCTTTTTTCGGCTTCTCCATGATCGTGGTTCCCCACAGGAAGGCGCCGACGGTCTCCTTTGCGTTTGTCATTCTGTTATAGTGTACATAGGTCTCATAATCCGGTTTCACGGAAATCCCGTCGCCCCCTCCTTCAATGTCCACCAATCCTCTTTCGTTGATTTTGGCAAACGAAATCAGACATTTGTATGCTTTTTTCACAACGGGATTGTATTCTCTGTGAGAAATGAGATTCAATTCGATCCCTTTTTGCAGAGCATACAAAAACATTCCGGTACCCGACGGGTCAATCCAGTTGTCCGGATGGTTGCCTTTGTCCACAATCATATACCAGCCGCCTGTTTTTTTATCCTGCTGCTTTTTCAGATCCGCCGCCATCTCCAGGTATATGTTTTTAATTTCATTGTATTTCGGATGAGTTTGGGGCATTTCTGCCAGTAATTCGGCTACGACCAAAGCAAACCAGCCCATCCCTTCACTCCATACCTCGGGTGAGAGTCCGGTTTTGGGGTCTGCCCATTTCACCGACTCCGGTTTTTCGGTCTAGGCGTGCAGGTACAGGCCGGAGTTTTCTTTTCGTAAATGCTTTGCGCAGACCAGCACCTGGCGGGCAGCTTCATCGAAACAATAGCCGGTGTCGCCGATTGATTTTCCATATCTGATTAAAAACATTTGTCCCATGAAGACGCCATCGATCCACATATTGGGAGACTTATCCCCATGCCAGAACTGACCGTCGTAACTCCTCGGGTAGGTGTCAAATGCCTTTCTGAACTGATCTGCAGCGGTTTTATAACGAATCTCCTTTGTGTATTCATACAGGCCTACGATGCTGTTACCCGTCATGATATTATCCAGGTTGGTGAGTTTATCCCCATGGAAGTTGCCCTGCTCATCCACAAAGTGGTCGACATATTTCTTTATGAAATCCATGTATCGGGCATCTCCGGTGTAACGGTACAGCATCTCAAAACCATAGAATATATAACCCTGTACATACGACCAGGGTTTCCAGTATGCTTCGCGATAATCGGGATAACGTGCCATGATCGAGGCTGCTGTGGCCAATGACCAATACTTTACGGGTTTGCCGGGCGTATAAGGCAGGCGTGCATCGGGTAATCCCTGTGATGTGCCACGCCGTGCTTTGGCAGCTATCTCTTTAGGATAGTAATTATTTACCGGATGAACCACAATTTTGGCTCTTCCCCCCAATGAATCGGAGTAGAGATTGGCCGTGAAAAGGGCAATTACCTCATTTTTTTCGTTTGTAAAGACAAAGGGACGTTCAATTCTTGCAAATTTCTCCGTTGATCCGTCATCATAAACTACCGGTTCATTTCGGTTGAAGATCGGCTTTTGCGACACCAGGTGATAGGTCACGCCGTCTTTTGAGTAATATTGTGCCCCACCTTTGGTTACCCCTGTGGCTTTTGCTTTCCAGTCGTTGCAGATAATGTTGTACTGATTGTTTGCCCACCAAATTGTAGGATCTTCCAGTTCATAGTCGTTGGGAAGAAGATTTTTCCCTTCTTCAACCAGCGAATAGGGACCTTTATAAGAGGGGGCAACAGCGGCCAACCCCCTGTTCTTGTCATCCGCATCGCGCAGACGGCCAAAAATATAAACGCTTCCATCTTCTCGGACAAGCGGTGCAGGATTACTGAAACGGAGAATCGGTTCATCCACTCTCGTCCACGGACCAGTTATTTTATCGGCTTCAGCATACCCGATCTGGTTGGCCGAGTTGATGTAGTAGAGCACAAATTTATCTTTTGTCCTTACGATTTTCACGTTGTGAACGCGGGAATTGTCCCATGCATCGGGTCTCTTTTGTAAAACAACTTCCTGAAATTCATAAGGTCCGTATAAATTTTGGGAAGTCGCCCTGACGCATTCCGAATATTTGGTCCATCCCCCCAGTCCGTATTTTACCGGCCAGCGAGAAACAAACATATGGTACGTACCATCCACTTCTATCACCGTGGGGCACCAGAGTATGTAATCATCCATGGAAAAGCCGCCATTCATAACCGCTGGAGAAAGATAGTCTTTGATGCTTTCGTATTGTTGTGACTTTACTGTAAATGGTAGCACCAACAGTAAAAAGAGTATGCAGAGTATGATTTTTTTTCTTTTCATTTCGATCTTCCTTTTGATTATGGCTTCTCTAAAAGAGCAGCGGCACACCATAAAACGGGTGCCTGCCCGTGCATATCTCCCACTTTTCGTAGTCTGTCGAGATAGTATTGACGGTCATTTTTGCGATTTGTCCCTTCGCATACTTCATCAATGTCTCCATCAGAGTTAATATGTTTTACTAAGGCAGGCCAGGCTTTTTCAATGACAGGCATGTATTTTTCCTTGTTCAGCCAACCCCGTTTTAGGCCCACAATCATTGCATAGGTAAACATGGCCGATCCGGAGGTTTCGTCCCATGCCTCCTTGTCATCGATGAGTTGCCCCCAAAGACCGGATGGTTTCTGATATTTTTTCAAACTTTCCATCATTCTCAAATAAGATGCCAGAATGGGTGTTCTGTATTTATTATCCAGGGGCAGCGAGATAAGCAGCTCAGTCATTCCCGCAGCCATCCAGCCATTTCCGCGTCCCCAGAAATATGGGGCATCGGGAGAATGATAAAACAAGCCGTTAGCCTGCTGCAGGGTATCGAGATACACATACATCTCATAAGCAGTCCTGTCGATATATTTCCTGTCGGCCGTTGCCCGGTAGGCTTGTGTCTGCACCATGGTAATCATAAACATATCGTCTATCCAGTAGCGTGTCTGCCATGTAAGGTTGTTATCCAACAGCGTTTTATAACCTGCTGCTTGGTCGGGAGTTACATTCTCCGGCATTTTCCACTGGGCATCTGCAATCTGAAGGGCAAGATCCAGGTACTTTTTTTCTTTGGTTTGCATGAAAAGTTCGAAAGGGACTGCGCCAAAAACTGTATTGTCCACATGGGCCGGTTTCGGTATCAAGTGACTTTCGTTGTTTATCAAATGCTTAAACCGGTCGTCGAGCTGATTTAACAACGCATTGTTATTGGTTACTTTTGCAAATCGCAATGCACCGTACCAGGCACACACTTCGGGATAAGTGATTGATTTTGGTGGAGTGGGAGGGCGAAAGCTATTGTGGGGACTCTCTACAAAACGATTTGAAACAAGCAATCCTATTTTTTCAGGGTTATTGCTCCCTGTCCATTTGCTCGTCGCTATATCCTGAGAAAAGATACAGCATGGATATATTAAAATCAACAACAATACTATTTTCTTCATTTCGATATAATTTATTGGTTATTTACAAAAAGCAGCAGATCTCCCGGTTTTGTGGGAACGGAGATATGCCTGTTGCTTGTATCGAAAACTTTTCTGCCATTTTTATAGACAGATACTTTTCCTTTTTCCCAAGGATTGCGTAAGTTGCATTGTAAGCCCGAGTTCGATTTAACTTCCACAAACTCGATTATCCCGTTTTCCATTTTGGATGATACGAGGAAGTTGCCTCGGGCTAAAAGACTGAAATGTGCATTCCATTCTTTGGGCCAGGCAGGAAACAGATGAATCACCGTCTCCTTTCCGGGTGAGGGCGGAATGCTTTGACACAAGGCATGATGAAGAGCGTCGGCTGCACGACCCAAGCGTTGAACGCCCGTGGTTTGGAAGCCTTCGCGCAGATCCATCCGGTTTCTCATAATCTCTGTTTCCCGGGTTTCAATCTGATTGGGAACCAGATATCTGACTGCGTCTGCCCGTCCGAGTTGGGCCCCCACGACAGGAAGCTTTGAGAGGACATATACGGGAGAATCCTTATTTATCCCGGTAGGAAAATAGGCATCAAATGTATTTTGGGCTATTTGCATCATATCCTGGTCTGTAGATGCTAACGTGTATAAATCGAAAAACCAGACAGGCATGGTATTGGGATCGGGAACGCGTGAGGCTGGGCCTTTCAATACCGGGAGGAGTGACCGGACAAATGTAACCGGTTTTCCGTTTAATTCGTGATGCGCATTGCTTAAAGGCAGTGGTGACAGATTCACCAGGATCTCATTCCACTGTTCACGTAGATCGATATCGACATTCAAAATCTCGGCAGCATGAATGGCTACCGGAAAAATTCCCATCATGGACGAAATCTCTTCCACCGTATTGTGTCCGTCCCATACCGACTCATTGTCGTTTACATGCCGGATATGATATTTGCCGTCACGCTCCTTTTTCAGATGGGGAAAGTTCCGGTAAAACTCTGCTACCCCCTTTAACATCGGATATGCTCTTTCTCTAAGCCATGCTTTGTCTTGGGTATATTCATAATACAACCAATATTGATAGGCAATTTTAGCTCCCCGGGAGAAAATATGTGTGACATGCCCGAAAGGACCGCCTCCCTTATCTGAGAAATGCCAGGCGCCATCCTTCCATCCTTCGTCCTGCTTCCAGTTCCATCGGCTGTTGAATGGCATTTTTGTTTTTGCATATTTGTTGAAGGAGTCTGATCGCTCATTCCAAGGCTTTCTCAGCAAATACAGATCCCGCATCTCCTTTGCAATTTCATCCGGTAGCTCAGGCAGGCCGTCGAAACCGACAGTCTCGGGGATGAAGATTCCCTTGCTGTCCCATTGTTGTACGGCGGCACGCTCGAGAGATGGCATCATTTGGGAATACATGTCAAAGAACGGCTTCATCAATTCCATCCGGTTTGTTGGAAATAATCCGTTGTAATAGCAACTCTGGTTTGCTCCCCAAAAGAGATTTCCCCATTTCCGCAAATCGCCTCCGGTAGTCCAGAGCATGCCGTTAAATTTTGGTGCGTATGTGCCCCGAGAGGATGATCCCATCACATATTGGAAATAGGTGTAGTTCTCCATTATTTTGTCGGCTACGCCATCATTGCTGTGCAACTTAACGAACGATTTTTCCCAGAATGATTTCCACCACTGCTGATGATGCGATAAAACAGCATCATATCCCAATCCTGTTGCTCTTTGAAGTTTTTGTATCGCCTCCTTCTCCACATCCGCATCTTCGTTGAATGAAGCTACACTTGCCACGTATACCTGAAAATCGTTTCCATTTTCCGGGATTGTCGTTAAAGTGATATCCGTTTCATTTGCGAATCTCGATTTAGACGGGACACCTACTATCTTCACGGCAACAGCCGTCTTGCAAACAAAGTTTTCTTCTTTGAATGTTTGCAAGAGCAGGATTGTGTTTTCCTCTCCATTCTTCAGCGATGAGGTGGCAGAATGGTCTCCCGTTTTCGTGATTAAGGGTCGTAAAGACCTTAAATGAACGACAACGGGAGAGGATTCATCATATGCCACATTCATCACCATCACATCCTCATCGCTCCACACAAAAGTCTCGGTATTTACATGCTTTCCTTTGGTCGCTATGGTGGCTGTATAACATGACAAGTGCTGCATAAATTCATTTCCGGAAAACAAGTCGTTATAGTTTGGGAAATCGATGTCTATAAACCCTATGCCACCGCAATAATCCGTGTGTCGCTCATAGAAATTATTGCTTTCGGCATTATTTCCAAATACATCTGTCCTGTTCAGCTGATACCGGATTGAGGTTGGGGTGGTCCATTGCAATGTCCCCATCACTCCGTTGCCAATAGGAAGTCCTTCCTCACTTGTCGATACCGGAGTTTTGTATACTAAATCGGCGGAAGAACCTATCAGTGGGTAATCTACCTCACTTTGCTCGTTATTCAGACCTTGAACTTCTGCAGACACAAGATAGAAAATAAGACCAAAAGCATATAGATTTTTCAATCTCATAGTATATTTATTTATTAGGGGTTAATCGCAACGCGAAACCACCCCTTTCCAAAAGATTGAATGATAAGTTGTCGTTGTTGGTGACCTGTTTCAATTCTTTTTTCATTGTGGTGTGCGTCTCATCACTAAAAATGAAAGCATCGTATCTTTTTCCCTTATCCAAAAAATTGAGTTGGATATCAATGGTACGTGCTTCGTCTGTCATCCCGCCGATATACCATTCATTGCCTTTTCTGCGTGCAATCACGATATGGCTGGCTGGCATTCCTTCAATATATTTTATCTCATCCCATGTTGAAGGGATATCTTTAATCAGCTCTCTTCCTGGCCAGTCAAGAAGTTTTTTTCCGTGTTCCGCATAGATCATCAGGCCGGCTTCGTACACAATGGGCATGGCTAACTGATAGGCATGTGTGCCTGGAGACCGTTCAAAGTGGATGACCGTATAACTGACCGGACCCATTACATTTCTGACGTACGGAATGGTAAGATCGTTTGCAGCTGGTTTTGTTCTTCTTTCCATGCCATCTACTCCTTCGAGCGTCATCAGGTTCGGAAATTGCCTGCGTTCACCTGTTGGAATGGTATTTCCGTGCAGCTCGAGAAGAAACGAGTATTTGATACCTAATTGAAAGATCCAGTCTCTCATTTGCAAACTTTGCTGTGTATCTTCGTAGTCTCTCCAGTCGCGCGGATTATCACTGAGTGTATTGTTGTCGAAAAAGTCAATTTTAGCTCCTTTTAGTCCCCAGTCTGCGTATCTCTTCATGGTTGAGTCGGCTTTGGCAGGAGTATCGAATTCACGGGTATGTGCCCATCCTATCACTCCCACATTCTTTGCGTCGGCATATTCAACGACGTTCAATACGGAGTCGCTTCCACCCCAGCGGTTTGCGAATCCGGCATCAGCCATGTAGTATTCCCAACCCATTTCGTCAACCGCATCAATCCACATACGGGGTTTGTCTCCATCCCTGGCAATAAAATCCCACATGACACGTCCCGGTCTCACCCAGTCTTTCATGGTGCCATCCTGATTCAGATAGGCTGGATTGGTAGGAGGATTCAAGTTTTCAGCCAGATAAGATTCCACAATTTTCCCGGGGGTTTCGGGGGAAATGATGGCCATTCTCCAAGGAGATTGAAAGGGTAGTGTAGAATGTACGGGACCAATTTTTTCCTGATCCAGCGGATAGCTGTAAGTGAACCGGTTAGCTGATCGTTGAAAGTGGGTCTGTACATAATTGCCATAGGTTGCCGCCTGTCCCATCAACACAAAATGATTTTTATCCTTCAGGTGAGCCAGCACGGGATTGGACATCTGTTCACCGTCAATCGGACCCAACGCACTTTCATATCCATACCTGTTCGGATGGTTTTGTCCGTAGTAAGTGAGATTCGTATCAGCCAGATTAATGGAACTGCTTTCACCGCTGAATTCAATATTGCCTTCACCCGGTATTTCGTAGCGATAGGCGACTCCATCGTTATATACCCGGAATACAATGTTCAATTGTTGTTCGTTTTTACTGAAAGTCAAGGTTTGCTCATTCGCATGATTCCGATAGGTAGAAACTTTTCCCTGGGGAAGGTGATATGTTTCATCCACTATTTTTTTCGAAGAGCCTTCGAGCTTCATTCCCGATATGAATTCCCCCAGATTGGTAGAAATCCCCATCGAGCTTTGTGATACCACTTCCTGACCATTACTTATTACTGAATAATGGACTGATCCTTGCTCTTTATCGAATTTCAGTATTGCGGTAATTTGACCGTCCGGCGAGGGAACCGTAAAGTCGGATTTCGAAGAACAAGCATTTCCGATTAAACAGACCAATAATAAAATTGCTGGTTTGAATAAAAATTTGCCCATATCTAATACATTTTACAGGTTTAAATTTTTTTTTTTTTTCATCAAGTACTTTTTTGCTGATGTCAATATCTAAATTTCTTGTGGTCATTGTAGGATCATTTCCGAAGAAATCTTCTCCATCAACCATTACTCTTCGAATTGCTTTTTCTGCAACAGTGATTTGGCCATTCATATCAACCTCCACTCCGGGCAGCCTTTTCAATAAGTCTTCAACAACAGCATTCCCTTGCAACCGGTATGAGGCAGGATTGTATTCAAGGGTGTCTTCTTTCACAATAACTTCCGGCATTTTGCCCACCACTACAGCATCAGATAACATGATTGACAATTCTTTCAATTCAAGATCAGGGACAACTATTTCTTTTTTCCATGAAACTTTGTGCTTGAATAATGTGAAAAGATGTTTCAAAACTTATGAAGGAAATCTTTAGAATGTAATTGTTTTGTTTCACACTATTTAATCTAAATGCTCCATCCATCCCTGATGCGGTACTCATAATGATATGGCTATCAGCCGCATTCAATAATTGAATGGTTGCCTGTTCTACTGGTAAACGATCTTCGTATTGGTAAACTTTTCCAACGATATTTCCAGGAGTTGCAGTCTGGATTTCCTGTGCATTAACCAGAACATAAGAACATTGCAATACGATGAACAAAAGAGCCATAAAAATTCTCATAGGCTAGATACGACTGAGTGTAATACAAGACTTTAAGTTTGTATAAAGAATTCAGACAAGACCAGAGCTTGCCTGAATTCTTTAAAATTTCTAAGGCACTTTTACACTCCTGTAATCTGTGTAGAATGTATCAATTGCTGCGGGCTCAGGTAGATAAAGAGTACGATATTCAAAAGATCCACCAGAAGGAAATTGTTTTAAAACAATATTTCTATTTGCTACCGACAGCAATGTATCTATTGATGTACCCATTTTGTCGGTGTACTTCAACTGATACCCAATTGTGTTGTCGTAGTCTCCAGACCAGGTATAACCTAACTCCGATTTTGAGGCATTGTATTTGAGGTTTTTGATGGAGACATTGAGTAATGTAGCCTGGAAATTATCGCCATATACAGTGAGTGTGTAACTGTCCTTAACCGAGGCGAATTTGAAGTTCTGGTCTCTATTGATGATATCGAAACTGACGCTCCCTTCGTTTAGATTTTCGATAAATAAATAACCGGGTTGGTCTAATGGAGTTACATGTATATCCTTTATGATGGAATCATTTCCCAATGCCCATTTAATTACACATTTTTTTGCTTTGGGGTCCGATAACCAATACATCATCATAGCCCGTTCCCGTCCAGGATATAAGTACATTGAGTCGAACTTTGCTATATAGATGGTCTCTCCATCCATTAAATATTTATCATGTAATTCATTCATATCTGAACATGCCGATATAAGAATTAGTACAATTGATGATAAAATGGGGATTATTGTTTTTCTCATTTTTTTAATCATTAAAGATGTAAATATTTAATTAATTATTCAGCGGGTTCCCCCCAGAAAGCTAATTCTGATATGTGAAACATTTCTGTGGCTCCCCATGTTTCTTCTATTTCAAACATGATGTATCGCACAGGAATTGCCAGGTCAATATCAAAATTGTAATCTTCACCAAAATTGGCCCCCTTGTCAATATCTTCCTGTGTTCGTTGCCCCAGCGGGAGCCCCGAAGGTTTCACGGATTCAAATGATCCCAAAAGATGCCATTGGTTTTCCGGCTCCGTGGCAATTACTCTTGCGGAAGGAAGCGGGTGCCCGTAAATTTTGAATTTTTTGGGATTTCCGTGTTCATACGCCCAGGTGTTTCCTCTTTGGTAAAGCTTGAGTCGACTCAATGTATATGTTTGCTGCATATCGAACGTAAACCTTACCGGAAAGGCAACTCCCGCAGGACCGTGAAAGAAATTGCTGGAACTGGTATAGGCCATCGTCCTCAAATCCCACAATTTTTCAATTTCATAGGATCCGGAGTATCGCTGGTAGGGAATACTTGGATCTCCGTTCCACCGTTTCCAATATGTTTTACGATCGAGTTCTTCCTCATACTTCGGGTAGAAAATTCCGGAAATGGTATCCGTGGCATTTCCCCAACGATCTCGGATCTGAAAGATGAACTTCTGTTCACCCACTGGGAAGCCCCGGACATACCCAAGACCATCTTGCGCCGCACTGTAAAAGTTTTGTACGTTTTCGGTCAGCGATGAACCTTTGACCGGTTTGGAGACCAAAATCGTTAAATCGGCCTGTGCCTCATTTTTCCATTTCAATTGTATTCCTCCAAAATCACTTTTGGCAACCAATGACTCAAAAGCATCATAAATAGGCGATCTTTTCGGTGTGATTTTCACGATGACAGGTTCCGATTCGTTCTGGCTCCTATCCACGCTCCTCAGCTCGATTGTTCTTTCCTCTTCCTTAGCAAAACCGATGATGTCCATCGTATTGGCATACAAGGATGATTTTACCTCCATCGACCTTCCATCATCCAATTGATAGTTTGCTTTCACATAAAGAAGATCGTTATCATTGGGGATGTCGTAACGGATGGTAACACCCCCTCCAAATTGCTCTATAATTTCAACATTTGTTACTTTCCCTGGAATGGTTGAATCAACCGGGTATTGACCTACGTATTCCTCCTTACAAGAAGGAAATAAGAATAATATCAACAAGAGATAACTATAGTATTTCATACGATTAATTTTTTTAAGTTAAAAACTACCAACCGGGATTCTGGATTAAATTTGTGTTTTGGGTTAGATTGCTCTCCTTAATGGGCCACAAATAATCGCGTAATCCAAACTTAAGGGTGTAAACGGTTTTGATCTGGTAATAATCTTCCGTTTCCAAACCGTCGATGTTCCAGCCTTTAATGGGCATATTTAACTGGTTCATAATGTCGTAACGACCTCTTTTGATGCCTCCGCTCCATCTGCGAATATCGTAATAATAATTTCCTTCGAATGCCAACTCAATCAATCGCTCCTGATGAATGATATCACGCATTCCATCTTTTGTCTTGAATTTGTCCGGATTTTTCGAATATTTCGTCCAGCTCTCTTCTATGCTTTCCAAACCGGCCCTTTCCCTGATCATATTCAAATATTTGTACACTTCGGCATCGGGCGCTGTCTTGGTTTCATTTAAGGCTTCGGCGTATAACAGATAGAGATCGGCCAATCGCATCAGAGGCCAGAAATACTTCTCTTCCGTAAAAGAGCCTTTGGGCGCAACGGTATTGTGTGACACCAATTTTCTAATAAAATATCCGGTTGGCGAATAGTATTGTTGACCATTTCGTCCCGCCGGGTTACCGGTCGGGTCACCCGCTTTTGCTCTTACAACATACTGATTCTCTTCCGAGGGATTGGTTATTCCCCCTCCAAACCAACGTGCGCCGTCGAAGGAAACACTACCGTAAAACCTTAACTCTCTGTTTAAGTGCAAACGGGCAGTTTGAAAATTTTCTTCAATCATCAGCCGGTGCTGTTTATCGGATGTCGTTACTTGATATCGGTTGGCATACCAGTCTTTCGCCTCCCATTCCACATCTTCTTCTATTGGAACACCGTTGGATGAATAGAAGTTTTCGGCCGTGAACAGGGTTGGTGTCGCCTCAACATTCACCCGTGCGGTTCTGTAATCGCCTGAAATGGCCGGAATACAATCGAATTGAACATGTTTTGAGTCAACGGTAACCTGTGACCAGATAATTTCGGGATTCATCTTTTCGGTAACAATCCTGCTGGGCTGCAAGATCAGTCGGGTAGAATCGGAAATATTAAGACCATAAGGGATCGCATAGTGATACAACATGAAACCGGCGGCTTCACACATCTCGATGGCTTCCTCACAGGCTGTTAATGCTCTTTCCCATTTACTGGCGTCGTAGGGTGAATAGAGTAATTGAATACCGCGACTGTCCACAAAGTTCTTATAGCTTTCGTTTCCATTATAAAAAGGACTTGCCGCATGAACCAATATTTTGGCCTTCAGAGAAGCGGCGATCGGCTTGGTGATTCTTCCATATTCCGTCACCTCGGCATCAACTTTCTCGGGTAGTTCGGGAATGGCTTCGTCCAATAGGGAAACAATGTAATCGATGCATTCGTTCAACGGGTCTCTAAAGACCTTCACCTCTTCGGGAGAAGCAAAGATGGGGAGATTCGTTTTTATTAACGGTATGGCACCGTAATGCTGCACCAAGACCCAATGATAATATGCTTTCAAAAACTTTACCTCGGCGATCCACCTGCTTTTTTCGTAGGAATCAAGATCCCTTACCATATCGATGTTGTCCAAAAATTCGTTGCAACTTCGTAACCCTCTGAACAAACCTTTGTTGGAAGATATTCCGCCTCCACCATCCCAGTAATTGATGTAGGGATTGGTCACATTATTCCCTTCGAGGGTTATTCTGACACCGTTACTGCGATTTCTGTAGTAGGTGGTAATTTCATCGCCCATAAATCTTCCGGGTGACTGCCCTTGGTACTCGTGTCGTGGCATGTAGGAGTAACAGGTTGCCAAATAGGTTTCCGCACTTATTCGATCCCTGAAAACATAATCGATTGTACCTACTTTTTCCGGAACAACGTCAAGAAAATTTTCACATGACGAAGCAAGAAACAATAAAATAAACAGTAATAAATAATTATTTTTCATAATCATCCAATTTTTTTAAAATGACAAGTTTATACCAATATTATGCACGCGTTGAACAGGATAGTTAAATCCATTTCCTGCCATTTCGGGATCCCATAGCTTAAATTTGCTGAAACATAACAAATTGAGTCCGCTGTAGTATATTCTAAGGCTGTTAATATGGTAGTTATTGATAAGTGATTTTGGTAATGAGTAGCCGAGTTCGACCGATTTTAACCGCAAAAATGTACCGTCCCTCATGAACCATGTATTTCGCTGTCTGTTATTGTTGATAACCGTGGTGGATAATCTTGGCCAAAATGCATATAAATTTCGATTTTCTTCCGACCAGTGATTTTCTTCAATGATTTTCAATAGTTGATTTTGCGAGTTTTGACTGAAGTCACCGGTGTCGACAAAGGGTGTAACCTTCTCATAGTCAATCCAAAATGACTCCCTCGCCAAACCCTGGAAGAAAAAAGAGGCATCAATGCCTTTCCATCCGCAAGAGGCACCAAAACCGTAAACAATTTCGGGGCTTGTTGGGTAACCTATCGGAACCATATCAATGGAGGTAATCTGTCCGTCGCCATTAATATCTTTATACTTTATGTCGCCTCCCAAATAATCGCCAAAAGTTTGTACGGGCGAGTTTTGTATCTCTTTCTCGTCAACGAAAAGCCTTTCTGCAACATAGCCCCACTGTTGGCTCAGGGAATATCCAACCCTCGATCGCCAAGGTGTAAGGGAGTAGTCGGGCTCTTCATATACTTTATATGCACTGTGAGCATAGGTGAAGTTTGCTCGGCCGGACATCCAAAAATTGTTGGAAAAATACTGATTGTAATCGAGTGAAAGATCAACTCCCTTGCTTACCGCCTTCCCCACATTTGCTTTAATACCAGTGGATAATCCCATTGTTGTTGGAATGGAAGAACGATCCATTAAGATGTTATATCGGTCATCTCTATAAACATCCACCTGCAGTTCCCATTTGTTGAACAACCCCAACTCAAGACCCAGATTTGTTTTTTTGGAAGTCTCCCAGGTGATGTTTTCATTGGGATATCGTACTATCGATACCCCGTTTCTCGAGTAATTATACATGGAACCCCATGTGTAAGAATAATCGGAGTTGTTCATGTTGACTTCCGATAAATAGAAGAATCTTTCGTCCGAACTTCCAATTGCGTCATTACCCACCAAACCGTAGGTGGCTTTTAATTTTAATTTGGAAATTGTTTTTTCCAATTCCGGTGTCCAAAAAGCTTCATTGGAGATGATGTATCCAAGCCCCACGGAAGGGAAAAATCCAAAACGCTCTTTTTTGGCAAATCGCTCGGAGCCATTATATCCGAAATTGGCTTCCAAAAAGTAGCGGTCATCATACGCATAGGTGAACCTACCTGCCAATCCGATATTTCTGGCGGGCAACGATCTTTGCAAATTATTGGCATCGACGGAGGTCAGCTCATCCCTCATCGTGTATACCAACATGCCGCTCACTCCATGCTTTTCATTAAAAGTTTGATCATAATTGAGGGCAGTTTCAAAATAGGTGTTTGTAATTACATTTTTTCTGTCTTCGCTTGTCGTTAAATAATCGGTACCGCTATTGGGATTTAGTGCGTTTAAGATATATGTGTCTTTCAAGGGATCATAATTGGTCGCCGTAAAATAATAAGGGTTATAGGAACGTCTGATTCCGTATTCCGATCTCCGGTTCGTATTGAACATCGCCCGGAGTTTTAATCCGTCGGTGATCATACCCAGATCCTGCGATAATTCGAATTGTGCAAGCATTAACGATGTCTTGGTATCTCTGTATCCTTTCACCATGTCGGCGTAGGGGTTCAGATAGTCTCCATTTTCATAGTTTCCAAACAATACGTACGGCGTTGTTTCATTTGCGGCATCCGGTTGATAATAAGGGGGATATAAAACCGGGTTTGTTTGGGTGATTTTTCTGTATAGGGTATTGCCGGAATCGATCGGGCCCGAATAGTCGTCCATCGTTGCATGTAAACGCACATTCGCTTTTGTCGTTTTGGTTACATTTACGTTCACATTTGATCGCAATAAATATTTTATAAGATTGATGTTATTGTTGAAGTTATTCAACTTGGATGTTTTTAATGATCCTTCGTCTTTCGAGACCGAAGCGGCAATATAATATCTCGCCACGTTTCCTCCTCCACTGATATTAAGATTGGCTCGCTGATTCAGTGTCGTTGGTTTGAAAAGCTCATTGTACCAATCGACCGCGGGAAAGACATTGGGGTTTAGTCCCAGTCTGGTGTTTTCAATTTTCTGGGGACTGTGCATGACGATACCCAACGGATCTCGTGTCATGACTGCTTCGTTTTGCAGATGCATGTATGTGATGGGATCGGACCATTCTGTCTTTTGGGTAGGAGAGGAGACGGACAATTCATAACGTGCCGATATTTTTGCTTTACCCTCCGTTCCCTCTTTTGTCGTCACCAAAATAACGCCGTTTGCGCCGCGTGCTCCATACAAGGCAGTTGCGGTGGCATCTTTCATGATTGAAAAACTGGCTATGTCATCAACCTGCAGCCTCGATAGATCTCTTGAAGTTAACTCTATACCATCAATTAGAATGAGCGGATCTTTCTTGTAGCCGAAGGTTGTCACGCCGCGAATAAAGAAGTCTGCGTTATCTTGTCCCGGCTCCCCACTTCGCTGATAAGATATCATTCCCGCAATTCGCCCGGCGAGCGCCGTAGTCAGATTGCTGGTCGGTGCCTGTAATTCAGACGGTTTGATGGTTGCAATTGATGATAAGACACTCTCCTTTTTTTGTGTCCCAAAGGCGACGACCGTTACCTCATCGAGCATGTCTATTTTTTCGGCCATCACAACGTTAATCGTCCTTTGATCACCTACCTTTATCGTTTGTGATTCCATCCCGACGAAAGTATATGTCAGTGCATCCGTCGAGTTTACCTCAATCGAATAATCGCCGTCGATGTCCGTAATCACTCCCCTTGTTGAACCCTCCACGGTAATGGTTACTCCGGGTAACGGTTCACCTTGTTCATCAACAACGTTGCCTCTAACTGTTATGTTCTGAGAAAACATAACAGTGCATGTCATCCATAAGAGTATGGACAAAACTCCTTTCATTGCTTTAAATACTTGTTTTCGTTCCATGCTATTGTTTTTAGTGTTTTCAGTAATTATTGATTTATTGTTTTTTTTATTTCATTTACGTTTGTTTTGATGTTTGGGTGCAACAATCATTCGCTTTGCTCATTGTTGCGACTGTACTGTTCTGAACTGTGCTGATTTTGTTGTAAAGCTATTGCTTGAAAAAATCGATCACCCAAATATCATTTACCTACGTGAGCGATCATCCTTCAAAAACAGATCAGTGTATCACGTTTATTGTTTTCTGTCTCTCTCAGTCATGGGGCTGCGGATTGGAGTTTGTATTTTTTTCGTATATATAAAAATCCCCCAGGAGCAGCGATTCGTCCTTTATGCCGTTACTTGGTCTGTCGTTGGGATCGCTCAATGTTTTTCCGTAACTACGGTAAATGCCAAATTTATTACGAATATTCGTGGCGCCTTTTCGCCACATATCAATATTTTGAATTGAATAATCTATTAATACTTTCATGTCTCTTATCCGGATTATCTTGATCCGGAAAAAACCGTTGTGGGTATAGTGAACCTCCTCCTGTACCTGCACCCATTCGTCTTCGAACTCCTCCATGGGAATATTGTCCACAATGGTACCTTTGTTTGTGGAAGAAATATCCCCGGTATGGATTATCTGTACCCTTCTGTTTGTACCGTCGTTATTTCCACGTAGCGTAATGGTAATAATGGGTGCGCCGTTATTTCCTTCCTGTGCTTTTAACTGATGGATATGGCAAAAACTGGTCGATGGACGAAACCCTTTGGGTATTTTGAATTTCCACTCCAACCATTGCCGTTCATCCCAGTTACCGTTCATCTTATACCAGTTGCCCGACGTCTGCGACTTCATCTCGTTACGCTGCCTGTCCTCCAGTTTGCCCCTGTCGCCGTCTAAAAAAGGGTTTACATGAATCATAAACTTGAATACATGTTGCTTCAACGTTTCGTCATAGACATTCAAGCAATGTATCCCGTCATTATGATCCAGATCAGACGAATTCGGATGTTCCGAATAATCCCATCCAAATTGCCTCATGTGACGGTGAATCTCGGCATAATCTTTGTCTGCCAGAGATGGAGTACCCTGCATGGAACTTTGTAATGTATATCCATGAGCTATCGGACTATCAGACACGGAATCAGCAACTTTTCCTTTCTGTGAAATGCGAAAAGTTTTGGATACATCAAATTTATCCAGCTTAACCGTAATCTGAGCCGTACGGGATGCTTCCGTAGGATTGGGGGCAACAAATAGAGTCACAAAATCATTACCGGTTGTTTGTAATTTTAACCATGACGATGCTCCACTTTCAACGTGCGCTGTCCAATCGGCCGTTGCCGTTATCTTTATGGTGCATACCCCTCCTTCACTTTCGATGTTTTCATTACCGCTGATTGATAACGTTGGCGTTGTTTTCGCCTCTTCCTGTGAATTACAGGAGATTAGCGGCGATAACATAATGAAAATGGTCCATACACTTTTAAAAAAATTGAATTTCACAGTTTCTTGATTTTTTAGTTTTTCATTCCATTTCAAAATAAGTCATTAAGGAAAATGACTTTTCTCCTCCGTAATATTACCAGACATTCGCTCTTCTAACTGTGCCAGATATAAACTTTTAGGGACGACATGATGTCCGTGTGCATCGAAAATAGCTTCGGGTAGTGCTCCTTCCTTGTCAAACGGACGTGGTAAAACCAATCTCTCTCCAATACACCCAATCATCCAGTTGTACGTGCCCGGAGGCAGTTGGTTGACATAATTCCTTGCCTCACAATTCCAGGCTACAGACCATGCTGTCCCCCAACCATGGCCTGATCCCATGCTGCCACGGTTTTTAAAATCAATTCCTCCGTCAGGTAAAATACAATTATCGAACAGCATGCCCGTACTCCATCGCTGGTGACCTTCAATACGTCCGTTTCCTTTAAAGGTGCAATTTAAAAAAACGATAGGTCCGGTTTGTCCTGCTCCAACCGCGACAAACCAAATATTATCACCTTCAACCGAACAATCTTTTACCAGTATCTGCCCTCCGTTTGGGGCAAATTCTGCCGGTTTTGAGGCACCTACATGCAACGCATTCCGGATTACATTTACCCGTTCCAGTGTAATTCTCCGTCCACCAATTCGAACACTTTCCATGGTTTCGATGCAATCAATATCTCTTGCCCAACAATCTTCCCCGTTAATATTTAATGCATAGTATAGAGCCTCGCTATGATTTACGGCTTGGTCGGGAGAAATAATTTGCAAGTTTTCCACTCCCGCATTCTTTAAGCGTTTTATATGGTTGACAACTACTACCGTCGTGTTATCATCAGTGAAACGGGAATTATAGGAGTCTGCAAGAGGGACTGTCAACGTAATCCGGTTTTCATTGATGGATGCAATGATGCGTTCTGTGATGATACTGGAACCCGCCTTGATCCATGTCTGTGGCTTCCCGTCCCGTACCAGATTGTCCATTTGCATGAACTCTATCCACTTTTCGGTGATCGGCTTGTGAATCTCAATATTATCCCCGACAGAGAGTTTCGATGCATTCTCAACTGTAAAAGATGAAGCTCCCGCCGGGACATACTCATCAATAATTTTACAACTAATCCCGCTAAGATCAGTCATACCCAAACGATTCCCGATCTTTCGGCTGTTTTCACTGCTTTCGCTATTTAGCGCGATGGCTGTATGTTTACTGCCCTGCATAACAATCACGCTTTCCTTTAAGCGTGTACCGGATCCACGTAGCACAACTCCATCTTGGGCAATTGTCAGGGTTTTCCCGCACGGAAATTTTCCGGGAGCAAGTAAAACCGCACCTCTAAACCCATTTATCAACGGCATGGACGAAACCTCGTTGATAGCTTCCTGTATTAGATCTGAATAGTCAATAACTCCTGGAACCAGGTTTACCACTTTCTTTATCGGAACATCGGGTAGATTGACGCCTCCACCCATATATCCGGCATGAGAAAAGTCCATAATTCTGTCGCCTTCCTCCGAGGTTTTATAAACCAATTTATTGTTTGCTCCTATCCTTATCCATTCGCTTTGCGGAAATAGATAGGTTGGAATCAAAATCAATAAAAGCACAATCTTATAATTGATGCGCATATGAAAAATTATTTTTTTCTGGTTGTAATCACAATTGCCCCGTTTGATCCTTTTATCCCATACATTGCACCGTCGCTCTGTACTTCCAGTTGTTCAATATCGTTGACATTCACAGAACGGTCGGCATCGTAGCTTCCCCTGTATTCAACCCCGTCAATAATAAAAAGCGGTTCGTTGTTTAGATCAAAAGAACTCCCTCCACGGATGGTTACGTAGGTATTGCCATTGGCTTCGGAAACTGTCACTCCAGGAAGATTTCCTCTCAACAGATCATACAACGAATTTGCACCACTCTGTTCAATTTGTCTTCGGGTAAGAATATTCGGGTTGAAGGGCAGCAGTGTTTTGTTTGAATAGGGAACTGTGAATTCCTGCGAATTGTCTTTTAAAAGGAATTCGTTCTTTTTCAATGTAATTATTAATTCATTCCCTCTACCTTTGATTGGTATTACAGCATCCTGCTTTTTTGTGACAGAGATAATCAGTGTGTCTTTTTCGTTCAGATCCTGTAGAATAAACAGACCTTGTTTGTCCGTTTTAACTCCGTCCAACGAATTTTTTACCCATACATTCATTCTGCGTACAGGCTTTCCTTTCTCCGACAAAATAACGCCTCTTATGGTATCTTGTGCCGCAAGGGTTATACAAGATAGCAGCAATCCAAATATCAATATTTCTGTTTTCATTTGCTTGAAATTATGAACGTTACATTAAGAATTGAGAAAGCTCCCCATGATCCGGCGCATATTTTGTTGTTTGCATCCGGATCAAGGGAATGCTGCATTTTCACAGCTCAAAGGCCGGCCGTTACTCTTTCGTATAAAATCTTATTTAAGTAATTCTGTGGTCGATGCATATGCATCATCAAAATAAAGCATTGGCCTGTTGGCCCCTCCATTTCCGTTCGGGAAAACAATCCGCCAGTTGTCAATGAAAATACCTCCTTGTATCTGATTTAATGTACGAAGTTCACTGATGACAGGTGTTGTCAGAACCTCTTCTCCTTCCATAAAGATATGGAGGTGGTAATTCTCATCAATAGCCATTCCCACCTTTTTGTAATTTTTATTGGTAAAGGTCGACATTTTACTGATCGTGTAATAATAGTCGTACGTGGTGGTCAGACCCATGACGTTTCTTGTCTGAATTGAAACTCTTGAATTGTAGGTGGTTGATCCATCCGGCGAAGTGGCACCTTCGGGGACAACCGGAAATCCGGGGGTCACATTGGTAGGATACCAGAAGAATGAGATCCTGTTAACAAACCCGGTTTCCGAAGCAGGGTCTTTCAGACAATTCAGTTGATATTCCAACATCGTATTTCCGGTCTTATTGCCCACCTTGATTGTTTCAAGTGTAGGCGCATTCGACTCAAATCCAAGTTTTGCCCGAATGGAAAAAGGGGTGGTAAGCTCGGGATCTCCAAAAGAACGATTCAAATACCGGTTTACTTCACTTGAAGAGTTCACATTGGCCCGTAGCCAGCCGTTTGTTTGTCCGTTCACGGTTTCTGTCCTTAACGACAGTGTTGTGCTCGATTGACCCGAGAAGGCATAGGGTGATTTTTCGAACTTTTCGAAAAAATAACTGGACACAAACATCTTTTTTTCCCGGATATCTGTTTTGTTTCCCACGGTTACTTTGCAACGTATGGTATAGGTTCCCGGAACATTCGGTGCCTTCCAGGTCATCTCATCCAATCCCTGTGGTTGGGTGAGCGTACCTCCGTCGGCGCTCCACTCGTAATTTGTGTGCCATAAGTCGCTGGAATGGACATTCATCCAGATTTTCACTTTCTGGTTACAGAAGAATTCATTCCCGTCGGAACTCAACGAGTCGATTTCTATGAAACTGTCGTCGGAACAGCCCGTCAGCCAGAAAATGAAAAGTAAACCAATTATAAATTTATCTATTCGTTTCATAATGATATTTGTTTTTTATTTATCTGAATAAATCCGAGGTAGGCCTGTCTAACCAGGATTCCACCACATGAATGTACGCTCCCTCATCCGATAAAAGGTTGGAGGTGCGGGGCCTGATATTGGATTTGTAATGTCCGCTGAAGTCGTTAAAAGCAATATTTGGATTTCGATCTTTTATTAAATATAGATTTACTTTCGCTGTGTCTGCGGATGCAAACGTGTCGAACCAGGTCGGAGATGCAGGTAAGTTGCTCCAGGTATGCTTTCCCTTGACTATATGGTAAAGCAAAAACTCCTTTACCTGCTCTTTGGGGTAAGAGTTCATGGAACTTGGGGCCACAAACAGGGAATCTCCCTCATCTATAAAGAGCAGTTTATGTGTCTGAAAGTAGCTGAGATCCGATTCTGTTTCAGAATTGAAAGCCTTGTTCGTAGGAAGAATATAGGTCGCATTTGCTTCTGAGTACAGACTGGTCGCATCGGCATACTCAATAGCCTCCAGTAAAAGACTAAACAGGTCGGGTCTGGACTTGATGAAGTCTAATGTCTTTAAGTTTACATGATTATCGGGTACCCCGATTTTGTAATCATATTCGTATGGTTGCTGGAGTTCCAGTCCAAAGATCTCACAACTTTCCATGATGAATGGTACAAGCAATACCATCAATAGTATTTTGAAATTTATTTTTTTCAACATATTTGTAAGTTTTAAAAAATCAATTATCCTTCGGAATAGGGGGGATTTTGATCACCTTTTAATGCAGTATTCGATTCAAATTCGCGATAGTAGATGGGCATATATTTTTTGCCTTCTTCGGCCTGTGTAAAGCCGGTTACCTGAACTCCTGCTGCTTCTTGTCTTGCTTTGATCACGGGGTCCATCACCTCAAGCAGGTGATCTGTCCGCATCAGATCGAACCAACGCTTCCCTTCGGCAATAAACTCCAGCTGCCGTTCCTGAAGGATCAACATTTCCACTGCAGTTTGGTCGGCGATATTAACTTCCAGTTTTGCGTCAGCTGTATAGCCGACCCTGTTTCGCATTTGATTCACGATGTTTAAAGCGTCGGTAGGTTTTCCAGTCTTGTTCAACGCTTCTGCGCGTAACAATAAAACATCTGCCAGACGGTAGATTGGAATTTGAAGTTCGGCATTTGACGACGACAAAATGGCCCAAAATGATTTGTATACACCATTTTTAGAGTCAAATTCCCTGTCAGGGTCAATATTACTATACTTGGTGCATTTCTCAATTCCCGATGTTGTCCAGTTAGCATAGGTTAGCGGTAAACGCTGACCGTTATAAAACAATTTCACTGTATCAACATTGTTCCAGAACCGTGCATCAGTGCCATTCCCCGATCTTAATCTGTCCACAAACTCCTCAAAAATTGATTGCGACATTTTGTAACCGTTGTTGGTATTGTTTGCACCTACACGTTGTGCCCATCCATGTGCTCCGTCGGCTTCGTAACTCCATGCCAGGTTGAAGATCGACTCTTTCGACGAAGCAGGTTTCGTGAAGATCTCTTTCCATTCGGTTTCATTTTTGACCAACGCGAAATTGGAGTTCCCGATAAAGTAAGCGGAAGCTGCCAGTGCGGCTTCGTACTCCTTAAACCACATGTGCAGGTCTGTTTTCAGTGCATACGCGGCAGCCCTGTTGAAATAGAACTTGTCGGATACATCATTGCCAAGGGCAGCCAATGCTAGATTGATATCTTTCAGGATCTGTGCTTTTACCTCCTCGATAGAACTACGGGGTACCGCAATTTGGGTTAGATCACCTTCCCAGGGCTCCGTAATCAAAGGAACTCTGCCCCATACACGGATGCCGTAAAAATACATCAGTGCCCTGATACCATAGGCCTGTCCCATGTAGGGATTGGTTTCTGACTCCAGAATCTGCGGAATTGTGGGATAGCGTTTTATGGCTATATTGCAGAGATTGATCGTTGTATAAAGATCTTGCCAGCTTGTTTCGCCCATGGTCGATTCCATGGCATTCATATAGACTTTCGCACTCTCATATCCTGTTGTGTGATAATTGTCTGAGCGAAGATCTCCCCAATCGAGATGTTTTTGGTGAAGTGTCGATTGAAGTGCATCGTAAATACCCGCATTCCAGGTACGCATATCTCCTTTCGATTGAAAGAAAGTACCGGGTGACATGTCTGACAACGGTTGTCTATCCAGAAAATCGTCGCAGCCACCCAGGATGAATATGCTGCAAATTATTGCGATTATATTTTTCTTCATTTTATTTCTTATTAATATTAAAAACCAACATTAATTCCTAAACCAAATTCCCTTTTACGCGGATAGGCAGAACTGTCTCTTCCCGGTGTTAACACGCTGCCGCCAATTTCCGGGTCAAATCCGGTATAATTGGTCCAGGTTAAAAGATCGTTACCGTAAATGTAGGCCTGTACCCTGTTAAAGGGGAGTTTCTCTAAAATTTCGTTACTCAGATTGTATGCCAAGCGTACGTTCTTTAGACGTAAGAATGATCCATCTTCCAGGTACTGACTGTTCAGCTCTTGTCTGTTCATCGTTTTACGTCCTCTCGTATCCAGAGCATACCAGTTGGTTATCTGACCTTGATATTTCCATCCGGTCCGCACATATTCGGGATGTTGTTTGTGGGTATTTCCTCCCCAGGTAGTGACGTACTGTTTCAATTTGTTGTATATAAGACCTCCATGGCTGTAGTAAAAACTAAATGAGAGCGAAAAATCCTTGTATGTCAGAATGTTGTTCCAGGAAGCATACCAGTCGGGTGTGGCTTTTCCCAATATCTGACGATCGCTGTCGTCTATTTTATCGTCGTATTCGCCGTTTGCATTGGGCAGATTCTGCCAGATAACGTCTCCCCCGGATGCCACTGCTCCGGCATGTTTAATCTGTTTCACTTCACCGGTGTAATCAGAACCGTCAGGATTCAGATACTTTTCCAAAATGGGTTGTCCATTCAGGCCTATGATCACGTTACCTTCTGTGTCTCTGCTTAATACGGGAGTTAAAAGTGTTTTATAGTCCTCCGAGTAAGCATTGCTTACATCGTATTGGAATACTCCCAGATTTTTATAACCATACCATTGTCCTGCGGCTTTTCCTTTTGCAACCATCCAATAGCCGCTCTGTACATAGTCATCTTTTGCCAGGTCAGTGATCTTGTTTTCATTTTTCCACCAGTTGGCAATCGTGTTCCAGGAGAAATCCCTTGTTCGTACGGGATATGCACTTACGGACAATTCCCATCCCCTGTTTTGAAGACTTGCCAGGTTAACACGCATTTTATTATATCCGGTTGTATAAGGCAAGTTTAAATCAGACAGCAGGTCTTTTGTGTTTTTTACATAATAGTCTGCAACAATCGAAATCTTACCTCTGAACAAATTTAAATCGACCCCGATATTGGATTGCCTGGTTTCTTCCCAGCGAAGAGCCGGATTTCCATAGGATGATACGGGAACAACACCTCCAACGCCATTATAGGAATAGCTTCCCGATGTATAACGGGTTATCGACTCATAGTAACCCACTTTGTCGTTTCCTGTGATACCATAACTTGCCCGGAGTTTTCCGTCGGTCAGGACATCATTTGACCAGTGCATAAATGGTTCATCCGAGAATCGCCATCCTGCTGATGCTGATGGAAACCAACCCCAGCGACTTTCCGGACCAAAGCGGGATGATCCGTCTCTACGCATCGTACCCTGAAGGATGTAACGCCCCTTATAACTGTAATTCAACCGTCCAAAAAAACCGATGAGAGCATATTCACTGGCCGTTGTATTTGTTTTTCCCAGATCATAGATCGTGGCCATGTTCATGGTGTGAATATTTTCCGTGACAAAATAGCTGCCGTAAAAATCAGCATTTTCCCTTTTTTGCGTTTCCATGGATGCTCCCAAAGTGGCCCCCACGGCATGCCTGTTTAAAAATGTTTTGTTAAAGTTCAGATAAGAATCGGCCGAATATTTCTGGGTCCATCCCGTTCGGTCTTCTCCACTGTTCTTGCGGGTGTTTTCATCGGCACTGCCATCCCGCTCTTTCGAATCGAACCGGGTATTCCGATCTACCCTGAAATCACCGGTAATGTTGGTCGTCATGCTCAGCCAGTCATTGAACTCCCACCGTAACCCCTGTGTGAGAGCCATCTGATATCTTTTATCCAGCCTTTCCCGGTCAACCAGTTCCTGAATTGGATTACGCCGGCCACCGGAAGAATAGTAGGGTATCAATGTCCCGTCGGGATACCAGACAATCATGTCCGGATCACGCCGGAGAGAACCCTGAATTACATCCCCCTCATTGATGCTGTTGGTTGCATCGCTGCTCAAACGAACCTGGGTTGTAAAAGTGATTCCTTTCCAGGGCTGATAATCCATATTGAACTGGCCGGTATACTTCTTTTGGTAGGAAGTCAGGATGACTCCTTCCACGCCGATGTATCCCAATGAAGCTCTATATTTAGCCTTATCGGTGCCACCGCTGATATTCAGATTGGCATCATTCCGAACACCGGTCTGCAAAAGCAGATCCTGATAATAGTAGTTCGTACTGTTTACCAAACCCACAGAGTCCGTTCTGTCCGTAAATTTTTCCATTGTTTTCGCCGGATTGGCCAGATCGGAAGCAGCCATACTCAGGCGGCTTTCGAAAGCATTCACCTGTGGCAGTTTATTCGATATTTTGCTGTAGCTCTGTACATACCGGAAATCAACGCGTGGTTTGCCAGCTTCTCCCGACTTCGTGGTGATAATGACCACACCATTTGCCGAACGTGCTCCGTAAATTGACGAAGAAGCAGCGTCTTTTAATATCTCAACATTTTTTATATCGGTCGGATTGATGTTGTCGATATCATCCACGATCGTACCGTCTACCACGAAAAGCGGTGTGACACCACCGTCTTCGAAAGTGGATGCTCCACGTACCTGTATGGAGGTGGATGCTCCAGGTGCGCCGGAACTGGACACGATGGACACGCCCGGTGCTGCTCCCTGCAGTGCGTCGTATACATTGACTGCATTTCGCTCTTCAATAATCTTCGAATCCACGGAAGTAATGGCACCTGTGATATCACGTTTCTGCATTGTTCCGTAACCAATTACAACTACTTCCTCAAGCTGTTGGGAATCTTCTTTCATATTGATCGTCAGCTTCTCGGAAGTTACCTTGACTTCCTGCTCAATATATCCCATGTAGGATATGACCAAGTTGTCACCTCTGGATGCCGAAATCTGAAAAGTTCCATCCAAATCGGTCACGGTACCCGTTGATGTACCCTTCACTAGTATGGTTACACCAATCATTGGTTCGTTGGTTGCGTCATCCAGGACTTTACCGGTAATCAGGTTTTGTCCAAAAACACTGAACCCCGAAAATGCCATAAACAGCACAACTGCAAGCCGCAATAAGAACGGCTTTGGGCTTGACTTCTCCTTTTTCATTCAATTCTAATTTTTAAATAAACATTCATAAAATTCTCTCAATATACATTCATACTTAATTTATTTCACTTTCATTCTCGCCTGTAATTGGGCCTGATACAATGAATGAGGTACTAGATTTTCTTTATTTAATCCTTCCCATACACCATCTTCCCGGTCTTTGAAGTGTCCCGGGTAATGGTTGCCTTTCATTCCTATATTATAATTATTGCCTGATACCCATGGCTTTTGTACGGAGGCACGCCCGGCACGGCAGTTCCACAACACCTGGGTGACGCCGGCCCACCCGTGTCCACTTCCCATATTTCCCCTGTCCTGAACATTGATGTCATTGTCTGTAACCACGTTGTCATACAGCGTGCCTGTAGCCCACCTGTGATGTGGTCCTATGTCCGAAAAGGCATTGACCGAAACACAGTTATAAAACACATTTGGCCCACAAACACGGGCACCTGTCACGTAATCGTGTCTCCCGTTTCTACTCAGGCAATTCATAAATAGATTTTGCTGGCCGTTGTTATTGAATGAGTAACGCATCCCTCCCGTGATCGGAGACTTTGGATCAAAACAGCGTGCATCGGAAACAGTGATGTTTTTCGCAAAGCGCTCACAACTTACGGCCGAATAGCCGAAATTTACCGTCGTAATGTTTTTGACCCAGCAGTTCTCGGCATTGTCCAATTGAACTGCAATCCATCCGTGCTCGGTATCGTCGTCGCTTTGGTACTCCGATTCGAGATACATATCGGAAACTCCCACTTCATGAATGCGCCCGTCGAATCTGTATTTATAAATTTCACCTCCGCCATATTGTTTTTCCATTTGCATCACTACCGGATTATCAATAGAGATGCAATTGCCTTCAATTCCGGTGATTTCTCTCTCGAAAGCCAGATTATATTCCTCTGCCTCCCATTGACGCGTACCCGGTCTTTCGACGATCCGGTTCATCCGGATGGCCTCAATCCATTGAGTCGTTCCGGGACGAAACAGGATGATGCGATCGCCAACCTTAAACTGATCGGCCGATGTCACGCGAAAGGAATATGATCCGACAGGAACAAATTGATCCGTGATCTTTACGCGTGTATCGATTATTTCCTGGGATGTTCCGTTTCCTTTTATTTGAATGAGAGGATATCTCTGCCTTCCTGTTGCAATAATCCGCGTTTCATTTATGTTGTCCCCTTCCCCTTTCAGGACAATTCCACTGGTTGAAATAACAATGCTTTTGGAAACCCTGTATTCCCCTCTGCTCAACAGGATTGTTCCTCTGTGTCCGTTTATACCGGGTTTGTTTTTTGAAATTTCGTCGATAGCCATCTGAATATTTTTCCAGTTATCTCCCTCTACGGGAATAACTACCCTTGCCACGGGGTAACATGGAATACTTTTTGTTCCATGATGATATCCGACATGGCTGAAATCAGGGATAGTGTTGCCTTGTTTATCAGGAATATAGGTAAGCGTACCGCTTTCATTGACATAAACATGACTTGATTGCCAATTTGGCGATGTCTGGATCTGCGAATAAATCATCGGCATGGCAAACAGGCAGATCAGGATGATTGTAATATTTTTTATGCTCATTTTTGGTTTATACATTTAGTGTCATTCTATTTACGAATCCGGAATGCTTTTTAATTATTGACTTTTATTAACATTGTTTTGATGTTGTGCTCGAGCACGTTGTGCCTTTTATGCCAACTTGAATTTTCCGTGACTTTTTATTCAGTATTTCGGGTTATGACTGGTTGTGTAAGTCCTGAAAAGTGTTTTTATTTATTGATATTTATCAGTACTCTGCCAAACTTCTCCTATAGGTTTGCGCCCCATACCACGCCACCACCACAAAGCAGATAAAAGGCAGGATAAAGGAAGCGTTTACCGCGGGAAAAGAATTACCGATCGTCTTCAGATCTATGATCGATGCCTGTAGCGGCGGTAGTATCGATCCTCCCAGGATAGCCATGATCAGCCCCGCTGCGCCGAACTTGGCATCGTCTCCCATACCTTTCAGTGCAATTCCGTATATCGTCGGGAACATCAACGACATGCAAGCCGATACTGCCACAAGGGAATACAATCCCCAGATATTTTGTAAAAACATCACACCCAGTGTGAATATGGCGGCTGCTATGGCAAGAATGCGCAACAGTTTTCCCGGGTTGAGAAATTTCAGCAGGTACGTACATACAAAGCGGCTCGCGCAAAAGATGATCATGGCTACAATATTGTACTTCTGAGAAAGCACTTCCGCAGCCTGTTCTTCCATTCCCTGTGCCATAAACACGCGTGTACCGTATTGAATGATGAATGTCCAGCACATGATTTGTGCACCCACATAAAAAAACTGCGCAATCACTCCCTGTCGGTAGTTTGGTATGGAGAAGATTCGTTTCAGTGTAGGGAAGAAGTTGATTTGCTTGTTCCTGTCTCCGTTTGTCGGCATGCGTGCAATCCAGATGATCAGAAACATGACCATCACTACAATTCCGATAGCGAGGTAAGGAGCGATGAGGATGGACAGGTCGGACTGTCGCAGCGTTGTAAATTCCGTGTCGGAAAGTACTGCGCGTTCTGCCGTGCTCATTGGATTCAATCGCGCCTGAATAAAGTTCATCGCCACATACATTCCCACCAGCGATCCCATCGGGTTAAATGATTGTGCCAGATTGAGCCTGCGGGTAGCCGACTCCTCCGGTCCCATTGTAAGAATGTAGGGATTGGCGCTTGTCTCCAGAAAAGACAATCCGCAGGTAAGAATAAAATAGGCGGCCAGAAAGGGATAGAAGCTTCCGGATTCTTTTGCCGGAAAAAAGAGAAATGCTCCTACAGCATAAAGCAGCAATCCGAGCATGATTCCTTTCTTGTAGGAGAATTTCCGGATAAAAATTGCAGCCGGAAACGCCATGGCAAAGTATCCGCCGTAGAATGCAAGCTGAACCAATGCACCTTCTGTGACACTCATCCGGAAAATCTTGGAAAAAGCTTTGACCATGGGGTTGGTGATGTCATTGGCAAAACCCCACAACGAAAAACAGGCAGTGATGAGGACAAACGGCAGTAAATAATATACGCCGTTGTATTTGAGTAATAACGATTTATGTGTATTCATAGGTTCCCGTTTCTCATTTTATGACTCCTTTTTTCAGGATGATATTCGCGTACAATGCTTCTTCTCCGGTAGCAATCACGGCATATGATTTTTTTGCCCTTTCGTAGAAAGCGAAACGTTCAATATAACCAATCGAGAATGGTTCGCCCGAAGATTGTAATATCTCTTTGTAATCGTTCCATATTTCCGGCTTGTAATTGTCTCCCGGAGCTACTTCCATCAGAAAAACCTGCTGCTCGCTGTACGAGTCAAGCGGCATGAGTTCCATGATAGCTTTCAGTATTTCAGTTCCGGTCAACCCGTCGGCTCGTATTACATTCTGCGAAACGGTGTGACACGGAAAGTTGCCGTCGGCAATCACAATTTCATTTCCGTGTCCCATTTCCATGAGTGTTTTTAGTAATTGGGGCGATATTGTTTTCGGTATCTTTTTAAGCATAATGTAGCGGTTTTGTGTTCTCTGACATGAGTCCCTGACATAACCAGGTCTCATGCCTGAACTCAAATTTACTTATAAATGGGTCCAAAATTCCCGCAGGCTCTGAAGTCGGCTCCCTCCCTGTCCATGCCAAAGGCATTCCATGCCGATGGACGGAAGATCTCCTCTTCCTCCACATTGTGCATACAAACGGGGATTCGCAGAATTGACGCCAGTGTGATCAGATCCTGTCCGATGTGTCCGTAACTGATGGCACCATGATTGGCACCCCAGTTGTTCATCACCGAGTAAACATCCCTGAAGGCGCCCTTGCCGGTTAAACGTGGTGCAAACCAGGTGGTAGGCCATGTCTTGTCGGTTCGTTGATTGATAATGTCGTGTATGTCCGGATCGATTTCCACGGTCCATCCTTCCGCAATTTGGAGTACGGGCCCCAAGCCGTCCACCATATTTACCCTGCACATGGTTACGGGCATGCCTCCTTCCGAAAGGAAAGTGGAGGAGTATCCGCCTCCGCGGAAATAGTCCCTGTTGGCCGGAGACCATGTGGTTGCCCTGAGGCAAGCTTTTACCTCCTCTTCGTTGATATTCCAGGGTTCCTTCATGGCCGGCATCCCATTTAATTTTTGTTTGCCGGTGGCATCCAGAGTCGTGGCTCCCGAATTAAGCAGGTGAATGATGCCGTTGGCTGCTTTCCCGGTAAGTTCCTTTCCCGTGACACGCTTTACCGATTCAGGGCTCCAGTACGTGCGTACGTCGGAGAAGAGCTGTGCCCTGTTGGAGAGCAGATGCCCGAATAGCATGGAGACACCGTTGAGTGCATCATTTTCTGTGGCCACGACATATGCTTCGCGGATTCCGTTCCAGTCGAACGAACTGTTCAATATTGTCTCGCTAAAGTCGCCGTTCGGCAGAAAGTCGGTCCACTGCCGCTGTCCCTGGAAACCTCCCAGGAGTGCATTGTGCCCAATCGCCTCCTCCTTGAATCCCATCTCTTTCAGCTTGGGATTTCCTTTCATCAGGTCACGGATGATGATGGTCATCTTGACCACAAACTCCCAATCTTTGTCCTTGCCTGCCCGGTCTTTCTGTTTCTCGGGACGATTGTCGTCCGTCCCTTCATTTACTTTGCAATATGTAGATGTCCACTCCATTGCTTTTTCGAATTCTTCCTGATCGTATATGCCTTCCTGAATCCGGCGGAGAATCTCAGTGGAGTCGACCGATTCGTTTCGCATGCCCAGATATTTCTGGAAAAAATCGGGATTCACGATAGAACCGGCAATACCCATGGCGGTACTTCCGATAGACAAATAGGACTGTCCCCTCATGGTGGCTACAGCCTGTGCGGAACGGGCAAAACGAAGCAACTTCTCCGCCACGTCTTCGGGAATGCTATTGTCGGATATATCCTGTATTTCTCGGCCATAAATGCCGAAAGCCGGCAGGCCCTTCTGAGAATGTGCAGCCAGAACGGCTGCCAGATAAACGGCGCCGGGGCGCTCCGTTCCGTTAAATCCCCAGACAGCTTTCGGATAATGCGGATTCATATCCATTGTTTCTGACCCGTAACACCAACTCGATGTGACCGTAATGGTTGAACCAACCCCCTCGCGTTCAAATTTTGCAGCACAGGCGGCGCTTTCACCCACACGGCCGATGGTATTGTCGGCGATCACACATTCAACCGGACTGCCGTCCCCGTTTTTCAGATTAGATTCAATTAAAAGGGCCACCGATTTTGCCAGATTCATTGTCTTCTCTTCAAGACTCTCTCTCACACCTCCCTGACGGCCGTCAATGGTAGGGCGAATACCTATTTTTGGATATTGATACATGATTTTGTTGATAAATTATTTTTTTTATAAAACTATATTTTCGGAAACTTATTTTCTGGTATAACTGGTGTGAAAATGATACTGATTTTTTTGAATTCTGAACTGTGCTGATATTCCTGTATGGGTATGGATAATATTGTTTTCTTCATAGTGGATGAATTGAGTAAATTTGATTAAAAGGAATCTCTTTTCCTGATCACTGTGGGCAGATAGGTTTGTACCGATTGGTTATCCAGTACAAATTTAGCCGCGATCCTTCCCATTTCATGCCAATCGATCCCTATACTGGAAATGCCGTTTTGAATCACCTCGAAGAATGGATTTTCATTATAAGCCAGTAATCCATAGTTTTTTCCAGGTTTTAACCCGTCTGTATTTCCTTGTTTTACAATCTTTACCACATCTTCCTGCTTGATAACCAGATAAAAATGATTTTTCTGAATGGTTGTTTTTTCTGATATCTCATCAAGAATATTGAATTCGAATTTGTTGTCGAGGCAAAAATTACTGAACGCGGTTTTGCTGCTCTGCGGATGCTTATGGAATTTATTGAGGACAAAAATCATTTTTTTGTATTTGCGCAGTTCATTTTTTATGGTGCACAGTGCATCGTACAACCCATTGTCGAAATCCTGACAAACATAAGAATATCCATCCTTGTCAAATTTTCCGAAATCAAGCAATAGCAACTTTTTTTTATCAATTTTCGACAATGCATCGGAAAATTTTTCGTTGTCGTAATTCATGACGAGATATTTATTATATCTGCCAATAGATTCATGAATGATATTATTGAAAAGATGCTCGTTATACTGATGAAACCACAGATCAATTTTGTAAGATTTGGGCAAACTGGAAACCAGAATAGTATGTAAAACCTCTTTAAAGGGAGAATACTCGTCGAGCAACAACAAAATGTTTTTGGTGTGAGAAGCTACAAAATAGTTCTTTCCATGAATGGCATCGATCACTCCACGTTCCCGTAAATCGGACAGCGCTTTGAACACAGTATCTCTTGAGACCGAGAACTGACTGCTTAAATGGTTGATAGATGGTATCTTCTCGCCTACCTTCAGTTCACTCGTGGCGATGGCATCCTGGATATATTCTGCCAGTTGCTGTACTTTGGTGCTCCTCCCGTCAAATTTGAAATCCATTTGTGTAAGTTTTCATTTCTCAGATAAGCCGTACTGTTCTGTACTGTTCTGTGCTGATTATAGGGGCAAAGGTATCAGGTTAATATTAGATAAAAAAATGTTTTTATATGTTTTTTAGCATGTTTCAAACAAAAAAGGAAGAGGGGACACCTCTTCCTTTTTCCGGTATATTTTATAGACTATCACCAAAGTCTTCTTTGAACTTCGTGATCAATTTCTGTGGCCAGTCGCTCACCGGTTCCAGGCCTCCCATGAAGAAGCGGAGTACCGGGGGTTCATACACAAATCGCAGTCCTCCTATTAATTCCCGATTTTCGTATAGCCAGCTCATCCTGTCTGCTACGTATTTAATCTGAGAGAGTGTGAATACGCGACGGGGTACTGCAAGGCGAACCAGTTCCATGTCGGCGAAAGTCTCATTGCCATATTCATCGCGTTGATTGGAGATAGATCCCCTTTCCATACCCCGGATTCCAGATATCAGATAGAGTGCTGCGGCAAGCGAGCCTGCGGGATACTCTTTCTGTGGAATATGGGCACAGACCTGCATTGCATCGACGTGTGCACCCAGCACACCGGCCGGTTTAACCATAGGTACGCCATGTGCATCGAGAGAATTCACCAGGTAGGCGATAAAGTTCGGGCTCTGGCTGATCATGGTCTCATCGAGCGTTTCATACAGTCCTACTGCCATTGCCTCAATTTCACGGACTGAGATGCCGCCATAAGTGAGGAAACCTTCAAACAAGGGAACCAGTGCTTCCAACTCTCGGTAAATATCGATGTTGTTGGTGCAGATACCTCCGCCACGGGAGGAGCTGAGTTTGCGAGCCGAGAAGTACACAATGTCTGCCAGACCGGTCATGGTTTGAATCACCTCGCCCATGGTACTGTTTTTGAATTCTTCTTCACGCTGAATGACCAGGTATGCATTTTCTCCCAGCAAGCTGGCATCCAGCACAAGGCGGATATTGTATTTGTCGGCCACAGCCCTTACATCTCTTAGATTTTGAACTGAAAAGGGTTGTCCCCCGATAAGGTTGGTAGAGGCTTCCATGCGAATGAATGGAATATTTTTGGCTCCATGTATCTTGATGATTTCTTCCAGTTTTTCAAGGTTCATGTTCCCTTTAAAAGGATGGGAGGAATTGATCACATATGCTTCGTCGTATAGCAGTTCGGCAATTTTTCCACCGTATTGGGTGATGTGCGCCATGGCGGTGGTAAAATGATAATTCATCGGTACCAGGTTACCCTTCCGTACGTAAGCATTCGATAGAATGTTTTCAGCAGCACGGCCCTGGTGTACTGGCAGATAATACTTTTTTCCCAATACTTCCTCTACCGCTTTCTGCAGGCGGAAAAAACTTTGTGATCCGGCATAGGCATCATCTGCCTGCATCATGGCAGCCATCTGATTGTCACTCATTGCGTTGGTGCCGCTGTCGGTGAGCATATCCAGGAAAACGTCTTTCGTGCTCAGTCTGAAGGTGTTGAAGCCACCTTCATGCAGGGCTTCCAGTCTTCTTTCGATAGGTACTAAGTGCAATTTTTGCACAACCCTTACCTTGTGCAGTTCTAACGGTATGTTTTCACCGTTATAAAATTTAATTTCATTCATGAGATTCGTGTACGTATGTGGCTGTTTGTGTAATTTATGCCGATTTTTTGTTGAAAATTGATGTTAATTTCGGAGCTTGGCCGATAAATCATTATTTAAAACTGCAAATGTAAAACAAAAATATCAAAAGAGAAAAATAGCCGCATCAATTTTTTTATAATGCAATTATTCTGAAATATTTTACTGAACTGGAAATCCGTTTGGTGAAAAATCCCTATATTTGTCCGGTTAATCACATTTAACAACATTGACTAACTTTTAATAAAAAAGAATCATGGATAAACCCTATGTAGTAGGTATTGATGTGGGCGGCACCAATACTGTTGCCGGCATTGTAGACAAAAGAGGGCAGATTTTAATTAGCGGAAGTATTAAAACGGCCAAACATCCACAGGTAGAAGACTATCTTGATGAATTAACCGAACTGATCAACGGACTCATCGCTGAAGTTACGACCAAAGATCAGATCAAAGGAATTGGTGCCGGAACACCCAACGGTAACTACTTTACCGGTAGCATTGAATTTGCTCCCAACCTTCCCTGGAAAGGGGTGATTCCTTTTGCTCAGATGCTGGAAGACAGGGTAGGTATTCCGGTGGCACTCACCAATGACGCCAACGCAGCAGCCATCGGTGAAATGACTTACGGGGCGGCCCGTGGCATGAAGGACTTCATCGTTATCACGCTGGGTACCGGTGTGGGGAGTGGTATTGTGGTAAACGGGCAGCTTGTTTACGGACACGATGGCTTTGCCGGTGAACTGGGACACGTGATAGTGCGCCGTCATAACGGCCGTATGTGTGGTTGTGGTAGAACTGGGTGTCTTGAAGCTTATTCATCTGCAACGGGGGTAGCTCGAACAGCACGTGAATATCTGGAGCTGAAACCTGATACCCCGACAAGACTTCGAAACATCCCCATCGAAGAAATTACTTCCAAAGATGTATTTGATGCAGCTATACAGGGAGATGAGATGGCGAAGGATATCTTCCGTTTTACCGGAGAGATGCTCGGTGAAGCTTTTGCTGATTTTGTGGCTTTTTCCAGCCCGGAAGCAATCATCCTCTTCGGTGGATTATCGAAAGCGGGCGACCTGATCATGAATCCCATTCGTGAAAGTATGGAAAAGAGCCTGCTGAATATTTTCAGGAATAAAGTGAAACTCATGTTTTCCGAACTCAAGGAGAGCGACGCGGCCGTACTGGGTGCAAGCGCCCTGGGTTGGGAAGTAAGGTAGCAGGTGCATCTTTTTTGAAGGTGACCCGGAACCTGTTTTAAAGCGGGGATATTGTTTTGGCGGTATCCCCGCTTATCATGTAACATTTTTGTAGCCAAAACTTCATTTTAACTTAACCGGAAAATGTGAAACATCTGTTTTTTTTGGCGTAATATTGCATTGTTAAACATTTTCATTCTCTCTATAATTAAGTGGCTGTTTATATAGGTAGTCACATGGTTCAGCCCGCAAGTGATTGTAGGCTGTTTTTTTTGAAACAAATATCGGAAAAGACCGATAGATTTCATACCTTTGTACTCCTTTAAAAATAACATGCCTAAAAGACAGAAGATGTCACAAAAAATTCAAACAGCCCTCATTTCGGTATATCATAAGGAGGGATTAGAAGAAATTCTTCAGGAACTAAACAAATTACGTATAAAATTTATTTCCACGGGAGGTACAAAGGAGTTTATCCAGTCGTTGGGCTACGAGTGTGAGGCCGTGGAGGACGTAAGCGGTTATCCGTCGATCCTGGGTGGACGGGTGAAAACACTTCATCCCAAAATTTTCGGTGGAATTCTTTACCGCAGGGATAACGAGTCCGATAAAAAACAGGTAAAATCTTACGATATCCCTTCTATTGACTTGGTAATTGTAGATTTATATCCTTTCGAGGAAACCGTGGCTGCCGGAGGTACCGAGGAGGAGATCATAGAGAAGATCGATATTGGCGGTATTTCTCTTATACGTGGTGCTGCAAAAAACCACAAAGATGTACTTATTGTGGCCTCCAGACACCAGTACCAGCCTTTGCTCGAATTGTTGAAAGAAAAACAGGGGATCACAACCCTGGAAGACCGTCGCTGGTTTGCAAAGGAAGCTTTTAAAGTCTCTTCAGGTTATGATTCCGCCATATTCAGATACTTTGATCAGGGTGAAAATTCGGCATTTCGTCTGGCATTTGACGAGGGAAAAGAGCTGCGTTACGGAGAGAACCCTCATCAGAAAGGAATATTTTATGGTCATTTCGAGGATATTTTCGAACAGCTTCATGGCAAGGAAATATCCTATAACAATCTTCTAGATATTGATGCCGCGGTCTCCCTGATTTCCGATTTCAACGAGACTGCGCTGGCCATACTCAAGCATAACAACGCATGTGGCATGGCATGTCGCCCAACCGTGAAAGAAGCATGGGATGCAGCACTGGCTGCCGACCCGGTTTCGGCATTCGGGGGTATTGTGGTGACCAACAGGCCGGTGGACAAGGAAGCTGCAGCGGCTATCCATGAAATATTTTTTGAAGTTATCATTGCTCCTGCATACGATAAAGAAGCACTCGATATTTTGTTTCAAAAGAAAAATCGTATAATTTTGGTGCTGAAATCGCCCGGGAAAACCAGACAACCGCTGCAGTACCGTTCTGTATTGAACGGTGTGTTGGTACAGGATAAAAACGAGAGCGTACAGTCGGCCGAACAATTGCAGGTAGTGACACAAACAGCACCCGATAACCGGGAAACAGAGGACCTGCTTTTTGCCAACATTCTGGTTAAGCACACCAAGTCGAACGCCATTGTCCTGGCTAGAAACAAACAACTCATTGCCAGCGGAACCGGACAGACATCGCGTGTAGATGCCCTTAAGCAGGCAATTGAAAAGGCGGGAGCCTTTCATTTTGACCTGCAGGGTGCAGTCATGGCCAGTGATGCTTTTTTCCCTTTTCCCGATTGTGTGGAAATAGCACACCAGGCAGGCATCACGGCAGTTATTCAACCGGGAGGTTCCATCCGCGATGCCGAGTCGGTCGCTTATTGCGACCAGCATGGACTTGCAATGGTTATTACGGGCGTCAGGCATTTTAAACATTAACACCAAAAGCTGAAAGCCGAGAGCTGACTGCTTAAAATTTAAAACATTATGGGCTTATTTTCATTTACACAGGAGCTGGCGATGGACCTTGGTACTGCCAACTCGGTGATTGTGAACAATGCAGGGAAGATATTGCTGGACGAACCTTCCATTGTGGCTTTGGATCGCAAGACCGAGAAAATGATTGCTTTGGGTGAGAAAGCAAGGCAGATGCACGGAAAAACGCACGAAAATATACGCACGGTTAGGCCATTGAGAGATGGGGTGATTGCCGATTTCAACGCTGCGGAACAGATGATTCGCGGAATGATTAAGGCTGCCAATAAAAATAAAGGAGGATTGTTTTCACCCTCATTGCGTGTGGTGGTTTGTATTCCTTCGGGAAGTACCGAGGTGGAAATTAGGGCCGTCCGTGACTCGGCCGAGCATGCCGGCGGACGAGATGTATACATGATCTTTGAGCCCATGGCAGCCGCGCTGGGAATTGGCCTTGATGTGGAAGCACCCGAGGGAAACATGATCGTGGATATAGGCGGTGGTACCACGGAGATTGCCGTGATTTCACTGGGCGGAATTGTATCAAACAAATCGATCAAGATTGCAGGGGACGACTTTACCGAAGATATTCAGGATTATATGGGCCGTCAGCACAATATCAAAGTGGGTGACCGTACAGCAGAGCAAATTAAGATCAAGGTCGGATCGGTACTGACCGAACTTGATAATCCACCGGAAGATTTCGTGGTTCACGGGCCCAACAGGATGACTTCCCTGCCGATGGATGTACCGGTCTCTTATCAGGAAGTGGCACATTGCATCGAAAAATCGGTAACGAAAGTCGATTCGGCTGTATTAAGCGCACTGGAACAGACTCCCCCGGAGCTGTATGCTGATATTGTTAGAAATGGTATCTACCTGACTGGTGGAGGCGCTCTTTTGCGTGGTCTGGACAAGCGGTTGACCGACAAAATTGGTATTCCGTTCAGGGTGGTGGATGATCCGTTGCACATGGTGGCAAAAGGCACCAGTATTGCATTGAGGAATATTGACAAATTTACTTTTTTGATGCGGTAAAATCGCTGTCGGCTTTTAGCATTAAGCTATTGGCTTATATCACAATATCACAGACAATGGCAGGCTTGCATGCGGAATCTTTTCAACTTCATCTTCCGAAACGGTCACTGGCTGGTAGCAATATTGCTTGTTGCTTTCAGTTTTTATCTTGTTTTCGCGCATAATTCATACCAGCGGAGTGTTTATCTTACTTCTGCAAACAGCGTGTCGGGATGGTTTTATTCGACAACCAATAACATCGCATCATTTTTTCTGCTGAAAAAAAGTAATGAGCAGTTATTGGAACGCAACGCGCTTTTGGAGAGGAGACTTCATGTTTTTCAGGAGCTTCTGGACAGTCTTGTTGCTCCCGATTCCGTGGAGGTGACTGCTTTTGCACCCGATTCTATAGTCACACCTCAGTTCGATTTTATTCCGGCAGGAGTAGTCAACCTCAGTTATTCGGGTGTGAATAATTTTATCACTCTCAACAAAGGATCTTCACACGGTATTAAACCTGATATGGGAGTTATTTCACAACAGGGTGTGGTGGGTGTGGTCGCAAATGTATCTCCCCATTTTTCAGTCGTGATTCCTGTCATTAATCCCAAATTCCGGTTAAGCGCCCGGTTAAGGAACTCCGAGAACTACGGTTCCATATCATGGGACGGGGGTAACATCCGTCAGGCTCAATTGCAGGATCTGCCAAAGCATGAAGCGTTTCACGAGGGAGATACGGTGGTGACCAGTTTCTCGCGTATCTTTCCAAAGAATCTGATTATTGGCTTTGTGAGTGATACGGGTAAGTCCGGCGACGACAATTTTAACACGTTTAACGTGCATCTTGCAACCAATTTTTATACGCTTCAGGATGTACTGGTGATAAAGGACCGGCTGTATGATGAACAACAAACACTTGAAGAGACTTTACAGCAATGAAAATCAGTTATCTCTACGAAATTGTGTTGTTTATATTGCTCATCCTGTTGCAGGTATTGCTATTAAACAGGATAAGCTTCTTCGGTATTGCCACACCGGTGTTGTATCTTTATTTTCTGCTGAAGCTGACAATGGGCCGAAACTTTCTTTACGTGATTATCTCAGGTTTCCTTCTGGGTTTGGCAATTGATATTTTTTTGAATACTCCCGGAATGAATGCTGCGGCAACGACCATTGTGGCGGCATGCAGAAAACCATTCATGAATCTGTTCTTCGAAAAGGATGAATATGACGATTTCGTTCCAGGTATTTATACTGCTACGGGACCATTTATTCGTTTTACCATTCTGATGGTGTCGTTGCATCTCACCCTGCTTTTTTTTATTGAGTCATTCACATTGTTTAATCTGCCGGCTACCCTGCTGCGCATAGTCTCTTCCTCGGTTATTTCGATCCTTCTGATTTTTGCATTGGACAGCTTCATTTTTAAGAGAAAACGTGGTGAACAAGTATAACGCTCTGGCAAAAAGAAAACAGGTGATCGCTGCGGGAGTGGTAATCGCGGGCCTTGTATACCTGGTTCAACTGTTTAATTTGCAAATTCTTAGTCCCCAGTATCGGGACTATGCCGACAGCAACGCTTTTTTGCGGCGAACGCTTTATCCGTCACGGGGAGCCATTTACGACCGAAAAGGGAACCTGCTTGTTTATAACCGGCCCACCTACGATGTGATGATGGTGGTGAGAGAGATGAAACAATTTGACACTCTCGATTTCTGTGGTACACTGAATATCGACATGAATCGATTTCACTCTTTGAATGCCGATATGAGAGACCGTCGGAAGAATCCCGGGTATTCAACCTATACCCCGCAACTGTTCATGTCGCAGCTCGATGTGGAAGAGTATGGTCTGCTGCAGGAAAAGCTCTACAAATTTCCGGGTATCTACATCCAGAACAGAACAGAAAGACAGTATAATTATCCCAACATGGGGCTCATTCTCGGTTACGTGGCCGAGGTGGATAAAAATAAAATGGTTGCCGATCCTTATTATGTGAGGGGCGATTATGTGGGAAAATCGGGTATCGAGCTGTCTCACGAGGAAGATCTCCGGGGTGAAAAGGGAGTGGAAGTATTGCTGAGGGATGCACACGGAAGGGTGCAGGGACGTTACGATGACGGGAAACAGGACAAGGCGCCCAAATCGGGAAAAGATCTTACATTGAGCATCGATATTGATTTACAGGCATACGGGGAATTGCTCATGCAAAATAAAGTGGGCAGCATTGTGATGATTGAGCCGGCTACCGGTGAAATACTCTGTATGGTGTCGGCGCCGACGTATGATCCTGCCCTCCTCACCGGAAAAGCGTTCGGTACAAACTATCGTCAACTTGAGGCCAATCCGTACAAGGCTTTGTTTAACAGGTCTATTGCAGGTACTTATCCACCAGGGTCGACTTTTAAACCCACGCAGGGGCTCATCTTTCTGCAGGAAGGAATCATCACGCCCGAAACAAGATATTCCTGTTTTGGCGGATATCCCCCGTTGGGAGGCCGTCCGGGCTGCCACGGACATGCTTCTCCGCTTGCAATACAGTATGCACTCGCCACATCCTGTAACTCTTTTTTTAGTTACGGACTTAACGGCATGCTGGGCAACAGAACCAAATATTCAAGTACCTCCGGTGCCTTCGATGTATGGCGCGATCACATGGTGAATATGGGGTTTGGTTATCCGCTTGGGGTTGATCTTCCTTCCGAGAAAAGCGGCTTCATCCCCAACAGTAAGTTTTATACAAATGTGTTCAAGACTGATCGTTGGGTTGCGCACAACATTATTTCCATTGCCATTGGCCAGGGAGAGATTCTGGCTACACCGCTACAGATTGCCAATCTGGGAGCCACCATCGCAAACAGGGGATATTACTATACCCCGCATGTGGTTCGTGAACGAAAAGGAGCATCGCTCGATGCGGCCTTTACTACACGACACGAAACAGGTATCAACAGGGAGCATTATGAAGTGACTGTCGCCGGCATGGCCGATGCAGTCACCATAGGTACTTGTCGCGGTATCAACCTGGCTCCCCTTGTAGATGTCTGCGGAAAGACAGGTACGTCGGAAAACCCCCATGGCGATGACCATTCAATCTTTATGGGGTTTGCACCGAAAGACAATCCACAGATTGCAATTGCAGTCGTGGTTGAAAATGGCCGTTTTGGAGCTACCAACGCTGTGCCTATTGCACGGCTTATGATGCAGAAATTTTTCTCAGGAGAGATTCCCGAGAGCGACAAATGGCTGGAGACATCTATTATAAACCGGGTCATACTGCCTTACACATATACCCGAAACATGCCTGCAAATTAAATTAAAGTACAAAAATAAATAGCATGGTTATGGTTTATCAGGGAAGCAGGGAGATTGTGGAAAAGGGAAAAGTGGACTGGATAACGACTGGTCTCTACCTTCTTTTCGTGACCCTGGGATGGCTTAATATTTATGCTGCCAGCTTCGATCTGGAGAATGCTACCAGCCTGTTCGACCTTTCGGGCAGGGCCGGCATGCAGCTTGTATGGATCGGTACCTCCCTGCTCCTGGCTTTTGCATTGCTGAAAATAGAAGTGGGTTTCTATGAGACTTATTCATTTATTTTTTACCTTGCCGGAATTGGACTATTGCTTCTTACCCTTCTCGTTGCGCAGGAAATAAACGGTTCACGGTCGTGGCTGGTCATTGGTCCCGTAAGGCTGCAGCCGGCCGAGTTTATGAAGTTCACCATTGCACTGGCACTGGCACGGGTGTTCAACACCTACGGATTTCGATTGATGATACGCAATAACCTCTTGTTGGTAAGCTGTATTATTTTATTACCCGTACTGCTTGTAATTGCACAGAAAGAAACAGGGACGGCGCTGGTTTATCTCTCTCTCCTGCTGGTATTGTATAGGGAAGGACTCCCGGGCGGAGTGCTTTTCATGGGAGTAGCATCTGTGTTGTACTTCGTTTTGGGAATAAAATTTTCCGACGTACAAATGGGATTTCTTTCGAAAGGAGAATTGATCGCCATTATCCTGATTGTCATCTTTTCGGCCGCAATGGTGTGGAATTATTTAAAACGACGGAAGGAGGTTTTAATCATACTCCTTTTATTGGTTCTTGTTTTCCTGGGCACTTACGTGATATCGTTTTTTTCTGTCCCCGTAGATTGGGGAATCACCGCGATCACAGCCTTTTCGATGACGGGTCTCTACCTTCTTTTTTTATTTTTCCGGAATCGCAAAAAGCATTATCTGTATATTCTTCTGTTTATGATTGGTTCATTTGTTTTCCTTGAATCGGTGGAGTATGTATTCTATGATGTGCTGCAACCGCATCAGCAGATGCGCATCAAGGTGACCTTGGGCATGGAACAGGATCTGAGCGGGGCAGGGTATCACGTGGGACAGTCGAAAATTGCCATTGGCTCGGGAGGTCTTACCGGTAAGGGTTTTCTTAACGGTACCCAGACCAAATTAAAGTATGTTCCGGAGCAGGATACCGACTTCATTTTTTGCACAATCGGTGAAGAACACGGTTTCATTGGTTCTGCAATCATCATGATACTCTACATGGTTTTTATCCTGCGTCTGCTGAACCTGGCCGAACGGCAGACTACCACCTTCGGACGGGTATATGGCTATGGAGTGGTGAGTGTCTTTATTTTTCATCTGATTGTCAATATAGGGATGGTGATCGGCATAATGCCCGTAATTGGCATTCCTTTGCCATTCTTTAGTTATGGCGGTTCATCGTTGTGGGGTTTTACAATTCTTCTTTTTATTTTTTTACGGATCGATAAATCCCGTAAACGGAGCTGATCTGTATAAAGTGGACACACACCAATTATCACAACCAGTGCGTGTCCGATCAATTAGAACCCAATTTAATTGCAGGATTTTGGTGTGGAGACCCATGGGAGGGTTTCCGTTTCCTGCAATACCTTTATCATTCAGATATTTTCATTATTTATGTTCCTTAAAAATATCCGTATATTTGACATGGGTGAAAGAAAATAGTTTAATTTTGTATCAAATAGATCGATAAGCGATCCTGACCAACGACCCCAGGCCCTCCTATCAGGATGATTCATAGAGAGTGTACGGAATAACTTTTGCCGGATTGAATATCCTTTATTGTAAACGGAAAAACTGATTGTAATCGAAATAACAGGGTTATGAAGTACCTTATTGGAATATGGCTGATGAACCTTATTTTCCAAACGGTCGCTGCGCACACCACACAGGTCCGCACAGACAGTATTGCCTTGTATTTCAGCGAAGCAAAAAAAGCCACGCAGCAACATGCCGGCTTATGGAACAGAGATCTTTACGGACCCCTCCTGCTGGCAGATCCCCAAACACGTCAGGTATACGCCAATGCGCCCGATAAAGCAGGATTACTCCATTCCCTGAACGGTATCTATCAGGGCATATTACCCAAAGATATCCCCATTGCCAATACCGAAATATCCTGGAACGGTGTTCATTGGGCAATGGTAAAACTACCCCTGCCCGACAAAAGAGAGGACCGGACAGATCTTATTACGCATGAATTGTTTCACGTTGCGCAACCTTCACTCGGGTTTGAACTCAAACGGGAGGAAAATATTCATTTGGATGACAGGGAAGGTCGAATCTATCTGCGCCTTGAAATGGCCGCTCTCAGAGAGGCATTGTTGTCCAGCCGTCTTTCCCGGTCGGAAGAGCACTTGCGTAATGCTTTAATATTCAGGAGGTACAGACATCTGCTCTTTAGAGGTGCAGATGCCTCGGAAAACAGTCTTGAATTGTTGGAGGGGCTGGCAAGCTACACCGGTCAGATGATGAGCGGGCGCGATAAGTGGCAATTGCGTGATTACCTTATTAACCGTATAAACGCCTTTGAAGAGTTACCTTCCTACGTACGCACTTTTGCTTATGAAACAATACCCGTATATGGTTTTTTTCTTTATCAGAAAGATAACAACTGGAATAAGAAGATTGATTCCGACAGTGATCTTACCGCCTTCTTTTCGGATGCATTCGGAATGGAGATGCGAATTATTCTGCAGACCTACGTCAAACAGGTGGCAGATGAGTACAACGGCAGGACCATCGTAGACGAAGAACAGAGCCGGGAGATATCTCACAGCGCGCGTCTCGACCTGTACAGGCAGAAGTTTTTAGAGAATCCGCATCTGGAGATCCGCCTGGGAGACATTGAAATTTCTTTCGATTTCCAAAATGTGATTCCTCTCGACGAGGATGAGGGAATGGTGTATTTTACCATACAGATTAGCGATCAGTGGGGCATACTTACCGTTGATGGCGGAGGGGCTTTGTTGCGATCGGACTGGCGTTGGGTGATTGTGTCCGAACCTCTCGAAATTCAGAAGGAAATAGTCCGTGGCGATGGTTGGGAAATTGAACTCAATGAGGGATACTACATCGAAAAAACGGTTTCAGGAAATTATTTGTTGTCGCGAAAAAACAGGTGAATGCATTATTTTTTCTATCTTTGCGGCTTGTATTCAAACAGATGAGCCGATGCAAAAAATTGTGCGTTTTTTAGCGAAACTGATCATGTGGTTTTTGATACTCTCCGTTGGAGGAGTACTACTGTTCAGATTTGTGCCGGTTTATTTTACACCGCTTATGGGTATCCGTGTGGTACAGTCGTTCGCTCAGGGTAAATCGCCGCAGTTTCATCACGATTGGGTCTCCTCCGGTCATATTTCCAATCATCTGAAACGTGCCGTAATTGCATCCGAAGACCAGCGTTTTTATCTGCACAACGGGTTCGACCGCGTAGAAATCAAGAAAGCACTGAAGGAAAACAAGACCCGTAAGCGGGCCCGCGGAGCAAGCACCATCTCCCAGCAAACAGCCAAGAACCTTTTCCTGTGGCCACATTCCTCCTGGTTCAGAAAAGGGTTGGAGGTCTATTTTACACTACTCATTGAGTTAATATGGTCCAAAGATCGGATATTGGAGGTATATCTTAACAGCATGGAGACCGGTAAGGGTATCTATGGAGCGGAAGCGGTAGCCCGCCTTCACTTCAACACCACTGCGGAAAAACTGTCGGCATCCCAGTCTGCGCTGATAGCTGCCACCTTACCCAACCCACTGGTTTATAGTTCCCGGAATCCTTCGGCCTACATAAAAAAAAGACAGGCAAGTATTCTCAGGCAGATGAATACCGTACGCCTGCAGAAGGATTAACATAATATGCAGTCGTGACTGCTTCATATGAAACAGGATGTCATATTTGGCAGGGATAAAGAAAATCGTTAATTTTACGATCCGAAAGAAGTGGAGCGAATGAATGCAGAAGAAAAAAAAGTTGTCACCAGAATGGTCAGCATCTACTGCCGGTCGGTACACGGTTCAAGCACACAACTATGCGATAAATGCAGCGCGCTGTTGACATATGCGCATCAGCGTCTGGAACGTTGTCCGTTCGGAGAAGAAAAACCTACCTGTGCATCCTGTCCCATTCATTGTTACAAGCCGGAAATGCGTATGAAAATTAAAGAGACTATGCGTACAGCGGGGCCAAGTATGTTTTTCCTGCATCCGATAGATACTTTGAAACATTTTTATAAGGAACGGCAACGCAATCGCCACTTCGCGGTAAAAACAAAACCATCCCAAAAAACAGAATAATTGTCTTTACTCAATCCCCATAGTGTGATGGCCGATGTGCTTGCGGAGCACAATGAGCTGATTCCCGTACTGAACCGTTTCGGCATCAGAATAGGAGTGGGGGATAAGACCATACTGGAAATCTGTGCGGAATACCAGCTCAATCCCAACCTTGTGCTCACTGTACTCAATGTTTGTCTCGACAAGTCTTACCTGCCGAAATCGACACTCATGTTGTTCGATGCCGAATCCATTGCCGATTACTTTCGCCATACCGTGGAGAATTATCTTCACGAGCTGGTACCCAACATCGAGATTCATCTTAATGCACTGATCGCAACGGGAGGCACGGATAACAAAGAACTGGGAATGCTCCGCGTTTTATTTTTGAAGTTTAAGGAGAGGATGACCGATTATCTGCAGCAACATGCAGAATATGCCGATGACCTCCCCGACGACCTGCTGCATGATCTGAAGAGTATCCTCATCAAGCATCTCTCGGTTGAACACAACCAGAACCTGAGTTATGCCGTGATCTTCTCCCTGCACTCTTTCGAAAAGGACCTTGCTGCGCATAACCGGCTCCGTAATAAGGTGTTACAGCCGAAGCTCAACGAGCTGGACTCTCTGGGCATAAGGCAACTACAACATACTATTTCCAGCGAACACGGACACCAAAAGGAGAATGCCGATCTTCAGCTGACCAATAGGGAAACGGAAATACTCAAACTTATCGTAAAGGGGTATCTCAATAAGGAGATTGCCGACGAACTGAATATCAGTCACAATACGGTGCTGACACACCGTAAAAACATCATTGCCAAAACAGGTATCAAAACCGTGTCGGGACTTACTTTCTATTGTATCCGCAAAGGGTTGATACAGATGTAAAATTTCACTCAAAGATAATATGTCAAAAAATAACTTCCTTCGTGGGCCGCTCACCAACTATGGTGAGATAATGGAGCATAAATATGATCTGGTCATCCTTCCCTGGGGAGCCTTTGAACCGCACAACCGTCATCTTCCCTATCTGACCGATTGCTTCCTTTCATATGAGATTGCCTGTGATTGTGCAGACAGGGTCTATGATCGGGGTATTACCTGCATGGTGTTGCCGCCTGTATGGTTTGGTTCACAGAACGCGGGACAGTGGAACAAACCTTTCTGCGTACACACACAAAGTGAGACCCAAAAAGCAATTCTCGCCGATATTGTAGCATCACTCCATGAGCAGGGCTTCCGGAAACTGGTCATCATCAACGGGCATGGAGGAAACAGTTTCAAGCCTTACATCCGTGATCTGGCGATGGATTTTCCAGATTTTCGTATTGTGGTGGCCGACTGGTACTCGATTATTCCCACAGATGCGTATTTTGAAGAAAAACCCGACGAGCATGCCGGTGAACAGGAGACATCAGCGATGCTTCATTACCATCCTGAACTGGTCGCTATGGAGCGGGCGGGCGACGGTCCTGTTTCACCGTCGCAGATAGAGGCTGTAGATAAAAAAATTGGATGGATGCCACGCAACTGGGACGAGATCTCCGTGGACACTGGAATCGGTAATCCAAAAAAATCGACCGCCGAAAAGGGAGCGCGTTACGTGCAGGCTGTCATCGAAAAAATAGGAGAGCTGCTGATTGATTTGAAAGAGGCAACATAGATATATTATACCGCCTAAAAAAGCGAAGGCGAAGAAGAAAACATCAAAATAATAACAGAGTAAGTATGAGTAAACAGAGAGAAAAACTTTTCGCAGATTTTCCTCCCGTTACCACCGGAGAGTGGATGGAAGTCGTTACCAAAGACCTGAAAGGGGCTGATTTTCAAAAAAAACTGGTGTGGAAAACAAATGAAGGGTTTCATGTGAATCCATTTTATCGTGCAGAAGACGTGGAAGGCTTTCCCGCGTTGGAGAACTTGCCGGGACAATTTCCCTACATTCGGGGTACGAAAAAGGAAAATGTATGGTACGTGCGTCAGGAAATCGACGTGCAGGATTTTGCCGAAGCCAACAAAAAGGCATTGGCACTTTTGGAAAGGGGAATAACCTCTTTGGGATTTCATTTGCCGAAGAATGCACTTTCGGCCGAAAACATGGAAATACTTCTTCAGGGGATTGCGCCCGACAGGGTGGAGCTGAACTTCCGTACCTGTATCTCACGTACAGTAGATTTGGCCCGACTGGTAGTTGATTATGTGATAAACCGTAACCTGAACGTGATGGAATGCTTCGGTTCCATAGAGTTTGATCCATTCCGGAAGATACTGAAAAAGGGTATAGATGAACCCGGCTGGGTAGCGAAGGCCGTGGAGATTGTGCAGATTACTGCCCCTCTGCCACGGTATCGTGCCATCTCTGTGACTGGCAACCGGATGAATGATGCCGGTGCATATAGCTTTCAGGAACTGGGTTACAGCCTGGCTTACGGCAATCAGGTATTGTCTGAGCTAATAAATAACGGGCTTCCACCCGCTATGGCTGCAAAAAAAATAAAGTTTGAGTTTGGTGTGGGATCCAACTATTTCATGGAGATTGCCAAGTTCAGAGCTGCACGCTGGTTGTGGGCCGAGATTGTGGATGCATACAAGCCTCCTTGTCCAAACCAATGTGATAACAAGGCTGCAGATGGTACCTGCCGTTGTGCTGCGAAGATGAATATTCATGCTACCACTTCCCAATTTAATCAATCGTTGTATGATCCATATGTGAATCTTCTGCGTACACAGACTGAAGCAATGTCGGCCATAATTGGTATGGTAGATTCGTTGACGGTACGTTCCTTCGATGAAGCGTTTGAAACACCCACAGCCTTTGCGGAACGTATTGCAGCAAACCAGCAACTGTTACTGAAAGAAGAAGCTCATTTCGATAAAATTACTGATCCTTCCGCGGGTTCTTATTATATTGAAACGCTTACCGCTTCGTTGGCACAACAGGCATGGAAGCTCTTCCTCGAAACGGAGGAGACGGGGTTTTATGCTGCCTTGAAGGCAGGCAGTGTACAGGATGCCGTCAATGCTTCTGCCCATGCCCGCTCCAATGCTGCTGCAAACCGCAGAGAGATCCTGCTCGGTACCAACCAGTATCCCAACTTCAGGGAGACTATGGCTGGAAAAATAGAAAACAAGGAATCCCATGGTTGCGGCTGCGGCAGTAACGAGGCCGCCACGCCACTGAAGAAACTCAACACGGGACGTCTTGCCGATGCTTTCAATTCATTGCGTCTGGCAACAGAGCAAAGCGGAAAAACACCAAAGGTGTTTATGCTTACCATTGGCAGCCTGGCCATGCGCCTGGCACGTTCTCAGTTCTCGAGTAACTTCTTTGCTTCGGCAGGCTATGAGCTGATCGACAATCTGGGCTTCAATACCGTGGAAGAAGGCGTGCAGGCAGCTCGTGAAAAGGGAGCCAATGTGGTGGTACTCTGCTCCAGCGACGACGAATATGTCACCTATGCGCCTGAAGCATTCAACCTTTTAAAGGGAGGAAAGGAACTGTTTGTAGTGGCCGGTGCTCCCGCATGCATGGATGAGCTGAAGTCAGCGGGTATCGAACATTTCATCCACGTGCGAAGCAATGTACTGGAGACACTGCAAATGTTTAATGAGAAGCTATTGTAGATTCAGGATTCAAGAAGCAAGATTCGAGATTCAAGAATCAATACAATAATTTATTAGAAAACAAATAGCTGAAAGCTGAACAATGACAAAAAAACATATGAAACGAGCAAGTAGTCATAACGCCCAAGTTAATGATTAAAAGCGAAAGGTTGCCTCCGGCTATCATTTTCAATGGAAGTCGGCGATTTCGCTTCGCTCAATTTCATACACCATAGTGTAAAAAATAAAATAATCGTATGAAACCTGATTTTAAGGAAATAGATATTCAATCGGATGGTTTTTCGGCCGTTCACGTGGGGGAGTGGGTTGAAAAGAATGAGATCAAAGCCGATTGGCTCACACCGGAACAGATTCCGGTGAAACCGGTCTACACCAAGGAAGATCTCGAAGGCATGGAGCATCTGAACTATGCTGCAGGCATCGCTCCCTATCTGCGTGGACCCTATTCCACCATGTACGTGATGCGTCCCTGGACCATCCGTCAGTACGCCGGATTCTCCACGGCAGAGGAATCAAATGCCTTCTACCGCCGCAACCTGGCGTCGGGGCAGAAAGGCCTTTCAGTGGCTTTCGACCTGCCCACGCACCGCGGTTACGATGCCGATAACGACCGGGTGGTGGGTGACGTAGGTAAGGCGGGTGTATCTATCTGCTCGGTGGAAGATATGAAGATTCTCTTCGATGGTATTCCCCTGAACAAGATGTCGGTCTCAATGACCATGAACGGTGCCGTACTGCCCATCCTTGCATTCTACATCGTGGCTGCACAGGAGCAGGGAGCCAAACTGGAAGAGATGGCAGGTACCATCCAGAACGATATTCTGAAGGAGTTCATGGTGCGTAACACCTACATTTACCCTCCCGGGTTCTCGATGAAGATCATCGCCGACATCTTCGAGTTCACCTCACAGAAGATGCCCAAGTTCAACTCAATCTCCATCTCCGGATATCATATGCAGGAGGCAGGGGCTACAGCCGACATTGAGCTGGCTTATACGCTGGCCGACGGTATCGAGTATCTGCGTGCCGGCATCAATGCCGGTATCGATGTGGATGCTTTTGCACCCCGTCTCTCCTTCTTCTGGGCCATCGGCATGAATCACTTCATGGAGATAGCCAAGATGCGTGCTGCACGCCTGCTGTGGGCCAAGATTGTGAAGGGCTTCGGTGCCAAGAATCCCAAATCGATGGCACTGCGTACCCACTCACAGACATCGGGATGGTCGCTCACCGAGCAGGATCCCTTCAATAACGTGGGACGTACCTGCGTGGAGGCGATGGCTGCTGCACTGGGCCATACCCAGTCGCTCCACACCAACGCGCTGGATGAAGCCATTGCGTTGCCGACCGATTTCTCGGCACGTATTGCCCGTAATACCCAGATCTACATCCAGGAAGAGACTCAAATCACCCGGCAAGTGGATCCCTGGGCCGGTTCCTATTATGTGGAATCACTTACTCAGGAGCTGGTAGATAAGGCATGGGCCCTCATTGAAGAGATCGAAAAGTTGGGCGGTATGGCCAAGGCCATTGAAACCGGAATCCCCAAGATGCGTATCGAGGAGGCTGCTGCACGCACACAGGCACGTATCGACTCCGGTGTGCAGGCAATCATCGGTGTAAACCGTTACAGGCTGGAACAGGAAGATCCCATCGACATCCTGGATATCGACAATACCGAAGTACGCAAGCAGCAGGTAGAACGGTTGAGCCAGCTGAGGGCAACCCGTGATAATGAAGCGGTACAAAAAGCGCTGGATGCCATCACCCGCTGTGTGGAAACCAAAGAAGGCAATCTCCTTGCCCTGTCGGTAGAAGCAGCACGGGTACGTGCCACATTGGGTGAGATCTCCGATGCATGTGAAAAAATCGTGGGACGTTATAATGCAATTATCAGAACAATATCAGGCGTGTATTCATCAGAATCAAAAACAGATGCAACGCTCGAGGAAGCGCGTGCACTCACCGATAAGTTTGCCCTGAAGGAAGGGCGCAGACCCAGGATAATGATCGCCAAGATGGGTCAGGACGGGCACGACCGCGGCGCAAAGGTAGTAGCTACGGGTTATGCCGATTGTGGTTTCGACGTGGACATGGGACCCTTGTTCCAGACGCCGGCCGAGGCTGCACGCCAGGCAGTAGAGAACGATGTGCATGTGTTGGGTATTTCCTCGCTGGCTGCCGGTCATAAGACATTGGTACCGCAGGTGATCGAAGAACTGAATCGGCTCGGACGTCCCGACATCGTCGTGATTGCCGGGGGTGTGATTCCTGCTCAGGATTACGATTTTCTTTACCGTGCCGGTGTGGCAGCCATCTTTGGACCGGGAAGCTCCGTGACCAAATCGGCCTGTGAAATCATGCATGTGCTGATGGATGAGTGATCATCCGGTAGTTTTTTAATCATTACAAACCCGCTCCCTCATCCCGTTCCGGTAAGACGGGCAGAGGAGCGGGTTTTTTGTGACTACAGGAAAAGATATGATACACAGGATAGTTTCATGGGGCATATGCTGTTGCGTTTATCTGATACAAGATTATAATTTTCAAGTTCGTTTGCGCGAGAAACTATTGTAATATTTCAAAAGTACTGAAAAACTCTTTTCTATTTTAATTAGGATATCAATATGCCTGTATCATAAATAATCAATATTGTTAAACTCTTCATATAAACAAACAGTTTCGTTGACTAAAATATCAAGTGGCAAATAATTTTCAACTTTAAAGGATAAGCGGTAAACCAGAAATTCAATAATTGATTTTGTTGCCAGATACCCCTGAGCCTCGGGCCTTTGGCAAATCAAGTAATCAATGTATCCTGATTTAATCGCGTGAATATTCTTTTCAGTCATATCAATGCAGACTAATTTGATGTTATTTATATTCTTTTTTTCAAAATAATCAGCAATCACATGCCCTCTTGAATTCAAGACAATTGCACCGTGAATGTTCGGATTTTTTTCAAAATAATCTCCAATAAGCTTGTCATTTCTACTTGAATCCAATGCGGAATACATCACACTATGCAGTTTGTTTGTGAGTTTTTTGTCTTTTAGATATGCTAAAAAACCTCGTTTTCTGAGAATTGTTGTGTTAGCACTTTCATCACCGATTCTCTCAGCCTGGAATAAGACTAATTCAGAATTATATGGTGTTAGTCCTGTTATTAATTTTGACATTATATAACCGCAAGTATATGGATCTGCCACGAAAAACGCGAGTGGAGATGTGTTCTCAACCACTGAATCTACAAAAACATATGGAATCTTCAAGTATTCGAGTTGGCTAACAAGATAAATTGTTTCGTCTCTGAAAGTCGGGCCTATGATAACCGCATCCGCATCATATTTGCTTACTTCGTCAAAGGTTTTTCTACAGTCATATATGTCAAATTGATTGTAATAGAAAAATTTCACACTAATATCAACCCCTTCATATTTTTCTATTGCCCTTTTTATTCCACTTTCCAGGGCGTCCCAGTATTCGCCCTCCGTAAATTGAGGAATGGTAATACAAAGTTTGTAAGTTTTTCTTAAAGCGAGTGCCGATACGTGAATATTCGGCTTATATTCCATCTTTTCAATGGCCTTTTCAATAGCAATCCGACTTGCTTCCGATACGCTCCCCCTGTTATAAAGCACGCGATCTACCGTGCCTACTGATACACCTGCAAGCTTTGCAATATCTTTTATTGTTATTCTTTTCGACATATACAATATTTATTGACGTGAAAATTAATAAATTTCTAATTACAAAGATATAAATTTTTAAATGTGTAGCAACACGGTATGGATTTTATTGGTAAAATTGTATAATAACCTCTATCATTGCTTGATAGGTGTTTTTTATTTATTATTTTATAGATAAAGTGTGAATCATTAAGAAATAATAATATAAATTTAACCATAAAACAGGAGCTTATCTTTAAAAAACACATATCTTTGTGTTGCAACACGGTCCTAATATTGTGTAGCAACACGTTCCTGATATATAGGGTGTTAATGTGTATATCTATTCCCGGTGGTCTTGAATTCATGTATTAACGGACTGAATTTGATATTTATAAACAATGTTTTTTAATTATTCCATGAAGGTGTGATGGAATATTTGTGCAAAAGAGTAAAAAAAGAGATACCATATCATCCGGAAAGCTGTTCGATGTTCTGTTGAAGGAACAAAGAAATACTGATTTCAGAGTAAATACTTTCAGATCAGAAAGTCTGGCTTTCAACAATGTGCTATTCCTGCTGTATGTGTATCGTGTTGGATATTACTGTCTTTAGTGCTTGATGTCGTGATAATTTATTTATATAATCTCAAATAATATGAAAATTATTAAATGCTTCGAAAAACATTCTCTTGCCTATTTAAACGGGCTGTTGTGTAAAAAAGCACTTTTCGTGTTTTTTATTTTCACTATTTTCCTGATACCTTCGAAAGCTGCCGATACAGTAATCGTTTCCGGAACCGTAACTGATGCAACTACAGGTGAACCCTTAATTGGTGTTACAGTGGTTGTAAAAGGTACTAGCCAGGGAGTTGTTACGGATGTAGATGGTAACTACAGGTTGTCGTTACCGTCAACTGACAACGAATTTTTACTTTTTTCCTATGTTGGCTATACAACAACGGAAAAATTATGGAAAGGCGAAACGGTGTTGAATGTTTCTCTTGCTCCTCAGCTTATTGGATTGGATGAGGTGGTGGTGGTAGGTTATGGCACACAGAAAAAAAGTGACATTACGGGTGCTGTGGCCTCTGTCTCGAAAGACAGGATAAACAATGGAGTGGCAACGGATGCTATTCAATATCTTCAGGGCGCTGTTGCAGGTCTGAACATCACACCTACTCAAGCAGGAGCAAATCCGGAAAGTGGCGCTGTACTACTTATCCGTGGCAGGAACTCAATCAGCGCGAGCAACGACCCCCTGATTGTACTCGATGGAGTTACTTTTTATGGAAGCTTGTCGGATATCAATCCGAAGGACATTGAATCCATTGAAGTCTTGAAGGATGCATCGTCAAGTGCTATTTACGGTTCAAGAGCTTCAAATGGAGTAATCCTGATTCAAACCGTAAAGGGTGTGAAAGGGAAACCTACCATTCGTTATGATGCTTTTTATTCCATTCAATCGGTAGCAAATTTTCCACACTTAATGAATGGCGATGAATATCTGGATTTCAAGCAAGGCGCAGATGTTTCAGACGAAGAAAATCTTCCTTTGACAGATTCAGAGCAAGAAGTTTACGACTCCGGAAGTTATAAGTCGTGGACCTGGAGAGATCTCATCATTCAAAATGGAAACAGTACACGCCATAACCTTTCGGTGTCCGGAGGAAACGACCGCATCACTTACAATACAAGTTTTTCCTATTTAGGGACTACCGGTATTGTCTTAAATGATAAATATCAGCGCGGTACTTCCAGAATTAACCTGAAGTCTGATATGAACAACTGGCTGACGTTGGGTACAAATGTAATGCTTTCTTATACCGATAATAGCGGAGCTACTCCTTCCTTTATCGATGTTTTCAATAAATCACCCCTGGCGGTTCCATTCAATCCGGATGGTTCAATAAACATTTACCCGATAGCCGACGAACCAAGAAAACTGAATCCGCTTGAACCTTTATTATACGATGATTTGAACAGAAGATATGCCATCTCTGCCAATAATTATATTAATATTGAACTTCCTTTTATAAAGGGATTCTCATACCAGCTGAATACGGGTGTACAATATTCATCTACTGAAAAGAACTGGTATCACGGTCTTAATACCAATTTGGCCGATGATATAAAAGGAGAAAGCAGAACAAACAATGGAGCCGACCACTCCTATATTTTAGAAAATATTTTTTCCTACAAACGTGATTTTGCAAGACATAGCTTGTTCCTGACAGGATTATACAGTCTTGAAGAAAAAGAGAACAAGAACACAATTATCAGCGCAAGCGGTTTTTCAAATGATTTTCTCTCCTGGTATGGTGCCCCGCAGGCGAGTAAGTACACTCCGGATTATGAGTATAGTAAGACCGATTTGATATCCCAAATGCTTCGCCTAAACTATAGTTATGACAGTCGTTATTTGTTTACAGGTACAGTGAGACGCGATGGTTATTCGGGATTCGGAGAGAAGAGGAAGTATGGAGTTTTTCCGTCTGCTGCCATAGGCTGGAATATCGCAAACGAATCATTTTTCTCGAATGCAAAAGAAAGTGTGAACACGCTGAAATTACGTTTATCTTACGGGAAAAACGGGAATCAGGCCATTGTTCCTTACCAAACCCTGTCTCAGTTAGGTGCCGGAGACTATAATAGCTTGGGAGTACCTCAACCGGGATACATCCCGATCACTCTTGGAACAGCCACGTTGGGGTGGGAAACAACGTATGCATTTAATGTCGGATTGGATTTTGGATTATTCAATTCAAGGATAACAGGAGAAATAAACGTCTATAACAACAATACGGAAGACTTACTCCTGAAACGTTCAATTTCTGCGGTTCATGGCGTGAATTACATTTTTCAAAACATCGGAAAAACCAACAACGAAGGGGTTGAATTTATGGTGAACGCCAATTTAATTCAAACAAGAGACTTTTCATGGTCTACAAATCTGAATATGAGCACTATTCACACCAAAATAGTGGATTTGTACGGAGACGGTAAAGATGATGTCGCCAATAACTGGTTTATTGGGCAACCGATAATGGTAAATTACGACTATAAGTTCATTGGTGTATGGCAACAGTCAGATGAAATCCTGGCGGAACAGTACGGAGCGAAACCGGGCTATGCACGCTATGATGACTTTAATAAGGATGGTGTTTACGGACCGGCCGACCGTCAGCTGATAGGTTCCCCTGAGCCAAGTTTCACATGGGGACTGACAAATAACTTCAAATACAATGATTTTAGCTTGTCATTTTTCATGTATGGAAAAACAGGAGTATTAAAAGCCAATCCTTATAAAGACAGGACTTATTTGATTAAGCAGAATTATTGGACAGTCGACAATCCGACCAATGACTACTGGTCTAATGCAAGTCAGGCAAATAAATACCTTGGCAAAGGAAATTATCCGAGTGTCTATGAAAATGCTGACTTTGTAAGGGTAAAAGAGGTGACGTTGGCTTATTCAATTCCACGTAAAGCCTTGAATGTTATTAGACTGGAGAATGCTAAAGTGTACTTTACCGGTAAGAATTTATTTACTTTTACCAAGTGGGGGGCACTGGATCCGGAACTTGACAATCAAAGAGCTATTCCATTGCAACGGGAATACATTCTTGGTTTGAATTTATCATTCTAAAAAAACTACTTAAACAGAATATAAAATGAAACGAACATGAACATCATTACACCCAAGATGATGATTATCGTGAGTTCCATACACCATAATGTAATAAATGAAATAATCGTATGAAAAAGATAAAAATAACAACAGTGTTAGCAATTTTCCTGTTAATTGGCTTTTTGGGTAGTTGCTCAGATGATATGCTGGTAGAAAAACCTCCACATTTTATTACTGCGGATGTGCTTTACACCAACGTAGACGGTTTTAATGCAGGAATTAATGGACTTTATTCATTGGTTCAGCAAGAAAGAAGCGGAATAAATTATACCGGAGGTTTTGGAAAAATTGACCTTTGTTCTCAAATTTATTTAGCAGGAACGGATAATGTAGCTACCGGAACTTCGGGAGGATTGACTACGCTTTTGGGTGACTGGACTAAAAGCACCTCAACCGATCCCAACCTGGACAAAATATTCTTATGGCTTTATAAGGCGGTCAGTGCTTCCAACCAAATTATTTCGCGTGCAGAAAATCCGGATGTGGATTGGGGAGTAGGCGAAAACAACAAAGAAAAAATTGTAGCAGAGGCACGGGCTATCCGCGCATGGGCTTACCGTCATCTAACCTATTTATGGGGCGATGTACCGTTAATGACAGAAGAAGTGTCGGGCGAAAATATTCAAACAGATCTCGTTCGCGAGAAAGTGTCGGTTATTCGGAAGTTGATGATCAATGATTTAAAGTATGCATCAGAAAATCTACCCTGGATTCCCGAAAAGGCCGGACATATCTCACGCGGTGCAGTTCAAACTTATTTGGCAGAAACCTACCTGGCTGTCGGAAAGCCAGACTCCGCATTATACTGGACTAATGAATGCATTAATAAGGGTCCATATAAGTTGATAACTTCACGGTATGGAGCTAATTCTGACAAACCGGGTGCTGCCTTTATGGATATGTTTCATCCGTCAAAAACCAATATTTCGGATGGAAATACCGAAGCGTTGTGGGTGCTGCAGTACGAACAAAATGTAGTGGGAGGAAGTGATAATCTGATGCGTCATGAAACCACAAACAGGTATGATCAGGTTCAGTATTGTGGTAAAAAGGGATTTCTCACGTACACCGATGAAAGAGGTGGAAGAGGCTGGAGCAGACAGACATTGACCAAAAAAGGCTTGTTACTGTATTATTCATCAAGCGACAGTTTAAATAAAAGATTGGATCAAAGAGGATCGGAATATGCCATTCGAAAATATTTTACAGTAGGAGCATTGGATGATTTTGCCGGAATCCAAAATCCTGCCACAAAACAACTTTGGAAAGCTGGCGATACAGTTTGGCTGGCTACACCTACTTCCAAAAAAAAGGTAACAAACCCTGGAGACAAATTTCAAAGTGGAGCGTATAATTTTAATTTATTGTCTGACAATACATCGAATGATAACAACTGGCCTTACAGCTTGAAATTTGCATATTGTGACCCGGGTTTTCCAACCACCACCGAATCACATTCAGATCAGGTTTTTATGCGTCTCGCAGAAACTGTTTTACTACGTGCGGAAGCAAAAGGACGACTGAACAATCTGCAAGGAGCAGCCGATGATATTAATTTGCTTCGTGATCGCGCAAATGCAAAATTAGTTACAATATCCGATTTAGGTACAGACCTGACTTCCTTCCTGGATTATATTTTGGATGAACGTTCACGGGAACTGCTTCTGGAGGAACAGCGCAGATATACGCTTTTAAGAATGGGAGGGGAGAAATTCTTCTTCAGAAGGGTACAGGAATTTAACAAGATAGATAAGAATATGACGCTTCGTGACACATTATTTGCCATTCCCCAAACAGTAATCGATGCCAATCTGAATTCTGTAATGCCTCAAAATCCAGGTTTTAATCAGTAAAAAAGACCATTAAATGAAGAAATATTTGAATTTAATTGTACTGCTTTTCATCTCATCTTTCGCTTTTTCGCAAGGCGTTGATAGATTGGATGCATTCTGTGGCGATTGGAAATCCACGAGTGGAAATTATTTTGCCCAAGTATACAAAGACAAAAATAATGCATATAAAATCAACATCGTCGATGACCTGACAACGCGCGGCAAACCGATAGCCGAATTGGCCGGCGTGAAAGCAAGTGAGTTTGAGCTGACCATATCAGGCCGCAATTGGAGTGGAAAAATCAGTAAAAAAGATATGAGCCTGAAAAGTGGAAATCAGTCCTTTGCCTTGAAACCCATTATGCGCACTTCTCCAACTATGGGTGCGAAAGCTCCCAAAGATGCCATTGTGCTCTTCAACGGAAAAAACATGGATGCGTGGACCAGGGTAGCCGAAAAAGACTGGTTGGAGGGAGGGGCTCCCGCCGACAACTGGAAAATTTTGCCGGGAGGAATACTTGAAGTTGTGCCAAACAGCGGGTCAATCATTACCAAACAAAAATTTGGCGATTTAGAAATGCACCTTGAGTTTAGATTGCTTGGTGACGTTACAAATGGTGGCGTATATTTAATGTCAAGATATGAATTGAATATAAAAGATGCATATGGGACAGTCGGCGGAACCCCGATTGGTTTCGGAAATGTCTCGGATCCGAAGGATTTATACCCGTCCTTCAATATGGCGTTTCCACCAATGCAATGGCAAACATTTGATATTGACTTCAGAGCCCCCCGGTTCGATGCCACCGGAACAAAAAAAATAGAAAATGCCCGCATTACACTTGTACATAACGGCGTGACCATTTATGATGATGTTGAAATCGTTTCTGTAAAAGGCTCAACGGCTAAATTAGGCGAAGCCGGTGTCGGACCCGTTTATTTGCAAGATCATGGAACAGCTTATCAGTTCAGAAATATCTGGGTAATTGATAAAACGTTGAAAGGGACCGAAAACTTTCAAACTGTGGAAGCGAAATCCGGCCAGGACGATGATTCGGAAACGGTGTCCCCAACCAAAAAAGGAGGCAATAAAGCCGGAGGTAAAAAAGGTGGCGGCAGAAAAAATGCAGGGACTACTGTTGGTGCTGATGTAGCGTTAAAAAACGGTTCAAAGAAAACATCTGTAAATAATAACTCTGCAGATCAAAAGTCCGGGAAGAAAAAAGGAAGCAGCAACAAAAGATACGATGCAAGTTATGAAGGCGAACTAAATCCATTCTACGCGGACAAAAGTGTCAATACAACTTATATTTTTAGTGATAAACCTGCTCCTGCATCAGAGTTTGTGCATCCCGGAATTTTAATTAATTCCGGTCAGTTGGAGGAAATAAGAAACCGTGTTAATAATGGTATTGAACCCCAGAAAACTGCTTTTATGGCATTGAAAGATAGTCGCTACGGCGCTCTGGATTACATGCCTACAGCGTATGATACTGTTTCATGTGGTCCATATTCCAATCCGGATATCGGTTGTAAAGATGAACAGTCAGATGTGATTGCTGCTTATTCTCAAGCATTGCTTTGGGTGATTACCCGTAATAAAACGTATGCCGAGAACGCCATCAGGATAATGAACGAATGGTCATACACCCTCAATGGCGGACACAATTACGCCAATGGCCCTGTTCAGGCTGCCTGGTGCGGATCCGTTTGGCCCCGTGCTGCCGAAATTATCCGTTACACCTACGATGGCTGGAAAGAATCCGACATCGCAAGATTTCAAAACATGCTTCGTACACAGTACTTACCTTCTATCATACATGGTAACTGTGAAAACGGGAACAAGGAATTAGCTATGAGTGAGGCTCTTATCAATATTGGCGTTTTCAATGATGATAAGGAAGTGTTTGACTTGGGTGTGAAGATGTGGCGGGGAAGAACGCCAGCCTATATTTATTTGAAATCGGATGGGCCTACACCGATTGAGCCACCGGGATGCGGAATGGCTATATGGGGAAACAAGGGATATACCCCTGAATTTGTCGATGGACTTCTGCAAGAAACAGCCCGCGATACACACCATGCCTGGATGGCATTTGCCTCCATGGTGAATGCGGCAGAAACAGCCTACATACAAGGGGTTGACTTGTATGGAGAAGAAGGAGAAAGAATCATGGCAGCAATGGAATTTCAAGGGCAATATCTGAAACCCAACAATAGGCCCTGGCCTGAACATTTGGAATTTGCACTGAATCCAACCTGGGAGATTGCCTATAATCATTTCCACAACCGAAAGGGAAATAATTTACCAAAAATTGGCGCAGTAATCCCCACCAATCGTCCTACGGGAACAAATCACCATATTATTTGGGAAACCTTGACTCACGGTGAGATGGGCAATTAAAGCGAGTTTCATATATATTGATGTAAAAAAAATATTTTAATCGTATGAAAGTGAAATTATTTTATAGCGTACTATTTTTAACTGTATTCCTGTTTGGAGCATCAAACTCTTTTGGACAAGATAATTTAATCATCAAACGTCCCGGTAAAGCTGATGTGAAAATTGCGTTGAATGCCTATTCATTCACAAAACCACTATTGAACTACTCAAAAAACCGGAGTGGCGAGAAAATGTCTCTTTTCGAACTGATAGACTGGTGTGCTGTGCAAGGTTTTGACGGTGTTGATCTGACCGGCTATTATTTTCCGAATTATCCTGAATTACCCAGTGATGAATTCATTTATAATCTGAAAAAGTATGCACATACTTCAGGCATTATCATAACAGGTACAGGGGTTCGGAATAATTTTGCCGATCCTGATCCTGCCAACCGTGCTGCCGACGTCAAACACGTGAAGGAGTGGATAGATGTGGCTGCAAAATTGGGAGCGCCCGTTGTGCGTATTTTTGCAGGTCCTGTTCCATCAGGCTATGAAAATAAATGGGATGAGGTGGCCGGATACATGGCCGAAAGCATAAAAGAATGTGCTGATTATGGTAAGGAAAAAGGTATTTTACTTGGAGTTCAGAATCACGGGGATTTCTTGAAAACTGCCGATGAAACGATCAAACTTGTACAAATGGTAAACTCCGAATGGTTTGGTGTGATTGTCGACACCGGTTATTTTTTGACCCCTGATCCCTATGTGGATATTGAAAAAGTGATGCCTTATGCGGTTAATTTTCAGCTGAAAGAGAGTGCATTTGGAGCTGCAAGTGTGGTGCCGATTGATTTAGAGCGTATCATGGAGATTATTAAAAGAACCGGATACAGAGGTTATTTGCCGATTGAAACCTTGTCGAAGTTGGGTGGCAATAAAGCAAGAAAGCAAGCAGAACAAGCAGCGGCTGCCGCGGCCGGTCTCCCAAATAAAACTTCAGGCAAAAAAAATCAAGGTGGTAAAGCAGCGAAAGCAGCGGCAAACAAAGTGACACAAGCTGCATTCTCAAACAAAACATCTGCTGAAAAAAGCATCGCTGTGGAAAAAAAGTCGGGTTATGATCCCTATACGGCAGTGCCTGTTTTTTACAAAAAAGTTAAAGCTGCTCAGAAAGCCGCTTTTGGAGAATAATAAAAAATTAAAAATATCTCGCATGAATATCAGAAAAAGTTTATTTCTCGCTATTGTAACGGCATTAGGCTGTGTCAATTTCAGCTATTCTCAAGATAATATTCCGTGGGAAAACCTCTTCGATGGGAAAACATTGAACGGGTGGGAGCAGATTCAAGGTAGCGCAAAGTATGAAGTGAAAGACGGGGCCATCGTTGGCACTACTGTTCTTAACTCACCAAACAGCTTTTTAGTTACAAAAAAACATTACGGCGACTTTATTTTAGAGTTGGATTTTAAAGTGGATGAAGGGTTGAATTCCGGAATTCAATTCAGGAGCAATGTCGATAAAAACTACAAAGATGGAATAGTACATGGTTATCAAGTAGAAATTGACCCAATACAAAAAGAACTCTACTCCAAAGAACCGTTTAACTATCGGTCAAATGGTGATGTTGTCCCATCGGGAACGGAACCTAGGAGTTGGACAGGGGGTATTTATGATGAAAAGCGTCGTGGCTGGCTGAATGATCTGACTCAAAACGAAGCTGCCCGAAAAGCCTTCAAACCCGGAGTGTGGAACCACATTCGCTTGGAGGCGACTGGTTATCGCATCTACACATGGGTGAATGGGGTGTTGGCTTCCGCACTATTTGACGATATGACTAAATCGGGTTTTATCGGACTGCAGGTTCATGCCGTAAAAGACCCAAAGCCAATGCAGGTTTCATGGAAAAATATTAAAATTCAGGATTTATCCAAAAACTATCCGGCACTTCATAAATCTGAACAAGATCTGACAAAGAAAAAAACAAAGTCGGCCGTTAAAACAAGTCTGAACGCTTTCTCTTTTGCTAAAGACTTGAATAGCGGGAGAATGACCCTTTTTCAGCTGATTGATTATTGTGCAGACAATGGATTTGATGCCGTGGACCTCACGGGATACTATTTTCCGGGCTACCCGGCTGTTCCGGGTGATGAATTTATCTATAACTTGAAAAAATATGCTTTCAAGAAAGGAATTGACATCAGTGGAACCGGTGTCAGGAATGACTTTGCAAATCCCGACCCTGCCAAACGGGCAGCCGATGTGAAACACGTAAAAGAATGGATTGAAGTTGCCTCAAAGTTAGGAGCTCCGGTCATTCGTGTATTTGCAGGGCCCATTCCTGCTGGATATGAGAACCGTTGGGACGACATAGCAAAATATATGTCTGAAAGCTTGAGGGAATGTGCGGAGTATGGTGAACAGCATGGAGTACTTGTGGGTGTACAAAATCACGGGGACTTTTTAAAAACAGCGGATGAAACAATCGAAATAGTGAAAATGGTCAACTCCGATTGGTTCGGCGTGATAGTCGATACAGGCTATTTCATAACCGATGACCCTTATGTGGACATTGAAAAAATCATGCCTTATGCGGTTAATTTTCAAGTAAAAGAGAGTCCGTTTGGTGTGTTGAGTCGCATTCGCATTGATATGCCGCGATTATTGAGAATTGTGAATAACAGTGGCTACAGAGGTTATCTGCCTATTGAAACATTGGGCGACAAAGTGATGAAAGGACAACCGCAACCTGATTTTCCGATGCGTCCGACAGAACCCGAGAAAATGGTTCCTGCACTTTTAAAAGAATTAGAAACAGCTATTGCCAACGAGTATAAGTAAGATCACCCTGTGGCTCCATATTGCTACAGCATTGTAAAATTGTGGTGATTGATATTTGAAAAGCCTTATCTGAGGCTTTACAGAACTGTTGTCTTTGTTGTCAACATTTTGTCTGACTTGTTGAAGTTTATAAAGGATTATATTTTAACTATTTATGGATAAAAAGGTTTTAAGAGCCGGGATTATCGGTTCGGGTTTTGCTGCGCGATTTCATTTCGATGCTTTACAACGTGTCTTCAGTACAAAAGTGGAAATTGCGGGTGTTTTTTCAAGAAATGCAGAAAATGCACAAAAATTTGCGGATGAAAGAGGACTGCAAACATTCAAAACATTGGAAGAGTTAATTGCGGCTTCGGATGTTCTTCACGTTTGCACACCTCCGGTTACACACGAGCCAATTGCAATTGAAGTGTTGAAGCAAAATAAGTTTGTCATTATTGAAAAGCCTTTTACCGGGTATTTTGGTGATGGCTCTCCAGAATTTAATGGAGATACCTTTCCTCGTCAAAAAGGACTTGAAAATGCCTTGGAAAGTATCAAGCGGATGCTCGATGCCGAGAAGAACAGCCAGGGTAAAATCATGTACGCTGAAAACTGGATATATGCCCCTGCGGTACAGAAAGAACGCGAAATCATCGAGAAAACAAAATCTCAAATACTTTGGATTCAGGCGCAACAGTCTCATTCGGGCTCTCATTCGCTTGATTATGGAAAATGGAGACTTGCCGGTGGAGGTTCGCTGATGGGAAAAGGCAGTCATCCGTTGGCTGCTACCATCTATTTTAAGCATGTGGAAGGCAAAGTGCGTTTCGGAAAACCTATTCGCCCGAAAACAATTTCAGCCCGGGTTCACGCAATCACAAGAATGGAAAATTTTGAAAATCAAGGCCATTTGCGCGATACCTATACCGACGTGGAAGATTATGCAGTCACACACATCGTTTTTGAAGACGGAACAGTGGCCGATGTGGTGGCAAGCGAGCTGCTGCATGGAGGAGTGAAAAACTATGTGGAAGTACATGCAAACAATCACCGTACCATTTGCAATATCACGCCGAACAATGCCATGCAGACATACAATCCTGTGGATGAAAATTTCAACGATATCTATGTGGTTGAAAAAACAGGCACGAAACAAGGATGGTCTAATATTTCGCCCGATGAAGGCTGGTTCAATGGGTATCAGCACGAGATGGATGCATTTTATAAAACAGCCGCTCATGGAACGCCCATTGAAAGTGACAGCAAACTTGCTGCGGATGTGATTGCGACAATATATTCAGCCTATCTTTCAGCAGAAAACAGGGGAGTAGAAGTGCAAGTTACTGTTTTTGAGTAAAATATAATTCATGCAAAAAGAAAAATCAACAAATTACAGATGGGGTGTAGTAGGTATGCTGTTTATGGCACTTACCATCAATTATATGGATCGTCAGGTCCTCTCATTGACCTGGAAAGATTTTATCGCGCCGGAATTTCATTGGACAAATAATGATTATGGCACTATAACAGGATTATTTTCTATTTTTTATGCAATCGGGATGTTGTTTGCCGGAAGGTTTATGGACTGGATGGGAACCAAAAAAGGGTTTATGTGGGCAATTGGAATCTGGTCACTTGGAGCTTGTTTACATGCTTTCTGCGGACTTGCAACCGCCGCGATTGTTACCGGAGTTTGGCCCGAGAGTTTCAGAGGCGCCGTTGAGGCATTGTCCGTTGTCAAAAACACCACATTAATAGCTTCTGTAAGTGTGTATCTGTTCGTGATTGCCCGGTTTGTGCTGGCAATTGGCGAAGCGGGTAATTTCCCGGCCTCTATTAAAGCCGTTGCCGAATATTTCCCGAAAAAAGACCGTGGATTTGCCACCAGTATTTTTAATTCGGGTGCAGCAATCGGTCCGCTTATTGCACCGCTTACCATACCGTTTTTAGCCAAAGCATACGGATGGGAGATGGCATTTATCATTATAGGTGCAACCGGATTTATCTGGATGGCATTTTGGGTATTCTTATACAAAAAGCCGGAAGAAAATAAATGGGTCAATGCCGCTGAACTGACCTATATCCAGCAAGATGAAAAAGAATTTGAAGAGCTGAAAGCAGCATCAACCCACGAGAGGAAAGTGACATACAGGCAGGCTTTTCGACACAAGCAAACCTGGGCATTTGCAGCCGGAAAATTCATGTCCGATGGTGCCTGGTGGTTTTTCTTGTTTTGGACGCCCGCTTATTTAAGTTCAGTGTATGGATTAGACTCCACACAAAGTGCTCCTCAAATCTTTGTAATGTATGCAATCAGCATGTTGTCATTGGTAGGTGGCTGGTTGCCGACTTACTATGTTGATAAGAAACGAATGAATCCATACGAAGGAAGAATGAAATCGATGTTGATATTTGCTTTTATTCCACTGATTGTATTGTTTGCCCAGCCATTGGGTTATATTTCAGTATGGATTCCGGTGATCATCATTGGTGTGGCATTGGCTGCACATCAATCCTGGTCGGCAAATTTGTTCTCTACAATCGGCGATATGTTTCCCAAACATGCCATTGGAACAATTACGGGCATTGGTGGATTGGCAGGCGGAATTGCTTCTTTCATCATGAACAAAGGTTCAGGAGTATTGTTTGATTATGCTGAAAGCAGTAGCTTGAGTTTGTTGGGATTTAAGGGAATTGAATCGGGATATTTTATCGTGTTTTGTCTTTGTGCTGTTACTTATCTGATCGGATGGTCGATAATGAGAGCTTTAGTGCCAAAATATAAAATAATAACTGAACTGTAAATAATCACATGACATGAAACGTATCGTTAATTGGGGAGTATTAAGCACTGCAAAAATTGGCAGAGAGAAAGTGATACCGGCTATTCAGGCAAGTAAATGCAGCCGTGTATTGGGAATTGGCTCGGAAAACAGAGAATTTGCAACAACAATTGCAGCTCAACATGGCATAGAAAGGATTTATGATTCTTACGAGAAACTTTTAGAAGATCCGGATATTGAAGCGGTATACATACCGCTTCCCAATCATTTACATGTGGAGTGGTCCATTAAAGCATTGGAAGCAGGAAAACATGTTTTATGCGAGAAGCCGATCGGACTAAATTCAACCGACGCTCAAAAGTTATTAGACACTTCTAATAAATTTCCTCATTTAAAAATAATGGAGGCGTTCATGTATCGTTTTCATTCGCAGTGGCATAAGGTTAGGTCAATTGTTGAAAACGGTACTATTGGAAAAGTGAGCGCTGTCAATCTGTTTTTTTCATATTACAACATTGACCCGAACAATATTCGAAACAGGACAGAAGTGGGTGGTGGAGCATTGATGGATATTGGTTGTTATTGCATATCCTTTTCGAGATTCATACTCAACTCGGAGCCTGAAAAAGTGATTGGTGTAATGGATATGGATCCTGTGATGAAAACAGACAGGCTGACCTCGGGGATTCTTGTTTTTTCAACCGGTGCAACAGCAACATTTACGTGTTCCACGCAATTAATGCCTTATCAACGGGTAAATATTGTAGGCGAAAATGGTAGAATTGAAGTGGAGATACCTGTAAATGCTCCAGTCGATAAGATGACTCATGTTTGGATTTACACCAAAGGGTGTGCAGAAGAAGTTACATTTGATCCTGAGAATCAATATACTCGACAAGCCGATTATTTTTCAAGAACCATCATTGAAGATGGTGAAATTGAGTTTTCCCTTAGTGATTCTATTAATAATATGAGAGTTATTGATGCAATTGTTGAAAGCAACAAAGAACATAAATGGATAAAACTATAGAAAAAATTGTAAATCTTCGATAAACACCCCTGCTCAGAGTGAGTGTTCAAACCGATGCATGGGGAAAGTGCATTCTGCAATGTCTTGCAATGTATACGGTACGCTGTGAAAGGTGAGAATTCCAATTTTGAGATTGATTACCCAAATCTGCTTGTTTTAAAGGGCCTGCTTTCCCCATCCGCCATCCTGCAGGCATCTATTTCTGAGGGAGAGACACTGTGGTGACCTAAATCGTCTTCATGTCGGCCGATAATTTCACCATGGTGTCTGACAGCCTGCATACCGTCGGCATCAAGAGGAAGTTAATCATGTTGAACTAGAGAATAAGCCTGTGGGTCGTAGTAGTTGTTGTCTCGTGCCATCCAGACGGGGTATTTTTTTCCTTTCATTCAAATAGCTCGATTGTGTAATCCAAAAGTTCAATTCCGCCGGATTTCCCGTGTCCGGTTATAACTTTTTTTACTTTTGGATATTTCATCTTTACTTTTCTTACCGTTTCCGACCACTCTTCGACATTCGCTTCCGCGAGATTACCCTTTCCTGCTCCTGCTTCTTTTATTAAACAACCGCCAAACATAATATCTTCCAAAGGGAAATAACCAATAATGTTATCGCAGGTATGGCCTTCTCCACAAAATTCAATATGCACCGCCTCGTTACCGATATTTAAGTTCAAATACTTATCAAACCCCTGTTTTGGTATCGTAGATCCATTTTCTTTCGCTATCTGTATCGTTTTGTTGTAGGCGTAAGAAATAATGCCCTGTCTGTGAAATTCCTCCAGGCCTCCCAAGTTGTCTATATGATAATGCGTTGGAACAACCGCTATAATTTTGCATTTCAACGATTGTGTAAGCCAGTTAATCAGTTCGCGAGAAGTTTCATTGTCTGTCGGCGTATCAAAAATAACGGCTTCATTGTCCTTTGCAACAATCATTCCATTACACGAAATTTTCTCCAGATCCCCATAATCAAGAAATGAAATATGTTGATATACATATTCGGAAATCTGATTAATTATCAAAGACGCTGAGTTGTATACATTCTTTTCCGTTACTCTGTCTATGTTGACATTGCCATGAACCGTGGAGTGGGTCCCGTCCGGATTTACAATTACATTGCCGTGAACTACGGAGTGAGTCCCGTCCGGATTTACAATTACATTGCCGTGAACCGTGGAGTGGGTCCCGTTTGGATTTACAATTACGTTGCCGTGAACCGTGGAGTGGGTCCCGTTTGGATTTACAATTACATTGCCATGAACCGTGGAGTGGGTCCCGTCCGGATTTACAATTACATTGCCGTGAACTACGGAGTGAGTCCCGTCCGGATTTACAATTACATTGCCGTGAACTACGGAGTGAGTCCCGTCCGGATTTACTACAACTGTCTGTCCGATTACATCCGTCACAAATGCAACACAACAAATCATTAATAAAGTTTTCATTTTTTCATAATAGAAGGTTGCGCCTTGTTATCCTGGTTTTACGGATACTGCGAATTGTCCACGGCATATAACCCGGTCGATTTGGGGGCTCCCCGGCTCATTTTGCGTAAATATACGGAGATGGTAGCCGCTACCATCTTCCTCTTCTTCAATTTCAACCCCGTAATGGGGATACGAGTCCTCGAAACGTTCAGAAAAATCACAGCGATAAGCGAGACTAAGTTTCGCATTTACCCTGTTGCCAACTGTTTGCCCGGTTTCGCCCATAAATTGATACCATCCCGGCAACAGCCGGTCACTTGCAACAGGCGGTCCCGTTTCGGTCGGCCAGCTCTGTACGATAAAGGACAAATCCACCTTGTTGCGCCCGTCTTCCGAAAAGAGGTAAATACCGTGTGTTCCTGCATAGGCAGCATCTCTGTATATGATTCCATGATCGAGTTCGTAGGTGTTGTCCATATAGAAGAATCGTCCGGTAAGACGGGGAAGTTCAGGCTCATCGGAGTTCTCTTTTTCACATGCTGTGAAACCTATGCTTGATATGAATAATGAACAACTTACAAAAATCAATCTTAAAAGTGAGCGATTACTCCTTTCCATATGTTTGATATTTTAGAAGTTATATCATTTACAAATAACTGTTTTAACCAGCGTGTATAATTGTTTCTTTAGTTTCTTTTTTTAGTCGATTGATGAATCTGTAACAGGCAACTTCTCGCCTCATCTTGTTTTCCCTAATATCGGGTAGGGAGGTACTCTCTCGTGTTTCAGAATGAAACCATGCGATATCGTTTTAAAATCGCCTTGCTGATAAAAGTCAGAAGAAATACCCCACCGAGATATTTGTCGTCCACATCTTCGTGGTGGGTTTTACGGAACCGCCTCCAACAAGATATCCGAATGCTGCCATGTTGTTCAGTACATGCCTGAAACCTACACCGACCGTTAGTCTGTCCATCACTTCGGTGCCCATTTCGGCCGCTAAACCTGCGTTCCACCGCTGTTGCATATACACGTTATTCTCTTCTACATCCAGAATGCGGATTTTGGAATCAAACAAACTCCATTTCACTTTCATGGATTCTCCTTCATAAGACGTTCGCACGTGTTGTTCGGCTGTTGGCGTAAACGTGGCAAACCCGCCACCCATAACATACAGCTTGATCGCGGGAGATACAATGAACTTTGTTTTTAAATACAAAGGCAGCTGGAATGTGTGCATATCTGCATAACCCTCCATTTCAACTCCTTCGGGGACCTCCAACCCTTGCGTGTATTTGTCAGAGTTAATGGTTGCACCGCTGTATACATACAGCAATTCTGTCTGTAACCCGAAGTGGGCTCCAAACATATATTCAGCCATAAATCCTGCATGCACACCCATGCGGGGCTTGTAGATTTCCAGTTCCACACCGTTCATGTTCATATTGATGTTCGAGATGTTTCCACCGCCTTTTACTCCTGTGCGAAATTGTGCGAAGGTGGCTGTCGTCAACAATAACAACAGGACTAAAGGAATGATTCTTTTATTCATGATTTATAATTAAAAAGCAGATTATAACGCTCTTATTACCATGATCTAAAGCTGATAAACAGTGTAGCCATCAGGTTGGATACGCTGATTTTCTCCTCCGATTTATAATTCTGCCCTTCCACGTTCATGTTGTCGATTGTACCCATCACATACGATAACTTAAGCCCGACACCCGTTTTGCTGTTTACTTTATATTCACCCGCTACTCCGGCATTTATGCCAATAGTTGTTTTACTGCCGTTTACGCTAACTCCGCTCAGGTTCATGTCGCTGTTAACGAAAAGCGGACCAATACCGAAATTGGACACCAGCAAAAATTTTTCAGATTCGTTGCGCCCCACAAACGATGGTCCAACGTAAAGAAAACTTTGTGTTTCCTTGTAATTTACGCTTTGGTTTAATCCGGGAATGGTGATGTTATCGCCCGAGGTGCTTGCCGAACAATAGTTGGCATTCAAGCCCAATCCCCAGCCTTCCTTGAAAAAGTATTGTGCATCGGCGTCAACAGTGAAACCGTGACGTAATTTTTTATTCATGTCATCGATTTTGGAGTCGCCGGTTTTTTGCACTTTCCCCAATCGAAAAGCATAACCACCGCCAATGGAAAAGCGGAAATCCTTGTAGTTTTGCGGAGTTTGATATTCCACCTGATAGGGTGTTGCCTGCTGTGCATTTGCAGACAAAATGGCCGATGCGCTAATAAAGGTAGCAGCTAATACGATAAGATAAATTCGTTTCATAAAATGGTTGTTTTTTTAACGTGTTTATTTCTTTTTTTCTATTTGTATCACTTGTGGGCGAATGGTATCGTTGGATGATGTTTCTATTACAAAAAACTCCGGTACTTGGGTAACTTCATCGGTTATGGGCATAATAGTATATGCTTTGCTTTTTTCTACAGAAAATATAAGTTTGTAATGCGTGTGTGGATTGTTTGATTCCGCAATTGACGCACCAATTAATCCGAACATGGCGCCTGCCATGGCTGCTTTGTCTTTCCATTGCTGAAAATGACGGATTTCCACCGTTTTTTCACCGGGCAATACATCCGTATGTTTGGGGTAACCTTTCATATAACTACCCACCGAAACTGTATCAACTTTAATGAGTAATGCCGATTCCGACGTTTTTTTTCCTTTAATCCGCAGTTTGTGGTCTCCCTGCTGTATGCGGGCCAGTTCACCCGAACCCGGCTTTGCTCCCTGATAACCCTTTGTGCTGCCACAACCTGTAGATAGTACAAGACATGCAGCAATAATCCCGATAAATAAAAGTGATTTTTTTGTCATTTCAAGTTACAATTAAATTGGGCACATGTACTGTGATATCAGACAAGTTGCCTGTCACAAGTTAATAAGCTAGTAATCCAAAACAAAGATAAATCTTCTGTTTTTTATAAATGTTGATTTAAATCAAGGCACGATGTTAAAACAGGTTTTTATTACTTTTTTTCAGTTTCCGGCGGATACGACTCAGGGTTTCGGGCGTGATTTGAAGGTACGATGCCAGATCTTTGGCGGTGGTTCGCTCAAAAATATGGGGATTGCATTGCAGAATTTTGATATAGCGTTCTTCCGGAGTACGGGTATAGGTATCGACAAAACGTTGATATGTTTCGGAATACAACAATTCGGTTATATGGAGAAAATAACTGCTGTTTTCAGTGATAAGTCGCTCTAACGTTTCATAAGTAATCAAATAGACTTCACTTTCACACAGGGCGACGATATCTACGCCGGAAATTTCTTTCAGCCTGAATGCGCCATAATCGCCCACGAACGAATTTTCGAAGGCATAACCCACTACATGGTGTTCTCCCCGGGAATCATGCGCGGAGTAAATAAACGCTCCTTTGCGTATATATCCCATTGTTTTACATGAACTTCCGGTAAGAGAGAATGGCTCGCCACGACGGTATTTCACCAATGTACCGTTCTGCCTTATAAAATCAATTATCCCGGAGTAGTCAAAGCGGGTCATATAGGTATTGAAGTCAGACATAGAACAAGTAACCAGAAAGCGGAAGCGAAGCCGCTGTACAGACTGAAAAAATGGTTTATTTACACATACAGAATGTATGCCAAAGATAGAAGAATATGACTTATATGCCAAATTAAAGCAGTAAGTTTTTGTGTGTTGTTCCGGTATCATGGCATGCATCGGTCGGATGCTAAACCTCGACATCTGTTTTTTCCGGAGAGTACGGTTGTCTGCCGTTAGGCAAAATGTCTGATCCGCAACATACAAGCTCTAATTTTCGCAACTGGGGGGATATGATGGTTTTAGAGGTCCAGGTAGTATTCTTACCCGGATATGCACGTGTCGATATCGTTACGGCTTTCGTCCTGCTGATTTTGCAAATTTGTTTATTGTCATAAGAATAGTAATAATCCAATAATAAATCCTATAGCTGTTGAACCAATTGCTATTGCTGTATTTTTCAATCTATCTCTTGAAACTCTGTCCTGTATATTTCTTGGATCATAGATTTCGTCACTTTTGATGTCTTTGTTATTATCTGATTTATTGAATCGATAAAACTCAGCACGACATCTGTAACAGGAACTCCAAAGGTCAGGTCTGTTTTCTTCTGTAATTATTATTAAATCCGCATTGATAGCACAAGCTTCGCCTCTCAGAATATTGATGGCATGTTCTTCACTACATGCTACTGAAAAACCTGAATCGCCAAGTTTAACTTCTCCAATCTTAGTCGCTAATGTGTCCGCAATTGAAATGTTTTTTTTAATTATCACATCACATGTGACATAATCGGACTTTTTAATATGATATCCGGTTCGAACTATGCGATGACTGCAATTAGAAAAAAGTAGGACTGTAATTAATAAATAGAACATTCTTTTCATCATGTAATTGTTTTTAAGTTGTTATCATAAATTCAATCTTTCAACGTTCGAAGGATTGCATTTTCTTACGGTTTAATCTTTGCTTAAATTATGGTACAAATTTCAGGGGGTATTGTTACTTCTCCAACAACTCTGAATGGTTGAGTTGAACGAAAAGATTGTGTAGAATTTCCAGGAAACTTCTTGTCGGTTAAGTCGGGGTCATGTTCAATTTCTCCTGTTGGTTCTACTAAGTATATTCTTTCCCGTCCGTCTCCAAAGGCAAGTTCTGCTCCCCAAACTGCAGCGTCTAATGTCGCTGTCAAGAAGATATTTTTTGTTTTTTTGTTGTCCGTAGTTAGAATTGTAACCAGTATCTATTAAGCCATCAACTTTCAAGTCTGCTTTTATCCCGTGAAAAAAGTCTGTGCGAAAGGTGTCGCACCTTTTCTGTTCGTTATTCTTATTCTCCATTGTAAAATTTTATTTTTTACAGCCTGTTGTCTTTGGTTGCCGGTTGTTTTACGATGCTGGATAACATCGTGTTATGGGATGTTATTCTTCAAATTCTAATCTTTTTAAATTATAAATCCGTTTGCTTGTTCTATTATCATCTGACTCAAAAACTATTTCAATTTTGTCATTATCGATGTAGCGGGCATCTTTTCTCCAATACAACGATGAAATTGACATAGAATAGTCATTCAAAGGAAATGGAGTAATCACTTCAAGTTTATACGTCTTTTCGGCATTTCCTTTCTCATTATATATGACAAATACATTTACTCCATAACCGGTGGAATACCAATTATCATAGGTCGCAATTGAAGAACCATTATCAGCTTTTCCGTCATTGAAATTAAGAGTCCTGCAAGAATCAGTACATAAATCGGAAGTCTCAAAAGTCGTTTCATCTTATCCTGGTATTTATAACTAATCTTCGGAATAACAATTCGCTGCCGTTTGTATTTAAAGTTTTCCCTGTTTGAGTTTTTTAGTAGTATCTAAATACAAAAACGATGTTAATATGAACAGCGAAACGCTTGTAAAAAGCGCAATCAAATACATTTTTTCAAATGACAAATTAAGTCCAAGTAATAAAGCGCCGATAGCAATTATCCCGGAAAATATTGAATACCAACTTGTCTTATAAAACCATCCATAAGGAAAAAGATGAGCACCTGTAATGATTGCATAAACCATAATAAAGTACTCTGGAATTTTAATCATTGTGAAGATTAAAAACGGAAAATAAAACAATTGGGCAAAGTTTAACCAAAGTCCTAAAGGTTGTAAGGGATTATTTGTGATTTTCCAATTGGTCTTTAGTATCCTGGAAAAGAAAAGTGCCATTGGAAGAAGTGGGGCACCTGCTATGAATACAAGTACAGATCTGTCATACGCTTTGAATTTAAGTGTCCATAAATAAGCAATTACCAGCCAAATTATACTTGCTGATAAAGTAAAATCAATCCCATTTTTTGATTTAACTGATAACTCATTTCTTAATTCATCAAGTTTTTCCGTTGTCATTTCTATCAATCTTTTGTTAACGCTATAAAAATATAACTTTCATTGATACCCGATTTGCAATATTCGTGAATAATTATTAATGTGAAAATATTTTGTATTTATATCGGATAGGGATATGAAACATCAGGGATTTCGGAGCTCTTCCACTGTCAAGGTACTGCAGACCTTGGTGCGAGAGGCAAAACTTGAATAAAAATTTATTTACCAATGTTTTATGACCGCGTGTTATGGACCCTGTTTCCTTTTCCTTTCTTATTCATCCACCATTTCATAGTCAATCCCCAGCCAAGTCCACAAATTAACCATAATGGTATCCCAATCAAAATACTTTTTTGAGTAATATCCTTATTTTTAATCAATGGGAAAAGGATTTGCATTGTAATAAACATAAACAGTCCAAAGAAGAGGCCTGATTTCAACCAATTTTTAGTCGAATTTTTCGTTTCCGAAATTTCAAGATTAATGTTTTTATATCTGTCGGGTTGCTTGTTTAACCAGTTTTGTTTTAATGCTTTTCTAAACCATCCCCAAATCGGAAAAGTCAAAACCAGTACTATCAATGATGTCAAGTTTCTTTGTACAGGAATTATTTCACCACAATTGTCACAGTAATAACCGAACCAGTTTTTGAACATAGTTCTATTTTGCGATGACCATTTAAGTCCGCTATGCATAGTTCCACAATGAGAACAAGGAATCAATGAACGTTGATAGAAAGGTTTTTTCCCTTCCCGTTCGATTAACATTACTTTTGGGATTGTCTGTCCTAAAATCAATTCATTAATTACAAGTCCTGGATTAATAATACAATGCAAAATCACCGGACTTTTCCAATTCCAGATCTTGTATTTCTTCTTGTCGTATTTCATGTCATTGTTTTTTATTCATTTTTTCACATCCGTAAAGTATTGTCTTCCCTTGACGGCTAACGGCGAGAAAAAGAATAGTAGCCGACAGCGTGGTATCTACCTGTCAAAAATACAAAAAAAGTTGAAGCGTACAACCCTTGAATTTACTATTTACTCTGTTATTATTTGTATCATTGTTATGTGCTATGCTTTATTTCCTTAGGAATCTAATTTTTGGATGATAGTAAACTAAGTCCATTTTTTTCAGATAGATATTCTTGGGACAAACCTTTCCTACTTCTCAAGGTTTTAATTTTTTGTGCTAATTCTTTGTTCTTCAATTTTTATATTTTAAAATTTAGAACAAAAGTATACTTAATGTCATTAATTGCTCAAGTCATACTTACGTCATATTTACGTCATTTACGCCAATATGATATTTCATAGGTTATTGGCATACCGCACAACGGCTGACAATATGAAACGGTTGGGTTTTCGGGGTGCGTTCGTATCCGCTGGGGAAAATATTGGTGTGGAACAAAAGTTTCACAATCAACGGAACGACAACTGTTTATATTGTGTGTTGTACGTAGTTCTTTATTTTTCTTCCATTTTAATTTTAAATTCTTCGGAAAATTGGACTAATATCTTACTCACTTTTTTTATATAGCTTTTCTCAGACCACAGATCAATATTTAATAGTCCTCTTCCTCCTGCACCTCCAATTATATCAATATCAATAGAACTTTTTTCTATTTTCAAAATCACCATATTCATTTGGGTTGAACTATTTCTAAAATAGAATTGTTCATCCGCTAAAATGGACATATTAGAACTATGTTTCTCATATTCAAATGAGAAATGATCTTTTAGATTATAATACTCCCCGAAATTTGTACCACGAACTAAGCAAAGATTAAATGCTTATATTTGTGATATGAACAAGTCAAGAAGAAAACATTCAGCCGCCTTCAAGGCAGAGGTTGCATTGGCAGCGATCAAGGAACGCGAGACGTTATCTGAGTTAAGTGCCCGTTATGGTGTTCACCCCACAGTGATCAGCACGTGGAAAAATGAGTTTCTGAAACGTTCAGAAGAAATCTTCTCGAAACAAGGTCCCAAGAGTGAAGCTGACTTTGAAAAGGAGCGACGGGAGCTCTTCGCCAAGATAGGTGAATTGGAGATGCAGCGGGACTGGTTAAAAAAAAAGTCGAAACAGTTGGGCTTGGAATAATTGAACGTCGAAGCCTTGTATCGAAAGATGATTGTATAAGCCTCCAGAGCCAATGTGATCTGCTGGGGATCAGCAAATCCGGTCTTTACTATGTGGCAAAAGGAGAATGTGATGCGAATCTTGAGATTATGAAGAAAATGGATAAACACCATCAGGATCATCCCACTTACGGAGTTCTGCAAATGCAAGACTACTTGTTGGCACAGGGTTTACGGGTCAATCCCAAGCGAGTGAGACGACTCATGCGCAAGGCGCAGATAATAGCTCAATATCCAAAGCGAAATTTGAGCAAATTGGGCCTATCCGACTATATCTATCCCTATCTGCTTCGTAATCTTGATGTAGACCATCCGAACCAGGTCTGGGAGATTGACATCACGTACATACCCATGGACAGGGGTTTCATGTATCTAACGGCAATCATAGACGTGTACAGTCGTTTTATTGTTGGATGGGGACTTCATAACAGCCTTCATGGAGAGAACGTGATTGAAGTCCTTGACGGGGCAATAGATGAGCACGGTGTGCCCGGGATTATCAACTCGGATCAGGGAAGTCAGTTTACCAGCCCGGCGTGGGTGAACAGGCTCAATGAACTTGGAATCAGCATCAGCATGGATGGCCGTGGCAGGGCAACGGACAACATCTATATTGAACGGTTCTGGAGGACATTGAAACAGGATTATGTTTACCCGTTTCCGGCAGAGAACGGCACCACACTCTGGAAAGGGATCCGATGGTTTGTGAATCATTACAACAAGGAGAAAACCCACCAGGGTGTGGGTAGAAGAACGCCGGAAAGCGTGTTCCGGTTAAGTGCATAATTTTTTACTTGTAAACAAATGTACATGCACCAAATGAGACATCAAGCTAAATCCCTGACGGGTTTTGGGAAAAATCTCCACTCAAAAGGAGTTGTATTTTTTCCAAAAAGCTTGACTTACTCATTTGCTTCAAGAATGGCTGGTTTACAAGTAAAAAAACGATAATGTGAAAAAATTCGAGAACAATATTTTAGTTAAAAACCCCGCTTAATCGGTACAGAGAATAGGGAGTACTAAAGATAATCAATAATTTTTCTTCTATCAGTTGTGAAAATTTTAAATCTGGAAATATTCATATAATCGTTATTACAATTGTTGAATTCTTATTATTTAATTATTTGTTTATCAGTATTTTTTTCCGGTTTTATAAAATTACACATAACGTTTTTCGGCTTGGCGTAATGGCGGTTTTTTTAGTACAAACGTTTATAAGGTTTCTTAGTATTTCAATTTTCTTTTTTTTCATCAAATTAGTACGATGTTTCTATCTTGGTGGCTTGTGTACAACGGGTTGGGGCTTTGCGTTCGGGAGGGGATAGAAAGTGCACTTTCAGCTAATCACCGCCGCGAGCAAAACTGACTACGTGTTGTACCCAGTTATTTTTTATTGTTCAGTTCTTTAATCATTCTCGTTTTACTTTTTTCAGTCGGTAATATTTTAGACCAGGATACAATTATCACTGTTGCAAACTTTTATAAGGGGTAGGATGCTTCGAATCGCCACTTCTCCCGCTGTTGGCTATATTGCGTGTTATGGGCTGTATTTAATTTCATTCATCAAGTCATTTTTATTATATTTTTTTAAATCAAGGTTAAGTATAGTATCACTTGAAAAAATTATATTCTTATATATTGCCAACTTAGGTTCTTCTTTCCCACTTACATAACCTATTAACATTGTTTTCTTATTTTTCTCAAGATATACCGTTCCGCTTTTCTTTGGCGGATTTAGATTTGGGATAAGCTGCCATTTATTCTTATCCCAGTAGAATATCCACCTTTCTTTAGCGAAAATATAATTAATTGACCTAGGATTCTCAGGATAATAAATGATAAAGTTTATGCAATCTGAACTTTCCCTGTTTAGATTAATTTTTACTCTATCTTTCCTTTTGGGTTTTGTATATTCCCAGCAATAAACATAAAGACTATCACCACTTAGTTTTTCTGCCAAGAATTTATAGAACAATTCAAAGTCGTTTATTACTTTCTGAGAACTTTTTGAATAAACAAAATCAAAATACTTTTTCCTTTTATCAAATTCTTCTGCTGTTGCGTTAAGTTTAGTACTCCCTATTCTCTGTACCGATTAAGCGGGGTTTTTAACTAAAATATTGTTCTCGAATTTTTTCACATTATCGTTTTTTTACTTGTAAACCAGCCATTCTTGAAGCAAATGAGTAAGTCAAGCTTTTTGGAAAAAATACAACTCCTTTTGAGTGGAGATTTTTCCCAAAACCCGTCAGGGATTTAGCTTGATGTCTCATTTGGTGCATGTACATTTGTTTACAAGTAAAAAATTATGCACTTAACCGGAACACGCTTTCCGGCGTTCTTCTACCCACACCCTGGTGGGTTTTCTCCTTGTTGTAATGATTCACAAACCATCGGATCCCTTTCCAGAGTGTGGTGCCGTTCTCTGCCGGAAACGGGTAAACATAATCCTGTTTCAATGTCCTCCAGAACCGTTCAATATAGATGTTGTCCGTTGCCCTGCCACGGCCATCCATGCTGATGCTGATTCCAAGTTCATTGAGCCTGTTCACCCACGCCGGGCTGGTAAACTGACTTCCCTGATCCGAGTTGATAATCCCGGGCACACCGTGCTCATCTATTGCCCCGTCAAGGACTTCAATCACGTTCTCTCCATGAAGGCTGTTATGAAGTCCCCATCCAACAATAAAACGACTGTACACGTCTATGATTGCCGTTAGATACATGAAACCCCTGTCCATGGGTATGTACGTGATGTCAATCTCCCAGACCTGGTTCGGATGGTCTACATCAAGATTACGAAGCAGATAGGGATAGATATAGTCGGATAGGCCCAATTTGCTCAAATTTCGCTTTGGATATTGAGCTATTATCTGCGCCTTGCGCATGAGTCGTCTCACTCGCTTGGGATTGACCCGTAAACCCTGTGCCAACAAGTAGTCTTGCATTTGCAGAACTCCGTAAGTGGGATGATCCTGATGGTGTTTATCCATTTTCTTCATAATCTCAAGATTCGCATCACATTCTCCTTTTGCCACATAGTAAAGACCGGATTTGCTGATCCCCAGCAGATCACATTGGCTCTGGAGGCTTATACAATCATCTTTCGATACAAGGCTTCGACGTTCAATTATTCCAAGCCCAACTGTTTCGACTTTTTTTTTAACCAGTCCCGCTGCATCTCCAATTCACCTATCTTGGCGAAGAGCTCCCGTCGCTCCTTTTCAAAGTCAGCTTCACTCTTGGGACCTTGTTTCGAGAAGATTTCTTCTGAACGTTTCAGAAACTCATTTTTCCACGTGCTGATCACTGTGGGGTGAACACCATAACGGGCACTTAACTCAGATAACGTCTCGCGTTCCTTGATCGCTGCCAATGCAACCTCTGCCTTGAAGGCGGCTGAATGTTTTCTTCTTGACTTGTTCATATCACAAATATAAGCATTTAATCTTTGCTTAGTTCGTGGTACAAATTTCGGGGAGTATTATAAAGGAACCCATAGGCTTTTACATATTTGTCCTTAATTTCCAAACTATCAAAAGTAATTGGAAATACAAAAGGTATATCAACAAATCTTCCTCTTTGTATTCCAGGCAACCAATCCTTGAACTCATTAACAAAATTAAACGCAATGGAATCGCAAATCGAGTTTGCTGATTTTACAATTCTGGTGTTTTTTAACTCTCCATTTTTTCCAAAAACTGTCTCAACGAATACTTTCTCTCCATAGCAATCAAAATTTTCAAAATCAATTTTATCAAAATATGTCAATACCTGAGTTTTAAAGTCTTTAAATACAAACAACTCCTCCCAACCATGTCCACCAATGATCACTTCATCATCAGGTATTGTATCATACACAATCTGTGCTGATAGATTTATCCTCAAAAGCAATAAAATTATTAATATGTTTCTACGTCTTTTCATAATATAGCCCATAACGGTTGTTAACGGTAACTTTTGGATTGCATCAGGCAGGGCTTCACTGACTGCCTGGATGTAACAATCGCCCCGGTCACGTGTGATGGTCTTGATGTCGGGATACTGTCGTAACCACTCTGCTATATCCTCCTTTTCCCGGCTCTTTAATACTTCTACTGTTTTACCTGTCTCCCTATTTACGACTATCGTACCATAGGTATGCCCCTTGTGGTATGCCCAGTCATCTATTCCCAAATGTGTCATTTTTGCAGGAGGAGAAACATTGCATTTGTGTATGGTTCTAAGACACGTTGAGGAGCTGACCCGTAGCAGCATCTGCTCTGAAATCCATGAAGCTTTGTTTGATGATGTTTCCTTGCTTAAATGGAGTAGTCTGTCATTGGCTCGTGATGTTCTGCGTGAATATGGGACCACTTTATCAGACAATTGTTGTGAAAACACTTTTTTCGAACACTTTGGATTGTCACAGAAAATCTTTCTTACTTTAAGTTCTAACTTGACGGATCTGGATATTATTGGAAGATCTTGCAACTTCCTGCAATAGTAACTATGAAGACGCTTACTCCTTGAACCGCATAAAGGACAAAAACCATATTTGGATGCAATTTCTGCTGATATGAACAACTGATCTTCATTCATGGAGATTCCTTTCACTTTTACTCTTGGAAGCTGTATCAATGACCGTAAGGAGATATTTTTCTTGCTTTCTAAAACCCTCTTCATTTATGTTATACATTTAATACACAATGCATTAAAGTTAATCATAAATATCGAACAAACCTAATTTTATAAGGTTTATTTATCTGTATATGAGGTATATATATTATAAATTAGCAATATTTTTCACTGCCACCAAAAGTGACGAAGAACCACAGCGATACAGCACCTTCGGTAACAACAATGCAGCATATTCTGTAACAATGATGCATCAGTCGCAAAGGTAATTTTTTATGTTCATATCTTATCAGATTGTCCATTAAAAATGTTTTTTCTGTTCTGTATCCTATAGCTCTTCCCTTTGTTATGGAAAGCTTTCCATAACAAAGGCGATTCTATGAGAAGAAAAAAAGATAAATTTGTCTTTGCCTTTTTTTGATAAATCAAAAAAGGAGAACCTTCGGAGTGCCCTCCGGGAGAATGGAGGGGTCAATATCCCGGACAAGGGGGCAGCATCACCGGAATACGCAGGTCTTACGGTTAATATTGGTAATGACTGCAATAGTCTTGATTTTTTTATCTACTTTAAGCAATGAAAGCATTTTCTTTATTTCACTTCTACTTGTTGTTTTTCTTACATAGTGCCTTCATTATTACCAGCTATTGGATTGCGAAGTAAATTAATACTATCATAAATCAACAGTAAAGAGGAGTCGGTATGCCCGAAATATGGATCAGTATGTTCTCGAATATACAGAGCAAACACTCTTTTTTGGACAACGGTACAAAATAATATAACTTTGTGCCCATTGGATTGGATTTTTTTCTTAGGGCAGAAGTAATCATGGGTGACCAACCTCTGTTGAGGGTCGTATCAGGTTATACAGTTTATTTGAATTTACAGAGAACCTATAGATGAAAGACAAGAATATAGAGAATAGTCTCCTATCTTTCAGAAATTATTACGAGGCTAACGTACCGCCATTGATATTATTTGCTCGCCGTTTTGTATCTGAAGAAATGGCCGAAGATATTATACAGGATGTTTTTCTCGATATATGGGATTATGTCGGGATAAATGAAAAATTACCCTCCCGTTCTTATTTATTTATAGCTGTAAGGAACAAATGTTTGAATAGCCTCATAAGAGAACGGGTGAAAAAGAACTATATACAATCAACCGAATTAGATAATCGTATTTTAGGTCTTGATTATTACGATTCTTTTGAAAAACAGATTATAGACCGAGAAGATATGCAGTATGTCTATGATGAGATTGAGAAGTTACCTGAAAAATGTAAGCTTATTTTTAAGATGGCTTATTTCGAAGAAAAGAAAAATGCAGAGATTGCAGAAAACCTGAACATTTCTATCCGTACCGTCGAACATCAGTTATATTTGGGATTGAGGACATTACGATCCCAATTGATCGCTGATGGTAAAAAAAACTTATTTTTTCTATTTTTCTTTTAAGTAAATATTTACGGCATCTTGTCTTATCAATATAGGAAGAAATATTAAAATGATGCCATTTGCAACTGAAGAAATAATTATTCGATCGATTCGTAAAATTGCGACTCCCGGAGATCTGGCTATTCTCAACAATTGGCTGGGGGAAAAGAAAGAGAATGTTGCATATTATTGCCAACTGGAAGAAATTTGGAATTCAAGGAAAAATTTACCCGAAGAAATTATTTATAATGGTTGGCAGATGCTTTCCGGAGAAATTGCTGCGCGTCCGCCAACAAAACAATCATCTGTTATTCCGGTCAAAAAACGGAAGATCGAATGGCTTCATTATGTTGCCGCTGTGTTTATAGGTGTGTTGATTGCTACAGCTGTCTGGATAACACTATTCGATATCTCGAAAGATTCCCGGCAGCAATTCCTTGTTCAAAATGTGGTTTATAACAAGACAGGTGTATACCCCGTCATTTTACCCGATCATTCGAAGGTCTGGATGAATGAAGAAACCCGGATTGCCTATCCCGAAAAGTTTACGGATGGAACCCGGTTGGTAGCTTTAGAAGGTAAAGCATATTTTGATATCCGTAAAGATCCCGAAAATCCCTTTATTGTACAAATTGGAGATGTAAATATAGAAGTTACCGGTACTGAATTCTTTGTAGAATCCATGCTGGAAGAAAAATCGTTTATAACCTTGATTTCCGGTACTGTTATTTTAAATTATAAAAACAGGGAAGGTGGAATCCTATCCACTGCTCTTGCACCCGGAGAGCAAGCCCGTATAAATCGCTTAAAGGGCAATGTGGAAATTGAAAATATCGATACCAGTTATTATGTCGCATGGAAAGATGGGACTTATAGGTTTACGGATGAACTATTAGAGAAAATTGTCCCTTTACTGGCTAAACGTTTTAATTTGGATATTCATATTGCCCCATCTTTGAGAAATAAACGATTTACTGGTAGGGTTATACCAGGGGAAAATATAGAAGATATTTTAGAATCAATTGCAAAAAGCTATCCAATTAACTATCACATTTCAGGAAAAAAAATTTATGTGAATGAACGATAGTATCATATGTCTAATTCAAAAAATAATGCCTATGAAAAAAGTGAATTAGCCTGATAAATGTGATATAAGATAATATAATATAAGATAAAATAAAATAAAATAAAAGAGCCGGACGATATTGCTCTATCTTCCGACTCACTAAGTTTTAAATTATTAATCCCGCCAATAACCATATTCTTGCTGGAACCGGTTAAAGGCTAAAAATTAAAAAACAAACAAATATATGAAAAATAGGATACATAGAATACCCATTCCTGCATTTTTATTGTTTATTATGAGAATGACATTCTTTTTGTTTGTCATTAGTATTTTGCAGACATATGCCACCAGTTCTTATGCACAAAACACACACCTGACAATCCAAGAAAATGAAATTGAATTGGGTGAACTTTTCCATAAAATCGAGAAGCAGACCGATTTTTATTTTTTCTACAACAATGATCAGGTTAACAAGCATCTAAAGGTTACTATAAACGTAAAAGATAAAACTATATTTGAAGTACTTGATCTTGCTCTTAAAAACACCGGACTATTATATCAGGTTCATAATAAGGCGATTATATTGAATTCAAATGGTATAACTCCATCACTAGTCCAGCAACAAAAAAAGCAAATTACAGGAAAGATTACCGATGAACAGGGTGAACCCATTATTGGTGCAAATATTATTGAGAAAGAAACTACAAACGGTACTATAACCAATATAGACGGAACGTTTTTACTTTCTGTCTCAGACAGTTCAGTTATATTTGTTTCATATATCGGATATTTATCTCAGGAAATAGATGTTGGGAGTGGAAATGATTTTCAAATAACACTTAAAGAAGATCTCCAGACTTTAAATGAGGTTGTGATTGTAGGTTATGGGACACAGAGGAAAGGATTGATAACCGGATCTATCTCATTAACCAAAGGAGAAGAGATAATTAAAAGTCCCTCTCAGAACTTAGGCCAATCATTACAGGGGCGTATACCGGGGGTCATAATGAATGTGAGATCGGGAGAACCAGGTTCTGACGGGGCATCGATAAGCATTCGTGGTAAAAGTACAACTGGCAATACCGATCCGCTAATATTGGTAGATGGTATTGCCAACCGAAGTGGAAACTGGGACCGGATAAACCCCAACGATATTGAAAGTATCACAGTCCTGAAAGACGCATCGGCCGCTATTTACGGGTCGCGTTCGGCTAACGGTGTTATCCTGATCACTACCAAGCGGGGTAAAGAAGGCAAACCCACGATAGACTATTCTTATAATATTGGATTTCAACAACCGACACGCCTCCCTCAATTGGCTGATGCCGCAACATTTGCAGAGGTATTCAACGAGATTGAAGAATACGAAGGACGTATTCCCCGTTATACGGTTGAAGAGATTGAAAAATTCCGTAATGGTTCCGATCCAGTTAATTATCCGAATACCGACTGGCTGAAAGAAACCCTACGGAAAACTTCTTTGCAGCAAAAACACAATGTATCGTTAAGAGGCGGAAATGATAGGATTAAGTACTTTGTCGGCGCTGGATTTGCAGATCAGGATGCCATTTATAAAAACAGTAATACATTTTATCGCCAATACAATATACGTTCGAACATCGATGCACAGATCACCAAATACCTTAGTGCGTCGGTCGATCTTGCCGGAAGAATTGAGGACCAGCAATATTCAGGATACGACGCGGGGACTATTTTTTTTAGTTTGCTTCGTTCTTTTCCCACGTCATTGGCCCGTTATCCCAACGGATTTCCTACCGTGGGGATGGATATTGGTAATCCTGTGACACTGGTAACCGATGAAACCGGTTATAGACGGTATAATAAATCGGTATTTAATAGCACATTTATGGCTAAACTTGATCTGTCGTGGTTGATCGAAGGATTATCAATTGACGGCTACATGGCTTTCGATAAGGAAGGAATGGAGAAAAAAGAGTGGAAAATACCTTTTTATTATTATGTTTGGGATCAGACAACTGATACTTATGAGAAAAAGAAAAACGGGACCCGGGATTATGCATCTCTGAGGCAGGATTATGTTCCCCGCACGTCGCTTACCTTCAATACCAAGTTAATGTACAATAATAGATTTAATGAGGTACACGGACTTGACCTTTTGTTGGGGTATGAACAAAACGAATCGAAGGGAAACGACTTCTGGGGTTCCCGCTCTAATTACTTATCAACGGCTATAGACCAGCTTTTTGCAGGAAGTACCAACAAAGAACATTATGACAATGGAGGGAGTGCGTACGAGCAGGCGCGAATGAGTTATTTCGGGCGGCTGGGATATGATTATACCGGTAAATATATGGCTCAGTTCAATTTAAGATACGATGGTTCCTATATTTTCGCGGCGGGTAAAAGATGGGGATTCTTTCCCGGCATATCACTCGGGTGGAGATTGTCGGAAGAGAACTTTATCAAAGAGAATGTGCAGTGGATGAATAATCTGAAAATCAGGGCTTCTTACGGACAGCAGGGTAATGATAACGTAGGCGCTTACCAATATTTACTGAAATATGCAACCGGACGGAATTATGTTTTCGGCAATACCGACGTGCAAGGTGTTTATCAGGAAGGATTTCCTAACAAAAATATCACATGGGAAGTGGCCGATACTTATAATATAGGGCTTGACGGAGATTTTTGGAACGGACTACTGGGAATCGAATTCGATCTCTTCAAAACCAAAAGATCCAATATCCTGCGGCGACGTAATGCCTCTATCCCGCAATATACCGGACTAAAGGATCTCCCCGACGAAAATATTGGTAAGGTAGAAAACAAAGGTGTGGAGTTGCAACTTAACCACAGAAACCGGATAGGAAAAGTAAATTTCAATGCTTCGGGTAATTTCTTGTATGCCTGTAACAAGGTGATTTATATGGACGAAACTCCCTGGGGAGAAGGTTATGATTATATGAAGGAAGAAGGGATGCCCTTAGGTGCAGGCCTTTATTACGAAGTAATCGGGATCTTCAAGGACCAGGCGCACCTGGAGTCTTATCCTCACATGGAAGGAGCACGCCCCGGAGACCTTATATTTAAAGATGTAGATGACAATGGGGAAATTAATTCGATGGATCGGATAAGGCAGCCGTTGACTAATTTCCCGGAAATAGTATTCGGAATGACTTTGGGCGCCGATTGGAAAAATCTCGACCTTTCCATTTTGTTGCAGGGACAAGGTCGGGCAAAACAAGCGGTATATTCTCGTGCCGATCAGACCGGGAACTTTTATATGAGTCAGGTACAAGATCGATGGACACCACATAATATGAACGGGACGCAACCCCGTGTAGGAGGCAGTATTAATTCGATGGAGAGCTACAGTTCGACTTATTACCTCAAGGATGCTTCTTTCCTGCGTTTGAAGAATGTGGAGCTGGGATATACCATTCCTGGGAATAATTGGTTGGACAAGTTGAATATTTCCCATTGCCGGATATATTTGAGTGGATATAACCTGTTGACTATCGATAAGATAAAGGAAGTAGATCCCGAAACACAAGATGGTAAAGGTACATATTACCCACAACTCAGAATATTCAATGTGGGTGTCAATATAACTTTTTAAAATATAATTGTATGAAACGAGCATGAATTACGAAGTAATCGACTTTGTCAAAATAATTCTCATCCAATAATTTGATTAAAAGCGAGTTTCATATGCTACTTTTGAAAATAAATAATTTTAATAATATGAAAAATATTATATATATCAGTTTATCAATCCTGTATTTCCTGTTTGTCTCCTGTAATGATTTCCTTGACAGAAAACCTCTTGATAAAATGACAGAAGAAGATGTTTTCAATGATGATGCTTTGTTGATAGCTTATGTAAATGCCTGTTATAATGCCTATCCCAGTGGCTTCGAAGAAGCCATGATGTCTTCTACCACAGACGAGACTTACACACGCCACGGAAAGGAAAGTTCAGTTATCGTGTCCAGGGGAGAAATGACCCCGGATAACATTACTATTTTCGATAGCGGGCGTTTTTCTAATTTTAATTACTGGGAAAAGGCATATGAATATCTGCGCAATGTCAATACTTATTTTGAAAAGATTGATGATGCAAATGTTTCGGAAGTCCTGAAGAATAGATTGACTGGTGAGATGAAATTTATACGGGCATTCATTTATTCCAATCTGATTTGGCGTTTTGGCGGAGTCCCGATTATAACACGCTCTTATGATTTAAATGAGACCGATTATTCTATGCAGAGAAATACATACGACCAGTGCGTGGATTTTATATTGACCGACTTAGCGGAAGCGATAGAGAATTTACCTGATAAAATGGAAGGTGCTCACTCTGGTAGGGCTTCAGCTGATGCATGTAAAGCACTTAGAGCAAGAATCTTGCTTTATGCAGCCAGTCCGATGAACAATCCCGGTAATGATAAAATCAAGTGGGAGAAAGCCCGTGATGCATCTTTAGAAGTAATGAATCTCCCAGGATATGAACTTTCTGATAATTATAGGGATATCTTTCTTGAAAAAAATAACAGGGAAGTTATATTCAAAAGGGAATATACCAAAGCAAACGGACATAGGATGAATCTCTTCAATTCTCCTAATGGTTTTGACGGATGGGGAGGCAATTGTCCACTGCAGAATCTGGTAGATGATTACGAAATGAAAGCTACCGGAAAGAGACCGATTGAGGAGGGATCAGGTTATGACTCTACTCATCCGTATGAAGGCCGTGATCCTCGTTTCTATGCATCTGTTTTGTACAACGGAGCCATATATCGCGGACGAGAAGTGGAAGTATTTATCCCTAAAGGAAAAGATAGTTCGGAAGGTGATGTGGGCAGTTGGAATACTTCGCTGACAGGATACTATTTATATAAATTCATGGATGAGAGTCAACTATTAAGTGAAACTAATACACAACCGTGGGTATTCTTCCGATTGGCAGAATTTTATTTGAATTACGCTGAAGCACAATATCATCTTGGCAATGAAGCTGAATGTCGAGATGCCATAAATATCGTGAGAAGACGCAAGGGGGTAGAAATGCCCCTGGTTACCGAGTCAGGTAGTAAATTGATGGAAAGGCTTTACAATGAACGTAGAATAGAGTTATCTTTTGAGAATCATCGTTATTTTGATCTGCGCCGATGGCTTATTGCAGAATTTTATGAAAATATTGATGCGATGGGAGTACAGGTAATCAAGAAGGATGACGGAATATTTAAATATAATTCCATTACTGTATTGGAACGAAAATTTCTTCCCCAACATTATTTGCTTCCAATTCCCCGGGCCGAAATTCTTAAAAGTAAGAATACGTTGGTTCAAAATCCTCAGTATGAATAAATATCATATATTCAGCCTCGTTCAAAGCTTGAATAGAAGACCGCTGAGCCAAAATATTCTTGATATGTAAAACTTAAACATGCTTTTAAGTTAAATCTTCGTCCGAAAAGGTGTTTAACTATTCGATTTACAATAACTCCAAAGTTCATAGTTTATTTTATGCATCTTCTAATGTAGTTACTGACAATATGAATAAATTGCTTTTGTAAAGCATAAAATAAATGTGTCATATTTATATTGTTAAATTATTATTTGAAATAATAAAAAACATTTAATTTAGGATTAGGCGTATAAATAGTTATGGGAATATCCACACTCCTATCTTGTTGCTTATCAGATAATCTTTAAAATTGAAATTTGTAAAATAGTAAATTTAAAAAAATATTTATTCACATGAAGTTTAATTACGTATTTTCTACTCTCTTAATTTTATTTATTAGTTTGCATCTAAACTGTAGCAGTCAATCTCCTGAAGTTAAGATACCAAAAGAGTCATTTTCAGACTCTTCACGGATTATCAATATAATTAATTTTATCCGGCAGACCGATTACCGGATCGAGAACTCCGATAAACTATTGTTTGAGGCTGTGGAAAATCAGATTAAACTGGTTAATGAATATAATTTTCCGGCAACATTTCTCTTTCAGTATGATGCATTGATTAATCCTGCATACCAGAAGCTGATGAAAACTCAATTAAGTCCTAATTGCGAAATCGGTGCATGGTGGGAGATTACACAACCCCATGTAGAAGCAGCGGGAATAAAATGGCGCGGAGAACACTCCTGGGTGTCTCATGCGAATATTGCTTTTACAACCGGATATACCCCGGAAGAGCGGGAAAAGCTGGTCGACGTCTATATGTCCAAATTCAAAGACATCTACGGGGAGTATCCCAGATCGGTCGGGTCATGGTTTATTGATGCCCATACATTGGCGTATATGGTTAAAAAATACAAAATAGTGGCCTCTTCTAATTGTAAAGATCAGGTAGGTACTGATGGATATACGCTGTGGGGCGGCTATTGGAACCAGGCCTATTATCCCAGTCGACACAACGCATACATGCCGGCACAAACAAAAGAGAACCAGATACCGGTTCCTATATTCCGAATGCTGGGAAGTGATCCGATATATCAATATGAAACAGGCGTAGGGACAAATGGTCAGGATGTAATCTCGCTTGAACCGGTTTATAGAGAGGCCGGGAAAAACAGGGAATGGGTAAAATATTTTCTCGAATCGATTGTCAATCAGCCAAGCCTCGCTTTTAATTATGCGCAAGCAGGTCAGGAAAATTCGTTTACGTGGAGCAGCATGGAAGAGGGATTAAAAATGCAGTTCTCCTTATTCAAATCTTTACGTGATGAGGGGAAAATTCGCATTGAAACACTGGAGAACTCCGGTAAATGGTTTAAAGACCGCTTCATTATGACTCCTGCAACCGCTGTCACCACTTTGACGGATATTAGAGAAGAAGGAAATAAAACAGTCTGGTTTAACAGCCGTTTTTATCGCGCGAGTCTGCTATGGGAGAAAGATGGTTTCTGTTTCAGGGATATCCATATGTTTGATGAGAATCTCCAATCGGATTATCTGACTACACCGGGAACAGGCAATCAATTTTTCTATTATACACTGCCTGTGATTGATCGTTTTTACTGGAGTACTCCTGAAGAAAAAACCGGACTTCAAATCATGCAACTTGAGGATGACGGTTCCGTAAAGGAGATAGTACTGAAAGATCCCGTGGTAACTGAACCAGCAATAGATGTACTATGTGTATCTACATCGGACGGCAAGGGTAACCGATTTGAAATTGTATTTTATGAAAATAAAATCGATATATCATATAAAGGAGATAAAAAGGACTTTAGATGGCTAATGGCATTAAAGGTCCCGGAAAGCAGAAAAGATCGACTCCCTTTTGAGTCGTTTGAAGCAACTGTACTGAGAGCTAAATTCAAAGGATTTCCTTATAAGATTACCTGTGAACAGGGATTCATTCAAAAGGGAGATAAGACTGAATATGATCTCAAAATGGTACCGAACAAACACAAGTTGTTAATCAACTGCACAAACAGATAATAGGAAGAATAATGATTGATTTTTTTGTCGAAATATTAAAACACACCAAGTGAAACTTACAGTAAAGCATACGGCATAATGTAACCTCTATTCCGGCAAGCCATCTGCCTTTCGAAGATGTAATCAATAAAGTAAAATAACTCAAACAAGATTATTATGGAACAGATTAAGAGAAAAACTTTGAGATTAATTGTATTGATAAATATCATTACTTTGGGTGTTATTATATCAGGTTGTGATAATCAGTTAGATTTTTTATTTAATAATGAAGATATAATAGAATTTCAGGAAACTCCCAATAATAATACAGACATAATTAAGTTATCTTATGATACATGGCAAGATCAATTAGATTATCTTATCGATGATAGGCCTGAGACGAGCTTTATTACTAAGCAGGGATTAAAGTTAATTAGTTATAAATTATTGCCAGATGATGAAGATGCCAATGGCAATATTAATGCTCGTTCATACTTTCCCCTTTATAATAATCCAATGGATTACAATAAATATGAAATATTACCTCTTTCTGAAATATCTAAATCCAAACCTAATATAGTAAATGATTACATTCATTTTAGAGAAAGTGTAATAGATCAACACACAAATACTTCTTTAAGAAAAGTACAGCTTAAATGGGCATATAAAAATGTAGAATTTACAACTCTCTGTTTAGTGGTTGATAGCGAAATTATCTATGATGACCTTTTATCTCACATTTATGTCATTACAATATCTGAGCCATCTGAAACTCGTCAAATACCACGTCTTAAAAGTGAAAACGAAAATGATGAACCTATTATATATTTCTTCAATTCACCAAGTTGCAGTATTTCTGGTTTGACAGGATCAGCCGTAGCTTGGGCAAGTGTTACTGTTTATGGGACAAGAGCAGGGAGCATTAACTCGATAACAGGTTATACTCCAGAATATTATTCATCAACCACGGGATTTGGATACGTAGCAGATGCTTATTTAAATATCTTAGGATATGAGTCTGGGGCAAACGGCTATTGTAGATTTAAATGGGAGGTTTCAGTAGCACAAATAAACCCTTCTGGGGGTTCTAAAAAGTTTGGAGCAGAAACAAATATCACTCCTAATATGCTCAGTAATTAGAGTAAATTCTAATCTTATTTAATTATGAAAAATTTAGTTTGTCTTTTTCTCCTTGGCCTTAGTTTGTGTAATTTAGAAGGGGTATACCCTCAAATTTCTCATGGATTTAATGGAGCAACTACGAACCTGTATGAATACGGGGCACCTATCATTAAAAGCGAGGATAATATAATAAATCTGTTCAAAAACTTCCCACTGTATGTTGAAAATGGAGAAGATATTGATTTTTTGTCTTATGAATTTGTGGGAACAATAAAACATAAGAGGGACGCCAAAAAGTTTGTAAAAAAGAATTATGATGAGAATTTCTGGTTTAGTTGGACTACTGTTTTCTACAGAAATAATGCCGATATAAGTGAGAATATTCCCTCTTCTGCTGAATTTTTTACAGAAAATCCATTACCTATTCTTGGAAAGAAAACTATTAGAAATATGATCAATACTATTTCGGAAGAGTATGTTCATATTGGAGATGAAGTTTACGCAATTGATTATGTCGTAGAATTGCAAAAGCACAGGCATTATATTTTTGTCAACCCAACTACAAAAAAAGTACTATTGAAAGGAAATATTTTTGGCATTGAAATTCCAATAACTCATATAGAATATATAAATGAAGCAAAAAAAATCACGTTAAGTAAAAAATAAAAGATATTAGAAAATCCCCTCTCCGGTAATAAACAGCATCATCAATAAAATGCGAAGTTTATTGAATGAACCGGATAGTTCGGATGACTCGCTAAAATTAATTGAATACAATATGAAACCGATAATAAAAGAACAACTCAAAGTAAGCTGGGCATTTGCAATAGCTGCCTGTATATTTATCCTACTTGTTATTTTTTCTACTTCAGGGCTATATAATGTACCCGATATTTTTTGGGGCATAGCCTACATATTATTGGCAGTCACATTAACTATTACATGCCTTAAAGCGTCGAAAAGATTTCAACAGAAAGGTAGGTACGCCACTTGTTCCAGATTGATGTATGTCGCGGGACTTTTGTCGGGATTATGGCTCTATGAAGCCATTAAACACTTGTTCTGAATAATCCAGAAGATTTACCGGACAAATTGCCTCATCCGGTAAATCTCTTTTTTCAAATTATACATGTTACATCAAACAATGAAACATATATACAGAATTTCTTTTTTCGCATTTTTTGTCTTTTCCTTCGGCTGTTCCCATAAAAAAAACAGCCCTTTGGAAGAAGTGTTGAAACTGGCCGGTTCAAACAGACATGAATTAGAACGGGTAATCAAACATTACCGCGCAACACCGGTGGACAGCCTGAAACTGAAAGCTGCCGAATTCCTTATCCTGAACATGCCGGGAAAATATTCCGAATGTTATGAAGCGCCCTGGGAAGATGTGGCGACCGTAAACCTGAGGTGGAGTAGCTCTTCAGACAAACAGAAAGTGTTAGACACTTATCAATTGGGAAATCCGGTTCGAAAAGAAGATATTGAACATATCACTGCCGAATATCTGATTAACAATATCGACCTGGCTTTTCAGGTCTGGAACGACAAGCCGTGGGGAAAATATATCCCTTTCGACACCTTTTGCGAAGAAATACTTCCATACCGGATCGGAACGGAGTCGCTTGAAAATTGGCGGGAGAAAGTCCTGACAAGTTTTGCCGACATAAATAATTCGCTAAAGGAAGATTCTATAATGACCGCTGTGCAAGCATGCCGCAGGGTAAATGACCTTTTACCCCGCTTCCGTCTGGACAAGGACTTCTCCAATATGAGTTTTACCCGACTGATGGCAACCACAAGGGGAATGTGTGACAGCCAGGCCGCATTGGCCGCTTTTGTGATGAGAGGACTGGGAATTCCCGTAACCATTGACTTTACCCCGCAGTGGAAAAATCACCCTACCGGGCATAGCTGGAACAGTGTTTGCGACAGTGCGGGACAACACATATCCTTCATGTGGACTGAAACCAATCCTTACGACTCCCACCAAGGCAATACATTGCAGAAAGCAAAGGCATACCGAAAAACCTACAGGCAGCACAGAATTGTGGAAATGGATGAAATGAGTACCCCACCCTTGTTTCAGGACAATTTAACCGATATTTCTTCGGAACATCATAACATGGCAAGCACGGCCATCCCGGTAAAACACCGTTCCGAAATCCAGACGGGTCATGTCTTTCTTGCCCTGTTCTACGATTTTGAATGGCGTTTGACAGGGCATGGTGAAGTTGATTCCGATAGTATCCGTTTCCAGCATATCGGGAAAGATATCCTTTATCTTCCGGTCTATTGCGAAAAGGGAATCCAGATTCCAGCCGGGAATCCATTTTATGTGGATAGTAAAGGGGAAATCCACCTCCTGTCGCCGGACAGCCCCGACAGCCTGATGTCGTTCCGGGCAATAGGGTCGGGAGATGACCTTACATTGAATTGGCGTATGGTGGATGCCGTCTTTGAAGGTTCGGATGATGCTGATTTTTCAAATGTCCGGAAAATACATACAATATCGGAAATGCCCGGGCTTTATAATAAGGTAGTATTGAAAAAAAACATATCCTTACCGGTATATCCGTTACAGGGCTCCTGCCGGTTGTTACTGTAATGTTTCAGAAATATCTTTTTACGATGCTTCCGGCGTGAAACTTAAAGGTGAAAATATCGGTCTTCCAGGATCTTATAATGACTGGGGTAATACTGGTGATAAAGCATTCGACGGGGATATCACTACATTTTATGATGCAGCCGGGGCGGAAGAGTCATGGACCGGCCTGGACTTCGGAGAAGAAAGGAAAATTGCATCTATACAATACTCACCCCGACTCTTGGGTATCGGTATTTATGAAGGGCATGAATATGAGTTATTTCACTGGGAAACCGACCGATGGAGATCCCTGGGTAAAAAAATCGCAAAGGGGCAAACAGTTGAATTCAAAGTTCCGCGCAGATCATTGTTTTATCTCTCTAACAATACAATAAAAAATAAAGGGCAAGTTTCCTTTTTTTTGGAAGACACACTCTTTTATTATAACTAAATGACATTATTAATCAATTACTAATCACAAAAACATGAAAGAATGAAAAGATTTGGAATTATTTTTTTATGCATCCCCTTTTTCATAGGGCTTTGGATTTCGTGCAATGAAAATGAAGATCAGACGAAATTTCAGGCATTTGATCCGTCAAAACCCATAGAAATAGGAGGATTTTATCCCGACTCGGGAGGTATTGCAACTCCTTTTATTATTGAAGGACATAATTTTGGTAGTGATACGACAGATTTGAAGGTTTTCTTTGAAGATACGCTCGGGGTAAAACATCCGGCGGGAATAGTAGGATCAAACGGAAATAAAATTTATACGATGGTACCGAAATTGACCTACCTGAGGAACATGAAAATTATCGTGGAACGGACACTCCCCAATGGGGAAAAGGTGGCTGGGGTAGCGGCCGACCTATTTCAGTACAAGACCCAAACTACGGTGAGTACCGTGGTGGGAAGACCCGAACCGGACAATAATTCGTCACGGACGATAGGAGGCGATTTTACTTCGGCTACGCTCTCCGTACCTTTCACGATTGTATTGGACGATGAAGATAATATCTTTGTTGCAGAACGATTTACCAACAGTCCGAACGGATTCAATAGTCAAAGGGCAAAAGACGATAAGGGTAACGACGTGAGCAGCAATCTTGTCATGGCGGATACGAAAAGTCAAACCGTAACGGTTGTCCAATATAATGCCAATCTTACCAATGCGCCTACGTTTTCCGGGGAGCCAGGGAATGAGTCCGTATACATGCCGGTAGATGACGGTTTGTATTATTATCAACTACCTAAAAGTCTGAGTTATGCTCCCAGACGACGCTCTTTGATTACCTCACCCGAAACAAAGGATATCATTGAAGGGAACTGGAAGTATTCATTTGTCGCCAATAAAGTAGACAACATGGTATATTCGGTTATGTGGAAAGGACAACTGGTTCGCTTTAATCCTTCCACGAGGAATGTTGAGTTACTACTCCACAATGTGTTGCCCAATATACCCAACTACAAAGGCCAGTCAGGGTGCAATACTTTTTGCATCTTTTCACCCATCAATCCCAATTTGTTGTATTTCTGTATGGAGGATTATAATATTATCGGGCGGGTGGATGTCTCTCAACTGGCCGATAAGGACAAAGCGACCTATAAAGGTGAGTATTATGCCGGAAAAGCAATCTTGGAAGGCCCCCGGAACGGGTCCGGATGGGAAGATGGCTTACTTGAGAATGCACGTTTTTTTGGACCCAAACAAATATGCTTTACGGAAGACGGGAAATTGTATATTGCCGACACCGGGAACCATTGCATCCGGGTAATTGACACGACCGTGCCTAAAGACAAAGCCACGGTGAACACGGCAATCGGATTGCCGCAAAGCCCAGGATACAAGGATGGAGGTCCTGAGTTGGCAAAATTCGATAATCCTTGTGGTGTAGCTGTGAACAGCGACGGCTCTATCGTCTATGTTGCCGACACCCGTAACAAAGTGATCCGGAAACTATCCATTGAATAATTGTAAGACAGTATAAATATGAAAAAAACAACACTTTTCACTTTACTCCTGATCTGTTCATGTGTTATACGTGTCTACAGCCAGGAAAATACAAATAGAAACCTGGAAATCTCCGGCGTGGTTTTGGATGCTACCAATGAACCCTTACCCGGTGTTTCCATCTATATTAAAAACGTACCCGCTGTAGGAACTACTACTGACGCGAAGGGCAAGTTCAACTTGAAAGTAGGTTATAGGGAAACCGTAGTTTTTCAGATGATCGGGATGACCTCTGTTGAATATTTTGTGGAAAAGAGCGATAAGAAAATGGAGATCATTCTTGAAGATGACAGTCAACAATTGGAAGAAATAGTGGTTACCGGCTTGACATCACAAAAGAAAGTGTCAATAGTGGGTGCAATTACCAGTGTAGACGTGGATGAGTTGAAAACACCCGCTGTATCCCTCAACAACATGCTGGGAGGTAGGGTAGCGGGTATAATGACAAGTATGACATCAGGTGAACCTGGAAAGAATATTTCCAATTTCTGGATCAGGGGCATTGGTACCTTTGGAGCGAATTCGGGCGCTTTGGTATTGATCGACGGACTGGAAGGACGTCTTGAAGATGTGGATCCCGATGACGTACAGTCATTCCAAATACTGAAGGATGCAGCGGCAACTGCGGTCTATGGGGTACGTGGGGCAAATGGGGTAGTCATTGTTACCACGAAAAGAGGTGAAGCCGGGAGACTACAAATAACAGGCCGGGCTACACTGCAGATAAATCAACTGCGAAGATTACCTGAGTACCTGGGTGCATACGACTATGCTAAACTGGCCAATGAGGCGAGAGCCATGTCAGGCGACCCGGACTTATATACACGCCTTGAATTGGATGTCATTCAATCCCGTCTCGACCCAGAGTTATACCCTGATGTCAACTGGATTGACGAGATCATGAAAAAAAACTCCATGCAGCAACGATACTATATGAGTGCAAAGGGCGGCGGTGACCTGGCTAACTATTACGTATCTGTGGGAGCTCAACAGGAATATGCGGCATACAAGCAGGAGGAGTCCAAATTTAAAAAACCCGTAGCCTACAACAAACTGACGTATCGGGCCAATATCGATATGAATCTCACGCCAAAAACAAAACTCTATTTTGGTGTAGATGGAAACGTCACCGAGCATACCTTGCCGGGATCCGAAAATACTAATACTCTATGGAGTGCTGTCCGCCAACTCACTCCCGTTATGTTCCCCTTAAAATATGCTGATGACACGTTACCGACTTATGGTACTTATGACCTGTCATCCCCGTACACTACCCTTAATTATACGGGATACACACGTAACAGTAATTCACGCAACATGATCACGCTCAGTCTTGCGCAGCAGGTAGGAGGATTCCTTGAAGGACTTAGCTTGTCGGCACAAGTGATGGCCGATTATGAAACCTATTTTTCTGAACACCGTCGCTTATGGCCCAATATGTACCGGGCTACAGGACGTGATGCGAAAGGAATGCTCATCAAAACGTTGCGTATTACGGAATCTCAACTCAGTTACGGCAGTAATAACAATATGTGGAGAAAATATTACGGGGAAGCCAAAGCGAACTGGAATCGTTCTTTTGGCAGACACGATATGGGAGCGCTTCTGTACTATTATATGGAAGACGCTCAGGACACCCGTTGGAGAAGAGATGGTGACAATCTCGGCATCAACTCCATTCCCGCTCGCCGTCAAAATGTATCGGGACGTCTTTCTTATGGCTATAACAACACTTACTTTATCGACGGAAATTTTGGCTATACCGGCTCTTCCCAGTTTGCGAGAGGCCAACGTTATGGATTCTTTCCTTCTATAGCGCTCGGATGGGTACCCACTTCCTATCAGTGGGTACAGGATAATTTACCGGTATTATCTTTCCTTAAGTTTAGGGGTTCCTATGGTTTGGCAGGTAACGACCAGATAGCCGGGGCAGCTCGTTTCCCTTACCTTACATTTATTGACAATCGAGCCGGAAGTTATTGGGGATACCGGGGATTTGGTATTACTGAAATACAGATTGGGGCTGATAATTTACGATGGGAAGTTTCTAAAAAAGCCAATATAGGTATAGAAGCTAACTTCTTCAATGACAACCTCCGGTTTGTGGTGGATCTGTTCCGGGATCAACGCGATAATATATTTATGCCAAGGGTTACACTGCCCGATTTTTTGGGATTGGTCACTATTCCGCAATCAAATGTGGGAAGTATGCACAGTTTTGGCTCTGACGGCAATGTATCCTATTTCCATGCCCTTAATAAAGATATAGATTTCACCGTGCGAGCAAATTATACATTTTCTCAAAATATCATAGACTATTTCGAAGAAAATAAACTTCCTTACGAATATATGAGTGTTTCTGGTAAACCATATGGCATTATTCGCGGATATATCTCGGAAGGATTGTTTAGTAACCAGGAAGAGATAGAAACCAGCCCCGACCAGAGCGGTTTTGGTCAGGTACGTCCGGGTGATATCAAATATCGTGATGTAAATGGGGATGGCATCATCAATGATGATGATAAAGTACCGCTTTCATACGGTAACCAGGTGCCCCGGCTTATGTACGGTGTGGGAGGAGATATCCGTTGGAAAAAACTGACTCTGGCCGTGTTATTTAAAGGTGCCGCTAAAGTGGAATATTATCGTGCAGGCATGAATATTGCCAACTACGGGCTCAATGCCCCGGGTTGGATACCTTTCTATAACGGCGAATTGGGGAATGTGATCAAACTGGCAAACAATCCCTCAAATCGGTGGACGCCGGCATGGTATTCAGGTACTGCTGAAACAGAAAATCCCAATGCCGAATTCCCCCGCCTTTCGTATGGTAGCAACTCCAATAATTCCCAACTTTCTACCTTCTGGAAACGGGATGGGTCTTACGTCCGCCTACAAGAGGTGAGTCTGCGTTATAAAGTGAATAATCGTCTATGGATGAAGAGTCTGGGGTTGACCTCTGTCGACCTGGAATTTGTAGCGAATAATCTTTTCACTATTGACAAGGTAAAATATTTCGATCCCGAACAAGCGACTTATAACGGGGGAGTGTATCCTATTCCAACATCGTATACGTTTCAAATCTATCTGAACTTTTAATGATTACTATATATGAATATCTTATCAAAAATAATAATTGCGACTGGAGTTGTAAGCCTGATGCTTAGTTCCTGTAATTTTCTGGATGTTGACACCTACTTCGAAGATACATTCAGAGAGGACTCCATATTTCATAGCATGAAAAATGCAGAGGGCTACCTATGGAACACACCAAAAGATTTCCCGGATCCGGGAGCCATATGGGGTAATTCATGGAATCTCGGAGAAATGGCGTCTGATGAAATGACGGCTAGATGGAGAACCGGGGAGTTTGCCGGAATCCAGTTTACGGTTGGAGAGATCAATGAGAGGAATGTTCCGGGATCCATGAATATCTGGCACAGGATGTATAAAGTGATCCGGCGCTGTAACACCATGCTTGGCGAGGTAGACAAGGTGGGAGACATGTCCACCCGGGAAAAACAGATATATAAGGGATATGTTCATTTTTTGCGGGGATACGCATACTACCATCTGCTGATGAACTGGGGGCCATGCCTGATAGTAGGGGACGAGGTATTTCCCAACTCCGAGTCGGCGGAATATTATAATAGGGAACGCTCCACCTATGACGAATCAGTGGATTACATATGCAATGAGTTCGCATTGGCCGCACAATCCATCCCTTCGGCATCACAGCAATCAATCAGTTATTTCGAGCGTCCCACCAAGGGGGCAGCATTGGCAATGATTGCCCGATTAAGGCTTTACCACGCTTCTCCCCTGTTCAATGGAGGCGACGCCGCCCGCAGAAGTTTCGGCACATGGAAACGGAAGAGCGACGGAGTCTTTTATGTGAACCAGGAATATGATCCGCGCCGCTGGGCTATTGCCGCCGCTGCAGCAAAAGCAGTGATAGATATGGGACAGTATCAGTTGTATACAGTGGATGCCGATCCGAAGAATCCATACCCTTTAGCTGTTAATGTACCTACTGCACCGTTCCCTGAAGGAGCCGGAGGAATCGATCCCTTACATTCGTATCATGATATGTTTAATGGTGAAGGAATTATACAGACTAACAAAGAATTTATCTGGGCGCATATATCGTCTAGTGTGAGGAATTACACCAGACATTCTTTTCCGGTTTATTTTGGAGGATGGGGAGGTATGGCAGTTCCACAACGTGTGATAGACTGTTACCTCATGGCTGATGGACGAACAATCCATAATGCCTCTGAAGAATATCCGTATGATCCCATATTAACGAATACAATTGGAGGAAGTGGCAAAGTTTTGGGCACTTATGTATTACGGGCAGATGTACCCAAAATGTATGATAACCGTGAAGCTCGTTTTTATGCCTCTATCGGCTTTCCAGGTTCTTTCTGGCCCATGAACTCCGCTTCCCAGGACGGTACATACACACAGAAGCAATTGTGGTTTTCACATGATGATGTATCCGGAATTACAGGTGCAGGGAGTAATATCAACGACTACAATGTGAGCGGTTATACTCCCATTAAATATATTCATCCAGACGATTCATGGGCAAACGGGAAAGGAAATGTGAAATCAGCCTTTATTACAGAACCCAAACCTTTTCCAATCATTCGCTATGCCGAAGTATTGTTGGAATACGTGGAAGCACTCAACAACGTGGAAGGCAGTGAAATTGTAGAAACCATTGAACCGATTGGTAATGACACGATCACCGTTACCATTACCCGTGATGTGGTGGAAATGGCGAAATACTTTAACCTTATCCGCTACCGGGCGGGACTCCCCGGAGTAAGTGATGCCCAACTGGCAAGCAAAGAGACATTTCAGGAAGTGATTATGAATGAAAGGCAAGTTGAACTCTTCAATGAAGGATACCGTGTCTTTGATACTCGAAGATGGGGTATCTATCTGGAAGAAGATGCAAATTCATCTAATTGGAGAGGGCTTAATATAGAGAGAGACAGAACGAACAATAACAATAACGAGGGCTTTTTTGAGATAGTGACCATCAACACACAAAACATTCGCGATCGTATTGCCTCCCCCCGGATGGTTTTTCTCCCATTACCACACAATGAATTGCTAAAGGTACCGGAAATGGATCAAAACCCTGGTTGGGACAGATAAATAGTAATCTTATTACTCAATAAACTGATTTGAAAATGAAAAATAGTATAAAGAAAGCTTGTTATAGCATACTTGGAATAACTATGATAGCCTGTAATTCCTATGATTTTGAACAGGAACAACACAGGAACGAAGTTTATTTACTCAGCAATTCCAATTTGGTATATGACCGGCAGATTGCTGAGCTTAAACAGGACGGTGATACCGTTTATCTTGTGGCAGGATTGAGCGGAACGTTAAAAGCCGACAGACCTTTCAAAGTGGCACTCATGGAAGCGGATTCCCTTTTTAAAGCATACAATAAATCGAATTACGATATAGAAACGGACCGCTATGCACGACTACTTCCTGAAGAGTGTTATACAATTCCTTCTTTGGAAGGACAGATACCAGCGGGAGAAACGCAGGTGAAGTTCCCTGTTTACTTACAAAACCTGGATAAACTTTCTCCTGATTCGATCTATTTCTTGAATTACAAAATTGATCCTTCGAAAACAGACGCATTTAATCCTAAAAAAGACGAGGTATTATTGCGTATATTTAAAGAAAATGACTTCTCCACGACCCGGCGTAATATTTATTATAATTATACCACTTCGTTTGTAACTATACTGGACAAGGATAATCCGCTTGTACGGCGCCCAACCAGTGCCAACCAGGTATTTCCGCTGGGAAATAGTTCCGTGAGGATGCTGGCCGGTGATGAGGAATTTGGTGAATACAAAACCGCACTGGATCGCATTAGCGAAAGGAGCATTGTAGTAACAATGGGTGAGCAAACATCAAAAAACCCCCTGGCACGTCATGCTACAATTGAACCATATGGAACAATCGACGTGATACAACTGGTTCCGTTTGAAATCTATGATAATACATTCTTGATTAACATCATCTCCACACCCGATGGCCGTAGCACGTACTATAAAGAATTCAGGTTGCATTATAAGTACCGGTTGAAAGGATCAGATCCCTATAAGGAGGTGAAAGCAATTTTGCGAATGGAATATAGTCCGAGAGCGGACATGTTATAATGATCATCAAAAGTATCATGTACCAAATAAAAAATAATCGTATGAGAAAAAATATAGTATTATTCGGATTAATCGGAGTATTGGTTAGCCCCTTGGGTGTAATCTCCTGCAAACCCGATTATGAGACAGAATTCGAAGTAAAAACATTGATTGTTCCCGATAAAAGCCTGGCTCCCGTATTTTTCCCTTTGGAAGGGGGCGAAGCAATTGCCGAGGTGGAAACCAATGTGGCATTAACCGGCTGGTCGGCATCTTCGAATGCAACTTGGTTATCGGTTGACAAGAAAGAGGGAAAAGTAATCATGTCTGCCGGGAGTAATGACACGTATGCTCCCCGAATTGCCCGTGTCACTATTGAATACGGACATCAGGCATATTATATTAATGTTTCCCAGACAGGTAAGATCCCTATTCTTTTGGTTGATGGAGAAAGGAAAGGTATAGTTAAATCGGTTAGCGCGGCTGCAACAACTGTTTCGGTACAGGTTACGTCAAATATAGTTTTGGATCATATCCTGATCCCTGATACTGTAGACTTTGTACATGTTGATGCTATCACAGATGTGGAGGGGAGTATGGATGAAAAAACAGTGACTTTTAAAATTGATCAGAATCTTAGTAGAAATGCGCGTTATAGTGCTGTAACCTTTCAATCATCGGATAACTACAATCATACGGCTTCTTTTGTTATTTCACAGGCAGGTATGATTTTCGCTGAAATACCGTTGACGGAGGATATGTTATCTACAAATGCGCAAGAACCTCGTGAGGGTCCCATAAAAAATCTGATAGATGGTAACCCCGGCACCTACTTCCACTCAGCATGGTCTTACAGTATTGGTGTGCCGCACTTTTTTCAGGTCACATTAAACGATCCTATAGAAGGGTGCATTTTCTGGTATCAGAATAGAAATGCTTCCGGTGGGGAACCTATTGACGTGTTAATACAGGTTAGTACAGACGGAGAACAATGGAGTGATTTGTCACATATCTCTGCCGGGTTACCAAGAGGTTCTTCCTCTCAATACGAGTCAGCCTACCTGGCGGCTGATTCACCGTTTACGCATTTCAGGTTTACTGTAAACAAAACATCCTCAGGTACGGCTCCCCGCCACTTCAGTATTGCTGAATTCAGAATATATGCACCGGAGTAGGTATAGTCATATTTACAGATAATTTTTAAGCGGAAGGGAGTGGAGATAAAACACCCTCTTCCGTTATCACTCTTTTTCAAATAGATAATACGTACGTAGTTCCATATAGCTATAGTTCGTACTAATTTACATATCAATATGAAAACGTATAGATACTTATATTATAAATTATATTGTATCTGGCTGAAAAAGAAGGATGAAGTGGAAAATTCCCGTATAAATGCAGTGCTTACATTAACTTTTTCATTGTATATCAATATAATAAACATATCCCTCATTTTATTGGTGTTACTAAAAACAGAAATTATTAAATTGTCGGAGATTGATGCCAATGAGTATATTTTTATCCCGATAGTTTTTCTAGTTGGTGGGATATTCAATTATTTATTACTTGCACGCAAAAAAACAGCATGAGAAGATATTTGAAGAATTTAAATCGGAAAGTGAAGCAAAACGAAAGAGAGGAATGGTATATACTATACTTTATCTCATCGTGTCTTTTGGAACTCCTTTGTATATTGCTTTCTTTATACAACCCCATAATAAAATAGAAGGCTTGAACAACCCGGTAAAAAAATATCGATCCCAACGGCATGGACGTATGGAGCATCACCGACCCTGAAGAGATCCGCCGGGCAATAGAAAGTTTGTTGTTGGGCGGAAGTTTCCAGTATAACAGTAATTGGATATACAGATCCGATAGGGACTTTTTAAATCCCTATGGGGATGCCTATTACCCGGGATTGAACTATAATTCCCGCACCGGACAGTTATGGTTCTTGTCGGGAGGAATGGCATCTGATTCATATGTGAGTCAATTGACCCGGATATCGAAGGGAATGTGGGGGAATTCCTATGCAGGATATGGGTCTCTTGATGAATTTGTTGGCAATGATATGTGGCAGAGAATATCGGATGATTTGAATGGAGCAAGCTTCGTTATTGGAGGAACAGCATATTCTGGAGGAAGAGCCCTGGACCGGACAATGACTTATTATATTTCTTCCTTTTCCCAAGCAAGACCATCTCAAGTGATGTTTAAACTTCCAGGTTATAACATGTTAGGGCAGCTTGCTTACGTGCTTCCGCCGTTAGCCAGTGATAATCTGCCTGTAAGCGGAGCGGCATATAGTGGGTCAAACGATTATCGGCCTCTAATATGAATATAGATAACTTATGGTTGAAAATGTGGGTAAAAAATAAAGGACAAGTTTCCTTTCATTTCAGCAAATAGTTTCTTTTATTATGACCATAACTAAATACTTCGGTAAATATTGATTTAAAACGGAATCAAAATGAAAAATTCACAGAGAAATATAACCTGCAAAAGCGGAATTGTTATGGAAAAAATATTCTATCTGTTACTTTTGACAGTATGTATCGTTTTATCCGGTTGTTCACAGGAAGAAACAGATAATTTTCCTGATCCTGATAAAGAAGAGGATCCAAACGGGACTCCTGCAAGAAAAGATGATCCGAAGTCCATTGGAATTAATTCCGGTAATATTACAATGCCTGCCAGTGGGACCATTACCGTACAATATTCAGATTCTCCGTCAGGCAATGGTATTGATAAAATAGTGGATAACGATCCCGATTCAAAATTCTCCATAGAAAGTGATAAAGTATGGATCGTCTGGAGAAGCGACGAAGCTTTTACTGCTACCGGTTATTTTATCACATCGGCAGAGGGAAATCCTGAAAACGATCCCAAGTCATGGAATTTGTCGGCATCCAACGATAACACGTCGTGGAAAACGCTTGCTTCTGGTTCCAATATTACTTTCACGGAACGGAAACAGAAAAAAGAGTTTCAGTTTACGAATAATAATTCATATAAATATTACAAATTATCTGTTACGGCCAATAATGGAGGTACCAAGATTGAGATAGCCGACTGGGGGCTGACGATGAAGAAGGTGATGCCCAAGTCAATAAAAATCGTATCTGAAAACACAACCCTGCCCGGGACGGGAACCATAACCGTTCAATATGATGATTCGCCGGTTGGGGATGATATAGACAAACTCATCGACGGAGATGCCGACACCAAATATACGGTGAATTATAACAAGGTTTGGATTGTATGGAAAGGTAATTCTGCCGTTGAGTTGGATGGGTATTTTATCACCTCTTCCACTTTTCATTCTCAGTTTGATCCTAAATCATGGATTTTGTCGGCCTCAAATGACAGTATTTCCTGGAAAGTACTAGACACAAAGACTGCTTATACATTTACAGACCGAAAAGCGAAAAAAATATTTTCCATTACAGATAATAACTCTTATCTATATTTTAAATTAGACATTACTGCCAATAATGGAGGTGTCATAACACAAATTGCCGATTGGGGTTTGAAAAAAACGATAAAGATGGAAGACCTGATGAAATTGGCTTCGGGTTTCACCCATTCAACCCAAACCCCAATGGGTGTTCATTATGAAAATCGTCATTTGACTACCGATTTGGACAGGGCGTGGCTGCTTGATGCAAATAATGAACCGCCTGTACCGGGCAGTTTAAATGGCAGTGCAATCTGGAAAGAACTTCCCGTTACTCTTTATCCTTTTGGGGATCCAATACCCGCTGATATTAATCAGCACAATATTGGCGATTGCGGCGGGATAGCCGCTCTGACTTCAATGGCTTACTTATACCCTGATTTTATAAAATCAATCATTACGGATAATGGGGATAAAACATACACTGTCGACATGTTCGATCCTCAGGGGAAACCGATCAAGGTTACATTGTCATCTACTTTTCTTGTCACAAAAGACAATGGTAATATCGCCGCTGTGTCGGGTAAAAGAGACCAGGCCTGCTGGAGCACTTTACTTGAGAAAGCAATTATCAAATATAATGCAATCTACAAAGTGGATCCTGAAATCGGGGGAATCGGAAGTCATGTTGTTCCGCCTCTCTTCACCGGTGAAGGGAATAGTTTTGGTTTTCCCGCAGGTGTGTTGAAGCCTGATCAACTAAAAGTAATGGTCGAGACTTCTTTAAACGAGGGAAATTTCGTTGTGGGGGGATTTAATCAGGTGAAGCCTATTGGTAATACGAAAACAGTAACAGGTCACGCTTATACGTATCTGTTGTCCACAGATCCAAATGCACTTTTTTCCATGCGTAATCCCTGGGGTGGAAATCCCGGTGCAGATGGCACACTGGACGGCGTATTGAACATACCTGATGATGGTATTATTCCTACTTTGATAGATGTTGGGGTTACGGGACCGGGAAAAGCTGCTCCGATGAAAAAGGATGTCAAACCATACGATCCTTCGATATACTCATTCACGACGCATAAGATGCGCGTTAGTGCTGCCCTGATGGAGTCGGGGAGATGAACATGTAAAAGGAAAATTGAGTAATTAATATAAAACAGATACAAATGAAAGAAACTGATTTATTTTCCCGGAGATCGTTCCTCAAAACGGGAATGGTTTTAACTGCCGGATTACCAGTATTGCGGATATCTCCCGTCTGGGGAAAGGTTACACAACCACATACTGAAGATAAGTTGTACTACCTGTTCCGGCAGCCTCCTGTCACTGCAAAGCCTTTTGTGCGTTGGTGGTGGAACGGCGACAAACTGTCGGCTAAAGAGATTCTGCGAGAACTGGACGTGATGAAGGAGGCCGGGATCGGCGGTGTGGAAATCAATCCGATTGCTTTTCCGGGTGGTGATGACTTGGGAGTCCCATCCATGCAATGGCTCAGCCCCGAATGGATCGAAATGGTGAAAGTGGCTTTAAAGGGCACTGAAGAGAGGGACATGATCTGCGACATCATCGTCGGCTCGGGTTGGCCTTTCGGCGCTGAGATACTCGAAGGGGACGACCGTTCACAATTGCTTACCCTTACGAGCAAAAAAATCCGCGGACCGGAAACGATCCGGTGGGAAGTCGCCGATATCTTCAATGATGCCAAACCCAGGGTACACGCTCCCCATAAAGGCGCCGACTATGAACTCTACGGCGTTTGCCTCGCCCCGGTGAAGATGGATGAGTTTACACAACCCCGGTGGTTGCCTTTCGATAAAAGTCAGAGTACCCTCGAGATCGAGGCGCCCGAAGGGGAACATATCCTGTATGTCCTGGTGAAGTGTACCGGCTTCCAGGCGGTGATCAACGGCGCCCCGGGCGCGGCAGGCCCGGTGCTGAACCATTATGACAAGGAAGCTACCGAAAAATTTCTCAACCGGATGTCGGATACATTGTTCCCGAAACTGGACGGGTTGAAGGGGTTTCGTGCTATGTTTTGCGACAGCATGGAACTGGAGGGTGCCAACTGGTGCCGTGATTTCCCCGAAGAATTTAAACGGCGGCGGGGATATGATATCAAGCCCTTCCTGCCCTATATACTTTTCAAAGTGGGTAACATGGGATCGAAAATAGAAGGCTTAGAAGTCACGCAACTATCGGGCGATGCGGAAGAAAAGGTGAGTCGCGCCCGTTACGATTTTTACACTACCTGCATGGCAATTATCACCGACCGCTTCCTGGCCACTTACACCCGTTGGTGTAATAAGCACGGGTTCAAATCAAGGATGCAACCTTACGGTAACGAGTTTCATCCGCTTGAAGCCTCCCTGTCGATCGATATTCCCGAATGCGAGACATGGATTTGGGGACGCACCAATAAGGATGGCTATACTTATCTTGATTTTGTCAACCAGCCTTCCAGTACCAATGTCAATAAATATGTGGCTTCGGCTGTACGTTTTGCCGGTAAAAAGATTGTAAGCTGCGAGGAGATTACCAACACGACGCTCGTTTTCAACACTACCCTGGAGCAAGTGAAAATATGCGGTGACCAGAGCAACCTCTCGGGTGTGAATCACTCCATCCTCCATGGGTTTAATTATTCCCCGCTTGAGGCTCCTTTTCCCGGATGGATACGTTACGGCACCTTTTTCAATGAACGTAATCCATGGTGGCCTTATTTCAAACAATGGACAGCCTATAAAGCCCGCATTTCCACCATCCTGCAGGAGACCGAAGCATTTGCCGACATCGCGGTACTGCACCCCCTTGCCGATATGTGGACACACCACGGTCCACAGCGCGATCCGTTCCCCGGACTGCTATATCCCTCCTACCAGTACAAAATATGGGAGGCCATCCACAAAAACGGCAATAGTTGCGACTATACCAGTGAAGGCATTATCCAAAAAAGCGTAGCGAGAAACGGCTATTTGAAATATGGCCGCCGGAAATACAATACGCTGATATTGATAGAAGCGGAGACCTTACAACCGGCTACCGCCAAAGCACTGGCAAATTTTGTGGCAAATGGAGGTAAATTGGTATTTGTAGGAAAAAAACCATACAAATCACCCGGGCTGGTCAATTACAAAAAGAATGACCGGTTAGTGTACAAGACCATATCCGCCATGAAGAAAAAGAATCCTTCGCGTGTATTCACTGTCGAATCGCCAACCGACAATACGGTTGAATGGTTTGCCGGCATACAGAAACAATGCGGCATCCGCCCCTACATGCAGATCGATCATCCGTCTGTAAATGTCAGTCAGATCCGCCATCGTACCGAGGGTAAGGATATTTTCTTTATCAGTAACGCCAGTCAGGATGAACGGGTGGTGTTGAACGTTTCGTTCCCGGATACGGAAGGCGTTCCGCAATTATGGGATGCGGAAACAGGGCAACGGTATTCACTCCCTGCAGGGAAGAAGCAAAGAATAGATCTGCCCCCCGCCACTTCACAGCTGGTTGTGTTTGAAAAATCAAAGACAGCTCCATTGCTTAGCTCTGAACCAATGGTTTCTGAAAACCTAAATCCAATCACGCTAACAGGATGGAAATTGCGCATGGAACATCTCAATGGTACGGTACAGACTCGCGATATGGATCAACTATTCGACCTCTCCCGGGATGAATCGACCCGCTCTTTTGCCGGATGCATGTATTATGAGAAGGAACTCGGCGACGTGGATGGTTATCACTGGCTTGACTTGGGTAAAGTACATGGTGTATCAGAGGTGTCGATTGATAACGAAATTCTGGGCAACAAATGGTACGGAAGGCACTTGTATGCCTTACCGAATAATGCTGGCGGTAAGACATTGCAAATCAAAATTACAACCACTGTAGGTAATTTTTTGAAATCTACTCCCGGAAATGAAGTTGGACAAGGATGGACACGGGGGCAAGGATGGACATCCGTAGGAATGTGCGGGCCAGTGAAAATAATGTAGAATCTGATTATTAATTAATATGTTTTAGTCCATAACAATCGAGCACATTAATTGTGTAAAAGTTCAGACCTGATTTGAATCGCTATAATCAGTTTCTGGAACACTTTTAACTTATATATATCCGGGTTTAAGGTGCCTTAAAGCCTGAATATCCTGATAATCAATAGAAATATTTGCTGGCTTTGCTGATAAGGAAATGAAGATAGTAGATAAGGAGGCGGGCGAGGTTAAATCGGTTCAATCTTCTTATCGGTATTAACATACAGCCATCATACATATATTAAAGCCTATAACAGTCAAAACCGAGATAACCCAATAAGGTGCGGCAAAAATGCGTTAAACTTCTACGGTGGTGTCCCATAAGTTGTATACGTTGTTAGCGGTTCGGGATTTTCTATTCTTATATTCAATCCCAAATCTCATTCTTTTCGGTCAAAATTATAGGTTTATTATCAGTAACAACTATTGTATGTTCGTGTTGAGCCATAAATCCGCCTTTATTGCCAACTAATGTCCAACCATCATTATTCTCAATTGCATAGGTTGATAAGGTTGATATGAAAGTTTCAATTGCCACAACCATGTTCTTTTTGAAATGTCTTCGGTCAAATCGATTTTTATAATTAAGAATTCCGTCAGGTTGTTCATGTAAGCTTCTGCCTATTCCGTGTCCACCCAAATTCTTGATCACTTTATATCCAAGCCTGTAGGCTTCTGTCTCTATGAGATGTCCAATGTCTGATATCCTTACACCGTCCTTGATATTTGAAACAGTTTTTTTCAATATTTTTTTGGAAGCGTCTACAAGTTTTAGATGTCCGAATTTGTCTTCTCCAAGCACAAATGAGGCTCCGTTGTCTGACCAAAATCCATTTAATTCGGCTGATACATCGATATTTATCAGGTTCCCTTCTTTTAATATTCTATTTGCTGAAGGTATTCCGTGGCAAAATTCATTGTCCACGCTTATGCAAGTCCAACCGGGAAATTTGTATGTTTTATAAGGTGCTGAATTTGCACCAAAGCCCTGCAATATTTTTGCTCCGTATTCGTCAAGTTGTTTGGTTGAAATACCTGGTTTAGCAAAATATTTCATTTCTTTTAAAGTGTAAGCAACTACATCACTTACTTTCTTCATGCCAACTAGTTCTGATTCTTTTGTTATTGACATAATGTTTTGTTCAATTCATCTTTTATTTTTATAATTTGATGGAGATTTTCCCGTTTTTTTCAGAAAAAAAGATAGGAAATACTCATAAGTCCCAAAACCCAGTTCATAGGCAATTTCCTTAACCGGTTTGGAGGTCTCTGTCAGCAGCTCTTTCGCTCTTCGCAGTTTAAGCTCATGAAAAAACTGTAATGGCGCATATCCTGTATGTTCTTTAAATATTTTTCTGAATGTTGAATAGTCGATGCCTATGTTCCCCGCCAACTCCTTCATATTGATATTTTCGTGAATATGTTCAATCATGATGATTTTTGCGAGTTCAATCTTTTTTGCCTGTTCTCTTGAGTCGAATTTTTTGTTTTGAGTTAAAGATAGAACAGTTCCCAGTATATTAAGTGCAATACCGGCTAAATATTGCTGGCTGGCTGGCTTATCTTCTTTGGCAACTCGTATGGCATTCACATAGAGGTTCACTAAATCCCCATTTATACCTACATTGAGGATTTGATTATCAGAAGATATGAATCCGTGAGCGACAATATTATCAATAATCTCCCCCCAAAAACCGATGTAATATTCGTCCCAGCCACTTTCTTTCGAAGGATTATAGGTGTGCCACTGACCTGGAAACAGAAGAATAACCTGCCCTTCTGCAATATTTGTTCTTCTGGTAGTTGCTGAAGAAAAACTCCCGCTTCCTTTACTGATATATACGATATGATTTGAGGATAAAACACGACCTTCGTCGGGTTTGAAAAAATGGCTTTTAGGGTGTTTTGAAGGAGGATAGAATGTATTCGGAGGGATAGTTTGAAAACCAACCGAATCGACTGTCAACCCGAATTTTTTATCCCGTTCATTGACCAACAGGTATTTAAAATCTATCCCCGAATTATTATATTTCATATCCGTTCAATGTCCATGTAGGGATTCTCTAAACAAAAAAAATAAAAAAATCGCATTTTTACAAGAGAAGTATTATTTATTCAACTTCAGCTAGTAATATAATTGCCTAAAAGTGATTGTCTATCCCAATTTTCCATTCAAACTAAAGAGCGTTGGCTTTATGCAAGAATAAGAAAATGAGGCTTCTCCATCCCTGTTTACTTCTATATTGACGCTCTTTCCATTGATTGATATTGTATATTTCTCTGCAGGATCTAATCCTTCGACGGTAACATGGTAATTGCCTGCAGAAGTTACCTTCCAGGAGAGGTTCTTTCCGGTATAACTGTTAAGTTCGACAGATATCGGCAGGTTCGAATCTCCTTTTAGTTTCAGGATCACTTGTTCTCTATTGTGAGGGAAGACTGCCAGTTCCTTATTCTTGAATGACACACCAAAAGCCTCTCTGCTTTTCACGGAAAAGTTATCATTGCGCAATTCATAATCATTCGTATTCAATATGACTTGATAAAGTGTATTGCGCAAGGAGTAATTAAAGACTGTTCCATTCAAGTTCTTAAGCATATTGGGTTCCAATCCCATCCGGTTCCATTTGGGACGAATACCATAGATATCCCGGTAGAGAGCCGTAACGCTTGTACATATCCCAGCCAGTATATCCGAACCCAAACCCAATTGAGTTTCTCGACTATAACGCTGCGAAGAAAGGCCATCTTTCTTATATTGTGCTAAAAGATTACGTATATACTTCAATGCTATTTCTTTGTTATATCCAGCATAAGCCCTGACACCCAGATATCCCCAGGTGGGGAATATGTCTCCGTTTTCATATCTCGGGAAGGGCCAATTGCCCGATTCCACTTCTTCCCTTTTGAAAGAATCGAAGCATAAAGGCCAATGGAAAAGATTTTCAGCATTACTTCTCTTCTCTATCTGATCAAGGATTTGTGCGATGCGTTTTTTGTCATCGCAAAGATTAAATGCAATAACGGCAAAGTTGACGGGAGTAACCAGATTATCTCCATGCACAGAGCCATCTTTATCGCGCCAGTAAATATATTGCTTTTGTTCTGGTGACCAAAAACCGCCTTCATCAACCGACTTATTGAAATTTTCTTTGAGTCGTTTGGCTATTTTATGGTAGTATTCCGCTTTTTCCATATCACCAAGAATCCGTTCACATTCTTCCCATAGACTCAAGGCTTCATACATTTGGGCATTTACAAAAGCATTTTCAAAAGAAGCCCAGACAATATCCAACCAATCGCTTGCCTTTTTTTCCGCAATGGAATTATTCATCATCTCGAAAATTCCATTATCATTTGTATCCCGTCTGATTAGCCAGTCCAATGCTTTCTCACAACTGGCTTTATGCGAAAGTAACCAATTAACATCGCCACATAAGTCAAATTGTTCAGCCGTATTAATAATATATCCGGTTTGTGAATCGACAGTATATCCCCAACGTGCCTCGTAGTATCCGGTCTTATAATTAAATGTGCCAGGCATCTGGTCTTCGTCTTCATTATGCCAGCGCGACAAGACGCGTCCTTCAGAGGTTAATGCATGGTCTCTTTCCCTATCCAGAGTAGTTCCCATATTCAGAATATAATTGTCATCCCCCAAAGCCATGCCTATTTGTGCGAAAAATGGTTCATGCAAGCATTTCCAGTTTGTAAGCCAACCATTGGCACCCACAATGCCATTATCGACAACGCCATAACGTCCGGTTGTATTCATCAATTCCCGAACTGCTTTTTCGTCGATACCCGGAAGTACACCACGAGAATATGCCATATCATAATTAATGTATTCCATTTCCAACGTTATCGAGGTCATTCCACGATGTACGTCAAATGAAGCAAACACATCCGATCGTCCGTTCACAAAACGGTTCAAATTGTAACGTGGTTCCAATTCGGTGTCTGTCACAAAATGCGTACATACAAATTCTTGATTTTCATTTAGTGAATATTTAGCTGCAATATTTTTACCATCTGCTTTTGCATCTATTCGGAAAGCATTTCCATTGTCGGGATTCCAAAAAGTAACTCCACCAGTGTGTACGCCGTATGTATTATTCACTTTACTAAGATATTTACACCAGATAACCCCGCCATTATCCAGTATCCCACCTTTCCAGACGGATAAATCACTAAAGTTCCATTGAGGGAAAGAGGTTTCCTCCAGTTTTGCCAACCCGCTGTATTCCCGGTCTATATGCCAAACAATCTTATCACCAATTGTTTCAAAAATCCAAGACTCATTCACCTGAATTGAATGATCACCATAAATAATATTTCTTATAGTAATGATTCCCATTTGCTCTTCCACATCGATTTCATCGATACCGGCTAAAGAGGTGAACGCTCCGCCCTTAGTCCTGAATCCGGTGTAAACGCCTGCAGGTGATAATGTGTTTTGCCCTTTTATGCTTAATTCGGTTATTCGGCAACCCTTTGTATAGTCTATTTGTAAAATGAGATTCCCGTTTGGATCTGAAAGAATGATTTTTTTTGTTAAAGGATCGTGAACGATTGAATTAAACTGAGGTATATTACTTCGATCCAGAATTTTATTTACTGCGAAAATTTTCCCAGGAAGAAGCAATGCTATTGCAATAAGAAATGATAGAGTATTTATTTTTGACATTTTTTGCATTGTTAATTGAGAGGATATTTTACAACGGATACCCGTTAAATGATAATATTGTAATAGGAGTATAAAAAATCAACAAACTCTCATTAATGGGTGGGGCAGGGTGTATTAAATAAAGTTGAGATAACTGTTTTAATACACCCTTTTATCCAGAAAATAAATGAATTATCTGGAGTAAATATCAAACTCTCCGATCACCATCATTGTTGTACCATTTAACCCATTAGGTGAACTCATCTTGAGATATTTCACCGGAATTGGATTGTCTATAATAAAGGTCTGTTCTCCGCCTCTTTCTTCAATTGAATAGTTTCCCAATTGTGTCCACCCTTCTTCTCCAGACAAATTATCACTGGGAGGTTCATCATTTCTTCCCCAAAGAGAGAATGTAGCAGGCAGTCTATTATCAAATATTTTTCCTGTTTCTAAACCAAATACCGAAGGCCATATGGAAAATCTACTCACAAGAACTTCTCCGCCGATATCAAAAACCATCCAATGGGGATAATTTTTACCAACACGTGTATGCCATCTGTTGGTATAATTATTATCAAGGGCGTGTTTAGCTGCATTGTCCCCCGAATCGTGTTGATTTGAATACCCTATAATTGAAATTTCGGATTTAATTAACAAAAAATCACCGTCGTAAGCAAGAGAAGCGTCCGTGAAGTCGGTGTAAAAAACATCAACAACCATTTCATCCGGAATATAGACGGTGCGATATTTGGGTAAACTACCGGGTTTAAGATCTGTGATAATCGTACTATTTTCAGATAAAGGAACTTCCATCAGTACATTCTCATCGTCGATATTGGTATATGATATCTCTGTGTGCTTGGCATCCAGAGACTCATCCATACCGCCCCACACCAATACTTTATTTCCGGCGTTATTTGCACTCAAAGAGACAAGGCGCCTGTTTAACATTGTACTTTCATATTTCTCCCCGAGAGATCGCCCGGACACTTCATAGGGAAGAGACCGATTACCATATTGATCTAAGTTAACCAGATCGAACAGATAGCTTTGTTCCGGTAAATTCTCTATGGTCTTATAGAATACTCCCGCTTGATTCCCTATTTCAATATCTACCGAATCAGTGTGGTTATTCCAATAGATACGCGTTGTTTTTACTCTGTTTGTTGTTATAAATATTTCAAATTGTACGCGTTCTTTTCCGGCTCCAACAGTTACAGAATCAGGCAATGTGGCATAAGTAGTTTCTCCTTCTTTCAGAAAACGATCGCTCAATTCGTTCATATCGGAACATGAAACGAGCAGCAGGCAAACCGTTATGGCCGATATATAAATTATTTCCAGCAAATTATTCATAAATAATCATTCATTTAAATTACTAATATTTTCTATTGCATTACTGATGGCCTGTTGTCGCCATAAATTTCCACCTCTCCGATTTGAAAATTGGCTCCATTGGCCCAGGTTCGTTTTGCCAATATTCTTATATAGCGTACCGGCGGGTTATTAGGATCATTCGTAAAATCCTCCCCGTTTCGAGCTTGTTCTTCATCTTCAATAGAGATCTTTCCAAGAGGCAATCCGGATGGCTTAATAGATTCACACTCCATCAATTTAGTCCATTGTTCCCACCCCGGTTGAGCCGGATTGTAATTTACACATCCCCATACTTCAAAGTTTCTCAAATTCCCTTCGTGAAAAATATAACTTGGACTCGCAGTCCTCTGAAATAACCGTAATCGACTGATTTTTCCTATTATTCCCAGATCAAAAGAAATAGATTGAGGCCATATACCCGTTCCTGCAGGGGAGCTATAACACGGGTCACCCCCTTTGTTCCCGTCCCATATCCTATGTATGTCGTAGTTTGAATTATAAGGGGGTATATCTCCTGATGTTGTCACTTTGGCGAATTTCAATTTATCGAATTCCGTTTCATAAATCGGGATAATCGTGTCATATCTAAAAGGGCTCTTGTTTCCCCAGTGGTCTTGCAGGTAAGTCCGGAAATGAAAAGGGATCGTATCCATACCCCGTACGGTTCCTTTTCCTTTTATCGAGGAACTATAGAATATTTCTTTGGGCACATACTCCCTGTTATGATCCTCTATTTCAATATTAACCGAAATATCTGCCTTGTTTGGATTTTCCCATGTGGCCAGTAATCCTCCGAAGTCTGAAACAATTGAAAGGGTTTTAGAAATAGAAAGGACATCCGGAATGAGCGGTCTTATCGTTTCAACATGTGGGTCGGACTCATTACGACTTTTGTCCACCGCGATCAACTTCACCTGATACTGTATGGTGTCACCAAACCCCAACACTAACAGTGAATCAACAAAAGCCGAAGCTTTGCTCTCCACTTCCGTTTCCCCGTCAATGGAGTAAACTGCTTTTACATATAACAGGTCTTCATCGGAAGGAAGTGTATAGTGGAAAACAGCACCTCCCGCAATATTCTTCACACTTACATTTGTTATTATTCCGGGCGGGATATTATCCAGAGGTTGTTGTCCTACAGGCTCTTCATTTCCACATGAATAAAGAAATACCATCCCCAAAACTAACCGGATAAAACAATTCTTTTTTAGTTTCATATTATATTATAGTTATAAATGCTTGATAATTTACCAACCATAGTTTTGAACAAGGTTTTTGTTCACAAACAAGTTAGACTCCCGTATTGGCCAGAAATAATCTTTTACGGTAAACCTCACCGATTCGTTTCTCAAGGGAAGGACTGTATAGAAATCTTCCGGCGTTTCCCCCATGATATTCCATCCTTGCGGGTCCGTATTGTAAATCTCTATTTCTTTCCATCTCCGTATATCCCAAAAGCGCTTCCCTTCAAAAGCCAATTCTATCGCTCTCTCTCTGCGGATGATGTTTCTTCTGCCCTCTTTGGTGTTAATTTTTTCCGGGTTTGTAGAGTATTTTGTCCATGAGTTGGCAATTCCTTCCAATCCGGCTCGTTCCCGGATCTTATCCAAGTATCTGAATATTTCATCCTCCGGTCCTCCCGCTTCATTTAATGCTTCGGAATACATCAAATATAAATCGGCCAACCGATAAACAGGAAATGGAAAATATTCCCAAGTCGTCCTGTCATATTGCTGTGTATTTTTATAGTGGCTCATTTTTTTAGCTCCATAGCCTGTAATACTATTTGCTTCTCCGGCCTGGAAACCTGAAATTTGGGTATTCATAAATTCGCAATGTTTGACATCTTTGAATGTATTGTATCCGGCACCAAAATAAATCCCCTTGTCAAAAGCGATGCTAGCATAAAAACGAGGTTCACGGTTATAATGCAAATATACAGTTCTTTCTCCTTCTTTCACATAGTAGATCTCTTCATCGTCAGAGGGTTCGGGACGAATGGAATATCTATTCTGGTACCATCCTTTGGATTGCCAGTATTTATCTTCCTCTATAGGAACACCGTTCGTGGAATAGTATTTGTTTACTAGTCCCAGCGTTGGGGACCATTCACTTGTCACGGAAGTTAAGGTGGTTGGACTCATCCGGATTATTCTTGTTGAAGCGTCACGTGCAAGAATCCCGCAATCATTATTTGTCCCACCCCATATCAATTCGGAATTCCATTTGTCACAAATAGCCTGCCTGTAATTTATCTCCAATTGTAATGTTTCATGCTCATTAATTAACAACGGATCCAACTGATTATACAGCCTTTTTCCTTGTTCATGGGCAGCGTTAATAGCTTCGAGGCAAGCATCAGCGGCTATCTGCCATTTATTGGGATCGTAACTTGATGGGAATAGCTGCCTGCCTTTGTTATCTTTCATTCCCGAATAATCGGTATTGCCGTTAAACAACGGGCTTGCCGCAAAAAGTAGTACTTCCGCTTTTAACGTCATGGCGATTAGTTTATCTACTCTGCCGGCTTCTGTCCCTTCTACAATTTCTTTCGTTTCCGGTAAATCCGGTATCGCTTCTTCAATCAGGCCAATCACGTAATTCACTACATCGTCTATGGGTTCCCTATAAACCTGAACTGCAGTCACATCGGCCGAGATGGGCAGGTTCACGTCTACAATAGGAACCGGGCCGTACCGCTTCATTAGGGTATAATGATAATAAGCTTTTAAAAATTTAACTTCCGCGATCCACCTTCTTCGGTTATGTTCCATCAAATCTCTAACTTTACCGATATTTTCAAGAAAAATATTGCAGTCACGAATACCTACCCACAATGAACGGTTACCATCCCATGTATTCATGATCGGCTCATTGGCATTTTGTAATCCACGTGTTATCTTTGTTCCTCCCCAGGTGACAAATCTTGTCCCTAATTCCATCTGCACGTACCTTTGTGTCGTTTCATCCGACCCGGTCATCGCCGGATCATTCTGTATGTCCCCGATTGCCGGCCTGTAGCTATAACACCCGTATAAGTATTTTTCGGCGGCAATACTGTTTTTAAATGCGTAATCGATTGTAGCCACATTATCCGGGACAACATCTAAATAATCACAGGATGATGTGGTATACAATACACAGACAAAAAGTATTATCTCTTTTATTATTCTTGTTTTCATCTTAATTCTGTTTTAAAACCTTCAAAAACTCAATTGTATACCCATATTAAATACTCTTTGGACAGGATATCCTAGCCCGTTCCCCCCCATTTCAGGATCCCATAACTTGAATTTGCTGAATGTGAGCAAGTTTGTCCCGCTAAAATAGATGCGTAAATTAGACATATGGGCTTTGGACGCGATGTGTACAGGTAAAGTATATCCCAACTCGACGGACTTCAGGCGAAGGAACGTGCCATCTCGCATCAGCCATGTAGACGTCCTGCTATTATTCTCTATATGGGTGGTCGACAGACGCGGCCACATGGCATATACATTCCTGTTTGCCTCCGACCAATGACTGTTGGCGATAGCCTCCATCAACCCTTGTTGCCCCCCGATAAACGGGGTTACATCTACAATTCCACGACCAAAGTCATTATATGTTGTAAGCCAGAAGGATGTCCTTGCATTTCCCTGAAAAAAGAAAGAGAGGTCAAAGTCCTTATAGCCGGATGATAATCCGAATCCGTAAGTAATTTCAGGAGTTCTAGGATATCCTATGGGAGCCATATCCAATTCTGTGATTTTCCCGTCCCCGTTCAAATCCTTATATTTGATATCTCCGCCTTTATAATTGCCAAACTGTGTCGGGGAATTGCGTACCTCTTCGTCATCTACAAACAAGCGTTCAGCAATATATCCCCAGGTTTGAGTCAATGGATATCCAATTCTCGATCTCCATGGAGCATCGGGATAATCAGGCTCTTCGTATACTTTAAATTCACTGGTTGCATAAGTGAAGTTGGCTATACCGCTTATCCATGCATCTTTGTTAAAGGAATGGTTCATATTTACGGAAACATCAACTCCATGGGCAGCGGCTTTACCCACATTGGAACGGGTAGCAGCTTGTAGTCCCATGGTTGAAGGAATAAATGCCCTGTTCATCAGGATATTGCTCCTATCTTCCTGAAAGTATTCTGCTTGAATATCAATTTTTTCAAATAATCCGATCTCGGCGGTAATATTAAATTTCTTCGAAGTTTCCCAGGTAATCTGGTCATTCGCGTACCGGCTAATAGAAACACCATCTTTGGTCAGACCGCCCCTATTCCCAAATGTGCCGAATGAAGAGCGGTGACTCGAGCTGTTCATGTTCACATTGGAAAGATAGAAGAACCTGTCATTGGCATCACCGATAGCATCGTTTCCCGATAATCCGTATGTGGATTTTAATTTCAGACTGCTCACAATCTTACGCAATCCTTCCCCGTAAAAACTTTCGTTTGAGATATTCCATCCGATGCCGGCAGAAGGAAAAAATCCAAAACGCTCCGCTTTTGAAAAACGCTCCGACCCATTATATCCGAAATTACCTTCAAACATATATCGTGAATCATAGGCGTACGTGATACGTCCTGCCAGGTTAAGGTTCCTGTATGGTAACGACCTTTGCAGATCCCCCGCGTTCCCTTTTAATTCATTCCGCATGGTATAGACCAAAAGCGCTCCCAAGTCATGCTTTTCATTAAGATTACGTGCCCAGTTTAACGCACTCTCAAAATAGGTGACCGCATTTACGTTTTTAGGCCCTTCACTATAAGAAAGGTAGTCCGTCCCATGTTCTTCATTCAGGGGAGAAAGCGTATAGGTATCTTTTCCTTTATTGTAACTCCCTACGGTATAGTAAAACGGATCATATTGCCTTACCACGTCAAAGTATGAATACCGGTTTGTATTGAACATAGCACGAAAAGAGAGACCTTCCATGATGAATTCAAGATCCTGTTTTAATTCAAATTGGGCTCCCATTTGGCTCTCTGAATATTCTTTATATCCTCTCACCATTTCTGCATACGGGTTATAATATTGCATGTTGTCGTAATTGCCGAACAATATATGTTCCGTATATTCATTTGCTGCATCGGGTGCATAATAAGGGGGAAACAATACCGGATTTGTATGCATCACCATTTGAAAAATCCGCTGGCCACCTTGAGGGGGACCCTTATAATCGTCGAATGCTCCCGACAGACGTACAATTGCTTCCGTTGTCGGAGTAACGTTAATATTCACGTTCGAGCGCAACATGTACCGGTTCAATTGGACGTTGTTATTAAAATTGTTTTTATTGTCAACATTCAATACCCCGTTGTCGTTTATTACACTTCCGGCAAGGTAATAACGGGTGACCTTTCCCCCGCCCGACAGGTTAAAATTCAACCGATGGTTGTTGGAATAATCTTTGAATAACATGTCATACCAGTCAGTGGCCGGATATACATAAGGGTTGGTTTTGTTTATCGTGTTTTGAATCTTGTGTTCCGAATACATCAATTTACCTAGCGGATCCCTTGTCCGGATGGCCTCGTTATGCAATCGCATATAGGTGACCGGATCTGCCATATGCACTATTTTTGTCGGCTGGGAGAGGGCTTCCTCATACCTGATATTTATCCGGGCCTTGCCTTCCCGTCCCTCCTTGGTCGAAACGAGGATAACACCATTGGCTCCTCTCGAACCATAAAGGGCTGTTGCTGTCGCATCTTTCAAAATAGAAAAACTCGCAATGTCATCCGGCTGCATTCTGGCTAGTTCCGTACTGGATGACTCATTATTGTCAATTAGGATCAGCGGGTCTTTCTTATATCCAAAAGTGGTTACACCACGAATGAAAAACTCTGCGTTATCCCTGCCCGGTTCACCGCTTCGCTGATAAGCGATCAGTCCGGACATCCGCCCGGCCAATGCAGTTGTTAAGTTACTTGAAGGAATTTTCAATTCTCCGGGATTGACCGTTGATATAGAAGCTACGACGCTCTCTTTCTTTTGCTTCCCGAAAGCAACAACGGTCACTTCGTCTAATTCGCTGGCTGCCGCCTTCATGGTTATTTCAAGGTAGGTCTGGGCTCCTACCGTGATAGTTTGCGATTGTAGTCCGAGAAAAGAGACTACCAGCTTGTCGGTAGAAGTGGCCCTAATTTCGAAAGACCCATCTATGTCTGTCGTAACTCCCCGCGTTGAATTTTCAATCTGAATTGTGGCACCCGGCAAAGGTTCACCTGTTTCCGATTCTATTACTTTCCCGCTTACCTGTTTCTCTTGCGCAGATAAATAAATAGGAAGTAATAAAGAAATTAAAAATAGAAAAATTAACTTTTTTTTCATCTTGTTCTTTTTCTTTGTTTAATAATTAGATTTAGTTTGAATTGTTGATTAGATATAGTGGGTTGTATATTGCTATTAATGAGCATATTAAGCAAGTGCCCACGTTGAGGAAGTCTACATCTTTTCTTATGTCTATACAGAAAAATATATAAATTTAAATACAAAGCAAAGATAGAGTCCCTGAATTGTCCCTGGATGTAAAAAATGATTTTAAAACAGCGCGATATGCCGTTTTAATGTTAAATTCTATGGATTTTAGTTTCTTTTTTAAATAAAAATGATATTTATATCCTGTGAGACTGTACCCAAAAACAGGATTGATCAATGTAAAATTGCAAAAATTTAAAGTTTCACATGTACGAAATGACGTAAATTGTACTTTTAAGAATGTGTTTCCATCACGGGCACATTGGCATCATCACATCTTTCTGCCCTGTAGCGATGTCCTTTGTGAATAGGGAGCCACTTTGCCGGGTTGCTAATATTGAAATCTTATCATCATTCACCTGTATTTTTTTCGGACTGATTCCCGGGTATTACAAAAGAGATGAAAATGATATGCTTTTTTTCCTGTCAAGGTTCTCTTCGTTTATGGCAAACAATTAATAATCAATGAAAATTCAATTGTAATCATTGTCTAAATGGGAAGTGTTTTATTTTCTGATATGATACAAACAGATAGAGAGAAAAGTCCGAATCTCATTTGTTTTCATTATCAATCTTGGAGTACTTGCATTATTACTGTTAACTCCGTATTTATTTTTTCTATTTCAAAAATTGTCCAATATCATTCGTCATTAAGTGAATTAATGCCTTGTTCTTTTAATTTTTCAAGGTGTTCTTTCATTGCATTTACTTGTTCGGTTTGATGTCCTTGCCATATTGTTACTTCTCCAACAACTCTAAATGGTTGAGTTGAACGAAAAGATTGTGTAGGATTTCCAGGGAACTTCTTGTCGGTTAAGTCGGGGTCATTTTCAATTTCTCCTGTTGGTTCTACTAAGTATATTCTTTCCCGTCCGTCTCCAAAGGCAAGCTCTGCTCCCCAAACTGCAGCGTCTAATGTCGCTGTCAAGAAGATATATTTTGCATTTTTTTGTTGTCCGTAGTTAGAATTGTAACCAGCTTCTATTAAGTCACCAACTTTCAAGTCTGCTTTTGTCCCGTGAAAAAAAGTCTGTGCGAAAGGTGTCGCACCTTTTCTATTCGTTTTCTGTTCGTTATTCTTATTCTCCATTGTGAAATTTTATTTTTTACTGTCTGTTGTCTTTGATTGCCGGTTGTTTTACAACGCTCATTAACCGCGTGTTATGGTCCCTGTTTTCTTTCCCTTTCTTATTCATCATCCACCATTTTATAGTCAATCTCCAACTAAATCCACAAATTAACCATAATGGTATCCCAATCAAAATACTTTTTTGAGTAATATCCTAGTTTTTGATCAATGGGAAAAGGATTTGCATTGTAATAAACATAAACAGTCCAAAGAAGAGACCTGATTTTAACCAATTTTTAGTCTAATTTTTCGTTTCCGAAATTTCAAGATTTATGTTTCATATCTGTCGGGTTGCTTGTTTAACCAGTTTTGTTTTAATGCTTTTCTAAACCATCCCCAAATCGGGAAAGTCAAAACCAGTACTATTGATGATGTCTAGTTTCTTTGTACAGGAATTATTTCACCACAATTGTCACAGTAATAACCGAACCCATTTTTGAACATAGTCCTATTTTGCGATGACCATTTAAGTCCGCTATGCATAGTCCCACAATCAACGGAACAACAACTGTTTGATGCATGCATTACAACAGGTCAGGCAGAACAGAGGTTCAGCCGGAGTTGATCGAATGCCTGTAGATGAACTATACGACCATCACCTGACAAGGAACAGGGAAAATATAGAGAAATCATTGGTAAACGGCACTTGCTTGCCACAGTCCATTTTTTGGGTAGAGATGCCCAAGAGTGACGGGGAGACAAGTCTTTTAGGTGTACCTACCGTGGTTGACCGAATACTTCGTCAAAGCCGTAGGGCAGGTTTTAGTCAACCGGTTCAATATGTAATTTGAGGATTACTGTTACCGTCCGAATAGCAATCCTCAAATTAGCGGTTCGTGATTTTATTATTTCAATTTCCTAAATTCATAACCATCTGGCTCTACAAACCCATCCACAAACAACTTAAATGATTTCACTCTATTATTTTCAAAAACAAAAGGAAACTGAACAGTTCCAAACATGGGTTGATTATAAGTACAGGTGAGCATATCTTTTTTGAATATTGAGAATACTCCTTGAAGTTGGGGGTGATGCTCCAAGGAAAGAACATATTCATTGCCCCGTTTTTGAATGTATGCTTTGCCGTAATAATCACAAAAGTATGTGCCAACAATAAAATCCATGTTGATGGAAAAGTTTTCTCTTTCAGCCCTGTCCTCTTTAATCTGAGTGTTATTTTCCGCATTTCTTTTTTTCTGACGCTCTATATTGCTAAATGTATAATCCGGTGCATTTCTTTGGAGAGACGCATCAATTATTTGCCATTTAAGGGTTTCATGTAAAAGGTGATTATCTTGATTTGTTAATATGACAATACCTAAATTTAGTCTAGGAATAAGTGCCATTGAAGTTAAAGTTCCTGCATAAGCACCATTATGCTGCATCACTTCAATATTTTGATATTGAAAAATCTCCCATCCTAGCCCATAGGTTTTAAAATACAACTCTCTATCTGCTGCTTTTGATTTACCTATTATGGTATTACTTTGCCACATTTTTTCTATTGCACTTTCAGGGATAATATTTTTGTTTTCGAAGCTTCCCTTGTTCAATAAAACTTTCACCCAAATACCCAAATCTTTGATGCTTGCATAGATACCACCATGACTGAAAGGCTCGATTTTATGAGGTGCAAGAACAATAAGGGAGTCATTTATAACGGTATGACCAGTCACTTTATTTGTATCGATAATGATATCTTTCTCAAAAACAAGTGTCCGTTTCATCTCAAGTGGAATTAAAAACCTATTGTGCAGATATTCATTCCAGTTTAGACCGGTAATGTTTTTCACACATTCGCCAGCAATCATAAACCCAAAATTCGAATATCCAAAACGTGTCCTTATTGGATAAGCGGGGGGGATTTTACTGAACAAATTAATCATGGTCGCATAATCCAATGTGGTCTCTGTGTTGAGGAAGTCACCTTGAAAGGTTTTCCATCCTGAACGGTGAGACAGTACATCCGTAAGCGTAATTTGCTGTTCATATAGCTTATCTTTCATCGTCAACCATGGTAGCCATTTTTTTACTAAATCATTTAAAGATATTTTATTTTCAGCTTCCATTGTAGCAAATAATGTCCCGGTGAATGTTTTTGTTACCGAAGCAATGGGAAATATGGTTTGTTCGTCGACTTTATTTTTTGTTTCCCAATCCCGTACACCATAACCCTTTTGAAGCAAAATTTCCCCGTCTTTTATAATGCAAACGGCTATTCCCGGTATTTGCCAATTTTCAATTGCTTGTTGTATGTATTTGTCAATGCTATCATTTTCAAAAAATAAGCTTGTTGCTTGTGCCATTGATCTGTTTGGAACTAGCAAACAAAAAGCCACGCAAACAAAGAATATTAGTTCCTTTGATTCTTTCATATTATTTAGTCTTTATATGTGCATTATGTTTTACTGGAAAAGTAACCGAATTAGCAATGAAGCAAAGCAGAACCTTTTCATATTCACGCACCAGCCACTTTTCAAAGGCAACCATAAAGTACAGTTTTCCCTTGACGGCTAACGGCGAGAAAAAGAATAGTAGCCGACAGCGTGGTATCTACCTGTCAAAAATACAAAAAAAGTTGAAGCGCACAACCCTTGAATTTACTATTTACTCTGTTATTATTTGTATCATTGTTATGTGCTATGCTTTATTTCCTTAGGAATCTAATTTTTGGATGATAGTAAACTAAGTCCATTTTTTTCAGATAGATATTCTTGGGACAAACCTTTTCTACTTCTCAAGGTTTTAATTTTTTGTGCTAATTCTTTGTTCTTCATTTTTTATATTTTAAAATTTAGAACAAAAGTATACTTAATATCATTAATTGCTCAAGTCATACTTACGTCATATTTACGTCATTTACGCCAATATGATATTTCATAGGTTATTGGCATACCGCACAACGGCTGACAATATGAAATGGTTGGGTTTTCGGGGTGCGTTCGTATCCGCTGGGAAAAATGTTGGTGTGGGAACAAAAGTTTCACAATCAACGGAACAACAACTGTTTATATTGTGCGTTGTACGTAGTTCTTTATTTTTCTTCCATTTTAATTTTAAATTCTTCGGAAAATTGGACTAATATATTACTCACTTTTTTCAAAATTATCATTATTCTAATTTACCGACAGGTTTAGTTTAACGGTTGACGGTATGAAACGTAGTGGATTTCGTGGCTGCGAACCTATCCCTCGTTACTGACCTTACCAGCGGGAACTGAGCTGCAAATTGCACTAAAACCGCTATGTTTTATGACCGCGTGTTAGCGGGCGTTTTTATTTTTCAATTTTCTTTCCAGTTAAGTATCCAAGACTCTCTGTTATCTTTTCAATATCCCAATTCCACCACTGTAATTCTAACAATTCTTTTATCTTAATATCAGAAAATCTCTTTCTAATCTCAATTGCTGGGTTGCCCCCAATTATTGCATAAGGTGCAACATCTTTGGTTACTGTCGAATTGGTCGCAATTATTGCTCCATCACCGATACGAATTCCTGGCATTATGGTAACATTTGAACCAATCCACACATCATTACCAATAACGGTATCACCTTTTATTGGTAAATCATGTAATGTCGGCATTACTCTCTCCCATCCATTGCCAAAAAGACTAAACGGATATGTCGTAACCCCTTTTTGTTGATGATTGGCTCCATTCATTATAAAAGTCACTCCCGGTGCAATCATGCAAAATTTCCCGATAATTAGCTTATCTCCAATAAAATCATAATGATACTTTACGTTTTTTTCAAAATTCAAGGCGTCTTCAAAATCGTCATAATATGTGTAATCTCCGACTATAATATTGGGATTCGTTATAGTATTCTTAAGAAAACATAGTCTCTTTTGTCCATTTAGTGGATATTTTTCGTTTTTATCTGGACCTATTCCTGTCCTAATCTATGTGTTGGGTATCTTTTATAAATGACCGCTAACGTGTTAGCAGCCGTATAAGTTTGCATTATATTTTTCTATAAGATCCAATTTGAAAATATCTTTATCGCGTCCAAATAATCTTAAAATTCGCTCTTGTTCTTTTATGGTAGGTAATTTAATTTCAATGTATTTGCTTTCATGTATTTATTCTTTAACGTTTACTATTGTTATCTCTCGACATACCGCTGTCCAGCTTGCGTGAAACCGCTCGTTACCTGCTGGTAACGACTAATCATTTTCTTTTTTGTTTAAACTCTTGTTTGCAATCAAAGCAATAATATCTCTTTTGAAAAAACGGTGTAGGAGTCGCAAACAGTATTGAAGTAGTTAAAAAGAACCAACCTGCCTTCTTCGATTTAACAATCTCGTTTGAACCGCAAAATGGACAAAATACCTTTGCTTCATCGTTTACTTCCTCTTGCTCATCAGAATAATTTTCAAAACGAGACAACTCTTCTGGCGATTGCAAATTATCATCTTTAATATATCCCGTTTCTTTCAAAATTTCAATAGCTTGGTTTAAATCGCTTTCTCTGACTTGAAGTTTCACTCCTCCAATCGCATTTGAATAAAATGGATTGACTTGAACTGTTAATTCGTCTTGCACGAAACAAGTAATTCCTTCTGATTCTAATTTGCCTCGAATTATCGCAATTTCATATCCAAAAGTTGCAGTTAAAACCGTAACAAACTTCTCGTTTATCTTTTTCTCTGTATTATTCATTTTGAAAACCATACTCAGACTGTTAAATTAAATAAAATTCTATCAATAGAAGAATAGCCTCGAAAATCAAAAAATATTTCATTTCCAATTTGTTCCCAAGCAATGACAAACTTAAACAAACTCCTATGCAACCTATTATTACATTAGTAATCAATATCCCTTCGCGAATCATAATGAGCCATAATACATCTTTTTTTAGTCGATAAGCAAGAAAGAAATAAGTTTGGTAGATTATCCACAATAAATTGATTACTGTAAACATCAATCCTACAATCTGATTTGCTTTTATCTTTATCGACATAGTTTAATTACTACTTTATCCTGCCATGCTGTCGCCCGCTTGCCAATAGGATGTTAGTGGCTCGTTGTTTACTCATCTCAGTTTTTTCATTGTGTTGCTTGCAAGTAACGACTTCATTTGTGTGATAGCTACTTTTCTTGTTCCGTAGCGTCCGGCTTTTACAAGCATTCCTACGGCTTTTGTCCGGTCAATCCATTGACCAGCTGACATTATAAATCTGCTTGTGCCTGCTTCTTGTCCAGTTACCCCGAATTCGGGGTAATTAAAATCGGGATTATTTATTTTCCCCCAAACGCCAAGATACTCTATATTATTATTGTTGGTTATCCATTTGCCAGTCTTTTTGCTACCTTCTCGAAAAGTAACAGCCATATTCGTGAGGCTGATATAATCGGTATTCAGCTGACTGATAACCGTTATTTCGAATGCTTTGACTTGTAGTATTCTTCCTTTTGCCATAAAATTTGTTTTTTGCGTGTTTGATACGCTATCGGTTCTCGTTTTACAATGACCGCTAACGGTTAACGGCTTTGCGAAAGCGGGGCTAAGAAATTTAAAACTTTCTATAAATACGAACTCGAGCAAAAACCATTTTCGTTTTTCAAACTTACAAAAAATAAAAAAACTAAATGTTTTTTTGCGACTTAAAGTGCGAAAATCTTCAACGCCAGGGAATTTTGCCCCCGCTTTTGCAAAGCCGATGTTGTGTGATGGCAATTTTTTTTGTACTTTTGTCATAAACTAAATTATTTCATCATGTATTTCAGCAGACCTTGGACTTTTATATAAGTGAGAGACAGTCCTTCCTTATTTTTTTAAATCAATATTTTTTCTAGACGATTAGTCTATGATTTACAGCCACTATTTTATTCTAAAATCAGTGTCGTAATTTCATTGCTGTTTCTGATGGTTAATACTGTCTTTCACTTTCTGTGATTTGAGTCAAGTATTCATCCAAAAGAAATTAATAATGAAAAAAAATCGTGTTCCTGTAAGGTTTACAGGTCAACATTTTACAATAGACACCCGATTAATAAATGATGCTATTCGGCTGGCTGACGTGCAAAAAGAAGATTTGGTTTTAGATATTGGTGCCGGTCTCGGTTTTTTGACTGTTCATTTAGCTAAAAACTCTGACAATGTGATAGCTATTGAAAATGACAGGCGTTTTGTATCCGAACTCAGGTCGAAATTCGGATGTAATAAAAAAGTCAACATTGTAGCAATCGACTATATGCGGTTTTCGTTTCCGCAAAAGCATTTTAAAGTGGTTTCTAATATACCATACGGAATCACTTCCGATATTCTGAAATCGCTGATGTTCACGAATCTGGAATATTTTACGCAAGGCTGTTTGATTATGCAATTAGAACCCGCTCAAAAACTTGTTCAGCAAAAGTTTTTCAACCCGTATGTTGTTTTTTATCATACATTTTTCAGGTTGGAATTGATGTATGAAATTAGTCCGAAAAGTTTTCTGCCGCCTCCAACGGTTAAGTCGGCATTACTAAAAATCAGTAAAAAGAAGTGTGAAAATATCGGTGTCGAGATGAAAGAAAAATATCTTGATTTTCTTTATTTTATGCTTCATTTCCCTGATTTGCCGGCACGTACGGCTTTGAAGAAAATCTTTCGTAAACAACAAGTTAGGGAACTTTCTGAAAAGTCTGGTTTAAAGTTGGATAATTCGGTTTGCACGATGTCTGCACAGCAATTTTTAGAATGTTTTGTTGAAATGTTAAAAGTCGTACCCGATAAATTTCACCCAAAAAAGTAAATCCGTTTTTGTCAGAACAACGCTTTTTCATTTGGGGAGAGTGTTGTTTTTGCTTGCACATAACGGTTCGGCAGCTTGTTGTAGTGCGGGGTTCACAAATGTTCACGCCCCGCATTACAGCAAACCGCTTGTTATTGGCTGGCATTCTTTATTTTATATAAAATTCAAGTTCATTTAACGGGTCTTCTTTAAAATATTTTTTCTCTTCAAGAACTTTAGAAGCAAGACTTAATGCTGATTTTCCATTTTCTATATCTTCTTGTTTTGGAATGATAAACAAATTTGTTACTTGACGTTTCCAATTCCGAATAGATTCCGCACTCAGAATTCTAATTGTTTCATCATTATCAATCGTGCCGATTACCAAATCTGCAATAACAGACCAACCGCCAATTTTTGAAAACAGTTTCAACATTGATTTTTTCAAATCTTGGTTATCTTGCTTATAAATTTCTCTTGCTTTTTTCAAAACATCGCTTGTTGCATTATGCGACAGAAACTCGATTATAATATTTCTAAGTCCTGTTGCTTTTACACTCAAATTTTCAACTGCAAATGAATAGGCTTTCTCGTTATCTAATTTTTGTAATGCGAAAAATGCTGTTTTTTGAACCTTAATTATTGGATTCGATAAATACTGATCTATTATACTAACTTTTCCTACTGCGTTAATTTCGGCTAATCCGTTTAATGAACCAATAATTTGCTTTTTCTCTTGTAGATTTTGGCTGTATATTTCCGCAAAATCAAGATTTGAATTTTTCAAAGAATATCTCGCAAAATTTCTGACGGTACCAGATTCATCTGCGATAAAATTCAAAATCAAGTCGCTGAAAGTATCGCAATCTTTTAGTTTAGAAAGAGTTTGATAACGGATTTTTCCCGATTTGTCTTTCAGTAATAATTCGATTTCATTCTTTGCTAATTTGTCAAAGTGATTTATTGCAAAACTTCGCACCAAGAAATGTTTGTCGGCAATAAGCAACTGCAATTCTTGATAATTGTCTGAATAGGTTTCAGATAAATATTTTGCAATTATTATTCTCAATTTTTCGGGATACTTTTTGAACGATTTGAGAATGTATTCACGATTTCCCCAGATAATGAAATTCACGACTTCATTATACAATCCACTCAAATCGGTTCTTTGCACTTTTTGAAGCCACTCAAATAGAGGAAGATTTTCCAACAGCGAATCAATAAATTCGCTTTGCTTGAAATATTCAAATCCTTGCAAGGCAACGTCCCGAACTTGCTTTACCCAATCAGCCAAACGATAAATCAAAAATGGAATTGTTCTTTCAGATTTTGATTCTATTAATTTTCTGACAGCCTTTTCTCTTATATATCCGCTTGAATTAAAAGAACTGATTGCCAATAAATTCAAGTATTCTTCTTTGGGAAATTTTTTCTCATAAAAATCAATGTCATCAATAGAAATTTGACAATATTTGATTGATTCGTAAAATCCTTTTTTGCTGTCAATTTTCGTGAAAAGAAACAATATCGTTTCGCAGCATTTGTTCCGAAGATTTTTATTAGAATGTTTCAAATAAGGAATCAGGTATGGAATTAAACTCGGATAACCGCTTTCTCCAATTTTTGACACAACAAGTAGCTTTTCCTCGATATTTTCTTTCGAGAAAAACCACTTCTTATTAGATTGGTTCAATATCTGTATATATTGATACATTTCCATTTTATTTTACTTTCATTTTCCGCACGTACGCTTGCCGCTAACGTTTTGGCGCTTGGCGCAGTGGCGGATTTCGGAGCTCAAAACTGTCAATACACCACAAATTTTGATGCGAGGTAGAATGTTCAATTAACTTCTTCACCCGCCATTGAGCCAAACGCCTGTTATAGGGTTGTGTAAATTAAACTGTGTCAGGTTTTAATTTTATTGTTAATTCAACGTCATTTTCTAATGGGTAATGCTGAGACCTGAGTTTTAGTTGGTCAAAAACGGTTAGGGGTCGATCCCCTAATCGTTTTTATGTTCCAATGATGCAAAGCATCGCCATCGTCTTGTTGGTCACCACAAAACTAATGAAAATTATTGAATCGCCATTATCAATAAAAATTTAATCGAAAAGTTTAAATCTATCCGGAAAAAGAATAGCCAGTTGCTGGGCCGCCTGTCCCCAGTCTTTCAAGGGCATGGTCCACTTCTTGCGGATATTGCGGTAGGCCAGATAAACCAGTTTTTCCAACGCCGTGTCATTCGTGAAAACCCCTTTGTTTTTTGTCACCTTGCGAATCTGACGATGATATCCCTCCACCGTGTTGGTGGTGTAGACCAGTCGCCGGATGGCGTCAGTATACTGGAAATAGGCCGATAGTTTATGCCAGTTGTCCTGCCAGGATTTAATCACCAGTGGATATTGTTCGCCCCAGTTCAACTCCAGATTGTCCAGCTCCACTTCTGCCTGTTCCTTGCTTACAGCCTGATAAACGGGCTTGAGATCCTTCATGAAGGCTTTTTGGTATTTGCCGGCAACATATTTTAGGGAGTTTCGCACCTGATGCACAATGCAGCTCTGAACGATGGTTTCCGGGAACACACTATTGATCGCATCGGAGAAACCGGTCAGATTATCCACACTGGCTATTAAAATATCCCGTACTCCCCGAGTTTGTAAATCAGTCAGTACCGAGAGCCAGAAATTAGCACCTTCGCTCCTGGAAATATACATTCCCAGCAGATCCTTATGCCCGTTGCGGTCAACTCCGAGCACATTGTAAATGGCGCGGGTAACCGGTCGGTTTTTATCATCCATAACCTTGTAGTGGATGGCTGTTAACGGTAACTAGGAATGGTTCTTCGTCACTTTTGGTGGTTATCCCCATTTTGAAAGAATTACTTTCTTTCTAAGTAAATCAAAACTTGCTCTTCCATACATCTGCTTCTTTATATTCTTCAATCTGTTTACACAACCCTCTGTTATTCCGTTGTTAAAGTCATAGATTATGGATGCTTCAATCGCTTTTAAATCCTTTTGTAAACCACATACGAAGTTTTTTAACTCCCTGAAATCAGATTGCCTGACCTGTTGAATCCACTCATGGAATTTCATTATGGATCGCTCTGTAAAAATTGATCTGAAGTTTTCTGACAAATTCCAAAGACTTTGAAGAATTGGATTTTCTTTTCTAAGATGTTCATACCATCCTATTTCAACTGGGGATAATATTCTTTCAAAGTTTTTATTAGTAAGATAAATACTGATTTTTCTACTTGAAAATATTTTCGGGAACTTTATGGTTTCCTTCTTTGAAACACTAGACCCTCTTCTTTCCATACGGCCTTTGTATAGCTTACCAAAACGGATCGTTAATCCCCTTAGAGAACCCTTGAAACCCTTTTCTTTTATCCTTCTGAAAATCAAACTGATACTTTCTCCTTTACGAAATCCATCAATCAAGTCATCCAGATACATCGTGTAGTTAACGAATGTTTTTCTTATTGTAAGGATCTGGTCTTTTTCCATGTGGATATACTTATGAACAGTTCTGAAATCAATTTGTAATATCTGGGCAATCGATCTCATGGAATAGTTTTCCTTATAAAGATCCCTTACTCTCCGTATTAAAGAGGACTTATTTTCATCAGGTTGTACAGCAGAAGCGGCGCTAAGATCAATTATCTTTTGAATTATAATGTCATCATTGTCCTGAATACCCGTTTTTTTTAATGCTATTCCTATTTTGAGTCTGGATATAAGTTTTTTGACTGTATTTCTGACATGATCGGAGTAATTCACTATCAAATGAAACCTATCGGCAATTTGGATTGCATCAGGCAGGGCTTCACTGACTGCCTGGATGTAACAATCGCCCCGGTCACGTGTGATGGTCTTGATGTCGGGATACTGTCGTAACCACTCTGCTATATCCTCCTTTTCCCGGCTCTTTAATACTTCTACTGTTTTACCTGTCTCCCTATTTACGACTATCGTACCATAGGTATGCCCCTTGTGGTATGCCCAGTCATCTATTCCCAAATGTGTCATTTTTGCAGGAGGAGAAACATTGCATTTGTGTATGGTTCTAAGACACGTTGAGGAGCTGACCCGTAGCAGCATCTGCTCTGAAATCCATGAAGCTTTGTTTGATGATGTTTCCTTGCTTAAATGGAGTAGTCTGTCATTGGCTCGTGATGTTCTGCGTGAATATGGGACCACTTTATCAGACAATTGTTGTGAAAACACTTTTTTCGAACACTTTGGATTGTCACAGAAAATCTTTCTTACTTTAAGTTCTAACTTGACGGATCTGGATATTATTGGAAGATCTTGCAACTTCCTGCAATAGTAACTATGAAGACGTTTACTCCTTGAACCGCATAAAGGACAAAAACCATATTTGGATGCAATTTCTGCTGATATGAACAACTGATCTTCATTCATGGAGATTCCTTTCACTTTTACTCTTGGAAGCTGTATCAATGACCGTAAGGAGATATTTTTCTTGCTTTCTAAAACCCTCTTCATTTATGTTATACATTTAATACACAATGCATTAAAGTTAATCATAAATATCGAACAAACCTAATTTTATAAGGTTTATTTATCTGTATATGAGGTATATATATTATAAATTAGCAATATTTTTCACTGCCACCAAAAGTGACGAAGAACCATTTTTGATTCCTGTTTACAAGGCTTCATAGAAAATACGTTTGCCGGCAAAGATCGGAAAAAACCATTTACGCTAAAATGGGTATTTTATCGGGGGCTTACTCCAAGTCTGTGTAGACGTAGTATTTGTTTGATCATACTGATGCTTTTTGCTGTCCTTGCCATCTTGATATTGATTATGTTTCTGTAAACATAAACAATTCAAATAGAGGAAAACCTTCAGCACCCGAAGGGGTCAATATGTCGGAACGGCAGGTTGCAGACATTCCGGCAGGTTGACCCCCTGTTATCCATTTAAAATATTACTTCTCTGGATGAAGTTATAGAGGGGTCAGTATTCTGGAACGAGGGGTCAGGATGAAACGGAATTTGCAATGGTAAGGGCATAATATTTATTATAAATTCACATCTTCTAAATATAAAACTATGCTTTGATAAATATTTTGCAAATTAGGATTTAAGCCTTCTTTTAGTAAAAAGTCTCCATTGATATTCAGTTCATTAGCCCAAAATGATGGTTTGAGATTGTTAAGTTCTTTTACATGATAAGTTTTAGTTGAATCTAAACCCTTTAATTTAAAATTAACTACAGAGAGATAACCCCTATATTTTAGGCAAAAGGCATAAAACACAGCTCTCTTTTTATCCTTACTTACGTACATTAGTGAATAATAACCGGAGTCATCATATGGTGAAACTATTCTATACAAATCACCAAATTGAATTATATCACGTATTTCTTTATATTGTTTTATAGATGTTCTCAATATTTGTTTTTCTCCAGTGTTAAGATCACTCAACTTCATCTCAAACCCAAGTCTACCTGTCATTGCTACAGCCATCCTAAACATTAGAGGAATAACCCTACCAGTATGTTTGTTTGGCACGTGAGAAAAATGCGCACCAGTTGAAATAGCCGGATAAATTAAATTTGTACCATATTGGATAAAAACTCTGCTATATGCATCAGTATTGTCGCTTGTCCAGTAATCTTGATGATATTTTAATGAGCCATACTCTACTCTTCCTCCTCCAGAAGAACAGGCCTGTATTATAACATCTGGATACTTTTCCCGAATTCTATCATAGACACTATAAAGGCCCAGTACATATTCAATCCAAAAATGCGACTGTTTGTCTGAAGGCAACCAAGTAGAGCCAACCGATTCAAGATGCCTGTTTGCATCCCATTTGATGTATGATATATCATCCGACATTTGCATCACCGAATCAAAAACATTAAATACAAAATCCTGTACTTCGATATTACTTAAATCCAATACCCATTGATTACGCCTTACTGGTATTTCACGACCTTCTGCTTGAACTATCCATTCTGGGTGCTCATTAGCTAAGTCACTTTTAGGATTTACCATCTCTGGCTCAATCCATATTCCAAACTTTAGGCCTTTGCTAACTGCATATTTAGCAAGATAGTCAATTCCGTTAGGTAATTTCTCTTTGTTCACTTGCCAATCTCCCAATCCCATTGTGGCATTATTTCTTGGGTAATTATTCCCAAACCACCCATCATCCAATACGAAGACTTCTATTCCTAATTCAGCAGCATTATCAATCATTTCCATTATTTTTTCTTCTGTAAAAGAAAAATGCACGCCTTCCCAGCTGTTTAAAACTATAGGGCGAATCGCATTAGGGTCATATAAGCCACCCTTCCTTGCCCAGTCATGCAAATTTCTGGAGACATCGCCGGCACCATTTGAACTATAAGTAAATACCATTTCTGGTGTTATAAAATTCTCTCTTTTAGCTAAATGGTATTCTGATGCATACGGATTAATACCAGCTGATATATTCAAAGTATTGAATTCGTCTATTTCAAAATTTAACTTATAGTTGCCACTCCATGCCAAAGCCCCAGCAATTACCTCTCCATCATCCTCCTGTAGCGGATTATTAAGTGATAATAAGAAAGAAGGATTTTCACTATGCGTAGCACGAATACCCTTTCGGCTTTCAATAGACGTAACACCATGAGGTAGAGGTGTTTCTTCTGCCGTCATTTCAGTTGTGGCAATACCATAAAATTTAGTCAGGTAATATCTTCTTGCATCAATTGGTAAATAAAAGGAATAAAAATTATGCAAAACAACATCTCCATCTTCGTTATTGCTGAATTCTGTATACATTGTAAAAACATCTTCTTTTTTAAAAGCTTTAAAAATAAGTAATACATTAAATGGATATTTCCTATCTTTAAGATAAATGGTAACAATTTCAGTATTGTTATCCTTCGAAATTTCTCTTTCTAATTTTTCAAATACTAACTCTGTATTCAAATCACCATCAAAATGTGTTACACGTAGAGCCGGTTCTCTAAAATTTTTACCTCCTGCGGTCGAATAAACTTCATTTTTAGTTGCATATTCGACAGAACGATATGATTTTTTTGATAAAAATGGAGATGAATCTATTAGTTTTTCTCCAAAATACCTGTGAAGTAACACCCCTTTTTCATCTACCTCAAATACTAAAGATAAATTGTCCGTATTTAATTTTATTAGTTCTGATTGGCTAGTAGCAAATAAAACGACATTACTAAAAAAAATAAATAGTAGAACTATTGAAAATTTATGAATATTCCTCTTCATTTGTTTTTTGTTTTAGATAGTTAAAATTTTAGACAAATACACATTCAATTGAATGTGTATTTGTCTAAAAATATAATGTGATAAAATTGTACTCAAAATAAACTATATGCCAATTTATTACGCAAATTTTATTTAATCTACAGTAATTCCATACGCACTAATGTTGAACCACCTTGTGACAAAGATACGTCTGTTGGCTCATTGGTTCTCCATGCACCTCGAGTAAAATCTGGTACATCAACAGGTTTTGATTTATTAGCAACAGACCATTCACTTAATGGCCAAATTACACTCCATAAGGCTGCGTCATAAACATCTTGATCCATAGGAAGTCCATTGCGAAGGCAGTCAATTAACCTCCATGTCATTAAGAAGTCCATTCCACCATGGCCTCCAACTTTCTTTGCCATGTTCCCTATACGTTTCAACGTTTCTGGCGTATATTTATCCTCTAGCTCCTTCATCTCTGCATCATTCAACCATTTTTCTTTTATAGAAATCCTAGCTGGAAGTGGATATTTCATACATGCTGCTTTTGTACCACTTAGCATATGTATTCTGGAGTATACTCTTGGACTTGTTACGTCGTATTGTAGCATAATAGTTTTACCGTTTTCTGTACGAATTAAGGACGTATTCATATTGCCACAAAAATTACTGCCATCAAATCTTTCGTAGTATGGGTCTTCTTTTGCTTTTTCATGCACTGCTTTACCTCTCATAAAGTCATCTGATGACATAGATACCATGTAAGTAAACTTGTCTCCCCTGTTAATATTCATTGCTTGGCAAACAGGACCTAAGCCATGAGTTGGATAAAGATTACCATTATGTCGTTGTTTTTCCTCGAGTGCCCAAATCCTAGATTTTTCGCTAACCAATCCATCAGCTCCACCTGAAGAATGTATATATGCAGCATCTGCATGAACGACATCTCCAAAATAGCCCTGACGAACCATATTTAATGTTAGCAATTCAAAGAAATCATAACAACAATTTTCCATCATCATACAGTGCCTCTTCGTATTTTCAGATGTTTCTACCAACTTCCAAGCTTCATCAATTGTGAATATTGCAGGGACCTCAACAGCAACATGTTTCCCTTGCTCCATTGCATAGATAGATATAGCTGCATGTAAAGGACCTCTCGGAACAGCAATACTTACTAAGTCTATATCAGTATCTTCACAAGCTCTTTTCCATGCGTAGTCACTACCGGTATATACCTTTGCCTTTGGAAGTTTCTGGTCGGACAATAATTTTTGAGTTTTATCAATAGCAGAAGGGTCGATATCGCAAATCGATTTAATTTCAACCCCTTCTAAAAAAGTCATTTGTCTTAGATTACTTCTTCCTCTAGATCCAACGCCAATAAATGTAACTCTTACTTTATTAATTTTTGGCGCACGGTAACCACACATATTGAATGTTTGCCTTCTCACCTCTTTTTTACTCGATGACAATATAGCACTTGAATCTACATTTGCCAATATATTAGTTGCGCTTAATCCTACTGTTCCTAGTGTTAAACCTTTTATGAAATTTCTTCTACTTTGTGCCATTTATTACTCTTTTAAATGTATTTATTTGTTATATACTCCATCCATCTTAATTAGAGACTTAAATCTAAAAGTATCATAGTTTTCAGTCTCACGATTAAAGGTGCGCCATCTTGTACCATTCCTTTGGTCAGTGTGATTTCCTCCCCAAAGTGCACTTTCTGCGAATGTAACAATGTCGCCCTTTACACCTATAACTATTGCAACGTGTCCATTAAACCACATTAAATCTCCTGGTTTAATGTCATATCTACCAGTCTTGAGAGGAACCTCTTTGCTCCCTGGAAATACCCGATAACCATTTGCCCATGTTTTATCAACCAATTCAGCTTTAGAAACTTCACCGTTAACTAAACACCAACCGATAAATGAGGAGCAGTGCAATCCGTTTGCATAAGTTTGTCCTAAGTTCTTTACGTCTTGTTTAAAATCAACAGGTTTTATTACGTCACATCCCCATGCTGGGTATAGGTAGCCATTTTCTTCTATATTTTTCAAAAACAGGCCTTTTCTTGAATAGCGACATACTAGCTTATAAGCCTCTCCTCCAGGCTCGTACGCATAAGGCACTACATGATCCATAGTGACCTGGAAGTTAGCGGCAGCAACTACTTTCTCCCTTTTATTTGGAGCTTGTGCTATAGCTTTAGCTAAAGCCTGATTTATTTTATTTATATCATCATCTGAGTATTGCCCACATTTAAGAAATGGACGATCATCAATTCCTGTATAGTTGTAGCCTGTGAAGGTATCTTTATCTTCTATCTCGTTTACAACTTTATCTGACTCTTTTGAGCAAGAAAAGAATAGTGTGATTAATACAAAAACATATAACATTTTCTCATACATATTTTTCATATTCAATTAATTATTTACAATTTTAATACAACGAGCAGGTCCTCCAACTGAACCATCATAGCCCGAATTTTCATATATATCCCAATTATTTATACTCATATGGTAAGGATTACCACTACTAGTATTTTTTGAGCTAGACCAATAGAATGCTCTGGCACCAAAACTATTTACTTTACCACCTTGAAGACGACCTGGCATTGGGAAATAACGAACTACATCGCCACTGTTATTAGAATCCCACCACTCTTTCTGTGTTATAAGACCTGGTTGAATTGCAACGTCACCCAAATAACGAGCTGTTATTTCTAATCTAGAAGTGTTATTGGGAGGTGTTGTTTCAGTAAATGCGCCAATTTTTCTATATTTGTATGCTGTTTTATTAATAATTTTATATTCAAGTTCTTTACCATATATCCCAATTCTATCATTAACGTTTCCAGGTGAATAATAACTCTGTTCTTCATAAGTTGGAAGACGCCAACCATCTGGACAAACATTCACTGCGGTTGACTGAATATATAACCCACTTCTGTCGTTATCATGACTGTCTGTAAAAACTTTAGGTGTTGGCCCTACATTGTATTCGGCTAATAGAGGAAATGGGTGATCCTTAGGGAATGGCACACCTTTCTGTATTAGTGCTAATGTTATTGTCTTTGTTGAATCTTTATCTAAAGTTATAGTCATTTCACCCATATGTTCTACATAACCTAAATCATTTTTAGGTGTAGTTAAAGTGAGAGTATTACCTACTAAGTTTTTCGTGAATACATCTCCAGTTAACTCTATTTTGAATGGCGTTTGTTTGACCTCTAACTCAACAATATCATCTCCTTCTTTTTTCATATGCTTTTCATTAGCTGTAATAGTTACATTCTTACTTCCACCCTCTGAAGTAAATATAAGCATATCCTCAACCGATAATATTAATTCATATATGAAAAACTCCGGTGATGCCTCTTGAAAAAGCTGAATAGTAGTATTATAATAGGGTTTATCCTTTAAAAATACAAAAAGCTCTGCTGTACGTTCATCAGATTCATTCTTTGTAACTTCAACCTTAATCATATAATTCTCCTTGGAAGCAGTGAAACCATCACTACCCTCTAAAGAATATTCAAAATCTGCGTTAACTATTTCATCACTATTAGGTTGATAAACATCGTTTACAAATTTCTTTACAATTTCTTCTGCTTTAATAGTCAATGTCTTTTCTCCTCCTAGATAGTCAAATTTCTCTATTTTATCAGGATTTACCGACAATTGATATTTCATTTCATTGTACTTGATATCCTCCAATGGTTCCTCACTGGTGCAATTTAATAATATTATTTTTAGTACTCCCTATTCTCTGTACCGATTAAGCGGGGTTTTTAACTAAAATATTGTTCTCGAATTTTTTCACATTATCGTTTTTTTACTTGTAAACCAGCCATTCTTGAAGCAAATGAGTAAGTCAAGCTTTTTGGAAAAAATACAACTCCTTTTGAGTGGAGATTTTTCCCAAAACCCGTCAGGGATTTAGCTTGATGTCTCATTTGGTGCATGTACATTTGTTTACAAGTAAAAAATTATGCACTTAACCGGAACACGCTTTCCGGCGTTCTTCTACCCACACCCTGGTGGGTTTTCTCCTTGTTGTAATGATTCACAAACCATCGGATCCCTTTCCAGAGTGTGGTGCCGTTCTCTGCCGGAAACGGGTAAACATAATCCTGTTTCAATGTCCTCCAGAACCGTTCAATATAGATGTTGTCCGTTGCCCTGCCACGGCCATCCATGCTGATGCTGATTCCAAGTTCATTGAGCCTGTTCACCCACGCCGGGCTGGTAAACTGACTTCCCTGATCCGAGTTGATAATCCCGGGCACACCGTGCTCATCTATTGCCCCGTCAAGGACTTCAATCACGTTCTCTCCATGAAGGCTGTTATGAAGTCCCCATCCAACAATAAAACGACTGTACACGTCTATGATTGCCGTTAGATACATGAAACCCCTGTCCATGGGTATGTACGTGATGTCAATCTCCCAGACCTGGTTCGGATGGTCTACATCAAGATTACGAAGCAGATAGGGATAGATATAGTCGGATAGGCCCAATTTGCTCAAATTTCGCTTTGGATATTGAGCTATTATCTGCGCCTTGCGCATGAGTCGTCTCACTCGCTTGGGATTGACCCGTAAACCCTGTGCCAACAAGTAGTCTTGCATTTGCAGAACTCCGTAAGTGGGATGATCCTGATGGTGTTTATCCATTTTCTTCATAATCTCAAGATTCGCATCACATTCTCCTTTTGCCACATAGTAAAGACCGGATTTGCTGATCCCCAGCAGATCACATTGGCTCTGGAGGCTTATACAATCATCTTTCGATACAAGGCTTCGACGTTCAATTATTCCAAGCCCAACTGTTTCGACTTTTTTTTTAACCAGTCCCGCTGCATCTCCAATTCACCTATCTTGGCGAAGAGCTCCCGTCGCTCCTTTTCAAAGTCAGCTTCACTCTTGGGACCTTGTTTCGAGAAGATTTCTTCTGAACGTTTCAGAAACTCATTTTTCCACGTGCTGATCACTGTGGGGTGAACACCATAACGGGCACTTAACTCAGATAACGTCTCGCGTTCCTTGATCGCTGCCAATGCAACCTCTGCCTTGAAGGCGGCTGAATGTTTTCTTCTTGACTTGTTCATATCACAAATATAAGCATTTAATCTTTGCTTAGTTCGTGGTACAAATTTCGGGGAGTATTATAATTGGACTGAATAATATTAGTGCAAAAAATGTGTTTTTTATTCTAGACATAACAAATAGTTTAATTATTAATATTTCTAATCTTTATAAATGTTATCCATACGGATTAACCATTTAAATCTGTAGGTGTCGTAATTTGTGGTTTTCATATTAAATACGCGCCAGCGCACGCCATTTCTATTATCTTTATGATCACCACCCCATAAAGCACTTTCAGCAAATGTTACTATATCACCTTTTATACCTATTATCATGGCAATATGTCCATTTCTTTCATCAACCGGAAAATACATCAAATCACCTGGCTTCATCTGCTCCAATCCTTCTTTTAATGGGACCTTTATGCTTCCTGGAAAATTTCCAAAATCGTTAGCCCAGGATCCCTCTAATATATTTTGTGTCACTGCATCTGCATTGTAAAGACACCATCTAATAAAAGAAGAACAGTGAAAACCTACTTTATATGTGTCTCCTAACTTATTTAAAGACGCTCTGAAATCATCAGCTAATCCAGATGATAGAACATCACATCCCCAGGCTGGATACAAACGCCCATTTTCCACTACCGTATTTAAAAATAAACCTTTTCGTGTATATTTCCATGCCAGCTCGTACCCTTCTTCATGAGACTCATAACCAAAAGGAATTGCATAAGGTAATGTTGCAAGAAAATGTGCAGCAGTAATGGCTTTTTGACGTGTCGTTGTGGCCTTCTCAATTACGTGTTTAAAAGACAATTTCAAATCTTCAGCCTCTTTATCGCTATATTGCTCACATCTCATAAATGGCCTATGATCTTCACCTAAATAGTTGTAACCAATACCGTCAGATCGACTAACATTATTTTGACTGAACAACAAATTAGTAGAAAACGCTAATAAAAATATAAAATAATAATATTTTTTCTTCATTATTTAATCAATAGTTCGTTAAATATTTAGTATAAGAGTCATGCCGCAATTGACTCAAAATCAACAATTTTTTTAATAAGTTTATCATTTAATCTTCTGTTAGGCTTTATGCCGGACCAGAAGTGACCAATCCAAGGAGAACACTTTCCTGACTTGGATATATAGCTGGAATCAATGGTTATTGCCTTACGATAACCGGATAATATCCTTTCTGACAGGGAGATAAGCCAATCAAAATCCTTCGAGAAGTTCTGGCGAAATCGTTGTTTACAAGATATGCCATACCTTCCCATTTGAAGGGAAATAATCCTGCTGGGGATAATTATGTATAAAACTAATGTCTCCATAAGGAACAATTTTAAACTTTTGTTTAACTTAGTAGTTAGTTTATTTGAAACATAACTACAGATACTCCTATATTGGTTAAATATGCTGGTTTTACCCATCTTTACAGTGTTTGGAATTATTATAAAGATGCTGATAATAAGTTTTTAACCTTCTTTTTCGTGTCATATTTCATTATATAAAGCATTGATTGTTTCAGTTAATTGGATGTTGGCCTCACTATTGATTTAATCGATTATCTATTTTTAATATATTCCATACAGATCCACTTCTGCCAAATTAGAAAATGAAGCTCTGTTACTTTCTGTGAAAACAATTTTCAAATATCTTGCTGGTGTTGGTGTCACCTCAAACATTTCATCATATGACATTAAGTCTGCATATTTCCAATCACTTAATTTTGTCCAAGTTTCATTATCAAGGCTTACATAAAACTCACCACCTTTCGTGTCTGACCTATACGCTGATTTTTTCTTAAATAAATGTATTTTCGTCAACGTAACTTCTTTAGCCAAATATAAAGTAATGTGATGTGGAATCTGAGCCAAAGGTTTAGAATATTTGCTATGCCACCATGTATTATAATCACCATCTATGACATTAACTGCTTTTCCATCTTCTGCAGATGTTTCCTCATCAGAAACTTCTATTACTTGCCAGTCTTTCTTTTCAATCATAATTGGCAAGAAGGAAACAAACAATAAGAATTCTGACTTCTCTTCATTTACAGTTTCTCCAGAAGTGCTAGTTAATTGCAACGGTATAATATAATCACCGAACAAATAATTTCCATTTTCATCTAAAAAGGCAGACTTCTTAATAGTAAATTTAATAAATTGCTCCTTAGATAATGCAGGTATTGTCAATGAATTGTTAGATAAACTATTAGTATACGCCAACTCAGGTAACAACTTGTATGTTGTATTATTTTCTGAATTGTATTTCACCACCAAGGACTCATCAAAATTTACTCTTACTATAACATCCGATGTGTTATGGTATGTAGTATGAACTTTTAAATAATAATCGATCTCTTTATCAGAATTAGGAAACATCAAAACCTCATCATTGGTTTCAGGAAATTCAACGTAAGCATCTTTTATGTTCGGATGAATTATAGTTGTTATATGTAATGAATCTGAGACTTCTGCTTCTGATTTTGATCGCAATAATCTAATTCTACAAGGGAGTACGTATTCAACTTGATTGGTTTCCTTCAAACTTTTAATTTTTTCAGTATTAAAAACTATAGGGAATGATTTCTTGTAGTCGTTCGGACCAAAATTAATGATGCTTGACTCTATAGTATAAGTATCTTCCGGCAACATCTTATAATTAGTATTATTATTATAATTATAGATTAACATTGGTTCTTCATCGATTACCAATTCTACTGCAGCTTCCATACCTGTGATACCGCTTTTAACAACATAAAAGTGATATGGAGAGTTATCTGTAAAAATATCCTCTTCTACAAAACCACTTTTCAAAATATAAACTTTATCATCAACCATATTGTGCATCCGACTATCCTCACAAGAATAAGATACAAGTAATACAACGGCCAAAATTAGTTGAATAACAACATTAAGCTCATTTAGTATATATTTCATAATTTATTTTTAAATAAATGTTAGACCTATTTTATTTTACCAACCATAATTTTGTGTAATATTTACCATTTCACTCAACTGATTCTGTTGAATTGGGAAAAGATAATGTTTATCTTCAAAAACCAGTTTACCTGGGAATACCTTATTTGTACGTTTCCAAGATTCGTCATAAGTTGTGGATGTGAGATCTAACGTAAAGTTAGGTTGGTTAGACTCTTCTTTTGCAATCATCCATGTCCTAACATCATAATACCTGTGACATTCAAATGCTAATTCAACCATTCTCTCTTTCCTTATTAATTCTCTCAACAACTCTTTGTTACCGATAACTTCTGGATACGCTTCTTCAAGTTTATTGAGTCCGCTTCTTTCTCTAACCAAATTTACAGACAATAAAGCATCGTGTTCATTTCGACTTGGCTTTTCGTTACATGCTTCAGCGTAATTTAAATATATCTCTGCAAGTCGATAGAAAGGCCATACCATGTTACCAAATTTAGCTTCTGCATAGTTATCCGTTGCATCGAGAAACCCTCTCCACAAGAAACCCGTTTTACAACAGTCGTCTAGTGGACTATAAGCTGAAGTACCTGTAGAATGGTACGTCACTTGGATTATACCTTTATATCTATTAATCCAATACATTCCATGACCCAAAGTATTTGCATAAAAGCGAGCATCTCTGCCTATGTATGTGTTATTGGCTCTAAGAGTTGCAAAATCATCAAGAGGATGTGTCCAGTTATCAGTAAAACCTTTAATATCATATCCAGATTTTGGATCTATTATTGGCTCTCCATTACTCTGATAACCTACAACAGGATAGCGCCCTGATTCAAGCATTGGATAAGCATCGATAAGTTTCAAAGACATACCATATCCAGCATTTCCCCATGGGCCACCAGTCGCTCCTTTTGGTAAGCATCTAGTTCTGTAGTGATAAGCATCACTTATATATTTTCCCCAAATAAGTTCATCATTCCACTTATCTAATATAACTCCTTGACAAGACTTTATAGCCTTCTGAAATGGACTTGTAGCTTCTCCGTCATATTCGTATAATGAATATTGGTTTAAATCTATAATATCCTTTGCCGCTTTTGCCGCTATTTCCCATTTATTGGGGTCTGAAGTCTGAGGGAAAAGATAATCACCTCTTATATTTTTCATTTTACCTTTGTAAAGATCACACCCGTTGAACAAAGGCCTTGCAGCGTACAATGTAAGTTCTGACTTAGCTGCCATTGCCGCCCCTTTAGTTACTCGTCCATACCATGACTGATCGGTAATTGTCTCTGGAAGATCTAAAATTGCCATATCGTATTCTGATATTATAAAGTCTAAATTTTGATCAACAGTATGTCGGTCAAGTGTATCTGGTTTAACATAATTGTCAGAGTTTTGATCTCCCCATATATATACAGGACCATACTGCCTAAAGAGTGTGAAATAAAAATAAGCTCTTAAAAAACGCGCCTCCGCTTTCATTATTCTGCGTTGCTGTTCACTTAACTCAATACAATTATCGACATTTTCCATAAATATTGTAGCCTGATTTATTCCTACATATCTATTCTCCCAATTATGATAGTCGGTATTTGCTACACCCCACGTACCCAATCTATAAGTATTCCACGAACCATAAGGCCATGACCACAATGCTTCATCACTTCTAGCTGTTACAGCCCCTTCTCCGGCCAAGCCATCAAATTCGTTTGGAAGATATGAATAAACATGTGCTAAATATCTTTCTGTCGTTGTCCTCTTGGAAAATGTCTCTTCTAAAGTTAATTGATTTTTAAGATTAACCTCCAGAAAATCATTACAGCGAACAAAAATCACTGACAATAAGACAAGTATAAAATTATAATATAAATATTTTGATTTCATTTTAGACTATTTTAGAAGTTTATATTTAAACCGAAGTTAACTGTTTTCATTAAAGGATATGCTGATCCATTATTTGTCCCTAATTCAGGATCCCAAAGTTTGAAGTTACTTATCGTCGCTAAATTTACTCCAAGCGTATAGAATCTTATAGCTGAAACTCCAAATCTGTTACTTACATTTTTGGGAAGAGTATATCCTAATTCTGCATTTTTCAATCGTAAGAAACTCATATCTCTTTGCCAGAAAGTTGATGGTTCATTATTATTTTGATTTTGTGTTAATGACAGTCTTGGATATTTTGCATTCTCAGTATTATGCAATGACCATCTGTTATCTGCAATATCAGCAAAAATCTGCCCTCCTGCTAGTATGTTACCGGTGGCTCCATATAATGAAGTTCCACCAATAATTCGTGTAACATTTGCTACACCTTGGAAAAAAATAGAAATATCAAACCCTTTCCAATTTATACTTGCTCCAAAACCGTAATTCATTTCTGGTATTGTAGTACGTCCTATTGCAACCTTATCAAATTGGTCGATAATTCCATCACCGTTAATATCTTTATATTTTATATCACCTACTCTAGGATTACTAAATTTCTGAATAGGACTGTTATTTAATTCATATTCAGATTCAAATAGTCCTAATGCTATTAATCCTCTTTGTTGATTTAAAGGTTCATTTATTTCCTCTTGATATGCCCAAACTGGAGTGGGTTTATCGTCATATAGTTTTTTATTTCTATTGAAGGTATAATTACCTCGCAACGAAACAAATAGATCTTTATTAACTTGTTTATAATATTCCAACGAAGCATCTATACCTTGGTTTTGCATTTTACCCAAATTCACATAACGTTGAACATTTATACCCACAACTGAAGGTACACCCTCTTGTAGAATGTATATTCCTTCTCTTCTGTCGAAGAAATAATCTGCGACAATTTTAAGCGAGTTAAAGAAACCAAACTCAATACCCGTGTTAAATTTCTTTGCTTCTTCCCATGCCACATCAGGATTGCCTGGATAACCGGTTGATATTCCAGTCCGTGTACCTTGTCCACTACTACCAAACGGATATCCGGCTGCGGATCCGTTCATTTCTGAGTTAAATGCAAATCTACGATTTCCACCAATTTGGTCATTACCAATAATACCATACGATGCCTTTAATTTCAACAAGTGTATAACTGGTAAAAGGTTCTCGAAATATTTCTCATTGCTTATTAAGTATCCCACTGCTACTGAAGGGAAAAATCCAAATCTTTTTTTCGGAGAAAAGTTCTCAGAACCGTTATACCCAAAGTTAAACTCAGTGAAATATTTGTCTTTATATGAATAAGTCAAACGACTCGCAACACCATTATTTCTATAAGGAATTGCTGCTATATAATCTGCAGGAAAATCGTTTTGGTGTTGACGTAAACTAAATAGGAACATTGCTCCTATTCTATGAATGTCTTTGAACAAATGATCATATGTGACAGAAGTTTCAAAATTTATTGTTTTTGTTCCTCTGTTTGAACGAGCTAAAGTCAGATAATTAGACCCTTCCACCGTTTGATTGAATATCAATTCACCATTTGGATCTCTACCTATTGCCAAAAAAGCATTAGGCGAACGGCGCTGATCTATCGTATTAGAACTCACAGCATCCCACGAAAATTTAGCGTTTGCTTTTAATCCGGGAGTAATAATATCTGAGAAGTCTTGAGTAACACCTATTAACGCCTGTGTGTTGAACCATGTATCCCTCGAATAACCGGTGTAGTTTGTAGAATAATATGGGTTCATTCCAACTCTACCCTGAGCAAGTGAACCATCTGAATAAACAGGTGTGGTCTTGCAAACTTAATTGAGACAAAAAGTTAAGCGACATTTTTAATTGATTCTTTTTTAAGATTATACTGATTCCAAAATTCATCAATGGTTAAGTTACCCAATGCTGAGAATCTCCTTTTATGATTATACCAGGATTCAATATATTCAAATACCTGCAAGCGCATTTGCTCTCTTGTTTTGAGTTTGGTACCATAGACCAATTCAGATTTGAAAGTTTTGAAAAAACTTTCAGCCACAGCATTATCCCAACAATTTCCCTTTCCACTCATACTTTGTTCCAGCTTCAAGGATTTCAAAAGGTTGACAGTCTGTTTGCAGGCATACTGGATACCCCGGTCAGAATGGAATATCATTCCTTCTGCAAAAGGTCTGTTCCTATTGGCCATCCTTATGGCCGGGACTACGGTATGGGAGGCATTCATATGATCGCTTATGGACCACCCGATCAGTTTGCGATCAAAAAGATCCAGCACACAGGTCAGATAAAGAAACCCATCCTTACACGGAATATAGGTCAGGTCAGAGACACATGCTTTCACAGGCTCATTCTGATTAAACCTGCGATTCAGCAGATTTGGTGCAACCTTATAGTTGTGAGAGGCATCCGTCGTCACTTTGAATCGTCTCGAGAGTTTGCTGCGCAAGCCCATTTCCCTCATATGGCATGCTACGGTGGTTCTCGAGACGGGAGTTCCGGATACCTGCAAATCCTTCGCCAGCCGGGGGCTTCCATTGCGTCCCTTGGCAGCAAAATAGGCATCCCTGATCTTTTCGTCCAGCTCCATATACTTACGCTTACGCGCGCCCTCCGGATCTTTAAGCCAGCGGTAATAACTGCTCCTGGGCACTTTCAGTACTTTACACATCACCTCGATCGTCCATTGTTTCGAGTTGTATTCCTTTATAAAGAGATAGATCAACGATCTCTCTTGGAGATGATGCTCAAAGCTTTTTTTAATATGTCCCGCTCCGTTTCAGCTTCACCCAGACGTTTTTCCAGTTCAGCAATCCTTTTGGTGTCCTCACTTAATGACTGGACTCCGTGTCCGGGAAAACTGGCTTCACCTTTCTGCTGGTATTCTTTCCGCCAACGATATAGAAGAAAGGGGGCAATACCCAATTCCTGTGCAAGCTCGGAAACATTCTTGCGTTCTAAACTGAGTTTGACCGCATTCTCTTTGAATGCTTTGTCAAAATGTGTTCTTTGTTTTCTCATATTACACAAAAATAAGCGTTTATGCTTAACTCTGTGTCCCGGCTAAGTTAGTAATTCCAAACGTTGATTTTGTTATGTCTACATCAACGTTAGATCTAAAGCTAAACCTGTTATAGTTAACATCGTTATCATATTCAGGATTCTTGAATGTCTTATACATTCCGCCTTCCCTATAATAATTGCCTGATACATAATATTTAAATTTCTCACCTCCTCCAGTAATATTAATTGAAGCTTTATAATTCGGTGTATTTTTATTGAATATCAAATCCAACCAATCTACATTTGGATATAAATCAGGGTCTGATTGATTAATATACTTTTCTTTTTCCCAAGATGGTATGGGAGTAGATTGTGACAAGTCGAAATTTATATCGTTATAGTAATCAATCCATTGCTCTCCATTAGCTAATTTAGGAAGTTTTGTAGGAGTAGAAACACCATACTCAGTTTTTACATTGACTTGAGGCTTCATACTTTCTCTACCTCTCTTTGTAGTGATAAGAACTATACCATTAGCACCTCTTACGCCATATACTGCAGTTGCTGTTGCATCCTTTAAAATAGAAAAAGAAGCTATATCTTCAGTGTCCACCAAATCCATATCACGTTCAATACCATCTACTAATATCAATGGCCTGTTGTTTGCACCGAATGTACTAACACCTCTAATCCAGAAATTGGAAGAAGATCCTGGTTCACCGGAACTCTGAACAGACACAACTCCTGCGAGCTGACCTGCTAATGCAGTACTAATTTTTCCGGCAGGCATTCTTATTTCGTCTACTGAAACACTTGATATAGATCCAATTACACTTTCTTTTTTTTGTTCTCCATAGGCCACAATGGTTACTTCATCAAGCGTGGTAGTTTTGTCATTCAGGGTTATATTGATTATTTTTTTACCATTCAATCCTACTATTTGTGTTTCCATTCCAATAAAAGAAAATGATAATTTATCATTTGGCTTAACATTTATACTATATAAGCCATTGACATCTGTTATAACTCCTCTTGTTTCTCCTATAATTGTAATAGTCACTCCTGGAAGAGGATTGTTCTGTTTATCTACCACTTTTCCAGTAACCATAATTTCTTTTTCTTGTTGAGCAATTAAGTTTTCAATAAGGTCAGTTTTTCCACTCGAATTTTCCTTTAAAATATAAATTGAACGGTCGGAAACGAAATAGGTATTATCAGTACCTCTGAGAACATGGTCAAGAATACGTTCCACTGTTTCTTTATTGGCATCAACAGAAACTTTCCTGTATACATCAAGTGCAGCGTCTTGATAGAAAAAAATAAATTCACTCATTCCCTCTATCTCGTCTAACACTTGCTTAACCGTTACATTTTTCATGTTAATAGACAACTTCGTAGACTGTGAATATGTGTTACTGGCGAGACCTATACTAACACTCAACGAGAAAAATAAAAAAAACATTTTCATAATTATGTAACCACTCCTGGTCTTAGCCTTTTTTAGGCTAAAATGTCTTTGTTTTATCATACATTTATTTATTTAAATTTAGAGTTATATTCAATTATTTATTTATGCTTATTCGTGTTCCCTAAAAATCAGAAAAATTTCTTTTTAATTATTGATATACTATACTTTACGGATTTTTTTCGGCGTGACGATTTGAATTTTATTCTTATCCTTTTTATTATGAAAGGACAAGAAATAAAGGTAAATTTGTGTATGTTCAATGAGGTTGGTACCTATATATCTTTAACAGGGGATATGTTGACTATACCCATCTTTATCGGATTACAAAACTGGTAATTTGGAGTAAGAACCAAAAAGGATTTGAAGTTTGAAGTCATGACGCGTAATACAGCGGATGAAGCTACAGACGTCATAATCGGTCAAACAGATTTCTTGAAAGGATTCTACACATCTATAGATTATTCTGAAAGCCTCAGAAGAGTCGCATTTTATGATAGGGATAAGAACGCAGCGCTCATATTTCTTACAAATAATTTTGAACTAACAGCCGATCATGTTGTAATGCTTTATAAGAAACGTTGGCAAACAGAACTATTTTTCAAATGGATTAAAAGAGTATCTAAAGATCAAATTTTTTGAGAACTTATCCGAATGCTGTTAGAATCCAAATATATAGCGCAATTATCGCATATTGTTTAGTTATAACTTTAGAACATGATTTACAAATCAACCGAACAACTTACAATATTTTGCAAATTCTCTTTTAGATAAATGAACTATTTACCAATATAGATATCAATGATGTCAAAGATCTGAATGATAATAAACTGATTATCAGTTTATTTAAAGTGGAAAGTGGAGGTTTGTGATTTCAATAAACTATTTTAAACTCATTATATTCGTCGTGCTCATATAGATTATCTCTTAACACTTATTTTGCATAGCCTATTTATTAGTTGGCTTTAACATAATAACTTCCGTCGGTTTTTTGTATAAATATAACAGGTAATGCTTGTGTCAATTCATCTAACAATTTATTCATATCATCTTTAAGATCTAATTTTCCCGAACAAGTTAAAGAGGATACTGAAGAATCACAATCGATGGATATTCCGTAATATCGCTCAAGGCGATTAACAATATTGTTGAATTCTTCATTTTCAAATTTGTATAAACCTTGTGTCCATAAAATGTAGCGGTTTGCCTCAACAATTTCAATAGTATGAGAATCATCTAAACCAGTATACATCTGATTAGGTTTCAAGACTACATTATCCTTACAATTGTTTGATGAAACTCTTACCGAACCAGAAAGCAGTACGACGGTGCTCTTTTTGTCGATTTCATAAGCTGAGACATTAAATCTAGTACCCAGAACATTAACATTCATTTTGCTTGTTTTTATTATAAAAGGGCGTTCTTTCTCTTCAGCAACTTCTATATAAATCTCACCATCTAAAAATATTTCTCTTTTATTTTTACTGAATTTAGCGGGATATACCAGTTTACTACCTGCATTCAGAAAAGCTTTTGTACCGTCTTCAAAGACTATTGTAGAGCGTTTACCATATGGTGTAATCAATTGGTTAAAATGAGATGCTTTATCTTTTTGAATTACATTGTTATCTGCTTTTATTTCGTCTTCTTGGTATTGAATAAGAGATTCGCTTTTGTCCAAATTAATAGTATTGTTTTCAGATAAAATAAGTTTAGTATCTCCGTAGAAAATTTCTTTATCTTCAGGAAGTGATTTAGCAAAGCTTGAGATATCCTGTTGCTGGAGAGTATTTCTATTAAAAATGAATGGAAAACCTATGATTATTGCAATAACTGCGGCTGCTGCCGCTATATTCAAAGCTACATGCTTAAAGAACCTCTTCCTTTTTTTGGATTGTATCTGCTTAATTAAGGAAGTTACGCATTCGGAAGATTCTGAATCAGACATTCTGAATTCATTAAGTCGAATATTAGCTTCGAATAATTTCTCGGCGTCCTCTATTGAAGATCTCAAATCAGGCCAGCTTTCAATGATTTCATTCCAATGCACAACATCCTCCTCGTTTTTCAGGAGTTGCCACCTAATGAAATTTTCATCTTTAAGAAAATCTAATGAGCGGTATTTTTTATATTTGTCAATCAACACTTGTCCTCACTCTTTATATATATACAAATATAAAGAGATTTTGTCCCCATTTTTTTAATTAAAAAATGAATTTATGAGAAAATTATCATAAGAAATAAGAAAGGGATAAACAATTTCTCATCTCTCATCTTTTTCAGAGAACTAGAAACCAGTTTTCTTGTAGCATGAGGTGTAATACCCATTATTTCAGAAATCTCATCATACTCCATATTTTGCATATAACGAAGATATATGACCTCTTTCTGACGAGGAGTAAGCTTTGATAGAAGATCTTCAATTTTTTTTTTAATGGCGATACTTTCTTCAGCATCAATAATATTATCCAACACTGTCGTTGTAATTGAAAAATTTAAAATATCATCAGATATATCTGTTTTGCTTGTGACTGCTTTAGATTTATAAAAGTTATAAAGCTGATTCTTAAGAGATCTAAATAAAAAATACTTTAGATGGTTGACAGAAGAAAAATCTTTTTGTTTGTTATATATTTTAATGAAAATATCTTGAACAAGATCTTTTACAACCTCTTTTTCACATCCTAAACTTATTCCGTAAGAATATAAATCATTAAGGTATAATTCATAAAAAAATATGAAGGCGTCATCATCCCCTTCTTTAAACTTTGTAAATAATATCGTCAAATTAGGAATTGAAGTTTTCATTTTACCAAAAGTAATAGAAGTGTTCCGTTAAAATATTGTTTTTTGTAAGTATTTTATATTTAATAATATGCGTCCTAAATTTCTTGTACATGATTTGAATTGGTTATTTTTGCATTTCCCTTCAAATAATGTACAACATGAATTCCGGCAAAACAGTTTTATTCCAAATTATACAGCTCATTAAACTTCTCCCTCTTTTTAGACAACTTTGATTCAAAGATAAGTTAGTTTCTTGAGATTGTCCAATTGGATGATCTCAAGAAACTAAGCGGCCGCCTGGTAGATTTCCACCAGCTTTTTATATTCCAATCCCTGATGGGGCCTTTCCATGTTATAATATTTCATATAACCCTTTATTTTGTGACATAATTCCAAACCATGTCAGATGGTTCGAGATAGATCTTTTCGTATTTGATGTTTCGCCAGAATCTTTCAAGGAAAATATTGTCGATCCACGTTCCTTGCCGTCTGTGCTGAACTTTAAACCTGTGTTCGAAGAAAAATATGTTGAGAACTCGGAACTGGAAAACTGGCTCTCCTGGTTCGTGTTGATTATCTCCGGATGCTATGACACCATATAGCTTCCTCAAGACACTCGCGGCACCAGAGGGCGCATCATATTGGACAGTGATCAGCCTACGATGTAGTGGCTGTAAACATCAATTATGTCAACCGGGTACATATGACTGTCCCCAACAGGATATATGGATATCCATCGCCCAAACCTGGTTGGGGCGGTCTATAGTCAGCCCACGTAGCAAGTAGGAATAAATGGCATGGCCTTCATCCTTGTGAGCCTTGCCCGTGTTGGGGCGGGGGCCAATGGCATACAAATCCATTATGTGGTATAACTGGCGGATACGCTTGGGGTTCACCTTGTAGCCCAGGCCACGCAAGTGATTTGTCATCCAGGGCACACCATAAAACGGGTTATCCATGTATTGTTTGTCGATCTGTTTCATCAGTTCCTCATTATAAGAACTATCTTCAAGGGGAGAATAGTAGAAGCTGCTTCGGGTCACATTCAACAGCTCACACTGGCGTGAAACACTTAAACTGTGAGTTTTGTCAATCTTACCCATCTTGCCTATCCGATCTTTTTTGGCTATTTCCCCCATACTTTTTTAAGTAGTCAACCTTCAGTTGAAGTTGTCCAACTTTATTGAAGAGGGCATCTTTCTCCTTGTCATCCTCTGTCACGGATTTACCTTTTCGAAAATAACATCCGCATTGGATAAAAATTGACTCTTCCATGTAGAGATCAGACTTGGGTGAAGCTCATACTTTCTCTCAATCTCCTGGACTGTTTTCCTTTCTTGAAGTATCTCTAAAACTACCTTCGTTTTAAAGTCTGCACTGTAAGTTTTCCTTTTCTTCATGACAACAAAATTAATATTATTTTCTTTTTATCAATATTCCTATTACTTGGCTCATGTTTATTTGGATTACCAGAATGAAAGAAGCGACAAATGAAATTCTGATTATCTGTTAGTAATTGTTCTAAAATTATAAGTTCATCTGTCAATGGTTTTCTAAGTAAAGCATAAGCGACAGTCATTTTCCCCTTTTGGCACAGTGTAAAGATTCAAACATAAAATTTAAAAGTCAGATGCAACACGTAAGGTTAAATATTTTGTAAGAAAGTTATCTATTTCCTCATCGTAATTGTTTTCCTATAACCAATCCAATATATAGTTACATTATTGAAAATAAAAATGGTTGCAAAATTAGCATTATTTATCGACATAAATATCACCTTTCCATTTGTCAAATTTCAACACGAGATAGAATGCAGAAGGAAAACTCAATAATGTTATGATAAGACCCATCAATGTCCACAATAACGTTGTTTCAAAGCTGACTTACACGGTTTTCGTAAAAACACAAAAGGTGTAAATACAATAAGGTAATGTAACGATTGAGGTAAGAATTATCAGAATATATTTTCACCATATCATTCATTACCCGATATGGACTAAAAGGTGAATGAAGTAAGCGGAGTAAAGCGGCAAACCTCGATGTTGAGAAGCCATCGATCCAGTTTTTTGTCAAAAAAATATTGAACTGAGGGGAATGTTTTCCTACATCCTGTTAATCTCTCCCTGGCCGGCACCGGTTCCTTTATAGCGGTTCTTGGCGGTGTTGAATTTGTAACGCACCGTCACCTCCAGCTCGCGCGAGTCCCAGCGGCTGAACTGGTAAATATTGAGACGGTCATTATATGCCTTGATGTCCATCGTCCGCCCATGGAAGAGATCGTGCCCTTTTAACGTTACCGACAGCCGTTCGTCGAAGAACGATTTGGTGACTCCCAGGTTGAGTACAAGCTGATGGTCGGTCAGCACCACGTTCTGCTCTGATCCTTTTCCCCGGTAATTGGCATCGATGGTCAGCAGAAATCCTTTTGGCAGCGAGAAAGAATTATTCAGCGATGCAGTGGGTATGGGATTGTTCATACTTATCTGCTTATTATTACCGGTGATGGTAAGCCATTGCTTCATAAACCCGATGGTGGCCTGTGGAGCCCAGATGCCGAATTTGGGAGAGGCGGTGAGGTAGGCGGTCAGACTGGGCAGCTTATCCAGGTTGCGGGTAGAAAGCAGGGTCACGGCGGGATTGTCCTCCATCTGTGTGGCCCATTGTATGATGACATCTCTCTCCTGTTTGTAGCTGACCATGAGTTGCAGGAACTTCCAGGACGTGGTGAGCGAAACATCGTGGATGAGGGTTGGCTTGAGGAAGGGATTTCCTGTTTGCATGGTGAACCGGTTTGCATAGAAGATGCTGCTTCCGAGTTGCCAATAAGCAGGGCGTACTGTCTTTGCAGTATAACTCAATTGCAGTTGTACACCGCCGAGGGTGTTGCTGTAGGAGAAGTTGGGGAACCAGCGCGCATAATGACGGCTTTGATCCCTCATCTCCTCGTCGTCACTGAAGTAGTCGGAGTGGACATTTTCAAAGCGGACTCCGGCGGTTATCTGCCCGACAGGAGTAGGACGGGAGTACTCGGCAAAGAAAGCGTTGTTTTCGTCGTGAATGGAGGTGTTGGTGGAGGGGATACCCTGAATGTCGGTGATATAATCGTCGTCGCGCCGGGTACGTGTATACTCGTTTCCTGCCGAGAACTGACCCTCCCAAACAGGGTGGGATAGTACCAGCCTGCTGGCAAACAGACGGTTTCTGATCTTGTTGTCGGAGTTGATGATCCGGTTGTCATACTCCTGGCTGCTCTCGTTGATGACGGATACGGTGGATTGGCTGCTCCTGTATAAATCGCTGTTGAAATCCACTTTCAACTCTCCGAACTTACCATTGTAATAGGCATTCAGCCTGTGGCGGGGAGTGTTGCGCTCTGTCTGTCGATCGTTGCTTTCCCACCGGTCGTAAAACGCTCCGTTGGCATATACGTCGCTCAGCGCGGATGCCCGCATGAAGTGATTACCCGGGAAACTGGTCATGGTATATTTCACTCCGGCATAATGGCTGGAGGATATTTCGTAGTTGACGCCGGCAATGGCGGTCAGCGGGGTGGTGACGCCGTCTACGCGGAGTTCATTTTTCTGTGTCCAAAGGGTGTCGACGAAGGCTTCCTGTGCGATCCTGCTCTCCTGGACATAGGCATACCGTTCATACTTGACCGTGCCGAAGAGATCCCAACCCTTGTGGCGGTAGTTCATGTTGAGTTGCTGCCGCAGATCGGTATTCTCTGTTTGCAGGTAGGTTGAACGCATGTCGAAGCTCAGCCCGTCGCCCACCTTGCGGACGGTGTGAATGCGGATTACCGCCTTTACTGAGGCATCATAGCCTGCACCGGGGTTGTGCACAATCTCCACCTCCCTGATGTCGGCAGAGGAGATCATATCAAGCTCCGACACGTCGCGTAACTCCCGGTTATTGACGTAAATCTTTGCTTTCCCTTTTCCGAAGATCGAAAAGTCACCGTCATCACCCGTGATGGCCGGCAGCCGCTTCAGTACATCGTTGGCGGTGCCAGCCTTGCTCAATACGGTGTTTTCCACCGTCGCTACTACGGCATCACTGCGCAGCCTGATGCGGGGCAAATCCCCTTCTACCACCACCTCACTCAGCATGGTGGTGTCCGGATGAAGGGAGATGGTCTGTTCGGAGAGTGCCGGCAGGGTTCGTGTTTCGTATCCGATGAAAGATACCCTTAACAGCGCATTGGAGCTGTTGCTATTATCGGCAAGAAGCAAAAATGTACCCTCCTGATCGGTCGTTGTCCCCGAGATCAGGGTGGAGTCGGGGAGAGAGTAGATGGCCACATTGGCAAATTCAATGGGATTGCTGTCGGTATCGGTTACCGTTCCCTTAATCTGTGCTATGATCGGCATGATCAAGCCACATAATAGAATTGAAAAGAGAATTTTTCGCGTCATCATATTTTTTATTTTATACAGTGATATGACGCAAGTTCTTTTCAATAGGTTACAACTTTAGATTGATCTTATAATTTGATTCTGCTCCAACCTGAACTTGGGAGTATGGACGGGCTGATTGATATCCTCATTGTCGCGATAACCAATTGCTACTGCAAACAAAGTCTTATAATCGTCATCCTGTAAAATATCATCATACGATTCCACCTGAATACCTTCCATCGGAGTAGAATCTATTCCTAAGCTTGCGGTGGCACTCAGGAAAAATCCCAATGACAGATAAACCTGGGAGATCAACCATGTCTTGATCTGTTCATCGCCTCTGGGCTTCAACATGCGATTATAATATAATGTTGCCCCTTCGGGCAGTAATGCAAGCTTATTATTTTCAAAAGTTTCCACATCCTTAATTACGCTAAAGACCACCACGTGGCTGGCATCCAGGACCTTCTGCTTATTATTGTAAGAAGCGTCGGCCAACTTACTTTTTACCTCTTCATCTGAAACAAAAGTAAACTTCCATGGCTGACTATTGATAGAGGATGGACTTAATCTAATAATCTCTTTCAGCTTCTCTATTGTTTCATTGTCAATCTTTTCATTCGGATTATATTTTTTTGTGGTGTACCTGCTTTTCGCAATATTTAAAAAACCCATATCTTTTCTGTATATATTATTTGAATTACGGTAAAGATCACGCAAATAGTATGCCAGTAAAATTGTGCTGGTTGTCAATGGGTTATAGATACCGATAGCGGTTCACGAGATCATCTTGTCATCTCACGCCAATTAATTAAAAAAAATTGTATCTTGCAGTCTCATATCTTTTAATTTGTATTTATGCACCAGAGCCCAATAAAACGCAAGGAAGACATCGGACTGTCGCCGTATGAACTGAAATTTCGGGGAAGGCACCGTTCCCCGGAGGTGCGAATGGCAGTTTTTGATATCGGACAAGATGATGTGACGGAGACAATTATCCACTCGGCAGAAGCACTTCAGTCGTATAAGGACAAGTTTATCTGGCTTAATATAGACGGCCTGCATAACGAGGCATTGATGAGGGAACTGGCGGACAGCCTGCTCATCCCGGCAGAGATCTTGTCGGATGTAATGGAGCCTGGCACCCGCCCACAGACGGAAGAATTCGACAATGGTCTCTTCGTATCTATCAAAATGATGCAATTCGATGAACCGTTGCGTCAGGTGTCGGTAGATAATCTGGGTATCGTGCTGATGAACAATATGCTGATTACTTTTCAGGAGGAACGGAGCAGTCTGTTTAATCCCGTAAAAGAGCGACTGAAGAAGCATTACAAGAGATTCAGGTCCCTGGGAGCCGATTATCTTGCCTTCGCCCTGCTGGATGTGGTAATTGACAATTACATTTTTATTTTGGGTGAACTTGGTGAAAGAATTGAGACCATGGAAAACAAAATGGTGCTTAACCCCGACAGGGAAACACTTAAAATAATTAATCTGTTCAAGCATGAACTGAGTGATCTGGGTCGTTATATAAAACCTGCCCGGGAGATGATCACGAGCCTTATGAAGATGGACAGCGACTTTGTTGCCCAGAAAAATTACAAATACTTCAAGGAACTCCATGATAATATAAATCAGGCAGTGGAACTACTCGATTATTATCATGAAGTTTTGTATGACGAACTGAATATTTATCACTCTTCAATGAGTACCAGGCTGAACGATATCATGGCTCTGCTGACAGTCTTCTCGGTGGTATTCATCCCACTTACCTTTATCGTGGGCGTGTACGGGATGAATTTCGACAACATGCCGGAACTCCATCTGCCGCATGGCTACATCATTGTCTGGGGAGTGATGCTGTTGATTGCAGCCGGCATGCTCTGGTATTTTAAAAGGAAAAAATGGTTCTGATACACAAAAAATAAGGACTTAAAACCCGACAATCGTTCAAACAGCGGTTTTTAAGCCCTTATATTATTTTCCCCACACGAGTGGATTTACATTTTTCCTCCGCCCCGTGCGTTGAGGTGATCAATGATGGGACTGATATTAAAGTAAATCCGGTCCACTTCGAAACGGTTTTTACCGAGCGACAGATAATTCACCTTGTTCCCTTTCAGAATTTTGTCTTCTCCACCGAAGTTATATCCCAGAAAAGGCAGTATATCGTATTCATGAGCCACTTTGATCACATAAAAAGGAGTTTTCTCTGACATGCCATCGCCGGTACCAATAATGGCATCCTGCACGATACGCCGTTTGAGAGCCACCTTCTTGTACTGTTCCGTATTATTCTCCTGTGCGTATACCAGCAGCTTTGCATTCAGCGCACGCAGATTGAACGGGTCTTCCAGAAGCAACGCATCGGCGTATTGTAAAATATTTTTGTAATCTTCCGGAACCAGGGATTGTTTTGACAGGATCGCTGCCAGCTTGCTGTTAAATTCGGAAGTGTCCGTGGGAACATATTCCGGCTGGTATACATACCCAAAATAGAGGTGTCTGCCTTCTTCAGGATTCATCTGGGCTGTACCCGACAGGTATTTTTTCATCAGATTCGGGTAATAATAGGATGAAGCCTGTTCCTTCACGTTTCTCTCAATCTGTGGAAAATCGGGAGCCTTAAATAAATCCTGTGATTTGGACTGAAAAAATATGGATGCGAAAAGAACGAGTATAAACAATATTTTTTGCATAACCTTTTTTTTAAGTGTCAGATTTTGTTTTCTGTTATGGTGCGTATTGTTTTAACACCTGCAAGACGGTTATTGTTTACCGGAAACAGTCACACTCTTGTCTATTTTGGATATCAATCCCTGTAGTACATTGCCCGGGCCTAACTCCACAAATTCAACCGCACCGTCGGCAATCATCTGTTGTACCGACTGGGTCCATTTCACCGGAGAGGTAAGCTGCGCGATAAGGTTCTTCCTGATGGTGGCAGGATCGGTCTCTCCCCGTGTGGAAACATTCTGATAAACGGGACAAACAGGTACCGAGAACGGTGTAGCTTCAATTGCTTCCATCAGTTCCAGCCTGGCAGGCTCCATCAACGGTGAGTGAAAAGCACCGCCTACTTTCAAGGGCAGGGCACGCTTGGCACCGGCTTCCTTCATCAGCTCGCATGCTTTTTCTATTCCATTGTTCGTCCCCGAAATCACGATCTGCCCGGGACAGTTATAGTTGGCAGGGACTACCACGTCGTCTACCAATGCACAAACTTCTTCCACTTTCTCATCAGACAATCCAAGGATGGCTGCCATAGTTGAAGGGTTGGCTTCACATGCTTTCTGCATGGCCATCGCACGCGCGTAAACCAGCTTTAAGCCATCTTCGAAAGATAATGCACCGGCAGCCACCAGGGCTGAGAACTCACCCAGTGAGTGACCTGCCGTCATGTCGGGTTGAAACGCTTCACCAAGACTCTTTGCCAGTATTACCGAGTGGAGAAAGATGGCCGGCTGCGTTACCCTGGTCTGCCTGAGCTCCTCATCAGTACCATCAAACATCAGATCCGTTATCCGGAAACCAAGTATTTCGTTCGCCTTCTCAAAAAGCTCCTTCGCCAAAGGCAGTGTGTCATACAACTCTTTTCCCATACCCACGAATTGGGCCCCCTGGCCGGGGAATACATACGCTCGATTCATACGATTTCTTATTTTTTCATTAAAGTATATTTACAAACCGCTGTAACTGTCAATCTTTCTTTTAAAAAGCCGACTGCTATTTACTCTTTTCCCGGATCTCCACACGGCGGATCTTTCCACTGATGGTCTTCGGCAATTCATTCACAAATTCAATTACGCGAGGGTACTTATAGGGTGCAGTCACGTTTTTTACATGTTCCTGGATCTCTGCAGCCAATGCATCGCCTGCTTGTGTTTTATATTCTGCCGCCAGCACAATGGTGGCTTTGATCACCTGTCCGCGGATCTCGTCGGGGACGCCTGTGATGGCGCACTCAACCACGGCTGGATGCGTCATCACTGCACTTTCCACCTCGAAAGGCCCGATGCGGTAACCGGAGCTCTTGATCACATCGTCGGTACGCCCCACGAACCAGTAGTAGCCGTCTTCGTCGCGCCAGGCCATGTCGCCTGTGTGGTACACATGGTCGGCATATACCTGTTCCGTAAGCTCCTTATCGCGGTAATAACCCATGAACAATGACAGAGGTCGTTTCTCATCGGTATAAAAGACGATCTCTCCCTGCTCGCCATCTTCGGCTGAACGTCCGTCCCAGGTGAGGAGATCCATCTTGTAGAGCGGGTTGGGAACGCCCATTGAGCCGGGCTTCGGTTCAATCCAGGGGAAAGTGATGATGGTGGGTGCCGTCTCTGTTTGCCCGAAGGCTTCCATCATCTTAATGCCCGTCTTTTCATAAAATGATTCAAATACCGATGGATTCAGTGCTTCCCCGGCCGTGGTACAGTATTCCAGTGACGAAAGATCGTACTTGCCAAGATCTTCACGGATAAGGAAGCGGAATATGGTGGGAGGAGCACAGAATGAGGTTACCTTGTAAGTTGAAATCATGCGAAGCATGTCGTCGGGAATAAACCGGCCTTCAAAATCATACACGAAAACGCAGGCTCCCGCGATCCACTGTCCGTATAACTTACCCCACACGGCTTTGGCCCATCCTGTATCTGCCACGGTGAGGTGAATACTGTTTTCGTGCAGATTATGCCAATATTTGGCGGTGGTAATATGCCCGAGCGGATAGGTGAAGTCATGGATAACCATTTTGGGCTGTCCGGTAGTACCTGAAGTAAAATAGAGGATCATGATGTCCTTGTTGGAATTGGATTTGTCCGGTTTTATAAAAGAGACCGCATTTTCTACGCCTTGATGAAAACTGATCCATCCTTCGGGAAGAGTTTCACCAACAAAAATACGATGTTCTACCGAAGGTGATTTGGGCATGGCGAGGTTCACGTGGTCAATCAGATTTTGATCATCCGTTGCCACGATGGCTTTGATACCCGCCGCGTTATTACGGTATACGATGTCTTTGTCGGTAAGCAGGTGGGTTGCCGGTATCGCCACTGCGCCAATCTTGTGCAGTGCCAGGATGGTCTGCCAAAACTCAATGCTTCTTTTAAGGATGAGCATTACCATATCTCCTTTCCCGATGCCCAGCGATTGAAAGAATGAAGCCGTCTTGTCGGAGAGTGTCCTCAGTTCGCCGAAAGTAAGGTCGCGGTGGGCTCCCTTGTCGTTTGTCCAGCAGAGTGCCCTTTTTTGAGGATCTGTTTCTGCCCATGCATCCACTACGTCATAGGCGAAATTAAATTGTTCAGGAACGATAATTTCATAATTGTCAATGAAATCCTGATGAGATGTAAATGTTGTTTTCTTTACAAATTTTTCTAACATGATAACCTGGTTATTGGGTCGGTTGACGGAAAAAACTTTGATTCACGACAGATTGCGTGGAATTATGGGTATAAGACCACGGTCAGGAATTTTACTGGCCTGTCGTTGAGCGCTTTCATGCCGTGCGGAAGGGAGGAGTCGAAATAGATACTGTCTCCCTCGTTGAGGGTCAGATTTTTCCCGTTTATGTTCAACAGCATGCTGCCTTCCAGGATCATATTGAATTCCTGTCCTGCATGAATATTTTGGTAAAAATCTTCATCCACGGGTTTGGGCTCTACCGTTACGACAAATACTTCAGCTACGTTATTGTTAAAACCGGATGTGAGCGACTGGTATTTATAGGCCGATACTCTCTCCACACTTACTCCCTTGTCTTTGCGCGTAATAAAATAAGAATTCATTTTCGGCTCTGTACCGAACATCAGTGTAGCCAGGTCTACATTGAACTCCCGCTCAATCCGCTGTAAGAAGGAAACAGAGATGTCTTTTTCACCTGTCTCATACTGCAGATAAACCTCTTCATCCACTTCCAGCTTTTGTGCCATCTCGGCCGGTGAAAAATCGAGTGCGTCCCGTAATCCCTTGATGCGCTCTCCTATTAGTTTTAAATCTGTTGCCATTGTAGTACGTGTTGATTTGTTCTTGGGGTTCCAAACCCATCTTGGCGAATATTCTGCAAAGATACTTATTTTTTGTTTAAATGAACAGAAACAAACTGATTGCCATCACTGCCATTCCGGCGACGAGCCCGATAATGGAAAGATGGTGCTTTCCGTATTTCTCGGCACTGGGAAGCAATTCATCCAGCGAGATAAAAATCATAATCCCGGCTACCGCCGACAGGATTAGGGCGTCCAGTGCCGGATTCCAAAATGGCAACAGAAACAGAAAAGCAATCAGCGCACCCAACGGCTCGGCAAGTCCCGATGCAAAGGAGAGCCAGAATGCTTTCTTTTTACTTCCTGTGGAATGATAGATGGGGACGGCAACGGCAATGCCTTCGGGAATATTGTGAATGGCGATGGCGGCAGTGATGGGAATAGCCACTTCCATTGCATTCAGGGCCGACATGAAGGTGGCGATTCCTTCGGGAAAGTTGTGGATGGCAATGGTCACAGCGGTGATGATGCCGGTCTGTTTGAGCCGGTAGTTCGATTTCATCTCTTCCACGCCGTGCATCTCGTGCGGATTTCTAGATTCGGGAATAAGAAAGTCGATCATGGCAATCAACGCAATTCCTCCAAAGAGTCCCAGAATCATATAAAACATTCCTGCTTTCTCTCCGTATATGCCGGACAATGCTGCCAATGATTTTGGCAGCATCTCCATGAAGGAAACGTAGATCATCACGCCTGCCGAAAGACCCAGGGCAAGACTCAGAAAATTGGTATTGGTCCGTTTAGCCACAAAGGCAATCAGGCTGCCAATCCCGGTAGATAAACCTGCAAACAACGTAAGCAGAAAAGCAATGAGGATGGTTTGGTTGTCCATTAGTGGCCTTGAATAATGTAGTTCATGATTTCCTTGTGGATGGCGCCGTTGGAGGCTACCATCTCTTTTCCGAAAATGTAATTGCTGCCATTGCTGAAGTCGGTACATCTGCCTCCGGCACATTGCAGAATGAATGCCCCGGCAGCTACATCCCAGGGTGATAATCCCGAATGGAAATAGGCATCGCTGACCCCGGCAGCTACATAGCAAATCTCCAGCGCTGCCGAGCCTTTGATGCGAAAGCTGCATTTCCGGAATTGCCTCATTGTATGCTGAAGTATCTGTTCGCCTTTTTCATCGAGGCTGTAGGGGATGCCGAATCCGATGTACCCGTTTTCCAGAGAAGATTGCCTGCTGACCTGCAGCGGGAGGCCGTTCAGAAAAGCTTTTCCCTTTTCAGTGGCATAAAACATTTGATCTGCTACAGGATCAAACACCACTCCCAGTATCACTTCCCCCTCCTTCATCAGCGCAATGCTCACAGAAAAGGGAGTGTCGCCGTGCACGTAGTTTGTGGTGCCGTCCAGCGGATCAATGATCCAGGTGAAAGCCCGCTGTTCAAATGTTACCGTATTCTCCTCTGTGAGGAATCCGGCTTCGGGAAATGTTTTTTGGAGTGCTGCTACCAGCATCTGCTCGGCTTCCTTGTCTATGTACGTAACATAATTGCGTGTGCCTTTCAGTTCAATATCGTTACGCCTGAGCAGAGTCTGTTCATTTTTCAGATACTCGCCCGCGGTACGGGCGATTTGTTTTACTTCATTACACAGTTTTTCCAGATCCATACTTGTTTTTTCAGAGATCATAATATTAAATGCTTATTTCTCGGGATACATCGAATCCCACCAGCGGGGATCATTCTTCAGCCATTTTGCGAACCAGGCATAGATGGCATTATTCCAGGCGATCCTTTTATCATAATTGTAAATGGCATGGTTCTCTCCCTCCACCTGGATAAACTCTACCGGCTTGTTCAGCAGTTTCAACGCAGTATACATCTGGATGCTCTCTCCGATGGGTACGTTGGTGTCGGCTGTGCCGTGAAGCAAAAGCAGGGGAGTGGTGATTTTGTCGGCCTGAAACAGGGGACTTTGTTTTACATAAAGCTCTTGATTGTTCCATGGATAGCTGCCCGCACTGGCGCCGGCACTGTAGGAATAACCCCAGTAACCCTCACCCCAGTAGCTGGTGATGTTGCTGATGCCCGCGTGCGATACTGAAGCAGAAAACAGATCGGTCTGCGTAATAAGGTACTGGGTCATGAATCCCCCATAGGAAGCGCCGATGTTGCCTATTTTTGTGCCATCCACAAAAGGATGTGCAGCCACGAAGGCATTCACACCTTCAATGATCTCATCGGCAGTCTGTTCACCCCAGGCGTTTACATGACGTGCCGAAAATTCCTGACCATAGCCGGTGGTACCACTCGGCTGCAGGGTATACACCACGTAGTCCTGAGCTGCATACACATGCAACGGGTAGGTACTTTCAAAAGTACGGGAGGTGGGACTTGTGCCGCCGTAGTAATAGACGATGAGCGGATATTTTTTATCCGGCCTAAAGTGGGGGGGCAGATAATAACGCCCTTCAATGACGTCACCAAAGGAACTTGTGAAGTGCCAGTTCCTTACCTCTCCAAGGGTAAGCCGGTTCAGTCGTTCCGCATAAGGGTCGGAAATGAGGGTCGACTTCATTGTTTTCAGATTCAGCAGGTAGCTCCTGTTCGAGTTGGAGACACTCACTCCGGTATAGGTTGCCCACAGGGCATTTTCGGCAATGTTGAATGAGCGGATGACCTCCTCTTTGAGTGGCAGCTTCTCAAACTTCTTTGTACGGGTGTGGTAGCGATACATATTGGCACAGTCACCTTCCTCCACACGGTAATAGATGATATTGTCGAGCCTGTTCCACTCCTGAGCGCTGATGGAGGGATTGAAAAATTTTGTAACCGGCTCCACTTTTTTCGTATCGATATCCATCAGGAACGATTGTGTGTCGTAGCTGTTGGCAATCTGTCCGGGGCCAATATTCAGGCCTATACCGTTAAATGCCTCGGGAGCACCGTGAACAAGCAGCTGCTTCCCGTCGGGAGAAAATTGAGCCGAGTAGACGTAGGTCTGGTCCTTCCATAAAGTATCTACCTCCATTGTCTCGAGGTTTAACCTGTAGAGCGAACTTTTGCGAAAGGGCCGTTCTGTCAGGTCTTCTTCCGACGTGGAAAAAAGAAGGTACGCCAGGTCGTCGGTTACATCATTCAGTGAAGCAGTCTGCCTGCCGAAGGTGAGTTGTTGGGTAAGCCCGGTGTCGAAGAAGTAACGATACAGGAAGTGGCGGTCACGATAGTCCGACTGTCGGTCGTTTATGCCGATCAGCCTTTTCAGGCCTCCCGGATTGCTGATGGTGAGCCTCTCCTTCGCAGAGAAAAAAAGCGATTTCTCGTCGGGTGCAATATGAAAGGTCTCTTTCGGAAGGCCTTTGGCGATGATCCTGCTTTCGGTGGTTAGCGGATCGAGTGTCACTATGGACCGTCCCTCTTCGCTGTCGGTCACGTAGTAGAGCAGATCCTGCTTCGGCATCCAGCTTAACTGTGACCTGTTTGCCGTTTCGGAAAGGATGGTACGCTCCTGCTTTGTGTCGTACACCTCGATGTAGCTGCGGTTTTCTCCCCCTGAAAGTGTTTCCTGGAGTGAAAGAAGCACATACCGGCCGCCAGGGGAGATCACGGCGTTGCTGACCCGTTTGCCTTCCAGAATATCATTGATCTGTATCCGCCGCCGGGGACTGTTGCCAAAAGTGTATGCCAACAGCGAGTCTGCATCATCAGGCTTTAGGTCGATTTTCAACGCGGGTTCCGTCTTGTTTTCCGCATCGGTGAGCATCTTGATCACAATACGGGCGTTGTTTGTGAAGCCGTTCAGGTGGGTATCTGCCTGACCCGACTGATGCAGGCTGTCGTTAATCTGGTTCTTGGTGGCCCTCTTCACACCGTCTACCCACAACTCGAACGGGTTGGGTGAAGTCACGGTGATCTTTCCCCTGCCGTAACGGTCACCTGAAACATAAAACGACAACAGCTGAAACGCTTTGCCCGCTACAGGTTTCGGCAAATAGAAAAAGCCGGCGGTATCGGGAGTTGTGTTTCCTGTGAACCTTTCCTGATCTGGAAAAGAAAGCGGGGAGGAGAGCAACATTTCATCGGAGTAGGGTGTGCCATCCAGGTTCACACTGTCGAGCATGACCGGTTTCAGGACCGGAACAGGTCCGAAGACGGCAATTGTATCCGGTGAGACGGGTTCTCCGGCCTGAAGACAGAGAACCCCGAAGAGTCCCGCAATAAGATATCCCCAATGTTGTTTTATTATTTTCATTTTTTTTCTATATCCTGATTGCCCGGCGGCTTTTTACTTTTTGTGTGATTGCTTCATACTGCTCGTCCATACGAAATACCGGCTGAAAAGGTTTCTCCAAACCGGCTCCTGCTCAAAAATACCGAAAACTGCCGAACCTGAACCGCTCATCGCAGCATAAACAGCTCCCATATCATATATTTGCTGTTTGATGTTACCAATTTCCGGATATTTTTTGAAAACAGGAATTTCAAAATCATTTTTCATTACTTCCTTCCACTCTGAAACCGGCCTTTTTACAATTTCTTTCAGTGAAACCTCCGGCTGGCGAGGAGTGATCATTGCATAGGCTTCTTTTGTGGAAATCGTGATATCCGGCTTTACCAGCAATATAAAATAGCTGTCAAGGCCAACTGTCACCGGCTCCAGCTCATCGCCCGTGCCGGTAGCGAAAGAGGGGGCGTTTTTGATAAAAAAGGAACAATCGGCTCCCAGCTGTACTGCAAAGCGTAAAAGATCTTCACGGGTGTAACCCAATGTAAAGGTTTCGTTCAGTAACCGCAGCATGAAAGCCGCATCGGACGACCCTCCTCCCAGTCCGGCTCCGGTGGGAATCTTTTTGAGCAGGTGTATGTCGATTGGTGGAATTTCCTTCTCTGCCGAAACCAGATGAAGTGCCCTGATCACCAGATTTTTCTCAACAGCTCCCCCGACCGGAATTCCTGACTGAAAAAAACGATAACCTACAGAAGAACCCCCAGGAACAATCTCCAGGGCATCCTTCATGCCAACCGGATAGAAAATGGTCTCCAGATCATGGTAGCCATCCGGCCGGCGTGAGACAATGTGCAGTCCTAAGTTTATTTTCGCATTGGGAAAACAGATCATCCTTCGTCAATCTTTTTTACAAAGATAAAAAATATTATTTAACTATCTTTCCTGATACCCGTTTCTGCTTCTTACAACTCAAATGCAGCCCTTACACCCAGTTCTTTAAACTGATCCTTATGGAAGGAGCAAAAAAAACCGGCGTTGAAAAAACGGTTGCCAATGCCGTAACCCAGTTCCGTGTACGATATGATCTGAGGAGTGTAAAGCTGGCTGAAATAGATGCGTTCCTTGTCGGCAAAGTCCGAGACGAAATTAATATTTTTGAGGATCAGAAAAGGGGTTTCAAACATGACGTGCCCCTGGATGTATGAGTCTGACGCGTTGTACAGTTCCCTGTTCAACAGGTTAAAGTTACCGCCCAGGCCATCGTTCCAGTTCTCCGAAAAGTTGTATTTGGAAAAATAGACGAAGTCGGCAAAATATTCTGTTTTCTGATTGATAAAACTGCCGGTACCAAGATGATACTGCAGCGAATGCCTCAGTCCGAAAGGAATATGCTGGCTTATATCGAACTCAATCCGGTTGTATTGTGAGGTACTGCCCAGAATATCAAGGAAACTCCGTGAAAGCTCCAACTTGAACGTTGGAAATGAAGACCTTTCATATATTTTTTGCTGTCCCTCGTATCGATAATATTGCATTGGAGTCCAGCTGATCCTCATAAAAGGGGCAAATGACCTCTTTGTACCGAAAAGATCCTCAATGGGTTCACTGTCGCCCGGCAGTGACCGCAATTTCATTGGGTTATTTTTACTTTTCCGTATGTGATAATCCACGCCTGTCTGCAGCAACAATCCATTTGCAGCTTCCAAAGTGTTGAATAACCTGAAATAATAATCCTTGTAATAATTCAATGAGATATCTTCAAAAGTGAGTCCCTTGTTTTTAAGGCTGTCCTGAATCTGATCGACGAACAACGAACTGTAAGTGGGATTGCCACTTCCTAAAGAAAAAGTGGCGCTACTCAGGCGATAAGGATCATAATTCCATGTGGTGGTCAGATTGGTGAAAATATCTTTCTGGCGGGACATATATCCTGCGGTAGCATTGATATCTACCGTACGATTGCGTTTCAGATCGATGATGAACGACAGCTTCTGCCGGTAGGTGATGCCGTCGCGAGAGCTGTATCCCAGCATGAACGGATTAAACAGACCGGAGTACCCTATTCGTGTCGACCGGTACTTGTACTTTGAGTTCATTACTACCCGTTGCGCCATCTGCTGTGCCCTTTGCATGCCGGAGAGGGTATCATTCGCCGGATACCTTGCCCGCTCATTTTGCTGTGCAATATGCCGGTTAATCACATCTCTTTCTCTTGCCTGCAATGGTATGGGTCTCACCTCTTCCCAGAAGAGAGAGTCCCGGAGAACCGGTACTGAGTCGAGACGTACCTTGTATGAGTCACTGATGTTGAGTGAAGGGGGTGTCTCCTTGATTTTACGCAGTTGAATGTCACTGTACTTGACGTTTGCCAGATGTCTGGCCGCCAGCGTATTACCCAGGTATGAGACTGTCTGGTAAATGGTGAACTGTACTGGCAGGTAATTAGTGATCCATTCATCACCCATGGTCATTTCAAATGAAAAGTCAGCAAAGATATCGAGTCCCTCCCCCCGAAAAAAAATAATCCGCCATGTCCCGTGTTCTACAATAAATGAGCCTTTTAGCAGTTTTGTGTTTTCGTATATCGGCGTGTAATGGATATTGTAGTAAGTTTTATTATTCTCGGTGAATGTCTGATAAAGTGTATAACGGTAATATTTTGCCGTGCTGAACCGTATCGGCATAAAAAAGCTCTCGTCATTGGTCGTTTCCCCGTAAATGTTGATATTCAACAGCTCAAAGGGTATCATCTCTATATCTTTCTTCGCGGTGAGCGTTCCCGACACATAACGGATGTCCTGTATATAGGTCTTGGGGTATGAGTAGTAAAAGTCGCTGATTGTTTCAATTACTGCCTCATCGTTCTTTGGATCGTGTAAGACAAATCGCGGAATCAGATGGGTATATTTATATAGAAAATTTTTATTGATTGTTTCCACGTAGCTGCGTGTATATACTTCGGCCTTGAAATGTTGCAAAAGGCCGTTGTATTTTTCAGCAGCATTCATTGCCCTGTTCATAATCGTGTCAGCCGGTAATTCCCGTGTTAACGCGAAACATTGGTTAGAGACAATAACGAGAAAGAAAATATGTAAGATGACTCCTTTTTTCATTCTGATCTACAAACTTACATTTTTTTTAAACGTAGTAATTAATTTTTATATTACTTTTTTGTTACTCTTCGGGGAATAATATCTACATTTGTGTTTTAGAACATAGTTCTATAGCACTATGCCCGGAAAAAAGAAAGAAGTAATTGATTTGTCCTCAACTTTGCCTGATATCTGGAGGATGTTGACAGATGTTGAGCGGGACCAGTTGCGTAGTAATGCACGAATTGTTCATTTTAAAAAAAATGAACTGATCTATCTCGAAGATGAAACTCCGCAGGACCTGATGTGTCTCTTCAGAGGGAAGGTGAAAATTTATAAGAGCGGGGTAGGGGGAAGGAGTCAGATCATAAGGATTATTCGCCCGGTACAGTATTTCGGATATAGAGCCTATTTTGCGCGTGAACCCTATGTGACAGCCGCTTCGGCTTTTGAATCCTGTACTGTTTGCCTGATCCCCATGGAACTGATTGAACAATTCCTTCGCAATAACGGCGATATGGCATTGTTCTTTATTCAGATGCTTTCAGTAGACCTGGGTATTGCCGACCAGCGGATTGTGAATCTCACCCAAAAACATGTGCGTGGCAGACTGGCAGAGTCGCTGATCTTTCTCAAGGAGAGTTACGGACTGGAAGAAGACGGAGCAACCATAAACATTTATCTGGCACGCGAAGACCTTGCAAACCTGTCGAACATGACCACCTCCAATGCAATCCGAACTTTGTCGAACTTCGTAAACGAGCGGGTTATAGCTATTGACGGGAGAAAAATAAAGATTATCGATGAGGAGCGTCTCCGTAAAATTAGCCGCATTGGATAATGGTTTTTTATCGAAATTTGTGATTTTATTTTTCTGTTTTCAGAAACTCATGTATACCTTTGCTGCATACTTTTCATATGCTGAGAATGATTCGAAAAATAGCCCGTAACATACTTACTTCCTATTACAGACCTGTTAAGAAATTTGTGGACGACCCACTGGGAACACAACAAAAAACATTGAACTACCTGCTTGAGCATGGCCGAAAAACGAGATACGGAACTAAAAATCATTTTGATAGGATTACCGGTGAAGCGGACTTTTCCAGGCTTGTTCCTGTGATTGCATATGAAGATTTGCGTCTCTGGCTCGACAAAATCATTATAGAAAAACAGGCGAATGTGCTTTGGGATACCCCCGTGCGATGGTTTGCCATGTCTTCGGGCACCACGGAAGACAAAAGCAAATATATACCCGTTACCAAAGAATCGTTATTTAATGGAAATTACAAGGCTGGTTACCACATGCTCGGAATGTACGCCATCCATTATCCCGACAGTGCTTTCATTTTGGGGAAAACGCTTGTCATGGGCGGAAGTCAACAGGTCAACCGAATTGGCAACGGTATTTATACCGGAGATATTTCTGCTATCCTGATGAAAAATCTGCCGGCACCGGCCCGGAACAGAAGGACTCCCGAGAGCATCGCTCTGCTTTCCGATTGGGAAGAGAAATTACAAAAATTAACCGATTATGCCATCGGGAACGATATCCGGGCGATGATAGGAGTACCTTCCTGGATGATGGTGCTGCTAAAAAAAATTGTGCAGGAAACAGGCAGATCTATTCCCGACATTTGGCCCCACCTCGAAGTTTTTTTTCACGGAGGTGTGAGTTTTCTTCCGTTTCAGGAACAGTATGAAAAAATGATTCCCTCCGAAAGAATGCGCTACTGGGAGACTTACAATGCTTCAGAGGGCTTTTTTGGCGTGCAGTTTGTTCCGGAATCAAAGGATATGCTGCTGTTGCTTGACAACGAGGTCTACTATGAATTTATTCCCGCGGGCGAATGGAATAAGGCACAACCGGATACCATTCCGCTGAGTGGTGTGGAAGCCGGTAAACAATATGCTGTTGTGATCAGTACAAGTGGTGGCTTATGGCGCTATAAAATCGGGGATACCATAGAGTTCACCAGCACCAATCCATACCTTTTTAAACTGACCGGACGCACACGGCAGTTCATCAATGCTTTTGGAGAGGAGCTGATCGTGGACAACGCAGACAGAGCCATTAATGAAGCTTGTCAGCAGACCGGGGCGAAAATCACGGAATATACCGTGGCACCGGTTTATTTCGATGATGACAACAATGGCGCGCATGAATGGTTAATTGAGTTTGAAACACCACCGGCAGACATGGGACTGTTCCGGACCCTGCTAGATGAGAGTCTCAAAAAGCTGAACTCCGACTATGAAGCAAAACGCGCTTATGACCTCTCACTGAGTATGCCTGTAATAAGAACAATGGAAAAAGGGATGTTTTACGAATGGATGAAATTTAAAGAAAAATCGGGAGGGCAGAATAAAGTGCCGAAACTGTCGAACGACCGGAAATATGTAAATAGTATTTTGCAATTCGTCGCTTCAAAATCCTAAAATTGAATAAAAAGAGTGATCCCTTAGCTCTATGTGAGAAAGATTCTGTAACTTTGCACGCTAAAACCGACTTGTAACGAGATGAGAATAAAATCTGTCATTTTTTTGCTGCTTGCAGCGGTGTTGGTTTCCTGTAACGAGTACAATAAAATATTAAAAAGTACCGACAGAGACCTGAAATACACTTATGCGAAAAAATATTTTGAAGAGGGAAAATACAATCGGTCTATTACACTCCTCGAAGAATTGGTAACCTTCATGAAGGGAACTGCCCAGGCCGAGGAATCCCTGTACTTACTGGCTCAGAGCCACTACAATTCAAAAGATTATTATTCTGCAACAGAGGTATTCACTACCTATTACAATACCTATCCCAAGGGTGAATATGCCGAACCGGCGTTGTTCTACTCTGCCTATGGCTTGTACCTTGATTCCCCCGATTCGCGCATGGATCAAAGCAAAACTTACCGGGCTATAGCCGAGTTCCAAAAGTATATAGAACGATATCCTCAGACAGAAAGAGGGGAACAGGCCAAAAATTACATGTTCGAATTGCAGGAGAAGCTGGCCTGTAAAGAGTTGCTTGCCGCACAGCTTTACCTGGATCTGGGCAATTATATGGGGAATAATTACGAATCGGCGGTGATTACGGCGCGTGAGGCAATCAAAAGTTACCCCTATTCACGGTATCTTGAAGATTACCAGATCACCATCCTCAGAGCCCGTTATGAGTACGCACAACGAAGTACTTTGCTCACACAGCCGGAACGCTATCGTATGGTAGTAGACGAATACTTCAATTACACCAACAGCTTTCCCGAAGGGAAATATACTGCCGAAGCAAATGAATATTATAAGGAGGCCCAGAAAAAGATTGATGTGCTTCCCGCTACCTGAATAAATGTAAAATAATTGATATAGTACAATGGATTATAGAAAAATTGCCGCTAGCTCCAACACGGAAACCCAGGATGTAATGAAATTAGCCGAACCCGTGGGAAATGTATATGAGATGGTCAGGATAATAAGCAAGCGGGCCAATCAGCTCTCAGTGGAAATGAAGCAGGACCTCGATACAAAACTGCAGGAGTTCGCCTCATACAGCGATAATCTTGAAGAGGTCTTTGAAAATCACGAACAGATTGAGATATCCCGCTTCTACGAGAAACTCCCAAAGCCATCCCTTCTGGCCGTTGAAGAATGGAAGGAAGAAGAGATCTATTACCGTAATCCTTCGAAGGAGAAAGAACTTTTTTAGGGTTATGCTGCAACGGATACAGACACTTTTCCTGCTGCTGGCAGCTGCTGCCATGCTTGTGGCATCGGTAACGCCGCTGGCATTTTTTATTTACGAAGGTGATAAAGTGACCCTCGAAGCGATGGGTGTCTACCTTGACGGGACACTCAACGACTCTACCTGGGGCCAGTTCGCGCTGGGTATGGTGAGTTCGGTCTTGTCGCTGATTACGGTGTTTCTCTATAAACAGAGAATGCTGCAGATACGACTGTCTGTCTTCAATGTATTGCTGATGATTGGTTTTTACCTCTATTTCGGCTTTATCATTTACAAACTGCTGCCGATGGAAACACTGGAGTTTCAGAAAGTGGGCGTGGGTATCATTATGCCCCTGATTGCACTTATACTGACCATTCTTGCCATCCGGAACATAGGTGCCGATGAGGCGCTGATCAGATCGTTGAACCGATTGCGAAAATAGGAAAAGAAAAGAAGATAAAGAATCCAAATTAAAAAGAGCGGCATCTTCCGAAAGGAAATGCCGCTCTTTTACTTGGTTAGAGACATGAAACGGTCAACCCGCTCAGAAAGACCACTCTTCCGACGTCCTGGCCTTTTCAGTTTTTACGGGCACGTCGGCCTTTGTCTTAATGGGTGCCGAGGTGTTATTCTGCACGCCGCTGCCTTTGTAATACTGCATCACATCGGGCAGTATCTTTTCTATATTGGCAATACGTTTGCTATCCGTGGGGTGGGTGCTGAGAAATTCGGGAACTTGGGCACCGCCTCCACTCTGAGCCATCCTCGTCCAGAAGGGGACAGCTGTCTGGGGGTTATACCCCGCCATCGCCATCACGATTAGCCCAATTTCATCAGCTTCATACTCCTGCTTGCGTGCGTAAGGCATCATTACGCCATACTGGGCACCAAGGCCAAAAACGGTTTGTCCCAACTGCTGCGCGACCTGGGAATTACCCAGTAAACCTCCGGCAATGGCCCCGCCATATTGCAATGCCAACTGCTGACTCAACCGTTCGCTCGAATGCTGGGCAATCACATGGGCAATCTCATGGCCTACCACCACGGCAAGGGCTTCTTCTGTCTGGGTAACCGGAAGCAGGCCGGAATAAATAACTACCTTTCCCCCCGGCATGGCGAAGGCATTTACACTCTTTTCCTTCACCAGGTTAAACTCCCATGAGAAGTTTTCCAGTTCCGAGGCATAACCGTTGTTGGTATAAAAACTTTCTACCGCATTTGCAATGCGGCTGCCAACACGGCTGACCATTTGAGCATTGGCAGTCCCCTTTTCAAGAGGAGCTGTACGAATAAAATCCTGATACTGCTGTAAGCTCAACGCAATGACTTCCTGGTTCGATACCAGCTGCAACTGCCTTCTTCCAGTAAAGGGAACACTCCCGCACGAGGGAAGCAGCGGGGCAATTAAAAGTAGCAGCAAGAAAATTTTATCCGTTAGGGTCGTTTTTTTTCGTCTCATAAATTTTATAATTAAAAAAACTTCTACTTTAAAACAGTTTACTGCAAAAGTAGTTTAATTTTGATATGTTTTTATCTGTTTTAATCGCACTTCTATAATTCGTCTCAATTTTGTAGCTTTCTTCCCCGCGATCGGGTAATCATTAGATTTGCGGCGGGCAGGAAAAAATCTTTTTGAATTAACCCCCAAATTTTCTATCTTTGAGCAATTTTTTATAAAACAAAACTTCCTTTAGGGGAATGAAACGACCTTCGGTTTTCAGAGCCGCGTGCGTATCATGTGTATAGTAACTGGTGTATGTCTGCAGATCAAATTAACGACGACGAAATAACGGAAAAAAAAGAAACGGGGGAAGAGGAGGAAACCGATTTGCTACACAAATCTGGCGTAAACCCAAAAATACCCGTGAAATTGAGCGGAGACAGTATGCTCAATCTTTCCAAAATGTATCAGAACTGGTTCTTGGATTATGCTTCCTACGTAATTCTGGAACGTGCTGTGCCGCACATTTCCGATGGATTGAAACCGGTGCAACGCCGTATCCTCCATGCAATGAAACGGATGGATGACGGACGATACAATAAGGTAGCCAACATAATCGGAAATACCATGCAGTATCATCCGCATGGCGATGCTTCAATTGGAGACGCACTGGTACAGCTTGGACAAAAGGATCTGCTGATTGATACACAGGGTAACTGGGGAAATATCCTTACCGGCGACGGAGCTGCGGCACCCCGCTACATTGAGGCCCGTCTGACAAAATTTGCACTCGAAGTGCTGTTTAATGCCAAAACCACCGAATGGAAAGCTTCCTATGATGGCCGAAACAAGGAGCCGGTCACCCTCCCTGCCAAGTTCCCGCTGCTCCTGGCACAGGGCGCGGAAGGCATAGCCGTGGGACTCTCCTCCAAAATATTGCCCCATAACTTCAACGAGTTATGTGACGCTGCCATCGCTTATCTCGAAGGCAAAGCGTTCAAAATCTATCCCGACTTTCAAACGGGCGGTTATATTGATGTAGAGAAATATAACGACGGAGAACGTGGTGGCTCGGTGAAGGTGCGTTCCACCATCACGAAGCTGGATAATAAAACACTTGTTATCAAAGATATTCCTTACGGAAGAACGACTGCCAGCGTGGTAGATTCTATCCTGAAAGCAAACGACAAAGGAAAAATAAAAATCAGAAAAGTAGACGATATCACCGCGCAGAACGTGGAGATTCAGGTGCAGCTTGCACCCGGTGTGTCGTCCGACAAGACCATTGATGCCCTCTATGCGTTTACCGATTGTGAGATAAGCATCTCTCCCAACTGTTGTGTCATTGACGACAACAAACCACATTTCCTCACCGTGAGCGACGTGATGCGAGTTTCTGTCGATACCACCAAAGAAAGCCTTCGACAGGAACTGGAAATTGAACGAACCGAAAAACTGGAGGCACTGTTGTTTGCTTCCCTCGAAAAGATATTTATTGAAGAGCGTATATACAAGGACAAGGAATTTGAAAATGCGGGTAATTTGGATATTGCGCTGGGTCACATTGACAGGCGACTGACACCTTTTAAACCGGGATTTATCCGTGAGATCACACGTGATGATCTGATCAGGCTGATGGAAATAAAGATGTCCCGTATTCTCAAATTCAATGCCGATAAGGCAAATGAAATTATTGCCAGATTGCTGGAAGAGATCGATGAGATTAACCATAATCTGGATAACCTGGTGGATTATACCATTTCCTGGTATCTCATGCTGAAGGAGCGCTACGGGAAGAATTATCCCCGAAAGACCGAGATACGTAGCTTTGAGAACATTGAAGCGGTGAAAGTTGCCGAAGCCAATGAAAAACTGTATGTGAACCGGGAAGAAGGCTTTATCGGTACCGGCATGAAGAAAGATGAATTTGTATGCAACTGTTCCGACATTGACGATATCATTGTCTTCTTTAAAGACGGAAAGTACAAAGTGGTGAAAGTCAGCGAGAAGATGTTCGTGGGAAAAGGGATACTTTATGCCAGTATTTTTAAGAAAAACGACAAGAGAACCATTTATAATGTAGTTTATCGCGATGGCAAGACTGGCTCGTTTTACATCAAGCGTTTTCCGGTTACCGGGGTTACACGCGACAAAGAATACGATCTGACCAAAGGAAAACCGGGTTCACGCATTGCATATTTCAGTGCCAACCCAAATGGAGAAGCTGAAACCATTAAAGTGATCCTGAAGCCCAAGCCGCGCTTACGCATTCTGCAGTTTGAAAAAGATTTCAGCGATATAGACATCAAGGGCCGTAGCGCCATGGGTAACATTCTCACCAAAGCAGACGTACACCGCATTCAGTTAAAACACAAGGGACTATCCACGTTGGGTGGTCGCAAGGTGTGGTTCGATCCTGACGTGTTCCGACTCAACTACGAGGGGGGAGGAAAATACCTGGGTGAGTTTCAGGGTGATGACATGATCCTGGTCACCACCCGTGGAGGTGACTATCGCATATGCAATTTCGATCTGACCAACCATTTCCCTGCTGATATTCTTCACATTGAAAAGTTCGATGAAGGCAAGGTGTGGTCAGCCGCATTATTCGATGCCGATCAGGGATACGCTTACCTGAAACGGTTCACCCTGGAAGCATCGGAAAAACCGTTGAATTTTCTGGGTGACAATCCTGATTCCCGTTTGTTTTTACTTACTGATGTGGTTTATCCGCGGGTAAAGGTTATCTTTGGCGGAAATGATGATTTCCGTGAATCACTGGAGATTGATGTGGAGGAATTTATTGGTGTAAAAAGTTACAAAGCAAAAGGAAAACGGATATCGAACTTCGAAGTGAAAACAGTGGAGGAGCTTGAGCCTGTCAGATTCCCTGAACCTGAAGCGGAACCACAGGAGACAATGAAAGTGGAAATAGACGAGGAAAATGGAGAGAATACGATCTCCGATGCTGATTTGAGAGACGAGATAACGGGGCAGATGAAATTATTCAATTAACAGAAAAAAACAATCGCATGAAACGAACAACAACATTGATAATTCTATGGGTAGGTTTTTTCTGCGGTTTGTTTGCACAGAGTCATTTACTGGTGGAAGAAATACACACGGTGAATCATTCTACCATGTTTGGCATTGGTAAGGTTTATTTGTCAGATAGTTACCTTTCTCCACTTACTTACAGCGGCATCAGCATGACCCTGCTGCATGACCGTTTGAGGCGAACCCCTCATTTATCGGGCAGGATGTTGTTGCAACAGCAATTTCAGATACAGGTGGGAATCACTGAAAATCCTACTGCCTCGGCATCGGAGTATTATGGAGACATCAGCTACTACCTGACCGGTTTTTATCCATTACTGCAGACATCCCGTTTTAAACTGTTAGGTGGCGGCGGATGGGATGCATCCCTGGGAGGTATCTACAATGTGCGGAATTCCAATAATCCGGGATCGTTGAAAGTATCTACAAACCTCAACGCTTCGGTAATGGCGCTCTATAATTTTCGATGGGCCACCTTGCGCTGGCAACTTTCAACACCTTTTGTCGGCATGTTTTTCTCGCCAGAGTATGGACATTCCTATTACGAGATATTTACACTGGGTAATAACAAAGGTACGGTACATCCGGGCTCATTTCATAACCAGCTATCCCTGAGGAACTTTTTTACGGTAGATGTACCCCTGAGAAAGGTTACTTTGCGGGCTGGCTATCTTGGAGATTATTATCAGTCCCATGTAAATGAACTTACCACAAAGATAGTCATCCATCAGTTTATGTTGGGGCTGGCATTTGAATCTCTGAATTTTGGAGGCAGAAGCGCAGGTAACAGGGAGTGGCTGCGTAGCAGCTATTATTGAATTGAATATTTATAAATTATTCAAAGTTTTTTCTGATCATATGAAGTTTAATTTCGACGAGATAATTGATCGATCCCATACCGGCAGTGTAAAGCAGGATAAACTGATAACACTATATGGCGATGCGGACCTGATACCCCTCTGGGTGGCCGACACTGATTTCAAGTCGCCCCCCGCCATTATTGAAGCATTACAAAAAAGAGTGGAGCATGGTATATTCGGATATACAGTTCCTCCCGAAGACTATCTTCATTCCATTGTCAGATGGCTTAACAAACGTCACGGCTGGGAGGTGTTGAAGGAACATATCAGTTTTGTGCCGGGCGTGGTAAAGGGAATTGCCTTTGCCGTGGATGTTTTTACTGAAACCGGGGACAATATTATCATCCAGCCGCCTGTATATCACCCGTTTCGATTGGTACCCACAGCTTTGGAGCGGAATGTGGTCAATAACCCCCTGATCCTGGATAACGGACAGTACAGGATGGATTTTGACGGACTCCGTGACATCCTTTCACGCCAGACATGCAGGATGCTCATTTTATGTAATCCCCATAATCCGGGAGGAAGAGTGTGGAGTGATGCGGAGCTGCGTGAGCTGGCCGAGATCTGTTACGACCACGGAGTGATGGTAATCTCGGATGAGATTCACGCAGATATGGCATTGTCGGGTTTCAGTCATATTCCCTTTGCCTCGGTATCGGCAAAGGCCGAAGAAATAAGTCTTACACTGATGGCACCTAGCAAGTCGTTTAACATAGCCGGCATAGTCAGTTCATTTTCCGTGATACCCAATAAAAAGATCAGGGAACAGTATTTGAATTATCTTATACCACGGGAATTGTCACAGGGAACCATCTTTGCCTATACCGCCACAACTGCCGCCTACGAAGAGGGAGAAGAGTGGTTGAACCAGATGAATGATTATGTGCAGGGTAATGTGGATTTTGTGGATAATTACCTGAAGGAGCATATCCCACAGATAAAAGCCATCTTGCCGGAAGCTTCCTTTCTGGTGTGGCTCGATTGCCGTCAATTGGACCTTACCCAGCCCGAACTGGTGAACCTGTTTGTGAAGAAGGCTCACCTGGCGCTGAACGATGGGACGATATTCGGACAAGGTGGCGAAGGCTTTATGCGGCTCAACGTGGGTACAGCGCGATCGGTACTGGAGAAAGCTCTTAAAAATCTGAAAATAGCAGTCAATGGGTAAACATCGCTCCGTAAATATTGTTTCAAAAAAATAAATCAATCATAGATATAAAATAGAATAAACAAAATGAAGATATCAGACAATAAATATGTCACACTGACGTATGATTTAAATGTGGGTGAAGGCGAAGAGCGTGAATTGATGGAGCAGGCCACCGTCGAAAAGCCGCTGGCGTTTATCTTTGGTACCAACTCCATGCTGGAAGCGTTTGAAAAACAGATCGACGGCCTTTCAAAAGGTGATTCATTCTCTTTTCGCCTGACGCCGGAAGAGGCTTATGGAGATTATGACGAAAACAAGATCATCGACCTGCCGAAAAATATTTTTGAAATCGATGGCAAGATCGACGAGGAGATGCTTTTCGAGGGAAACACGTTGCCGATGATGGACTCGTCGGGAAACCGCTTGATGGGTTCTGTGGTCTCAATCGGTGAAGAGCAGGTAACCATGGATTTCAACCACCCGCTGGCGGGTGAGGTTATGCATTTTGAGGGTAAGGTGATGGAGGTACGTGAGCCTACAGCAGAAGAGATTGCCGCACTTTTTAGCGGTGGGGGCTGTGGTTGCGGTTCCGGCGGTTGCGGTTCCTGTGGTGAAGGCAACGAAGGTGATGATGCCTGTGGTTGTGGTTCTGCCGGTGGGGGGTGCGGATCGGGTTGTAATTGTTAATTGAGAAAATGAACACATTTGGTACGATATACAGGCTCACCTCTTTCGGTGAATCGCACGGTGCTGCGGTAGGAGGCGTGATCGACGGCTGCCCGCCGGGTCTGGAGATCGACATTGATTTTATTCAGGCCGAACTCGACAGGCGGCGACCGGGACAATCACGCATAACCACGCCCAGAAAAGAATCGGACAAGGTGGAACTGCTCTCCGGTATATTCGAGGGCAAAACAACCGGAGCTCCCATAGGATTTATCGTGCGAAATGAAAATCAGCAATCGTCCGACTACGACAACCTCAGAGAGGTATTTCGTCCCTCGCACGCCGACTTTACCTATCAGCAGAAATATGGCATACGCGACCACCGCGGTGGCGGCCGCTCCTCTGCCCGGGAGACCATTGCCCGCATAGTGGGCGGTGCGGTGGCCCGGCTTTGGCTCCGTCAGTATCGGATCGATATTACCGCCTATACCTCTCAGGTGGGAGGGATTGCACTGGAGAACGATTACAGGAAATATGACCTTTCACGTACCGAAGAAAATATGGTACGCTGTCCCGATCCCGATGTGGCTGATAAGATGATCGGGCTCATCAATGAGGTGCGATACCAGGGTGATACTATTGGCGGTATCATCACATGTGTCATTAAAGGAACACCCGTGGGCCTCGGAGAGCCTGTCTTTGGAAAGTTACATGCCGCTCTCGGTGCGGCCATGCTAGGCATCAATGCGGTCAAGGGCTTCGAGTACGGTATGGGATTCGATGTCACCGGGCGTGGCTCAGAGGTGAACGACTCGTTCTACGATGACCAGGGAAGAATAAGTACCCGTACAAACAATTCCGGTGGTATTCAGGCAGGTATCTCGAACGGTCAGGATATCTATTTCAGGGTGGCTTTTAAACCGGTGTCCACCATCCTCACCGAACAGCAATCTGTGGATATTCACGGCAAGGATACAACTCTTAAGGCTCGCGGCAGACATGATCCCTGTGTTTTGCCAAGGGCCGTGCCCATTGTGGAAGCAATGGCTGCAATGACCATCATGGATTACTTTTTGCTGGCCAGAACGAAACAGGCATAGTGGCGATAAATAAACCTTTTGCCTTTTACAGCATCAAAAGATAAAAGCAAAAGAATAATTTAACTAAAAGGAAGAATTATGAAAAAGGTAATCGCTATTATTTCACTGATACTATTTCCCGTTTTGATGTTTGCACAAATGGGTTACGTACAGTTTTCCAGGGACATTGGAAGTTACTCGGACCGTTATGCCGACGATGAGGTGATTGTTTTGTATGAAAATCATTATGATGTGCCGCGCAATACGCTGCTTCAGTTATTTGGGGGTTTTGGCTATAACTGGGGAAATGTAGTCCTGGGTTTGGAAATAAGTAATTTGCTTGGTGTACCGGTGAGCGACCTGCTTGGTATCTATCGCGATTATCCGCAGGATAATGGATGGGGGGTTATAGCCAAACGGTATGGTATCAAACCCGGATCGGATGAATTTCATCGGATGAAGGCGATGATGAGCAACAAAAGTCGCTACTGGAAAAATATTTATGATGACTACGGCCGTAGCCGTAATCCGGTTATTGCACGACGTAACCGCGTTCACATGAATGATCGGTTGATATATATCGGTCCTTATTCTGCCAAAGAGATGAAAGAAATCAATAGACATATTGAAAAAAGGAATAAGGAAATAGCCAAGAGAGAGCAGAAGATGATGAAAGAATGGGAGAAGGGTAATAAAAAAATTTTCAAGCAGAACGAGAAGATACGCAAAGAGCATGAGAAAAGAGCAAAAAAATGAGTAAGCAGCCACTACTTCTATTTGAACAATGAAATTGATTTCCGTTATAGTATGTGTGCTTTTGGCTGCCGGAATGATATCCGCGCAGCCAAAAGCGTATTTTACGCCCGAAGACCTGCAGATTTTTAACCAATATCTCTCCTATATAAAACCTTTTAAAAACCTCACCAAGACTGAAGTGCTGGAGAAAACGGCTATATTCTTCCTTGGAAAACCCTATGAGTCCCATACACTTGAAACAACTGCCGGAGAGACTCTCGTGGTAAACCTGCGTGCGTTTGATTGTACTACATTCGTGGAAACGGTGATTGCTCTTTCCCGTACAGCATCGTCGGTGGTTCCTTCATTTAATACTTATCTGACAGAATTGCAAAATATACGGTACCGAAACGGTGCGATAGACGGGTATGCTTCACGGCTTCACTATACCACCGACTGGGTATATGAAAACGAAAGAAACGGAAAAGTGAAAAATATTTCGGCAGCGCTGGGTGGAATAGTGGAAATGAAAACCATCGGTTTCATGTCCGCGCACCGGGAATCATACAGGCAGTTGAAGGGTGAGGATGCCACGCTGCAGGAGATTGTCGACAGGGAAAAGGTAATCAACGGAAGGGGTGGTTTTGCCTTTCTCCCGAAAACGACTATTGCCATAGCCGCACCACTGATTCCGCACATGGCAATGATTGGCTTTACAACAGATATCCGTGGATTGGATGTTTCACATACAGGTTTCACTTTCCATGATGGTGAAAAGCTTACTTTTATTCATGCTTCGAGTGCCCGACAGAGGGTGGTGATCGACCAGAAAACGCTCAGTGACTATTGTCTGGGACAGAAATCCTGCACCGGCATTTTAGTGTCGCAGATTATGTAAGCATTCCCTGGATCTATTTTATTCGAACAAATCTTTGTCCTCACCGGCTTTTTTCTCTTTTTTTGGATTTTTTCGAAACCAGATATCTGCTTTCTTAAAAACAGTGTTGACAAAAATGATCAGCACCGTGGCTGCAGCCAATTCCCAATAATAACCGAAAGCGGCCAGACAGCCCAGTGCCGCGCTGCTCCAGATTGTAGCAGCAGTGGTCAGCCCCTGTACATTGGCTCCCCTGTGCAGGATCACGCCAGCACCCAGAAAACCGATACCTGTCACAATCTGTCCCACCACGCGTGTGGGATCGCCCGGTCCGCCATCATTAACCAGTCTGAGTGAGATAAGTGCAAATATGCAGGCACCGACAGCAACCAGGGTATGTGTACGCAGGCCGGCACTCTTGTTGTTCGATTCCCGCTCCATGCCCAGTGCTCCGCCCGCAGCGGTTGCAGCCAGTAAACGTATGATAAATTCTGTCAGTTCCATGAATTTTGATTTATAAATCGTGGCCGATCACCCTCTCCACTCTCTGAACAAACGTATCCATTTTTTGTTTATCTTCTTCTTCCATGGGCGGTTTATGACCTTTCCACGACGGGATAAGCGTGAAGCGAACCTTTCCGTTGTCCATCCGTCTTTGTACCCAGACTAATGAGTAATTGCACTTTTCAATGACAACCGGCGAGGCGGCATCTTTTCTGCCAATCACAATCTCCGCCAGCATGCCTCCGTCTGTATCCAAACGCTGCTGATTTGAGATAAAGTTCCCCAGGGAATAATAAACAACATTGCGAATTTCCTCCCCCTCCCTTTCCATCACAATGGGCTGTACCACGTGCGGGTGATGTCCGATGACAATGCGAACACCCTGGCGAAGCAGAAAGTCGGCCAGTCTCCGCTGATCCGCGGATGGTGTGGTCCGATATTCCTCTCCCCAATGCATCTGGGCAATAATGATGTCGGGCTTGTATAGTTGAGTGCGACCTATATCCTGTTTGATGAGATTTGTGTCGGTCACATTTATCTGGTTGGGTTCCTGTACAATCAACCCGTTGGTATCATAAGTATAATTCAAAAAAGCAATGCGAATTCCATTTTTAATAACCATAAGCGGGTAGTGTAACGAGCGCGCACCTTCAGAACCGAAGGTGCCGGTGTGTTTGATACCAACGGAGTCCAGCAGGTCGATGGTGCGCTCCAGCCCTTTCCTGCCACGGTCGAGTGCGTGGTTGTTGGCCTGAAAAAAAATATCAAACCCCGTATCTTTGAGGCTGAAAGCAAATGCATCGGGTGAACTGAAAAGCGGATAACCGGCATAAGGAACTTCACCGAGTGTGGTTTCAAAGTTTATCCCTGCCAGATCGGCCGCGGAGATACGCTCTTTCACCCAGTGAAAGCATGAGTCATAGGAAAAGCTGCCATCCTCATTTCGAGCCCCCTGTACCTGTGGCAAATGCTGCATCGCATCGCCCGCAAAAAGTAGGGTGACTCGACTCTCCTGTGATGTTGTACGCAGAAACAGCCAAAAGAGAAAAAATATGGTTGTCGCTGGTCTCAAGTAGCATTCGTTTTATGAGTACTGATCCTTCAACTTTTCCTTTATCTCTTTTGCCGGAGGCATGTTTGCCGGTTCAGGCCGTAAAAGGGAGCGATATAAACCGGGGTTTCTAAGTAACTCCAGTGCCTTATCGAACACTGGGTCACCGGAAAGCTGGTGAATGAGCACTCCTTTTTTGTAATACCGCCGTTGTATAATTTCAGATTCAATCATTTTTCTAATCTCCTCCTTAAAGAGTTCCAGGTCACGATCCAGGTCAGGCTGAAGTTTAGACTCCAGCGCCTTGTATTCTGCCGATGCCACATCCATGTAGCCTTCAAACTCCATTATGCTCCTCAGCTGCTCCAGTGAACGCTCACTCAGCTGATCATATTTGAAATCCCTCTTCTTTACGAATTCACGGAATTTGTCGTAATCGGCATCCGGCAAACGAAATTTCTCAGGGGATGTAATTTCCCGGTTTTCCAGCATCCAGCCGGTGACAAAATCGAAGATAATATTGTCTGTCATCAGGTAAAAAGCAATGGTACCTCCGGTTTCCTGCGCTATGGTGATGTCGGGTGTGATGCCGCCGCCGTCACGTACTTCCCTTCCGTTTCTGGTTTTGAATACGCTGGTAAGAGAATCAGGCACGCGTGCCACGCTGCCGTCGGGATTGCGGTGTGAATAATCGAGCGCCTGTATGCACCTCCCGCTTGGGATGTAATACTTGGATGTAGTGATTTTTATGTTCCCGCCATAGGGAAGATCGCGGGGCGTCTGTACCAGACCCTTACCGAAGGAACGATTGCCTACGATCACCGCACGGTCCAGATCCTGGAGGCTGCCTGCCACGATCTCCGACGCGGAAGCTGAGCCGGTGTCAATCAGCACCACAATAGGGATTATTTCATCGAGGGGTTGATTTTGTGTATGGTAGGAACGATCCCATTGTTTTACTTTTCCCCTTGTGAAGACAATCTCCTCACCTTTGGGTACAAACAGGTTTACCACCTCTACAGCTTCATCGAGAATGCCGCCGCCGTTGCCCCGCAGGTCCATGATCAGTGAGGTAGCTCCCTGCTGTTTGAGTTCGGTGACAGTTTCTTTCACCCGTGCGGCGCTGTTTGCCGTGAAGCTCCCATAGTGTAAGTATCCGGTTCCCTTGTCCACCATCCCGGCATACGTGATAGGATCCATCTCGATCTTTTCACGCTCTATGGAGAGTGTCCGTTGTTTTTTTTCGCCGGGCCGTTGTATGGTCAGCTTGAGTAAGGTTCCCGGCGTGCCTTTCAACTTGTCGCTTACTTGCTTCACAGTGGCTTTTCGCATATCTTCCCCGTCTATCGACAGTATCGAATCACCCGCTTTTAATCCCGCTTTGTCGGCCGGCAACCCTTCATAGGGTTCGTTAATCACCACCCGCCCGTTATTGTAGGAAATGATGGCACCGATGCCGGCATACTCACCAGTGGTAAGAAATTGCAGATCACCCATGTTCTCCTCTGCATAATACTCCGTATAAGGATCGAGCCGGGTAAGCATGTTACCGATGGTACCCTGTACCAGATTGTTTACCTCTATACTGTCCACATAAAAGAGATCCAGTTCCCTCAGGACGGAATTGAATATGTCGATGTTCTTGTTGATGTCGTAATAGCGCTGATTCTTGTCTACGGCAGGTGTCTGAGCTACCGCTTGCATCATAGCAAACGCCAAAAATATAAAAAGGATACCTTTTCTCATAATTTGTTCCCGAATTCCTCTATGTTTCATTATAAGCAGCTGACGCAGCCTATATATCATTTTCAGGCAAAGGAACAAATTTTTTACGATATTGGATCGATCTTTTAGTTATATGTTTATAAATCCCTGTTATCTTTGTAATCGTTACAGCTTAATTGTCCGCGAATGAAATTACTGCTTCGATATACGTTCCTGCCGCTGATCACTGGATTAATTATTTTTATTGCCACATGTCTTGTCTCACCTTCGCAGGTGCCCGATATGCCCGGAGATGTTCCATGGGATAAGCTGGTTCACTTTGGTATGTTCTTCTTTCTTTCCGCTGTTTCATTGATCGACTATTACCGGATGCACCAGGGTAATCCTCCTGCCTTCCGGTGGATATTGTGGGGCTTTCTGGTACCCGTGTTCTATGGTGGAGTCATTGAGTTGTTACAAAAATACTTCTTTGCATCCCGCAGCGCGGAGTGGAGCGACTGGATCGCAGACATTCTTGGATCCCTGACAGCTGTAATCGTCATAATTATTTTCATCAGGAAACGGAGGTATGACAGAAAAAATATATCTTTGTGAAGAGCTTACCTTTAGAATAACTTAAAATCCTGAAGTGATGAAGTATGAAGATTTAAAAATTCTCGATGAATTAAGGGAAAAAGGGAGTATTTCCGAAGAGGAATATCAACGTGAAAAAGCGAAGATCCTGAATGACGAAGGGACTCAGCGGGACAGCTTTAACGGGAGACCTTTGTTTGGAATGACTGAAAACAGCTATCTGATGCTGATGCATCTCAGCCAGCTTGCCGGCATTATCATCCCTCTTGCCGGTTTTGTTGTGCCCGTGTTGATGTGGATTACCAACAAGGAGGCCAATGCGAAGGTAGATATGCATGGGAAAAATATCCTTAATTTTATGATCAGTTTTATCATCTATGCTGCCGTATTTACAATTACACTAGTGGGAATCCCTCTGGCGGTTGTGGTTGGCATCATATATGTTGTTTTTGTAATTCTGGCTTCGGTAAAGGCAAACAATGGCGAATACTGGAGATATCCTTTTACGATTCAATTCATTAAATAATGGTGCAGGAACAGTTGGTAAATTATTCAAATGTACAGTTGAACCGTGAAGAGAACATTATTCTTCGAAATGTAAACCTGACAGTTCACAGAGGCGATTTTCTTTATATTATCGGAAAAGTAGGATCGGGAAAGAGTACCCTCATGAAGAGCATGTATGCGGAGCTGCCCATTGTTGAGGGCAGCGCACGGGTGTTCGGCTATGAACTTTTCACCATCAAGCGTAAGCTGGTTCCATTCCTGCGACGAAAAATAGGCATAGTATTTCAGGATTTTCAGTTATTGATAGACAGGACAGTAGAGAAAAACCTGGAATTTGTACTCCGTGCTACAGGCTGGAAAAACAAGAGAGAGATCAGGGACCGTATTAATGAAGTGCTTGTGCAGGTAGGAATGCAGCATAAAACATATAAAATGCCCCACGAACTGTCGGGAGGTGAACAGCAGCGTGTGGTTATTGCCCGTGCATTGCTTAATTCGCCGGCACTGATACTGGCAGACGAGCCGACGGGTAATCTTGATCCCGAAACGGGAAGTCAGATTGTTTCCCTGCTGCAGGACATCTCAGGGAAAGGTACGGCAGTGATCATGTCCACCCATAACTATGCCATAGTACAGGCCTTCCCAGGAAAGATCATGCGTTGCGAAAACATGGGATTGGAAATTGTGTAGATTATTTGTACCTTTGCGCCTTCAAAAAATATCTCATAACACTTCACAATCGTGGCTGATACAAAGTACATTTTTGTTACAGGCGGTGTTGTTTCTTCTTTAGGAAAAGGAATCATCGCCTCTTCCCTGGGTAAGTTGCTGCAGGCAAGAGGATATAGGGTAACCATTCAAAAGTTCGATCCCTATATCAATGTGGACCCGGGCACCCTCAATCCTTATGAGCACGGAGAGTGTTATGTGACAGTGGACGGACACGAGGCAGACCTCGATCTGGGACATTATGAACGTTTCCTGAATATCCAGACTACCAGGGATAACAACATCACTACCGGACGCATTTATCAAAATGTAATCCAGAAAGAAAGGCGTGGAGATTACCTGGGTAAAACAGTTCAGGTGATACCTCACATCACCGATGAAATCAAACGGAATGTGAAATCTCTGGGTGTGAAGAATAAGTTCGACTTCGTGATCACCGAAATAGGCGGAACTGTCGGAGATATTGAATCTACTCCTTTTCTGGAAGCTGTTCGTCAGCTTCGCTGGGAGCTTGGAAAAAATTGCTTTTGCCTGCATCTTACCTATGTTCCCTATATTGCTGCCGCAGGTGAGGTGAAGACCAAACCGACACAACATTCTGTGAAGGAATTGCAATCTCTTGGTATACAGCCTGATATGTTGGTGCTTCGGACCGATCGAAAACTCAATAAGGATATTTTGGATAAAGTAGCTCTTTTCTGTAATGTGGAACAGGGGGCTGTCATGCAATCCATTGATGTTTCAACAATCTATGAAGTACCTGTGATGATGCAGAAGCAGGGTATGGATGAGGTGGTGCTCCGCAGGATGAACATGCCTACGAGTGGTGTAGCCGATCTGGACAAATGGAATGCGTTCCTTCAGAAACGAAAGGATGCGAAGAAAGAAGTCCGTATCAAACTTGTCGGCAAATATGCCGAGCTGCCCGATGCCTATAAATCGATCAACGAGTCACTCTCACAGGCAGCCATATATAACGACCGAAAGTTGGTGCTGGATGTTTGTCATTCCGAGAAAATTACCGAAGATAATGTGGCCGGAATACTGGGAAATGCCGATGGTATTGTGGTGGCGCCGGGATTCGGACAAAGGGGAATAGAAGGAAAGTTTATTTCGCTGAAATATGCAAGGGAGAACAATCTTCCCACCTTTGGCATTTGTCTTGGGATGCAGTGTATGGTTATTGAATATGCCCGTTCGGTGATGGGACTTAATGAGGCAAATTCCACCGAGATGGATACCAAAGCAGCAGATAATGTCATCGATCTGATGGAAGAACAAAAGCACATCACCAACATGGGAGCTACAATGCGTCTGGGTGCTTACGACTGCATACTAAAAAAGGGAACGCTGGCATATAGAGCGTACGGAAAATCAAAAGTCCAGGAACGTCACCGGCATCGCTATGAATTTAACAACAAGTACAAAGAGATGTTCGAAGCTGCCGGTATGAAGTGCTCAGGGATTAATCCCGACTCGGATCTGGTGGAAGTGGTCGAGGTGCCGGCTATGCGCTGGTATCTAGGAACACAGTTTCATCCGGAATACAACAGTACCGTTATATCGCCCAATCCCTTGTTTATGAGTTTCATGGAGGCTGCCGCCGCCACACGGGAAGAGAAAATATAATAAATGAGTTAATCATGGCAGCAAGGCTGCAACAAGATACAAAATGGATAAAAATACAATTATTGGATTGCTTCTGATCACTGCTATTATTATTGGTTTTACAATATACAACAAGCCTGACAGGGAACGGATCGAGGCGGAACGGCAACGACGTGATTCAATTGCACAGGCCGACGCTGCCCGTACAACAACAGATATACTTCCCACAACGGTTCCCGATACCAGCGGTGAAGCCGTGATGAAGCAGGGGAGCAACCTTGAGGACTTCTTCAGTGCTGGCCAGGCTCTGCAGACTCTTGTTCCCGACAGCCTCTCTTCGCCGGCCGACTCACCGCAAGGCCAGCAGGCTGCACCAAAGACGGAGGAGACGGTGATTCTGGAGAATGAAAAAGTGCGCCTGGTGTTAAACACCATGGGCGGGCGTATTCAATCTGTTCAGTTGAAAAATCAGTTCCGGTACACTGGTGATAGTTTATATCTGTTTGAAAATAAGGATGAGAGTAGATTCAATCTGGATCTGTTTAACCGGAATAGTGTCCGTTTATCTACAGAACAGGAGCTTTTTACACCTATCCGCAGTGCCGACGGAAAGTCGGTAATTATGCGACTTCAGAGTTCATCGGAACAATATATCGATTTTGTCTATACTTTGCCTGCCGACGAATATATGATGGATTTCGACATACGTGTCGTGGGAATGAGAAACGGTCTCCATCCGGAAAGCCTGACTAATTTCAGGATGAACTGGGAACAGAAAGTACGTCAGCAGGAAAAGGGTCGTCAGTTTGAGGAACGTTTTTCCCGCATACACTATAAATATGACCGGCAGAATGTAGATAAAATGAGCGAATCGCGAAACGACCGGAAAGAATTTTCCGAGCCGATGAAATGGTTTGCATTCAAAGACCAGTACTTCACCGCCATCGTCGTGGGTGAAAAACCTTTCAGTAACACGATCCTCACGTCGGATATGTTGAAAGACAGCAATTATACGAAAAGTTACAAGGCCGAAGTTTGGGTTCCCGGTGAAATAAGTGACGACAGCGATCTGATTTCTGCAGGATTTAAATATTATTTCGGTCCTGTTCATTACAATACTCTCAAGGCGTACGATAAGGATGTGAGTAACGGTGCCAGACTCGAACTCGAAGAGATTGTATATCTGGGATATCGCTGGCTGAGCTGGGTAAACAAGTGGTTGGTGATCCCCGTATTTAATTTCTTCCTCTCTCTCGGATGGGGTATGGGGCTCATAATTCTTATTCTTACATTGATGGTGAAGCTGATTATTTCTCCGCTTACCTACAAATCGTTTATTTCATCGGCCAAGATGCGGGTATTGCGACCCCAGATTCAGGAGATTGAGAAGAAATACCCCGGCAAAGAGCAGGACATGATGATGAAACGTCAGCAGGCTACCATGGAGCTTTACAACAAAGTGGGCGTCAGCCCTATGAGTGGTTGTCTGCCCATGCTTATTCAAATGCCGGTGTTGCTGGCCCTCTTTTTCTTCTTCCCGTCGGCCATCGAATTGCGGCAGCAGGGTTTCCTTTGGGCGGATGATCTTTCCACTTACGATTCGCTCATTTCATGGAGTGGAAATATCCCACTTGTCACCCGTTTTCTGGGTAACCATATCAGTATCTTCTGCCTGCTGATGACCGTTGTTAACGTGATTTACACGAAATACAACATGACCTCGATGGATACCGGACAGCAGACCCTGCCTGGTATGAAGCACATGCCAATCTTCATGTCGGTTTTCATGTTCTTCTTCCTGAACAATTATCCCGCAGGATTGAACTACTACTATTTCCTCTCCACCCTGTTCACTATTGTGCATACTTTCCTGATGAAACAATTTATCAACGAAGATAAGATTCTGGCGCAGCTGGAGGAGAACAAGAAAAAGCCTAAAAAGAAATCGGGCTTCATGGCCCGTCTGGCAGAAGCTCAGAAAATGCAGGAGAAACAGGCACGCGAACAGGCGAAGGCAAATGCAAAACGTAACTACCGGGGATGATATAGCACCTGAACCTGTCTGAAAAAGCAGTGGGAGTCTGGACAAGAGTCTCACTGCTTTTTAAATTGTGAGGCCTGTAGGGCTATGTAGAGAAAAGCCCCATATGAAAAAAAGAAAAAGGAGAAAAAGTAAATTTGAACATATTTTTTCGATATTTGTTTTAAGAACGATAGGTGATTTCTTTATTGCTTAATTAAATAGTTATGAGCGAAGAAAATAAAGTACTTGAGTACGACGAGGATGATTCTCTGAAATTTATCCAGGATCATTTGCCGGAGGATATGCAGGGTGAGTTTTCTGATGATGAAGTCAATTACATTGTGGATCTGATTTATGAGTTCTACGAAGAAAAGGGTTTTCTGGACGAAAATGATGACACTGAGATTGAAATCGATGAAGATGAACTGCTGGAGTTTGTCCATCAGAATGCCCGCAAAGATGCTGCCCGAAATGCTATCAGAAATTTTAGCGACGAACAGATCGAGGCCATCGTAGCTGGCGAACTTGCATATTGTGATACACTCAACCTGTTCGACTGAGTAGGGAAATATACCGGAAAAAAGAGGAATTATTATTTTACACAAAAAGAATAAATAACTATGAAACAATTTTCAAAATTACTTACCATTGGTTTATTAGGAGGATCATTAATACTTTCAGGCTGTGGAGCCAGTAGGACAGTGAAGGGCGGTGGAATAGGTGCCGGTGCCGGAGCAGCTGTGGGGGCCGGAGTAGGCGCTATTGCCGGCGGAGGCAAAGGTGCGGCTATCGGAGCCGGAATTGGTGCCATCCTGGGTGGTACGGCAGGTGCCATCATTGGAAATAAGATGGATAAGCAGGCTGCCGAGCTGGAACAGATTGAAGGTGCCCAGGTAGAAAAAGTAAACGAAGGGCAGGCTATTAAAGTTACTTTTGAATCGGGAATTCTGTTTGCTACCAACTCAAGTACACTTAATACAGCATCCCGTTCCTCCCTCGACAAGTTTGCCACATCTCTATTGAATAATCCCGATACCGATGTGAGTATTTATGGACATACCGACAGCACAGGTAGTGATGCCATCAATAACCCGCTGTCAAAACGCAGGGCCGAATCAGTTTATAACTATTTGTTGATGAAGGGTGTCTCCGGAAACCGCATGACCTCCGATGGCTTTGGTTCCACACAGCCCGTAGCGGATAACAGCACTGTTGCAGGCAGGGCAGAGAACCGTCGTGTCGAGGTGTACATCATGCCCAACGCCAAGATGATTCAGGATGCCAAAGAACAGGCCAGATAAGAAATATTCTTTAACTGACAGAATCGCGTTGCTTACGGTGACGCGATTTTTTTAATATACCCCACCTGATATGGCCGAAGATTTATATGTCCCCAAAGAGGCTTCCAAAGCAAAGAAATATGAGTCGCTGATACCGCAGTTGAAAGCATTGACGGAAGATGAGCCCGATCTCATTGCCAACATGGCCAACATCGCTGCCGCACTGAAAGAGGTTTTTAATTTCTTCTGGGTCGGGTTTTACCGGGTTGTGGATGACCTGCTGGTGCTTGGGCCTTTTCAGGGGCCGGTAGCCTGTACGCGGATATCCTATGGTAAAGGGGTTTGCGGCACTTCCTGGAAAGAAAGCAAAACCCAGATTGTACCCAATGTCGACGAGTTTCAGGGGCATATTGCCTGCAGCTCTCTGTCAAAGTCGGAAATCGTGGTGCCCTTGCTGAAGGATGGATCAGTAAAGGCGGTTCTGGATGTGGACAGTGATATTTTGGAAAATTTTGATGAGACCGACGCCCGTTTCCTTGAAAAGATTGTTGCATTGCTCAATTTTTAATTATTTTCTTTGAAGTTTAGAAAACAAAACACTATCTTTGTAGCCACAAATCCAGACATATTGCGGAAGTAGCTCAGGATAGGTAGCGCACGACCTTGCCCCGAAAGGAGATGGGACCGGCCTTGGCAAGGTGATATTCAAGAGATGCACACGGCGGTGTGAAACAAGGTACAATATTGCGGAAGTAGCTCAGGATAGGTAGCGCACGACCTTGCCCCGAAAGGAGATGGGACCGGCCTTGGCAAGGTGATATTCAAGAGATGCACACGGCGGTGTGAAGGAAGTACAATATTGCGGAAGTAGCTCAGGATAGGTAGCGCACGACCTTGCCCCGAAAGGAGATGGAACCGGCCTTGGCAAGGTGATATTCAAGAGATGCACACGGCGGTGTGAAACAAGGTACAATATTGCGGAAGTAGCTCAGGATAGGTAGCGCACGACCTTGCCCCGAAAGGAGATGGGACCGGCCTTGGCAAGGTGATATTCAAGAGATGCACACGGCGGTGTGAAACAAGGTACAATATTGCGGAAGTAGCTCAGGATAGGTAGCGCACGACCTTGCCCCGAAAGGAGATGGGACCGGCCTTGGCAAGGTGATATTCAAGAGATGCACACGGCGGTGTGAAACAAGGTACAATATTGCGGAAGTAGCTCAGTTGGTAGAGCACGACCTTGCCAAGGTCGGGGTCGCGGGTTCGAGTCCCGTCTTCCGCTCAAAGCTGGAAACGTTCTTCTACGTACATGTGGAGGAGCGTTTTATTTTTTTTCGGGGGTTGTATTCTACCTCAGTCATTTTGCCTTGAAAACCTCTTCCCGGGCAATGGGAAACCGATTTTTTTATGTAAGTTTGTATGTGAAAATTTAGAATGTCTATAATTAATGAACAAAATAGTGATTTTGCTCATCTTTTTGTTGTGTTTCGCATCCGGAATTTTTTCGTCCGGTCTGCCGGCAACAGAAGTGAGGGCTGTATGGCTGACCACGAACTATGGACTGGACTGGCCACGAAGCAGAACCAGTCAGGGTGAACAAAAAAAAGAGCTGATTTCCATTCTGGACAATCTGAAAAAGAACAATTTTAACACCGTGATGTTCCAGGTGAGGACACGGGGTGAAGTTTTTTATAATTCCCGGATAGAACCCATGTCGTCCATGATCGTGACGGCCGGAGGTGCTGGAAAATTCGACCCGCTGGCGTTGGTCGTCGAGGAATGTCATAAGCGGGGATTGGAGTGTCATGCCTGGATTGTTACCTATCCTTTGGGCGGGGACAAACATGTGAAGAGTCTGGGTATGTCATCGGTCACCAGAAAGAATCCTTCCATTACAAAAAAATTTAAAGGTGAATGGTTTCTGGATCCGGGTAATCCAAGAACGGATGACTATCTCCTCTCCATTATTGAAGAAGTTGTTACCCACTACGATGTGGACGGCGTTCATTTCGATTATATCCGTTATCCCGATAACAGGGGACAATTTCCCGATGATGGAATGTACCGTCTATACGGCAAAGGAAAAACCCGGGCCGACTGGCGAAGGGACAACATTACCCGCTTTGTAAAGAAAACATACGAGAAAGTGAAGGAATTAAAGCCATGGGTACAGGTAAGCAGTTCACCCCTGGGAAGGTACCGTTCGCTGGGGGGGTACGGATATGGCTGGACAGCTTTTGAAACAGTGTATCAGGATGCCGGTAAATGGATGAAAACGGGAATACACGATGCCGTTTACCCGATGATGTATTACAAGGATAAACTGTTTTATCCCTATGTTGATGATTGGCTGAATCATGGGAACGGGCGAATCGTGGTACCGGGCTTGGGAGCATATCAGATGATTGAGCTTGGATGGTCGCAACAGGATATTCTGAATCAGATAGACTATACCCGCATGAAAAATGCCGAAGGGCAGGCCTATTTCCGCACCGAAAATGTATTGTCAAATACCAAGGGGATTCTTCAGGCATTGGAGAAATATTACAAATATCCGGCAAAGCTTCCTGCAATGATCTGGCTTTCTGATTCGGTACCCGGGAAACCTTACGACCTGAGGGCTGAAAAAATGTCGGATGGCTCGTTTCAGCTGAAGTGGGAGGTTGAAAATCAGGATGCCAGGGTTACCTTTAATGTGTACAGGAGCGATAGCGAAGAACTCAGTACCGACAAAGCAGAAAACATCCTTGCTGTGGGCTTGAAGCAACCTCTGATAAATCTTATTGTCCCAGACACCGACGAGGCATTCTATTACTATATTACCGTTTCCGATTCCTATCACAATGAAAGTGAGGTGAGCACTCCCGCCTTCTTTTATCACTCTGAAATGGTAAAGTAATTAATTCTTTATCAGTGTATTAGTTTGCCGTGCTATAAAATGTAAAAACAGCCCGGATTGTTAGGATTAATCAATAAATTGGAATAATTTTGTAAGAATGGATGGCAGTCAAAAGCTAAGAAAACAGGCGCGGGATGAATTTATGGAATATCTCACGCAGCACAAGCACCGGAAAACGCCGGAACGTTTTGCGATACTTGATCATATCTATACCACAAAGGGACACTTTGATATGGATGCGCTCTATAAATCGATGATCGATGTGAACTTCCGGGTAAGCAGAGCTACCCTCTACAACACCATAGAACTACTACTGGATTGTGGTCTGGTGGTGAAGCATCAGTTTGGTGGAAACGTATCAAAATATGAGAGAGCCTACGGGAACGAAAACCACGATCATATGATCTGTACCACCTGCGGACAAGTGTGGGAAACAAAAAACAGCGATTTACTCTCACAGGCGCAACTGAAAAAGATTAAGAAATTTACGGTTAATTATTACAGCATGTATATCTATGGAACCTGTAGTAAATGCAGTCATGCCAAAAAGATGGCATTGAGGAAACTGACCAGAATCAAAAATGATAAAACCGATAACAAATAGGTACATATGAAAGTTGATGTAATTTTGGGCCTCCAGTGGGGCGACGAAGGAAAAGGAAAAGTGGTGGATGTGCTCACACCCGATTATGAGATTGTAGCACGTTTTCAGGGTGGACCCAATGCGGGACATACCCTTGAGTTTGAAGGTGAAAAATATATTCTGAAATCGATACCGTCCGGAATATTTCAGGAAGGAAAAATTAATATCATAGGCAACGGCGTGGTGATCGATCCTGCTTTATTCAAACAGGAGGTAGAAGCACTGGAAGCCACCGGCCACGTACTTACCGACAGGCTCTACATTTCCAAAAAGGCACATCTTATCCTGCCTACGCACCGTTTGCTGGATGCCGCCTCGGAGAAGGCAATGGGCGATGCGAAGATCGGTACCACGGGAAGGGGAATAGGACCGGCCTATACCGACAAGGTGAGTCGCAACGGACTTAGGGTGGGTGACCTGTTTCATAACTTTGAAGAGAAATACCGGAACGCGGTAGCACGCCACAAGGAAAAACTGAGTCCCTCAGACTGGGAAGATGTGCTTCCTGATCTGGAAAAACAATGGTTTGAGGGAGTGGAGAAATTAAAGACCTACCGAATAATCGAGAGTGAACATTTTATCAACAAGCATCTTGCCGGCGGTGGAAAGGTACTGGCAGAAGGAGCCCAGGGATCAATGCTCGACATTGATTTCGGATCCTATCCTTTTGTCACCTCCTCCAATACCATTTGTGCAGGTGCCTGTACCGGACTGGGTATCGCGCCGAAGATGATCGGAGAAGTATTTGGTATTTTCAAGGCTTACTGTACCCGCGTGGGGAGCGGGCCTTTTCCCACGGAGCTGTTCGATCAGGACGGACAAATGCTACGGGATCAGGGAAGAGAATATGGTTCCGTCACAGGCCGGCCACGTCGTTGCGGATGGATCGATCTGGTAGCACTGCGCTATACCATCATGTTGAACGGGGTGACCAAACTGGTAATGATGAAGAGCGATGTGCTGGACAGCTTTGACAGCATCAAGGCATGTGTGGCATACAATATCAACGGAGAGATAACGGAGGATTTGCCATTCGATATCACCGAAGGTATTGAACCGGAGTATGTGGAACTGCCGGGATGGAAAACAGATATGTCAGCCATGCAGTCGGAGGATGAGTTCCCGGAAGAATTCAATAACTATCTCTCCTTCCTGGAAGACGAGCTGAATGTACCCATTGCCATTGTCTCTCTTGGTCCCGACAGGGCACAAACCATCATCAGGCAGGGGTAATTCAAGAAACTATCTTTCGCGTGAAGGTGAACTATTGAAACATCGAATATGTTAAACAGATATACAACGTACATTTATGGCACTCATTTGGATTATATTTATCGGGATCGCCGTGGCCGGATGGGCTGTGCAGGCGAGACTGCAGAACAGGTTTAAGAATTATTCAAAAATTCCACTGCGTAACGGGATGACCGGAAGGGATGTAGCGGAAAAAATGTTGCATGACAACGGAATTTATGACGTGCAAGTAATCTCGGTCAGAGGCCGGCTTACCGATCACTATAACCCGCTTAACAAGACCATTAACCTGAGCGAGCCGGTTTATGGGAGTGATAGCGTGGCCGCTGCTGCCGTCGCTGCCCATGAGACAGGTCATGCGCTACAGCATGCAAAAGGATATGCACCGCTAAAAATGCGGTCGGCATTGGTACCTGTTATTTCATCCACCTCTAAATGGGTGATGTGGGTATTGCTCTTGGGAATCATCATGATCGAAACCTTCCCGATGCTGATTTGGTTCGGAATTGCCATCTTTGCCTTGTCTACACTTTTCAGTTTCATTACACTTCCTGTGGAAAAAAATGCGACCAACCGGGCGCTCCGATGGCTGAGCAGTGCGGGGATTACCGATGTGAGCAATCATAACCAGGCAGAAGATGCGCTCCGCTGGGCAGGGTATACATATGTGGTTGCTGCCCTCAGTTCGCTTGCCACCCTCCTTTACTATATCATGATCGCCATGAGTGGCAGCAGACGATGAACAAAAAGAGATCATCGGTTGTTTATGATAAATATAATCGATGAAAGGAGTTGTGTTATGAAAACTATTTATCATGCTGCGGACAGTCGCGGACATGCCGATCATGGTTGGCTGAAGAGCAATCATACATTCAGTTTTGCCAATTATTACAATCGATCCCGGATGAATTTTGGAGTATTGCGGGTGATCAACGATGATCATGTGGAAGGTGGCGAGGGATTTGGTACACATCCGCACAATGACATGGAGATTATTTCAATACCGCTGGAGGGAGATCTGGAGCATCGTGACAGCATGGGAAACGGCGGGATTATCCGTAAAGGTGATATACAGGTGATGTCGGCAGGTACGGGAGTCACGCACAGTGAATTCAATGCAAATGCCGACCGGCCGGTAAAATTTTTGCAGATCTGGGTTTTTCCACGTGAAAAGGGAGTAGCACCCCGCTATGGACAGACGCATATTGCTGATCATGCCGCACCCGATGATTTCCAGCAAATTGTATCGCCCTACAAAGAAGATGCAGGCCTGTGGATTAACCAGGATGCCTGGTTTCACCTGGCCGATTTCAGCGCAGGAATAAGTAAAACCTATGAACTGAAAAAGCAGGGCAATGGAGTCTATCTTTTTGTGATTAGCGGACAGGCAAAAATAGGTGATCAGATTCTTCATACACGCGATGGATATGGCATCTGGGATACAAATAGTTTCACCCTTGAAGCTACAGAAAAATCAGAAATCCTGCTTATGGAGGTGCCAATGGAACTACAGTAATGACTGTACCCAATCAAGTTTTTTAATAAAGACGGCAACAATCGCCGTCTTTATTTGTTTAGCCATAAATCAATTGTTTGGAAATGAAGACGATCTTACTCACCGGAGGTTCTGGCATGATTGGTCGAAAACTTTCGGATTTGCTCATAGAAAAAGGATATCAGGTGATCTGGCTAAGCAGGGAGCGACACGTGAATGGGTCTATTCCCCGTTACAGGTGGAACTACCTGAAAAATGAAATTGACCGGGAAGCGCTGGAACAGGCTGATGTTATCATCCATCTGGCAGGATCAAACCTGGGAGAAGAAGCATGGACCCGGCGCAAAAAACAGGAGATTGTGGAGAGTCGTGTGCAAACTGCCAGGTTGCTGCTTGAAACGATTCGGTCGATGCCTAAAAAACCTGAGTCGTTTATTTCTGCTTCAGCAGTGGGTTATTACGGGATGCAGACCAGTGACAGGATATACAGTGAGGAGGATCTGCCTGCACAGAATGATTTTCTAAGTCGTACCTGTAAAAAGTGGGAGTCCGCCGCATTTGCTTTCCGGGATGAACTGGGTATGCGGACGGTGGCATTGCGTACGGCATTTGTAATTTCAAAAGAGAGTGATGCTTTTAAACGAATGAGTGTACCCGCCCGGTTTGGTCTGGGCGCCCCGCTGGGCAGTGGCAGGCAATATTTGCCCTGGATCCATCTGGACGATCTGTGTCGGATCTATTTAAACACAGTGGAAGATAGTAGGATGCAGGGAATATACAATGCTGTTTCCCCGCAACAGATTACCAATGCCGAATTCATGAAAGTACTGGCAAAGGAAATGAAACGTCCTTTTTTTATTCCCCGAATCCCCGCATTTATTCTGCGCCTTTTTATGGGTGAAGTGGCCGGAATGATACTGGAAGGAAGTCGTGTCTCCCCGCAAAAAATCGTCGATGCTGGTTATCAGTTTTTATACCCTACGGCGATGGAAGCTATTCGAAGTTCACTCTGAAAATGGCTTTATCGCAAAACAAAAACATCAGGGAGCTTATGATGGAAAAACCGAAGATCCTTCAGCATGTATATACTCACCCGCTGTTGACAGATGACGACCTTCTTACGATCAGCTCATTACATAAAATGGTGGTATACAACAAAGGGGATTTTTATCTTAGAAAGGGAGAGCAACCCGACAGTTACCTTATTCTGCAAGACGGACTTATGCGCTCTTTTGTGTTGGATTATGAAGGCAATGAGATTACCACCCACTTCTTCACAGAAGGGGAGGTAGTCATTGAAGTATTGTCGTTATTTAAACGTAATCCTTCCGAAGAGTCTATTCAGGCACTGACCGACTGTATCTGTTGGAAAATAGATTTCGAAGTATTTGAAGAACTGTTCCATACCATTCAGGGACTGAGTGAATGGGGACGTGCCTGGTTTTCAGAAGAACTTTCGAAGTTCAAGCAACGTTCCGTGGAAATGATTACCCAAAGAGCCGCGGAACGCTATACAAGATTAATCAGGGAAAAACCGCAGGTTATCCTTCAGGCTCCCCTGAAACAGATCGCCACCTACCTGGGAATTACCGACACTTCACTGAGCCGGATACGAAAAGAACTATCAAAGGGAAACTTTCTTGCTACAAGATAGTTTTTCAGGAGAAGCGCTGCTATGCTCTTTTTTTACTCCAATCTGTTTTCTTGCCATAGGATAAGTGTTTTTAATCTCATCCGTTATATATTTGCAATGTAGACCTATTCTAAATAAACGAAGTTATGGAAGAATTGATATATCCATGTATCTGGTGTAACAACAATGCGCGTGAAATGACTGATTATTATCTGTCCGTTTTTCCCGATATCGAAATTGTAGATCAAAACAAATGGGTGCATGTATTGAAAATATGCGGACAACGTATTATGCTGCTGAACGGCGGAGAGATGTTCCGTCCCAATCCTTCTTTTTCTTTGATGTATCTTACGACCCGCGAAAGAGAAGTGGAAGCAATTTCTACAAAGCTGATTGAAGGAGGCAGGGAGTTAATGCCTTTGGATTCCTATCCTTTCAGTGCCAAATATACCTGGGTTGAAGATCGTTTCGGTGTTTCATGGCAGCTTTACACCGGACAGGAGAAGGAGATCGTTCAGAAGATCGTACCCACCCTGATGTTCGTTGGTGATAACAATGGGAAAGCAGAAAAGGCGATAGATTTCTATACATCGGTTTTTCCCGCTTCTGAAAAAAGAGGTATCCTCAGGTATACCGGTGATGAGGGCGAGAGGGCTGGGCATGTGCAACATGCAGAATTTAAAATAAACAATTATCTGCTTATGGTCATGGATAGTTCCTATCCGCATGCATTCAGCTTTACAGAAGGAATGTCGATTGTGGTTGAGTGCCATACGCAACAGGAAGTTGACCATTACTGGGAGAAACTCACTGCCGACGGCGGGGAGGAGAGTATGTGCGGCTGGCTGCGGGATAAATATGGCGTGAGTTGGCAGATTACCCCCGCAGCAATGAAAGATCTTTTGCTCAAATCACCAAGGGTGATGGAGGTCATGAGGACCATGCATAAGCTGGATATCCGGAGACTTCAGGAAGCTGCCGATTGAAAGGTGGTGACTGTAATTTAATAAGAGTTCTTAAAATCATGTTACTGTTTTATTCTTTACAATTTCTTAAACACTTACAAACTATGGCAAAATTAAATCCGTACCTCAATTTTGATGGTACTTGCGAAGAAGCGTTTGATTTTTACAAATCAGTTTTTGGAGGAGAATTTACTCATATTTCCAGAATGGGAGAAATAAACATGGAAGGGATGCCTATACCCGAGGAGGATCGAAACCTGGTGATGCATGTAAGTCTGCCTATAGGGAATGATATTCTGATGGGATCAGATGTGCCGAGTCGTATGAAGCCCGGCTTCAGTGCAGGCAACAACAATTATATCAGCCTTATGCCTGACAGTCGGGAAGAGGCCGACCGCCTCTTCAACGAACTTTCGTCCGGTGGTGAAGTGGAGATGCCCATGGAAGAGATGTTCTGGGGCGACTATTTCGGAAGCTTCAAAGACCGGTATGGCATCTGGTGGATGATTAATTATCCTTTAGGGCAATCCTGATCCTGGCAGCAACAGTTACAGGGAGAGTTAAAGAACAGTCCGGCAACCGAAGCTATCTTCACATTCGGCTACCGGGCTGTGTTATTAAAAAAAATCAGGCCTGCGGATTGAAGAAGGGGTATTCTTTCACGACAACGAATTCATCCTCGAGAAGTTTTTTTTCTTTTGCCGTAAGAGGTTTGTTTATGATCTCTTCAATGTGGTCCACGCAAAAGGCAAAGTTCCGGAAATCACCCGGAGGAACAATCACATCTGCACCGGCCCTGAAGGTATATTTCAATGCGGCAATGCCCATGGCCGGATTACTTACATCAATGGGTTTTACCCACGATTTGGGATAACTCCTGCGTTCCTCCTCATTTAGCCACTTGCGATGCACCAGTCCTTTTAATGCGATCACACCCATACCTCTTCGTCTGGCATCTTTGGCAACACCTGAGCCCCATTGAGCAAGCATATCCATCTGCCAGTTTATCGGAAACATCACCGTATCAAAGTCGTACATCGACATGGCACGCAACGCCTGTACCTGCGAATGAGCAGAAAATCCTGCCTTGCGAATGCGCCCGCGCCGCTTTTCCTTTTCAATCATTTCCATCACACCACCAGGTGCAAATGCTTTGTCCACATCTTCGGCTGTAGTGAGGCTGTGCAACTGATAAAGATCGAAGTAATCGGTGTGCAGCAACCGCAGAGACTCTTCGAATTCCTTCTCTGCACCTTCTCTGGAGCGTTGTGTGGTCTTGCAGGCCAGATAATTCTCTTTTCGGAAAGGTTTCAGTGATATTCCGAGTTTTTCCTGCGCATCACCATACGAGGGAGCCACATCGAAATAATTGATACCTCTGTCCAGTGCCCAGGCAACATAATTGTCTGAAGCTGCCTGCCCGTCTTTTCTTGAAACAATGCCCCCATAGACTACCGGAAATACTTCAAATCCGGTTTTTCCCAGCTTTCGTTTGATACTTTTGTTCGCGGATATGTCTTGTACATCCACGGTGCCGGCAATCACATCGGATACCTTTCCTGCTGCTCCGATGGCTACCGCGCCGACCATACTTCGTTTAATGAATTCGCGTTTATTCATGATTGTCTGTTTTTATTATCTTGCTGCTTTTGCGATACGATAGAGCCGTCCCTCATCGGTCACGGCATAGAGTGCACCGTCTTTCCCGTCGGCCACATCCCGGATGCGTTGTCCTTCGTCCTCCAGTAAACGTTCCTCACCCACAACCTTATTGTCTTTCAGGACCAATCGCGCAATATGCCTGCTACTCAGTCCGCCTATGAAAAGGTTGTTTTTCCATTCGGGAATATCGCTGGAACTATAAAAGGCCATGCCGCTGGGAGATTGAACCGGATCCCAGTAATAAACAGGTTGTTCCATACCTTCCAGTTGGGTGATGCCATCACCAATTGTATTGCCATTATATTCGATGCCATAGGTGATGACAGGCCAGCCGTAGTTCTTGCCGGGTTTAATCAGATTAATCTCATCACCGCCGCGGGGACCCATTTCACTGAGCCATAATTCGCCTGTAACAGGATGGATATCGAGACCCTGCGGATTGCGATGGCCATAGCTGTAGATCTCGGGGAGTGCATCGGCCGTGTTTATAAACGGGTTACCTGGTACCGGCCCGCCTTCGGTGGTGATATAGACCACCTTGCCATGGGCGGTACTCAGCTTCTGTGCGTTGGGGCGGGTAGCCAGGTCGGACCGTTCACCGGTAGAAACAAAAATATTACCCTTTTTGTCAAAAATAAGGCGACTGCCGAAATGCATACTGTTGTCGTAAAAAGGAATGGCACGGTAGATGATCTGGAAATTTTCCATGCGTGTCTCATCGTCAGACAATCTGCCTTTGCCCACTGCAGTGAGAGAGCCTTGGGGAGTGCGTTCGGCCAACGTGAAATAAAGCATCCGGCTAGTGGCAAAGTCGGGCGCCGGGGCTACATCCATCAGTCCGCCCTGGCGTCTGTCATCCACTTCCGGGAAGCCTGTGATCTTCCCGCTCACCGTGCCATTGGCAGTAATAAGGCGTGCTGTACCACCTTTCTCGGTGATTATCAACCTTCCGTCCGGCAGGGCGGTGATAGCCCAGGGATTGGAGAGGTCGCTCACGATGACAGTTGCCTCATACGGAGTGTTTGTTTTTACTCCGGCTATGCGTGTCTGTCCTTCAAATGCGGGTGTATAACTTGTATTGGGTTGCTGTGTCTCCACAGGGGGCAAGGTATTAGCTGGAGCCTCCTGAGAATTTCCCTTCCGCTCATCGCAGGAGGCAGACAGAAAAAAGAGTGCCAGAACAAGGAATGCTGTAACTTGTAAATGTTTCATAGAATCTTTATTTAATAAACTTGAAATCAATCTTATTTACAACAACCTGTTATATATAATTGTTTTTTTGTCGTGTATTCTTTGTTGTAGGGTGGCCCACTATTTTATATCTGTTTCAATCCATTGAGAACGATTCGGGGGGGTGGGAGCCGTGACCTGCCGGGGCGGATTTTTCCGGAGTGTGTCCAGCAGTATCTCCACTGCTTTTATCAGGGAGGGATCGTTGCCTTTGGCTAGCTCCTCGGGACGGTCTACCACCTCAATATCGGGATAGACACCAATACCTTCAATGATCCATTGGCCATCTTCATTGTAGATACCAAAGCGGGGAACGGATATGTAACCTCCATCCACCAGGCGTGCATTGCCGGAGATACCCACAAGCCCTCCCCAGGTACGGGTGCCGATAAGTTTCCCTTCACCGGTCTTTCGAAAGAAATAGGGAAAGGCATCGCCACCGGAGGAGGAGTAGCCGTTGATCAACATGGCTTTGGGGCCGTCGTGTGAGATGCCGGGCGACTTCATTGGTTGCGGCAGACCGTTACGATGCCAGTAAACCAGGGTACGACGGTTGAGCAGGTCGATCATCCGGTCGGGGATAAATCCGCCTCCATTGTAGCGGTCGTCGATGATTAGCGCCTCCTTGTTGTTGTAGGCCAGCATCCCCTTAAAAAGTTCGCGATTTCCCTCGATGGCGGTGTTGGGCACATGAATATAACCAACCCGGCCACCAGAGAGTCGCTCTGCCATCTCACGGCGACTCCTTACCCAATCGAGATACCTGAGTTCCGTCTCGCTGGTAATAGTTTTTATTGTGTAGTTTTTTGCACCGGTTGTGTTTGGCACACTGCTGACGGTCACTTCCACGTGTCGGCCTCCGAGACCCTCCAGCAGCTCATATGGATTTTGTGCGGTGGTAAGCTCCTGCCCGTTGATGCGGAGGAGGTAGTCACCTTCTTTCACATCGATTCCGCTTTCGGTAAATGGTGAGCGGCGGCTTTCGTTCCAGTTCTCACCGGCGTATATCTTCCTTATACGGTAACGTTTGGCATTAAGATCGGCCTCCAGTTCAGCACCCAGAAGTCCCCCCTCGATTCTCTCCACACGGTTGATATCACCCCAGTCTACATATGCGTGGCCGGTATTGGTTTCACTGACTATCTCATTTAGAATGTAGTCAAGATCGAAACGGCTTGACACGTGGGGTAGCAACTCCCCGTAATTCTTTCGTATCCCTGCCCAGTCCACACCATGGAGGTTGTTCACGTAAAAAAAGTCACGGAAAATACGGAAGGCGTCTGCATAGATTTGTTCCCATTCAGCCCGGGGCACTATCTTCATGACCATATTTTTCAGGTCTATCCTGTTGTTACCGGCTTTTTGTCCCGGTTCAGTCCTGGCCACGGCGAAATCCTTTCCTGTACGATAGATAAAGGATTTGCCGTCGGCAGCCAGAATGCCGGAGCCGGCACCATCGAGGATCTCCTCGGTTTTCTCCTCCTTGAGATTATAACGCATGATCTTATTTCCAGCTGAATAGAGTAGCCCCTCCTCCGTGGCGCCGATGATACGGTAATTGCCTGCCGGCATGGGAAATACCTCAATGCGGTTGCCGATGTTGCCGAAGTCGATCGTTACCTTCACCTCCTTGGGTATAGCTGAATCCTTTTCATCGCTCGTTTCTTTTCTGTTCTTCTTATTTATTACTTTTTTGTCCCGGTTATCGTCTTTTTCAGGACCGCTTGGTTCAGCATCTTCCTTATAGCGTATGAGCGTGGTGCCGTCGTTCCGCAGAGGTAGGGCGTAAATGCGTGTGGCATTATTGTAAAGATAATCAAACTCAAAGTTGCTGAAAGCGAGATTGAAGTCACGATTGGAAAGGAAAAAGAGGAATTTGCCATCACGGCTGAAGACCGGGTTTCCGTCGGAGAAGGAAGCATCCGTAAGCTGCTGCTTTTCACCGGTTGATACGCTATAAATCCAGAGTGCCGACTGGTAGTTGGGCATCGATTTGCTGTATGCTATCCAATGGCCGTCGGGGGAAAAGGTGTAATCCCTGATCTCTTCGGCCGAAGCTTCGTCAATGACGGTCTGTCTGCCGGTGGAGGCATCCACCAGCCACAGCTTCATGGTACGGTCGCTATATGTCAGGTGCGTACTGCGGGGTGACCATTCGGCATCATATTTCCATGCCGAAGAACCGCTGGTAAGCTGTCGGGGTTTTGCACCTTCTTTATTTTCTAGAAGGTAAAGTTCATACTCACCCGTGGCATCGGAGTAATAAGCAATCTGCTTGCCATCGGGAGACCAGGCGGGAGAAAGCTCGCGCACGCCCTGGGTGTTGGTAAGATTCTTGATCTCCCCTTTTTCTGCGGGTAGGGAGAAAATGTCGCCCCTGGCTTCAAACAACGCTCTTTTTCCGGTGGGAGAGAGGCTGTAGCTACCGATAAAATCAGTGACATTCCTGAAGTAAGGTTGCAGATTGGGATTGTCGTAGTGGATGGAGACCGTGATCTTTTCTGATTTACCCGTCGAGAGCTCCAGCACATAGAGATAGCCACCGTTTTCATATACCAGCCTGTCTTTATCGCCTGAGGGCCACATCACATCGAAGTCGGTGTGGCGGGTGATCTGCTCGTTTTCGCCGGTAACGGTATTGTAGCGCCATATGTTAAGGCGGGTATCACGGTCGGAGGCATAAAAGATATAGTCTCCCTGCCATACCGGCCACTGGTCCGACCCGGTCCATTGTGTAATCTGCCGGGCACTGTTATTTTGCAGGTCGTAACTCCACAACTCGGTAGCGCGTCCGCCCTTATATCTTTTCCAGGTACGAAATTCACGGTCTGTCGGTGTAAAGCAGAGTTGGGAGCCACTGGGTGAGTATGTGGCAAAGCCGCCGTTGATGATGGGTAGCGGCTCCTCGAATCCACCTTCTATCCCGACAGTGAAGTAGCGACCGTTACGCTCTCCAAACGCGGTGCGGTTGGCCCGAAAGAGGATGCGACGGCTGTCGGGTGTCCAGTCCAGTACCACATGATCGAACCCGCCCCGCGGCGGCATCTCGCCCACTGAGTTATAAAAGGTGAGCTGGCGTGCCGTACCTCCTTCGGAAGGCATTACCCATATCTGCCGGTTCCCCGAGTATTCTGCCGAGAAGGCAATCCACCTCCCGTCGGGTGAGATCTTGGGAAACAGTTCAATGCCGGGGTGTGAAGTGAGCCGCCGGGCATTACCGCCGGAAACATCTGCCCTCCAGATATCGCCGGCATAAACAAAAGTGACGAGATCTCCGTTTATGTCAGGATAACGAAGCATACGGGTGTCATCCAGTGCCAAAGCCTGTAGTATAAAGAGGCTTGTCAGAATCAGTGTGGTTATTTTTTGCATTATCCAGGTTTTAAAAAACCAAATTTACAAAATCTTTCCCTCTCTTGACGAACCACACGACAGAATTTTATTTATAGGGAAATGAGGGAAAACAGCTCTTCAGTATCTCTCTTGCCACATCGCCTGTCACATTGCGGTTTTCGCCGAAAGCAACCCCTCGATTGTTAAAACGACTGGCAATGACCTCAACGGTTTCATTTCCGATACCCTCTTCCGAGAGGCGTGTGGTCAGACCGAGCGAACGGTAAAATGCCTCCGTCATTTCAATGGCTTTGTCCACCCTATCCTCTTCAGATCCTTCTGTAATACCGAAAATACGTTCACCGTACTGCAACAACTTGGATTTTTTTTGATCTTTCAATACGCGCAGAAGACCCGGCATAATGATGGCAAGGGAATGTCCGTGCGTGGTGCCATGGAGAGCTGTTAGCTCATGTCCTATCTGGTGTGTGGCCCAGTCCTGGGTGATGCCCATACGGATAAAATCGTTCAAGGCCAGCGTGGCCGCCAGCATGTAATCTGCCATCAGGTCGTAATCACAGGGATTGACTTTAATCATTGGCGCTATTTCTTTTATAGATAGCAGGATGCCCTCTGCCCAACGGTCCATGATACGTGACTGTCCCGGTGTGGTCATATACTGTTCCAGTACATGGGTGTATGCATCAGCCAGGCCACAGGCAATCTGATGTTCGGAGAGAGAGTAGGTTACTTCAGGGTCGAGAATTGAGAATTGCGGATAATCGCCACCAAAAGAAAATTTTTCTTTCGTTTCCTCCCGGGTAATTACAGCACCGCCATTCATCTCTGAGCCTGTTGCCGGAACCGTCATCACTGACGCAAAGGGTATCTGCTTTTCTGCAACGCCCCTCAATACAATATCCCATGCATCCTCATCGGCGGCAATACCTGCCGCAATTAGCTTGGTGCCGTCAAGCACAGAGCCGCCACCCACGGCCAGCAGGTAATCTATTTGATTCTCTTTTCCCAGCTGTATGGCTTTGCGAAGTGTTTCCACCCGGGGGTTGGGCTCAATGCCCCAGAATTCAATGTAGTTACGCCCCCTGAGTGCCAGTCTTACCTGGTCGTATACACCGTTTTTTGTGACACTGCCTCCCCCATAGGTAATCATCAGGTTCACACCATCAGGCAACAGTTCCGATAGCCGTGCTATCTCTCCTTTCCCGAACACAAGCCTGGTCGGGTTCTGAAAAATGAAATTCTTCATCTGCGTATGTTTCTTATACAAGTTAAATTTCGTTATGTTCTTCCATCCGAAAGGGTGGTAAAGTCTGATTAAAACGATTTTCAAGGCGTGGTTGTTCAATGAAAACAGGAGAAAGATTTTTTCTCCCGTGAAGTGTGGGAGCATACAGTGAACATCCTCCTTTTTTATTTGTTCACTGATAAAACAATGCAATGAAAGAAGCAATGGAGCCCATTCGGCTTTTTGTTTTGAACGAGTTCAATTACCCGAAATTTCGTTCCCAAATTATATCTCTCTACTTGCATGCCTTCACTAAGGGTGAACAGGCTCAGTATATCGATCCGCAGGAAGCGGAAATAATACTTGATAAAATGGTGGATAGTAACATGGGACTCATGGCTTTTACAGGTGACAGACTTGCCGGTGTGGTGTTGGGACTGCCCCTGAAACATGATGGGGAATTCCCGGCCAATGAGGTGCCTGCCATAGCCTTGGATACCACCCTTTATATTGCGGAGCTTATGGTACATGCCGACCTGCGGGGTAGAGGAGTTGCCACGGCATTGATCAATGATCTGATGACACGGGCTGCAGGAAGTTATACCGATGCGGTGATTCGTGTGTGGGATGAGAACAGGCCTGCCCTGTCGCTTTACGGTAAACTGGGTTTTCTCCCTGTGGCAACCATCAGGCAAACAAAGAAACAAGTTTCCGGTAAATCCTTTGAGATGAAGAAGATCTATTTACACAAACATTTGTCCAAATCCCCGCCGGCATAACCGGGATGTCATCCTGTTCAACTCTTCCCATATGCTGCCGGTTCAAATATTATTATTCAACTATCATTTTATTTATTTTGTTTAACATGAATGATTTAATTGCTAAAACAATTGATTTACACTCGGGAAGACCCGAAGAAAAAAGAGAGGAGATACGCGACTATTTCCTGAAAACCTGGGCATTAGACGAGTTATTGTATACTCAGCTGAAAACAGATGCTGTCTTTTATCACCGGGGCGATCCGTTACGTCATATCATCCTCTTTTATCTGGGCCATACAGCCGTTTTTTTTATCAACAAGCTTTATCTCGCAAGGATTATCGAGAGGCGGATAAATCCCCGGTTTGAGTCCATTTTCGCTATTGGCGTGGATGAGATGAGCTGGGATGATCTCGATAATAATCATTATGACTGGCCACCGGTACCGGAAGTACGTGCCTATCGTGATGAAGCAAAGAAAATAATCCTGCAGGTGATCGACAATACACCGCTCGAATTACCTATCGGCCGGGACAACCCTTTCTGGATGATTATGATGGGAATTGAACATGAACGGATTCACATTGAGACCTCGTCGGTACTGATCCGCCAGCTACCGCTGGAGCTGCTGACGCCGGGACTTTTCGGTACGCGTTGTCCCGATAGCGGTGCATCACCGGAGAACAGACTTATTCCGGTTGCCGGTGCCACCGTGAGACTGGGTAAGCCTTCCGATCATCCACTCTATGGCTGGGATAACGAATATGGCAGTTATGAGGAGGAGGTTGCCGATTTTGCAGCTGCCAGATATCTTACCTCCAACGGTGAATACCTGACATTCATTGAAGATGAGGGTTATAACACACCACGTTACTGGACCGAAGAGGGCTGGAACTGGCGTAACTTCAAACAGGCTGAGATGCCGCTCTTCTGGCGGAAGGATGAGAAGGGTTACCGCCTGCGGCTGGTGGCTGAAGAGATTGAGATGCCCTGGAACTGGCCGGTGGAAGTGAACTACCTCGAAGCAAAAGCCTTCTGCAACTGGAAGAGTGCCCAAACAGGAAAAACATACCGCCTCCCCACCGAGGCGGAGTGGTACCGCCTGCATCAGACTGCAAGGCTGAGCGAGGTGACCGACTGGGAGCAGGCGCCGGGCAACATCAACCTGGAACATTATACATCGCCCTGTCCTGTAGACCGGTTTGTACAGGGACCCTTCTTCGATGTGATTGGGAATGTATGGCAATGGACCGAGACACCCATCACCGGTTACCCCGGCTTCAGAGTACACCCGATGTACGACGATTTTTCAACCCCTACCTTCGATGGAAAGCACAATCTGATCAAAGGCGGCTCCTGGATATCGACCGGAAACGAAGCCACCGTACATTCACGCTATGCCTTTCGCAGACACTTTTACCAGCATGCCGGATTTCGCTATATCCAGTCCGATACGCCCTTGAAAATACAACAAGCCGATTACGAGACAGACCCGGAAGTGATACTCTCCTGCGAAGAGAACTGGGGCGATGCATTTGTACCAGAACGCTCCTTTTCCTTGCAACTGGCAGATGTTATTCACGATCTGTTGCGGGGTGAGAACGACAAGCGGATATTGGATCTGAATGCCGACACGGGGCGGCTTGCTTTTGAACTGGCACGTACATACCGGGATGTGACGGCTCTCGATTTCACGGCACGCATGATCAGGATACCCATTCAATTACAGGAACAGGGGTATGTACGTTATACCATGAAAGATGAGGGAGAGCTGGTGTTCTATCGGGATGTGGTACTCGACGATTTCGGTCTTGCAGGAGTAAAGAACAGGATATTATTTATGCAGGCAGACGCAATGAACCTGAAACCCAACTATGAAGGATACGACCTGATTGTGGTGCCTGCGCTGCTGGAAGAACTGAGCGACCCAAAATTATTTCTCTCGCAGATACATACGAGGTTGAACGGGGGAGGAGTGTTATTACTGGCATCCGACTATGACTGGGACCCCCTCAAAACGAAAAGAGATAAGTGGCCGGGTGGATTTAAACAGGATGGGGAGCCGGTGAGCTCGCTTGAAGGGATCTCCGGGATACTGGAGCCCCACTTTACCCTGCATGCGGATCCGCTGGAATTGAAGAGACTTCGGAAGAAATCTTCCCGTCATATCATGCAGCAGATGATGCAGGTGACTATATGGAAGAAAAAATAACTATTCGTTGAACCAGCGGGTAAGTGTACTGAACACATTTTCATTCTCCTTTCTCTTCCGACCCACCAGCTCCGGTGAGGAAGGAGCGAGTACATTCAGTCCTTTGTGTATCATACGTACGGTGATCTCGGTGCCTGTTTTCACCGGGTCACCGTCTATATGCATTATTCCCGGACGGGCGCGTCTTATATGGAGGTTGCGGGTGAGTATCGAGATCATCTTGCTGCTTTTGTCGATGTTCTTCGTGAAGAGTTGTAATGTGGTCTGCGGTATTTCCAGCGCGTTCAAGGGCTTCAAAATGGAAACATTCATCTTGCCGTCGTCCATGCTCGCCCCGGGGGCAATAAAAGCATCATTCCCATATTGCGATGCATTGGCACAGGTGAGAATAAAGGCTTTTTCCCTGATGCTTTCTTCGTCGGAGGTGATTTCATACTCTTCAGCCCGAAAGTCGACCACGCTCTCCAATACGTTACGTACATATCCCAGGGGGCCTCTTTTTTTATCTTCGGCAAACCGGTCACTCACAAAGGCATCGAAACCGAAGCCGCAGGTGCAGAAAAAAATATGATCATTGGCAATCCCATAATCAATTGTGCGGGTGTGTCCGCGCAGAATGATGTCGAGGGCTTTTTCCGTATACATTGGAATACCGAGATCACGGGCAAGTCCATTGCCCGAGCCGAGTGGTAAGATGCCAAGCGTTGTATCGGTATTGACCAGCGCCCTGGCAACCTCGTTGACGGTGCCGTCACCACCTGCAGCAATCACATAGCGGTATTTCCTTTTAGCCGCCCGTCGTGCTATTTCTGTGGCATGTTCCGGATAGCCGGTGACACGGATTATCAGATCCACCTTCTTTTGGTCGAAGGCCGCAGCTACCTCTTCAGGAATGTTCTTCTTGGATTCCGTACCGGAAACGGGATTAATAATAAGGCACACTTTTTCTTTTGCCATGTCACTGATAATATGATTTATCTGTATTTACCTTGATAAACAACCGGAACTTCATTTTGTTTTAACCCTTTTTATTTGCCCTTTCGCCCATTGTTAATTACTTTTGCAGTGAAAGTTAAAAATGAACCGAATGATTCGCACAGAACTGATCAACCGTTTCCTCAATCTCTGATTTATGCAGTCGGCATTCATCCTGATTATCATTGCAGTCTATTTTTCTGTTCTGATGTTTATTTCTTACCTCACCAGCCGGAAGGGATCGGATAATAACGCTTTCTTCCGTGCCAACAAATCCTCCAAATGGTATGTGGTGGCGGTGGCCATGATCGGGACTTCCATCTCGGGGGTAACTTTCGTCTCGGTACCCGGCATGGTACGAAACCTCGACATGACCTACATGCAGATGGTATTCGGCTTTTTCTTCGGATATCTGGTCATTGCCTACGTGCTGCTGCCACTTTATTACCGACTGAACCTGACCACCATATATGGTTATCTCGATCTGCGGTATGGCCCGAAATCCTACAAGACTGGAGCATGGTTTTTCCTGCTCTCCAAAATTGTGGGAGCTGCTGCAAGGCTTTACCTGGTGGCATTTATTCTGCAAACACTGGTGTTTGACGCCTGGGGTATACCCTTCGTGGTAACCGTAATAGGTATCATCCTTATTATTTGGTTATATAGTTACAAGAGCGGAATCCAGACAATCATCTGGACCGACTGGCTACAGACCATTTTTTTTATCACGGCACTTATCCTTATCGTGTGGCAGGTAGCCCTGCGCCTGGACCTTGATTTAGGCAGTACGGTGAAGGTCATCAGTGAGAGTCCACACTCTCGTATCTTTGTATTCGACGACTGGGCATCAACTCAAAACTTTTTTAAACAGTTTTTCAGCGGCATGTTTATTACGATCGTGATGACCGGCCTGGATCAGGATCAAATGCAGAAGAATCTCACCATACGTACCCTGAAAGACGCACAAAAGAATGTGGTTTCCTACGGCTTGGCCTTTGCACCCATCAACTTTCTTTTCCTTTGTCTGGGTGTACTGTTATTGATTTTTGCGGAACAAAGTATGATTACACTGCCGGCAATATCCGATAATATCCTCCCGATGATTGCCAGTGAACATCTGGGGTCGCTCGTGCTGGGTATCTTTGTGCTGGGTATCGTGGCAGCTGCCTTTTCGAGTGCCGACTCGGCATTGACGGCACTTACTACCTCTTTTTGCGTGGATATTCTGCACATGAAGACCTCTTCGCAGACAGAAGAAAAGGAGAAAAAAGATGTCCGTACACGCCGTATTGTCCATCTTGCAATCAGTACTGTCTTCGTACTGATCATCCTGCTCATTGAAGCCATCGGGTCCGACAGTATCATCAATGCCATCTACAAGCTGGCCTCATATACTTATGGTCCGTTACTGGGTCTCTATTTTTTTGGACTTTATACCAAAGTGAAACCGGTAGACAAACTTGTACCATGGGTAGCGATAACCGCACCTGTATTGTGTTTTATGACGGAGGTGATCATGAAGTGGTGGTTCGGATACCAGGTAGGTTACGAGTTACTGCTCCTGAATGGATTAATTACCGGACTTGGCCTTTGGGTCGTGAGGCTTCGCCATTAACAACCAAATATATGATTATTAAATCAGCAGAATTCATTATCAGCAATACCGATTTCCGTAAATGTCCGCAGGACGGGAAACCGGAATATGCGTTTATAGGCCGGTCCAATGTAGGTAAATCATCTCTCATTAATATGTTAACCCACCGGAAAGGCCTTGCCATGACTTCGTCAACTCCGGGAAAGACGCTGCTAATCAATCATTTTATGATTAACGACGAGTGGTATCTGGTCGATTTACCCGGATACGGATATGCGCGACGAGGGAAAGAGGGAAGGGAAAAAATTCGAAAAATTATTGAAGATTATATTCTCGGCCGGGAGGCGATGGCCAACCTGTTTGTGTTGATCGATTCGCGCCATGAGCCACAGCAGATAGACCTGGAGTTTATGGAATGGCTGGGTGAGAATGGGGTACCCTTTGGCATTGTATTCACCAAAGCCGACAAGCTGGGCTCCGGTCGCCTCCAACTGAACATCAGCAGCTACAAAGATAAACTGCTGGAGAGCTGGGAAGAATTACCACCCATCTTTATTACCTCCTCAGAAAAGGGGAAGGGCAGGGAAGAGCTGCTTGATTACATAGAAAAAATAAATCGAATTTCGTAGGTGATTGCCAGTCTCTTGTATGGTGAATTAACCCGATCGGCCGAAAGAACCCCCTATAATATCAAGCAGCTCATTGGTGATGGATTCCTGTCGTAATTTATTGTATTCCAGTTTGAGATCCTCAATCAGATTGTCGGCATTGTCGGTAGCGATCTGCATGGCCTTCATTCGTGCGGCATGTTCCGAAGTGACCGAATCAATATGGACAGTGTAAAGCTTCAGCCTGAGCACTTTCGGCAGCAACTGGTTCAGAATTGACGCACTGTCGGGTTCAATGATGTACTCCTCTGTGGCGATCTCCTTTTTGTCACTTTCCAGATTTACCGGCAGGTACGGCTCATGCAGAACAACCTGCGATCCCTTACTCCGGAAATGGTGATATATAAGCTCCACGCGGTCAATGCTCTTGTCGAGAAACATGTTCGTTAGTTCATCAGCAATAGTCTGGGTGTTTTTATAAGCAGGCTTTTCACTGATGTCGGAAAAGTTATGTTGTGCCTTCAGTCCCAGGTTTCTCGTAACTTTGGCTACTTTTTCACCAATCGGGTAGATGTGTATATTTTCATTTCCCAGGTGACGGTAAGATTCAACCACGGCTTGTAACTTGTCTGAGATGTCGTCGTTGAACCTGCCGGCCAGACTTGAATTGGACGAGAAAGCCACGATGGCCACACGTCCTACGGGCCTTTGACGAACAAAAGGTGATACAAACTCTTCCTGCTGGCTCAATAAGAGCTGCAGCAGATAGTACAGCTTTTGTTCATAGGGGTAGAGATCCCTGATAATATGCTGGGTCTTTTGCAGTTTGGCCGAGGATACCATCATCATTGCCGATGTGATCTTTTGTGTGGACCGAACCGACTGGAGCCTGCTTTTTATCTCTTTTAATTCAGCCATTTATCTCTTCTTTCAGTGTTCTCACCGTATCTGCCGCCACTGTTTCGATAATCGCGGATATCTTATCATTTATTTCACCCTGCTGTAACGGATCCAGCACATCGCTACGGTGACTGATGTCCAGGGTGGAGAGAAATTCCTTTTCGAATGCGGGAACTTTCTCAAGAGGTACCTCCCTGAGAAGTCCGTGCGTACCGCAGTAGAGGATGGCTATCTGATGCTCTATACGCATGGGACTGTGTACCGGCTGTACCAGCAGCTCTTCATTTTTGCGTCCCTTATCTATTGCCATGGCTGTAACCGGATCCATGTCACCACCAAATTTGGCAAATGCAGCCAGTTCCTGATATTGAGCCTGGTCGATTTTCAAGGTACCTGCCACTTTTTTCATTGCTTTTACCTGAGCATTCCCGCCGACCCGTGAAACGGAGATGCCCACATTGATGGCCGGGCGTATGCCCTTATTATAGAGATCGGTTTCCAGAAATATCTGACCATCGGTAATAGATATCACATTGGTGGGAATATAGGCCGATACGTCGCCAGCCTGTGTCTCAATGATGGGAAGAGCGGTGAGTGAACCTCCTCCCTTTACTTTGCCCTTCAGGGTCTCGGGAAGGTCATTCATGTTGATGGCTACCTCCTCCTGTGAGATGATGCTTGCAGCTCTTTCCAACAATCTTGAATGCAGATAGAAGATGTCACCGGGATAGGCCTCACGGCCGGATGGACGTCGCAGTATGAGAGACACTTCACGGTAGGCTACGGCCTGCTTGGAAAGGTCATCGTACACTACCAGCGCATGTCTGCCCGTGTCGCGGAAATATTCGCCAGCGGCAGCACCGGCAAAGGGCGCAATATAGCGCATGGCCGCCGTGTCGGAGCCGTTGGCGGAAATAACCGTCGTGTAGGCCATTGCTCCGTTTTCGGTGAGTATTTTGACCAGGGAGGCTACGGATGATCCTTTTTGTCCGATTGAGACGTAGATACAATAGACCGGGTTTCCTTTTTCAAAATTCTCCCGCTGGTTGAGAATGGTGTCAATGGCAATACTGGTCTTGCCAGTCTGCCGGTCGCCAATAATCAGCTCGCGCTGGCCCCGTCCGATAGGAATCATGGCATCCACTGCCTTTAATCCCGTCTGCAGCGGTGTGTTTACGGGTTGCCGGAAGATAACGCCGGGCGCTTTTCGCTCGAGGGGCATCTCCACCAATTCTCCTATGAGAGGACCCTTTCCGTCTATGGGCTCACCGATGGGGGAGATCACACGTCCCAGCAAGCCTTCGCCCACGAACAGGGAGGCAACACGGCCTGTCCGTTTTACCGGGAAGCCCTCCTTCACACTGCTCGAACTACCCAGAAGTATGGCACCCACGTTGTCTTGTTCCAGGTTCATCACAATGGCCTGCATGCCATTATCAAACTCCAGCAACTCATTCGATTCGGCATTCTGTAAACCGAAGATACGTACCACGCCATCGCTCACGCTGACCACAACACCAGTCTCATCGAATTGTACGTTTGTATCCATTCCCTCCAGTTGCATCCGCAACACTTCGGAGACTTCGCTTACCCTGATTAAATTATCTGCCATCTTATCTTGTTATTTCCCTATTTTTCTTGTAATTTATTGAATCTGTTTCTGATCCGGGTGAGTTCACCCAACACGCTTGCGTCCCACCTGTAGTCACCCAGGTTAAGTATAAACCCTCCGATGATATCGGTATCGACAACCGACTCAATCTCCAGCTCCGATCCGGTAATCTTCTGAATCCGTGCTTTAAGTTGTTGCTCTTTTGTTTCATCTATGGTAAAGGCGGTAACCAACTTTCCATATTGGATATTGAATTTTTCCCGATAGAGTTCAATATATCGAAGGGCGATGTACTGAAGGAGCGTCTCTCTCTCATTCTTCAGGATGATGTCTAGCATCCTGGCGAACGAGGACGGGATAGTGCCGCCGCAGGCAGTGGTGATGATCTCCTTCTTATTTAGGATGGACAGTCCGGGATTGGCAATTGAATTACGTAATTTGGGAAAGGCAGGAAACATCTCCGACAGGAGCTTCATATTCGCATATACCTCCTTCTCCTGTCCGGATGCAATGGCATAGTCGAGCAGTGAGGCGGCATATCTTGTGGAAATAAGTCCTGTGTTCATACCGTTCAGGATTTAGAAATTTCAATTTCGTCGAGCAGACGGTCGATCATTCCCATCTGATCTTCGTTTGTAACCAGTTTCTCGCGGAGAATCCGTTCAGCCAGGTCTACAGAGAGGCGGGAAACTTCGTTGCGTATCGACCGGATGGCCACCTCCTTCTCGGCATGTATCTGATCACGGGCGGCGGCAATGATCTTTTCTGCTTCCGTGCGGGCTTCTTCCTTGGCTTTTTCTATCAGAACATCCTTTTTTCGGATGGTCTCCTTCAGTATCTCTGCCTGCTCTTTACGGGTATTTGCCAACAGAGCCTCTCCTGTCTCTTTAACACGGGCCAGTTCTTCCTGCGCTTTTCGTGCCGACCGGAGCGACTCTTCGATGTAGTTGTGTCTTGTGTCTACCATCTTCAGGATGACAGGAAAACCATATTTGGCCAGTACAAGGAGTACAATGCCAAAAGAGAGCATCATCCAGAAAAGAAGGCCGGGTTCGGGTGACAGTAACGACATACGATAAAGCGATTAAAGGATGAAACCACAGACTACCACGGCGAACAGCGCTACACCTTCAATGAGAGCTGCCGAAATAATCATATTCATACGGATGTCGGGTGCCGACTCGGGCTGACGCGCAATCCCATCCATGGCGGAACCACCAATCTTGCCGATGCCATAGCCTGCGCCAATGGCGGCAAGGCCTATACCCAGTGCTGCGCCCATGGTCCCCAATCCGGCTGCGTTTGCCGCCTGTAATAATACTGTAAGTAATGTCATGATGTTGCTTTTTAGTTGTTGAATTATTTTTGTTATTTATCTTTCATGAAAATTGGTTTTGTTTCCTGCACTGCCGGTTTACTGCCATGTGATATCCGTGCCTGCCCGATAAATACGGCAGAGAGTAATGTAAATACATAAGCCTGAATATAGGCGATGAGCAGTTCTACAAAATCGATAAACACGGCAAAGATCACCGAAACTACCGTCATGGAGGCATTGATGGCGCTTCCGAGGCTCACGGTAATAAAGATGAGTATGGTAAGCCCTAGTACAATAGAATGGCCGGCCATGATGTTGGCAAAGAGACGGATCATCAGGGCAAACGGCTTTGTCAGTGTGCCTACGATCTCTATGACCGGCATCAGCGGAAACGGTACCTTTAACCAGGCAGGTACATCGGGCCATAAAATATCTTTGTAATATGCTTTATTGCCGCTCAAGTTCACCACAAGGAAGGTAGCGACGGCAAGCACCATCGTTACCGCAATATTTCCTGTCACGTTGGCGCCGCCCGGGAATAATGGAATTAAACCCAGCAGGTTGTTGGTGAAAATGAAAAAGAAAACCGTTAGCAGAAAAGGGGCATATCGTTTATAATCGTTCCCCACAGATGGTTTGATCACTTCGTCGTGTATCGACATAATAAACATTTCCATGATTCCCGTAAAACCTTTTTTAGATTCCAGGGGATTATGTTTTAGAGACCATGCCACACTCATGATGATGATAATGAGCAGCAGGGAGGTGAAAAGCAGTGATGCGGCATTCTTTGTAAGTGAGAGGTCCAGCGGCCGCGTTTCAATGCCGGAGGCATCCGTCTCCACAATTTTTCCCTTGTATTTTCCTTCAGTGGCGATACGGAACCCTTCGTATGCATCCTCTCCGTGATGAAAACGGGAGGAGAAGTAGAAATGCCATCCCGAGGCTTTGCTGTGGAGAATGACGGGAAGAGGCACCGTGAGTTCTCTTTCGCCGTGGCCTACAATATGCCATTCATAGGAATCGGCCAGGTGTTCCAGAATAAATTCTTTCACGTTCAACTCTTCCTCCGGTAATACACTGCTGTTCTCTGCAGAGAGCAGGGGAGCAGAAAGCAAAAGTATAAAAGCGGCCAGAAGGCCCTGAATATGCTTGTTTTTTTTCATTAATCTATACGCTCCCGGGGCGGTTTTTTCTGATCTCCCTTATATTTAATGTACATCTCCATTCTCAGGTAAATATAGGTTTCCCAGATGAGGTTGATGACGTAAAAAATAACAAAAATGACAGCAAAATTCCGAATATTGGTTTTATCCACAATCCAGTATGTAAACAGGATTACGGCCGAAACAAAAATCTTGATCATGCGCATGAGCATGTAGGTATTTACGATCTTCTCCGGTTTATTGTCAGAGTTATGATTGAATACATAGATGAAGACGAGCCCGAGCAGGTAAAAGAAAATGGGAATCACGGGATAACTTCTGACCAGCGTTTCTGGAAACAGCCACTTGAGTATGAACCACATGCCAAATCCAGTCACAAGGAGCATGCCCGTGTGAAAGATAAGAAAATATTTGGTCATTTTCATCATGTCTTCAGCTTTTTATCTTGTTACATATTTCTTATTTTGTCAATAAGAACCGTCACATTGTTATGATTCACCTCCACAAAGCCATCTGTTATTTCCATCTCACTTTCCTTTCCGTCGGCTGAAAATGCAAGCATACCCTTTTTGAGTGAGGAGATGAGGGGAGCGTGATTGTTAAGTATCTGAAATGAGCCCGACACGCCCGGCAGGGTGACCGAATCCACTTCACCTCTGAAAAATGTTTGTTCCGGTGTGACGATTTCAAGTATCATTTGGCACTTTCGGTTTGTCTTAACAGTTCATCGCCTTTTTCTATGGCTTGTTCAATGGTACCTACATTCATAAACGCCGCTTCAGGGTAACGGTCGAGTTCTCCGTCGAGGATCATTCGGAATCCTTTGATGGAATCTTCTATAGAAACCATTACCCCCGGCTGGCCGGTGTACTGCGCCGCCATGAAGAAGGGCTGAGACAGGAAGCGTTGTACCTTACGGGCACGGTTCACCGTGAGCCGGTCTTCATCGGAAAGTTCCTCCATGCCGAGGATGGAGATAATATCCTGTAGCTCCTTGTAGCGCTGGAGTATTTGTTTAACACGCATAGCAGTGTTGTAATGCTCCTCTCCAACGATATGAGGTTCCAGGATACGGGAGGAGGACTCAAGCGGATCCACCGCCGGGTAGATCCCCAGTGAGGCGATCTTGCGGCTGAGTACGGTGGAGGCGTCAAGATAGCTGAAGGTGGTTGCCGGTGCCGGGTCGGTAAGGTCATCGGCCGGTACGTAAACAGCTTGAACCGAGGTGATGGAACCATATTTTGTGGAAGCAATCCTTTCCTGCAGGGTGCCCATCTCCGACGCCAGCGTGGGCTGGTAGCCCACAGCAGAGGGCATGCGCCCGAGCAGGGCTGAAACTTCCGATCCTGCCTGCACGAAACGGAAAATGTTGTCTATAAAAAGCAGTATGTCGCTTCCGGCACCTCCCTCATCTCGAAAAGATTCGGCTACAGCCAGCCCGGTGAGGGCAACCGATTCGCGGGCTCCAGGAGGCTCATTCATTTGTCCGAAGACCAGCGTTGCCTGCGATTTTTTAATCTCTTCATAGTTCACCTTGCTGAGATCCCACTGTCCGGCTTCCATATTTTTTTTGAAATCTTCGCCATACCTGATTACGTTGGAAGCGATCATCTCTCTAAGCAGGTCGTTTCCCTCGCGGGTGCGTTCACCCACACCTGCAAAGACGGAGTAGCCATTGTGCCCTTTGGCAATGTTGTTGATCAGCTCCATGATGATGACCGTTTTTCCTACGCCGGCACCGCCAAAGAGTCCGATCTTTCCACCCTTCAGATAAGGCTGGAGCAGGTCGATCACCTTTATGCCCGTGAAAAGGATTTCTTCGGAAGTGACGAGATCTTCAAACAGGGGTGCTTTTCGGTGGATGGGATACTGATTGTTGCGGGTGAGCTTTGAAAGTCCGTCGATGGGACGACCCACCACATTGAGCAATCTGCCTTTTATCTGTTCGCCCACGGGCACACTGATGGGGCGACCCAAAGCTTTCACTGAAAGGCCGCGGCTGAGTCCGTCTGTGCTCTCCATGGCAACGGTTCGGACAATATTTTCGCCGATATGTTGCTGGACCTCAAGAAAAACCTCCTCTCCGTCACTTCGTTTCACATAGAGTGCGTCGTGGATGGCAGGTAATTTTATTTCCTGTGGATTTGAAAACTCAAAATGAACATCAATCACGGGCCCTATGATTTGGGAAATACGCCCCATTAATTCATTCATAGAATACTTTAATGATTATTTACACGACTGTTCATTGACAACCGTTTTCACAAAGATACAAAAAAAAGGGGGGTGATTCGGGAATTAATATAAATTAGCACGGAGCATATGAAGAGCCACAAGCGAGACTTGAACTCGCGACCCACGCGTTACGAATGCGTTACTCTACCAACTGAGCTATTGTGGCTTGTTTAACAGGATGCAAAAGTAGTAAAAAAAAAGGAATACAAAAAGAAAACGGGCAGCAAATAAGCCGCCCGTTTCCGGATAAAAAACATTATTTGTTATTTTGTATCGGCAAGCTTTTTATTTTGTTGATTACTCAGCATTTTATAAGCTACCGGAGCTGCCACGAACAAGCTGGTTACAGTTCCCACAACAACTCCGATAAGCATGGCAAACACGAAGCTGCGTACTGCATCACCTCCGAAGAAAAGGATACAAATGATCACGAGGATGGTACTCAACCCGGTGTTAATAGTACGGGCAAGGGTAGCATTCATGGAATCGTTGAACAGTGCCAGCAGGCCGCGTTTCGGATAGAGTTGCGTGTATTCACGCACACGGTCGAACACCACCACCTTGTCATTGATGGAGTACCCCACGATGGTCAGGATGGCCGCTACGAAGGTCTGGTCGATCTCCATGGAGAAGGGCACTATCTTCCATAGCAACGAATAAAGACCGATTACGGCGAAGGTATCTATGGCAAGTGCAGCCACGGTGCCTACCGAGAATGCAAAGTTGTTGAACCGGAACAGGATGTAAAGACCCATACAGATCAGTGCAATTGTCAGTGCCAGGAATGCATTCCGGATCATGTCCTCGGCGATGCTCGGACCTACTTTCTGTGAACTCTGGATGTGATCTTCTATCGTTTTTCCGGGTGTGATGAATTCTTCCAGTCCCTGACCCAGCAGATCACGCAGTTCCTGTTCCACATTTTCGCCTTCCGTTTCAATCATATAGTTCGTGGAGATACGTACCTGATTGCTTGTTCCAATGGTGATGACACGTACAGATTCGCCGAAGATGGGTACAAGTGCATTCTGTACTTCTCCCGTTTTAACCGGCTGATCGAATCGGACGATATAGTTGCGGCCGCCGGTGAAGTCGATACCCACGTTCATCTTCAGGGTAAACAGCGAAACAATGCTGACAACAACGAAAACGCCGATAATCAGCAGTATTCTTTTGCTATTATGGATAAAGTTGTAGTTATACTCCTTGAAGATTGCTTTTGAGAAAGCCGTATTGAAGGTGAGATTCTGCCATTTGTCCTTGGCAAAAAGATTTTCGTACACAAGTCGTGTCAGGAATACGGCCGTAAGGAATGACGCTGCGATACCGATAATCAGGGTAATTGCGAATCCTCTGATGGCGCCTGCCCCGAAGATGGCCAGGATGACGCCGGTGATGATTGTGGTCAGGTTGGAGTCGAAAATAGCCGAGAAGGCATTTTTGTATCCGTCTTCGAGTGCTCTGCGCAAGGTCTTGCCTGCCGCGAGCTCTTCCTTGATACGCTCATTGATGAGCACGTTCGCATCCACAGCCATGGCGAGCGAGAGGATCATACCGGCAATACCCGGGAGGGTGAGCACGGCCTGGAATGCTGCAAGAGCTCCCAGAGTAAAGAAGAAGTTCAGAAGCAATGCCGCATTGATAACCATGCCCGGTGTAAAACCATATAACATGCAGGTGAAGACAAAAAGTACGACCAGAGCAATGATGAACGAAATAAGACCGTCCTGGATTGCTTCCTGTCCCAGGGAGGGACCCACCACATCTTCCTGCACGATACGCACGCCGGCCTGCATTTTACCGGACTTGAGCACGTTCTCCAGGTCCTGTGCCTCCTGTGGCGTGAAGTTGCCGGTGATGGAGGAACGTCCGCCGTCGATGCGTCCATTTACCGTGGGTGCAGAATATACGTAATTGTCCAGTACAATGGCAATTGATTTTCCAATCTCCGCACCAGTGATGGTGGCCCAGCGACTGGCTCCCGATGAGTTCATCGACATGGTTACTTCCCAGGCGGAGCCTTGCTGACCCTGGTCGGCACGTGCATTGGTGATCACATCGCCACCCAGTGCCGGCCCGCGTTTGCTGCCGTCACCCTTCAATGCAAATAGCTGGAAGTAGGTCTCCCGCTGATCAATTGGTTTGAATCCCCATTTAAATCTTACGTCTGCAGGGAAAATATCTTTATAACGCTGGAGAAGAAAGTTCACAGCGGCAGTATCGAGCTTTGATACGCTACCTACAATAGGTCCAGAAGCGCCGCTCATGGCAAAATAAGGCTCGTTGAAATATTCTACAAAGCTTTTTGTGACAACGGTTTCAGTTTCTTCGCCCGGCAACAACGCTTCCGTGGAGTCGGTCAGTGCTGGCAAAGTGGTCGAGAGAGAGTCCTGCAGGGATGCTTCAACCGCGGACGTGTCGGCAATCTCCGTTCTTTTTGCCAAGGCATACTCGCCCGATCTGGCATTCATCTCGTTGAAATACATTCCCAGCTCGTTCACGTTGTAGGTCTTCCAGAACTCCAGATTGGCACTTCCCTGCAACAGGTTGCGTACACGCTCTGGTTCGGTGATTCCGGGAAGTTCCACCAGGATACGTTCAGCACGGTCCAGACGTTGAATATTGGGTGCTACAACTCCGAAGCGGTCTATACGTGTGGCAAGTACGTTAAACGAATTATCGGCCACGCTCTTCAGCTCCTTGCGCAATACAGCAATCACTTCGTTGTTGGTTGCAGTAGGACTTACCCTGTCGCCCATGGTGATGCTGTAAATGTTTGCCAGCTTTCCGTCGGGGCTGATTCGTTCGTAGTTTTGCTGAAATAGCGAGATGAAGTCGGCTGAGCTGCCGCGACGGTTCTGTACGATGGTCTCTTTCAGCGCCTGGTTAAACAGGGGGTCATCGGTGTTGGCCAGTGAGGCAAGTACCTGTGATGCATCTATTTCAAGTACGACATTCATCCCCCCCTTCAGGTCGAGACCCAGACCGATCTCTTTTTCACGAATTTGTTTCAGTGTATAGTTCAGATACACTTTCTCCGTGGATAACGAATCAAAATAATGATTCTTCAGGGCTAAGTTTCCATTGGCGTATTGATCCGCTTTCTTGTTATATTGCCTTCCCACTATGGTGAAAGACAAATAGAAGAGACAGATGGCTGTCAGGATAATACTGAAAACTTTAATAAATCCTTTGTTTTGCATTTCAATATTACTTTTGTTTACAATTACTATTTCTCAGGTTGCTAACTGATACGAACATATAAAATTTAAGGCACATGCAATGCCCCCTGGTTTTGAGCGTGCAAATATACGTTTTTTTTATCTTTTTAAGAACAATATCGCCGGATTTATTTTCTGTAAATGAATCCGGCGATATCAAAGTGGATTAGGAGTTTCTGTAATAATCAATTATTAGCCATGCAGGATGAACCTGGTGATGATGTTATACAGTACTGTTTACTTTATGAAACCCCTGTTTTTCAGCAGGTATACCGGATTGGGCTCGGCACCCCTGAATTTCTTGTACAGTACCATGGGATCTTCGGTATTGCCTTTCGAAAGGACGTTGTCACGGAACAACCGGGCTGTTTCCTTGTCGAAAATACCCTTCTCCACAAATGCCTGGAAGGCATCGGCATCCAGCACTTCGGCCCAGAGATAAGCATAGTACCCGGCAGAATATCCGCCACTGAAGATGTGTGAGAAGTAGGTACTGCGGTAGCGAGGAATGATTTCGTCAATCAGGCCGATTTTAGCCATCGATTGTTTTTCAAATTCGCGTACATCAATCTTTTTTATCTCCCGCTGCGTATGATAATCCATATCGAGCAGGGCGGCAGCTACAAACTCGGCGGTAGTAAAGCCCATATTGAATTTGGAGGCGGCATCAATTTTTGCAATCAGTCCGTCGGGAATTACTTCGCCAGTCTGATAATGTCTGGCATATAGTTTTAGTACATCGGGATGAAAAGCCCAGTGTTCCATGATCTGTGAAGGAAGTTCCACAAAGTCACGCGATACGTTGGTCCCGGAAAGGCCGGCATAGGTTACATCCGACAGCATGCCGTGCAGGGCATGTCCGAACTCGTGAAAAAGCGTCTCTACTTCGTCCAGAGTCAGCAGCGAGGGCGTTGTCTCGGTGGGACGGGTGAAGTTGCCTACGTTATAAATCAAGGGACGGATATTTATGCCGTCGAGTACTTGCTGACCGCGGAAGCTACTCATCCATGCACCTGCATTTTTGCCGGAACGGGGAAAATAATCTGTATAAAAAACGGAAAGGTGAGAACCGTCGGCATCGGTCACTTCGTACACTTCCACCTCCGGGTTGTATACGGCAATATTGTCCAGTTTTTTGAAGTTCAGTCCGTATAGTTTGTTGGCTACAGTGAAAACTCCTTCCCGTACGTTTTCCATCTTAAAGTAGGGCTTCAGCTCTTCTTCATTGAGGGCATACTTTTGCTGGCGTAGTTTCTCGGCATAATACCACCAGTCCCACGAAGCCAGTTTAAAGCCTCCTCCTTCCGCATCAATGAGTGCCTGCAACTCAGTTGCTTCCTTTTTAGACTGTGCCAGGGCATACTCCCACACTTCATTCAGCAGTTTGTATACATTTGCCGGAGTCTTGGCCATGTTCTCTGCAAGGATGAAATCGGCGTGGGTATCAAAACCCAGCATCTGTGCCTTTTCTATGCGCAGGTTTACAATATCGTTGATGATCTGTTTGTTGTCGTTCTCATTGTCGTTGTCGCCGCGCATGTACATGGCCTTGTACAGCTTTTCACGCAGATCGCGTTTTTCGGAGTACTGCAAGAAGGGCAGCCAGCTGGGTTTTTGCAGGCCAAAGACCCATTTACCTTCTTCACCGGCAGCTTTGGCGGCATCGGCAGCGGCAGTGATGACCCCTTCCGGGAGACCCGCAAGATCGGCCTCCTTGTCGATCACAAGTTTATATCCGTTTGTTTCTTTCAACAGGTTGCTTCCAAACCTGAGAGTGAGGGCGGACAGTTCTTTGTTGATCTCCCGAAGCCGCTCCTTGTCTGATTCTTCCAGCATGATACCGGAGCGTACAAAACTTTTGTAATAATCGTCCAGCAGTCGATATTCCTCTGCAGTCAGGTTTAATCCCGTGGTGTCGTCGTGCACCGTTTTAATACGTTTGAACAACATTTCGTTCAGGTAGATGTTGTCGCTGTGCTCCGACAGGAGAGGAGACAGCTCTTCGGCCAGCGCCTGAATGGAATCGTTTGTCTCGGAGCTTTTCAGTCCGTAGAATACACGCGATACGCGCGATAACAATCTCCCGCTATTGTCCAGGGCTACAATCGTGTTTTCGAAGGTGGGGGCCTCCGTGTTGTTGGCAATTGCTGCGATCTCGGCGGTTTGTCCCTTCATCCCTGCCAGAAAAGCCGGTCTGTAATCGGCAAACTCAATCTGGTCGAACGGGGGTGTGCCGTAAGGGGTGTCGAATTCGGTAAAAAAAACCGATCCTTTTTCGTCGGATGTCGTGCCGGATTTTTGCGAATTGTTGCATGCCAGTATAGCCATAAATGCAAATGTAATAAATAAAATTCGCTTCATGAGTGTAATAATTTGATGACGAATATCAGTACGTAAATAATTTTGTCAAAATTGTTGGATGGTGCAAAGTTAATGATATTTTTTTCAAGTCTTTCACTTTAATTGACTACACATTCGGTATTGAAAGGCAAAAGTGGGGTAGACCTCTATGGTGAAGAGGCCAAAGAGGGTGTGATCATCATCACAAAAAAGAAATAGAGAGAATCTACAAAGTCGGTAACTATAACTGGGCCGAAGTGGTATAGGCGTCGTGATAAAAGATCAGCGTGCGCTTATCCGCTTTGGCCTTGTCCATAAACCGCTTTTTCTCCTCCATGGCCACGGCCACGCTGTTATCGTATGCCGAGAGCCAACCGAGAGCCAGGTTGAGCGAGGTGGGGACCACATCGCCGGGAAAGGCATAGCTCCCTTCTTCGGTATCGAACAACACCACAATCTGGCCGGGTGTATGTCCATCGTACAGCTCAAGCCGTATCTGTTCGTTCAGGTCGATATCGTCCAGCACAAACTGCAACTGTCCGGCATCGTAAACCGGCTCAATGTTCTCGGGATAGAATGACCCCTGCTCAAAGAGTGACGGCTTCCGGTAGTTCTGCCACTGCCTCAGGCTCAGGTGGTAGGTGGCGTTGGGGTAGGTGGGCACAGCTTTCCTTCCCTCATTGAAAACGGTACTTCCCCCACAATGGTCGAAATGCAGGTGGGTGAGAACCACGTCGGTCACCTCTTCGGGCTCGTAACCAATCTTTCGGATCTCCTCCCGTATATCTTTCTGATCGAAAGGCTGAAAGAATTTCAACTTCGATGCATGCTTGTTTCCCAGTCCGTTGTCGACGAGGATCCGGCGGTCGCCGCTGACAATAAAGAGGCAGCGAAGCGACATCACACACATATTTTTTTCGTCCACCTTGTACTTCGCCGACCAGTACTTTTTGGGCACGGGGCCAAACATTACGCCGCCGTCGCCCAGGAAATATCCCGACTCGATGATGTGAAATGAGGTGTCGTTTTGTTGAAACTTGCGCATAAAGTTGTATTTTTGTGGCAAATTTAGTGAAAAGTTTCGGGTCATTCATCACCCGCAAACGCCAGCACCTACATGAACATCCCGAAAAAACAAGACAACATTGCAGAATACCTGCTCTATATGTGGCAGACAGAAGACCTTTTGCGGGCCTGTGAACTGGACATAGATAAGGTACAGCAATCCATCATCAATTCTGCTTATCAGACCGCAGAGGAACGTGAAGCAGCACGCGACCGGTATGAGGGACTTATCATGATGATGAAATCAGAAGGTCTCCGGAAAGAGGGGCACCTGCAGATCAACAAGAACATTATTCTTGAATTGACCGACCTGCACCTGCGGTTGTTGAAAGATCCCAAAGAGTCGGAATACATCGCCTTGTATTACCATACCCTGCCGCATATTGTGGCATTACGGGCGAAAGCGGCGGACAGGAACGTCCCGGAACTGGAGACCTGTTTCACGGCTCTGTATGGTTATATGCTCCTGAAGATCCAGCAACGGGAGATCTCCGCCGAGACACAGGCCGCCGTCACACAGATCACCGCATTGCTGCGGCTGCTCTCGCTGAAATATAGGAGAATGGATGAAGAGAATCAAGAAATATAAACAATGAACAAGGAACCGCTGGAAGCCCTAAGTATTCACCAAAAAAGCTGATCGCTGACACCTACTTTATTATGCCCATATTTACAGGATTAAGCAAGGCGCTGGGAGGAACAGAGAAGGAAAACCTCAAACAGCAGTACTTTTACGGACTGGTGCAGAAAAATGTACTGGTCACCGGTGCCCACGGCCAACTTGGTAGTGAGATCAAAGCAATGACGGCCCGCATGAATTTGCCCTTCCGCTTCTTTTTTACGGATGCCGACGTGCTGGATATCACTGACATTCGTCAGATTGATTCCTTCGTGGCGGATCACGAGATACAATATTTGATCAACTGCGCTGCCTATACGGCGGTGGACAGAGCAGAAACAGATGTGGAAAAAGCCACAGCCATCAATGCCACTGCAGTGGCAAACATTGCACAGGTCGCCGTGAAATATGGTGTGAAGGTAATTCATATTTCCACTGACTTTGTATTTGATGGCGCATCAACCATTCCTTACAAAGAGACGATGGCTGCGCGGCCGCTGTCGGTCTACGGCAAAACAAAACTGGCGGGAGAAGAGGCGCTGCAGGCAGCCGGTGGCGAATGGATCATCCTGCGCACCTCCTGGTTGTATTCGGAATACGGTACAAATTTTGTCAAAACCATGATACGGCTCATGAAGGAAAGGGAGCGGCTCACCATTGTAGACGACCAGCGGGGCAGCCCTACTTATGCGGCCGATCTGGCAGAGATGGTGATTCATATTCTTCAGTTCACCGAAGAGCAGGAATGGAAGACGGGCATCTATCACTTTTCAAACAAAGGAGAAACCACCTGGTTCGGGTTTGCAGAGGAGATTCAAAAGCTCGCCGGCATCACTGGCTGTAAACTCATTCCCATCTCCTCGGACGAATATCCTTCGGCTGCCCGTCGACCGGCCTACACTGTGATGGACCTGTCCAAGACCACAGCTGCCTTTCACGTGGAAATACCCAAATGGGAGGAAGCCTTGGGCCGCTGCATCAACAAAATTCTTACAAACAAAGCTGATAGCTGATCGCTGATTACAGAAAGCCAAATAAAGAATGACGATAAGAGAAGAAATAGAACGGCGGCGCACCTTTGCCGTCATCAGTCACCCCGACGCGGGAAAAACCACACTCACAGAGAAACTGCTGCTCTTTGGCGGCGCCATCCATGTGGCGGGAGCCGTCAAGTCGAACAAGATAAAGAAAACAGCTACCTCCGACTGGATGGAAATTGAGAAACAACGCGGTATCTCCGTCGCCACCTCGGTGATGGGCTTTGAGTACAGTGACCACAAAATCAACATCCTCGATACCCCCGGCCACCAGGACTTTGCCGAAGATACATTCCGCACGCTCACAGCCGTGGATAGTGTGATTGTGGTAGTGGATGTGGCCAAGGGAGTAGAAACCCAGACCCGCAGGCTGATGGAAGTCTGCCGCATGCGGAAGACGCCGGTCATGATCTTCGTGAACAAGATGGACCGCGAAGGAAAGGATCCTTTCGACATCCTCGACGAGCTGGAAGAAGAGCTGCAGATCGCAGTGCGCCCGCTGAGCTGGCCCATCGACATGGGAGAGCGGTTTCGCGGAGTCTACAACCTGTATCAGAAGAGCCTCGACCTATATCAACCCAGCAAGCAGGTTGTCACGAAGTCGGTACATCTCGACTTGCAGTCGTCCGGTCTGGAAAAACATATCGGCGACAAGTTAGCGAAAAAACTGCGCGATGATGTAGAGTTGATTACTGAAGTCTATCCGGACTTTGAGCAGGAAGCATACCTTGCCGGAGAGCTAGCACCGGTCTTCTTTGGGTCAGCACTGAATAACTTCGGCGTGAAGGAGCTCCTCGACTGCTTCGTCGAGATTGCACCGTCGCCTCGTCAGGTACGGGCCGAAGAGCGAACTGTGGATCCATACGAGGAGGCATTCAGTGGCTTCGTATTCAAGATCCATGCCAACATGGATCCCAATCACCGTTCCTGTATTGCATTTGTGAAAGTGTGTTCCGGTAAGTTTGAACGCAATGTGAACTACAGGCATGTGCGTTTCAACCGGATGATGAAGTTCTCTTCACCCACCGCCTTTATGGCTCAGAAGAAGGAGATTCTCGACGAAGCCTATGCGGGTGACATCGTGGGGTTGCCCGACAATGGCAATTTCAAGATAGGTGACACCCTCACCTCGGGCGAACTGCTTCACTTCAAGGGGCTGCCCAGTTTCTCGCCCGAGATGTTTAAATATATTGAGAATGCCGATCCCATGAAGTCTAAGCAGTTGCAAAGGGGCGTAGAACAACTGATGGATGAAGGGGTAGCGCAACTCTTTGTGAATCAGTTTAACGGGAGAAGAATCATTGGCACAGTAGGGCAGCTCCAGTTTGAGGTCATCCAGTACCGTCTATTGCATGAGTATGGTGCACAGTGCCGCTGGGAACCGATTAACCTCTATAAAGCGTGCTGGATTGAGAGCGGCGATGCGGTGCAGCTGGCCGACTTCAAAAAGCGCAAGTTTCAGTATATGGCCCACGACAAGGAGGGCAGGGATGTCTTTCTGGCCGAATCAAACTACATTCTGATGATGGCACAGCAGGATTTCAAAAACATCCATTTTCATTTTAATTCCGAATTCTGATTTTCTGCCAGATGTATGGTCATCTGCGGGAATGGTATATTCAGGCCGTGTATAATCAGCGCCTCGTATGCTTGTTCGTTCAGGTCGTAAGTGACCGGCCAGAAATCATCGGCGCGCGTCCATACCCTCAGTACAAAATCGATGGAGCTATCGTTCATCTTCACCATCCGTGAAAAAGGGGCAGGATCATGCAACACCTGGGGATGCTTCTCCGCAATATCGAGCAACAGACGTTTCACCAGCTCCACGTCCGATCCGTAATCCACGTTCACAGTCAGATCCACGCGACGTGTCGTCTGGGTGCTATAGTTCACAATGTTCCCGGTGGAGAGCGGACCATTGGGGATGTATACCGTCTTGTTGTCGAAGGTGGTGAGGGTGGTGTAGAGGATGCCCACCGACTGCACTGTGCCGGCCACGTCCTGTGCCTCAATATAATCGCCACCCCTAAAAGGTTTGTTGAATAACAGCATCACACCCCCGGCAAAGTTGGCCAGGTTGTCCTTCACCGCCAGTCCCACCGCCAGTCCCACCGAACCGATCAAAGCGGCAATGGAAACAGTTTTTGACCCGACTATGTTGACGATCAAAACAAAGAGGACAGAGAAAAGGACGATGTTTACAATGTTTAAGAGGAAGCTGCGCAGTGCACGATCTTCGATCCGCCTATCAAATACCTTTCCGGTAAATCCCGCAATCCGTCTGATCAACCACTTCCCTACATAGAAGATGAGCAGCACGATCAGTAGCTTCCCGAGGAAATCGATGCTGCCTGTGACAAACTGATCGAGCAACTCATCGAAACGGCCTGTTTTGATCAGTTCGGCGGCAGAACCTTTTTGTGTATTTGCCGGAAGGCGGCTTATCAGGGAGTCGGGCTGTGCGCCGAAAATAGCGAACGACATAGCAATTTCTGTTTTTTGGAATGAAGCGGCAAAGATAAATATTTTTGATTAAATTTGTTTTTTATATCTGCACATCACTTGCGTATGAGACTTTTTTTGCGATTATTTTTTCTGATATTCTTATTTCCGGCCACACTGCTGCAGGCTCAAAGTTACGAAGAACTGGTAGCGCAATCGGCTGCGTTCATTGAGGCCGACCAGCTGGACAGCGCAGCCGTGACGCTTCAAAAGGCGATGTCGCTGGAGCCGGCGAACGAAAATAACCCGGTGTTGCTGCTCAATCTGGGCATATTGCAGCGACAGCAGGGCTTGTACGACGATGCTTTTGTCTCTTTCACCGCATCCCTGGCAAATAATCCCATGGCAAACCTGGTGCTTCATAACAGGGCCTCACTGCTGTGTGAGATGGAACGCTACGATGAGGCGATGTCAGATTACGATACGTTGATCCGGAATTTTCCCGATGATACGGAAGCTTATTACCGGCGGGGTCTGCTCTACCTCGAACAACACAACCGAACAAAAGCTGAAGCCGATTTTAAAAAGGCGGAGCAGATCGATCCCGACAATCTCTATACCCGGTTAAGCAAAGCATTGATATATAAGCTCGATGACAACTGGACGGCCGCAGAGAAAATCTATACCACCCTGATACAGACCGCGCAGCCTGTCGATCCCAGTTTTTACATGAACCGTGCAGAGTGCTATGTGAACACCGACCAGATATTCAGGGCCTCTGCCGATCTGCGTGCAGCGGAAGACTCCCAGAGAAATAATCCTTACTTCTATTTTTTGCGCGGCCGGGTGCGCTATGAGCAATTCGACAAAGTTGCTGCCAAAGCCGATTTCAATAAGGCGAAAGAGTTGGGTTATGATGTAGCGCTTGTGGATGAATGGCTGGCGAAAACTGAAAAATGAAGCTTTTACAATCTAAAAAAAATGAAAATTAAATCTCAATCACATGAAGTGGATCAACCGAAACGACAGTGAAGCCAATTTCGAGGACCGCAGGGGCAGAGGAGGAGGCAGAAGAAAAGCCGCCGTGGGCGGAGTGGGGGCCATTGTAATTGTCATCATCGCGTTGCTGCTGGGACAGAATCCCTTTCAGGCAGTGGATATGGTAAACAGTGTGGTGCCGGGGCAGTCGTCGGAGATGACGACAGATCCTTCCCGTATCAATGAGAATGAGGAGCTGAAGGTATTCACCCTGGGTGTATTCAACAGTGCCAACGATGTGTGGAGCGAGATATTCAGCACGCAAATGCAGCAGAGCTACGAGAAACCTACGTTGGTGACCTTTACCGATGAAACGGTATCGGAATGTGGTGGAGCCACTGCTGCCGTGGGCCCGTTTTATTGTCCGGCAGACCAGAAGATGTATATCGACCTGAACTTCTTCCATCAGCTGAAGTCGGAGTTCGGCGCCAAGGGCGATCTGGCCATGGCCTATGTCACAGCCCACGAGGTGGGGCATCACGTGCAAAAACTGCTGGGGATCATCGATCAGGTGAATCAATACCGGGGACGCATCAGTGAGACCGAACAGAACAAGCTGAATGTGAAGCTTGAGCTGCAGGCCGACTTTCTCGCCGGTGTGTGGATCTACCATGCCCAGAAGATGAACATGATTCTATTGGAGCCCGGCGACCTGGAGTCGGCCATCAGCGCCACCACCGCCGTGGGTGACGATACCATCCAGAAACGGTCGATGGGTTACAGCGTGCCCGATTCATTCACGCATGGCACCGCTGCCCAGCGCACCTACTGGTTCCGGAAAGGAATGCAGACGGGTGATATCAGCCAGGGCGATACTTTCAATGACCCCGGTCTGAATTAATCCAGCCGGATCTCGTCGATGAAGATAAAGGCGCGATTTCCTTTTCCCGGATGCCACTCGGGCATCAGGGAGGGTTTCACGGTCACCTTGAAATAACGCGCCGTCACCGGTTCAAACGAGAGTGTGTGCGCAGAGATATCGGCCCAGTGGTCCTTGTGTTCATCAGGCACAGCTTGTTTGATGACCGGAGCAAAAGTCTTGTTGTCGGCCGATGATTCAATGATAATCTCCGACGTATCGAAGATCCAGTCGCCCGACACCACGGCATTGCGTACTTCCAACTTGTTTATTTCGGTAGGCTGCAGCAGGTCGATCACCACCACCAGGTCCTCTCTCTGAAATCCCATCCATCGGCCTGTTTTATAATTGGTGTCGTTCCCGTTGATTCCATCCACCAGCATGGGAGCGCCGCTGTAGGCATAGCCTGCAGCCGGCGTGGTGAGCAGATCGACAGGCATATAGGAAGACTTGCTGATTGTAATCTTTTCACTGAAGGTCCTGCTTTTCTTCCCATTCCGGATGGCTACCGCCTTTAGCTCGGAGTTTTCTTTTATCGACAGTTTGTTCTCGTAGCGCGACGACGATTCGTTCGGTTCGCTTCCATCGAGTGTATAATAAACCGGCGCATTGTCGATGGTGGTGAAAATTACGTCCAGCGCGTTGGAACCGAAGTTGGTTGTCAGCTCCCCTTTCACGTCATACACATGGGTGGCATAGTGGTAACCCAGCTTGTCGTAGAGTGCCAGCAGCTGCGGCAACCGCTTCAGGAAGGCTTCGTAATTTTTCTTTTCCGGCTGCATCCACTGCACTTCGCTCATGGCTGCCAGTCGCGGCAGGAGCATATATTCCACATGTTCCGGTTTCTGGATATACTCTGTCCACAGGTTCGCCTGGGGGCCCAGAATGTGGGCACGTTGTTCCGCAGTGAGCACACCAGGTGCCGGCTCAAAGCTGTAAACCTGTTCCAGGGGCACAAATCCACCAATGGCCAGTGGTTCCTCGTCGGTATATTGTGTCTGATAATAATCGAAGTAGCAATAGTTGGTGGGTGTCATAATCACATCGTGTCCCATCTGCGCTGCCTCGATGCCTCCACCCATGCCGCGCCACGACATCACCGTGGCATTGGGAGCCAGTTCACCTTCCAGAATCTCATCCCAGCCAATGATGCTACGCCCATGATCGTTGAGAAACTTCTCCATGCGCGCTGTCACGTAGCTTTGGAGGTAATGTTCTGCTGTATGGCCGTCGCGATCTTTCAGTCCCAGTTCCTTGATGCGTGCCTGACAGTCGGGACATTTCTCCCATCGTGTCTTGGGTGCTTCGTCGCCACCAATGTGGATGTATTTTGAAGGAAATATCTCCATCACCTCGGTCAGCACTGCCTCCAGGAAAGTGAATGTCTCCTCCTTGCCGGGGCAGAGCACATCGTCGAACACACCCCACTCACGGGCCACCTCGTAGGGGCCGCCGGTGCATCCCAGTTCGGGATAGGCTGTCAGCGCCGCCAGCATGTGGCCCGGCAGGTCCACCTCGGGGATGATGGTGATGTAACGCTCTTCGGCGTATTTTACCACCTCCTTGAGTTCATCTTTGGTATAGAAACCTCCGTGAGGTGTACCGTCATACTCGCCCGTATTGCGGCCGATCACCGTTTCTTTGCGCATAGAGCCTATTTCCGTGAGTTTGGGATAAGCATCTGATTCAATGCGCCATCCCTGGTCGTCGGTCAGGTGCCAATGAAAACGGTTAATCTGGTGCAGAGCAAGCAGGTCGATGTATTTCTTCACAAACTCCACCGGTTGAAAATGGCGTGCCACATCCAGCATCGATCCACGGTAACCGAAGCGGGGAGCATTGTCGATGGTGGCCGGAGAGAAGGATACCTGTGCGTAATTTCCTACGGGAACCGATTTACGTAACGTTTGTATCCCATAGAAGACGGCTGCTTCCGAAGCACCCTCTATAAGGATCTCCCGCTCGTTGATTGCAATGCGGTAAGCTTCCGGGTTATTGTGCTGCAGCCCGGTTGTCAGGATAATGGCACCTTGTTCCGGAGCCGTAGTAGTCACGGATGGTTTTATTCCAGCTGACAGTTTCAGATAATCTGCCAGGAAATCAGCATTGCGCTGCATCTTTTCGTTTCCTTCCGGGAAAACAATTTGCGTTGATTTCGAGAGCAAGAAGGGTGCGCCTGCGTCGGTTCCGATATGATTGGGCAGAGGCACCACTTCATAATTGGCTTCTGCCATTTTGCTTCCTCCCGTATTACAGGATGCAAGCAGGAGAGTGGCTGAAACCATTAGATGTAGTGTGCTTATTTTCATTATGTTTTTGATTTTATGTGAATTGTTTATTTAGATCTGCTCTTCCATGCATTCAGCGTCTCCGTCACCTTGCCTGCACTGGTAATCTGTTGGACATACTCGTCTATTATAACCAGGTCGCCTCCCATTTTCAGGTTGGGATTGCGATAAATCATGCCGCTCTCCACCGGTTCACGGGCCGAAAGATGAAACTCACGGGCGCCAGTCTCTTCTGATAGTTTGGCAATATTGCCGGCATTCACGCCACTGCCCGGCATGATGATGATACGGTCTCCCGCTTTTTGTACCAGCTCTCTCAACAAGGGAATGCCTTGTTCCGCCTTCGGTTGCTGTCCCGATGTCAGCAGCCTCTCGCACCCCAGCTCAATGATCCGTTCCAGGCTTTCAAACGGGTCCCGGCACAGGTCGAAAGCCCGGTGGAAGGTCACGCTCAACCCTTCGGCGGCCTCCACCAGCTCACGGTTGCGCGCCCAATCCACTTCCCCTTCGGGAGTGAGACAGCCTATCACCACGCCGTCGGCTCCCAGCCGCCGCGCGGTTTCAATATCCTTCAGCATGATCCGGTGCTCCAGGGGTGAGTAAAGAAAGTCGCCTCCCCGCGGTCGGATGATTACATGCAGTTTAATTTGCAACAGTTCGCGTGCCAGGGCAATATCTCCGTACGATGGAGTGGTGCCTCCCTCCGGAATGGCTGCGCAGAGCTCCACGCGCCAGGCTCCTCCTTTTTCCGCCTCAATGCAGCTGGCTACCGAGTTGGCACAAATCTCCAGTTTGTAGTCGTTCGTCATACAAGGTTCCCTCCATATTTGGTTTTACAAAAATAATAAATTGAAAGGAGAAACGACACGGTGACTCACTCCAACTTTGCGGTTTTCAGAAATTACAGTTTGTTTACAGGAAAATGTTCAGTGATTCCAGACCACCATCAGCTGGAGGCCTTTGCCGGCGAAGCGGGAGAAGCTGCCCTGTCCCGGTATCTGATACGTCTCCGGATTCCAGAATCCCATCAGGTAGAGACTGATCCGGTTGAATTGTTTCTGCCAGTTGACGAAGGAGTAGAGTTGCCGGTTCTTCCAATCGTAAAAAAGCAGGGTCGTCACGTCATCGATAAGGGTAAACGGATAGCTGAACGACAGGCCCGAGAAGTTCAGTGTTTCTTCGTAGGGGAACACCTTGCTGCCCATGCCGTAGAACAGGTGTTCAGCCGTCACGCCCAGCCCGTTTCCCAGATCGAAAGTGTAATCGCTACCCAGGGTAATCATTTGTTGGTTGGTTGTCAGCCCTATATCCTTGTCGTAATGCGTCAGGGCAGCCTCTAACCAGAGGCCGACCGCCACATCCGCGCGTATGTCGAATCCGATCCGTTGTTCGTTTGCCTGTTGATTCGGGAGATCCATCCGGACGATATCTGCCTGGCGGAAGTGATAGCTGAGGGCCGCCTCGCCTGAGGAAATGGGCAGTTGTACCCGTCCCCCCGCCTCGGGAGCGAGGTGGCCACCGGTGCCGTACAGCTCCCATCCTTTTGGATCCTTATTTCCCGCCAGCACCCATAGCCAGATGTTGCTGTTGTTTAACAGGTAGCGTCGATAAAGCCCGCCCCAGACGCCATCGGTCGTCTGTAGCGGGTCGCGCGGGTCCATCTTGTCGAACCACATCAGCGGCCGGAAAAGCTGTGCCGATCCAAAGTTGATCTTTTGCAGGCCCAGTCTTATTTCGCTCCCCTGGGTGGCGTATCTTGTCCAGAGGCGGTAGGGTTTTATGTTCCCAGTGGCACTGACTGTGGGTGTAGCGGTCACTCCCAGCTCGCCGAAGAGGCTGGCTGAACCCTCGAAGTCGATCAGCCGATCACTGCCGAGGGTATATCTGTAATTGATTTGAGGAATGTAGCGACCGCCAAGCCAACCTTTTGTTTCGATGTCCGGCGTGGTGCTTCCCCAGCCGGAGAGCTGGCCGCTGAAGCGAAAATCGTGCCGTGAGGGTATCGAGTCGACTGTCTGGGCCTTTGTGTCAGTCATGGCCAGCATTCCAAACAGCAAAAGTGAGCAACCTATTTTCATTTTGATTGTCATCGTTCGTCAGAGATACCATACAGGAAAAACTTGATTACCTCTGATGTCAGTTCCGTGAGGTTGTCGTAGAGCGCAATCACTTTCTCATCCATCACCACCTGAAACATCCCGTTGAGCAGCGCCATCAATAACTCCGGCTTCAGGTCACGGCGCATCCAGCCCTTCTCCTGTGCCAGTGTAAACATCGCGACCGATTCGCTGATGCTGCGTTTATAGAGATTTTCTGCATAGCCGCTGATCTCCGGATCATCGCTGCGAAACATTTCAAGGATAAATTCCGAAGAAGGGTCACGGGTTCCCTCCATTTTCATTTCCACAAAGCGATGCATCTTCTCAGCAAAAGAGGCATCGGAACGCATCACATCCCAGTACCTTTTAAGCCAGTAGTCTGTAATGCCGTCCATGATTGTTTTTGCGAGCGCCTGCTTATTGGGAAAATACTTGTAGAAAGTCATCTTGCTGACTCCCGCGCCGGTACATATTTCGGTCACCGTCACCTTTTTCAGGCCGTAACGAAAGAAAAGCTGTCGGCCCGCTTCCACGATCTCCTCCCGTGTTGTACTCTTTCCCATATTTCTATTTTCTGAGGCTTGCTTTGCTGAAGACATTTGCAGGAATGGATTGATTGAAAGTGATGGTGTGGATGATCCATTCGGTACCCTTGCCCTCTTTCAATATATCTTTGTAGGTCATATGCATGGGAAACCAGCGTCCTTCCACCTGTTTCACATCCCCGGCGGTGATTTGCTTGAGCATTTGGCCACTTTTGGCATATAATTCTGCACGCAGCGGAATCAGTCGTTCGCTGTCCACCCATATTTTTTGGGAAGGGTAGGCCGCATCATCCACTTTGGCAGTCAGTGACAGCAGGTGACAGGTGCGCCCTTCAATCTGTTCGCTGCCGGTCACCCGTGCATCGTAGATCTCCGCATAGCGCCGGTCGTCCATCATGTCTTCGTAGGAAAGGTCGGATCCCATCACCGACTGGCGCAACATGTGGCCCGAGATCATGATGGTACGGTCGGTAGCGGGAGAGTAGACCCACATTTCCTTCTCCAGCTTCAGCATCTTGGTACCCCGTTCCCGTGCGGGAGAGAGGTACTCGGTGAATGCCTTGCCGGTGCCCATCGTATAGCTTTTGGAGGTGATGGTACGGTCGTTCCGCTTCCCATGCACGATCATGGTCGATTCAATGATGCGGCTGTCGGCCGACATATTTTGATCTATCTTTCTCAGGATCTGATTTCCGTCCTGTGCGTTCAGGGGCAGTGGGAGAATTCCCAGTAGAAGTCCCACAACACATATTGTAATCTTTTGTTTCATCATTTTAAGCTTTCATTTATCAGTGTTCAGCTGTCAGATTGCCTGACATGCTGTTTAATCCAGTTCCTTGAATAACAAGGCCGTATTTCGTTTGTAGATTTTTCGCCCCGCCAGTGCAGTTCCCACCAGCATGGAGAGGATGCCTGGTATGGCGCCGATGTAATACATGCGCGGGGTGATGCGTGTATGGATTACCGGATCGATCATCATGGCGATGTTCTCCATCACGGCGCTGTAATCCAGTCCGTGCCGGGAGAGGAGCAGACATACCAGCAGCCCCAGGGTGGTGCCCACTGCAGAACCGATGATGCCGATCACCAGCGACTCGGTCAGCAGGGAACGGTAAAGCTGCCTTTTCTCTTCGCCCATGGCCAGCCGCACACCAAACTCGTTGTATCTACGGATGCCACCCAGCACACCCGCATTCCAGAGGACGATGGACAGGGCGATCATCAGCAGCAGGAGCATGAAGAATGACATCGAATCAGTATATCCGAGTGTTTGTCTCATCATGTCCTGATCCATCAGTTGTGTCATCACGGGAGCATATACATCCGGATTGTCTGCCTGCTGATGGTTAAAGGAGGTCTTGATAGATTCTGCCCGCTCCTTGAGATACTTCTCCCCGGGCAAAAAGCCGAATATCTCACCGGCAGCATCTTCCATGTCGAGCAACAGCCTTGCATCGGCGATGTCGAGAATTACTCCACCCCGGTCGAGCATGCTGTTTCCAAAACGAACAATACCTGCCACGTGATAATTGGCAAACGACATGGCGCCATCCATGGTGGAGCCGAAGAAGGTAACCCGATCACCCGGTTTCACGCCGAAGCTCTCCGCGAAGTCGATGCTCACCAGTATCTCACCCGGCTGTGTGATGATGTGTCCGGCCGTGATTGCCTTCTCCAGCCCAAGTCGTGCCGCCTCCTTGCTACCCTCCGAGAGCAGGTCAGCCGCTTGTGCCGTGACCGGGCCCTGTGCTTTTGTCTCTCCGTGCTCATCAGGAATATCCAGCAGTCCGCCGAAGAATATGCGCGGTGTCCAGTCCACCTCGGGGTAATCGCGGTGAAGTTGTTCCATCACCTCACCGGAACCGAGCAGTGCCAAATCGTTCGGCTTCTGTGCTTCATCCGCTGCGTAAGCGCGTGTCATCACCTTCAGGTGTCCTATCTGGAAGTTGGCCGTCATCCGCACCATGTTGTCCATCATGCCACCCATCAGTCCGTCGAGGAACACCACCACCATCACGCCGATGGTGACTACAACCACCGGCAACAGGCTGCGCCGGCGATCCCGTATAATTCCCTTGCAAATAAAGCTGAACATGTTTGTTCCAAATTAATTGATTTTACCTTTTAAAGCCCATACCATGTTTTGGTGGGTTATCTTCCTTGCGGGGAGGTAGCTGACTAGCGCAGAGAAGAGTATCACAACAAGAATGGTGGTTGTAATTGTGGTCAGTTTATAGACCGGGTACATTGCTTTGCCCACGGCCATGCCAATATCACCATATGCTTCGGGCATGGGAAGCCCGGTCTTTGTGAACCAGTAGAGCAGGGGAGCGCCCCATATCGCCCCGAAGAGGGCCGCAAAGAGGCTGTAGGTGGTGCCTTCAATGGTGAAAAGGGCTGTTACATCCTTGGGCGTCATTCCCAGTGCCACGTAGGTACCTATCTCCTTCTGTCGGCGGAATATGGAGAGTGTCTGTGTATCGTATACCGCCAGCAGCGCGAGCGTCAGGAGGATGGTGAAGATAATCAGCGATTCAGCCCGGGAGGACTGCTCCATGATCCGGTTATCCGTCAGCAGGAAGTCGTTGTCTTTGAAGTGCCATCCGCCTGTTTCGGCATTTACCGGTGATTCATGCGGCATCACAATGTAGGTGGCTTCACCCTGCATGCCGGTCATGGCATACAGATCATCCAGCGCGACCCACATTTGTCCGGTGTCGACATTGCCGACGGTCGTCTCGAATATTGCGGCGATCCGTACTTCACGGGCATCGAAGACCCCATTTCTGTCGCGCCAGCGCAGCATGACCCTGTCGCCTTTTTTCAGCTTTGTGGTAGCCGCCATTCGTTTGCCAATGGCGACCGGAGTCTCTCCCCCTGCGGAGCGCAACGACAGGGAAGGTATTTTCAGTATATGTTGTTCCGGGTCGATTCCCTTCAGTTGGATGTTCATCATCCGTCCCTGCGGGTATACCGATGCCTGGATAACCAACACGGGAGCTGCCATCCCCGCCTTAAGCAGATCATCCATCTGTTCCGGTATTTTTCCGTGGGCGTCAGGCAGTGAGAAGATGTTGTACTTGTCGTAATTCGGGTGCCAGAGCTGCGACCATCCCGTATCCCAGTCCATGGTGTCGCGGCGTGATTCTTCGATCCAGCCATCCAGCATGCCATTGTAGGCGGTCATGATGACGAGGACGAAAGAGAGCACGGCGATGTTGAGCCAGGTGGCACGTCCGGCGCCGATGATATTCTTGAAAGCAGTCCTGATGATGAGCATGGCTTCAGCTGTTTGTGTCCTTTTCTACCTTTCCATCCCGCAGGGAGATGATCCGTTGCAGATATTGCATCACCTTCTCGTCGTGGGTGGCAAAGAGGAAGGTTGTTTTCAATTCCCTGTTCAGCTGTTGCATGGTCTGCAGGATATGATGGGAGTTCTCGGCATCGAGGTTGGCCGAAGGCTCATCGGCCAGTACGATCGCCGGCCGTTTCACCATGGCGCGGGCAATGGCCACACGCTGGCTCTCGCCACCCGACAGTTGTGCGGGACGTGCATCTTTCTTTTCCGTGAGCCCCACCCAGTCGAGTGCCTCCATCACAGCCCTGTGGCGTTCCTCTTTGTTTTTCTTTTGCAGTAGCAGCGTGAACTCCACATTCTCATACACCGTGTAGACCGGCAGCAGGTTATAGCTTTGGAAGATGAACCCGATATGACGGTTCCGCAGGAAAGCCGACTGTTTCACGGTGAGTGCCGATACCTCCCTGCCGAGTACCATGGCGCTGCCCGAGGTAGGGGTGTCGAGCGAACCGATGATGTTCAGCAGGGTCGTTTTTCCCGAGCCGCTGGGGCCCACCAGTCCCGCGAACTCGCCCTCACTGAAGGTGAGATTGATGTCTGCCAGCGCCCTGAAATGGCCCTCGCCCACGGGATAGTCCTTTGTCAGCCCCTCAGTCCTGATGATATACTTTGATTCCATCCTTTTAAATTGGTTTACATTTATCACAAATGTATACGATTTTGGTAATTTATGGATGAATTAGTAAATTAAAAAACGTTAATTGACTTTGTGCCTACAGCACAAGAATCTTTGAAAGGTGTAATCAAAAAATTTAAGGATGAACCCGTAAATGGAACCAATAATGCAACAAATACAGAATTATCTTCGTCTAATAGATGCCGCTTTTTCGCTTCAACAGTTTACGGTAAACCAGACGTAGAATTATCACGATAAAAAATAATCAGTAGTACAGCCGCCAGAATGGGGCTACGAGGGAAAGAAGGGAGAACCCCGTGGCCGCCAACCCTTCGCCGGTGGAGACGACCGGATTGCCTGTACCGGCCGTAAATTTCGTGGAGAGGAGTCGGGTGAGAGCACTTCCACCACAGCTGCCACGCCAAAGCAGATGAGTGCAGGGACTGACCTCCTCCATACGAAGCTTTCCCTCAATGTCAAAATACCAAAATGGGAACCCAATCCCGCCACCAGCAGAGGATAAACACCCTGAATCCGATATTGGCACTCAGTCCGATACCAAGTGCAACGGCGCTGAGGGTCTCCATATTTATTTCCATAGCCGAAGGGGCATGGTTTTACAGTTTTTCAAATGTACAACAACTTATTTCACAAGCGTAGAAAAAATCGATTTTCTTAGGTTACAAAGAATTTGTCAGACGTTCATATTTCATCCTTGTATTGTTTCTTCAGTTTCTTCAATTCAATTTTTAACGAATCGACAATCTGTTTGTATGTCGGATCATTATAGATGTTTCTTATCTCCTTCGGATCATTCTGTAGATCATATAATTCCCATGCATCTATGGGATCATAAAAATGAATAAGTTTATATCTCAATGTTTGTACCCCATAATGAGCAGTCAGACCGAATCCCTTTTCATAATAATGATAATACATTTTATCACGCCAGTTATCAACCCTTTTCCCATACAATAGATTTTTCATAGACATACCCTGCACGTCATTGGGAATATTAATCCCGACTAAATCGAGCAGAGTGGGAGCTATATCCAGATTCATTACAAATTCATTTATCACCCGACCCGGATTTATTTTCTTCGGATAGCGAATCATCATGGGTGTGCGAAATGATTCGTTATACATAAAACGTTTATCATAAAGTCCATGCTCTCCCAGGAAAGCTCCCTGATCAGAGGTATACACGACGATGGTGTTTTCGTCCAACCCATTTTCTTTCAGATACTGTAAAACCCGTCCTACGTTGTCGTCCACTGAACTGATACAACGAAGATAATCTTCCATATAACGTTGATATTGCCATTTTACACGTTCATTGTGATTTTTTATTTGAGCATATTCTTCATACTCCTTTTGATATGCTTTATGCCACAATTTCTTTTCTTGTGATGTCATCCGTTCTATTTCATTATTATATGCTCGAGGATTCCAATCTTTTCCAGACGGGCAAGTTCCGCAGGGTACCTTACTATCCTGATCAATAAACAAGTTACCATCCATCCGTATCCCTTGTCGTTGTAATGCAACTCGTCCCTCGTACTGATCAAAAAAAGTGGAAGGAAATAAAAACTCCCGATTATCGAACATGTGTAGTTTATCCAGTGGTGGCATCTGATTACGATGTGGAGCTTTGTGGTGCAGCATTAAAAAGAAGGGCTTCGCTTTATGACCGTCGATCCATTGCAGTGCCAGATCAGTTGTAATATCTGTTACATAGCCATAATAAAGCGTATCTCTTCCCATTTTTATAAATTCTGGGTTATAATAATTTCCTTGCCCAGGAAGAATATTCCAGTAATCAAAACCCTGTGGGGTACTTTTTAAATGCCATTTTCCTACCAATGCTGTTTGGTATCCGTGCGCTCTCATTAATTTAGGAAGGGTTTGTTGATCACCGTCGAAATTGTCGGAATTATTTTGAAAACCGTTTAAGTGGGAATATTTCCCAGTAAGAATTACGGCCCGGCTCGGACCAGAAATTGAATTGGTAACATAAGCCTGGCCAAGTAAAACACCCTCTTTAGCTATCTTATCGATGTTTGGTGTATCTATCAAGTCCGGATTGTAAGCACTGATTGCCTGGTATGCATGATCGTCGGACATGATGAAAATTATATTGGGCAGGTTGTTGTTTTTTATTCCTTTCTGATTTACTCCTATGCACGAAGTAGATGTCAAAGTTAATAGTATGCCCGAAACTATTTTCCGATTCATATGCGATTTGATATTTAGATAGTTACTGTTTCTTTATGTTTTAAATGCTGACTAGAAGTTCCTACTCTGATTTCATATTTACCTGGTTTGATTTTCCATTGGTTTGTTGGCACGTCCCAAAAAGCGAAATCATTTCGCGAAAGATTAAAGACAACCTGTCGTGACTCTCCGGGATTCAACTCAATTTTCATGAAACCTTTCAGCTCCTTTACAGGCCGGTCGTCTTTCTTCCCATTTGGATCAGAGATATACAACTGAACAATTTCTTTGCCTTTTACTTTCCCTGTATTTTTGATTGTTATAAAAACCTGCAGTTGCCCTCCTTCTGAAAATCGATTGTTGACCTTAAGATTACTGTATCGAAATTTAGTATAAGACAATCCATAACCAAATGGAAACAAAACCGGAATATTCTGTTTATCGTACCAACGATACCCTATAAAGATATCCTCTCCATAAGGTACATCAACCAATTCATTCGGTTTTACACAATCGGAAAAACCTGGAATTGTTACATCCTTGCCATTCAACCAGTAGTCCTTATAAGAGTTGTCACCCCGCCAATATGGTTTTCCGCAAAGTAAATTATAGTCCGGATCCACGGAATCTTCATATTTTTTTTCAATACTAAAAGCCAGTTTACCGGAAGGATTCGCCTTACCTGATAAAATATTCGCCAGCGCACTCCCTCGTTCTTGTCCCTGAAAAAATCCCCACAGCACAGCTCTTGTATTTTTAACCCAATCGGTAGGCATCGAATTCGATGCATTAACAATTACAATGGTATTTGGATTCCATTGAAGAATCTGACGTAAACGTTTTAATTGATCCTGGGGTTCATCATAGGATACGTCTCCTCCTTCTCCTGCATCTTTGTTAAGAATAAAAATAACCGTTTTTGCCTGTCTTACTTCGGTTTCAGTAGGTGTCAAGTTACATTTCATTTCAGTCCCATAAAGCTGTTGAAGTCCTTCCCGATAACTCGTGTGATTGAACCCTTTTACAAACCCACTTCCCTTGGCAGAGTGGATTTCTTCAGCTCCTGTCAACAATATTCCTTTGCTGCCTGCTTTTAGAGGGAGGATGGATTTTTCATTTTTTAGGAGTACCATACTCTCTTCAGCACATATCCGAGCTAAATCCTTGTGTGCTCCAATTGTTTTATAAAAACTATTGTCAATAGGGCTCCGATCGTAAACACCCAGTTCAAATAAAGGCAGCAGGTTGTAGTATACCATTTCATCCAGTTTTTTTTCAAACTCTTTCTGTTCAAACTGTCCATTCTTTTTTAGTTCGCTAATATGGTTCACAAAATTCAGGTTGGATGGCATCAGGAGGGAAATTCCTGATTCGAGGATCAAATGTTGCATGGAAGGAAAATAGTTTGTATTTTGCCAATCTGTCATAGCAATTCCTTTAAAACCATAACTGTTCCTGAAAATGTCCGTAATCAAGGGTCTATGCGCTGCACACGGAATACCATTAACCAGGTTATTTCCCATCATAATCGCTTTGGCGTCAGCTTTTTCAATCGCTGATTTCCAGGGCGGTAGGTATATCTCGTGCATAGCTCTTTCACTTACTATGCAATTAGCTATATGCCGAACAAACTCCTGCTCGTTAGCAAGTACTACTTTGGGTGTTGCAATCACCTTTTGGCTTTGCAATCCTATGATATACTCTGTTGAAATGGGTGTTGCCAAATAAGGATCTTCTCCCAGATACTCAAAATGTCGGCCACCCGTAGGTAAGCGATAGAAATTCATGCCTGGACCCAACAGGATATCTATTCCCAAGGCACGGCACTCTTCTCCGATCGCTTTACCGTATTGCTTTGCCAGTTCTGGATTCCATGTTGAAGTTAAAGCCAGCAAACTGGGAAAGGATGTGCCCGATTCATTTTCACGCGATGGAAAAGGGATTTTCCGTATACCCTGGGACGCATCTGCCATCGTTACCGGGCGGATGCCAAGGCGTTCAATCCCTGGCATGTTAAAGCTTCCCTTTACCTTTATTTCTGTCCATCCGCCCGTTAAAAGTATTTTTTCATCGAAAGTCATCCGTGAAATTAAATCTAATGTCCTTTCTTCAGGGCTCCTGGACGGATCAGTATATATTGATTTATTTATAGAACCTAGTGATTCAGACAAAGATTTGTACTCACTTAATGTATTATTTGGGGTTCCCAATTCCGGAACTTGTGCAAATAGCGTATTTATTAGAAAACTAGTAACAATTGTCAGTAATAAATAAATTTTATTCATAATTTATTGTTTTTTGTACTATTATAAATTTTCAATTTGATTTTACAATATAATACTTTAATTAAAGCATTATATTCTTCCCTCTATTCTGTAAGTTTGTGCAGTAGTCGTTTTGCGATAATAATATCGTGCCCGGCTTTCCATAATGGAGATGTCTTTATTTTTTTATCCTCCCTTACATCAATCATTTGTTTAATGTCAGACAGAGCTGGTAGCGCATCTCTTCCCATCTCTTCCAAGACGGTTATTGCCTCTAAACGAGTGAGTAAATTGTCCATCTGTAAAGCATCTGTCAAAACAGGAAGAATACTACTAATATCTCCCAAGCGATACAAAGCTTCAGCAGCCACAATTCTGACAGCTGGTTCTTTATCCTTTAAAAGTAATGTCAAATAGGGTTTGGCAATCTGAGACTGGGGATTTAGGATACAATATCCCATTGCCGCCCAATACCGGACAATCGGATTTTTATCTGTCAGGCGGCTTATTAATTCTTTCTCAAAGTCAGTATTCCGACTACTTGACATTTCGGCAGTTTCTAAAATTTTCTGCAGAGGATATTGTGTACTGTGTGTAAATTCATAAATAGTCGAAGTATCAGAAATGCATACTTTCATCGATTCAGGAATAAATCCTGCATCTTTTGTGTTGAATATAATCTCTCGGTTAGCATTTCTCATTTTTTTTAAAATATCACCGTATCTTTTGTCAGCAGCTAAATTTTTGACATTAAAAGGATCGACAGAAACATCATATAATTCTTCTGTTGGTTTTTGCTTCCAAAAGGCGGACTGTTCTGCGTTTAATGAATTATTCTTAAAGGCTTTTTCCCATGATACAACTGAAGGAGCTTGCCACATATATTCTGAATATTGCCCATAAATTTTATGTGGCATGTAATTTCTGACATAGCGATATCTTTTACCTCGGATAGAACGAACAATATCGATGCGCATATCAATTCTGCCTTTAAATGCATAAGCATACTCTTTCTCCTTTTCTATCTGCTTCCCAAGGAAAGCACAACCTTCCATATAGTCGGGAATTTTCACTTCGGCAAGGCTTAACACAGTGGGCGCAAAATCTTCAAAAGAAATTACTCTTTTATTTCGTGAGCCTGCCTCACTGGGTGCTAACGATTTAAATTTATCAGGAAATCGTATAATGAGTGGCACATGCAACCCCGGCTCATTAATGAAACGCTTACTCCCGGCTATTACTCCTCCATTGTCACTATAAAAAAACACAATGGTATTCTCAGATAAACCAGCTTCATCCAGCTCTTTAAGTAGTTCACCTACCTGATTATCCATTTTTTCGATATTATCATAAAATAAAGTCCAATCATGTTTTATTTCAAGTGTAGAAGGGTGATAAGGAGGAAGAGGTACATCCTCAGGATTATGTTTAAGTTTAATTACTTTATTACCTACATTGTGTATTTTGCTTTCATGTGTGATTCCTAAATTAAACACTGCAAAGAAAGGTTGATCCGCTTTACGGTTTTTATATGTTGCTTTCAGACTGGATTCGTTCCAAGCATCAGGCTGATCAATGGTGTTATAGTCTTCTTTTGCATTATTCGAAGTATAATATCCAGCATCTCTTAAAAATATGGGAAAAAACTTTATAAAATCAGGAATAGTGTACTTACTCCTTAGGTTATCGGTACCCAAAGAACTTGCTAACATTCCGGTAATCAGGGTGGATCGTGAAGGAGAAGATGCCGGAGCGGAAAATACATTTTCAAATAACACACCCTCTTTAGCTAAATTATCAATATTTGGAGTTGTTGCGAATGTATTTCCATAACAGCCCAGTAATGAACTACTAGTATCTTCACATACAATCCACAAAATGTTGGGAAGATCCTCCTTCTCTTGCCATCCGGTTAGAATGGAAGTTATTCCAGAAAGAATAGGGAAAAAAATAGATTTAAACATGTTTTATCAGTGTTTTAAATAATCTATAGAATTAAATCATCTTTATTTTTAACTTAATCGTCCAACGGCTACCCATTGGCGTTTTTTTACAGATAATGCATTAAATATTTTTGGCATAACCCTAATAAACATGATTACCACAGGTAGATTATTTTAAAGTTTTATTAATATTACTAAACTGAGGTTTTTTTATATTATTTGCCAGACTCATCAGAATCTTTGCGGGATAGACAGTGCTGTTTAGCCATCTGTTCATTGGATATTGGGTAAAGAAAGTTGGATAATCTCCGTTATTTGCTTTCTGAACTACAGTGAATGAATTGGCAATAGACTTGGCCTTCGCCAAGTAGATTCCATTTTTTGTTGCAACATAAGCTTCCCAATAAGTCTCCAGCATAATTCCCGCACTTCTTCCAACCGGCATCCAGAACGCGTATTGTTCTTGTACTGACGGAGTGATCCAATTTTCTGATTTACCTCCCAAACGGGGTTCTTGATAGGCTATTTTCATCGGACGTTCCCAAATCACAAACTGATCTTCTGAAAAACGCACCAGTTCTTCAGCTAGTTCCAGTTTTTTCTTATTTTTGAATAGATAAATAGCTAAGTCACAAGCTTGCTCTCTGCTCAGATTACGATAGGGTGGACGAGCATTGATATCCTCAAACTGGCCCTGCCAATCGAAGGTTTTTACTGGGTTCTCCATAACCCACTTGATTGCTTTTTCAGTTGCTTCGTTAAGACCTTCGACTTTATAATCACGTTTTAGCCTGTCAAAATAATTGATTATTGCGGTGGGGATCACAATATTTTCAGCTGTTGGTTCGCCCGTTTCATGTTTAACAAACTGATACCAGCTCCCATTAGATAACTGACGCTTCAAGTAAGTTTCGGCTATTTTTTTCGCTGCTTCCAAATATTTCTCTTCTCCCGTATAATCGTACAAATCAAGAAAAGCATTGCCTGCATCAGCTCCCATAATTGAAAAATGGTTTATGGGCTTAAGATGCTCCTTCTGAGCTTTTTCAGAATGAACCCCATAGTAGGTCGGAACAAAATACTCCCAGGGTGAGCCTTCCTTAAAGCGAATGCTCAACATATAATCTGCCACAATCCTTGCCAATTTCGCAGAGCGCTCCGCATTAGCCGTCCAATTCTTAAGACGGGCGTGCGTCACGGCTCCAATAACCAAAGCACTATAAATCTTCGCTGGATACCTGTAATTGATATAATCAGGGGCCGGTTCTTTATGAGACAGCCAATATTGCACATAATCCTTCTCCATCAGCTGGTCCAGTGCTAAAGCAGCACTTTGATCATAAGGCATTACCGGGTTATGGTATATCCCGTTAAACGTAGCTGCACGATAAAAATCTCTTTTACCGGAAACACCAATCTCCTGTCCGTCTTTTGAAAGAGCGGTAACAACTAAATTGTAACTTCCAACCGGTAAGTCAATCCAAACCGGAGACAAGGCGCTATAGGGTTTATCACTTTCAAAACGATATGTTGCGGAGTCATCAAGTGAAGTTAATTCAAATCGGTAAGTCGTAGCATTTTCAATTTCTTTAAAATCGAAAGCCGGAGCATAAATAAACCGTTTGGCGTACTCATTCCAGAAAGGTCTTTCGCCGGGGATCCCCGGACGTACAGGAGTGGCTGATTCCTGCAATGCGATAACTCCTAAATTATCAGGTTCCTGTCTTTGAGCACAAGCCAAAAAAAACCAACTGCAAAAGAACGGTATAACATAAATAATCCATTCATTTTTCATAATGCAAAGTTATTATATTATTCCAATGCTGGATTTATATTGACTTCAGATAATGGTATAGGCCATGTTTCATCCTTACCAACCCTAAAAGCTTTTTTCGTTACAAACCATCGTTTATGTGGATCGTTATAGTTCCCGTCTTTTCTGAGAGTTTTTGCAGTTGGGAATACTGCGCCGAAAAAGCGTCCTTGCAATACAGTCCCAGCCAAATCCCAACGTAGCAAATCCCATAAACGCAATCCTTCACAGGCAAGTTCAACTCGTCGTTCGTTTCGAAGTATAGGACGGAGTGCATCAGGATTGGTTTCGGTCACCGGTGGCATTTTGACCGAGGCTCTACCTCTAACTATATTTATTGTTGCATCCAATAAAGCTTGATCAATGGATTGTCCTGCTTCCAGTTTTGCCTCTAGATAACTTAACAATATTTCCGCATAGCGAATTATAGGAAGATCATTACCTACACTTGCAGGATTACCTGAATATCCTTCAACCATATATTTCCTTAATGAATATCCTGTACGTGTAGCTCCTATTGTTGTTGTCAAACGATCTGGTGAATTCGTTGAATCAGGATGACTGATATATTTAACTCCATCAAAGGTTGCTCCATTTACAAAAATTGTGTAACCTAGTCTTGGATCTCTGTTTTTACGCACATCCTCGGGATTGTATCGTGGATCACTGTATGAAAAAGGAGTTCCATCAGTAAATTCATATGATTCTACAAGATTAGCCAAAGGATTGAAAAAAACCCAACCTCCCTTTAATGCGATATAAGTTTTCTGATATAAGGCGTTACCCAAAATGTCTTGGATAAATATACTACTAAAAATAAGTTCATTACTAAATTCATTGGTTCCATTAAACAAGCTTTCGTAATCAGGATCTATAATATTGTCGCCAAAATCAATAATTGTTTTATAAGTAGCTGCTGCATCAGCAAATTTGTCTGATGCCAATTGTATTCGTCCCAGAAAAGCAAGTGCAGTTTGCTTAGAAGCTCGACCAAACTCAGACGTTGGAATATCTTTATGACGTGGTAAATCAGCAGCAGCAGCGTTTAATTCCGTGATAACAAAATCAATGATATCCTGCTTGCTTGCTTTGGTTACAGTATTGGCTTCTTCTGCTGTCAATACTTTTGTGACAAGGGGGACTGATCCAAAATGTTGTGATAGATAAAAATATTCAGCGGCACGCAAAAAGCGTCCCTCAGCAATCATTCGTGTGATTTTTTCTTTCGAAACAGAGCTTTTTTCCACATTTTCCATGAAATAATTACAACGGGCAATTCTTAAATAACTATGATTCCAATAATGTGCCAGAAGTCCATTATTATTTACAAGTGAACCATTTGTGAGTTTGTCTATCGGAGAACTGTTCCCTCTTCTGTCGTAAGCATTATCAGTTGCCATTTCTGAAAATAACAATCCAGAATACGACCACCAACCTGTTGGATTCACATCACCTCCATTATATCTATGATTGCCTCTGTACATGCCAGTCAACGCCAATAAGACATTTTGCTCAGAATCCCAAAAACCGACATTAGAGAAGTTGGAGAGTGGAATTTTATCCAATTCATTCGAACATGAAACTGATAAAAATATGAATAACAGCAAAATAAGTCCTTTATATTTACATTTATATTGTATCTTTTTCATAATATTTTATTTTAAAAATTAGCAATCAATCCAAAAGTAAAATTCTTTAAAATAGGATAATAGTCTTGTGCTCCTACATTAAGTTCAGGATCCCATCCCTTTCTATAGCCACTGATTGTCAATAGATTTTCAGCTCTGACATTAAATCGAATTTTTTTTATATTCAGTTTATTTGCAATTTTGCTTGATAATTCGTAACCAAGCTCCACATACCGTAATTTGATATATGAGGCATCCAACACCCAATAATCTGATAGAATGGTATTGGGAGTTCCTGTATTAGGTATTAATTCTAATCTTGGATATATTGCTTTTGGGTTAGGATTTTCCTTAGTCCAGCGTCCATCCATTTGCCAGCGTTGTACATTTCCATCATCAAAGTAAAAAGCATGTCCAGCATTATTTACAAGTCGTCCTTGAACATCAGAAACTGCTTGAATTAAGGCCCCAATACTGAAATTTTTATAATCAATTCCCAAATTTAAACCATATGAATATTTTGCAATTCTACTTCCAAGTAAAGTGCGATCGTAGGCGGCATTCACTATTCCGTCGGGTACTCCGTCAGGACCACTGATATCTCTGTATTTTATATCGCCTGGTTGTGGATTTGGATTAACCGCAGACTGGTTGCTCGTGGCTGTATAGTTTCCTACGTCTTCTGCATCCACATACAATCCTTCCGTGAGATATCCGTAATAGATTTGAAGCGGATAACCGATGAATAGAGAAGATCCGTTACCTACCAGACCGTTAGGTTGAATTACATTCGCCACACCCAGATCTAGAACTTTATTGTTGACAATGGTAAAATTACCGGATAAAGAATATCCGAAATCTCCGATTTTATTCCGGTGATCTACAGTAAATTCCCACCCATTGTTCACCATAGAACCAGAGTTGGTTTCTGCAATGTCAAATCCCAAAACATTCGATACACTTGCACTTGGAGACACCAAGATATCATAGGTATAACGGTCATAATAAGTCACCTCCAGGTTCATTTTACCTCCCAATAAACGGGCATCAAAACCCACATCATAAATTCGGGTTGATTCCCAATGAATACCAGGATCCACCAGAGTAGTGCTGGCTATCCCAGTGTTTACTGTATTTCCGAATCCGTAATTATACCCAGAGTTTAAAACCTCCTGGTACGGGTAATTGCCAATATTTTGATTTCCTAATATCCCATAAGATGCTTTTAATTTGAGATCATCCAAGAATTGAAAGCGGTTTTTTAAAAAATCTTCTTCAGATACTCTCCATCCTATTGCGAATGAAGGAAAAAGAGCGTATTTTTTGTTTGTGGGAAACCTGGAAGAACCATCGTAGCGCAATACACCCTCCATTAAATATCGATTGGCATAATTGTATTTCATGCGGCTAAAATAAGAATCCAATGCGTATTCACTTGCAGTTCCACTATTTGTCTGTCCGTCTGCTGAACCGGCATTGAGAACGGTAATATCATTGCTTGGGAAATCCAGTCGGGAAGCATTTGTATTTTCATTATAATAGTCTTCAAATGAATGCGCAACCAAAATATCAAAACGGTTATTTCCAATAGCTTTACTGTATTCTAATAATTGCTGTAGGGTTTTGTATGTATTATATCTGTGAGAAACAGATAAGTTTGATGGACCAACAAAAATGTTATCATTTAACCTTTGAGTTGCCTCAAATACATCATTCCTTCCATTTAATTGAGTATATCCTCCGATCAGCGAAAATTTTAAATTTTCAAGAATATTCCAATCCAAGCGAGTATTTCCATTTAAGTCTGTTGATCTGTCCTTATAAAATCCATCACTTGCTAATAATGAAACCGGTGTTCCTACTCCCGCTAATCCAACTCCAAAGTCTCCATTACTTAAAACAGCAGGATAAATATTTGGATACCTAAGTGACCAATTTATAATACCCAAAGTTCCTTTGGCATTGCCTGGTATAGAACCAGGAGTATGAGGCTGATTATCTATTACTTGAACGCCAGATAAATTAGTTGTTAATGTTAGATTCGAATTTAATTTAGCTGTTAGATTTATACGCATGTTATAACGATTGTAGTTATTTTCATCAATTATACCATTTTGATACAGATAGCCCAATGACACCAAATATTGTATATTATCCTTTTTTTGCGATATAGATATATTGTGGCCAGTCTGAATAGAACTCTTTTTTATTATTTCATCAATGTAATCTACGTTCGGATAATTATCGGGATCAGACCCATCTTTAAATTTTTGAATTTCTTCGGCGGTATAGCCTCCGGCACCTCCTCCTGTTGCTTCATTTAACAGTTCAGCATATTCCCATGAATTTACAAAAATTGGCAAATTAGTAGGTTTTTGAACTCCAAAATGAGCATTGTATGATACATTTATCTCTTCGCTCTTTCCTGATTTTGTTGTAATAAGGATAACCCCATTCGCCGCACGTGAGCCATAGATTGCTGCGGAAGAAGCATCTTTCAATACAGAAATATTCTCTACATCGTTGGGATCAATATCATTGTAATTCCCAACAGGAAGTCCATCTACCAGAATCAGGGGTGCTGTGCCAGCGCCAAAAGATCCAACTCCACGTATTTGAATGCCTCCCCCGGGAGCACCAGGTAAGCCTGAACGCTGAATTATTGATACTCCTGCAAATTGTCCTGTCAAAGCTTGACTTAATTGGGGTGTTGTACGGTGATTAATCTTTTCTGCACTAATTTGTGAAACCGATCCAATTACATCCGACCGTTTCTGAATGCCATAACCTACAATCACAACTTCATCAATCAGTTTGGAGTCTTCAGCCATACGTACATTGATATTTGTCTGATTATTAACTGCTACTTCTTGTGTTTCCATTCCCACAAAAGAAAATACCAACATTCCATCTTTTGGGACATTAGAAATCAAATAATTTCCTTTATCGTCAGTAATGGTACCCTGGGTGGTTCCTTTAATAACGACCGTAACTGAAGGGATAGGAATATTTGATGAGTCTGTGACCTTACCAGAGATAGTAAGAGATTGCTGTGTATTCATGATATCAGCCGATACATTCTCTATCACAAATATCAAGAATAAAATAAATATCTTGATTATTTTTAGGATTCTGAACGAAGTGGAAAATCTATTCCTCCCTGGAACATAAGTTTCGTTTTTTTTCATCATTTTTGCTTTTTGTTTATTAATTATTTTTCGTTAACAATATTTCTTGATTATGAATAGACTAATCTTAGTCTTAAATTATTAAGTAGTGGTATTACAGGAATAATGAATCTACTCTCACGTTCAAAGTTAATCATTCCAATATCCATATTTTTTATAATCACGATGATGGCCAAAATTGAAAAAGAACCCAGATTTCCTGTCGATAAAATCGCTACGTCTTTTTTTAAAAGAGGGATAATCGTTGGTCTTCTCTTTCCATTTCAGCAGAGTATTGTTCATTTCAAAAGCAATTTGTTGATATTCTTCCCGGTCTATCAGGTTGTTGACTTCGTATGGGTCTGTCATTAAGTCATAAAGTTCTACTTGATATCTTGGAAACTCAAAAATAGCTTTTTGGTATTTGTTCAAAATACCCATCTCTTTTCCTTTGAGCAAGTCTCGCCAGGCTGGTGATTTCGAATAATCTCCAGTAATTGGGAAAAGCAATTCAGGATATCCGTTCAATATGAGTTTATAACGTTCAGAACGGACGCTACGGATATGTTCATCGGAGTCGTGCCAATTTCGTTCTGAAAAAATAAAACTTCTGCCTGGTAAGGATTGATCTGTAAAAATAGGTTGGATACTTCTTCCATACATTTCTGCTGGTTTATCTACTCCGGCAATATCCAGAATAGTTGGAGCAAGATCAATCACGCTGACAAGTCGGTCATATTTGGCACCCGGTTTAATGTGACCTTCCCAATACATTATGAAAGGTGTCCGGATGCCAGAATCATATACTGTAGCCTTCGCCCTCGGAAAAGGCATCCCGTTGTCGCTTAAAAAGATGATAAGGGTATTTTCAAGAATTCCTCTTTTTTCAAGTTCCGATACCATGTTTCCAATGTTCTTATCCATACGGTGAATTTCGTCGTAATACAATGCAATTTCTTCTCGAGTCTCATTTGTGTCTGAAAAATATACCGGAACCATAACATCATCCGGATTATGTATCTTTTTTGCGCACTGATCTCCTCCGTAAGGACGGTGCGGATCATGAAAAGCCACCCATGCAAAGAAAGGATTGCCGTTTGTTTTATCAAGAAATTCCCGAAATAGCTCGGGTGCTTTGTTGTCATTGCCTTCACGAACATAATCGAACTGATTATTTCCATTTTTCCCCAAATGCTGCTTCATTAACAGACCAGAATAATATCCTTTTTGCTTTAGATAAGAGGGTATGAGCTGAACATGATCATTCAGTTCGGTATGCAAATCTTCGGTTCCGATGGTATGAGCAAACTGACCGGAAAGAATACTGGTGCGTGAAGGACTGGATTGGGGCGTGGTCAGAAATGCATTTCCACATACCAACCCATTTGTTGCAAGCCTGTCTAGATTGGGTGTTTGTATCACTTTATTTCCATAGCATCCGAAGTCCATTCCGGCATCATCAGCAATTAACACCAGGATATTTGGATTTTTTTTTGAATTTGCCGACAAGCGAAATTGGATGAATAAAATAAATAAAATTAAAATTATGCTATCTTTAATTCTCATAAGTTAATCAGTTTAGTTGGCTACTCATTTTTTAGTTTCCGGAAAGGTAAGTCTGCGCAATAGCAAACTTCCGTGTGGCAATAAAGTAACTTCTTTCTCGCCACCCTGGCTGTTTATCATTTTTCCTTGAAGAGAAACAGATGGACTTTCCCATGGATTTAATGAATCAATCATTGTTGTTTTGATTGATTGAAAAAGAAGATCACGCCGGATTGACAGATTCCAATAATCTTCATCTTCCTCTGGGGTAATCAGGTATTCATAGAAACCACTTTTCACTCCGTTTATTAATTTCAATTCTTTATTTGTTTTGTTATTTGCCGGAATAGGTAAGGAGTAAAGCAACGGTCCTTGTGAATAATATAATGTACTGTCTTGGGCAGTTTTCAATTTCACTTCAAAATCGAAGTCCACATGAATTGTTTCATTTTTGTCCCATTTCTTTTCTATGTTGATCTGTTTTTCACTCATTTCTATGTGTGCATCTTTTCCCGCATCTACTTTTACGTCTCCTGCTCCTTCTGGGATACGAATCAATAGTTTAAACAGAACAGGCTTGTCTGTGGTCATGTGAAAAATCACCTGATCGTCAAATGGATACATTGTTTCTTGCTTTACATGAACAGATGATCCGGAGATATTGGTTTCCAAAGTTGACGGCCCAAAGAGCATGGCAAAAATACCGGGTTCATTGTTTAAAGAATACCACATGCCATCGACATAATAGGGCATAATACGTGTTGAATTGAGCGTACAACAGGCAGCGGCACGATGGTAACCGGCATAGATGGTCCGTCCGTTCAAAAAGAGGGTATCAGCGGCGGCATATTGATCGTCGCGTCCCAGATATTGGACTGCAATATTTGTTGGGTGAAAACGTGCAGCCTGTGCTGCATTAAATACAGTATTTTCAATCTGATCAGCTATTTCCAGTGTTCCTCCCCAAGCCAGTATCCTGTTCCAGGCCATCACGCCTTGGGTCATTGAACAATATTCCCCCAGCGTTTCTCCAGTACCCATTCTTCCGTGAACCAGTTCATCACCGACCAGATTTCCAGCTGGAGAAGTATGATAAGACAAACGTTTCAATGCAGTAGCTGCCGCATTGACGTAGTCCTGTTCTCCGGTAAATGCTGCACATATCTGTGGACCGTGCAGTCCTTCAACAATGTGGGGAGTATGTGTGTAAAATACACGTCCTTCTTCCAGCAATGCTTTGAGTTGCATATCGTCATCCCTCACTTTATTATTTGAGTAATCACTATAAAACCACAGAAGACCGTCGCGATACTCATTGTTGCCGGTTAGTCTATATAACCACTCCAGTGTATCAAGGAATCCGATGCCGTGAGAAACACCCCCGTGATTTTCAGTACCGGCTCTCCCAAAGTAAGTACCTATCTCATAGCTGTAGGTATTTAATGTGAGTGACGCGGCTTTCTCTACTGCGGCAAGCACTTTCTTGTCTCCAGTAAACTCGTAGTAGGCAAGCATAGCCTGAAAAATGCGGCTTTGTGTCCATAATTCTCCATCAATGCCTTCTTTTGGAAAACGGGATTCAGGAGTATAAATACCAATGTAACCACCACTTTTCTCAGCTGTGGCGAGAATATCATCCATCCATTTTTTTGCTCTCTCCTGATATATCTTATTGTCGGTAAGAAAAGCCAGGCGTACGATTGCATCCTTCCAGTATCCTTCGTGTTCACCCGCCCACCATGCCGGTTCTTTTCCTTCTACCTTTCCGCGCATAATTTTTACATTACCGGGTTTCCGTTCCTGTCGCGCAAAAAGTTCGTATGAGACGCTGGGCCATATTCTTTCATATGAACCCGCCAGTCCCTTTTCAATATCCAAACGCATCTGTTCCATGATCCATCCTTCGGGCTTCACACTTCCTGCATGTAATGGAACAAGGCTAAGTTCACTAATCGCCACATTTTCTTTCAATTCATAGCTGCTATCTTTTTGTGGAGATTTACAACTTTCTGCAAGTATTAAGAATGCAGCCAATAATAACATGTCAATTGCTTTTTTCATACGTTTCATTATTATAATCATTTAAATCTTTCGGTTTTCCACCATTTCTCCAATGCTTTTCAATTTTTTCTAACGATATCCCTTTGGTTTCAGGTACATAGAAGTAGCCCCAAACCAGTCCGACAATAGCTATTACACTATAGAAAAAGAAAGCTCCTGCCGGATTTCCCGTCTTTTCTCCAGCTACCATCAATTCTGTACCAGGTATGGCAAAGACTCTGATGAGTTTGAAGAAAGTGAAGGAAACAATCGTATTAAAAAACCAGACAGACAGAGAACCCAATGAGGAACCCAGACCTCTTACGTGTTGTGGAAAAACCTCCGAAATAATTAACCAGCCCAATGGCCCTATGCTGATAGCATAAAATGTTACATAGAGGAATACCAATCCGATTGTCAGCCATTTGCCCATTTCTCCTAATTGGTTGACAAATATAAAAGAGGTACTTAAAGCCATCAGTGATAGAGCAACGCCGGACAAACCAATAAGATAAAGCTTCCTCCTTCCGAGCCGGTCCACAAAATATACAGAGACAAGGGTTGCGAGAACATTTACAACTCCTACACCCACAGAAGCCCATATGGCCGAAACGGCACCATCAAATCCTGCCATCAGAAATATCTTTGGACTGTAATAAATCACCGTATTGATCCCGACAAATTGCTGGAAAAACATAATGCCGATGGCAATGATCAATGGAGTCCGCAACCATGGCTTCAACAATTCCTTCCAGCTCGAAATATTTTTTTCATTTTCTTTTAATTCGGCCTCCATTTGTCCGATCACAATTTCGACAGATTCCTCCGGTTCGATACGTGACAAAATCTTCCTGCTTTCATCAATTCTACCTTTACTCATCAGCCAACGGGGTGTTTCCGGTACAAAATAGACCCCGACAAGCAATATCATTGCGGGAATAACACCTACATAGAACATCGGACGCCAGCAGGAAATATCCTGTTCATCTGCAAAGAAAAGATCGGAAAGATAGGAGGTCAATACACCGATGGTGATCATCAGTTGAAACATGGATACCAACCTGCCACGCGGACGTGCAGGAGATATTTCAGCAATATAAAGAGGTACTGCAAAGGAGGAGACGCCGATAGCTACTCCCAGAAACAGACGGGAAAGGATAAGATGATAAATGTCAGGAGCAAATCCCGACCATAAAGCGCCGATGGCAAATATGACTGCCGAAGCCAGTATAACAGGTTTACGTCCCAACCGATCAGTCACCTTGCCGGAGAATAAAGCGCCCAGGATCGCACCGATTAATCCGGAAGATGTGACCATCTCAACCATGCCGTTATCAATGCCGAAGTCCTGCTGAAGAAAGGGTATGGCCCCCGAAATTACACCGGTATCAAATCCGAAAAGCAAACCACCTGTCGCCGCGATCACTGCAATGACATATACCAGATTTTTATTATATGTTTTATTCATGGGAATAACTGAGTTTTTAGGGTTCGAAACTTCTCCAGATATCTTCCTTTAATTGTGGCTTCGCGACATAATGGAATATCTGTGGATTCTCCTCAAAAGTCCGGTAGATAGGCTTACCTTTTTCAATACCCAGCGCCGAATAATCGGCAGGGCGCTTGTAAACTAACTCCGAAGGTTCATAAGCCGGATTCGCTTTCCAGACGAGTTCATTCTCTTCATTATACACAGGGAACCAGGCAATTCCGTTGTGCATGCGAACACCATCGTATACAAAGCCGTAATCCCTGTCACACCATGCCCCAAAAGTCAACGGTGTTCCCAAATCGGCACTGATTGTCGCGTGTACCCAATAAGGTGGAACAACAACAACGTCTCCGGCTTCGGCAAAGACTGCAAAACATCTTCCAGGATAATCTTCAGCCGTCTCCTGCATATAGATAATGGCTTTGCCGGCCCATATCTCGTAAATCTCCGGGGTTGACCACCCGCTATAAGTCGAAACTTTATGCATATGTCCCTGACTTCGCACGGGTTCTCTCCCTAACATCCCCTGTGCATAGGTAACAACTCCAAACAGTAGGTGTAAGGATTCCAGTAACTCCCTGTCTTTTTTCTTACCCACATCCATGGCAATTGAGTAGACCACATCAGGTCCTTCGCAGGAAGGCTCCAAAAGGCTTGCGCGTATATCGTCGAGTCTGCGGCTCTCCGGTTCAGGACCAAATACATCTTCTCCATAGATAAAACCCATTCCTGAAGGATGTGGCATTATATTTATTCCGCAATCAAATACTTTTTCAGGCTTCATGACGGATATACGCTTTAATGGTGGCACACGTTTTTCCTTCCGATTCGCCATAGGGACTAATCGTATATAATCCTATTGCTGCAGGTACAACAAATGTTTCCGCATAGTGTACCACAAACGGTTCGAAAGCTCCTTTCGGACTTTCTACAATAGCTTCTCTTCCTTCAACCAGATTGAGTACATTCACACTATCGTTCGTAGAATGAAGTACCTTACGGGAAAACCAATGACGGCGTGTTTCTATAAATTCCTGTTCATGCAAACCGGTTTTCTCTTCCAGTAAACCTTCTTCTTCTCGGATCAAGGTGAATTTATTGATCAATTCCCGCTTTACCCATGATTCAGTACGATTCCACCAGATAGACCTCTTTCCGTGTTCAATGTTGATCGGACGAGGCTTTCCATCTAGTCCCATTCGTCCCCAATCCCAGAGTTTAAAGGTGAATATAAAAGGAGTGGCACTAATCTCCAATACCATGCAATTTTTTCCAGAACAATGTACTGTTCCGCTTGGGATAAGTATATGATCATGTTTCTTGACAGGATAAACCCCGACATGTTTTTCAGCATCAAAAACTCCTGTTTTCTGGGCTTCGTTTAATTCAGCAATCATTTCCTCTGGTAAAACATTTTCTTTTAATCCCAGATAAACGATGGCATCTTCTCCGGCATCAAGAAAATAATAACTTTCATCCTGGGTATAATGCATACCGAATTTTTCCTGTATATATCCTGTCAACGGGTGGACCTGTAAACTGAGGTTTCCTCCTTCCATTGTGTCCAGAAAATCAAAACGGATTGGGAATTCATCACCAAAACGACCGTAAACCGGTAATCCCAATAATTGTTCAGGAAATGCAAATACCAGATTAATAGCAGGTATCTCAATAATAGCATTTCCAAAACCCAGTAACAGACTGTTTTCTTCAGGCACACAGTCAAAACACCATGCAAAATTATGGGTCGAACGATCCAGATCACAAACTTCTTTCATCCATTGTCCGCCCCAGGGTCCTGGATCAAAAAAAGGAACTACCCGGAAAGGTTGAGTTACTGCTTTTTTTAAACCTTTCCTAATATTATCGGCGGCAATCATTTTAGGAGAATCGGTATTGTTTGTGTCCAAGAAATAATCCCAATGTGGTATCAATTTTTTCTTTAAGCGGTCACATATTCGCCAGTCTACAAAAAAGGCGCGTTTATATTGTAAAGAAGGACGCTCAAAACTATTATTTACCCCAATATTACTTACTTCATTCCGACGAAATCGTTGCTGAATTTCCCAACGTGCCATATCGGCATAAATCAATATGTCAGGATCCTGACATATATAGGCAGCTCCTGTACCATATACAATAACAGTCCCCTCTATAGTGTCAATGTAGCGCTGAATCGAATTTACTTTTTCTTTATCAAAAAAACAGTCAATATTATAGCGGGTCATATAACCAAATAATTCATCGTCAGTTATATCTTCGCGGAAAAATGCGTTAATTTCCTGTTCCGGCAACATTGCATCAGAAGAAATGATAAAATTGTTTTTACCAAATGCTCTCTGAAAAAATGGTATTATTTCCGTATCGATTACTCCTTGATAACATTCAAGCACTACCTTCCTGACCTGTTTATCAAGTTGATCCAAAGAGTCTTTCAGTTTATCAATAATTGCTTCCCATCCAATCCAACAAGAAATATCAGTGTCTGACACTTGTACAATTGGAAACTTATTATAATTAGATTTGAAGTTAGCCATATAATAATTTTTTTTCTTTTTTTTGACTCAGATAAAAATATAGTCCATGAAGGGCGGCATTTTCAGATAGCTGCGCCATTTTGATCTGTATCACAGATGAAGGGCACCATGCATAACGTTCCACTTTTTCCTTCACATAAGGAATGATTACTTTTGCGCTATTCATCACACCTCCACCCAGCACTACTATTTCCGGGTCATACGCATGGATATAAGTCACAATAGCCGCACTCCATATATCCATGCATTCATTTCTAAGAAGTAAAGAATCTTTGTCACCTGTTGCCGCCAAAGCAAATATTTCTTTAAAATCAATTTTATCTGCCAACTTTTTAAAAGAATTCGACAAATGAGGATGTTGCCGTATGATGGCCGGCAGAAAGGAAAAAGACGCCATTGCTTCTACGCAACCTTTATTTCCGCAAGTGCAAGAACGCCCTTTGTAATCTATTACAAAGTGACCACCCAACGATCCTGCCTGATAATGTTGACCGTATAACACGTTTCCGTCAATAATAACGCCTGTACCGATACCGGTTCCGATTGTTATCATGACAACGTTATTTTTCCCTTTTGCCGCTCCTTGTTGCCATTCACCAACAACTGCCAACCGAGCATCGTTATCTATGTAAAAGGGTACATTCCAATTCTGTTCTATCCAATGATTAAAATTAAATTGACACGCATCATCATATTTTTCGTTTGTCGAAATCACTTTTCTCTCTTTTGGGTCTACTATTCCAGGGAATGCCAAACCTATTCCGCTTAATTGCTCAACACTGATGTTCTGGCGTGTTAGAATGCGATCAATTGCATCTTTTATCCTAGGAAGATTTGAAACAAACCCCATAGACAATTGTGATTTCAAGCGTATACAATCTACTAAATCCTCACCACGAATTAATCCAATTTTAACTATAGTTCCACCCAAATCTATCGCTATCACATACTTCATAATCAGATCAATTGATAAGTCCCATTTATGTCTATTACACGTGCTGAAAAACCGTTTCGGGTGATTTCTTCATAATCATGCCCTGCATCGGCTGGCCAACAGGCTGCAAATGATAAAACTTTGTTACCGGTATTCGATACCCGGTGCGCCACTTCGCCGGGAATATAATGCAGGCTGCCGGGAAATATTTTTTCACCCCATACCTTACGTTGCCGATCCATTAGAATCAATACACCTTCTCCTGCAATGCCCCAATAATATTCTGCCCGGTTTTCCTGCGCATGAAAATGACCTTTGGTCATGAAATATTCCTGACCCACTTTGCCAGGATATACATGTGTAATTCCAAAGTTAAGTGCTCCATTCTCTCTCTCATTCTGTTTCGGGATATAAGAATACACCTCGTAGAGCAATGTATCTCGATCCATTTTTTCATAGGATTGTACATCCAGAAAATAATCGGACATGTCCGATAATTTTCTGTTGCTTTTTATGACTTCACTTCCTATTAAGTGGTCATGTATAAATAGAAGAGAAGGTGCAATTATTTTGTTTGTTTTCATATACGCTATTTTTGTAATTAAATAATGTATTATTCACATTACAAAAATAGAGGTTTAGACTATGTTGGAGTTTCGGTATTTATACTAAAAACTATGGTATTTTATTATAAAACTTGTTTTTTCCCAGCACCAAACACTTTTTGAAAATCAGAGGGAAGCATATTTGTCGATTTCTTGAAGTGAGTAATGAAATTGGATAAGTTATTAAAACCGGATTCTAAACTAATTGTTGAAATCTTCATTTTTCCTTCAATTAATAACTTTTTTGCATGTCCGATGCGCATGCCATTCAGATATTCAATAAACGTTTTTTTTGTACGTTCTTTGAAATAACGACAGAAAGCCGTTGGTGTCAACCCAACAAGAGATGCTACATCTTCTAATTTAATAGTTGAAGTAAAGTTGGCTACCAAATATTTGTACACCTTGTTGAATCTTTCAAAATCTTCGGAGTTGACTGATTCAGTAAAACCCACACTGGCAAGAACTTCATATTCTTCAGTTGTAGCCATCATTTCCAGTAATGTGAGTAATGAAGTTACTTTTTGTATCCCGGTACTTTTTGATGATTGTTCGACAAAGTTTGCAATTTTTTCTCTCGATTTACCAATAAACTTAAGTCCTCTGCGTGAGCGCTCAAGCAAATCTCGAATATTGGCCATTTCCGGTAATTGAATCAAATTATGATTAAAGATTTCCTTCTTAAAAAAAAGACAAATACAAGTAGCTCTAAGATTTGATTCTTCATTAAAATATATTTTGTCATTTCGCCATTCGTGAGGCAATTGGGGGCCAATCATACACATATCTCCTTCTGTGTAGCCTTCTAAATGATCACCCACAAATCTTGTTCCCGTACCGCTGACAATATACATAATTTCAATTGACGGATGATAGTGCCATGGTACAATGAAATGGGGTAAATCTTCTATGTAATAGTCGATATGACTGTCTATAGGAAATGGTAATTTTTGGAACATCGGTTTCATAACATATCCTTACTAATTATGATATTTCAACAACATTTTACCGTATATGAATTTACAATGATACAAAAATAAAACATTATGAGGAATTTATATTATTTTTTAACGTTTCGGTTGAACAAAATACTTAAGAAGATCGAAATCGTTCGTATTCATTCTAGATCATATTGTTTTGCAGATCCATCAAAATCTTTGCGGAATAAACCGTGCTTTTCAGGAATTTCAGTGACTTAGCGAGGAGTTAAACCTAAGCTGTCTGATTTTACCCGATAGCCTGCCTGACCTCATTCAACAGCCGGGGCACTTTTTGATAGGGATCACCTGCACCCAGCGTTTCGATGGGCAGGTATCCCCTGTAGCCTGCTTTTTTGATGAGGCGGAATAATTTCTCGAGGTCGACCGGCGTTTCCTTTCCCTCAATCCACACATTCTCCTTGATTTGCCAGGTAACTGCTTTTGAAATGTTTTTCTCGATTTCTGCATAGGGATCACCTTGCCGATAGCTGCCAATGTCGAGATTCAAACCCAGCCAGTCGGAATCCACCATGTCGAAGATGCGATCCACATCGTCCGCGGTTTTGATAAAATCGTTGTGATTCTGGATGGCGATGATCACGCCAAACTCCTTCCCATAATCACAGCAGGTGCGAATATCTTCTGCCATCCACCTGAACACCTGATCGCGCGAAAATCCCTCATGGGGATTTGTTCCCCCGAAGATACGCAGGTTGGGAGCACCCATCCTCGCCGCAGCCTCAATCCATTGTTTAATCAGTTCGATATCGGCTTTGCGTGCTGCCGGATCGGGATTGGCAAAATCATTGCGCACGCCGGTGCCGCTGATGTCGAGCCCCAGCAGGAATGCCTCCCGCTTGAACTCGTTGATGAATCCGGTGGAGGGTGGAGTGGGATAACCCGGGAAATAGTACCCCGTGGGATCAATTGCATCGAAGTTGTGTGCTGCGCAAAAGCGGAGCATATCAAAAAGATCCACTTTCCCGTCCCGGAGCAGCTGATTGAACGAGTAAAGATTCAAACTCAGTTTGAATTTGTGTGGTAAACCCTCTCTGCTTCCCGTGCTTCCGGAAAGTGAAAAAGAGGAGAGGGCAGGGAATGCCGGAATCACGGCCATTGTTTTCAGAAAATTGCGACGGGACTGAATTGTTTTCATGATGCTATCATTGTTTGAAGTGATAATCCTCTTTCAAGGCTCTGTTTCGTGTTTTTTCCGTTTCAAAAGTTTGCGGTAAATCAGACGCAGGATTACCACGATAAAGATGATCAGCAGAGCGGCCACCAGGATGGGCGCCACCAGTGATAGGAGGGAGAATCCCGTGGCCGCCACCCCTTCGCCGGTGGAAACGACCGGGTTTCCGGCTCCGGCAGTAAATTTCGACGACAACAACCGGGTGATGGCACTTCCGCTCTGTATGGTCGCCGCGGCGCCGCCACCCACCACAAACCCCAGTATCCACTTCATCCATTCGTTGTCGGCCGGGAACACCGATGTCATCAGCAATGTACCGGCACCCACCGAAAGCGGTGTGGCGATGCTGTCGATCAAGTTGTCGACAAAGGGGATGTAATAAGCCAGCACCTCGACCACTGCGGCTACGCCAAAGCAGATGAGCGCAGGGATCGATCCCATCCAGGCAAAGCTTTCGCCCAGTGGCAAAATGCCAAAATGTGAAGCCAGCCCTGCCACAAGCAACGGGATAAACACCCTGAATCCGGCGCTGGCGCTAAGTCCGATACCCAAGGCAATGGCGCTGATGGTCTCCATGTTTATTTCCATATCAAAAATAGATGGTCTGGCAGTGTTACAGCTTAATGCCCAAAGATATAAAATATTCTTTACCCATGCGCACCGCCAAATAAAAAATAGTTTCACTTTACCCAACCGGGGTATTTCCAAGGTCATATTCCCTGTTTTAATCGGTAATAAGCCTTATCTTCTCTTTATCTTCTCCTAATTAATTTGGAGTATATCCGAACAAGATCCGAACGAGATCCGAAGCAGTAGCGACGATAACCCCAAATAATACAGGAGTTGGAAGTAAATATATTTTTCAGTTTCTGCACGAAATCACTCATAAATCCCTATTTTTGTGTGAATCGGAAGGAGATATGGTTGCAAAACAAGAAAACAAGACTATGATGGAAAATTCTTTCAAACGGCCCGCATTTACGCCCGAGCATATCACCGTTTTGGCGGCAGATGAGATTTTTGTGTTTGGCAGCAACCTGGGCGGTAACCACGACGGAGGCGCTGCCAGGGTAGCATTGCAAAAGTTTGGCGCCATCTACGGACAGGGCGTCGGCCTGCAAGGTCAGAGCTATGGCATTCCCACCATGCAGGGAGGCGTGGAGACCATTGCGCCCTATGTAGATCAGTTCATTGAATTTACCGAAGCGCATCCCGAATACTTCTTTTATGTCACCCGTGTAGGATGCGGCATTGCCGGATTCACCGACAGGGAAATTGCTCCGCTTTTTAAAAAAGCGTTGAATCTAAAAAATGTTTGTTTGCCCGAAACGTTTGTCAAACTTCTGAAGAAAGATGATTTAACGTAAATTACCGCAACATCTTGAAGTATTGGCTATAAGCCATTATTTCCTGAGGGCTGATGGACAACCATAGAAGTAAAATAGCGTATTGTATCATGGAGATAATTATCATCATTCTGCTTGGCATTGTTGCTTTGTTCATCTACTTCCTTCCCACGATTATTGCGTCAGGGAGGAACTCAACCGCAACATTTCTGATATTCCTGATTAATTTGTTTGGAGGCTGGACAGTCGCTTTATGGATATTTGTCTTAATCTGGGCATTTTTGGATAAGAAGAAGTAAGATAACCATCAATTAGATGGCTTGTTTTTTGGTAATATACCCGACAATAAAAATAATAACTTGTTAGCAAAAATTACAATGTTTATCGGTAACTACATAAGGATGGTTAATCACCAACAAAAATGCGTTGTGCGTTGTTTATAGTTGAAACAGCGTAAAAATCACGAAAATGAAAGGATTTATCATCACACTCCTGCTTATGGGTATTTTTCAAACTATACAGCCCCAATCACTGAAAACCGTTTCTTATCAGGATGGAACCCAGAAATTAAATGGACTGGTCACCTCCAATGCCGGCAAGCAGTTGCCGGGCGTTCTTATTCTTCCCGCCTGGAAGGGTGCGGACAATGAAGCGCGTACTGCCGCACTGAACCTTGAAAAAGCAGGATATATAGCTTTTATCGCCGATATTTATGGCGAAGGAAACACACCAGCAGACAATGAAGCAGCTGCGAAACTTTCCAGCTCTTACAAGAATGATTACCGGGCATATCAACGCAGGATATCACTGGCTTTGGAGCAGTTGAAAGCGCAAGGCGCGAAAGCAGATAAAATTGCGGTGATCGGATACTGCTTTGGCGGGACAGGAGCTCTGGAAGCCGCACGGGCAGGATTTGACGTGCAGGGAATTGTTTCCATTCACGGCGGATTGAGTAAAGATGCAAGCCGGCCCAACAAGCCCATTCAAACGAAAGTCTTGGTGGAGCACCCGGCAGAAGACAAGAGCGTATCGCGGGAGGATCTCGACAATCTGGTAAAAGAGTTGAATGAAGGCAAAACCGACTGGCAGATCATCACCTATGCCCACACCGGCCACACCTTCACAAATCCCGAGTCTCCAGAATACAATGAAGTGATGGCAAAGAGAGCATGGAATCATACGCTGTTGTTTCTGGAAGAAGTATTGAAATAGTTCACTTGTTTTTATTATAATTTGAATTACCTTGCCCATATTTATTTTTCGGACAGATGTCGTCAGGTAGCCGTCGGCAATTTCATCGGAGATTTTGTCAAAGGCCGGAGATACAAGGCCTATCCTTCGGGTATCAGAAAAGGAATCCTGTTGCACAGGCAAATCGATCATTTTACCGACAACCACCCGGCATTCAAGGAGACGGTGGAGCTACTCCGGCCATCATTCGGACGCTATTCGGGAATCATGGCCGACATGTATTACGATTATCTGCTTGCTTCCGATTTCGATCGATATGGCAACGGGCGGAGCCTCGACCAATTTGCCCGAAATTTCTACCTGTCAGTTTTACTTTACTACTGGTGGCTGCCCAAAAAAGTGAAAGGGTTTATTTTCCATTTCATAAAGACCAATCGGCTGAAGAAATATGGTACTTTCGACGGGCTGCAACAATCGCTCGAAATCATGTCTGTTTACAAGAGCTCCGCAATCAACCCCACCCTTGGAATCGAGTTCCTTGCAGCCAACGAATCACAACTGAGAAACCAGTTCGGTCAATTTATGAGCGAGGCACTGAAAAAGTTTCCCCACTAAAGATAATTTCCTTATTAATTCTTATAAGAGTTAAATCGTCTCTCCTAATTCACATTGTTGGCATAGCGCCAATTCTTAAAGTAGATTACAGCCATTTCTTAAAGTAAAATGCCGCTTTTTCTTAAAGTTTGCCTATATTTGTTGCATATATGAAGGATATGAATTTTAGTAAAACATACTTACCACGTGTATACGATGCTACTCTAAACAAACATTTAGCATCATCAGGGGCTGTTTTGGTTAAGGGGTGTAAATGGTGTGGAAAAACTATGACCTCTTCAAGAGCATCAAACAGCATTTTGTATATGCAAGATGCGGATAAATCTGCATCATATCTGGCTCTGGCAGACACACAGGCATCGCTATTGTTAAAAGGAGCTACACCAAGACTTATAGATGAGTGGCAGATGGCACCTGTATTATGGGATGCCGTGAGGTTTGAGGTTGACCAAAGGCAGTCGGTAGGACAGTTTATACTTACTGGATCATCTGTTCCAAAGGATGGGGTAACGGCACACACAGGTACAGGCAGGATTTCTCAGATGCTCATGCGACCAATGAGCCTTTACGAATCAAATGAGTCAAATGGAACTGTTTCATTAAAATCGTTATTTGAAGGCAACGTGGATATTTCATCTATCTCTTCTTTAAGTGTGGAAGACATTGCATTTGCCATTTGTAGGGGAGGTTGGCCTGCATCTGTAATCATGTCTAAGGAGGATGCATTAGATACTTCTGTCAATTACATTGAAGCAATAATTAATGAGGATATCTCACGAGTTGATGGCATTGATAAAAACCCTGAAAGAGTACGTTTACTTCTAAAATCATTGGCAAGAAATACCGCAACTATGGCAACCAATAAGACAATCATGGATGACATGCAAACCAATGATATGTCCATAACTCCACCTACTTTGGATATTTATCTGAATGCTTTGAGAAGAATTTTTGTTATAGAAGATCAACCTGCCTGGTCGCCTGCCTTAAGATCGAGAACTGCCATCAGAACATCTTTTAAGAGACATTTTGTTGATCCATCTATAGCGACAGCAGTTTTGGGTACTAATCCGGTAGGAATATTGAAAGATTTCAACACATTTGGTTTTTTATTTGAATCGTTATGTACTCGCGATTTGAGAATTTATTCTGATGCAAATGGAGGTAATGTGTTTCATTATCATGATAAATACGATCTTGAAGCAGACATTATTGTTTCTCTTAGAGACGGTAAATGGGCTGCAATTGAAGTGAAGCTAGGTCACAATCAAATTGAAGGAGCAGCCAGGAATCTATTAAAACTAAAAGAAAAGATAAATACCGACAAAATGGGTGAACCATCTTTCTTGATGGTTATCACCGGGGGAGAGTATGCATATAAACGCTCTGATGGAGTGTTAATAGTCCCGATCGGATGCTTGAAAGACTGAAGTAAACTACACCGGTCACACATTCATAAACCCGAAGCCGCTCGAACATCATGAAGTGATAATAACAAAGATATTTTATGGAATCATTCATAGCCATAGATTTCGAAACAGCCAACCAGTACCGATCCAGTATTTGCAGTGTCGGAGTTGTGATGGTTGAGGACGGAACAATTAGAGACCGTTTTTATAGCCTTATAAAACCTAATCCGTATTTCTATTGTCATTGGGCAACGGAAATCCATGGTATTAACTACTACGATACGATTGACGCACGGCCATTTCCCGAAGTTTGGAAGAATATAGAAGAAAAATTTTCCGGTTTACCATTTGTTGCCCACAACAGCTCCTTCGATGAGGGTTGCTTGAAAGCAGTGCATGAATTATACCACATACCCTATCCCGGTTACCAGTTTTATTGTACTTATCGTTCCTCTAAAAGAATTTTCCCCAATTTAATAAATCACCAATTACATACGGTTTCATCGCATGTTGGATTCGAGCTATTTGACCATCACAATGCCTTGGCCGATGCAGAGGCTTGTGCACAAATTGCGATAAATATCTTGCGAAAAATGCAAGATTTGAACAAAGACGCTATCGCTGTAAACTCAATGGTATTACCCACATTAGCGGTTCAGATTAAAGAATTCAGAAAAATAGAATACAACTTATGGAGAACAAACAGGAACACAAAGCGTCATTTACTTCCAGGGCACGCAAGCTACAATCGGTTTGGAGGGAGGAAAATGAATTAGAGATGGGCATCGGTCCAACCAGGAACTCGAATAATGCAAAAACTGGAGAGCCAACTTATCACGGCAATATGATTGCCGATGGAGAGGTAAACGGCAAAAATTTCTATTTCTCCGAAACTTTCGCATATGCGAAATGGAGGATGCAAACCAGACTAAAAGATGAAACCATTGATGCATACAGGCTATTTAACAACCTTCTCTCGAGCATGCCGATGGCGTTCAATCTGTTTCACCCGTTGATGATGCTGAAAGCAGAAAATCCGACATTGGTAGATTCGATAATCAGGGATGCTTTCCCAAATATCCCATCCATCTACAGGGTACAGGAAATCGGGCTGAAGTTTATTCCCACGCCCTCAGTGAGCTACACCTGTGACAAATCTGCCATGGATGCGTTCATCCGGTTTCAGGACAGGGTGGGCAACAATTACCTGATTGCAATTGAAACAAAATATACCGATAGCTTGGGGACGAATACGGCATCGAATCAACAATATCAATTCGATACCATGCGAGAACTGGATATGTTTACACCGGAAGCCATCAGCGATACAAAGGATAGCAAATTAAAAGTCAATCAAATCATAAGAAACTTTATACTCGCGGAAAAATATGGTAAGGTTCACGGTTTGAAGAGAGTCTATTCGGTCGTGATGGCTCCCGAAGATCATTCCACTACCAAAAATGAGATTAAATCGCTTCAATCACAACTCAATGAAGAAGCCAGGAAAAGAGTTTTTGCCTTGAGTCTTGAAGATTTTACTACCGCTATCCGGGTACATAGTGTGGACAAATACCTGACATGGATCGACTGGTTTTGGGATCGGTATTTGAATTTTGCGAAAATATAATTAACCGGGGAAATATGATTGACATTAATTGTCAAAAGATGGTTGTAGATTTGTTAAACATGAATAAATTACGATCTTTCAAGAGATATGAGTAACGTATTTATCGAAGAGTTTACCTTTAGCGATGAGTCTATTGACGGCAAAAGCAAACTAAAGGTATACGCGCTGTTTGACAGTTCTTTAATCGATCGAATTGAAGTGGGTACTATCAAAGGATTGCTGCAGATTCATGCTTATCTGTTTGGTGGGTTGTATGACTTTGCAGGCCAGATAAGACAGAAAAATATTTCGAAAGAGGGATTTCAGTTTGCGGTCGCTCAATTTTTAGATAACACCCTCAAACAAATTGAACAGATGCCGGAAAGCAGTTTCGAGGAGATTGTCGATAAATATGTTGAGATGAATATCGCGCATCCATTTATGGATGGCAATGGGCGAACGATGCGTATCCGGTTGGACCTGATCCTGAAGAATCGAATGAAAAAATGTGTGGATTGGAGCAAGATTGGTAAAAATGAGTATCTGCATGCAATGGCTCAAAGTCCGGTTAACAATACCGCTGTTAAAACCCTCCTCTATAATGCGCTCACGGATGATATCCACAGTCTTGAAATCTATATGAAAGGGATTGATTACTCCTTTTACTATGAAGAAGATTAAAATGAGAAGAACGAATCAGGTTTAAGTGTTTGCCAGAGATCCTCGGATAGAGTGAATGTTATATAAAACAACTATAAAGTTTTATTTATTGGCATATAGAGAATATATTTCAACGAAATAATTGTTTTATTTGAACTTTATTTCTAATTTTGCGTTATCACTATGAAATCGAGACATGATGTCGAGAAATTCCTGGAAGAGATCAGGGTAAAGTACGATAGCGGAGTTTTAAGCCTGTACTACCTGAATGATCGTGAGAAAAATGCCCAGGCTCTGCTGGATCTGGAAATTCCTCCGAACAAGAGAACAGAGATAATTATGGCATTGAAACCGGAGGATTTCTACCGAATTGAAGAGGGGATATATCTGGAACGATATGAAATGTATGCTTTTGGGAAAACGTTGAAAGGTATTGAAGTATATATCAAAATTTCTATCACAGAACGCAGCGTCATTTGTATATCATTTCACAAAGCTGAATTCCCCATTGACTACCCGTTTAAGTAATGTTGCGAAAGAAATTCTAAGAAAGTATGATTAGTCCGATTACAGGAAAAGAGATGATTGTGAAAAAGGAATGGCGCAAAATGACCTACCGGAAAGAAGAGTTCAATATACTCTTTCATTCGTGGTATTGTGTCGATTCCAACGAATCATTTGAAGATGAAATATTTGCCGAATTGAATTACAATCAAGTAATCAATCAGTACAGGGAAAAACACAACATTCCTTTTCCGGAAGATATAAAAGCAATTCGGGAGCAATACAAACTCCCTGCCATCCGAATGTCACAGGCATTGGGGTTGGGTGACAATACTTACCGTCAGTATGAAGCGGGTGAGATGCCGACGGCAGCCAATGCAACATTGATTCAGATGGCGGCTGATCCGAATAGATTTCTGGAGATGCTGGAACTTTCGGAGTTAAAGAATGACAAACAATTCGTCACAGCAAGAACAAGCGCAGAGAAACTGATCAAAGGGGAAGATCATCTGAAGAAAATCATACTCAGTCGTTTCTTCGGAAATAGAAAACGGAATCGTTTCTCGGGATATAATTTACCCGATTTTCAGAAATTCACCGAAATGATTCTTTATTTTATTGCTGATGGTGGTGTTTGGAAAACGAAGTTAAATAAAATGCTTTTCTATGCCGATTTCGGTTATTTCAAGTACCACCATCGATCAATCAGTGGTGCGAAATACTGTCCCATTGATATGGGGCCCGTACCGGACAATTTCAATACATTATTCGAGATGCTTGTAAACGAAGAGGCGCTGGACGTGAATTATCAAACATTTCCTGATGGAGGAACGGGGGAGAAGTACACTCCGCTGAGAAATTTAGATAAATCGTTATTCGCACAGGATGAGTTGGATATACTCCATCATGTGAAGGAGGAATTGAAATATTTATCCACACAAGAAGTAATCGAGTTAAGTCATCGTGAAAAAGCCTGGAGTGAAAACAAGACCAATAAATCACAACCGATCGACTACACGTATGCCTATGAACTGAATTTGTTCTAAGCGGGTTTTCACCCTACTGCAAGGGAGATCAGCAGGCTCCACGGTATCGTTTGCTCTCCAATAGTGCAAAATTTACGAAATAATGCACTATGATAATGCAAAAAGTATTTTTGTACCGCCATTGCCACCCGATCAGGATGTTGAAACGAAATCGGTTATGCGACAACACCAAGATTGATTTCTTGGTCAGCGAATTGAATGTTGATAGACGAACTGCTGCATCGAAGGTGTACCACCCGCTCAAGCCGTTGAACCCATAAGGACAGTGACCGAATAACATTTGAAATTGATTAAAAAAACACGGAAAATAAAGTCGTTTTTTTTGCAAAGGTGGGCGTAAAAAAATGCAATTGACAAAAGATGTCAAAAAAAACACTTTTCTTTGTACAATCTTTAACCGGAGTGTATAAATAATGTTTTATGAGACATTTACCAGAAATAAAAATCAATTCGTTTCAACTGGCGGTGTTACTCGATGAGGTGGAAAAACATTTTTACAATTTTGTGATTGACAACCTTGTTTTTTGCGCTCATTGCAGAGAGATCGCCAACGAAGGTGTAGAGGTGACGGAAGTATGTCTGTCTGCGATGAACGATGTCAGGATACGGGGAAGGTGCAGGAAATGCAACGGCGAAGTAATGCGGCTCTTCGTCTTCGGGGGAGACGAAAAGTTTTACGCAAGGGCATGCCGGTTGCGCGAGTCGATCGGTTTCAACGTGCTTTCCTTTTGAATGAACAATGGCAAAAATTAAAACCATGGATCAACCCAAACTGGAGCGACTGCTCCGACTGATGAAACTGCTCACGGCCAACAACTACCTGGCCGTGGAGGAGATTGCAGACAGACTCTCGATCACTCCCCGCTCAGTGTACCGATACATTGACACCTTTCGCTCTGCGGGCTTTGTGATTAAACGGAGGGACGGATGCATTCGCCTCGATAAATCGTCGCCTTACTTTAAGGAGATCAGTGAACTGATTCACTTCACCGAAGAGGAGGCTTACATCCTGAAGTCTGCTATCGAGAGCATCGACGAGAACAACATCCTGAAGCAGAACCTGAAGAAGAAGCTTTATACAGTCTACGACTACAAGATTCTGGCGGAGACCATCGTCCACGGCAAGCACAGCCGCAACGTGCATCAACTGGTACATGCCATGGAGAACCGGCAGTCGGTGATCCTGAAAAAATATGCCTCGTCGCACAGCAACGATATCCGCGACCGTAGGGTGGAGGCTTTCGCATTCACCACCAACTACGAACAGGTGTGGTGCTACTGCCTGGAGGAGATGGAGGTGAAGCTCTTCCGTGTCTCCCGCATCGGGGCGGTGGAGGTACTGCCAGAGCCGTGGCAACATGCGGCAGAGCATGTGGCGGGCTATATCGATATCTTCCGGATACACAGCAACCGGAAGTTGCCCATTGTAATGAAGATGGGACTCCGTGCTACCAGCCTTCTGATGGAAGAGTTTCCGCTGGCTGCCCCGCAGTTGCAAAAGCTGCCGGACAACCATTGGCTGCTTAAAACCGAGGTCTGCTCATACGAAGGGGTGGGACGCTTCGTACTGGGACTGCCTGGCGAGATCGAGATCATCGAGACACCGGAGTTTCTGGACTACATCTCCCGACAACTTGATAAGATGAAAGAGGCGCTGCCTGAAATAAAGAGTGAATAATACCTGCTTTCACAAATTTTTGTATATTTGCCCCGAGGTACATCATCAACCTTTGCCGAAAAATAGGAGTGATTAATCCATGATGAGATACAAAAAAAGCATATACAAATGAAACACAAATCTAAGAAAGTAACACGGAGAGAGTTCCTGGGCCTCTCGGCACTGGGATTGACGGGACTGACCATTTTACCATCCTGGACCATAAACGGGGTTAAAATTGCACCGAGTGACAGAATTTATCTGGGATTTATTGGTCTTGGACGACAGGGGATCAGCGATTTTCATGCATTCGCAAATTGCCCGGGCGTGCAGGTGGTAGCAGGTAGCGATGTGGATTCCATGAAAAACGATCGTTTCAGTAACGCGGTGAAAGCGTGGCAGGAAAAAAACAGTCTTCCCCTGAAATGCGAAACCTATGAATTTTACGAGGATCTGCTGGAAAGAAAGGATATTGACGCAGTCTCCATCGCCACGCCGGATCATTGGCATGCCCTCACAGCCATACACGCCTGCCAGTCGGGTAAAGATGTTTATTGCCAAAAACCTTTGTCGTACACAATAGCGGAGAGCCTGGCCATGGTGGAAGCGGCGAGAAAGCATAAACGGGTATTTCAAGTGGGAAGCCAGCAGCGTTCCAGCCCTGAATTTCAGAAGGCTGTCGCACTGGTGCGGGAAGGGAAAATAGGCCACATCGAAAAAGTATATGTACGCATCGGGGAACCGCCGAAGCCTTTCAATCTGCCCGAGATGCCGGTTCCCTCAAACCTGAACTTCAGACTCTGGCTGGGGCCACTGAACGACCCGAAGGTACATTATAATCCGACCATGTGTCCTCCCATCGCGCCACCCGATTACAGGGAAAAAGGGGAATGGGCCACCTGGCGCTATTACCGGGAGACAGGCAACGGGTATACGGGCGACTGGGGAGCACATCATTTCGATATCGCACAATGGGCGCTGGGGCTTGATGGCACAGGTCCTGTAGAATACATCCCTGCTGGATACAACGGAACAGAATACACCACAGTAAAATACGCGAACGGCATTGTGATGACGGAACAACCTTTCCGCGACGACAAGCCGGACGACAAGGGCATACAGTTTATCGGCACCAACGGATGGGTCAAGGTGGCCCGGGGTTACATTGAGTGTTCCGATCCCTCGCTGCTGAAAAAAACGGAGCAGGAGGTGGCGGCAGGCTCTTTTGAGGTGAGCGCGCCCCATATGCAGAATTTCCTGGATGCCATGCGCACGCGCCTGAACCCCATTGCACCGGTGGAAGCCGGCTGCAGCACCAACATCCTCTGCTGCCTGATCAACATTGCCACCGAACTGAACAGGCCGGTGAAATGGGATCCGGCAACACTGAGCTTGGGCGACGACAAGGAGGCACAGGCTCACAGGCTGTACAACTATGCTTACAGGGAACCTTATAAACTGCCCTATTGGGGATCGTGAACCTGCGTTCGCGTGTGAATTGATGAAATACCGACTATAAAAAACTTGACATGATGCATATCGACAAAAAAATTATCTTTTATTTTTCCCTGCTGATGATGACAACGACAATCTCCTCCTCCCTGATGGCCCAACAAAGCGATCTCTCCCTGAAAGGCAAAAAAGTGCTGTTTGTGTATGGGGGATGGGAGGGACACGATCCTGTGCTGACACGCGATCTGTTTGTGCCCTGGATGCGATCGGAAGGGGCCGAAGTGGTAACAAGCGACAACCTGGATGTCTATACCGACAGCACGCTGATGAACAGCCTCGACCTGGTGGTGCAGATATGGACCATGGGCACCATCACCAAGGAACAGGAAAAAGGTCTGCTTACGGCTGTGAAGCGGGGCGTAGGTTTGGCCGGATGGCATGGCGGCATTGGCGATGCCTTCCGGAACAACGTGGAGTTTCAGTTTATGGTGGGCGGACAGTGGGTGGCACACCCCGGTGGGGTCATTCACTACGATGTAAATATTACTGATCACGAGGACAAGATCACAAAGGGACTGAAGGATTTCCACATGAACTCCGAGCAGTATTATATGCATGTGGACCCCAATGTGAAGGTGCTGGCCACGACAACCTTCGGCGGCGAGCATGCGCCCTGGATTGAAGGGGCCGTGATGCCGGTGGTATGGAAGAAGATGTACGGCAAAGGACGGGTCTTTTACTTGTCGCTGGGACATGTGGCCAAAGATTTCGAAGGAACCGAAGTGCTGGAGATCATGCAGCGCGGCATCCGCTGGGCGGCTGTCAGTCTCCACGAGGCACCCGAAAAATGGTTGCGGCCAGTGTACCCCCGCTAAAATGTGTGCTGAAACGGTTGTCTTTGCTGTATTATAATCCGAACTCTTTTGCGAGGAGGGTATAACCCTTCAGGCGGGCTTCCGTTTCCGCATAACCGTCTACCAGCATGATTTCATCTACGCCGGTTTTTTGTGCCCAGTCGTGCAGTTGTTCGGCCACGCTGCCGGGAGTGCCGATCACAAATTTCGACAGTTGACGTTCCCGGATGGCTTCCTCCTGCAAGGTGTATGGATAGTCATTGGCCTCCTTGCTGGTGGGAAATGTTTTAAACCGTTTCCCGGTGGCAAGCAGTGTCCACATCAACAGGGTGGGGGCGGCAAGGTAGTGCGCCTCCTCCTCGCTCTCGGCTGTGAAGACACTGATGGAGAGGATGCTCCGGGGCGCATCGTAATAGACGGAGGGCTTGAAATTATCCCGATAATACCGTAACACAGGAACAGCCATCTCCGCATTGATCTGTCCGGCAAAGACAAAGCCGAGCCCTTTGTCCAACGCAAACTGTACACCCCCGCCGCTTGATCCCAACATGTATATATAGGGCGTAAGTGCCGGGTCGGGATTGGCAATCACATGGGCGAAAGGATGATCCCCGGGCAGGTCGTGCGCGAAGTAACCCAGCAGGTCGTCGAGTTGCCCGGGAAAAGTATCTTCCTTCGTGATCTCCCACGAGCGGCGCAGTGCAAGGGCTGTCCTTCCGTCGGTGCCGGGTGCGCGGCCTATGCCCAGGTCAATACGTCCCGGATGCAACGCTTCGAGCATCGAGAATCGTTCTGCCACACTCAGTGCACTGTGGTTGGGAAGCATGACACCGCCGCTGCCCACACGGATGCGTTCCGTATTGGCAGCCACATGGGCGATCATGATCTCGGGGAACATACTCATCAAGGCGGCACTGTTGTGGTGCTCGGCAAACCAGTAACGGTGATAACCCAGCCTGTCGGCCAGGCGGGCAACCTCGGTGGAGTGCTGTAACACATGGCCGGGAGTGGGATCATTTTCGGTGTAATAGGCCAGATCAAGGATGGAAAGCTTCAAATGTTGTGACATGTCTCTTTTATTTAATACGGTTAACCACTGAATGACCAATTTGTTCATACTGTCTTACAGATGTCATCATTTGAAAAAAATAACAAAAGCAACCCGTAATTCGAAAATTTTATGTAAACTTGCAGGATTGAAACATGTTTTGTGAGTCATCAAATATAATCTTGAATTGAAACGCGTTAAATATCACAATCGGTGCTTCGCTCCATTGCTGGGGATCACACTTTTATTACTGGGTTGGAATGATTGTCGGGCACAAAATGAGAAGTTGGTTTTTACTCCTCATTGGATTCCGCAGGCTCAGTTTGCCGGATACTATGTGGCCATGGATCAGGGATTTTATGCGGATGAAGGACTTGATGTGGAGATTGTTCACGCGACCGCCAACATCGCCTCCTTGGATTTATTAAAAAATGGGAAAGCAGATGTGGTTTCTTCGTTTATGCTCGACGCCATTGCTCAGCGGGCAAACGGTGTTTCTTTGGTGAACATCGGTCAGCTCTCCCAGCACTCGGCACTGATGATGGTCACGAAGAAGAAGAGCGGCATCGATACACCCCAAAAACTACACAACAAAAAGTTGGGTATCTGGAGCAGTGGATTCGAAGACGTACCCCTTGCCTTCATGCAGGAGCGCGGCATCCGGATGGATCTCATCAGGATATTGCAGACAGTAAACCTCTTCCTTGTGGATGGGGTGGATGCCCTGTTGGTGATGTATTACAATGAATATGATCAGATTAATAATTGCGGCATTGATGAGGATGAGCTGAATACTTTCTTCTTTTCCGACTATGACCTCGATATTCCGGAAGATGGGATTTATTGCCTGGCGGATTCCCTCAATAGTAAGGGCGATGCGTATGCGGGTTTTCTGCAGGCTACATTGAAAGGATGGGAGTATGCCAGCCAGCACCGGGAGTACGCCCTGGATCTGGTGATTGGAGAAATGAACAGGGCACACCTGCCAAACAACAGGGTGCACCAGCGCTGGATGCTGGATAAAATGCTGGAGATGATGCACCCCGGAAAGAAGAGAGTGACAAGGGGACAATTGTTGAAAACGGATTTCGACAGGGCGATGGAGGTTTTTAAAATGGCAAAGGGAACAGAAGGGCATCAGACTTTCGGATTTGAACAGTTTTACCGGCCACCGGTTGGAGACGTAAAATAAATTACAACGCTTGCCCGGTATTGAAAACAGACGGAACGGGAGATGGAAAAATCAAATTATCAATAACAGGGATGAATCGGAACAGACTTTCGTTTAAAATAATTGTCCGTGTTCTACTTTTTTGCTTTATACTGGGAGGATCAATCTTCACCATCTACTACCTCTTTGCCCGCGAAACCATTGAAAGGGAGAGTCGCGAAAGTGCCATTCACCTGGCCGAAAGCGCTGTCTATAAGATAGAAGAGATCATCAACCCGGCAGAGATGATCCCCAACAACCTGGCCTGGATCATGGAGACCCACACGCTCTCCCGGGATTCAATCTATGCTTTTTTAAAGCAGTTGGTGCGCAACAACGAGGCGGTATTTGCCGGTGCCATCGCCTTTGAACCGCACATGTTCTCGGAAGAGCAATATGCCTTTGCACCCTACGCTTACCGCAGCGGGAAGGAGATTCTGAGTCGTGACCTCTGGTCGCCCGCGTATAATTATTTCATCATGGACTGGTATCAGATTCCCGCCTTGCTGAAGAAGCCCTACTGGTCGGAACCTTATTACGACGAAGGGGGCGGGGGCGTGCTGATGACCACCTACTCGGTACCCTTCTACAGGAACATCCACGACATCCGGGTGTTCGTCGGGATCATCACGATTGATATTTCGCTCGAGTGGCTCACCGAGATTGTGAACTCGGTAAAAATATTTGACACGGGATATGCCTTTCTCATTTCTGGAAACGGGGTGTATGTGACCCATCCCAACGCGTCGCAGATCATGAACCAGACCATATTCACCTATGCAAAGGAGATCAATGAGCCAAGAATCAGAGAGATAGGCCGTGACATGATCAACGGGAAAAGCAATTTCTCAAATGTCAACCTGAAAGGGATGGGAAACGTGTGGGTCTATCACACCAAAATACCCTCCTCGAAATGGTCGCTCGGGGTGGTGTATCCCCACCGGGAGATGTTTGCCGGACTCAGGAATCTCAACATCATGATATTCCTGCTTTCGGTGGTGGCGCTGACCGTGCTGATCATCGCAACCGTGCGCATCATCAACAGACAAATTGGACCACTCACCAAGTTCGCCCATACGGCACGAAACATTGCAGGCGGTGACTTCGGCACCGAACTGCCCGCGGTAGGAGACAATTATGAGATGATGGAGTTGCACGACTCGTTCCGGTTTATGCAGGAGGAACTGACCAAATATATTGCAGACCTGAAGCAGACTACTACGGCAAAGGAAAAGATTGAGAGTGAGTTACGCATCGCCCGGGGTATTCAGACTGATATGATACCGCATATCTTTCCGCCATTTCCCAACCTGCCGGAGATTGGGCTCTATGCCTCGTTGGAGTCGGCCATGGAGGTGGGAGGCGATCTTTACGATTTCTTTCCGATTGATGACGATCATTTCTGCTTTGCCATTGGCGACGTGTCGGGCAAGGGGGTTCCCGCATCGCTGTTTATGGCGGTGACGATCACCCTGATCCGGTCGATGTCTGAAAAGAACAGAAGCGCTGCACAGATTGTGCAGTCGGTAAACAAAACGCTCACCATCAACAACGAGTCCAACATGTTCGTCACCCTCTTCGTGGGTATCCTGAACCTGCGGACCGGCGAGCTGCAATACTGCAATGCGGGTCATAATCCTCCGGTGTTGCTGCGCGAAGGGCAGGAACCGCAGATGTTCAGTAATACCAAGGCAATCCCTGTGGGGGTCTTCGAGGTGTTTGATTATCGCAATGAAATGGTGATGCTGGAAAAGTCGGATCAGATATTTCTCTATACCGACGGGGTCACCGAAGCCGAAGATGTGGACAAAAACCTTTTTGGAGAGGTTGCACTGCTCAAGGCTCTTTCGGAAAACAGCGACAAGTCATCGAAGGAGTTGACGGACAAGGTGAAGCAGTCGGTGAAAGAATTTGTGAATGGCCATATGCAGTCGGACGACATCACCATGATGTGCATCACGTATTGGACTAAAAATGAAAACAAAACAAAATAAATAATCGTATGAATATCACCATCGACAAAACAGATGAAGGCTTTTTAGTCAAGATAGACGGTAGAATCGACACGACCAACTACAATGAGTTTGAGGGTAGCATCGCACATTTGTACAATGAGAAAGGGGCGACCATTTTCCTGGATTGCAGCGGACTGGATTATATCAGCAGCTCCGGGTTACGCATATTCCTGACCCTGCAAAAGAAAGTGAAGGTACAGGGGGGTGTACTCAAGATTTTTTCCATGCAACCACAAATAAAAGAGATTTTCGATATCTCGGGCTTCAGCTCCATCTTTGCCATCTTTCCGGACTACGAGACAGCAAAGCATGCAGTATGAATGAATAACTGATTGTGATGGAAGCCCGAGTAATTGTTGCTTTCTGCGTATCAGTAGGGATATTGCAAACCCAAAAATGGCTACTTTATGGTATTGTAGCCTTGCTGTGTACTCCTTAATTTTGTGTCGGATAAGTTAATTTCCGACAGAAATGGAAGAACAGAAAACCAATCATATATTTGCCAGCCTCGATCAGGAAAAGCTGAGACGGATGCTGGAGATCAAGCAACAGTACGACAACGGCCATTTACCGCTTGAAGAGGCAAGGGCACGGATGAAAAATGAGATCGGCACGATTTCGGCAGCGGAGTTTGCTGCAGCCGAGCAGTTGCTGAAGGATGAAGATCCGGATGAATGCCGCAATGAGGATGTCAGGGGCATGTTGGAGGTCTTTGAAGGACTGATGGAGACAGAGGAAGAAGCACTGCCATACGGTCATACAATTGACGCTTACCGAAGGGAGAACAGTCGGATGAAGGAGTTGCTGAAACAGGGTGATGCGCTTGCACAAAAACCTTTTATCCTGAATCAGTGGCTGGAACTGATGGAGCAAATATTGCCCTACAAAGTACACTTCAGTCGCAAACAGAATCAGCTCTACTCGGCACTGGAACGGGAGGGGTTCGACCGTCCCACCACCACCATGTGGGTGTATGACGATTACATTCGCGACGAGATGAACAAGGCGTGGGAACTATTGCAGAGCGAACCGGTCGATATGGCAACATTTCTTGATATCTACCGGGAGATGGCTGCCGACCTGCGCGACCTGATGGAAAAGGAGGAAATGATTCTCTATCCTACGTCCCTGAAACTGATATCCGCCGACAAGATGGAGCAATTGAAGTCGGGTGACCGGGAGATCGGTTTCTTTGGGATTGAACGGCCAGCTTCCGGGGGAGCCGGGAGGCAGATTGGCGGACCACATAATCACTTACGGCAGACATCGGAAAAGACACCGGATCAGAACGGCTTTATGCAGGACCTTGCTGCGCTGCTTGCCAAATACGGGCACGGAACAAAGAGCGACAAACAGGATCAGGAGCTGGATGTGGCCCATGGTAAACTGACGCTGGAGCAGATCAATCTGCTCTATCAGCATATGCCGGTAGATATCTCTTTCGTGGATGAAAATGAGCTGGTAAAGTTTTATACCGATACCAAACATCGTGTTTTCCCCAGGAGCAAGGGCGTGATCGGTCGTGAGGTGCGCAACTGCCATCCTCCCAAAAGCATCCATCTTGTGGAAGAGATCATCGAGAAGTTCCGCAGTGGCGAACAGAGCGAAGCCGAGTTCTGGATCAACAAGCCGGGTTTCTTTATCTACATCGTGTATATAGCGGTGAGAGACGATCATGGCAACTTCCGGGGAGTGATGGAGATGATGCAGGACTGTACCCATATCCGCCAGCTTGAAGGGGAACAGCGCCTGCTATCCTGGGGTACAGATTCGGCTTCTGGCAATGGTGCCCGCCATGGTACAGAAACCGAAGCATACACATCCGGTAGTAATGGAAGCGTCACAACAAACGGTAGTCCCACAACGAACGGTAACCCGGAGAAACTGATCCTTTCCGGTGATACCAAACTGAAATCACTGCTACAGCAATTTCCGGGTTTGAAGGAAAATCTGATCGCTTACGATCCCAAATTCTCCATACTAAACAGTCCGATGGCCAAAGTAATTCTTCCCATCGCATCGCTGAAAATGATGAGTGAACAATCGGGCATACCCCTGCAGGAGCTAATGGATAAAATAAACGAACTATTACTGTAAAATAAAGGCTATTTTGTGCACAATTAATAGAGTCAAAATAAAGAAAGAAAATCAGAAGCTGTTACAATCCGTGTTTCATAAAACGGATCTATAGACAATAGATCACGATCACCTGTTACAATACAAAAAGCATGAGATGCGACAGCAAGTTCTAAATACATATCATCGTGGGGATCACGACAGATTTGTAAAGGTTTAATAAGATTTTCAGGCCAAAAAAGGAGCTGTGATTCGAGTAATTCTACCAATTCTAAACGATTAGCAAATGTAACGTAATTGTCAAATTTGTTACGAAAGAAAACAGTTACAAACTCTTTATGAATGACTTCAGACGTAATGATTTCTCCTTTCATTAACGCTGAGTCAAAAGCCAAACTACTGACACTTTTTTTTAAAAGAAATGCACTTATAAGAGCATTTGTGTCAAAGATAATCCTCTTCCTCTTCATTGAGAATTTGATTAAGTATCTCTTCTGTAAGTCCATTTTTAGAGGCTTCGTCTCGAACCTGATCAACTGTTTTTTTAAATTCTGCCAGTTGTACCTCCTTCAATCTTCTTTTCAGTTGAAAATTAATTTCCTTCTCAACTTGCAATTTAAAGTCGGGGGGAGAGTTTCGCCAAGCCTTAGCCGTATTGCCGTCCACTTCTAAAACAATTCGTTCGTTACTCATTTTTAAATAGTTAATTGAGATGTGTTGAGACAAAAATACACAAATATATTTTATAAAGTATATATTACAACAATTTTTTTTATTTGAGTTTATATTATCATTATCGATATATAATTCCAAAAGGAAATCTCTGAAAAAATGGTTTTTCAGGAAAATTTGCTAATTTTGTTCATCCTGTCCTTGGGATAGTGGATTCCTTTTACTATTTATAAACCGGCCAGACAGAGCAGGTAAATCTGCCGTCAATAAGGCTGGTTTAAAATAATTGCTGTATGCAGATAACCTTAGAGAATCAGTTACCCTCCTTTCCATCCTTTCAGGAGGGCATCCGCCGTGCTCCGGATCGCGGCTACCGGCTCACGGAAGCACAGACAATGACCGCTTTAAAAAATGCATTGCGGTATATTCCCACAGCGTTGCACAACCAATTGGCTCCCGAGTTTCTGCATGAATTGAAAACGTGTGGCCGGATCTACGGATACCGCTATCGCCCCGAAGGCGACCTGCGGGCAAAGCCCATTGAGGCGTACGAGGGGAGATGTGTGGAAGGAAAAGCTTTTCAGGTGATGATCGACAACAACCTCTCCTTCGACATCGCTCTCTATCCTTATGAACTGGTCACCTACGGCGAAACGGGACAGGTGTGTCAGAACTGGATGCAGTACCGGCTAATCAAAAAATACCTGGAGGTGATGACCCGGGAGCAGACGCTGGTGGTAGAAAGCGGCCACCCGCTGGGATTGTTTAAATCCCGACCCGATGCACCGCGGGTGATCATCACCAACTCGATGATGGTGGGCATGTTCGACAACCAGACCGACTGGGAGATCGCTGCACAGATGGGTGTGGCCAACTACGGACAAATGACCGCAGGCGGGTGGATGTACATCGGTCCCCAGGGTATCGTGCACGGTACTTTTAATACGTTGCTGAATGCGGGGCGACTGAAGCTGGGTACTCCCCATGACGGCGATCTCCGGGGGCATCTCTTCGTCTCGTCGGGTCTGGGTGGCATGAGCGGCGCGCAACCCAAGGCGGCTGATATTGCCGGCGCGGTATCGGTGATTGCCGAGGTGGACGCTTCCCGCATAGAAACGCGGCGACAGCAGGGGTGGGTACAGCGTGTCACAGCGGACAAACAACAGGCATTCAGCTGGGCGAAGGAAGCTATGCAAGGCAGAGAACCGCTGTCGGTGGCTTACCATGGAAATATCGTGGAGCTGCTGGAGTATGCTGCAGAGAAAGAGATACACATTGAGTTGCTGAGCGATCAGACTTCCTGTCATGAACCTTATACTGGGGGATATTGTCCCGCCAGCATCTCTTTTGAAGAACGCACACGCCTGCTGCACGAAGATCGGGATACCTTCCGGATGAAGGTGGATGAATCGCTGCGACGTCATTACAGGGTAATTAAGCAACTGATCGAACGGGGAACCTACTTTTTCGATTATGGAAACTCCTTTATGAAAGCAGTTTACGATGCCGGTGTGAAGGAAATATCGAGAAACGGAACCGACGAGAAGGAGGGTTTTATCTGGCCCTCCTACGTTGAAGATATCATGGGCCCGGAGCTGTTCGACTACGGCTATGGCCCCTTTCGCTGGGTTTGCCTGAGCGGGAAGCGGGAGGATCTGATGAAAACCGACAGGGCAGCAATGGCGTGCATCAACCCCGACCGGCGGGGACAGGATCGTGACAACTGGATCTGGATTCGCGATGCGGAAAAACACAATCTGGTGGTGGGGACCCAGGCACGCATACTCTATCAGGATGCGGAGGGGCGGCTCAGGATTGCACTGCGCTTCAACGAGATGGTACGCAGCGGCGAAATTGGCCCGGTGATGCTGGGGCGCGATCACCACGACGTGAGCGGTACCGACTCCCCCTTTCGGGAAACAGCCAATATAAAGGATGGTAGCAACGTGATGGCCGACATGGCGGTACAGTGCTTTGCCGGCAACGCAGCACGCGGCATGAGCCTGGTGGCCCTTCACAATGGCGGGGGTGTGGGTATCGGCAAAGCCATCAACGGCGGCTTTGGCATGGTGTGCGACGGCAGCCAGCGGGTGGATGAGATCCTCCGTTCCGCCATGACGTGGGATGTGATTGGCGGCGTGGCACGGCGCGCCTGGGCACGCAACCCGAATGCAATTGCCACGGTAAGGGAATTCAACAGGTCGCATGAAGAGAGTTATCATGTCACCGAACCTTATCCGGTGGAGGAGGCAATCATCAGAAAGTATCTTCATCCATAAAACGTAAATTGCATCTTTCATTTGCGAATGGAAGAATAATTGGTGAAATATCACTACATTTGAAGTGATAGAATTGAATCGTTTATGAACAAAATCATGGAATGTGTCCCCAACTTCAGTGAGGGACGCGACAAAACAAAAGTAGAGAAAATAGCGGATGCTTTTCGGGGGCAAGAGGGAGTAAAACTGCTGGATTACAGTAGCGATGCCGACCACAACCGCTCGGTAATCACTGTGGTGGGAGAACCGGAACCGCTGAAAGAAGCGGTGATCGATGCCATAGGGAGGGCGGTTGAACTGATCGACCTCACACGGCACAGAGGCCAGCACCCACGCATGGGCGCAGTGGATGTGGTACCCTTTATCCCGATTAAAAATGTAACGATGGAGGAGGCGATCACCTGCTCGAAAGTGGTGGCAGAAGCCGCAGCAGAAAAGTATCAGCTTCCGGTGTTTCTCTATGAGAAATCGGCTACGGCACCATACCGTGAGAACCTGACCTCGGTACGAAAAGGTGAGTTTGAGGGGTTGACGGAAAAGATGAGGCTACGGGAGTGGCAGGCCGACTACGGGCCATCCGCACCACATCCCACTGCCGGTGCGGTGGCAGTAGGTGCACGCATGCCGCTGATCGCCTACAACGTGAATCTGGGCACGGATAATCGGGAGATCGCAGATGCCATTGCCAGAAAAGTACGGCATATTGGTGGGGGATTGCGTTACTGCAAAGCGATGGGGGTGACCTTGCGTGAGCGCGGTATCACCCAGGTGTCGATGAACCTGACCGACTATACACGCACAGCCATCTACCAGGCGCATGAGATGGTGCGCATGGAAGCACGACGATACGGCGTGCCTGTGGTGGGAGGAGAGGTGATCGGCCTGGTGCCGATGGCGGCACTGGCCGATTCGGCAGCCTACTACCTCGGATTGGAGAATTTTTCGATCAGCCAGGTGCTTGAAACCAAACTGATGGAGTGAGCGACAGCAGAAATATAAACAGAAAAGTCGGGAAATTTTGAACTGGATTGAAGCGATTGCCGCACTACTCGGTATCCTTAGCGTATGGTACGCCCGCAAGGAGAACATTCTGGTCTTTCCGTTTGGCATCGCCAATGTAGTCATCTACATCTACATCTGCTTTGCGGCACGACTGTATGCCAATGCCGGCATCAACGCGGTCTACCTGATATCGAACATCTTTGGATGGTACATGTGGTCAAGGACCGGTGACGACAACGGCACGCTGCAGATCAGCCGGAACAGTCCCTTGCAAAACACCCTTTCCTGGGTCGCGGTGGCATTGATCTACCTCTCTGTGTTTTTCCTGTTGCGCCGTGTGAACAGCAATGACAATGCTTATCTGCAATCCTGGCTGCCCTGGATCGATGCATTCAACACTTCCTTCTTCCTTGTAGCCACCTTCCTGATGGCGATTAAGAAACTGGAAAACTGGCAGTTCTGGATCATCGGCAACATCATTTCCATACCCATCTATGCCTCTCAGGAACTTTATTTTACAAGCATTCAGTATTCTGTTTTTCTAATGCTGGCAATCCTGGGCTGGAAGGAATGGAAAGCCAAAGTGAATAATTTATGAACAACCTGATCATACATAATGCGACACAGGTGGTGACCTGCAGCGGCTTCGCCGGAAAGCGGGGAAAGGAGATGTCTGATCTGCAGGTCATAGAAAATGGGACAGTGATCGTGACAGACGGTTTCATCTCTCACATTCTGAAACAGGATGAACCGGTACCGGTCAATAAACAGAATTACAGCATCATTGATGCTACCGGTAAGGCTCTTTTGCCGGGCTTTGTAGATCCCCATACCCACTTTGTTTTTGGTGGATACCGCGAGGAAGAGTTCTCCTGGCGGATGCGGGGCGACAGCTATATGGAGATCATGCAACGGGGTGGAGGCATTGTCAATACCACCCGGGCCACCCGGAATGCGACAGAAGAGGAATTGATATCATCTGGCAGACAACGCCTCGATGCGATGCTCCGGCTGGGGATCACCACCGTGGAGGGAAAAAGCGGATACGGACTGGACAAGGAGACCGAGCTCAAGCAGCTGCTTGTCATGCGGCGACTGAATGAGAGCCACCCGGTGGACATCGTCCCCACCTACATGGGGGCACATGCCCTCCCGGAAGAGTGGAAGGGCAGGGAAGAGGCGTTTATCGATTTCCAGATTGAGGAGATGTTTCCGCTGGTCGCTCAGCAGAAGCTGGCCGAAGCGGTGGATATCTTCTGTGAAAAGAATGTATTCACGATTGAACAGTCTCGCAGATATCTGACTGCAGCCCGTGAGCAGGGATTTCAGCTCAAAATACATGCCGATGAAATTGTGCCACAGGGTGGTGCTGAGCTGGCAGCCAAATTAGGTTGTCTCTCGGCCGACCACCTCCTGCAGGCTTCCGACGAAGGTATCCATGCCCTGGCAGCAGCAGGAACGGTGGCGACGCTGCTGCCGCTGACGGCTTTCTCCTTGCGGGAAGAGTATGCCCGCGCCCGGAAGATGATTGACGCGGGATGTATTGTGGCGCTGGCCACCGACCTGAATCCGGGTAGCGCCTTCTCCTCATCGGTACCGATGCTCTTTGCCCTGGCCTGCATCTATATGAAAATGACGCCGGAGGAAGCGGTAACCGCTTTCACCCTGAACAGTGCTGCTGCACTGGGTCGTGCCGACCGAATCGGGAGCATCGACATCGGGAAACAGGGCGACCTCATCCTGCTGCAGTTTCCCTCCTACAAGTTCCTGCCCTACCATGTGGGAATGAATATTGTGGAACGTGTGATTAAAAAGGGGAAAATCATTGGTTAATGTGCCAATATGCCAATATGCCAATGACCGCTGAATGTATAATAATTGCTCCTAAAAAGCTGATCGCTGACTCCTGACTCCTGACAGCTGACACCTATATAAAATTAAAACAATGAAACTACAAGACCTGACACTCAAACAATTTCTTGAGAAGACCGCTGCGAACGAAGCAGTGCCCGGTGGTGGAAGCAGTGCCGCACTCAATGCTGCCATTGCTACGGCACTGGCAGAGATGGTAGCCAACCTGACCATCGGTAAGAAAAAATATGCTGCCGTAGAAGAGCGAATGAAACAGATCGCCGCTGAGATGTCTGCCAACAGGGCACATCTGGTGAACGACATCGACCGTGATGCGGATGCATACCGACTGGTGATGAATGCATATAGGATGCCGAAAGAAACGGACGCGGAGATGGCCTTGCGCAACGAGAAGATTGAAGAAGCCACAAAAATAGCCTCCCTGGTACCGATGGAGGTGGCAGAACGGACATACAATCTGCTCGAACCCATGATTGAAGTACTGGAGACCGGAAACCGGAACGCGGTGACCGACGGGCTGGTCGGCCTGATGACCTGCCGCACCGCCATCATGGGGGCATTGCTGAATGTTCGCACAAACCTGGGAGGCATCCATGACAAGGCGTTTGTTGCTGAAATGACTGCCAAATGCAACACGATGGAAAAAAACACGCTGGAAAAGGAGAGCCAATCGATCCAATGGGTGAAGACAATTCTTTGAACGAAACAGCTACCATGCATGAAAAGGACGTAATAATCATGTTCACACAAGAACATGATTAGATAAATAATTTTAATTGAATGAAAAACATATACTACATCGGTCAGCGTGACCTGACCATCGATGACCTGGAGTGGATTATCAACGGGAACATCAGACTGGAGCTGGCACCCGAGGCCAGGGAGCGGATACAGAAATGCCGCGACTACCTGGACCGGAAGATGGAGACACAGCAGAAACCAATCTACGGCATCACCACCGGCTTTGGGTCGCTCTGCGAACGACCGGTCTCCAATGAGGATCTGAGCACACTGCAGGAGAACCTGGTGAAGTCACACGCTTGTAGTGTGGGAGAGGAAGTGGCACCACTCATTGTGAAGCTGATGTTCCTGCTCAAGGCACACGCCCTCTCGCTGGGCTACAGTGGCGTGCAGGTGGCCACCGTACAGCGGATGCTCGATCTTTTCAATAACGACATCCTGCCCATCGTTTACGATAAGGGGTCGCTGGGAGCCTCGGGCGACCTGGCACCGTTGGCCAATCTCTTCCTGCCATTGATCGGGGTGGGGGATGTGTTTTACAAAGGCCGTAAACGGGATATCGGTGACGTACTGGATGAGTTTGGATGGAAACCCATCAAGCTGAAAAGCAAGGAGGGGCTTGCCCTGCTCAACGGTACCCAGTTCATGTCGGCCCATGGTGTCTACGCCATCATGAAAGGACAACGCCTTTCAAAGCGGGCCGATCTGATCGCGGCCCTCTCTCTTGATGCCTATGATGGACACCTGGAGCCGTTCGACGAGCGGTTGCATCAGATCCGTCCTCACCCGGGACAATTGGAAACAAGCCGGAATATTCGCAGGATTCTGGAGGGTAGCGAGCTGATATCCCGTGAGAAGGAGCATCTGCAGGATCCCTATTCTTTCCGTTGTGTGCCGCAGGTACATGGTGCCACCAAAGATGCCATCGACTATGTACGGCAGGTGGTGGTGACCGAGATCAACTCGGTGACCGACAACCCCACCATCTTCCCCGACGATGACATGATCATTTCAGGAGGAAACTTCCACGGACAGCCCCTGGCCATCGCCTTCGACTTTCTGGCCATCGCCCTGGCGGAGCTGGGCAATATCTCCGAAAGACGCACGGCACAACTGATCCTTGGTAAACGTGGCCTGCCGGAGTTTCTGGTAGCCAACCCCGGTCTCAACTCGGGCTTCATGATTCCCCAGTATGTGGCGGCGTCGGTGGTGAGCCAGAACAAGATGTACTGTTATGCTGCCAGCAGCGACTCCATCGTCTCCTCCAACGGACAGGAGGATCATGTGAGCATGGGCGCCACTTCTGTTATCAAGTTGATGAAAGTGATGGACAACCTCGATACCATCCTCTCCATCGAACTGATGAACGGAGTGCAGGCACTCGAGTTTCGACGCCCCTTGCGCTCATCGCCACTGATTGAGAAGGTGGTCAGGGAATATCGCAAAGAAGTGCCTTTTGTTGACGAGGACATCGTCATGTACAAGGAAATTCGCAAGACGGTGGTTTTCCTGAACAGATTGCAGGCAGACGCAAGCTTACTTGGATAAAATAGAATTATTTTCCGAATAAATGGTGCAGATTGCTTATCTTTGCAGATCTGTGATAAATCAACAACAGTTAAACATATTCTCATGACAGAAGCAATTCGAAAATCGCTGAGAGACTCTTCGGCGGCACGCTGGTCTGCACTGTTCATTGTCTCGTTTACAATGATGTGCGGCTATTTTTTAACCGATATCATGGCACCCCTGGCAGGACTGCTGGAAGGCCAGCTGGGATGGTCACGTGCCGAGTATGGCACCTTTACCAGCGCCTACGGCTGGTTTAATGTTTTTCTTCTGATGCTGATCTTCGGCGGAATTATCCTCGACAAGCTGGGTGTGCGCATGACCGGCTTGGGAGCTGCTACCGTGATGGTGATTGGTACGGCCATCAAATACTGGGCTGTATCGACGGATTCACTGGAGGGCCAGACACTCTTCGGTCTCGATGCCCAGGTTTTATGGGCGAGCATCGGCTTTGCCATTTTTGCCATTGGCGTGGAGGTGGCCGGCATCACCGTCTCAAAGATTATCGTGAAATGGTTCAAAGGAAAGGAGTTGGCAACCGCCATGGGGATGGAGATGGCCATGGCCCGTATCGGTACCGCGCTGGCACTTGGATTCTCAGTTCCTATTGCCAAGGCTACCGGGGCGGTGGATGTCTCTCGCCCCGTATTGGTAGCATTGATCGGATTGTGTATCGGCTTGATTTCCTTTATCGTGTACGTGATGATGGACAAGAAGCTGGATGCTTCCGAAGCAACCGGCCTGGTGGAAGAAAAGAATCCGGAGGATGAGTTCAAACTCTCCGACATTGGAAAGATATTGGGCAACAGGGGATGGTGGTTTATCGCCATCCTGTGTGTGCTGTTCTATTCGGCTGTGTTTCCATTCCTGAAGTATGCCACCGACCTCATGGTGAATAAGTTTGGCGTGGCGGAAGACCTGGCCGGCATGATCCCGATGCTGTTGCCCTTTGGCAATATCCTGCTCACACCGCTCTTCGGAGGCATTTACGACAAAAAAGGTAAAGGAGCCACCATCATGATCATTGGTGCAAGCCTGCTCATTCTGGTGCATGCGTTGTTCTCCGTACCGGGACTCAACAGCTGGATCTTCGCCATGGTGCTGGTGGTGTTGCTCGGTATCGCCTTCTCGCTGGTACCTTCGGCCATGTGGCCCTCGGTGCCCAAGATCGTTCCGGAGAAACGACTGGGCACGGCCTATTCACTCATTTTCTGGGTGCAGAACTGGGGACTGATGGGTGTACCCCTGTTAATCGGATGGGTGCTGGAGAAGTATTGCATCACAGGACAAACCGTGCGTGACGGACTCACAGTGAATACCTACGACTATACACTCCCCATGCTCATCTTTACCAGCTTTGGCATGTTGGCGCTGATCTTTGCCTTCCTGCTGAAGGCGGAGGACAAACGGAAGGGATACGGACTGGAGTCACCCAATATTCAACGGTAAGCTATCAGCATCTGTTCGTATGAAACAGGAAAGGGGCTGTTCCAAAAGGACAGCTCCTTTTTTAATTTTTCATGCTGCTATTTTCTGATTGTTGTTATTAATTGATGAGAAACTTTTAGAGTTGATCTCTATTTTTATAAAAAACAGAATAATATCTCCTTTATGACCATATTTCTCCAAAAAATAGAGTATTTCTTTATCGGCTAATCCCTTCAAGTGTAGTTTTCCGAGGTTAAACGCGATAGCGAAGATTGCAAAGTCCATCAAAACCTTGTCTTTATTAAAGTGTCTGAACCTATTGTAGTGTTTGTTGGATTTAGTTTGGCCGAACACTGACTCCGGTTCTATAGGACGCTGACTTCGATGATAAATTCCTTCTTCGCATGTCAACAGTTCCCTTGCTTTCTGTTTATGGCGGTTAAGGTTATGATTTACTTCCACCCTTCTATTGCCTTTTGCATTACTACAGAGACATTTCAAAGGACAACCCTTACAGTTTTTCGCCTCGTAAATAGTTGCTGTTGATGTGTACCCACTAGCTGTTTTGCTTCTTTTCTTTCCTACCTTGTTCATGTGCTGACCCATGGGACAAACATAGTAATCTTCATCCGCGTTATAATAAAGGTTTTGAGAGAGAAAGCCGTTCTTTTTAAATGCCCTTTTCTGTTCTTTATGAAAGTAGTTGAACTTTACAAATGGCTCAATATCATTCCCCTGCATAAACTCATAGTTTTCTTCACTACCATAACCTGAGTCAGCCACAACCTTGACGGGCAAAATATTATAACGATTCTCAAATCCATTCAAAAAGGGAATCAGTGTTAATGTATCGGTGGGGTTTGGATAAAAATCATAATGGCTTATAAACTGGTTCTCTGTACTTATCTGAACATTATATGCAGGCTTTAGCTGTCCATTGAGCATATGATCCTCTTTCATACGCATAAAGGTTGCATCGCAGTCTGTCTTGGAATAACTATTACGATTTGCCAGAGTATCTAAATGCCGCTCATACTCTTCAAGTTTAGGTAAAAGCTTGTTCTCAAGTGTCTTTATTGCTTTTTGTTCTTCTTTGCTCCGGTTCTCTTTATTAATCTGAGCAACACGCTTTCTTAACTCTTCGCTGTTGAATGGTGTAGGTGGATCATCCTCAGGGTTATTATCCTGGGCGATACCCTCCTCAATCATTCCAAGGACTTTAAGTATCTTTTCTTCGAGTCTCTCTTTGTATTTTTCAATGGATTTACGCCAGACAAAAGTGTAGCGGTTGGCTCGTGATTCAATTTTGGTCCCGTCAACATATGCCACTTCAAGGCTTAAACAACCCATTTCAACAAGCATAACCACTACCTGGGTAAAGACCTCATGTATTGAGTCTTTTAAATGGGATGAACGAAAACGGTTTATGGTGTTATGGTCAGGTGTTTGATTGCCTGAGAGCCACATGAAACTAACTCGATCAGTAAGTGCCTGCTCGATCTTACGACTTGAATAAATATTGTTCAGATAGCCGTATAGAACAACTTTAAGCATCATGCGTGGATTATAGGCAGTTGTACCCCCACCTTTATACGTGTCGAAGACTTTACTCAAGTCCAGGTTATCCACAATTTGATTAATGATACGGGCAGGAGAGTTTTGAGGGACCTTTTCATCCAGAGTGGGAGGGAAAAGACTTACTTGACCTTGATTATAGGATTTAAACTTAGGCTTAGCCATATCTTATGTGTTTGATATATAGACATAAAGATATGAAAAAGTGGTTTAAATAACAATATTTGAGGAGGTTTTTTTAAGAAAAATTTGATACTAAAAAAAGAGGCTGCCTTTCTTTTGAGACAGCCCCTTTTCATGAGCCGGCATGGCAAGGATTCGGGAGTTTATGCCTTTCGCCGGATATAATTGACAAATAATTACTTATATATTTACACCGAAGATATACCCCACAAGGGCAGATAACCCCATTGCCACAGTACCCCATATTACAATCCGAAATACACCCTTTCTTATTTGCGAACCGCCTGTCTTGGCAGAAACGGCACCCAGTACAGCAAGGGCTATAATTGTGAAAGCATACAACGAATATACCATATTGGATAAAGGGGTAAACAAAACAACCAGAAGAGGCAATATCCCTCCAGCCAGAAAAGAGGCGCAGGAAGCCAGGGAGGCCTGAACAGGATTAGCCTGGCTCATCTCGTTGATGCCCAGTTCATCTCTTACATGCGCACTCAACGCATCTTTTTCCGTTAATTCCTTGGCTACCAATAGCGCTGTTTCTTTTTTCAATCCGCGTCGCTCATATATTTCTGACAAGATCTTTAGTTCTACCTCGGGCATATCTTCTAATTCCTGTCGCTCTCTTTCAATATCCGCTTTTTCGATATCAGTTTGTGAACTGACGGACACATACTCACCGGCAGCCATGGAAATTGCACCGGCAACCAAACCGGCAATGGTTGCCAGCAAAATAGGCGCTCTCTCTGAATTTGCAGCCGCAACACCAATGGCAAGGCTTGAAATAGAGATTATTCCGTCATTTGCCCCTAACACGGCGGCTCTGAGCCAATTACTACGACCAATAAAATGACTGTCTAAGTAGTTGTCAATGGTAATCGTTTTACTTGCCATCGTTTATAATTTTAAATTGTTTTGTACATATCGTGATAACAATATCCGGTACTTGTTTTTATAACGGAATCAGCCATGCAGCATAGATATGGCTTACCAGGCCGAGCAACACAAAGAGATGAAAGATGGCATGAACAAACTCCTTTTTGGCGGTGGCATAGATTACCGCACCCGCGATGTAAAAAACACCTCCCACCACGATCAGGTAAACGGTATCCATTGAGTCGTTCCTGCCGGCAGCATGGATGATAGGCCGGAATGCTATCAGCACAATCAGTCCCATCATCACATAAGAGATGGTTTTCAGATGACTGTTTCTTCTGAGAGGTCTGAAGCTAATGATTATTCCCACTACTGCAATCACCCAGACCAGTGCAAAGAGCATCCATCCCCAGAGCCCCTCTTCGCGCAAGAGGATGAGCGTGAAAGGTGAATAGCTTGCAGCAATCAGCAGGTAGATGCTGGCATGGTCGAAATGACGTAGTCTCGCTTTCTGTAAGGGCTCCTGCACATAGTGGTAGATCGTGGATGATCCCATGCAGGCAATCATGCCCACTCCAAAGAGGGCATAAGCAAAGAGTGCCCAGCCGTCGTCGGCAACGAGTGCCTTGCGCAACAGGATGATGGTTGCTGCAATGCTTATCAGCAGTGCCAGTCCGTGTGTCAGGTAGTTGGCTTGCTCCTCACGGAGGGTATAGAATTTTTCTTTTGTCATAGGAATCACAATTCAATTTTTAGGGTGACCGGCCTGTTTACTTCCGACCAGCGTGGGGAGCCGAGCAATAATCTTTTTATCTCTGTCTCCATTGCAGGACAATTGTTCTCTTTGATGTGAATGCTGCCGGGATGCCCGTTGGCATCAATAAAAAAAGTCACTTCAAAGATTATCTCCTGCTCTTCGCAGATCCCGTCATCGTAATTTTCTTCGAAATAGTAAGTGAATTCCGTTTCCCCAAAAGTCGGTACATCTTCCCTTATTTGGGCTACAGCACCTGTCGTTGTATTTTTTCGCTGTGTTCCATAACCAATCACCACCACCTCGCTCAATAGATCGGCATTGGCTTCCATCTGAACGGTCCCGATATGCTCTTTGAGGGGAATCTCCTTACTTTCCATGCCAATGTAGGATAGAAGCAGGTTTCCTACTGCCTCTTTGGGAAGATCCATACTGAATTTTCCTGCTGTGTCGGTCACTGTGCCCGCATTTAAATGGGAAAGGGTGACGGTAGCACCGACAAGCGGGTTGCCGGTCTGATCTGTCAATCGCCCCTGAACAAGCTTACGTTCCGGTTGTTTCAGCGTTGAGGTATATTTATCCGGAAGAGGTTTCATCTCTGTCTCAACAATACGGCTGGCGATTGTCACGGAGGTACTTTTTTCCGGAACTTGTTTCTTTTCTGCTTCTATAATATGGTCCGCGGTCGCCATAGAGCTCTCTTTTTCCAGAACTGTCTTCTTCTCTGTTTTAACAATATGACCGGCGGTCGCCGCAACTGAATCTTTTTCGGGGATGATCAATTCGATTCCGGCCTTCGGGGATTCGCTTGCAACCACGATCGTTTCTTCATTAAGCGCGGACTGCCGCAACAGAAAAGGAATACCGATAAGTAGTAACAGCAATGCTGCCGCTACCCATATCCACACTCGTTTGTCCATACGGGCAGGTTTATGGGCGATCTTCTTTTCCAGCTTTTCGATGGTGTGCAGATGATTACCTGCCAGCGAGTCATATCCGTCAATGGCATCCTGTAAAAAAGGATCGTTCATTGCTTCACGTTCCAGTTGGTTGGCCTCTTTTCCATGCCGCTTGCCTTGTATGTAATCTTTTAAATTCACTTCGCCAACATTGTTATTTATTCCGCTTTATTTTATTGATAATGGATTGTATTGCTGAACTGCTCAACGAAAATCACTGACTTCCAGAATCCGGTTGATGCAATTCTTCAGATTTCTTTTCCCGTTCTGAATATAACTTTTTACCTTATTGAGACTATATCCCGTGAGAGTAACGATATCGGCATACGACTTATTCCCGTAATAAAACAATTCGATGTTAATGCGCTGTTCACGACTCAATTCAGTCAGGCAATAGGAGAGTGCCGAGGCATGTTCTTCGGACTGCTCTCTGTCAGAGAGAGTGAAAAAATCGCTATTTTCCATAATTGCTTCATTGATATCCTCGAAATGAAATTGTTTTTCTTTGCGAATCTTCAGCAGGCAATGATTTTTCGTCACTGTGTAAAGCCATGAATGAAAGCTTGATATATTGTAATTCATAATCTTTTTGTTGAGATCTTCAAAGAGATCCATCACGGCATCCTGTGCATCGGCTTTGTTCGCGAGATACTTTAAACAGACTCCATATATCAAAGGTATATAGCGTCGGTATAACTCTGCGAAATAGATTGCCTGTTCTTCTTTTTTATAAAGATCAAACAATTCGTCGTTGCTTAAGTTGTTTATTTCTGCTCTCTTTTTCAAGCCGATGTCAGTTCATTTTTGCAAAGATGCTTCCACAAAGTTAAAAAAATATCTAATCGTTTATGGAATAATCCACCTATTTGTATCTCATAAATAGAACCTCAAAAAATATCATTCTTAATAATTTAATTTATGAAATCAACAAACCGACGAATTGTAATGATTCTTTTTATGGCAGGATTCATCTTCACTGCCATGGCAGTACAAATGAATGAGAACCAGGTGATGCCCGATGCCGAAGAGTGGGAGATAACCGGTGTGATCTATGATGCAACGGATAAAAGTGTGCTGATAGGTGCGAATGTGCGTGTGGAGGAGACCAACAAAGGTACAGTAACGGATGTGAATGGTACATACCGGATAAAAGGAAAGAAGGGAGAGACGCTGGAAGTGTCATATATCGGGTATAAAACAAAGCGGGTAAAGATCACCGAGAAAAAAATGAATGTTTTCATGAAACAGGACGTCGACCTTTTAAAGGAAGTTGTGGTGATCGGATATGGATCGCAACAAACAATGAACATGACCGGAGCTGTAATGCCGGTACAAGCGGCAGGAATGCGTGTTCGTGGTCTTTCACCTGATCGTGTCCACAGATCATTCAGCCCCCCTTTGTTCCCGCCCTTTAAGCAGGAAGTCAGTACGGAAGAATACGAATCATTCAGTGAAAACCGTTTTCTCACAGCTGCCCAAAACCCGTTGTCCACCTTTTCACTGGATGTGGATGCGGCCTCCTATGGTAATATCCGTCGCCTGATCAACCAGGGAGAGCTACCTCGAAGAGATGCGGTGAGAGTGGAGGAGATGATTAATTATTTCAGCTATAACTATCCACAGCCGACGGACGGGCATCCGGTAAGAATCATCACCGAAGTAGCTGCAAGTCCCTGGAACAAACAGACCCAACTGGTACGTATTGGCGTGAAAGCGCGGGAGATCCCTTCCGAAACATTGCCGGCGAGCAATTTTGTTTTCCTGATCGATGTATCGGGATCGATGTTCAGTGCCGATAAGCTACCCCTGGTGAAAGCCTCCATGAAGCTGTTGGTGAATAACCTGCGACCGAAAGACCGTGTGTCGATTGTCGCCTATGCCGGTGCGGCGGGTGAAGTATTGCCTTCGACAAGCGGTTTCGACAGGCAAAAGATTATGGAAGCGCTCGATAACCTGCAGGCCGGCGGATCTACGGCGGGTGGTGACGGCATTCAGCTGGCTTATAAGATTGCCGAGAAGAACCTTGTGAAAGGCGGCAATAACCGGGTGATCCTCTGCACCGACGGTGATTTCAATGTGGGTGTCTCCTCTTTGGACGGACTTGAGACGCTGATTGAGCAGAAGCGTCAGTCGGGTGTTTACCTCACTGTGCTGGGCTATGGAATGGGTAATTACAAGGACAATAAGCTGCAGGCACTGGCAGAGAAGGGCAATGGCAATCATGCTTATATCGATAACCTGCAGGAGGCCAACAAAGTGCTTGTAAATGAGTTTGGCAGCACCATGGTTGCGGTGGCCAACGATGTGAAGCTACAGGTTGAGTTCAATCCCCATTTTGCCAGTGCTTATCGGCTTATCGGCTATGAAAGCAGATTACTGAACGATGAAGATTTCAACGATGATAGCAAGGATGCGGGTGAAATGGGCGCCGGCCATATCGTTACGGCTCTTTACGAAATTGTTCCTGTGGGGGTGGAGATCCCTGTCGGCAAGGTCGATAAATTGAAATACCAACAACAGAGGTCAAACAGTATGGAGCATGCCTTCAGCGATACCAAAGAGTTATTGACCGTGAAATTGCGTTACAAAAAGCCCGGCGAAGAGGCAAGCAGGAAAATGGAGATTCCTTTATTGGCTCAGAAGAACATCAAGGCGGTATCACCCGATTTTAACTTTGCCATGGCGGTTGCCATGTTCGGACAACTGCTGCGTGATTCTGCCTATAAGGGGGATGCTACCTACGCGAAAGTGATTGATCTGGCACGGAAAGGATTGGATGATGATCCAAATGGTTATCGTCACGAGTTTATCAGGCTGGTGGAAACGGTACAGCAACTGGAGAAATGATTGCTCAACTCACAAAATAGCTATATTGCAGGTCATCATTATGATATGATCCTGACAAAAAGTCACATTTCTGCAAATGGCAAAGATTTTGACCACCTGCTGTTGGAAATCTGTACTTCATCGATGCAGAAAATAAAGGACGCGGATGCACTAACATTATGCATTGGTTCTTTGTTGATACGATAAGATTATTTTACTGCATGAAATCAGATTACAATGATTACGGTATAAAAAAAGAGCAATATGAACTTCAACAATTTTACAATAAAGGCGCAGGAGGCGGTACAGAAGGCGATCGAGATTGCGCAGGGAAATAACCAGCAGATGATTGAACCGGCTCACCTGTTGAAAGGGGTGATGCTGGTGGGTGAGAATGTGACCAGCTTCCTTTTTCAGAAGCTGGGTGTGAACGCATCGAATATGGAGAGGGTGGTCGACAGCGAGATTGAATCCTATCCGCGCGTATCGGGTGGTGACCCCATGCTGAGCAGGGAGACCAACGCGGTGTTTCAGAAGGCGACGGATCTTACCGGCAAGATGGGTGATCAGTTTGTCTCCATTGAACATCTGTTGCTGGCCCTGGTGCAGGAGAACAACAACGCTTCCCGCATGATGCGCGATGCCGGCATCACACCTGCTGAAATGCAAAAAGCCATTGAGGAGTTGCGCAAGGGGCAAAAGGTAACCAGCCAGACTGCGGAGGATACCTACCAGGCACTGGGGAAGTATGCGGTAAATCTGATTGAGCGGGCCCGCAGCGGGAAGCTCGACCCGGTGATCGGCCGCGATGAGGAGATACGTCGTGTACTGCAGATCCTGAGCCGGCGCACAAAAAACAATCCAATCCTTATCGGGGAGCCTGGAACCGGCAAGACGGCCATCGCCGAGGGGTTGGCACATCGTATTGTGCGGGGTGACGTGCCGGAGAACCTCCGCAGCAAGCAACTCTACTCTCTCGATATGGGAGCGCTCATTGCGGGTGCCAAGTACAAGGGGGAGTTTGAGGAGCGGCTTAAGTCGGTCGTCAACGAAGTGGTGAAAGCGGAAGGAGAGATTATTCTCTTCATCGACGAGATTCATACGCTGGTGGGCGCCGGCAAGAGCGAGGGGGCCATGGATGCCGCCAACATCCTGAAGCCGGCTCTGGCGAGAGGTGAGCTGCGTGCCATCGGAGCGACCACGCTCGACGAATACCAGAAGTATTTCGAAAAGGACAAAGCGCTGGAACGGCGATTCCAGATGGTGATGGTGGAGGAGCCGAGCGAGTCGGACAGCATCTCCATCCTGCGCGGACTGAAAGAGAGGTATGAAAACCATCACAAGGTTCGAATCATGGATGAGGCAATCATTGCGGCCGTGCAGCTGTCGCACCGTTATATTACCGATCGTTTTCTACCCGACAAGGCCATCGACCTGATGGATGAGGCTGCGGCCAAGCTGCGCATGGAGGTGGATTCCGTTCCCGAGGAGCTGGATGAAATCATGCGGCGTGTGAAACAGCTGGAGATAGAGCGGGAGGCGATAAAGCGTGAAAATGACCAGCCGAAAATGGAGCTGCTGACTCGCCAGATCGAGGAGCTGAAGTCGGAGGAGGCCGATTACAAGGCCAAGTGGCAGTCGGAGAAGGATCTGATCAACCAGATTCAGCAAAATAAAATAGAGATAGAAGATGCAAAGTTCGAGGCGGATCGGGCCGAGCGGGAGGGCGACTATGGCAAGGTGGCCGAGTTGCGCTACGGCAGGATCAAAGAACTGGAGAACACCATTGAAGCGTTACAGGAGGAGTTGCACGTGCGTCAGGGGACACGTGCCATGATCAAGGAGGAGGTGGATGCCGAGGATATTGCCGACGTGGTGTCGCGCTGGACGGGCATCCCGGTGAGTAAGATGCTGCAGAGCGAGCGGCAGAAGCTGCTTCATCTGGAGGAGGAACTGCACAAACGCGTCGTCGGACAGGATGAAGCCATCACGGCTGTCTCCGATGCGGTGCGGCGCAATCGTGCGGGACTGAGTGATCCGAAACGTCCCATTGGGTCCTTTATCTTTCTGGGTACGACGGGTGTAGGGAAGACGGAGCTGGCCAAGGCACTGGCTGAATATCTGTTCGATGATGAAAATATGATGACCCGCATCGACATGAGCGAGTATCAGGAGAAGTTCAGTGCCACCCGGCTGATAGGTGCCCCTCCGGGGTACGTGGGGTACGACGAGGGGGGACAGCTTACCGAGGCGATCCGGCGCAAACCCTATTCGGTGGTGCTGTTCGACGAGATCGAAAAAGCACATCCCGACGTGTTCAACATCCTACTGCAGGTGCTCGATGATGGGAGGCTGACCGACAACAAGGGCAGGGTGGTGAATTTCAAGAATACCATCATCATCATGACCTCCAACATGGGATCGGGCATGATTCGAGAGAACCTTGAAAGAATCACCCCGACAAACAGGGAGGAGATCATTGAGAAAACGAAAAACCTGGTGATGGACTTGTTGAAGAAAACCATTCGCCCCGAGTTTCTGAACCGGATCGACGACATCATCATGTTCGCTCCGCTGAAAGAGTCGGAGATTGAGCAGATTGTCCGCATACAACTTGGAGGAATAAGGAAGATGCTGGCTGAAAACGGCATCGAACTGCAATATACGGAAGAAGCATTGAAGAGCATCTCTGAAGCCGGTTTTGACCCCGAATTTGGGGCCCGTCCCGTGAAAAGAGTGATTCAAAACAGGGTACTGAACCAATTGTCTAAAGATCTGCTCGCCGGCACAGTCGATAAATCGAAGCCAATCACTATCGACGCGGTCGACGATGCCATCTTTTTTCGTAACTGACGCAGATGCTTGACAACTAACTCCTGGTTTATCTTTTCCAGAAACTTGGGACAAAGAGAGAAAGGACGGTGAACACCTCCAGGCGGCCCACCAGCATGAGGAAGCAGAGGTAATATTTGGCAAAGACCGAAGCCGACTCATAGGTGCCACTGGGGCCGTATGAACCCAGTCCAAAGCCGTAGCTGCTGATGGAAGAGATGGAAACACCGATGGATTCATCGAAGGTCATGCCGGTGAAGCTCAACACCAGTGCACTGAAGGCTGCCAGGGAGAGATAGAGGAATACAAATGCCAGTATTTTAGAAGAACTGTTGCTGCTAATCACTTCTCCGTTCATTTTCACCCGGTAGAGTGCATCGGGATGAACCTGTTTTTTAAAAACCAGAAGGGTGTTCTTGGATAATACCACCAGCCGCGATAGCTTCATCCCGCCCGAGGTAGATCCCTCACAACCGCAGAAGAGGATCATTGCCAGAAACAGGAGCCAGTATACATGTCCCCACAGTTGATAGTCCACCGTGGCAAATCCTGTTGTAGTGATGGCAGCCACAACCTGAAACAGGGCGGTACGAAAAGTTTGTTCGAAGCCGCTCATCTCCCCTGTGGTAAGAAGAAGGAGGGTGATTATTGCCGTAAAGAGGAGGATGAGAGAGAGGTACCATCTGAACTCTTCTTCCCGGAAGACCTTGATACTTACACGGGCGAAAAAGGTGTAAATCAGCATGAAGTTTGTCCCCCCCAAAAACATGAGCATCGTGATCACATATTCGGTATAGGGGGAATTAAAATAAGCGATGCTGGCCTGTTTGGTGGAAAAGCCCCCGGTGGAAATTGCCGAAAGAGTATGACAGGCAGCATCAAATGCATCCATGGGACCGGCCCAGAGAAAGAAAAACCCTACAACGGTCAATCCGAAATAGGCCATAGCCATATTTTTGGTGATCACACTCACACGGGGTCGCATCATATCCTCGGAAATACCCGTGACCTCCGCATCAAAGAATTGTCCGGAGTTATCCCCAAACACAGGTACGAACGACATCACGAAAATAATAATGCCAATGCCGCCGATCCATTGTGTGAAACTGCGCCAGAAATGGAGAGACTTGGGAAAGGCTTCAATGTTGAGCAACGTGGAACTGCCCGTGGTAGTAAAGCCACACATGGTTTCGAAAAAGGCATTGGTGAACGAAGGGATGGCACCGCTGAGCATGAAGGGAAGAGTACCGAAGAGCGCCATCATCAGCCATGCCATGGTCACGGTGAGGTATACTTCCCTTTTTGTGATCTGCCTTGATGAGGTTTTCTTTCTTTTTCCAAGGAACAGGAACAATGCTCCGGATGTAAAGGTAATGATACCGGAAAGATAGATGCTTTGCACCGCACCTTCATGAAAATATTCACCCACGAAAGCAGAAAATAACATAAAGGCTGCTTCAATCATCAAAAGAAGCCCGATACTGCTAAGTACGATCCGATGGTTAAATTTCCGCATGTTTCATCCCTTTATACCATTGATGACTGAATGGCTGTTACATGATGATGTTCTGCTTTGTTGTTAATTAAACAGTTTTTCAATGCTTTTCAGTGATTTACTCAGGAAGAAGACTACCACCTGGTCATACGGTTCAATCAGCGTGTCACCGTCTATGAGCATAGGCTCACCGTTTCTGATTAGTGCTCCGAATGTGATGTCTTTCGGCAGATCCAGGTTTTTAATCAATTTTTTGGTGACCCGCGAATTGGGTTTGGCGATGACCTCTCCCACATTAGCATCTGCAAAAGTAAGACTCTTGATGTTGGAAGCATCGGCCTTCAGTAGCAGTTCGTATATTTTACTGGCCGAAATAAGTTTTTTGTTGATGACCGTTCCAATGTCGAATCGTTCTGCCATGGAAATATAGTCGATATTCTCCACTTCGGCTACCGTTTTCTTTACGCCATACTGCTTGGCCATCATGCAGCCCAGTATATTGGCTTCGGAGTTGTCTGTAAGTGCGAGAAACGCGTCGGCTTCCGCGATGCCTTCACGCAGCAGAAACTCCACATTGCGGCCGTCTTCCACAAAAACTGTCACGTTGGGCGGAGCGATTTCTACCAACCTCTCTGCACGTTCCCTGTCCTGTTCAATGATTTTTATATTGGTATTTTGCGGGAGCTGCTGGATGGTACGCATCGTAATGCGGCTACCGCCCATGAAGATGACTCTTTTTGTTTCAAACGACTTCTTTCCAAGAATGTCCGGCAAAATGTGCACATGTTTGCGCAGTGTGGTAAAGTAGAGGATATCATTCGGCAGTATTTGATCGCTTCCTTTGGGAATCAGTGTGTGGGCACCTCTTTTGATGGCCACCAGGTGAAACTGTTTGTTCTCCTGCATCAACTCATTCAGATATTTGTTTACAATGGGGGCATTTTCACGCACCTTGGCACCGACGAGGATTACTGTCCCATTGCATAACTCCCACCAAAATCGGGTCCAGGGAGTCTTTAGTGCCATTGCAATCTCACGGGCGGCACTCAGCTCGGGATAAATCATTGAATGAATACCCAGCTTCTCAAAAAACTCCGTATTTTTTGGCAGCAGATACTCATAGTTGTCGATGCGGGCAAGCGTTTTCTTAGCACCCAGATTGGCTGCGAGCATGCAGGATGTGATATTTCTTGACTCCTCCGGTGTTACACCGATATAAAGATCGGCGTTTGCCACGCCTGCCTCAGTAAGATCCTTAAGTGAGGTACAGTTCCCAATAAAGGTGAGGATGTCTGTATTGTCGCGTATGATAGCCAGACGTTCCTTGTCGGCATCCATGAGGGTAATTTCGTGATCTTCCTGTCCGAGAAGTTTTGCAAGATGTGTTCCAACGGCGCCCGCACCGGCTATTAAAATCTTCATTAAAAATGCAATTAATTAATCTTTAACGTTTTGAATGAGTTCTACAGGATTCACGGTACCGGTGTTTTGGTTTGAATGGGCACCATCGCTAAGGCCATGATAAAGCTGTACAATTTGGCTGAGGATACCTTCCGGGTCGATGCCAGCCAGTTGCTGGAGTTCCCTGACAGAGCCATGTGTGACAAATTCGTCGGCAATACCGATTCGATGAACCTGAATGTCGGAGAAATGATTTTCTGCCAGGTACTCGAGAACGGCACTACCAAGTCCCCCTTTGATAACTCCGTCTTCGACGGTGATAATTTGTTTGAATTTTCTTGCTACCTCCCTGAGTAAATCTTCGTCTATCGGCTTAAGGAATACCATGTCGTAATGAGCAACACTTATGCCCAGTTCCTCTGCTTTGGTAATGGCTTTCGCTGCATTATTGCCAATGGTTCCGATGCTGAGGAGTGCCATATCTTTTCCTTTTTTCAGTTTTCTGCCCTTTCCAATGGTAAGGAGCCGGGGCTCATTGTGCCACTCGGTAAGTTCACCCTGTCCGCGGGGATATCGGATCACGAACGGGCCCTCGTTCCCGTATACGGCAGTGTACATCAGGTTACGCAACTCATGTTCATTGTGAGGTGCGGAGATTACCAGATTAGGGATAGGCCGGAGATAGGCAAGATCGAAGACGCCATGGTGTGTGGGGCCGTCGGGTCCAACCAGTCCTGCCCTGTCAAGACACATGATTACTTTTAATTTTTGTAGTGCCACATCATGTATTACCTGATCAAAGGCCCGCTGCATAAATGAGGAGTATATGTTGCAAAAGGGTATGAGCCCCTCTTTAGCCATACCTGCAGAGAAGGTGACGGCGTGTGCTTCGGCAATGCCTACATCGAAGGCGCGTTCAGGAAAGGTTGTCATCATGTAGGTCATTGAGCAGCCTGTGGGCATGGCTGGTGTGACACCCACAATCCGGTCATTCTGCTCCGCCATTTCCACCAGCGTATGTCCGAATATATCCTGATAAGGTAGCGGTTGGTTCTTCTGATCTTTGAGGATGCGTTCTCCGGTATCTTTATTGAATAGCCCTGGCGCATGCCAGATGGTGGCCGAATTTTCTGCAGGTTTATATCCTTTGCCTTTTATTGTTTTGATATGAAGCATCTTTGGACCTTTCATATCCTTTATATTGCGGAGAATGCGGATTAGTCCGCGTAAATCATGCCCGTCTACAGGTCCGAAGTAACGGATATTAAACCCTTCAAAGAGGTTCTGTTCTTTGGTGATCAGCGATTTCATGCTGTTGTTAAATCGCAGCACGATATTTTTTTCTTCCTCCGATATCAGGTTACGTCGCTTGAACCCCTGGTATAATGTATTACGAAACCGGTTGTATTTGTAGGAGGTGGTCAGCTTCACCAGGTAGTCCTGTATGCCACCCACATTGTTGTCGATGGACATGTTGTTGTCGTTAAGGATGATGAGCAGGTTGTTGGGTTGGGAACAGGCGTTGTTGAGCCCCTCATAGGCCAGCCCTCCCGTCATGGAACCGTCCCCGATAACAGCTACCACGTGCCGGTCCTCTTCCTTGTTGAGTGAGGCAGCTACGGCCATGCCCAATGCTGCCGAGATGGAGGTGGAGGCATGCCCGGCCACAAAAGTATCAAATTCACTTTCTGAAGGATTGGTAAAACCTGAAAGCCCTCCCAGTTTACGGTTTGAAGAGAACCGATCGCGTCTGCCGGTGAGAATTTTGTGGCTGTATGCCTGGTGGCCCACATCCCACACAATGCGATCATAAGGTGTATGATACAGATAATGCAGTGCCACAGTCAGTTCAACCGTACCCAGACTAGAACCGAAGTGTCCCGGGTTATTGGAGAGCTGTTCAATGATAAACTCTCTCAACTCGGTACAAACTGTCTCCAGCTCGTCAATATTAAGCTTCTTGAGGTCGTCGGGACTATTTATTTCTTGTAAATATTGCATAATCTATAGCCAATCCATATTATAACGGAAGCGGTATAAAATAGTTTAGAAACGGCATTGGCATATTGGCATTGGCGCATTAATTTGCCATGTCGGAGAAAAACTTGATACGCACCATTCTGATTTCGGTATCTGTATAGTCGGAGAGTTCTTCCTGCGCCTTATCCAGATCGTCTGTCTCTGTCTCCTTGAAGTAGGAATAGATATCCTGGATCACATCCTGATCCATTACCTCGTTGAGAAAATAATCGATATTGATCTTTGTTCCTGAGTATACAATGGCTTCCACTTCCGAGAGCATCTCGTTGAAGTCGATACCTTTTGATTCTGCCAGGTCGTCGAGAGCCACTTTGCGGTCTATAGCCTGTACGATAGATACTTTTAGTTTTGATTTGTTGGCGACTGTTTTCACACGCAGGTCTTCGGGACGGGTAATATCGTTCTCCTCCACATGTTTCCTTATAAGGTCCACAAATTCCTTACCATAGCGCTTTGCCTTCCCTGCCCCCACACCGGGTATATTCTGCAGTTCTTCGAATGTGATGGGGTAGGAGGTCGCCATTGCCTCGAGCGAGGAGGGTTGGAAAATTACATAGGGCGGGACATTTAGTTTTTTCGATATTTTTTTCCGAAGATCTTTCATCATGGAAAAGAGCACGGGATCAGCAGCTCCACCACTCCCTGCGGAGGCAATCACATCTGAATCATCGTTTTCCAAATCGTTCATATCATCCTCATCTTCATCATCTTTGGTGATTTTAAATGAAACGGGATTTTTGAAAAACTCTTTTCCTTTTTTGGTGATTTTAAGAATGCCGTAATTCTCGATATCCTTTTTCAGGTAATTATCGAGTAAAGCCTGACGTATGAGGGCTTCCCAGGTGCTTGCTTCTTCATCGGCACCCGATCCAAACTCTTCCAGTTCATTGTGTCCGTATGTTTCAATGTCGGATGATTCTTTTCCGACGAGAAAATCGACCAGATAATCGGCTTTTTGTTTTTCTTTGAGAGCAATAATCGCTTCTAACAGAGTAATGAGTAATTCTTTCGCTTCCACTTTATTTTTGGGATTTAAACAATTATCACAATGTCCACAATTCGGGTCGTGGTAATCCTCACCGAAATAGTGTAACAATACTTTCCTGCGGCACACGGATGTTTCTGCATAAGCTGCTGTTTCCAGCAACAGCTGTTTGCCTATCTCCTGTTCCGAGACCGGCTTTCCCTGCATGAAACGTTCCAGTTTCTGCAGATCTTTTTCGGAATAGAAGGCAATGCATCTGCCTTCGCCTCCGTCGCGGCCGGCACGGCCTGTCTCCTGGTAGTATCCTTCCAGGCTTTTGGGAATATCGTAATGGATGACATATCGTACGTCGGGTTTATCTATTCCCATCCCGAAGGCGATGGTGGCAACAATAACATCAGCCTTTTCCATCAGGAAAGCATCCTGGTTGTTGCTCCGGTTCACGGCATCCATGCCCGCATGATATGGCAGAGCCCTGATATCGTTGGCTTGCAGTATCTCGGCAAAATCATCCACTTTTTTACGGCTCAGGCAATAGACGATGCCCGATTTCCGCCCTTGAGAGAGGATGAATTTGATTATCTCCCGATCGATATGTTCTGTTTTATTTCTTACTTCGTAATGAAGGTTGGGACGATTGAAAGATGATTTGTACACCACTGCCCCGTTCATTCCGAGATTTTTCTGTATGTCGTGTTGTACCTTGGGTGTGGCAGTGGCAGTCAGCGCGATAATGGGGCGCGGACATATCTCTGCAATAATGGGTCTGATCCGCCGGTACTCAGGACGGAAATCGTGTCCCCATTCCGAAATACAATGTGCTTCGTCAACCGCATAGAATGAAATTCTGATATTTCTCAGAAATTCTATATTCTCCTGCTTTGTTAGTGATTCGGGAGCCACATAGAGCATTTTCGTCTTCCCGGAAAGTACATCTTTCTTTACTTCTTCTATTTCCTGTCTGGAAAGCGACGAGTTGAGAAAGTGGGCGATACCGTCTTCTTCACTATAGTTACGCATGGCATCTACCTGATTCTTCATCAGCGCAATCAGCGGTGATATGACGATGGCCGTACCCTCCGAAAGCAGGGCGGGAAGCTGATAGCACAGTGATTTCCCGCCACCCGTGGGCATCAGGACAAAGGTGTCCTTCCCGGATAAGATACTATGAATGATGGCTTCCTGCTTGCCTTTAAATGTATCGAATCCGAAATATTTCTTTAACCCCTGATATAGACTCTCCTGTTCTTCCATTCAGCAAATTGTCCGGTGACTAAAACGTTATCACCGAAAGTCTGACACAAAATTAAAAAAGTAATTTATATTTCCTAGCATAAAACTGCATTTCGCAATTGTATCATATGTATGCTTCCGCTTCCGGTAATGAATTCTCTGCTCCTTGCATGCCAGCATATAAATATACATCCAAGATAACGGATAAAAATAATTCTTGCAAATAAACTTGTTAAAAAACCGTTCTTCCCTGAATAATCGTATTAAAAAAACGCAGGACAAGCATGCGTTTTCAATAGACCGCCCGACAATCTTCGGTGACCGGTGGTGGTTTCTTATTGACGGGCTGAGGGTCAGGCTACACGCAGATGGTGAAGGTCGGAATTTTCCAATTGATGTATGGCGTAATCACGCGTGACATGCAATTTCTTTTTTTCTTCAGAGGGCAACGTGAACATCGCATCGATCATGATGGCTTCCACGATGGAGCGTAACCCGCGTGCACCCAGCCTGAATTCAATGGCTTTGTCCACGATATATTCATAGGCACCCTGATCAAATGAAAGGGCTACGCCATCCATTTCAAACAACTTCTGATATTGCTTGATAATGGAATTCTTCGGTTCTGTGAGTATTCGTAACAAGGCATCCCTGTCCAGTGGTTCCAGATAAGTGAGTATGGGTAAACGACCTATGATCTCGGGAATCAATCCGAACGATTTCAGATCGAGGGGAGTAATATATTTCAACAGGTTGTTACGGTCAATATTTGCCTTGTCGCTGCTGGCTGCATATCCCACTACACGCGTGTTGAGCCTTTGGGCTATCTTTTTCTCGATACCGTCGAAGGCGCCCCCGCAGATAAACAGAATATTCTTGGTGTTGACGGCAATCATCCGCTGTTCGGGATGTTTGCGGCCACCCTGGGGTGGAACATTCACCACCGAGCCTTCCAGTAGTTTCAACAGTCCCTGTTGTACACCTTCGCCACTCACATCGCGCGTAATGGAGGGATTGTCACTCTTGCGTGCAATCTTGTCGATTTCATCAATGAACACAATCCCCCTCTCGGCCGCGTTCACATCATAGTCGGCCACCTGCAGCAAGCGGGTAAGGATGCTTTCAATATCTTCTCCCACGTATCCGGCCTCTGTGAGTACCGTGGCATCTACAATGGTAAAGGGAACGTGTAACATTTTGGCAATGGTACGCGCCAGCAATGTTTTACCGGTTCCGGTAGCACCCACCATGATGATGTTCGATTTCTCGATCTCCACGTCATCTTTTACAGTTTTCTGCAAAATACGCTTGTAGTGGTTGTAGACCGAAACGGACAAAAAACGTTTTGCATTGTCCTGTTTGATCACATACTGATCTAGAAAATCCTTTATTTGTGACGGCTTGGGCAACGAGGTCAGTGAGATGCCCGGATCCGATTTGGAGTTGCTTTTGAAAGTGTCGTTCACTATCTCATGTGCCTGTTCGGCACACATGTCGCAGATATAGCCGGTCATACCGGATATAAGCAAGTTTACTTCCTGCTCACTTCTCCCGCAAAAACTGCAATGGTTGCTACTGTTCGCTTTTTTTGCCATCCCCTGTAATTTTATCCCTTTCTTGTCAGGACATCATCCACCATCCCATATTCTTTGGCTTCGGAGGCAGTCATCCAGAAATCCCGATCCGAGTCGCGCGCTACCTCTTCAATAGCTTTTCCCGAATGCTTGGAAATAATGGTATATAGTTCCTGTTTTATTTTTGCAATCTCACGTGCTGTGATTTCGATGTCCGATGCTTGCCCCTGTACACCTCCCAGTGGCTGATGTATCATCACGCGTGAGTGGGTGAGGGCGTAGCGTTTCTTTTCGGTGCCAGCGACCAGCAGGACGGCTGCCATTGAAGCGGCAATGCCGGTACATATGGTGGACACGTTGCTCGTAATGAACTGCATCGTATCATAAATACCCAGTCCTGCATATACCGACCCACCAGGAGAGTTGATGTAGATTGAGATATCTTTGCCGGGATCGGCGGAGTCAAGGTAAAGCAATTGTGCCTGGATGACGTTGGCTGCATAGTCATCGATGGCTGTGCCGAGGAAGATGATGCGGTCCATCATCAGCCTTGAAAAAACATCCATCTGTGCCACGTTAAGCTGACGTTCCTCGATGATGGTCGGGGAGATGTATCCCCCCTGGCTGGTGATGTTCATGTAACTGTCCAGTCTGCCGCCACTCATACCCAGGTGCTTTACTGCATATTTTCTAAAATCGTCTTTCATACGATAATAATTTTATTAATACTTATTCTTTATTTGTCAGAAGAAATTACTACAAATAAAGTGCCGGGATTTTACACCGGAGTGTATGCTGCTTGCTAAATCCAAAACAAAATTATAACGAATTGTTGAACTACAAAATAAAATCTTGAAAAACAGTCTGTTTTTATTTAATACTGTTTATTCAGCCGGAGCTTCCATCTCTTCATTGGAGATCTCATCTGCATGATAATCATCATTTTCTCCATGCAAGTGAGCATGTTCATGCATGATTTCGTTAAAATCTTTCGATGAGATCTCTTTTTCAATCACGGTCACATTCTCTTTCAGCCAGATGATGATTTTCTCTTCTGTTGCTTTCTCGTAAAGGTTCCGGACAGTTTCTTCCTTCTCAAGCATGCTTTTTGTATAGTTCTGCAATACATCTGCCGGCAAGTTGGTCATCCCGTACTGTGCGAACTGTGCTTTGGCTACTTCAATGGCCAAGGCTTCAATATCCTCGAATTCCACCTTGATCTCGTTTTCTTCTACTATCTTCTGCCTGGCAATTTGAAATTTGAGATCCTCCAGAATTGCGGGATAATCTTCTTCCACCTGCTCGGCAGTTTTCTTGTCACTCGATTCGAGCAGCCAGCGTTTTAAAAATTCATCGGGAAACTGCACATCTTTCATTTTATCCACGATAATGTCTCTTGCTTCATGGATGAAAAGATGATCGGCATTGGGTTTAAACTGGTTACCCAGCTCCGTGGCCACCTTTGTCCGGAACTCTTCTTCGGTGCTGACAACTCCTTCGCCCAAGACACGGTTAAACAGCTCCTGATTCAATTCTGCTTCCTGATAACGGGTCACCTCTTTGATGTCAAAGCGGAAATCGGCGTTAATATCTTTCACCTGCTCTTTGGTGGTTTGCAACAGGGAAGCTACTTCTGCTTCGTTATTATCGTAGGCGTTTTTCGGGTTAAACACTACGTTGTCACCCACCTTGGCGCCGATAAAGCTGTTCTTCACTGTTTCTTCCTTCACATAGGAGGGCATAAGGATGGCGTTTTCAATTACCAGTCCGTTTTCCTTCTCATTGTCACCTTCCATTTCGGTAAGCGTGCCCTTGATGAGGTCGGTGTCCTTCGCTTCCTCTTCAACGGACGCATAGGTACCGTAGTTTTGTTTGTAAGCATCCATCTGTTTCTCCAGAAGATCCTCTTCCAGTTTTACCTGATAATAGGTCAGTTCGATCTTTTTGTCGAGCTGCAGATTAAAGTCAGGTGTAAGTGCCACATCGAAATAGAACGTCAGGATTTCATCCTTGTCGAGATCAACCCGCTTTTCTTCACTGTCGTCGGAGATGGGTTCACCCAGAATTTTCAGTTTGTTCTCCCGGATGAAACTGGTCAGCTCTTCAGTGACAATCTTGTTTACCTCATCCACGAGTACCGCTTTGCCGTACATTCTTTGAATAACGCTTTTGGGTACTTTTCCCTGTCTGAATCCGGGAATATTTGCTTTTTGGCGGAATTGATTAAGAGACTTATCTACCTTTTCCTGATAATCTGTTTTATCCAGTTCGATGACGATGGTTCCGTTTACATCGTCCTTTTTATTCAGTGTTGACTTCATTAGAATGGGTGATTTGTTTTTTGTTGAAAGTCGGTTAATTTCAACCGATTGAATCCTTTTTTTAAATAAGAGTGCAAAATTAGTGTTATTCTTTTAATTTGCAAAAAAATTTTTCCCGACTATAGAACCGTTTCTCTGATGAAAAGCGGGGAATTCACATGAAAACCTTATCTTTGCACTCAAAACGGAAGAAATGCGACCAATTTTCAGATCGGCCTCGCCCGGCTTCAGAATTGCATACCTTTTTTTATTGTTGTTTATCGGTGTGATCATGGCAGGAATCCTTATTCGTTTGTTGCAGATGATTCCCCTGGTGAACCACGCAGGCGAGGCTGCACAGGTATATGTAAGCTCTGCGCTGCAGTCGGTATTCGCGATTGCACTACCTGCATATCTTGTGGTCGCTTTTACCGAGGACCGGCCCGCACATTATCTGAAAACTGACAGCAACAGCAGGCTGCCCCGAAAAATTATTTTTGCCATACTCATATTTTGTGTCTCCTATCCATTTGCCTCCTTCCTGGCACGATGGAACAGTGCCATGGAGCTGCCGTACTGGATGAGCGGCATTGAAGAGGTAATGCAAGCCATGGAGAATGCTGCCATGGAGACAACTGAACTATTGCTTTCGGGAAGTACACTCGGCTCTTTGACACTAAATCTGCTCATTGTTGCAGGTATGGCTGCAATTTCGGAAGAGTTGTTTTTCAGGGGTGCATTACAACAGTTTTTGATGGAAAAATTCAAGAACGGTCATTCTGCTGTCTGGATCACCGCGCTATTATTCAGTATCGTACACTTTCAGTTTTACGGATTTTTACCAAGGATGGTGCTGGGTGCGATGCTGGGTTACCTTTTCCTTTATACGGGAAACCTATGGGTACCCATAGTCTTTCATTTTGTAAACAATGCCCTGGTTATTATACTGAATTTCTTTTGGTGCGACAACGAATGGTTCATTCGCCTGGAAGAGATGCCTGTCACTTTTCCCTATTTCATTGCCGCAGTCATAAGTGCACTGGTTACCCTGTTTCTGTTCTGGATCTATCTGAAAAAGAATCGGAAAGCTGTCGCACCTATCGATAAATCAAACCCATATTAAAATGATACAAATACATAATACGCTTATTTCCGACGACATATTTGAAGAACAATTTATTTGCGACCTTTGTAAATGCAAGGGGCAGTGCTGTGTGGAGGGAGAATCGGGTGCTCCCATCACCCGGGAAGAGTTTGATAAGATCAATGAAATTCTGCCCGAAATCAGGAAAGACCTTTCACCCAAAGCCCTGGAGTTAATTGAACGGCAGGGAATTGCTTATACCGATACCGACGGGGAGCTGGTTACTTCCATCATCGAGGGCAAAGAGTGTGTTTTTGCCCGGTTCGATGCCAACGGTGTGTGTAAATGTACCATAGATAGCGCTTTTCGGGAAGGACGTATTTCTGTGCAAAAACCAATATCGTGTCATCTCTACCCAGTCAGACTGCATGAATATGCTGATTTTACGGCAGTGAACTATCACCGCTGGTCGGTATGCCGGCCTGCCCTGAAACTGGGCCGTAAGGAGGGTGTGCCTCTTTACCGTTTTTTGAGGGAGCCACTAATCAGAAAATTCGGCGAGGAGTGGTACCGGGAGGTATGTGAGGCTGCTGTATTGCTTAAAGAAAAAAAGTAACAGTAGATATTGATTTTTTTATTATAATACTTTCGGGATTTGAAATCTTTGTTTTATTTTTGCACATATGTAAATAAAATGTGCAGAAAAAGTGACTTCAGCCATTTCAAAAACAAAAAATAATTTAATTGACGTAGCACGGCAGCTTTTCGCGAAAAAAGGTGTCGAGAATACAACAATGAATGATATCGCCGAGGCTTCCCAGCGGGGAAGACGTACTCTTTACACCTATTTCAGCAACAAAAATGAGATATATAAGGCAGTAATTGAATCGGAACTCGATGTGCTATATGGCAAGCTGGAGGAGGTAATTCGACGTAAAATCCCCGCCGACGAAAAGCTTATTCTTCTGGCTTTTACGCGTTTGAGTGCCATCAAGGAGGTTGTTACGCGCAACGGTACGCTCCGGGCCGATTTTTTTCGGGACATCTGGAAAGTAGAAAACGTACGCAAGGAATTCGATAAGAAAGAGATTCACTATCTGGAGACAATTATTCAGGATGGATGTGAAAAGGGAATCTTTCAGTTGCAGGATATAAAACAGACAGCTGAGATATTGCATTATGCATTTAAAGGGCTTGAAGTGCCCACCATACGGGGTGTAATGAAACTCGACTACAACAAAAAAGAGGACAGGGAGATCATTTCGGGTATTTTGTTTAAGGGAATGTATGTGAAATAGGTAGTCAGATTCAGTTGTCAGCTTTGGTTATGTAAGATTATCGGACGGAGCGGTATGCAGGGATAGTAAACAGCCGGCGTTATCAAGATAGGACTTGGAAATCAATAAGAATTATAACAGAATTAAAAATAATAGATAGTATGAAGTTATTAGAAGGAAAAACAGCCCTGATTACCGGTGCCGCCCGTGGAATTGGTAAAGCAATCGCACTGAAATTTGCATCGGAAGGAGCAAATATTGCTTTCACTGACCTGGTTATCGATGAAACCGGAGAAGCCACCGAGCATGAAATAGCTTCCCTCGGGGTGAAGTGTAAAGGTTATGCCTCCAATGCAGCCAGTTTTGAAGAAGCGCACAAAGTAGTGGATCAAGTCATGCAGGATTTTGGGCGTGTTGATATTCTGGTGAATAATGCCGGTATTACCAAAGATGGGTTGATGATGCGTATGAGTGAACAGCAATGGGATGCGGTAATCAACGTGAACCTGAAATCGGCATTCAATTTTGTGCATGCAGTGGCTCCCGTGATGATGCGCCAGAAATCGGGCAGTATTGTGAATATGAGTTCCGTGGTAGGTGTCTCGGGAAATGCAGGGCAGGCAAACTATTCGGCATCGAAAGCCGGAATGATAGGCCTTGCCAAATCGGTAGCGAAGGAGCTCGGCTCACGGGGTATCCGGGCCAATGCGATCGCCCCAGGCTTTATTATTACCGAGATGACAGGGCAGCTTTCAGAAGAGGTTCGCAATGAATGGGCAAAGCAAATACCACTGCGCCGCGGCGGTACACCGGAAGATGTTGCGAACGTAGCTCTTTTTCTTGCTTCAGACCTCTCTTCGTATGTAAGTGGCCAGGTAATCAATGTATGTGGCGGTATGAATACCTGATTCAGGGAACAAACATTATTGTCGGAGGCACACAGGAGACCCTATGTGCCTCTGAGTTTTTAAAGCATCTTAATAAAATCTTATGGAAGTTTTATATGAAGACAACCATCTTATTATAGTGAACAAGGCTGCCGGGGAGATTGTGCAGGGAGATAAGACGGGTGACGAACCTTTGTCGGACATGGTAAAAGTCTATCTGAAAGAGAAGTATCACAAACCGGGTAATGTTTTCTGCGGTGTGACACACCGGCTCGACCGGCCGACAAGTGGAGCGGTGGTATTCGCAAAGACCAGTAAGTCACTCACACGGCTCAATGACATGTTTCGAAAAGGAGAAATAAAAAAAACTTACTGGGCCATCGTCAAAAACAGGCCGACTGCAGATGAAGACACATTGACACATTATCTTGTTAAAAATGAAAAAAACAATAAGTCTGCCGCTTATGACACGGAAAAACCGCATACCAAGAAGGCGGTGCTTCATTACAGGCTGATTGCCGCCTCCAAAAGCTATTATCTGCTGGAGGTAGACCTTGAGACTGGCCGCCATCATCAGATACGCTGTCAGTTGGCTAAAATTGGCTCTCCCCTCAGGGGTGATCTCAAGTATGGTGCCGAGCGCTCTAATCCCGACGGCAGTATCAGTCTGCATGCGCGCACCGTCTCCTTTATCCATCCTGTCTCAAAGGAAAATATTTCCGTTACCGCTCCTCTTCCGAAAGAGGCATTATGGAATGCCTTTTCTCATTTAATAAAATGAGCACGAGCGGCAATTTGATTGCCTTTTCCCTTTCTATCTAACTGTAAAAATCCTATATTTGCGGGATTAAAATATAAATTAAAAAACGCGAAGAATGAAACCTACATTATTTGTACTGGCTGCAGGGATGGGAAGCCGTTATGGCGGATTGAAACAACTTGATGGCCTGGGACCTAGTGGAGAGACCATCATGGATTATTCCATTTACGATGCTGTGAATGCCGGCTTCGGCAAGCTGGTCTTTGTAATACGCAAATCATTTGAAACTGACTTTCGGGAAAAAATTGTCAGCAAATATGAAAAAAAAATACCCGTTGAGCTGGTGTTCCAGGAACTCGACAATCTGCCGGCGGGATTTACACCGCATCCCGACAGGGTAAAACCGTGGGGTACCAATCACGCTGTGATGATGGGAAAAGAAGTGATTCACGAGCCGTTTGCCGTGATCAATGCCGATGACTTTTATGGACGAGAGAGCTTCGAGGTGCTGGCCAACTTTCTTTCGGGTCTTTCTCACAGCGAGAACAGGTATTGTATGGTGGGTTACCGCGTGGGAAACACCCTCTCGGAAAGTGGCACTGTGGCGCGCGGGATATGCGAAACCGATGCCGAAGGAAACCTTTCCGGTGTAGTGGAACGCACGCAGGTGATGCGTGTTAACGGCATGGTATCGTATAAGGATGAAAACGACAAATGGGTGCCAATCAGCGACAATACTCCCGTATCGATGAACATGTGGGGCTTTACGCCCGATTATTTTCGCTATTCGGACGATTATTTCATACAATTTCTGAAAGAAAATGCCGAAAATATTAAAGCAGAATTTTTTATTCCCTTACTGGTGAACAACCTCACAGTAAGTGGTATGGTGACAGTGAAGGTGCTCGATACTCCCTCAAAGTGGTTTGGTGTGACTTATGCCGAAGACCGCCCCGATGTGGTTGCGAAATTGAAGGGTCTCGCCGAAAACGGTGTCTATCCCTCACCCTTGTGGTAGCATCCCAAAGACGATGCCCACTTAATTATGCTTCGTATGTGGATTGATATCATCATTGTTTTTCTACTGATCCTGCTCAACGGATTTTTCGCTCTTTCGGAGATCGCAATTGTCTCTGCAAAGAAGAATAAACTGGAGAAGGAACGAAAACTGGGAAAGAGGGGAGCCGTGCGAGCACTCAGATTGCAGGCCGATTCCGATAATTTTCTCTCGTCGGTACAAGTGGGAATTACACTGATTGGTATCATCAACGGAGCATTCGGGGGACAAGCCTTTGCTGTTTATATGATTCCTTTCTTCGAGCAATTTGCTGCCGCTGCACCCTTTTCGGAGGCTATTTCAATGGTAATTGTGGTTTTCCTGATCACCTATGTCTCCATTGTAATTGGCGAACTGGTACCCAAAACAATCGCTCTGAACAGCCCGGAGAAAATGGCTATCGCGGTCGCTCCTGCAATACATGTGGTGAGCATCGTCTTTTACCCCTTTGTGAAATTGCTGGCAATCTCCACCAGCTTTATCACAAGGCTTATAGGCCTGAAACCCAAGAATGAGGTGATTTCTGAAATGGAATTACGTGCCATGCTGAAAACTGCCTCACACGAAGGAATCATCGATGTGGAAGAAAATATCATCCACGAACAGGTATTTTACTTCTCCGATAAAAGAGCAATACACCTGATGACACACCGCACCGACGTGGAGTGGGTGGACATCAGTAAAAGCCGGGAAACGGTCATCCGGGATCTGCTGCAGACAAAACACAGCAAAATTCTTGCCTGCAGAAAGCAGATCGATGAGTTTACAGGTATTATATCGATGCGGGATTTTTTGTTGAGATTGAATACCGGCGAAAAGTTCGAGATTGAAGATTTGATCATGGAACCGATTATCGTGCCAAATACGCTTCGCGCCCAAAAGGTGCTGGAGAACTTCAAAAACAATCATAAATTTGTAGCTGTGGTAGTGGATGAATATGGCAGTCTCGAGGGCATCATCACCATGCACGATATTTTCGAAAACCTGGTGGGAACCATACCGGAGGAAACAGACGATGCCGGGGCAGAACCTCTTCTCTTTATGCGCGATGATCATTCTGCGCTGGTGAGCGGAGAAGCACCTATTGAGATATTAACGCAGCTGGATGAGGATTTTATTGTTGATTTCGACAAGATAGACTATTCCACGGTGGCAGGATTTGTTTTTGCCTGTATCAACAAAATTCCTTATGTGGGTGACAAATTTGATTATGACAAACTCCATTTTGAAATAGTGGATGTTGATGGAAATAAAATAGATAAAATATTAGTAACAAAAAAGATAAAAGAGATTGATGAAGTGGCAGATTAGTTTGCCGGGATTCTGGCGTATGAAATTTATGTTTTATAACACAATTTTTTTTTAGGATGTTCACAAAATCTGTGTTAATTTTACACGAATTTTATACAAGATCAATCTTCATCAATATCTTATTATTTAAAACCAAGAAAATTACATGAACGAAATGTATAGCAAGTCCGGTTTGCTGGTTGAAGCTTTTGAAAAAACGGTAGATGGCAAGCAAACCGGATTATACACACTGACAAACAATCTCGGATGTGAAGTTACCGTGACCAATTACGGAGCGAAGATAGTGTCGCTGATGGTGCCCGACAGAGAGGGCATTTTTACTGATGTGGTGCTGGGATATCCTTCGATAGATGAATACCTTACTTCCGTGGAACCCTATTACGGGGCAGTATGCGGCCGCACAGCAAACAGAATTGCCGGAGGCCGTTTTTCTTTGGAAGGAAAAGAATACAGACTGGCCGTGAACAACGGCCCGAACTCGCTTCACGGGGGAATAAAAGGTTACAACGCTGTAGTGTGGGATGTGAAAAATGTTACCTGCAACAGTATTGAGCTTTTTTACCTGTCGCCCGACGGCGAGGAAGGTTTTCCTGGCAATCTGTCGGTTACGGTTATTTATACGCTGACCGACGACAATTCCCTTGAGCTTTGTTACAGAGCCACCACCGATAAGACAACCATCCTGAATCTGACAAACCATTCCTTTTTTAATCTGTCGGGTGAAGGTGATCCCTATATCGGAGACCATCTGCTTGTGCTCAATGCCGATAACTATCTGCCTACCGATGCCACGGCCATTCCTTACGGAGATCCAGCACCGGTAAAAGATACCCCCATGGATTTTACAAAACCATTCGCTATTGGCGACCGAATTAATGATGATTTTCAGCAGCTGCGCTTCGGTAAAGGATATGACCACACATACGTGTTAAATAAACCTGCCGGCAGCAATGAATACACCTATGCCGGTATCTGCGAATCACCCAAAACGGGTATCAAGATGGAGATATATACCACTGAGCCGGGTGTGCAGCTATATACCGGTAACTGGATGACCGGTAGTTTCACAGCCAAAAATGGGCACCGTTATCCCGAAAGAGCTGCTGTTTGTTTCGAGACACAACATTTTCCCGACAGCATCAATAAACCTGCATATCCTTCGGTCATTCTGCGACCGGAAGAACTGTTTGAATCTAGAACGACTTTCAGGTTCTCAGTGTAATTTAGGTGAATGCTGAAGAAAAGGATTGTTTTGGTAAAAAATTGTGAACTTTTTATATAAATATAAATTTTAATTGCATTAAATTATGAACCCAGCTACACAAAAGAAAAATTATGCATTGCCCATTGCGGTGATGTTTATGTTGTTTTTTATGATATCTTTCGTTACAGGATTGCAAAACCCGATGGGAGTTATTGTAAAAAACCAATTTGGTGCGAGCAACGCCATGTCCCAGTTAGGTAACCTTGCCAACTTTATTGCTTATGCCTTCATGGGAATTCCTGCAGGGATTATCCTGGAAAGAAAAGGATATAAATTTACCTCACTTATGGCTGTGGCTATTGGATTCATCGGGGTAGCCATCACCTTCCTTTCAGGGACAGTTGCCAGCTTCGGCGTATATTTAACAGGTGCTTTCATCTCGGGTTTCTCCATGTGTATGCTGAATACAGTGGTTAACCCCATGTTGAACACCCTGGGCGGTGGCGGAAACAAAGGAAATCAGCTAATTCAGTTTGGTGGTGCCATCAACTCCATTGGTGCGACCATTGTACCCATTCTTGTGGGTTATTTGATGGGTGATGTTGCCCGGGCTGCCATCAGTGATGCAAACCCGGCCCTGTTCCTGGCAATGGGTATCTTCGCCTTTGCCTTCATCGTGATCCTGGTGGTGAAAATACCGGAACCACGCCTCGAAATTACCCGGAATAAGAAAAATACAGTGAATGTAAAAGACAAACACAGTGCGCTCTCATTTCGTCATTTTGTACTCGGTATTGTGGCTATTTTCATCTATGTGGGTGTGGAAGTAGGGATACCCAATATTGCGAATCTTTATATGACTACTGATGCTGCGGGGGGTGGTTTGAATATCGCTGCCGGTGTAGCTGGATCGGTTGTAGGACTTTACTGGCTTCTTATGCTTGCCGGACGGCTTGTGGGTGCTTCCATTGGTGCCAAGGTATCAAGCAAGACCATGCTTACCGCCACCTCTTCAATAGGTATATTATTGATTTTGTTGGCTATCTTTATTCCTTCCGGCCCTTCCATCGGCCTGTTTGGTGCAGTAGTACCTATTAAGGTGTTCTTCCTCGTACTGGGTGGTTTATGTACTTCAATCATGTGGGGTAGTATTTTCAATCTGGCAGTTGAAGGACTGGGTAAATATACTGAAATGGCATCAGGTATATTTATGGTGATGGTATGCGGTGGCGGTATTCTTCCTTATTTGCAAGGATTGATTGCCGACAATGCAGGCTTCCTGAACAGCTACTGGCTGGTGATCGCCGGTTTGGTTTATCTGTTTTATTATGCTGTTGTAGGTTCCAAAAATGTAAACACCAACATTGTAGTAACGGATGAAGATACAGTAAAAGAATAAACTTATTTGAATAGTAACATTTAAGTCTGTCTGAATTGTTAAGTGTAGGAAATAAACCCAGTATGAAAAAGAACGGACTATTTCCGGCATTGAGCCTGAAAGGCAGGCTTTTTTATAGCTTATAACATGACTACAGAAAGAATAACTGAAATTTTTCAAAAAATTTACGGGAGTCACACACCCGATATTTACACCTCCCCGGGGCGTATAAACCTCATCGGGGAGCACACCGACTATAATGGCAGCTTTGTATTTCCCGGTGCGATCGACAAGGGAATGACAGCGGCGATCCGATTCAATGGGACCGGCAAAGTGAGGGCCTACGCGATTGATCTGGATGAAAGCTCCGAGTTCGGACTTAATGAAGAAGACCTTCCGAAAGAAGGGTGGGCCAAATATATATTCGGTGTTTGCCGAGAAATCATCAAAAGAGGCGGTACCGTGAAAGGATTCGATACTGTCTTTACGGGCGATGTGCCACTGGGGGCGGGAATGTCTTCTTCAGCGGCGCTCGAAAGCACTTTCGCATACGCACTAAACGACATGCTGAATCAGGGCATAGACAAGTTCGAACTGGCCCGTATCGGACAGAGTACAGAGCACAACTATGTGGGTGTAAAATGCGGTATCATGGATCAGTTTGCATCCATATTTGGTAAAAAGGGCCATCTGATTCGTCTTGACACCAAGTCGATGGAATATGCCTATTTCCCATTCGATCCCAAAGGGTACAAGCTGGTGTTACTTGATACGGTGGTGAAGCATGAACTGGCTTCCTCGGCCTACAATAAACGTCGCGAATCATGTGAACATGCTGCACGTACCATAGCCAAGCGTCATCCCGAAGTGAAATTCCTGCGTGATGCCACGTTGGGGATGCTCGATGAAGTGAGGGGCGAGATATCCGAAGAGGATTACATGCGCGCGAAATACGTCATTGAGGAAACTCAACGGGTAAGAGACGTGAGTGATGCTTTGGAACGTGGAGATTACGAAACGGTGGGAGAGAAGATGTATGAAACACACCACGGCATGAGTAAACTCTACGAAGTGAGTTGCGAAGAACTGGACTTCCTCAACGATGTGGCCCGTGCCCACGGTGTAACCGGTTCTCGCGTGATGGGAGGAGGCTTTGGCGGGTGTACCATCAATCTGGTGAAGGATGCGCTTTACGACTCTTTTATCCAGGATGCCAAGGCTCAGTTCAGCGCCAAATACGGCCATGAACCAAAAGTGTACGACGTGGTCATTAGCGACGGAGCACGCAAACTCTGATACTACTGTCACATGACAACAGGTTGGAAGCAGGACATCGTATGATGCTTGCTTCCTTCTTTCCCTCTCTCTCTTCTTTTACCATTAAATAGCATATCTTTATTTTAATACCTTCTATAGCCATGTCTGCCAGTTATTATCAAAATAATGTTCATTTTTTAATCGCGGTAGATTGTATCATTTTCGGATTTCGTGAAAAAGAACTGCACGTGTTGCTTACACGTCGTCCGGTGGAACCGAAGAAAAATGAATGGTCCCTTATGGGAGGGTTTATGGAAGAAAATGAAAGCCTCGATCAGGCTGCTGAGAAAGTGCTTTATCGCTACACACAACAGAAAGGTATTTACATGGAGCAGGTAGGTGCCTACGGTGAGATAAACCGGGATAGCGGCGGCAGAGTTGTTTCTGTGGCCTTTTATGCATTGGTGCAGATGGAAAAGTTCAATACCTCGCCTGCCCAAAATTTTGATGCCCGCTGGATCAATATCAATGAGTTACCCGAATTGGTTTTCGACCACAACCGGATGGTAAGTGATGCACTCATGCTGTTACAATATAAAGTATCAAAGGAGCCGCTGATTTTTAAATTTTTCGATGGAAAGTTTACACTCCCCTCGCTGCAGGACCTTTATGAGACAATATACCAGATGCCACTCGACAAGCGAAATTTCAGAAAAAAGCTGGCCTCAATGAATATCCTTGACAGGCTTGAAATGAAAGACAAGGAGAACTCCAAACGGGGAGCTTTTTTCTATTCGTTCAATCCGGGGAAGTATGAGTTATTTATGAAGACGGGCAAGCGCTTCTCTCTTTGAGAGGGAAACTTGGCATGCTGTCCGTCTTCTCTTCGCGATAGCGGTCCGTTTAGTTTTTGAGGTAATAATTCACCGTGGTCACTACCCGTACGTTTTTAATGTATGGGGTGTTTGCATCCCTGTCGGTAATGGTAAACTGTCCCTGCGACGCATTGCGTATTTTACCCAGTTTACTACCCGAGTCCATGGCAAATTTTTCAGCCGCCTCCCTGGCATTCCTGGTTGCATCTTCAATCATTCCCGGCTTGATATTGTTTAAACCGGTGAATTCATAGAGCGTATTGTAACGATAGTCGCCCCCTGTAATGGCTACTCCCTGTTTCAGCAATTCTGTCTGTTCCGAAATAAGTTTACGTATTTTGTCCACTTCGGAGGAGGTAACGGTAATGACAGAGGTGGCATTGTAGCGGTATTGAATGGCCTGATTCACGTATCGTTCTGCCTCCATATCAATGATCTCGGGAGGTGCTACACTAATTTCCTCACGGGTGATACCATTTGATTGTAAAAAATCGATGATGGTTCTGTTTTTACTCTGAATGTTGGTGTAAAGCGTAGTCAAATCATTTCCGATATCTTTATACATCAGTGGCCAGATTACCTTATCGGCAGGCACCTCCATCTCGGCAAGTCCCTTTACGGTTACCAGGCGATCACGATCTGTGAAATTGTTGAAGGCAGCGCTCAGTATGATACCTGTCACTACCAAGCTTGCGGCTATGATAGCCGCTTCAATAATACGGTTTTTCATATTTAATCATCCTTTCTTAATTGTTTGTCCCGCCAAAGTTAAAAACTTTTGCGTTATTTCCATTCATCCATGTTTCATTTCATGCAACAGATCATCTAACCTGATCGTGGCGAAGGTGGTGACTACATCGCCAATGGCGTAAGGTAATACCAGTGTGCGATTTACTACCATGGCCCCGCAAGTGTAAATTACGTTGGGTACATAACCGGATCTCTCCTCTTTTGATGGAGTGAGCAAAGGTTTTTTCAAACGTCCTATTACCTGCAGGGGATTCTCCTTGTCGAGCAAGACAACACCCAGGGAGTAGGTACGTACTGGTCCCACACCATGTGTTATCACCAGCCATCCCTCATCAATCTCAATTGGGGAACCGCAGTTTCCTATCTGGATCAATTCCCAGTCATAGGTGGGTTTTAACAGTGGTTGGTATTCATGCCAGAAATAGAGGTTGTCTGATTTCATAATATAAAGCGATTCATTGTCCTGGCGCCCGAGCATCATGTAGTTCCCGTTGATTTTACGCGGAAAAAGTGCCATACCCTTGTTACTGGCACCGGGACCATTCAGTGTGGATATCTTGAAGGATTTAAAATCGGACGTCTCAAGGAACTCGGGCATGATGGTCTTCCCATTGTAGGCAGTGAAGGTAGCATAGTAAACTACATGCTGGTCGTCATGTACAAACCGCACAAAACGGGCATCTTCCAATCCGTTGCTCTGTGATGGAGAAGCGGGGTAGATAGCCCGTTCGGTAAGATCATTGGTCGTGAAATCAAGTGAAAAGTTTGAGAGGGCCAGTGAACGAATATTGTTCATGGATACCTCCAGCTCTTCGGTGCTCACGGTGGTGTTTTCCTTGAAAGTACGGTTTATTGCTTTGGTAAGTTCCTCGTAGGAGAACTCATCGGGCATATTATCAAATAATTTCCTGTTGAGATTTGTGAGGATGCCCAGCTCATGGGATTTTTTTATCATCAGCTCCTTTTCATAATGATGTTCAAACCGCTCCGGTTCATACACTATAGGAGAGTTCTCCGCTACCGATATATTGAGGTCTGCATCAATCTCTCCCTCCATGAAGGTAATGGAGGATATATGCCCTTCACCCACAGCCCGCAGGCTGATGATAAAACGGAGAACGCCTTCCTTATCCTGTACGGGATGGGGGACGATAGAAGGATTGAACAGAGCCGTGGATTCAAGCGCATACTGCTGAGTAAAGAAAGCGCCAATGAATCGTTTGTCATCCTTGGAGAGCTCTATGTTGGAAGGAATCCGGTGTTCAATGTGACTGAAATGTCGGAGGAAAATACGCTGGATTACTTCCGATGATACCTCAATCCGTTCACATGCGTTCTGAAGAATTTGCTTTCTCTCCTTTTTGGGGATGGCAAAAGCCCGGAACAGAATATGCTCTACCTGATATTTGCTTGCCGGGACAAAGGGGCGTACCAGCGTACGTCTTGAGGAGGGCGTAATATGGATGGAATGTCTTCGCATTTCTATCATGAGGGTGTATTGTTTTTATTTCGTAAATAAAATGAAACGCTTAAAAAAGAGAGGAGCCACGAGATTGTTGATTCCGCGCCCTGGTTCAGGTTTACCCCATCTTTGTGAAGACCGTCACGGCAGCCGCCCGTGGAGAAGTCGTACAGGGGACGCGCACAGTCGTTATCGCCCGTAAACCAATAGAAGGCTTTCAACGCATAATCGGCATATGAACCATCTTTTATAAATTTTTCGGCTTGCAGGCAGGCATCAATCATTCCGTTGGCCTCCAATGGCTGTTGATCGAACTGTGTCTTTCCTTGCGGGGTGAACCACCCCATGTTTCCCACAGGGGAGAAGATTCCATGATGGAACTGATGGGTAATAAGCCAGTTCAAAATCTTCAATCCCCGCTGAGTCCAGGTATCGTTGTTTAAAAACATGCCTGCCTGGATCATTGCCTGGGGAATGCGACTGTTGGCATAACTTACTTTTTCATCAAACCATTGCCACTCACCGGCGATGTGTTCAAAACGAGCATGGAGTTTTCCGGCACAATACTTCACCTTTTCAACTACCTCCGATGTCCCGTGTGTTTTGGCATAATAAACCAATCCTATAACAGCATAGGCCAGTGCACGGGGATGGGTGAGATTGTCCAGCGAGGGAAGCATCTTCTCAAACAGGTGATTGGCGTGATGCTGAAAATTGGCTACGTGGCTGTTGGAGACTGTATATCCCAAAGCCCAGGCTGCTCTGCCTGTTGTATCTTCCGATCCCTCCTCATCGAGCCAGTCTCTTTGATAGTTCATGAAGTTTCTGAATTTTCCGTTTGCAGGATTATATGCATGATCAATAAAGGAGAGATAGATACCGGAGAGCCGGTTCACCTCGTCCATATCCTGCACCTCATTTTCCAGTATCACAGAAAGTAACAGCGCACGGGTATTGTCGTCGGTACAGTAACCATGGTTACGGTCAGGAACATTGTATTTGGCATGTTGCAGGATACCGGTATAATCGGTCAGTCCCCTGAGGTGGTCCAGCCTGAGAGGAGGGAGTATGAAATTGGGCTCGATCACCTCTGCCACACTGGTTAGACTCTCTGCCCCCTCTTCTTCGATAAGGGAATCGACCCGCTCATAATATTGCCTGCTGATGAGTGGCCAGTAACATGTCCTGGCCAGTTCAAAAGCATTTTGGGAGATGGTGCGACATTTCTCCTCATCATCAAGTAAATTATTGATCAGATCGCTCAGTTGTGATGAGTTCATGAAATCGAATAACAAACCGCGATCATCGGCAAGCATTTCCTGTGCATACCAGAAAGGAGTGGAGATAATTGGTTTTGTTGCACCCATGGTATAGATCAGTGTTCCGGAGGATATCTGTTTTTCTCCCAGATAAGGAATCACATAAATGTCGCACAGTGCCAGAAAACTGAAAAGTTCCTCATTGGAGACAAAACGATTGATGAAAATGACATTTTTTTCCAGCTTCAGCTTACTTACCAGCCTGATGAGGTTGAGCCGGTAATCTTCACCCTCCTGTTTCATTACGTGAGGATGTGTTGCCCCCAACACAATATACACCGTGTCGGGATGCTTTTTTACTACTTCAGGCAACGCATTGATAACTACTTCGATGGATTTGTTCCGGGAGAGAAGGCCAAAAGTGAGCAAAACCTTTTTGTTTTCCACACCCAGTTTTTTTCTGAGTCCCGAGATGTTTATGGGTGCAATCTGATGAACACCATGATGAATGTGGATGCATTTGTCGTTTGGCAAGCCATACACATCGCAGAGCAGTTCAATACCCTTTTTGGAAATGGAGACAAGCTTGCGGGAGAAACGTGCAATTTCGGTCACCACCTTATGCTGGTTTTTGGTCGGATTGTCAATTACAGTGTGGAATGTGGTAAGAACGGGTATGCGCAAACGCATTAAGAGTTGAATGATGTGTATGCCGTCATCACCCCCGAAAATGCCAAACTCATGCTGCAAAATCACTGCATCAAACGCATTGGTATTTAGAAATTGAGCTGCATGGATGTAGGAGGACAACACATTTTGTTCAATTTCAAAAACTACGTCGTCAGAATAATCGTACCGGTTCAGGCCGTCATTCATAGCCACCACGGCGGTTGACACGCCAATTTCTTTAAAACCGTCATTCAGATCCTTAGTGAACGTGGCAATACCGCATTGACGGGGAGGATAATTTCCGATAATAGCAATTTTACTCATATATAGTGATAGAATTTTATATTTCGTAGCGCATAGATATTTAGTATACTCTTTTTAAACAGATTAAACCAATTTAGTTTCGTTAAAAATATAAAAATAATTGATAATAATCCTTTTATCATTATATCACTGATTTTTGTGTGATGAGCGTGTCGGTTTTCATATTTTTTTCTATCTTTGTGTCCTAATATCATACGATATCAATTCATCAATACAACAATGGCCCTATGCACAGATACAAACCGGTGCGGTTGATCCTTGAAAACGGGACGGTTTTTCACGGACAGTCGTTTGGAGCCGAAAAGGCAGCATCGGGGGAGGTAGTTTTTAGCACAGCAATGGTCGGTTATCCCGAAAGTCTGACAGACCCCTCCTACGAAGGACAGATTCTAACACTCACATATCCCATCATCGGAAATTACGGAGTTCCCGCAGAAAGCGAAACAGACGGAATTTCCGATTTTTTTGAGTCCGGACGAATTCATATCTCGGGGTTAATCGTGCAGGATTATTGCGATGATTATTCGCACTGGAATGCACAACAAAGCCTGGGCGACTGGTTGAGGCAACACAACGTTCCGGGCGTTTCCGGCATCGATACCCGCCTGCTCACAAAGGTGTTGCGGGAAAAAGGATCGATGTTGGGTAAGATTGTGTTTGAAGAAGAGGATGAAATTGATTTTTATGACCCGGAAAGCGAAAACCTGGTGACGAAAGTGAGTTGTAAAGAACCTGTGGAATACCGCTACGGGGAGAAGAAGGTGGTGATGATCGATTGCGGAGCAAAATTGCAAATCGTGCGTGAACTGATTAAACAGCGGATACATCTGATCAGGGTACCTTGGGATTATGATTTCACCGGAATGGATTACGACGGACTCTTTATCTCCAACGGACCGGGCAACCCCGATTACTGCGCAATCACTGTGGAGCATATCCGCAAGGCGATGCAACAGGATAAACCGGTTTTTGGTATTTGCATGGGAAACCAACTTCTGGCCAAGGCTGCCGGAGCCAACACCTACAAGCTGAAATATGGTCATCGCAGCCACAATCAGCCCGTGCGCAGGGTGGGCGACAATGCCTGTTTCATTACTTCACAAAATCATGGCTACGCCGTGAATGAATCGCTTCTGGGTGATGAATGGGAACCCTGGTTTATCAATATGAACGATGGCACGAACGAGGGTATCAGACACAAAACGAAACCTTTCTTTTCGGTGCAGTTTCACCCCGAGGCGACCGGTGGACCCACCGACACGCGGTTCTTCTTCGAGGAGTTTGTGAAGCTGGTGACAGCAAGACAGGATTCAGGAATCTTAACTGAGTAATAATATGACAGATCAGATACTGGCACCAAAAAAAGAAAATATCCACAGCGCGAGGGAGATCCATAAAGTTCTTGTATTGGGATCGGGTGCACTCAAGATAGGAGAAGCGGGTGAATTCGACTACTCCGGTTCACAGGCATTGAAAGCGCTTCGCGAAGAGGGGGCGGAGACCATTCTGATCAACCCGAATATAGCTACGGTACAGACCTCGGAGGATGTGGCCGATAAAATATACTTTTTGCCTGTTACGCCCTACTTTGTGGAGAAAGTGATAGCACGCGAACGCCCCGATGGCATCATGCTTGCCTTTGGAGGACAAACGGCACTCAATTGCGGAGTAGCTCTTTATCAATCGGGTGTGTTTGAAAGGTACAACCTGCAGGTATTGGGCACGCCCGTACAGGCGATCATGGATACTGAAGACAGGGATCTGTTCGTGAAGAAGCTCGATCAGATTGGTATGAAGACCATCCAAAGTTTCGCTGTCTCCACTATGGACGATGCGTTGCAGGCTGCCGACCGGTTGGGTTACCCCATCATTGTACGGGCTGCCTATGCATTGGGAGGGCTCGGATCGGGTTTCTGTAACGATGAGGCGGAACTGGCAGTACTTGCCGGGAAGGCATTCAACTATTCCGGCCAGCTGTTGATAGAAAAGTCGCTGAAAGGGTGGAAGGAGATTGAATATGAGGTGGTACGCGACCGGTACGACAACTGTATCACGGTCTGTAATATGGAAAACTTCGATCCGCTGGGCATCCACACCGGTGAGAGCATTGTGGTTGCCCCCTCGCAAACGCTAACCAACTCAGAATATCACAAACTGAGGGAGTTAGCTATTCAGATTGTCCGCCACATCGGCATCGTGGGTGAGTGCAATGTACAATATGCCTTCGACCCGGAGTCGGAAGATTATCGCGTAATTGAGGTGAATGCCCGCCTGAGTCGCTCTTCGGCACTGGCGTCGAAAGCTACCGGTTATCCCCTGGCATTTGTTGCTGCGAAACTGGGATTGGGATATGGACTCTTCGACCTGAAAAACACGGTCACGAAATCGACCAGTGCTTTTTTTGAGCCGGCACTGGACTATATCGTGGTAAAAATTCCACGCTGGGATCTGGGTAAGTTCAGCGGTGTCTCCAAAGAAATAGGCTCCAGCATGAAGTCGGTCGGCGAAATAATGGCCATCGGACGCACCTTCGAAGAGGCCATACAGAAAGGACTTCGCATGATAGGACTAGGCATGCATGGCTTCGTAGAGAACAAGGAGCTCATCATCGAAGACATTGAAAAGGCATTGCGGGAGCCGACAGATCAGCGCATCTTTGTGATCAGCAAGGCTTTTCGAAAAGGATATACGGTCGATCAGATTCACGAGCTGACAAAAATAGACCGCTGGTTTCTTCATAAACTACACCACATCGTGCTGACTGCCGAATCGCTGGAAAGATGGACACCCGCTGCGGTGGATTTGGAAAATGAAAAAAACGACGATTTTGACGGGATACTAAAAAGTGCCAAGCAACAGGGCTTTTCGGACTTTCAGATTGCCAGGGCAATATGGAAAGAGCAGGCCGATGATGTAGCAGCAACACTCATCCGTAAATACAGAAAGAACAAGGGTTTCCTGCCGGTAGTGAAACAGATCGACACGCTGGCTGCTGAATATCCGGCGCAGACAAACTACCTCTATCTCACATACAACGGATCGGAAAACGATGTACACTATCTGGGTGACCATCGTTCGGTGATCGTGCTGGGATCAGGTGCCTATCGCATTGGATCATCGGTGGAGTTCGACTGGTGTTCAGTGAATGCCCTCAATACGGTCCGCAAGGAAGGCTATAGATCTGTGATGATCAATTACAACCCGGAGACGGTGTCGACGGACTATGATATGTGCGACCGTCTTTATTTTGATGAACTCACCTATGAGCGGGTGATGGATATCTTTGAACTGGAGAACCCGCATGGCGTCATTGTCTCGGTGGGGGGACAGATACCCAACAACCTGGCTGTGAGGTTGGATAACTCCGGGGTGAATATTCTGGGGACATCGGCCGGAAGCATTGACAACGCGGAGGACCGGCATAAGTTTTCCTCCATGCTTGACAGGCTGGGAATCGATCAGCCACGCTGGAAGGAGTTGACCACACTCGGCGACATCCACCGATTTGTGGACGAAGTGGGCTTTCCTCTGTTGGTCAGGCCCTCCTACGTCTTGTCGGGTGCCGCAATGAATGTATGTTCCAATAGAAGCGAGCTGGAGCGTTTTCTCACACTCGCTACCGAGGTGTCGAGCAAATACCCGGTGGTAGTATCAGAATTTATTGAAGAATCAAAGGAGATTGAGATGGATGCCGTCGCACAAAACGGAGAGCTGGTAGTCTATGCCATCTCGGAACATGTGGAGTTTGCAGGGGTCCATTCGGGTGATGCCACCATCCTGTTTCCGGCACAGAAAATTTACGTGCAGACTGCCCGAAGAATAAAACAGATTACGCGACAGATTGCCAGGGCATTGCACATCACAGGTCCCTTCAATATTCAGTTTCTGGCAAAAGATAACGATATCAAGGTGATAGAATGCAACCTGAGGGCGTCACGGTCGTTTCCGTTTGTCTCCAAGGTGTTGAAAATTAATTTTATAGAACTCGCAACGAAAGTGATGCTTGATATTTCAGCGGAGAAACCCGGGAAGTCGGCATTCGAACTCGACTATGTGGGTATCAAGGCGCCGCAGTTCTCTTTCACGCGTCTGCAGAAGGCTGATCCGGTGCTGGGTGTGGATATGGCATCGACCGGCGAAGTGGGGGCAATTGGCAATCATTTCGATGATGCCCTGCTTACATCGATGCTCGCGGTGGGGTATCGTGTTCCGGAAAAAAACATCATGATCTCTTCCGGTGGAACGAAATCGAAGGTGGCTCTGCTCGATGCGTGCCGACTTTTGTATAAAAACGGATATGTATTGTATGCTACCGGCGGGACGCAAAAGTTTTTGAAGGAAAATGGAGTGGACAGCACCCTCGTGGCTTGGCCGGACGATGAAAATGTAACACTAAAAGTAAACGATATGATCGCCGAAAGAAAGTTCGATCTGATTATCAATATTCCCAAAAACCTTACGGAACGGGAGCTGACAAACGGCTACCGCATTCGCCGTGGGGCCATCGATTACAATATTCCACTTATTACCAACGCCCGGCTGGCAAGTGCTTTCATTAAAGCTTTCTGTAGGATCACACGCGATGAGATAGAAATTAAACATTGGGGGGAATATAATTAATGAGTGGTCGGAAGATTGCGGTCAGATTTCAGCTTTCAATGATCAGTGGTCAGTCAGGAAGATAGCGGATAAGAAATAATCATCACATCAACGAATATTATCACATCAACAAATAAATAATGGATCAATCAATCAAAAAAGTTATTTTACTGGGTTCCGGTGCCCTGAAGATCGGACAGGCGGGAGAGTTTGATTATTCCGGTTCTCAAGCATTGAAAGCAATGCGGGAAGAGGGAATAGAAACGGTACTCATCAATCCGAATATTGCTACTATTCAAACATCGGAGGGAGTGGCCGACAAGGTTTATTTTCTGCCCATCACACCCTACTTTGTGGAGAAGGTGATTCAGAAAGAAAAGCCCGACGGTATCCTGCTCGCTTTCGGCGGGCAGACTGCACTTAACTGTGGTACCGAACTCTACCAAAGTGGTACGCTGGAGAAGTATGGTGTTAGAGTACTGGGTACTTCGGTGGAGGCCATCATGATCACTGAAGACCGGGATCTGTTCGTGAAAAAACTGAATGAGATTGATGCCAGAACACCACTCTCTCACGCTGTAGAATCGCTGGAAGATGCATTGACTGCCGCCCGCGAGATAGGTTTTCCAATTATGGTTCGTTCCGCCTATGCACTTGGGGGGCAAGGTTCAGGTATTTGTGAAAATGAAACTGAGTTTATAGATCTCTGCAAAAGTGCCCTTTCCTTTTCGAGCCAGATACTGGTGGAGGAGAGCCTGAAGGGGTGGAAAGAAATTGAGTTTGAGGTGATACGCGATGGTAACGATCACTGTTTCACAGTGGTGCCCATGGAAAATTTCGATCCGCTGGGCATCCATACGGGAGAAAGTATTGTGGTAGCACCCATTATTACACTTACCCGGCAACAGATAGCCCTTTTAGAGGATATCGCCCAAAGAGTAGTACGGCATATTGGCATTGTGGGCGAATGCAATATTCAGTATGCCTTTAATGCGGTCACCAACGACTACCGCATCATCGAGATCAATGCCCGCCTGAGCCGCTCTTCGGCATTAGCTTCAAAAGCATCCGGTTATCCCCTGGCCTTTGTGGCCACCAAGCTGGCACTGGGCTATACTCTCGACCAGATTGGTGAAAAGGATACGCCCAACTCGGCCTACAAAGCACCCGCGGTGGACTACATGATCGTGAAGATACCGCGGTGGGACCTTAATAAGTTTTATGGCGTGAGTCATGAAATTGGCTCCTCCATGAAGTCGGTGGGTGAGATCATGTCCATCGGACAGTCGTTCGAAGAGATAATCCAGAAAGGGCTGCGCATGATCGGGCAGGGGATGCACGGCTTCGTCGGGAACAGGGAGATTACCTTCGAGAATGTGGAAGAGTCATTGGCCAAGCCGACAGATCTGCGCATCTTCGCCATTGCCGATGCTTTCGAAAAAGGATATAGCGTGGCACGGATCGAGGAACTCACAAAAATTGACCCTTGGTTTCTGGAAAAACTGGAAAATATATACAATTATTCAAAGGTACTTGCGGCGTATAATAAAATAGAAGAGCTGCCGGAAGAAGTACTTAAAGAAGCCAAGAGGCTGGGCTTTTCCGATTTTCAAATCGCCCGTTTTGTGGAGGAACCGTCTGGAACCGTAGAAAACGAGTTGATCAGGGTACGGGAACGCCGTAAACAGGTGGGTATCACTCCGGTGGTCCGCCGCATAAACACCGTGGCTTCGGATCATCCCGACAAGACAAACTATCTCTATTTCACCTATGGATCGGAGAAAGCGTACATACCGCACAAGGATGAGAAGGAGGCTGTGGTGGTACTCGGGTCGGGTGCTTACCGTATAGGCTCGTCGGTAGAGTTCGACTGGTGTTCGGTAAACGCAGTGCAGACCGTGCGGGAATTGGGTTATGCCTCGGTGATGATCAACTACAACCCTGAGACGGTGTCGACCGATTATGATATGTGTGACCGGCTCTATTTCGATGAACTTACCTTCGAACGGGTGATGGATGTTATCGACATTGAAGAGCCGAAGGGTGTCATTGTCTCTGTGGGAGGTCAGATACCCAATAACCTGGCAATGAAACTGCACCGGCAGCAGGTCCCCATCCTTGGAACCTCGCCCCTCTCCATCGACCGTGCCGAAAACAGACACAAGTTTTCGGCCATGCTCGACGAGCTGGATATTGATCAGCCCCGTTGGAAAGAGCTGACCAGCTTCGACGAGATCGATTCCTTTGTCGAGGAAGTAGGCTTTCCGGTGTTGATCCGTCCGTCCTATGTGCTCTCCGGTGCAGCCATGAATGTGTGTTACGACCGGGAGCAGATGCATGTTTTCCTGAAGATGGCCGCCAACGTATCCAAGGAGTATCCTGTGGTGGTATCTTCTTTCATGCAAAATGCCAAGGAGATAGAGTTTGATGCAGTGGCACGCGACGGGGAAGTAGTGGAGTATGCCATCTCGGAACATGTGGAATTTGCAGGGGTACACTCCGGTGATGCCACGCTGGTATTTCCTGCGCAGAAGATCTATTTTGAGACCATGCGCCGTGTGAAGAAAATATCGAAGCAGATAGCGCGCGAGCTCAATATCAGCGGCCCCTTCAACATCCAGTACCTGGCCAAGAATAACGACATCAAGGTGATTGAATGTAACCTGCGGGCTTCACGATCCTTTCCCTTTGTCTCGAAAGTGCTGAAGCATAATTTTATTGAGACAGCTACCCGAATCATGCTGAATGCTCCCTACACAAAGCCCGACAGCTCGGTGTTCGACCTCGACTATATCGGGGTGAAAGCATCGCAGTTCTCTTTCTCCCGACTACAGAATACCGATCCGGTACTGGGTGTGGATATGTCCTCTACCGGTGAAGTGGGCTGCATTGGAGAAGACTTTTCAGACGCTATTCTTAAGTCGATGCTTTCCGTGGGATACAAGATACCGAAAAAGGGCATCCTCATCTCTTCTGGAGAGATGAAGTCGAAGGTGGACCTGCTGGAAGCCTGCAAGTTGCTGGGAGAGAAAGGATATGATCTCTATGCCAGTCACGGAACCTGTAAGTTTCTGACAGACAATGGCATCAAAGCTGCCGATGTGAACTGGCCCGACGAGGATGGGGAGAATAACATCCGGCAGATGATTGCCGACAAGCAGTTTGACCTGATCATCAACATCCCGAAGGACGTGACACGCAGGGAACTGACCAACGGATACATCATCCGGCGGGGGGCAGTCGATTATAACATCCCGCTTATTACCAATGCCCGTTTGGCAAGTGCGTTTATTACCGCCTTCTGCAAAATGGAACTGGAGGATATCGAAATAAAGAGCTGGGGCGAGTATTGATTATTGAGGCAATGTGTCAAGGTACCAATGACTGATGTATAACTCATTGCTGTTGGTATTTGAACCGCTTGATGCTTCGTTTGGGTGTTTTTTCAAACTCTTCGGTGTGAATGCGAAAAGAAGTTATTTTGCTGTATGCAGGTAGTTTGGCATTGATGTCGCCGATGATCCTCCCCATGAAGTCTGTCAGGTGATCGTCCGCGATACTCTCGGCCTGCAGTGTTTCATAATTGGGGACAATCAATGCCACGATTTTGTGGTTTTCTTCAATGACCAATGACTCATTGACAAACGGGGAGCCATTAATCTTTGCTTCTATGTCTTCGGGGTAGATATTCTGTCCCGAAGGCCCCAGAATCATATTTTTATTCCTCCCCCTGATAAAAACAAAGTTATCCCGGTTGAGGGTACCCAGATCGCCGGTTTTCAGCCAACCATCTTCGGTGAAGGTTTGCTTTGTAGCCTCCTCGTTCCTGTAGTAACCCAGCATCAGGTTACTGCCTTTGGTCAGTATCTCTCCGACAATATTTTGCGGGTCTGCAGAATCAATCTTTACCTGCATCCGATCTACCACTTTTCCGCTGGATCTCATTTTATAATTGGTCCAGAAAGAATAGGAGATGAGAGGACCACACTCGGTCATGCCGTAACCCACGGTATAGGGGAATCTGATTTTCCGCAGAAACTTTTCCACGTCGTCATTCAATGCTGCACCTCCAATGACCACCTCCACCAGATTGCCGCCAAAGAAGTCGATCATCGACCTCCGCACCTTGTTGTAGACAATCCTGTTTAGCAGAGGTATTTTTATGAGTGAAGCAGCTACTCCCTTGTTAAGTTTCGGTAAAACGTTCCTGGTGACTATCTTCTCAATGATGAGCGGTACGGCTAGCACCAGCCGGGGTTTAACACGGGCAAATGCTTCCAGCAATATTTTGGGTGAAGGTGTCTTCCCCAGAAAATGGATGTGGCAGCCCATTGAGATGGAGTTGAGTATCTCAAAAGCAAGTCCGTAGGTATGTGCCATCGGTAGCATGCAGACAATGCTGTTACCGGGTTGTATGAATTCGAGATTGTCGTTGGCGAATTTGGTGTTAGACCACAAGCTGCGGTAGGGTAGCATTACCCCTTTGGGGCTACTGGTAGTGCCCGATGTATAGTTAATTACGGCAAGCTCTTCGGGCCTGTCTGTGCGAAACGAGAGATCGTTGACAAAGAATCCCTTTTTATATTTCTTCTCAAAATAGGCCGGAGCATCGTGGGCGAACGCGGTTACCTTCTCGGAGACTGTCTTCAGCAGTGCAAAGTCGTCGAGTGAAAATACATTCTCTACCTTAGGCAGGGTGGTGTCATCGAGCTCAATCCATATACTTTTATCGACAAAGAACATCTTTGAATCGGAATGATCTACGATAAATTGCACACTCTCCCTGTCAAATTCATGAAGAATGCTTACAGCCACTGCTCCATAGGAGAGTGCGGCAAAGAAAACGATTGCCCAGCGGGCGGAATTCTTTCCGCAGACCGAGATCTTATCACCTCGTTGTATGCCTGCAGCATTGAAATAATCGTGAAGCTGATCGATCTCACGGGCAAAATCTTTATAATAAAAGGTCCTTCCCTCAAAGTCGGTCATCACCGGCGCATTCCAATGAATGTGTATGCTCTGTTCAATTAAACCTAAAAAACTGTTTTGATTCATCTGTTTTTTTGTCTTAATAACTCTTTCGCCAGATTAGAACAATTGAATGAAAAGAATGTTTAAAATTGAAATCATGACTGGAAAATTAACGTTGAGCCGATACTTGTTTGAGGAATATGAACTATTCTATCCGTAAAATTTCATTTTCATTTTTTTTTGTCTTACTTTTACGCAATATTTATCTTGTTTATAGCAGAAAGAGCTGAAAATCGAAATAGTCGTTTTTAATATGAAGAGAGTGTCTCAATATAGTAAACTGCAATTATATGCATTGTTTACATTGCGCGTATTTATCGGATGGTATTTTTTATACGAAGGATTGGCAAAAGTATTTACACCTAACTGGTCGGCGTATGGTTATCTGATCGACTCAAAAGGATTTTTTGCACCATTTTTTCTACAATTGGCTGAAAATCCCGCCATGCTATCGGCTGTCAATTTTATCAATACATGGGGACTCACACTTGTGGGTTTGTCACTTATATTGGGTCTGTTTACCAAAGCAGGTTACATGGGGGCTATTCTTTTTTTGCTGATGTTTTATCTTTCACATCCACCGCTGTTGTATGCGGCATATATTCTACCAACCGAAGGTTCTTACCTGTGGATCGATAAAAATCTGATCATGCTGGTGGCGGTTCTTGTATTGATGCTGTTTCCAACATCCAGGATCATAGGGTTTGACAGTTTGCTGACCCGTAAAAAACATGAATTAAGCTGACGATTGATGACCGGTATTTAGCGGCGTTCGACAAAAAAACATATATTCAGGGATTTTAGTTTTTATGAGCGAAGAAAAGAACGACATACAGAAAGAAAACGAAGACAAACCGAGAAAAAAGGTTTCTCAGGGGCGCCGGGATGCCCTTAAAGCAATGGTAGCAGTGCCCGTGTTGGGGGCAATGGCCTATGGCGTGTATCAAAAGAAAAAAACGGAACTTAACAACCGCAATGCGGCCGAAATGTTCCGTTTTAAAAGTGATCCGGCTGCATATGTCCCTACAACATCTGATGCGCCGGTGCTCCGGTTGGGTATTATCGGTTACGGGATTAGGGGTAAGCTATTGATGCAGGCTCTTGGTTTTGCAACACCTGCCTACATAGAAAACCTGAAAGAACAGGGACGTATTAATTCAGAAGATACCCGTTACCGTGATTTTCTGGAACAAGAGGATTTGCGGATAGAGATTACGGGTGTATGTGACATCTTTGATGTATATGCCGAAGACGCCATCCGGGCGGGCTCCAATATTTACAGAGAGGGCGAAAACGGCCGGTATGGCCGTGAACCCAAACGTTATCTAAATTATAAGGAGTTACTTGCAGCACCCGATGTGGATGCCGTTGTGATTGCTACCCCCGACCACTGGCATGGTACCATGGCCATGGATGCTGTCAGGGCAGGGAAACATGTCTACGTAGAGAAACCATTGACGTGGACAGTTCCCGAGACCTACGCACTCCGTAGTGTCGTAAAGGATAATCCGCATCTCATTTTTCAGTTGGGGCATCAAAACAGACAGATTGAGGCCTATGAGCGTGCCCGCCAGATAATTGAAAAAGGATTACTGGGAAAAATCACCCTCATTGAAACCGGTACTAACCGGAACGATCCAAACGGTGCCTGGGTTTATCCCATTCATGAAAAAGCAAGCCGGAGTACCATCGACTGGAAGCAATTTGAGGGAGAGCCGGAACGCATTAAAGAATATATGGATTACATGACTTCCGCAGGCTTGACGAAATATGTAGGTCCGGAGTCTCGGGAAAAATTCAGTCTGGAGCGTTTTTTTCGCTGGCGTTGCTGGTGGGATTACAGTACCGGCCTAAGTGGCGATCTGCTGACGCATGAATACGATGCGATGAACCAGATCCTTAATCTGGGTATTCCTTCGTCGGCAAGTTCCTCCGGCGGTGTTTATTTTTTTAAGGACGGACGTACCGTGCCCGATGTGTTGCAAACGGTTTTCGAGTACAGGGATAAGGACCTGACAATGCTCTATTCTGCCACACTTGCCAATCAGTTTAAACGCAGCAGAAAGATTATGGGACATGACGCCACCATGGAGGTAGGCAACACCCTTACCGTGACTGTGGATCCACGAACCGAACAGTACCGCCAGAAAATTGAACAGGGTATCATAAAACCAGGAGAACCATTTTATACCTATGTCCCCGGTCAAAGCGTAGATGCCGTCTCCTCGGCTACAGAACGTTATTTCTTGGAACGGGGTTTGCTTTATTCCTTTATCGGCGGAAAACGTTACAACACCACTTTTCTGCATCTGAAGGAATGGATCGACTGCATCCGCACCGGAAAACAACCTTCTTGCGGCATTGATCAGGGATTTGAAGAGGCCATCACGGCGCACATGGGAACACGGGCCTATCTGGAAGGGAGAACAATGTACTGGGATAAAGACAATGAATTGATAACAAGAGAATAAATCATTATTAACTAAAAGTTAACTGATAAATATCAGTACATCGTTGACACTTTTGTATCATCAGATCGTTGACAATTTAATTGTCTAACTGTATCATCAGTTCGTTGACAAATAATAAAAGTGTTCTTTGAAATATTGCATACTTTGCTATCAAAAAAATTATGGATAGCGAAGAAAAATTAAGACAAGATGCAGTGAATCTGTTTCTCAAAAAGGAATCTATCAGTAAGATAGCATCAAGCCTCTCGAGAAGCCGCCAATGGGTCTACAAATGGATCTCAAGATATGAGAACAACCCCTCTCTCGATTGGTACAAGAATGAGTCAACAGCACCCAAGGTACAATTGAAACGTTTACCATTAGATGTTGAGCAATCCATTGTAGAAGCAAGAAAGCGTCTTTCTTCTAATCCTTATTCACAGAACGGGGCAATCAGCATTCTCTACGAACTGAAACGGTTAGGAATAACCACCCCCTCTGTCGCAACCATTAACAGGGTTTTGAAGAAGAAGGATCTGATAAGAAAAAAGAAAACTTCAACAGGCACCTTCAAAGAGTATCCGATTCACTATCATGATGTTCAGCAAATGGACTTGATTGGTCCCCGGTATCTGAAAGGTGGTTTTAAGTTTTACATTTTCACCATTATAGATAAAAATAACCATCTTGCAGGAGTATATCCCATAACCAATAAATCGGCAAATGTTATAGTGCCTTGTCTGGTTGATTTTTGGATCCTGTATCAGATGCCGGACTATCTTCAAATGGATAACGAGTTATCTTTCAGAGGTAGCAACCGGCATCCCAGAGGGTTGGGACTTCTATTAAGGACGGCTATCAGTAATGGCGTGACTCCGCTTTTCATACCCCCAGCCGAACCCTGGAGAAACGGGGTTGTAGAAAAGTTCAATGAAAGAGTGCAGAATCACTTCCTTTCTACTTACTTTTCCTCTCTGGAAGAAATGCAGGTAAAAGCGATGGAGTTCTCAGCCTTTCACAATGCCGAACACAGGTACTCATCGCAAAACAACAAATCTCCAAATGAGATGCTCCAAGAGATGAAATACCTGGCTAAGCTCAAAAGAGGGATAGACCTGAGTAAAAAACCAGTAATCGAAGAAGGTCAGCTGATCTTTGTCCGATTCATCAGGAGTGACTTGAAGCTTCATCTTTTGAATAGCACCTTTGAAGTGTCAGAGAAACTCGTCTACTCTTATGTGGAAGCGATCGTCCAAATTGATAAACATCTTTTGATCGTCAAACACAAAGAAATGATTTATCACTACTTTGAATTTGTGATGCCCTTGTCTTAAAAATATGCAATATGTCAATGATCTCTTGATATATGACCTTCCTTAGAAGGCCCAAACCCTATAGGGTTTGTAAACGAGGTGATGATACGTCTAAGAAACTTAGAACTGTCAACGAAGTGATGATATGTAACAGTTAACACCTAAAAAAAGTACTTATGTCATCAAAAATTTCGAGAAGAAAATTCTTAGGAACCAGTGCTATTGCAGCAGCTGGTCTTACAGTAGTGCCATCATCGGTGCTAGGGAAGAGTATGGGTTATACAGCTCCGAGTGATAAGCTGAATATCGCCGGGGTAGGCGTTGGCGGAATGGGATTTGCTAACCTGAAAAATCTGGAAAGCCAGAACATTGTGGGCCTTTGTGATGTGGATTGGAAGTACAGCCAACGTGTTTTTGATCATTTTCCAAAAGCAAAAAAATACTATGATTACAGAAAAATGTATGATGAGCTGGGAAAAAGTATTGATGCCGTGGTGGTGGCTACAGCCGACCATACCCATGCCATTATTGCCGCTGAGGCTATGACTATGGGTAAGCACGTTTACGTGCAAAAACCACTTACCCACAGCGTCTATGAATCCCGTTTACTGACCAAGTTGGCAAAAAAACACAAAGTGGCTACCTGTATGGGAAATCAGGGTTCATCAAGACCTGGTGTCCGTCAAGTGGTCGATTGGATCAGCGATGGACAGATTGGGGAGGTGACAAGGGTGGAAACATTCACCGACCGGCCTATCTGGCCACAGGGACTGATGACTCCGAAAGAAGTGCACAAAGTGCCGCAAACGCTAAACTGGGATCTCTTTATCGGACCGGCCAACAAGCGTCCTTTCAATAACGTGTATCATCCATGGAACTGGCGCGGATGGTGGGATTTTGGTACAGGGGCATTGGGTGATATGGCTTGCCATATTCTTCATCCTGTATTCAAAGGGTTGAATCTGGGTTATCCGACGAAGGTGCAGGGATCGTCTACCATGTTGTTGAACGATTGCGCTCCCAATGCGCAGATGGTAAAATATATTTTCCCACGGCGTGATAACCTGCCAAAGGTGGCAATGCCTGAAGTAGAGGTTTACTGGTACGACGGTGGACTTCTACCGGTGCGTCCTGAAGGTGTTCCTGCAGGCAAAAACCTGAACGACCAGGGTGGAGGAGTAATTTTCTACGGAACAAAAGATACCCTTATCTGCGGTTGTTACGGTGTAAATCCATGGCTGGTATCGGGTCGCAATCCCAATTCCCCGAAAACGCAGCGTGAGGTGACCCTTTCCCACGAGATGGATTGGGTACGTGCATGTAAAGAAACTCCTGAGAACCGCGTTGAAACAGCTTCCCCCTTCTCAGAAGCAGGTCCTTTCAATGAAATGGTTGTCATGGGTGTACTTGCCGTGAGACTGCAATCGTTGAATCAGGAACTTGAATGGGACGGTGAAAACATGCGTTTTACCAACATCCCTGCCGACGCAAACATCCGTACCATTATTGAAGATGGATTCAAGATTACCGACGGGCATCCCACCTTCAAGAAGACTTGGACTGAGCCTGTGAATGCTACCGAATATGCGAATGAACTGATCAAACATACCTATAAGAACGGCTGGAAATTGCCGGAAATGCCGAAGTAAAAATGATTCAGAGGGAATAATGATGAAGCGAAATCATCATTATTCCCTTGCTGTTTAATAGTTATCTGTTTAATTAAAAAGAAAATAGTTATGAAAAAAGTTTATTTATTTAGTTTACTCATAATGACAGCAATGATAGTTATGTCATGCACCAATACAAATAAACAATCAAATGCCACGGAATCCGCTGATTCCACTGTAGTGGCTGCAGCCGATGAAGGCTGGATTACGCTTTTCAATGGTACCGATTTTACAGGCTGGCGCGGTTATAACCGTACTGATGTACCTGCTGCATGGACCATTGAAGATGGTGCCATCAAGATTAATGGTTCGGGTATGGGTGAAGCCGGAGCAAAAGATGGTGGCGACATCATCTATGATCAGAAATTTAAGAATTTTGAGCTCACTTTCGAGTGGAAAGTGTCGCAAGGCGGCAACAGCGGAGTTTTCTACCTTGCTCAGGAGGTGGAAGGAAAACCTATCTATGAATCATCACCCGAATATCAGGTTCTGGATAATGAGAGACATCCCGACGCAAAATTAGGAAAGGATGGAAATCGCCAGTCGGCCTCCCTGTATGACCTCGTTCCTGCCGTTCCCCAGAATGCAAAACCTGCAGGAGAATGGAATACTGGCGGAATCATGGTATACAAGGGGACGGTTGTTCACTCCCAGAATGGAGAAAATGTGGTAGAATATCACTTATGGACCGATGCATGGAAAGAGATGGTCTCAAACAGCAAGTTCAAAGACTGGCCTAACTTCCTGAATGCAGGTGGTGAAAACCAGGAAGGATACATTGGTCTGCAGGATCATGGTGACGATGTGTGGTACAGGAACATCAAAATTAAAATACTGGATTAATCATACACATAAAAGAATATTTTCTCCCCGGGGAGAAAATATTCTTTTATAAAAACAGATACAATGAAAAAACATTCAATATTACTTAGTGCGACGTTTCTGTGTACTTTGTTTATTTTCTCAGGTTGTATTCAGGGACAACAAAAAGCTGAAACTGCTCCTGCAATAAAAAAAGAAATTTACTTGCAGCTATACTCCGTGCGGGATGACATCAAGTCCGACTATGCCGGTACTATTGCCAAGGTGGCTCAAATGGGTTACACCGGTGTGGAAACTGCCGGTTATAAAGACGGGAAGTTCTATGGGTTGGCTCCTGCCGATTTCAAAAAATCGATCGAGGATGCTGGCATGGTAGTGTTGTCGTCTCATGCAGGCAAACCCCTGGCTGAGCCAGCCTCCAAGACCAACTGGGATGAAACATGGGCATGGTGGGATACCGCTATTAATGCCCACAAAGAAGCCGGGATGAAATATCTGGTGGTTCCCTGGATACCTACCCCCAAAACATTGGACGATCTGAAGGCTTACAGCGACTATTTCAACAAGATTGGTGAAAAATGTAATGCTGCAGGTATTCGGTTTGGATATCACAACCATAACTTCGAATTTACCAAAGTGGAAGATGAGCTGATATATGATTATCTGCTTAAAAATACCGATCCTACGAAAGTATTCTTCCAGATGGATGTCTACTGGGTAGTCATGGGACAAAAAGCTCCGGTAGATTATTTCAATGAATATCCGGGACGTTTTGAGATCCTCCATATTAAAGATAGCAAAGAGTTGGGTCAAAGCGGAATGGTAGGATTTGATGCCATCTATAATAACGCTGATAAAGCCGGTGCCAAATATATGGTCGTGGAAGTGGAAAGATATACCGGAACTCCTTTCGAAGGAGTGAAGGAAAGCTACGACTTCTTGAACAACGCTGCTTTCGTGAAAGAGAGCTATTCAAAATAATCACTCTCTTTGAAGGAAAATTTTTGCCCGGGACTTTCGTTCCGGGTTTTTTTTAACTCTCTTGCGAGCTGCTGTTGAAAACTTAACCCGAAAAAGTCCTTTCCTGAGGGAGAAAATGTCTATTTTTGCCGCTGGAAACGAAAATTCCGATGGGTGGTTATTCTTCTGGGATATGAATTTGTTTCCGATCAATCAGTAAAAAAGACAATCATGCAATTTATAGCGAAACTGGTGGAGATCCTTCCGTTACAGACGGGTAAAGGACGGAACGGTGAGTGGAAAAAACAGGAGATCATTGTGGAGACGGCAGGACAGTATCCCAAAAAAGTATGTGTGTCCATATGGGGTGATAAACTTGATGGGGTAAACCTGAAAAAGGGACAGGCATATGATATCTCTTTCGATATAGAAAGCCGTGAATTTAACGGCAGGTGGTATACCGATGTGAAAGCCTGGAAGATCACACCAGAAAACAACTTAAAAGAGGAAGTCCCACCGGAATATGCGGATGAGTTGCCTGCCGACGGCTTTCCCCCTGTACCTGGGTACTACGATGAGACTCCGTTTTGACCAGGGAAAGCTCTGTGGGGCACATTTACTTTCTCGGGGTGGATACCTTTACATTTGAAATAAAAGGGAATAACCAATCAAATTCGATAGGTTCAGACAAGGATCCAGACTGTAGAAAACATTTAATGAATAGCTTTTAAAAAAAATAACCGATTGAAAATCAATCGGTTATTTTTTTGATGTTGTTGTCCCACAAGGATTCGAACCTTAACTGGCTGAACCAAAATCAGATGTGCTACCATTACACCATGGGACAATCCTTATCTGCTTCGTGAAAAGCAGTGCAAAAGTAGTACAATAATTTTAACGCTGCAAATTTTTCACCTGCAAAGATGTCGCCCTAGAGTCAACCAGCAAGTGCAATTTAGTAATAATTTTTGTAAAACTCTATTTTAGGATTGCTAAAGTCTAATTTTTCTCTTGGTCTTCTGTTTAGTTTATGCTGTATTTCTTTTATTTTCTCATCGGAATAATCTTTAAATGTTGCTCCTTTTGGGATGTATTGCCGGATTAATTTATTGGCATTTTCAACAGCTCCTTTTTGCCACGATGAATAAGGATCAGTGAAATATACCGGTACTTTCAACTTTTTTGTTATCAGTTCGTGTGCTGCAAACTCGGATCCGTTATCTGTCGTAATGGTTTTCAGTTTGTCCTTGTAAGGCAGCAACATGGCAATGACTTCCTTGCAAACCTGCCTGGAGTCTTTGCCCATAGGCAGTTTTCTCATCATTATAAAGTTTGTTTTTCTTTCTGTCATTGTCAGTATTATTTCCTTTTCTCCGTTTCCTATCATGGTGTCCATTTCAAAATCTCCAAACCGGCTTCCGTCGGCTTCTTTTGGCCTTTGGCCAATACTTTTTCTGTTGGGTATGTTAGTGGCAGAACCTACGGGTCTTTTTCTGTATTTGAGCTTGTGGCGGCAGTGCTTGTAAAGGTTTCCTCCCGATTTCCTATCTTGCCTGATCCATTGATAAATAGTCTCGTGAGAGATAGATATTTGATTATATTTTGCGAGATATCCGCTGATTTGTTTGGGCGACCAGTCCTTGCGAATGAGACGGATTATTTTCTGTTTAATCCATTCGGGCGTAGATTTATTGCCCGGCAGACGCTCTTTGCGTTCTTGGGCCATCTGGTGTGCCAAACGCCATGAATAGACTCCGCTTTTGTTTTTGTTGCGGCCTATCTCTCTATATACAGTCGATGGACTGACCTTTATCGATTTGGCAATTTCTGTTTTGCCCGTTCCGTTTTGTAAGCCTAAATAAATGGCGTACCTTTGTTCTGAAGTTAACTGTTTGTATTTTTTCAACATAAGCAACATAATAGTTAATTTTAGGGAGACTCCGGTCTCCTTTTTTGTTTTTATGTTGCCGGTTGACTTTTTGTTTTTTCTCAAAACCCCTTGTGTATTTTTGAAAGGGGATTTTGAAAAAAAACAATTAAGATAAAAGGTGTGAGGTAATCAAATCTTTTGCACTTCTAAGTTGAACTTAGACGCAAGTATTACAGAAACCTTATTCCGCAACGAGCAGGAAATAATTTTTCTTCCCGCGCTGAGCAAGAATGTATTTATTGCCGATCAGACAGGATAGATTAATAATCTCATCGTGTGATTCCAGCTTGTCTTTATTGATCATTACGCCACCAGCCTGCACGGTTTTGCGCATCTCACCCTTGGAGGGAAAGACTGCCGCTTCATCGGTAAGCAGGTCCACCGCTTTGATACCCGTAGCCAGCTTGTCTTTTGCAATGGCAAACTGGGGTACACCTTCAAATACTTGTAGAAATGTTTCCTCGTCTATGGCATGTAATGTTTGTGAGGTAGATTTCCCAAAAAGGATCTCGGAGGCATTCACCGCCATTTCATAATCCTCCCTCGAGTGTACCATCACGGTGATTTCTTCTGCCAGTTTCTTCTGTAGGGGACGCAAATGGGGCGCTGACTGCTGTTGTGATACCAACGTCCCGATCTCCTCTCTTGTGAGAGAGGTGAAAATTTTGATATACTTCTCTGCATCGGTATCACTCACGTTGAGCCAAAACTGATAAAACTTGTATGGGGATGTATAGCGCCGGTCGAGCCATACGTTTCCACTTTCTGTTTTCCCGAACTTCCCGCCGTCGGCCTTCGTGATTAGCGGGCAGACCAGGGCATAGGCCTCGCCTCCTTCCACGCGGCGTATCAATTCTGTGCCCGTGGTAATATTTCCCCACTGATCGGAGCCTCCCAATTGAATACGACACCCTTTTTCCCGATACAAATGCAGAAAATCGTATCCCTGCAATAGTTGATAGGAAAACTCTGTGAATGACATTCCCTCACTTGACTCACCGCTGAGACGTTTCTTTACGGAATCTTTCGCCATCATATAATTTACGGTGATATGCTTTCCTATATCACGGATGAAATTGAGAAAAGTGTAATCTTTCATCCAGTCATAATTATTCACCAGCACAGCTCTGTTGGGAATATCACTCTCAAAATCGAGGAATTTTGCCAGCTGGGTTTTTATTGCTTCCTGGTTATGCCGCAGAGTTTCTTCATCAAGCAGATTTCTTTCCGCCGACTTCATGGAGGGGTCGCCAATCATTCCCGTGGCACCCCCTACAAGGGCTACGGGAGTATGCCCGGCACGCTGAAAGTGCTTCAGCATCATTACCCCCACCAGATGTCCTATATGCAGCGAATCGGCTGTGGGATCTATTCCCAGGTAGCCGGAGGTTTGTTCTTTCATTAATTGTTCTTCCGTACCGGGCATCACATCCTGTATCATCCCGCGCCAACGGAGTTCTTCCACAAAATTCATGTTCATGTAAGCTGTCTATGGGTTTAAAAAGTACTGCAAAGATACAAAAAGTAATCGGGAATGCGGAAATCATCAGTCAATTCATCGACGGGAGACCTTGCGTGAGGCTTATCTGAACGGCTGTTTCTTCAGATTTGGATGGATCATTCTGCAGTACTGTTAACTCTTTCTCTTCAATGAAAACATCATAAAGAGTGCGAATACGTTCATGATTTCAAGACGTCCCAGCAACATGTTGGCAGAGAGAATGAATTTTGCCGCATCGGGCATTTGGCTGAAATTACCCAATGAGCTGACACTACCGAAGCCCGGCCCCACATTTCCTAGCGTAGCAATGGATGCCGATAAGGCTGTCATTCCGTCTATTCCCATGGCAGCAAGCAGCAGTGTTGTGAGCGAGAATGTAAGAATATAAAGAATAACAAATACCATAATCTGCAGCTCCAGATTTTGATCGATCGTCTGCTTGTTCATTTTCAGCGCAAACACCCCTTCGGGATGCAAAATCAGTTTCAATTGTTTTTTCAGGGTTCCGAAAAAGAGATAGATACGATCAAATTTTATTCCCCCCGCTGTGGAACCTACCATCCCGCATTGAACGGAAAAATAGAGAAGCAGAATAACAGAGAAGATGGGCCAGTTTGCGGTATCCACCGTGGCATAACCGGTGGTACTTACAAGAGAAACGACTTGAAACGCGGCAAAGCGGAGCGACTCCCAAAAACCATAAAAATGATTTCCGGTCAGCTGCAGGGAGATCAGCAAGATTCCGGAGAAGATTACCATCACATACATGCGTGTGGGACGGGAGTTAAACAGGTTATACTTTTTCCTCGTCATTGTTCCGTAAATTAACCCGAAATGCATACTGCTTACAAGCATGAAGAATGTGATGATTATTTCAATCCATACGCTGTCGTAGGCCGCGATACTTAAGTTTTTGGTCGAGAATCCAGATGTGGCAACAGTGGTGAATGAATGACACACGGCATCAAAAAAACTCATACCTGCCGTTATCAGTAAAATCATCAGGATGAGAATCAACGAGAGATAAACCATCACAACGATGCGGGTGATATGTCGCGAACGCATGGCAAAACTCATTTTCGATAAGTCTGACACCTCTGCCCTATAGAAGCTGGACATGGCGCCTCTTTTTTCGGGAAGTACCAACAGGACAAACAGGATAATTCCCACTCCACCGATAAAGGAGGTGGAAGAACGCCAGAAAAGTAACCCTCTCGGAAGGGCTTCAACGTTGTTTACTATACTTGCTCCCGTAGTGGTATAACCCGATACGCTTTCGAACAGAGCATCGGCCACCGTATTGAATTCGCCACCCCAGATTAAATAGGGCAACATACCAATAATACAGGTGACAAACCAGCCTGTCACGCTGATGGATAAGCCTTCATGAAAATTCAGCAGGACATTTTTCCCAACGAAAAATTGAGGTAAAACACCCAGTACTCCACATGTCAAGGCACTTATGATTAGTGCATTCAATGATTGTTCATTATTGAAGAAAGATATGGCTGCGGAGATAAGGAGGAACAGCGAATTAAACAGCAGGATGTATCCCAGGTACTTTATTACTACTTTTGTACGGATCATATCAGTTGTCCTTATCCGTTGTTCACTTTTTTGCAACGGCGTTGTATTTAGCGGGCAAAGTTACATGTTTTTCATCAATTCACTTCTTCAAACCTTCCTTTTTTCATAAGGCAAATGCATGTCATCGTCTTTGCAGAGCCGGTCTGAGAAACGGCACAAAAAAAAGTGGACCTCGTCGGGCCCACTCTCTTATTCCGGTAGCGTATCCGCATTGCTTATTGTACAATTGATCTGAATTCCTGATTGGTACGATACTTTGCAAATTCCAGGTCGTTGGCAGCCCTGGCGGCAATGGCACGGTCGCGCCCAATTGCCGTGCGCAGGTTTGAAACTACATCGTTGAAGTTGTTTGTACGTGAAGCAATGATGGCCAGCAGATAGGCGGTAGTGGCATCGGGAGCTTCCACTGATTCCAGTGTTTGTTTGGCCTTGTTGTAATCCCTTACCAGCAGCTGGGCCAGACCGGCATTGTTGGTTCTGTTGCTACCGTAAGAACCTACTGCCTGATTATAATTACCCTGCAGAAGGCTGAGCAAGCCCATCGCCTCATCTAGACCTGCAGCACCTGCTGAACGTCCCATCAGTTCATTTGCAGTTTGCAGGTCGTTGTCCATAATGGCCAGCAGGGCTTTGTTCATATTGACTTCAGGAGCCGAAGGGTTGACCTGTGCAGCACGGTCGAACGACTGTTTTGCTTTTGCATAGTCACCTTGCTTATAAAACATGGTACCAATGTTGTTCCAACCTCTGTAATCGTTCGAGAAATTGGCAGTGGCATACTGATAGATACGTTCTTTTACTTTCTCGTCGTCGGTGAGAGTAGAGGCGTACAGCAGTTCTTCGACCGACAGTTCTTTCGGGTTGTTTTTCCAGGCAGTCATGATCTCCTCGTCGGACTTACCAATTATTTCAATATTAGCAGTGATGCGTGAACGGCGCAGTTGAGGTAGAATGGTCTCAGCAAGATCTTCAAACACATAAGAGATGTTCTTGATTTCTCTCTCGCGCGTTTCCGAGTCGGGATACATTTCCAGCACCCTTAAAATAAGTTCTTTATCCTGCAGGTTGGAGGCAGAGACAAGCTGACGGAAACCATCCCAGTCTTCGGCCGTGTAGCGGGCATATACATCCGTATTAACATTGCGCTTGCTTAATTCGTTTTCCAGATAGCTGGATGTGTTCTTTTCACGCTGTGCGGCAAGCTGCTCGTTGAGTGAAAGTCCCCCGTCGGGAGAAGCGTAGGCCGATACTTCGACGTTTACGTTTTGCTTTGGATCGTTAAATGCTTGTTCCACGCGGCGCTTCCATTCTGTCAAGTCGCGTTTGTTCAATTCACTCTGGCGCAAGTTAGCCTGCTGGATCACGAACATGATGTTGGCCTCCTGTGCTTCCTGGATGATCCGTTGAAATCCGTCATCCGCCACAGAGGGCGTGGTGGTTTTTACGTCGGCAAGTGCTGAAGTGGCAATCACTCCGTCAGCTACTTTCAGGTCGGGCAGGATGGATTGTTTGTTTTTGATTCTGCCGTCGAAGCGAAGATAGAGCTCCGATGACTGCATTTCGGCCGTGTAGGGAAAGGTGGAGGTGATGGTGAAATTGCCACCTCTGCTGTTGGAGATTGTCACCCTGTTCCCGGATATGTTCTCGCCCTGATAACTGAAAGGAGTTCCGGTTACTTCACTGTTCCCGAATTTTAAAACGGGAGTGATGGTAACAGTAGCGTTTTTATGGAACCATTTTTCGGGAAAGGTGCCGTTTACGGTTACAGGGATTTGATTTCCCACCGTCTCCAGTGGAGAGGGAGTCACATTGAAATTGTTTTGTGACAACGGTTTAAGTTTGCTGCTGCAGGAGGTAGCAAACAAAACTGCCGACACTGCGATAAGAAGCGATAAAAGATTTGATTTCCTGTTCATTTGGATAAAGTTTAATATGAATTTAATTGATCAATTTTCCAACAAGTTACAGCAGACAAATATATTCAATTCTGTGCAATTAAAAAAGAGCTATTTACCTTATTTAACGCTAAATTCTACTCTCTGAAGCACTGGTTACCACACGAATCGAGTCTGCTTTTCTAATTCCTTTACAGCTTAAATCCGAGTTGATGTAGTCTCTCGGAAACCGGGGGGGCGGCATTTACAACCTTATATGCCGGATACTCTCTTCTTAACGGATAGTGGGAACGAAACCAATAAAATTTTTCTGGCGATAGTTTGAGTACGCCGGTTTCATTCAAAGGATTATAAGTATGCCATACTGCGTGAGACAGTTGTGTTGCGGGGGATATTTTACTGAGATCGATGACCGGCAGTAGGGGAGCAGGAATATTCTCGTATTTCGGACTGATGTCCAGGCCAAAGAAATTATTCAGGTTTTCAAGGCTCATCCTGGTGGCTGTCCACTTGCCATCGGCGCTGTATCCGGCAATATGTGGCGTGGCAATATCTGCCAAAGCGAGTAGCTCCCTGTCTATTTCCGGTTCATTCTCCCAACAATCAATCACTATCCCGGAGATTTTACCTGAATGGAGTGCATTTATCAGCGCTTTATTGTCTGTGATACCCCCACGCGCCGCATTGATGATGAAAGGTTTTCTGGCAACGGTGTGCAGAAATGACTCATCCGCCAGGTGGAACGTGGCATATTTTCCGGTTTTTGTCAGGGGAGTATGAAAGGTGATGATGTCTGCTTGTTGTTTTATCACCTCGAGCTCCACAAATTTACCATCGGTATTTCCTTCTTCTTCCTCCCTGGGCGGGTCGTTCAGCAGCACGTTCATTCCCAGCTTCCGACAGGCTACCTCAATCTTGCTACCTACATTTCCAACTCCCACAATTCCAATGGTTTTGTCTTGTAATCTAAATTGATACTTTTCGGCCACGCAGAGCAGGGAGGCTGTAATATATTGTTCCACCGAGTTCGCATTGCATCCCGGTGCGGTGCGCCAGGTTATCCCGTGTGAATCGCAATAGTCCGTATCGATATGATCGTATCCTATGGTGGCCGAACAGATCAGCTTCACAGCGGTACCGTCAAGTATCTCCTTGCCGAAGTGTGTGACGGTACGCACGATCAGTGCGTCCTTTTCTTTGATTGCTTCGCGGGTAAATTGATTTCCGGGCAGGTACTCCACTTCGCCGAATTGTTCAGCCACCCCTTTCAGGTAAGGGATATGTGCATCGGCCAGAATCTTTATCTTCATAACGGGTGATTTAAATGTGCATGCATTGCTTTGGCAGCTTTCCTTCCATCGCCCATTGCGAGGATCACGGTGGCTCCGCCGCGAACGATATCGCCACCGGCATAAATCATTTCGTCGGCGGTCTGCATGGTATCGTTGTTTACGACGATGGTGCCCCACGAGGTAATTTCCATTCCGGTGAAAGTCTGCGGAATCAGCGGGTTGGGGGAGACTCCGACACTCACGATCACTTCATCGACCTCCAGCCAGAGCGTGTCACCCTCAATGGGTACCGGGCGGCGACGGCCCGACTGATCGGGTTCTCCCAGCTGCATCCGCTGCAGGAGCATCCGTTGAACATGTCCCCGCTCATCTCCTTCGTAACGAAGCGGGTTGTGCAGCGTGTAGAAGTCGATACCCTCTTCTTTGGCATGTTTGATCTCTTCTACACGAGCCGGCATCTCTTCTTCCGAACGACGGTAGATGATCATGGCCTTCTCCGCACCCAGTCGGCGGGCGGTACGTACTGCATCCATGGCTGTATTGCCACCACCAATTACCGCGACCTTCTTTCCCTTGTATACCGGTGTGTCACTTTCGGGGTCGGCTGCCTGCATCAGGTTCACGCGGGTGAGATATTCGTTGCATGACATGATACCAATCAGGTTCTCCCCCGGAATATTCATAAAGTTGGGAAGGCCGGCACCGCTTCCGACAAAAATACCACTGAATCCTTCTTCCCGGAGATCTTCCTGTGAGATAGTCTTTCCCACGATGCAGTTTGTTTCAAACTTTACACCCATTTTTTTGAGCCCGTCGATCTCTATGTCTACGATCTCGTTGGGTAACCGGAATTCGGGAATACCGTATCGAAGGACCCCTCCCAGTTCATGGAGGGCCTCAAATACGGTGACATCGTAACCGAATTTGACCATATCTCCGGCAAAAGCCAGACCCGCCGGCCCTGAACCCACGACGGCAATTTTAATGCCGTTGGCGGGTGCTGTCAGTGGAATGGATATGTTTCCGCTCATCCGCTCGTAGTCAGCTGCAAACCGCTCCAGATGGCCAATTGCAACAGCTTCTTTCTTTAGTTTCAGCGTATAAAAACATTGACTCTCACATTGACGTTCCTGAGGGCACACACGCCCGCATACCGCCGGAAGGGCGCTGGTTTCTTTTAGTGTACGGGCTGCCTCCAGGTAGTCGCCCCGCTCGATGTTCTTGATAAATTTCGGGATGTTGATTTCCACAGGACATCCGGTGATGCAGGTAGGATCCACGCAATCGAGACAGCGGTGTGATTCCTCTCTGGCAAGTATTTCTGACAGGCCAAGGTTCACTTCGTCGTAGGTATGGCTGCGTACCTCCGGATCCACCTCGGGCATCTTCACCCGCGGGATGGCTGTACGGTCTTTGTTCTTCATCGATTTTCGCAGGGCTTCGCGCCACTCCTGTGCCCTTTCTGCCTGTAAATATTCACTCATTTCTTATGATTGTTTCTTCTTTGTTGGTAACCTGAAAAATAGGCCGGCCTGATCAGTTATATGCCTTTAGCCGCATCAACATCTCATCAAAGTCCACCTGATGCGCATCGAACTCGGGCCCGTCGATACAGACAAATTTTGTTTTTCCGCCTACGGTAACACGGCAGGCACCACACATGCCGGTGCCGTCCACCATGATGGTATTGAGTGAGGCAAGTGTGGGCACCTCGTATTTTTTTGTCAGTTGTGCCACAAACTTCATCATGATGGCGGGGCCAATGGTAACGCAAAGGTCTACTTTTTCCCTTTGTATTATTTTTTCCACTCCGTTGGTAACCAATCCCTTTTCTCCGTATGAACCGTCGTCGGTCATGATGATAACCTCATCGGAATATTTGCGTACCTGCTCTTCCAGTATGATCAGTTCTTTTGTACGTGCCGCCAAAACGGTGATGACCTTGTTTCCCGCATTCTTCATGGCTTCAATGATGGGAAGCATGGGAGCTACGCCAACGCCCCCCCCTGCACAGACAACGGTGCCGAAGTTTTCAATGTGGGTAGCTTTTCCGAGCGGACCCACCATGTCGGTGATGTAGTCACCTACTTCCAGCCGGCAAATCTTTTCAGACGATTTACCCACGCGCTGGATAACCAGCGTAATGGTACCCTTTTGGGGATCGGCTGCAGCGATGGTGTAAGGGACACGTTCCCCCTTTTTTCCCACACGTACAATTACAAAATGACCTGCTTTGCGGCTTTTTGCTATGAGCGGTGCCTCCACTTCAAAACATACAACTTTCTCTGAAAAATTCTCTTTTGTGATAATCTTGTTCATATACGATCGGTTACTATGCTACAAAATTACATATTTTTTCTGTGAAATTTAAAGATTGATATGATGTTTCATTCGCGCTCATATAACACAGGAGTTCATTCTAAGGTATATGAACAGGATGGGATGAAAAATATTTGGCAGAATTAAACCAATTGTCTAATTTTGTATCTTATTCTTTAGCAAAGATGCGTTCTTTCACAATATGGGGTTGACCGGTATTGACAGCGGGTAGAAGAGGTTTGTAAGCATGCAGTGCGTTGTTGATTTGCACTTTAATCTCAATTGGCAAAGCTATAACTGGCAATAATAACAATTACGCTCTTGCTGCGTAACCGAAGTACAGTAGGTTAACGCTTAATCCTGTCACATGTGACAGGACAAGACATCACCCGGAAGCTCTGGCTTCGAAGCATTCCGATCAGGTGGTGCAGGTAAATCGGAGATAGGATGGGAGAGGCTTTGGCTCCCTTTCGAAATTAAGAAGATAAGGATTGAGTTTGGTGGCTTCAGTCGCGCTCTTTCCCGACAAATAAAATGAAGCTAAGCATGTAGAAAGCAGATTGCTTCCTCGTTTGGACGAGGGTTCGAGTCCCTCCAGCTCCACAAAAAAGGGTGTAAATCTCATAATTATTTGATTTGCACCCTTTTTTATACCCGTTAATTTTCTTTTTCACGTTTCACGTTATTACTTTTTATTCAGATAGCTTTTGTAAGATAAAAGCTTTTTTTGAATAAACCGGTTCATTGATGCCAATCTTCTCTGCTGTTTCACGAATAGTATATCTATCGCGATACAACAGCATAAACACTTTGCCCATCTTGTATTTTCTAAATAAATTCACTGGATTTGTTGTATCTTCTAGATACAATTCATTAGATTTGTTGCTAAATATATGTTCAATCCTTTTTTCCACTAATGAAAGAGAAAGACTATAAACTGATAGCACTTGATATGGATGGGACACTACTAACATCCAATAAATCGATACTTCCTGAAACGATTGAAGATATCAATGCTGCCGTGAAAGTTGGAAAAGATGTGGTGTTCAGCACCGGTCGAGGACTCGTTGAAATGAAATCGTTCTTTGAGCAAATTCCTCAAATTAACTACGCGATAGTCTTTAGCGGTGCTGTAGTATATAATATTACGGAAAAAGAAATTATTTATTGCGACTCAATCCCCCAACAAGTCGCTTTAGAGATTATCAAAATAGCAGATGCTTTTCAAGCCATGGCACACTTACTAACATTGAATGAATCAATCGTCGATAAGAGGCAAGTACAGCAAATGGCTGAATACAACATGAAAATTTATCAAAGTTCTTTTTTAAAAATAACGACGCAGGTTGATAGTCTAGCGGAAGCATGCATAAACTACCCCTCTTTTCCGAAAGTAAATATTTATTTTCGCAGGCGAGAAGATCGCATGGCGGCATATGAACAATTAAAATTATATCCGATTACTTTTGCTTTTGCTGAAGAAGCTTCTTTGGAGATGTCTCCTCTAAATACCACAAAAGGAACTGCACTTTTGCATCTTGCATCCCATTTAGGAATTGATGTGTCAGAAACTATAGCCGTAGGAGATGCAGATAATGATCGAGATATACTTCTAAAAGCCGGACTGGCTGTTGCAATGGAAAATGCCAACAAGGATATAAAAGAAATGGCAGATGAGATTGTAACCGATAATGACCATAACGGAACGGGAGAAGCTATCAAAAAATTTTTACTACAACTTCAATAGTGTTGGAGCGGAACTAAGATAAATCCAGTAGTCGGCATAAACAAAAAAATAGCCGACAATACTACAGTAATCATATACTGCGTGGTATGGATTTTCAAGTCTTTTAGTGAATAAATTCGGGAGCCCTTTCCGACCTCTTGGAAGGGTTCCCGAATTTGTCCGATAAAGGGAGATGCTGATGGTATTGTGATATTTATTACTGAATTTCCAGATTCACTGTTTCATTGTTTTCACCTTTTTTTGTTGACAAACCTCTTATACTCTGCCATTTTCCATTATCACCAATTTTGATCGAAAACGTTCCTGGTTCATGAAGTTTACTCTTCACCGTGTTCCCGTTGATTCTAAATGATTGAACCAGCTCGCCGGTTCTTTCATTCCATATCTGTAATACCTGATTGGATTTGTTTACTCTGATTTCGGGCAATACATTATTTGCACCAGATCCTAAATTATCAAACTGTGATATCTCTAATGGCCATCCGGGAAACTGATCGCGAACAGGATTAGGATTCTCAACATTTGCCTTAAATCGCCAGGCATCGATATGTATGCTCCGTGTTTTTTGATTGAACGTAATCATTCCAAATCCTGAAGAACGCATCGATGCTTTGCTATATCGACCATCTGAATTGTCAGCAATTTTTCCAGGATTTCCGATTGCGTATACATAGTTTTTGTTCCCGAATGCATCTGTATATTTGCCAGTGTTATCATAACCATGGTCGGGCCTATCATTCACCGGTATACCCAGTTCATCCGGTAAAAACCAACGTTGGTAACCAACTGCAATGGCAGGGGTGCAATAACTCCAACCTGCATCACAGAAATTATTCAGGCCGTATTGTACAAGTGAAGGTATGTGCTGATCTCCGTTAATATGAAATACTGCGGCTTTTCTCATTACACGAATTATCTTATCGCGATCAGACTTGGGCCATCCACCCGAATCGAGATCGCCATAGAGATAGTTTACAACACTCCCGTGATGCGTTGCTACATTTGCAAACAGGGTCTGCGAGAGTAGTACTTTCATATCTGCACCTTCCCATTCGGTTATCCATTGGTTTAAAAAATCAGTTTGTCTTTTGCCAATCATCTCTACACCTTTTTTGTCTAGAAATGATAAGTCATTACGAGGCACTTTCATATGATCTTTACGACCATCCCAGTCTGCAACCTTTTCAGGACCGGTTTTAAAAATCCTGTCACTGATAATGGCAAAGCTTACCCTTCCGTAAGTAAGATCTGAATACCAAACGCTCATCCCTTGCTCAACTGGTGTAGGGTCATAGGGATCGGGTAACTGCCCGCAATTGGTTCGGTTGACTACATTCACCATTTTTACCGATTGAGTGAAACCTCCGGAATCATCACTAGCTAACCCTCCAGGTTTGGCAATTCCTCCTTCACCCCAAAGATTACCCTGAAAAACATCATGATCGTCAGGCGTACAGATGGTGGGGACATTGCGCATCAAATCTCCAAATGCCCAGCCGAACATATAGTATTTTCCCAGATAATTGATTATTGAGAGATCTTCCGGTTTACGTTTGATAGGATAGCCCCCGTTCCCTTCATATATTTGATCCCCTGAAAAATAAAGTATATCAGGATTTAAAACAGTCAGATTCTGGACAAGAGGCGTATAAGGAAATCCAATATGATTCTGACATGTAAGACCCCCAAATTTTAAAGGACGGTCGACTGGATCCCTCCGGATTATCCCTTCATAATAATTTGGGGTTTCATTCCCGTTAATCCCTTTTTCATTATATTCTACACGATAAGCAACATCACTACCCGCATCCCATTTATCCAGTTTAAAAACGACAGTTCTGGAATCAGGTTCTAAGGATTCTGAGGCAACTGTTTCCCAGGTTTCATTTTTTTTTAATTGTAAATTAACTATCTGATTATCATCTACTCCTATTGGAGGCAGGAGCGCCATCATCTTCACAGTTCCTTTACTGAGCGTATACATGGTCCATAAAATAGGACCGAATGCATTTTCTTGTTTAACTGTCACTTTTGAACCGGATAGTTTAATATCGTCAAAGCTAAAATGAGAATTACCGGATTTTTTGTTGCCGTCAATATTGATGTTATTGGCTACTGCAACTAAACCTTGAATGCCCTCAATTTTACATGAGAGCAAATCAGGACCATTGCCATTTTTGTCTGAAACTTTCATTTCAAGCTGTTTATCATTACCTGATACTGAAATTGTTGCTTCAGAAAAATCAAAATTTTCGGGTAGTTCGGCTCTTTGGTCTTTTAGAAAGGCAAATCCCTGTAAACTTATTCCCGCAGGTATTCCCTTGCCAAAATAACAGAGCGACTTAACATCGGCATCTTCCTCATCATATATTCCAAGGATAAGACCCGCGGATCCAGGTATATTATTTGCTTTAATTAAGCCTACTTTCACAGACGCCTCAAATTCTCCGGTCTCATCTGACAATATATGAGTGAGGAGATTTACCCTCGATTGGGGTACTGAGCCGATACACTGCATCTTTCCATCTTCAATTTTCCAGTCTTCCAGTGGAATTGACCAAAACTCTTTTCCAATCCATATCCTGTTGTTGATATTTTCGAAATTTGCAGAGAATTCATTTTTTTTTGAACAGGAGACCAGTGTGAGTGAGACTACAAAAATAAGTAGCGATTTAAACTTCATATTTATATGTATTTATTTTAACTTTTCATGCATAAAGGTTCAGATTCAAAAGCCAAATCACTTGATTTCCTCTTATTTTATGAGATGTTATCTTCATTTAGTTGTCAAAGGGAAATCTAAACTTTTCAATTTCAGAACGGATATGGGCTTCTTTTATAATATTTTCCATTCTTTTAATTATATCGGGATTCTCATCTGCCAGATTATATAACTCCTGAGGATCTGAATTCAAATCAAATAGTTCCATTCTATTGTTCCCATTTTTCACATTTTGTATAAGACCTTTCCAGTTATTCACTCTAATTGCAATCTGTCCTTTATTTTCAGGAAATTCCCAATACAAGTATTCATGCCCTCTTTGTTTTTTTCCTTTGAGCGTAGGTAAAATACTTATGCCATCAGTTTCAGTGAGTGTGGCTCCTGTAATTTCTGCAAAAGTAGGCATTATATCCCATGCAGCTGAAACATGGTCCGTATAAGAATTCGCTTTAATTATTTTTGGCCAGGAGGCTATAAAAGGAACACGTATTCCACCTTCATGTAATGATGTTTTTCCCCATCCTCTTTCGGACTTAAAAGGACCGGCACTACGGAAATAATGAGAGTCTGTCCCTCCATTGAATGTGGGCCCGTTATCGCTTGTGAAAATTATTAATGTATTGTTGTACAATCCGTTTTCTTTTAAATAATCAATAATAGCTCCTACTTGTTCATCCAGATATGAAATCATGGCCGCATAGGTTGCATTAGGGTATCTTGATGGATAATAGCCCATTTTTCCCAGGTAAGGTTTCTCATCTCCGAACTTTTTAACATAATAATCAATCCATCTTTGGGGTGCCTGAAGTGGTACATGAGGAATAGGCGTTGCCCAATATAAGAAAAAGGGATTTTTTTTATTCTTTTCTATAAATGAAAGAAGTTCTCTGAACATTAAATCAGGAGCATAATCATTCTGCACATATTTGCTGTAGCTATTTGCTGAAAGCGGATCCAAACCTTTACTTAACAAAGTTCCCGGTTCTATGATTTTATTATTTAAATACTCTCTGTTTTCATTCTTATATAAAAAGGGAGGATAGTAAGTATGCGCCTGTCGCTGACAGTTATAACCATAAAAGAAATCAAATCCCATCCTCGCAGGTGTACTTCTCGACCCGGGGTATCCCAGTCCCCATTTACCCACACATCCGGTAACGTAGCCTACATCTTTTAACATTGCAGGAATTGTGTATGTGTCTGATGGTAACGGACGCTGCCCCTCAAGAAAAGGATTGTTAAACATAGCCTGATGACTCTGTACATCTCCTCTTTCCGGTAACTCATCATTACCGCGTATGTAAGTATGTCCGGTATGCTTTCCAGTAAGTAGGACACTTCGGGAGGGAGCAGAAACTGTAGTTCCCGAATAAAATTGAGAGAAGAGCATTCCCCCTTTTGCAAGATTGTCTATATTGGGCGTCTCAATTTTTATTTGACCATAGCATCCTGTATCACCATATCCGAGATCGTCCGCCAAAATATAAATAATATTGGGTTTCTCTGCAGTTTGAGCACTTAAAAATATTCCAAAACCACAGAAAGCCAATTGGGTCGTAACGAGGTGTTTCACTTTTAAAAATTATTATGTTGATAACATGGATTCCGATTTAAATCAGGATTGAGAAAGTTTTCCGGTAGGATCTTTTAATGTGAGTTCATTATGAGATATGAGAACAGTATGAAAAATTATGATATCCGCTGCATCAATCAGTCTTGAGTCTTATTACCGACGGCTATTTCCCTGCTCACTTCTAAAATTGGTCACCTCCTTCTGGATAAAGCTTTTCTCAGCCTGTTGTGCCCTGTAGAGCTTTTCCGGAGTGAGTACTTTCTCAAACTTGGGGGCATATAATTTGTCGAGTGCGGCTTCCCTGAGCTTTACCTCCACATCGTCATCAAGCAATCTTCGGTATTCTTCATCCGAAATATTACTGTTGTCCTTGATCCGTTGCACCTTGTCTCTGTGGAGTTTATGGAGTTCAAATTTTTTCTGTGTCAGTTCACTGTTCAACGGAAAATACTTGTCGGCTTCCGCCTTTGTAAGTCCGGCTTCTTTCATGATAAATTCCATCTTTCTCTTTTCATAATCGGCCATGTTCATTTTTCTGTTCTGAGCCTGTAACGAAGCGACATGCAAGAGGAGCAGGCACTGAGTCAATAATAAAACAACGCTTTTTTTCATGAGGGAAGCTTATTAAAGAAGTTTGGTAGATCCTTAATTTAAATAATATTGATTATACATATAATCATAATAACCGTCGTCTACCATTTGATCTTCGAGAAACTGATAAAATTCTTCTTCAGTAATATGTACTGTAGACCAATAATTGTCGACCGGCTGGAATGTGTCGGAGCGGGTATCGGTGACAGACTGTTCCGTTGTAATTTGTGCTTTGTCACCATCGCGTGTCAGAAAGTTTACCGTGAAATAAATTCCCACGAACATCGCCGCCAGATAAACCCACGGCTTTACTTTGTCCCATAGCGGTACCGGTCGGGGAGCAACATACACCTTTTCAGGAAGTCGGCTCATTATCTCTTCATTGAATTGTGCGAAATAATTATCGGGTACTTTAAAAGGATTTTTTGTTTTATCTATTTCTTTTAATTTGTTAATCTTTGTTTCCATACCTTCTCATTTTCGCTGTACTGATGAATAGACTTATTGATATGTAAAAGGTTTAATTAGTTTCACCCAAAATCTTTTCGATTTTCTTTACTGCATGATGATAGGATGCTTTAAGTGCTCCCACGGAAGTACCAAGGATTTCCGACATATCCTCATATTTCATCTCTTCGAAATATTTCATTTGAAAAACAAGACGTTGCTTGTCGGGAAGAGTGAGGATTGCTTTTTGCAATAACTTTTGTGCTTCGTCTCCATCGAAATATTCGTCGCTTTCAATGGTATTCAACAGGAATATGTTGTCATCATCAATGGAAATATTATTCTGAATTCGTTTTTTATTCAGGAAGGTGATACTTTCATTGATGGCAATGCGGTAAAGCCAGGTAGTAAGTTTGGATTCTCCCCTGAAATTTTCGAGATTGGTCCATGCTTTAATGAAAACGTCCTGCAGGATATCATTGGCATCATCGTGAGAAAGTACCATTTTTCTTATCTGCCAATAAAGCCTCTCACTGTACTCAGATACCAGACGTGCAAAACCTTTACGAATTGTAAGCGGGTTGCGTAACTCATCCAGTAATATTTCCTCGTCGATCATTCCCATATATTCGGACTGCAACGCAAAGATATCTAATTAATTTTATATCCGTCTCAGAGATTGTCTCCTTTTTCAAACCAAACCACAAAATTCTCTGCTGCTTTCCTGTTCTGCTGCCACCACTCCAATGATTCGGGATAGTAAGATACACTGATATAACGGCAAAAAGTGTCGTAAAAACTGGATTGTTCTATATGAGAAAAGAAAGGAACGTAAAAAGTCCAGAAAATACCTTGCTTGCCGTTCTTGAGGCTTTCCTTCTGAAGCACTTTCATGATAGCCCGGTTTACAGCCTTGAACTGCACAAACTCATTTTCCGCAGCGGGGGGCGACTGTATGGAATCGAGGGTGACAGTGATGGCGTGGTACACCAGGTTCCGGTTCAGACCATCCTGAATAGACAATGGCGGTATCTCTTCCGGATGCAGCAAAGTTATCCCGCTATTGCGCATCATCTGTTGCTGAATAAAGGAGCGTTCCACCGGCGGCCCTGTTTTTTTTATGCGCATAGTCTGCAACATCTCTTCATAGGCATTTTTAGACCTGTTGCTGTCTGGCTCCAGCAAGAGAAACATTTGCATGGAAAGGATGCTCTGGACCCAAAGTCCCTTGTTGTTCAAAGCATAGGCATACAAAAGAAAGGCGCCACTATGCGATTTATCCAGATCGATCGCCTTTTTTACGTGTTCCAGTGTTTTGTCCATGTCGTCCTTCTTATAATAGTTCACCGCCATGTTAAAATGAAGGAGATATTCATCGCCAAATTTACCTAATCCCTCATGTAATAAAGCAAGTGCTTCGTCGAGATGACCCATTTCCACCAGAGCTTCACTTTTTACGGCATAAGCTCCGGGTGAAAGTTGTTTGTCGTTTGTATTGATAACTGCCGTGCTGAATTCCGAAGCTTTCTCAAAATCTTTCATTGCAAGGTATGATAAAGCGATTTCATAGGTAGCCTGTGGGCAATTTGGTTGAAGTTTCAATGCATCCCGATATTTTTCAATGGCGTGCTCATATTCCCCCTGATCGTGCAACGCCACACCTTCCTGAATCAGCGACTTTATCTCAGGTTGCTGGACCTGACTGTAACCGTGAAACAAAAAAGCGACTATGATAAAAGCGATAAATCCAGTTTTTATTTTCATAAGACTATATTTGACAGACTGTTTTCGTAACGGCGGTTAATCAGAAGTCAACAATGCCGATAAAACCACAACGCGAAAACGGTGTTTTTGCTGGGTAAAAGTAGGATAAAAAAACCAATTCGGGAATCATATTTGGTGAAATAGGTTGTTTTGTAACATTAATAAACATTTCGCCGGCCGGCAAAAAGAGATTTTTACTATATTCACGCTGTCTTTTTTTGGGAGTAAATTTTCGGTTGATTACGCGAAAGTTGTCTACTTTTGCAGTCTAAACTGATTAATAACAATTGAAAATAATTCACCGTATGCAATATATACACGTGCAGTTTACTTGCGATCCCGATACAGAAACGCTTAAGGATATTCTGGCGGGGATGCTGGCCACAATTGGTTTTGAGTCATTTGTGCAAATTCCGGGTGGACTGGATGCCTATCTACCGGCACATCTTTTTTCTTCCGTGAAAATTGCAGAACTCATTGCAGATTTACCACTAAAAGCCGATATTGGTTGGCAACACCATGAACTGGAAGACAAAAACTGGAATGAAGAATGGGAACGACACTATTTTCAGCCGATTGTTATTGGTGATGCCTGTTGCATTCATAGTTCCTTTCATCAGCCGGAAAAAACTTACCGCTACGACATTACGATCGATCCCAAGATGGCATTCGGCACCGGACATCACCAGACAACCGGTTTGATCCTGCAGGAAATACTGTCTACCGATCTGCAGGGAAAATCGGTCTTGGATATGGGTTGTGGAACCGCTGTATTGGCTATTCTTGCTTCAATGAGAGGAGCCAGGTCCGTCTCTGCCATCGATATCGATGAGTGGGCATGCAACAACGCACGTGAGAATATACAACTCAACGGTGTCCGTAATATCAGCGTACAGCTCGGTGATATCATGCTGCTGAAGGAAAAACGTTTCGATGTGATCTTTGCCAATATCAACCGGAATGTACTGCTTCATGATATCCCATTTTATGACAACGTGTTAAATACTCGCGGACGAATTATAATGAGCGGTTTTTACAGGGAAGATATCCCATTGATCCGTGAAAAAGGAGAGGAAACCGGATGGAATTATCACTCCGTAAGGGAAATGAATCAATGGGTGGCGGTGACGTTTATAAAATGTTTTTAATTTCGGCTTATTAACATTACCTTTGCGGCGAATTATGTACATTTTAGGTTGTTGAAGAAAATGAATTGGTTAGTTGAATTAATCACCGGCAATGGCATTGCACATTCAATTTGGGTGCTTGCCCTGGTAATCTCCATTGGACTTTTGCTGGGGAAGATAAAGGTTTTTGGCATCTCTCTCGGGACTACATGGATCTTGTTTTTCGGGATATTCCTCGGACACCTGGGATTGAAGATCGATTACAATGTATTGCATTTCCTGAAAGAATTCGGACTAATCCTGTTTATTTTTTCGATAGGTATGCAGGTGGGACCCAGCTTTTTCTCCTCATTCAAGCAGGGCGGGATCACTCTTAACCTGCTGGCAACAGGAGTGGTTCTTATGGGAGTAATAACCACCTACATCATTCATGTCGTCTCCGGTACTCCTATCGCCACCATGGTAGGGATACTCTCGGGTGCAGTCACAAATACTCCCGGATTGGGTGCAGCACAACAGACATACACCGATATGACAGGAACTGTGGATCCAACCATTGCCACTGCCTATGCCGTAGCATACCCACTGGGGGTGGTCGGTATTATTCTGTCCATGGTTTTATTCCGGTATATTTTTCGTATCAATTTTGCCAGAGAGAACAGTGAACTTGACGACAAAAGTGAATCCAAAATGACCGAAGCACATATGTTTTCACTCCTGGTGGAAAATCCTTCAATCTTCGGGAAAAATATACGAGAAATTAAACATCTCATACAAAAGGAGTTTGTGATCTCGCGAGCCTTGCATGCCCGTACGCAGGAGTTGGTAGTACCTCAGACGCAAACCGTCCTGAATGAAGACGATAAGGTGCTGGTCGTTTCCAATCTGAAGAATATCGAGGTAATAGAGGCGTTGATAGGTCGTCGAATAGAAATGGGAAAAGAAGAGTGGAACAAGCTGGATTCTCAACTTGTATCACGAAGGATATCCATTACGAAGTCGGCTATTAACGGACGTTCCATTGGAAGTCTTCGACTGAGAAACCTTTTCGGTATAAATATCACTCGTGTCAATCGTGCCGGTGTAGACCTGATCGCCGATTCAAGATTGCAGCTGCAGCTGGGTGACCGCGTGACCGTGGTAGGATCGGAAGAATCTATCCTCAACGTCGAGAAGTTTCTCGGAAATTCACTCAAACGACTTAGGGAGCCCAATCTGATCTCTTTCTTTATCGGTATTGCACTGGGCGTCCTGGTGGGAAGTATTCCTTTTATAATCCCCGGCATCCCTCAGCCCGTGAAACTGGGTCTTGCGGGCGGACCACTTATCGTGGCCATCCTGATCAGTAAATTCGGTCCTAAATATAAACTGGTGACTTACACTACCATGAGTGCCAATCTAATGCTGAGGGAGGTCGGCATCGCTATTTTCCTTGCCTGCGTTGGGCTGGGGGCAGGTGATAATTTTGTGGAGACAGTGGTCAACGGCGGATATGTATGGATTGGTTATGGCGTGATCATCACCGTTGTTCCTCTATTAATCATCGGCACGATCGGACGGAAAGTGTGTAAGCTGAACTATTTTACGTTGATGGGCCTGATTGCTGGAAGTATGACCGACCCTCCGGCATTGTCTTATGCCAATGCGAATGCCGGCAATGACATCCCTGCCGTGAGTTATGCCACCGTATATCCGTTGACCATGTTTCTCAGGGTCATCACGGCACAATTACTGATTCTCATATTTCTCTAAAATAAACAGGTCCGATATTTACCTGGATGAATGCCTGTCGTAATCGATTGTACGGTATTCCCCTTAAAAAAAGAGATCGGTCAATCATTTTTGTTTATAAATTATTGTAGATTTGCGACGATAAAAGAATAATTTAATGCAGAACATCATCGAATAGCGGGCATCGTCTTTCATGATCTTAACGAGAGAATCGAAATGGCTCTTCTATCATTTCAAATCAATTATTATACCACGCGGGGACAGCAGGTTTGTCTCTGTGGTTCATTGCCGGAGTTGGGACAGTTCGATGAATCCAAAGCAATAGTCCTCTCTAGTGCAGGCGATGACTGGTTCACTGAATTGAATGTGACGGATACGAAAGATCTATTTTACTACTACTTTATTCGAGAGGGAGGAACTATTATCCGGCGCGAATGGGGAACAAAACGTAAATTGCACATTACCAAAGACAAAAAGAAGTTTTTCATATGGGATCTTTGGAAAAGCAAGCCCTGGCACTCCTATCTCTATTCATCTGTTTTTATTAACAGCATCTCTTATCATACGAAGGGGCCTATTACCGAGAAATATTATGCCCATTCGGTGATATTGAATGTTATTTGTCCCTATGCCGACCGGGAGAAACTGGTTTGTGTGACCGGAAATTGTGTCTCCCTGGGTAATTGGAATCCAAGAACTGCATTATCTTTATCCTATGTGGACGAGGGGGAGTGGCAGATTGTTCTTGATGCAAAACAAATTCCTCCTTCATGCGAATATAAGTTTATAATCAGAGACAAAGCCAGCGGCGAAATTATTCACTGGGAAGATGGCGGAAACCGCATCCTTTATGCCGAAAAAGCTTACGAAAATAATGTTGTCTTCGTGGAAATGGGATTGCAATATCATTATCATAACTTTAACTTTAAAGGTACCGGTACCTCAATTCCTGTTTTCTCTCTGAAGACGAATCAAAGCTTTGGTATCGGTGAATTTACCGATCTCTATAAAATGATCGACTGGGTATCGATTACTGGGCAGCAGCTCATTCAATTGCTTCCTGTGAATGATACCACCACTACCGGAACGTGGCGCGACTCCTATCCATACAGTGCCATTTCTATTTATGCCCTTCATCCCATTTATCTGGGATGCAATGCACTCCCTCTGACCGACAAGAAAAAATTCCAATTATACGCCGCAGAGGCGTCACGGTTGAACAGCTTGCCGGAGATAAATTATGAACAGGTTTTACAACTGAAAGCAAGCTATAGCCGCGAGTTGTTTCTGGAGTTAGGTGAGCAGGTGTTGTCATCTGACGGATATTTGACTTTCTATGAAATGAACAGTCATTGGCTTTTCCCGTACGCTTGCTATTGCTATCTGCGTGACAGGAATAAGAGCGCCGATTTTTTGGAATGGGGCGAGTTTAGAAATTTTAGAGAACAGCTTCTGCTACACCTGATGGAGAATAATCAGGATGCAAAGACAGAAATTCACTATTGGTATTTTATACAATACCTGCTTCACGAGCAATTCTCCGGAGTAAAAGAATATGCGCGGGAGAGAGGTGTAGCACTGAAAGGAGATATTCCAATCGGGATCAGCCGCAATAGCATTGATGCCTGGACTGCACCCGGCCTTTTCAATATGGATACGCAGAGCGGTGCACCGCCTGATGATTTTTCCTGTCTGGGTCAGAACTGGGGATTTCCCACATATAACTGGCAGGCAATGGCCCAGGATGGTTATTCATGGTGGATCAGCCGTTTCCGTAAAATGTCTGATTATTTTGATGCCTACCGCATCGATCATATCCTGGGTTTTTTTCGCATCTGGGAGATACCACTCCATGCCGTACAGGGTCTGATCGGATATTTCAGTCCGGCATTGCCTTACTGGGTGGAGGAGATAAACCGCGCCGGTATTTCTTTTGACGAGGAAAGAATGGTGGAGCCTTTCATTCACGAGCATTATCTGCCTGAAATATTCGGTAAGTATACCGATGAGGTAAAAGACAGCTATCTGGACATCTCGGGATGGCAACGGTTCAGACTAAAATCATTCTGTGATACACAGCAGAAAATTGAACGGCTCTTTACCGATCTTCCGGATGAAAAAAGCGTACACATCCGTGACGGACTACTTTCACTTTGTACCGAGGTTCTCTTTATCCGTGACCGGCATGATCAGCACAGATTTCATCCGCGCATCACTGCGCAGCATACTTTCTCCTACCAATATCTGGATGATCATGTGAAACATGCTTTCAACCGGCTGTATAATGATTTTTATTATCACAAGCATAACTACTTCTGGCGAGAGCAGGCTATGCAGAAACTTCCCGTGCTGCTTTCATCCACATCAATGCTGGCCTGTGGCGAAGATCTGGGAATGGTACCCGATTGCGTGCCCTCGGTTATGGATGAACTGCAGATGTTAAGTCTGGAGATTCAGCGTATGCCCAAAGATTCAGGAACCACCTTTTCCGATCTGGGTTCACTACCATACCTCTCTGTATGTACCACTTCAACTCATGATATGTCGCCCCTTCGTGCATGGTGGACAGAAAACAGGACGTTAACACAACGCTATTACAACGAAATTTTGCAACACGAGGGTACGGCTCCGGAAGAATGTAATGAAACAATTTGCAGGGAGATTCTTGTCAAGCATCTGCAATCGACAGCAATGTGGGTCATATTGCCCTGGCAGGACTGGATGTCGGCCGATGAAAAGCTGTGGAACCCCAATCCGGCCATTGAACGCATCAATATACCAGCCAATCCTGCGCATCGCTGGCAATACAGGATGCATCTTTCGCTGGATGACTTACTGAAAGAAGCTGATTTCAATCAAATGATCTCGAAAATGAACCGGCGTTGAGCCTGTAAAGGCTGGTATCATAGTACTAAAAAAGGATTGTACCGTTATGGCCAATCCTTTTTTTAATTCATGAAGATAAATAATTATGCTTTACCGGCACTGCCAAGTACTTTCTCTGTCTTGTGCATGTATAGTTTTTTCAGTTCTTCGCGTGCAGGTCCCAGGTACTTGCGGGGGTCGAATTCTGCCGGTTTTGTCGCGAATACTTCGCGTACAGCTGCCGTCATCGCAAGGCGGCCATCGGAGTCAATATTGATTTTACATACAGCCGATTTGGCAGCTTTGCGCAACTGCTCTTCGGGAATACCGATTGAATCGTTCAGTTTACCACCGTACTTGTTAATGGTTTCCACATATTGCTGCGGAACGGATGAAGAACCATGAAGCACGATAGGAAATCCGGGAATACGCTTTTCAATTTCTTCCAGAATATCGAAACGAAGGGGGGGAGGTACCAATACGCCGTCCTCATTGCGGGTACACTGCTCCGGAGTAAACTTGAACGCACCGTGTGAGGTGCCGATAGAGATGGCCAGTGAATCCACGCCTGTGCGAGAAACAAAATCGACCACTTCGTCGGGTTCGGTATATGTATGGTGTTCTGCCTGAACATCGTCTTCAATACCGGCCAGTACGCCCAGTTCACCTTCCACGGTAACGCCGTGCTGATGAGCGTAATCAACCACTTTCTTTGTCAGGGCAATGTTTTCTTCATAAGGTAGATGGGAACCGTCAATCATCACGGATGAAAAGCCGCTCTCAATACAGTCTTTGCATAACTCGAAGCTGTCGCCATGGTCGAGGTGAAGTACAATGGGAATTTCATAACCCAACTCTTTGGCATATTGAACAGCTCCCTGCGCCATATAACGCAGCAAGGTCTGATTGGCATACTTACGTGCACCGCTGGAGACCTGAAGGATTACGGGTGACTTTGTTTCCACGCAGGCGGAGATAATAGCCTGCAATTGTTCCATGTTGTTGAAATTAAAAGCAGGGATAGCATAGCCACCGTCAATTGCTTTTCTGAACAACTCCTTAGAGTTTACTAAACCCAATTCTTTATAACTAACCATTGTGCAAATTATTTTAATTTTCGGAAATGTAAATACCGTACAAAAATACGATTTAATCTGCAAACTACAAAAAATGTTTCAACTTTATACTCTGGAGGATGTTTATATATGAAAATAATCACGGAGAGGATGATACATGTTTTTCTTAACCGGAAATATCTTTTTTATTTTTTTGTGTTATTTTTGTATCATAATCATACAGCTCGTTTACAATATCTAATAACTTAATTACGATGACCATAGGAGTACCCAAAGAGATTAAAGTCCAGGAGGGAAGGGTGGCAATGACTCCCGCAGGAGTATATGAAATGACCCGCAGAGGTCACACCGTATACGTACAAAAAAATGCCGGTCTTGAAAGCAATCTGCCGGATGAGCGATATATCGATGCAGGAGCTGAAATAGTGGAAACATTGGAAGAAGTATACGCGGCTGCCGATATGATCGTAAAAGTAAAAGAACCGCAGGAAAGAGAATATAAGCTGATCAGGGAAAATCAGATTGTATTTACATACTTCCATTTGGCTTCCAATGAAAAATTGACGAAAGCGATGATGCAGACAGGTGCAGTTTGTATTGCCTATGAGACTGTGATAGACCACAACGGAGCCTTGCCACTGCTTACACCAATGAGTGAGGTGGCAGGGCGCCTCTCAGTGCAGGAGGGAGCCAAATATCTTGAAAAGCCTCAGGGTGGAAAGGGTGTATTACTGGGAGGAGTTCCAGGTGTGAAATCAGCCAGTGTGATCATCATCGGCGCCGGTGTGGTGGGTTCCAATGCCGCTTTAATGGCAGCAGGACTGGGAGCCAATGTGAAAATACTGGACATCAGCTTAAACCGGCTTCGTTATTTGTCGGAAGTGATGCCCGCCAACGTGGAGACAGTTTACTCCACCCGGTATGCCATCTCCGATTTGGTAAAAACTGCCGACCTGGTTATCGGGGCTACCCTGCAGGTGGGTATGAAGGCTCCTCATCTGGTAACCCGGAAAATGCTGAAAGAGATGACTCCCGGCACAGTGATCATTGATGTCTCGGTCGATCAGGGAGGGTGTTTTGAAACCACGCATCCCACTACTCATGCCGATCCTGTTTACGTGGTAGATGGAATTATTCACTATTGTGTGGCAAATATTCCGGGTGCCGTGCCGGTCACTTCAACACGTGCCCTCACCAATGCAACTTTGCCATATGTGATGACACTGGCTGAAAACGGCTGGAAAAAAGCCTGTATGTCTCATTCCGATCTGAAGCAGGGACTGAATGTAGTGCATGGTGATATTGTATTTAAAGGAGTGGGCGATTCTTTGAATTTGCCTTACAAGGAATGGAAAAATTAACCAAGAAAAGAACGACAAGGAAATTAAGGAAAAATTTCAAGAATCTTGAACTTTTCCTTTGTAGATAAGGAAAAATTAATTTTCTTTGCTCATATTCTATTTATAACATTTATAAATAACAATAAATTCACAGTTTATAATGGAAAAATTCAATCAGGATAATGAAATTCAGATAGAGTTGAGTGATGAGATTGCTCAGGGCATCTATTCCAATCTGGCAGTCATTTCGCATTCTACCTCTGAGTTTGTCATTGATTTCATTCGTATTGTGCCGGGATTGCCCAAGGCAAAAGTTAAATCCAGAATCATTCTTACGCCGGAACACACAAAACGGTTATTCATGGCGCTGAAAGACAACATTGATAAGTTTGAACAACAAAACGGGGCTATCCGCCTACATGCCGATCCCGGTTTTTTGCCGCCCATCGGTGGAATAGGGCAGGCCTGAGTTGAATTTCTTTTAATCACAGCAACAATTATAAAAACCAGCGAAAGACCTATCCGGTCTAAACATGCCGGATATAGAAAAGTTCCTGGAAATTAACAAGCTTAATCTGAATAATATATGGATATGTTGAGTATATCTACTGTAAATTGGGCAAGAGCGCAGTTCGCGCTTACTGCCGGCTATCACTGGATATTTGTCCCCCTTACTATCGGCCTGGCACTCATCATGGCCATCATGGAGACCATCTATGTAAAAACAGGCGAAGAGAAGTGGAAGCATACAACCAGGTTCTGGCAAAAGATCTTTGGCATTAACTTTGCCATTGGTATAGCCACAGGAATTATTCTGGAGTTTCAGTTTGGCACTAACTGGTCAAATTACAGCTGGTTCGTGGGAGACATCTTTGGAGCTCCCCTTGCCATTGAAGGTATTATTGCTTTCTTCCTGGAAGCCACCTTCGTCACCATCATGTTTTTTGGCTGGAACAGGGTAAGCAAAAAGACACACCTGCTCTCTACGTGGCTTGTCTTCACGGGAGCCACTCTGTCTGCTTTCTGGATCCTGGTTGCCAACGCATGGATGCAATATCCCATAGGAATGGAATTCAATCCCGATACCGTACGCAATGAAATGGTCGATTTCTGGGCAGTGGTTCTTTCGCCGGTAGCTTATAACAAGTTTCTCCACGCGGTCTTCTCCTGCTGGGCCGTAGGTGCCTCTTTTGTGGCAGGTGTCTCGGCCTGGTATCTCCTGAAAAAGCAACATGTCGAATTTGCCATTCAAAGTTTAAGGATCGGATCACTCGTGGGGCTGGTCGGCTTCGTAATGCTTGCTGTCACGGGTGATGGTTCCGCCTATCAGGTAGCACAAAAACAACCAATGAAGCTGGCTGCAATGGAAGGGTTATATGAGGGTAGGGAAGGTGCCGGTCTTTCTGCTTTTGGTATATTGAATCCCAACAAAACAGCTTACAACGATGAGGTGAAACCTTATATTCTCAATGTGGAGATACCCAAACTTCTCTCTTTTCTTGCCTACCGGGACCAAAATGCGTTTGTCTCGGGAGTGAAAGACATCATTGACGGAGGCTATACACTTCCCGACGGAACAACGGCCCTCTCCTTTGAGGAACGTAAGGCCCGCGGAGAAAAAGCCATCCAGGCGCTTGCCGATCACATGGTTGCAAGAAAAGAAGGACGTGCTGCCGATGTAGCCAGTCATGAGGCAATTCTAAGGGAAAACTATGCTCATTTTGGTTACGGATATCTTGAAACCGGTGTGGACCTGATTCCCGATGTACCGCTTACCTACTACAGTTTTCACCTGATGGTAATGATCGGCATTTTTTTCATATTGTTCTTCATGGTGGTGTTGTATTATCTCTACAAAAAGAAAATGAGTAATACCGGGTGGCTGCAATATGTGGCTTTGTGGAGTATTCCCCTCTCCTTTCTTGCGGCCCAGCTGGGATGGATAGTTGCAGAAGTGGGTCGGCAGCCCTGGACAATTCAGGATATCCTGCCCGTAGAGATTTCTGCTTCGGCAGTATCTGCCGGCAACATCATAACCACCTTTATTCTGTTTACGCTGATTTTTACCGGTTTGCTTGCAGCCGAGATAGCCATCATGGTAAAGCAGATTAAAAAGGGTCCTGCATCACTCTCGACCGAGAATCATACCGGACAATAAAAGAAGTTGCACAGTTAAAAACAATAGTACGATGATTACATACGATTTTTTACAACAATACTGGTGGTTTATCATGTCTCTCCTGGGAGGATTGCTTGTTTTTCTGCTTTTTGTACAGGGAGGACAGTCGATGCTCGGCTCCCTCTCCAGGGAGGAGGATGAAAAAAAATTGCTGGTCAATGTGCTTGGCAGGAAGTGGGAATATACATTTACCACGCTGGTAACATTTGGAGGTGCCTTTTTTGCTTCTTTTCCATTGTTCTATTCAACCAGCTTTGGAGGTGCTTACTGGGCCTGGATGATTCTGCTCTTTTGCTTTGTACTGCAAGCTGTTTCTTATGAGTTCCAGTCGAAACCGGGCAATATTTTCGGTCCCCGGGTGTACCGCACTTTTCTTTTCCTGAATGGAGTGATAGGTACATTTCTGCTGGGTGTGCTGGTAGCCACCTTCTTCACCGGCTCCCAGTTTACTGTGGCCAAGGGAAACATTGCCGGATTGGGTACTTCCGGAGCAATCATCAGTCAGTGGCAAAATCCACTTCACGGACTGGAATCACTATTCAACCTGCGTAATCTTTCACTCGGTTTTGCCGTGTTGTTTCTGGCCCGTACACAGGCAAGTCTCTTTTTTGTAAATCGGCTCAGGCACGAAAAGCTGGAACAGAGATCACGTAAATTTGTACTTTACAACGGAGTACCCTTTTTGCTGTTTTTCCTTGTTTTTCTGATATGGACATTATTTGATGAAGGATACGCTGTAGATCCCGTCACCAAAGTTGTTTCACTCGAGGAAATGAAGTATCTGCATAACTTCACCGATATGCCATGGATTCTGGTATTGTTCATTCTGGGTGTCGCAGCTGTCTTGTATGGTACATTTAAAACTGTTTTTAGTCCCCGGTTCAGAAAAGGTATCTGGTTTACCGGTGCCGGGACAATCATTGTCGTGACCATGCTGTTACTGATTGCCGGTTACAACAATACAGCCTATTATCCCTCTTCCATAGACCTGCAAAGCTCCCTCACACTGGAAAACTCCTCATCGAGTGAATTTACCCTCACTGCAATGGCAGTGGTTTCACTCTTTGTACCGGTGGTCATTGGCTATATCATATATGCCTGGGGGGCACTGGAAAAAAAGAAGCTGGGAATGGAAGAGCTGGATACCGATGGAAATGCGTATTGATTTTTCTTGTCAGCATGTTTGTCCGTGAAGCAGGATGACGATAACAATGATTTACTGGGGAGGATACAGAAATTATGTATCCTCTTTTTGTGGAATTTTGTAAAAAGTAGACAGATGTCCCGATAAAATGTATAATTTTGTCGTTAATTTGTGCATGTATGAAGAGGATAAAGAAAAATACATTTTTATTGCTGCCGGTATTGACTGCGCTGTTCATCGCATGCAACAGCGAGGTGCGCAGTAAGTTTCGTGCAGAAAACAATATCGGTTTCGATACCATCAGGGTGCATGAAAGATACCATCTCGACGGTGATGAATCTAAACCGTTTTGTGACATACGTGTGGAGTTCGTATACCCTGCAAACGCTTCCAGGATGAGTATAGATAGCTTGCAACAGTTTTTTGTGAAACATACTTTCGGAACCTTCTATAAAGCAATGACCCCTCCAATTGCTACGGATGCCTATGTGAAGAGCTTTATCAAGAACTACAGTGCGGATGCCGGCACCTATCGCGAAACAGCAAAAGATATGATGGAACTGAATGCCCTCATTCCCGGAATGGACGTTTCTGGTGGCGAGCATGAAGTGAGGGATACTTTCTATTCTTATTACGAAAGCCTGTCCGACTCGATTGTCTATAACCAGTACGGACTTATTGCATTCCAGGTAAAACAGTCGAATAATAAGGGTGGTGCTACCTCTTATAGCTCTTACCGCAACTATGTAATCAATTTAAACAACGGCAATCAGGTAATAGAAAGTGATATTTTCAATGCAGGATATGATTCTGCCATGCAAAACCTTATTATCACTTCTTTACTTGATCAGAATAATGTAAAAACAATTCCTGAACTCGAAGAACTGGGTTTCTTCGGAATCCGGGAAATCATTCCCAACCGGAATTTTCTGCTGAATGAAAAAGGGATTATCTATACCTACAATAAAGGGGAATACTCTGCTTATCAGCTGGATGCCCCACAGGTATTTATACCCTATACCGCAATTCGTTCCCTGTTGAGGGAAAATACCATCGTACATAAACTGGCTGGTTTGCAGTGAAAGATATTAAAACCTATTTTCCGGCCCTCACAGCGTTACAAAAAGAGCAGTTTGATGCGCTCGAAGGATTGTATGCCGATTGGAATGAAAAGATCAATGTGATTTCCCGAAAAGATATCGGTAATCTGGCCCTGCATCATATACTTCATTCGCTCTCCATAGCAAGGTACATTTCATTTGTTCCGGGTACCCGCATTATTGACGTGGGTACGGGCGGAGGATTTCCGGGAATACCTCTGGCAATTTTTTTTCCTGATGTGCATTTTCTGTTAGTCGACAGTATTGGAAAAAAAATCAGAGTGGCCGGAGCTGTGGCAAAAGAGATAGGACTCTCTAATGTAGAAGTGATACATACCCGCGTGGAAGATGAAAAAAGGAAGTTTCATTTTATCGTAAGCAGAGCAGTCATGCCACTGCCTGACCTCATCAGGGTAACCCGTAAAAATATTGCAACCGAACAGATAAATGCCCTTCCCAATGGAGTTATTTGTCTGAAGGGTGGGGATCTGACTGCTGAGATACAGCCTTATAAAAGAATGGCAGATGAAATTCCACTCTCAAAATATTTTTCCGAACCCTTCTTTCAGACCAAGAAACTGGTGTATGTCTCACTGAGTTGATCTTTTTATCTATATCCCAATCCGGATTATTCCAAAAGAAAGTGTTATTTTTGTCCTGAATATCATCTTTCAATCTCTCTTTCTATGAAGATTAAATCTTTTGAGTTCAACCCGTTGGGTGTTAATACCTATGTAGTCTCCGACGAGACGAAGGAGTGCATTGTGATCGATGCAGCATGCTTTTATGCCGATGAATGGGAATTATTGCTCCAGTATATTCTGGATCATGATTTTATAGTTAAACACCTTATAAATACTCACTTACACTTCGATCATCTTTTTGGTGTCAACATGATGGCTTCACAGTTTGGACTGACTTTGTCCTGTCACCAGGCCGATGAATTTCTTTTGGAAGATATACCATCGCAACTGCATTTGTTTGGTCTTCCGAATGTGAACACTAATTACAGGCCAAATATCGGCCGGTTTCTGCGCGAAGGGGATCAGATCATCTTTGGTAATCAGTTTCTTGACGTAATTCATCTCCCCGGACATTCTCCCGGAAGCCTGGTCTTTTATCACAAGGGTGAAAACGTCCTGTTTAGCGGAGATGTATTGTTTCATTCGGGTATAGGACGTACAGACTTGGCTGGTGGCGATTTCAATACGCTGGTGCAAGGTATAAAAACAAAACTTTTCAGGATGCCATCAGAAACACGGGTCTATCCCGGTCATGGGCCATCGACCACCATTGGACAGGAAAAAGCTGAAAATCCTTTTGTTGGTGAGAGATGATAGTTGAAGATCAATAAAAAAATTATATCTTTCATTATGTTGAAAATGGAACAATTTAAAAATCGTCACGTGGGAATTGCGGAATCCGAGAAAGAAACCATGCTCAAATTCCTTGGAATAAATTCTGTTGAGGCGCTGATCGACCAGACAATTCCTGCCGATATCCGCTTACCGGAACCATTGTCGCTTCCCGCACCGTTATCGGAGCAGGAATATGCTGAAGAAATTGCACAAATAACATCACGGAATCAGGTATTTGCCTCCTATATCGGAATGGGATGGTATGATACCATAACTCCTGCGGTTATCTACCGCAACGTGTTCGAAAATCCGGTCTGGTACACATCCTATACTCCCTATCAGGCAGAAATATCACAGGGACGGCTGGAGGCGTTACTGAACTTCCAGACGGTGATAAGCGAACTGACCGCACTGCCATTGTCAAACAGCTCTCTCCTCGATGAGGCCACTGCTGCCGCCGAAGCGGCAACCATGATGTACGGACTGCGTAGCCGTGAACAGATAAAAAACAATGTGGAAGCATTGTTTGTGGATGAACGAATCTTTCCGCAAACGCTGTCTGTATTGCAGACCCGAATGCATTATTCTGGAATTGAAGTCATTGTAGGTAATTGGAAAACCTTTACTTTTGAACAGCCTTGCTTTGGGATGATTCTCCAATACCCCAATGGAGATGGAAACGTAGAAGATTACAGGGATCTGGTGAAAAAAGCACACGAATCGGATTGTAAAGTGGCTGTGGCGACCGATTTGATGGCTCTGGTATTACTTACGCCTCCGGGCGAGTGGGGGGCCGATATTGCTTTTGGAAGCAGTCAGCGATTTGGCATACCTATGTTTTACGGCGGCCCTTCCGCTGCTTTCTTTGCCACAAGGGAAGAGTTTAAGCGTGCCATGCCGGGACGCATTATCGGTATTTCCAAGGATGTATACGGTAAAGAAGCTTACCGTATGGCACTGCAAACGCGCGAACAGCACATCAAACGGGAAAAAGCCACCTCAAACATCTGTACTGCGCAGGCGCTGCTGGCGACTATGTCCTCTTTTTATGCCGTTTATCATGGTCCCGAAGGCTTGAAAGAGATTGCCAGCCGCATTCATTCGGTGGCTTCCCGCGTGAGCGATGAACTAAATGAGTTGGGCTTCAAGCAACTCAACAAAAGTTTCTTCGATACCCTCAAAATAGAATTGCCCGAAGGTATTTCAGCTCAGGATGTCCGGGAAAATGCAGAGATGAGATCCATCAACCTACGCTATTTCAACAGCGGTGAAATAGGTATCAGCATTGATGAGACTACAAACGACTACAGGGTGCATGAACTACTGGCCGTTTTTGCCATGGCTGCGGGCAGCTCAAAGGTGTTCATGATTGACGATTTGCCCGCGAAAATCACATTGAAAGAGTCCCTTCTCCGGAAATCGGACTTCCTTACACACCCTACCTTTAACAGTTATCATACGGAAACAGAATTGATGCGATACATCAAGCGACTGGAACGTAAAGACATCTCCCTGGCTCATTCCATGATCTCCCTTGGTTCATGCACGATGAAACTGAATGCAGCATCGGAACTGATGCCGCTGGAATTGCCCGGCTTACAGCGCATGCATCCCTTTGTTCCGGAGGAACAGGCTGCAGGATACAGACAGATGATTGATGAGTTGGAGGACATGTTGGCGGAGATTACAGGTTTTGCTGCTACCAGCCTGCAGCCTAATTCTGGAGCGGCGGGTGAGTATACAGGATTGATCACCATCGGAGCCTACCTCGAAAACAATGGTGAGGGACATCGCAAGGTGGTACTCATTCCGGCATCTGCACACGGCACCAATCCTGCCAGTGCCGTACAGGCCGGCTTCACGCCGATAACGGTTGCTACCGATACGAAAGGAAATGTAGATATGGATGATTTGCGCAGCAAGATAGCGCAACACAAAGACAATCTGGCTGCTTACATGATCACTTATCCTTCCACGCACGGAATTTTTGAAACTGAAATCAAAGAAATGTGCCAGCTTATCCATGATGCCGGAGGACAGGTCTATATGGATGGAGCCAACATGAATGCACAGGTGGGATACACCAACCCCGGCACCATTGGTGCCGACGTGTGCCACCTGAATCTGCACAAAACTTTTGCCATTCCTCACGGCGGAGGCGGACCCGGTGTGGGGCCCATCTGTGTGGCGGAACATCTGGTTCCCTTTCTGCCAGGTCATCCTGTAACATTTGAAACAAGCAGGAATACGGTGTCAGCTGCAGCATTCGGCAGTGCCGGGGTGCTGGAAATTACCTATGCCTACATTCGTATGATGGGCGCCGAAGGGTTAAAGGAGGCTACCGCCACCGCTATTCTTAATGCCAATTATCTGGCTGAAAGGCTGAACGACTCGTACGGCATTGTCTACCGCGGTGCCGGCGGCAGGGTAGGTCACGAACTGATACTCGATTGCAGGGGACTGAAAGAGGTGTCGGGTATCACCGAGACTGATATTGCAAAGCGACTGATAGATTATGGTTATCACGCACCCACATTGTCTTTTCCCGTCCATGGCACGCTGATGGTTGAACCCACCGAGAGTGAAAGCCTGGCAGAACTGGATCGGTTTGTGGAAGCCATGAAACAGATTCATGAAGAGATCATAGAAGTATCACGGGGCGAATATACGAGAGAAGATAACGTGCTGGTAAATGCACCTCATCCCCAGTATGAGGTCGCGGCGGATGACTGGGAACATGCATATCCGCGTAGTAAAGCGGCGTTTCCGCTTCCCTTCGTATCTGAAAATAAATTCTGGGTGAATGTGGCCCGCGTAGACAACGCATATGGAGACCGGAACCTGGTATCATGCCTCTGCACGCAATAGCGACCTGATAAAAGGATGAATAGGAAGGTATCCGTTTGTTTCAGAACAATTCGGGTATCTCTCCCTGTTCAAAAACAATGATGGGAGAATCTGAGATATCCTTTTTAAAAGTGTCTGTGATTTCCTTGCTTACGACTGTCAGGATTACCTTCACCCTGTTTTCCATCACATCAGGGTAGGCTCCGGCAAAATGTGTAACCACAGGATGATTCTCCGGGATGGTGGTATCGACCAGAAAAGCATCTATCTTGTCCATCACCTGCATCATCTGTTTATAAGAATATTGTACTGCTTCTACATTAAAATTGTTTGTCCCGAGTCTGGCGGCTAACTCTTCATTATACCGCTTCCGGTCACCCGTGATGGCAATCACGAAAATACCGTTGTTATCGATAAATGAACCGCCATAAAAATCCGGATAAAGGTCTGGATCCGATTCCCGCTCCATCCAGTCATCACTGAATGAATTCATTAGCCTTTCATGTAGATCCATGGCCGCAGGGTTGTTCACCAAGTCTTGTATGGTGTCACCGGAGACTGAACCTCGCTGATTTGCTTCATTACCTTGTTTGTTATACTGATTGCAGGAGGAGAAAAAATGAACGCCCAGTGTTAAGAGCAAAAAAGATAAAAAAAATGTTTTCATTGCAAATATAAATAGCGATTGATGTCTGGTATAACGGAAATAAACCGCAATTTGTTTTGGAAAATATAAGAGTACACGGTTTTTTATTTTTACCCTTTAGTACTTCTTCGAAATCTTTAACGTCGCAGTATGAACTTTTAGGATGTCTGCACTTGTTCTAAGAGTGTAGAATATTTTTAAATATTTTCTTTTAAGCAAAACTATCTATTAAATGCAAGACTTTATGAAAAAAATTATTTTGAAAAATGGTTCCCTTACAATAGTATCCATGCTGATGCTATGGACAGTGATGAGCTGTACGAACGAGAATGAAAAAATCACAGACGGAAAAGCAACCATCCAGTTTAAGTTGACAGATGCCCCTGCTTTGAATTATGAGGAAGTGAATATAGATGTTCGTGGTGTTCGTATAGGTTTCGCCGACGATTTCTTTGACGACGAAGACAATATTGACTCGAGCAAAGTGACATGGATCGATCTGGATGTTCCCAATCCCGGTATTTACAACCTGTTGGATTACAGAAACGGAGAGACGGTATTGCTGGCCAATGGCGATATACCTGCCGGAAAAATTAGTCAGGTAAGGTTGATACTTGGAGATGGAAGCAATGTGGTGGTGAATGGTGTGGTACATGGTCTATCGACACCTTCTGCCCAAACCAGCGGTCTTAAGTTTAATCTGCACGAGACATTGCTTCCGGATCTGGCTTACAGCTTCGTAATTGATTTTGATGCCGCCCGGTCAATCGTCAGAAAGGGGAATGGTACATATAGCCTGAAACCGGTCATCCGTACCTATGCCGATGCGTTTGGCGGTACAATAAAAGGAATTGCTTTGCCTGCGCGAACAGATTCGGCTGGAGTAAGTTACATACAAATTATCAACGGTGAAGATACATTGATTTCTCTTCCCGAGGATAACGGATCATTCCTGTTCCCCGGTCTGAAACCGGCACTATGGGATCTGACCATTTTTGCGGATACAACCACAACATTCAGGGATACCGTGATCAATGATATTCAGGTAAAGGTGGGAGAGGTTGTTGATCTTGGAAAAATTAAATTACATGATGACTGATGATAGTTTAGGGTTTTTTATTTAAGTGCAAAAATGGAACCGTTTAAATGGTTCCATTTAATTTATTTTCACATTTGCGAACGTACAAACCACGCCTTCTTTACTATCTTTGCAGATACTTATTACTGAATGATGAAATAAGAAATAAAAATACTGAATACATATGAAACGAGCATGATAATCATTATCACAGAAGATCATGACTAAAGCGAGTTTCATATGACACCATTGAAAATAATAGTTTTAATCATATGAAAAGATTTCATTACACATTGATTTTGGCCGCCCTTATGGTTTTGGGTATTTCATGCAAGCCCAAACAGAGTGCCTACAAGCAGGTTTATGAAGCCGCAAAGGAAAGAGAAATGCAACAAACCGCTTCTCAGCCTACCACGGTGATAAAAGATGCCAGTCCGCTTCCCCCTGTGGAGGTGTCTGTAAGAAAAGAGAAGGTTGAACCCGTTTATGCGAACGATGCAGCAGGACTGAAGAAATACAGCGTGGTGATTGCCTCACTAAGTGTAAAGCTGAATGCCGAATCACTTAAAGAGAGAATGGTCAGCGAAGGACATCAGGTAATTCTGGCGCAGAACGAACAGGGAATGTACCGGGTAATTGTGGCCAGTTACGATGACAAACAGCAGGCTGCGGCTAAACGTGAGCAATTATACAGTACCTATTCAGCCAAGGGTGATACCGATTATCTGAGAAGGACGTATGGGGTTCCATTCAATGATCTCTGGATTCTGGAAAGACAATATTAAAAAAGTTGTGTGAAATGGTGGAAGGCGGACTTGATCGTGGATTTGTTCGCCCGTTCCTTTCTTACAAGATCAAAAGCTGCCCGTTACAGAAAATGAGGCAGTTTTTTTATTCTTCACAATATGAAAGTTCAATTTTTGGGTACTGGTACATCTACGGGAGTACCCCAGATTGGTTGCAACTGTACCGTATGTCGCTCCGGCGACTTGCGTGACAAGCGATTACGGGCTTCTGTCAGAGTAGAGGTCGCGGACAAATCGCTGGTGATAGATTGTACACCAGATTTCAGGCAGCAGATGTTGCCGCTTCCCTTCTCAAAGATTGATGGGGTATTACTTACGCATGAACATTATGATCACGTTGGGGGTATCGACGACCTGCGTCCCTTCTCAGTTTTTGGTCCGGTGGACCTGTTCATGGAAGAACAGTTGGAGTACGCAATCAGGGAACGTATGCCTTATTGCTTTGGTCCCGTCCGGTACGGAGGCGTGCCTGATATCGCCATCAGGAAGATCAGTGAAAAAAATTCTTTTTATATCGGCAGTGTGGAAGTAATACCCATCCGCGTGATGCATTTTAAGTTGCCTATCCTGGGATACCGGATTGAGAATTTTGTCTATCTGACCGATGTGAAAATCATTCCTGAGAACGAGTTTGATAAATTGAAAAATGTGGATACGCTGGTGATTAGCGCACTGAGGAAAAAAGAACATATTTCGCACCAGACACTGGATCAGGCTTTGGAGGTAGTCGACAGAATTGAACCCGGGAAAGCCTTTTTTACTCACATCAGCCACGAAATGGGATTGCATGAGGTGGTTGAAAAAGAACTCCCTTCTCACGTGATGCTGGCATATGACGGTCTGGAGTTATCCTTTTGAAGATATCCCGGCATAATCTCGCTTTCAGTTTGACCATTCCCCTTTTTAAGAGGGTTGCAGGAAATAAAAAAACTAAGGAAAGTTTTTTTGTTGCATTTTTTAACTAACGGAAATGCAGCGTTTTGATAAAATAATCATCTTTTGAATAAAAGAGGATGTTTTATCTGCTTTGATTTGTATATTTGTAATGCAAAGTAATCTGTCGAAAAAAAGTCGCGCGCATTAAACTATTACCTACAAAGCGTGTCAAAGAGTCAATTAAAGGTGATAGATAACAAATCAGACAAGAATATAAAATGGGGAGAAACTATGAAAACGAATAAAATTTTACTGACCGTTTTACTGACAGCGGTACCTCTCCTGGGTTTCGCACAGGAATGGGATGATATCTATGCCGATCCGGCACAGAATGAAACGGTGAAAATTCAGAAAAAACAACAGGAGGTACAGAAAAAGAAAGTAGTAATTGTTCAGGGCGATGCCACCAATATGGAGGTGACTGCCAATGGAAGAGATGTGGATGAATACAATCGTCGTGGTAACAATGATATGTTGTCTGATGATCAGTCTCTTTCCGGAACAACGGAAGGTTATTCGGAATATGAGTACACCGACCGTATAGTACGGTTTCACGATCCCGAATCGAGTATCAAAATTTCTGGAGCAGATGAGGTGATAGTCTATGTGGGCGATGATCTGTATGACAACTACAACAACCGCGGATGGAACAGCAACATTTATTTTGGCATGGGCTGGGGATCTTCCTACTATCCCTGGTATGACCCCTGGTATGATCCGTGGTATTACAATCGCTGGTATTCACCGTGGTATTATGGTGGCTGGTATGATCCCTGGTATTACGGAGGCTGGTATTCACCCCGATATTACAGTCGCTGGTACTCGCCGTGGTATTACGGCGGCTGGTACGATCCCTGGTATTATGGATACGGCGGATACTGGGGCGGCGGTTATCAGTACGGATTCTATGACGGCTATTATAGCAGCCTGACTCACAATCGTTCAGGTAGAAGTTCCGGCGTGTACAGATCGAGTTCAGCCGGCAGAAGCAGTGCTGCAGCAGGTCTTTCGGGAAGATCATCCTCAACATCGGGTACACGCAGCGCTTTGTCCGGAAGAACAGCCAACACACGCGGATCAGTATCAGGCAGAACGGCCACGAACAATACACGTACCGGCATAACAGGCCGGAATGAATCTACTGCTCCGAGGACAAGAATTATTGATAACTCGGGTAGAACGTATGACTCAAGAACGGGTCGTGTCGTTGAACGCTCCGGTACCTCCAGCCGTTCTGGATCCATCAACAGGTCCACCGCACCATCCTCTGCGAGGAGCAGCTCTTCCTATCAGTATAATAATGCTTCTCCCTCTCGCAGTGGAAACATCTATCAGAGAGGAAGCACCACTTCTCCCTCAAGAAGCAGTTCCGGCTATGAACGGAGTGTAACTCCCAGCCGGAGCAGCGACACATACTCGTCGCCATCAAGAAGTTCGAGTTCAACAAACAGAAGTGCCACATACTCCGCTCCGAGCCGCAGTTCTTCATCCAGCAGTTCCTTTGGCGGTAGTAGCAGTAGCAGCAGAAGCTCAGGTTCAAGCTCCGGCAGCAGCGGACGTTCAAGTGGCAGTCGCAGATAGGTAGCAAATATTCAAGACTGTCTCCACACCATGGTGTTTTTAGGGAGGCAGTCTTTTCTTATTATCAATCTATTATACACAAGATAATGAAAAAAATCATTTATATACTCTTCACGTCTTTTTTGCTGTCTCCTTCACTGTTCGCACAATCTGAAGTGGATGCATTGCGTTTTTCCCGCGAAGATATTCACGGAACAGCACGTGCCATGTCCATGGGTGGTGCTTTTGGTGCACTGGGTGGTGATCAGACAGCGATCTCTATCAATCCTGCCGGTATTGCAGTCTATCGCAGCTCGGAAGTAGTGGGAACCCTGAATCTTTCGCAGGACAGGTCGAGTGTAGGAAATCGGGATGCGAATAAAACCCGCTTCGATATGGACAATCTAGGCTTTGTGGGTTATTTTCCCCTTAGAAACGATGTTCTTCCCCTCGTGAACTTTGGTTTTTCATACAACCGGCTTAAATCGTTCGATAAAAATATCACCGCCGTTGGCCCGGCCGCCAGCACCATGATCGATTATATTGCCGACAGGAGCGCCGGTGTTGATCCCTCGAAACTGGAGATAGGAGATAACCTTCCCGATCCTTTTGTAACGCAACCCTGGCTCGCTGTCCTGGGATTTAACTCCAAACTGATTAAACCAGTCAACAATGGAACCCGGTACGATCCGGTGAATACTTTCGGTGAGACAGCTATCGGAGAGATACGTACAAAAGAAAGAGGCCATGTTGATAATTATGATTTTACGGTGGGAACCACTATAAGCCATGTGCTAAATCTGGGCCTCTCACTCTCCATCAAGGATATTTCCTACAGTCTTGAATCGGATTATCTGGAAGATTTTGACAAAGGTGGATATACGCTCACCAATTGGGTCACCACCAGCGGCGCCGGCGTGAGTGCCAAGCTGGGCGCAATCTACAGGCCTGTAAATTTTCTCAGGCTTGGCTTTGCCTGGCATACCCCCACTTTGTACGCACTGACGGAAACCTATGAAGCCCAGATAGATGACAACATGGGAGCATATGTGACAGATACTGATTATGAACCGGGACAAACCTATTCGGCCGTTTTTACCAACGATTACGATCTGAAGACACCTGGGAAGATCGTTGCCAGCATTGCCGGTGTATTCGGGAACAATTTTATAGCCAGTATGGATTATGAACTGGTGGATTACAGCCGCATGAAGCTGAAGGTACCTTCCGGTTCAATGGACGATCCGGGCTGGTACGATATCGATAACGAATATATCTCGATGGATTTCCGCCCCGCATCTACCGTCAAGGCAGGACTTGAGTACCGCTTTACACCGCAGTTCTCGGGACGTCTCGGTTATGCCTGGATGCAGAATCCCTATGAGGCAATATTCAGGGAAAAAGGGGATGCTCCCATCTCCGGATCAAATACCATCTTTCGGATGGAAGGAGACACTAGTTATTTTACCGGCGGTATTGGTTACCGTTTTAACAGAAACTTTTTTCTCGATTTTGCAATAGTCTATAAATCACAAACCGACGATCTTTATCCTTTCCCCAATCTGTGGACTGTGAACAGGGAGGATCTGGTGATTGACGCCAGTCCGTTTGAACTTAAAAACACCTCTATCAGAGGGCTTGTTACACTGGGTTACAGGTTTTGAAGCGGTTAACTGAACACTGTAAACATAAAAGGATATTACACAATATTCATCAGCCCAATATTGAGTAACTCAACAGCAGGTTGTTTTGAATCTCTTTCTCGTCAAAATAATAAAAATAGGATAAAGAGGGTGTATCACAAATGTGATTTCACCCTCTTTCTAGTTTGCCCAGCATGGGCATTAACTAACGGGTGCAAGTCCCTCGTGAGCCCTAATAGCGTGAATCACATAGCCTACGTCAAGGGTGTCCATCGCGAGTTGGAATCTGAAGGAAGTACTGGAAGATATTCTTTCACCTTACCAATATATCAAAGGTTGGGTGCAGTACTTCAAACGGGCAGACATAAAAACGTTACTAACAGCAACGGATGCCTGGTTGCGCCGAAGACTACGCATGGTTATATGGAAACGAATTAGAACCAAGGTGGCTAATCTTATTAAGCTGGTTATCAACAGATACAAGGCATATGAGTGGGCGAATACCAGAAAGGGTTATTGGCATATAGCTAATAGTTTTATCCTTAGCCGAACAGTTACTGACGAGCGTTTAAGGAAAGCCGGTTACGTTTTCTTCTCGGATTATTATAAAACGTTTAGAGTGTAATATTAAGGAATCGCCGTATACGAGAACCGTACGTACGGTGGTGTGAGAGGTCGGAAAACGAAAGTAGGAAGAAAACTACTTCGTTTTCCTCCTACTCGATTTCGGATACCTTCTGAGAACATATCCCAATATTCATTTCTCAGGGGGTTAAATTTTATTTTGAGACAACCTCTTTATTTTTGTAACTGGTAGGTAATATCAACCAAGTGCCCATTCTTGATATGATAGAGCCTTTGGTTGGTGGTTTTCTTATCCAATCCTCCTAGTGCTTTGATATAGGGGCCGATCTTCACGAAATCAAAACAGTCTGAAACCCGATCGTGAACACTGTCTTTTCCTGAATACCATGCTGTCTTGATTGTTCCCTTCCATTTTTTTTGCACATGCTCGGCCAGCTCATAGACTTTCTCGGTGTGGGCATCGCCTCCCATAAAGCAGACGCAGGTGATTGCTTTGCCATACACCTGTAGTAGTCCTGTAAGAACTTTTTCATCCAGTTCTTCCCCGATATCTTTCTGCAAGGCAGGGCTGTGGCACTCCCTACAGCGATAGGGGCACCCCGACAAGTTAATGGCCAATGTTACCTCGTCGGGGATCTCCTGAAAGACGATGTCGTAGTTGAGGTATTTCAACATGCAAGTAATTATTTGTTATATGCCTGATCGATTATTGCACCTGTTTGTTTCCCCTCTTTCTCGAAATGACCGTAAAAACGTAGAGAAGCCTCTGCTTGCCGGGCTGCTGAAAAGTTGCTGACCCGCTTCATGTACCCGATCACGCGGGTAAGATAGTCCACGTTCGCCGAACCACATTTGGGACACTGTCTAAGGTAGCGTTTATCAATCGTTCCACACGCGTTGCATATTGTGTTGGGAATGTTGAATGTGAAATAGTTGCATCCTTCCAATGCGGCCACACTCAATAACTGCCGATATTGTGCTTTCGAAAGATGTTCTTCCAGGTTCATATGTAGTGCTGAACCCCCCGTCAGGTGTTCAATATATGCACGTCCGTGCAGGCGGAACTTATCGATCACGTTGAGAGAGGCGTCTTCCACGATGTAAAAGTAACTGTTGTAGCAGTCACGGGGTACAAGGTATCCATCTTCTTTGTCCCATTTGGCATGCTTCACACCCACATTTTCTGCAGGAATCATCTCACAATTAAACATGAGTTCTTTTGACCTGTATTTTTTGTTATATCGTTCGATAAGGCCCAGTATTTCCCTCACGAAAGCCAGATACCGGGGATTATGATTGATTTCTATTCCCAGTGACTCGGCTGCTTCTACCAACCCGTTCACGCCGATGGTCAGGTACTGCCGTCCGATATTGATATAGCCCGCGTCAAAAAGAGGTAGCATTCCCTTTTCGTGAAACATTTTCAGATTTTCGTTATAGGCGACTTGTACCTTATGCGTCAGGTCCGCCACTTCTTCGAGAAATGCCGTGTAGGATTGTCCCGTTCGGCTGGCATACTGGACGCAGCGATTCAGGTTGATGGTCAGCACGCTTTTCGATCCCGTAGATACTCCTCCCGCTCCGAGCGTGTAACTGAACCCGTTGTCCTGAATCTCGTTACGCAGCCGGCAGCAGCTCGCCAGCGAATCGGCATTGTCGCTCATGTAGGTAAAGAACGAATGTCCTTCGGAATACATTTCGGCTGTAAAATCGGCATACTCGGTATCCAGCATGTCGCCTCCCTTTGAGAGCAGCGCCATCGTCTCTACGGGGAAGGTAAGCACCGCCTTGGTGCGTTCCTTGTTGAACCATTTCATGAACCGCTTTTGCAGCCAGCTGATGGATTCCCAGATCGGGCGTGACCCGTCGGGAAAAAGGAATTCACCGAAGAGACTTGCAAAATAATACTTGTCGTAATAGGAGATGTTCCAGAAGACCGCCTGGAAGTTACGTGCCCCCGTCGGCTGGTTGATGGAATAAACAATCTGCTCGAAGCAATCGGTGATGATCTTATCGAGCGTCCGCCTACGGTTTGATAAATCCACCACATCGTCGACGTGTTCAAAATAATCATCGCCATATTCCATGCGGATAAAATAATCCAGGTACATCAAGAACTCCGGTGTGGCACAAGCACCGCTTAGCATGCTCGATACCATGAACACCATATTGATAAATCCTCCGCAGAAAGATTTCAGATTGGTGGGTGGAGTAGAGTTGCCGCCAATGGATAAAGTGCCATTCAATAGCCAGGGATACATGGTAATGCTCGCACAATAGTTGGCCAGACTTGTTTCGTCGTTCTTGTAAATGAAGTGCTCGTTGAGCATGCCGATGTATTTGTCCGACAGCTCTTTTCCATACATTTTCTTTAGCCGGTCGGTAATCATTTTCCGGTTCAGGTCAATGAAGTTTCTTTTGGGTAGCTCACCGATAAGCGTGGCAATGTTTTTCTTCTCCACGTTGGCATTTGCATCGAATTTGCTCCCTGTGGCGGCATTTTGGGCGTTGCAATAGTCAATCAGGAAGTTCATCTTGTCGCGTATCTCGCGTGTTTCGGTATGTTTTTGCCGGTACAACATATATGCTTTTGCCACGGCAAAATATTGTTCAGCCATCAAGGCTGTTTCTACCTGATTCTGGATCTCCTCTACCGTCATCCCGTCGAAAATATGGAGACGGGAGAGAATGGAAATGAAGTCGTCCTCTGTTGCGAATGTGCCGACCGACAGAAATGCTTTTGCAATGGCATTTTCAATTTTTCTGATGGAGAAAGGGACTCGTTTTCCGTCCCGTTTCAGGATGTAAATTTCTTTGTTTCCCATACGAATCTATTTTTTACTGCGTTAACCGATGCAGGGTTGTCGTTGTTTGTGTTACTACGTTGATATGTATAATAATATATTTTTTATGGAAATTTATCCAACGATAATTCGGCGTAATGTTTTCTTTTTGGAAAATATCCCTGATGTTTCTCATGGAGCAATCATTGGCTTTTCTTGCCATGCCGGCGTAAGTGTCTCCTTCTTGATATTCGGGGAGTTTGTTGACGAATTGACCAGGAGCGGGCTTGTGGTCAAATACTTTTGATATGTAAACACTTGATTCTCGTGAATTCTTTTTTACATTAATAGTAATTTCACCTTTTATCTCTCCACCTGAAACCTGTAAACTATATTCACCTTCATGTGCTGCAACAAATAAGGGTTGGTCGGCATTAGAATAAGATAAACGGTATAACTCGGTCGGGGCTCTTAATACTTTCCAACTCAGCTGCTCTTCATCGCTTAAATAGTCCGGAATTTCAAGAGGTGAAATTGTATATATCTCTGTTTCATATATTTGCGGTATGGCAATAGGAAGTTGATCTTCAGAGATTACTGTCAATACAATCTCTTTAGTTGATTCACTTCCATCATTTTTTGTTGTAAATTTCAATCGGTGTATTCCTTCAGTTGTAGAAATAAAGCTATACTTTAATGCAGTAGTTACCACATTATTGTCCAATTCCCATAAGTAAACAGTTTCATCATTGCTTGTAATAACCTGTATTAGTCCCACCAACAGGGTATATTCGTTTTCAAGACCGGATATTTCCAGAGGAGATATCCGGAGAGTATTCCCATCCGAGCATCTTGCAAAAGTGAGAATAGATAATGCCAGAATAAATAACTTTTTACCCATATCGATATTATTTTTAACATGTCAATTGTAAAAATAACAAGGCATGGGGGCACACTTAATTATGTATTAAATAGTTGATAATCAACAGGTCGGATATGAATTTATTCCTTCTGATATAGTAAGCCTTACTCCCCGAAAGCCTTATACTTTGTTATTTTGGCAGGTCTTCTGACTTACTCCCGTGTCTGAACGCCTTCCCATCCCTTGGGGACAGTGGCAAAGAGGTTTGTTTGTTCAGCACGTAAGCGGAGCTTACAGCAGCGGGTCTGTTCAGGATTTACACCTGATTCCCTTTTCATCATTCACTTCGAAAGTTTTTGAAGTGAATAAAACCAAAATTCAGGGCAAAGATATGGTATTCTTTTGGATTATCTTCAAGAAAGTTTAGAAAATAAAAGGGGAAAGATGCTACCTGTGTGAGTTGGTTTTATCCCGGTAAAAGAATTACCTTTGTACTTTAATCATAAAGATCGAACTGCATGTCACAAGAAAAAGGATATCTCGCTGCCGATAACAAAAGAAAAGTAACCACCCACCGCCTGCTGGAAATGAAACAGCGTGGTGAGAAAATATCCATGCTCACAGCCTACGACTATTCAATGGCTTCGGTGATTGATCAGGCGGGAATGGACGTAATCCTGGTAGGAGACTCTGCATCCAACGTGATGGCAGGCAACATCACTACACTGCCCATGACAGTGGAGCAGATGATTTACCATGGCAAGTCGGTCATGAATGGTGTGAAGCGCGCCATGGTGGTGATTGACATGCCCTTTGGAAGTTATCAGGGCAATCCCTACGAGGCGGTGTCCAACGCAGTAAGGATGATGAAGGAGACACAGGCCGACTGTCTCAAGCTGGAAGGGGGTAAAGAAATCCTACCTTCCATTCAGGCAATCTTGAACGCCGGCATACCCATTATGGGACATCTTGGACTGATGCCACAATCGATTAACAAATACGGAACTTACGCAGTGAGGGCGCAGGATGAAGCAGAGGCAGCCAGACTACTCGACGATGCACATCTGCTGCAGGAAGCCGGATGTTGTGCCATAGTGCTGGAGAAAATTCCGTCTGAACTGGCAAAGAAGGTGACTTCAGAGTTGACAATCCCGATGATCGGTATCGGTGCGGGTCCCCATGTGGACGGACAGGTACTGGTTATGCAGGATATGCTGGGACTCAATAAAGGTTTTTCACCCCGTTTCCTGCGTCGCTACGCCAACCTGCATGATGAGATAACCAAGGCTGTTCAGCAATATGTTGATGATGTGAAATCAGCTGATTTTCCCTCCGAAGCTGAGAGCTATTAGTCGCTGTAGTTATAAGACAAACCGGCGACTGTTGAACGTTCGCTACTAAAGAGTTGATTACTGACAGCCGACCGCCTTTTACAGTTCTCTGTAATCTGGTATCTCAGTCAGAAATTCATACGACAGATCATCGAAATTAAGCCGATAACAATAGTGTTGCATACCGTTTGAGACAATAATGTGTTTTACCCTCAACACGCTGTTATAACGAGCAACCTGATCAAAAATCTCCTGAGTGATGGATACCTGAGGTTCCTTGTATTCCAGAATCATGACTGGTTTAAGTTGCCTGTTGTATACTACCGTATCGCAACGCCGCATAAGGTTGTTCAGTTTCAGGGAAGCCTCATTGGCAATGAGCGATGAGGGATAATTCTTTTCCGTAATCAGGTAGTGAACAAAATGCTGTCGCACCCATTCTTCGGGAGTTAGTACCAGATATTTTCGCCGCAGGGGATCGAAAATCTCAAAACTGTTACCTTTTTTTCTGATTTTTGCATCGTAAGAGGGGAGATTTAACGTGTACATATTGTATCTTTGTGGTAGGACCGGACTCCTGCAGCACAAAAATAGCGTTTTTTTATGAGAACGAAACAAGAAATTGTAGAGAATTGGCTCCCCCGATATACCAAACGGCCGCTGCATGAATTTACGAAATTCATTCTGCTGACCAATTTTCAGAAATATGTGGAGATTTTCGCAAGTCATTTCAACGTACCGGTCGTGGGTGCAGATGCCAATATGCCCAATGCCTCATCAAACGGCATCACTATCATAAACTTTGGAATGGGGAGTGCCAATGCTGCGACAATCATGGATCTACTCAGTGCCATCGCACCTACGGCAGTACTGTTTTTGGGTAAGTGTGGCGGATTGAAGGCGAGGAGTGAGCTGGGCGATTACATCCTGCCCATCGCTGCAATCCGTGGGGAAGGAACGTCTAACGATTACTTTCCACCTGAGGTGCCCTCTCTGCCAGCTTTCAGCCTGTTACGTGCAGTCTCTTCCAATATTCGTGATTTTGGAAGAGACTATTGGACCGGAACAGTATATACCACGAACAGACGAGTGTGGGAATATGACGATGACTTTAAGAGCTACCTGAGACAGGTGCGTGTGATGGCTGTGGATATGGAAACAGCCACACTCTTTACATGTGGCTTTGCCAATCATATTTCCACGGGAGCACTTCTGCTGGTTTCAGATCAACCGCTTATTTCCACAGGAGTGAAGACCGAAAAGAGCGATCAACATGTAACCGAAAATTTCGTGGAAGAACATGTGAAAATCGGTATTAAGTCGCTTTCCTCCATTATGAATAACGGTTCTACAATCAAACACCTCCGGTTCGACTGGTAAAATTAAAAATAAAGATGGCTACAGACTCCAAACCTACTTTTGACACCATTCGTAACGATATACTCCAACGTCGCTTTAAACCTGTCTACCTGTTAATGGGTGAGGAAGCTTATTTTATTGACACCCTTACGGAACTTCTTGTGGAGACGGTATTGACTGAAACCGAAAAGGATTTCAACTTGCTTACATTTTATGGAATTGACTCTGATATGAATGTGATCATCTCCTCGGCGCGCCGTTTTCCGATGATGGCCGAACATCAGCTGATCATTGTAAAAGAGGCACAGAATCTCGAAAACCTGGAACTGTTGGAGCATTATCTGAAAAATCCGATGTCTTCCACCGTATTGGTCATCAACTACAAGCACGGTACAGTGGACAAGAGAAAATCCTGGGTGAAGCAGACCGATAAAACAGGAGTTGTATTTGAATCAAAGAAACTCTACGACAACCAGATTCCTCCTTTTGTGACGGCTTACTTCAGAAATAAGGGAATCGGAATCGATGAAAAATCGGCACGTATGTTGGCCGATTATGTAGGAAACGATATCAGCAAGCTCATTTCACAACTGCAAAAGCTTGAAGTGTCGCTGCCGGAAGGATCTGGTCGTGTCACTTCAGATCTGATCGAGAAGAATGTGGGCATCAGCAAAAATTACAATACTTTTGAACTGCAGAACGCCATCATCAGAAAAGATATCCTGAGCGCCAGCCGTATTGTGGATTACTTCGGAAAAAATCCGAAAGAGAATCCCATTATGGCTACCCTCGCAGTATTGTTTAATTATTTCAGTAACTTACTCGAGTGTTACTGGTTACCACGAAAGGATGAGCAAAGTATTATGGCTGCCTTAAACTTACGGTCGAACTATTTTGTACGGGACTATATGACCGGATTACAGAATTATAATGTCAATAAAGTGATGGCAATCATCTCTGACCTGAGAGCATTTGATGCCCGTTCAAAAGGAATTGACAATATATCGGCCTCTCAGGGTGAATTGTTAAAAGAACTGGTATACAGGATTATGCACTAATCAGTGGTGATCCATTGCACAATTTTATCGCTGAGGGGACTCTCACGTGGCATTAATACATCCACCAGCCGGCCCTGTTCATCCACCAGATACTTTTGAAAGTTCCAGGTCACCTCCTGATCCATTACACCGTTTTCGTTTTTTTGTGTAAGCCATTTGTACAAAGGTGCCTGATCCTCGCCTCTGACACTGATCTTATCCATCATGGGGAATGTCACTCCGTAATTGGCCGTGCAAAACTCTTTAATTTCCCGGTTTGTACCGGGTTCCTGATTTTTGAAATTATTCGCAGGAAAACCAATCACTACAAAGTTCCTCGCTTTATATCGTTCATACAACGTTTGCAGGTCTTCATACTGGGGAGTAAAACCGCATCTGGACGCTACGTTTACGATTAGTACTTTTTTCCCTTTGAGCGATGCCATATTGAATGATTTTCCGTTGATATCTTTTACGACGAAGTTGTGCAGCGTTTTATTTCCAATTGGGGAAACCATGGTTTCCATGTTCACATTTTTTTGTTCTTCGTTTCTTTCCGGTGAATTAATTTTTTGTTGTCCGACTCCCTGCGCGGGGATGAACATAGAAAAAGAAATGAACAGGATAATGCCATAATAAAGTTTCATATCAAATTTTTTTAATTGAAAAGATAAATCTGATATTATTTAACAGTAAAGAAAGCCTACCTGTTCATTTCCCGGAGTATTTTATTATCTGCACCAAAAATCCGACACAAAAAATGTGATTTATTTTTCTGAATATCAATGCAGTAATAATTATTTAATCGTTCCAGCTTCCTTTTTAAAGTCATTACTGACCAAGGGGGAGTATATATTCGAAATTTACACTATTAATTTTTTTTCTATTTCGTTACGATAGAGCAATGAAATAATAGCTCTTAAATAATTTACATTTCTATTCGGAATAAAGCGGTATAATTAATTACAAATGTAAATATAGAGTAGGGGAGGATAGAGAGTATAATTGTTTATATAAAATTGTAATGTGATAAGATTCAAAAAAGAACCAGTGTATAATTGTGAATTGTTTTGTTTAACATTTAAAGATGTCAATATATATAGTATTTTAATTGCATTCAATAAGCACTATACATTGAATTAATAAAGAATAAGTTTATTAATTTATCGGAACAGGGCAAATGTTATGGCCAAATCGTTAAATATTGGATTTTTTATTTATATAAATATCAATATATGAGATTATTATATCAATTTAATAAATTAAATATTTATGTTGTTTATAGAAGGATCTTTGTGTTTTCAAATGTTTCGACAACAAATGTAATCCGACCATGATATATTTGTAGTTTACAAAAATAAATATGGCGTTTTTCATTTGTGAATAAAAATTTATACATTTGTATCTTCGATTTGATATCAAAAGTATCCGGACAGAAACATCGAAAAAGCAAACTGCTATGAAAGATCGTATACGAATGATCATGGAAAAGGAAAACCTTACACCTGCAAGGTTTGCCGACATGTTACAAATTAACAGGGCAATTATTTCACATATCCTGAATGGCAGAAATAATCCCAGCCTCGATGTAGTGACAAGAATACTGGATGAAATGCATTACATTAATCCGGAATGGTTACTAAAGGGAACAGGTAGCATGTACAAGGAGGAACATAATGTTGAATCCCGGCCTGTCGAGCCCGATTTATTTCGTCAGGATGCGATAAATCAAAGAGAAGGGCCGGTTGATGTTGAAAAAAGGCAGGAAACACTGTTTAAACAGCCCTTTTCCAGCCCTCAAAGCGTGGAAAATAAACAAATTGAGCCTTTAAAAACCGTAAACAAAAAAATCACCCAAATAATTATTTACTACAGCGACAATACTTTCGAAATATTTAATCACAATCCGGAATGAGTATGGGTATGAAATAGAATTTACTCATTCCTGGTAAGACCGGGAGAAACCACATTCATTTATAATAAGATTACCCGATGGTTTTGAAGAGTTCGCGAAAAGAATCAAGACCACTCTTTTGTGGCGCTAAATTGAAAATTATGATGTATTTTTGTACTTTATAAAGAGAGGTAGCTGATGAAAGTATGCGATTTTACTATTCGGTCCAACACCCGGTTAAATGACCGGAATCATTTGTTAAAGATCAGTCCGGTCGGTAACGAACCACTTCCTGAAATGTATCCGGGACAGTTTGTTCAGATTCGGGTCGACAATTCCCCCCTTGTATTTCTTCGTAGACCCATTTCTATTAATTTTGTTGATTATCAACAAAATGAAGTTTGGCTTTTGATCCAGCGCGTGGGAGAAGGAACTACGAAAATATCTGCATTATCCGCCGGGGAAAACATGAACCTCATGTTCCCGCTGGGAAATTCTTTTACTCTTCCCGATAATAAGGGTAACTTTTTGCTGATTGGTGGCGGTGTAGGTACTGCGCCGCTGCTTTTTCTGGGAAAAAAGATGAAGGAAAAAGGCTTGAAACCTGAGTTTTTGCTCGGAGGACGTTCAGAAAAGGATATTTTGCAGAGAGTCGATTTCGAACGACTGGGAACGCTTTACTGCACCACGGAGGATGGTTCACTGGGAGAGAAGGGATTTGTCACCCAACACCCGATCCTTCAAGAAAAGAAATATGATTTTATTTATACCTGCGGGCCGAAACCAATGATGGTGGCAGTGGCGCGCTATGCGCAACAAAACGGGATATCCTGTGAAGCATCACTGGAAAATCTGATGGCTTGCGGTTTCGGTGCCTGTCTTTGCTGCATAGAGAAAACTATACGAGGAAACGTTTGCGCCTGCACTGAAGGGCCTGTATTTAACATCAAAGAACTCACATGGCTGGATTGAAAGTAAATATTGGAGAACTGGAATTAAAGAACCCGGTCATGACCGCATCAGGTACTTTTGGTTATGGCACGGAGTATGCCGACTTTATTGATCTGGGGAGGTTGGGAGGCATCTTTGTAAAAGGAACCACTCTGGAGCCGCGACAAGGAAACGATTATCCCAGGATGGCCGAAACATCCTCCGGAATGCTCAATTCGGTCGGGCTTCAGAATAAGGGAGTCGATTATTTCGTAGATCACCTGTATCCGAAAATAAAGGATTATGATACTCACATGATTGTAAATGTATCCGGTTCCACCATCGAAGACTATGTGGCATGTGCTGAGAAGCTGGCCGATCTGGACAAAATGCCTGCCATAGAACTGAATATTTCCTGCCCCAATGTAAAGGAAGGTGGCATGGCATTTGGTACTTCCTGTCAGTCGGCTGCAGAAGTCACCCGTGAAGTACGCAAGGTATTTCCAAAAACACTGATAGTGAAGCTTTCGCCCAACGTGACCGATATTACCGAAATAGCCCGTGTAGTGGAAGATGAGGGAGCCGATGCAGTCTCACTAGTGAACACTTTTCTGGGTATGGCCATCGATGTGGAAAGCAGAAGGCCCAAACTCTCCACCATTACCGGCGGATTGTCGGGCCCGTGCATTAAACCCATCGCTGTGCGTATGGTATGGCAGGTTTATCATGCTGTCCGGATTCCCATCATTGGCATGGGAGGCATATGTAACTGGCAGGATGCCATTGAATTTATTCTTGCCGGATCAACTGCCATACAGGTCGGTACGTACAATTTTGTCGACCCTGCATCATCAGTGAAAATTTTGGAAGGCATCGAGGCATATCTCGACCGGCATCACATTGCTTCGGTGAATGAACTTGTAGGACAGATCAATTATCTCTGATCTGATTGCTAAAATGCCAATTTTGTGTGTTTTATTGGAATAAATGTTTTTAATTTCACTTTATATCTGTCATATTGTAAATTTCGATCCATTTTTTTTTGACAAAATGAATAAATATGGTAACTTTGCAGTTTATTGAAATCAGATAATAAAACTTATGTCACAACTGCAAATACCTGCCGGATACAAACCATTGCTGAATTTAAAGCAGACGGAGTTGGGTATCAAGCATATCAAAGATTTTTTTCAGGTAAACCTTTCTTCGGAACTTCGCTTACGCAGGGTCACCGCTCCTCTTTTTGTAGAGAGTGGTACGGGCATAAACGACGACCTGAACGGTGTTGAGCGACCCGTTCGCTTTCCGATCAGGGATATGAACGACAAACAGGCTGAGATTGTGCATTCGTTGGCCAAATGGAAGCGCCTCACCCTTGCCGACTACGGAATAGAGGAAGGTTTTGGTGTTTATACCGATATGAATGCTATCCGTGCTGATGAAGAGCTTGACAACCTGCATTCATTGTATGTAGATCAGTGGGACTGGGAGATGGTGATTGGTGAACAAAACAGGAATGTGAATTATCTTAAACAGATTGTACGCCGTATTTACGCAGCAATGCTACGTACTGAATACCTGGTGTTTGAATTGTTTCCCGCGATTACTCCGCAACTCCCCTGTGAAATTACCTTCATCCACTCTGAAGAGTTGCTTCAAAAGTATCCTGGAATGGATGATAAACAAAGGGAAGATGCCATTACTAAGGCACACGGTGCTGTGTTTATCATAGGCATAGGAGCCCCCCTCTCCAACGGTCTTCCACACGATGGACGGGCACCTGATTACGACGACTGGAGCACACTGAACAGTGACGGTTATATGGGGTTGAATGGCGATTTGCTGGTATGGAATCCGGTTTTGGAAAAAGCCGTGGAGCTCTCGTCCATGGGTATCCGTGTGGATGCTGTTGCGTTGCAACGACAACTGAAAGCCCGAAATAAGGAAGAACGGCTCAATTTATATTTTCACAAACGGCTGATGAATAATGAACTGCCGCTTTCCATTGGAGGAGGAATAGGGCAGTCGCGCCTTTGCATGTATTATCTGAGGAAAGCACATATCGGAGAAATACAGGCCAGCCTGTGGCCGCAGGAGATGAGGGAATCAGCTAAGGCACAGGGAATTATGCTTATTTAAACAGTAGTCCCGGATAATTCGGATCCTTCTTCACTGGAGAGGGATTTTTATTTTACGGTAAATTTGTCTATTTTAGCATCTTCATCAGATATAAATCTCATGGACGTAAGAATTGAAGAGAGCTGGAAGGCTCATTTGCAGGAAGAATTCAATAAACCTTACTTTGAAAGGCTGGCGGAATTCGTAAGGCAGGAATATGCAGACAAAACAGTATATCCGCCGGCCAAACTGATTTTTAATGCTTTCAACCGGTGTCCTTTCAATGAGGTGAAGGTAGTGATTGTTGGGCAGGACCCCTATCATGAGCCTGGGCAGGCACACGGACTGTGCTTTTCAGTCACCGAAGGCGTGCCGCTGCCACCTTCTCTTCAGAATATTTATAAGGAGATAGAGCAGGATCTGAGAAAGCAGATTCCCAGGTCGGGAAATCTGGACAGGTGGGCCACGCAGGGTGTATTGCTACTGAATGCCACACTTACCGTGCAGGCTCACCGTGCAGGATCGCATCAGAGAAAAGGGTGGGAAGAATTTACCGATGCCGTGATCCATCATCTTGCCACCCAAAGAGAGCATCTTGTTTTTATATTATGGGGGGCCTATGCACAGCGCAAAGGAGAGACCATTGATGCGAATAGACATTTAATATTAAAATCGGCACACCCTTCGCCCTTGTCTGCCCACCGTGGATTCTTTGGTAATAGGCATTTTAGCAGAACGAATGATTATTTAAAGGCACATGGAATACCACCCATCAACTGGTAATATTATGCCCAGGGAATAAAACAAATAATATCCCAGCATGTGAAGACAGATTAAAGGAGTGGCTAATTAGCCCACGCTTCCTTCCAGGCTGATCTGCAATAATTTTTGAGCTTCTACTGCAAACTCCATCGGCAACTTGTTCACAACCTCTTTCACGTAACCATTTACAATCAGTCCAATGGCTTCCTCTTCACCCAGGCCGCGCTGGTTGCAATAGAAAATCTGATCCTCGCTGATTTTGGAAGTGGTTGCTTCGTGTTCCAGTACTGCCGTGGGATTCTGAATGTCGGTATATGGAAAGGTATGTGCACCGCAACGGTTGGTCAGCAGTAAACTGTCGCATTGCGAGTGGTTGCGTGCATTCTCTGCCTTTTTGGTCACCTTGACCAGACCACGGTAACTGTTCTGGCTGTTTCCTGCCGAAATACCTTTGGAAACAATGCGGCTGCGGGTGTTCTTGCCAAGATGAATCATCTTGGTACCGGTGTCGGCCTGTTGATAGTGGTTGGTTACAGCAACCGAATAAAATTCACCTACCGAATTGTCGCCGGCCAATATACAGGAGGGATACTTCCAGGTGATGGCCGATCCCGTTTCTACCTGTGTCCAGGAGATCTTAGAGTTGTTCCCTTTACAGATGCCTCTTTTGGTAACGAAGTTGTATACCCCGCCATTTCCATTTTTATCTCCCGGATACCAGTTTTGTACAGTGGAGTATTTCACCTCCGCATTATCGAGCGCAATGATTTCCACAATGGCGGCATGAAGCTGATTTTCATCACGCATGGGCGCCGTACATCCTTCAAGATAGCTTACATAAGAGTCATCGTCTGCCACAATCAGGGTTCGTTCAAACTGGCCCGTATTGGCTGTATTAATGCGGAAGTATGTGGACAACTCCATGGGACAGCGCACCCCTTTCGGGATATAGACAAACGAACCGTCGCTGAACACGGCGGAGTTCAGGGCAGCATAGTAATTATCCTTGTAGGGTACAACGGTCCCGAGATACTTCTTCACCAGATCGGGATGATGCCTTACCGCCTCGCTGAAAGAACTGAAAATAATCCCTTTTTCAGCCAGTACATCCTTGAATGTTGTTTTGATGGATACGCTGTCCATCACGGCATCTACGGCTACACCGGTAAGCTGTTTCTGTTCCTCTAGAGGTATGCCCAGCCTCTCAAAGGTTTTGAGCAGCTCAGGGTCTACCTCGTCGATACTCCCCGGTTTTTTCTTTTTTGTTGGGTCAGCATAATAAATGATATCCTGGTAATCAATGGTCGGGATTTTTAAATGTGCCCAATCGGGCAGTTTCATCGTCAACCAGTGGCGGTAAGCCTTCAACCGGAAATCGAGGAGCCACTCCGGCTCTTCTTTCTTTGATGAGATCAACCGGATGACATCCTCATTCAAACCCTTTTCTATGATGTAAGTCTCCACCTCCGTTGTAAAACCATACTTGTAATCCTGGGTGGTAAGTTCGCTTAATATTTGGTCTTGATCTAGTTCCTGCATATAATTCTTATAAATTCGTGGGTGTAGCACCCGTTCAAAAAGACAGGCTGTGAATGTCCTGCAAATGAAGTAACAATTGCCAGGAGGCTTTTGTTGCACAAAGGTAATACTTTTTCATCAATTTATTTTATAGCCCAAAGGTAATTCCATAGATGAACAATCAAAATGGTTTGCATGTTAAAAGGTAAATCAGAATAGAAAAATCAATCATAATTAATTAAAAATTAAAGTATATGAAACGCAGGATACTGTTATTTATCGCCTTTTTTGCCGGTATCGGTCTGATGGCGCAATCCCATTATAAAGTAGATCCCTCACATACCTCTGTTAATTTCAAAGTAAAGCACATGGGTATCACATTTGTGAGCGGTAAATTTGAGAAGTTCGACGGTGGAATTATCGGTAATCCCCACAAAATGGAAGAAGCCCGTGTTTTTTTCAATGTAGAAGTAGCCAGTGTGAATACCAGTGTCCCCATGCGGGATAATCACCTCAGAAGTGCCGATTTCTTTGAAGTGGAAAAATATCCTGCAATGACTTTTGAAAGCTCACACATTGAGAAGGTGGATGATAAAAACTATAAACTTCACGGCAAGCTGCAGATCAAGGATGTAACAAAAGATGCCATCTTCGACGTCGTGTACGGTGGAGCGGTAAAAGGTCAGGATGGGACGGAGACCATCGGGTTTATTGCCAAAAACAAGATCAACCGGCTCGATTATCATGTCGCCTATGATCCCGACGGTTTGGGAATCGGCAAGGAAGTATCAATTACGCTCTATCTCGAATTTAAGCGTGCTACCGGCATGTAGAGAAGGATATCCTCCAGTTCACTATAGGGAATCGCTACATTGATCGTCCCCATGGCATATGGGGCAATTTCATACTGATTGTAGGTATAGTGAATACCCTCCCTGTTAAGCCAGAAATTGTTATTGGGAACAATGTCCTCGATGGTAAAAAAGCCTTTTGTCAGTAAGGAATCGGGCTCACTTACATCATAAGCTTTCATAAGCGCCTGCACAATTTTTTCTGTGAGTGGCTTGTAGTAGCCCGGTATGAAAAGATCTTCCTCCGTCAGGGTTACAAGCCTGTTCAGGTCGATATTGGTATATGTAATACGATAAGATCCGTGTGCTCCCCCCTCATAATCGCTGTACTCAACGGCGTAGCTGAGCAGAGAATCATCCTGAAACACAATCTTGTTGCTCGTATTCATGTAATACCAGTACCAGACTGGTATTGTTCCTTTCAGACGGGCCTTATCCTCGTAGTAAGTATTCGACAGCGATTTGTAGCGGTCGCTGTACCTGCGAATATATTCGTCCATGGCCACTTTAGGGGGCATGGCATCAAATTCCGTACTGCTGAAAAAAGTACCTTTGAAAATTTCCTGTAGCCTTGACAGGCTTTCGTCGTTACGAAATTTAACAGGGTAGATAAAAGAGACATTGACATCGGCGAATGGCAGCGTGGAATCATTTTCATGAATCAGAGGTATTTGCTGTTTTACCACAATACTGTCATATACCAGTTCATTTCTTTCTCCTTTGCTTCCCATGCCTTTGCATGAAGAGACCAGTCCTATTACGACAAGGGCCAGTAAGGCTTCTGATAAAATGATATTCTTCTTCATTACTGAATAATCTGTTTAATTGCACCCAGCTCCGGGTAGAAAAAAACCTGAATAGGTTTTTTCATATTGTCAAACATTTTTTTTGTCAACACGTCCTGTGACCCGTATTGAACGACATCCGTTTCCATTTCCGCAAAAGTTTCGTTCCTGAAACGGATGGTCAGCAGAGCTTTTCCAGGGATATTATATACCAGTCCTTCTGTGAGTTTCGTTTCCAATCGCTTTATATCACGCTCTAACAATTGAAGTTCAATCCGTGGTGTTTTATTTTGCAACGTTAACAGAACCGGCTCGCCGGCGAGATCATCGGCATCTACTGGCCCCAGTTTGCCAGAGAAGCGCGCCACCACCATTTTGTCTATATCCTGTGCATTGGGAACAACGGTATAGGTACGTACAAAGTACTCTGTCTGCAGACTGCCGGTAAAAAGCTCCGTCAGTGCCTTTTCCTGCAAATCTATTTCATCCATCACCACTTTGTAAGCATTTCCATCCGGTGGCATGCTCTCGGCTTCACCCGTGAGGATGTCGGTACGACTGCGGCGCAGGTCAAATATCTGTCGTGCTGCCAGTTCCGCCTGCTTGGCTACGGATCCTGCCATGTGTGTCTCCTGAGAAAGAAAACGCCGCGGGTTCACGGCCGCACGTTCACCCTGAGGCAGAGCCTTTTCCTTCTGCATTTCATTCTCCGGATCAGCATTCACGGAAACAATTACTCCATCTTCGCGCAGGCTGACAAAAGGCTCGAAGCTCTTGGGTTGAAATTGTATCATAAACGAATTGCTCTTGTCGGGAATACCTTTGTTTTTAACGGATATATCTTCGAGCATGTAGACAACCCTGTCTTCTGTTACCGGATTGTCAATTCCCAGATAACGCTGTGCATATGGATAGAAATCACCCCGCCGGTAACTACTTTTTCTTACCAGTAATGTGATTTCAAACGATGTCTTGGGGAGTGAGTAAACCACACCATAATCGTTGGCCTTGATGGCATTCACGCGCGTTGTCTTTTGCGCCGGCATGCCTGTGGAGGCCAAAATGAAAGTCGAAAGAAGAAAATATCTGATATCCATTGTTATATAGTGGTTATTCGGTTGTTATTCAAATTCACAAAGTGCAAATACCTTGCGTAGCAAGAATATCAATGAGCCGATTGGAACTGAGCCAGAAAACGCACGTCGTTCTCTGAAAACATCCTCAAATCTTTTACCTGATACTTGAGGTTTGTAATACGCTCAATACCCATTCCCAATGCGTAACCGGAATATATCTTACTGTCGATACCGCAGTTTTCCAACACGTTTGGGTCTACCATGCCGCATCCCAGTATCTCTACCCATCCTGTGTGCTTGCAGAAGGGACATCCTTTTCCTCCGCAGATATTGCAGGAGATATCCATCTCTGCACTTGGTTCGGTAAACGGAAAGTAGGAAGGACGCAGCCTGATCCGGGTATGCTCACCGAACATCTCCCTGGCAAAGAAAAGCAGCGCCTGCTTCAGGTCGGCAAACGATACCTCCCTGTCAATATACAATGCCTCCACCTGGTGAAAAAAGCAGTGAGCCCGGTAGGAAATCGCCTCATTTCTATATACACGGCCCGGGCAGATGATACGGATAGGCGGTTCCGTCTTTTCCATCACGCGTGTTTGTACCGACGAGGTGTGTGTCCGCAATACAATCTGGGGGTCATGCTGTATGAAGAAGGTATCCTGCATGTCGCGGGCGGGGTGATCCTCTGCAAAGTTCAGTGAAGAGAATACATGCCAGTCGTCTTCCACTTCCGGTCCTTCCGCAATGGAGAAGCCGAGTCGTTTGAAGATATCCGCAATTTCTTCCTTGACAATAGATATAGGATGTCGTGTACCCAATGAAACAGGATAGGCAGTACGGGAGAGATCGACGTCTGCGGTGAATGAATGATTATGATCGAACTGTTCTTTCAGCATTTGAATTTTCTCCGTGGCTTTTTGCTTTAGTTCGTTTACACGCATGCCCATCTCCCTTTTCTGCTCCGTCGCCACATTACGAAAATCGTCCATCAGCATGGAAATGATACCCTTTTTACTCAGGTATTTGATGCGTGCCGCCTCCAGTTCATCGGCCGTAGATACCGTCAAATGCTCTATTTCTGAAAGGAGAGCCTCAATCTTTTCTATCATCATACGAAATCACTTAACCATTAATTTGTATTACAAAAATACACTTTTTATGGCAATCTGACCCTGTTTTCCGGTAAAGAATTAATTTCGTACTTTTGTTTTAATAATGCTGATTACCAAAAAAGATGATTGACACTGTTCGTTCTTTCATAAAGAAGGAGGATCTGTTTCCCCCCGAAGCCCCTGTTATCGTTGGACTGAGCGGGGGAATGGACTCCATGGCATTGCTCGATATACTCACATTGCTGGGATACCAGTGCGTGGCCGGCCACTGCAACTTTCATCTTCGGGGTGAGGAGTCGGACAGGGATGAGGAATTCGTAAAACGATGGTGTAAAAGTGTGGATGTCCCTTTTGTCTCAGTCGGGTTCGACACCCGGCAGTATGCTTCCGATAAAAAAATATCCATTGAAATGGCAGCACGTGAACTGCGTTACCGCTGGTTTGAGATGACGCGGGTGCAATATCATGCAGGGAGCATCGCTGTGGCACATCACAGGGATGACTCGGTAGAGACGGTACTGATGAATCTTGTCCGTGGCACCGGCATCAGGGGGCTGACCGGCATCTCACCCAAAAACAACAGGGTAACACGTCCGTTGCTTTGTCTTTCACGTGAAGAAATTTCACAATACATAACAGAGCGCGGCATTCCCTATGTGACCGATAGTACCAACAAGGAAGATCTTTTTCTGAGAAACAGGCTTCGCTTACATATTATACCCATGCTCGAGGAACTGAATCCGTCCGTGAAGGATGCAATTTACCGCACAGCTCTACAGGTGACGGAAGCGGAGAAGGTATACAGCGCCTCAATAAAAGAATCGATAGAAAGCGTTTTTCATAATGACAGAGTTGATATTCGGGCTCTTCATAAAACACCCTCCCCGCTATCAGTCCTGTTTGAGTTACTTTCGCCACTGGGCTTCACCCCGTCCTCCATACGTGATATCTGCAGAAGCATGGATGCCGAACCCGGAAGGATCTTTTTTGCAGAACCGTACCGGGTGATCAAGGATCGTGATTATTTCCTCATCGACCGGATGCCCGTCGTGGCAGAAACAGACAGATCCTTCCTGATAGAACAGCAGGCCGAAGAAATGTCCACACCCCTGCATCTTGCCTTCTGCACGCTGTCAGTGCCTGTTGACATTCTGCGAAGCAAACGTTTCCTCTATGCTGATTATGACAGGCTGAAATTCCCGCTCATCCTCCGGAAATGGCAACAGGGCGACTGGTTCATTCCCTTTGGGATGAAAGGAAGAAAGAAGTTGAGTGATTATTTTACCGACCGCAAGTTTAGTTTGAAGGAGAAAGAAAATATCTGGGTTCTGCTCTCGGGAGAGGAAATTGTCTGGGTTGTGGGAGAACGCCCCGACAATAGGTTCAGGGTTACAAGGAACACTGTTCGCATATTCCATGTTGTTTTGTCTGAAAATAAGTAATCCTGATTAAAAAAATTAGCTTTCCTGCAACTTTTTTCCCTTTTTTGCATCTTACATATAAAACCTAATTACATTTTTTTTGTTATAGAAAGTAGATAAAACGGAGATCATGAAGAATAGTACAATAAAAGACATTGTGATGGTGGGCGTATTTGCCGGGTTTGCATATTATGTTTCACGCTATTATCGCCAGAAAAAGCAAAAAGAGAGAGAATTGCGCGAAACGCTGCACTTTCAGTTATTTTAACTAAGCTTTCCCGGGTGCCCCCTGAATTTATTCAACAATGCGGCTGACAAAATATCGGCAGCAGGTCACTTAGTTTCGTTGATATTTTTTGTATCTTTGCGCACTGAAAAAGGTATTAAACGTTTTCGTCTATTTTTTCTATGCTCACACTGAAAGTAATCAACGAGAATCCTGAAGAAGTGGTTCGACGCCTGTCTAAAAAAAATTTTGACGCAAAGGAGACAGTTTCACAGATAATTGCTGCTGATGATGTCAGACGCAGTACACAGACATCACTCGATACGATGTTGGGAGAGGTCAATACATTGTCACGCTCTGTCGGCTCACTCATGAAGGAGGGAAAGAAGGAGGAGGCCGCAATAGTCCGTGGAAAGGTGGTTGTCCTGAAGGAGTCGGCCAAACAACTGGAGGAGACATTAAAGGCCGCGGAAGCAAAAATTGAGCATCTGCTGGTCACTATTCCCAATCTTCCTCATGAGTCGGTTCCCGAGGGAAAAGGAGCAGAGGACAATCTTGTGGAGAAAACCGGCGGAGTAATGCCGGTTTTGACTGACGACGCACTGCCCCATTGGGAACTGGCGAAAAAATATGACCTTATCGACTTTGAACTGGGAGTGAAGATTACCGGGGCAGGATTTCCGGTTTATAAAGGAAAGGGTGCCCGACTGCAACGGGCATTAATCAGTTTTTTTCTGGATAGTGCGCGCGATGCCGGTTATCTTGAGGTGCAGCCACCCTATGTAGTAAACAGCGACTCCGGGTTCGGTACCGGCCAGCTGCCCGATAAAGAGGGCCAGATGTATCATGTGGGAGAGGATGATCTCTATCTGATTCCCACTGCTGAAGTACCTGTCACAAACATGTACCGGGATGTGATTCTTGATGAGAAAGAGTTACCGCTGAAAAATACGGCTTATTCTGCCTGCTTTCGCCGTGAAGCGGGTTCCTATGGAAAGGATGTACGCGGACTGAACCGGCTGCATCAGTTCGACAAGGTGGAGATCGTTTGCATCGATAAGCCGGATCATTCTTACGAAAGGCTCAAAGAGATGGTCCGCCATGTGGAGACACTGGTGGAAAAACTGGAATTGCCATGGCGTATACTTCGTCTCTGCGGAGGTGACATGAGTTTTACCTCTGCGCTAACATTTGATTTTGAAGTGTTCTCTGCGGCACAGCAAAGATGGCTCGAGGTGAGCTCTGTTTCCAATTTCGAAAGCTACCAGGCAAACCGGTTGAAATGCAGGTTTAGAGATGCCGACCGAAAAACACAACTATGTCATACTCTCAATGGCAGCGCACTTGCTCTGCCCCGCATTGTGGCGGCCCTTCTGGAAAATAACCAGACTCCTTCCGGAATACGTATCCCGAAAGTACTGGTGCCCTATTGCGGCTTTGAGTCAATTGATTAAATAACTTTCAGAAACGGTGTGTCTTGCACTTTCCAAGCTGCGATTTCCGCTATAGGTTGCCGGCAGATGCGGCATCAGGTCTTACCGACAGCATCCTTATCAACTGAAGAATGGCCAGGTTGGCAGTGCGTTCTATGTTCTCTTCGCGGCTGCTTCCCACATGGTATTCAACGGAAATTATTTCATCTGCATATTTCGTGCAAACCCAGGCTGTACCGACCGGCTTTTCCCTGGTTCCTCCCTCGGGACCCATGATGCCGGAGACAGCGATGCTGCATTGTGTCCCAAGCTTAAGGGCGACATTCTGTGCCATCTTCTCAACAACTTCTCTGCTAACCACGCCATGGCTTTCAATAGTCTGCTTATCTACATTCAATAGTTCTTCTTTGATACGATTGTCATATGTTACGATACTGCCTTCAAAATAGTCCGAAGCTCCCGAAACGGATGTGATGCGGTGCGCAATGTATCCCCCGGTACAGCTTTCAGCGGTTGAGACCGTGAGTTGTTGTTTGCGCAACTTCTCCCCGAGGAGTGCCTCCAGCGTTTTTTCGCTTCGGGCGACATATTCATTACCGAGGAGCAGTTTCAACCTGCGGCCCAGTTGTTTAATTTCCGGTTTGCGTGCTTCACCCCAGGCAGACAACCGCAGCCGGATAAATCCGAAAGAAGGAAGGTAAGCCAGTGTGAAGCCTGCAGGCAGAAGAGTTTCAAAGCCGGAAAGCCGGGTAGCCAATGCCGATTCGGTGATGCCGGAAACCAAGTAAGTACGTTTCAGATAACGGTCCGGTTGAAATTGTGACTGCAAGCGAGGGATAATATCGTCTCGCATGGTCGTTTTCATTTCAAAAGGTACTCCAGGCATGGATATCAATATTTTTTCACCTTTGTCGAACCATAGTATGGGAGCGGTGCCCACTTTATTCTGTATCACAGTGGCGCTTACCGGCACATATGCCTGTTTACGTGTGAGCTGATTCAACTGGATGTTTCTTCTTAAAAAAACAGATTCGACATGTTGTAATACTTCATCATTGAATTCCAGGGCTGTATGAAAATATCGGCAAAGCGTATGTTTTGTGATATCGTCATTGGTCGGTCCCACGCCGCCGGTTAGCAGTAAAATATCGGCCCGTCCGAAGGCGTTGTCGATTGCATGGATGATGTCATCGCTTCTGTCGCCCACGGTGGTGATGGCCACGATGATGAACCCCTGCTGTGTCAGTTCATGTCCCATCCATTCAGCATTGGTGTTTACAACCTGTCCGATGAGTAATTCGTCTCCGATAGAAATGATTTCCACCTTCATATTATACTCTTTGATATGTAAATAAGAACGCAAATTAACAGATAATCCCGATAAAAGAAAAAAGAAACGCATTTATTTTTTTATTTTAAAGGATTATACTATCTTTGCCAATCGAAAAATTAGAAGAAAAGTATAAAACATATGAAGAAAGAAATTCATCCCAGCAATTACCGCCCGGTTGTATTCAAAGATATGTCAAACGAGGAGATTTTCATCTCCCGCTCCACAATCAATGCCAAGGATACAATTGAAATTGACGGCGTAACTTACCCGTTGGTGAAACTTGAGATTACAAGTGCTTCTCATCCTTTCTACACCGGAAAACAAAAACTGGTGGATACAGCAGGACGTGTGGACAAGTTCATGAACCGTTACGGAAACCGGAACAAGAAAAAATAAAATCCCCCGTAGGGTATTGTTTGAACGGCGGTCATAGCAGATCGCCGTTTTTCTGTTATATGCGTATGAAGTTCGCGTAATTTTGTCTATTTTTGTCCCACGATGGTTCATGAAGGTTCATGAAATAAAAGAGATTAGATGAAAAGACGAATTCCGGCAGTGTTGTCACTGCTCCTTATATGTTTCTCTGTTCTGAAAGCACCCGCCCAGGTGCAACTTACCGATAGTGCCAAAATAAGCCTGCTGACTGCCTCTCCCTGGCATGGGGCTGTATATGCACTGTTCGGGCATACTGCCATCCTTGTGCAGGATGATACAACAGGTGTGAATGCCGTCTTCAATTACGGTTTTTTTGATTCTTCGCAGCCCAACTTTATATATCACTTTGTAAAGGGAGAGACAGATTATATCCTGGGGGTTACCTCTTACGAGGATTTTCTCTCGGAATACAGCTATAAAGGTCAGGAGGTGACAGTGCAGGAACTTAATCTCTCCCCCGCTGGCAAGCAGCAGCTCTACGAGGCACTCTCCATTAATGCGCTGCCACAGAACAGAGAATACAGGTATAATTTCTTCTACGACAACTGCGCCACACGCCCACGTGACATGGTGGAAAATCAGACTGAAGGTGAAATCCTTTACGCAGACACTTTGCGGGAACAGACATACAGGGACTTGGTGCACGAGTGTACGGAAGATTATCCGTGGCTTCTTTTCGGTATTGATCTGGTTATTGGAAGCGAAGCCGACAGGATCATCGGTGTGAGGGAGAAAATGTTTATTCCCCGTTACCTGATGAACTCCTTTGAGGATGCTTCCGTTCAGAAAAACGATACATTACGGCATTCACTGGTAAAGAAGCAGGAAGTGGTACTTAAGCTGGACAGCGAAAAAAATAGACCGAAGGTGTCAACGCCGCTCACTCCATTTATCATAGCCATCCTGCTGCTGGTAACAACTCTTTTTACCAGTCTTTTCCAGTTGATCAAACTCAACACCACAAAGTTTCCCCTTTTCTATGATACGCTCCTTTTTGGTATAGCAGGACTGGGTGGTGTTATTCTCTTTTTTCTGATGTTCTTCTCCGAACACCCCGCCATGATACCCAACTGGAATTTTGTCTGGCTAAACCTTTTTGCGTTGATTGCGGCCTTTTTATTTTGGGTAAATTCGGCAAAGAATATCGTTTATTTCTACCATTTCATTAACTTTGCACTCTTAACGCTTTTTCTTTTTTTATGGTGGCTCATACCGCAGACATTACCGGCAGCTACGATTCCGTTTTCAATGAATCTGTGGCTCAGATCGGGTGTAAATTTGCTTTTGTGGAAGAAAAAAAAACAAAAAGACAAGCGATTCAGATCGAGCAGATATCTCAAAGCGGGATGGGGGCAATGAATCGATAAACGACAGGTATTTATTATTATAATGATCAGGATATTATCTTCTTTGGTTGCCTTCTTTTCGGTTGCCACACTTGCTGCACAACATACCACGCCGGAGGTGCCAAAACTGGTTGTGGGAATCACGATCGATCAATTACGGGGCGATTACCTGGAGATGTTTAAACACACTTTCGGACAAAAAGGGTTTAACAGGTTACTTTCTGGAGGATTGGTGTATAGTAATGTACATTACGACTTCCCGAAGCCGGACAAAGCCTCCACCATCACAACAATCTTTACAGGTGCCAATCCTTCATACCATGGCATCACGGCTGAAAACAAATATGTTCTCAACCTGAACAGGGAGGAATCCTCCTTTTTTGATGACAACTATCTGGGTAATTTCACTACGGATAAAAGATCTCCTCTTGCGATAAAGGTTTCCACAATGGCCGATGAACTGAAGATTGCCTCAGGAGGGCAGTCTGATATTTATGCCTTTGCACCTGACGCCTCGCAGGCGATTGCCTCAGGAGGGCATGCTGCCAGTGGCGCCTACTGGATTGAAGATGTGACAGGTAAATGGGCCACCAGCACCTTCTATAAAAACAAGCAGCCGATTGTGGACCAGCATAACCGCAGTGCCCAATCACTAACGAACACCATTGGCAGTATCATTTGGCGTCCGGCCATTGACATATCAAGATATAATGTTTTCCCCTACACCAAAAACCGGTATAACTTTCAGCATTACTTCGGGCTGGATAAGAAAGAGAATGTTCGCTTGTTTAAGCAGTCGCCCTACGTGAATAAGGAGGTGAACGATATGGCCATCCGGATGCTGGAGTCGGGCTCCCTTGGAAAGAGGATGAACCCCGATTATCTGGCCCTCACTTTTTATGCGGGAAATTTTGAAAAAGCGCTTGATCAGAATTACTCTGTAGAGATTCAGGATACCTATTATCGTCTCGATCAGGAGCTCGGAAGATTGCTTGATGCCATTGACGCAGCAGTAGGTATCAGGAATACACTGATTTTTGTGGTTTCTACCGGATACTTCAATGAACAGGAACTTCTTCCTGAAGGGATGGTCACCGCGGGCGGAGATTTTCATCCCGACCGGAGCCAGGCATTACTTAACATGTACCTGATGGCACTCTATGGCCGTGAGCAGTGGATCAGAAAATATTACGACAGACAAATATATTTTGACAGAAAGCTTCTGGAGGACAAGAAGATTGATCTGGCAGAATTTCAACAAAAGGCAGCCACATTCCTGGTCCAGTCTGCCGGCGTACAGGATGTGATCACCTCGCATCAGATGCTGCATGGAGCATACAACGAAAATGTACAATTTTACCGCAATGGATATTACAAGGGAATATCGGGCGACCTTTTTCTGGAGTTACAACCGGGCTGGCGGGTAATTGAGCCACAGTCTCCCGACTCATACCGGGTTCGTCACAATGCCGTGATTTCTCCTGTAATCTTTTTCGGTAGTGACATCAAACCCCGGAAGATTGAACGGACCATTGATGCCACAGAAATAGCACCCAGCGTAACTTACCGCCTTCGCATCAGGGCTCCCAACGCCGCAAGGGGCAAGATCCTGAAAGAATTGTTTTAATAAACGATACAGGTTTTTCTCGAAAAAGAGTTCATTCAAGATGATGAGATACGGAGGATGTCTCACGATATAAAAAGACAACACACAAAATAAAATATGGGATTCAACGACATTATTTCTAAAATATTCGGTAACAAGGCTCAACGCGACTTGAACGAAATAAATCCGGTTGTGAGACGGGTCAGGGAAGCTTATGCTGTCATTGAACAGCTTACAAACGACGGACTTCGCGAAAAGACCAAAGAACTGGAAAAATATATCCGTGAGCAGGTTGCCGCGGAAAGAGCGGAAATTGATAAGCTGAAGGCAGGCATGGAAGAGATCGACCTGGATGAGCGTGAAGCTGTCTGGAATCAGATTGACAAGCTGGGGAAAGATATTACCGATAAATATGAGAAGGCATTGAACGAGATATTGCCGGATGCTTTCTCCATCATGAAAGAAACCGCACGTCGCTTTACTGAAAATAATGAAATCGTAGTCACGGCAACCAGCTTCGACCGTGATCTGGCCGCTTCGCATGATTTTGTTCGTATCGAAGGGGATAAAGCCATCTATCAGAACCATTGGGTCGCCGGAGGTAACGAGATCATATGGGACATGATCCATTATGATGTACAACTCTTTGGCGGGGTAGTGCTGCATCAGGGAAAAATAGCCGAGATGGCCACGGGCGAAGGTAAAACCCTGGTGGCCACGCTTCCGGTATTTCTTAACGCACTTACCCACGAGGGTGTACATGTGGTGACGGTAAACGATTACCTGTCGAAACGCGACTCTGAATGGATGGGACCGATGTATATGTTTCACGGCCTGTCGGTTGACTGCATCGACAAGCATGAGCCCAACTCCGATGCACGCCGGAAAGCATATGAAGCAGATATCACCTTTGGTACCAACAATGAGTTTGGCTTCGATTATCTACGTGACAACATGGCGGTCTCGCCAAAGGACCTGGTACAGCGAAAGCATAACTATGCCATTGTGGATGAGGTGGACTCTGTGCTCATCGACGATGCACGTACCCCGTTAATCATCTCCGGGCCTGTACCCAAGGGAGACGACCAGCTTTTTGATCTTTTCCGCCCCCGCGTAGAAGTGATCGTGAAGGCTCAGCGCGATCTTACAACGCGCCTGCTTGCCGAAGCAAAAACAAGGATGGCTTCAACCGATCCGAAAGAACAGGAGGAGGGAGCGCTACTACTTTTCCGCTCTTATAAAGGGATGCCCAAATACCAGCCACTGATCAAGTTCCTCAGCGAACAGGGGGTGAAGGCCGCCATGCTCAAGACCGAAGCATTTTATATGCAGGAGCAGATGCGCAACATGCATATTGTGACTGACCCGCTCTATTTTGTGATCGACGAGAAACAGCACAGCATTGAACTGACCGATAAGGGGATTGATATGCTGACCGGCAAATCAGACGACCCGCAGTTTTTCATTCTGCCCGATATCGCTTCCCAGTTATCGGAACTGGAACATTCGACCGGCACCGATGAGGAAAAAGCGGCTAAAAAAGATGAGTTGTTGCAGAACTATGCCATCAAGTCGGAGCGGGTGCATACCATCAACCAGCTGTTGAAGGCATATACCCTGTTTGAAAAGGACGACGAGTATGTGGTGATCGACAACAAGGTGAAGATTGTAGACGAGCAAACCGGCCGTGTGATGGAAGGTCGCCGTTATTCCGACGGTCTGCATCAGGCTATCGAAGCAAAGGAACGGGTAAAGGTAGAGGCTGCCACGCAGACATTTGCCACCATCACCCTGCAGAATTTCTTCCGTATGTACGACAAGCTGGCGGGTATGACCGGTACGGCCGAAACCGAAGCAGGTGAATTCTGGGATATCTATAAGCTGGATGTAGTTGTTATACCTACTAACAAGCCCATTGTTCGCGACGATCAGAACGACCGAATTTATAAGACGAAACGGGAAAAATATACCGCAGTCATCGAGGAGATAGAAAAACTCATCAACGCGGGTCGCCCTGTACTCGTGGGAACAACCTCCGTGGAAATTTCAGAGTTGCTGAGCCGCATGCTAACATTGCGAAAAATAAAACACAATGTGCTGAACGCCAAGCTTCACCAGCGAGAAGCCGAAATTGTGGCCAACGCCGGACAACGTGGTGTAGTGACCATTGCAACCAACATGGCAGGCCGTGGTACCGACATCAAGCTTTCACCCGAAGTAAAGGCTGCGGGCGGTTTGGCCATTATTGGTACGGAACGGCACGAATCACGGCGTGTGGATCGTCAGTTGCGAGGACGTGCGGGACGTCAGGGAGATCCCGGGTCATCTGTCTTTTTTGTTTCACTTGAGGACGACCTGATGCGTCTCTTTGCTACCGAACGCATTGCCGGGTTGATGGACCGGATGGGATTCAAGGAGGGAGATGTATTGGAACACAGCATGTTGAGTAAATCTGTGGAACGTGCACAGAAGAAGGTGGAAGAAAATAACTTTGGTATTCGTAAACGGTTGCTAGAGTACGACGACGTGATGAACTCCCAGCGGGAGGTAATCTACAAACGACGCCGTCACGCCCTGATGGGTGAACGTATTGACAACGACGTGGCAGGTATGATCACGGAGACAGCCCGTAACATCGTGGAATCGAATGAAGATGATTATCAGGCTATGAAACTCGAACTGTTGCGTGTGATGGCGCTTGAAATTCCTTTCAAAGAGACCGATATGAAAGGATTGAAACAGCATGATCAGGTCGAGGCCGTTACTGAGAAAGCTTTTGAGACGTTTAAACGGAAAACGGAACGGTTGGCAGAAATAGCGCAGCCTGTCATTAAGCAGGTTTATGAAAACCAGGGAGCAATGTATGAAAATATTCTAATTCCCATCTCCGACGGAAAAAGAGTTTATAATATTGCCTGCAACCTGAAGGAAGCCTATGAAACAAATTCCCGGGCATTGGTGAAGTCTTTTGAGAAATCGATATTGTTACACACCATCGACGAGGACTGGAAAGAGCATCTCCGTGAAATGGACGAATTGCGACTATCTGTGCAGAACGCCAGCTACGAACAGAAAGACCCGCTGCTTATCTACAAGCTGGAGTCGTTTAATCTTTTCAGGGAAATGATAAACGACGTCAATTCAAAGGCAGTTTCCATCCTTATGCGTGGCCAGATACCGATGCAGGATCCTGCCGGTGTGCGCCAGGCTGCTCCGGAGCAAAAGACAGATTACAGCCGTTACCGTACCCAAAAAGAAGAGTCAGAAAGCCTGGTGCCTGAGGGAGGAGAACGTAACGGGGCACAGCCGCCGAGACAACCACAAAAGTTGGAACCGATCCGTGCAGAAAAGAAGGTGGGGCGCAATGACCTTTGTCCCTGTGGAAGTGGAAAGAAATACAAAAACTGTCACGGAAAATAACCCTATAAAAAAAATTAAAACAGAGAGCAATTGTCTCTCTGTTTTTTTGTTAAATTCGAAGAAAAGCAGTATCTTAGTGTAATCAAAAGGCGAATTATTAAAAATAGCTATTTGCCTGTCAATAAGTTAAGTACGAAATATTTTTGAAGAGAATAATCACATTTTAATATGACTGATCAGGAAGACAGAATCATCAAGATTAATATCGAAGATGAAATGAAATCATCGTACATCGATTACTCGATGTCCGTGATCGTTTCCCGCGCGTTGCCCGATGTGCGTGATGGATTTAAACCGGTGCATCGCCGCATTTTATTCGGTATGTCGGAACTGGGCAATACACCCGATAAGCCACACAAGAAGTCGGCCAGAATTGTCGGTGAGGTATTGGGTAAGTATCACCCGCACGGCGACTCTTCTGTATACGGCGCCATGGTACGCCTGGCACAGGAGTGGAGCATGCGCTATACACTGGTTGACGGCCAGGGAAACATGGGTAGCGTGGATGGTGATAGTCCCGCAGCCATGCGATATACCGAAGCAAGGCTTAACAGGCTCGCCGAGGAAATGTTGCGGGACATAGACAAGGAGACAGTCGATTTTCAACTGAATTTCGATGATACTCTGCTGGAGCCCACAGTACTTCCTACCCGCATTCCCAACCTGCTTATCAACGGATCATCAGGTATTGCGGTAGGTATGGCGACCAATATGGCTCCTCACAATCTTACCGAATGTGTGAATGGCATTATCGCGTATATTGATGATAACGAAATAGATATCAATGGATTAATGCATTATATCAAAGCCCCTGATTTTCCCACAGGTGCCTATATTTATGGGTATAAAGGGGTAGAAGAGGCATTTGAAACCGGTAGGGGACGTATTGTGATGCGCGGCAAGGCTGAGATTGAATCGGGAAAAACACATGACAAAATTATTGTTTCCGAGATTCCCTATCTGGTCAATAAAGCCGAACTCATCAAGAATATAGCTGACTTGGTGAATGAAAAAAAAATCGAAGGTATTTCCAATGTCAACGATGAATCAGACCGTGATGGCATGCGCATCGTGGTGGACATCAAACGCGACGGTAATGCGAACGTTGTCCTTAACAAACTCTATAAACTCACGGCGCTGCAATCCTCTTTCAGCGTGAACAACATTGCGCTGGTAAATGGAAGACCCGAGCTACTGAACCTCAAACGCATGATCCAGCTCTTTGTGGATCACCGTCATGATGTGGTGATCCGTCGTACCCGCTACGAACTGCGTAAGGCCGAAGAGCGTGCTCATATTCTCGAGGGACTGATCATCGCATCGGACAACATCGATGAGGTGATTGCCATCATTCGCGGTTCTTCCACACCTCAGGAGGCTATTCAAAGATTGATGGAGCGCTTTGCACTTAGTGACATACAGTCGCGTGCGATTGTAGAGATGCGATTGAGGCAGCTGACGGGTCTCGAACAGGACAAGCTACATGCTGAATACGATGAAGTGCAAAAGCTGATAGCCCGTCTGAATGCCATTTTGAACGACGAGGGACTGCGCATGCAGGTGATCAAAGATGAGTTGATTGAAATTCGCGATAAATATGGTGACGCCCGTCGCTCTGAGATCATCTTCTCCTCAGAAGAAATGAATCCCGAAGATTTTTATGCCGATGATGAAATGGTGATTACCATCTCGCACTTAGGCTATATTAAACGTACTCCGCTCACAGATTTTCATACCCAAAACCGGGGAGGAGTAGGGGCTAAGGGAACCGATACGCGTGAAGAAGATTTTGTGGAGTATATCTACCCGGCCACCACGCACAATTATATGCTCTTTTTCACCCAAAAAGGTACATGTTACTGGCTGCGTGTCTTTGAAATTCCGGAAGGAACCAAAAACTCCAAGGGACGGGCTATTCAAAATCTGCTGAACATTGATCCGGATGACAGCGTAACTGCCTTTGTACGAGTTGATACACTCACGGATCAGGAATACATCAATTCGCACTATCTAATGTTCTGTACCAAAGAGGGCATTGTGAAAAAAACACTGCTCGAAGCATACTCCAGACCCAGACAAAACGGCGTAATTGCCATCTCTATCCGCGAAGAAGACCAGGTGATTTCGGTACGGTTGACTGATGGAAATCAACATGTAATTCTGGCGAACAGGAATGGACGGGCCATCCGCTTTCAGGAGGAGGATGTACGACCGATGGGACGTACGGCGACCGGCGTCAGGGGAATGACGCTCGACGAAGACGGAGAAGATTGTGTGATAGGGATGATATGTATGGAACCCCGTTCAGAAAATACAATCATGGTGGTCTCAGAACAGGGTTACGGAAAAAGAACCCGGCTCGATGATGAGGATGGTGAACCGGTATACCGCCTCACTCGCAGAGGAGGGAAAGGCGTTAAAACACTGAATGTTACAGATAAAACGGGTAAACTGGTGGCTATCAAGAGTGTATCGGATGAAAACGATTTAATGATAATTAACAAATCAGGTATTACCATACGTCTGAATATTTCCGATATTCGCATTATGGGACGGGCTACACAGGGTGTACGCCTCATAAATCTGGAAAAAAGAAATGATGAAATAGCCTCTGTTTGCAAGGTGAACTCGGAAGAGCTGAATGAAGAAGTTTCATCAGAGGAAGCCCTGGACAATCAAGATGATTCTGGCAGTGAAGAATAAGTTTCCATTTTAAACTTTTTGCGATCTTTCAGTCAAAGTCTATAGCAAACAATATTTGAAACAATATCAATTAAATCACATTTAAACAATGAGTAAAATGAGAAAAATCTTATTCCTTACTATGATTGCTGTTTTTTCTGCAGGGAGTATCCTTGCACAAAAATCTGCTTTAAAAGATGCGAAGAGGGCACTGGGTCGTAACGACTTAAATGAAGCCCGCACGTTGCTCAAGCAAGCATCAACGCATGCCGAGACAGCCAGTGACCCCGAGACCTGGAAAACGTTAGGAGACATTGGCAACAAGGCTTTCGATAATGAAAGAACCAATGCCATGCTTGGCAAACCGGCAAATGACAAAGTCATGTATGATGGCCTTTATGACTCCTATCTACCTTACCTTAAAGCTGATTCACTTGGTGAACTTCCCGATGATAAGGGAAAAGTAAAGAACCGGTTCAGAAAAGATATTGCCGGTATTCTCAAAGCCAATCATCCTTTCTATATTAATGGCGGAGTTTTTTACAACGACCAGAAGAATTACAAGAAAGCAACCGACTTTTTTCAGATCTACTGGGATATTCCAAGTTTACCCCTGTTTGAAGGAGAGAAGAGTAGCTTTGTACTGGACAGTACTTATCAGACAATCAAATATTACGCCATTATTACAGCCATTCAGGCAGAAGATCATAAAAGGGCGATAAAAATGCTGGAACGAGCCGCCAAAGAGCCTTTCATTGAAAATAATGCCTATAAGGAAAGTGATATTTATGAACTGATGGCCAGTGAATATGTGAACCTGGGGGATACGGCCAAATATCTTGAAATACTGAATCTTGGAGCTGAAAGATTCCCGGGCAGCAAGTATTTTATTCCCAATCTTATCAATGTATTTATCCGTCAGGGAGATACACAAAAGGCAATGAATTACCTCGACCAGGCCATCACCAACGATCCTTCCAATGCATGTGACCTCAATAGTGTGAAAGGTGCATTATTGGCTGAAAAAGGTGATTACGCAGCTGCAGAAGCCGAGTATAACAAAGCCCTCACGCAGGACCCTAATTGTGAAAGAGCACTTGAAGCAATCGCTGTGAACTATATTCTCCAGGCACAGGCTCTAAAGGAAAAAACAGCAATGTTATCCGATAGACAACAACAGGTAGCCAATGATAAAATTACCATTGAGTTGTACCAGAAATCACTGCCTTCGTTGGAAAAGTATACTCAATTACTTAGAGCACGTAAAGCTGAAAAACATGATATTGAATCTGCATTGCTCAAATTGCGTAACGTATACTATAATCTCAGCAGCATGGGTGTGAATAAAGCCACAGAACTTGAAGCAATAGAAAAGGAACTGAACCTCTGATATTATTTTCAGAACCATTAAAAGAGATAACAAAAGAGAGCGGCACTGAAAAAATGCTGCTCTTTTTTATTGATATGGGGGCGGCTGCTAGTCGGTGCTTCTTGTATCGAGTAGAATAAGAGAATAATTAATTAAACATAATAGTAATTATAGGACAAATAGAATTTCAAAAAATGGTTCGATATGGTTCATCTTCCGAAGAGCTGCATGTTTCATACTTCCTTTTAAAAAGGCGATAGCTGATAGCCGAACGTGAATATTTACTATCTTTGTATATTATTTTCTTACATATTGAACGATTCGCAATATGAACAACCAACGATATAATCAACGAGGTGTATCCGCATCGAAGGAAGATGTACACAACGCAATAAGGAACATAAACAAAGGAATATTCCCGAATGCATTCTGCAAAGTTATTCCTGACTATCTGGGAAATGATCCGGCTTACTGTAATATCATGCACGCCGATGGTGCCGGTACAAAATCGTCGCTGGCATATGTCTACTGGCGTGAAACCGGAGATCTTTCCGTCTGGAAAGGGATTGCCCAGGATGCGCTGATCATGAACATAGACGATCTGCTTTGCGTAGGTGCTACCGATAATATCCTTGTTTCCTCCACCATTGGTAGAAATAAAAATCTGATTCCCGGAGAAGTGATTTCCGCTATCATTAACGGCACCAATGAGTTGTGTGAAGAGCTCTCTTCTTTGGGCGTTCATATTTATCCTACCGGCGGGGAAACGGCCGATGTGGGCGATCTGGTGCGGACAATTATCGTGGACAGCACGGTTACCTGTCGTATGAAGCGCTCTGATGTGATCGATAATGCCCGCATACAGGCGGGTGACGTGATCGTGGGACTCTCTTCATCGGGACAGGCTAGCTACGAAAAGGAATACAACGGCGGAATGGGCAGTAACGGACTCACATCGGCACGCCATGATGTGTTTGCCAACTATCTGGCAACAAAATATCCTGAAAGCTATGACGCAGCCATTCCACCCGAACTGGTTTATTCGGGTGGAATGCGGCTGACTGATGAGATTGAGGAGCTGGGCTTGGAAGCCGGAAAGTTGGTACTCTCCCCCACCCGCACCTATGCACCAATTATATCACAGATAATAAGTGAGTTGAGAGAAAATATCCACGGAATGATCCACTGTTCCGGAGGTGCACAAACCAAGATTTTACACTTTCTCGGAGTTAATTTGAAGGTTGTAAAGGATCACCTTTTCCCGGTCCCTCCCCTCTTCGAGTTGATCCAAAAACAATCTGGCACCGATTGGAAGGAAATGTATAAAGTATTCAATATGGGTCACAGAATGGAGCTTTATCTTCCTGAAGCAGATGCGCAGCGAGTGATTGAAATTTCCAAATCGTTTCGTGTCGACGCCAGGATCATAGGCCACGTAGAAAAATCACATGTGCGGGAACTGATTATTGAAAGCGAATTCGGCCGTTTCAAGTTTCTTTGAGAAATGCCAGGTTAATATTTATGTCAGAAAATTCATTACTCGATAAATTACAACATCTTGTCTCGCGATTCGAAGAGGTAGGTACATTAATCACTGATCCGGCAGTCATTGCGGATATGAACCGTTATGTGAAGCTGAACAAAGAATATAGCGAGCTACAAAAGATTGTCCACGCACGTAATCAATACAAAAATGCGCTTGATGGAATTACGGAAGCCAGGAATATTCTTGATCACGAATCTGACTCTGACCTCCGTCAGCTCGCCAGTGAAGAACTTACCCTCAACACCGCTTTATTACCCCGGCTGGAAGAACAGATTAAGTTATTGCTTATCCCCGCAGATCCGGAAGATGCGAAAAACGTGGTCATGGAAATACGTGGAGGCACCGGTGGTGATGAAGCCGCCATTTTCGCGGGCGATCTTTACAAAATGTATACACGCTATTGCGAGGGCAAGGGATGGAAAACCGAACTGGTTAGTTTTACGGAAGGTACTGCCGGTGGATATAAGGAGATAATATTTACGGTCAATGGCACAGATGTATATGGTACGTTAAAATATGAGTCGGGTGTACATCGCGTGCAACGGGTACCGCAGACAGAAACACAAGGACGGGTGCATACTTCGGCATCCACGGTAGCCGTATTGCCTGAGGCGGAAGAATTTGATGTGGAACTTAATCCGGCCGACATTGACTTCCATACAGCCCGTTCGAGTGGTGCGGGAGGGCAGAACGTGAATAAGGTCGAGACCAAGGTACAACTCACACATAAACCCACCGGCATTGTGGTAGTCTGCCAGCAAGCCCGTTCGCAGTTACAAAACAGAGAGTTGGCCATGCAGATGCTGCGTACCAGACTCTACGACATGGAGCTTTCCAAACGACAGGGAGACATCGCATCCCGCAGGAAGACCATGGTCTCTACGGGCGACAGATCTGCCAAGATCAGGACCTACAACTATCCGCAGGGACGCATAACCGATCATCGGATCAACTATACTATCTACAATCTTACCGCTTTTATGGACGGAGACATTCAGGGGGTGATCGATCAGTTGATTGTGAGTGAAAATGCCGAACGAATGAAAGAAGCGGACCTATAAAAAACAGATATGACAAAACAACAACTTTTTGAGCAAATACAAAAAAAACAGTCCTTCCTCTGCGTGGGACTGGATAGTGATATAAAAAAGATCCCCGAACATCTGCTCGATAACGATGATCCTCTTTATACATTCAACAAGGCAATCATCGACACTACGGCTCCTTATTGTGTTGCATACAAACCAAATCTGGCTTTCTACGAAAGCATGGGTGTGAAGGGTTGGCTGTCGTTCGAGAAGACGGTAGCCTATATACGCCAGCGTTACCCGCAACATTTCATTATTGCCGATGCCAAACGTGGAGATATCGGCAATACCAGTGAAATGTATGCCCGTTCCTTCTTCGATCATATAAAGCTTGATGCCGTTACCGTGGCTCCTTATATGGGCGCGGACAGTGTAAAGCCTTTTTTGCTATATCCCGAAAGATGGGTAATCTTGCTGGCACTCACCAGCAACGAAGGATCCCGTGACTTTCAGCTGTCGACCGATGAAAAAGGAGAGCGTTTGTTTGAGAAGGTATTACGGATCTCGCGGGAATGGGCTGACGATGAACAGATAATGTATGTGGTAGGTGCCACTCGGGGACAGTTGTTTGAAGATGTGCGTAAAATTATACCCGATCACTTCCTGTTGGTACCCGGCGTGGGCGCACAGGGAGGATCGCTGGAAGAAGTATGTCGCCATGGAATGAACAGACAATGTGGCCTGCTGGTCAACTCTTCACGGGGAATCATTTATGCAAGCCACGATGAAGATTACGCTAAAGCAGCCGGTGAAGAAGCACACATGCTTCAGCAGGAAATGAAGGAAATGCTCGGAAAATACCTTGTTGCCAAAGGCTAGCTCCTCTCCCGCCTACTTATATACTGCTGCCCAATCAGTTGTTTCATGTCAAAAGCAAATCTCTGAAAGCTGATCGCTAAATTATGAAACGAAAAATCATCAACGACCCGGTTTTCGGATTTATCAGCATACCCAACGACTTTGTATATGCGGTAATTCAGCACCCATATCTTCAACGGTTAAACCGCATCAGACAACTGGGCCTGGCTGCTTTTGTCTATCCCGGAGCCCAACACTCCCGTTTTCATCATTCCATAGGGGCCATGTTTCTGATGGATGAGGCACTGAAAACATTGAAAGAAAAAGGGCACTCCATTACTGAATCGGAATATGACGGTGCACTGGCAGCTATTCTGATGCACGACATCGGGCACGGACCTTTCTCCCACGTACTGGAACATACGCTGGTGACGCAAATTCATCACGAAACCATCTCGTTGTTATTAATGAAGCAGATAAACGATGTCTGGAAAGGTACACTGCAGACGGCCATTGATATATTTACCGACGACCATCCCAAACGTTTTCTCCATCAGCTAGTAAGCGGACAACTGGACATGGACAGACTCGATTACCTGAGACGTGACAGCTTCTTCACGGGAGTAAGCGAGGGAAATATCGGATCGGCACGCATCATAAAAATGCTCGATGTGAAGGACGACAGACTGGTAGTTGAGTCGAAAGGCATCTATTCCATTGAGAACTTTCTCATGTCACGGCGATTGATGTATTGGCAAGTCTATTTGCATAAGACGTCGGTGGCTGCAGAAAAGATGTTGATCAATACGTTACTTCGCGCCAAAGAACTATCTCGTAATGGAGAGAAGCTGTTTGCTTCACCCTCCCTCTCCTATTTTCTGAAGAATGAAACAGCGATTGCCGATTTCGAACAGAACGGAGAAGCGCTGTATCACTTTTCAAACCTTGACGACAACGATATCTGGACATCTCTGAAAGTATGGAGTAATCATCCCGACAAGGTACTGTCGATATTGAGTAACAGCATGGTAAACAGAAAACTGTTTAAAATTGAAATCACCGAGGAAGAGCCGTCTCATGAACGGCATGAAGTCATGCTGAAGCGTTACAGTGAAAAATATCGACTGAGTAGGCATGAAGCGGCTTACTTCATCGTGTCGGATGTATTAACCACCGATATGTATAGTGAAAAAGACGACAGCATCGATATTCTCTACAAAAACGGTACTGTAAAAGATATTTCAAAAGCATCCGATATGCTCAATATTGAGTTGCTGTCGAAAAAGGTGATTAAGTATTATTTTGCCTATCTACGCGGATAGATCTTTCTTTTCCTCTTTCGGCTAACAGTATCCGGCTGTGCTGTCGGCACGAAAAACCAAACGACCGTTAAACCAACCAGACCAAGTGAGAGAATAGCCATTCTGATGGGTATATTTTGAATGACAATGAACGAGGAGAATAACACCATAATTGTCATGAATACAATGATTCCAATTTTCCCCTTTCGTGTGACCCCCTTTCGTCTTTGATAATTCTTAATTTTGGGTCCAAGGATCTTGTTGTTCAACAGCCAGTTGTATAATTTTTCTGAACTTTTCGCGTATAGAAAAGCAGATAAAAGGGCCAATGGTGTAACGGGAAGTCCGGGAACGACAATACCGAGAATGGCCAATGTAAGAGACAGGGTGCCCCCTATCACATATAGTGCGCGGGTGATTTTGTTTTTTTTGATCTCCAGCTTCATCTTTTCCTCCGATACAGTAGCCGACATTTCCACCGAAATCGGCCGCCTATGCTGTATGTTTGAGTTATTATCCATATTCATGATCCTCTTTTTACTCTCCGGTTTATTCCTTGCGGGGAAAACGTGGTATGCAAAGATAGGCAAATTCTCACATCATGAAGATTATAACGGATATTTTTTGGACTTAGGGAGAAATAGTTTATCTTTGCAGAAATTGTTAAGGTTATAAAAAACTTGGATGATAAAGATGGAATCCACACAAGGTAATAAGAAGAAAATCAGCCTGCTTTTTGTTTGTCTCGGAAATATCTGCCGTTCACCGGCGGCTGAGGGAATCATGAAAAATATTGTGGAGAAAAATGATCTTCAGGATATCATTGAAGTCGACTCGGCCGGTACATCGGGCTGGCATGAAGGAGAACTGCCTGATGAAAGGATGCGTGCACATGGCGAAAAAAGAAAATATAATTTCTGCAGTCGTTCCCGTAAATTTAAAAAGAGTGATTTTGACAATTTTGATTACATCATCGTCATGGATGAAAATAACTACGAAAGTGTGAAGGCATTAGCCAGCAACCCTGAGCAGGTAAAAAAAATTCACCTGATGACTGAATTCTCACTGCAATATGGTTATTATGACGAGATACCGGATCCTTATTACGGGAATTCTTCCGATTTTGAGCTGGTTCTCGATTTACTTGAGGATGCCTGTGCCGGGCTCCTTATAACAATCAAAAATGATTATTCACTGATTTAAATGAAAACAGGACGGTTTTATTCGCCCTATTTTCATTGATATATTGTATTCAATAAGTCATCTTCGCCTCAGACTTACCTGCATTCTCAATCATTGAAACAATCTGTCCCTGAGACGGAAGGCGACGAACCAGTTGTTTCTTTTCATTTATTTCCACTATTTTAGCGTAGAGGTTTTCCGCATTTCGCGTACGCAATTCTTTCACAGTGTCCACACCGGCTTCCTCTAGCAATTCTGCAAACTGAGGACCTATGCCATCGATACGAAACAAGTCGGCATGATTGGCCCACTTCAATATAAGTTTCTCATCAATTCCCGTTTCATTGGCTACAGCCGTACGACCGCTCTTGCTATGGCATCTTTCGAGCAGGATGTCAGCATTTATAATACCTGCTGCTCTCAACTTTTCTCCGTAAACAGGACCGATCCCTTCAATTTCTTCAATTTTGTAAACCATAACTTTTTTTTTAGAATTAAACAAAAAGATTGCTGCTAATCCGTTAAATGTAGTTTTTTTTAATCAATTGAAGAAGCGGGGAAAGGAATAATATGAAATATGTAGAAAAAATCCCTGCTTTCTTTTTATCCGCTCTCTATTTCAAGTTGTAACTGAAAGGGATAAGATAGAAAACAGAGATTTTCGGGTGTTCAAACAATATACAATGAACTGATTGACTCGTTATTACATACCCTCATAATTGAATTTGCAAACATATCGGCCACAGAAAGTATTTTCACTTTTTCAGTTTTATTGCTATATGGGATGCTGTCGGTAAAAATAATTTCCTTTAGATGTGACTCATCCACTCTTGTTGATGCAGGATCCGACATCACAGCATGGCTTGCAATTGCTCTCACGGAGTTGGCGCCATAATCCATAATCAGGTCTGCAGCCTTGGTGATGGTGCCTGCAGTATCCACGATGTCATCAATCAGCAGGACATCCATTCCTTTTACATCGCCAATGATTTGCATATCTGATATTTCATTCGCTTTTTTACGAAGCTTGTAACAGATTACCATGGGGCAACCCAAAAATTTGGAATAAGCGCTGGCCCTTTTTGTACCACCCACATCGGGTGTGGCAATAACCATGTTTTTCAAATCGAGTTGTTTGATATGTTCGATAAATACCCCTGAAGCGTAAAGATGATCCACCGGAACGTTAAAGAAACCCTGAATCTGGTCTGCATGCAGATCCATGGTTATTAAACGGTTGATACCCGCGGCTGCCAGCATATCCGCAATCAGTTTTGCGCCAATACTCACGCGTGGTTTATCTTTCCTGTCTTGTCTTGCCCAGCCGAAATAGGGAATGACAGCCACGATTGATTTCGCCGAAGCACGTTTTGCCGCGTCAATCATCAGTAACAGCTCCATCAGGTTATCCGAATTGGGAAAGGTGGATTGGATAAGAAACACCTGTTTACCACGAATGGATTCTTCATAAGAGACGGCAAATTCACCGTCTGCAAAATGTTCAATGATCATGTTACCCAACGGGCAACCCAGACTGTTACACACCTTCTCGGCAAAGTAACGCGATTTACTTCCCGAAAAGATTTTAAAAGGTCTCTCCTGCATGCTTTTAATTTTGAAAAAACGTTGATAAAGTTTTTCACAAAAGTACAAAAACTATACGCAAAAAGCCATTTTTCTTAAAAAGAAATGCGATATATTTCACCGGAACATGCATCAAGCTTAATCCGGAAGGGATATTCCAGTGAATAGAGAAGCTCAGTGCCATTCTTTTGCAACAGGGGAGTTAAAATACCTTCGCCGTTGTCTGTTATGTTGAAAAAGGAGAAAGCTTGTGCGGGAATATTTACTGTAAATTCCTGGATTTCTTTGTCGAAATTTGTAACTACAAGCAGCAATGACTGTTTTGTCCCCCTCAAAAAGGCAAACAAGCGGATGGAGTCAAAATCCCGATTTTCGTAATTGGCACTCATCAGATCGTAAAAAAGTCCCTCTGAAAGCGCTTTTTCTTCGTTGCATAACCTGATAAGCCGGTTGTAAAAATCACGCAGATCCACTTCCTTTTTTGTCAGAAGCTGGTCGTTCCATTTACCGTGATTGTTCCATCGGCGAAGCGTGTCAACCGACCAGTAGTCGAAAATTGTCGTACGCCCGTTTCGGCCGCTGAATCCCTCTTCGTCCATTCCCTTTTCTCCAAATTCCTGTCCTGCATAAACCATGACCGGGTTTCTGTTGACGCAGCAGGTAACAATCATGGCAGCCTTACCTTGTTCTCCACTTTTCATGAAATAATCTGAGGCAAGTCGTTGTTCATCGTGGTTTTCAAGAAAATTGAGCATTTTGTGCTGAATATCACCCACCATGTTCAATGCAAAGGTAATGTCGGATGAAGGCCGATAGCCACATGCCACATCACGTAAAACATCATAAAGGCCCACTTTGTCGTACAAATAATCAAATATGCCGTCACGTAAAAAATCGCGATACACCCCGGGATTATATATTTCGGCAATGAAAATGATATCGGGATATTTTGTTTTAACCTGAGGAACTGCCCATCTCCAGAAGTCCAGTGGAACCATTTCTGCCATATCACAGCGAAAACCATCTATTTCTTTTCCAGCCCAGAAGAGAAGGATATCTTTCATTTTTATCCATGTATCGGGAACGGGGTCAAAGTGTGAAGCTTTTCCGTTCATATAATCTACTCCGTAATTGAGTTTCACCGTTTCATACCAGTCATATTGTGTGGGCCGGTGGGTAAAACAGTCATTTCCGGTGGCTTTCGCGGGAAATTCCTTGTAGGTGACCTTCGCCATTCTTTCGGGAGAAAATTGAATCTCCAGTTCATTCCCAGGAAGATAATAGAAATTGTTTTGCGGTGAAAAAGCAATGGAGGAATCATCATTTTCACCTAAATCTGAAATGACTTCCGGTTTACTGACCGATTGGTAGTTGCGGGCCACATGGTTTGGTACATTGTCTATTATCACTTTCAGTCCCATTTTATGGGTACGATGAATCAGATCCTCAAATTCCTGAAAACGTTGAAGAATATTTGTCGACAAATCGGGGTCCACATCATAATAATCACGCACGGCATAAGGCGATCCCGCCTTACCCTTGACAATCTCCGGGTATTCGGCTGGAATTCCGAAACGGGTATAATCGGTCGTAGATGCGTGAGCCAGAACGCCAATGTACCATATGTGGGTGTATCCACTCTCTTTTATTTTTTGTAAAACAATGTCGGAGATGTCATTGAATTTTCCACATCCGTTCTCTTCTATGGTGCCGTTCTGCTTATTTCCTGTAGCGTTATTACCAAATAATCTGGGCAGTAATTGATAAATAATAATTTTATTTTTACGCATAAGGTTTTGATGTTATGATTTACCTCTTTTAAAATAATGGATTTGACTCCGCACTTTCCTTAACAGTTCGTAATGTCTGTGGCATTTTTTAACGATCTTCCATGATTCCTTCTCACTCATTTTCAGGGCTGCATGATGATAACCGGCTTCCATGATGGTTTCCTGATTATGTAGATCAAACATTGAAAATTTTTCTATGCCCCTGGTTTCGATGAGTATGTCGCAATATGCTTTGTCAAACAGGGTATTTGAGTTGGACATCAGGTTGAATGTCCGTTCCATGATGGTTCTGATATTGTCTTTCCCGGCTGGGGGTATCATCAGTGATACATTTATACCAATCACATATTTACATTGTTTTCGGATCACCGAAACAGGGAAATTTTTCAGAAGCCCACCGTCTACATAGGGTATATTATGAATCATATGAGGGGAAAAGACTACAGGGACTGAACAGGATGCCACTACTGCATCCACAAGTTCATCCCCGTTTGAAAAAATAACGGTGGATGCCCTGTTCCAGTCAGTAGCTGTGGCACAAAAAGGTATTTGCAATTCCTCAAACCGTTTGGCTCTAAGGTTTTTTTTCAGAAAACTGTGCAACCCCATGTTCTTAAAAAAACCGGTCCTGGGAATGGTAAATTCAACAAACTCCTTGAATTCACGTTTACGGAAAAGTTCAGCAATTTCGTCGGGATGATATCCGTCGGCATAAAACACACCAGCCAGAGCTCCTGCACTGGTACCGACAATGATGTCAGGTTTTAATCCACATTTGTCCAGCACACGCAATGCACCCAAATGGGCAAAACCCTTTGCCCCTCCACCACTCAGGGCATAACCCAAAAAATAATCGTAATTTTTACCCATTAAAGCCATAAAAAATATGATTATCAATATACAAATATGCAATTTTTTTCGTCAACCTTTTACTTTTCAGCTTCGGTTTATAAATTTTTGTGAACTTTGGCAAGTCAGTGTGAATAATTTCTTTTTTGGTCCAACTCCTCTTTTAGCTGGCGGATGGTCTTTCCCAGAATAGGATGCACCTTATCGGGAGTAATTTCACATAAAGGTGTGAGTACAAAATCACGGGTATGAAATAACGGATGCGGGATTGTGAGATCCGGCGTGTGTATTATCAGATCGCCGGCCATGATCAGGTCAATATCAATAATCCTGTCTGTATATTTACCCTCTTTGCTTTTTATAGTCCTACCCATCTCTTTTTCAATCTCTTGCGTACTTGCGAATATATCATATACATTTAAATATGTATCCACTTCGCATACGCAGTTTATAAAATTTTGTTTTGAAAAAAAACCTGCAGGAATAGTATCATAAAGAGCGGACAAGGAAGTAATTCTTCCAATCCGCTCTTCAATTTTACCAAGTGCGAGGGCAATATTCTGCCGTTTATCGCCCAGGTTCGAGCCCAGTGCCAAAATAATGGAAAAGGCCATCATACGCTGTCAATCCACAATCAACATTGCGTCTCCATATGCTCCAAACCGATATTTCTCCCTGATGGCAATTTCATAGGTTTCCATTATTTTTTCATAGCCCCCGAATGCACATGCCATCATCAGCAATGTAGAGTAGGGCAAATGAAAATTGGTTACAAGGCTATTTGTAAGCGTGAAATCGTAAGGCGGGAAAATGAATTTATTGGTCCATCCCTCCCGTGGTTTCAAATGTCCGTCTGTACTGATCGTGGTCTCCACCGCACGAAGGACAGAAGTGCCCACAGCGCAGATATTTCGTTCTTCATCCTTAGCCTGATTCACCCTGTTACACAATTCCGGAGTGATTATCATTTGTTCAGACTCCATCTTATGTTTGGTAAGGTCCTCAACGTCGATCATCCGGTATGCACCCAATCCATTGTGCAGTGTGAGAAACCCGAACTCAATGTCTCCGATCTCCATCCTTTTCATCAGCTCGCGGCTAAAATGCAAACCTGCTGCCGGTGCAACGACAGCCCCTTCATGCTGTGCAAAGATATTCTGATAACGATCTACATCTTCGGGAATTGCCTCACGTTCAAGATACTCAGGTATAGGGGTCTCCCCAATGGAAAAAAGTTGCTTCTTAAACTCATCATAGGGGCCATCATAAAGAAAGCGCAGCGTACGTCCGCGGGATGTGGTATTGTCAATTACTTCCGCCACCAGCTCCTCATTTTCTCCGAAATATAGTTTATTACCGATTCGTATTTTTCTTGCAGGATTGACCAGTACATCCCACAGATGCTGATCTGCATTTAATTCTCTCAGCAAGAATACCTCGATTTTGGCACCTGTTTTCTCCTTGTTTCCATAAAGTCGTGCAGGAAAGACCTTGGTATTGTTGAAGATGAAAAAATCCTTTGGCTTGAAGTGTTCCAGCAGATCCTTGAACACCTTATGTTCCAATTCACCTGTTTTTCTGTGTACAACCAGAAGACGGGCTTCATCACGATGAATAGCGGGGTACTTCGCAATAAGTTCCTCCGGTAAATTAAATTTGAATTGTGAAAGTTTCATATGATTAAGACATTTTATTTTCTTCCAGGAACTTATCTATTTCCTCCATTTTCAGACATCTCTCCAGTGTAATCTCCCCCACCCTTGTACGTGTTAAACCTGTCAGGTGGGCACCGGAATGTAGGGCTTCACCAATATCTCTGGCAAGTGCCCTTATATAGGTACCTTTGCTGCATACCACACGAAGTGTAATATCAGGCAGATCATAATAAATCAATTTGATATCTTCTATAACCAATAACTTGGGTTTTAGTTCAATATCTTCATTTTTGCGGGCAAACTCATACGCTCGTCTTCCTTCAACCTTTACGGCTGAGAAGAGGGGTGGCACTTGTTCGATCTTACCCTTGAACTGAAAAAGAATCTCTTCTATCAGTTCCCTTGTTATATGGCTGGTGGGATATTCGGCATCAATCTCAGTCTCCAGATCAAACGAAGGTGTTGTCGCCCCCAGCCGTATATTTGCAATATACTCCTTTGTCTCGGACTGCAATCTTTCTATCTGTTTTGTTTTTTTTCCTGTACAGATGATCATTACACCTGTTGCAAGCGGATCAAGGGTACCAGCATGTCCTACCTTCAGTTTTTTTATTTTTAGCTTTTGGCACAACTTTGCGCGGATGACCCGCACAACACGAAACGACGTCCAGTGAAGCGGTTTATCGACATACAAAATTTCCCCCTCTATAAAATCCATACTTTGCTATATACTTAAGTCAGCACCGGAGAAAATGAGCGCCAATAACAAGGAGCCTACAATAATCCGATAAATTCCAAATGTTTTAAAACCATATCTGGTGAGAAAATCGATAAAAAATCTGATCGCGAAGATAGCCACGATGAAGGCTACTACATTACCGGTGACCAACAAAATCAAATTGTCTTTCAACATGTCGCTACTCACCGGGTCTTTTAACAGTTGAAACAGTTTGTATCCCGCTGCAGCTGCCATCGTGGGCACAGCCAGAAAGAAAGAGAATTCGGCTGCATTCTTTCTGGAAAGCCTGGTGCCCATTCCTCCCACAATGGTGGCCATGGAACGGGAGATACCGGGGATCATGGCAATACATTGGAAGAATCCGATCTTCAGTGCGCGCTGCCAGTTCATTGACTGATCCTGAGAAGGCCTGTTAAACCATTTATCGACAAACAGCATAAAGAAACCACCCACGACCAGCATCACGGCAACCACTGTCACATTCTCGAGCAGGGCGTCTATATAATCGCCCAGAAGAATACCGATGACCCCGGCTGGAATGACTGCAATAAGTAGCTTCCAGTAGAAATCGAATTTATAAAGGAATCTTCTTATAATCGTCTGCCCTCTTTTATGCGCCGACATGCCTGCCATTATATTCCCATCGCTAACCGTGATCTGATTAAGACGAAAGAAGCGCTTCCAGTACAGGATAACAACCGATAAAATGGCTCCAAACTGAATAATTACAGTAAATGCTTTCACGAAGGGAGAACTTTCAACACCCAGCAGTGCCTGGGTGATGATCATGTGCCCCGTGGATGATACGGGCAAAAATTCGGTCAGTCCTTCAACTATAGCAATAACAATTGCCTCGAAGATATTCATGAAGTTGTTGTTTTGAATAGATTGATGCAGAAGTTATTCGTGATCATCTTTTTTTCTTTCTTTTGAAGAATACAGAATACCCACAATCATCAGCACAAATCCGGAAAGGACGACCATAGGTGCTGTCTTTATTCTCCTGGCACTGAAAATATCAGGCTCAAAACCGCGCTCGAAAGAGCTGGGAGCACCGGTCATCAGCAGAAAACCGGCAATGATCAGGAGCACCGCAATTCCACAAATAATCAGATTTGTTTTGCTAAGGGCAAAGTTTTTCCGTGACATATTTATTTTGAATGTGTTATATGTAATAAAGTTGATCGGTCTGCATTTTCAGATATCTGTTCACCGCAAATGTGGTTGCCAAAGTGGTAATCAGGACACCTAGCAGGATGACAATCCCGAATATAATTCCCAGGTCGGTCGCCGAAACAATGGACTCAATAGAAACATAGCCTTTGCTGAAATAGGTGATCATCAGCCAGATGATCACGTTGGCAATGATTCCGGCCACAATACCGCTATATATGTTGTTCACCACAAATGGTTTCCTTATAAAAGCCGATGTGGCACCCACCAGTTTCATGGTGTGGATCAGGAATCTTTTGGAATACACACTTAATCGAATGGTATTGCGGATGAGGGTGAAGGAGATAAACAGCAGGATGGCAGAAAGAATCAACAGTACCATCATCACCTTTGACAGGTTGTTGTTGATCAGGTCAATTGCCTCCTGTTGATAAAGGATGTCGGTTACATTGTGGTCTTGACGTATAGTGCTGTTAATCATCGATATACTGTCGTTATTCGCATATTCGGCATGAAGAAAAATTTCTATACAGTCCTGTGCCGGATTGTAACCTAAAAGCTCCTCAGGATCCTCTCCCAGGTCTTTTATCAGTTGGTCTTTGGCTTCCTGCCTGCTGATAAAACGAGACGATTTCACAAAAGGCTGGGCATCCAGATTTTTGCGTATTGCAGTGATCCTGGCATCACTCACATCGGAAGAAAGCATGATGTTGAAACTCATATTTTCCTTCATGTATTGAGACAAGCCATTTCCCATAAAGAGAATCAGTATGGTTAGCCCCAATAATACCAAAACCAGTGAAATACTGATTGTGGATGTTATTTTTGCATTTAAGAACCGCGCAACGGAAACTTTTTTCTTGTTCGACATACAAATTCGGATAACGAAAGGAAAAGATTGAGCAAGCGCACACTTACTCCGAAATTAACTGCAAAGTAATAAAAAAACTCGCAGAAAAAAAGGGATTAAGTCAAATAATAAGGCAAAAAAACTTAATTTATGGATTGTCCTGTCTTCACTTTGCTCTCTTTTTTCTCATGCTGTTTGCTTCTAACAACCGATGCTACGATGGAAATAAGTATCAGCGTCAGGATGATAAGGAGAGATAAAGTGGTGGCAATATAGAATGTGGAGCCGTTTTCATGCGCATAATGATTGATGGTCATTTTGCCTCCAATGAAAATAAGAATGGCGCTCAGTGCATATTTCAAATAGTAAAAATAGTCCATAACACCTTTCAGTGCAAAGTAGAGCGAACGCATTCCGAGGATGGCAAATATATTGGAAGTATATACGATGAACATATTGGTAGAAACAGCCAATACGGCAGGAATAGAGTCTATTGCAAAGACAAGATCGGTCATCTCTATTACCAGCAGCGCATGAAAGAAAGGTGTTACATATCGTTTACCGTTAATCTTTTTAATAAAACGAGGTTCCGACATGTCGTCGGTCATCGGAAACACGCGACGGATAAAGGTTACAAAGGAGTTCTGATTCATATCCTTCCTCTCACTTTCTTGCTCATTTTCCTTCTTCTTTAGCAGATCGACTACCATTTTTATCCCGGTGATTACAAGAAATCCACCGAAAAGATACATTACCCAGGCAAAACGTTCTATGAGAGCAATACCTGCAAAGATGAAGATTGCCCTGAAGATAAGCGCACCCAGGATTCCCCAGAAAAGCACACCATGCTGATATCTGGGGTGTATCTTAAATGAACTGAATATCAGGATGAAAACAAAGAGATTGTCAATACTCAATGATTTCTCAATTACATATGCGGTGAAAAACTCCAAAGCGGGTTCCTTGCCGAACATTAAAAAAACGAACACATTAAAAAGAAGTGCAAGAGAAATCCATAAAAAGCTGAGCCACAATGCTTTTTTCACATTTACAATTTCTCCTTTTTTGTGAAAAACAAACATGTCTAACGTCAGCAAGACTACGATAAGAATTATAAATCCTATCCAAAATACAGGACCAATTACCATTTGTGAAATATAAAAAATTAGTAGGGTAAACGTATAAATATCTAAAAAGTTCACCAGGAAAAGTAACCGCTTCGCCAGTTTGCGAGGTCGAATCAACTATCTAAGCGAGGTTTTAAGTTTAGTTCGTTTGCTTTTTCCAAAAGAAATGTATGGGCAGCATCGTACTCATTGGGTATAATGCCATCCAAAATAGCGTCTTTTATGGCTGATTTCAGCAGCCCTACTTCACGTCCCGGCGGAAGGGCAAATATCTCCATGATCTCCTTCCCGTCAATGGGAGGTTGAAAATTACGTACCCGGTCTTTCTCCTCTATCTCCAGCAATTTTTTCCGTACAATTTGGAAATTATTCATAAATCGTTTTACCTTCACCGGATTTTTAGAGGTTATATCGGCTTCACAGAGTGTCATCAGATCGTCAATATCATCGCCGGCATCAAAAAGCAGACGACGTACCGCCGAATCAGTAACCTCCTCCTCCACCAGCTGCATGGGGCGCATATGCAGAGATACCATCTTTTGAATGTATTTCATCTTTTCGTTTTGCGGTAGCTTCATCCGTCCAAATATTTTCGGAATCATTCTTTCGCCCACGATACTGTGATTATAAAAAGTCCATCCAAGCTTTGCGTCCCATCGTTTTGTTACCGGCTTGGCAATGTCGTGCAGCAGAGCCGACCATCTCAGCCATAGGTCGTTGGTACGGCGGGCAACATTATCCAGTACAACAAGAGTGTGGTAGAAATTATCCTTGTGTCCAACCCCATCTTTCGTCTCTGCTCCTTTCAGCGCTGTCAGCTCGGGCAGGATGAGCTCCAGCAGTCCAGTCTTTTCGAGGATAATGAGTCCAATGGATGGTTTTGGTGAAAGAATGATCTTGTTAAGCTCGTCTGTCACCCGTTCCCGTGAAACAATACGGAGTCGTTCCTTGTTTCTTCCCAATGCATCAAATGTGTCGGGATGGATATCGAAGCCGAGTTGCGAGGCAAACCGAACAGCACGCATCATTCTCAACGGATCGTCACTGAAGGTGATATCGGGATCAAGGGGGGTACGGATGATCAGACTCTCCAAATCCTGCATGCCATTGAAAGGATCAAGCAGCTCACCGTAATGATCACCATTCAGACAAAAAGCCATTGCATTGATGGTGAAGTCACGCCTTTTTTGGTCGTCCTCCAGTGTTCCATCTTCCACGACCGGCTTACGCGAATCGTGACTATACGACTCCTTACGGGCACCAACAAACTCGATTTCAAAATCTTTGTACTTTATTTGTGCTGTGCCAAAATTTTTAAATACCGTCAAATGTGTCTTTTTACCCAACTCCCTGGCAACTGCCTCAGCCAGCCCGATTCCAGGCCCTACGGCAACTATGTCAATATCCTTTGAAGGACGTCGTAGAAAATAGTCGCGCACATAGCCACCGATCAGGTAGCATGGCATTTTCTTTTCATCGGCCACCCGTGAAATGAGATTTAAAACAGGAATATTTAAATGAGATTGTATCTCCTCGTGAGATATCTCCATATACTTCTTCACTACAGTTACTTATCTGTTATTTATTACAAAATTACAATAAATGGGCTTTAAAACGATCCTTTTGCCGATATATTTTGTAAGTTTGTAGGGTTAAAGTTGATAATAGTGTTATTTTTCTAAGATCAATATTCTTTAAGCAATGTTTTTTTCCGTTCGTTCCATGTTTCTGCTTCTTCTTTCATTCCTGTTTTTTTCCTGCTCCGGGAAAAAAAGGGATGCGAAAATTTATCTCAAAGAAGCAGGAGATGCCTACAAAGAATCAAATTATACGCTTGCCAAATTGAAGATTGATAGCATCAAAATTCTTTTTCCAAAATCATTTGATGAAATTACAGCCGGATTTTCATTAATGCAGCAAGTACGCATGGCGGAAAACAGACGCAATATCATCTATTGCGACTCAATGCTGCGTGAACAATACGATCAGCTGAACGGGATGCTTGCAAAATTCGATTTTGTGAGAGACGACCGCTATCAGGAGTTTGGTGAATATTATCCTAAGATATACCCGCACAGGTCATCACTGAATCAAAACGGACTTCGTTCGGGAGTAGGGGAAAAAGGAGTACTATTCATTGAAAGTATTCTTTCCGGCTCTACCATAAAACACCATAAAATAAAGATTATTTCGGGTGATGGTAGTTTTGCTGAATCACTTGCTGTCACCTCCGATGGCTTGAATTATCGCTTCCGGACGTTGGATAAATCATACGAGATAGTCCGTTTTACGGGTACAAACGAAAATGGAGTTGCCTTGTTTATCTACACCTTTCAGAATGATCCGCTCAGAGTGGAATTTATAGGCAACAGAACCATCTCTGTTGCTTTAAGTGACGCTGCCAAACAAGGTATTGTACAATCTTTCGAACTCTCCACGCTGCTACTGAACATTGAGCAGCTTAAATTTGAGAAAGAAAAAAGCGAAACGCTGATTCGTTACCTTGAATCGAAGGATAAAACCTGAAAAGGCACCAGCAATCAGGTATAATTGTTACTCAAAACCGCATGATTCATAATGCCTTGAAAAAACAGTTTAAAATAACATTCGTAATAATTAAAAAATGAAAAGAACTATTTTCGTAGTGATCGCTTTTGTGTTTGTTTTAACAATAGTGAGTTGTGACCAATTTGGAGACAAACTAGGCCCGACCAACAACTATTTGTCATTCGAAGGAAAAAAGAATTCCATCACGGCGGCCAGATCCTTCCGTGCAGGTGACAGTTTTGTGTTTCAGCTATACCCTGACAACAACAAATCTGCAAATGATAATTTTATGGAATTATCTTTCCCGGACACGCTGACAGATACCCTGTTCACCATTCCCCTGGCACAGGGAGAATGGCTGGTGAACGGTGCTGTAAACGGCATGAGATATTCGGGTGACAGACTCGGAAGGACTGGTTTCCAAAGCGCCAATGTACAAATAAAAATATTGGATGGTGCCGGCACCTGCGACTTGAAAATATCTCTTGCTCTGCCCGATAACCGTTGCGTGACCGGTTTTTACAAGGGCCTCATTGATGGGTTTTAAAACCATCACAGATTTTCTGTAGAATTGTTTCCAATAGGGAACAATTATCGCATATATTTGTTTGAATAATATTCTGCAAAAAATTGAGTTGGATTAATTGTGATAAAATCAAACTAAACCATTGTGATACAGAAAATTTTAATTGCAAACCGGGGAGAAATTGCGATTCGTGTCATGCGAACCTGTAAGGAAATGGGGATTCGCACGGTGGCTGTTTATTCTGAGGCTGACCGTACATCCCGACATGTGACATACGCCGACGAGGCGGTATGTATAGGTCTTGCCTCATCACAGGAAAGCTATCTCAGAGCCGATAAGATTATCGATGCTGCAAAGCAGTTCCATGCCGATGCCATTCATCCCGGTTACGGATTTTTGAGTGAAAATGCCGAGTTTGCACGCCGTTGTAAAGAAGAGGGTATCATTTTTATTGGCCCTTCGGCGGAGAGCATCGAGGCCATGGGCGACAAGATCTCGGCACGCCGGAAGATGATTGAGGCAAAAGTACCTGTTGTGCCCGGCACATCGGAAGATATGAAGCCGAGGGATCTTTTCCGTGTTTGCCGTAAGATCGGTTTTCCCGTCATTATCAAGGCAACTGCCGGCGGGGGTGGTAAAGGAATGCGACTAGTGCATGAGGAGAAACAACTACAGGAAGCTTACGATGCCGCTAAATCAGAAGCAAAGGCCTCTTTTGGAAATGATTCTGTTTATATAGAGAAATACATCGAGTCGCCCCACCATATAGAAATACAGTTTTTGGGCGACACCCACGGCAATGTGATACACTTGTTCGACCGTGAATGCTCGGTACAGCGACGTCATCAGAAGATTGTTGAAGAAAGTCCCTCTCCTTTTATCGATGAGAAAACCCGTCTTGCAATGGGTGCCATAGCTGTGAGGGCAGCAAAATCCATCGGATATACAGGTGCGGGTACTATTGAATTTCTGGTGGACGGTGAAATGAATTTTTACTTCCTGGAGATGAATACCCGTCTTCAGGTGGAACATCCCATTACGGAAGAGGTGCTGGGGGTTGATCTGGTTAAGGAGCAGATTCATATTGCCAACGGGAAAAAGTTGAGATTAACCCAAAAGAGATTGCATCAAAGGGGGCATGCGATTGAATGCCGTATATATGCCGAAGACCCGGAAAATAATTTTGCCCCTTCACCCGGTATCATCCGTCACATTCAAACACCCGAAGGTATTGGTGTGCGTGTAGACAGTTATATTTACGACGGATACGAGATACCGGTCTACTACGATGCCATGATCGGAAAACTGATTGTTTGGGCCACCAGCCGTGTATATGCACTCGAAAGGATGCGCCGGGTGCTTTATGAGTACAAAATTACCGGTGTGAAAACAAACATCGACTATCTCAGGCGTATTATGGACACGCGGGATTTTGAGCAAGGAAATTATACCACACATTTTATTGAAGACAACAGCAGTAAGCTTCAGGAGAGCACGGGAGACGATAATGAAATAGAAGATATGGCCATCATTGCCGCGTATATAGATTATATTGTGAATAATAATGATACACCTTCCTCTGCTCAGGCCGACAACCTTCCTATAAGCAGGTGGCGTGCTTTTGGCAAACAAAAAGGCGTACTGCGAATATAAAAAGGTACTTTTGGAAATCAACAGCTTAATCATATGAAAGCGAAGACAGGCAGGAGAACATGTGAAGTGGAAATGATATCGAAGGATGGAAACAGGGTAGAGATCACTGTAGACGGAAAATTATATGACATTGACGTGGTCATGTCAGAAAGTGGTTTTTGTTCCATTCTGTATGGAGGACGCTCCTACAATGCAGAATCGGTTCGTCATTCCGAAGGAAAATATACCATCACTACAAATTTTCGTTATTTTGATATCGAACTGTCGAACCCGCAAAAGAAATATTTAAGGGGACGGCAACAAGTCGTGGAAGAGGTGCAGGAGACTATCACCTCTCCCATGCCTGGTAAAATAGTGAGAATCATGGTATCCGAAGAGATGGAAGTGAAGCAGGGGGATCCCCTCATTGTGGTAGAGGCAATGAAAATGCAAAGTACCTACACTGCAGCTCAAAATGCCATCGTAGAGAAGATTCATGTGGAGGAGGGTGACTCTGTGACCCGTGATCAGCTACTCATTTCATTCAAAACAAATTAACTACAGGAACGATGACACTTCAGGAAAAATTTCAGGTTTTCGAGGAGAAAAATAAAGCAGCCGAATTGGGAGGCGGAGCCAAAGCGATAGAGAAACAAAAAGAGTCCGGTAAGCTGACTGCCCGTGAAAGGATAAAGCTATTGCTGGATGATAACACATTTGTTGAAATAGACAAGTTTGTGGCACATGAATCGCACAATTATGGCATGCATGAAAAACGTATTCCCGGCGATGGTGTGGTGAGTGGTTATGGAAAAATCGATGGCCGCCTGGTGTATGTATATGCCTATGACTTCACCGTGTTCGGGGGCTCACTGGGCCGTTCAAATGCCCATAAAATTGTGAAGGTTCAGAAGCTGGCCCTAAAAAACGGCGCGCCGGTCATAGCGTTAAACGATTCGGGTGGTGCCCGTATTCAGGAGGGAGTGTCATCATTAAGTGGATACTCTGATATTTTTTATCAGAACATCAAGGCATCGGGTGTGGTCCCCCAGATTTCAGCCATATTGGGTCCCTGCGCGGGAGGTGCCTGTTATTCTCCTGCGCTGACCGATTTTATTTTCATGGTAAAGGACAAGAGCAACATGTTCGTGACCGGACCCGATGTAGTGAAAACGGTCACGCATGAAACATTGACCAAGGAAGAATTGGGAGGTGCCAGTGTACATGCGACAAAAAGCGGTGTATCCCATTTCGTGGGGAATGATGAAGAAGAAACATTAATGATGATCCGTGAGCTGTTAAGTTTTCTTCCTTCCAACAATATGGAAGATCCTCCGCTTGTGCCCACAAAGGACAGTATCTCCCGCGAATCACCTGGACTGCAGACACTGATTCCCGACGATACCAACCTGCCCTACGACATCAAGGAGCTCATTAAAGAGGTAGCGGACGAGAATTACTTCTTTGAAATCATGCCTCAGTTTGCACAAAATATCGTGATCGGCTTTGCACGGCTGGGAGGCAGAACAGTGGGTATTGTTGCAAACCAGCCTGCCTATTTGGCCGGCGTGCTCGATATCGACGCCTCCGATAAGGCCGCACGATTTATCCGGTTCTGCGACAGCTTTGACATTCCGCTTATTACTTTTGTGGATGTACCTGGATTCCTTCCGGGGCGCGATCAGGAACATAATGGCATCATCCGTCATGGAGCCAAGATCGTATATGCCTACGCCGAAGCAACGGTGCCGAAAATTACACTTATCACACGCAAAGCATACGGCGGCGCATATATAGTCATGTCCTCAAAAGAGTCGGGAGCCGATGTGAACTTCGCATACCCCAATGCTGAGATCGCTGTGATGGGTGCAGCAGGAGCTGTAAACATCCTATACCGCTCTTCCGACGAGGCAGAACGACAGCATGCGGCGGATGAATACAGCGAATTGTTTTCAAACCCCTACCGCGCTGCAGAAAAAGGATATATTGATGAAATCATCCTCCCTAAAACTACCCGGATTAAACTCATTCAGGCGTTGGAAATGACGGCCAACAAAACTGAATCTAATCCACCTAAGAAACATGGGAACATGCCGTTATAAGAGAATGCCACCCCGGTGAACATCAAATTTATTCTGTTTCAAACCTGTTGTTTGCAATGTGATAAAACTTTATTTGGACTTTTCTTTTGAAAAGAGAAGAGCTATTCCTGTTTTTTTGTATCTTTGCCTTTAGAAATGTTGGTGTTACCCGTTCCTTCTCGGCTTCGGAACAGGTAATGAAAAGGGAATCAGGTGGAAATCCTGAACAGACCCGCTGCTGTAAGCTCCGCTTATGTGCTGAACAAAACACCTTTTGCCACTGAATATACACTCTGTACCTGGAGAGAAAAATCCATGGACAATCAGAGTGGTTTCGGGAAGGCGTTCAGACACGGGAGTAAGTCAGAAGACCTGCCAACAGTTTCATTTTAGTTACATGGCTTTCGGGGAATAAAGCATGAAGACGACACACAATTACTTTATTTACAACGTGTTTCATTTTCATCATGCTTTACCGAAATCAATTCGGTATAGATGAATTCGTTAAAACTGATATTATTATCTCTGATCGTAGTTATTCTGCCAGTCACTGTTTATTCTGCACGGGCAGTTACATCCCTCCAGCCTGTGGATGGTATGATGAATCTGGCCGACAGCCTTTATCTGCCGGAGGTAGTGGTATCTGCAAAAGCCAACAAAGAGATTATTCCCGCACAAAAGCTTTCAGGAAATGAGCTGAAAGGGCTGAACAGCTTATCCATAGCCGACGCCATCCGGTATTTCTCGGGTGTCCAGATCAAGGATTATGGTGGTATAGGAGGTCTGAAAACGGTAGATATCCGCAGTATGGGCAGCAACCACATGGGTGTTTTCTATGATGGAATTCAGTTGGGTAATGCCCAGAACGGGCAGATTGACCTGGGCAAATACTCACTCGATAATTTGGAGTCGGTTACCCTCTACAACGGCCAGAAAAGCGAGATTTTTCAATCTGCCCGGGATTTCGGCTCCTCCGGTTCCATCTACCTGCGTACGCGCTATCCCCGTTTCGAAAATGATAAAAACTACAACCTCAGGGGAATCCTCCGATCGGGCTCGTTCGGATTAATCAATCCCTCCCTTTTGTGGGAACAGAAACTCTCTTCCTCACTCTCCGCAACCTTTAACACGGAGTGGATATCGGCAAATGGCAAGTATGCATACCGTTATAAACGGATACACCCAGTCACCCACGAACTGGTTTACGACACCACAGCCACCCGGGAGAACGGCGATATGAATGCATTAAGGCTTGAAGGAGGATTGCATGGATTTGTGCCTTCCGGAAACTGGAACCTGAAAGCTTATTTTTACTCCTCGGAACGGGGTATTCCCGGCGCCATCGTAAATAATGTATGGAAGCGATCACAGCGGCAATGGGACAAGAATTTCTTTACCCAGGGTTCGTTCCGGAAATCTATCTCACCACGATATGATATCCTGGTAAACGCGAAATATGCCCATGACCGGATGAGGTATCTCAATCCTGATACCACCCTGATGTATATCGATAATTCCTTCACCCAGCAGGAGGCATATCTTTCTTTGGTGAACAAATTTGCACTGTTGAGCAACTGGGATATCTCCCTCGCGGCGGACTGGCAGTGGAACGGGCTTCAGTCGGACATTGACGGCTTCAGGGAACCTACACGCTACAATACCCTCATCGCGGCGGCTACAGCGGCAGATTTTGATAAAGTCACGCTGCAGGGTAGCATCCTCAGTAGTTGGGTCATCGAAAGTGTTGCGGGAAATAAGCAGAAACGTTCAGTCCAAGAACAGCTCTCCCCTGCCCTGTTTCTCAATTATAAACCTCTCGACTCACACAACCTCAATATCCGTGCTTTTTACAAGCAAAGTTTCCGGATGCCTACCTTCAACGATCTTTACTATACCGATATAGGCAACGCAGACCTGGATCCTGAGGAAAGTTATCAGTATAATCTGGGAGCAGCCTATGACAAATCTTTCCGTCAGTTGGTCATACGTCATTGGGAGATAAAGGCTGATGCCTATTTAAACAGAGTCACCAATAAGATCATTGCAGTTCCCAAAGGAAATGGCATGTACCGCTGGATGATGACAAACCTGGGACAGGCGGAGATTAAAGGTGTCGACCTGTCGGCTTCTGCCATTTTGGAAGTGCACAGGGAGTGGCTGCTAAACCTGAGAATAACATATACCTACCAGCAGGCCCGCGATCTCACCCGGCGCCCCAACAAAGAACTGGAGAAAATCACCTATGGAGGCCAGATTGCCTATATTCCGTGGCATAACGGGTCACTCGTAGCAGGCCTGCAGTATCGTCTCTGGCAACTTAACTACAGCTTTATCTACGTGGGTGAGCGATATCGCTCTTCTGCAAACACGCCTGAGAATTATGAACAACCCTGGTACACCAGCGATCTGTCGCTGAGTCGCTCCTTTACCCACGATCGGTTCGACAGCAAACTCACACTCGAAGTCAACAATCTGTTCAGCCAGGACTACGAGGTAGTACTCAACTACCCGATGCCCAAAAGGAATTATAAACTAACCCTCACCGTTGAAATATGAAGAAACAGGCGATCACCATATATTTGTTTGTCGTTACACTACTGCTGGTTTCCTGCCGGAAAGATGTGGAACTGTTGCTGTCGGAGGTGACTTTCACCGATCCCGGAGCATCGGCTGCCGGTCGTTATGCCGGTCTCTACCTGCTGAACGAAGGGAATATGGGAAGCAACAAGGCGACACTCGACTTTTACGATTTCGTAACCGGAAATTATCGCCGGAACATTTATGCGGAAAGAAATCCTTCCGTACCCAAGGAGCTGGGCGATGTGGGTAACGATCTTCAACTCCATGGCAGCCGCTTGTATGCAGTAATCAACGCCTCCAATAAGATTGAGGTCATGGATGCTCGCACAACCGGGCGCATCGGACGGATAGAGATTCCCAACTGCCGTCACATCACCTTTCACGAAGGATATGCCTATGTTACGTCCTATGCCGGCCCCATAGAGATAGATCCCGAATACAAGCAGAAAGGATACGTGGCCAGGATAGATACAGCCACCCTTGAGGTGACTGGAACATGTGTGGTAGGCTATCAGCCGGATGGTATTGCTGTGTCCGATGGAAACATCTACGTTGCCAATTCAGGCGGTTACCGTGGAGCAGGCAAGTCGATGAATTACGAAAGAACAGTCTCCGTAATATCCATTGCTACATTCAGGGAGACCGCCCGGATTGATGTGGATATGAATCTGCACCGGATAAAAGCAGATAGCCGGGGAGATCTCTGGGTCTCCTCGAGAAGCGATTATCACAATTCTCCCTCCCGTCTTTATTTTATCGATCACCGGAAACAGGCGGTGACTGACACCATTGACCTGCCGGTTAGCAATTTCGCTTTCGCAGGCGATTCGCTATACCTTATCGGCATGGATGAATCCGTCCAAAGAGCAAACAATTTCTCCATCGTGGACATGGCGACCAGGGAAGTGGTAAACTCGGCCTTTATCTCCGACGGCACGGAGAAAGGATTTGAAACTCCTTACGGAATCACGGTTCATCCGGAAACAAGGGATATTTATATTACCGATGCAGGAGATTATATCAATCCCGGATATCTCTATCGATTTGACCGGGAGGGTAAAAAAATGTGGAGTATGCAGACGGGCGATATTCCGGCTCACTTTGTTTTCCTCCCCAAAAATACCTATATCCCTTCATTCCGGTAGTACGTAAAAGAAGGGACCATTAGGAGATTGAATAATTAACAATATTGATAAATTTCTACAATATGAAACGGGCATGTAAATTATTTACGCACAAGCACATGATTACAGCCAGTTCCATGTGGCCATGATGTAAAAATATAAAATATAAATAGATGAAAACAAGTATAAAAAATCTTATTTTATTGTCTTTCTTCTTGTCGATCTCCTTCCTGATCGGCTGCAGAGAGGAACGCGACAATATCGGGGAGATCGAAGAGCCGCAATATTCGGCTTATCTCACCCGTGTATTTGAATACACACCGGCACCCGGACAATTTGTGAATAAACTTCCGGAATACGCAGCGGGAGACACACCTGCCTCCATGGCCGCAAAAGCAGAAGTGGCCATAGCCGGAGGCAAAGAAGGACTTATCACGTTGGGCGGATACGGAGGATACGTGGTGGTGGGGTTTGATCACACCATTGAGAATAAGAGCGGAAGAGCAGATTTTGTCGTTTTTGGGAATGCATACAACGGAAATAGTGAACCGGGCATTGTAATGGTCTCCGTGGACAGTAATAAAAACGGGATGCCGGATGATACCTGGTATGAACTGGCCGGTAGCGAATATAACAATGCTGAGTCCATTCATAACTACGCCATCACATACTACAGGCCAGACGAAAACAAAACTCCTGTACCACACAGCTCGCTCTCTTATGTGACCGATGCCACCTACATCGGGTGGAATGCCGGAGAGCATGGCGAAGGATTCATCTACAAGCTTGAATTTCATCAGCAAAGCTACTACCCGCAGTGGATCAATCAACCGGAACTGAAGTTCACTGGAACCAGGCTACCCGACAACGTCACGTCGACAGAGGGGATCTATCTGCTCCAATCGTATGAATGGGGATATGCAGACAATGTGGCAAATAACGATTCCAGAGCACAACTCGATATTGACTGGGCAGTAGACGCGGCAGGCAACAAAGCAAACTTAACAGGGATTGATTTTGTAAAGATATATACTGGCGTCAACCAGTTTAACGGACGCATCGGGGAATCATCTACCGAGGTTTCGGGCGTGGCAGATTTGCATCTGTTGCAGAAATAAGTGTTTATTGATCATTAAGATATAAAATATTTATCATCAAATAATTTAAATTAAAAATGAAAAAAAATCTGTTTTATCTGTTATTTATCTCAGCATTGCTGCTGGTTTCCTGTGAAAATGAAGAGATGACCATTACGAAGGTGATGGATCTGGAGAACAAACTAACTCAGCCTGAAACCGAATGGACCGGTGATAAATCGGGAACCGAAATTCCGGGAGAATGGGGATCCGTCTGGAAAAATCAGTTTAGTGACAACGGTAGTATCTTTCTGTTCGATAATTATTTCTCCGATTATGCTTGGGGTGGCTTTATGTACACCAATAAGAGTGATGTCACAACCGCCAGCTATACAAACAACAGTGCGATCACCGGAAAAGCCCACACGGGAAAGGTGTATCTCACTGCAAATAACACTGAATTCAATCCGGCAGTGGTCTCATTCAAAGATGGTAAAACATACCGGGTGAAAGGAATGTATATTACCAACAGTACCTATGCTTACCTCTCAATGAAAAATGGGGATCAGTTCGCAAAAAAATTCAGCGAAGGAGATTGGTTCAAGCTTGATATTTACGGGAAAGATATCTCTGGAAATGACAGCCAGTCAGTTTCTGTTTATCTGTCTGATTTCAGAAACGGAAAAAAAGAGATATTAAATGCATGGAAGTGGGTTGAACTTTCTGGCCTTGGTGAACTGAAAAGCCTTCATTTCAATCTTACGTCTACCGACAATGGCAACCAGGGGATGAATACTCCCGCCTACTTCTGTATCGATGATCTGACCATCTTAATGGAAGAATAAAAAAATCTGCACCCAAAGTGCAGATTCTCTCTACTTTTATTATTTTGATAGAAAGGCATTCCAAGTGATTGGCGTGCCTTTTGATTTTGGCCGGTACGAGCTTACCGGCTATGTGTCCTGGAATCATATTCCACGGCATTGCCTGTATTACTGTCAGAATATGGAATGAGTCTCTCTTTTCTTTTCAGATAGAATATCTCTGTTTCATCTTTAGAGTCACGTACTATCTCAATCAACTCGAAGCCCTCTTTGCTGAGCATGTTCAGTACGGCGATCATCCCGTTAAAGGAGATGGCACGACGGCGATTGTCGGTGATCTGCGGAGTACGTCCACCCTGACCCCAGTCGACCCGCACCGTGTTCTTCGAGCTCAAGAGCGGTCCCGAGTCGGACCAGATACGAATATAGTCGGCATCCAGCTCCCTTATCGGTTTTTCGTTCACATACTGTGCCCGGGCAAAAGTAATGCTGCCCGTCACCATCAGTACCAGTAGGAATAATTTTGTCTTCATAGTTCTCACTATTTTAAGTTGGTTATGTATCGAGAGTGATAAGCGTTAATCTGATTGCTAATCTCTGTTTTAATCCAGTTTAAGTACAGCAAGGAATGCTTTCTGCGGCACCTCCACATTACCCACTTGTTTCATCCGTTTCTTGCCTTCCTTCTGTTTTTCGAGCAGTTTACGCTTGCGGGAAATGTCGCCACCATAACATTTGGCCGTCACATCCTTGCGTACTGCCTTCACCGTCTCGCGGGCGATGATCTTGGCGCCGATAGCTGCCTGGATGGCAATATCGAACTGCTGGCGTGGAATCAACTCCTTCAGTTTCTCGCACATGCGCCTTCCGAAGCTTTGTGCATTGTCGAAATGAGTAAGTGTGGAGAGTGCATCCACCGGTTCGCCATTGAGCAGAATATCAAGCTTCACCAGCTTCGAGGGGCGGTAGTCGTGCATATGATAGTCAAAAGATGCATATCCTTTCGAAATGCTCTTCAGCTTATCGTAGAAGTCGATCACGATCTCACCGAGAGGCAGGTCGTAAATAATCTCCACCCTGTCTCCGGAAATATAATCCTGTTTGATCAGCACGCCCCTTTTTCCCAGGCAGAGTGTCATTATGGGACCGATGTAGGTGGTGTTGGTGATGACCGAAGCCCGGATAAAAGGTTCCTCGATTCGTTCGATGAGTGTTGGATCGGGAAGGCCGCTTGGGTTGTGCACCTCTTTCATGTTCCCTTTTTTATCATAAATCCTGTATGATACGTTGGGTACTGTGGTGATCACATCCATATTAAACTCACGCTCGAGTCGTTCCTGAATGATTTCCATATGGAGTAATCCCAGGAAGCCGCAGCGGAAGCCAAAGCCCAGCGCCACCGACGATTCAGGCTGAAATGTAAGCGAGGCGTCGTTCAGCTGTAGTTTCTCCAGTGAGGCACGAAGATTCTCGAAATCCTCACTTTCAATGGGATAGACGCCCGCAAAAACCATCGGTTTCACCTCCTCGAACCCTTCGATACTTTTTGCAGCCGGACGTTTCACATGGGTAATGGTGTCACCCACCTTCACCTCTTTCGATGTTTTGATACCGGAAATAATATAACCCACATCACCACATCGTACCTCCTCGCGCGGCACCATGGTAAGGCGTAGGATACCCACTTCGTCGGCCTCATATTCCTTGCCGGTATTGATAAACTTTACCAGATCGCCTTTGCGGAGGGTACCGTTCACAATCTTGAAATAGGCAATGATACCCCGGAATGAATTGAAGACGGAGTCGAATATCAGCGCCTGCAAGGGCGCCTCGGGGTCGCCCTGTGGTGCGGGAACCCGTTCGATGATAGCACGCAGGATCTCTTCGATACCAATGCCGGTCTTTCCGCTGGCACGGATGATTTCCTCGCGGGGTGTGCCCAGCAACTGTACAATCTGATCTTCCACCTCATCTGGCATGGCACTGTCCAGGTCAATTTTATTAAGTATGGGAATGATCTCCAGATCATGTTCAATGGCCATGTACACATTGGAGATAGTCTGTGCCTGAATACCCTGCGCCGCATCTACTACCAGCAGAGCTCCTTCGCAGGCAGCAATGGAACGTGATACCTCATAGGAGAAGTCCACGTGTCCTGGAGTATCAATCAGATTGAGGGTATATTTTTCCCCTTCATGAATGTACTCCATTTCAATGGCGTGGCTCTTGATGGTGATCCCCCTCTCCCGTTCCAGGTCCATGCTGTCGAGCACCTGTGCCTGCAGCTCCTTCCCTTCCACGGTTTTGGTAAACTCCAACAGACGGTCGGCCAGGGTACTCTTGCCATGGTCAATATGCGCGATAATGCAAAAATTACGTATATTCTTCATTAATTTTTTTCGAACTTAAAATTCCGCATTGTTTGGCGTGCGCGGGAATGGGATCACATCACGGATATTGGCCATGCCGGTGATAAAAAGCATCAGCCTTTCAAAGCCAAGTCCAAAGCCCGCATGGGGTGCAGTACCAAACTTACGTGTTTCCAGGTACCACCAGATGGGTTCTATATTCATGCCTGTCTCCTCCACCCTGCGCAGTAGTCTGTCATGATCGGCTTCCCGTTCCGAACCGCCGATGATTTCTCCGATTTTCGGAAAGAGCACATCCATTGCGCGGACCGTTTTACCGTCGTCGTTCTGTTTCATGTAAAACGATTTGATCTCCTTGGGATAGTCGGTCAGGATCACCGGGCGTTTGAAATGCTTCTCCACCAGATAACGTTCATGTTCCGACTGGAGGTCGGCACCCCAGTAAACCGGAAATTCGAATTTCTCTCCCGATGCCTCCAGTATCTTCACCCCTTCGGTATAAGTGAGTCGCACAAAATCATTTTCCACCACAAACTTCAATCGGTCGATCAGTTCTTTGTCGTACATCTTTGCGAGAAATTCAATATCTTCCATGCAATGATCCAGCGCGTAGCGTATCAGGTATTTCAAAAACTCCTCTGCCAGATCCATGTTGTCGTTGTTGTCATTGAAGGCAACCTCCGGTTCAATCATCCAGAATTCGGCGAGATGTCGTGGTGTGTTGGAGTTCTCGGCACGAAAGGTAGGGCCAAAGGTGTAGATGGCACCAAGCGCCATGGCCCCCAGCTCCCCCTCGAGCTGTCCCGATACGGTGAGGTTGGTCTGTCTGCCGAAGAAATCTTCGGTAAAATCAACCTTCCCTTCCGCATTACGTGGCAGCTTGTCGGCATCGAGCGTGGTTACCTCAAACATGGAACCGGCCCCCTCTGCATCTGAAGCCGTAATGATGGGCGTATGGAAATAGTAAAAACCCTTATCGTTAAAAAACTTGTGGATGGCGTATGACATGTGGTGACGCATCCGGAAGATGGCGCCGAACGTATTGGTGCGTGGGCGCAGGTGGGCGATTTCGCGAAGGAATTCAAGAGAGTGTCCTTTTTTTTGCAACGGGTATACTGCAGGATCGGCTTCACCGTAGATTTCAATTTCGGTGGCCTGTATCTCCACCGACTGTCCCTGTCCCTGCGATTCGACCAGCTTGCCGTTCACATTGAGGCATGCACCGGTAGTAATGGGTTTAAGAAACTCTTCACCAAACTGCGATATATCAATCACAATCTGTATGTTATTTATGGTTGATCCGTCGTTTAAAGCGACAAATCCCACATTTTTGTTACCTCTGCGGGTGCGCACCCACCCCTTGATGTTTACTTCTTCGCCAAAGTTGGCAAGCTGTAAAGCTTCCGAAATTTTTGTTCTTTTAAGTTGTTTCATATTCAACGCTGTCTCCCTTGCGGGAATGATGCTATATCTGTGTTCTCCCTTCTTTTCAGAAGAAATGAGTAATCAGTGAATAATTGACCGGCAGGTCAATGGAGCCCTGCGTTTTTTCGGATACAGGGGAACCGGTTTATTTAGGTGAAATGTTAATCAAACGCACCCATGCGCAACATATTTACTTCCTGTTCCGAGAGGTAACGCCATTTTCCGCGTGACAGTTTTTTCTTGGTCAGCCCGGCAAAATAGACCCTGTCGAGTTTCAATACCCGGTAACCCAGTTTCTCGAACATGCGGCGCACCACACGATTCTTGCCGGAGTGAATTTCAATACCTACCTGAGTAAGATCCTCTTCCGTGACGTAGCTGATGGCATCGGCATGAATCTCTCCATCTTCCAGCTCAATTCCGTCGGCGATAGCCTGCATATGCTCCATGGCCACTGGCTTGTCGAGCCACACCTGGTAAATTTTTCTTTTTTCGTATTTTGGATGTGTTAATTTTGATGCCAGATCTCCGTCGTTAGTGAGCAGAAGTACACCGGTCGTAGCCCTGTCAAGGCGACCCACAGGATATATTCGTTCGGAACAGGCACTTTTCACCAGTTCCATTACCGTCTTGCGGTTTTCAGGGTCATCGGTGGTAGTTACAAACCCTTTTGGTTTGTTTAACAGGACATAAACCTTACTTTCCAGTGTCACCGGCTGATTATGAAACATTACCGAGTCTGCACGAGTGATTTTCGTTCCCAGTTCGGTCACGACCTCTCCGTTCACCTTTACCACACCTGCCTGGATGAACTCATCCGCTTCACGGCGTGAACATACTCCAGCATTGGCAAGGTACTTGTTGAGCCGTATCGGTGCATTGGGATCGGCATTTTCTTTATACTTGATCTGCTTGAAAGGCTTTTTCTTCTTCAGTTTTTTGGGGCCTGTTACCGATTGATTATTTCTGTTTTGCGGTTGATTTCCCCAGCTGCGGTTACCATATTCTCCTCCGGGTCCCCTTTGCGGTGACTGAATACGTTCTCCTACTCTCGGTCGGCGTTTTCGTGGAGCTCCTTCATTCTCCCCATATGTATTTCTTTGTTGCGAGTCGTTCCAGTTCTGATTATAGGAACGCTCCGGCGTACGATATCCTTCCTGTCGAGGTCTCCGTTCATAACCCTGATTCCGGTTATACGAATCATAATTCTGACTCCGGTTAGGTGAATCGTATCCCTGATTTCTGTTGGGTGAAGCGTGTCTCTCATTGTTCGCGCTGCTGAAACTCCTCCTCGGGCGCGATTCTTCGTTGTTTGTTGTCATGTTGTTTTCCTTTTTGTTTTGAATAATGAAACCTCACGGTTTTTTTGTTTTCCTAAAACACTCCGGTATGTTATCGGTGAACAACCGAGCCGGACTCTCCATAAATTTTAATTTTCTTTTCGCTTAAATACCTGTGTAAGTTTGTGGCGTAATTGATTTTAACTCCTGTTTTACCTGTTCGTCTATCGCCAATTCGTCGATAAATGCTGAAATAAGTTCTCTTGTAATTTGTCTGTTTGTCCGTGTGAGACCCTTCAGAGCCTCATAAGGTTTCGGATATCCTTCCCTTCTCAATATGGTTTGAATACCTTCGGCAACCACTGCCCAGTTATTCTCCAAATCCCTTTCTATAGCATCTCTGTGTAATAACAATTTACCCAGTCCTTTTGTTGTACTTTTCAAGGCAATTATTCCGTGTGCAAGGGGAATGCCGATGTTGCGAATTACGGTGGAGTCGGTAAGGTCGCGCTGCAACCGTGAGATGGGCAACTTGGCCGACAGATGTTCCAGTAGTGCATTTGCAATACCGAGATTGCCTTCTGCATTCTCAAAATCGATGGGATTCACCTTATGAGGCATGGCCGATGAACCCACTTCACCCTCCTTGATCTTTTGTTTGAAATATTCCATCGAGATGTACTGCCACATATCGCGGCAGAAATCGATGAGGATCGTGTTGATTCTTTTCAGACTGTCGAATGAAGCAGCCAGTGCATCGTAATTTGAAATCTGAGTGGTGTATTCCTCCCGTTGCAGATTGAGTTTATTACTCAGAAAATCTTCCGCAAACCTTTTCCAATCCGTCGTCGGATAGGCCACCTTGTGTGCGTTGAAATTACCCGTGGCACCGCCGAACTTTGCTTTTGCCGGGATATGCCGCAATACCTCCAGCTGGTTGTCGAGCCTGTAGGCGAACACCTTCATTTCCTTCCCCAGCCGGGTGGGCGATGCCGGCTGTCCGTGGGTACGTGCCAGCATGGGGATATCCTTCCAAGCTTCGGCGTAAGTCTCAATCTGAGCAATGAGACTCTCCAGTTCCGGGATATAGACTGCTTTAAGGGCTTCCTGCCACATCATGGGTGTGGCCGTGTTATTGATATCCTGCGATGTAAGCCCGAAGTGGATAAACTCTTTGTAATCTGAGAGCTGAAGCTGATCGAATTTTTCCTTTAAGAAATATTCCACTGCCTTCACATCATGATTGGTGATTTTCTCAATATCCTTGATCTTCAATGCATCTTCTTCATTGAAATCTTCGTACAATGCACCTAACTTTGCAAACAGTTGTCGGTCAATCTTCTTCAGCGAAGGTATACCTGCTTCACAGAGTGCGATAAAGTATTCCACTTCCACTCTCACCCTGTATTTTATCAATGCATATTCCGAGAAGTAGCCGGCAAGCTCTTCAGTTTTATCCCTGTACCGTCCGTCGATGGGCGAAATGGCTGTCAGTTTGTTCAAGTTCATTGTTTGTCGCGCAAGCGTTTAAATCAATTTCTGAATGGCGGGAAATCACTTTACTGCTCATTCACTTTTTTCATTGTAGCTGTGACCTCTATAAAAAAATGCAACTCCCCTGTTTTCACGATACAAAAATAGTGATAATTATAGAGTCGGAAAAATTTTTATAAAATTATTTGCGAAATATTTTGCAGGAAAACAAAAAGAGTCTATCTTTGCATCACTTTTTCAGAAAGCAGCCTCCGGGAGCGGAAAGGAACACTGAAAAGGAAGTCCGGTAAGTGAATCATACAAGAGGCACAGAAGTATCCGGGATTTTATTGAAAATTGGGGCGATTAGCTCAGCTGGTTCAGAGCGCCTGCCTTACAAGCAGGATGTCGGCGGTTCGAATCCGTCATCGCCCACCCAATTCCATAAACGGTTTCAGGAAATTTTCTGAAGCCGTTTTTTTGTTGGGTTATACATAGGTTATACATTTTCAAAAACATCACTATTCATTATTACCTTATTACATCATTCAATTTAATTCCACGGCAACAATTATTTATAAGTGTATTTATTACATTCTTGTTCACGCGTGAACAGACTTGTGTATCACCAAACTGTTTCCAGTAAACGTTTTCAGCAATATTTTTCATGTTCACGCTTTTTTCGTGAACACCGTGAACGCCGTGAGCACAAAAACACGCCGTACAACACACCACGTCTCTAAAATCGTTTGCGTCAAACATTCTCGCTGTTTTCATCCTATAACCAAACATAACCATCCCAGGTGTGGCGGTTATTATCGGGCAAAGACAAATATTTATAGGAGCAGATTCTTGTCGAATGTTTGTAGGTTTTCGTCGCTTAACCGGAAGTGACCGTTACGTCCATTTCCCTTCCTAACCAACCCGAATTGACCGTCATTGATCAGGAATAAAATGTGTTTTAGGCTATATCCGTACATCTCTGCAACCTGCGTGGTAGTGTAAAACTTTTTCATGATGCATTTGTTTGGTGAATAATAATCTGAGCTCAAATATATAAAGTTTTTAAACAACCGCCCCTATTTTCACAAACAAGGGCGGTAAAATTAAATTATACTTCTCATGGAAGATTTGCTTTTTTGGTCTATATTTCTGTAACGCCAACCCTCATTAAATTCTCGTGGATCACATTGGACATAAGACGTATTATTTCATCTTGCACTTTCCCAATAGCTGTCCAAAGCGGATCCATGTCCTTTTCTATGGCTGTCTCATTTGAATCACCCCAGAATTTAAACATTTGCTCTAGAACATTGTCGCCGACCTCTTGTGTCATCCGGTGGGCTACCAGAAACTCCTTTGTTGTACTCGATAATGTCACGTTTCTCATTTCTGAAGATTTTTTCTGTGTTTTAATAATTGGATTTTGTTCCATAGCTTTTTATTTTAAATGTTACTATCAAAGAATATTGATTGCGCAAATATAAATCAATTACTTTACATAAAACCATAAAATGTAAATAAATTCTTATCTTTAACATAATTTAGTAAAGTAGTTAGTTGACAAGGCAAGCATTTACGTTAACTTTGTACTTAACAATCAGATCGTTTATGCTGAAAATTAAAGCAATATTAAAAGATAAAGGTCTCACCATTCAGGAATTGGCAGATATGCTCGGTATATCCCGCGTCGGTCTAAGTCAACAAATAAACGGTTCTCCCCGGCTGGATAGTCTTCAAAAGATTGCCAACGCCCTCGAGGTTGATTTGCTTGATCTATTTGAAGACACCCGGCGGAACAAACCGAAAGAAAAGTATATTTGTCCTCATTGCAAGAAACCCATAAGCATAGAAATCAAACAATAATTCATATATTTGCATATGTATTCTATAGAATTCACCCGTAACGCCTTGAAAAGTCTGAAAAAGATAGATCTCGTTTATCAACGGTTGATAATTGAAAAGATAGAGGCACTTCAGATAAATCCGCACGAAAGCGGTAATGTCAAGGCCTTAAAAGGTGTAAACGGATATTATAGATTGAGAGTTGCGGATTACAGGGTTATATATGAACTGAACAACAACATGCTTGTTATATTGATAATTGACATTAATCACAGAAAGGACGTTTACAGATGAAAACAGCACAATTGAAAAAAGGAGTAATCCAAGCCTTCGAGGCGATATTAAGCGAACTGACCGCAAGTGACATAGAAGATATACAGGATAAGCTGACCGTGCAACTGCATAAGTTGACTGACGACGGAAAACGGTACTCGTTGGATGAAGTAAAGAAGCAATTAGCAATATAGTATGCATTGCCATATACCCAACCGGAGCCAGCAACTCCGGTTTTTTTGTGCCCGAACTGTAGGACTGATATAATTCCGGTAGTCGCGAAAAGTAATCGCTTTCTCTCTTTTTCCCATCTCAATTATCTATTTTAGGTTATACATAGGTTATACAAATTTACAAAAATACCGCAAATTAACCAAATCTATAAAGTATAATATTTTTTTAATTACCTGATATGCAACTAAATAAAAAATAATGAAAACTGTTAAAACCTATTGCGTCACGCCTTACAAGCAGGATGTCGGCGGTTCGAATCCGTCATCGCCCACCCAATTCCATAAACGGTTTCAGGAAATTTTCTGAAGCCGTTTTTTTATTAGTTACTCCGGAAATTCAACCAGGAAGCGGGTACCGTGATTGTCTGATTGTACAGACATTTTTCCCCTGTGACGAGTTACTATTTGTCGGCACAAACTTAAGCCAATTCCAGAACCTTTGGCTTTCGTGGAGTAAAATGGAATGAAGATCTTATCCAGCGCTTCGGGCGCGATTCCTTGTCCGTTATCAGACACCGTTATTTGTATACTGTCTCCAACATGTTCAGCCCATATCTCAATTTTGGGTGCATCTATTCCTTCGCACGCCTCCTTTGCATTTTTCAACAAGTTCAGCAATAGCTGCTCCATCATATCTTTGTCGGCTTTCAGAATCAGTTGCTCGGGATATACTTTAAAAGAGAATGCGATGCCGTACGTGGAGGTCAGTTGTTGCAACGAGGATAGCATCGGCCGTATTGCGATAGGTTGCAACGAAGGCTGTGGCAGTCGGGTAAGCTTACGATAGTTCTCCACGAAATAGAGCAGCCCCCTACTCCGCCGGTGAATGGTCTCCATTGCCTGCTTCATTACCCGGTACCCCTCCGAATCATTTCCTTTATCAATCTCCCTTTCTGCCAATGTCTCCGAAAGGGAGATAATGGGTGCGATGCTATTCATGATCTCGTGTGTGAGCACGCTAATCAGCTTTTGCCATGCTTTGGTCTCCGCCTCTTCCATCATGGAGTCGTAGGTACGACTTCTGAACATCTCCAGAGCCTCGTTCATCTCTCTCATCAGCCTGTCCAGTTCATCGTTGGAGTGGTTTACTCTGAAATAGGTCGAAAAATCGGCATGGCGAATCCCGCCAATCATGCGCTCCATCCTTTCAATCAGTCTCTTTCTGTCGTCATGGATAGAAACGGCAAAAGCAACCACCCCTGCCAGCATCAACGCCGCAGAAAAATAGAACCCTTTTACGCACAACCAGGCTCCGGTCAGCGATAACAGCACGAGGGCCGTTATTTTCAGAAAGTAACTATGTTTAGACCTGATTTTCATTTATAATCCATACTTTTCAATCTTCCGGTACAGTGTAAAACGGGATACGCCGAGCAGTTCCGCTGCCCGATTCATATTACCCTCCGCTTGAAGCAGTGCATGCTCAATAGCATTCATTTCAAGCTGCTCCAGGTTCAGATTCAATTCTTTCTGTTTCTTCGCAGTCGGTTTTAGTACAAAATTCTCCGGAGTAAGCGTGAATCCCGAAGAGAGGATCACTGCCCTCTCCATGGCATGCTGCAGCTCCCGCACGTTTCCCGGCCAGGGATATTCTTTCAGCTTGCGCATGGCTGCGATCGAAATATTTCGGCTATCCTTCTTGTATTTCTTTTTGTATCGATCATGGAAAAAGTTTGCGAGAAGTTCTATATCTTCTCCCCTCTCTCTGAGCGGAGGAATATGCAATTCAATGGTATTTATCCGATAAAGCAAATCCTGACGAAAATCTCCGTCGGCCACCATTTTATGGATATCGGCATTCGTCGCACAAATAAGTCGCACGTTAATCGATACAGGTTTCGTGGATCCCAGCCTGTTAATCTGCTGCTTTTCGATCGCACTCAACAGTTTTGCCTGCATAGGAGGTGTCAGGTTTCCGATCTCATCCAGAAAGAGCGTGCCTCCGCTAGCGATCTCGAATCTACCCGGCTTCTCATGTTTGGCGTCGGTAAAAGCTCCTTTCTGATGTCCAAACAGTTCACTTTCGAACAATTGTTCCGGAATAGTACCCAGGTCGATTTGCACGAATGGCTTCTCTGCCCGTGGGGAAGTCCGGTATAGCAGGTTTGCAAAAAGATCCTTCCCCGTTCCGTTCTCTCCCAGAATAAGGATGTTCGCGTCGGTATCCTTCAGCTTCTCTACCGTTTCCAAGAGTGACCGAATGACATCGCTCTCGCCAATTATTTCCGGGTAGGCACAATTGCTCTCCAGGGCGGCAACCTGTTGTCTGAGTTGCGTAACCTCGTGGCGGCTCTTTCGCAGCTCCACTGCCGAAGCCACCGTGGCCAGCAGTTTCTCCCGCTCCCACGGTTTCGGGATAAAGTCGGTCGCCCCCTCTTTTATTGCACGCACCGCCTTCTCCATGTCCGCATAAGCCGTGATAAAGATCACCACCATATCCGGATCAGCTTTCTTTATCTTCTTAAGCCAATTAAAGCCCTCCTGACCGCTGTCCGCATCCTTGTTGAAGTTCATATCAAGCAGGATTACGTCCGGCTCAAAACTCTGCATAAAATGCTCAATCCGCTCAGGCTTGGTCGTTACCTTGATTTTATCTACGTGCGGTTGCAACAGCAGATTCAGCGCGAAAAGAATATCTTCGTTGTCATCAACAATTAATATTTTGCCTTGCTTTTGCATTATTTTACTCAACTTTGAAATAACACGCCTCCAACTTTGAAAGATCCAGTTCTCAATTTTGAAATATCCTGTCCTTTTAAAGCATTCTCCAAAGATATGTAAAATAGCCATTGGATGTATGTGCGAATACGAACTTATTTTGTGCGAAAACGAACAGTGAAGCAATCGACGTCTTTTATATAACATCTAAATATCAGCATCTTACCTGTTTGGCATGTACTTTGTTTACATAAAATCGGGAATCTGGTAGTAATGAAACATACAATCGTACTTTTCTTTATTTCATTCTTTGTAGGGCAATCCATAGCGCAAGACACGCTTCGTCTGAGCCTGGACGAGGCGGTCGCGCTTGCCCGTGAACAATCGCCACAGGCTGTAGCGGCACGTCACCAATACCGTGCATCTTATTGGAACTGGCGATCACACAAAGCCAACTATTTGCCCAGCCTCACCTTCAATAGCTACTCCACGCTAAACCGTTCCATCAGCTCCGTCACCCTGCCCGACGGAAGCGATAGCTTCGTTCATCGCAATCAGCTGCTCAATGACGGTGCACTGACCATCAATCAAAACATCCCGCTCCTGGGGGGTAGTATCTATATGAAAACAGGACTACAACGGCTCAATATATTTACAGACAACACCCTGTCATACAAATCGACTCCGGTGGTAATTGGTTATTCACAAAACCTATTGGGATATAATTCCCTTAAATGGAATAAAAAAATTGAACCGATTCGCTATTCACGGGCACAAAAAGCCTATGCCGAAACCCGGGAACTCGTGGCAGCCACGGCAGCCATGAAGTTTCATCAGCTAGCCCTGGCACAAAACAGCTGGCAATCGGCAGCCTATAACTATGCGGCGGCCGATACACTTTACCGCTATGCAAAAGGTCGTTACGAAATAGGGACCATCACGGAGAACGAGATGCTTCAACTGGAAATAAACTATCTCTCGGAACAATCCAAGATGATGAATGCACGCATCGAAATGGATGATTTGATTCTCGACCTGCGTAGCTTCCTGGGGATAACCGGGAATGTTGAGATCGTTGTGGAAGTAAGCGATCAAATTCCTAACTTCACGGTGTCAGTGGAAGATGCACTAATGTATGCCCATAAAAACAATCCCGATATGGAATATTATTCCCTGCGGGAAATGGAAAGCGAGAGTGCCGTGTCAAGAGCAAAAGCGTCACGCGGGTTAAAAGCTGATCTTTATGCTGAGTTTGGCCTTTCCCAGACCAACAATATGCTGACCGAATCATACCGAAACCCGCTCGATCAGCAGCTGGTGAGCCTGGGTATCCGCATTCCCATTCTCGACTGGGGTGTGGGAAAGGGGCAGGTTGAAGTGGCCAAAAGCAACCTGGAAAAGGTAAAGATTGATCTGGAACAGGCTCGAACCGATTTCGATGCGAACGTGATAAAGACAGTGAAACAATTTAATCTGCAGCGCGAAAAGGTTACGATCGCACAGAAAACTGCCGTCCGCACCATACGTAGAAACAACGTAGCCTATCGTTTATACCTGCTGGGCAAATCCAGCCTCCTCGACCTGAATGCGGCGATAGAAGAAAAGGATCGCTCACAGCAAGCATATATACGTGAGTTACAAAACTATTGGGGTCTCTATTACGGGATACGCAGTATGACAGGCTATGACTTCGAGACAAACAGTCTCATTATCCCGGAAGAAGATCAATTCAATTGGCATGAATGATAATCAACAAAAGAAGAGAGTAATCCTATTTGATACGTTACCCTGAAGATGGACAACAAAGAAAATAATCACTCATTTCACGAGTCGCGCGACTCCTCCATGGACAAGGCGCTTCCCCAAAGGAGCACCTGGCAGAAATACAGATATCATATTCTTGCCGTAGCAGCATTTGTTGGATTTCTTGTATATGTGCTGATTTCGGTTTCAGGAGGCCGCAAACTACGCGTAAATAGCGAAAGAATTCTCATAGCCGATGTGACAGAAGCTCCGTTTCTCGACTACGTTGATGCAGAAGGCATTGTTCAGCCCCTTCTAACCATCAAGCTGAATGCATTGGAATCAGGGACAGTGCTGCAAGTCGTTGCAGAAGAGGGTACCATGCTGAAGCAAGGTGACACCATCATCATCCTTCAAAACCATGAGTTGGCACGTGTCATTGATGAGCAACAGGCAGAATGGGAAACACAACGCATACTTTATCAGGAGAAAAGGCTGGAAATGGAGCAAAAATCCCTACTTTTGAAACAACAAACATTGCAGGCAGAGTATGAGCTGAGTAGATTAGAAAAAGACTATGCGCTGGGAGTGGAAGAATTTAACATGGGCGTGAAAAGCAAGGCACAGTTGGATGTGCAGCAAGAAGAATATACCTATAAAACCCAAAATACCGCCCTGCAGCTGGAAGGACTCCGGCACGATAGTGTGGCTACCCTGTTAAGGCGTGATCTAATGAACAACGATCTGGAAAGAGCCCGTAAAAACACCATGCTTACAAGTAAGCGGATGGATAATCTGGTTGTCAGGGCACCGATAAGTGGTCAGCTGAGTTTTTTGAATGTGACACTTGGACAACAGATCAGGCAATCCGAAAATATTGGAGAAATAAAGGTGATGGACAACTTTAAAATTAACACACAACTCAGTGAATACTATATCGACAGAGTGATGGTGGGACTCCCTGCATCCGTAACCTATCAGGGAAAAAAATATCCGCTCAAAGTATCCAAGGTAGTGCCGGAGGTGAGGGACCGCCAGTTTGGAGTCGATCTTGTATTTACCGATGAAAAACCCGATAACGTGAGAATCGGCAAGAGCTATCGTCTACAGGTGGAGCTCGACCAGCCCGACAGTGCCATCGTAATTCCGCGTGGCGACTTCTTCCAGGTTACCGGCGGACAGTGGATTTATAAAGTAAACAGTTCGGGAGATAAAGCTATCCGCACTCCCATAACCGTTGGTAGGCAAAATCCCGTGCAGTATGAAATTACGAACGGTCTCGAACCGGGCGAAAGGGTAATTACAACAGGTTATGCCAATTTTGGGGAAGCTGAAGAATTGATAATAAGATAATACATATTAATATACACAACACAAGAACTATGATCAAAACATCCAACTTACAGAAAATATTCCGCACAGAGGAGGTAGAAACATGGGCCTTGACTGAGGTCAATATTGAAATTAAAGAAGGTGAATTTGTTGCCGTAATGGGTCCTTCAGGGTGTGGTAAATCTACTCTGCTGAATATCCTGGGACTGTTGGATAACCCTACCTCGGGTGAATATTATTTGAATGGAAAAGAGGTCTCAAGGTTTAAAGAGAATCAGCGAACAAACCTCCGTAAAGGAGTAATAGGATTCGTATTTCAGAGTTTTAACCTGATAGAGGAACTCAACGTCTATGAAAACATCGAACTGCCCCTACTCTACATGAAAATGGCGGCATCAGAACGTAAGAAACGTGTAAAAGAGGCGATGGACAGAATGGCCATATCACATCGTGAAAAGCACTTTCCTCAGCAGTTATCCGGTGGACAGCAACAACGCGTAGCCATTGCCCGTGCCGTAGTAGCCAATCCCGATCTAATTCTTGCCGATGAGCCCACCGGTAATCTGGATAGTAAAAATGGCGCGGAGGTGATGAATCTGCTCACAGACCTAAATCGTGAAGGAACTACAATCGTGATGGTAACACACAGCATGCACGATGCCGGTTATGCCGGAAGGATAATCAATTTATTCGACGGAAGAGTTGTGCCGGAAGTAGTCCTCTAATCGATCGTCCTTTATATAACACATTCATGCTCATACACTATCTCAAAATAGCCTGGAGGAACCTCCTGAAATACAAAACCCAAAGCATCATTAGTGTTTTGGGGCTGGCCCTTGGATTCACTGCGTTTGCATTTACCATGTCGTGGATACGTTTTGAGCGAGGGTATGATAAACATAATCCGGATGCTGACAGAATTTATAAAGTATTTCAAATTAACGATGAAAACGAATCGGGTGTACAGTATATGTTGCCTACCCCGTTAAAAAGGTTATTGGAAGGATTTCCGGAAATTGAAGCAGTTACAGCTATCAGTCTTTCAAAAGGTGAGTATCGGAAAGATGGAAATATATTGATTAATGATGGAAATATAATGCTGGCCGATACATCATTCTTTAAAGTCTTTTATCCAGATATAAAGATTGATTATCCAGCAGATGTATCCGATGGACCAGTTATTCTTTCAGAAAGGGGAGCAAAGTACTTAGGTGTAGAGAGAGATAATGTTGGTCAATACTTAGACTCATTGGGATTTAATATTTTAGATATAGTATCCGGCTTACCGTCCACGCAAACAAACGTACCTTTCGATATAATGACAATAAGACCTCTTTTTGAAGATCATGATTGTCCATGGTGCTATTTTTCCAATATCATGTATGTTCGTTTACACGAAAATGTGAATGTCGAATTACTCTCTGATAAATTGGATTCAATTGATATCGAGGATTCCATGCAAGGAGTTATGTCATTCATCCTTGTTCCCCTTAGAGAAACTCATTACACATACCCTGAGAATAAAGCAAACATTAAATACACACATCTTCAAATTTTCATAACAGTCTCATTTTTAGTGATTCTATGTGCACTGGTTAATTATTTGATGTTATTTGTCAATAACCTCAGAATAAGAGGTCGGGAATTGTCATTAAGAAAAATAAATGGAGCATCAAACGGTAATCTGGTACAACTTTTTATAATAGAGATCGGATTTATCATATTGCTGTCACTATTCATAAGTGCTGTTTTAATAGAACTACTTTATTCATCTTTCCTAAAATTATCCGAAATTGATGTCCCCAAATCATTTTTTATAAAAGAAATGACTTTGTATGGATTTCTCATACTCCTTTTCTCATTGCTAATATCGCTAATGTCTATTTATTTATTGAATTGGAAAAAAATATCGAAGAGAGTAAATCATAACTTCACACAGATAAGTCTGTTCACACAACTCTCAGTAGGTATGCTATTATGTTTTTGTACTTCCATATTTTTACATCAATACAAAACTTTGAATAATAGTGATATTGGAATCAATCGATTCAATATAAACACTTTTCAGAGTAATGTCTGGCTCACCAAAGATGAAGTAGCAAAGATATCAGGAGTTGAAGATGCCGTATTTTTCAGCGGTCAGTTCTTGCCGCGCACATCAACTTCTTCATTCCAACATATAACAGAGTCAGGCAAGAAAATTGATACCGACCTGGTTAAATTCCATGAACCTGAATTCGTTGATTTCTTTGATTTTCAGATTATAGAAGGAAGAAACTTGCAATATGGAGAAAAGAGTGCATGCCTGATTAATGAAACTGCTGTAAAGGAGTTTGAATTAAAAAGTCCACTTGGAGAAAAGATAAATAACTTTACAGTTGTCGGTGTGATGAGAGATATCCATATCAATCCACCATCTATGCCTGTTGTGCCTTCAGTTTATGCACTCAGAGATAATATGGAAACACTTGGCACTATTAAAAATCCCATAACCGGCAACTACGACATAAAAACAGGGCCTGTACCTTCGTCAGAAGCGGAAAGCATCTCCACAAGCTTCAACTATTTTGCATATAAGTATATAGACGGTTTCAGGGAATCAACAGAGAAGGAGATAACAGATCTGGTAACAGATCAAGGAGGAAGAATTATCAGAATGCATAATATGGAGGAGTGTTATGCCGAATACACAAAGTCAGAAAGATATCTACTTACACTTTTAACAGTAATGACAAGTGTCGCCATACTCATCGCCGTTTTCGGCATTTATTCCATGGTCACTCTTGCCTGCAATAAACGAAGAAAGGAAATTGCCATCCGCAAAGCGAATGGGGCAAGCATCAAAGAGATCTTTATGCTCTTCTTTAAACAATATCTCTGGATTACTATTGCTGCATCGGCAGTGGCATTCCCTGTTGGTGTGTATGTTATGAAGCGATGGCTCGAGCAGTATACCCGACGAGTATCCCTGGAATGGTGGCTCTTTATAGGGATGTTTGCACTTGTATTGCTTATCGTGATTACAAGTATGATTTTTAGAGTTGTAAAAGCTGCTAAGGAGAATCCGGCAGTGGTGGTTAAATCGGAATAAAACTTTAAATAAATGTTCAAGCACTATCTCAAAATAGCCTGGAGGAACCTCCTGAAATACAGAATACAAAGTATTATTAGTGTTTTGGGGTTAACTATAGGAATCGTTTTCTTTACTTATGGGTTTCATTGGTATAAATATGAAACTACTTATGATAGCTTTTATCCCGATTCGGATAGAATATATCATTTATACGGTACGCTGAAAAGCACAGGAAAGCAAATCGAACGTGGACACTTACCCTACATAGCGGCTGAGAAACTGTCTCAAACATTTCCTGAAATAGAGTCTGTTGCAGTATTATATCCTAACTATGGATCTGCTTTTAAACATGGCGAGCGTGATTTAGGATATCCTTTATTAGAATTTGTAGATGAACGATTCTTACAAATGTTTCCTCCCAAAGTAGTAACCGGTCTGGTAAACGAAAACTCTCTATTCAATAAAAATGAAATAATTGTCACAGAATCTTTTGCACGAGAATACTTGGGAACACCTGAGGATGCAATAGGAGAAACTTTGATTTCCGGGTACAATGATTCGTATGTTGTACAAGCTGTGATTGCCGATCCACCGGCTAATTCTTTTTTTCAGAAAAGAGGTTACGTTCCGGATACCCATGCCAGATCATTTTTAGCCAATGCTGATGAAGAAACTCAATGGAGAGATTTTCACGATACTCGTATTTATATAAAGTTAGAAAAAAATGTTGATTTGGGTGATTTTCGAGACAAGCTCTACACGTTTGCCATGGATAACGAATATAATGAAGATCTGTTTTTAGATTTAAAACCGCTTTCACTAGTACGGTTCTCCATACAGGATTTGCCAGGAAGTAAAATACACTATGATCTGAAATATATTAAAATGTTTATTTTCGTAGGGGTGTTGTTGTTATTTGTTGCATTATTCAACTTTCTGAATACATTTCACAGCAATACGGTAGCCCGGTTCAAAGAAATCAACTTAAGGAGAGTGACTGGAGCGACAATCGGTAATATTTACCGACAACTATTTATAGAAATATCTCTTATTATTGTTATAGTGGGAATGTTATCTTTCTGCAGTATTGAGATTACATCGGGACTTTTTTCACGTATATTCGGAACGATTGTATCTTCATGCTCAATTAATAAAGTTTTGGCTATCACCATCTTGTTTACTGCTATATTCTTGTTTTTCATGACCTTTATTATTCTTTTCAGATCTATAAAAAGATCATCTTTTAAGAATAACCACACGGAAAAGAACAGTATTACAACAGGTAAAACTACATTGTTATTACAACTTCTAATCAGCTTGTTTGCCATAATGAGTGCTTTTGTTACATGGAAACAGGTAGATTTTATGAATAATATGGATTGGGGATTTGATACCAAAAATCTGCTACAGGTTAAAATGAAAGTAAGAGATAGGGGTCCACTTATGGAGGAAATCAAGAAACTTCCGATGGTAGATGATATAATAAGCTCAAACTTCTTTACAGTATATGAAAACACAGATCAGTTAGGACCAACTAGTGTATCAGGTGTTGAATGGGAAAATAAACCGATGGATCTTAATCCGCTTTTCCAGACGGTTGAGGTGGGAGAGAATTTTTTTGATAAAATGAAGTTGAAAATAATTATTGGAAGAGGTTTTATAAATGAAGATTTCACGCGTGGCTATCAAGCTGACAAGGTCGTGATTAATAAGAGCGCTCAGAAGGTAATGGAAATGGATGATCCTATAGGCCAAACTATTACTGTTCCTGCCAACTGGTTTACTTCTGAGGGTAGAGGAAAAGAGAGTTTCGAAATTGTGGGAGTGGTTGATGAATTTCATACAGTAGGTTTGCAAAGTGAAATACCTCCTCTAATTATCAAAGGAGCTAGATATGATATCGGCTATTTAAATTATGTTCGTGTATTACCGGGGATGGAAGAAGAAGCCATTAAAGCAATAAATAATCTTATTCCGAATTTCCACCCTGATGATATAAACGAAAATTTAGTATCGTCTATGAATCAGATATTAAGCGAATTAAGTAGTACCGAAAAGAATCAATTGAAATTGTTTACCACGTTGGCTATCCTATGCATCTTAATTACCGTTTTCGGTATCTATTCGGTGTCGCAGCGCGAGACCCGAAGAAGGCGTAAAGAGATTGCCATCCGTAAAACAGCAGGTGCCGAATCGAAAGAAATAATGAGTATGTTTCTTCGTGATTACCTTACTCTAACTCTTGTCTCCGCTTTAATTGCACTTCCCTTGTCATGGCTATTTATGGAGCAATGGTTGCGGAACTTTGCCTATAGGATCGGCATCTCCTGGTGGATGTTTGCAGTGGTGTTTCTGGTTGTAGCAGCAATCGTTATTCTCACTATAATAACACAGGTAATTCGGGCAGCCAATCAAAACCCGGCAGAAGTGGTGAAATCTGAATAAACTATATTTTTAAGTTTGTGAATCTTCATTTAAAAAGAATAAGATGAAATCAATTGATTGTTTACTATGTATTTTGCTGACATCTCTTTCATTTAATGCTTACAGTCAGTCAAACAATACCTTTAAAATTACAGGTAACATTGCCGGAGTACCGGATGGGGGAATTATTCTACTCAATAAGGTAGAAGGATCGGTTGGAATCACTTTTATGCGAGATACCATCTATAACGGGACATTTTTGTTGGAGGGTGTAGTCGATTCATTGGAAGAAGTCAGTTTAATCGCGTTTGGTGAAAAATATCCCATGAAATCTATTAAGATATGGATTGCACCGGGTTCACAAACTAAAATATCGGGTAAAGGGCATTATCTTAGTACGTGGGATGTAGATGGCAATTTAAAAGAACAACAGGAGGAAGAGTTGTATCGGAATGTTTTAAAGGAATCGGGAGCAGAGTCTGATTCTCTTTTTGTACTTTATTATTATAATATAAGTAAGGGTAGAAGTACTGTCGATGAAAGTGAAAAACAAGCATTCAGATCCGAAGGACAAAGACTCAATAAAGAATTTCAAAGTTTATCTTTTATAGAACATCGTAAAATCTTTGAAATCATGTTATCTCAGCCAATTACGGAAAGCTGGATAAGTCGTCTGGCTGTTTATGCCCAATCAGCATCCACATCCTCAATAATTTCCAATTACCCGGAAGAAAATTGGAGCCAGCTACAAAACCTATATAATAAAATGAGTGATAAACAAAAACAAAGCAGAAAGGGTAAACTAATTTATCGCTATATTTTTCCATTTGAAGTAATAAAACCGGGTGATAAAATGGCATCTGCAGAACTGTTCGATCCGGAAGGCATTCCTCACAAAATCGCAGAGGAGTATAAAGGAAAGTACATTCTGATCGATTTCTGGAGTATCGGCTGCAGGCCCTGTATTGAGGCTTTTCCTGAAATGAAGGAGTTGTATAAGGAGAAAGAAGAACGGCTCACCATTGTCAGCATAACTGTTGATACATATGAAATTTGGGAAGAGGGATTGAAAAAGCACCAATTGCCATGGGTAAACCTGACAGATCATTTAGGTATGGAGGGTTATCCAAGTTTTTACGGTGTTTATGGGATTCCTTTTTATGTACTTATTTCTCCCGATGGCATCGTGCAAGAGATGTGGTCTGGTTATGGTAAAGGTTCTTTAAAAGAGAAATTGAAAGATATTTAGTGAAAAATTACATCTCATGCAAAAAGTATCTGCTTTGTACAAATCGAATAATTATGAAAGCAAAAACATTTTTACTCCTATTCGTTCTTGCGAACGCGTTTATTTTCTGTTCACAAACTAACAAAGATAATTATCTTGAAACGGTATTGAATAATCTTGAGAAAATTGAATCAGCTACTTATCAAATAGAACAATTAGCATGGAATCCTTATGATGATGATCCGGTATATGATTTTTGTTACTATGTATATGAATACCATAATCCTGTTGATACAACCATAGGTGCCAGTTTTGTTAGTTTGAAAGCGGACGACACAACTCTTTTTAGTGCTTACGATGGAAATGTCAGAATAGTAGTTTGGGATGAATCAAAAACTTTAGGAATTGATAATTTTAGTGTCAATAGATTTAATTTGCCATTCCGCCTTGTTTCTCCTCCATTTTACAATTATACCAAGAATATTATTAAATATATTTTGACTACTTCGGACAGCATAACAGTCGATAAACTGGAAAATGACAACTACTGGCATGTAAAACTAACCATTCATGAAGATCGACAAGTTGAATTTTTCGGTAAAGCATATAAAATTCCAGATGCTCCAATGTTTGGTGAGGATCCTACATCCATTTACGAAATCTGGATTGATAAAAAAACAAATCTCCCGTATAAATTTCGTCGAGAAATGTCACATAACATAACCGAAAGCATTGTATCCAATCCAGAATTTAACAAAATGAAAATCGAAGATTTTCACGTTTCCGACTATTTCCCTTCTGATTATAAAATTTTATCCTATAATGATGCATTGGAAAATAGAAATAATCGAAAGAGTAACGAACTGGAGGGTAGAATTGCACCTGATTTTGAACTCATTGATACCCAAGATGATAAGGTTTCTTTACAAGATATGAAAAGCAAAGCAATACTTCTGCAGTTTACAGGAATCGGGTGTGGTCCTTGTTATGCGTCTATACCGTTCATGGAAAAAATATCAAAAGAATATCCGGAAGATCTACTAACTGTAGCAAGCATTGAAACATGGAGTGGAAAAATTCAAACATTACAGAACTATAAGAAAAAAAATCAATTTACATATCTATTTTTAAAATCAGAGGATAGTATTACTCAGGCATATAATGCCATGGGGGTACCCCAATTTTTTATCTTAAATGAAAAACGTGTAATCACGAAAGTTTTTGAAGGTTATGCAGAAAACACAACAGATAACGAAATAAGAAAAGAGATTGATGGACTTCTTAATAAATAATTAAAATCAGACCAAAATGAAAACCAGACATTTATTGTTGATCACGCTACTTATACTGGCAGCAACAAGTATAAAGGCACAAACAAAAACTGTGGAATTACCCGGGGCCTCGTTTTCCAATACCCGAATCGTTGAAATCGGAAAGGTGGTACTGACCGACACGGCTACGGTGCTCAATGTGGAGGCATTCTTCAGACCCGGCTACTGGATTAAAATTGTATCGGACAGCTACCTGCAGGCCGATGGAAAGAAATACATGATCCGGAGCGGAGAAGGAATTGAGCTGGACTCGCTATTTTGGATGCCTAAATCGGGGAAGGCGTCGTTCACACTCACATTCGACCCACTACCAATGGATACGGAATCGTTCGATTTTATTGAAAGCGACTGCAAAGATTGTTTCAAGATATGGGGTATTAACCTGAGCAACCAATATTCAGTTTTAACAGAGATTCCGGAAGAGTATTTGCAAGCACATCAGTCGGAAGAGGATTTTGAGATAAAATGGAGCAAGGGTGATGCAACAGTAAGTGGCACAATCGCGGAGTACTTGCCGGGAACGCTTAATTGGGAGTTGGTTTACACAAATCCTATCACAGGGAATGAGAACAAAGTTCCGGTAGAGGTCGATGACAATGGCGCATTCAGTACCCTGATCACCGTATATAGTCCGACAAACCTGTTTCTTTCTTCACAGGCTGCATACATTCCCATAAAAGTAGCGCCGGGGAAAGAATCCAAAATATTTGTCAATCTGCCTGAAATATATCGTGAAAGCAGTAGATTACTTCAGGATAAACGTTCTTCCGGAGAAAAGTATTACTATGCCGGTTATCTTGCAAAACTGAACAAAGACTTGGCAAATAAAGAGATCTCGTTCGCAAAGCTTCAGCAAGATTATATTGACACGACCCTACAAATGAGCGTGAACGAATACAAAGATTTTATGATGGGGAAATACCGTGAAAGTATTTCACACAACAATACGCTCGATATCTGCCCCCTTGCAAGGAATATAGCAAATGCCACAGAAACATTCCTGTTGACCAACAAGCTTACTTATGCTGAGAGTGAATGGTTGCAGGCATACGCAATTAAAAATAAAACCAGTTGGGAAGAAGCGCAAAAAGCATATGTCGCAGAAAAAAGAGAAAATGATTACAACGATTATTACCGCCTTTTACCTTACGATGAAATGTATCTGCTGCTGCTCCCAAACATCTCCCAGTATGTACGCAGTATAAGTTACGCACGGGAAGATGTCGGCGATCCATATATTGTTATTCGTATGTTGATTCAGCATAAAGACGTGGAGGAGGCCGACAGAGAGGTTTTCAGCAGGTATCTTTCACAACTGGAAAAGGGTGAAAAAATGGAAGATAGCAACGCCACCGGATTGTTGTCGGGAAAATATAAATCATTATCGGATGAGATTGCACAATCTCAATTTGGAGAAGGGTATTTATCTCGGATGTGGAGAACCGATACGGCATTATTACTCGATTTGATAAAAGCGCAAAAGTTAGGCACCTCCATACAGGATTTTAATCCTTTAACCGACGAGCAGAAAGGCAAACTTTCCACATATCCGAAGATCGTGAAACAGATAATCCTGGAAGAGAACGAGATGCTCCTTGCTAAAATAGAGGAGAATAAAAAGAAAACCGGCTTCACGGTACTGAATACGCCCACAAACGCAGATGAGGAACTCTTTGTGGAGATGCTGAAGCCTTTTAAAGGCAAAGTTATCCTGGTGGATGTATGGGCTACTTGGTGCGGACCCTGCCGCTCTGCCAACATTTCCATGGAGCCACTAAAGGTGCAGTTGGCAGATGAAGAGGATTTGGTTTACTTGTATCTGGCAGGTGAAAACTCTCCTGAAAACACCTGGAAGAATATGATTGTTGATTTAAAAGGAGTACACTACAGGGTGAACCAGGCTCAATGGGATTACCTGAGTGAAAGCCTCAACGCAAGAGGAGTGCCCACTTATATTATCATCGACAGGGAAGGAAATCACTCATTCCATTCTGTAGGATTTCCGGGGCCGGATACCATGAAAAGGGAATTGATGAAGGCTCTTGAAAAAGAAATCTGAATATCACCTCATAAGTCAGTTTAAACTATTCAGGGAGAAAGGTCCTGTCCAAAATCATTTCGTAAAATTCAGCAGGATGAAACTACTTAAAACATCACTCCGTGCACTAAATAAGTTTCGGATATACACGTTGGTCAATATACTGGGATTGGCAATCAGTCTGGCATGTGTCATCATCGTTGCCCGGTACGTGCATCAGGAGACAACGGTGAATCATTTTGCGAAAGATATCGACAGGACCTTTATCTCCTCCATAGAATTTCAGAACGGACAACCTTTATTTGCTGCCATAGAGCATGTTGAAAATACATTCAATGAGAATAAGATTATGGAAGACCCTGCCATTGAAATGGCTTCCTATTTTATGGACCTGGAAGATGACAGAATTTCATTTGATGAAAACAGATACATCGTTAATTCAATCGTTGCAGACAGCAATTTCATAAAAATCTTGCCCTACCCTATCCTTTTGGGAACAGCTGAATTCAAGCAACCCAATGATGTGATCATTAAAAAGGAGCTTGCAAAAAAAATGTTCGGTCATGAAAATCCGGTAGGAAAAGTGATCACATACATGCAGGGAGAACCTCTGCAAATTATTGGAGTGATGGGTGAACCATCAACCAAAACATCGTTTAATTTCGATTTACTACTCAACATCGACCTCAAGGAAAACTGGTATAGGTCAGGACAAGAACTTGTTATGCTGTACGATAGATCTGACGCAAAAAAGATAAATCAAAAACAGAGTGAGTTTATTCATATTCGGGCATATAATGAACAGGGCAGATTTCAACTCTATCCTTTCGATGATTTTTATTCTAATCAAACCCATACCCTGTATAAATATGAAAATCCGGTGTTTCTACGAAGTGGTTCGGGAGGCCTGAAAGTGTTGTCTTTGGTAGCAATATTTATCTTGCTGGTCGGAGTCTTCAACTTCATCAATATCTATCAGGTAGTATCCATGCGACGTGGTCGCGAATTTGGGGTTCATAAAATACATGGTGCCAGCCCACTCCATATCTTTGGCCATATCTACATTGAGAATCTGATCATGACAGTCGTAGCCCTGTTTTTCAGCTGGTGGTTCATAGAAATTTTTGAGACATTGCTTGACAATAAGCTGGTATTCAAAGTAATACAAAATATTCAGTATAATATTTTCCTTTCAGTTGCCATTCTATTGCTATTACCTTTCATCACATCAATTTACCCATTTTTACGATACTCCTTCACGCCATCCATCACTTCCTTACAATCTGTTCATATGGGAAGAGGCTCAATGGTATCGCGCAAAATATTTCTATTCCTTCAGTACATGATCACTTTTGGGCTGTTGGTGATATCCCTATTTTTTGTAAAACAATTGCGTTTTATGTTGGGTGCCGATTTGGGATATAATACCGAAAACGTAATGATGTGTACCCTGATGAGCATGCCTCTGCTGGACCTGTCGTCTCCGGAGTCCCTGAGCAGACATGCGCAAACGGTAAGAAACAACGAACAGCTTATCAATCAGAAAATGAACGGGTCTCCCCTGTTTACTGAATGGGCGAAAGGAAAACCACCTTATAGGTCAGAAGCGATTTACCCGGTTAGTCTTGCCGGTAAGGAGGATTACAAACAGGTGTGCGTAGAGTTTACTGATCTCCCCTACATGAATTTCTTCGACTTTCAACTTGTAGAAGGTCGCCTCTGGGACTCCACCGATGTTTTTGAACAGTACAAATGCATTATCAACGAAGCTGCCATGAGGATGTTTCACATAGAAGACATTCATGCAGAACGCCTGCAGTTTCAAAGAAGAATGTGGACAACTTCTAAAACTGAACTTGACATGAGTCTTAATCCCCCCTATGAAATCGTGGGCATAATAAAAGACTTCAATACAGGGCATCTTTCAAAATCCACGTTACCAATGGTTTTTATCTATTATGAGCGGGCAAATCCATTCAGCTTTTTGATGGGACGATACATACCCGGAAAAGAGAAGGAGGCTGCGGCTTATTTAGAAGAGTTGCACAGGGAAATAAATGGCAATGCCGACTTCAAATACAGTTTACTCGAAGAAAATATTGCCAGACTCTACGAAAAGGACAAACGGGTGAGCAATGCATATACCCTATTTACCATGCTGGCAATATTTATCTCCTGTCTGGGCCTGCTTGCCCTTTCCCTGTTCGATATCCAGCAAAGATATCGTGAAATAGCTTTGCGGAAAATAAATGGAGCCACAAGAAAAGATATTATGATCATGTTGTTAAAAAAATATCTACTTCTTCTTTTGGGTTCGTTTTTAATATCTGTTCCCCTATCCTGCCTTGCCATCCATAAATATCTGGAAACTGTTGCCTATAAAACAACGATCTCATGGTGGCTGTTTGCGTTATCCGGGATTGCTGTGACAGGGATTTCGCTGCTGACTCTCACATTGCAGGTGAGAAAGGCAACAAGGATTAATCCTGCGAAAGTGTTCAAGTCGGAAGTGTAAAATTCGTAGTCGATAGAACAAATTCCATTCACCATACTGAAAAATAAAAAAATCGTATGAAGAGCAGACATTTTCTTATTTCCTTCATGCTTGTTGTAGGAATAGCCTGTAATCAGGAAAAAGCAACGAAATATCCTCCCTTTTCCGCTCAGCAGGAAACGGACAGGGGTGAAGCAGCCATGTTGAGGGTAAAATCCTGAACCTGCAGGTCTATCCGCATATAAAGGAGGTAACGCTTACCTTGCCCGACTTTTCTGTTACCGGGGAAGTGCACGTGTCGCCCATAGACTCTTCCGGTGAGTTTCGTTTTACAATTTATCCCATAGTACCGCGCGAGCTTTTTCTCACTCCCATAGAAGATCAACTGATGATTGCACCGGGTGATACGCTCTACATTGAACATGATTTTTCCGATATTACCAATTCTCGGTTTTCGGGCTCGGCAGCCGAGGTAAACCGACAAATCGCACAATTCAGAAACAGATACCTCGGACGTTTTAATTTTTCGTATGATCTCCCCTATTTGGAGTACAAAGAGGCGTGCGATAAACAGTTGGAAGAGACCGTTGAAAAACTGAGCCTCTTCCAGAAAGAATTCAACACGTCGGAATTGTTTAACCGTTGGGCTGAGAAACAAATCAGACTCGATTATTATCATGCATTACTTTTCTTCCCTTTTCAGCATTTCTTGCGAACGAAAGAGGAGTTTACAGAAAGGGAGACCTATTATGCGTTCCTTCCGGAAGTTGAAAAGACAATCGATGAAACGATGATTTTGAGCAGTTATTTTGATGTCATGGAACGATACATCCTAAGGAAGAGAATAGGCGCAGATCCTGTACCCAAAGAGAGCAAGGTAGCCCTCTCAATAACGGAGACATTGAAGCTATTTCAAGAGGTTCCCGATAATCCTTTCTTCTCCCAATTTGCAATTGCTACGCATCTTGGGTTCAGTACCAAGGCAAACAATACGCAGGAAATAGAAGAGAACGAAGAGCAATTGAACCGACTGATCACGCATCCTTTCCTGCGTGCTGCATTGCAAAAGGAATACAACCGAATTAAAGCGTACAAAGCAAATCCAACAATCTATTCCAATACAGTAATGGGGAGAGATCTACTGGAGAGATCCGGTGCTGGAGTACATCCGCAAGATTCATTCAACATTGTCAAACAAATTATTGATGAAAATCCGGGGCAAGTGCTCTATATCGACATCTGGGCTCCATGGTGCGGACCTTGCATCAGACAGATGCCCGACAGCAAAAAACTTTCCGATTATTTTTCCGATCAACCGGTTACTTTTGTCTATTTGAATATCGGCGGCACGGATCTGCAGTGGAAAGAGACCATCAACAAGTATGAACTATCGGGCATCCATCTCTATTTAACAGATAAAGAATGGCAAGATGTAATGAAACGATTCAATGCAAGGGGTATTCCCTATTATCTCCTGTTCAACAAAGAGGGCGTAATGGTAGATTTTGGTCACCACCTGCTTCCTTCCTTACCGGAGACCAGGACTGCTATAGAGAAATTGGTTAAATAATGAAATACCTTCAAAAGCTGCGTCTTATATTCACTTATTACCGGAACTTGATTTGGGTTTCTATTTTTATAGATCTTGCATGCATTTTCATTTTATGGAAGAATGGTATTGACACATATTCAGCCTTATTCTGGTTTAAATTATTCACGTTGGGAGTCTCAGTATATTTTACCAACGAGTACAGGAAAGATGAGTATTTCTACTTTTACAATTTTGGTCTGTCTAAAAAAAGCTCTTTGGATCTCAACTATTATTCTCGATATACTGATATTTTTCGGATTAATGATGTTATCCTACAATCTTAGGGTGATATTCACTATTTACTAATTGCGATAAATAAATCATGAGTCACAAATTAGAGATTAGCAGTATTCTTAAACCTCATATCTTCCAAATAAATGAAAGACGAAAGTGCAGAACATCATGAAATTTACTGCAATGATGGATATAATAAGAAAGAGTGGTGATGAAATTAAAACAGGAGGTGGCGAGAGATCTTGATCAAAAAACTGAAAGGAAATATCAAAGAAAAAATTGAACAACTACTTGATTACTTGAATTTATTTCCTATTTTTACACGGTAAACATTAAAAGAAGAACAACAGATGAAGAAATTATCGCGGCGCGACTTTCTCCGTACGGGTTTTGCGGGATTTGCCGGATTGACTATGGTACGGCCGGGGTCGTTTGAATTGACCCTGGCATCTGAAATCAGGGTTGACAAGGTGAAATTGGGGAACAGCGGGCTGGATGTTTCCCGGATTGCACTGGGTACCGGTTCAAAGGGGGGGGCGAAGGCATCAAATCAGACCCGCCTCGGGATGGAGAGTTTCACAAAGATGGCCCACCATGCCTACGAAAAAGGGATCTCTTTCTTCGATATGGCAGACTCCTACGGATCACATCAATATGTGGGAAATGCAATTAAATCCCTTCCCCGCGAAAAGCTTACCCTGCTTACAAAAATATGGACCCATGAAGACGGATCAGATAAAATTGTCCCTGTACGTGAATCTCTTGATCGTTACAGGCAGGAGATGAACACCGATTATATTGACATAGTACTTATGCATTGTCTGATGAAGGGAGGCTGGAGTAACAACCGCAAGCATTATATGGAGGGTTTGTCAAAGGCCAAACAAGATGGAATCATCAAAGCTGTAGGTGTCTCCTGTCATAATTGGGATGCCATGGTGGAGGCTGCGGATAATCCATGGGTAGATGTGATCATGGCGCGCATCAATCCTTTCCAGAGTCATATGGACGGGACCCCCGACGTGGTGAAAGAACTGCTGGGAAAAGCCAAAAAGAACGGTATCGGGGTGATCGGCATGAAGATATTTGGAGAAGGACGCCACGTGAGTGACGATGAACGTGAACAATCGCTCAGATTTGCACTGACCGATGCAAATATCCACTGTATGACTCTGGGAATGGAGTCGACCGCCCATGTGGACGATGCGGCAAAAAGAGTCATGCGACTCGCAAAGGAGAATAAGATTCACTGATGAAGACATCTTCCTCCAACACCAGGCTAGACTACTCCCATGATCGCAATGCAGGGGCGGGCATATTTTAATAAATCACTGTCTACGTTAAAAAGTTCGTTTGACCGGAAAACTCTCTTTTTGAATCCGTTTACCTGCTTGTATATTTCTCATTAACTCGTAACCCCACAAGCCCAGAGCGGTGAGTTCGATAAAGCCGGAGAAGCCGATAAACCGAAATGCTTCGGGATAGAAATCGGTCAGGATCTGAGAGGTGATGCGCCAAGTGTTGCCCAGATTGAGCAAAACGAAAACAGCCCATAGGGCGTTGGCCTTCCGGACATCGATACCTGCAAAACCGGGCACCACCTTGCTGGAAATGGCTACAATCATCATCATGATGAAGCCGACTGTCAATGCATGACGATAGGCTCCGAAGTAAGCATGCGAGAAGGGGTTCTCCCCACCCGTCATGGGTAGATAGATGCCGAACATGTAGTAGGGACCAAACGCCAGGAGCAGCGCGGCGACAATAAACCAGAAGTAGGCTGCCCTGATGAACTTCAGGCTGCGGTCGTTGTAGCCGGCAGGCACCCGATGGAACAGTCCGAACTGGATGGGTGTGCCAATGGCTACTACCAGGATAATGATGTAAGAGATACCGTTCGCGGCATGCCACCAGTGTACCCCGGTAGTCATCCCGGCAGTAAAAGAAATCACACCGAAAAGAACGGCTCCGTTCATACCCCACAACAGGAATCTTCTCCAGACAATCGAAGGTTTCCGAAGGCCATATGCACGGGGCAGAATGTGCAGGGATACACCCAATATCATCACCACGGCAATGCCGAGTGTCTGGATGTCGCGATATGGAATATTGAATGAAGAGACATTGAAGAGAAACTCCTCTTGCGTCGCCGCCGACTCAAACAGCCAAAAAATAACCGGATTCAATATTGCCGCAATAAGAAACCAGCCAAGGGCTGAATAGGCGAACCCATCGTTTTTTCGCCCTGCGGGAGCACCTTGTAAGGTACGCACGATCACCAGTACGAAGATGGCGACAGCGATAATCTGCACGATGCCTGCGGAAATCCCCAGCGTAAGGTAAGGCTGTCGCGGAACAATCACATGCGCATAAGCCTGCAGTAGAATGCCCACAATCATCAAAGGAAGCGTGAACAAAGCCAGCCGGGGGCTCCATAGGGTTGTTCCCTTAAAGTGTGGCAATGCCCGATAGGAAAAACCCATGATGAAGAGCCCGACAAAACCGAATACCATGGCATGTCCGTGTGCCAGCACCCAGGAGTAGTCTATTCCGTGAAAACTTTCCTCCAGTCCGATCAGGAGCAGGTTGATGGCTCCCCACATACATCCAAGTGTAAATATGGTAACCAGCGCAGTGATGAAAAAATATTGATGGATTTTCTCGCCCAACAACGATTGTCGGTCGTTGGATAATAGTTTGTTGTTCATTGAAATATATTTGTCTTTGGTCTGAAACGTAACGGGATTTCCAGTTAAGATAAACCAGAAACTCGAAGAATCAGATAGCTGTGATTATGAAATGACAAATATATACAATTCCTACGGAAGAAACAGCTACTTCAATAAAAATTCACCGGAAGTCACTTTTGATTGATCCATTGAATGGTTTTTCTGATTCCCTCTTCATAATCGACAGGTACATAGTCGAAATGCCGGTTAAACTTTGAGGAATCAAAGTGGTAAGGATATTCATTCTGGTACAGCATTTCATATGCTTCTCCGGCAATCTTGCTGAATAATTTTCCAAATCGCATCAACGATTTGGACAGAATCATATATTTCGGTTTAACGCCAATCTCCCGGGAAGCCAGCTCAATAAAAGTTCTGCCGTCTATGGCCGGACTATGGGTCGGCAAATGCCATATCTGATTCCAGGCAGTATTTTCTTTGGCAAGCAAATAAAGTCCTTCGGCACAATCGGGTATATAGGTATAGGAATGAGGCTGATTCACATCTGCCATCCATTGGGCAGTTTTCCCGTGCATCAGTCTGTCAAAGACCATCATGTAGGGCACACTGGTAACCGGGGTGCCGAAAGGGCCATAAAGATCCGCAGCTCTTGCAATGATTACATCCAATTCGTTCTTCTGCATTTCCTCTTCCAGAAGTCCCGCTATCTCAGCCCTCACCTCTCCTTTCCGGCTGATCGGGTTATAGACTGTTTCCTCTGTCATGATGCCGTCTACTTTACCATACATATAGACATTGTCGAAAAAAATTAATTTAGCGCCCACCTCTTTACAAGCATCAATTGTATTTCTGATAATTTTGGGCCACCTTTCTTTCCATATCTTTACATCATAAGGAAGTCCCACACACAGGTATACAACGTCAGACCGTTTTACCCCCTCCAGGGTATCGGCATAGGAAATTAAATCTCCTTTCAGATATTCTGTCCCTTCCAGTGGATGTATCTCCCTGGATACCAGTCTTATTTCTTCCCCATTTCTCAGCAGAGTATACGTCAACGCATTTCCTATGGAGCCTCCTGCTCCCAAAATTGTATGTTTCATTTTAAAGTTGATAAATTATTATGATTTTAGTCATTGAGAAATGATATAACTACATTCAAATTTTAAAGTTCATTAATAACGGGTTAAATATTTTAAAGACACTTGTCGATGTATTTTTTATTTCTACTTTTGTGAGTGATCGTTCACTTACATACTTGATATGTGGCGAATCAAGCAAAAAAATGCAATTCTATGATTGAAAGAAAAGCAATATTCTTTTCAAAAGACAAACTCACCCATCTCCGGAATGAAGATAAAATATTGGTGATTTTTGATCTGGAATTCAACCGGGTTGTCGGGGTAGAGACAATTGCTGTTAAGAAGATCGATATGCCGATGGAAGAACTTTTGCTTTATTTACGAAGAATATATATCAATGTAGTTTATGTGTCGACGATGGATGGGGAAACGAGAAACAAGTTTATCGAGTATGGTATAGAGGTAAAAACAGCACCTATGCTGGAAAATGATAAACTATTGAATACACTTTATCTGTCAACACCATTTTTTTAAACAGAAGTACGAAAAAATAAAGCTAAAAAGAGAGGTGGCTACACGGAGAATGATCTTTCCCTCTTAAAATAAAGAATGATGAATATTAAAATGGAAATAAAACCTAGACAACTGGAAATTATTGAAGCTGCCGGAAAATTGCTGACTACCTCCGGAGTAAGCGGACTTACAATCAAAAATCTGGCTATTGAAATGAATTTTTCAGAGAGTGCCCTTTACAGACATTTTACCAGCAAGGAGGAAATAATTCTCACGTTATTGCAATATTTACATGAAAATGTAGCCAGGATCATGAATAATACGCCCATATCCGGTGACTTTAAAAAAGAATTTTATTCCCTCTTCAAAAGACTGACCCGCTATTTTAAGGATCACCCTTATTATGTTGTGGTCGTATTCTCCGAAGGATTACTGGATGAGAGTGCCCAAATAAGTGAGAAGATTTTGCAACTGATGAACACCCTGACTAGGCATGTGCAATCGCTCATTGACATCGGCCAAAAAATACTGTTGATCACAGACCTCCTCACACCTGAACAAATAGCACAAATCATCATCCCCGCCTTCCGGCATCAAATGTTTAAATGGAAGATCGCTAATTTTGAATCAGATATAGAGCGAAACATTGAGTCGCTATTGTTCTCCCTGCTCGAACTCCTGAAAGTGCATAAAAGATTAACTTAAAAATTGTCTCTATGTCGCGTAAAGTCTTCCAACTGAAATCATGGCATTTTATTACTGCTACAGTAGCGTTTTACATCCTAACAGCGGTTCTCTCCGAGATCAGGGTGAAAGAAATGCCGTTCGCGTCAGCGAAAACAAATTTAATTGAACTGGATAAGATCAAATTTGACGACAATGAACTGCGTTTTGTTTTTTTCCATGACAGCAATTCTCAGCTTTGCGGAAAAATGAAGTTTCATATCGAACAATTTATTGATAATGAACAGGAAGAGGTATATTTTTATGAGATAGACGTACACAAAAACCCGGAAGTCTTTTATGAGCACAATGTATCCGGAATTCCCAATATACTGGTCTTTAAAGGCAATAAAGAGATTAAAAGAATAATGGGTGTAGTACCTTACAAAAATTTAAAGAAGATTGTTCAATCGTTAAATGAGAATGTATGAAACTGTCCCTTTCTTTTTTTAAAAAAAATTTATTTGTCCTTATTTTCATATTCTCAGGAATTATCACAGGCTACATATACTGGATCAATTGGGGCATATATTACGGTACCCTCCCTCTCTCCTCGGAGTGTTGGGTAAATTGTACCTATGGTGGAATTTTCGGGGGACTGGCAGGTAGCCTGATTAAAACATCCTGAAAACAGTGCTGGGAGCTATTTATTTTCCATTATCCACTCTCACAGCAATTCTTTCTTTACGGTTAAAATATAGCATGCGCTTTATAATCACAGACTGTCCGTTTGCAATACGGGCTAATATACGAATGGAAATCGGAAAGTCGGTTTTTGAAAAAAAGTAAAAAAACCACCAAATAATATAAAAAATCAAAACCGAATCAAACATTTGATTTAATCATTTGTTTAAATCAAATGAGTAACGTACTTTTGCAGGATAAAAAAAATAATAATGGAAACAATCTCAACAGAACAGAAAATTATCCGGGCAGCCGACAAACTTTTCACACAGAAAGGATATGCTGCCACAAAGACCCGGGATATTGCCGAGGAGGCGGGTACCAACCTGGCACTGCTAAATTACTACTTTGGTAGCAAAGAGAATCTCTATAAAAAGGTGGTTCAGGAAAAATTAAAGATGTTGCTTGGTGTAATGGGATCAGTTTTGTCTGATGAGAATATTTCTCTCGAATACAAAATAAGATCGATCGCCCAAAATTACACTACCCTTTTACTAGAAAACGAGGAACTTCCCATCTTTATATTAAGTGAGTTGTCGGTCAACAAGGAACTCTTTGTAGGGATCACCCAAAATGCACGTCAAATTGCACAACCGGTAATCGATAAACAGCTGAAAGAGAAAAAACTGGAAATATCCGCCAAAGACTTGGTCATCAACACACTAAGCCTTACCATGTTCCCGTTCGTGGCAAAACCGCTGATTATCTCCTCGGGATTGGTGAAGGAAGATGAGTTTGTGGAATTTGTAACAGAAAGAAAAGAAAAGATCATCGAGTGGATCATAAAAACAACCAAATAATAAGTGAAATTATGAATAAGAGAACATTGCTGCTACTTGTGCTATTGACAGGATTAACTGTCCTGTCCGTTTCAGCACAGATGATCACGATTGAAGAAACCCAATCGAAAGCAGAAGCAAATTATCCCGCCATTGTCCGGTACGACCTCATTGAACGAACGAAAAACTTTAACATTGCCAATGCCAACAAAGCCTACTTGCCGCAAGGTACGCTCAGTGTCCAGGGAACGTGGCAATCTGATGTCACGAGTATTGATCTCGACATACCGGGGCTGGAAATTCCATCTATCGACCAGGATCAGTACAAGCTCGTGGCCGAACTGAACCAGCTTATCTGGGATGGTGGAAAAATATCGGCACAGAAAAAAAATATAGAAGCTGAAGCAACCTTAGAGAAAAAACTGCTTGAAAGCGAAATATACACCCTGAGGGAGCGGGTAAACAACCTCTATTTCGGCATCCTGCTCATGAAAGGACAACTCAATCAGCATGGGATACTGGAGAAGGAACTTCGGCGTAATTATGATAACGTGAAGGTATATGTACAAAACGGTGTAGCCAATGAAGGTGACTTGAACGTGGTGAAAGTGGAGCAGTTGAAAGCATCGCAGCAACGCATTCATCTTGAATCAACGCTGGAAGCATATATCCGCATGTTGTCGGTACTGATAGGTGAAGAACTGGACGGGAACATGGTATTTGTCAAACCGGATCCGGGCAACACGGTCACCTCCTCTGTGATCAACCGGCCCGAACTACAGATATTCGAGGCGCAGGAACACAACATTGAGACCCAAAGATCACTCCTGAATGCCAGGATAAGGCCCACCATCGGCGCTTTTGCACAAGGGGGGTACGGGAAGCCCGGCCTCAACATGTTCGACAACGATTTTTCCCCCTATTTTTTGGGAGGTGTACGTTTCTCCTGGAACTTTGGCAACCTATATACATTAAAAAACGACAAGAAAAAAATGGACTTGCAAAAGCTCTCTGTCAATTCGCAACGTGAGACATTCCTGTATAATCTGAACATAGTGATCCCCCAACAGCAAATAGAAATTGAAAAGTTCAGAAAAACAATGAAGGATGACAATGAAATCATTCTGCTGCAAAGTCAGATCCGTGAAGCAGCAGAAGTAAAGGTGGAAAATGGCACAATGACCGTCTCCGATCTGATGAAAGAGATCAACGCTGAGGAGGCGGCCAAACAGGCAAAGACATTGCACGAAATTCAATATCTCTTGTCGGTGTATGCACTTAAATACACAACCAATAATTAAACGCTCTGCTTTCAGCCTTCAGTGAAAAGTAAAAACAAAATATAAGTATAAAACAGATCAAATTAAATTATGAAACTATTTACATTACTAACCTCATTATCAGCCTCATTTCTGTTTTTTTCCTGCAGTAATGACAAAAACAATTATGATGCCACCGGATCGTTTGAAGCTACAGAAATCATCGTCTCCTCTCAGGCAAATGGTCGTATTTTGATATTCAACCTGAATGAGGGAGATCAGCTGCAACAGGGACAAATGGTGGGCGTCATCGACAGTACGCAGCTCTATCTGCAAAAAATGAGCCTCCTCTCCAATGCGCGAGGTGTAAGGGCACAGCAGCCTGATATTCGCAAACAGACAGCATCTGTTCAGGAACAAATAAAGACACTGGAACGAGAAAAAGCACGCATACAAAGGCTTCTTGCATCCAACGCGGCCAATCAAAAACAGCTTGACGACATAGAGTCCCAGATCGATGTGCTTCAGAAACAATTGCTTGCATTGACATCTACCCTTGAAAAAAGCAGCGAAAATATCTCCGCGCAGAGTTCAACCCTCGAAATACAGGTTGCCCAACTCGATGATCAGCTTGAAAAGACCCATATCATCAGCCCGGTTGCAGGAACGGTTCTCAACAGATACGCCGAGGCAGGAGAGCTGGCCACCATGGGTACTCCGCTCTTTAAAATTGCCGATACTGATACGATGGACCTGAGGGCATATGTGACCAATGATCAGCTTGCGCGGATTAAACTCAACGATGAAGTAACCGTGCGGGTGGACGACGGGGAAGGAAACATGAAACTCTACAGCGGCAAAGTCAGCTGGATCTCCAGCAAATCGGAGTTTACTCCCAAAACCATACAGACCAAAAACGAACGGGCAAACTTAGTTTATGCACTCAAAATAGCCGTTCCTAATGATGGTTTTCTGAAGATAGGAATGTATGGCGAAGTAAAATTCTAAAATCGGGGAAGAGAAAGAAGTAACAGGAAACCGCGTCCTTTTAATGACAACAAAATGATTGAAGTAAAAGATTTATACAAGAGCTACGCCAAAGGAAAAGTGAACGCGCTGAACGGAATCACATTTTCAGTGGAAGACGGTGAGGTATTCGGGGTGATCGGTCCGGATGGCGCCGGAAAATCATCACTTTTCCGCATTCTCGCCTCACTCCTGCTGCCCGATGGTGGAGTCGCTATCATGAACGGGAATGATGTGGTGAAAGATTACCGGAAGGTACGGCAAATAATCGGTTACATGCCTGGCCGCTTCTCGCTCTACCAGGATCTGAGCGTGGAGGAAAATCTGACGTTTTTCGCTACCCTCTTCAATACCACTATCGAGGAGAACTACCACCTGATCAAAGATATTTATCAGCAGATAGAGCCTTTTAAAGACAGACGGGCCGGTGCACTTTCGGGCGGAATGAAACAGAAGCTGGCGTTAAGCTGTGCATTGATCCATAAGCCGGAAATACTTATCCTTGATGAACCCACCACCGGCGTGGACCCTGTATCGAGAAAGGAGTTTTGGGATATGCTGGGGCGACTGAAAGAGCAGGGGATTACCATCCTGGTATCCACAGCTTATATGGACGAAGCAAGCCGTTGCGACCGGATTGCACTGATACGGGAAGGGGAGTTTATCGCGAGCGACACACCGCAGGGCATTATTGACAGCTATGCCGATATACTATGGTCGGTGGAAGGATTCCGCATGTCTGCCCTTTTGGATGCATTGCGCGGTCACTCTGAAGTAAAAACAAGTTTCGCTTTCGGAGACAAGATTCACATCACCGTGACCGAAGGGCTGCAGGCCGAAGAATTAAAACAATATCTGGCAGAAAAACAATTCGGCGACGTGCGTATTGCTCCAATCAAGCCGACCGTAGAAGATTGTTTCATGGCATTGACAAACTAAAAATATGAGTGTAAAAGTAATTGAAGTATCGGGCCTGACAAAAAAGTTCGGCAACTTTACCGCCGTAGATCACATCACTTTTGACGTGGAAGAGGGTGAGATTTTCGGATTCCTCGGCGCCAACGGCGCAGGAAAAACTACTGCCATGCAGATGCTTTGCGGTATCAGCATGCCCACGGCAGGGGCAGGAACCGTCACGGGCTTTGATATCATTAAAGAAAATGAACGGATCAAACGTAACATTGGTTACATGAGCCAGAAGTTCTCGCTGTATGAAGACCTCAGGGTATGGGAAAACATTCGTCTGTTCGGGGGCATTTACGGTCTCACGGATAAGGAGATCGCCACGAAGACCGATGCATTGCTCGAAAGATTGGACTTCCGCGAAGAGCGCAACACGCTGGTGAAATATCTGCCACTGGGCTGGAAGCAGAAACTGGCTTTCTCGGTGGCCATCTTTCACGAGCCGGAAATCGTCTTTCTGGATGAACCGACCGGTGGCGTGGATCCAGCAATGAGAAGGCAGTTCTGGGAGATGATCTACGAGGCGGCCGACCAAGGAATCACCGTCTTCGTCACCACACACTACATGGACGAAGCAGAGTATTGCAACCGGGTATCCATCATGGTGGACGGACATATTGACGCTCTTGATTCACCGGCGGAGTTGCGGCGTCAGTTCAACGCCGACTCCATGGATGAAGTTTTCCGGCAGCTGGCACGCAAGGCAAAACGGGGCGATTAACCGACCATGCGCTGGTTAAGCACAAAACCCTATCCTGATTATAAAAACATCAAAAAATGAAACAATTTATCGCATTTGTAAAAAAAGAGTTCCGCCACATCATGCGCGACAACCGGACGTTACTGATCATCCTGGGAATGCCCGTAGTGGAAATCCTGCTGTTTGGCTTTGCCATCAACATGGAGGTACAGGACATTCGCGTGGCTTTCTATGACCCTACTCCCGATGCTTTCACTACCGGTATTGCGGAACGGATCAGAGAGAATCCCTACTTTAATTATCAGGGAAACATGCAGTCGATGGACGATATGGAGGAATCGATGCGCAAAGGAGAACTAGATCTGGCAGTAGTCTTTCAGCAAAACTTTCAGGAGGAGTTGGTGCACTCGGGAGAAGCGGCTGTACAACTGCTTTCCAACAGTTCCGATCCCAACAGGGGCTCTATCTCGGCCACCTACGCCACGGCGATCATAGCAGGATTTCAACAGGAACAAACAGATTTATTAAAGATCCCTTTTTATATCCAGACTGAAAACCGGATGATCTATAATCCGCTGATGAAATCGTCCTATATGTTCGTCCCGGGCATCATGGGACTGGTACTGATGATCATCTGTACCATTATGACATCGGTCTCCATTGTCCGCGAAAAGGAGCGTGGCACCATGGAGGTACTTCTTGCTTCGCCGTTGAAACAGGGAACCATGATCTTCGCGAAAACCATTCCCTATATGATCATCTCCTTTATCGACTTTTTTATCATCCTTCTTCTGAGTTATTTTATTTTAGATGTACCTGTCAATGGCAGCCTGATTTTGCTTTTTTTGGTCGCGATCCTCTATATTTCGCTGACACTGACCTACGGGCTTACTGTCTCAACACTGGTAGATAAACAGGTCAACGCGGTGATCGTCTCGGCGATCACGGCAATGATTCCCGTACTGATGCTCTCTGGGATGATCTTCCCCGTAGACAATATGCCATGGGTGCTGCAGAATTTCTCGGCCATCGTGCCTGCACGCTGGTTTATTGAAGCGGTGCGAAAAGTAATGATCCAGGGACAGGGATTTCTGATGATATGGAAAGAGGTCACCATCATGATCGGAATGACACTAATCCTGCTGGGGGTTACAGTGGCAAAGACTAAAAAACGACTTGAATAGAGATTGAACATACAAGCTTTCAATACTTACTTGCTTATAGCTGATTACTGATCGACAAATAGATAAGACGAGCATGAAGACATTAAAATTTCTCATTGAAAAAGAGTTTAAACAGATGTTCAGGAATCCGCTGATTCCAAGGCTGATCATAATATTTCCCACCATGGTGATGCTGGTTTTTCCGTGGGCGGTAAGTTTCGAGGTGAAGAACATCGAAATCGATGTGGTGGACCACAGTAAAAGTGTCTACTCACAAAGGCTGACTGATAAAATTGCTGCATCACAATACTTTATCCTGCACGATACACCACTTGATTATCAGACGGCGATGATGAATATGGAATCTGGCAAAACAGATATGATCCTCGAGATCCCCGCCTCTTTCGATAAAGAGATGGTGAAAACCAGGTCATCGGCTGTCGGCATGGCAGTCAACGCGGTAAACGGTACCCAAGGGCTGCTGGGCAGTAATTACATCATGCAGATCGTGAATGATTTTTCAACCGAGCTGCGTGAAGAGCTACTTCATACGCTGCCTCCCCAATCGAGGGCCTCTATAATGAAGATGCCTAAAATAAATATCGTGCCACAGTACAAGTTTAACCTCGCGCTCGACTACAAGAATTTCATGATCCCCGGCTTTATGGTGCTGCTGCTTACCATCATCTGTGGTATCTTGCCGGCACTGAATATCGTGATGGAAAAAGAGAACGGTACCATCCAGCAGATCAACGTCACCCCGGTCAGTAGGATAAGTTTCATCCTTGCCAAGCTGATCCCTTTTTGGATTGTAGGTATCGTGGTGATGATCATCTCCATCACGATCGCTTTCCTGATGTATGGCCTCTGGCCTGCCGGGAGTACAATCGCGGTACTGTTTTCTGCCGCGGTCTTTATCATCTCCGTGTCGGGCTTGGGAATCATCATTTCAAACTATTCCGAAACCATGCAGCAGGCCAGTTTCCTGGTGATGTTCTTTATCCTGATCCTGGTTCTGCTGGGAGGTATGTTTACGCCTGTCTCCAGCATGCCGGCATGGGCTCAGTTGATTGCCGCCATCAATCCGTTCAATTACCTGACGGAGACATTCAGGATGCTCTATCTAAATGGTAGCAAACTGGCCGATGTCGCCGGAAACCTGCTGGCATTGGGAGTGATTGCAGTGGTATTGAATGGATGGGCGGTTTTTAGTTATAAGAAGAGAGGATAAGGATGATATGAGGTTTGAATGATGGGATGAGGAGATGATGTGGTGATTGAATGTTGTGAGGATTGAATAAAATGAAAACAGCTGTCGCGATATATTGTGTGATGCTCTTCCTGTTTCCTTACGGACAGGGTCGGGCAGAAAGTGTTGTGACGGTGCCGATAGATTCAATCCTATCCCCCTTTAGCCTCATAGAGAAAAAAAGGGGAAAAGCCGTATCAATCAATGTGGGTCTGAACATGGTCATGAGAGGCTTTAACCGGTTTGTGCTGGAAGATGAATATGCACAGATCAACTTGCACTCCATGAGAAACAACATGAATACCCTGCCCGTATGGGATACAAACAGGTTCACCACGAACCTTATCGGGCATCCCTATCATGGGTCTATGTATTTCAACAGCGCACGGGCAAACGGATTTGAATTTTATCAGTCTTCTCTTGTCACGGCTGCTGGTAGCCTGATGTGGGAATACCTGATGGAGACAAAACCACCTTCTCACAACGACCTGTGGGCAACCACGGTGGGAGGAACCGCGTTGGGAGAGATGATGTTCCGGTTGTCCGATCTGATCTTAGACAATCGGGCAACAGGTGCCGAGCGTCTGGGCAGGGAACTGCTTGCCGGCATCCTGTCTCCCACCCGGCTTATCACCCGGCTTACAACCGGTGAAGCATGGAAAACAGGAACATCAAGGGGAAACCTTCTGTATAGATCGCCTTACCTGCTGGCGCTCTATTGCGGAGAAAAAGTGAGCGCTGTTCCCGACGGAGGAACTGATATGCGGAGATTTACGCTGGGGACCGAATTGCGCTATGGTGAACTATTCGGCACGCCGATCGAAAAACCATATGAATGGTTTCGGGCAACAGGTGAAATCATGATAGACAACCAGGGATTGCATCTGACACAGGTGAACACGCTTGGCCTTCTTTTCAATAAATCACTCTTTCATAACGAAAATACATGGATCACAGGAGGTCTGTTTCAACACTTCAATTACTACGACATGTACCCGGCAGATGATGAAACTAGCGCGATCACACTCTATATCTCAGAGGCTGCAGCCATAGGCCCGGGGATCATTATGCAAAAAAAGAAGAATGAGGTGAAAGCGCAATTCGATGCTCATTTAAGCGGAATTATTCTTGGAGCAAGCACATCGGACCATTTTAAGCTGGAAGACAGGGATTATAATTTTGGCAGCGGGTTTAGTTTTAAGCTAAAGGGCACACTCACCTTCTGGCAAAAGCTGTGGCTCGCGCTGTATGCTGAAAATTATATGCTTTTCTCTTGGAAAGGGGTGGACGATTATGAAAAGCTGAAGAGCCTCACAACCGATGAAATTGATTTTCTAAACGTGCAGGGTGACAAAAGCAACGTAAGGCTGCATGTACTGGGATTGGATATGAAATACAACCTGAATGCAAACACGCATCTGAAATTCCGGGCCAGACATTTTATCCGGAATACGTTGTACAAGCATTTTCCAAATGTCAGTTATAATTCGGAGGAGCTTTTCTTAGGAATCGGTTTTTATGTCTGACCAACGTAAACAATAATGACAAAAAATTATCCAAAATGCAACAAAAATTTATATTATTCCTTCTTCTACCGCTGATACTGTTTTCATCTATTCCTGAAATAAAGGCTCAATCAGAAACCGTGATGCCCGACACGACCAAACGGTCGCTTAAGAACCTCATTGAGGGAGTGAAGTCGAAAATTGAATATGACCGACAGGAACTGGCCATGACGGAAGAGGAGATCATCAGCCATATGGATAACCTGCCCCCTTTTTCCATCTATAAGGACAACTTTTTTATTACCGGTATTCCGCTCAACAAAAGCATCGACGGAGAGACCGCCGATGCCAAGTTTCAAATCAGTTTCAGACATCGTCTTACCAAAAGCAGATTGCCTTTCGATACCTTCCTTTATTTGACTTATACACAAAAATCATTCTGGGATATCTACCAGGAATCGGCTCCGTTCAGGGATTCCAACTACAATCCGGGAATAGGACTGGGAAGATATATTATTGTGGACGATAGGCTTACGGGGGCAGCCTTCCTTCAGCTGGAACATGAGTCGAATGGCCGCGACAGCCTTGAATCAAGGAGTACCAACTGGATTGGCTTCTCAGGGAAATATTTCCTTACCTCTAACCTCGCTACCAGCTTCAAAATAACAATCCCTTATGCAACGGGTGAAGACAACAGCGATTTATATGACTACAGAGGAACAGGATACTTCACAGCAGACTACAAAACTTCGGATAATAAATGGTGGTTGACAGGTACCTATAGTCTCCGGAAGAGCGTGAAAGCCATCAATTTCAAATTCAGTGCCGGCTACAAAATCTCTGACAGGTTCAACCAATATATTTTTGGGGAACTTTATAGCGGTACCGGCGACAGCCTGCTCGATTACAAAAGAAAAGATGTACAAATAAGAGTTGGGATATGTATCAAGCCCGATTTTTACAGTGTATTTTAAATTTGTCTCTTTTTTCTGCTATCGATCACGTTAAAAAATAAGTAAATTAATTTTAAAAAATTTATTTTACTTTATCTCTGGTGAGTTGAAAATGAGTTGAAAGTCAAAATGAAAATAAAATAATGTTTGACTTTTAAACCTCATATTTTTGGTTTTTTCAATGAATTATCAATCTAACATTAATGAACTATGGACAGAAAAATGACCATTTTTTGGAAGGGAATGTTATCCTTGTCTCTTTGGATACTCTCCCTGGGTGTTTTTGCACAAGCCATCACCGTGAGAGGAACGGTGAAAGATGTGAATGGGGAGCCGCTCGCTGGTGTGACTGTACTTGTACAGGGTACTACTACCGGAACAGTTACAGATATAGACGGAAACTTCGTGCTGGAAGGTGTAGCTGCCGGTATAACACTTGATATCTCTTACGTAGGTATGCAAGGTCAGGTAATTCCAGTGAACGGGCGCACCACAATTAATGTAGTGCTGATGGATGAAACTGAACTACTGGATGAACTGGTGGTGGTGGGATATGGTGAGCAACGACGCAGGGAGATTACAGGTTCCGTAACCAATGTAACGGCTGGGAATTTTAATCAGGGCGTTACGAGGGATGCGGCCGACCTGCTACAGGGAAAGGTTGCGGGTCTTGATATAAGTACACCTTCGGGCGATGTAACGGAAGGTTCACGCATCCGTTTAAGGGGTGTTTCCACTTTACAAAACGACCAGGGCCCTTTTATCGTGATTGACGGTGTGCCGGGAGGAGACCTGCAAACGGTGGCACCCCAGGACATTGAATCGATCTCCGTGTTGAAAGATGCCTCTTCTGCCGCCATTTACGGATCCCGTTCAGCGGGGGGTGTAATACTGATTACCACCAAGAGAGGATCGGGACTTAAACCGAGGATATCTTACGACGGATATTTAGCTGTCTCCACACTGGCCAATAAACCCGATCTGCTAACTGCCAATGAATGGCGCGACTATGCAAGGGAGACAGGGAAAGATACTTCGGTATACGACAAATACGGTGCAAGTACCGACTGGTTTGATGAGATCATCCGGGAGGGTATTTCACAGAATCACAGTCTCTCGCTTTCGGGTGGAGGTTCAAATAACAACTACCGGGCCTCATTTAACTATCTTGACAGGGAAGGTGTGGTAAACGACAATTACCTGGAACGTTATAATTTTCGTTTTCAGCTACAGCAACGGGCTATTAACGATCGTTTGCGTATCGGCTTGACCGGTTCTGCCGCCATTGGTGAATGGAATGAGGCAGACAACTATAATTTTGTACTGGCCTATAATATGTTGCCGGTCTACCCTGTAAAATTAGAAAACGGTGAATGGTTCGATACCCGTGAGTATGATCAGGGCAATCCGGTACGAAATCAGACCTACAATAAAAATTTGAAAAAGAATGTACATTATTACGGTTCTGGCGACATCTTATTCAATATTATGGATGGCCTTGATATCAAGACTATGCTGTATAAAGAACGACAGACCGAAGAGAGGAGTCAATACAACCATTCCGAAACGCAGGCAGGTCGTGATGATGGAGGCTATGCCTTACGTGAGAACAAGATTTGGGACAAGAATTTGATGGAGTGGTTATTAGATTACACGACAACCTTTGGTTCAGCAGGGAAGCACAGGTTAAATGCACTTGCCGGATATTCATGGGAGGAAAATGAATACTCTTACACGAAAGCTGCCAACCGTAACTTCACCACCGACCTACTGGGAGCGGATAACCTGGAATCGGGACAAGGTTTGCGCCCTAACGACGTGGGTTCGGAAAGAAACATGAGCCGTCTGATCTCTTTCTTTGGACGTGCCCATTACAGCTACGAATCACGGTATATGCTCACGGCAACACTTCGTAGAGACGGCTCTTCCAAGTTTGGAGACAACAACAAATGGGGTACATTTCCATCGATTTCAGTTGCATGGGGGATCTCGGAAGAAGAGTTTTTAAAAGATATAAAATGTATCAACGATCTGAAGCTACGTGTAGGCTACGGGATTACCGGTAACCAGGCAGGACTCGATCCGTACAAGACACTCCAGCTTTACGGCACCAGCGGCACCTATTACGACAATGGCTCCTGGCTCACGGCCTATAAGATCAGCCAGAATGCCAATCCCGACCTGAAATGGGAAGAGACCGCCATGTTTAACGTCGGACTCGATTTTTACCTGTTTAATGAGCGACTAAATGGTACGCTGGAATGGTACGACAAAAGAACCACCGACATGCTATATACCTACAGGGTTCCCACACCTCCTTATCTGCATCCGGACATGATGGCCAATGTGGGGGATATGAAGAATACCGGGGTTGAGTTGGCTCTGAATTTTAATGCTATCCAGACCCGAAACTTCAATTGGAGCACCTCCGTGACATTGGCCCATAACAAGAATGAGGTGACCAGCCTGTCGGACGATACGTACACCACCAGCCGTATTATGGTGGGTGATGCATGGGTACGCGGCGGCTCGGGCCGCACCACCCATGTGATCGAAGAAGGTTATCCCGTGGGACAGTTCTACGGACCTGAATTTGTGCGGATTGATAATGATGGTAAATATGTATTTCGGAACAAAGACGGAGAAGAGGTAAATTCGGTGACGGCCGAGGATTATACCTATATCGGCTCTGCACAGCCGGATTTAACATTCGGCTGGAACAACCAGTTTAACTACAAGAACTGGGATTTATCGTTTTTCTTTCGCGGTTCATTAGGCAATGATGTATTGAACATGGGACGAATGACTTATGGACATCCGGGCTACCTGATTGGAGCCAATGCACTGGACGACCCGTTGGTACATCAACTGAAAGTAGTGCCCGAATACTCATCATTATACGTGGAAGATGCGTCCCACATCCGACTTGACAATATGTCACTCGGGTATACCTTTAATACAAAAGGGATTGACTGGTTAGAGCGGGCCCGTGTATATGCTACCGGACAAAATCTATTTGTGATCACAGGATATAAAGGGTTAGATCCCGAGGTGGATGCGAACCGGAATAACGGTCTTGCACCGGGCGTGGAAGACCGTGAATATTACCCCAAATCCCGTACGTTTTCTTTGGGTGTAAGTCTCACTTTCTAACTAAAAAAATTAAACAGATATGAAAAAAACAATCAAAATAACATGGATATCCGTTGTGTTGGTTTTAATGGGAGGGATACACTCCTGCACCGACCTCGATGAAACGGTATATGACACCATCCCTGCAGATCAGTTTGGGCAAAAACCGGCCGAGATAAACGCGATTATCGCGCCCATATATAAAACTTTGAAGAACCTGTGGCCAGGTAATTTCTTCCTCCTCTCGGAACAGACCGGTGATATGGCGATTACCCCTACCCGAGTAGGAGGTGACTGGTGGGACGGCGGTATACATATGGATTTGAAGTTGCATACCTGGGAAGCACGTAACGGGCTGATCAACGACTCGTGGAACGCTGCCATGTCGGGTATTACCACCTCTAACCAGATATATGCCACCATCGAGAATGCTGAAATGGACTTGGAACTGAAAGAGCGTACGCTGGCTGAAATCAGGGGAATTCGTGCCTTTTGGTACTATATGTTGATTGATTACTTCGGAAATGCCCCCCTGGTGGCCGATTACACCAGCACGGACCTTCCAACAATGTCGTCGCGCCAACAGTTGTATGACTTTGTAGTTTCCGAGCTGAATGAAATTAAGGATTTGCTGCGGGACGATGTCACGAGCGAGAGCTACGGAAAGTTTACTCAGGGAGCCGCGTATACTTTATTGGCCAAGATATACCTGAACGCTGAAACATGGGCGGGAACGCCAAACTGGGAAGGGGTGATTGAGGCTACAGATAAGGTGATGTCACTCGACTATATAATTGAACCCAACTGGAAGACGAACTTCGAGGTACATAACGAAGTTTCCCGGGAGATCATTTTACCTATCGCGTTTGGAAAAGCCGATGAAGGCAACCATTTACATAAACGCACGCTCCACTACCTGGATCCGATAGCACTGGGAATTAATGTGGGCACCTGGAACGGAGTAAGTGCCCAACCCAACTATGTGAAGCAGTTTGATGATGCCGACCCGCGCAAAGAGGGTTCATTCCTGATGGGGCCGATGATTGATCCGGCAACAGGGAATGTGCTGATAACCGCTCATGCACGGCCCCTGATTCATACGGTAGACTTCAATATCATTCCCGGTACAATCAAAGAGGGAATGTGGGGCGAAGTAAATCAGGAAGAAGGTGCCCGAGCAAATAAATGGGTATTCGAAAAGGGGCTGGCCAACTCAGACCAGGAGAATGATTTCGCTATCTTCCGGCTTGCCGATGTCTATCTGATGAAGGCGGAAGCCTTACTGAGGCTGGGGCAAAATAATGCTGAAGCCACCCGGTTGATCAACGTGATCCGCCAACGGGGGTTTGGAAATAATTCCCATAACTATACAACTGCCACACTTGACGACCTCTATCTGGAGAGACGGCTCGAACTGGCGTGGGAAAACACCAACCGCCAGGACATGATTAGGTTTGGCAGGTTCCTGAATCCGGGTTACCTGCGGCCTTCCACCTCGCCGGTGCATCTGTTGCTTTTCCCGATTCCGGAAGCAGCATGGGAAACAAACAATAACCTGGTACAAAATCCGGGATATCCGGCGTTTTAATTGACGGTTAAAACGATGACAGCATTATGCTCGTAAATAATGATGTGGAAGGGTATAATACCTAGACCTGAGTTTATAGGGGTCAAAAAAGGGGCTGTCTCAAAAGAAAGGCAGCCTCTTTTTTTAGTATCAAATTTTTCTTAAAAAAACCTCCTCAAATATTGTTATTTAAACCACTTTTTCATATCTTTATGTCTATATATCAAACACATAAGATATGGCTAAGCCTAAGTTTAAATCCTATAATCAAGGTCAAGTAAGTCTTTTCCCTCCCACTCTGGATGAAAAGGTCCCTCAAAACTCTCCTGCCCGTATCATTAATCAAATTGTGGATAACCTGGACTTGAGTAAAGTCTTCGACACGTATAAAGGTGGGGGTACAACTGCCTATAATCCACGCATGATGCTTAAAGTTGTTCTATACGGCTATCTGAACAATATTTATTCAAGTCGTAAGATCGAGCAGGCACTTACTGATCGAGTTAGTTTCATGTGGCTCTCAGGCAATCAAACACCTGACCATAACACCATAAACCGTTTTCGTTCATCCCATTTAAAAGACTCAATACATGAGGTCTTTACCCAGGTAGTGGTTATGCTTGTTGAAATGGGTTGTTTAAGCCTTGAAGTGGCATATGTTGACGGGACCAAAATTGAATCACGAGCCAACCGCTACACTTTTGTCTGGCGTAAATCCATTGAAAAATACAAAGAGAGACTCGAAGAAAAGATACTTAAAGTCCTTGGAATGATTGAGGAGGGTATCGCCCAGGATAATAACCCTGAGGATGATCCACCTACACCATTCAACAGCGAAGAGTTAAGAAAGCGTGTTGCTCAGATTAATAAAGAGAACCGGAGCAAAGAAGAACAAAAAGCAATAAAGACACTTGAGAACAAGCTTTTACCTAAACTTGAAGAGTATGAGCGGCATTTAGATACTCTGGCAAATCGTAATAGTTATTCCAAGACAGACTGCGATGCAACCTTTATGCGTATGAAAGAGGATCATATGCTCAATGGACAGCTAAAGCCTGCATATAATGTTCAGATAAGTACAGAGAACCAGTTTATAAGCCATTATGATTTTTATCCAAACCCCACCGATACATTAACACTGATTCCCTTTTTGAATGGATTTGAGAATCGTTATAATATTTTGCCCGTCAAGGTTGTGGCTGACTCAGGTTATGGTAGTGAAGAAAACTATGAGTTTATGCAGGGGAATGATATTGAGCCATTTGTAAAGTTCAACTACTTTCATAAAGAACAGAAAAGGGCATTTAAAAAGAACGGCTTTCTCTCTCAAAACCTTTATTATAACGCGGATGAAGATTACTATGTTTGTCCCATGGGTCAGCACATGAACAAGGTAGGAAAGAAAAGAAGCAAAACAGCTAGTGGGTACACATCAACAGCAACTATTTACGAGGCGAAAAACTGTAAGGGTTGTCCTTTGAAATGTCTCTGTAGTAATGCAAAAGGCAATAGAAGGGTGGAAGTAAATCATAACCTTAACCGCCATAAACAGAAAGCAAGGGAACTGTTGACATGCGAAGAAGGAATTTATCATCGAAGTCAGCGTCCTATAGAACCGGAGTCAGTGTTCGGCCAAACTAAATCCAACAAACACTACAATAGGTTCAGACACTTTAATAAAGACAAGGTTTTGATGGACTTTGCAATCTTCGCTATCGCGTTTAACCTCGGAAAACTACACTTGAAGGGATTAGCCGATAAAGAAATACTCTATTTTTTGGAGAAATATGGTCATAAAGGAGATATTATTCTGTTTTTTATAAAAATAGAGATCAACTCTAAAAGTTTCTCATCAATTAATAACAACAATCAGAAAATAGCAGCATGAAAAATTAAAAAAGGAGCTGTCCTTTTGGAACAGCCCCTTTCAAATTTCAATGGTTAAAAGCTTCGCCATCTTTTCGTTGGTGTAAATCTGTTTTATTCACTCTTCAGCGCTTCAATCGGGTCAAGCCTGGATGCTTTGCGTGCCGGGTAGACCCCGAAAAACAGACCCACCGACAGTGAAAATAAAAATGAGTATACCAGCGATGGAATAGAGATATTCAATGTCCACTCGGTGGCGAAAATTATTACAACTGAAGTTAAAACACCCACAGCAATACCAATTATGCCGCCACCAATGCTGAGGATGGACGATTCAATAACAAACTGGAGCAATATATCTTTTCTGCTCGCGCCAATTGCCATGCGCAAACCAATTTCATTGATCCGCTCCCTTATGGCAATTAACATGATCGCGAGTATGCCAATTCCGCCAACCAGCAAAGAGACGCCGGCCGTGCTCACGATAAGTGCCGTGAAGGTGTCGGTTGTTTCTTTCTGCGCTTCTAAAAGTTCAATTTGATTTTGAATGGTAAAATCATCGGGTTTGTCTCCTCTGTTTAAACGGTGTTGTTCGCGCAATACTTCAGTTACCTGCCCAATGGCCTCCTCCATTTTATCAATTGAAGTGGCCTGAATATTGATTGAATTGATGTAATTCAGGTTAAAAACCCTGCGCAAAGCGGTCTGGACCGGGATGAATATCTGGTCATCCTGGTCAACTCCATCCAGGTCTGCCCCTTTGGGCTCCATTATCCCGATCACCGAGAAGGGAATCCGCCCAATCCTTATTGTTTCCCTAACCGGATTCCTCCCGTTGAACAAATTATTTACCACTGTCTGACCCAATACCGCGTACCTTAAGGAGGCCCTGTTTTCTTCTTCTCTGAAAAAATTGCCCTGTCCCACATGAAAGTTTCTGATAGACGGGTAATCAGAAGTGGTTCCTGTAACGGTCGTATTGGTACTTAAATTGCCCCATTTTATCTGCATTTTTTTTGTCTGCACAGGAGCAGCCATGCTCACATCGGGGCACTTCGAGGCCAGCATATCAACATCACTGAGAGTCAAACTGGTAACCGTTCCTCTTATTTGTTGCCTGCCTACATTTTTTTGCACCTGTCCGGCGTTCACAATGATCAGATTGATACCCATCGATTCTATTTTACTCACCACCTCGTGCTGGGCTCCGTTGCCAATGGCAACCATCACGATCACTGCCGACACACCGATGATGATTCCCATCAGGGCAAAAAATGTCCTCAGTTTATTGACCAGTAATTGATTCCGCGATATTTTAATGCTCTTTGATATTTTCATGAATTCATTTGTCCGGAATGTAAAATAATCGCCATTATTTCAATGCTTCGATAGGATTCAGCCTTGCCGCTTTTTTGGCGGGTTGTATGCCGGCAACAATCCCGATGATACTGGCAGAAATAACGCCTGTAAGTATACTTGCCCAGGAAACAGAAACAGGTATTTGCATCACAATTCCGAGGATGACCGCTCCGGCGCCGCCAAGCACAATGCCAATGACACCCCCGGATATAGTTATCGCAAGCGCTTCAAACAAAAATTGCAAAACAATTTTTTTACTGCTGGCCCCCACGGCTTTTCTTAATCCAATCTCTTTTTCCCGTTCATTTACAGAAATAGTCATGATGTTCGCGATCACAAATCCTCCCGTGATCAAGGATAAACCGGCAAGCAGGGCAAGAAATAGATTAAAGGTGCCTGAAACCTTCTCAGCCATTTCCGTAGCTTCAGTGGGCGTAATAAGGGTAAAATCATCGGGCTCTCCTTCAGCAAGGCTGTGCCGTTCCCGTAATATCTGGTTTATTTTTTCAGCAGTTGTATTTATTTCTTTCGGATTGTGCAGCAACACTTTCACTGCCGACAAATAATCAATATTGGCCACGCGCCGCATAAAGGTAGAAAGGGGTATCATCACGCGGTTATCCATGTCACCTCCTCCGGGACTTGTTCCTTTTGGTTCCAGGATGCCCTTTACTTCAAACTGTATATTGTCGATTCGAATTTGCTCTCCAATTGGATAGCTGTCTCCAAAAAGTTCTTTTTGTACGGTTGTACCGATTAAACAAACCCGGTTGAGCGATTTCATATCCTCATCGGTAATAAATTCACCTGCTGTAACGTTCCAGTCCCAAACAGGCGCATACGAAGGTGTACAGCCTAGAAGGCCGACTGTAGCTGACTTTTCAAAATATTTTATGTCTGTATTTCCTTTACTGCTAAAAGGGGCCACCCCTTTAATTTCAGGGATTATATTTTCCAGAAATTCCGCATCTGCAAGTTTTAAGGTTGTGGTTCCCTGGTTTGCACTCATTTGAGAGATTTGGACTCCCCCTCCGGCACGGATCATGATACTTTCGGTACCAAATTTATTGACCCTTTCCATGACCTGTTTCTTCGCGCCAAAACCCACCGATACGATCAGAGTCAACGCGATAATCCCGATAATTATCCCGATCATCATCAGAAACGAACGGAGTTTATTTTTACCCAAGCTTCTTAACGCGCTTAAAATTATCCTTTTAGTTTTCATTTTTCACCTCCTCTACTAATTTACCGAGTTCGTTGGCTGCATTTCTTGGCGATTCATTGCACTCATCACTGATAATCATGCCATCGGATATTTTAATAATCCTTTTGGCATGTTCGGCAATATCCTGCTCGTGTGTGACCAGTACGATTGTTCTCCCTTCATCGTTCAGTCGCTGAAACAAAGACATAATCTCATAACTCGATCTTGTATCCAGGTTCCCTGTGGGTTCATCGGCCAGGATGATCTCCGGGTCGTTCACCAGGGCCCGGGCAATGGCAACACGTTGTTGTTGCCCGCCGGACAATTCGCCGGGATGATGGTGCATCCTGTTTTCGAGTCCCACCGCAATCAGTGCATCTTTGGCAAGTTTCCTGATATTGGAGCGGTCGGAATAAATCAATGGCAATTCCACGTTTTCCAACGCGCTGGTACGTGCCAGCAGGTTGTACGACTGGAACACGAACCCGATTTTTTTATTCCTGATCCTGGCAAGCGCTGCATCGTCCAGTGTATTCACTTCCGTCTCATCGTAATAGAGCGAGCCGTGCGTCGGCTTGTCCAGACACCCGATGATATTCATCAGGGTGGATTTACCCGAACCGGAAGTGCCCATGATTGCAATGAGTTCGCCCTTATGTATTTCGAGCGACACATCGCGTACGGCGACCACTTCGCCGCTGGCTTCCTTGTTGTAAATTTTGCTTAGCCTCTCGGCTTTAATAACAATGTGATTCATCTCTTTCCCTCCATTTTTATATTACTTTTCTTGATTCTACAAAGCATTAAATTTATTCCGGCAACAAAATCATTTCGCCTGCTTCAACTCCTTCCGTAACCTCCGTGTAGCTGTTATCAAACCAGCCGGTTTTGATTTTTTTATTTATTCGCGTACCTCCCTCAACTACCGTGACGAATCTTTCACCCTTCTCCCTTGTGATGGCCCGGGAAGGGACGGTAAGCACATCTTTTCGGGATTCTAGATAGATGGTCACTGTCGTGGTCATTTCAGGCCTGAGTATTTTGTCCTGAAAATTTTCTATCTCAACCACTACGATATAATTTACCACGTTATCCTGAATCACTGCCTTTGGGTAGATGGCAGTGACTTTTCCTTTAAAATCGGTGTCGCTATACGTGTCAACAGTAAATGTCGCTTCTTGCCCGATAAGAACTTTTCCGATATCTGTTTCATCCACGTAAACCTGTACCTCAAGCCGGTTCAAATCAATAATATTCACAAAAGTAGGAGCTGACAGGCCGGCCAAAACAGTTTCGCCCTCCTGGGTAGAAACGGAAGAAATAATGCCTGATGTCAACGCGTAAATCGTGGTGTAGGACAATTGCACTTTGGTCACTTCCACATTTGCTTCAGCCTGTTGTAGCTGGGCCTCTGAAATTTTGAAGCTGTTTTCCGCAAGGTCATACTGTTGCTGAGAGATATAGTTTTGTTCGAGCAACGATTTTTGCCTTTCCAGATTCAACTTTGCATATTCATAATCTGCCCTGGCTTTGTTCATCGCGGCAATGTTCTGGTTTAGTTTCGCCTGGGGCTCGGCGTGATCGAGTTCGGCAATAACCTGGCCTGCCTGAACATAATCACCGATATTGGCCTGTAACTTTTTGACGACTCCCGAAACCCGGGCGCCAACTTTTACTTCAGCCCCAACCTGTGGTTTTATTATCCCGGTGGCAAGTACGGTTGAGCTGATATCCCTCCTGACAACTTCTGATGTTTGTGCCCTTTTCTCACCTTTATGATTTGGTTTGAAAATGTATGACCAGGCAAAAAATGAAGCGGCAATTATTAACGGTATTCCAATTATCCAAAACAATTTTTTCATTTTATTCCCTTGTTTTCAGTATTTATAAATTCCCGGTTTTTCTCCTTAATTCGGCTAATGATACTTTATAATCAGCCACAGCCTGTATATGATTCTGCTCCGCGGCGACAAATGTCGTTTGGGCATCGGTAAGTTGTATGATTGAACCTGTGCCTTCTTTGTATTCTCCTTCAGAAAGAGACAAGTTTTCCCTGGCGCTCTCCAGCCCCTTAGATGTTGCGGTCATTCTTTCGGAGAATTCTTTCACTGCCAGAAAGGCATTCCATACTTCCGTCCCGATTTGGTCTTTTAATGCTTCAAGATCCTTCTCAATCCCTTTCAGCGCTGTTTTTTCTCCCTTAACCCGGGCTTCGGTTGAGAATCCGTTAAAAACGGGTATGGTAAGCGTCATTCCCAGCCACCAGTTTTCCCGCATCCCTGATATCTTTTCCCCGGAAAAATTGTAATTCGCGTTGACATCGAGCGAAGGGTAATATTCACCTCTCGCAAGCTGGATATTGTTTTGTTGCGCGTTCAACAATGAATAAAACCTTTTGACCTCCACACGCGATTCCATTGCTTCGGCAAAAAGTGAATCATACGATTGTACCGGGGTTTCATTCAATTCAGAAAGATCATCGATAATTTCTGTCGGATGATTTGCGGGCAATCCCATCAATTTATTCAGGTTTCCTTTGGCAGCAAGAAGCGCATTGGCCGCTTTTATCTTTTCCAGCTCAGCATTTGAAAGTTCGACCTCCGATTTAAGGATATCGGAACGGGTTGCCATACCGGCCATATTTCTGGCATGGGCAAAATCTAAATGCAACTGGGAATTTTTTACCGCTTCTTCGGCACTTTTCAGGATACGTTCTGCCTGCAACGTTTTGTAATACGCGAAAGTAATATCGAGTACCAAATCTTGTTGAACGGACTCGTGTTGAAGAAAGGCCGCCTCGTGATGATCCCTGGCTGCATGGTAGCCTGCTTTTGTCCTGAACCCGTTAAATAAATTGTAGGATGCGGAGATGCCCGTGTTGTAATTTTCAAAACGCTGATCGCCATTGTTGTTTGAATAGGTTGTTGCATTCGAATTCAGGCTTACCTTAGGATAATAACCCGAGCGTGCTTCATCGACTTTTGTCTGGTTTTCTTCCACAAAGAGTTGCGAAGATTGAATCATCGGGTTATTTTGAAGTCCCTTTGCAATGCAATCTTCCAAACTCAACCTGCCGGATTCTTCATTTTGTGCATACAAAAGCGGGGGAGAAACAAGTAATGCCATGAATAAAGTTTGAACAAACAATTTTCTCATAAAATTTTGTTTTTACGATTGTTATTGTTCAAAATTAAACCGGCTGTCGCGCCTGTAAAAGCAAAAGAGGGGTGAAACGGACAAAATGAGGGGTGAAACGATCACCGGATTGGGGGATTAGTTCCCCGACAGCCAGTGTAGAAAATCGCTTGATTTCTCCTTGCTGACAAGTATCTTTTCGTGGAAAGGCAAGTTAAGATGTACCGATAACTTCCGGGCAAAATATTGCGATACATTGCCAATGGCTTTGCGGTTAATTAAAAATTGCCGGTTTGCCCTGTAAAAATCACCTGTTATAATTTTCTCCAACTCTTCAAGCGATTTGTTGATGGTGTGTTTTTTTTGATGAAAAGTAATCAGGTGGGTCACTTCCGATTCAATATAAAACAACGCGATATCCTCCACCTTTACCGGAATGATATTGTCTTTTTGGTAAACCAACACCGAAACCTGCTTTTGATTTCTTCTGCCTTCCAACAGTTCGAGTATTGTTTTGTATGAGGGTGCATTGTGGATGAAACTGTCACTCAGGTTCCGGTATTTTTTCAGTGATTCCCGAATTGTATTTGTTGTGAATGGTTTTAAAATGTAATCTATTCCATTTGCTTTAAATGCTTTCAAGGCATATTCATCATATGCTGTACAAAAAATAACCGGAGAGCTGATATAAACTTGATTAAATATCTCGAAACTTAAGCCGTCACCCAATTGTATGTCACAAAATATTAAATCGGGTTTTTCATGGGTTTGCAAATAAGGAATCGCTTCTTTAACCGACCGGATGCTTGCCACGATCTGCGCCTTGGCCTCAACTTTTAAAATGGTTTCAGCCAGATTATCTGCTGTATACTGCTCATCCTCAATGATTATGATTCTCATATTTTCAGCACTTTAATACTTACTGAAAATTGCTCAGCAGTGGTATGAATTTGTATTTCATCACCTGATAAGATTTTGTACCGGTCGGCAAGGTTGATTAAGCCTGTGCCCGTTGTAGCCTCTGTGGTGAGTTTTGGTCGGATATTATTGGAAACAGTAATCCATCCTTCATTATACGCCATTTTTATCTGCAACGGCGTTTCGTTCGTCAGGACATTGTGTTTGATGGCATTTTCAGACAACAGTTGAAGCGAAAAAAATGGGACAAACCTTGTTTGGGCAATTTCTTCCGGAATATCAGCATAGAATTGTAACGCTTCGCCGTACCTTATTTTTTGCATCTTTAAGTAATCGAGACACATTTTCAGTTCATCTTCTGTCTTTACCATATGGTCGTTTCCTGCAGAAACCGACATCCGTAAAAAATCGGATAGCGTGACGAGATAATCTTCTGCCGCATCCGGTGATTTATTTATCAATGCTTTCAGCGTATTTAAGGAGTTAAATAAAAAATGCGGATGTATTTGTTGTTTTAACTGTTGATACAATGCCTCGCTGTTTTTTTGTTTCAGACGGGCATTTTCAATTTCAACTTTTGTTTTCTTCTCCCTGAGCAACAGTAAATCCAGGAGAATTAATATAACGGTATTCAGCGAAATTGCCATGGCGAGCGTCGCGTACGGGGAATGGGACGAGCTTATCTCGCTACTCGTATGTAAACTTTCGAAAATTAATTTGCGCGTCCTCATGGCAATCAGGATAAAGGAAGCAGACAGTAAATAGCTTGCAAAATATCTGGAGATTTTATGAATGTTTTTTCGAAATTCAAATTTGTTCCAATAATTTACAAGGGCAAGATTAATCATCCAGGCAAGAAAGATGATCAGGGTAGTTGAAAGAATAGACCTGGGATATATGTGATAAGGGGCAGCCCTCACAATAAATAATGGGGTAATGGCCAAAATCCCTATCAACGGGGAAGTATAGAGCGCCACCTTTAAAATCTTGCTATTGTTCGAGTTCGTTTTCATCCGAATACAAATTTAGATTTTTTTTCCGCATTAAATCAAACTTTACCGATAAGACGGACATGATCAATCTTGTAATAGACAATTTTCCTTTAAACTTATCCCTTACCCAGGTTTCGCGCTTCCTCCGCTGGTAGTACAATGATATGTATGCAACTTGCATTCAAAACTCCATTCCGATAAATTCATGAAAATTATCGGGAGAAACAATTGTGAAGTCGGCATTTGAATAAGTCTGAATGAAATCGTCGGGAGGCTTTACCGTTTTTTTAGGATTCCATTTCAACTCAAATGCAGACAGTTTCCCATCTTTTTCTTCTAAATAATCAATTTCTTTACGAGTTTGTGTACGCCAAAACCAACTGTTGACAAACGAATGGCTGTAGTGGTTCCGTTTTACTCTTTCGGAGAGAAGAAAGTTTTCCCATAAAGCGCCTACATCGTCCCTCAAGTGAATAGAGTTGAAGTTGGCGATAAGAGCATTACGAATCCCATTGTCGTAAAAATAGATTTTTTTACTGAACTTAAGCTCATTTCGCAAATTTCGGCTGAAAGAATTTAATCGGAAAATAACAAATGCTTGTTCCAAAAGGGTTAAGTACTTTTCAACTGTCTTACCATCTAATCCACAAAAATTACCCAGTTCCGCGTACGATGCTTGAGACCCAACTTGAAAAGCCAAGGCTTGGAGTAGTTTGACCAATCTGTCGCTTTTTTGGATATTTTCCCATTTCAATACATCTTTGTATAGATAACTGGATGCAAGACTTTGAAGAATCGTTTTCATTTCATCCGGCTGTTGAACCACAACTTCTGGATAATAACCATACACAAGACGTTGTTCCAGCATTTTCCGTTCCTCCCAAAAACCATGATGTGCAACCATTTCAGCAAATGAAAGCGGGTAGAGTTTATACTCCCACTTTCTGCCCGTGAGTGGTTCGTTTATTTTATTTGCCAAGTCAAAAGAGGAACTTCCGGTGGCTACAACTTGAACTTCAGGGAGTTGATCGATGATGATTTTGAGTTTGATTCCAATGTTCAAGATGTTTTGTGCTTCATCTATTACAATTATTTTTTTGTTCCCTAGTAAGGTCTTAGCCATTGACAACGTGAAATTTTCAAATAATTGCTGCGTTTCAAAATTATCTCCCTCCATCCAGAGTACATCAGGGTTGCTTGAGAATATTTTACGAAAAAGTGATGTTTTCCCCACCTGCCGTGCTCCTAAAACGATCACAGCTTTCCCGTTAAATAATTTATTATCAATCTCCTTTTCTAAAATCCGTTTTATCATTCGTTTGTTTTTTACATGATGGTTCAGAAAAATCAGGATGTGTCAAGCCAGTCTCTACGTTTCTTTGTACCCTCAAATATTTTTACAAAGATAGTATTTTTTATTTAAATTCCGCATATTATATCAAATACACGGAATTAAATCCCTGAATTCTATCAAATTTGAATATTATTCTATTTTTAACGTCTTATTCGCCCAAGTTGTGTAACTCCGCAATCGGATAAATACAAAATAAATTCCGAGGTGCTGAAAAATTCATCACTTATTTACACAAACAAATCTCCCAGTGCAATTACGTTTACATTGTTTTTACGAGTATAGGAAGACGAGCCGGCAATTAGAACAATGAGCGAAGCTCATCGGGTTGCTTTTTCGGGTGTGAGTCATGTCCATAATTTTTGCAGGTTACCTGCTGCCACTCATCAATCAACCAAACTTTATAACTATCCATAATGATCTGAATATTATTTCTTTATAATATCACCTTCGATTTTGTAATATTTCTGTATTCTATTTCGCATGAAATGGAACTCCTATTTTGTAGAGATCAGAGATAACGACAATTTTATTGTAAGCAATAGAGCGATCCGGTGGATGTGATTATAGTTCTGCCCTGATTTTACGGAAACGGACAAATTTCCGTTTGCCGAAATGTGTCGAGATGGATTTTCCCCAGAGAAGTTTATTCACCTTCATCAACAGGTTGTAATCCATTAACTTAAAATTCCTGAATGATTTGGAGCTTTTGATTCTTGCTCCATTGACGCCTTTCTAGCGAGATAGGAATGAGATAAAGGCAAAATTAGATTCGGAAAAAATAAAGAGTCGATCGCCGAAAATATCCTCAGAATCCCGGATATCCTCAGTTTTAAATGAACTGATTCTTTTTCACTGGTCAGGGGCGTTCTGTTTTTAAAAACGGAACGCCCCTGACAATTTAGGATCTGCTGCGTTGCACATCCGCAGGATCCCTTATTCCGGCCGATAAATCATGACTTACTTCAACTGAAAGTTCACAGAAAGATGCTGATCGCTTCTCACATAGGTAGATATAACTTCTCCATGGAGCGAAGTCGTTTCCGCTGATGCAGTGATCTGTTGTACAGAACGCGGATAAAGTACGACCAGTTTGGTATTATTACCCTCCTTCAGTTTCAGCTCAAAATAGAGATCGCTGTTGTTGCGTAACTCGTAATAATTGATCTTGTCGCCGTTCTTTTTTTCCTCGGTATAATATGCAGGCGTGAGTTTTACACAGGCATCAAAGAGTGCCCGCACATGCTCCTCCTTGCCTGCAAGTATTTTGCTGGCCCAGGCCACAGTCCTTCCCGCAACAAGAGCTTCCCTGATAGATTCCGCTGTGCGTTCTTTGGCCATCACGAGCGTCATGGTACGATGCACATATTCCTTGCTGAAATCATATTCATGTGCCACCAGGTTGTGTATGTCGGTGGTACCCATCACGGTCAGTCCCTTGTCGATACACCAGTCGAGTGCTTTCATATGAAATCCGAATCCGTTGATCACTTCAATGCCGTGCAATGCACCTTGTTTATATAAATCATCCACGAAAGGTATCCAGTCATACGATCCTGCTATACCGGGTTGCCATCCAGGGTGATTCCAGAATATAAATGCATTCTGTGAGGCAGCTTTCATTACTGCTGCCTTGTCCTGTGCGGCATCACGACTTTCAATATATTCTGAAGCGTCACCGATATAGAGTGCATTGAAATGTCCGGGAGGGGTACCGCGTGTTACCTCGTTGCCTTTCACCAGAATAAGGTTACTCTTTGCCGCACTCTCCTTTAGCAGTTCGTATCCGCGGTTATGATTTACACTCACATCCTCTTTATGGGGTGTATACTCAATATGATCCGTAATTGCGAAAGCATCTATGCCTTCCTGCCATGCCTCCTGATTGCGGACACTGGGCCATACCTGACCGTCTGAAAAAACGGTGTGCATATGGAAGTCGCACTTGAGCACCTGATAATTACCCACGTCGGGAATAATTATATTCTCTCTGTAGACGGGACGCCTGTGCTCGTCCAGATATTTCATTCCCTCCACTTCTTTTCTCTGTCCGATAGCGAATACAGGTATCAGCATCAGACCAATAAGCAATAAATTTCTTTGTCTCATAAAATATTATTTACATTTAAAATTAGTTCCTCCGGAATTTAAAGCAGGCAATATTTACCATTTCAATCAGAATAGATTGTATAATTAAACTTTACTGCAAATTTAAACAAACAAACCGAAAGAAACAGGATGATGTTGTTACATTATTTTTAAGATTCTGTTTTTTCACGAAATTATTTGAGAGTCACAAGAATTCCTTTCTCAAGGACAAACGCACAATAAAAATAAAGTGTAGGTTATTGGGAACAATAACGGAGCTGTACGAAAAATTATAGACACGGGAGAAAATGAAGTTAAAGATAAAATGAATACATTTGCATATCAAAATCATAATCAGTCATACGCTGCAATAAAAAATTAACATTTTAACGAGCTAAATGAATATAAGAGAAAATAGTACTGCAAAATACAGGTTCACAATCATTGTTCCTGTTTATAACGAAGAAGAAAACATCTACACGTTGGAAGAAAAACTGAAACAGTTTCTGCCCCACTCTATTCTCTCTGCCTGTGTTTTGTTTGTCAACGACGGTTCAAAAGACGACAGCCTGCACAGAATCGATGAAATATGTTCCCGAAATAGTCATTTCTTTTATCTCAGCCTCGACAGAAACGGAGGTTTGAGCGCAGCCCTGAAGGCAGGCATTGACGCCTGTTTTTCGGAGTATGTTGGATATATGGATGCCGATTTGCAGACGGATCCGGAGGATTTCAATCTATTGCTTCGGGATATCCGCGATTATGAAATGGTGACCGGTATAAGAGCAAACAGGAAAGATTCGTTTTTCAAAAATCTTCAATCGAAAATTGCCAACGGATACCGCCGGATGATGACAAACGACGGTGTTTCAGATACAGGATGCCCTCTGAAAGTGATGCATACCGATGTTGCCAGACGTATCCCTTTTTTCAATGGGATGCACCGGTTTCTGCCTGCATTGATCCTGCTTCAAAACGGAAAGGTGAAGCAGACCCCCGTGCGTCACTATCCGCGCGTGGCCGGCACATCGAAATATCATCTTTGGAACAGGCTTTCAGGGCCATTTATCGACTGTTTCGCTTATCGTTGGATGAAAAAAAGGTATATCAACTATCATGTGAATAAATATAACCTGGATTAAATATGCAGGGAAGTAATGTTTGGATCTTTGGTCTCGGCTTTTTGTCGCAGCTCTTTTTTTCCGCCCGCATCCTGTATCAGTGGATTGCTTCTGAAAAAGCAGGAAAAGTACTTTCACCGCCAGCTTTTTGGATTCTGAGTATCGCAGGTTCATACCTGTTGTTTATCTATGGGGTGCTGCGAAATGATTTCGCCATCATACTCGGCCAGTTTGTCTCCTATTATATCTATCTCTGGAACCTGAAGATGCAGGGTCAATGGAAGAAAATTGCAGAAAGCATCAAAATACTTCTGATACTGACACCCATTGTGGCGATTGGAATTATGCTTCGCGATGCATCCGGTTTTTTCGATACTTTTTTTAACAATAAAGATGTACCTTTGTGGCTGTTAATTTTTGGATCTGTCGGACAAGTCATCTTTGCGTTGCGTTTCATTTATCAGTTTCTCTATTCGGCAGTCCGGCATGAATCCATTCTCCCTGTCGGTTTCTGGATCATCAGCCTGGTCGGTTCCATCATAATCATCAGCTATGCTCTTTTCCGAAAAGATCCGGTATTGATTCTGGGGCAATCATTTGGATTTGTAGCATACATCAGAAATTTAATGATTGCTTATAAAAGCAGAAAAATCACGGTCTATGAAGAATAAGCATATTTATTTGATTTTGTTCATCGCGCTGTTGCCGGCAATGATTTTACGTGATTATACGCCCAACAACGAGTTGCGTTACCTGAGTATTGTGGACGAAGCATTGCAGAATGGAAGCCTCTTTACATTCACAAACCAGGGTGAAATATATGCGGACAAGCCCCCACTCCATTTCTGGCTGATGATGACAGGTAAGCTTATCCTGGGAGAACATCGGATGTGGTATTATTCACTGTTGTCTTTTATTCCCGCATTGATTATTCTTGCCACCATGTCAAAATGGATCCGCCGGGAAGAAGAGATGAACAATGAAATTGAAAATAACGAGATAACAGACAAGTACAGCAGAAAGCAGGCAACTGCTTCGCTGATGTTGATGACCAGTGGGCTGTTTACCGGTGCTGCCTTAATAGTCCGTATGGATATGCTGATGAATATGTTCATTGTTTTATCCCTGTATTCTTTTTACCAGATGTACAAAGGAGAAAACATCAAACGAAACAGCCTGCTTTTTCCTGTGTACGTTTTTCTGGCACTTTTTTCAAAAGGGCCGTTGGGACTTTTGATCCCTTTCATTACAACCATTACTTTTTTGATTTACAAAAAGAAATTATCGGATTTTAAAAACTATTGGGGATGGAAGAGTTTCCTGATTATTCTGACAGGGAGTATTGTCTGGTTTGCCGGTGTATACATTGAAGGGGGGAATGATTACCTCAATAATTTACTGGTACATCAGACCGTGGGACGCGGTATCGACTCATTTCACCACAAAGAACCTTTTTATTATTATCTGATCTCTGTCTGGTATATAATGGCACCCTGGTCTTTTCTGGTGATTGCCCTCTTCGTTGCGGGATTGGTAAAAAAAAGAATTCACAACACATTGGAGCAATTTTTTGCCGTCATGATCCTGTCTACCTTTGTTGTGCTTTCGTCCATCAGCTCTAAAATAGCAATATATTCACTGCCTGTTGTGCCTTTTTTCATTTTTCTCACGGTGTTACTTTTCAATAAATTCGATATACAAAACCGGTGGATTAAACTGACGGTAGCTATTCCGGCTATTATATTTGTTTTTGTCATGCCGGGAGTCATCTATCTGAGCGGTACCGGGGAAATGCAATATCTGTCGAACCCGTTTATTTATGCAGGAACGGGTGTAATCACGCTCACTGGATTGTGCATTGTCTGGTTTCTTTTTCGGAAAAGAAATACCCTCCATGCGATCCACACACTGGCATTGGGTTTTTTATTGGCTATTTTTATTGTCAGCTGGTCCTTGCCGCAGATAAACAACAGGCTTGGATGGGGTGATCTGTGCGAAAAAGCAGTGGAACTGTCTGAAGAGCACAATATTCCCGACTATTGGGTATACAACATAAAGCGTGCTGAAAATATGGATGTTTACCTTGGAAAAGATATCATCAAAGTAGAAAAAGAAGATATCCTGAACGCACAGCCCGACAACAAGATACTGATGTTACGGGCAAAGGATATTAAAAACGATTCTGATATACGTGCTGCCTTGTCAAACAGGGAGCAGTATCAGATAGGTGATCATACTGTGGTTATTTTTTAAAAGGAGTAAAATGAAAATATTGGTTACGGGATCAGCCGGATTTATAGGATATCATGTTTCCCGGGAGCTACTTAGTCAGGGACACGCGGTAACGGGCATAGATAATATCAACGATTATTATGATGTGCGGCTTAAATATGCCCGTCTAAAAGAGACAGGTATTGAAGAGCAAAATATAAAACCCGGAGAATATGTGCAAAGTACAGTTTTTGATTCCTATCAGTTCATCCGGATGGATTTAAACGACAGGGAAGCCTTGAATGATCTTTTTGAAAAGGAACATTTTTCGCATGTCATTCATCTTGCGGCACAGGCCGGGGTAAGGTATTCACTACAAAATCCGTTTGCCTATATTCACTCCAACATAACCGGATTCATGAATCTCCTTGAAGCCTGTCGCCACAATCCGGTAAAACATCTTGTCTATGCCAGCTCCAGTAGTGTATATGGAGACAAGACCGACACTCCGTTCAGCGAGTCCGACAATACCGACCAACCGGTAAGCCTCTACGCAGCCACAAAAAAAGCGAATGAACTGATGGCATACTCCTATGCCAGGCTATATCATATTCCGGCCACCGGTATACGTTTTTTTACGGTGTATGGACCCTGGGGACGCCCGGACATGGCTCCTTCCCTGTTCATGTCAGCCATTCTGAAAGGAGAAACCATCCGGCTCTTTAATCATGGAAACATGGAGCGGGATTTCACTTTTGTGGATGATATAGCGATGGGTGTCCTGAAAATCATACCTTCACCCTCATCGATGGAAACACCCCACGCAATATACAATATGGGTTGCACTTCACCGGTAAAACTGACTGATTTCCTTGCCGAGATAGAAAAAGTGACGGGCAAAAAAGCAATCGTAGAAATGACGGGAATGCAACCGGGAGATGTCATCTCCACATATGCCGATACAACGCGCCTGAAAAAAGATTTCAATTACCAACCCTCCACACCGTTAGGAACTGGAATCCAAAGTTTTTACCAGTGGTTTAGCGAATTCTATTATGGAACTTGAACATAAATTAGTGGACAGGGGTATCAAACCGACAGCTGTAAGGTTGTTAATATTCAAGGCAATGCTGGAATACCCTCAGGCATTTAGCCTTTCGGACCTGGAAACGGCATTGGAGACTGTCGATAAATCAACCATCTCCAGGGCCATCACGCTGTTCCACGAACACCTGCTCATTCACAGCATCGACGATGGTTCCGGCTCCATGAAGTATTCAGTGTGCAACGATGATTGCCAGTGCATGCTCAACGAGCTACACGTTCATTTTAATTGTACCCGTTGCCATAAAACATTCTGCCTGGAAAGTATATCGATTCCCCCTGTGCAACTCCCCGAAAAGTTCTTACTGGAAAACATCAATTTTGTGATGAAAGGGCTGTGCGACCAGTGTTCAGGCATGTAAACCATTTAAGTACACACCCATTTTTGTTTCTATTATGCAGCAAAGATAATGCATCTCGGAAATGAAATATTGCAACCAGGTTGCGAGTATATCCCTTTACCTTTGCCATGTAAAAATACATCCTGTAATGATAAAGAAAGAAACAGCAGCAAGGAGCATCAAATTAAGTCCGGACAACGCTAAACTAAACGTTGAAAGCTGTTGCTCACCCGATAAAAAGAATACGTGTCCGACAATTCCTTTTTCCGAAGGAGAAAGCGCGTGTGGATGCGCAAAACCCAGTCCGATAAATCTGCCCGGCAAACCAGCATGGAAAAGATATATGCCGGTGATTGCCACCGGTATCCTTTTTATTTTGGGTATTCTCCTTGACTTCCTGGTGAAACCCGCTTTCTTCACCGGCACCACCCGCCTGGTATGGTATATTGCCGCGTATCTGCCGGTTGTTTTACCTGCCTTCAGACACGCGGTCAGTGCCATATCGCAAAAAAACTTCTTCAACGAATTCACCCTGATGATCGTCGCCACGATAGGTGCGTTCCTAATCGGCGAATATCCCGAGGGAGTCGCCGTGATGCTGTTCTACACGGTGGGTGACCTATTCCAGGAGTCGGCCGTCCGCAAGGTACGACGGAACATTAAAACACTGCTGGGTGTACGACCTGACACGGCAACGGTCATCCGAGAAGGGGTAAGCTCCACCGTCTCACCCGAAGAGATTTCCATCGGCGAAATCATACAGGCAAAGGCCGGCGAGAAAATTCCTCTCGACGGAACGTTGCTATCGCCAAAGGGAAGCTTCAACACCTCCGCGCTTACCGGCGAGAGCGTTCCCTGCACCATCCACGAAGGCGAAACTGTGCTTGCAGGCATGGTAAATCTCAATCACGTGGTAGAAGTTCGCGTAGATAAAGCATATGCTGACAGCTCCCTGACTCGTGTGCTGGAGATGGTGCAGGAAGCCACCTCCCGCAAGGCGAAGACGGAGCTTTTCATACGCTCGTTCGCCCGGGTCTATACCCCCATTGTCTTTGCTCTTGCGCTGGCCATCACGGTGATCCCCTTCTTCTTTGTTTCGGATTATATTTTTGCCGACTGGCTCTACCGGGCACTGGTGTTCCTGGTTATCTCCTGCCCATGTGCCCTCGTCATCGCCGTCCCGCTGAGTTATTTTGGCGGCATCGGTGCTGCGTCCCGAAACGGCATTCTGTTCAAAGGGGCCAATTACATTGACATCATCGCCAAGGCAAAGACGGTAGTCATCGACAAAACGGGCACCCTCACCGAAGGGGTCTTCCAGGTGCAGGAGATGAAATCGACCTACGGCGGGGAGGAAAAGATGGCAGAGTACGTCGTCGCCCTCGAATCGAAATCGAACCACCCGGTTGCCAAGGCCATCCTGGAGCACTTCCCGGAGATCGTACCGGGAGACCACCGCGTAGAGAAGGTGGAAGAGATTGCCGGCCACGGGATGAGTGGCCTTGTGGATGGTCACACAGTGTTGACAGGAAATGCCAAGTTAATGCGGATGCATGGCGTAAAGTACGATCCGGACGTGGATGATATCCGGGAGTCTGTGGTGTTGGTCGCCATCGACCGGCAATACGCAGGGTACCTCGTGATCGCCGATCAGATAAAGGTAGATGCCAAGAGTACCATCCAGCGGTTGAAGCAGATGGGCATCCATACCACCGTGATGTTGAGCGGCGACACATCGTCCATCGTACAGGAGGTGGCAGAGAAGGTAAACGTGGATAAGGCCTATGGCGATTTGTTACCGGGAGACAAGATGACATATATCGAGGAACTGAAGAAAGATCCGTCCAGCGTGGTGGTCTTCGTCGGGGATGGCATCAACGACGCGGCGGCGTTGGCGGTGAGCGACGTGGGTATTGCCATGGGAGGAATGGGTTCGGATGCCGCCATCGAGATAGCCGACGTGGTGATTCAGACCGGTCAACCCTCGAAGATCGCGACCGCCATACAGGTAGCACGCTCCACCCGCACGATCGTCATTCAAAATATTGTCTTCGTACTGGGCGTAAAATTTCTCATTATGCTGTTAGGAGCCCTTGGCATTGCCAGCATGTGGGAAGCCGTCTTCGCCGACGTGGGCGTTTCCCTGATAGCCATCCTCAACGCGATCAGGATCATATTTTATCAAAAATAAATACCCCGGTAGCGAAACCGTTTTTTATCAGATTTCCGTTTCTTTTTCTCCGTGCTTTTTTGAATGGATGTAAAAGCGAATGTGGTGGCCACCCATTTTCTTTCAGGAGCCAGGGAGTACCGGATAAGTTGGCTGAACCTGGCTATCACGGCTTTCTTGCAGCGTTTCCTCTTAATTACGGGAAAATACTGGCTCTAATGTCCTATTTTCATCGCTCCACGTATTTTTTAAAATTATCCAGTATAGACTGCCATCCCTGCTTTTGGAGCTCGACGGGATTTTGATTCTCCGCGTCGAAGGTTATGATCACCAACGTGCTGCCGTTTTCACTATCAAATGTGATCTCCACGTTTCTTCCATCATCAAGCATGTAGGCAACTTTCTCGTATTCCGTCACCTCGGTGTAAAGTGCATTAAAGTCAAAGCCAAAGCTCCCGTCTTTTGCTTCCATTCTCGCGCTGTACCTGCCTCCCACGTGGAGGTCGTTGGTCGCCGTGGGACAATGCCATAACGGGTCGGCAAAATTCCATTTCGTGATATGTTCCGGTTGATTGTAATAATCCCATACTTTCACCGTATCGGCATTCACTACCGTTTGAATCGTGATCTTTGTTGTTCCCATAGCTGTAATTTATATAATCAATGTATCAATCTTTTTCCGGGCACGAGCGTATCTGTACTTGTACAGCCCTCTTTCTTTACCGGTATAGAAGTTAAACAGATTCACGTTCTACAAAGTTTACCCGGACGTTTTTATAGTCATCCTGTTTTTGTAAGATTAATCCCTGCCTTTCGGGCTTGCACGTGCTGCATGCTGTAATTGATTTTGTATTCTATGGTATCTTTTATGAACCTGGATCCCGTCAGCTGTCTTTACTTTCCCTCAACAACTGCCTTGAACTGCTTTCGGTATGTTTCACCAATCGGAATCTGCTTTTTGTCAATAATAATCCTGTTTTTATTGATGCTGCTGATTTTGTTACGGTGGATGATGTAAGAGCGGTGTACACGAATAAAACGATCGGCAGGCAACTCCTCTTCCAGTAGTTTGAGGCTCATCAGTGACAAGATGGGTTTCACCTCACTTTCGATATATATTTTTACATAATCTTTGAGCCCTTCGATGTAGAGTATATCCTCATACAGCACATGAAGAAGCCGGTATTCCGACTTCACAAAAATACCGATATTTTCGCGTGCTGTTTCGGCCGCAGGCTTGGATGCTGCCATTTCAAACCACTCCAATGCTTTCCGGGCAGCCGTAAGAAACTCATCAAACGAAAAGGGTTTCAGCAAATAATCCAGCGCACTCACCTTGTATCCTTCCAGGGCATATTCGCTGAAAGCAGTGGTAAAGATGACCCGTGTGCGGTGACTGATAGTCCGTGCAAACTCCATTCCGTTGATTCCGGGCATTTGTATATCCAGGAAAAGCAGATCGACCTTCTCTTCGGAGATTTGTCTCATGGCAGACAAGGCATTGCTATATTTGCCGGTAAGCCGAAGGAAGGCGGTTTTTTGTACATACGATTCGAGGAGTGACAAGGCCAGTGGCTCATCGTCCACGATCCAGCAATTCAGTATCATCCTGTTGTTTTTTGGTGTCTATTACAAGTACGGTGGAATAGATATCACCTTCTATTGTCGTATGCCAGAGATAACTGTCCGGATATAACAGTTCAAGCCTTCGTCTTACCAGATCAAGACCAATCCCACTGCCGCTTTTATCCTGTTCCGATTTGGGAAAATAACTGTTGCTTGATACAAATTCAATTTTTCCATCGGGATGCTCTTTCAACGAAATATCGATAAACGATGGCTTGTCGCCACTGACACCGTGCTTAAATGCATTTTCTATCAAAGATATAAAAATGAGAGGAGATATTAATGTATTGCCCGTTTGAGAATAGGAGAAATTTGTGGTAAGTTTCACGTTGTCAGCAAGACGGATACGCATCAGCTCAATATAATTCCGCATGAATTCAGCTTCCTGTCGTAACGGCACATAAGTCTGGTTATTATCGTACAACAAATGACGTAACATCCTGCTTAAGTCCACTACTGCCTGTTGTGCCTTTGGGGGATTAAATTCAATCAGCGCATATATATTGTTGAGGGTGTTGAGCAAAAAATGAGGGTTTATCTGGTTTTTCAGGTTCTGAAGCTCTGCCTCCGATTTGGCTTTAGCCAGCTCTTTACGTTCATTGTCCACCTCAAACCACCGCATCGTCATTTTCAAGGCCACACTCAGACCCATCACCAAAAAGAGTGAGGTTGAGTTGCGTACAATAAATAAAAATGGAAAAAAATGATTGCCCTTTCCGCGCCATCTCGGTCTCAGATGTGGCATAAGCTGCTCGAGAAGTTCCCGGCCGTAATGCATTATAAAAGCCATGGCAAGAATTAACGCCAAATTATAAATGATGAATTCGGTTGTTTTCCCCCTGTAAAGAAATTTATCAATCATAAAGAGATAGTTCAGGTAAAAAACAAGTACGAATCCAAGCATCTCCGGAATCGATCTTAAAAAAGGGCGCCAAGTAAACACGCGTTCGGTATCCATGAAAAAGTAAGGAAGAATAAAAATTACTCCCCACAACAACAGGTGAACAAATACATTGTTCCACCTGCTTCGTACCTTCAGTTTAAATACCTTACTCATTCGGTCATATTTTAAATATTCAGTAAATGTAGCGATATGTCATCAATATTTATTAATTTTCCTCAATTTTTACAGTTATTGTAGTAGCTCATTTCATTATTGTCTATCTGCCGTGGTCTCCCCTGTGATGAGGACCACCAAACTCCCGTCGGTCAGGTAACATTTCTTCCCGTGTAGCCCCCCCCTTGAAAATGTTAAACCGGTATACGAAATGTACCATAAAATAGCTGGTGAGAGTATTGGTAGTCGTATCCCGGATATAGTTTGACGTGACACTTCTGCTGATGTTACTGCGTTGTTGCAGAATGTCATATATCTTGAAACGAATTGTACCGTTTTTCTGTTTGAACAAGGTTTTTTGTAAAGATGCATTCCATAACCATTCATTCTGTTCAAAACCGTCGGTATAACCCGAATTGGTCGAATAATTGATATCGCTCTCCAGTGTCAGGTCCCATGGAAGGTAAATCGAGGTGGATGTATTTCCGCCGTAATTAAAATATTGCTGATTTCTCTGTCCCTGGAGACTGTTGGTGACATTATTAAAGTTTATATTCCCCCTGATGCCGAAATCAAACAAATCGGATCGATAATTAAGACCAAGCACTTCAGCCAGAGTCGATCTTTTGTTCACGTTTTGTTCGTTGTTTGAAAATCCGTTTGTGTGATTATAACTGGCAAAGGACATGGAGAAGACCGAAAATTTTATATTCTTTAAAGGCACGTTGAACATGATACGTCCGCTTGTATTCCAGTTCCCTGACACATTACGAAAGGTAGTTTCCTTGCGTCCCGTGGCGTGATCGGTAAAAGTGGAACTGACAACATCGTTGGTCAGATATCCCCCATCAATGAATGCATGCATTGAACTTGCCTTCTCGGGGTTCGATCGTTGGTAAAGAATATTTAAACGATGCTGAAACGAGGGTTTCAGATCGGGATTCCCATAACTGATATTTAAAGGGTCCGATACATCCACAACGGGTGAAAGCTGAGACACCGATGGCTGATCGGTGTTGCCGTAATACCGGAGTCTTAGATTGTGCGTACGGCTCCAGCGATAATTGAGCTGAGCCATGGGAGCATAGTTCACCACATTCTGCTTTCCGTCATAGATCATATCCGAACCAACAAATGTCTTGCTGCGCGAAGAAGAAGGTTGTACAGAAAAGCCGAACAGATAGTCAAATTTCTCGCGTACCGACCGGAAATTGACCTCCAGCTCCTGATTAACAAAATCATTTTCCAAACGTTTACTGTAGAGTGAATCAAATAACGTATAATTTCCGGATTCATCTTTTGAGCGCGTATCCTTATCCGATTCCGAGATATTTTGTCTGTACTGATATGCCAGTTGAAGGAAATTATTTTTCCCGATGGGTTCTACATAAGAAATATATCCCCGCCACGACTGGTTGTTACTGATGTTGGTAAAACGTTGATCGATGAGATCGTCGGGACGTGTTCCGTTATAGAAGGTGCCCGATTTGCTTGTACCGTCGTTTTCCGAATCACCCTTCTCTGCACGCAGCTGGACACTCAGTACCCGGCCCTTTTTACCCAACTCACGGCTGGCATCTAGATTTAGCTCTATTTCCTTGCCGTTACCCTCTGAAAAGTAATCCGATTCGCCATAGTTGATAGTATCGCCTGCCAGTTCACTCACAGTAAGGAAGTCGCCTGTTTCAAGGCGGTTATTATTATAAAATGATATCTCGGGACGGAAAATAATTTTGGTGAGCGTATCCGGATTCCATTCAAGCCGGAGATCCAAATTAAAATTCTGGCTTTTGTTATTTGCAAAGTTGTTCTCCTCTTCCAGTGTATTCCCGGCGCTAAGCAGGTTTTGAGTAAAAACACCGGAGAGCACCTCGTTGTCGGTATAGCCATAACGAACATTTCCCCCAAACTTTAACTTTGGTGTAAACTGTTTGCTGAAGTTACCTCCTACATTTGCCGACGTAGCAATTCCGTCACGTCCCCCAGACATACGCATGCGGCCGCCGCGGCCCCCCATACTCCCAAACATGGAGGAAGCCAAATCAGAAAAACCGGCATTGTTTGTATTGTTGATCCCTCCGAGAAACGTATACTGATCCTTGTTTTTCATGTAATTCACCATGGCATTTCCTTCATAACGTTCCTTGCTGCCATATCCGGCGAAAGCGTTGCCAAAAAGGCCCTCTTTCATTCCGGGGCGTACCATCAGGTTGATCACATTCTCTTCCTCTCCATCGTCGAATCCGGTCATCTGTGCCATCTCCGTCTTTCTCTCAAGAACCTGTAACTTATCAACCATCTTTGCAGGCAGGTTTTTTGATGCCACCTTCGGGTCGTCGCTAAAAAACTCCTCCCCGTCCACCAATATCTTTTTTATTTCTTTCCCGTTGACAGTAATCTTTCCTTCACTGTCTACTTCCACACCAGGCATTTTCTTCAACAGATCTTCGACCACTGCGCTCTCTGTCACCTTGTAGGAGTCGGCATTATACTCCAATGTATCACCTTTCACGGTTATCTCCGGTGCCTTGGCGGTAACCACTGTCTCCGACAGTAAAATATTGTCGTTACTTAAAATGATATTGCCCAACTTCACATTGGGTTGTGAAGAGGTTACCTGTACATCGCGATAAATATCAGTGTAACCAATGAAAGAGATATGCAGTATATAAGATCCTGTTCGTACCGGAATTGTAAAGACACCATCGGCATTGGAAGCTTTGCCCGTCACAAAAGCACTGTCTGCGCGCTGCAATATCCGTATGTTCGCCAGGGCCACCGGTTCTTCCGTATCTTTATCTACCAGTTTTCCGGAAATGGAACTGCCCGGCTGATCCTGCGCAATCATTAAAAAAGAATATAGAGTAAACGATATTGCAATAACAAGTAATTTCTTCATTGTAGTAAGCTGTTACTAAGTCCTCCTTATAAATTGAAACATTACACAAAAATAGAACCGGCAGAGAATGCTGGCAAAAGAAATAGACAAACTCCCTGATTTCATCGACCAATAAAGGATTTAAGACAATCAACAGGATTACAATAAAAGAAAAGAAAAAGTTACATTTTGTCTTTTTGTTGGTAAATTATATTTATTTTTGCAGTCGCTGCAATTGTCATATAAGAATTCTGAAATATTTCCTGATAATAAATCCATTGTTTTTATGTTAAAATATTTAAAAAGCGAAGACTGGGTAGCTACGATTTTTGGCGCCATTGTTCTCCTTCTTGTGATTCTTTTGCCTGCGGTAATGAAGAATTATGCTTATATGTCTGGGATAGTAGCTCTTCTGGCTTACATTGGTTATCTCTTTATGGGGAAAAAAGACAATGGCCGCTTTCTTCTTTCATTCGTAATAGTCTATCTGCTGGCATGGTTGGCCACCTATATTGCAGGACTTACACCTGTAAAAATCATGGGACTGGAGTCAGTATTCTTCGCTGTCATTATTGGTCTTCTGATCCGTAATACTGTGGGACTACCTGCCTGGATGGCTCCGGCAGTGATGAGCGAATATTATATCAAGGCGGGCTTGGTAATTCTGGGTAGTTCCATCCTTTTCAATGAAATCATGAAAGCCGGTGCACTGGGAATGATTCAGGCGATTATTGTTGTGTTGTCAGTCTGGTATTTCAGCTTCTGGATTGCCGGCAAGGTATTTAAAATTGACAAAGAGATGTCCATCTTACTCTCCAGTGCAGTTTCCATTTGCGGTGTTTCAGCAGCAATTGCCACCAGCGGTGCCATCAAGGGAGATCCCAAGAAACTCTCCTTTGTGATTTCCCTGGTATTGATTATTGCCATTCCCATGATGTATCTTTTGCCTTATCTGGCTATATGGATGGGGCTGAGCGAAGAAATTGCCGGCGCCTGGCTGGGCGGCACCATCGACACCACCGCAGCCGTCGTAGCCTCTGGCAAGTTTATCGGCGAAACGGCCGAGCAATATAGTGTGATCATTAAATCTGCACAGAATGTACTTTTGGGGGTTGCCGCCTTTGTGATTTCCATCTATTGGTCATATAAGGGAACCCACAGCGACATTCGTCCCTCAGGTAGTGTATTGTGGGACAGGTTTCCAAAGTTTGTAATTGGATTTCTGATTGCTTCACTGATATTCAGCTTTGTCTTCGATGCAGGAACCGGGAAAGCGTTATCCGGTGTAGCCAACAAGGGTGCGCGTAGCCTGCTCTTCTCACTGGCATTCGTCTGCATAGGGTTGGAAACCGACTTTCGTTACATATTCAGGAAGGAGAATGCTATATATATCTGGTCGTTCCTCAGCGCACAGACTTTTAATATTTTACTCACTTTGCTGGTCGCATGGTTGTTGTTTAAAAATATCTAAAAAATATTTTTCAAACAAAACAACGCTTTCGGGCGTTGATTGAGGGTTCCTGTCGATCATAATTTCTCCGGTAGATATTTTTCAACAATGGGTAAAAATATTCCTGAGAAGTGAAGCAAGTAACTCCCTAATGAAACGATTCATTCTTGTCCTTGTCAACACAGCCATAGCCAATACAAGCACTTATCTGCTTTGGAGCGCCTTTTCTTTTTGGATATACCTCGAAACCAGGTCAGTGCTGGTACTCTCGGTGCTAAGTGGTACCTACATGTTGCTGGTCACCCTCTCCAGCATGTTTTTTGGCACCATTGTAGACAAACATAAAAAGAAAAGGGTAATGACAGGTGCTTCGGTAGTGACCATGGCACTCCTGCTGCTGGCAAGCGCCATTTTTTTACTGTCCGATACAACGCATATTGCCGACATTTCATCACCGGCATTCTGGCTTTTCTCCCTGCCTCTTTTATTGAGTGCGCTAAGTGGTAATCTGCGGGGAATAGCGCTTTCAACAACTGTTTCCATACTCGTGCCAAAACACAAGTATGCCCGTGCCAACGGGCTGATAGGAACTATTCAGGGATTTGGCATGATTGCCAATACCGTTTTCAGCGGACTTATCATTGGATATATGGGTATGGACTGGGCTATTGTCATCACCCTGGTGCTGTCGAGCGGCACGCTGGTACACCTTTTTTTTCTCTCCATCCCTGAAGAACATATCGTACATGATCCTCACCTGCAAAACAGTCAGATCGATTTCCATGGTGCCTTCCGGGCAATACAGCTGGTACCCGGGCTAATGGCGCTTATTTTCTTCACTACGTTTAACAACTTCATCGGGGGAGCCTTCGCAGTACTGCTTGATCCCTATGGGCTTACTCTTTTCCCTGTGGAAGTATGGGGGGTTATTCTGGGCTTCACGGGTACCGGATTTATTCTGGGAGGGTTGCTTATCGGGAGGCTGGGGCTGGGCAGGAAACCACTCCGTTCATTGCTATTGGGTTACGTTTTCATCAGCATCATCTGCATCCTCTTCACCCTGAGGGAAGGATCCGTTTTATTTGTAGGAGGAATGTTTCTTTATATGCTCATAGCGCCGATTGTTGAAGCGGGAGAACAGACCATCATCCAGACCGTTGTACCAAAGCCCATACAAGGGCGGGTTTTCGGATTTGCACAAACCGTGGAGGCAGGAGTTACACCCGTCTCCATCTTTATCATCGGGCCAATGGCTCAATCATTCATCATTCCTTATATGGAGAGCAACGCCGGCATACAAGCATTTGGCTGGCTGCTGGGGGGAGGTGACACACGCGGCATCGCACTCACTTTCGTGATAGCAGGTGTCTTCATGCTCATTTTGTCACTTCTCGCTTTCCGTACGAAAGCCTATCATATTCTCTCCGACTCATACAATCAAAATACCAGTACAGAGGAATAATCAGAGCTCTTTTGCCAGCTTCAGCCACATAAAGTTGGCACGTTCCGCCGAGATATCTGCCCATGCGTCGACATGAAATACAAAACAGGCAGCCGAAGAAGTGGGAAGATTATCCAGTCTGACTCCCAAAGTGTTGATCAGGTCTGTTATTCCCGGGTTATGCCCCACATAGAGACAGCTCTCCACCTCATCGGACAGTTTGGAAAGAACATTCAGTATCCATCTGGTTGGCGCAAAATAAAGATTTTGATCTGTCCTAATCTGATCTTCAGCATAGCCAAGCTGTTGTGCAACAATAATGGCCGTTTCATGAGCCCTCTTTGCGGAAGACGAAAGAACCAGGTCGGGAGGACCTGATCTTTTTATGATATAGCTTCCCATGGCGGTAGCATTTTTACGGCCACGTTCGGTAAGTACCCGATCATAATCATCTTTGGCCATTGTATCCTGTTCGGCTTTGCCGTGACGAAGGATTATCAGTTGTTTCATATCAGTTCCAGCTTAAAATAACTTTACCACACTCTCCGCTCTCCATCACGTCAAATCCCTTTTGAAATTCATCGATGCCAAACCTGTGCGTAATGACAGGCGTCAGATCAAGACCTGAAATAAGCATCTGCTCCATCTGATACCATGTCTCCCACATTTCGCGGCCATAAATCCCTTTTAAAGTCAGCGCCTTGAAGATAATTTCGTTCCAGTCTACCGTGGTGTTGTTGGGCAGGATACCCAACAATGATATTTTTGATCCGTTGTACATATTGTCGATCATCTCCCGAAAACCGGCCGGAGAACCGGACATCTCCAGCCCTACGTCGAAACCGCGCATGCCAAGCTTTTCCACTGCCCGTGCAATGGTTTCCCCCCGGGAAGGATTCACAGTGAGCGTGGCCCCCATCTTACGGGCTATTTTCAACCTGTATTCACTCAGGTCGCTTACGACAATGTATCGTGCTCCCGCAAAGCGACAGATGGCTGTAGCCATGCTGCCAATCAGGCCCGCGCCGGTGATCAGTACATCTTCGGCAATCAGCGGAAAAGAGAGGGCTGTATGTGTGGCATTGCCAAAGGGGTCCATGATAGAAGCGATTTCATCGGGAATACGGGGATCGAGCCTGACAACATTCGATGCCGGTAGTGAGAGATATTCTGCAAAAGCGCCGTCGCGGTTAACGCCCACGCCGACGGTATTTTCACATACGTGCAACTTGCCCCGGCGACAATTGCGGCAGTGCCCGCAGGCAATATGACCTTCTCCTGTTACACGATCACCCACCTTCAGGTTTTCTACGCCACTGCCCATATCCACAATCTCGCCCACATACTCGTGCCCAATGGTCATGGGGGTTCTGATGGTCTTCCGGGACCAGTCGTCCCACTTATAAATATGCAGGTCAGTTCCGCAAATAGATGTTTTTTTTACTTTGATCAGGACATCATTCACACCGATGGAAGGAACGGAAATCTCTTCCATCCAGATGCCTTTCTCAGGCCGAAGTTTCACCAGTGCTTTCATATTTTAAGCTTTATGCGGTCAGCGGTTATCTTTCAGCTTTACGTGCTGAAAGATGAAGCGTACAGCAAGTTCGGTTGTTAAATGATTTCAAGTTTCTTTCCAATTTTAACGAATGCTGCGATGGCCTTTTCAAGATGCGACCTCTCATGCCCTGCAGAGAGCTGCACCCTGATGCGTGCCTGGTCTTTGGGCACCACAGGGTAGTAAAATCCTGTTACGTAGATCCCCTCATCCAGCAGTTCGGCAGCAAACTGTTGTGACAGCCTGGCATCATAGAGCATCACGGCACAAATGGCCGATTGTGTCGGTTTTATATCGAACCCGGCCTCTCTCATCTTTGTCACAAAATAATTCACATTCTTGTGCAGTGTATCCTGCAGATGATTGGACTCCTGCAACAGATGAAAAGCTTCCACACCCGCAGCTGCCACTATGGGAGGAATAGAATTGGAAAAAAGATACGGTCGGGAGCGTTGTCTCAGGATGTCGATGATTTCACTGCGGCCGGTAGTAAAACCACCGATGGCACCGCCAAATGCTTTGCCCAACGTTCCGGTGATGACATCCACCTTACCCATGAGACCATACTGTTCCGAAATTCCTTTTCCTGTTTTACCTACCACGCCGGCGGAGTGACTTTCGTCTACCATCACCAGTGCGTCGTATCTGGCAGCCAGCTGCATTATCGTATCGAGGGGGGCCACGTTACCGTCCATGGAGAAAACACCGTCGGTAGCAATGATTCTAAAACGTTGTGTCTGTGCTTCCTTCAGTCTCTCTTCGAGATCGGCCATATTGGCATTGGCGTAACGATAGCGCTTCGCCTTGCACAGACGAATCCCGTCGATGATGGACGCATGATTCAATGCATCGGAGATAATGGCATCTTCTTCAGTGAAAAGAGGTTCAAAGAGGCCTCCGTTGGCATCAAAACAGGAAGCGTAGAGAATGGTATCGTCTGTTTTAAAAAAATCACTGATGGTTTTTTCCAGCTCCTTGTGATAATCCTGCGTACCACAAATAAACCGCACCGACGACATGCCGTACCCGCGATCATCGAGGGCCTTTTTTGCCGCAGCAATCAAACGGGGATGGTTGGACAAACCCAGGTAATTGTTGGCGCAAAAATTGAGTACCTGCTGTCCCGATTGCACTTCTATCTCAGCCTGTTGCGGCGTTACAATAATCCGTTCATTTTTATAGAGACCGGCTTCCTCTATGGCCCTCAACTCAGCCTGTAGGTGTTGTTGCATTTTTCCGTACATATTTATTTCAGTTTTCAGCGATTGGCTCTCAGCATTTAGAGTTAATTACCTGGTTTTCAATTTTCATTTTCTTCTTCCAAATTACTAAGTAGTGATGGGGGAAGCACTTTTTTTGCCTTTACACCCAGTTCACGCAGTTTTTCAGTCTGTCCGATGAGGTTTCCTCTTCCCGCTTTCAACTGCCCGTATGCATTCTCATAACTTCGTCTGGCTCTGTCGAGATGAATTTCAATATCGGTAAGAGAGTCCACGAAATTAACAAATTTATCGTAAAGTGATGCACCACGTTCCGCAATCTCTATCGCATTACGGTTTTGATATTCACGCTTCCACAAATCTACAATTAATTTCAATGCGGCAATCAGATTCGTGGGACTGATCAGTAGAATTTTCTTTTCATATGCATACTGCCAAAGGCTCTCTTCGTGACGCAAAGCGAGCATGTAAGCAGGTTCATTGGGAATGAACATCATCACGAAATCGAGTGTGTCGGCGTAATCCTGATAGTTTTTCCGACTCAGTTCATCGATATGCTTTCTCACCGAACGCAGGTGTTCTCCTATAAACTTCTTTTGATCCGTCAGATCACTACTGCCTGTGTAGTTGACATATGCCGTGAGCGACACTTTTGCATCTATGATCACTTTTCTCTTGTCCGGATACACAACAATCACGTCGGGCTGCATCCTGGAGCCATTCTCACCGGTGTAATAATTGCCGTCGGGATCTTTTAGATATTCCTGTACGAAGTATTCCCTACCCTCCGTCAATCCTGAACGTTCCAGTATGTTCTCCAGAATCACCTGTCCCCAGTCGCCCTGCATTTTGGAGTCACCTCTCAGCGCCTGGGTCAGATTGTTGGCTTCGCTGCTGAGCCGGTCATTCAGTTCACGCAGATTTTTCACTTCCTGTCCCAATGAAAAGCGCTCCTTCGCTTCGGTAATATATACCTCTTCCACTTTCTTGCGGAACGAATTAATATTTTCTCCCAGCGGCCTCAGAATCGCATCCAGATTATACTTGTTCAGATTCGTGAATTTTTCAGACTTTTCTTCCAGTATCTTCGATGCAATCTGTTCAAACTCCAGGTTAAACTGTTTACGAATGGCTTCCATTTCTTTTTTCTGCAGCTCAATATCCCCCATTCTACCCTTTGAAACTTCCAGTTGGGTGTTCAGCCGGTGATTTTCCTGCACCATCATCTCGAAGTCCCTTCGGGAAACAGTTTTGGATTTGCAGTTTAATGTGGCAATGATCCATCCCAGAATACCTCCCACTCCGCATCCTGCCAGTACATAAAGGAAACTCGCGTAATCTTCCACGGAAAAAATGATCAATTCAAAAATTTCTGTTACTTTATGTTCCTCAGTACATGTCCCATCTTCTTTTTTTTCGTCTCCATATAGAAATGATTGTATGGATTGGGTGTGATTTCGAGCGGTACATTTTCCACCACTTCAAGGCCGTATGATTCCAGGCCGATCCGTTTTCTGGGATTGTTAGTCATCAGCCTCATTTTTTTTATTTCAAGGCTGCGTAGTATCTGGGCGCCTACGCCGTAATCTCTTTCGTCGGCCTGATAACCCAGGTGCAGGTTGGCATCTACGGTGTCGAGGCCCTGTTCCTGCAACTTGTAAGCCGCAGCCTTGGCCATGAGACCAATCCCGCGTCCCTCCTGATTCAGGTAAACCAATACCCCCTTGCCCTCATGTTCTATCATTTTCAGTGCTTTATGCAACTGCTCTCCGCACTCACACCGCATGGATCCAAAAATATCACCTGTTATACAAGAGGAGTGTACCCGTACAAGGAGAGGCTCATCATCGTGCCACTCCCCTTTGATCAGTGCCACGTGCTCCTGCCCTGTGGCTTTCTGAAGAAAGGGTATCATCGTGAATTCACCGTACATGGTAGGGAGCTTCACCGCCTCTCCCCGTTCAATAAGCGATTCGGTCTGCAGTCTGTATTTGATTAAATCGGCCACAGACACTATCTTGAGATTGAATTTCCTAGCCATATCCATCAATTTGGGGAGACGTGCCATGGAACCATCCTCATTTTTAATTTCAGCAAGCGCTCCGGCAGGATATAAGCCGGCAAGCCGGGCAAAGTCGATAGTCGCCTCTGTGTGTCCGGCCCTGCGGAGCACTCCTTTCGACTGTGCACGGAGCGGAAAAATATGTCCGGGACGTCCAAAGTCCTCGGGTGCCGTCTCCTCCCTGGTAAGTGCCAGGATGGTCTGTGCCCTGTCGTATGCCGAAATTCCGGTTGTACATCCATGTGTGAGCAAATCAATAGACACGGTAAAGGGGGTAGAATGTATAGAAGTATTATGAGTGACCATCATCGGCAACTCCAGCTCTTCGGCACGTTCTTTGGTGATTGGTGCACAAATAAGGCCACGTGCATGGGTTTCCAGAAAATTTATTTTCTCCGCGGTGATACACTCCGCTGCGATAATCAGATCACCTTCATTCTCCCTGTCCGCATCGTCGACCACGATGATGAAATTACCTTTGCGAATCTCTTCAATAGCTTCCTCTATAGTGTCTAATTTAATTTGTTTATGCATATCTTGTTTTTAATTTTATGCTGTTATTATGCTATCTGTGTAATGTGTGTTCTGTATGAACTCAATCATTTCCCGGCTCAGCCGTTGCACCTCTCTCAAATCTTTTTTAGTCCTTAGTTCAAATGGAATAGAGAGGAGTCTGAACAGAATTCCTGCCGGAAAGAAATACATGCTGAATATGGCTCCAGGTGTACCGGCTTTAAACGGTCCGATTTTAGTGATGAGCACCGGAAATGCTTCAGCCTTTGCCAACTCCTCCAGATTTCTGGAATTGGATAATTGATTGAGAATGATCTCCATAGAGCTTTTGATCAAGAACAATTCTCTATCGCTGGTATTATTCATCCAAAAGTCCTTATATGTCAAATGGTTGTATTTCTCAAACCAATGGTCTATTCCATCCGACAACCCCGACAATGAACGGACGATATCCTCATAATTGGGACTGTCAATAATTACACTTTTTACAGGATATTTCCTTTTTTCACGAATCAAGAACAATCTTTTAAAAAATTGCGCATAGGTGTCGGCATTCATAATTACAGAATCATTCATAGCCTTGTAAGTCAGAAACACACCGATGGGCAACAGAATGAGCGAACTGAACCACATCCCGAACCAATGTTCCCAGACTCCGTCGCGGGTCATTTTGTAACCCACATTCTCCACGATATAATAAATGATGAACAGGATTACAGATATGACAATGGGAGTGCCCAAGCCTCCTTTTCTGACAATAGATCCCAATGGGGCTCCAATGAAAAAGAAAATAAGACAGGTAAAAGGGATGGTAAATTTGCGGTGCCATTCTATCCAGTGGCGGTTGATGGTTTTTTGGGTGGTGGTTTTATTGAGTGACCTGAAAAGAAACTCATTGCTATTGTTGTCGGCCTTCATGAAAGCACTTTGCAGGATAGCCGACTGTTGTTCAAGTTCTTTTGACTGCAGCAGCGTATCGGGACGTGGAACTTTCACACCGGCATACAGCAGTGTACCCGCAATGAGCGAATCCTTCTTTTCGGAAGGATAGCTATTGCGGAAAGTGAGATAGGAATAATTTTTCATCAAGTTTCGGTCCAGCCTGTTCACACTGTCCATGATCATTGTCATGGAATCGATCGAGGTGCTTAACGCCGTCAAATTCTTAGAAACATAATTGCTGGTTGAGCTTCCTTCAATCATCTCTTCTCCCATGCGGTTGAAATTGGCATCATAGGAGATCATCATGGTTTTCTCATCGAAGTTTTCCCTTGCATAAGGGACAAAATCAGCCGCATCACTGACCCTGTTTCCCTGTGTAAAGTTTTGAAATTGCTGACCGCTATACATCGTAAATATCAACATTCTCTTATCTTCCGTCATGCTCATTTTTGCAGAATCACAGATGATTACGGCCATACTGTTGAATCCACTCGCCACATCGTATATCAGTACATCATATAACATACCGGTCTTTTGGTCTTTCCTTTCTACATAGAGGTTATAGCCGTCAATTTCCTTATAAAAAACACTTTCGGGCACATCAAGTTCAGGCGAAGCCTGACGGATGGAAATAAGCAGTGAATAAAACTTGGTCTGTATTTTCGGAGTCGCATTGTTCTGAAAAAAAAAGGCACCCACACTGATGAAAAAGATGAGGATAATGAGTGGTTTCATGGTTTTCAACAGGGGAATACCGGCCGATTTAATGGCAAGTAGTTCCAGATTTTCTCCCATGTTTCCGAAGACCATCAGTGATGCCAGCAGGATAGCCAGCGGCAGCGCCATCGGAATAAGATTAAGGGCAGCATAAAAGAACATCTCCCCGATCACATCGAGTCCCAGTCCCTTGCCCACCATGTCCTCCACATATTTCCATAAAAATTGCATCAATACCAGAAAAAGGCAGATGGCAAAAGTCATTAGAAAAAGCGGAATAAATGTTGTCAGAATGTAACCATATAACCGCTTTATGTGGAAAAATCTTTTCATCGGACAGCACAAAAAAGAGACGTTTAATTTTAGGACAAAGATAATAAAATCAAACGGACAATCGCGGTTTCGAAAGTGTAAAGATGATTAATTGAGACAGTAAAAGATGATGTGATGAGCTCAGATACCCAGTCTTCTTTTCATCTCGTCTATTTGTGACTCCCACAAGGCAATGGCATCTCCCTTTTCATCAGATTCAGCAAAGTCGGTAATTTCCAGGGTCATGTCGCCCGACAGATCCAGTTTACGTAACATGAACTCGAAATAACAATTCTCTTCCTCCTCGTCTATCCATCGGTAACGGATGTTTGACAACGGTTTCTGATTTACAATAACTGCCTGATTATTTGTTTTTCCCCAGTAAAATGTGTAGATAGTTTCGGTTTCATCCATTGATACCTCATCAGCAAACCATTCCGAAAGACCGTCTATCTGACTGACCATGCGCCATAAACTACTTTGGGTCGCGTTTCCCATCAGGAACTCGATATGGAATTTTTCTTTCGACATGTATATTTAGAAACAGGCCCACAATATACAACTTTTTTTTGGTTCCATTGCCAAAAGTTCACAAAAGTTAGACTATTTGAGTCGCCAAAAAACAAAAAGCCGTCTTTTCAGACAGCTTTTTATAACTTATTTTTCTGCTAATTTACTGAACGGGAATATATTCCACAAAAGCTTCTATGGCTTCATACGAGGCTAGTCCCAGTTTCCAGTACATATCGGCCGTGGCACGGTTACGTTCTTCCGAACGTTGCCAGAACAAACGTTCATCATCGCCCAGGAAAGGAGCACTCTCCATTTGTGACTGATGCCTCAGGATGGCATTTCTTTTCTGGCGTAGCTCTTCGGGCGAGAGTGGCACAGCCATTTCAATATGATCTATCTCCCACTCCATCCATGCACCGCGATACATCCAGATACGGCAATCCTGAAACCATTCTTCTTCTTTAAGGATGTCAACTGCCCCCAGGATGGCGTCGAGACAAACCTTGTGAGTACCATGCGGGTCAGCAAGGTCTCCTGCTACGTAAATCTGATGGGGTTTAATGGTTTCAATAAAATCTCTGACAATCGTTACATCCTTTTCCGAAATAGGATTCTTCTTCACCTTTCCTGTTTCATAGAAAGGAAGATCCAGAAAATGGACATTGTCTTCAGAGAGACCTACATAGCGGTCTGCCGAACGGGCTTCCTCACGTCGTATCCTCCCCTTGATGAAAAGGATGTCGGGGGTATCCACATCTTCCTTCGTTTTTTCATGCAAAAGATAATGACGTATCTTCTCATACTTCTCCTGCAGATCTGTGTTACCGGGAGTGAATTTCTTACGCATGCTGTTCAACACCGAGATGTAACGGATTACCTCCTCATCTCCCACCGCAATGTTTCCGGAAGTCTGATATGCCACATGCACCTCATGACCCTGGTTTACCAGACGTTGAAACGTGCCTCCCATAGAGATTACATCATCATCGGGATGCGGGCTGAAAATGACGACTCGTTTCGGATAGGGTTTTGCCCGCTCGGGACGATAAGTATCATCCGCATCGGGCTTTCCTCCAGGCCATCCGGTAATTGTGTGTTGCAAGTCATTAAATATCTTGATATTCACATTATAGGCCGATCCGTAAAGAGTGATCAGCTCACTCAGTCCGTTGTCATTATAATCCTTATTTGTCAGCTTAAGAATAGGTTTATCCACCACTCCACAAAGCCAAACTATGGCCCGACGGATGAGTTTGCTGGTCCATTCACAGTTTGTAACCAGCCAGGGGCGACTAATACGTGTAAGCTCCGATGCTGCCGCCAGGTCCACATACACTTTTGTTTCGGGATGTGTCTGCAGGATAGAGCCCGGAATCAGGTCGGTTACCGTTCCCTCGACAATATCGGAGACACTTCCTGCCTTTTGTTCACTCCAGGCAACCAGAGTTATTTTTTTTGCATCCATCATATCCGAAAGTCCCATTGTGATTGCACTCACCGGTACCTTATCGAGTGATCCAAAGTTACGGGCAATATCTTTACGCGAATCCCCATCGAGCATGACAAGCCTTGTTTGTGAGTGAAGGCCGCTACCTGGCATATTAAAGCCTACATTTCCCTTACTACCCAGTCCCAGTAACAGATAGTCGAGTCCACCCATTTTTTTCAGATCCTGTTCAAAGGCTTCACAGTTTTCTGCTATCAGATCTTTTTCAATGGTAGCATCAGGAGAAAAAATATGTGCAGGATCTATGTCGATCTGATTTAAAAAAACATCCTTCAGCATCTGCAGGTTACTGAAAGAAAAGTCTAGTACGGGATAGAACTCGTACGTATTAAAAATGACCAGATTTTTGAAACTTACGTTTTTTTCCCTATGCTGCCTGACCAGTTCCTCATAAACCGGCATGGGAGATGTACCTCCACTGATGCCAAGCACAAACATTTCTCCCTTTTGCTGTTTTAGCAGCATTTCCGCTACAATATCGCCGGCCACCTTCTTTGCTGCTTTTTTTGATTCCTCATAGATTGCCAGGGGTAATTTCTCAAAGCGCGCCAGATTATATTCTTCAAAATCGTTTTCAGGGCGGTAGTATTTTCTGGGTACCCTTTCAAACGCAATGTGTGAACTCAAATCTAATCTCATATTTTCTGTTTTTAAAAAAATGTTGTTTATACTTAATATAACATTTGAAGTGATGACATGTTTTTATTTTACTATTCTTTGACTTTCCTGTGATCCATTCTACGTGTTATACGTCCATAAATAAATAGCGCAATAGCAGATATGGCACCAATTGCCACGAAAACATACCAGATATAGTGTGCATGCTGCGTGGCGGCAGCATATGCCACGCTGTCTATCACCCCTGCATCATTGGTAAAAAGTCGCGGATCGGGTAAATATTTATCCAGCAGAAATCCCGACAATCCAAAAGCAAAAAGGAATGAGAAGAAAGAATGCAGGTGACTGAAGCCCAGATACAATCCCTCCTCTCCTTTTGGAGCCTGAAGTGAAAAATATTCCAGGTAACGGGGTGAAATAAAACATTCGGCAATTGCCTGGAAGGCTATCCCTATAATCATCATGAAAGCCACGGGATGCAAACCCAGAATATAACTTTCCCCAATTTGTGTTCCGAAAGACATGATCAGTGCCGAGACAGGAATAATGAACATTCCCACCATCATGGAGGTAATGGCACTTCGCTTTTTCATCAGTGAAGTCACAAAGTTAACACTTACGAAAACGATCAAAGGGTTCACGTTTGCGTACCATCCGGGCGAGGCACTCTCTCCAATGAGCCGTATTACATATTTGGGCATGGTGGCATACATTTGACTCTGAATCATCCAGAAACCGCTGACAATAAGGATCAGCACCATCAATCGCCCGTTAAGCACTACTTTTACCAGTGATTGCCCTATTTCGGCAAAACTTTTTCCTTTACCCTCCGTTCTGACCGATTTGTAAAAGAAATATACAGCGAGAAGGGCAAGTAGGGTCATTGCGGCTGAAAAATAATTCAGGTAAACCAGGCCCTGATCACCCATGCTCCGTCGCAGAGGGTCGACCACTGTTTTGCCGGTGAAAGCGCCAATATTGACCATCATGTAAAAGATGGAATATCCCCGCGCCCTGTTTTCAGGTGTTGTTTCACGGGCAACAGTACCGGAGATGACCGATTTAATAAATGCTCCACCTATAACTACCAATATGAGGGGGGCAACAATGGACCATCTGAGATAACTCTCCTTCAACCCTGTGTAGGTGGTTGTCATCTCATAATTAACCAGTCCGGCATTTTCGAGCATCGTGGGCAGAATACCCAGCCCGGCATAACCAACCGTGAGCAGGGTAAATGCGAGAATAATTGCCGACCGGAACCCTATTTTATCAGCATAAGCTCCTGCAAACAGTGGTAACAGATATAGAGAAGCCGAAAAGAGTCCTGCAATCACCCCAGCCTCAATATCTGAGAAGCCCCATACATTTGAGAGATAAAGGGTAATGACAATAAATACCGCATAGTACGCGAGTCGCTCAAGAAGCTCTACAAAGTTGGCTACCCAGAAAGGTTTTGAAAATTTTACCATCTACGGATATGTTAATTTCTATTTGAGTGATTTTTTAATATCAGGGACAAAGATAAAAAATAATTTGAATATTATGCCAGATCGATCACCGTAATTCCGGTTCCGCCAAACTGAACATGTTCATCCTGAAAATGGGCGACACCCTCTACGGTACCTAAATACTCACGAATAATCTGCCGCAATGTGCCCGTACCTGTTCCGTGTAGTATACGTACCCGTGAAACGCCCAACTGAATTGCATCGTCAATATAATAGATAACCGCCTGCAACGCTTCATCCCCTCGCATGCCTCTGACATCAATATCCTGTTTGAAATTCAGTTTTCGTTCGTGTAGCAGGTCGCGGGTGTTGGAGGCTTTCTTCTCCTTTTTAAGCTGGTTGCTGCTTACCCTCTCCAAACTGTCTATGTTGACGGTGGTTTTGATCATCCCAAAGGCAACGGTTGCTTTTTTTCCTGAAACCTCCATCACTTCACCTGCAGAAGTTTGCCCTTTGATGCGAACCACATCTCCTGCTGACAGCTTTTCGTGGATTACCCTTGACTCAGTAGTCTGGTTTTTCGTTTTCCTGACAGGTTTCTTTGATATCGTAAGCTCCTTCTCGTCTGTCACGGCTGCTGTCACCTGCTCTTTAAAACGACTCAGTGACTCTCGTACCTGTTTGGTTTTTTCCTTATCGGCCTTTGCCTCTCTGATCTCCCTAATAGTATTTTCGATGCGTGCATTGCTCTCGGCCAGCATCTGTTCTACCTGTTGCCGGGCCTGACTGAGAATCTCCTTTTTCTGTTTGTTTATTTCCTCCAGACCGGCTTCATATTTCGTGGCTGTCTCTTCCAATCTGTTGCGTTCACGCCGTATCTCATCGCGTTTTCGTTCCCAGTACCTCCTGTCACGGGCTATATCCTGCAGGTATTTATCCATGTTTATATAATCGCTTCCCACAATCTCCGAGGCGTGTGCAATCACCTCTTCCGGAAGTCCGATCTTGCGGGCGATCTCCACGGCAAAGGAACTTCCCGGATTACCGATGGAGAGGCGAAAAAGGGGTTGCATCTCATGACGGTCATACAACATGGCGCCATTCACTACTCCTTCATGTTCGTTAGCAAAATGTTTCAGATTCTGGTAATGGGTGGTGATCACGCCAAACGATTGCTGCCGGTTGAACCTGTCAAGCAGTGCTTCCGCAATGGCTGCACCAATCTGTGGTTCTGTACCGCTTCCAAACTCATCGATCAGCAGTAATGATTTTGCATTACTGTTTCGTTCAAAGAACTTCATGTTCATCAAATGGGAACTGTATGTGGAAAGATCATTCTCAATGGACTGTTCATCGCCAATATCGATAAAAACATCTGCAAAGACCCCCACTTTTGAATTTTCTTTCAATGGAATCAGTAACCCGCACTGCACCATATACTGGAGGAGGCCGACCGTTTTCAGGCAGACCGATTTACCACCCGCATTGGGTCCCGAGATCACCAGGATTCTATTTGCTTCTCCAAGTGTGATATCAAGCGGGACAATTTTCCGATTTTGTTTTTTCAGTGACAAGTAAAGTAGCGGATGCACTGCCTCCACCCAGTCGATTAGCCTTGTATTCTCGAGGGAGGGTCTGATGGCTCCTATTTGCTGAGCAAAGGCCGCTTTGGCCTGAATAAAATCGATCTTCGCAAGGAATTCGTATGACTCCAGCAGGTCGGGCAGGAAGGGACGCAGATAGTCGGTAAAGTCGACCAGTATGCGTATGACTTCACGCCGTTCGTCACTCTCCAGTTCCCGGATACGATTGTTGGCTTCCACCACCTCAGAAGGTTCGATAAAAACTGTCTTACCCGATGCCGATTCATCGTGCACAATTCCTTTGATCTTTCGTTTGAAGGAAGGATTCACCGGAATCACGAGGCGACCGTCTCGCATGCTTGGCGCTACATCCTTTTCCACAAATCCTTCAGCCTGTGCTCTGCGTAGGATGGCATTGAGGCTTCTGGAGATGCCGTTCGCGGTGGAAGTTAGTTCACGCCGTATCTCCGACAAACGGGCAGAGGCATTGTCCTTCACCTGTCCGAATGTATCGAGCAGGTTATCTATCTTTTTGGTGATCTCCGGGAAGATCATCACGTGTCCTGTCAACGCAAGCAGATGCGGATACCGGGGTGTCTTCTCTTCGTCGCGGCGCAGGAACGACACAATGCCGTGAATGGTTTGTAACGAACGTCGTAGCTCGAAGAGTGCACTCTGGTCGATCCAGGCACCTGCCACACGCACGCGTCGCAGCACCGGGCGCAGATCATAAAAATGATCAGCCGGAAATGCATCTTCTTCTTCCCTGATGTGGACAAACTCTTCTGTTTGGAACAGCAACATACTGATCTCATCAAAAGAAGCAGAAAATTTCATATCTTCCACCTTCTCCCGGCCCAGTGAACTCAAACACCTGTCCGAGATCAGCTGTCTCACTTTATTGAATTCTATTTTCTGTTCAAAATTATCTGGATAGATCACTTTACTCTGTTTGTAAGCCGTGTTATATATCTGTTTGTTCCGCAAAATTACAATTTTATGCCGACTATTTCTATTCCGGTCAGTAGATTCCCATATTTCTCACAAAAAACTCAAGTAGTAGGATTATCAGAAGCACACTTCTTTTTATCCACATTTTTGTTTTTGTAGTTGCAGAATTAAAAAAGATATACTACTTTTGCCCCTCGAATTTGAAAATGGCGAGATAGCTCAGTTGGTTAGAGCGCATGATTCATAATCATGAGGTCGGGGGATCATGCCCCCCTCTCGCTACCCTGATAATAAGGCAGTTGCAAAATAAAAAATGTAGCTGCCTTTTCAATTATACACAATTTACACATGCAAAACTCCCCTTCGGTACATTCTCTCAAAAAATATCAATCTTATTGATGATTTTTCACAGGTTGCTCCGAATAATCACCAACATACCTGATTTTGTACCTCTTTCGTGTTTTACAACTCCCATAGCTGTTCTAAGCGGATGTTTCATTGATCTGTTAAAATTCGGACCTTTGCTGCTTCGATGATCATATCGGCGGTTTCCCTGATGCCAAAGAGGGAGGTCTCCATCGTCATATCATATTCATTCAGGTCGTTCCACTCCTTTCCGGTATAATGGCGGTAATAGTTCATCCGTTCTTTGTCTTTTGTTTCCATCACTCTCAGAGCTTCCTCAGGCTTTACCAGATATTCAAGTACCACACGTCTCTTTCGAAACTCACGGTCGGCATGAACAAAGACGTTGAAGCTGTTTGGATGTCCTTTAAGGATAAAGTTGGCAGCACGCCCAACAATTACGCAGGACTCCCCGGCCGCAATATCACGTATCACCGTGTTTGTACCATAAAGAGCTTATCGTTGGGAGGGATAACCTCATTCACATAAGCGTAATTATTGTTATAAAGCCTTTCCAACAAGCTGTCTGGCAGCTTCTGCTCGTGTGTTTCCACATACTCCGGCGTGAGGCCACTGGCCATTGCGGTCAGGTCGATCAGCTTGCTGTCATAGAATGCAATCCCCAGTTTCCTGGCGATACGCTCTCCCACGGCATGTCCCCCACTTCCATACTGTCGGGAGATGGTAATCACGAAATTATTTGTGGACATATAGGGTTCCGTTACGTATTTCACGGACGTTTTAGTCTCAAGTAATCTGTCAGCAAAAGTAATTTTTTTCCTGTAGAACTGGGTCACCGCACCCACCAGAAACGCGGCAATCACAGTGCCTTCGCGCACACCTTCCAATTTTCCATGAAAAAACAATACAGCAAAAATTGCAATGGCTACCACTATAGAATCGATCGTTACCTTGACCTTTCCGAAGTTTTTATTGAACTTCTCTGAAATGACCAGTGTAAGTCCTTCCCCCGGGAGATAACCCACATCGGCCTTTAATTCCAGGAAAATACCGAAAGCCATCACAAAGCAGCTCAGTACTACTGTCAACAATTGCAGCAGGTAATGATCCGGAACAAACGAACGGGTAAGATAGAGGTTCAGGTCGATAAAGAGGCCGAAAACCGACAATAAAGGCAGTTGCAGCAACTGTTGTAGGCTGCTTTTCTTCCTGAGAATCATTATCTGGATCAAAACCAGCAGGGCATTTACCAGAATGGTGAAAATTCCCACCGTAACACCTGGGAAGAGCAGGTTGGAGACGTAAGGAAGAGAGGAGATGGGGCTTGTTCCCAGATCTGACCGGATGGAAAGTGCTACCCCATACGCAATTACGAAGATTCCCGCCAGCAACAGCAGGATGCGCAAACCCAATTTATCTTTTCTCATATTTATTGATTCGTGGGAAAGGAGGTGTTGGAACGCATTTGCATCCTACAAGATCAGCAACCCGTTTTTATTTGAAGATAACCTATGATGCAGCGACAGCCTGCTAATAAACCCTGCGTTCATTTCCTGCAAAGATAACGAAAAACCGGCACAAAAGAAAACGGAAAAAAATGAAACTTTGAATGATAAATTAATAACCGGTCGAGTAATACTTCCGGTAATCACAGCATCGCATACGTTATTCATGAATCAGCTGATAAACAGCAAAGAAACGATGCCACTTTTTTTTTATTATTATTCTGATGTTTGGTCATCTCTTATAATCCTTTTAGGAGTCCTTTTGTTCGTCTCAAGGTAGATCACCGGAATGATAAACCCATTGAGGAGCGTGGAAGTGAGTAAGCCTCCCAGGATAACGTTTGCCATGGGGCTTTGAATCTCATTGCCGGGCAGGCTTCCACCCACGGCAAGAGGTATTAATGCGAGGGCCGTAGTGAGAGCCGTCATTAGTATCGGGTTCAAACGATCCAACGAACCATGCATCACGCTTTCACGTGCCGACAATCCTTCATTTTGCAAATCGTTATAACGCGATATCAACAACATGCCGTTTCTCGTGGCAATACCAAAAAGTGATATAAAACCAATGGTGGCAGGGATACTGATATTACCACTTGTAAAAAAAAGGGTGAAAACGCCGCCGATGAGTGCCAGCGGCAGGTTAAGCAGGATAACCACAGATTGTGAAACGCTTCGGAACTGATTAAACAATAACAGAAAAATTGCCAGAATAGAAAAAACAGATGTAATGAATAATGTGCGCGATGCTCTCTGTTCACTCTCAAACTGACCGCCGTATTCAATATGATAACCTGAGGGAAGCTCAATTTCACGGTCTATAACTTGACGGATTTCATTTACCGCTCCACGTAGATCACCCCCGGATACATTTGCCGAAACGACGATTTTGCGGGATACATTTTCACGGTTGATGGTATTAGGTCCGGTTACAGACGAAATATCCGCAATATTTCCCAATGGAACTTTCTGTCCGTTGGCATCAACAATAATGTTTCTGATGCGTTCAGCCGATGCACGGTTATCGTCATTTACCTTCAGTGTCAGGTCGTACGATCTGTTTCCTTCATATACCTGCGAAACCACCTCACCTGCAAGCAAGACGCTCACCATCTCAGAGAATGCAGGCAGAGAAACGCCATACTTTGCCAATAGTTCCCGTTTTGGAGTTATTTTCAGTTGTGGACGTTCCACCTGTTGTTCCACATTCAAATCCACAACACCTTTCACATCTTGTATGGAAGCTTTGATTTGATTGCCCAACCCGTACATTTTATTCAGATCGGTTCCGAATAGCTTGATGGCAATATTGGAACGTGTTCCCGAAAGGATAGCATCGAGCCGGTGTGAAATAGGTTGTCCTATTTCGATATTTACACCCGGTATTACCTTCATTTTCTCACGGATTTCTTTAAGTATCTCATCTTTTGAACGTTTGTCCAACATCACAGGTACTTCAATCTCCGACACGTTCACTCCCAGCGCATGTTCATCCAGTTCGGCACGCCCTGTCTTACGCCCTACTGTCTGCACTTCCGGGATGGAGAGCAGTATTTCTTCGGCCATACGACCTGTTTTGTCCGACTCTTCGAGTGAAATCCCCGGCAGGGTGCTGACGTTAATGGTAAAAGAGCCCTCGTTGAAAGGGGGTAGAAAACTCCTTCCGAGCGAGAAAAACATAATAAGCGCCACCACCAGCAGCACAGCGGTACCACCCAACAACCATTTCTTATTTTGTAACGTCCAAGACAACGCTTTTTCGTAATATTTCTTGAGAAATCTTACAACAACGGGTTCCTGCTCCACATTGCCATTTTTACTCCTTTCCTTGCTGAGCAAATAACTACTCAGCACGGGGGTGAGCGTCAACGCCACAATTGTAGAAGCCGTCAGCGCCACGATAAAAGCAATTCCGAGGGGAGCCAGCATGCGTCCCTCAATTCCCGTAAGAAAGAAAAGCGGTACAAAACTTACAATGATAATCAGTGTGGAATTGAGAATGGGAAGCCGCACTTCTTTTGAGGCATGATAAACCACTTCTTTAACCGTTTTCCTTTTCTCTTCCGGCTTCTGTCGGTTTTCGCGCAGCCGCTTAAATACATTCTCCACATCCACAATGGCATCGTCCACGAGCGAGCCGATGGCTATTGCCATACCTCCCAGGCTCATCGTATTGATCGTCAGTCCCATCATTTTTAATACAAGAATGGTCACCACGAGAGATATGGGAATAGTAATAAGCGATATAATGGTTGTTCGTGTATTCATCAAAAAAATAAAAAGCACGATGACTACGAAAACAGCACCTTCCAATAACGATTTTTGTATGTTGCGAATGGAACTTTCAATAAAACGGGATTGGCGGAAAATGTCGTTCGATATCTTCACATCATGTGGTATGACCGTCCGGAGCTCTGCAATAGACTGGTCTAATTTATCGGTCAGCACCATGGTACTGGTTGCAGGTTGCTTGGTCACAGTCAACAATACTGCCGGTTTATTCCGCTCCGAGGCTGTTCCCAGTTTAGGTGTTTTGTCACCAACCTTCACCTCTGCAATACTTTCGAGAAGCACAGGGCTCTCCTGCCCGACCTTCACCACCGCTTTTTTTAATTCCGACAGATTATTTGTAGAGAGTATCCCGCGAATGATATACTCGTTTCCATATTCATTGAGAACTCCGCCCGATGCGTTCTTATTCATACCCCTTACTATGTCGAGCACTTCGTAGAGTTGTACATCGTAGTGTCTCATTTTTTCCGGATTAAGCAAGATCTGGTATTCTTTTATTTCGCCTCCCAGCACGGTGACCTGCGCCACCCCTCCGGTGGAGAGCAGGCGGGGACGGATTGTCCAGTCGGCAATCGTTCGTAAGTCCCGCATCGATGTCGTATCGGCCGTAAGTCCGATAATCATCACCTCGCCCATAATTGAGGATTGCGGTCCCAAGGTTGGATTGCCTACGTTGGAAGGCAGCGCATCTTTTACAACTGCCAGTTTCTCAGACACGATCTGCCTGGCTATATAAATATCCGTACTCCAGTCGAATTCGACCCAGACAACCGAAAAGCCGGTGGTAGACGCCGAGCGGACACGCCTTACATCCGTCGCCCCGTTCAGGGCAGTTTCCACGGGAAAGGTGACCAAACGTTCCACTTCTTCGGGTGCCATCCCCTGTGCTTCAGTCATCACGACCACGGTAGGTGCATTTAAATCGGGAAAGACATCCACTTCCATATTGGAAGCAGTGTAAACTCCACCCAGAATCAATAGCAGGGATACTACCAGGATAACCATCCGGTTACGTAGAGAAAATTGAATGATTTTATTTAGCATGGTTTTATCTCCGACTTTTATCAATGGGTATGTCCTTCGGGAATAGCCGATGAGGTTGCTGCCAGTTTCACCTGATACACGCCGTGAGTAACTACTTTGTCGCCCTGTCTCAATCCGGCAAGTACCTGCACTCGCCTCCCGTCACTTTGTCCGGGCGTAATCTCCTGTTTTTTGTATCCTTCTTCATCGAGTTGAACATATACAAAAAAAAGTCCCTGCTCTTCGGTAATTGCTGATAAGGGTACTGATATAACATTTTCCAGCGGTGAGGAAAGTAAATATACCTCAATATACGATCCAGGAATAACACCCTCCACATTATCGAATTCAAATGTTACAGGGATAAAAAAGGAGTTTCCATCCAATGCTTTTCCGAATGAAAGTAACTGTCCGTTCATTCCTGAAAGCTCGTAAAGTTTGTCATCATATGCCATTTTAAAATTTGCGCTCCGGATGGCCGGAATGGTTTTATAATGAGTCTCGGGTACCTCGGCGCGGAGTTGCAGTCTCCTATTTTGAGATATCATGGCAATAGGTTGTCCCACCGAAATATAATCGCCCTGGCTCACAAAAAGATTTTTCACAAATCCATCAATTGGTGAAGTCACGCTTACACTACCGGCACTGTAGCTCGCGGCCTGTGACTCGTAGGCAGCTCTGGCAGTTTCATAGCGTAAACGGACCTCTTCAAAATCCTTCTCGGAAATGATTTGCTCTCCCACCAGATTCTCAGCGCGTTGAAATGCTTTCAGCGCGGTTTCATAAGCTATCTTTGCTTTTATTACGGGATCTCCCTCAGGAAGCCTTTGCAGTGAGACGGTGACGACTTTCTCACCGGCACGAACTGTCGTACCGGGTGCGATTGACCTATTTGCGAATGACACCACCCCGTTTACAGTGGCGGCAATGGTAGTTTCATCTCCTTGCGAAGAGAGGATTTGTCCGCTTGTTTTGATGACCTGCCGGAAGGTTCCGGCTGAAACGGTTTCCAAAGTCAGTTCCACGGCGTCGGCCTGGGCTTTGGAAAAGTGTATTTCATCGACATGCATCTTTGCAGTCGAATGGTCATGCAACTCGTCTTCGGCATGTTCGGGTGTATCATGGGTGACTGTCATTTCATGATTTTTATTCCTACAACCCGACAGCAATAAAGCCAGGATGATGGATAAAAAAGACACAATAAATATTTTCATAAATTGTTGAATGAAAGATAAACAAAAGGCAAATGAATAACCGGATTCCCTGCTTTTGAAAACGATTGATCAAAAGCAGCCAATCCCCGGTCTAACTATTTGGATAAATAATCTATAATAACGAAAAAGGAGGAGCACGCAAGCCAGTAGGGCTGTACTTTTCAGTATCAGGAATGATAAGGGTTAATTCGCCGTAATCCGATTTTTCATCGGGGAGCGGAATCGTTAAATCCGCCAAAACATATATAAACAAGTCGTGATGAAATGAATAATCAGCGTGGACAGACGGGAATGATTTGAAACGCCCCCCGGAATCGGCTTGTTGGGCAATGAAACTGGCATGCGCAACACAGTTTGAATTTTCAGAACCGGCATCCGATGCAGGGTTATGATTGTGTGAATGTTGATGATCAGAATCATGTGCAGCCTGATCCGTCTGAAAGCATGGCACCCCGTCATCGTGATGATGATGCGGAATGGCGGAGAGTGCCAGCATCAGCATGCTCGCAAAGGCAATAACAAATATGTTTACAATGCGTTTCAAATAATTTTCTGCTATTCGACAGCAAAGATAGGACTAAATTCTTGCAAATAAGTTGTAAAAATCTTCTTTGGTCAGCAAAATTAATAAAATATGCATAGGAGAAGTCACAAAAATGCATGAGAACTCAATTTTTTCCAAGCAGCAGGATTAAAAAAAAGCAAGAAACGAACGAATTGATTGCCATACTTTATACATTTTTACTGTAATACGCATTCAGCATACCCATTGTCTGCATGATCGTTCACGATGAAACAGGAAGTTTCTATAGTTCGGGACTCTCTCCCGAAACCAACCTGTTAAAGACTGTGAGTTGATAATGTGGGTTATAATATTTATCGATTATTTCGTATGAGTTTTTTCTCACTTGCCGCCTGTCCATCAGATTCAACCAGTCCTCTATTTTAACTTTAAGATCCTTCGCGTCATTTTCCTTAAAGAAAAAACCGTTATGCCCTGCCTGAATGGCTCCCGATTCGGGCATCTGGTGATACATGTTGTCATGTGTGCATACGGGAGTTCCAAAACTCAACGAATGGATTGCAGTCAAACCTACATTTCCGGGTGATACGCACAAGTCGGACATCGAAAGATACCTGCCATTTTCCTCTTCGTCGTAGCAGGCACCTGCAAAATACAGCCATCCATTTTGTATTCCTGCTCTCCCCTGTTCCTCCAGACTGTTTTTATGGGCTCCATCTCCCACGATCAACAGGTTTACATCCGTTTGCTTGTCGTTGATCTGATTCACTGCTTGCAAGAGCAGGTCCAGCTTCTTCACGCCGGTCAACCTTCCGATAAAAATGACCACAGGCAAATAAGGGTTCGTAAAAAAAGGGAAAACATCCTTTTTATCGAGAGCTTGAAGTTTGTGACGTAATACTTTATGGACATCGTAATCCAATGAGTTGAAAAAGACGTATAGATTATCCGGAGCAAACCCATGTTCAATCATCAGTTTTTTCGCTCTTCTCTCATAAAGCAAGTGTTTGTGTGCAAGGCTAAAAAACGCTTTTTTAAGGATCAACCTAAACCCTTTTTCATTCCCGTACAAACCATGTTCCCAAAAAACGACCTTGACTCCACGTAGCCGACATATTATCGCAGCTACCCACGTGGAGAGTCGGGACATTTCACCCGGGAAAACCGCAAATTCAAATTGACTTTTCATACATTCTCGAATAACTCCTTTTTGCCAAATCAGGACAGTGCCTTTCCACCAGTAGTTTTTTACTTTGTGAATTTGTTTACTGTTTAAAGAAAGCCCTTCTCTTTCGAAATCGATTGTTTCCACAACGTTCGCATGATCACCGTAGAAAAAATGCATATTCCACCCTGGATTGTTGAGTAAAACTCTCCAGAGAGGCGCCCTGTAGTGCGGTGCCAGATTCATAAAAAACTTTATCGTTGTCATAAAAAGAGAAGTTCAAAAGCGTTATTCCGTACGAAAACATTCCGATCAATTTTCTTTGGGGAACAAATAAAGCCTCATGACGATAGCGTTCTCGTCTATCTCCTTTTCTTTTTCAAAACCAAGCCTTCGCATCAATTTGTACGAATTGATATTTTCTTTCAGCACAATGGCATAGAGCGATTCCAATTTTATCGATTTTGCATAATCAATCATATATTGCAATCCCTGAACCCCGATGGTTTTACCCCAGTACTCTTTTTCACCAAGATAACCGAACGTCTCGCCATCTTTATCGGTAAGATGCTTGATACCCATCACCCCGATAGGTTTGTCTTTATACCAGACAGATCTTATATAATAATCGTTTCGAGTCTTCAGGCTTTCGAACCACCTCTCCTGTGACTCCGCATCAAATTCCGACGCAGAGGTTAACTCTTTAATGATAGGATCATTTAACCATTCCCACGACTTTTCCAGTATATCGCGATTGAATTCCCTGAATTCAGCCTCAAAAATTTTTCTGTATTCCATAAGTTCTTTTTTAGTATGTAATATTATGTTGACTTCATTCTTTATATATTTTGGTTATTCCCGTACGATTTCCATTTTATCAGGATTCAATTTTTTTTTAAACAGTTGCCATTTCAAGTAGGTTCCCGAACGCCAGAGCCATTCAAGCGGGCCATAAACAAATTGTTTCATCCACCATCTGCTTATCACAACCTGCAGTGTATAGATTGTCAAGCCTAAAGCGAAAAGCAATGCAGGCCCCTTGCCTCCGAAAAACGAACCGAATCCCCATGCAGAAAAGAAAATTGCACCCAATATATTTTGCATCTCATAGTTTGTCAGCCCCATGCGTCCGTACGGGGTAAGCAGGTTCAGGTATTTTCTTATACCAGCGACTTGATAAAGGGATATGAAACCGGTTACCAACGCACCAGACATGGCTATTGTACCGATGTTATTCAAGGAGGACACAAGGAGTGCGATTAGAGGCACGTCTCCTTTCTCCGCTCTTAATTTCAGCAAGTTAACCGGTGCTTCAGGTCCAATGATTCTGGCTGTGAGCACTGCTGCCAAAGAAACAAGCATAAATGCACCAAACAGAACAACATTTCTCTTTTTCCTGATATGTACCTGCTCAAAAAAATGAAGCTTGCCGGCAATGAAACCGGTAATAAACAGTGCCAGTACTAAAAAACCGGTATCGGTATGCAAGAATTGAAACTTTATTTTGTCAATTGTCCGAAAGGTTAGATTCTCTTTTGCCGTTTCAAAAAAAATCTTACTCTTTGTTCCGTAATCTCCATCATTTGATTTCGAAACTTCGGAAGGAGCTGCGGACTTACCTGATATCGTCATACCGGCGTCAAGGATGGAACGCTCCGTTTTTATCTGATCGAAACCGATTATAAATAAGTTCGGAACGCCTGTGAATATCAAAAATACAATGAGCATAAGAATCCAGTTTCTCAAGGGAAACAAGAAGACCAGAATCACCCCGAACAGTGCGTAAATAGTAAGTATGTCGAGATAAGTAAAACTTATCCCTATAAGGCCTATTGCAAACAGCAACAACATACGCCACATAAAACGGCCACGAAAATCCACACCTTTTTTTGAGGCTCTTTCCATCTGGATGTAAAAACTCAATCCGAAAAGAAAGGAAAAGATACTTATAAATTTCCCCCTGATTGTCATGTCTGAAAACCGATCAATAAATATATCAAATACAGAAGGAGACAAATTATGCGATAAGCTGGTGAAGGTATAACCAAAATAATCCAGCATGTGCATAAGAATAACTCCCAGCAATGCAAAACCTCTCAAAGCGTCAATAACTTCGATCCTTTGGAAAGGAGTAGAAGCGGTTCTATTTTCCTTCATCGTGTCGGTTGTTATTTGGTTTTTCTTACAAGGTTCCTGGCCGTACCATGATTAAAATAAAGACAAAATCAGCTCTACTTCTGTTCCTGATCTTTAAGATACCATTGATATAAAAGAGATATTCCCTCTTCAAGTTCCACAGAATATTTCCAGCCGAGAGTGTTTATTTTGGAGACATCCGTAAGTTTTCTCATTGTTCCGTCGGGTTGAAAAGGGTTGAATTTGATTTTCCCCGTATACCCTACGATACCGGCTACAAGCTCGGCAAGTTTTCTGATGCTGATCTCTTTTCCGGTGCCGATGTTGATGTGACAGTTACGTACCTCCTCCATTCCCTTTTTTAAATCCACAAAATTCACATTGTTCATGATGAACAGACAAGCTTCGGCCAGATCTTCGCTCCACAGAAACTCCCTTGTGGGCTTTCCGGATCCCCACAACTCCAGATGATTCGAAAAAATTCCAAACTTATTCAGTGTAAAAATAAAATCGTCTATCGTACTCATACCGTTCACATCATTCAGTCTCCTTCTCCTCAGATCTTTCTGAATGCTACTCCAGTTATTTTCCTGCAGACATTTGGCCAAATGCATCTTCCGGATGATTGCCGGAAGTACGTGACTCTTTTCAAGGTCGAAATTGTCATGAGGGCCATAAAGATTAGCAGGCATAACGGCCAAATAATTGGTACCATATTGCAGGTTGAAACTTTCCAGCATTTTTAATGCTGCTATTTTTGCAATCGCATAAGGTTCATTCGTATATTCAAGCTGTGAGGTAAGAAGATATTCTTCTTTTATGGGTTGAGGGGATTCTTTGGGATAAATACAGCTGCTCCCTATAAACAACAGTTTTTTCACCTTGTGGCGGAAACTTTCGCCAATCACATTGTTCTGAATCTGAAGATTACGATAGATGAAGTCTGCTCGGTAAGTATTATTGGCAATAATTCCCCCGACATAAGCTGCTGCTAAAATCACATATTCCGGCTTCTCCTGGTCAAAGAAATCCCTTACAACAGCACCATCCATCAAATCCAGTTCGCTATGAGAGCGGCCGATAAGATTGGTATATCCCTGGTTCTGAAAACACTTCCAAATAGCCGATCCCACCAGGCCTTTATGTCCGGCAAGATAAATTTTACTATTCTTATTCATAGTCGATTGCATTCATAATTCTTAGCCTTTTTCACAAATTTTCATCATGCCTGACCATCAGCCGGACAGAGAATCACCCTGCATTTTTATAGGTATTATTTCCAAAGAGTGTCATAAATATAATCTTGATGTCCCGCATCAAGTCCCAGTTTTCAAGATACTCCATATCATACTCCACCCTTTTTTCCATTTTCCAAAGCTCGTCTGTCAGCCCCCTGTATCCATTCACCTGTGCCCAGCCGGTTATCCCTGGTTTTACAAAATGGCGGACTTTGTAATGCCGTATAAGCTCAGAGTATTGTTGAGTATGTTTCAGCATATGCGGTCGGGGTCCAACCACCGACATGTTGCCGAGAAATACATTTATAAACTGAGGCAATTCGTCGATATTGCTGCGTCTGAGGAATTTGCCTATTGAGGTAATTCTTGAATCGTTCACTTGTGCCTGTTTACTATCTGACTCGTCATTCACCGCCATCGTCCTGAATTTAAGGCATGTGAAAGTTTTGTTGTTAATTCCTGTCCTTTGTTGCTTAAAGAAGAGGGGGCCTTTGGAGTCCAGCTTTATCAGCACAATTATTACGGGAAATAACCAGCTGAATATTAAAATAATAACAACGAAAGAGAATAGGATATCGAACAGGCGTTTTACAAATCGAAATGTCAACTTATCCAACGGAATCTCTTGAGGGTTAAACATCTCGAACAAACGTGACGAGTCAATTTTCTTACCCGTATAGCTGTGGTTACTCCAAAAACCTTTCATGAGTACATACCGTATACGCATCCCGGTTTCGTTACACTGTGAGAGAAGTACTTTGGTATTATCCCTGGTAAAATACCTGGGATCAGTTACAAGAAGCATATTCAATTTGTAGTTCTCTGCCAAAGAGGCTAACTCATCAAGTTCTCCAAGTATTTCAACATCTGGCTTGTACTCATTATTGGAAAGATAACCCACAAGTTTATAACCCAAAGAAGGGTTATTCATTAATAATTTGCCCAGTACCAGGTCTGAATCACCTACTCCCAATATTGCTACTCTGTGGTGTGCATATCCCATTTTATAGCGGTACTGGTGAAATTTATAGATAAAATAAAAAACAATCACTTTCGTAACAAAAAAGAAGCCGGTATACTCTACCAGAAATCCCTTGTGATACCCTTTCGGGAGAAATATCTCTGCCAACAGGAAAAGAGTGATGAGAAGAATGAGAAACCTTATGCTGAATGCTTTCACCCTTTCAGCGTAGGCATCATTAAAAAAATAATTTCTCTTTGAGTAGATGATGTATGCAAAAAGCTCCGAAATATTGGCATGCAAAATATAGAGATTTCTCCCCGGAAGATCCACATAATTATACATCGGGCTATTGTAATAAACCATGTAAACCGATAAGTTTAAGAGTAATAAATCGAAGATAAGATAGAAGAATCTTATCCCTGCATGTTCAGAATCCATAAGCTGTGATTGTTAAATAGTTACTTCCTGAACTTTTCTTTTAAAATTCCTATTACAAACTGAGTATTCCCGATGAGATACCTTCGCCACATCCTGCGTGGCTCCCGGATCAAACGATACAACCACTCCATCCCGATGTGTATCATCCACCCCGGTGCACGTTTCACCGTACCGGCATAAAAGTCGAACACTGCACCGATACAGCAAATATGTCCCGCATTCAATTGGCCAAAATATTCATAAGACCATTTTTCCTGCTTCGGAGCAGTCATTCCAACAAAAAGCACATCAGGCTCAACCTCATTCACTGCGTTGATCATTGCCAGGTTATCTTCTTCGTCGAACAAAGTCTTGAATGGCGGGGAATAGCCGTAAACCTGCAGTCCGGGGTATTCTTGCCGAGCTCTTGCTTTAATAAGTTCGAGCGTTCGCTCCGAACTGCCAAGGAAAAAACATTTTCCGCCCCGTTCCTGCACGCGTGTCATTTCGTATTGAAAAAGATCAAAACCTGCAATCTTTTTTATTTTTTCCCCCTTCAGTAGGCGCATTGCCAATACCACACTAATACCGTCAGGCAACAACATGTCGCTTGCCTGAAGTGCCTGTCTGAAAACGGCATCTTTCCTCAGTGTATTGTAGGAATGGGCATTGAGCGTACTAATAAGCTTCTTTGAGGGTTGAATCTCCTGCAAAGGGCCACTGTATATTTCAAGTTTTTGCAGCATAATTTTCAGTATCTATCTGTTCTATATCGGGACCCCATGTAAATGTATACTTTAGAGATGTGGTACAATTGTGTATCTCCTTAAATCTGAGTAATCCGATATTGGGTTCTCCGTTGAGTCCGGAAGCACCCAAATCGATAAAATCGTACTCCATTTTTTTGTAATAATCATATATGCTTCCGTACAACAGGTCCATCACTCCAACAGACCTGTTCTCCAGATCGTCTCCCATAAAGATTCCCTGTGCAATTTTTTCATGACCGCGGTAAAAGACAGCTGCTCCCAAGCGATTTCCGTTTTCATCTTTTATCAGAAAAAAATCGACCGGCATAATGCGGTTTACCTGCACAATGTCATTCAAACTCATGTGTATTTTTCTTCCTTGTACCTCGCGATTCCTGAAAATAATCGTGTACACTTCCTGAATGGATTGTTCGTCTGTCACGACATGAAAAGAGAGTTCATTGCGCAACGCTTTATTGTAATTCTGTGCCACCGAGTGTTTAACCCATATACCATTAAATTTATGAAGGTCTATCCAATTGATGATTTCAGGGATTGACACAATGAAGTTGAGTCTGACAAATGCATTGATGCATTTTGCATTCATATTCGTCTGATAAAGGTCGGGCGGAAGTGTGATGGTGATTCTTTTAAAATTATTTTCACGAACAAAGTTTTTTAGCTGGGATATAAAATCGAAAACTAACTCGTACGACAAATACTCATGCGTATAGTGAAAACCGGCAAAAGGCGCTGAAAAAGGAGCACAGAGGACATCATCCTTTACCCCTGCAAGCAGTCCCATTGAAATATCGTCACTCTTCATCAACCTGATAATTTTATCAGTTTTACCTTCTACTAATCCAATAAATGACTCAGAGATAAAAGGATTCAAGTCTTTAGAAAAATGTTTTCTGTAAACATCTTTTGATACTTCGATTAACATTGTACTTCTTTTTTTAATTGATAACATCTTGTAAAATTGATAGCAACCTCCGCTCAAAAACTCTCTTCGTAAAGAAGTTCTCGTACTTCACTCTTCCGTTTGCCCCCATTTCCTCCCTCAAGGAAGGATTCTGAATCAGGCTTTCAATCCGTTCGGCCAGATCATTTGCATCATCCTGAGGGTGAAGCAGGTAGCCGGTAACACCTTCGTCCACTATTTCCGGTATACCGCCCACAGCATATGAGATTACAGGCAACCTGTGTTGCATGGCCTCCAGTATTACCAGGGGAAAACAATCGCAACGCGAAGGAAGTACAAAAATATCGGCCTCTTCAAACACCATCTCCTTCAGTTTTCCATACCTCTTTCCCAGATATTTTACATGCCCGTCAAGCCCCATACCCCCGGCGAAGTCGGTAAGTTTTTTTTCGGTGACATCACTCTCTCCTCCTACAAATTCACATTGAAAATGATACCCTTTTTCCAAAAGGATCTTGCAAGCTTCCACCAGAATAAAAACCCCCTTCTCCCTCATCAGGTTCGAGAAGAAAAGTATCCTGAAAGGTCTGTTCCCGGTTTTGGACAAAAAGGCTATTCGAGGCTGGTAATCACTTATGCCATTAGCACAATAATACACACTCGACTCTGGTACATATTCTTTCACGTCGTAATAGAGATGTCTGGAGAGAAGTATCACCGGAGCCTGGTTAAATACGAACCGGTAAAACAGGTCATTCAGTCTGTTGTTTTTTTCGTTTATTATGCCTCTGTTATGAATATGGTAGATAATTTTAGTGTGGAACAAACGCAACAGGGCAATGAGGATTACATCTTTACGAAAGCCGGGGCCGGTAGTGGTCAGTGCATAATAACAGAGATGAGGCTTGTGTCTTATTAATGTGGCGAGTAATGTTAACCATATTTTCACAAGCCGGACTATCTTCACAAGGTTCGTTTTTCCGCTCTCATTCACCTTCCGCGACAATATAAGATTGATATATTTTCCCCTGAATGCATCATTTATCAGTCTGCTTCCTTTAATCTGTTCCCCAACTACCGATGAACCGTGCACAGGGGGCGGTAGATGCAACAGGTATAATATCTCCTTTCGTTCAGATTTCATAACATTTTGGTGTATAATTGAGCATAGGATTCAATCATTTTATTCATGGAGAATTTCATCATTGCAAAATCAAATGCCATTTTCCGAAGTTTATTTATGTTGTAGAAATGCTCCTTTATCTTTTCAAAAATTGCGTATAATTCCTCCCGCCTCTCAAGATGAAATTTAAGTGGCCAATTTTCCGGCAATGTCTCGTCGAGCCCCGGAGCAAAGGAGGCAATGACCGGAACTCCGGCAAATGAGGCTTCGATCGATATTAGTGTCAACCCCTCAAAATGCGAAGGCATGAACAGAAAATCGAATGCATAAAACATGGTGGAAACATTGGGAACGGGATCGTATAGCAATACATCGCTCCTTTGTTGCGAAAGCTGGAGCAATCTTTTTTTATAGGTTCCGTCCCCTATAAGGTGAAACAGGAAACTACCGGGATATAACCGGCCGACCTCCGGTATTGCCGATATGAGTGTTTCCATCCCTTTATAATCTTCAAAACGCCCGCAAAAGGCAATATTAATTTTTTCTTTGCTTATTTTAAACGGATGGGGACATTGTTGAGGAACGGCACATCCGTTATAAATTATCTGCCTGTTCGGGGAAAGTGGCAGCCGGTATTTCTTTCTTAATTGTTCGTAAGCCACCATAGCGTATGAAGAGACCGCTGCAACCGGCTCATTTCCATAGGCCGACTCGGCAATCCTGCCCATTTTATGATGAGTTCGCCATAATTGAGTATTGTGTATTGTACGAACAACTTCGGGCGTTTTAATTCTGAACAGAGTGAGAATTCTTACTGCAATAGCCAAAACGAAATCTGGCAGGTCCGTATGGGAGTGAATGATGGAAGGTTTCTCTTTCAGAATAAGAAAAAACAGGTGAAGGGGGCCAAAAAGAAGGCTTCCCCGCTTGGAGCCTCTATGCAGAGTGATGATCCGGATATTTTTACGCTCTAACTCTTTTCTTTTGTGATCGGCATAACTGTTTTTTGTCCGGTACAACTCTACCACGGAAATCTCTGCAGAATGGGATAAGTTGCCATACTCCGACAGGTGAAAAGCAATTATTTCTGCTCCTCCCAACTGGATAGATGATATGAGTTGAAATATTTTTTTCATTGCATTGTTATCAATTGATTTGTTCACGCTGTCTTTTTAAATCGATCCCAAACAGAAGGAAAGAGGATCTTCATCCACATCATAATAAATGAATAAGGAAGGTATGCCGGAAAATGCTTCTTTATGTAAAACAGATACTCGCTGTATGCAAGTCCCTTCGGACTCTTCATCCAACGGATTCTTTCTTTCAGGGATAAACCTGTTTTCCAGTTTTTCCCGTGATTATGCTCACATATACCACAAACACCGGGTGCCAGCCATAATGGAATATTTCCTTTTAGAGCTCTTAGGGAATAATCGTAATCGGCAATTCCGTGGGTATACCGTTCTTCAAAAATACCGATCCTGTCCACCACATAACCACTGACCCACAGAATATTGGCGTTAGCCAGGTCGCACTGTTGAGGATAAGAAGCCAGCGCAAGTTTCTGCATGGTCATAATGAGGTGGTTTCGTATGATTGTTGACCCGCCGTACGTTACCTCGCCCGTAGCTCCGTCGACTGTAGCTCCGGTATATATTCCCTTCATGCCCGTTTCCGACAGTGAATATGTCTCTGCCTTCAGTAAATTCCAAATAAAGTTCCGGTACAATATCACATCGTCGTTGATCAGCAGAAAGGCATCATACTTTTTCCTGTCCAGGGCGGTTTTCCATGCCAGTCGCATGCCGCCAGCCCAAAACATATTCCCGTTACCTTCTACCAGATTGACATCTGGAAACAGTTCTTTCACTGCATTGCCGGTCCCATCGGTGGAACCGTCATCGGTCAAATAGACATCGACCCGATATGCAGGAGGAACCTCAGCCCGCTGTAATGATTCCAGACAAGCAATTGTTTTTTCCCTTCTGTTGTGGCATGTAATCAATGCCGCTACACTCTTTGTGTTCATACGATAATTTTTTCATTCTCCTCGGCTATCGGCTTCATGTCCAAGTCAATGTCGTATTCGTTCTTCTTAGTCATAACGTATTGAAAACGAATAAACCGCACGTCAAATATTCCTCTCGCCCACACTACAATTTCATTATTTGTCATTTTTCTGAACGAATGAGAAAAACAGATCCCCAGAATAATCATCAACATAAAGTAATTTACGGTGAAGTTATTCACATCTTCAATCCAAGAAAAGAGCCATCGAAAAGCAATGAAAACCCCTAACATCTTTATATAGATGTTCTTTGATCTGTTTACCGCCAGATAAGATGCTCTGAAGAATATCAGAAAATAGAGAACCACTCCCATTACCCCCGTCCAGGTAAATACATTGGCTAACCCTATTTCGTTGGCAAGTCGTTCGTTTCTACCCGTTAATTCAGCTGCCAGTACACCGAATGTATTGGAATCATTTCCTCTCGCGGGTGTTCTGCCCAACAGCCAATAATTGTTGTTGATGGCCGACTCCAACACCTCAATATAAATAAAAGTCCTTGTATCGGCAGTAGCACTCATTTCCACACGGTTGCCCTCATTATCGGTGCCCACAGCAACATAATCACCTTTGATATATTCGTTCATATTAAATACGTTAAATACATGGGTCACTCCCAGTACAAAAAAAAGTACCGGAGCAATAAACAATGAAACACGGGCAATTTCAATGACCCTGACACTGATCTTCTCTTTCAGATAGTAAATGGCCAGGATAATAAATGTCACGCCAAATTTCAGGATATTGCTCCTGGCACCGAAATCGGAAAATACAACTGCAACAGTAAGCAGCAGAATAAAGAATCTCTGACGCACGGTAAATGCCGGAAAAAACAGGATCATGACAGTCACTGGCATCAGGTAAAAACCAAAAGCATCGGTCCTGATGATCAGGGCAAATAACGCGAACAACGGCAAGGCATATTTTACATAAAAAACAAAGAGCGACTGTACCACAATCTTGTTGGTGGCGGAAAACATGACGATGGGCAACATAAGAGCCATCGAGTTGCTTATCAACCCTTTCCAGTCCCAATACAATTCTGCTTCAAACATGCCTCTTGTTATGCATACTACATTCCACAGCAGGTATATCCAGACTATAAGCATATTGTCTTCGTTCGTTTTATCGAAAAAATAATACCGGGAAAAGAAAAATACCGCCAGAATCAAAAATGAAATACCCCACCACAGTGTTGTGTTATCGAGAGAGGAGAGGACCGGAATTCCCGGCTTTATATAAGGCAACACGGTGTAAATAGTCATTAAAAGAATCGATACGGGAATCAGATGACTCACTATCTGTTTGTTCACATTTACTTTTTTCATTTTTCACTGGTTATAAAGAGTAAATATCACCGGCACATTTTTTTCCATATGATAGGTTTTATCGACCAACTCTCTGGCATTGGCCGAAAGCCTTTCTGAAATCTCAGGGTGGGAATAGAGTTCGATTACTGTCTTAGCCAGCAATTGATGATCTTCGGGGATAAGACAACTGTTTTCCCCGTTTTTATTAAAGTCCCTCAATCCGGCTACATCATAAAGTATGGCGGGGATACCGCACGCCATGGCCTCAATTGTTGTAAGGGAGATTCCCTCGAATTTACTCGTCATAAGATAAATGTCTGATGCCACCAAAAATTTTCGGACATCGGTTTGGTTGCCATAAAATCTAACATGGCCAGAGACACCCAATTCAGCTGCAAGCTCCTTCTCTTTTGTTTCAACATCTCCTTCTCCCAGGTGAAGGTACACTACAGCAGGATGCTCTCGTACAATATAGGGGAGTGCTTTTACTATTTCGGAATGTCTTTTAATCTCGCTACAACCTCCTACTGAAATAAGTACCAGAGCCTCCTGTGGAATATCCAAGGCTTCTCTGATTTGTTTTTTTTCACCGTTTAGCGAAGGGAAAAAACGATGAGCCCCATACCAGTTATACACTTTCTTTGTTTGATTATGGTAGTAGGACAGTTCGTGTTCATAAACAGAATCACTTATAGTTTGAAATCTGCATTCAAAGATATTTTTGGCGGACCAACGTTGAAAAACATGATACAGATAGCTATAACGATGAGAGGGAAAAACACTGTGAAACGTATAGACGGAACGTTTTCCGGCCACCCACGTACAGAAAGCCAATGCCCACATGAAAGCATTCACGTGAATGTGAACGACATCGAATCTCCCTTTTTTCAAAAAATGAATAAACTGTGAGTAAAACCGGATACGCGCTGTTATCCTCCAGCCTCTGGGGTAAGGGCAATGAACCACCTCGAATCCGGCTTGCCTGAAATACGATGCATACTCTCCAGGATTTGCAGCGGTAGCCATGACGGTTAGTTCACACCCTCTCTCCCGAAAAAGAGGGGCCGCATCCACATACATTATCTCAGCGCCCGAAAATTTTAGTTCATAGAGCACATGCAATATTTTCATGATGATGATCTATTATGTTGGAATAAATTGACATATATTGCCTGATTGTATGCTCGATATGATGGCGCTTCTGAGCGATCATCCGGGCTTCGCGACCAATTTTCTCCGCCAATGCATCGTCTGAAAAAATACGTTTTACCTGAAAGGCCAAATAAGCGTGATCTCCCGGCGAGAACAGAAGCGAACTCTCATTATCCTTCACGATAGAGGGCACTCCACCTACTGCAGAGGCTACCGATGGCACTCCAACCATCATGCTTTCGCCCAATGAGTTTGGGCTATTTTCCATAAAAGAGGGGAGGACAAATACATGTGCATTACAATATTCATGAGCCATTTCGGTAGCAGATAACTTCTTTTTGAATACAACATGACCCTCCAAGCCGAGTTCTTTTATTTGAGTTTTCACGTAATTTGCATAATCTTCAGACACCAGATAGTCTTTCCACTTGGGGGATTTCGTCTGAATCGTGGACAAAGGTGCTACTATTTTCACATCAGGATAATCCTGTTTAAGTATGGCAGCTGCTTTCAACAGTACATGGAAACCTTTTAGGGGTGATGCGGCAGAGGGAACAAATATCCTGTGTCGTTCACAATTGTCAATCTCCCACTTTGTTGTGTAAAACTCTGCACGCAGCAGCTCTTCTCCCTGAAAATAGACCGCTTCTGGATTCAGGGACATCAGTTGCGCCCTGTCCCACATTGTACGACCCACAAAATAGCTGTTTATATTGTATATTTCCCGCTCTATCAGGATGTAACGTTTCCATTTTCGCAAAGCAAAATTTACTCCTCCCCGTCCCAACCTGTTTTTAATCGATCGGTATTTTTTTATATTGACAGTTGCCACGCTATGTTTCAGGTTATCATAGCAGGGAGAGACAATACCCTGAATAGAGCATACAACAGGGATTGATTCGTCAATGAATTTGCGCAGAAGGCCGAAATTTTTTTCCGTACCATGCACATGGATGATATCAGGCTTAAAATCGTTTATGGCAAACAGATATTCTGATGCAAGACGAAGGTTTATATTTCGGATATTCTCATTTTTCATCACGGGAACAGAATAATAGATGATATTGTCGATCTCTTTTTTTTGAGCTTCACCGTTGAGGACCGGTGTAATTGAACCCAATTTTACGTCGGGTTCATTATGAAGAAGATAAAACAACGGAGCGATCCACGAACCTCCCAGGGTAGGCCTTCCTTTTACATAGGGAAGAAAAGCTTCAAACAGATCATGTGTGACCCAAAGAATACGCATAATGTTCCGTTCTTTAAATTGTTATACATTATCAGAAACTCACTATTTTTTAATTCCACTTAGTCGTAGATACCAATAAAAGAGACTTAACTTATTCAGGATCACAATTCCTTTCCGTCCCTTAAATCCTTTATATTTAAATCGCAGCCAACACTCATAATATATCGACAAGTCGATAGGATTCAACAGATTAAGATGTTTTGACCGGTATTTTTTAAATATCCTATGTGCCTCTTCCGTTCTGATTTCTTCCAATTTATTACTCCTGGAAACTGAGTCAGCATGGACTCTGTATCCTACGGTTGACTTATTCATATAATATACCTTTACATTCATCTCGGTAATCCGGTAAATAACCGTCATATCTTCGTAGATTCTGAACTCCTCGTCGCAAAGATGAATTAGGTCCAGGATTTCTTTTTTGTAGAAGAAAGTGGGAGTATTTAAGAAAGCCGGCCAACGGACATACGCTTTCAGTTGTTTTCTTGCAGTAGGCAAATTTACAAAGTAGGCCAACCCCTCGTTTACCGTATTGTCTGCGAGTGGCATGCCGTTTTCGTCTATCTTACACATATCCGATACAATAAAAGTGGCATTTGAATTACCGGCATAGCTCAAATTATCGGAAATGCAGCCAGGCAGGAGTATATCATCTCCGGATATGGTTTTTATCCATTCACCGGTAGTTGATTTGAATCCTCTGTTACAGTTTGCGGAAGTACCTGTGTTACAAGCGGAAGTAATTAATCGGGCATTGACAAAATGATGCCTGTTATTGTTTAACCATTCGCTGCAAATCATGACAGTCTCGTCAGTTGAGCAGTCATCACTTACAATCAACTCAATATGCTTCCAGGTCTGTGCTTTCACACTTTCCAATGTTTTTGTCACATACCGGGCACTGTTATATGTGATAATAATCACCGAGACCAACGTGGCATTTTCTGAAATCATAATGAACTGTTTTTTTTGATTTTCTGCGTAAATACCCGAATCATCTCTCTTATGCCAATCCTTTTCTCTAGCTCCCTGAATGAATACCACGAAGATATAGCTATGAGCATAATTCCCGGCAGGTAGATATATGGGTATTCTATCAGGTTCACTACAATAAAGCTCACCAAAGCCAGCAGAAACTGAATTAAAAAAAGAGTGACCGCTTCCTTATGAAAGGAAAAGTCATACTTGATCTTCGCAATTGTAAATACCTGTATACAATATAGGGTGTAAGATATCAGGAAAGAAAAACCCAAACCGGTCAGTCCGCCCAGGTAATATCCCGTCATATTGATTATTAAAGAATAAACACTTCCAACAAATTCATTCCAAAAGAAGAGCTTACCGTCTCCTTTTGCCAAAAACACAAAAGCAACAGCCCAGCTCATGGCTTTAAAGAAAATACCCAACGAAGCCCAATAAACCATCCCGGTAATTGCTAAAAATTGAGTCGAATACAAAAGAATCACTGCCCAATTAATGAATACAAGAAAAAAGATGAGGATAGGAGCCAAAATAAGCAGGGCAATTTCAGCCTGCTGATTGATACTCTCTTTACATTGCACATTGTCGTTTGCTACTGTTGATAAACGCGGATAGTAATCTGTTCCCATGGCGGTGAAGATCATTCCTACGTACGTATTGATGATGGTGAATCCGGCCGAATAATGGCCTACATCCGCCACATTTCCTGCATGATTAATAAAGATGCGCAGCAGATAAGTCGCAACGAGCGTGGTTAAACCACTCAGACTGATCATCACTCCCATCACAATCATACTTTTCCCTTCTGTTAAAATTGCCGGTCTGGAAATTTCAGTCTTTTCAGTCTTGATCTTGCGTGCGAAATACCGCGAAAAGAAAAGTGTGATGAACGATGTGATAATAATGACCGGTACTATTCCTCGAACACCGAACCGGTAATAAAGAGGAATGGAAATAAGCAGTCCGGTCAGGCTACCGTACACATTGACCTTTGCCAGATTCTGCAACCGGCGCAATCCCTGTAACAACACCAATTCTCCGGAACTCAACTGGTTGAACAACAACGTAACCGAAATCCATACGAATGCCAGCCTGTACTCTCTGTTTCCAAAAGTAATAGTGCTGAGCCAGGGAGACAGGAGCAGTGTCACCAAAGCGCCCAACAAGCCGGTATACCAGACCAGGCGGCGTAAAACGGAGATAACAGTAGATGCACGAACGTTATCTCCTGAAGCATTTGCTTCGGAAATATTCTTCACTGCGCTCGTTCCCAGGCCGAAGCTTGTGACTCCACTTACCAAACCGGTAGCAGAGGTAAGCAACCCGACAATCCCCATACCGGACGGACCCAGTAGTATCGCAATAAATTTTGAGCGTACTACCGAAATTAAAATCTGAAAGAACTGCACTCCGCCAAAAAGCGACGTTGCCTTCATGATTTGCCGGTATGAATTTTTCTGTACTGTCATCTATCTTTTTTCAATTCTGTGAACAAAATGAATTCACAACCCGAGCCACCATCTCCACCTCTTCATCGGTAACAACCTGACTTATTGGTAAGCTCAACACCTCTTTGTGAATTTTTTCGGTTACAGGTAAATGCAAATGATTCAGCTCCCTGTATGCTTTCTGCCTATGGGGTGGGACTGGATAGTGAACCAGTGCCTGCACACCATGATCGTTCAGAAATCGCAACATTCCATCTCGTTTGGGAGTACGGATAACAAACAGATGAAATACATGTGCATTCCAATCGCTCACCTCGGGTAATATTACTTCCGGTTGGGTAATACGATCCAGATAATGTCGTGCTACCTCTTTTCTGCGTTCATTGTCACTTTCAAGATGATTCAGCTTCACGTTCAATACAGCTGCCTGAATTTCGTCCAATCTGCTATTATACCCCTGATAGTCGAAAATATACTTTCTGACAGACCCGTAGTTGCCCAGCGACCTGGCCTTTTCTGCCAAACTCCTATCGTTGGTAGTGATGGCACCGCCATCACCCAGTGCACCCAGGTTCTTACCCGGATAGAAACTATGGCCTGCAGCATCTCCCAGCGACCCGGTAGTTTTTCCATGATACTTGCATCCTGCCGCCTGTGCGTTGTCCTCAATCAATTTCAGGTTATACTTTCGGCATAACGAGGCTATTTTGTCTGTATAACCACATCTGCCGTACAAATGCACCACCATGATTCCTTTTGTTCTGGAAGTAATAGCCTCCTCGATTTTCTCGTCGTCAATCTGATAAGTCGTTAAACAGGGTTCAATCAGAACAGGAACCAGCCGGTTGTCGGTTATGGCAATAATTGAGGCAATAAAGGTATTGGCGGGAACAATTATTTCGTCGCCTTCCTTCATCGCTCCCATTTCCATATAAGCACGCAGAATTATGCGCAGCGCATCCAATCCGTTAGCAACGCCTATGCAGTGCTCGGTTCCGATAAATCGGGCATAATTATTTTCAAATTCAGCCGTTTCCTCACCCAGCAGGTACCAGCCGGAATCGACAATCCGAGAGATAGAATGATGGATTTCATTCTCATACTTCTGCGTTATTTTTTGAATATCAAGAAATTTCACCATACACGTTTGTTATAAATGATGAATGATGCCTTTTTTGTCTTTTTTTTGAAGATCCAATATCACACCGTCTTCGGTCATGTACCCCTGATGTGTTGCCGGATTACCATAATATAGTGCATATGCCGGGATATCACTTGTAACAACACTTCCCGCACCCACAAACGCGTATTCCCCGATAGTGATACCGGGGAGAATCGTTGCATTGGCACCGATAGAAGCGCCGGTCTTCACCAGCGTGTTCATAAGATTCATACTATCATATGCTTTGGAGCGGGGAATCAACTCATTCGTAAAGGTTGCGTTGGGACCAATAAAGACATTGTCTTCAATAGTCACTCCGTCCCACAGTTGAACCCCATTCTTTATCGTTACATTATTACCTATCACAACCTTATTCTCAATAAATACGCAAGCACAAATATTGCAGTTGGATCCGATAACGGCTTCGGGCAGTATTACACAATATTGCCATACATTGGTATCAATTCCAATATTTTCACTCTGAACATCAGATTGGATGTGAATCATTTTTATATTCTTTAAATTCGTTATAATCTCTTATATAGTCTTCCTCGGAAAATTCTGTCGACGCCAACACCAAACAGACTGATCCCGAAGAAAAATTATCCAGTTCTCTCCAGATGCCGGGCACAACAAGTAATCCCCGGTATGGCCTGTTAATGGTAAATGTTCTTTTTAACTCGCCATCATCGATCGTAACGTCAAAACTGCCGCTGGCAGCCACAATAAATTGCTGCAGTTTTTTATGTGCATGCCCGCCTCTCGACTCGCCTCCCGGTACATCATAGAGGTAGTAAACACGTTTGACACCAAAAGGAATCGTTTTGGCATTCTCCACTACACTGATGTTTCCCTTTTCGTTATGATGCTTATCGATTTCCAGCATGGTACAATCATAAATGTTTGTCTTCTTCATAAGCTGTGTGTATCTATGTTATATTCTCGCTTCATTTGCCAATTCCTTGAAGAGCACGTAATCATAAATATAATCTTCGGGATTAAATTTGATGGATGCCAATACCAGTGCCAAAGCGTTGGTTGAAAAATTCTGCATCTGTCTCCATACTCCTTTGGGTACATATAATCCATAATAAGAGCGGTTCAGGGAATATGTTTTTTTTTCTTTTCCATCATCCAGAATCACATCAAAACTACCCGACAAAGCCACGATAAATTCCTGATTTTGCCTGTATGCGTGCCCACCACGTACCTCTCCTCCGGGTACATCATAAATCCAGTAGGTACGGACAATCTTAAAAGGGATATGATTAATCCCCTCAATGACAGACAGATTTCCTCTCCTATCTAAATTTTTCGGGAGTTGAATAATTCCTGCTTTGCTGAATTTCATTTTACTGCACATTTTAATCATGTTACACTGACATTTGTTACACTGACAGAGTTGCGCGACAGTTTTTATCTAAAAATACTACCGGACTTCTACAGGGATTCGGTTATCCATATCCGTATCCATATTTCTTATTCATTCCATACCGGTACTCGGATGAATTCAAGTCAACTGAGTTTAGGATGAAATACATTCTTTTCAACTTATTTTCCCGGTGATATACCTCTGCTTCCTCAATGCACTTTCGCGGAGTATACCCTACACGTGCGATAAACAGGTTGACGTCTGCAAGCCTGTTCAACAAAAAACCGTCTGATACTATCCCGATAGGAGACGTATCAATCAATATATAATCGTATTCTTCCCTTAATTGATTAATCAGATCGTCCAGTTTTGGCTTTGCCAGCAGTTCGTTCGGGTTGGGAGGAATTGCCCCGGATGTGATGATTGATAAATTCTCATGAATACCGGAAGGCCTTATCAGCTCCTCTTTGCTTACATACCCCGACAGGTAAAGCGTTATTCCCGGGCCATTGCTCAATCCCAATAAATTGGCAAGTTTCGGTTTTCTGATATCCAGCTCGATAATCAATACTTTTTTTTCAAGCAATGCCAGGCTCATGGCAAGATTTGCGGTAATAAACGATTTGCCTTCACCACTGACACTTGATAACATATTGATTACCTTCTTCTCTTTGCTGTCAATGATAAACAATAGATTCGCACGTACAAGACGCAGCATCTCATTAAAGTAATCGTTACAGTTGTCTTTTACGGCAATGGTTTGCAATTGCAATAATTTGGGGATTTCGCCCAATACCGGAATCGTGGAAATTTCCTCGAGTTCTTCCCTGGAAGAAATCTGGTAGCGCAGCAGTTCTTTTATTTTTATAATGACGACAGGCAGGATCAGTCCGGCAACAAAAAAAATCATCAGGATCATTTTTTTATTCGGCCACACTATCCCCGCAACACGAATATTATCGACCAGTTTAGAATTTGGTGCCACCACGGTCATATTCATATAACGTTCCTCTTTCTTCTGAAGAAGATAGAGAAACAATTCTTCCTTGGTATTCTGCTGGCGGACAATGTCCGAGAAGATACGTTCCTGCTGGGGAATAGCCCTGATTTTTGAATAGTTCCTCGAATACTCGGAGTTAATATCCCGCTGCAGAATTTCCATGTTGTTTTTCTCGTTTTGCAAGCCTGAAACCACAGAAGCATACGTAGACTCAAGTTGATTATTCAAATCTATCATAGACTGATTGCTGCTTGAGGCAATTCGCGCCAGCTTGTTTCGTTCCAGTACTAAGTTATTGTATGTACTGATCTGGGAGTTCAATACGGGACTTTGGATGCCGGAATTGGCCGGTATCAGCTTGTCGTGGCCTCCCTTTTGCTGCACAAAACTTAACAGACTTGCTACAATGGAATATTGAGACTCAATATCCATCTTCCTTTGACTTACATTTGCCAGTTGAGAATTGTACAGATCGGCCTGAGAACCAATATTGGTTAATCCCTGTGATTGCTTGAACGCTTGCGCCCGATCTTCCACTGTGTTCAACTCATTATTCAGCATGGCAAGATGTTTATCAATGATCTTTGATGTTTTTTCGGCCAGATCAAGCTGGTCCTGTATGCCATGTTCGTTGTATGCTTCAAAATACTCCCTTAGAAAATGTTTTCCAAGCTCCGTATGAAAGGTGGTTAAAGCAATATCGGCAACAGAAGAGGTTTTTGAAGTTAATTCAATCGCCATTGAGTTAACAAATCCGTCGGCCACATTCAGTGGATTCAGAATCTGTACCCAGATCCTCATATTCTTTTGGGGCTTCGTGCTACCTTTGGAAAGCTTCAGTTCGCCAAAAGGTAATCGCACGATGGTATCGTTTGATGCTGCCAACACCTGATATTTGCTCCCTTTATATTTGCCTGAAAACAACGCACTGCCTTCAGGATTAATAAAAAGATCGAACGAGATATAGCCTCCCAGAGCGATCAGCCTGTCTTCCGGAATCCTGATTTCTACTGGCAGTTCTTCTCCATACAAAAAAGCGGTTTTCCGTTTCGGCAAGCCCGGTATCAGCTTTTCCAAACCTGAAACCAATGGTTTCAATTGAATGTAAGTAACATTCATGTTAAACTTCCTGACTACATCTTCTGCTATAAGTGATTTTTTCAGAATCTCCACCTCATTGTCTACATTGTTCCTTCGGGTCATTACGCCCATTTCCTCGAAGATAGTTATGTCTGAGGTCCCTCCCTTTTGGTCATCTTTAAACAGGATGGCAGTGGTAACCTGGTATTGCGGCAATGTAAAATAGAGATATAACAGGGCAACGAAAAGACACAGGACAACAGACACCAAAAACCATTTCCAATAAGAATAATACTTCATCAGTATGGCCGTCACGTCGATCTTTTTCTCTGAAAGAGCAAAAAACTCCTCCTCCACATTCGAATACTTGTTCATATTTGTGTACTATTCAATAATCTGATTGCGTGCTCAAAAAAAACAACGCTCATTTCGTCAGTCCAAATATAGTTGCACCCAAGGTAGCCAAAGAGATCAATACAGATATGGTTGTCATCCTGTAGTTTTCGGCTGCTCCGTATTTTGAAGAATTGGCCTTTGTCTGGTTCGGTTCAACATATACCACATCGTTTTGCTCAAGATAAAATGCAGGTGACTCAAACAGTTTATTGTTGTTGAGATTTACTTTATAAATAATCTTTTCCCCATTTTCATTTTCACGCAAAACCGTTATGTTGTCGCGCCTTCCAAAGATGGTCATATCACCGGCCATGGCCAACCCTTCAAAAATGGTGATCCGCCCGTTAGTCGATTCAAATTTCCCCGGCCTTAATACTTCACCAAGAACACTCACGGTATAATTCAAAATCCTTACCGTGATCACTGGAAGTTCTTCAGAGAAGAAGGGTTTCAGTTTGTTGCCAATAAATGCTCCCAGCTCATCAGTAGTCATCCCGCTTACCTTCAACACACCCAGCGTGGGAAAAGTAATATTGCCGTCACTGTCTACCAGATAATTTTGCAATGCAGGCTGTGACTGAATGTTATTCATCCTCGCATCAATCTGTGGCATGATAAGATTATACCTTACCGAAGCGGCAGCCTCGCTGCTCACTACAGTAATGGAGAGGATGTCCTTGGGCTTGATCCTCGCATCATACTTTTTGTTGTTCAGAATGGTTTCACCGCGGCTGGTTTGCTGGAAGTAAGAGATGTCTTTCACTTGGGCACAAGAAACCATAATATAAGTGAATGCCAGCAGGTACATGAATCTTCTCATCTTTTTATTTTCCTATTATATCTATTGCACAATAAGGACATATGATATTAAAAAAACGAACAGTAAAAAAATATCCAATTTGATAAGCTGTGATTTTTAATTTTTAAAGTGATAACAATGTTATATCAAAGTCAGTCACTTGTTTTCTTAACTAACTTAGTTAAGTACCGCAAATATATGCTTGTAAAGAATCATTTACACCAAAAAACTCATTACATAATATTACAAAGCCAGGGTTATTTTTATACTGAAACCAATGTGGGATTTTATTCAGTCACAGTCTCTGTTTATAATCAATACAAATAGTGTTCTCTTTACGGTTAATGCCTTTTAAATCTCTTTAATTTCAACAAAATTCGCTCTAAGGCTTTGTTTTTTAACATGATGATCCAATATAAAAGCGTATTTTTGCGTTGCAATCTGCACAAGCCACATTGAAAGGGATCTTATCAGCTGAAGTTTTTTTCACAGGGCTTACATAGAACAAACTATTAATTCAAAAAGAAATGAAATCAAAAATCTTTACTTTCATTCTTGGTGCGGTCTTACTCGGTCTGCCCTTCCATTTTTCTTATGGACAAGGAGCACGATATACGGGATCATACACCGAGTCAGCGGCAATTCAACATGTAGGTAAATCCAATTTTGTAATAGAGGGGTCAGCATTCACAAGCAGCAGTAGTAAATACCTTATTGTGCTGTATAGCTGTAAAAATGTGATCATCAGGAACAACAAGTTTGGTTCTTCTCCTGTGAATCTGGCGATCTATCTGGACAACTGTGAGAATATTACGATCATAGACAACACCTTTGAGAATGTACAGTCAGGAATGGTAGCACATAATTCCCGTGGCATTAAGTTTGAATACAACGATATGACGAACGTGGTTGGTCCCCTGAAAGGAGGAGGGAAAATTGGGAACATGGCCATATTTGACAAGGTTACCGGCCCGGGGAATAGTATCAGTTACAACGTATGTGAAAACATTTCAGGCGAGAGTTATCCTGAAGACATTATTAACGTGAACCAATCGCATGGTACATCCGAAAGTCCAATCATGGTAAGAGGAAACTGGCTTCGTGGCGGAGGTCCCTCGTCATCCGGAGGTGGTATCATTTTAGGGGATGTCGGCGGCTCATACCAGATAGCCGAAAACAATATTGTTGTCGATCCGGGTCAGTACGGGATAAGCATTGCAGGTGGCAACAACATGACACTCAGGAACAACAAAGTGTTCAGCAGTCGCAAATCGTACAACAATGTCGGAATCTATGCAGCCAACTGGTATGAATCTTTGGGAAATTCCTACAACATTACCGTGACGAACAATGCTGTAAACTATACGAACAGAGACGGGGTATTGAATAATTTTTGGTTTGCAGGAAATGTGGAACCCATAGAAGGCAAAGCTACAAACGTGTACGATCGGAATTTATCGGCCTCCATCCTTCCGGATAAAATAATAGGAAGAGCCCGGACTGCCACCACACCAGGGGAAGAAATACCCGGCGGCGGGTCAGTTCCACCCGAAGAAGAGGTACCCGGCGATGGGTCAGTTCCACCCGAAGAGAATGCACCTGAAACAGGAGTCGACCCGACCGATCCGGTCATCTCGTTGCCGGAAATTACGAATCACCCTTCCATCTCGATCTATTTGGACAAATACAACAGGGTTTGTGTGAACAGCCGGGGGCCCTTTGCCACAACAGCAAGTATTCTTGCTGCCAACGAAGCAGGAGCGATCATCTACAGTCAGAAACTGACCCGTTTCCACACCGTGTTGCCGTACAGGCCCACTCCCGGGAAATACTACGTTCTTGTAAGGAATGGTGATAAAGCACACTTAAAAATGTTCAATATTCCTTGAACCGGATATCATTAAACTCTGACTTTCAACCATAATTGTCAGAATAAAAGATTACAAAACTTCTTTTTCCCCTCCTTTTGTGGAAAGCATAAACATTTACCAAATAGCATTATAACTACACTATTATTACATTCATATGAAAAATATTTTTTACCTCCTGGGGCTTATCATATTTGGAACGATTATTTCGTGCGAACGCGAAATTGAATCTGACGCAATAGTCAATCCGGTCAATATCACAGGCCAGTGGAATGTGAATGCGTACAATGATTCGACCCTCCTGTACGGACCTTTCGAGGTGATGACCCTAAAAGACACTTATGCAGGAAGTGACTCGATTATCATCCAGGATACAGAAATGAAATTTTGGGAATTCCGTGTAAAGGCCCGGGCGGACGAAGTAAACGGCAACTTCGGTACCAAATTATCCCATTGTGAAGTACACGGAGAAGAGATCGGAATAAAAATATCAAACGGAAAGATATTGGACACCGACAGCATTTACTTTGAAATTCAGTTTGAGGACGACGAAACTCCATACGGGGTAACTTATCAGATAAAAGGACGTCGTACTGTTGAATAAATCAGTTTGGGGATTCTGAAGCTACGGGCTGATATTGTTTTGTACTTATCATCACCTCCTTAGGATACCTCCACACTGTTTTATATATATAAAAGAGTGTTTCCAATTGATGCGGTGGCTGGCCAACAAACACCGCATCATTGATTATTATACTGCTGTAGGGATATTTTGGTCTTCCTCCTGCTGGCTGATCAGTTTCTTCAATGTGTTTACCAGCTGTTTTTTGTTCAGTAGATTCAACTTCTTATTTATCCGGTGAATCGTCACAAACACCGCATCAATGGTCCTGTTCATAATTGTCGCAATATCTTTGCTGTTCAAATCATTAACCAGCAATCCGCACAGGATTATCTCACGATGTGATAACGAAGGATATGCTTTTTGTATAATACGCAATTCTCTCTCATAATAAACCAGGTCATCCAACGTAAGTTGTTGATTTTCTTCCCTGAAGTACTTTGTGATCAGATTCTGAAGAATCTTCTGGCCGGCCCGGTTTAAATAGGGTTTTAATTTTGTAATTTCATCTCTGATATTATACAATGCCGAAAGAGAGGCCACGGCGTATTTTTCAGATACCTTGGAGAAGTGAACAATGACCATCTTCCCCCATGAAAGGTTTGAAAAACACGAAAAAGAATAATTCATTATTTCGTGCTTGCCATTGAACAAAATGACATGCATTTTTTGATCTATGACCATATCCTGATGGATATTTTTGATCATATCGTCCAAATAAGGATTTATTTTTCGCCAGGTGTAAAGATCGAAAGCTTCGCTCTCCCTCATTCCCAAGCATTTGAATGCTCGTTTATTCAACAGCACCTCTCCATTTGAAAAGAAATAAATTGCAGTCGGAAAAGGAATTTCATTTATATCGATTGCAATTCTGTTTCTCGGATGATGATTGTTTCCAATCATGATCTCAAACTCTTGTGTTTGCATATCGTTATATATTATCTGTTTGCAAATATACAATCCGCCATTTCCTTTTGTACTATAGAGAGATAACATAATTCACACATAATATTACACAAAACAGACATAACTAATTAAAACTCTGACATCATGATGGTTAAATAGATTTTTCTTTTTAGAATTATTCTATATAAATTACGCTACCGGACGATCTGAACGTATTATAAAAGTAAGAAGTCGCAGATGCAAGCCGGGTCTTGGACATTAGGTTTTTACAACAATAGTTACTCTCCGGTTTCTATATTTTTGATTACTTTTGTGTTCTAAAGTAGAATCGATGAAAGAAGACAAGAGCCAGCTATTAAACTATGCGATGTATGCCGGCGTTTACCTGGGACTTTTCTGGGTGTTTAAGTATTTTTTTGTGGTTACCGGACTAATCTATCCGGCGCTCAATTTTCTGGGAACATTGCTTAGTATCGGAACACCCGTGCTGCTGTTTATTTTTCTGTTAAAATACAGTCAGGAATTGCAGAATGGAAAAATGGGATTCTGGCATGGCGTTAAGTTTTCAATTTTGCTCTTCTTCTTCGCTTCTATTCTCGAGTCGATAATCGTTTTCATACATGTACAATGGATTGATCCGACTTTTATTTCAGATCTTTTCGAAAGTATGGGCGAACTGGCGAAAACGATCGGGGTAGGTGAAAAGCTTTCCACCCGGCTAAGCGAACAACCTCTCCCCTCCCCGTTCGACTATGTATTTAGCAATGTAATCATGGCCGACGTATTTCTGGGGCTGGTTCTCTCGCTGTTCATCGTCCCGCTCTCCACACGTTACAAACAGAAACAAAACATATAATTTTTTGATCGATGGATATATCTGTTGTCATACCGTTATACAACGAAGAAGAGTCGTTAAAGGAGTTATACAGTTGGATTAAGTGTGTTATGCAGGAAAATGGCTTCTCCTATGAGATTATTTTCGTGGATGACGGAAGCAGCGACCGCTCCTGGGAGATCATCAAGGAGCTGAGCACGGGATCAAGCCCGGTGAAGGCAATTAAATTCCGGCGTAACTACGGCAAGTCTCCCGCGTTGTACTGTGCCTTTCAGAAAGCGGAGGGAGATGTGATCATCACCATGGACGCCGATCTGCAGGACAGTCCCGACGAAATTCCCGAACTCTACCGTATGATTCGCGAGGAAGGGTACGATCTCGTTTCGGGGTGGAAAAAGAAAAGATATGACGACAAGTTGACAAAGAACCTGCCTTCCAAGTTGTTCAACGCCACAGCAAGAAAGGTTTCGGGAATTAAAATACATGACTTTAACTGTGGCCTGAAAGCCTATCGCAAATCATTGGCAAAGAGCATTGAAATATATAACGATATGCACCGGTATATTCCTGTACTGGCTAAAAATGCAGGCTACACAAGAATCGGAGAAAAGGTGGTACAACATCAGGCCAGAAAATATGGAAAAAGCAAGTTCGGCGCCGACAGATTTGTAAATGGTTATCTTGATCTGATGACACTCTGGTTCCTGAACCGGTTCGGTAAAAAACCGATGCACTTCTTCGGTCTCTGGGGTAGCGTGATGTTTTTGCTGGGCCTTGTGGCTATTATTGTGGTGGGAGCCATGAAACTTTATGATATGCAACAGGGTAATCCCTATCGCCTGGTCACAGAGTCACCTTATTTTTATATATCGCTCACGACCATGGTCCTCGGGACATTGCTTTTTCTCGCAGGATTTTTGGGAGAACTTATCACGAGAAATTCACCGGAAAGAAATTATTACCGTATTGAGGAAGAACTGTAAGTAAGTAACCAATCAAATGACAATGAAATCAAATAACCTGTGCATCCTATCCCTCGTTATTCTCCTCACGCTGCTTGCATCTTGCAAGTCTGGCAATACTACAAAAGAGTATACCTACTACCAGAATCAGGGAGAGATATTCGCGACCGGATATCACATCAAATATGCTTATCACCGGTCGCTGGAAAAAGAGATTATGACCGAACTCGACAGGTTTGACCTGTCATTGAATCCTTTCAAGGAAAATTCCATAATAACAAAGATAAATCGCAATGAACCAGTAAAACCCGATACTCTGTTCATGAAGGTTTTCCTTAAATCCATGGAGGTTTCCCGGAAGTCGGGCGGCAAATTCGATATCACTGTTTCCCCGCTAATTAATGCATGGGGATTCGGATTTCAAAATATGAACAACATTACACCGGAAATTATCGACAGTCTGAAGAAATTTGTTGGGTTTGAAAAAATTACCATGAATGACAAAGGACAAATTACTAAAACCGATCCGAGAGTGACCGTTAATATGTCGGCCATAGCCAAAGGATATGCATGCGACGTAATTGGCTTTCTGCTGGAACGTTATGAAGTTGAAAATTACATGGTGGAAATAGGTGGCGAAATAACTGCCAGAGGTGTCAATGAAAAAGGGGAATGCTGGCGTATTGGCGTGGATAAGCCAATTGATGATGCCCTTGGCATGCAGCATGAACTACAAACGATCCTCTCCCTTTGCGATAAGTCCATGGCTACTTCCGGTAACTACCGCAATTATTATGTGAAAGATGGCAAAAAATATGCCCATACCATTGATCCGCAGACAGGTTACCCTTCTCAGCAGGATATTCTTGGAGCAACGGTGATTGCCGACGACTGCATGACCGCCGATGCTTACGCCACGGCATTTATGGCCATGGGTATGAAACAGTCTATAGAAGTCGCGAAAGAGCTCCCCGGAGTGCATTACTATTTCATTTATGAAAATCCGGACAGCACCTTCGGCATTGAATATTCCGATGGCTTCGAACAGTTTTTCAGCCGCTGATTTGCTCTGATGAATGCACCTGTCTGAAACAGGTGTATCATCTTCTTAAAATAAGTTTGTTATATAATGAAACATCTCACTAAGATCTGGCTACATTCTGGCCGTATGCTCCTTTTATTATCACTTTTGTTTTTGACGTTTTCACTGCCGGCACAAAATGCCGATAGCGTATCTTATCCGAATTTCAAAGTCGATGGTACCTTGAAAAATAAATTCGAGCGTGCGTCCGACACCGGTTTGTCTCGTTTCTCCGTGCGGAACTCACGTATCGGCATAAAAGGAAATATAAATGCCTATACCTCCTACAGGGCACAGGTAGAACTAAGCAACGAAGGGAAGTTCTACCTGCTCGACGTATGCGGGACATTGAAACCTGTAGACGGACTATCTCTGACATTTGGACAAACGAGTATCCCATTATTCAATAATTATATTGTCAGCCCTTCGGAGATGATATTTGCCAATCGCGCCTTTCTCGGAAAATATTTTTTGAGTACACGTGATCTAGGTGCAAACGGAAAATATTCATTTGATGCAGGCACGATACCTGTAATTATTGAGACAGGACTTTATAATGGTAACACTATCAATAATCCCGTCTGGAAAAAAAGTCTTGCTTACGGCGGTCGTGTAGTGTTGGGAACCATGAAAGGTTTGCGCTTTAGTGCCAAGGCATATAATTATCCCAACAACGACAGTACACACTTTGTTTTCTATGGTGCCGACTTGCGTTATGAGGCCAAAAACTGGAAGGTGGAGACAGAGATCATGCAGAAAAAAAGCAAGACCATAGATAATAAAGATATGCTCTCATACTATCTGCAGGGTGCCTGGAATATACCCATTCGGACCAGGATGTTTGAATTTATCAGGCCGGCCATTCGCTGGGATGCCATAGATGAACGAAGGAACGAGGCCGGTTTCGATGTAAATCGTTTTACTGCCGGAATTGGTTTCGGATTCAACGAAAAGAAGTTTTCTTCCATCCTTCGGTTCGATTACGAATGGTATTTTGTGAATAATGAAATGCAGATATTTTCAAAAAATGCAGAAATGGCATCCAATAAATCCACTATAGAACTTTTATTTACATTCTAACAATCAATGAAAATGATCATGAAAAAAAATCTTTTATTCTCACTGTTCATCACCTTAATTGTGATGGCATCATGTACCAAAAATTTTGCACCCCGCTCTCTTTTTCAAGGAGAAGAGATGAATCAATGGGATACCAGGGGAGATGTATCTCTCAAGAATCAACTCCTTGTCTTAAACGATAAAGCATCCCTCGCCCTCAAAAAAGGAGGCCATACAAACTTTGAGTTCGACATAACTGCCCGTACCATTGACAACGGCAAAGGATTCATTGCATTTCATACCGATGAACAGGGGAAAAAAGGCTACAAGGTGGCATTAAACAACGATCTCGAAAGTAGTGAATGGTGGACGAAGACCGGAAGCCTGCTGGCAGTCCGCAATCTCACCAAATCTACGGTAAAGACCAATGAGTGGTTCGACATGCAGATCCGTGTGGATGGAAAAACAATCACCATCTCGCTGAATGGAAGTCCCGTGGTGGAGTATACTGAACCGGCGAAACCATATCGGCTTGCCGAAAACATGTCTCAAATACTTTCTTCAGGGACTTTTGTGATACAATCAACGAAAGGTACTCTCGAAGTAAAATCGGTCTCCTTAACTCCATTACCCGAAAATAATAACACAGACAATCTGAAGGTTTCTGCAGTGGATGAGACAGAAGATCCGGTTATCAGACTTCATCAGGAGAATTTCCCCGTACTTGATTATCATGTGCACCTCAAGGGAATCACTGCGGAGCAGGCCGCAGCCCGTTCACGGCAACTGGGTATTAACTATGCCCTGGCTCCCAACTGTGGTATTGGATTCCCAATAACAAATGACAACGAAGTCATAGCCTATCTGGACTCAATGAAAGGACAACCTTTTATCCAGGCAATGCAGGGTGAAGGTAGAGAGTGGTCCGAGACATTCTCTGAAGCGGTACGGGAACAGTTCGATTTCGTCTTTACAGATGCCATGACATTCACCGATACCAAAGGGCGCCGTACCCGCCTGTGGATGCCCGACGAGGTGTTCGTGGAAGATGAACAGCGGTACATGGATCTCATTGTGAAAAAAATTGTTGATGTGATGCAAGAGCCGATGGATGTATATGTGAACCCCACTTTTCTCCCTGAAGTGATGAGCGATCGTTATGATGATCTCTGGACCGAAGAACGTATGGATAAGGTCATCAAGGCGATGGTAGCGGCTAACAAAGCGTTGGAGATCAACAATCGGCGTGAAATTCCAAGTCAAATTTTCATACAGAAAGCGAAAGATGCCGGATTGAAGTTCACATTCGGAACAAATAATAGCGATGGCGATTTTGGTAAGCTGGAGTACTGCTTCCGGATGAAAGAAGCGTGTGGCCTCACTGCAGAACATATGTATCAGCCTAAGATAAGAAAGTGAAACTTCTTTACGATTACCCCGTAGCTTTAAAAAAGCTCTCAATAAAAAAGCCCGGTTCGCACCGGGCTTTTTTACAAAACACTATAGTGTGTGTCGTTTTCTTATTCAACAGCTTCTTTATTGTCTTCTGCTTTCTCCTCGGCAACAGGAGCCACTTCAGCTACAGGAGTTTCCTCAGCCACAATTTCGACTTTCTCTTCAGCTACAGGAGCTTCTTCAATCACAGTGTCGATTGTTGCTTCCGCTTCCACTACAGGAGCATTGGCAGCCTGTTCTTCGGCTTTCTTCTTCGCCAAAGCCTCTGCTCTTGTTTTGTTTACTTCCTTTTCTGCATCGAGTCTGGATTTCTCTTCTGCGCGCAGTTTTTCCGTGTCTTTATTTTTCAGTGACTGGGTGGCCTGACGTTTGTTATTTTTCCAGGTTTCAAACCTTTTTTCAGCTTCCGCCTCGTCGAAAGCACCTTTGGTTACACCTCCGAGAAGATGTTTCTTCATAAATACACCTTCGTCCGAAAGGATGTTGCGAACAGTGTCGGAGGGTTGTGCCCCGGTTTGCAGCCAATACAAAGCTCTTTCGAAATCTAAAGTGATCGTAGCAGGATGTGTGTTCGGGTTATATGAACCAATCCTTTCAATATACTTTCCATCCCGTGGAGCTCTGCTATCTGCAACAATAATCTGGTAGAAAGGATAGTTTTTACGTCCCCTTCTCTGTAAACGTAATTTTGTTGCCATTTAGTAGTTCTTTAAAATGAGTAATTTTGTATTTGCGGATGCAAAGGTAACATTTTTTCCCTGTTTCACAAACTAATCGATATTAAATTTATTTACAGAAATATTTTTTACAAAAAAATGTATTTAATTCTGTTTTTTTACTTATATTCGTATAAATTTTAGAAAATCTGTTCCTTATAAACGTTCGTGGAAGCAAAAGTTTTTTTATTCTAACCAATATCCGACTAATCATGCTACAATGATCATTCAATTGTCTCTTTTTTTTGCCATAGGAGCCTTCTGGACATCTCTTGTACTATCCATGCTATTCCTTTTTATAACTGTTCCCGGGATTCCGCAGTTGGAAAATTACAAGGCAGCAAAAGTGATTATGGCTTCAGCCTATTTGCTATTTTGCATCATCAGCCTTTATGAAATAACTGCCAGGCTGCAAGGAATAAATTTACCAACTTTTAAAACTTCAATTCTCATTTTTACAACATTTCAATTGTATTTGTTTGCTCATGTCAACATCTCATTGATAGACTTAAAATACCTGTCGATCAAAAAAATGGTCTATCATTTAATTCCGGTGGCAACTTTATCATTACTGAATGTGGGATCGTACATGGGCCTTTGGAATGATAATTTTTCAAAGGTATTGTATTACAGCTTATTGATATTTTATACAGTTTCTTTGGGCTGCACTGTCCTCCTCTTCATCAAGCATCACAGAAATTACAAAAAGAGATTTAATAATTATTTTTCCGGAAATAGCAGAGATCATTTACAATGGGTATACCATGCCAATATTTTCATATTTCTGGCAAGCATTGCGGTGATTTTGTTTTGTATCTTCTCGGAAAATATCATGACCATATTTCCAATTTTGGCAATCGCCTTTTATACATATTATGCCATTCATTTTCTCAATTATACAGATATTTTCAATTATATAGAACCAATTGTCAGGGAAGAAACTGAAAAAAATATCAAGGCCTCTTCCATTACATTTTCACAAATTGAAAATTCTATCAGGGAGTGGGAAAATAAGAAGTTATATCTGAAACATGATCTGACTATTGTGATTGTAGCATCACAAATCTCAACAAACAGAACCTATCTTTCCAGTTATCTGAATTCATACAGACAAAAAACCTTCAACGAATGGATAAACGGACTTCGTATTGAGGAGGCAAAAAAAATAATTACAACAGACAAACATGCTACACTCGACGATATTTGTGAAAAAACAGGCTATGCCGACAAGAGTTACTTCAGCAAATGTTTTCAACGATATACCGGAACCACTGTGAAACAATGGAGAAGCATGATTAATTGACCTTGTCCACCAGTAAAAACTGATTTGTGTTAAATTTTCAGGGTGTGGTAAAATTGACCATATAAATTTGTTGATTTTACCACATCTTAATTCCTTTTCGTATTATTTTTACGTACATATTTGTTACAAATAAATGACAATTTCTTTTCAATAATTGCTCTGACTAAGGGTTTTAAAAAAAGATACGGAAAGTCTTATTTTAATAAATAGGTGTCTGCTTTTTGTTAATTATTAGCACTGCATATCTGTAACCAAAACGTAAAGTGTAGTCATATGCAATTTGAAAATCGGACATATTTGACATACTATTTGAAATATCTGATTTTTACAACATATTTCATTCAGATTGCATGCCACACACGGTATCCGGAGAATATTTCACAAACATCCTTTTCTACGGAAAAGCATTATACCGCGGTGGACTCTCTGATAAAAAGTATTTCCAGCGACACAATCGCACTCACAAATTATCTTACATTGTCTATAGCAACCGGTGATAAATACGCAGAAATGAGTTCATACGAAAAAATGGGTACTTATTATTTACGTAATTATTCATACAAAAAAGCCATAGAGTACCACAGATCATATTTTAAAGTAGCACAATTATCCCGTGACACGTTTCATATAATCCGGGCATTGAATAATCTGGCCTATGACTATATACAGACCGGAGCATATAATGAATCTGCCGAATATTATTTTAAGGCTTTGTTACAAGAAAATAAATCTAAGATAGACGCACATGCACAATTCCAAACGGAAAAAACAAAAACGCTGAACGGACTTGGAGAAATTTATTTATATACAGACCAACCGGATGAAGCAATGCATTACTTTCGCAAAGCCTTGCAGCCGGAGAACCATAACCAGGATCCGAAAGTTCTGGCAATCGTCCTACAAAATATTGGTACGGCCTATGAATATGACAGGCAATATGACTCTGCCCATGTCTTTTATCAGAAATCCCTGGAGTATCATATCAAATCAAATTCCCTTTCCGGATTAAACAATTGCTTTTGGCATATAGGCAATTTGTATATGATCGAAGGGGATTTCGAAAACGCTTTAGTATATCTTGAAAGTGCTTATAGCTCTCTTTCAGGAACTTCCGACAAGCGGAACTGGCTAAATGTGACTCTTTCTTTGGGAGAGGTAAACATAAAAAAAGGAAAGTATTTTAATGCAGAGACTTATTTAGGGAATGCTCTCAAGATGTCAGAAGAACTTAATTTACCCTATTATCTGGGAAAAGTCTATTTTCTTTTATCCGGGTTGCACAGAATACAAGGGAAGACTGTGTTGGCATTGGAAGAAAGGTATCTCAGTGATGTGTATACAAAAGGTCTCAACAGAGGGAAGAACACTAACAGAATTATAATGCACCGGTTAAACTACGAGAAAGAAGTGAATAAAAAGGAAATGAATATACTGGCCGGACAGCATCAGATGAGAGTAGAAAAAACAGAAAAAGCGTTCGTTCTCATATTCCTGTTAATTTTCATTCTTGTTTTGATTATTTTAATCCTTATTCAAAACATACGGTTCAGAATACATAAAAGTCTGACAACATTACAATTGGAAAAAATCAAATCGGAATATTACACGGAAATTTCCGAGGAATTTAAAACACCTGCCAGCATCATTATCGGGCTGGTAGAGAGGTTAAAGAAAAATATGCAAAATAAAAACAACGAGTACACTATAGATATGGAAATGCTTTCCCGCCAGTCGGAGAATCTCTTCCTGCTTGTCAATGAAATTGCTTCTTTAGGTAATTTACAGGAAGGTAATAGATCTGACAAAGTGATAAATGCGAATATTATCTCCTATCTCAGATATCTATATGAATGTTTTATCCCTATGGCAGAAACAAAAGGGATTGACTATGTTTTCCATAGTAACGTATCGGAAATCCATATGGATTACATGTCTGAATATCTGCGTATGGTTATGCACAGCCTGCTGTATAATGCGTTCAAGTCTTGCACAGAAGACAACCATGTCACAGTTTCTGTAAACTGTGACAGCAATAAAAATAATTATACCGTTGAAATTTCCTATCATGGTGCGGATGCTGATTATAAGGATATTTCACGTGCCTTTAATCCTTTCCTTCAGAAAAGAAACGACAGTTTAACCGACCTCGACTCAGGAGTGGGATTGACTCTTACAAAACAGCTGATCGAAAAAATGAATGGAACAATCACTGTAAAAATTGAAAAATCCAATAGTGCCGTTTTCACGGTGAACCTTCCAATACGTCATGGTAGCACTCCAAATGACGAAAAACCTTTTACAATATGCAAACAAAGCCCAGGCAGCAACCGTTTAATCCTTCCGGATAATTTTCCATCACGGATAGAAAGCAATGAAAAACCGGTTGTGCTGATTGTCGTGGGAAACAGAGATATGAGCTATTATCTGATTTCTGTTTTGAAGGATCAATATGTTCTCCTGACGGAAAGAAATGGTGAAGACGCCATAAGGACTGCTGAGGAGAAAATGCCCGATCTGATTATTTCAGATACCGCACTGCCTTTTCTGGATGGGTTCCAACTATGTAAAAAAATAAAAAAAACATTGACGACCAACCATATACCAGTAATCCTACTCACATTGAACCACTCAAAAGAAGAACGTATAAAAGGAATTGAATACGGAGCCGATGCCTTTCTTTCAGAACCGGTATTCGAGGAGGAATTGCTGGTCGTGATTGACCAGTTACTCTCCACAAGAAAACAATTAAGAGAAAAATACAGTCCCTTTGTGCATATAAATGCAAATCGCAAAGAGAAAGCCGCCGATAGTAATAATGTAAGTCTGGAATTTCTCCAACGCGTCACAAGTCATATTTACAAAGAATTAACCAATACGGAAAATATTATTGAAAAAATATCTTCAGAAGTCTGCCTCAGTTCTTCACAATTAAATCGGAAAATAAAAGCGATAACCGGTATGACTACTTCAAACTATATTCTAAAGGCGAGACTCAACAAGGCAAAGAGACTTCTTGCCATTTCCCAAAAACCTATCGGCGATATTGCCACAGAGTGTGGTTTTAACGACTTTGCATATTTTTCACGCTCATTCAGGAAAGAATTCGGCATGACCCCTACTACCTTTCAACGTATTCCTCGATCAGTAAGTTAACAAATTTTCTTCAAACGAAGTAACATGCCTTTTTTTTGCGCGACATTTTTTTATCAACCAATTCTACTATTTTAAAAAAAAGACACAAAATACAATTATGTGTCGATAAAAAAAGCGTCAACATTTCCTTCATTAGGTGTTTTTATTAGAAAATATTGTCTTTTTTATCCAAACCAATGTCGTTTATTTATAAGATAATTAGACCAAATAGTATCCTGATAATCAATGAATAAAATTATCATCATGCTTTTTAAATTACAATTTAACCTTAGTTAATGCATTTTGAGTTCAAAAAGTCGCTTTTTTAGGACAAACATCTCATTGCCGGTCGTCCTAATTTTACAACAAAAAAAATACAACATGAAAAAAATGTGGATGATTTTTGGCTGTTTTTTTTTCCTGGGATGTATAACCACAGGTTCGCAGACCACCGGAATTAAAACAAATATTCCCTACTGGGGCACATTAACCCCCAATCTTGGAATAGAGGTTGCCCTCGGTAAAAAAACAACATTTGAAGTCGCCGGCGGATTTAATCCATTTACCTTATCCGATTATAAATATTTGAAGCATTGGTTGATTTATACCGAATTTCGTTACTGGACATGTGAAAAGTTTAACGGTCATTTTTTCGGACTGCACGGCCTGGGCGGACAATATAATGTGGGAGGATGGGATATTCCTTTTTGGCATTTAAAAAAACTGAAAGATACCCGTTATCAGGGATATGCTTACGGCGCCGGAATCAGTTACGGCTATCAGTGGATCCTTAACAACCGGTGGAACCTGGAGTTCACCCTCGGGGGGGGATATGCCCGTTTCCATTATGAGAAGTTCCCCTGTGTGAAGTGTGGAACCTCTCAGGGAACCGGAGAGAAAAATTATCTGGGGCCGACAAAAGGAGCTCTTTCAATTATTTACATTATTAAATAGAACAACCATGTCAACAAAAAAATCATACCTGTTGCTTTTAATCACTTCTGTATTTTTCTTCTGTGGATTTATTACAGCAGAGGCGAAAACTACTCCGATAGAGAAACCCCGGATCGGCGAAATCATTGTGAACAGACAGGGGGAACTGCTTGTTGTCCGCATGGAAATCAATGCCTCACAATTATACCTCGGGAGAAATGAGATGGTGACCATCACTCCATTCTTCATTTCCAACAGTGACCAGGAGGTGCGAAGAGCCCTGCAGCCGGTAATTCTTGGCGGATCGGTACGTAACAGGGTACTGCATCGTCAAACAGCGCTTGGCTCACGTAAAAACGTCGGTATACTCAATCCGTTTGCCATCATCCAAAGGGAAAATAACACCCCACAAGTAATCAGCTACCACACTACGATTCCTTATGAGGAGTGGATGGAGAATGCCTCACTGGTACTGCATGCCGGTCGCAATGCATGTGCCGGATGCGACAGAGGGGAGGATGAGTGGCCTTTGCTGACACAGCTGCTACCACAACCACCGGTCTATCACCTTACCTATATTGAGCCGGAACCTGAACCGGTGAAAGTAAGAAGCGAGCGCCACAGTGCATCTTTCAACTATCCCTTCGACCGGTACGAGCTGCTGCGCGACTACAAGAACAATGCCACAGAACTGAATAAGGTGGATAAAGTAATCAAAGAGGCACAGGACAACAAAGACCTGACTGTCACCGAACTAACCATCGAGGGTTATGCTTCTCCCGAGGGGAGCTTCGACTACAACCGCAAACTGGCGCAGCGAAGAGCCTTCTCCTTTGCCGATTATCTTTCAAACAGACACAATATTGAAAGAGATCGCATAAAAAAGATCGAGGGTGTGGGTGAGGACTGGACGGGCCTACTCGCTGCCGTGGAAAGTTCATCGCTTGCCGGTAGAGAGGAGATTATACGTATTATCCGTGAAGTGACACCGCCCGACGCTCGCGACATCGAGCTGGTAAAAATTGAAGGAGGTGCAACCTACCATCATCTGCTGAATAACCTCTACCCATACTTACGTAGGACCGAATATATGATTGCCTACAACGTTCGTGCATTTCCGGTAGAAGAAGCAAAGACGATATTAAAGAGCAACCCGCGCTTATTGAGCCTGAACGAAATGTATCTGGTGGCTGTGACCTACCCCAGAGAAAGCAAGGAATTCAAGGAGGTGTTTGACATAGCTGCCCGTCTCTACCCGGACGATCCCATTGCCCTCATCAACAGTGCGGCTACAGACCTGGAGGGCGGTAACTTCGTCGCAGCACTGGAACGGCTGGAGAGGGTAAAGAATGATCCGCGCGCCTGGAACAACATGGGCGTATCCTATGCAAAGGCAGGAGACCTGGCCAAGGCAACAGAATTCCTGAAAAAGGCAGCTGACAACGGCGATCCTATGGCAGCGACAAACCTGAAGGAACTAAAAAAAGAAATAAAGAATCAATAATAATATCAACAAAACAAGGAAGGCTACAACCTTTCAAAGAAAAAAGGATTAAAACCAAGTCTATTCACTTTTTAAATTTATCAACCTATGAAACTTTACAAATTATTCTTCATCGCAGCCATTTCCCTCGGTTTTATGGCTTGTAATGCTGACGATCAGCCGGAAGTGCCCCAGCACGAAACCGATTCCTATGCCAGTATCACCGTGAAATTTCCGGGAACGGTAAAATTTACCGAGACATCTGTAACCAGGGCTCTCCCGGGCGATTACAATGAGAAAAACACATGGCAGGGACGTGACAAACTGGAAACAGTATCGGTGTTCCTTGTAAACACAACCAAGGGAGTTGTTGACTACAACTCTTTCTCAAAAAGTGCATTTACAGAAATTACCGCTACCGGGGAACTGAAACCCAATCTGGCCCTGAAAGCCACTGCCGGGGAAAATGTAAGAGCGTACGTCGTGATCAACGGGGCAGAAAGTATTCTGACTACATTGAAAGCTACATCGGCAGCCAACTTCCCTACTGTTTTTGCTGCCGAATATGCCAAAATAGCATCGGAAGTAGCCAGCTACAACGCACCGGAAGCTCCCGCTACAACGGGTACAGAAACCATTATGATGACCAACGACCAGGATACGTATTCCATGACAGTTTTGCCCAATATCACCAAAGAAGATGCAATACTTGATGGAAATGCCAATAATATACTGATCAATGTGGAACGAGTGGTATCGCGTGCCTTTATGACAGTAACACCCGAAGCGACAACTGGCACCGGCTGGCCGGTGAAGGAGGTTGTGGGAGGTGTGGAATCACAAATTGCCACCGTAAAAGGTATAACCTATGCCGTAGGACAAAGCAACAAGAAGTTCTATCTGATGAAAAAAAGCACCTATGAGGTACCAAACCCTGTTTATACCTTTGTTCCGGTTGATATGACAAGCTGGACAACAGGAAATGTCAATTTCGACTATACCGGGCTCACCTCCTTCACTGCTGTTACCCCGTGGACCTATGATGCAAATGCAGTAAGCACTCCGCTCATTTCAGAGGCAACCAGTAAGTTTGTCCTTCCGGTAAACCATGTGGTCACTGAGACTGATCTGAGTATTGCAAGAGGATCCTACAAGAAAGGGAATACCACCTATTTTGAAATCCGGGCCACCTTTATGCCGCTTCTGGTAGAAGGAGCAGCCCCCACATTCACCACACCCACAACCGTCTACTGGGGCGAGAACGACAAGAAATTTTATTACACCCGCACGGCAGCAGAAGCACAGGGACAAAATGCCACCGAATTCACCAACGGAGTAATGAAGTATGTGCTCTGGCTTAATCCCAACAGCATGACATCTACAGCAACAGATCCCAATCCGAAAGTATCCCCGACAGTCCGCAATCAGGTATATCATGCTCATATTGATGCCTTCCTACGCATGGGATTACCCAACAACCCGCTCAACCCGGCCGATCCGGATAATGGAGACAATCCGGACAATCCAATCAACGTGGAAGATCCGCTGAAGACCGATTTCACTTATCTTTCCGTATCAGTGAAAGTATTGCCCTGGACCATCCATACCTACAAATATTCACTGACAGATCCGGGTACAATGTATTAATAAAAAAGCTGTAAGCGGTGGTTTACAATGCAATGTATTTACTCAAACAAACCCAACGGCTGCCTGAATGAACACCTATAATAGGAAATACAGACAGCCGGGGTCAAGCGAAGAGGAGATTTGGTTTTCCTTTTCGCACACAGAACAAGAAAAAAAAGAATATTATGAAGAGAAACCTTTACAACAGGATAGCCGCCGCACTGCTGCTGATTAACGGGATCATGATGACGGGAAGTGGATGTGACGCTCTGATATATGAAGATATGCTGGATTGTCCCCAGGGCGTCTACCTCAGATTTTACACCAAGACTCCCTGCAATACAGATACCATCTATCCGGTAGATATCAAAAACCTGAACGTTTTCGTTTTCGATGAAAACGAAAAATTTGTGGCAGAATACACTGAGGATAACGTCACCCTCTCCTCCAACTACGAGATGCTGATACCCATCTACCCGCACGGACAATACTCTTTTGTAGCCTGGGCAGGCATCGATAGTCATTATACACGGCAAAACCTGCAACAGAAGGTGACGACGAAGGAAGACCTGTTGCTGCAGCTAAAACAATCGGCAGGATTGGCAGAGAACCTGAAAGGTGAATCTCTGTATACCGGCACGAGCAACAACGTATTCCTACCCGACCCTGAAAGCGTGCTGGGTGCTTACTACGAACACACCTCCATTCGCCTTGCGCAATATGTCAGCCGGATCGAGGTAATCGTGGAAGGGATGCAATACCCCGAAGACTTCAAGGTGGAGATAAACATGCGCAATGGAGATTATTCAATCAACGGAGACATCCTGCGGAACGCAGATGCGATGCAGTATCCACCCGAATATAGCTACGGGGATAGCATTCTCACGGCAAAATTTACCACGCTGAAACTGGAGACGGGGCATGACGACTGGCTCACGATCAAGTGGAAAGAGAATAAGGTACTCTACCACGAAGACCTGTTGGGGACCCTGCTACTGCAGAATCCTGATGTAAACCTGAGCTGTGATCACGATTTTGTGATACGCTTCAAAGTGAAGGAGAACAACGACACCTATGTAGTGACAGAGGTGTGGGTCAACGACTGGCTCATTCACACTTACAATACGGATATAGAATCTGACTACTAGCCCGTTAAAGCTGCATCTCTGAGTATTTGCAGAACATCTCAACAGCTGGTAAGGAAAAAAATACAATCATAATTCAATGGGATGTTGAATGAAAAATCTCAGGTACCTTAACGAAAAAATAAAGTAAATCGTATGAAGAATATTATTCTGTTGATGATCATTTCAATGCCGGTCTGGCTAAGCTGTGTTTACGACTCGCCTGCAGACTGTAGTGAAAGTGAACCCGACGGCACTTACCTGAGTTTCCGGTCGTCGCAAATCATATTGCCCTCAGACACAACGGGAGACCTGGAATCCATCACGATTGAATCATTACGTATTATTGTCTTCTCCAAAACCACAGGGCAGATCGTGACAAACAAGCTATTTGACGTTGGAAACCTCTCTCTTGCCTCGAAAGATCCGCTCACCGGTAACTGGATCATCGATTTTTCTCATATCGTGGTGGAGACAAAACCGGGTGAAAGTATTGTCTATGTCGTGTTAAATGAAAACATCATGACTATCAGCAATCAGACACTAACAGGTGCATTAAACATGCTCAGTTCTCTCGCTGAAATGCAAACACTGGTAAAAACACCGCTATCCTATACCACACCGCTCCGGGTGATATTTGATACCAATAGAAAACCGATAGAGCCTCCCTTTATCATGTTTACTTTCGACGAGTTCAACATAGCTCCAGACAGACCTGCTGAAAACCCTTATACAGCCGATTTACGGGGTCCGAATGAGAGTTTGAAAGGATTTGCACTGGACCGTACTATGGCCAAGGTGACGATCGATAGTCTCAGTAGCTATCCAATACCGGGAGGGCCCGCAACAGACAATGAGAAGACCAGCTATATATTTATTCTGAAAATGGGTCTGACAAATGTACCGATGCAATACCTCTGGTCACCCAACCGGCTACAGTCAACACCTCCCAGTCCCAATCCTTACACAGTGCCTCCTTCTGCCTACACCGGAGCCTATCAGTATATCGACTTTGGACTGGAAGACCCGACGTTGGGTTATTACGACCGGGACTGGAACGGGAACGTACAACTGCTGATCGATGCAGATGCCCATGAGGTACAGGAGTTGAAAGATTCCCGGATATGGTATACAGGACTGGGTAGTGGTGCCGGATCCTATACACTAAACAAATATGCACTTGATGCAAATCTGACAAGCAATTTCAACAACGTAAACAAATGGGTTTTTCTCAGTTCCTATCCCGACTCCGATGGCGATGGCGACCGCGATCCTTACCCTATCGACCTGAACGCCGGCAACTTCCTCACAATGGTCAAGGCGCTTTATAACAATCCCGATTCGAACGCCTATTTGCCTACCTGGTATGAGCTGATCGAACCCTATACCATTGTGCCGGAAATGACGGGTGCTTACTGGTCACTTAAAGAAAAGAATATCTCCTACTACGTGCCTGAACATATACTGTCAAACAAAGCCGATCCCTCACAAGCTACCAAGTTGCATGTAAAAGCAGCAAAAGCCTTTATACCCGACACCATCACCAAAGAGCAAAGTACCCATATAGAATGGAACACAACCAACTGGGGGAACTGGGAATATGCCGTAACACCGGGTGGTGGAGAATTCGACGTGACAGGTGCAGCCTTTACAGCCATGATGAGAACCATCTGGGACTATGAACTGGATACGATCATCGTAAATAGTAAACCCACGGTCATCGTTCGCCATTACTGGAGCGGTGGTCTGCGATATCGCTCAGGAAAGGTAACAGGCGTACTGAGAGGCTCACAATTCCTCAACATCACAAATAGTACCGATGTGATGGACTTCTATCTTCCTGTACGCAACACACCCTCTGGTCTGGTTGATTTCAATATTTACCGTAATCATGAGTACAAGTTTTCGGCACATGCACTTGAACAATGGAATCCGGTAGTAGCAAATGGTATATCCGGAACTAGAAGCACTGCGAATAATACGGGAGAAAACAGCATCATGCTGCATATGAATGATAGATAAACAACATTGTATGTATGAGTCAGAATTAAATAACAGGATATATTATCATTCCGCCAGCCAAGGTGAATCAGGTATATACGGAAATGTACGGGAATGCATTCTGCTGTTCGAGAACGGTACGCAAAAGGTAATTTCGAAGGAGAAAGGAACGCTGACTGTAAATATAATATGCCATCTGGCAAAAGAGAATAATTTCGTGGAGTTGGTCATCAAAAACTATAATTATACCGACAGATTGGATGACCTTTCGGAAAAATGCGGATTTAACTCAATAAAGACATTTACGCGCCATTTTAAAAATAACTTCAGGGTAACACCCAAACAATGGATGTTATCCATAAAAAAAGAAGCAATGTTGAATTATCTCATAGATACCGACTATCCGTTGAAACAAATAGCAGATTATCTGGGATTTTCCAATCTCTCGCATCTGTCTGATTTTTGTTTGAAGAAAACAGGAATGCGTCCCGATGAGATTAGAAAAAAAATCATTCTCGGAAGGTAATTTAATACACTATTTTGCAATAATTTTCATCATTGTGAAATTACAGATACACAAGTGTTTTTTTGTGAATAAAAGTATTTTCAATAAGAATTGTGAGAAGTTAATTACTGCAGTCTTTTACCAAACGGAAGCCAACGGTGCTGTTCCGTTCATACCCTTGCGATACTCTCAACAGTTGCTGCCTGTTAATCAACGGGAGCGCACCTCCGGTTACGTACCACCAACTGGACTGGGGGCTAAAATAAGAACCTCCTTTTAAAATTATGAACGTAATTGTCCCGTTTTTATACAAGTCGTTGGTTAATTGCCAAACCGATCCGGTCAACTCTTCAAGTCCGTACTTGTTTGCACCTTCTGGATACTTTCCAATCGGGTCGAGAATGCCATTACCCGTATTGCACAGAGCGGAATCTAATTCATTACCCCAGGGATATAGATAATTTTCATCGGTCTGGGCCGCATATTGCCATTCCTTTTCCGTAGGAAGCCGTTTCCCAACCCAAAGCGCATAGGCTTGCGCGTCTTCGTACGAAACAAAAGTAACCGGCTTGTTCTCTTCTCCTGCAAACAAATCTCCATTATTCCAATGTGAAAGAAAGTTTTCCGGATCGGAAGGTTTATAATCGGTTTCGTCCACAAATTGTTTGAACTGCGCATTTGTCACAGGATGTTTGTCTATATAAAACGCTTTCATATCAACAACCCTGGCCGTATCCTCTGTGGGATGTTTAATCATCCAGTCTCCGATATGGTGTGCCTTAAAAGTAAATTTACCGCCAGGAATGTATGTCATACCGACTGGAGCGGCAGAAACCAGTGGAGTTGTTTCCACATCAGAAGCTATTCTTGCATAACCGTAAGGCATTTGGACGTTTGTACTATCAACCGTATCACCGTTTAATTTGGCCAATATCACAAAATCGCCTTCGTATCGGCCAAATGTGTCTAAGAGTTTTATTACAATATTCTTCTGATTAAACACAGCCGGTTTTTGTTTGCTATTGTCTTTCGGATAGACTTGTAGTTCCACATTCCTTTTGCAAGTGATATTCAACAAATCTCTTTCTCGCTGCAATAAAACCTGCATATATTGACTGTCGTATTCTGTTTGTCCCTTTGATAGGGAATAATTGCCGTAAGCGGGTTCCGTTTCCGGTATGGACGAACCTGGAATAATATATACATCTACCAGCTTTTGCTCATCGAACAATTGCAATACGATATCGCCCTTATAGTTTTTTCGATATTCAGACTCATTCAATGTGAAAAATGTGGATTGAATAGTTTGTACAGGTTCCCTTGAATATGAGGGACCCCCCTGCCATATTTTCACTTTTTTTCCATCGGGAACGGTAACCTTGATCTGGTTTTTTTCGTGTGAAACCTGTATTAATTTCGGAAAAAAAGCAATGCAGGAAACCGAAGATTCAGCCCTGGTATCTAAATAATCTTCCGGGAATGGGTCTACATTCACCTTTATCAGGTGTTTTGAACCGATTGCTTCAGGCGTTAACTCTTTGTTGTGCCAAAGGTCAACATAATGCCACCCTTCCTTAGGAGAAACTTCAAAAAGACTTCCTTTATATCCTTGCGGTTTTAAATTGTAAATAGTGTAGATTGTCTTTTCATTTGCCGGCCATTCGTTTACCCATATGCTATCAACCAGGGTAGGAAGTAAGGGAGTCCAGTTATATTGCAGAAAGTTATTTGCATTTTCACGTAATATCCGTACCGTTTTTCCCGTATAAGCATATAGTTCCTGCAACCAGTCTATCTCCCAGGGCAAATACAGGTGGAATTCAACACCATGTCCTCCAAAAAAAGCCAGAGAAACATCCCTTCTCGGATTTTCCTTATCGATAATGATTTGTCGATATATGGCAAAATCGGGTTTGATGAGCTTATTTAAATTCAGGAACGGCGCATACTGTATGGCCGCGTGGGTTCTTCCCATCATACAATGTTGCATATCCACCGGCACGCACATTCCTTCGGGAAAAACGCCGAATCCTTTTACATATTTATCTATTGCGGTTTGAAACTGTTTACTCGATTCACTTCGGGTGTCATACATCACTCCTTGAAAGCCTGCTTCGATCGATATTTTCCCCAACCCTTCCAACGGATTTTCATAGCGTGTGGATTTCAATATCTGGTCTTGAGCAGCAGGTAAATCCCACGGATTGTAAGATGTCATGAATCTCAAGTTATTTCTCAATCCCTGTGATGAGATTTCCCGTATTTTCTTCACTCCTCCCGGCAGGGCATGTACCAAATCCCACTGATTGCGCTGATCCAGACCAAGTACCGGAAAACCGGTCCACAATGTCAATACGTCGTTTCCACCAAATAGATCCCGTGTATTTTTAACAAAATCGGTATAGGCAGCATACCCTCTTTTTTTTTCATAATCATAGAAGTAATTGTGCCAGGCCGAAACAAAATGTCCGACAAATGCGGTTTTTATCCATTCTAAATCTTTCCGCTCATACATCCAGTTATCAAAGGTGTCGGGTTCAATATCATACAGCATATTTTGCTGAAATATTAACCTGAGTCCTTCTTGCCAACGTCCGATATACGAATCCATCCACACGTCACAAATCAACTCGCCATCCGGATAAATGGCAGAAGAGAATCGACTGAAGCGGGTCTTAGAGGAAAGGGTTCTGTTGGTTTTTGTCAATGCTACAATGGAACTCCCGTTATCCACGTTGATTATCCCCAATCCTATTCCCCACGAGTTATCGGGGAGGGTAACGTTTACCGGAACAAATCCCGGACGGAAAATAAAAGTTCTCGACAATGGATCACCCTTATCCCAGGAAGTTAAATATACGTGTTTCTGAGATTCCCCGAAAGGAACAATATTGGAAATATTCAAGGTATCATCCGACACGTTTTTAATATGAAGCTTCATATTGAAACCACCTGAAGCCAAAGGAATAATGTCGGACACAAATAATACCAGTTCATTATCCAGTATTGTGAGGTTATCATCCGTTATTCGTGCGTCTAGGGAAGAATACAGCTTGTTGTCTATCCTGATCGATACAAACGGCAAATCATATCCCGGTTGTTGGAAGCGGTTAAACGTCTTTATTTGCAATCCTTTCTCTTCCGTAGTTGTAATTTCAACAGATTTGAGTGCCTGCGACGACAAATCGACACAGAAAAAAATAAAACTCAAGCAAGCGATTAATCGGGCAATTTTCATCTTTTCTTATTCTATAGTCAAATCCATACTCTCATTAGTCAGACATCCCGGTTATCCCGGGCGTTTATTTCCACGAGGCCGGAGCCAATTCTATTCTCTTGTAACGGGAAATTCTGTAATTCTCAATGTGGTACAACCATAGGGTATCAAAGTTATTTCTTCTTCCGGCATCATTTCTATTTGGTATTGAACGCTGAATGGTTGTGGCCCGGCAGAACCATTGTAAAGTTGCCATTCTTTCATTCGCTTTCCCTTAGTTTTAATTTGTATTGGTGCATTTTGAACGTTCCATGGAAATCCATTCATTCCTTTTTTAATTACCTGAAAGTGGTCTGAAATATTTTCTTTTTTGATAGACTCTTCTTTCAGACAATAATTCCAAGGAGTATTACTGTGTACTTCGTAATACCATTTACCATATCTGGGATTATCACTCTCAACTTTTGTCCAGTTTTCCTCCATTCGTAATGCATATAAAAGTGGTCCTCTTTCTACAGCTGCGGAGCCTTCGTACCAGCGTGAAATATTTACATGCATGGGCAATATTAGTTCTACTATATCACCCGACTCCCATTCACGGTTGATTTTCACAAGTTGGTTACCTTCACTTTGAGACCAAACTTCATTGTTGATTTTAATTGTTGCCGATTCGCACCACTCAGGTATTCTAAGATGAATTGGGAATTCAACCTTCTCTACGTCATCAATAATATTTAACTCGAAAGTAATTTCTTCCTCAAAAGGGTAGTTGGTTTTCTCTTGAATGCTCACTGTAACACCTGCTCCTACTTTTGCAGTAACAGTATTTGGAGAGTAAACAAGTGCAGCTAATCCGTTGTCATCAGATGCATACCATAGATGTTTTGTGAACTTAGGCCAACCCTGATGCAGGTTTGAGGTACAGCAAGGGTATCCGGTCAGCAAACCAAATAGTTGATCGGTACCGTTGTAGGAGGTAACAAAGTTTCGTGGGTGATTTGAAACTTCAACCTGGTTTAGCTGTTGGTAGTATTGGCGTGCGTCGAAGTTATCAGTTACTTGTGCTGGAAGAGCATTAAAAGCAATTCTTTCTAACCAGTCGGCCCACGAAACATTACCTGTAATTTCGATCATCTTTTCCAAAGAAAACATCAGCTCAACAGCCGTACATAGCTCAGATCCATGAGTTGGATTTCCGTAATGCAGAAGTTCATCGGCACCATATAACCCGTTAGGCCAACCGTGTGCTCTTTTTAAATCGGTGTAGGCTTTATTAACAGCATCAATATGCATTGTGTCTTTTGTTGCCTGGTACCTTATAAGCGGTTGTTTCATTCCTTGAGCAAGGTTTACACAGTGTACACTGAATAAGCTATTGAGCATATTACCGTCGGCAAACGAGTTTGTCCAGTCAGTCGTTTGTTCTGTTATTATATCTCCCAGCTTTAATAGAAATTCATCGCCTGTAATGTTATAAAGCCAGTAAACAATCATCAAATTGTCCCCACCGCGAAACTGTCCCCACCTTGTCCAATTATTTAGCGGAGTCTCGGGAAGCTCTTGCAATTGATATTTAAAATAGTTTGTCATGAAAGGAATGACACGCTCATCTTGTGTTGCCTCATAATATTGTTTCATGAACTTTAGGACAACCATTTTTGGCCACCAATCCTTGGAGTTTGTTCTTTGTAGTCCTGTTTCCGGTTCGTGATCTTCTGAAGGTCCGAAGTATCCATCATCTGTTTGGCTCTGCAATGTCCATTCAATCCAGGGTTGAACCTTAGCTTTAAGAGCCTCATCATCGAGTATATATGCCAAAGGAACTAATCCGTCTATCCAGTAAGGACCTCTTTCCCAAACATCTCCGTTGCCTCCAAGCCATCCGTTTCTGGAGCCCATCACTTCAGGGTAGAGTTCATCTAGATGACCTGTCATTCCATCTTTCATCTTATATAATTGGTCTTTGAGCCATCCTTCTGGTCTTACAGCTCCCAATGGAAGTTCCATAAATGGTTTTGTGATTAATGGTGAACGGTTATTCATGTACAAATCTATTGATTGTTGTTCTGATTTAGTTTGATTGCAGCTTGTTATTATCACAATGAACAATAACAGAAATAACAAATTGACTTTTCTCATAACTTCTAAATTCTTATAAATATTTGATTGTTTTTGTCTTTTAGTTAAAGTGTATCTTTAACACATCGAAATCCAACAGTAGCTTTTCTTTCAAATGATGGAGAAACACGTAACAGATACTGTCTGAAGTTCAGCTCACGAGGCCCGCCTTGTACATACCAGAAACTTGAGGTGGGTAAAAAGTAACTTCCTCCTTTAACCATTATGTATTTGTATGTGGTATTATCGTACTGATCATTTGTTAATTGCCATACAGAGCCAACCAAATCGTATAGCCCGTAGGGGTTAACTCCCTCCTTGTATTTACCTACCGGATATAATGAACCATCACCCAGATTGCAACGGGTTGATTCTATTCCTTTTATCTTCCATACAGAAAGTGTACTTGTTATAAACTCCTCCTCTCTCTCAACGGGTGTATCTTGTATCCACGGCCACTCATTGCCATCTTCTGTTTGCGCTGCATATTGCCATTCTATTTCCGATGGAAGGCGTTTGCCGTTCCATCGTGCATATGCTTTAGCATCTTCGAGAGTTACATAGATCACAGGATAGTTCTCCATTCCTTTGGGAATTCTACCGTTTGTCCAGTGTTTAAGGAAATTGGTTGTGTCGTTTGGCTTATATCCACTTGCAACTAAAAAGTCTTTGTATTGCTTGTTGGTAACAGGGTATTTATCCATAAAAAACTTACTCATAACTACCTCTTCTCCCTCTACTGTTGGACTTTCGGGGTAATTTATAAAGTTATCTCCCGTGCGATAGTTGTCGCACTTAAAGATTCCCGATGGTATTAAAACCATACCCTCAGGAGCTTTAGAAGTTCTTGGCGTTATTTCGGGTTCAGAAATGAGTCGTGCCGTACCTGGTTTTATATTTACGATGCGTTCATCAATCAACTCATCGTTCTCTAATACTTGAATTACAAATTTACCTTCATGATTTGGGAATACGGAAAGCAATTTAACAGATTGCTCTTCAATTCCAAACACTGCAGGGCTTTTTTCATATGATGGGTTACCCGCCCAAATACGAATGCTATCTCCATTCTTACTTGAGAAAACTAATGCATCGCCCATTGAAAGCTCTACGGAAAGAAGTTTAGAAAATGCGGCAATTGCAGATACAGAGCCCTCATTGTTGGTTCCTAAATCGAATGAGTTGAATCCATCAAGTTTTACAGGCATATATTTTTTATCACCCACTATATCAATCTGTAACTCTTCGTGATGAAAAAGATCAACATAATGGTTATTGTCATCTGTTTCATTTAACTCAAAGAGGTTGCCTCTGAAGCCTCCGGAATGGAGATTGAATATGGTATAAATAGTTTTTGATTCACCGGGCCATTCGTTTACAAATATGCTGTCAACAAGTGTTGGCAGCAACGGAGTATAGCTACTTTGCAAAAAGTTGCCGCTGTTCTCACGCTGAATCTGAAGCAGTCTACCCCAATAACGCATTTGATCATCAGACCACTCAAATCTGCCGGCTGGAAAACTGTTTATCTCTGTGCCGTATCCGTTGAAGAATGAGAGATTAAATTCCCTTCTAATAGGTTCGTGCGCCTCCTCGGCTACTCTGAATATAGCAAATTCGGGCTTTATAAATTTGTTTAAATTAAGGATAGGAGGGTAATATAGAGCATTGTGAACTCTACCGGATACTATTCCTTGCATGTCTCGCGGAACCGCCATGCCTTCGCTATACATAACCACTCCATCACGTGCAGCATCTGCTGCATCTTGTAGTTCAATGCTCGACCCCCCTCTTGTATCAAGAACAAAACCATCTATGTTTGCGATGCGAGTTATATTGGTCAAGCCGTCAAAATGACCTTCGTCTGAACGGGTACTCTCATCCCACGGGTTATAACACAGAAAAAAATAACTACCCATTTGATGGCATAATTCTGAGATCTCCTTAAGTTTATTAAACCCGCCGGGCAGGTCGCGAAACATATCCCACTGGTTTCTCTGATCCATACCTAATGCAGGCCATGTAGGCCAGATTCCGTATAAATCATATCCGCCAATCAGTTTCTTCATTTTTTCGAGGTGCTCTTTAATATGGAATTGTCCATCGGTAAAGTCGTAGTAACGTTTGTCCCAGGTCATCATAAGATTTGCCGAATAGCAACTTTGAATCCATTTCAAATCTTCTCTCTCCATCAACAAATTATTGAATCCACCTACTGGTACATCATATAGATATCTTTCTTGAAAGATTAATCTCATGCCGTTTTGCCAATTACCTTGATATTTATCTAACCAGAAGTTATATTCAATTGCCCCACCGGGGTATAGTATTGTTTCAAAACGTCTTAACATGCCATCTTTCAAACTTTTATTATCTCTACGAACGAGCGCTACAATGTTATTTTCGCCATCGGTCTCTGCGCATGTGAAACCTAACTCCCATGAATTGTCGGGTAGTATTATATTTATCGGTTGGTATCCCTGTCTGAACAGATGTGAGCGAGACAAACCGTGCGACCCTTTCCCGGTTATATAAACATGCTCTTCGTTACGCCCCAGTGGTACTATGTTATGCAGATTTATTGTATCATTTGAGCTGTTTCTAAATCTTATTTTCCCTTTAACACCATAATCAAATGGTTCTGCAGAAAAAGATATATCAATTATTTCAGAGGCAACTGTAGTTGAATATTCCCTATTGCCTATTTGATATGAAATTAACGGCAATTCTTTAGGTACTTGCATGTTTGGTATTGCCGTGTGAGCCATTAATGGACCCTTATTATCAAATATTATTGCATTTGGCGACTGTTCACTCAACAATGAAAATGTATAGAATATTAATAAACTGAGGCTTTGAAGCTTTCTTGTGATAATCATATTCATTGAATGTTTTGTTTTTTAATTGCACCGTTATAATCTACCACGTAGTGCCACCAATTATTTAATTTTCCATCATTAGAGTTTATTCCCTTGTAATGTGGCAGATGGGATAAATAGTATTTCATCCATCCCAATTGCCAAGAGCCGTCCGGGTTACCCCATTCTTTTCTATTAACCGACTTAGGCTCTGTTCTTCTTAAATACGGATAGTTCAACCAGTCATCCACATAACTCATAATATAGGTTTCATTACCAAAATCATAATCTTCAAGTCCATTTGGAGGAAAGTGTACATTACCAACTTGCGACATGTGCTTTTCATACTTGTCATACCTTAATCCATATGCAGAAAACAACTCCCATGTTGTCAGGTCGTTCGCGTGAGGTTTATTATCATAATCCCACCATCCATAAACTTTCATCATGGTGGACTCAAAACGATGACCGTAGCTCTCTAACGCACATGCCAGATCCCGCTCATAGTTTAATCCCATTATGCTTAGCAACTCCTTGCACGACGGATTTTCGTTGGGTTGAGAGTTAATCCAGAAAGCACCCTCGCCCATCATGTGAGACTCCCACATTCCACCATAGGGAAAAGTCCAAACCCACACTTCGTGAATTTCATCCTTGTCGCGCATCTCATCAAAACCATAGTGTTTAACCATTCTGTTGTAATCGTATGATGTGCCTACTGTTTTAAAAGTGTTCCAGTTGTCTTCATCAAGATACTTTGAAACCTCCTCAACAGTTAGTGGTCTTTTTTGCGGATCATTTTTCAAGTATGTAAACATTTGATTCGCATCAATTTCTTGTACCACTTGATAGTCTACTGTATATCCAGAAACCTCTTCTAATGCTTTTTCGTAGTTCTGCGAGAGAATTGCCGGATCGTTCCAGCTAAAAGTATATCCCGGAGTAATAAATATTTCATGTAGTCTTTTGTTTTGGGGTTGTATAACCGGGTTCTCATATACAACTGCCACTTTCACTATTATAGTTTCGGCATTGGCATTTTCCAGAATTATTGATTGACTGATATTTTTGTCTTTAACAAAGTTAATAAACTCTGTCTCTGCCTGTTGTCGCTGGTTATATTTAAATAAGTTAAGATAATATTTACCATTTATTTCTTCTAATGGTTTGTTGTTTTTATTAATTTCTTTTGCAGAGAATCCGACCATTCCCTTTTTTCCGGTTATTTTTGCGATTATAATATTCCTTCCGGAGTTTCTATCTTCGACCGATCTGTATAATTCTACTGTTGCACCTTCGACTATTTCGCCTAATTGATCCACAACATGGATATCCAAATCAGACTTTGAGTCACTGCTTTCAAGGTTTTTAACACAGGATACAAAAATAATTACAGATAACGCTAATAGTAATCTTATGTGCATAATTAAAAAACTTTAATCCATTGTAGAACCAATTATGCAATCGGCTCTACAATGGTTTAATTATTAAATACTATTTAAGCACAATATTGTGGTGAGTTTGACCATCGTTCATCAGAAGATAACGAGTAGTTTCATTTTTAACCAAATTACCCTTAGCTGCCTTTAAATAATATATTCCTTTAGATTTCTCAGCATCTAGACCAGGCTCAAAATCTTTTAAAGTGAATACTGCTTTACCATCAGCATTAGTGTTACGAGTTAAAAATATGTTTATATTGTTATCCCGGTCTTGAGATGTTTTGTAGATATTTACTACAACATCTGTTACCGGCTGTGTCATGTTATCATCGCTAAATACTTGGACATGAAACTCCCATGGGGTTGAATTTTGGAATTCTTCAAATATTCCTGATCTGTCACAAGACATAACGAATATCAGGGAGATTATTAAAGATATTATTCTTATAGTTTTCATATGATTTCTTATTTAACTCTTCATTTTAAAATTCATATTTGTCATTTCTGTCTTGTTCCCCTCCAAATGTGTAAGATTGAATATCGTAGAAGTTGAGTTCGAGCACAGGTATTGGCAGCTGACGGAAAGATCTGGTTGTCAATTGAAACTTATCAATTGGAGTACGACGTCTGTCATAGAACGGTGTAACTGTATATGCATAACCACATTCAACAAACCTTTCATAATAGATTGCTTCTAATATCTCATCTTTTGTTGAAGTTGCGTCTATATCGTTCAGTTTACCACGATTTACCCGTGTAAGATTTACCAATTCAACTGCTTTAGAGTTTTCTGAAGTTTGCAAAGCTGCTTCAGCATACAGTAGGTCGGACTCCGCTTTGGTGAAAAAATACAACTCTCCTTCACCCGATTGTTGGCCTGTTTCCGAAAATCTATTTAAAACATATGAGCTATATTTTGCATATCCATCGTATGTTAAACCTCCTGTTGGTGAATTAACATCAGGAAAGTACTGAAAGTCGGTTCCTAACCTGTAGTCGGGAGAGCTTGCTTCCGGCAATGTAGCCCCTTGGCCAAAATCGGTAGGTAGGGGCCATATTGCACCGGGATCACCTGGCTCTGCCATCATATTTATTACCCTCAGACCAACTCTTCCCCATTGATTTCCCCCCGGCCATGAAGCTGCCGCATATGACCACTCTTCCCAACCTTGCAATGGCAGTAGAGCTTTTATATCCACTGCAAGTCCGTCATCTATATAACCTTTCACTTTATTCCAATCTACAGAGGCGTATTCTTCCTTAGTTCTGGGGTGGTATGCCTCTGCTCTTGCAGCCATGAAATTAGCGAATTGACGCAGTTTTGTATTGTTACCAACAACATCTGACGGCAGTAAACCTGAGAAGTTTGTAAAACTTTGCGTATTGCATATTTCGATACATTTATCTAAATAATCAAGAGCTAAATCTTTTGCTTCAGAAGCCGGCTTAATATCTTCTGCAGTTATATTTCTCAGGTCTGTCTCTTCGGTTATTAAAAAGCATTTATCAAATAATAAGCTTAACTCTGTGTAAAAAGAACCCATTAAAAAGTAACAATTAGCTAATATCTTATAGGTTTGATCTTTATTATCTTCTCTATAAACAAGTTCCTTTTCTTGAATCATAGCCAACATATTCCTTACGGTACTTATTTTACCATAATGGTTGTACCATAAAGTCTTAGGGAATCCGGCATTTTGATCCGTATTATTAATCATTGGCTTTTCATAATCCCTACGATAATAGAAGGCCGGGAGGTTCCAGTTACCTGCACCTGCGGTTATTGCATCTGAGTTTGTAGCAAAAGTCCAGGTATCTCCATCATTTGCTGCCAGCATATGGTGCCACCAATTGTTGTAGGCTCCACCAATCAGAGATGGATATTGATTAATATCTCCCATTACCGTTGCAATATCCGGTTGATGATCATTCTTGATATCTAAGCCGGAGAAATATGGTTCGCAAGCGGTCAAATACAAGAATATTATACATGATATATATATTATTTTTCTCATAATTATAATAATTAAAATTCAATGGTTACTGTACCTGTAATTGTTCTAATGTCTGAAGGATACTTTGGTGTATCAGATCCTATCAGCGTACCACCTTCGACTGTTCTTGTTTCGGGGTCAGGTCCGGAATAGTTGGTTAGTGTAAACAGATTCCTGCCCACGACTCCACATTTGATGCCGTTTATGAAATTAATACCCAACCTGCTTAATTGCTGTCTTGTTACATTGTAATTCAAAGACATCTCTCTCATCTTCAAGAAACTTGCATCCTCTGTAAAAGAAGCCCTTGAGTGCTGGTTTGCATAGGTCATTGATTTCTTTTGATCCCAAGAACGCTCCGACATATCCCAGAAAGCAGCATTTCTTCCTGCAAACGACATGTACACTTTTGTATTATTATACAGTACTCCTCCTTGTTGCCAAGAAAGGGTGAAGTAGAACATCCAGTTCTTATAATTAAGAACATTCATTAGATTGACATTAAAGTCGGGTATCATATTACCGATGAACTCTTTCTGTGAAGTTGCTCCATTTTCATCCAATATAGACATCTTTGCTTCATCTCTTGTACCTATCAGATCCTTTCTCACTACATAACCGTAATTATTAATGGTGAAAATATCTTCAGCTGTTTGTCCCGGCTTTATAAGAGTGCTTGTTCTTACCTCATCGAGGGATGTTGCAAACTTACTTGAGTACAAATTGCCATATTTTTCATGAGCAGCAATCTTGGCATACCCTATGAAGAAATCGGGTCTTCCAAGCTCTCCAACATATTCCTCAAGCTTATCCCAAGTTAGGGTTGCATCCCATCTCCAATCCTTATTCTGAATTAAGCTTGCATTTAAAGAAACTTCGTGGCTGTGCACAAAGAATTCACCAACGTTTATATTTTGGAATTGGAAACCTGTTACGCCCGACACCGTCATAACATAAGGCAAATCTGTATTTCTTTTATGTGAGTAGTTATAAGTTAAATCGAACTTATTTAATATACGCATATCAAGTCCCACCTCAAGTTCCTGTGATAGTGCTGGTTTTAGTCTTGCATTTCCTAATTGTGCACCTCCATATAATGTTCCGTTGCTTAGAGAAAATGTTTCGTATTTGGCACCATAAGCAGGAAGTATACCCGCAGTTCCATATGATACGCGAGGTTTGAACATTTGGAAATATGGAATTTCAAAATCCTCGGTTACATTCCATGCACCAGATATACGATAATATGTCTGCCACATATTATCGTCTCCAATAACCGATGCGCCATCTCTTCTCACTAATCCATCTAATATATATTTGCCTTTATAATCGAGATTTCCTACAGCGGTATAACTGTTAGAGACTATACGGCTTCCCCACGATGAGTGGTCTCTTGTTTCAGGATCGGCCAATTCAAGTGAGGTATTGTTCATACCCGATACGGCAAGTTTAGAACCATTGCCCCATAATCCTTCAGACTTAAGATCCTCATATAAATATTGAAGTCTCAAAGTAGAATTTAAATCGCCAAATGCTTTTGTTAATAAACCACTTAACTCCATATTATGCTTGAATGAATTTCCGGAGCCTTTATAAACATACCCGTCATGGCGTGTACTTCCATCAGGATAGTTTACTAATAATCTACCCTTTGGAGTGAGATCCTCATCTTGATAATGGAAGAAATCAACACTGTAATTAGCGTTGAATGTCGCCCAGTACGCCGGCATAAATCTAAGACCATAGCTACCTAAGAAACGGTTTGCCGTACCCCGTTGAATCTTGTTATTTACATCGTATAATGGATTGATATTATTCCGAGTGGATACAATATTCGGATTTACTTTAAACGGAGTACCATCCAGATTATCTGCAAAAAAATTTGCATTAGGATCTGAGTAGTATATATCGTCGAAATTTATAGAACGACGGTCGTTTATTGTTCTTACATACAAGTTAGACATATTCAAAGAAACAGTATTTGATATTTTATTATCAAGATTAATTCTGAAGCTGTTACGTTTTACCCCATCCAGATCACGCACTACTCCGGGGTTGTGTGTATACTGAATTGAAGCATAATAGTTCATATCGCCATCTCTTGATCTACTTGTTAACCCTGCTGTAGTTGAATTAAATACTCTGGGAATGAAAAAATCTTTAAAAGCATCATTCTCCATGTTATATTTATTGTCCCATATTTGGTCTTCATCGAGCACTCCTCTTGTTGGATTTCCGTTGGCATCCACTAAATGTCCATGCGCTGTGCTTCTTAATGGCAAGAATCCAATAAAATTAGCCCCTATCTCACTTTTTATCGAAACGCGTGATGTACCGTCTTCTAAACTACTTCCCCGTTTTGTGATAATATTCACAACCCCGCCTGCTGCCTTTGATCCGTAGAAAGAAGCTGCAGCAGATCCCTTAATAACCTCAATGCTTGCCACATCTTCCATGTTTATATCCTTCAACACACCTGAAGTTACAATACCATCAATAATAATGAGGGGCTGATCGGAACCGGTAAATGATGTCGTTCCTCTTAATTGGATAACCGGCTCATCCATTGGGTTACCGGTAGTAGAAAACACCTTTATACCCGGCATCTTACCGGATAATGTAGAAGCAACATTGAGTCCGGGTACTTCCATTATTACCTCGTCGCTAATCTTTTCTACTGTGAAAGACAGTTTCTCTCTTGGTGTACCTTTTGCAACACCCGTTACAACCACTTCCTGCAGTAGTTGCGTATCTTCCTGCAGAACTATATTTATCCTTGACCTGTTATTTATGTTGACCTTAAGGTCTTGGTAGCCTATATATGAGATAATTAATGTGCCATCTCCATTGGCTTCCATTGTGAAATTTCCATCAACATCGGTTACCGTACCATTGGTTGTTCCAGCTTCAATAATGTTTGCACCAATGATGGGTACATTTCCTGAATCCATTACTTTACCTGTAATTCGTCTTTTATTTTGTTGACTACTTGTTTTCTCTATGGCAAAGTCTTTTATAACTTCATTTGATTCAATCAACCCATTGAAATTTGCAAAAATATTAATTGTACTCAGCAAAGTAACAATTAATATAGATAATTTCATTTTTGCTTTTCTGTTGATAAATTGAGTTGTAGCTGAAGTAATCTTTCTATCACTTTGTAATTTTATGTAATTCATATTGCATATTAATTTATCATATTAAATTTACTTTTAATTTATTTAGTGAATTAAAGGTTTCACATTACTGTTTTTCAGATAAAAATCAAGCTTAGATGATCTTAGATTATTGTTTTCAGTTTGGGAGATTATTCTATTTTCATAGGCAGATAAGTTTTAAAAATTATTTGAATCATTCTAAAGTAAAATCAATGTTGTCGACAGTTTTAAACTACTATTAATGAAAACAAATATGTGAGAAGTGGAATGTAAAGAGGTGAATAATTGTGTCAATAAAATACAAAATTGTATCAATATGTATTAATTACCTGATTCTACCTCTTCGATGTTAATTTCAAGTATACCTACAGCTTTTTCAGGCTGAGGTTTCATTAAAAGGCGTATTTTATTTGTAATTATTTGATGTGCGGGGTGTACCATATTAAACTGGTCTTTAAAAACATTGTAGGAGTCAGTAACATACAGAGAGAATTTATTCCATTTATCATTTTCTTCATATTCTAACGACCATTCTTGTGGTACTAATGTTCCGTTACCATCATCAAACCAATAGACAGAAACACTTTGAATATCGGTAGGCTTTTCAAGTGAAATCTCTACCCACTGATCTTTTCCTTGTTCGCCCCAGCTTGTCCAGCGTTTTACCCTTTTATCAGAAGAAGAGGAGGGAAATTCATTGTCGGCAACTGCAATCAAATTATCGCTTCTGTAAGTATACGAAGCTTCCAAACCTTTAAATTTACCATGCAACTGTATGTACTTATCTAAGTAAGGTCTGGCGAATGCCGACTCGGGAAGCCATGTCATCATGCTACCATCACCTCTATTGTTCCAAGCGAAATAGGGCAAAAGAGTTAGCTCAATTTGCTTATCTTCACTCTCCGTCTTTTCTCGGGCGGAGATCTCTACTTTTGGAATACCCTTCATAAGTCCTTCGGAGTATGTGGATAAGTTGAAGGTAGCAGGTATGTCACCAATAAAAACATTTGGTAATACGTCATCATTGTCAAATCCTTCGGCGGCATAAACTAACGGTCCCCTAGTAAGACATATTAGTCCTCTGTTTTCGGTTACTTTATCTATGGATTTAGAGAACTGTAGTGGCATGGGGAGATATAACTCAATGATATCGCCTTTTTTCCACTTGCGGTTGATCTTGGCAAAACCCTTTATCAAATCGGTAGTTATTTCTTTACCATTTACTTTTATAATCCATTTGCTGATTTCGTTATGTTGTTCTTGGGTAACAGCTTTATCGGTATAACAGTATAGCTTGCCGGGAACAAATTGATTACCTGTCCATGTAGGAATTCTAAGATTCATGGAAAAAGCTTGTCCGTCCCTCTCTGGTATAACTTTCCATTTAATAGTTTCACTAAACGGATACTCAGTAATTTGTCTGAGCTCAACCTTACCACTTTCTAAACTGAGGGTAGTTGAGCTTCCGGCGTAAAAAGAGCAATAGATTTCATTATGAGTCGTAGCATATATCATTCCTGGTACTTGTGGAATCAGACGTGCCAGATTAGAGGGGCAACACGCAGTCCCGAACCATGGAGATCTACCCCTCATACCGTGATTAAAAGGTGTTATGCCATCTGCTTCTAATGGATTGATGTAAAAGAATCTATTACCTTCGAGATTTACTCCCGCCAACACATTATTTAACAGTGCTATTTCTGCCACATCCATATACTTTGCATCTTTTTCCATCAAAAACATTCTATGGTTAAAAAATACATTCCCCACTGCAGCACAAGTCTCATTAAAGGCTCCTTTGTTAGGGAGATCATACTCCGGACCAAATCCTTCGATACCATGTACGGCACCCAAACCGCCGGTGATATGCATTTTGGTGTCTACAATATTATGCCAAATACAATTTAGAGCAGGACGTAGAGTGGAGTCGCGAGTATATACACTAACATCGGCCATTCCGGAATACAGATATGTAGCGCGCACTGCATGCCCAACAGCTCTGGTTTGTTCTCTTACAGGGAGATGTTGCTGAGCATATTCGGGTGACATCACACCCTGGCCTTTAGGTCGGTAGGTTACTCCCCTTATATCTATGAACTTCTTTGCCATCTTAAGATATAAACTATCATCAGTAGCTCTGAACAGTTTAACAAGAGCCAGCTCAATCTCCTCATGCCCTGGAGCTTGTAGTACAGGTTTGCCATCATTGTAGTTTGGATCCCCTTCAAAAAACACTTTATTGATATGCTTTGCGTTCTCTTCTGCAACTCTTAGCCATTTATCTTTTCCTGTAGCTTGATAATAGGCTATTGCACCCTCATACATGTGTCCCATGTTATACAATTCGTGACTATGAACCACATAAGAATAGGGTTTTTCTCCCATTTCGCTGGTTCTGTTTTTGGAAACACCTGTTACATGAGATTCGTAATTATATCCATCATCTTGCTGAGCCTCAGAAATAATATCTATTATGCGGTCCATTTCCGCTTCGAGTTCAGGATCGGGGTATAGTTTTAATAAGTAAGCGGCACCTTCCATAACCTTATACAAGTCGGATGCTACGAACCTGTGAGGGAAGGGTAACTCATCGGGGATGCCATTTAAAAAATTGGCAGTACGTTTTAGATTTTCAACTGCAGGTTTTGTTTTATCTAATGCAAAAGGTACTAATACCTCTTTTTGTGTATGTAATCTTGGAAGCCAAAAATTGTCTTCTAATTTGACTTCATTAAATGGCACAGGATTTAATATTTCTTGACCGTTTGCTACAAATAACGATAGATTGAAAATAAAGGAAATAATAATTAAGATATACCGATTATTCATGATGTAATATGCCTTATGTCAAATTTGCTGCTGTTTACAAAGATTGAAAGTTCCAAGTGTAAAGTATTTAATTATTGTTTCAAAAAAATATAAATTCGTGTCAAATCAAATGTATAAGGAATGTTCACCCATGTGGTTCAAAAATCTTTCGGATTAACCCCAAATTGATTAAAGAAGCATTTTGAAAAATAGTTGGGAGAGCTAAAGCCAACCATATAAGCAATTTCGTTTATTAAGTATTTATTTTCTTTGATAAGTTCTGCAGCTTTTTTCAATCTGACAAGCAATATGAAGTCATTGGGTGACAACTCCGACACATTATTCACCTTACGGTAGAGGGTTGAACGGCTTACAGCCATCTCTTCAGCCAATTTATCGATATTCAGGTTTGGTTCATCCAGATTGTTGTGAATAATGTGTATGAGTTTTTGTAAAAAATCCTCATCGGCTTTAGAGTGTGTAATGCTCTGATAAGCCAGTTCGGGAGAATTGCGGAACGCTTCCTTGATTTTTTTCCTGTTTTCCAATAGATTATCAATGCGGGCCATTAGATAATCAATGGAGTAAGGCTTCTCAATATATTCGTCGGCACCGTAATTTATTCCCTCAATTTTAGACTCCATATTGGTCTTGGCAGTCAACAGGATTACAGGTATATGGCTATACTTTAAGTTTTCCTTGAGTGTCTTGCAGAACTCCAATCCATCCATTACCGGCATCATGATATCGCAGATAACCACATCCACGTTTTCTTTGTCCATTATATCCAATGCTTCCAAGCCGTTTTGTGCTTGAAGTACATGAAACTTTCCGGTTAATTGTTTATAGAGAAGTTGCCGGAACTCTTCGTTATCTTCCACCGTAAGAATGGTAGGGATTGTTTTTTTTACATGAAACGGTTCATTTTTCGATGAATTACTTTGTTCATCATCCACTCTATCTGTTTGTTCTTCGTCGTGGTCAATCCCGATACTATATTCCTGATTTACAGGAAGTGTCATCACGAAAACAGTCCTATCTGCTTTCGTATTATCGCAGTATATGGTTCCCTTGTGCAACTCTACCAACGATTTAACAAATGCCAACCCAATACCGGTACCCTGTATGTTTTTATTTAATTTGAAGAAAGGCTCGAATATTTTCTCTACAAATTGGTCGGAGATTCTGTCGCCGTCATTGCCGATTTGTATCTCAAAACTTTTTTCGGTGTGTGAAAACTCCACTTCTATCACGTGAAAGGAATATTTTAAGGCATTTGAAAACAAATTGCTCAATATCTTGGTAAATACTTCACGATCGACATCGGCATATAAACTTTCAATTGAGAAAACAGCATCCAATTTTATTTCTTTGGAGTCAGTACTTGGCTTGAACCTGCTGATTGTTTCTTTTACAATATTTACCACATCGGTTCTTACAAAATTCAAGCTAAGTCCGTGAGACTCTGTTTTCCGGAAATCCATCAGCTCATTCACCAATTTCAACAACCTGTTCACATTTCGCTGGATTATAGTGAGATTATCCCAATTAGGATCTCGTTTGTCTTTCTCCTTCATTACATCTTCCAATGGGATTTTAATCAAACTCAAAGGAGTCCTGATTTCATGTGTAATGTGCGTAAAAAAATCAATCTTGGCTGCATATAACTCTTTTTCTTTGGTATTCTCGAGCTCTTTCAACAATCGCGCATTCCGGCGTTTGGTTTTTTGTACAAAGTTATATATGGTATAATATACAAAAACGCTTATTACCACTATATAAAGTAGATAAGCCCAAAAAGTCCTGTACCAGGGAGGGAGAATGTTTATCTTCAACGATGCACCCGCTTCGTTCCATACCCCGTCACTGTTTGCTCCTATTACCTTAAAAACATAATTTCCCGGGGACAGGTCAGTATAGTTCACCTGTTGAACCCGGTCGGCCTGAATCCACTCCCTGTCGCGTCCCTCTAATTTGTATGCATACTTGTTTCCCTCGGGATATGTATAGCTCAAGGCGGCAAAACCTATGCTAAATACGGAAGCATTGTACGGAATGTTGACACTGGTTGTATATATAATGGAACTGGTTAATGGCGAGTTCTTTTCCGTTAACGATACCTCCTTGTTCTGAATTTGAAAACTATTTAGAACGATAGCCGGAACGTATTCGTTGATTCCTAAATCATCGGGCATAAAGGCGACAAACCCCTTGACGCCTCCAAAATATATTTTGCCGGCGTAATCCTTAAATCCGGATTTGTAATTGAATTGATCCCCCAGTAAACCGCTCGAATGCGTATAGACGACAACATCCATATTTTCGGGATCGAGCCTGAAAATCCCCTTGTTTGTACTCCCCCAAATATATCCTCTTGAATCTTCTATTAATTTATAAATGACATCGTTGGGTAATCCGGTGTTAGAAGTAATAACGGTAGAAAATGAGTTTGCGTCTCTATTTAAAATACTGATCCCGGCTCCTTCGGTACCTATCCAGAGCCTGTTTTTCCTGTCTTGCAGCAAGCAAATAACGGACCGCCCCGAATCGCCGTTGTGAGTATCCACGGGGGACGAATAATGTTGCCACTCGTCCGAAAATCTATCGTATGAGAAAATCCCATTGCCGATAGTCGCAAACCATAGGATACCCCTATAATCTTCAAGAATATCGTTCACCTGATTTTTTATCAGATCTTCCCGTACCCTTACAAAATTATTTGATCTCTGGTTATAATATTGAAGTCCGGTCATTGATCCAATCCATATTTTCCCCGATGAGTCTTTATATATCGAATAAATATTGTCATCTTTTATGGAATTGCCGGATGCCCTGTTTTTATAGGATACTATTTTTTGTGATTGAAGATCAATCACATAGAGTCCATCGGAAAATGTGCCTACCCACAATTGATTCTCATCATACAATAACGAATGTATGTTTTTGGATGCAACAGGGCTTTGGGTAAACACTTTTGTCGAAGGATTAAATTTATTGAGCCCGGCGTCTTCTGTTCCTATCCAGATGTTTCCCTTATCATCTTCACAAAATTCGCTGATGCTTTTTCCGCTTATTGAGTTTTTACCGATTATCGGATAATACTTCTCAAAATGTGAAAACGAATAATTAAAATAACTCACCCCCCCAAAAAAGGTTCCGACCCATATTCCTCCTTCCCTGTCTTGAAAAAGACTGTGAATTGCATTGTCCGACAAGGAATAAGGATCGTTATGAATGTGTCTGATATTGATATATTTCATACTGCGGAGATCATAAATGAACACACCTTCCTCCGTACCGATCCAGATTTCCTGATTTTCAGTTTTTATCATACACCGGACAAAGAGAGGCGAATTGTCTTGTCCCTTCTCCAAAAACGGGGTAAACTTTTCGGTATGAAAATCGAACCGTTGTACACCCTTATTGACCGTCCCGACCAACAGATAGCTGGAGTTAAATGACAAAATGGTATTAATATCGTTCTCTGAAATCTTATTCCTTTTCTCATCTATCAGAAACTCCTTCACTTGTGCAGATACCGGGTTAATTTTAAGCAATCCCCGCCCATAGGTCGCCACCCATACATTGCCATCCACATCAAAATCAATTTTTCGAACATTTGTATTATTCAACGGATATATTTTAAGTTTTCTTTCATTGCTCAAACAAAACACGCCCTTGCCTTGTACACCCATCCAAATATTCCCTTTTCCATCTCTTTTTAAATCCCTGACTGCGCCCTCCACCTTTTCTCCGTCGGTCGTTTTCATATCGAAACGGAAAAAATTTTCACACATTGGATCGTAAATATATATTCCGTTGGTTGTCCCAACCCATATCTTCTCATTGCTATCTTGGAGCAGCGACAGGATTTTATTTGAACCGATGCTACGGTTATTTTCGTTGTCTTTCTTAAAGATTTTAAACCTTAGCCCGTCGTACCGGTTCAACCCGTCTAACGTGCCAAACCAAATGAAACCGGTTTTATCCTGTAAGATAGAATATACCATATTTTGCGAAAGGCCGTCCTCTACAGCCATATTTCTGAAATAATAATCGGAGTTTTTGGCCAAAGATGCCGGTGATAACAGCAAACCGCCCAGACAAAACAACACGGCTGTTATTATAGGTACTTTCGTATTCATTATTCATCCAAAATTAATGTCGAGGTTAATTAATAACTAAAGTAATTATTTTTTCGGTAAATTTTATTGATTTTCACCTCTTATAAACGGGAATTGTGCGAAATGGGAAGATAGTATCATTTTGTGAAATGATATTCCTCTTTGTGCCTGGATTTATCAATTAATTTTGATTGGGACACTTTTTAATCAATTTCAGAAGAGGAGAACAAAGAATGAATCCAACCATCAAAAAAACAGGAATTCTTATTTTTTCGTGGGCAATAAGTCTCAATATCGTTTATTCTCAAAAAATATCATTGGAGAGCCTTCTTCTTGAGATGACAAACAGGAAGACTTTGGCTGAATATCCTTCACCCGGCTATTTCTGCAAACAATTCAGCAGTTACGACCGGGCATCGGTTGAATCTGATCAAAAAAGCTGGTTTGCTAATTGGGACAGAAACATGTTTGTAAGAACTGAAACCGATCACGGCAGAAAGGAGTATGTGCTGATGGATGCAAAAGGACCGGGAGCTATCGTAAGGATGTGGATGACATTTTCCGGCGAGAATTCGGGACGAGGAGTGCTAAGGATTTATCTCGATGATTATTCCGCTCCCGTCATCGAAGGAGACGCTCTGGATATTATCAGCGGAGGGAAATTAGCGGGAGAACCTTTATCTGGTTCTGTGTCAAGATTGACAGAATACGGTATGCGCGGCCACAATCTTTACTTGCCCATACCCTATGCAGAAAAATGCAAAATCACCTATGAAAGTGACAACATCAAAGATATGGGTGCTAAAACCGGAGGAGAGGCAGTATATTATCATATAAACTATCGCACGTATGAAAATAAGACACCTGTAAAAACTTTTAAATTGGACCAATTACAAAAGTTGGACTTTCTCATACAAGCAACACGACAAAAATTAATCCGGAAAGATTTTTCACTTTCACAAAAGTTAAAGAAGGAAACACTGCAGGGAACTATATCCGCTGGCAAAAACCTGGATCTGACTATAATCGATGATTATTCCGCAATCCGCACAATTACCCTCAAAATGAACGCTGAGAATTATGAACAAGCTCTTCGAAGCACTATCATTCACATTTCATTTGATGGCATAAGGACAATTAGTGCTCCTATCGGCGACTTTTTCGGTACCGGTTATAAGATAAGAAAAAACCATTCATGGTACACGAAAGTGGACGACGACAGTACTATGTCGTGTTACTGGGTGATGCCTTTTAAAAGGAGATGCAATATCTTGCTCGAAAACAAAGGGGATCAGAATATCAACATTGAACAAGCCCAAATTATGACGTATCCTTACAAATGGACTGAAAACACAATGTATTTTTGTGCGTACTGGAGACAATACAGTTTTTTGGAAACGGGCGAGATGAAAAATAACGAAGGAGACGGTTTTCCTTTTGATATCAATTATGTGAACCTGAAAGGCCGCGGAGTGTATGTGGGCGATTGTCTGACTCTGTTCAATACGGTTTATGCGTGGTGGGGCGAGGGCGATGAGAAAATTTATGTCGACGGCGAAACTTTTCCGTCACATTTCGGAACAGGAACTGAAGATTATTACGGATACGCCTGGTGCAGGCCTGAACCGTTCATCGGACATCCATTTATTGCCCAGACCGACGGTAGTGGAAATTTTAACCCGGGGTACACCCACAACCTCCGGTTCCGTTCGCTCGATGCCATCCCCTTTAGAAAATCGTTGAAATTTGATATGGAGATGTGGCATTGGACAAAAGCCGTCATTCATTTTGCACCCATCACCTTTTGGTACATCAATCCCCAGGATGCCAGAGCTATTCCTTCCTCAGATCTATCGGATGCTGCGCTGAGGGTAGCAACAAAACGCGAAGATATCATTTCTCCTTCCATAATCGATAATAAAGTAGAAGCTGAAAATATGATATTGGAGAGAAAGACAGGCGGTAATTTTCGTTTCGACAATAATGTGCACCGAGGGTGGAGCAACAATATGCAGATCTCGTGGAGCGACCTGAAGCCAAACGACACCCTTTTCCTCTCTTTTATATCGGAGACCGAAAGGAGATCAAATATTACCATAAAATATTCCAAAGGAGTGCGATACGGCGCTTTCAACCTCTCTATCAATCAACACGAGCATGTATTTATAGACTCATCCGCAGCACAAGATGCAATAGGCGAACATACTTTGAAAAATGTAGCGATCAATAAAGGGAAAAACTTTTTGAATATTGTATTTTTGAAGCCAGAAGACAAAAATCAGATAGGAATAGACTGTATTGGACTATTCAACTAAATAAAAACGCCTGACATTTGATAACAAACGAATAAAATTAGAGTTATGAAAAATATTTTTAACCTTCTTGTGATTTTGGCTGCAATAATCATTGTCTCGTCTTGTCAAACAAATAAGCCTCCAAAGAGTGAGGTAATTATTACCAAAGCAGAACTGTCAGACAAAATCAAAGGTGGGTGGGCCGGACAAGTCATCGGATGTACCTATGGCGGGCCTACCGAGTTTCAATGGAACGGGACCATGATCGGTGATCACGTACCCATTCCTTGGGATAGTACTCGCATGTTGTGGTACTATGAAAATTTTCCCGGCTTATACGATGATGTATACATGGATCTGACCTTTGTAGATGTCTTCGAAAAAAATGGCCTCGATGCCTCAGACTCTCTGCATGCCCTAACGTTTGCCCGGGCTCAATATCCTTTATGGCATGCCAATCAGGCCGCACGTTATAACATACTGAACGGCATCATGCCTCCGGCCTCCGGCCATTGGAAAAATAATCCTCATGCCGATGACATCGATTTTCAGATCGAAGCTGACTTTGCCGGCTTAATGTCCCCCGGAATGATTAATTCCGCTGTTGAGATTAGTAATAGAATTGGGCATATTATGAACTATGGAGACGGGGTGTATGGCGGAATATATGTGGCATCGATGTATTCACTAGCGTTTGTTCACCGTGATATAGAGTTTATCGTTGAAGAAGCCCTGAGAACCATCCCGCAAGAAAGCGGGTTTTACCAATGTATCGCCGATATAATTAAATGGTATAGGCAAAATCCCAACGACTGGAAAGCTACCTGGTTTGAGGCTCAGAAAAAATGGACATATGACGTAGGATGTCCCGACGGAGTATTCAGACCATATAATATTGATGCAAAAATTAATGCGGCATACATCGTGATAGGTTTACTTTACGGAAAAGGCGATTTCGGAACTACCATAGACATCAGCACACGATGTGGTTACGATTCGGATTGCAATCCGGCCAACGCCGGCGGAATTTTAGGAACGATGGTGGGGTACAGCAATATTCCCGATCATTGGAAACAAGGGATAGAAAAAGTAGAGGATATTAACTTCGAATATACTGAAATGTCGCTTACCAAAGTATACGATGTGGGACTTCGTCATGCTGTAGAAATGATTAAAAGAAACGGAGGCGTTGAAAATGACGATTCATTCACTATAAAATGCCAAATACCTCAACCGGTTCCATTAGAGATTGGTTTTAAAGAAATATATCCTACCGAAAGAAGAAGGATAGGAACCCGGCTAACAAACCAGAATAAAGAGGTTTCACTCGATATAACCGGTTCGGGATTTGTTATTACCGGCAGTGCTGTTGCAGAGAATGATCGGCAAGATGACGTTCTGAAGATAGATCTATACATTGATAACAGTTTCATCGAAACCATAGAAATGCCCACTTCGTTTATTACCCGAAGACTTGAAGTAGCATGGAAATACGATCTTCCCGAAGGAATACATGATATTCTTCTCAAAGCCAAATATCTTCCTGAAGGATATTTGGTAGATATCAGGGATCTTGTTGTATATTCGAATAATAATCCTGATGCCCGATAAAATCTACGGGTATTGTACGTATCCCCTGTGGGATGTTTAATCATCCAATCTCCGATATGGTGGGCTTTAAAAGTGATTTATCGCCAGGAATGTATGTAATACCACCAGGAACGACAGAAACCAGTGGAGTTGTTACCACATCAGAAGCTATTCGTGCATAACCGTAAGGCATTTGGACGTTTGTACTACTTAATAACAGTTTTCTTTTTCGTGAAAAATACAAGCGTAAGGATAATTTTTTTTCCTAAAAGCGACTATTATTGGAAAATTTATGTTGTAAATTTTATTTCTTTGTCATTTTCGACATAAATTTATTACCAAATTGATTCTGTAATATCTATCATATCGCTATTATCTATCAAATAAAGCCGCTGATTAGTGGTTCTTTTGTTCAACCCGCCAAGTGATTCAACATAAGCGCCCAATTTTACAAAGTTAAAACTTTGAAGACATTCTTTTCTGCTAAGCGTATTGAACCCGGAATACCAGGCAGTTTTTATTTTTCCTCCCCATTGTTCACGAATAAATGTAGCCAATCGACACAAGCCATGAATATCCCCATCACCCCCCATAAAACAAACGCATGTGATGGATTTTTCATATTTTTGGAGCAAATTGGAAAGGACCGTTTCACTCAGTTCTTTCCCAATATTTTGCTGTAAATGCGGACTGTGGCATCCGGGACAACGATGCGGGCAGTCGGATAAATTAACAGCCAGCGTCACTTCATCCGGAATTTCTTGAAAAACAATATCGTAATCAACAAATCTCAACATCTGCAGCTTCTTTTTTTGTTTTCATTACTCCATAATATCGTTTAGCCGCTTCCGTTTGACGTGCTGCCGAGAAGTTACTTATCCGTTTCATATAACCGATAATCCGTGTCAAATAATCCACATTTTTAGAATTACATTGAGGACATTGCTTTAAATAGCGTTTATCAATGCATCCGCATTCATTACAAATAGTGTTGGGTATGTTAAATGTAAAATAATTGCATCCTTCAATCGCTGCTACACGTAACAATTGACGATATTGTGCTTTTGAGGGATGTTCTTCCAGATTCACATGAAGTGCTGAACCTCCGGTAAGCCGGTCTATATAGTTACGTCCGTGAAGGCGAAATTTATCAATCACATTTAACGAAGAGTCTTCTACGCAGTAAAAATAACTATTATAGCAATCGCGAGGGACAAAATATCCGTCTTCCTTATCCCATTTGGCATGCTTTACGCCTACGTTTTCGGCAGGAATCATTTCGCAATTGAACATTAATTCCGATAAGCGGTATTTTTTGTTGTAACGTTCTATTAATCCCAATATTTCTTGAATAAATGCCATGTAAGATGGATTGTCGTTAATTTCTATGCCTTGCGACTCGGCAGCTTCTACCAATCCATTTACTCCAATGGTTAAATATTGACGGGAAATATTTATGTACCCTGCATCAAACAATGGGAGCATTCCTTTTTGTTGCAGCATTTTCAAATTTTCGTTGTAAGCAATTTGCGCTTTGTGTGTTAAATCTACCACTTCTTCGAAAAAAGCCATATAAGGTTGCCCCGTACGCTTGGCAAATTGTACACATCGATTCACATTAATGGTCAACACGCTTTTTGAGCCGGTTGAAACTCCACCCGCACCAAGAGTATAGCTAAAACCGTTATCTTGAATTTCGTTTCGCAGTCGACAGCAGCTCGAAAGCGAGTCTGCATTATCACTCATATAAGTAAAAAACGAGTGCCCTTCGGAATACATTTCCGCCGTAAAGTCGCCATACTCGGTGTCAATGACATCACCGTTTTTCGAGAGCAAAGCCATTGTTTCCACGGGAAAGGTAAGAACCGTCTTGGTGCGTTCTTTGTTGAACCATTTCATAAACCGTTTCTGTAGCCAATTGAGTGAATCCCAAATTGGTTTCGAGCCGTTGGGAAATACAAATTCACCAAAGAGGCTTTCGAAATAAGGACGGTCGTAATAGGCAATGTTCCAAAAAACAGCTTGAAAATTGCGAGCACCCGTGGGTTGATTGATAGAGTAAACTATTTGTTCAAAATAATCGCAAATTACTTTATCCAATGTACGGCGACGATTCGATAAATCTACTATATCAGCAATGTGGGTAAAATAATCGTCTCCATATTCGTGTCGAATAAAATAATCCATGTACATTAAAAATTCGGGAGTTGCGCATGCTCCGCTCAACATACTCGAAACCATAAACACCATGTTGATGAATCCGCCACAAAAAGACTTCAAGTTGGTAGGCGGCGCAGAGTTCCCTCCAATGGGAATTGTTCCTTGTAACAACCATGGATACATGGTAATACTGGCACAGTAATTAGCAAGGCTTGTTTCATCGTTTTTGTATATAAAATGATCATTAAGCATACCGATATATTTATCGGCAAACTCTTTGCCGTACATCTCTTTCATTCGATCGGTAAGCATTTTCCGATTCAGGTTGATGAAGTTTTTTTTAGGTAGTTCGCCTATAAGCGTAGCGATGTTTTTCTTTTCCACATTGGCATTGGCGTCAAACTTGCTTCCAGTGGCAGCATTCTGTGCATCACAATAGTTCATTAAGAATGTCATTTTATCATGTGTTTCGCGTGTCTCGGCGTGTTTTTGTCGATAGAGCATATAGGATTTAGCCACGGCGAAATATTTTTCGGCCATTAAGGCCACTTCTACTTGATTTTGAATTTCCTCCACAGTCATTCCATCGGAAACGTGTACTCGCGAGAGAATGGATATGAAATCTTCTTGTGTGGCAAATGCTCCTACAGAAAGAAATGCCTTGGCAATAGCATTTTCTATTTTTTGAATGGAGAATGATACGCGCTTCCCGTCGCGTTTCACAATGTAAAGCTCTTTGTTGTTCATTTTTGTAGACTATTTAGTTGTTAGACATATAGACCATTCACTTTACAGATGTCGGGATTTTCCAGTAAACTTACAGGCTTAGTGTCTATAAATCTCTTAATCTAAAAATATGGGAATACATATTGAGCTGTATCGCGATATTTTTCGACAATCTTTTTTCCCGAAAGACATCAAAAGCGTATAATATGCATTTGGCAGGTCTTCTGACTTACTCCCGTTATCGAACGCCTTCCCATCCCAAGGAGTAGGGACAGTGGCAAAGGATTTGTTCGGCACGTTTATGGAGCTTACAGCAGCGGGAACTGTCGCCGACTTTCACGGCATTCCCTTTTAATCTTATCCAAAAAGAAAATTTTGATAAGAACCAAGTGCACCACAAATGTAAAAAATAACTTTTAATTTTTTGACAAAATCCCCCAAAATAGTTATTAACAACTTCAATCTATCAACAATAAACTCTCATTATAAGTGTCTTATAATTTAATTATAATCTTTTTATAAAATTATTTTTTCAATTAAATTTTCTTTTTAGAAAAACACAAAGAGAGATATGTGGAAATAATTCCTCTCTCTAACTTAAAACAATAAATATAAGCAGACGAATTGGCTACCTGTTTATTTTGTTAATAACCATTTTCGCTTTCATAAATGATTCACCTCGAGTACGTAATACGGAAAAAAACGACAATGATATCTCGAATGGCCTAAGGAGCACACCGGTATAAACCAACGCCCCATAGGGTATTTTAGAAATGTTTTCGTACTAAATGAAAAATATGTAGCTGTATGCCAGAGCACGTTGTAATTCGTACTATCTCGTACTCGACTTTAAAAGTTAAAAATCCTCTCTGGAAAAGGAAAAGAGGCTGTCTCAAAATAAAATCTAACCTCCTGAGAAATGAATATTGGGATATGTTCTCAGAAGGTATCCGAATAAAAAGAGGGTGAAATCACATTGTGATACACCCTCTTCCAGTGATCCGCCTGGGGCTCGAACCCAGGACCCCATCCTTAAAAGGGATGTGCTCTACCTGCTGAGCTAGCGAATCAGCCTAAATGCTTTCTTGCAAAAGCGAGTGCAAAGATAAAACCTTTATTTTGTTTTTCCAACTGATCATGTGATAAAATAATGGTTTTTTTCACTTATTCTCTCAATCAATACCTGTAATGCTCCGGCTTATAAGGCCCTTCCACCGGTACACCAATATAATCGGCCTGTTTCTGAGTGAGCGTTGTGAGTTTCACACCAATCTGTTCCAGATGCAACCGGGCCACCTCCTCATCGAGCTGCTTTGGCAGACGATACACGCCCACCTTATAATCATGCCGCCAGAGGTCAATTTGCGCCAGAGTCTGGTTTGAGAAGGAGTTGCTCATCACGAAGGAAGGGTGACCCGTAGCACATCCCAGGTTCACCAGACGTCCTTCGGCAAGGAGGAAAAGAGAATTGCCGGCAGGAAAAGTATACTTATCCACCTGTGGCTTGATGTTCAGATGGGTGATTCCTGGAAAATTAACCAGTTTATCCACCTGTATCTCATTGTCGAAATGACCGATGTTGCAGACGATGGCCTGATCCTTCATCTGCTGTAAATGTTCAATGGTCACCACGTCGCGGTTACCAGTCGTGGTGACAAAGATATTGCCCTCTTTTACCGCTTCATCCATCGTAGTCACTTCAAATCCTTCCATGGCAGCCTGAAGGGCGCAAATAGGATCAATTTCGGTCACAATCACCCGTGCACCATAAGAGCGCATCGATTTGGCGCAACCCTTGCCCACGTCGCCATAACCCAGCACTACAACGACCTTGCCCGCAATCATCACATCGGTGGCCCGTTTGATGCCATCGGCAAGTGATTCGCGACAGCCATAAAGGTTGTCAAATTTCGACTTGGTTACCGAATCGTTTACATTAATCGCCGGTACAAGCAGTTCACCACGTTCCAGCATCTGATACAGGCGATGAACACCTGTAGTGGTCTCCTCGGAAATGCCCTTCATCTCGGTAATGGTTCTGTGCCAGCGTTGCCCATCTTCTTTCAGGATACGGTGCAGTGTATCGAGGATCACCTGTTCCTCATGGTTGGATCCCTTCCTGTCGATAGTAGAAGCATCTTTTTCAGCCATATATCCCATGTGCACAAGCAGAGAAGCATCACCGCCGTCGTCCACAATAAGGTGGGGTCCTTTTCCACCGGGAAAACGGAGCGCCATCTCCGTGCACCACCAGTACTCCTCCAATGACTCACCCTTCCAGGCAAACACAGGCACGCCGGCAGCAGCAATAGCGGCCGCAGCATGATCTTGAGTAGAGAAGATGTTACAGCTGGCCCAGCGCACGTCGGCACCCAGTTCCACCAGGGTCTCTATCAGCACAGCCGTCTGAATGGTCATGTGGAGTGAACCCATTACCCGGGCACCTCTCAGAGGTTTTTCGGCAACATACTTCTTTCGTATGGCCATTAATCCGGGCATTTCATGCTCGGCAATGTCGATTTCTTTTCTTCCGAAACCGGACAGACTGATGTCTGCCACTTTATAGGGAAGATCAGAGGAGAAATTATTGTTCATATTGGTTCCTTTTTGATTTATCGATTTTTAAGTGTGCAAAGTTACGAAATTTACAGAATGTTTCTACCTTTGGTTTTATGAAAGGTTCTAAAAAAGGGGACAATTGAAGTTACGTGTATAGGATCGAACCACGCGCTTCTTCATTATCTCTTCGTAATAACAGGGGAATGGTTTATGAAGATAATATATTCCGGTTTTCTGCCGCTAAAAGGATTCAGGGCCATCAATCTTTTAGGGATTGTCTTCGCAAGAAAAGAATATGCGACGCTGGATGAACGGGTGCAGAACCACGAAGCCATCCATACCCGCCAGATACTGGAATTATTGATCATTGGATTTTATATATGGTATATGCTCGAATGGGGCATCAAACTGATTCGTTATAAAAACAGATATAAGGCATACCGCAATATCGGATTCGAGAAGGAAGCCTATGACAACGATCAAAACATGCAATATTTAAAACGAAGAAAATGGTATGCCTTTAAAGGATATTTGTAATAGGCGCAATAATTAGCCAAATTTCTTTATTCGGGCAATTGACCAACACTGAATAATAATTACTTAAAAAAACATCAATGAGAAGAACATATCTAGTATTAATTTTTGCCGCCATGTTTTTCACCATGTGTGCGCAGGAGAATAAAAAAACAACCACAAAACAACATACAATGAATGTGAATTACAATACATTGACTCCCGAAGAGGAGCGGGTAATCGTACATAAGGGAACAGAACGTCCCTTTTCCGGGGAATATCTGAATAACAAAAAGGCAGGTACCTATCTCTGTAAGCGTTGCAACGCCCCACTCTACCGCTCGGAAGATAAGTTTGATTCCAACTGCGGCTGGCCTTCTTTCGATGATCAGATTGAAGGTGCCGTGAAGCGGGTGCGCGATGCCGACGGCCGACGCACAGAAATTCTCTGCAACAACTGCGGGGCACACCTGGGACACCTGTTCCTGGGCGAAGGATTCACCGAAAAGCAGACGCGTCATTGCGTAAACTCCATTTCAATGAAGTTCCTGCCCGCAAGGCAGGATAGTCAGGCAACAGGTTACTTTGCATCGGGTTGCTTCTGGGGAACGGAATATTTTTTCATGAAAGCTCCCGGGGTGAAACAAACCAATGTAGGATTCATGGGGGGGCACGTGAATCATCCTACCTATGAACAGGTATGCAAAAAAAATACGGGTCATCTGGAAACCACGGAAGTGATTTTCGACCCGGAGATTACCTCTTATGAGGAGATGGTCAGACTCTTCTTTGAAACACACGATTTCACACAAACAGATGGCCAGGGACCCGATATCGGGCCACAATACCGTTCCTGTATCTTTTATGCCGACGAATCACAAAAGGCAGTCGCCGAAAAATATATCGGGATATTACAGGAAAAAGGATACCGTGTGGCTACCATGCTCAGACCAGTTGAGATATTCTGGAAAGCAGAAGATTATCATCAGCAGTATTACGACCACAAAGGCTCCACACCTTATTGTCATAAATACACGAAAATTTTTTAAAATAAAGCCTCTCCCGAAAACAATTCAAAAGATGAGACGTTCTATTAGTGTCGTTTAAAGATAAAAGCATTTTATGTTTAACTAAAAAAGAAAAAGTTATGAAAGTATTTCGTTCTTTATCAATGGCACTGCTGATACTCGCACTGGGTATCGGAGCAACCTCCTGTAGCAACGTGAGTGATGAGGAAGTACAAAGGACTGCCCAGGAACTTCTTGCTTCCAATCCTGAACTGGATGGCGTATTAGTAACCGTAGAAAACAAGGTAGCTACCCTTACGGGTACCGTGGCCGATGATGCTACGAAGAGTTATGCCGAAAGTACTGTCGCCGGAGTGGAAAATGTGAAATCAGTGGTCAATCAGATTGAAGTGGTTCCTCCCGCTCCTGTCGCCCCTGACTATACTTCACTCGATGCTTCTATCAATACAGCACTCGCTGAACTGCTCAAAGGATATAAGAATGTTACCGCTACCGTAAAGGACGGGGTAATTAAGCTTAAGGGAAAGATCAGTCAAAGTGAACGTTCCGGTTTGCTGGAAAAGTTGAATGCATTGAATCCGGTTCAGATTGAAGACAGTACGACTGTAAAATAGGTTGTTATAAAACTACCTGCCATACCAATCAGTAAAATCAATTGCTTAAGGGTTATTGCAAAAACTGATTATCCGCAGGGAAAAAGACAGAGAAAAAAGTTGCCCGAATATTCGGGCAACTTTTTTTGTGTTTTAAATTAAAAACTAAAACAATAACGAAACCCGTACAGAAGAAGCTGGCAGATATACTTAAGATGAATCCGGTCAGCCTCAGCACGATGAGTATTTTCGACGGGTCGTTCAAATCCAGCAGCAACAACATGCTTGTGTAGAAGTTTTCCACAATTACAGGTACGATTCCTTTATAATTATTAACTTCACTCGATAGATTTTTAGAATAAGGTGCCTACTGCTTGTCTCTTCTCTTTTTTGTTTTTATAAATTCAGGATAAATAGCATTAAATCATTGCCAAATAAAGATTTATTTCATGTCCGTAGGAAATAGGTATATACTAAACCTTTGCTGTTTAAGATTCCTGTTGTTTTCGTTATTCCTTGGCTTTCTTGCCTCTTGTCAACACGGAAATGACACACTGTCCGTCTATTCATCAGCCGACAGAAAATTTACGGATAGTATGGTATGGGCAAACCGGTCTATAGATTCGCTGGAAGTACTTCTGGACCGTTTTGTCGGGGATGAAAACAAGTTGGGCATCATGATCGGTCAACGGGAACTGGGAAAGCTTTACCGCGAAAACAACCGTTTTGACAATGCCATAGAAGCCAGTCTCAACGGGCTTAAAGCAGCCAGGGAACTGGAAGACACGCTCGAAATAATTCAGGCCTTAAACAACACCGGGACAAATTTTCGCCGGATTGGTGCACTCGATGAAGCCTCCTCTTACCTTACCACTACGAAGCGTTGGAATACTGCGAAACCTACAGTGATAAAACATCACCCGCTGCCATAAAAAACAGAAACGTCACACTAAACGGCATAGGCAACATCCAGCTTACACTTGGCAATAATGAAACGGCAGAAAGGGTCTTCAGGGAAGCATTAACGGGCGAAGAAAAAATAGGCAACCTTGTAGGTCAAGCTATTAACTATGCAAATATCGGTGCCACATTCGAGTCCGGAGGAATGGCAGATTCTGCCCGGTACTATTACAGTCAGTCGATGAAATACAACCGAAAAGCAAAATCCGATTTAGGAATTTCACTCTGCCACAATCACTTCGGCCGCCTTTACGAAAAGGAGGAAAAGTGGGATAAAGCCCTGCTCGAATACCAGTCAGCCTATGACATTATGAAGAACAGTACTGATAAATGGCACTGGTTGGAATCGTGTTTAGCACTTGCCCGCACCTATTTCCTTACGGGAGACAAGCCCAACGCCGACAAGTATTTGACCGAAGCCCGCAAAACTGCTACCGGCATTAAATCCCTGGAACACCTCTCCGAAGTGTACAAACTCAATTACCAGATACTCGAAAAGCAAGGGAATTTTCGTGAGGCGTTGCGCAACTACCAACTGTTTCACTTATATGCCGACAGCCTTCTGAATACAAAGAATTACATCCATTTACAAAATACAATCGTAAAATTCGAAAGGAAGAAGCGGGATTTGGACATTGCGACCGTCAGCAAAAACTACGAAAGAAAGCAGCGGTTCACCCGGTCGCTTATCTATTCCGCTACGGGATTAACAACCATATCCCTGGTAGCATTACTGGCTTTGTTGTACGCCCTGAAAATGCGTACGAAAAATCAACGAATGTTGCAAAAAATGGAGAAAATACGTACCAATTTCTTTACGAACATCACACACGAGTTCCGCACCCCCCTCACGGTTATTTTAGGGTTGGGAGAACAACTCGAATCGGGACAACTCAAAAGAGAAAGGGAGATTATGGTGGCAGGATCAGCAATTATGCGACAAGGAAACAGCTTCCTGGAGCTTATTAACCAGTTGCTCGATATTTCACGAATTCAATCCACCATCGGAAAAGCCGATTGGCGCACCGGTAACGTCGTTATTCTTTTACAAATGCTTGTGGAGTCCTTTGAAATGCAGGCAAGGAACCAAAATATCGACTTACGCATCGCAACCGCAGAAACTACGGTTATCATGGATTTTGTTCCCCATTATGTAAGGAAAATGATGTGTAACCTTATTGCCAACGCCTTGAAATATACCCCCGAGGGAGGAAAAGTTTATATCTCGTCAAGACGGAAAAACAACGAGATAGAGATCCGTGTGGTCGATACCGGATGCGGAATTCATCCGGAGGATTTACCAAACATTTTCAAGCCTTTTTTCCAGGGAGAAAACAGTCACATGCCAACAAGCTCGGGAGTAGGTTTGTCACTGGTCCATCAAATCGTAAAAGCAATGAACGGAAACATCACTGTGGTAAGTGCCCTGGATAAAGGCTCGGCATTCACCGTGGTCCTGCCTTTACGTCACGGAACCGAAAAATGGACAAGCTGGATTCCACCTGAAATAATGACCGCATGCAGAAAGCAGAGAAACACTCCTCAACTCGTTGATACACCGGCATCATCATGCTGTAAAGACAACACCAAAGAAACGGTACTTATAGCAGAAGATAATTCCGACGTATTGTTTTACATTGGAAGCCAGTTCGGCAAAAAATACAATCTCCTTTTTGCCAAAGATGGGGAGGAAGCATTTGAAAAAGCGGAAAATTTTATCCCCGACCTGATTATTACCGATATAAGAATGCCCGAGATGGACGGATACGAACTCTGCCGGCAACTTAAAGCATCGGAATTGGTGAACCATATTCCCATCATTATCCTAACGGCGAAGGGCAATGAAGAAGACCGGATTAAAGGCATTGAAGCAGGTGCGGAAGCCTATCTCACCAAACCATTCAATTCTGAGGAACTGAACCTATTGGCCGCTAAGTTGCTCGAAATACGAAAAGTTTTGAGGGAGAAATTTTCCCAGGCATTAAACGAAGGAACGGAGTCCAACATCCAGCTAACAACCGCTGAGCAAAATTTTCTCACCAAGTTTACCGACCTGATCTATGCTCAAATGATAAAAGGTGAAATAGATATCGAGAACCTGGCCTCCAACCTGGCCATGAGCCGTTCGCAACTAAACCGGAAAATGATAGCGATAACCGGATACAATACCTCCAGTTACATCCTCCATGTACGTATGTCGAAAGCCAAACGATTGCTTGATGCCAACATTTCGACCCCGATTGGAGAAATAGCGCTCGAATGCGGATTTAGCGATATGGGCTATTTTTCCCGGACATTCAAGAACCTCTTCCACATGACTCCCTCCCAATACCGAAAACGCGTGCGATAAAAGCCTCCTGAATGCTGCCGTTACTTGAATAAACGGAGTAATCATCCCACTTTAGATGCATTTCCACCGAAAAAAATTATATCACAGCCTTATTTTTCAAGAACACCTTATTAGATTTCTTTAACTTATTTTTCACTTTCCATATTTGACTTTCTACCACACACATTATCAACCTAATACTATAATACAAAAGCGAATATTGTCAAATTTCGAAAAAATATTTGCTTAAAAAAGTCAATTTTTTGCACAAAAACTCCTAACATACCCGCAACCGTTTATCCTTAATTTGCATCAAAAATTTTCATGAAAGATAAAAGAGACAAACCGGGAGAAATGACCAATGAAGAGGTTACGCGCTTCATTGAAGAGAGGCTCCAACTGCTCGAAAAAACGGGACAGGTCAATTGCGGTATCTATGATCATCCGGCGGAAAAAGTCTCTTCACCCTTTTTTAATTTCATAAGGAAAATGTTCCGCGGTTTCTTTTGCAAAAACAAAAAAGAAAACCGTGGCAATGCAAATATATAAAACATAAAAACTCATGAAAAGAATCATTTCCTTTTTATTCGGTTTTGTTGCTTGCTGTTCACTCGCTTTTACCCAAAATGCAGGAATCAAAACAAATCTCGTCCATTGGGCTGCCGCCGGTACTCCAAATGCCGGTCTAGAATTTGCCCTCAACCGCAAGTACACGCTCGAGCTAGGAGGAGGTTTCAACCCTTTTATCTTTAAAGACAACAAGAAGGCCAAGCACTGGATTATACAGCCCGAGCTGAGGTATTGGCTGTGCGAAAGCTTTAACGGCCATTTCTTTGGCTTGCATGCGTTGGCCGGCGAATATAATATAGGAGGAATGGACATTCCGGTAGGACGCTTGTCTAAATTTAAAGATTACCGGTACGAGGGTTTTGCCTATGGCGGCGGACTAAGCTACGGATATCAGTGGGTGGTATCGCCGCGGTGGAACCTTGAATTTAACCTTGGGGCCGGATATGTATACCTCACTTACGATAAATATCCCTGCGTGAAGTGCGGGAGTAAAATAGCAAGCGGCACCAACAATTACCTTGGTATTACCAAAGCGGCAATCTCCCTTATTTATCTTATCAAATAAAAAAATATGAAACGAAAAAGCATAAGCACAGTATTTGTGATGACGGTTACCTTGTTTATAACGTTTGAAGCGGCAACTGCTCAAGTCAACTACATGGATCAAATAACAGTTGAAAATCAGGCCATATCCAAAAGAGACGGCACCACAAACGTAGGCATGGATTTTATCCTGAACAACCTCAGGCTCGGCAAAAACGACATGCTGATTATCACACCCGTAGTAGTCTCCGGTCAAAACGAGGTGAAACTAGAACCCATAGCCGTGAAAGGCTCGTTGCGAAACAGAGTGCTCGAAAGGCCATTTGAGTGGAAAGGGAAAATGCACCTCGCTATGCCTGCAGAAAAACAGGTTGTACGCCGCAACGGTACCAACCAAACGTTGCATTACAAGACAACATTACCGTTCAATGAATGGCAGCGGCAGGCTCAACTGGTATTGAAAACCGAGATTATCGGCTGTGCCGATTGCAGCGAAGCGCAACCCGACAAACTTGTTTCTCAAAAGATTCTGCCGGACAAATTTATTCCAAACTACCGAATACCCTACGTCGTTCCCGAAGTGGAGCCCGTGAAACAGCGCAGCGAACGCTACAGCGCGCACCTCAACTACATTGTGGGAAGGCACGACCTGTTGCCCAACTTCGAAAACAATGCGACAGAACTGGCAAAAGTGGATAAAATTATTCGAGAATTAAAATCCGACAAAGACCTGACCATTACCGATTTCACCATATCGGGATATGCCTCGCCCGAAGACTCGGAGGAAAGGAATATGCTGCTGTCGCAACGGCGCGCCGAAACATTTGCCCGGTATATAGAAAAAAAATATGGCTACACCCGCAACCAGTTCAAAGTGGAATGGTTTGGAGAAGATTGGAACGGACTGCGGAAAGCCGTTATAGCATCAAACTTGGCAAACAAGGACGCTATTGCGGAGATCATCGATAACGTATCCGATTATGACGCACGGGATGCACGCATTATAGCATTAGATAACGGGCAAACCTACAACAGGCTGTTGCGTGACTTCTATCCCCCGTTGCGCCGTAACGATTATAATATAGCCTACGTTTCCCGTCCGTTCAATGTGGAAGAAGCCAAGAAAATCATAAAAACAAGACCCAAACTTTTAAGCTTAAACGAAATGTATTTGGTGGCCAAGACCTACCCGGAAGACAGTCCCGAGTACAAAACAGTGTTCGATATTGCCTGTGAAAATTTTCCCGACGCCGAAGTGGCCTGTATTAATGCGGCGGTAGGAGAATTGCGATCCGGCAAAGCCGATGACGCTTTGCGTCACTTGCAGAAATGTCCAAACAGTCCTGAAGCAAAGAACCTTTTGGGGGTAGCTTACACATTAAAAGGTGATAACGAACGCGCCTCGGATTATTTCAAACAGGCGATACAAGCCGGCAATACCGATGCACGCCACAATGCGGAACAACTGCAACAATATACAGAAGATAATATGTGAAATGTTGGATGATGGGAGACAGATGACGGATGATAAACTTACGACTTATAACATAAATAACTAATTAAAACTTAAAATAATTCACAACCCAAAGTACCCTTTAGGGGGGGTATAGGGATAAAAAACTAAAACAAATTTAATTAATTAAATCACTCACTTTTTAAATTGTTAATGTTATAAAAATTGGAAAATTATTATTACTAGGAGCCATTGCACTCGGTATGGTGGCTTGTAACAGTGAAGTCCCCGACGTGGAGAAAGGAGCCGAGGCAACTATTTCGGTAAAAGTATTCCCAAGCAGCAAATCACCCCTAACCCGCTTGGCAGGTGATTTAAGTGGTGACGGCGTTACTCCGGCCGGATTGGCTGCCGAAAGTGCCATCAAAAACGTGGAGGTATGGTTATTTATCGGTGAAACACCTGACGGATACAAAAAAGGAGATGACGGTGAAGCTTTCGTGGAAGGCGTAATAACCACTGCCGGTCCTAAGACCATGGTGGTGGCAGCCAATGCCAATATTGGAGCGGTAACCAACAAAGCCGAATTGCTGGCAAAAATTCAGACACCACTTTCTCAAGATCTTACCGGCGGCCTGGTGATGACGGCAGAACCGGTTGATATGACTTTGGAAGGTGGACATAACCAATACGGTTATAAAACAACGGATACCGACCCGGCATTATCGTTATATAATGCAGAAGCCACGCAAATTAGTCCAGGTGTACGCTTGCCCATCACTCGCATCAACGCCCGCGTAGCCTTGGTGGGGTTATCCTATGATTTTAACAATCCGTTTTACAACAGATTCGAACTGACCGAAGTTACCATGTTCAATGCCCGCAAATCGTCCAAGCTATTTGGTGCATCACTCGTTAACGGTACTGAGTTTTTGTATGGCTCAGCCTATCCTTCCACATTGCATTCCTATGTGGGAAGTGCCGGATATACCGGAGCATATACTGCGGCTGATGACGCCAGTTTAGCAGAGCTGTTTCAGCCAAATGCAGCTCTCGAAGCCCCGGGACTGGTAAATGCCGTCAATGCTCATTACTTCTACGCGTTCGAAAACACGGCGAATACCAATGATAACAAAGAAGGGACATTTATCGTGTTGAAAGGTAAATTATTTAAAGATGATGTGCAATACATTGCCGAGGGATTGGCTACTGATGCCGAGGGTTATACTTACTATGCTATTTGGGTAAACGATCCAATCTGGTCATACAATGAAGGCCACACTGCAGATGGGACTATTATGCGTAATATCCAATACAACATCACAGCCACGCTTAAAAAAGCCGGTAACCCCACCATCGATCCTGCGGAAGAAGCCCAACTTGACGTATGGGTGGAAGTGGCTCCATGGAATGTAGTAACACAAACTGTAATTTGGGAAACACCAGCTCCGTAAGTTAAGTTATATAACCAGCTTTGTCAAAGCGTAAAACCTTTTACAAAGTAAAAACCCGCCGCGGTGGGGAGTGATACCCCGCCGCGGAACAAAGAAAGAAAATAAAAATTGTATTCAAAGATGAACAACACAAACAAATACAGCTTTTTACTTGTAGCAATGCTGTTGTTGACAGGATTGCTGAGCAGTTGCCTGAACGAAGATTTGTCAGATTGTCCCCGTCCGTTTCAGGTAACCATTAAAGCGTTGGATGCTGATCTGAATGACATTACCGAAGACGGAGCCGTGCAACAGGTTATACTGTTTGTGTTTAACGAGAACGGACAGGTAGTTTACGCTTTCGAACTCACGACAGATCAGATCAAGAACCGGAAACCCATAGAGATCAAACTCGATTATCCGGGATATAATAATCTTACCTTCGTGGCATGGGGTAACCTTGACGAAAAAGTGGACTTTTCGCAGATAAATACAGTGAAGCAAATGCAGGACCTCTACGTGAAGCTGAAGAAGCAGAACGGTATAGCACAAACATCAGGAGACCTTTTCCACGGAACCATCAATGTTCCGGTAGAGTACGGCGGAATCGAACCCGGGACATCGCATGTAGTAGAGATTTCACGCAAAACGGCAGGAGTTACTATCACCACCGTAGAACTGAAACAATGGAACGGCAATAAAGAGGGAACCTATTCGTATGTGGTACACGAATCGCTGGACACGTACGACCAGGACGGTAACCTTACCGGAAACACCGTTTCATACTCTCCCCCAGCCAATTTCCAGGCCGGCGGAAACTTCGTGACGCCCATATTTTATGCTTTCCCCCCGGTGCCCGGAAAATCGTTTGTGGTGGATATCCTTTTCAATGGTGAAGTCATTTTCACGGCCGATAAGGATTCCGACGGGAACCCGTTTGTTCCGGAACTGGGCAGAACCCTTAATATACTGATCGTGCTTTCGGCCAAATTGCAGGTTAAGTCCATAGTAACCCCGTGGAATGTAGTATATCAGTATGTAGAATATAAATAAAACTGAGGACTATGAAAAAAATTAAATATCCATACTGTTTACAAGTGTTCATCACTTTAGTTGCGTTGATGGCGACATTATCGTCATGTCTTTCCGATGAACTGGTACAAGACGAGGAACGAGGCCTCATCATTATGTCGCTCGACGGTATAAAAACCCGTGCAGCTGGCGATGCACTCTTTGCAGGCGATGAAGAGATAACCAAAGTCCGCATTTTTGTATTTATCAATGAAACTCTGGAAGTAAACCGGCTTTTTACGGCCGGTGAAACCTCATTCAATAACCCATTTGTTCTGGATGTGGTTACCGGACCAAAAGATGTATATGTGGTAGCGAACGAAAACGCGGCACTAACGCCTATACTCGATGGCATCAACACAAAAGCTGCCCTGAAGAGTGTTTTGATACCCGGTGAAATAACTGCTCCACTCTCGCTTCCGCTTATGATGACAGGCGAAACGTTAAACGTACAGGTAGTAAATCCAAAGCCGGGTACGAATGAGGTTACGGTTTTGCTAACCCGTGCAGCGGCAAAAATAAATCTTGAACTGTTGAAAAATACACCCAATGGAGTAACTATAAAAAAAGTATCGCTCAAAAGTAATGCAGGGAAATCCACATTGTGGGAAAGCAGTACACCGGTTACCGGACAAAGTTATTACAACTATACCGTAACACCCAATCCGTATTCTTATGAACTTTCAGATGATCCAACACAAAAACTCGTATTACCCCCTGTGTATGTGTACGAAAATCTGGCGACAGCGCCTGATAACGAAGGGAATACAAATGCCACACTTCTTGAGGTTGAAGCTATTTACGACGATGGCACTGTACCGGGAGGTATTCCGACGTTATACACTGTTTATTTAAACGAAAATGTTACTCAACCGGCTCCTGTTGCAGGAGAGCCCTATAACTCGGAATCTTCCGATGATCCGCAATATTTTTATAAACTCAGACGGGGATACGAATACAAACTCACGGGAACCATTGTCGATTTGGGCGCATTCACACTGCTCAACACGAAGGTAAAGGTATTGCCCTGGACGGTTCATCAATACAAAGTGCCTTTGGAATAAAGGAATAGGATTGCGTTATGGCAATTTATGCAAATTTTAGAGATTCAAACCGAAAAAACAATTATATGAAGAATAAGATATTAATTCCGGCAATTCTGCTTTCTTTCTTTTTTACGGGTTGTTTTACGGACGTCCCCGGTAATTTGGAGAAAACAAACGAAGACGAAACTTATCTGAGTTTCAACTCAACGCCTATCACGGTAGTTAGAGCTACCGGAACTTCAGCCGACGAGTCCATCACCTTAAACAGTTTGCGCGTTCTTGTTTTCTCCGACAGGGAGGATGACCGCGGAGACATCATCACCAACCGGTATTTTGCCATCTCAAACACACAAATATCGCGCGACGCCACCACCGGAAGCTGGATGGTTGATTTTTCAAATATCCTTGTGCCTACACGCCCCGGCCCGAGCATCGTTTATGTGGTGCTCAACGAGGATGTGGGAGTGGTAAGCGGGCAATCGCTCACAACTGCTCTTGAAGGAATTTCCAATATAGGAGAAATGCACACGTTAGTGAATACACCCTTAGGATATACCCCTATTCGTGTTACTTATAACACGGAAACCGGCTTACCTGTCGAGCCTCCATTTATTATGGTCACATACGATAATTTCAATATTGAACCCAACAGACATGCCGACAATCCATTTATGGCCGATTTACGCGGCCCGTCAGACAGCTCGAATGGGTTTGCCATGGATCGCACCATGGCCAAAGTAACGATCGAGAACGTTACAAACCGTTCGATGGACGGAACCCCGGTGCTGGATGACCAAAAGCTGGCTACCAGCTATGTTTTCATTAATAAAATAGGGCTGATAAATGTAACGAAACAATATATGTGGTCGCCCAACCGGTTTCCTGTAGAAGATCCTCTTACTCCCGATAATCCTTATCCGGCGCCCATACCTCCCTATGATACAAATTTGGGATATCATACAATAGATTTCGAATTGGAGAATGCAGAATTATTCTACGAGAGAACATGGGATGGCTCTATTTCGGCTCATATAACCGCGAACGTTACCTGGAGACAATATGGTACGGGTAACATATACAAAGTTAGTAACAGCGCCGGTGTTAACTCTTACGGCACCGGCAATCCGTACCCTTTTGACTATGGTACAACTCCCAATGTAAATGAAGGAAATTTTCGAAATTACTTGCTGACTTATTTTGAATCCGGCATGGGCGGAGGTTTTGATACCGGAAATATTACATACACCAATCCTGTGATCACGCCTCAGGTGACAGGCGGATATTGGAATATAAACGAAAGAAACATTTCATATTATGTTCCCGAACATATTTTATCGACAAACACCGACCCGACAAACGCTACCAAATTGTATGTGAAAGCATCTGTCGCACGTTTGCCCTATATCAACGAGATAGAATTCAGTTACAACCAGGACGATGTACAGTGGACTATGGAAGGCGGTGACATTAAATGGTATTATCCTCCAATTAATGAAATGCTGGACGGACAATCGTTAACCAGTCTATTTCAAGTAGCTCCTCATCCAACGGTAAGTGGAAAGTACATGCACTTCATACCCGGTAGTTTTGCCTGGAGAGAGGCTACGGGTACAATAAACATGAACGTTACAGGTCTTCAGTTTGTACAATCGGAAGGGGGAAGCAGTCAAGAATTTTATCTTCCTATCCGTAATGCACCGGAGAACCCGAACAATTATAATATTTACCGCAATCACGAGTATAAATTTTCGGTACATGTTCTTAATCTGTGGCCTGGAGCACAAGCTACAAGAAGCACCGTTAGTAAAGGGCAAGAAGGTGGTTGCATGGTGTTAAGATATAATGATAACTAAGATATATCGGGAATCTTTAGCTTTTCAACAAAAATGGGCAAATTTGTACTTGAAAATTCTCTTTTACCGGACTCATATCTTGTAAAGAAAAAAAGAGACAAAAACGCAGATTTTTACAACGGTGTCACACAGTGTGTTTTGCATTTCAACGACGGTCGATACAAAATTGTTTCCAGCGATGAAGCGGGTGAATTACTTGTGGTAAACATAGTGAGATACAATAATAAAACGAAACTAAACTTTATTGAACTGGTATTTAGTCATTATAAGCCTACGGTTTCCGTAAACGATCTATCTGAACGTTGCGGCTTTAAGTGCACAAAAACATTTACCCGGCATTTCAAACGGGAATTCAACATGACACCCAAGCAATGGTTGATGTTAATCAGGAAAAAGGAGGTTCTCCACTATTTACAAAACACGGATTTATCCTTTAGCAAAATAGCGTCGCTAACAGGATTTTCCAATATATCGCATCTGCACAATTTCTGCATAGATAAAATCGAATCAACTCCGGCAAAAATCAGAAAAAAGGTACGGCAGCCTACAAGTACTTTGTATAAATAGATTGTCTGGATATAAACTGAGGGCTAGATTCATTGTGTGAAACATTTATGATCCTCTTTATTGTAAATAATCCGGATACTTTACGGCTAAAATACAAAAAGGGGCTGTCTCAAAAGAAAGGCAGCCTCTTTTTTTAGTATCAAATTTTTCTTAAAAAAACCTCCTCAAATATTGTTATTTAAACCACTTTTTCATATCTTTATGTCTATATATCAAACACATAAGATATGGCTAAGCCTAAGTTTAAATCCTATAATCAAGGTCAAGTAAGTCTTTTCCCTCCCACTCTGGATGAAAAGGTCCCTCAAAACTCTCCTGCCCGTATCATTAATCAAATTGTGGATAACCTGGACTTGAGTAAAGTCTTCGACACGTATAAAGGTGGGGGTACAACTGCCTATAATCCACGCATGATGCTTAAAGTTGTTCTATACGGCTATCTGAACAATATTTATTCAAGTCGTAAGATCGAGCAGGCACTTACTGATCGAGTTAGTTTCATGTGGCTCTCAGGCAATCAAACACCTGACCATAACACCATAAACCGTTTTCGTTCATCCCATTTAAAAGACTCAATACATGAGGTCTTTACCCAGGTAGTGGTTATGCTTGTTGAAATGGGTTGTTTAAGCCTTGAAGTGGCATATGTTGACGGGACCAAAATTGAATCACGAGCCAACCGCTACACTTTTGTCTGGCGTAAATCCATTGAAAAATACAAAGAGAGACTCGAAGAAAAGATACTTAAAGTCCTTGGAATGATTGAGGAGGGTATCGCCCAGGATAATAACCCTGAGGATGATCCACCTACACCATTCAACAGCGAAGAGTTAAGAAAGCGTGTTGCTCAGATTAATAAAGAGAACCGGAGCAAAGAAGAACAAAAAGCAATAAAGACACTTGAGAACAAGCTTTTACCTAAACTTGAAGAGTATGAGCGGCATTTAGATACTCTGGCAAATCGTAATAGTTATTCCAAGACAGACTGCGATGCAACCTTTATGCGTATGAAAGAGGATCATATGCTCAATGGACAGCTAAAGCCTGCATATAATGTTCAGATAAGTACAGAGAACCAGTTTATAAGCCATTATGATTTTTATCCAAACCCCACCGATACATTAACACTGATTCCCTTTTTGAATGGATTTGAGAATCGTTATAATATTTTGCCCGTCAAGGTTGTGGCTGACTCAGGTTATGGTAGTGAAGAAAACTATGAGTTTATGCAGGGGAATGATATTGAGCCATTTGTAAAGTTCAACTACTTTCATAAAGAACAGAAAAGGGCATTTAAAAAGAACGGCTTTCTCTCTCAAAACCTTTATTATAACGCGGATGAAGATTACTATGTTTGTCCCATGGGTCAGCACATGAACAAGGTAGGAAAGAAAAGAAGCAAAACAGCTAGTGGGTACACATCAACAGCAACTATTTACGAGGCGAAAAACTGTAAGGGTTGTCCTTTGAAATGTCTCTGTAGTAATGCAAAAGGCAATAGAAGGGTGGAAGTAAATCATAACCTTAACCGCCATAAACAGAAAGCAAGGGAACTGTTGACATGCGAAGAAGGAATTTATCATCGAAGTCAGCGTCCTATAGAACCGGAGTCAGTGTTCGGCCAAACTAAATCCAACAAACACTACAATAGGTTCAGACACTTTAATAAAGACAAGGTTTTGATGGACTTTGCAATCTTCGCTATCGCGTTTAACCTCGGAAAACTACACTTGAAGGGATTAGCCGATAAAGAAATACTCTATTTTTTGGAGAAATATGGTCATAAAGGAGATATTATTCTGTTTTTTATAAAAATAGAGATCAACTCTAAAAGTTTCTCATCAATTAATAACAACAATCAGAAAATAGCAGCATGAAAAATTAAAAAAGGAGCTGTCCTTTTGGAACAGCCCCTTGTAAAGGAAGGCGGCTACCTACTCTCCCACGTGATGCAGTACCATCGGCGCCATCGGGCTTAACTTCTCTGTTCGGAATGGGAAGAGGTGGAACCCCGACGCTATAACCACCTGAATGATTGCCAGCTGCTGACTGGAGCCATGAAGGCTCGCAGCCTGAGTGCGCTTGTAAGAATTGACATGATGAAAACAGGAGACAAGGTCACGCCGTGAATATGACGTCCATCGAAATTGTCACTGAACGTACTTGGAGATGCTATTAATCGTATTTATCAAACCCTTTTCATACGGATATTTTCGTCGAAAAAAAGCTTACGGGCAATTAGTACTGCTCGGCTTTGACGTTACCGCCTTTACACCTGCAGCCTATCAAGGTCGTCGTCTACAACCACCCTTCAAAAGAGATCTAATCTTGAGGTAGGCTTCGTGCTTAGATGCTTTCAGCACTTATCCCTGCCCAGACTTAGCTACCCGGCAATGCACCTGGCGGCACAACCGGTAAACCAGCGGTCTGTCCAACACGGTCCTCTCGTACTAGTGTCGGAGCCTCGCAAATCTCTAACGCCCACGATAGATAGAGACCGAACTGTCTCACGACGTTCTGAACCCAGCTCGCGTGCCACTTTAATGGGCGAACAGCCCAACCCTTGGGACCTTCTCCAGCCCCAGGATGTGACGAGCCGACATCGAGGTGCCAAACCATTCCGTCGATATGAGCTCTTGGGAATGATCAGCCTGTTATCCCCGGAGTACCTTTTATCCTTTGAGCGATGGCCATTCCATACTGAAACCACCGGATCACTATGCTCTAGTTTCCTACCTGATCGACTTGTAGGTCTCCCAGTCAAGCGCGCTTATGCCATTATACTCTGAAGGACGGTTACCAATCGTCCCGAGCGCACCTTTAGAAGCCTCCGTTACTCTTTTGGAGGCGACCACCCCAGTCAAACTACCCACCATACAGTGTCCTCCGATAAAACGGAGTTAGAAGTCAAACATCCGAAGGGCCGTATTTCAACGGCGGCTCCACAAGTACTGGCGTACCTGCTTCATAGCCTCCGGCCTATCCTACACATCGGATGCCCAAATTCAATGTAAAGCTATAGTAAAGGTTCACGGGGTCTTTTCGTCCCATCGCGGGTAATCGGCATCTTCACCGATACTACAATTTCACCGAGCTCACGGTTGAGACAGTATTCAGATCGTTACACCATTCGTGCAGGTCGGAACTTACCCGACAAGGAATTTCGCTACCTTAGGACCGTTATAGTTACGGCCGCCGTTTACTGGGGCTTCAATTCAATGCTTCTCGTTGCCGATGACATCTCCTCTTAACCTTCCAGCACCGGGCAGGTGTCAGGCTATATACAGCTTCTTTCGAATTAGCATAGCCATGTGTTTTTGTTAAACAGTCGCCTGAATCATTTCTCTGCGGCCACTGTCGCCAGTGGCGTCCTTTATCCCGAAGTTACAGGACTATTTTGCCTAGTTCCTTAACCGTGAATCACTCGAGCGCCTTAGTATTCTCAACCCAACTACCTGTGTCGGTTTGCGGTACGGGTAATATGATAATCAATGCGTAGCGGCTTTTCTCGGCAGTCGGCTTACCCACATTATTAGCTCATCCGAAGACTTGCCATACTTTCAGGTTCAACTCGGGAAGCGGATTTGCCTACCTCCCTCAACGTCTACCCCCTTCAACCTACTATTCCGTCAGTAGGCAGTGGTGTCACTCCTGCGTCCCCGCGTAACTTATCATCTTAGTAATGGAATATTAACCATTTCTTCCATCGGAATCGCCACAAAGGCTTATCCTTAGGCCCCGACTAACCCTGATCCGATTAGCGTTGATCAGGAAACCTTGGTCTTTCGGCGAGGGGGTTTCTCTCCCCCTTTGTCGTTACTTATACCTACATTTGCTTTTCCAGACGCTCCAGAATACCTTGCGGTACGCCTTCAACGCAGACTGGAATGCTCCCCTACCAATTCATAAGAATTCCATAGCTTCGGTAATATGCTTATGCCCGATTATTATCCACGCTTCGCCACTCGACTAGTGAGCTGTTACGCACTCTTTAAATGAATGGCTGCTTCCAAGCCAACATCCTAGCTGTCTCTGCGGCAAAACTTCGTTAAATGCAACTTAGCATATATTTCGGGACCTTAGCTGATGGTCTGAGTTGTTCCTCTTTCGGACACGGACCTTAGCACCCGCGCCCTCACTCCCGGATATCACTTGCACGCATTCGGAGTTTGTCTGGACTTGATAGGCGGCGAAGCCCTCGCATCCAATCAGTAGCTCTACCTCATGCAAGTTCGTAGTCCGAGGCTGCACCTAAATGCATTTCGGGGAGTACGAGCTATCTCCAAGTTTGATTAGCCTTTCACCCCTACCCTCAGGTCATCCGAAAACTTTTCAACGTTTACCGGTGCGGTCCTCCATTTTGTGTTACCAAAACTTCAACCTGCCCAAGGGTAGATCACTTGGTTTCGCGTCTACTCCTGCTGACTGTGCGCCCTGTTCAGACTCGCTTTCGCTGCGGCTCGGCACCTTGAAATGCTTAACCTTGCCAGGCAAGAGTAACTCGTAGGTTCATTATGCAAAAGGCACGCCGTCACCCCGTAAAGGGGCTCCGACCGCTTGCAGGCACATGGTTTCAGGGTCTATTTCACTCCTCTGTTCGAGGTTCTTTTCACCTTTCCCTCACGGTACTGGTTCACTATCGGTCTCTGGAGAGTATTTAGCCTTGGCGGATGGTCCCGCCGGATTCACACAGGATTTCTCGTGTCCCGCGTTACTCAGGATACTGATAGGCTTCCTCAAGGAGTCGCATACGGGATTATCACCCTCTATGATGCAACTTTCCAGATGCTTCCGCTTCCTTGAATTCTTGCCACGTCTCAGTCCTACAACCCCGGTATTGCCGAAACAACACCGGTTTGGGCTTCTCCCGTTTCGCTCGCCACTACTCCGGGAATCACTTTTGTTTTCTCCTCCTATGGGTACTTAGATGTTTCAGTTCCCCACGTTCGCCTTCCACTTACGTGGAATGGTACAATCTTCTCGTACCGGGTTGCCCCATTCGGATATCTGCGGATCGATTCGTATTTGCCAATCCCCGCAGCTTTTCGCAGCTTATCACGTCCTTCATCGCCTTCCAGAGCCCAGGCATCCCCCATGTGCCCTTATTCACTTTCTTTTCGCCGTCCGGTTCCGCACGAAGACAAGTCTTCCTGCAGCCGGGCTTGATAAATACTAGCGTCTAATGTTCAATTGTATCTCAACAGACTTCATGCCATAAATGGCAATGGTCCGTCTAATGAACTTTATTTACTTTGTTATTTGCTCTTGTTTTAATTTCATCATGTCAAAGATCGCTTCAACCAGGCCCCGGAACCATCTCGCGATGTCCAGGATGCTGATCGATAGCTGTCTGATACGGAGTCGAACCGCTTCTTTCAAGGTGAGAAGTGGACCGTTGTCCATCTTTTCATCTTTTCTCCGGTCCCCGAACGGACCTCTCAAACATCAATATTCCTTCTTTCCCGTCTTTTGAAGCATTGCGACTCGCCTGCCGCATGCCTCCCTTTTTTAAACCCGTGGAGAATAACGGATTCGAACCGTTGACCCTCTGCGTGCAAGGCAGATGCTCTAGCCAGCTGAGCTAATCCCCCGTTTGTATCCTTGTAGTCCCAGGCAGAGTTGAACTGCCGACCTCTACATTATCAGTGTAGCGCTCTAACCAACTGAGCTATAGGACTGGCTGGTTTGCTGTCGGCATCCCTTCTGACCACTCGTCTTGCCCGGGACCTGGAACGGGACGGGGATGTCTTCTCCGGCGATCCGCTCATCGTTTCCCGGCCTCCCCCCCCCTTGAAGAAGAAGAACCGGAGCGAATCTCCGCCTGAATGCAGGTTTATATCATCAATATACGTCTAAAGATCTTTTCTGGCAGCGGATACTTGTCGTATGGTACCGTTATCGAAAAAAATTGAAAAAAAATCGTGAACCGAAAGTGCATTCTGAAAAGAAATTCTCGTTACTTGTTCTTTTAATTCGTATGCAGCTTTCATTTTACTTGTTGCCCATTTCGGGCAATTGCCGGCCGTATGTAAGGCGTCTCTCCAGAAAGGAGGTGTTCCAGCCGCACCTTCCGGTACGGCTACCTTGTTACGACTTAGCCCCAGTCACCAGTTTTACCCTAGGTCGCTCCTTGACGGTTACGAACTTCAGGTACCCCCGGCTTCCATGGCTTGACGGGCGGTGTGTACAAGGCCCGGGAACGTATTCACCGCGCCGTGGCTGATGCGCGATTACTAGCGAATCCAGCTTCACGGAGTCGAGTTGCAGACTCCGATCCGAACTGAGAGTGGTTTTGGAGATTAGCATCATGTCGCCATGTAGCTGCCCTTTGTACCACCCATTGTAACACGTGTGTCGCCCCGGACGTAAGGGCCGTGCTGATTTGACGTCATCCCCACCTTCCTCGCATCTTACGATGGCAGTCTCATTAGAGTCCCCAGCTTGACCTGATGGTAACTAATGATGAGGGTTGCGCTCGTTATGGCACTTAAGCCGACACCTCACGGCACGAGCTGACGACAACCATGCAGCACCTACACATCTGCCCCGAGGGGAATAGGCGTCTCTGCCTACGTCAGATGCATTTCAAGCCCGGGTAAGGTTCCTCGCGTATCATCGAATTAAACCACATGTTCCTCCGCTTGTGCGGGCCCCCGTCAATTCCTTTGAGTTTCATTCTTGCGAACGTACTCCCCAGGTGGATTACTTAACGCTTTCGCTCAGCCGCTTACTGTATATCGCAAACAGCTAGTAATCATCGTTTACTGCGTGGACTACCAGGGTATCTAATCCTGTTTGATCCCCACGCCTTCGTGCCTGAGCGTCAGTAGTAGTTTAGTAAGCTGCCTGCGCAATCGGAGTTCCTCGTGATATCTATGCATTTCACCGCTACACCACAAATTCCGCCTACTTCATCTACACTCAAGGAAACCAGTTTCGAAGGCACTTTTACAGTTGAGCTGCAAAATTTCACCGCCGACTTAATCTCCCGCCTGCGCACCCTTTAAACCCAATAAATCCGGATAACGCTCGGATCCTCCGTATTACCGCGGCTGCTGGCACGGAGTTAGCCGATCCTTATTCGTAAGGTACATGCAAAATAGTACACGTACTACACTTTATTCCCTTACAAAAGAAGTTTACAACCCGTAGGGCCGTCTTCCTTCACGCGACGTGGCTGGTTCAGACTTGCGTCCATTGACCAATATTCCTCACTGCTGCCTCCCGTAGGAGTCTGGTCCGTGTCTCAGTACCAGTGTGGGGGATAAACCTCTCAGTTCCCCTATCCATCGTTGCCTTGGTGGGCCGTTACCTCACCAACTAGCTAATGGAACGCATGCTCATCTACAACCGATAAATCTTTAACAAATATTCCCATGCGGGACCCCTGTATTATAGGGTATTAGTCCGTTTTTCAACGGGTTATTCCCTTGTTGTAGGTAGATTGCATACGCGTTACTCACCCGTGCGCCGGTCGCCACCATCCGCATTGCTGCTTCATGTGATGCCCCTCGACTTGCATGTGTTAGGCCTATCGCTAGCGTTCATCCTGAGCCAGGATCAAACTCTTCATTGTAAATTTGTTTTTATATTTCCTTGAAACTGCCTTGTGGCCACCTCTAACGAGGTTAATCACCTTTCTCGAGCAACATTTCAAATAAAAACGTCCATACAAAAGAAGCAGTAATTGAAGATCCCTCAAAATTAACTCCCGGATTCACGATTTATTTTTTTTCCTGATAGTTGCTATCTCCAGGGCCGTGCCAGCTGCAAAAATATCTGCAAGCTGCATTTGTCCGGCATCAAGGAAATAGCTCCTTAAATCTTATTGAACGGGTACCAAATTGTTCCGTAATCTTACTTACAGAACCCTTGTATACTCTGCTTTGTCTTTTAAACGTATATGTAAAATTTCTAAAGATCTCCTTTTGCCTTCTCCGTTTCCCCGGGGGGTTCCTTCCAAAAGCGGGTGCAAAGATAGGGACTTTTTTTTAAATCCCAAAACTTTTTTGAAAAGTTTTTCTTTTTTTCTTTTCCGATTTTTTTGAGTGAGCTTATGGCTCTTTTATCATCTCCATGATAAACTCCTTTTTTCCGGAAAGGGCTACAAAGGTAGGAAATTTAATAGATATCCTCCAAATATTTTGCTCTTCTTTTTGAATATTTTTCTTCTTTTTTTTGACCCCGAAGAGGAATATATTCATAAACACGCGATTATCAGTTCACCATAATATGGGAGCTGGTGGTTATCCTGGGTGTGACAGCAAAGTTCATTGTTTCATCGCCTCTTTTTACTTCTATATTAATAGTCAGGGGCGTATTCCAATCGATGTACTGATTGAAATTGAACAAATAGGAGAATGCCGCCTTGTATCTGCGGTTATTGGAGAAAGATTCCGCGATTGCAGGATAATTTGCCACGTCCCAGAACATGCACTCCTTAAAACCGTTGGCGTCTGTATAACGGCTGTTTTTGTCACGCAGGTTCATTGTCTCGGCAATAAAACGGCGATATGATTCGGTAAGCGACTGAGAAGTATGGTTAAAACTCTGTCCCTGGATATTTGTCACCACGTCGCCCGGCATTATACCTGCCAGGGCAGCTGGTGAACCGGGATCAACCGAGATCACAGTCTTCAGGTCGTTCATGTTATAACCAATACCGGTATAATTATACTTGAGATATTTTACCTGATAGGTTCCATAAGAGCGGTTACCCGCATAAGGAAATTTCAACAACACGAGCGGTAGATTCATCTCCAGATAGTCCGCGAGATCATAGTGACTGCTCAGCCGCTCCTTCACTTCACCTTCCCATATAAGGGTCATTCCGCCGGCTTCAACAAACTTGCGATCATAGAAACGGTATCCGAAGTCAAGGTTGTAAGCGACATCGTCAACACGTACCGCTTCGGAGGGATCGTACAATGGCACCTTCACGGTACGGTGATTTCGTGTATCGAACCGCCATACCGGCTGATAACTTCCATAAGTGGCCGATCCGGGCTTATATAAAGGATTATTCTGGTAACTGTAAAAAGTCTGAATAATAAAGTCGGGGTCACCGGGATCATACTGCAAACCCATTGCAGTGAGTGCACGAATAAATATGGCGTTGATACGTTCATCAAGCGCCCGTGTACTTTCATCTGTCGGAGCAAAGTCAAACGTGCGATAATTATGGAATAGCGCCTCTTCATTTATCTTCGTTTTCACCGGCATCAGGAAACGACGGTCCTGCACATCTTCCAGGCTGTAAAAAGCAAAGACCGGCGCAAGCTGTGCTTCGGTAATGGCGTTTCGTTGCCGGCAATCTTTGGCAACGGTCATCTCCTTGAAAGAATGAGTAAAATTGCGGACTGCAAGGGTCATCCCATCCTCCTGCAGGTCAAACCAGGACCGTACGGTGCCATATGATTTCAGATAGGTGCCGTTTTTATTGACAGAGAGAATAATATCTTTTAGTTGCAACCCTGCCATCTCTGCAGGTGACCCGGGAGTAATGCCGGTCACTACCGGTTCCTTGTATCCCCAGCTCTTGTCGTCGCTTATCTCAAACGTAAAACCCAAGCTGCATGTTGTTGTCTCATTTTGTGCCATCAGATTTCCTGTCAGGAAAATCGCAATCAATAATATATACGGTACCCGTTGCATTGTGTTATTTCTATAATTAACTTAAGGCACAAAGATATATTTTTTTTCTGTTTTTGCATTTATCCTGCCATCATAAAATGCAGCGCACCGAAGGAGTGTCAATGGAATTATCCATACCTGGTTTTAATATATCCGCCGAACTGGTATTTATTTTTTCTGAAATCCATATTTTCCTTATCTTTGTCCTGTTTGATCACACAAAAAATATCACTATGATTGTTGACAATCTCGCGAATGCAGCCAACTACTTTAGCCTGCATCCTCTTTTCGAAAAAGCTTTTGAATATATCCGCCAGCTCAACATGAAACTGGCTCCCTCAGGGTCGTTTGAAATTGAAGGTAGACAGCTCAGGGCCTCCATCGTGGAAACGACACTCAAGGCGGCAGATGACGCACGGCTGGAGACACATAAAAAGTTTATCGATATACAGATACCGATTACAAAGGCAGAGATATTCGGTTGGAAATCACTCTCCACGCTTACCGCATCCGATGCCGGTTACGACGAAGCCAACGACATTGAGTTCTATGCCGATAAACCATCGGCAATGGTGACTGTACAGCCGGGTGAGTTTGTGATCTTCTCTCCCGAAGACGGCCATGCCCCACTCATCGGAGAAGGGCCAACCAAAAAGATTATCATCAAAGTAGCGGTGTTGTAAACCATTCATGCCGATCCATCATGCTCGACATTCTCAAAAACGATCCGTGGCTCAGGCCTCATGCACAAGCAGTGGAAGGACGCCACGCTTACTACGAGAAAAGGCTGGACCATCTTACACAGGGTGGCAGCATCACATTGTCGGACTTTGCGACCGGCTATCTCTACTTCGGCCTTCACAAGACACCCGAAGGATGGATATTTCGCGAGTGGGCTCCTCGTGCCACCGAGATATTCCTGGTGGGTACCTTTAACGAGTGGCAACACCTGGAGCTGTATCGTCTACGGAAAATGGAGAACGGCATCTGGGAAGTCAGGATACCCCGTGAGCATATTCATCACGGCGACCTCTACAAGCTTCACGTGCGCTGGAAGGGCGGCTACGGTGAACGCATCCCTGCCTGGAGCAGGCGGGTGGTACAGGACAATAATACCTACATATTCTCCGCACAGGTGTGGGAGCCGGAAAACAAATATCAGTTCAGACATGCCCATTTCAAACCCGATACCGCTCCCCTTCTCATTTATGAAACACATGTCGGAATGTCTGCAGAAGAAGAAAGAGTAGGTACCTACAATGAGTTTCGCGAAAACATACTACCACGTGTAAAGGAGAATGGCTACAACGCCATACAGATCATGGCCATCCAGGAACATCCCTACTACGGATCATTCGGGTACCATGTTTCCAGCTTCTTTGCCCCCTCCTCTAGAAGCGGGACACCGGATGAGCTGAAGGCGCTGATCGACACGGCCCACGACATGGGCATTGCCGTGATCATGGATATCGTACATTCCCATGCCGTAAAGAACGAAGCTGAAGGGATTGCACGAATCGACGGTTCCTTCGATCTCTATTTCCACAGCGACCCCGAACGTAGAAACCACAAGGCGTGGGATTCGCTCTGCTTCGACTACGGTAAGGATGAGGTGCTTCATTTCCTGCTTTCAAACTGTAAATACTGGCTGGAGGAATATAAATTCGATGGCTTTCGGTTCGATGGTGTCACTTCCATGATCTACCTGAGCCACGGCCTGGAGGAATCGTTCAGCAACTATAGCGACTACTACAACGCCCGGCAGGATGGTGATGCCATCTGTTACCTTACTCTTGCCAACAAGCTCATCCATGAGGTGAACCCGCATGCCCTGACCATTGCCGAGGAAGTAAGCGGAATGCCCGGACTGACAGTCAAGCCGGAAGGCGGAGGCTATGGGTTCGACTACCGGATGGCCATGAACATTCCCGACTTCTGGATCAAAACCATCAAGGAAAAGAAAGACGAAGAGTGGCATCCGAGTGCAATATGGTGGGAGCTAACCAACCGGCGCGCCGACGAGAAGACCATCTCCTATGCAGAGAGCCACGATCAGGCACTGGTGGGTGACAAGACCATCATCTTCCGGTTGATAGATGCTGACATGTACTGGTTCATGTCGAAGTGGACCAGCAGTTCCCTACGGGTAGACCGCGGAATAGCCCTGCACAAGATGATCCGTCTGGTGACAGCTACCACCATCAATGGTGGTTACCTCAATTTCATGGGTAACGAGTTTGGTCATCCCGAGTGGATCGATTTTCCCCGTGAAGGAAATAACTGGTCCTATAAATACGCACGCCGGCAGTGGCATCTGGCCGATGATTCCAATCTGAAATATCATTATCTGGGTGATTTCGACAAAGCCATGATCGCCCTCATCCGGTCGGTTCCTTCCTTTCAGTCCACTCCCTTGGTAAAGGTATGGGATAAGGACGATGACAGCATACTCGCTTATATGCGTAACAATCTGCTCTTTGTCTACAACTTTCATCCGCAGGAGTCCTATTGCGATTACGGGATACTGGTACCCCAGGGTGAATACAAGATCATGCTTGATACCGACCGCCCCGAGTTTGGCGGTTACGGGTTAAACGACGTCAACCTTCCTCATTTCACACAATACGACCCGCTTTACGCACCGTACAACAAAGGATGGTTGAAACTCTATCTGCCTGCACGTGCTGCATTCGTAATGAAAATAAAAGAATCCCAATAAAAAAGCTATTTCACAATATGACATACAACAATCAAGAAATCAAATATTCATTGTACCCGTTTAAATTTCAACCCATCCTTAAGCCGGTCATCTGGGGTGGGTCGGAGATAAGCCATTTCAAAGGAATCGAGCCGGTACAGGAAGGCATCGGCGAGAGCTGGGAAATATCGGGTGTGAAAAATAACCTGTCCGTTGTTGCCAACGGCTCCCTTGCAGGCACCACGCTTGAAGAACTCATTGCAGAAGCCAAGGATGGCCTTGTAGGCAAGGAAGTGTATCAAAAGTTCGGGAATACTTTCCCACTGCTCATCAAATTTATCGATGCGCGTGATGATCTTTCCATTCAGGTTCACCCCGATGACAAGCTGGCAGGTGAGAGACACCGTTCTTTCGGAAAAACGGAGATGTGGTACGTGATCAAAGCCGCTCCCGGCGCATTTCTCTATTCCGGTTTTGAGAAACAAATAAGCCCGGAAGAATATGTGGAAACGGTACAAAACAACACCTTTACCCACACACTCAAAAGATATGAGGTACAGGAAGGGGATGTTTTTTTCCTGCCGGCGGGAAGAGTCCACGCCATCGGTGCAGGATGCTTCATCGCGGAGATCCAGCAGACCTCCGACATTACTTACCGCATTTATGACTACAACCGGAAGGACGCCACAGGCAAAAGTCGCGAGCTCCACACCGAATTGGCAAAAGACGCAATCGACTATATCGTACATGACTCATATAAAACAATTTATGATAGAAATATAAACCATCCCGTCAGATTGGCCACCTGCCCATATTTTACTACCCATCTGCTTGAAATGGAGCAGGAAGTACCCATGATCCGTTCATATGTCGATCTCGATTCGTTCGTAATTTACATCTGCATGGGCGGGCAGTGCACTGTCAGGGACGATAAAGGCAACGTGGAAACAATCCGCCAGGGAGAGTCGATGCTCATTCCCGCCCGCACCTGCTCAGTCACCCTCGTCCCGGCTGAATCAACCAAAATACTCGAAACCTTTGTCACACAAAGTTGAAAATTAAAAAACGTTGAAAGCTGGCCACTGATAACTGATAACTGAATATGAGAGGCATATTATTAATCAATGCGGGTACGCCTGCGAGCAGGAGCAAGGCCGATGTAAAAAAATTCATCGGAGACATGCTTTCGGACCCCCTTGTGACCGGGAAGCCCGAATGGTGGTCCAGATTTCTCGCTACGCAGGTCATCGCCCCCCTCTCCTCCTCCGGATCAGCGGAAAAGTACGCACAAGTATGGCGCAGCGAGGAACCTGAAATATCGCCCTTATTGTATCACATGCAGCGACTCTCCGGGGAGTTGGAATCCAGGAAAGGACTCCCAGTTGAAATAGCCATGCGTTACGGAGAGCCCGACATTATGGGGGCTTTCAAAAAGCTGGAAGAGAGATGTCCACTTCTGCACGAGGTGATCGTCTTTCCCCTTTATCCTCATTTTGCACAGTCCACCACCCAGACCGCCATTGAAGCTATCGGCCGCATATTTTACCGTCACCCCCACTCTTTCCGGCTAAAGTTCGTAGAGCCCTATTACAACCATCCCGCCTTTATTAACGCACTCGCATCGCTGGCAAGACCCTATCTGGAAGATATAGACCGGCTGGTATTCAGCTACCACAGTCTTCCGGTCTCACAGGTGGAGGAAGCCTGGAAAAGGGGAAAAGAGTATGATTACGTATATCAGGTGAAGGAGACCAACCGTCTTATATGTGAAAAGGCAGGCTTCGATCCCCATCACACCCTGCTCTTTTACGCATCGCAGAGAGGAAACAATTGGCTGAAGCCATTCCTGAATAAAGATATCGCCGACCTGCCCGGACTTGGCTGGAAGAAGGTGGCGGTAATTGCTCCAGGCTTTCCGGTAGACAATATGGAGACGTTGTTCGACATTGATATCGAAGCAAGGAGACTTTTCATGGAGGCGGGTGGTGAAAAATTTGTCTTTATTCCTTCGTTAAACCATAGTGAGGCCTGGATGGAAGCCATCTGGAAGATCATTGAACGGCTCTGAGAGCAGAAATATCTTTATATATAGTATTCCATCAGATCAATTAGTCCCGCCTGCAGCGCGTAACGTGTAGCCTCATTCACGCTGTTGACCTGCAGCTTGCGGTATATATTCCGCCGGTGTGCATTCACCGTGTGAAAGCTTAAATTCTTTTCCGTGGCAATCTCCTTTGTTGTCTTGCCCAACGCAATCTCATGAAGGATCCTTTTTTCGGATACCGTCAGGGTATCGGTTACTTTCGCAGAAGGCACACCCGACCTCATCACAGATTCGGCATAGTCGCACCAGTATACCTCTCCCACTGCTACGCATTGCAATGCCTCTGTCAGCTGTGACCTTGTATTGTTCTTCAGTGCTACGCTGAAGGTGGAATCGGCCATCAGTAACTGTCGCAGGAAGTGCTCACCGGGTTCATCGGAAAAGAGGAGCCAAACCGACTGCCTTGCACCACTTTTGATGTTGAGCAGGTGGCTGACGGAAGAAAAATCGAACAGGGAATAATCGATCACCACCACCGCCTGGGGATGATTCCGCAATTCTTCAAGCAGTTTCCTGTAATTTCCTGCCTCCACCACATGACTATGCGGATCTGCCACTTTCAGGAACGAACGTAACCCTTCACGCGTGACATCCTGATTATCTGCTAAAATATAGACGTTTACCACCCTGAATTTCTTTTATGGGTACAAAAATAACACAATTGTGCTATTTCAGACCCCAAAAACTACCCTTATCTTTGTCCCAAAATCATTAAAGTAAAAGAAAATGACAAAAATTGCAGAAAATCTGACCCAATTGGTCGGCAATACCCCTCTACTTAAACTCCATAATTTTGGAGAGGCCGAGGGAGCTGTCGCCCACCTAGTAGTGAAACTGGAGAGTTATAACCCTCTGGGGAGTGTGAAAGACCGTATTGCACTCGCCATGGTGGAGGATGCCGAACAGAAGGGCACCCTTAGTGAGGGTTCTGTACTCATTGAACCCACCAGCGGCAATACAGGCATAGGACTTGCCTTTGTCTCTGCTATCAAAAAATACAGGCTTATTCTCACAATGCCCGAGACCATGAGTATCGAAAGGAGAAACCTGTTGAAGGCACTGGGTGCCGAACTGGTACTCACACCCGGCGGCGAGGGGATGAAGGGAGCCATTGCCAAAGCAAAACAACTGCAGTCTGAGATACCCAATGCGGTGATCCTTCAACAGTTTGAGAATCAGTCGAACCCGCAGATCCATTACGATACCACCGGTGAAGAGGTATGGCGCGACACCGATGGTAAGGTGGACATCTTCGTCAGCGGCGTAGGCACGGGAGGTACCGTGAGCGGCGCCGGAAAGAGGCTGAAGGAACTGAATCCCGCCATACAGGTGGTCGCAGTGGAGCCCACCGACTCCCCCGTGCTCTCCGGTGGAAACCCCGGTCCGCACAAGATCCAGGGCATTGGTGCCGGTTTCATACCGGGAACTTACGATGCCTCTGTGGTAGACCGTGTGTTCACTGTGAGCAACGACGATGCCATCCGCACAAGCAGAAAACTCGCCAAGGGGGAAGGCCTCCTGGTGGGTATCTCATCGGGGGCCGCCGCATTTGCTGCACTACAGCTGGCAAAAGAACCTGAAAATGCCGGTAAAACTATTGTGGCAATCCTTCCCGACACAGGAGAGCGTTACCTCTCCACGGTATTGTATGCCTTTGATGAATATCCCCTCTAAGTAAATAAATTCAAAGCGATGAACCCTGTTTTTAACACCCTGCAGACCCTGATGAAGATGTCGCCGGCCAGTCGGATGACAATGGCCATGTGCTGTCGCCGTCACAAACATCAGCCACTTCTGTACGTCTGAAACAGATCCGGGTATTCATAAACCGAAGCGGCTGATCTTGTGAATCAGTCGCTTTTTTTTATCCATTTCACAACAAAACAGAGAAGATACAAATTTAATAATACACCGGATGTAAGGGTACAAAGTCTGAATCCGGTACAGATCAAATTTATAACATATGAAATTCATTTTATTTAAAAGACAGCACATCACCCTGCTTCTGCTGCTTCAGTGCTTCCTCCCGGGCATCATTGCACAGGGTACAGGACAAATCACGGTTTCGGGCAAAGTTACCGACAGCCGTAATCTGCCACTCATTGGCGTTACCATTGTGGATACAAATAACGGCTCCAGGGGTACCGTCTCAGATATAGAGGGAAACTATAGCCTAAGCGTGCCGGCGGGGACCACCCTCATCTTCTCCTACATCGGATACGAGAACCAATCAGTTCAAGTATCCCGTCCCGGTAGCTACCCCGTCACGTTATACGAGGGAACCACTGCATTGAATGAGGTGGTAATCACCTCACTGAATATTCCACGCGAGAAGAAGGCACTCGGCTACGCGGTACAGAATGTTACTTCTGATGCTTTCGGAGCACGTCCCACAAACCCCATGAGTGCCCTCTCCGGTAAAATTGCCGGACTGCAGGTTATATCAGGCGGAAGCAATCTGGGAGGTTCCTCACGTATCACCCTGCGTGGCATCAACTCCATCACAGGAAATAACCAGCCCCTTTATGTGATAGACGGGGTACCGCTTGACAACAGTGACCTGAACAGCTCCACTACCATCCACGGCAGCGCGGGAAAGGATGTGGGAAGCACCATCCAGGATATCAATCCCGATGATATTGCCGGCGTAAACGTGCTGAAAGGGCCCTCTGCTGCAGCACTCTACGGATCACGGGCCGCCAATGGTGTCATCCTCATCACCACGAAGAAGGGTCGTGCGGGCGACGAGGGCGACCTGAAGATCGAGCTCAACAGCGGACTGGAGTTTGAGAAGGTGGTACGTCTTCCAGAACGGCAAAGGCTCTATGGCGGCGGCTACAATTCCACCTTCAGCACGGCAGTCATTAACGGTACTACCTACAACATACCCGAGTATGCCGGCGATGAGAGCTGGGGACCCAGGCTCGACGGCACACCCGTGCTGCACTGGTACAACCTCGACCCCGAATATCCGGCAGATTACCTGAATCCGGAACCCTGGGTCTACCCTGAACACGACGTCAACTATTTCTTCCGTACCGGTGTCGCCAGCACCCACAATATCGCCCTGTCTAAGTCGGCCGCCCACTCGGCCTTCCGGGTATCCTTCACCAACAAAAACGTGACGGGCACCATTCCCAACTCATCGCTCGGAAAAAACAGCATCAACATCTCAGGAAATGCCACCGGAAAACTGCTCTCCTTCTTTGCCAATGCCAACTATGTGAAGACCTCCTCCACAGGACGTCCCTGGACGGGAGCATCCAACCGAAACATCATTCTCGAAGCCTATCAGTGGGGGCAGGTACAAGTAGACTACAAACGCCTAAGTGAATATAAACGTCCTGACGGTACACCCCGCGCCTGGAACCGTACCGGATACCAGAACAGGGTGACCGACGAAAAGACGAAGTACATCGACAACCCCTACTGGTCGGCCTACGAAAGTTACCTCAGTGAAGACCGCAACAGGCTCTACGGAAATGCCGGCATCACCCTCACCCCCACGGGCTGGTTGTCGGTCACGGGACGTATCAATGCCGACATCTACGATTACGACTTCCAGGACAGGATCGCCTACAATTCCCGTTCCCAGTCGATGTACCAGGAGTACAACCAGAAGTATGAGGAGTTTAACTACGAGCTGCTGGCTACCGCCAACCGCACCTGGAACAACCATTCCCTCGTGGCCAACCTGGGTGGCAACTTTCTGGAACGCAACCGCCGCATCAGCGACATATCCACATCGGGAGGACTCATCATCCCCAACTACTACAGTCTCAACAACGCTACCTCTACCCTCATCAACCCCGCTACGGGCATCTACAGAAAGCAACTCTCCTCCGTGTACGGAAGTGTTTCCTACGGATGGCGCAGCACCGTCTATCTCGACGGTACCTTCCGCAATGACTGGTCGTCGACACTGCCGGTGACACACAACTCCTACTTTTATCCTTCCGTCACCTCCTCGGTCATCCTGAGCGAGCTGGACGGTCTGCGCAATCACGACTGGCTCTCATTTGCCAAGATACGCCTCGGTTGGGCACAGGTGGGCAACGACACCGACCCCTATCAACTCTATAAGGTGTATCAGGCAGTGAATGCCATCAACGGGAAGAGTGCCTACACCCTACCCGACCAGTTGAACAACCTGAACCTGAAGCCCGAGATCACCTCCTCCGTGGAGGCCGGCCTGCAGCTGCAGCTCTTTCGCGACCTGATCGACCTCGACCTCACCTGGTACAACAACAGCAGCCGCAACCAGATCATCTCGCTGCCTACCTCCGATGCCTTCGGATACTCATCGAAGCTGATCAACGCGGGAGAGATCAACAACAGGGGATTTGAGGTGGTACTCGGCATCAACCCGATACGACGACGCGATCTCGACTGGAACACCACAATCAATTTTTCCAGGAACCGAAACAAGATCATTCGACTCTCCGATGCCGTCAGCAGCCTCAACCTCAGCACCTCGCTGGTTACCCTCACTGCACAGGAGGGCGAAGGTTACGGGCAGCTTTACGGATACGACTTCGTCTATGCACCGGAAGGACAAAAAGTTGTCGGCCCCGACGGGCTCTACCTGCGCACCCAGCAGCTGGTACCTCTCGGCAGTGTGTTGCCTGACTATCTCTGGAGCTTCCAGAATGGTCTTCGCTACAAGAATATACGCTTTAACTTCCTGATTGACTCCCGTGTGGGAGGCAAGTTCTTCTCCCAGACCTACAAGGTGGCCATGTATTCAGGCATCCTGCCCGAGACGGCTGCAGATGGCATCCGCGAGAATGGCATCGTCTCTGAGGGAGTGACCGGAGATGTCAGTTTTCATCCCGACGGAAGCTATACCGTCACCAACACGGCTGAGAACACAAAGCTGGTCACCGCCCAGGCCTGGTCGCGCAACCATTACAACGGGCCCACCGCCTTCAGCATCTTCGATGCCACCTTCATTAAACTTCGTGAACTGTCGCTGGGATATGACTTTCCCCTGTCGGACAACAAAGTCGTCAAAGGCATTGGCGCCTCGGTATATGGAAGGAACCTCTTCTACCTCTACCGGGAAAGCAAGACCATTGATCCCGAGCTTACCAACAGCAGCGGTAACGTGCAGGGCATCGAGGGAGGTAACATGCCCACCCCGGCCTCTTTCGGCATCAATGTAAATATCAGATTCTAACAGAATAAAATTAAAAAGCTATGAAACGAGCCATTCATCATTTATTTCAATATAACTACTTTGGCGGAAGAGTACAGATCACCGCACTGTCGCTCTCGCTGGTTTTCGCATTCACCTCCTGCATCGATGAGGAGCTGAACATAGATCCCAACCGTCCCTCTGCCGTACAAACCCCTTCGCTGATCGTCACGGCAGAAAAACACCTGCTAGACAATATCCGGAGTGAGTCCGCCTCCCTTCGCAGCTCCGGGCTTTTCATCCAGCAGCTGAGTCAGGTAACCTACACATCCCAGTCGCGTTACGATATCCCCTTCAGCTATTCCGACAACGTGTGGAATGGCCTCTATGAGGTGGCCAACAACCTGCAGGAGATCATTACGCTCAACAGCAACCCCGCTACAAAAGACCTGGTCACAGCCAGCGGTGCCGGCCTCAATGCCACGCAGATAGCCATCAGCCGAGTTCTCAAGTCGGTTGCCTTCTCTGCGCTAACCGACATTTTCGGTGATGTGCCCTACCACTCCCATGGTAGTAACGATGCCGACTTTCAGGCATTACAACAGAATCCCGACAACATCACGCCCAAATATGCACCGCAAGCAAAGATCTATGCCGACATCCTGAACGAACTGAAGCAGGCCGGAGATACGTTGCTACGCTATTCTTCGGAAAACACTTTTGGTAGCTCCGACATTATTTACGGTGGGAGCAACCTGAAATGGGCCAAATTTGCCAACTCGCTGCGGCTTCGTTTTGCCACCCGACTGAAAGCGAAGGATCCCCAATTATATGAGACTCATTTCTCCGACGCGCTGGCCAAGGGTGTCTTTACCGGCAATGCCGACAATGCAGTATACACTTATGCTAGTGCTTCACCCAATGAGGCACCCTACTACCGGGCCACCGTGACCGCCAACCGGCGCGACTTTGCGATCTCCCGCCCCTTCATTAACCTGCTGAAAGGCGAAAATCCCCAGCTCCCTATAGCTGATCCGCGTCTGAGCAGGTATGCCGCCCTGAACGGTGCCGGTGTTTATGCCGGACTTCCCTACGGGCTGACTGAAGCCCAGGCAGGAAATTTTCCCGCTACTGCCGTAAGTCTCCCCGGTGCGACCTACAGTGCTCCCAACTACGGCGAGGTACTGATGGAATATGCAGAGGTAGCCTTTTTGCTTGCCGAATACAACAACTGGCGTCAGAACGATTACGAGGCAGGAGTACTGGCTTCCCTTTCCAAGTGGGGTATCTCCGGGACCGAAGCTGCAGATTACGTGTCGGCACTTCCTCCTGCCAGTCAGCAAAATGTGCTGAATCAGAAATATATTGCCCTGTTCGGACAGTTCCTTGAGGGATGGAGTGATTACCGCCGCACCGGTTTTCCAAACTTTCTGATCAAGCGTGGTGACACGGTATTCACCGGCACCATCAATGGTGAGCAGGTCACCTACACCTTTAATCCTCTCTTCGGTGACGGTGGTGTACCCTCCCGTCTCTATTATCCAGTGAAGGAACAGTCTGTGAATCTTGAAAATTATCAGGCTGCCGTCGCTACCCAGGGGAATGACGTGATTGAAACCAAATTGTGGGTGTTCAAATAATAAAAGTGCGTTATATTTGCAGTATCGTTGGTTGTAACTCATGTTTCGCTGACTGTGTTTTTTGCAACCAATTCATCGACTGTCAATGCTTTGTGACCCATTATCGCTCTCATGAGCTAAAAGAGGAGAACTATTTCGTAAGCTATATGAGCAGAAGACAAGCTTGCTTGGGTTATGCCATAGCGAGAAATAGTCTAACTTTAGTGAACTCGCTTCGTTCGGACAACTCCTCTTTTTACGCTCAATTCGAGCGATGGGTCCCCACAAAAACATTTAAAGGTCTCTGTCTTGGTTGCAAAAAATGGATTAGACACCTGGAATAAAGCAACTGTTGGTTTCAAAAGATTATTGATTTACAAATAATTAAGTATAGACAAAACAACATCAATATGAAGAATTTGCGATTTTTATTTCTCCTACTACTACTGGCAGGCCTTGGCTCCTGCACGAAAAAAGAAGAATTAAAGGAAGGTACATGGCGTGGTGAACTCGCGTTGGCGAGCGGTCGCACGGCTCCATTCCTGTTTGAGGTGAAGAGGCAGGATACCGACTCTGCCACCTTCATCCTGATCAACGGCGAAGAACGGGTAGAGTTGTCCGGCGTCACATTTCATGGAGACACGCTCATTGTTCCCATTTTGGCTTATGATGCTGTTCTCCGGGGATTTGTCGCGGACGACCGTATTGAGGGAAAGTTCATCAAGAATTATATCGAAGACGATCCCGGTATACCCTTTACCGCAGTATACGGCGTAAAAGAACGTTTTACTCCTGCTCTACAACCCACCACAAGGAAGATCGACGGCAAGTGGGACGTGCTCTTCGTGGGTGAATCCGGAGACACTACCCGCAATGTAGGCATCTTCAAAAGCGACGGAAACATTGTCTCCGGCTCCATACTGACCAACTCGGGCGACCTTCGCTTTCTGGAAGGTGCCTATACCGGTGAGGGCGTACAGCTTTCCGCTTTTGGCGGACTGAGTCCGTACTATATTGATCTCACCTTTACCGCAGACACCCTTTTCGGGGGTACCTTTCACACCACCCGGGGCATCACGGAGCTTCAGGGCACGAAGAACGATGCGGCGGCGCTGGCCGATGCCTACTCACTGGCCGGTCTCAAACCGGGATATGAAACACTCAGTTTCTCCCTGCCCGATCTTGAAGGAAATACCGTTTCCCTCAGTGATGAGCGCTATAAAGGCAAAGTGGTGATTGTGTCGATACTGGGAAGCTGGTGTCCCAACTGTCTCGATGAGATGGCGTTTCTGGCACCATGGTATGAAGAGAACAAAGAAAGAGGTGTGGAGATCCTCGGCATCTCCTTTGAACGGAAAAACGACGAAGCCTATGCCAGGAAAGCCATTAGCCAGCTGAGAAAGCGTTACAACACCGGTTACCCCATCCTCTTTGGCGGAGCAGTCGGCAAGGAAAACGTAGCGGGTGCGCTGCCCGAGCTGGATAACTTCTCCAGTTATCCCACCACCCTCTTTATTGATAAACTGGGCAAGGTACGCACCATTCATACAGGTTTCAACGGACCGGCCACAGGCCTCTTTTACGAAGAATTTATCAAAGAGTTCAACGTTTTGGTTAACAACCTATTGGGAGAATAAATCTGAAAGCTAAACTTCCAAACCGCTGCCCGGAAAAGACTTTCACTAACAACACTGAAAGCCGGACCACTAAAATCTAAAACATATCGTTCATCAAATCATCCACACTCTCCAGTCCTACCGACAGGCGGAGTGTGGTTTCTTTTATGCCCATGGCGGCACGTTGTTCTGGAGTGAAGGTACCATAGATGGTACTCGCAGGGTGAATGATGAGCGTACGGTTATCAAAGAGGTTTGTGGCACGGCGAATCAGCTGGAGTCTGTTCATGAAGCCATAACATCGATCTCTCGAATCCAGGTCGAACGTCAGCATCGCCCCCGGACATGTTCCAAACTGTCTTTTGCCCACCTCATAATAAGGATTGTCAGGCAATCCCGGATAGTTGACCGACACCACGCCGGGCATTGGTATTAATCTCTCTGCAAGCTCCTGACAACCTGCTGATTGTCGCTCGTATCGAACCTGCAGTGTTTCCAGTCCGAGTGACTGCATGTAAGCCACCTCCGGTGTCATGTAAGCCCCCAGGTTACGGTGTATTTCCTTACGCAGCTTGAAATGGAAGGCCGATGTCTTGGTATCGGCAAATGGTTTCAGTTTGGGTGAGTGTGACCAGTTGAACTTTCCGTAATCGATGATTAGCCCCCCCAGGCTAGTCCCTCCACCCGAGATATATTTGGTACTCGATATCACATCTATGTCGATACCAAAGTCCGATGCATGAAACGTGCTGAAGGGAATGATAGTGGTGTCTGCTATGAGTGGAACATTTCTCTCGTGCGCCACAGCGGACAGTGTCAGCAGGTCTGCCACCTCCATCTGCGGATTTGTGATCACCTCCACAAAAACACCGCAAGTGTTCCCGTCAACGCAGGTTGCCACCTCCTCTGCATTTGTCAGGTCACAGAAGCGTACTTCCACGCCAAAGGCTCCCAATGTATTTACGAAGAAGGAGTATGTATTTCCAAAAAGGTGACGCGACGTCACCAGGTTGCATCCGCTCCATGCAAGAGTAAAAAAAGTGTTGCTGATGGCAGCCATGCCTGAGTTGAGTGCTGTTACCCCATGAGCTCCGGTCGCCGCCTTCACCCGTTCTTCGAAGTACTGCACGGTTGGGTTTGTTACCCGTGAGTAGGTATGTTCACCTGTACGTCCGCAGAAAGCGGCCTCCATCTCTTCGGCCGTCTCAAATTCATAAGCCAGCGCGTGATATACCGGCATTGAGAGGGCGCCATATGCATCGTTTTTCGGATAGGGTAGTCCCAGTAGCCTTGTTTCGTATTTTATTTCTTTCATTTCTTTGATATTTGGCGCCGTAATAATCACTGACAATCTTTTTTCATGTGCAAATGTAATCAGTTTCCCGATTTATTCACCCTGTTCATCGATGAAAAAATGCGGTTTATCTATTCTGCTTGAAACCCGCCGGCATTATTTCTATCTTTGCAGCGGAGGTGTGTAGTTCATTTTCAACTTTTTTCAATAAACTAATGAAGAAGACATTTTTCCTTTTGCTGCTACTGCCCCTGATAACATCTATTCAGGCGCAAACCACCATGGGAACCATCTCAGGAAAGATTATCGATAAGAATACCGGGGAAGTGGTTCCTGCAGCCACCATTCGCATACTCACCCCTGAGGACAGCGTACTTGTCACCGGTGCCTCTTCCACAGGAGAAGGAACTTTTCTGATTCCAGTAAGACATGGCAATTACATTGCCCAAGTCTCTTTTGTGGGTTACACCCCCTACTTTCTGGAGTTCACGCTCTCCTCCTCTCAACCGACAGTGCGTCTCGACACCATTGCCTTGCAGGAACAAACCATCTTGCTCGATGAAGCGGTGATCACTGCAACAGCAGCTGAAATTCAGGTCCGGGGCGACACGGTGGAGTACAACGCCTCCACCTATAAGGTAACAGGGATGGCTGTGGTTGAAGATCTACTGAAGCAGATGACCGGTGTGGAGATCGATCAGAATGGCGTTATCAAAGTACAGGGGAAGGAAATAAAAAAGATATTTGTCGATGGCAAGGAGTTCTTCAGCGATGATCCAAAGATTGCCTCCAAAAACCTGCCTGCCAGGATGGTCGAGAAACTGCAGATCATCGACAATAAGTCGGAAATGGAAAAAATGACCGGTTTCGATGACGGAGAGGAAGAGATGATTATCAATCTCACCGTCCGTCCCGACATGAAGAAGGGGACCTTCGGCAATGCCTTTGCCGGATACGGCAGTCAGGAGCGCTACGAACTGAATGCCCTGGTCAATCGCATGCGCAACGATGAGCAGATGACCTTCACGGGTGGTATCAACAACACCAATAATGCCGGTGTCTCCGACCTGGGATCAGCAAACGGACGCAGTAGCGGAAGAACAAGGAGTGGTGGCGGAAACGGCATCAACACGGCAGCCAACAGCGGTTTCAACTTCAGCAAGGAGGTATCGGAAAAACTGGAGGTGGGTGGTAACATCCGTTACGGCAACAACCGGTCAGAATCACTCTCGAAGGTATACACCCAGAACCTGTTGAGTAAGGGTGACACCTATGAGGATCAGGACAACCGTTCTCACAGCCTTGATGAAAGTCTGAACATGGATGTACGTCTAGAGTGGAAGCCCGACTCCATGACCACACTCGTTTTCCGTCCTACCCTCGGCTTCAGCAGCAGCGAAGACATAGAGACTGATCTGTTCTCCACAACGCGCGTTGCGGGTGATACAGTCAATTACGGAAATGCCGACTACAATTCGCACGGAAACGGGAATAATGTCAGCGGCAACCTTAACCTCCACCGTCGTCTTGGGAAACGCGGCCGAAGCATCAATGTGGGGTTCAATATCCGCTCCAATAATTCGGAGAACAAAGCAACGAACATTTCCAACACTTACTATACCGGAAAGCGTGTCGACGATCTGCTCAACCAGCGTATTACCAACACCAACAGCGGATCGAACCTGAGCGGTAACTTTTCGTATGTGGAGCCGCTGGGAAAACGAAATTTCCTTCAGCTTTCCTATAACTACCGGCAGGGGGCATCCAAATCGGACAAAGACACACGCACCCGTGATGAGGAAGGGAACTACACCGTCTTTGATAAAAAGTACAGCAAGTTGAACGACAACAATTCTGTGAACCAGGATGCCGGGATCAGTTTCCGGTCGCGAAGTGAAAAATACAATTACAACGTGGGCTTCAGTGTCTATCCGACCTCTTCAAAAAGAAAAACCTATGTCGGTGATTCGCTCATCAGTGATATTTCACAAAATGTAACCAACTATTCCCCCAATGCGCAATTCAACTACTATTGGTCGCGGCAGAGGAACTTACGCTTCACCTACACGGGGAGCACCGATCAACCCACCGTGAATCAGATTTCGCCTGTTGTGGATGTAAGCAATCCGCTGAACATCACCTACGGAAATCCCGATCTCAAGCCTGAGTTTATGCATCGCATGAGTGCCCGCTACCATAACTCTAAACCACAGGAGAACCGTTTTCAGATGATTATCGGCAGTTTCAATTATACGCTGAATGCAATTGTCACCTCCCGTTTTACCGATCCCGAGACGGGGCGAAAGGAGAATACTTTCAGGAATGTGAAGGGCAATTGGAACGGAGACCTCCGTTTAATCGTTTCACAACCGCTTTTCACCAAAAAATTCACTTTCTCAAGCTCCTCCTATGCCAGCTACAGAGTCAACAACGGCTTTTCCAACAATGAGGAGAACATCAGCAGGCAGACCAACCTTTCTGAAAACCTGAGTTTCAATTATAACTCGTCAAAGTTCCAGTTTTCAGTCAGGGGCAACATTTCCTACAACAAGGTAAACAACAGTATGGAAGGACAGCAGGACAGGGAATATTTCAATTACGGGAGCTCGGCCTACACTACCATTTATCTTCCGTTCGACATAAGCTTTCAGAGCGACATCCGCTACTCTACCAACTCAGGTTACTCAGATGGCTTTAAACAGAATGAAACCCTCTGGAATGCCTCCATTGAAAAACAGATATTGAAACAAAAAAACGGTCTTATCCGGGTGAAGGTATATGATATTTTACAACAACGAAGCAATATTCGCAGGAATGTTTCATCCAATTTTATTCGTGACACTACGACCAATACCCTAACGAGCTATTTCATTGTTCACTTTGTATATCGCTTCAATGTATTTAATGGCAAGTCATCCCGCCGCGATGAACAACCCCGCCGCAATGAACATAAGGGAAGCAGCAAAGGAGGCCGGACTTCTTAATAAAAATTTTCGTCTGTCAAAGCCCTCTTCGAAAAGTTGTCGCTGCTCCAGTCTAGGGAGAGTTGCAGATTTTGCGAATTTTTCAAAACTGTCAGTTTGAAAGGATGTAATCCCGCTTTCAACTTAATTTTTCCAATTCTCTCCGAACCCGCCTGATAGTTGTAATCCGCATCAATTACGGACGCATCATGAATTTTTAAAAAGGCCTTTCCGTTTGTGGTTAGGTAAAATGAGTACTCGTCGTCTGCAGCCACTTTAATAGTTCCTTCATAAGTGATTACGCCTTTTTTTGAATTCCTGATATTAAATTCATTATTTACTGGCTTCTGCCCCATGTCCGAAGGGGTAAGATCATATGTTTGAGGAACCCACAAGTACTCTCCTGCATATTCTTTCCATATGATACCTTTTTCATTGACAACTTCTTTTAATGAAGGTACAAATTCTTTGTCGTATGGCCTTTCTGCTCCCTCATCCGGCATTCGCAATTGCAATACCCGGTCTTTCATTTGTTGTTGCAACCGAGGCATTGATGGTGCCAGATTTTTCGTTTCCTTGGCATCTTTAGACACATCAAAAATTTCGAAATCATCGGAGTGATCTTTTATATCATACCGTACCCCAAGATAATTCCCCAACCTTAACATCTGCATCTGTCCACGCGTTTTCCTTCTGCGATAGGTTTCAAAATCGCTATAGTCGGGAGTTTTGCCATCATTAAAATATTCAATATACACTGTGGAAGGTTGTTGTTTGCCAGTCTTTAAAAGTGAGGGCAGCAAAGAAACGCCATCCGACCTGACTGGAGCTTTGTGACCTGCTGCAGCCAGAAAGGTGGCAAGCCAATTCGATGACATGGATGGTGTATCAACAGTGATACCCCTCTTTATTTTTCCGGTCCATTGCACAAAGGTAGGTACTCTTACCCCCCCTTCCCACACATCTCTTTTAATTCCATCAAATGGGCCATAGCCTCTGAAAAATTCCGGTGAATAATTTTCTTTTAAATAAGACTCCTGTGAAGGCCCATTGTCGGAAGTAAATACAATTAAAGTATTTCTGTCAATACCAAGGTCTTTCAAAAGCTGCAATATATCACCTACTTGGGCATCCAGCCTTTCCACTACGGTTGCGTATCTTTTATACACATCCGGCCATGGTTTTTCTGGTGTCATTGGGTTGCCATCGTCATCGTATGTTTTATTTACAAAACTCGTAGATATCCACGAATCAATGTCCCCCGATGCCGTGTTGATCATATGGCCCTTTTCTCCCAACCACCGGAGTCCGCCTTTTAAACCGCTTCCTTTTGGATAGGCCTGCGTGGGCAGCTCTATGACAGCATGGGGCGTATCATAGGCAAGATACATAAAGAAGGGCTTGTTTTTTTGTGTTTTGTTATGGTCTATGATCCATTGTTTTGCCTTGGCCGTAAATAAATCTCCGGTATAACATTTATCAAGATCATCAGTCACCACCGTATTGTTCTCATACACCTCTTTACTTTTGCGATATAATCCTTCCTTGGGATAATGCTCGTGGCCGTCGCTGTGGCGAATATAACCATAATAATAGTCAAAACCTCTTTTTAAAGGATGTGCCGGCCAGCCAGTGTCGGTTCTCACTTTTCCCTGAAGGCCCCATTTGCCAATTGCCACAGTGGCATAGCCGACATTTTTCAATGTGTTTGCCATATTGTAGTTGTCCTCAAGTTCTCTGTCAAACTGATTGTCACGCACTATAGAATGACCTTGTGTCACGCCGCTTAACAAAGACGAACGGGAAGAAACACTGACGGGGGCATTACAATAGGAGTTTGAAAGAATAGCCCCCTGTGCCGCCATCTTATCAATGGATGGCGTTAACATATGGGGCAGGTTTTGTTTCTTTCTTTGACTTTGATAAAGGATGCCCACATCGCCATAACCGAGATCATCGACCAGAATAAAGAGAATGTTAGGTTTTTCTTCCGCGGGCTTCTGTTTTATATTTGCCGCCAGAATGGTATAGTTAAGAATAAATATAACCGCATAAAGTAGTACAGACCTTTTATACATGATATAAATTTTTAAAAGTACAAAAATTGCTCCGATGCTCTTCAATTGTAAGAGCATGGTGTCAATGTGAACCTGGTCAACTATCTGTTGTTCTCAGGGTTAAAATAATGAAATTAGAAATCGGGGAAACGGAACCTGTCCATGGGCGGCACCACTCTCTTCCTGTACCGGTATAACTCATACGCCCAGTAGAGTAAAAATCCTGTGACGATATTGCATTTCAGTGACATATTATTTTCTTTTTAGAATCCATGCATCGGCATGCGATGGATATTTTTTGTGTACTTCCCTTAAAAAGGCAGCAGCTTCAGTTTCGTCGGTAAAAGATGCGGCAAATACATCGATACGTCCCGAACGTTTCAGGCTGCCAGCCTGTGTAAATCCTTCATTCGCAAGTGTTTCCATCATCTTTTGTGCTACATCGGGCAACTCGTAAACACCCATCACCACGTAAAAACGGGGGACGGCAACGGATACCTGTCGGGATGCATCCGGAGTAACAGCACCCGTTGCAGTCTCCGTAGCCGGTTGTGTCGGCAAAACGTCCGGCCCGGCGATTGTCTGGCTATTCGTTACATCCCTTTCACTGACGCGTATCTCTGCCGGCTTGTTACCGAACAGCGATGTTTCTGTGATCATTTTGGCCAGTTGATGACCGTTGTGGGTGTCGCTCACCGGGAGAAGAATCAAGAGTAGCAGGATGGCCACAGCAGCTGCCACACTAACACCCCGGGCATATGTTCTCTTCCCTGGTTGAGTCTGCTTCACGGTCGCTGTGTCTGTCTGCATCTGCAGGAGTGGCCTGAGCGAAGCCCTGGTCAGTCCGAACAGGGCAGGTCGTACAAAATCGGCCGGTACATAGGTGAATCGATCCTCATCGCCCCGGGTGAATGTGCCCAGCTTACCCATATCTACATGATGCATTTCCTGTAACTGGTGTTTCAACTCCTCTACCCCTTTTTCGATGCGTAGCATGGCTGCATCAAACATCAACTGTTCGCTTTTCATGTATGACTGCGCCAGGAGACCATCGTTGTGTGTGAGGTCACGATTGAACACCAGCTCGCATGCAGGCGCGTGAAATGTTGCGATACCATCTCTGCGGGAAGGTATCGTATTGACCACGAAGCCGCCAAAGCCGGGAATGATCACGCAGTTGTGCTCATGCAGCAGAAATTCTATGTGCGAAATCATTTCATTCATAGGGCAAAGTTAAAAAAGATCGGGGGTAAATCGCAAGAAAAAGGATTTTTTTTTTATTTCCTCACTTTATCCTGATGCCGGTTGGCAAAATCTTTCCAGTCTTTATATTTCACATCACCGGTAGTGAGGCCCGATTGATAGAAATGGCATAATGCCGCCGCCAGTCCGTCCGAAGCATCCAGCTGGGGCAGCATGTTCTCGTCGGGAATATGCAGAATCTTCTGCAACATGTATGCCACCTGTTCCTTGGCTGCCCTGCCGTTACCCGTGATGGCCATCTTTATTTTCAGCGGTGCATATTCAAATATAGGTATATCGCGCGAAATGGCTGCGGCCATGGCTACCCCCTGTGCACGCCCCAGCTTGAGCATGCTCTGTACATTCTTACCAAAGAAAGGCGCTTCTATGGCTAGCTCATCGGGGAGAAATTCCTCAATCAGGCCAATCACGCGTGCATATATTCTGGCCAGCTTCAGGTAATGATCACCATACTTTCCCAGTTGCATCACCCCCATAGCCATCAGCGAAGGTTTGTTATCCAACACACGGAGAATACCGTAGCCCATCACCTGTGTGCCCGGGTCAATCCCCATGATAATTCGTTCTTTCTGCATCAGTACTCTATTGTCTGCATGATGGTAGAAAAACCGATCAGTTTCTCCTTAAATTTCTCCAGTAGCGGTGCATAAATCGCCTGACTCTCATCGGCATTCCAGCGTTCCAGTGTCACAATATCAGCTGCGATAAATTCCATCGCGTAGGAGTGTCCCTCGTCCTCTTCCTTTCCGAATACACGCGCCAGCCGTGGCGACATAAGCAGTCCGCTTTTTGTGCTCATCGGGATAAAGTACTGCAACATGTATTCTACAAAATCTTCCTGTATTTCTTTTTCCACATGAAAAGTGGTGTTGAAAACAATCATATGGGACAATTTTTAGTTTTCTGTTCTGTTTTTATTGCAAATATAAACAAAATCTCTATCTTTGCACCACGAAAATCACGGGGGATTAGCTCAGCTGGCTAGAGCGTTTGACTGGCAGTCAAAAGGTCATCGGTTCGACTCCGATATTCTCCACCAAAAAGGGAACTCCACATCAGGGTTCCTTTTTTACTGATTTTGACTTATAGTCAGAAATCCGGTCTCTTTATTTCTTTAGAAAGTCTGTCATAAGAAATAGGGTTTGTCCCTCAATCCGCACCTGAACGTGCGTGGGGTCATCGCTTGAGAGTCTGATACCGCGTGCGCGTGTACCGCGTTTCACGACCATGGATGAGCCTTTCACTCTCAAATCTTTTATCACGGTTACATCATCCCCGTCAAAAAGTTCGTTCCCATTACTATCCAATACTTTTACCGATTCTGTGGCGGCTTCCATATCTTCCGGTGTCCATTCGTGAAAACATTCCGTACAGTGAAACAGGGAACCGTCGGAATAAGTCACGGTGCTTCGGCATTTAATGCATGTAGGAGCTTGTGTCATGTAAATTTCATTTGGTCGCCCAAAGATAAGGCTCCAAACGCACTATTCAAAATATATACGATTAAGGATTGTCATATGTGTTTGTCGAGTCTCTCCTGTAACCATTTTTAATTGTACTTGTCCCTGAACTCTCCAGCTCTTCCCTAATCTCACCAATTATTTTTTCTGTGGCATGATATTAAAATTACATGGTTTATTCCTTTATGTATACTATATTGATTCGCTTTTCACTTCGAATTCCTTGATCATGGTAAGATTGTCACCGTTGATGACAGCACAATTTGAATTCAATATTTTTCATTGGTTTTGTGACTCCCAGCGAAGCGAGTTTCATATGAGATACATTTGAAATTTTTCGATAAATGAATTTAGAGGCAAAGCTTGTTTTGACTATGCTGAACGTAGAAAAAGACCAATGAAACTAAGCGAAACACGGAACTTTCACCTTCAATACTCTAATTCGTCGCATTCTTACAAAGAGGAAGTGACTATTCAAAGGTAAATTTGCAGAAACATTAAAAATAAAACAAATGCGAAAAATATCACTTTTCATTGCAACCAGTCTGGATGGCTATATTGCAAAACCGAATGACGATCTTAGTTTTTTAAAACTCGTAGAAAAGGAAGGGGAAGATTATGGTTATGCTGAATTTACAAACACAATTGACACATTAATTGTTGGAAGGAAAACCTATGATCACGTGCTTAGAGAAATCGGCCCATCTCATTACGACAACGGACAACGAGATGTTTATGTCATAACAAGAACTGAAAGACCACAAGCTGGTAGAACAATTTTCCATACGGGAAACATCTCCGAATTGGTAAAACGATTAAAATCAGAAAAAGGTAAAAATATTTATTGCGACGGTGGAGCGGAAGTAATAGATGAACTATTGAAACAGGATTTAATAGACGAGTTTATAATTTCGGTTATACCTGTTTTATTAGGTGATGGAACCAGGCTTTTTAAAGATGGAAGACCAGAGCAAATACTTGAATTGATTTCAGTAAAAGCTTTTGAAACGGGCTTGACACAACTGCATTATAAGAAGAAAAAATAAACAACGAAAAACCGATATCCGTTTTGCTTAATGAACTTACAAGCTTAATTTGTCCATCCTTGATCAGGGTAACATCGTCGCACCATGATATTCTCACCTGATCTCTATGCCTTGATTTTCGCACAGTTCCAGTGCCATCTCTCGCAGGCGAAACTTTTGAATCTTGCCGCTACCTGTCAGTGGAAAACCATCCACGAAGAAGACGTAACGGGGAATCTTATATTTGGCGATATGCCCCTTACAGTAGTCGCGCACATCCTCTGTAGTGAGGTTGAAACCCTCCTTCTGAATGATGAAGGCACCCACATCCTCCCCATATCGTTCCGAGGCCACCGCCACCACCTGTACATCCCTTATTCCGGGCATGCGGTAAAGATAATCCTCCACCTCTTTCGGGGAAATGTTCTCTCCTCCCCTGATAATCATATCCTTGATTCGTCCCGTAATACGGTAGTTGCCATGTTCATCCTTCACGCCAAGGTCGCCCGAATGCATGAAGCCGTTAGCATCGATCACCTGCGCTGTGGCTTCCGGATTCTTGTAGTAACCCTTCATCACGTTGTACCCCCGGCAACATATTTCTCCCGCAACTCCTACAGGACATTCTTTTCCGGTTTCAGGATCAAGCACCTTCACCTCGGTAAATTCATATTCCCGTCCCACTGTGGTACAACGTACTAAAAACGGGTCATCCACACGAGTTTGCGTCATTCCCGGCGATGTCTCCGTCATACCGTATACACTGGTCAGGTCCATGAACATCTTCTCGTTGACCTGTCGCATCAGTTCTTCGGGACAAAGTGCACCCGCCATAATGCCGGTACGCAGTGAGTGCATATCGAACATGCTGAACATCGGATGATTCAACTGGGCAATAAACATGGTGGGCACGCCGTGCAGCACGGTACACCGTTCCTTATGTACAGAAGCAAGCGTGACCAGCGGATCGAACCGCTCCACCATCACCTGGGTGCTGCCATGAGTAAGACAGCACATCGTGGCAAGGACGACACCGAAGCAGTGAAACAACGGCACACAAATGCAACATTTATCTTCCGGCGTGAATTGCATATGCAGGCCCGTGAGGTAGCCATTGTTGGCAATGTTGTAGTGGGTGAGCATCACTCCTTTAGGAAAACCGGTTGTTCCTGATGTGTATTGCATGTTTACCACGTCGTGACAGTCGGTGAGCGACCGCAACCTTTTGAACTCGTTGTCCGGCACGTTCTTTCCCAACAACAGGATCTCTGCCGTGTTGTACATCCCCCGGTATTTCTCCTGTCCGATGTAAACCACATTCTTCAGTTCCGGGAAAAGATCGGATTTCAGCTTGCCACGTTGTGTCGTTTTCAGCTCCGGTACCAGTTTATAAATGATATCGGTATAGTTGCTTCCCGGCACCCCGTCTGTCATGCAAAGCGTGTGCATATCCGAGTTCTGCATCAGATATCGCAGCTCCTCAGTGCGATAGCTTGTGTTTACCGTCACCGCCACTGCCCCAATTTTGGCCGTCGCATAAAGGAAGGTAAGCCAGTCCGGCACGTTCTGAGCCCAGATGCCCACGTGGGTACCCCGTGTCACGCCAATGGCAATAAGTCCCTTTGCCATATGATCCACCCGTTCGTTGAATTTCCTCCAGGTGAAGCGAAGGTCACGGTCCGAATAAACAATATATTCCTTTTCAGGCGTTTCTTTGGCCCAGTATTCCAGCCAATCGCCCAGTGTTCTGTCGGAAAGCGCAGTATCAGATTCGTATTTCATTTGAAATAAAAAGATCAGTATAAATTTTTGAAGTACAGAAAATTGATTTTACACATTATGCCGGAGAATAGACCACTGCGAGAATTTTGGCTCCGGTTGTGTCGTTTGCCGTGACCAGATGATTCACAATGGAATCGTAATAGATGCTGTCTCCCTGCTGCAGAATGTACTGCTCACTGCCGTACTGTACCCGGATAGAACCTTCCAGCACAAAAAGAAACTCCTCCCCTTCATGTGTTGAACAACATTCGTTGCCATTACCCGGCTGAATGTAAATGAGAAAAGGCTCCATGTTTCGTCCCGCTTTGCTTGCCGCCAGCGAAATAAAGTCCATGTGGGAGTTACTGCTGGTCTGGTGGCTGGTGAAGGTCACCGCCCCTTGTGTTTCGTTCCTGCGGTTCAACACCGGCCCTGCCTCCTCGCTGTCATCGAGGAAAGTGCCCAGTCGCACACCCAGTGCTCGTGCAATTTTAATCAGTGATGCCAAGGAAGGAATCCTGTCGCTCTCACAGATGCGTCTCACCTGTTCCACAGTGATCCCCGCCCCTGCCGCCAGCTCCTCCACCGACATATTCCTGTCGGCGCACAATATCTTTATTTTCTCCGTTACGGTTGCCATATTCTTTCAATTGAAGCTGCAAAAATAAGAGAATCAAATTAAATCGACAAATAATATCGCAAAATGTTATTTTTTATCGCTATTTTATAATAATTCCATACAAAAATATTGCAAATCAACAAACAAATTAAATAAAATCTTCTATTTTAAATCATTGGGGCTCCTTGGTATAATCAAAAATGTATCAGTATTTATGGTGATAACAGGTTTGTTATCTTTATTAACCTCCAAATTGATGCTTGTATGTACATTTGTAAAAATTCTTCCCGGACAGAACCTGCCCGGAAAAACAGTAATGGGTACGATTTACAGGGAGATGAAGCACAGCGATCACCTGATTGACCTGATAGCTGCTAATCTATGCATCAGCAAGTCGCACCTGAACCGTAAATCATGGTAACTCGCCAAAAATTACTTCCATACTTTATACTTCAGGATTCCTGGCTTCACAACGTTCTTTCCGGTACACCTGTCGGTATCGTTTTCAACAGGCTGAAAATAGCCTGGATTTTATTTATTCAATTCAGGATAAGGTCTGTCATAACCTTTTACTGAATGCCAAAGGACTTTATTTAAAGTGATTTCTTCTTCCACATTCAGGTCATCATTTAATGACAAATTTAATGCCATTGATTTTTTTGCCCAATTTAGTTGTTCACCGGATATATCAGCCAAACGGGGATTCATTTCATCAAGTGGTACATTATTGGGTAAATGCTCGTAAGCAGTGAAATCAGGCACATCTGTAAAACAATCATTCATTGGTAAAGCAAAGAGATCAAACTGAGTCATGGGAGGAAGACCAAATATTAATTGAATAGAGCGTAATATGCTATTTTGATTATAATGCGTACTCACTACTTTCTGCCTTTTCGTATAAGGACTAATGCAAAAGGCAACTGTACGATGCCCGTCCACATGGTCCAAACCGTTTTGAGGATCATCTTCTATGACGAAAATCACGGTCTCACTCCAGAATTTACTTTTACTGATGGCTTCCACAATCCGGCCCAATGCAAGATCATTGTCGGCGACCATGGCACTCGGAGTAGGAAATCCCTCTTGTGTACCGGAAGTATGGTTATTTGGCAAGGATAACATCATTAAATTCGGGAACGCGTTCGTTTTCTCAAAATCATTGAGTTCTTTAATAAACTGATCGGCTTTATACTGGTCGTTGATTGTTCTTGGTGAACCAGTATATGTAGGACAATAATTGCCTCGAAGTGTATGGATTGTAGGTATTGCAAGAATTTTTATCCTGTTTTGCTTACTTAAGTAATCTTCATAAATATCTGTCCACGTGGCATCACCCGGGATTATGCTGTCCCTGACAAACTCCCCATAAGTTCTGAAAGACAACCCTGCATTTAACACATAATCCCAAATAAAACCTTTTGGAGAATATACCAAAGGGTCGTCACCATTCCATGGATAGCTACGGATGAAGTTTGGAAAAGCCCTTTCCAAATAATCAGTCACATATCCCTGACTCGTCCATTGATGTCCTTCTGCACTTAAAACACCGTTACAATAAGTATTGTCCAGTAAAACAAACTCATCTGCCAATTTGTGGTGATTTGGCGTGATATATTCGCCAAACATACACAGTGTGCTATCTCCATTCCCTTTTTGAATGTCTCCGAAAACCTGATCGTATGTTCTGTTTTCTTTTATAATATAGACGACATGTTTAAAAACCGACTTTTCATTCGGTTCGGTGGGAATTGGCACCATTTTTATGCCCTGACCGGTAGAAGCAATCCTTTGATACACTTCAGGTAAATTCATATTTTCAGATGCTTTTTTGGTATATGAGTCCAGGGCAGCTGAGTTGGGAACAGGAACAAAAGTAACTGAACTGGTGCGATCGTGGGTGTTAAAACCATGTTCTCTTACACCTTTTTGTCTGCTGCCGACACCTTTCATATTCACGACAGATAATACCCTTCCGTCTTTTGAAATTTCAATTCCACTGGGATACCAACCCGTCGGTATTAATCCTTTTATATTTTTATTAACCAAATCAATCACACATATAAGGTTATCCCCTCCATTGGCCACATAAAGCGTTTTACCATCCGGAGAAGTAATTATATCATTGGGAGTACTCCCGAATGGTAATTTTGGAACTGGCTTACAACTTATAGTTTCAATTACTTCATCTGATTTTGTATTTATTACTGATATCAAATCGCTATTTGAATTGGCTACATATAACAATGAACTATCAGGAGAGAAGGCCATTGCACACGGATGAAGGTATACGTTGATTTCTTTGATCACCGTATTTTCATCCAATGATATCACAGATACTGTCCCGGAAGAAGCAACTCCCGTTTTATCGTCTATCACCACGGGACTTCCTGAACTCTTGTGTGTAAAATCCACTGCCTTTGGGACACGTCCTCCCCAATTGGTCACATACGCTTTATTATTTTTTATCGAGATTGCATAAGGAGCAACTCCCACGGGAATCTGCTCAATCAATGTATTTGTTTTAAGGTCGATAATACCGATCGAATTATTTCTGTTCAACGTTACATATAAAGTTTCATTATTTATTGCAATGCCTCCGGGATAAGAACTTTCCTTGTCAAAACCGGGTAAGTTTATTGCTTCCTTCCAGGTAAATTCTCCATTTTTATCCATTACTGCAGAACGAAGATATCCTCTGTTGTCCGTCACCCATATTTTTTGATTTGAAATCCATTCTATCCCATAAAAAGAACTTCCCCCACGAGGATACTTCAGTGTTTGCAATATTTTACGCGTTTTTCGGTCTATAATAACAACACCCGAGCTATTTTTTATAGCCAGTAAATTATCATCAGGACTTGAAGCTACATCAACCGAACTTCCGGGGAAGGTGATTGAACTTCCTACCGGATCAACTATTTGAGACGTACTTACAATATATTTTCCCCTATCCTGTTCTCCAACTGTTATTTCTTTATTGGAAAAAAGATTATCCGAACTCCCGGTTTCTGAAACATATCGTCGGTTTACACATGTGGAAAAAAGCAATATTATCACGAATAAATAAAAATATGTTTTTCTGTCCATGATGAAAAAGTGTTTTAGAATTGATCGATACAAAGTTAGTAAGGAAAGTTGGGAGGCCGTTAATTAGTTTTTGGAAAATATTGACATGATCGATAAAAATTTCGTAATTTAGTCTTTCGATTCCAAACCAATGAGGATTGATCACTACCGCAACAACATGGCTTGAACAAAAGGAATTAAATGACATATGGAAAATGGAAGAACTACATACCTTTTATTATTTCCTTGATCTGGCAGGCACATTTGCTTTTGCTATAAGTGGAGCCACAGCCGCAAGAGAACGTGGGCTTGACTTATTTGGAATCTGTGCCGTTGCCTTTACGGTTGCTTGTGGTGGAGGGATTACCCGAGACCTTTGTATCGGTGCAATTCCGCCTGAAGGAATAACAAACTGGTTGTACCTTTCCACGGCAATGGTCGCAGCAATAATGACAATCTGGTTGTATCCGATTGTAAAAAAAATAAACAGACCGGTGATATTGTTCGATGCGGCCGGATTGGCGCTATTTGCCGTTACGGGAGCACGAAAGGCACTTGCTTTTGGCCATAACGCAGAAGTGGCCATCATTTTAGGCATTGTTACAGCCGTTGGCGGCGGTATTTTGCGTGATATTTTATTAAACAGAGTCCCCGTAGTATTAGAAAAGGAAATTTATGCATCAGCCGCCTTGTTAGGTGCTATGATAGTGGTACTGGGCACTTCATTTGACTGGTTGACAAGCGACTGGATATCAATTATTGCAATATTTGTTAGTTTCTCATTGCGAATGTTGGCATTGCGTTACCATTGGAATTTACCGATTTTTTCAAATAAATAACCAACCGATGAATACATTATTAGTTAGACTGAAATTCACTTTCCTTCAATTGTTTTTTTTCATACTGCCGACAACATTTACGTCGGCATTTGGTGAAACGATAAAAATAAATGACCATTGGAAGTTTATATTAGGTGATGTGCAAAACGGCGCGTCCATTGAATATAACGATTCTAAATGGCAAAATATAAGTTTGCCTCACGACTGGAGCGTAAAGGGGCAGTTAAGCCCCACACTGGCAAGCTGCACGGGGTATCTACCCGGTGGCATAGGCTGGTACCGCAAAACAATGGAAGTTCCTTTGGAGAAAAAAGGGGAAAAGGTTTATCTTTATTTCGAAGGCGTTTACAACAGGAGTGAAGTGTATTTGAACGGACAATTACTGGGAAAAAGGCCCAACGGTTACATTTCTTTTATGTATGATGCCACACCTTTCATAAAATATGGGGAAAAAAATGTGATCGCCGTACGAGTTGATCACAGTCAGTATGCCGATTCCCGCTGGTACACCGGCTCTGGAATATACCGCGATGTATGGATGATCTATGCAAATCCTATACATATTGCACAATGGGGAGTATACGCCTATCCCGAAGAGGTGAGAAATGGCTATAAACTTAATCTGGAAGTAAATATTAATAACGGGGAAAAGTTTGATGAGAATTTGACAATCGTCAATGAATTATTTGCAGCTGATGGAAGACTGATCACAAAGAGCAGAAAGAAAGTCACAGTAAAGCCTGGTGACGACAATAAGATTTTGACTTCGTTCAATATAAAAAATCCCAAAAGGTGGTCACTGACGGACCCTAACCTCTATATAGTAAAAACTACAGTATTAAAAGATGGCGTTGAGATTGACAAGGCTTCTACCAGAAGTGGCTTCCGTTCATTTACTTTTGATCCGGATAAAGGATTCGCGTTAAACGGAGAATGGTTGAAAGTGAAAGGGGTTTGCATACATCACGATGCCGGTGTGTTAGGGGCGGCTGTTCCGCGTGAAGTGTGGAAAAGGAGACTGCAAACACTCAAAGAAACCGGAGTGAATGCCATCCGTACAAGCCACAATCCACAGGCACCCGATTTATACGATCTGTGTGATGAGTTGGGAATATTGGTACTGAATGAGATGTACGACGAGTGGGAATTTCCCAAACGTAAATGGCTGGAAGGCTGGAATGTGGGCACTCCGGGTTTTCAGGGCTCTTATGATATATTTAAGGAGTGGTCGGAAATTGATCTGGCAGACCTGGTCAGACGCGACAGAAATCATATTTCCATTTTTGCATGGAGTATCGGAAACGAGGTGGATTATCCCAATGATCCCTATTCACATCCTGTTTTGGGAGGTGAAAAGGCCGGAGGCTTTACGCAGGCAACCTATGGAGGCTATAAACCCGATGCCCCCAATGCAAAGGATTTGGGAGATATAGCGAAACGTCTCGTGGCTACAGTGAAGAAATACGACAAAACACGGCCTGTTACTGCAGGACTGGCTGGTGTTGCCATGTCGAACGAAACCGAATATCCGGGCGTATTGGATATTGCGGGATATAATTACACCGAAAAAAGATATCACAGCGACCATGAAAGATATCCGGACAGGGTAATTTACGGAAGTGAAAACAGACACGATCTGGAGGCATGGAAAGCTGTAAAGGATAATAAACACATCTTTGGCCAGTTCTTATGGACCGGTATTGATTACCTGGGCGAATCAGGTAGATGGCCATCGAGGGGATTCTACTCAGGCCTGCTTGATTTTGGAGGATTTATAAAACCAAGAGGTTACTATAGACAATCGCTGTGGTCAGAAAAGCCCATGGTATACCTTGGCACCTACCCCACGCCGGGCAGGTACAGTCAAATCCAGTCGAAAGACGTACTCTCACAAACTGAATCAAAGAGCAACAATGTGGAAAAGACGCCATCTATGGATGCCTGGCCTGTCTGGAACTATAATGAAGGGGAGTCTGTAAGGGTTGTCTGTTATACCAACGCTGCAAAAGCCAGACTCTTGCTAAACGGTATTGAAGTGGGCCAGACCAGGGAGTACGATAAAAATACAGGCATCATTTATTGGGATGTGCCATACAGGCCGGGTAAACTGGAAGTGGAAGGTTTGGACAGCAACGATAATAAAGTATCGGAATATACCATACAGACATCCACACGTCCGTATGCCTTGAAGATTACCGATAGTGACAAGATGATAAACAGAAAAGGCGGGATTGCCCACGTGATAGTGGAAGTGGTGGATGAAAATGGCACTGGGGTATTTTTATCGGACAATGAAGTCACATGTCATATATCGGGTCCCGCCAGACTCCTGGGTCTGGAGGCAGGTAACAATTCAGACATGAGCGATTATACAGACAATAAACACAGAGTATATCATGGAAAAATACTTGCATATATACAGGCAACCGGAGAGAACGGTAACGACATGATCAACATAAAGTTCACCTCTCCCTGGCTCAAACCGGCAGAAGTTAACATTCAGTTCCACGGTTCGTTTTAAATCTTCATAAATGAACCATACCAGATTGTAGACGTTAATCTCATTCAAGATTATTGGAACGGTCATGTGCGTTTAATTGAATGAATCTTAAATGGAAAAGAAGATAATATTCATTACGGGAGCTAACAGGGGAATAGGAAAGGAAACAGCGACAGGGCTCGCAAAACAGGGCCATCATCTTGTACTTCACGGAAGAAACAAGGCGCTGTTGCAGGATGTCTCTGAGGAGATAAAAACAGCAACCGGAAATAATGAGGTAGATATAATCATGGCCGATCTTTATTCGCTGGCCGATGTGAAAAGAATGACCGACGCGTTCAAAAGCCGGTACGAAAGACTGGATGTGCTGATAAACAATGCGGGGGCAATGCTGGGCAGACATAGGGAGGTCACAAGCGAAGGGTATGAAAAGACAATGACCATTAATCTTTTTGCCCCGTTTCTAATCATGCATGCCATGAAGCCTGTGTTACTGAAAAGCGATTCTCCCCGAATAATTAATGTTTCATCGGCCATGCATAGGTACGGTGGAAGGCCCGATTTCAATGATTTTCAGTTTGAGAAGAATTATTCACCCATGCGCGCATACAGCTTGTCGAAGCTTTATTTGATCTGGGTCACACGTCATCTGGATTCGCAATTGAAGATGAGAGGAGTGGATAATGTAACCGTCAATACGCTTCATCCTGGCGCCGTTGCTACAAACTTTGCACAGGACGCTGATAAGGGTTTTATGATTAATCAGATATATAAATTTGCCTTGAGATTTATGGATAAACCTGTCGACGGAGCAAAAACAAGCATCTATCTGGCCACTTCCCCCGATGTGAAGAATGTGTCGGGTGCCTATTTCAGCAAGAAGGGAAAAATTGAGAAAGCGAATGATCGATACTGGTCGCCTGAAAATGAAAAACTGATCTGGGATTATTGCTCGGGGATCATCAAGAAATATTAAGATTTAATGGTAAATTTGTTGCTGAAAAATACTTACCAATAGATAAACAAAAGAATTGTGAACTTTTATTCCTATCATTTACGTTGTCGCGCATGCGTGATACTGATTGCGTTTGTGGCCATGATTTCATGCAATGCAGACGAAGAGACACCCCCATCCGGAAACGAAGCTGCGATGGCAGCGGGTGTATATGCCATCAAATGGACCCACGGGGAAGCTCGTGCAAGTGTAAATGGGGGGGATGTGATCGCTGTATTCAGCACAGCGTCAGATACGGAAAAATCATACCCATACACTATTCAGGCAAACACAACAAAAACTGCCAATAATTTCGCAAGGTCATACCATAATTCGTTTTCCGAGTCTTATCGTCTTTCGAAGTCCACGTTTCAATCCTTTTACAGCAGTAGCCAGGCAAATTCTGATGCAGGGCAAACAAGAGCAGTACAACTTGGTGACACTAGAAGTTTTTGGACTTTTGACCTGTCTGACCTTTCCACTTTCCCTGATATCCCCAGTGTGCAGTTCAAAGCTGTACTCAAAGCCATTGGTACCTATTGTGACGTGTATGTAGATAAAAATTCAATCCTGATCACCAACGAAGATGCAGAAAAAATAGCCATACAATTCGACAAGGTAGCTTACCCTGTTGTTACTGGCCACTTTGGGAATCCCCCCGTGATTAATGGCAGTTCCCGCGTCACCATACTGCTCCCTCTTGTCTTTAATGGAGGGATGGAGGAAGATGTGAATCCAAATGGAACCTCTACAGGGCTTTTTAATGATAGGGACCAGTTCCCTGCATCGACTGACAACCCATATTCAAACTATCGGAATGTGCTTTATCTCAATCCAGGGTTATATAATAGTACCAATCCCTTTTTCAGTAACAAGTGGTGCCCCATTCTTTCACATGAATTTGCACATATGGTGAACTTCCGTTATCATGTGGCAAAAGAATCGGTACCCATTGAAGAAGGTAAGGCATTGCTTTCCGAAATACTTTCGGGCTATGGTCTCCCAAACGGTGATTATCTGATGTGGGAAAATATTGTTGCTTATCAGAACGATCCATCCGGAATATCACTTACGCAATTGGAATATGTGAATAATAATATTTACGGCTCATATGGCATGGGATTGATGTGGATGAGCTATTTATACGATCGCTTCGGTTTGCAGGCTATTCGCGATATGGCAACCCATTCATTGCTGGGGCTCGACGCAACAGCAGCCGTCACCGGTATCCCCAAACAGCATCTTTTTGCGGAATGGGTACAGGCGAATATTTTAAGCGGCACAACAAATAACGAAATTTTTACATACAAAACCATTGATGTTAACGGCAACGGCGGAGGAAAGTATTTTGATGCACTTAAAGGATTCGCGGCTTTGCCTCAACATTTAATTCCTTACACGGAAACAGAAAGACAAGTACATTCTTACGGTGTAGAATATTTTGCCTCTGATAGTCAGGGAACAGTTATTATAAAGGGTAACGACATCCAGGCATTTATTATACGCAAAAACAACTAAAGTTTTACAAATCACGATGACAGGAACACACATGACAGAAGATAACAAGCTCCTCTATTATTTTAAAAAGTGGACTGTGATTACCCCGGAAGATGAGTCTGTGATCCTGTCTGCTTTTGAGCCCTGTTCCATAAAGAAAAGAAAGAGTCTGCTGGTGCCGGGAAAAACCTGCAAATACTTGTATTTTATTACTACAGGCTGTTTACGTTCTTATTATATCGACTCAAAAGGAATAGAACATATTTACCAGATCAGAATGGACAATAGCTGGATTAGTGATCTGGAGAGTTTCTTCAGGCAAGTACCTTCCAAATACAATATAGAGGCGCTGGAAGATACGCAAATGTTACGTATTTCATACAAACGGCTGGAGCAGTTGTATGAGGAAGTGCCAAAGCTGGAAAGATATTTTCGCATTCTTTTTCAGAAAGCATACATCAATGCACTGAAGCGACTTAACGCGAACATGTGGGAGACGGCCATGGACCGTTACAACGATATGCTGAAAGAACACCCACAGATGTTTCAGCGGGTTCCCTTAATTTACATCGCCTCCTACCTGGGTATTACACCGGAAAGTTTAAGCCGTATCAGGAAAAGAATTTAGTACAGATCTGTTTCATTTCTTAACATAGATCAAGTGTACGACACCGTGCGCCACACTACCTTTGTGCCGTAATCATTCACTAACATTTTAAAATTAATCCGGCTGAAACGGAACTCTATAACTGAGAAGTTTCATCCACAAAAAAATTATCGTATGAAAACAATAAATGCATTGATCATCATCTTATTAGCAGGCACACTATCAGCATGGGCACAGAAAAGTGAAATAGACCTGTCAAAATCGCATGTGCTATGGACCGGGAAAAAGATAGGTGGCACACACAATGGAAAAATTCTGATACAGAGCGGATCTTTCGAGTTAAAAAACGGTGAGATTGTAAGCGGGAATGTGGTCATTGATATGAACAGCATTACCAATGACGACCTGAAAGATGCAGGTTACAACAGGCAGTTGGTAGATCACTTGAAGTCGGACGATTTCTTTGGTGTAAACAATTACCCCACCGCTACGTTTAAACTAACCAGCGCTGGTAAATTTAATTCAGACAAAGCAGTCGTCACAGGCTTGCTGACAATAAAGGGGAAGACGGAAAAGGTATCGTTTGTAGTAAACAGAAGGGGAAATGTTTATTTGTCACAACTGAAGGTCGACCGCTCCAAATTTGGCGTTCGCTATGGTTCCAAATCATTCTTTAACGATCTGGGCGACAAAGCAATTGACGACACATTCACGCTAGACATCAAACTGGTCCTGAAGTAAAAATATACTATAAAAAATAAAACGAATGAAAATAGCAGTCACAGGAGCAACCGGGCAATTGGGAACCATTGTTGTGGAAGAATTAAAAAAGAGAGTTTCCAACGAAAATATCGTAGCGCTTGTCCGCACACCGGAGAAGGCATCTGCACAGGGTATAGAAGTACGTACCTTTGATTATACCAAACCTCAGGTAATGATCGAAGCACTCGCCGGAATAGACCGGCTGATACTTATCTCAAGCAACGAAATAGGTCAGCGTGCCAGTCAGCATTTCAATGTAATAGAGGCAGCCGGCAGGGCCGGTGTAAAATGGATCGTATACACAAGCCTGTTACATGCCGACTCCACCACGTTGAATCTTGCAGGGGAACATATGACAACGGAAGAAGCGTTAAAAGCTTCCGGTATTGATTACACTATCCTTCGTAACGGCTGGTATACCGAAAATTATACCGGTTCAATCAGGGGCGCACTGGCAGGAGGTGCCTTCATTGGAAGTGCAGGCAACGGAAAGATATCATCTGCCGCCCGTGCCGATTATGCCGAAGCGGCAGCATTGGCTATAACCGACGAATCACACATGGGAAAAGTCTACGAATTAGCCGGAGACGATTACTATACACTTGCCGGTTTAGCGGCCGAAATTTCAAACCAGACCGGCAAAAACATCCCCTACTGAAACCTGACAGAAGCTGAATACACTAAAATCCTGGAAAGTTTTGATATTCCCGCAGGACTAGCATCTGCCATCGCCAGCTGGGATGTTTCAGCATCGAAGGACGATCTGTTTGATGATTCCCGTCAGCTCTCCTTATTGCTTGGCAGGCCCACGACTTCACTGTCGGAATCGGTAAAGGCTGCCTTGTAGAATTTAAAGACTGGGACTCAGGAAGCGATTTGGGAGTTTTATTCTCCTTGAAGGGAAAACAAAATCTTGAATTTCCGTCGCATACTATTTTGAACAAAAAACACACTCTCTTGGTTTTATATGTAACAGGTGACATTGCCTGTTACATTAAACCGGTAATTCTAGGGAAAGAGACGGTCAGAGCGATTGCACCCATCTCCACTGTACGGTTAAATGGAATGAAGAGGAAAAATCATGGGACTGTCCTTGTCACGGCTCTCACTTTGGGAGTGATGGGAAGGTACAGAACGGACTAGCTGCAGGTCCGTGAAAAAATCCATCCAAATCTGCTTAATTACATCGAAGAAAATACCGACATTGTTGGTTCATGATAAATAAAAGATGCCATACATTGATTATTACAAAATATTGGGAGTCGGCCGGAATGCTTCGGCCGAAGATATTAAGAAGGCTTACCGCAAGCTGGCGCGTAAGTTGCATCCCGACCTGAATCCAAATGACCGGGAAGCGCACAGGAAGTTTCAGGAACTGAATGAGGCGAACGAAGTGCTGAGCGATCCCGAGAAGCGTGCCAAATACGATAAATATGGGGAACACTGGAAACACGGAGATGAGTATGAGAAGGCACAACAACAGCATCAGCAAAGAAGCCATCAACAGTGGAGCAGCGGGGACGGACAAACTTTTTATACCGAAGGGAACTTTTCGGACGAAGATTTTTCAGATTTCTTTCATTCTATGTTTGGTAGCGGGTTTAGTCAGAGGTCGCAGGCTTCCGGCAGACATTACCGTTTCAAAGGTGCGGATTATCAGGCTGAATTACATCTGACGCTACGACAGGCCATGCGAACACATCAGCAGACCTTGTCGGTAAATGATAAAAACGTGCGGATTACGATTCCCGCGGGTGTGGCGGACGGGCAGAAGATAAAGCTGGCCGGCTATGGACAACCGGGCAGGGAAGGTGGCGCAAGTGGCGACCTATACATCACCTTTATCATTGAGGAGGATCCTCATTTTAAAAGGCTTGGCAACGACTTATATACCGAGAATGTCATTGATCTCTATACAGCAGTGCTGGGAGGGACGGCGATGATTGAGACGCTCGACGGGCAGGTAAAGATGTCTATTAAACCGGGTACGCAACCAGGTTCAAAGCTTAGGCTAAAGGGCAAAGGGTTTCCAGTGTATAAAAAAGAAGGAAACTTTGGTGATCTCTACGTGGCACTGAATGTGGAGCTGCCGGAACATCTCTCCGAAAGGGAGAAAGAGTTGTTTACCCAACTATCAAAATTAAGAAAGCCATGAACGGAAACAGATTATTATACAGCGAATGCTTGAGGATTTATGAGGTGGAAGCGTCATTCATCGAGTCGTTACATGAGGTAGGGTTGATTCATGTAGTAGATCAGGAAGAAGAACGGTTCATAGAGTATGATGATCTCCCGGACCTGGAACAGTTTATACGATGGCATTACGAGATGGACATCAATGTGGAGGGAATAGACGCATTACGCCATATGCTCGAAAAAGTAAAATCGCTCCAGTCGGAGGTAGATCAGTTACGCCATGAGCTACGCTTTTACAAATCCCGGTTTCAATAAATAACAGTGACAAACAAAATTAATCACAGGGGTTGAACGGGAAAGCTATTATTTATTTATGGTAAACCGCAGTCCCAGGCTCAGATTGAAATGAAGCGGATTATCCTTGTAAATGGTCTCCAACTCGCTGCTGTTCCTGAAATAATATGAAATTCCGGGCTCCGCATAGAGTCCGATGTGGTTTGATATCTGATACTCAAATCCCGTGGCTGCATTGACGGACCATTGTAACTCCCTGGTAGTGATCTTTTCCCGGGTGCTTATCTCCAACTGGTTGTCGAGATAGTAGTTTGAAGTCAGCCTCCCCGCCACATTTTTTTCTACGAGACCGCCGGTGGAGAAGTAGGTAGATATTTTATCATTCTGCCAGAATATGTAGGCAATGTTTACAGGAATACCAATATAATGCAGTGTTTGCCGGTCATCGTAATAATAATTGCCGTTTCCGGAATATAGTTCCGATGAAAGCAATGAATAGGTCAATCCGCTGGCCATACTCCATCTTTCGTTGAAGTTATATCGCAAGGTAAGGCCGAATGTGATGGGCTGATGATGTTTCACATTGGTGTACACTTGCTCCCTTGTATAATTGGACATAAAATGATACTGTTCCTCTACATTTTCTGCAAGTGCAAACGTACCGTATCCTGGATAGGTCTCGGATGAGCCCGCCGGGAGATTCGACATAGAGAGACTGGTTTGCCATCCGGAATGATTGCGGGTAGGCTTTCGTGCTGCTGAAACGAATAACTGATCCCCGGCATGACTGAAATCCGGCACTGGCTGATCAGCATCTTTTTCTGGTACCTCATCGCTGTTTTTATCCGAATCCGGAGAAATATCTTCTTTGCCCTCTTCCCTGGTGGTGAATGCTTCGTTTTGCTTTGCTGCTAACGGAGTTGCTGCTTCAATATGAATCAGTTGCCGTTTCAATACAGGTTTATTTAAAGACAGAAGACTCTCCACACTGTTTTCTCCAAGGATATTCTCTCCAAGGGGTTGCTCGTTTTGTGAAACGATTGGAGAATTTTTTTCCGTGAATCGGACCTCTTTCTGATTCTCGGAAGAAGTGTATCGCAAAATAAGTAAAAGCAGTATGGCGGCAGTTGCAACGGCTGAAAACACTCCTATATATATACCCCGTACTGTGTACTTCGGCTTCGCGGGCATTTCCCCGACTGTGCTGTTGCCGGTAATAAGCCGGTCAATGTCTTCCCACAGTCCGTCAGGTGCGGGCTCCTCGTAACGCTCCATCAGGTTGCGCAGATTATCTTGCCATTGATCGTTCATCATACTTTTTCTTTAACCGGTACAACTCTATCTCTTTCATTAGTATACCCCGGGCCCTGTGTAGCTGCGATGCAGAACTGCTTTCAGCAATATGCAGAATCGAAGCAATCTCTTTGTGACTTTTATTCTCGAATATAAAAAGGTTGAATACCGTTCGGTATCCTGGCGGGAGCGTGCGGATCATTTCAAGAATAACCGATGTGGGAATATCTTCAAAGTCGGGCTCCTTCTCGTCGTCGGGATCGGGTAAATTTTCATCCGGGAGATCTGTAAATTGCATTTTTTCATTTGCCTTGATATGCTTTAATGCTTCATTTACCACAATGCGCGCCGACCAGGCTCGTAAGGAGCCGGAGCCCTTGTATTCAAACTTGTGCATGGCATTGAAAATTTTCAGAAAGCTCTCTTGTAAAATATCCCTAATATCCTCTCTATTATAGATGTAACGGGCACATACCGCGGTAAGATACCCGGAATAATGATCATAAAACCTCTTCATGGCAATCCTGTTTCCCTGCACAATCTGCCGAATGAGTTCCCGCTCTCTGCTTTCTTCTTCAGTCATTTACCAATCTCGTCCGCACATCTACCATCATAGATTCACCCGATTGTATGATGGCAAGGTTGTAAATTATTACAAATATACAACCTTGCCTTTTTATTCAGTAATAATTAATTTTAATGATACTGAAATGATGCATTGTTTTCTTACAAACGGATTTATTGCAATGGAATAACGCTCCTCTCTGCGGCAATGGCCGACGTTGTTGACGTGGCAGCACGTGTGCGGTAATCAAATTCAACCGATTTGTCGGAGTTGAATGCTTTCCATTTCAGTTTCAGTTTCACGGTCTTCCCTTCGGTGTCGGGCAGGTTGTCGAGCTTGAAGGCAACCAGGCCGTCCCCCATCCTGCCATACATATCGCCGTTGGCATTGTGCCTGAATTCCACTTCGTAAGGATTCTCGGGATTGTTGGTGGGAAGAAGATTTACATAATGGGTAATTCGCTGATAACCCCACATGGTCCTGAAGCGAAGCGTCAAGTAGCCATCTTCGGCAATGGTGACCCAGTCGGCAACAATTTCAACGGGGTCGTTGCCATACACTTCATCATTCTCCGTTCCCAAATTGGGAGCCATTGGCTTTGTCCTGATGCTGTCAATCCAGTTCACCCTCACAGCCTGATCAAATGATTGACTGGGATCATCCACTTCATCGTAATTTACCAGTGCCCTGACCTCTTTTGAATCAAAAGGGTGCGATGTGATATTGACGGGCAACAGGGTCGTATTATCGTCCAACTGAAAAAAAACAGTTTTATTGGATGTCTCCTTTACGGTGACGAGTGCATTGGGATACAAGCGGTTTACATCATCGTCATCGTCCAGACAGGAAGGCAGAATGAGCATGCCGAATAATATGCCCATAGTGAAAAGTAAATTGGTAAACTTCATAATTTAATGGTTTTAAACGTTACGTATTTTTTTGATTCATTCATTAAAGTCCAATATAATGAAAACCTTGCGTAACAATCTGTTATTTTTTCTTAATAAGCTAGCAGATGACTGCACATAAATCACTTGCCATGGGACAAGAAATACAAACGACCATCAACATTTGCAGAAGAGTGATTGTTAATCAACTGTACCAAGTAGATGGTTGATTCAGTAAACAGAAATTAAAAAAAATGCATAAACATAACAATCAAATAATTACGCAATGAAGACAATTACATTTACAACCGAAATAGATGCTCCTATCGAAAAGGTGTGGGAGTCATTGTGGAACGAAGATTCCTATAAGGAATGGACAAAACATTTTGTACCGGGATCACATTACGTGTCGGATTGGCAGATTAGTGGCAGAACCCTCTTCCTGGGTCCGGACGGAAACGGCATGTTCGCCACCATCACCAAGCTTAACAAGCCATATGAAGTGACTTTTCTGCACCAGGGAGAAATATGGGATGGTGTAGAAAAGGAAAGTATCGCTGAAGGGGCATATGAGAGATACGTGCTAATCGAATCAGATGGTTCCACTACGCTGACAGTATCCGTGGATGTGGATGATCAGTATGAAGAACACATGGATGAAGGATTTTCCAAAGGATTGGAAGAGGTGAAGCGCATTGCTGAAAATGATACAGCATGACCAGACAGATTTATGACGGATCGGTGCCGGTTGATGGAATAAATATCTTTTGCAGGGAAGCGGGGGGATCGCGATAACCGGGCCATGTTGCTCCCTCATGGGTTTCCGATCTCCTCCGCAAATTCACCTCCGGGAAGGAGGAGAAATGGTTTTGGAAAATAACTTTCCGGAAATAGTGAAGTTAATGACCGACTTTTTATACTCCCTGTGAAATAAGGATGATCACTTCTCTCCCGTATGAAGTAAAACTTAATATATTAATAGTTATCTTTGTCCAAAATTATTACATATGAACCGCATTGGGGAAAGAATAAAAAAGAGAAGGGAGTTGTATAAGCTGAATCTGAATGAACTTGCGACGAAAGTAGGCATCAGTTCCAGCGCGCTTTCCCAGATAGAGAAGTCAAAATCGTTTCCTTCCATCGTTACACTAAAAAGTATCGCGGAGAACCTGCACACCACAGTAGGTGAACTGATGGGCGAAAATGAAGCCATCGCCAACAACCCGGTGGTACTGAGGAATGAAATGAAGCTTATCGACCAGAACCGGTCGGGCACTAACATTTATTTGTTGTCCCAAAACGATATCAACAAACAGATGGACACCTATTTGATACGCTTTGCAAAGACCTCCGGCATGGAGAATCTGCTACCCGATTCCCACGGCCAGATTTTTTGTCATATCCTGTCAGGTGAAATAAGATTTCAAATACAGGAAAAAACGTATCTGCTGAAACAGGGAGACAATATCTATTTCAATGCCAGGTCTTCAAAGGAAGTTGTAAACAATTCGGACGGAATCAGCGAAATGCTATGGATTCAATCGCCGGCAAATTTCTAGGTTGTCGAAAGAAATATATGAAGTATTACTTTATTTATTAAGCAACGTGTATTAACTTTGTTCCAGAAAAAAGATGTTTAGGTAATAGATCAATTTAATTTATTCAAAATGGGTGATTTTTTCAGTATTCTTGAGAATAAAAAAGTCGTTCTGCCAAATAATGCAATAGAAATATTAGGCGGATGCAAATCATACAAAATATTCGACAGTGTGGAACAGCTGGCCGTGGCTGCTGTGGGCGGGGACAGCAAGAACAGTTTCGAGGTAAAATATGAGCTTCCCAATCATGACATCATCACCGAGGCAATTATCCACAGGGTAAAGAACGGCATAACGGCAAACTACACTGAGGCTTACATGCGTCGTCGGGATCCGGACACGATGCTGATTGGCGACAATCTGCCGACAGATAAGGAGCGGTTTAGCGACAAAATGGGATATGATTTCGATACGCTGCGAAAAGAAACAATCACCTGGCTTCAGTCACAGGATCTCGCACTCTTTTTTTACTTTGCCGGTGGAGACAATATTGGTACGGGAGGCATTGCCATTGTTCCGGCGAATGCTGGTTTCTTTGCCATGGGACTGGCCATGCTCCAACAGATTATACCCGTGGATGAGCTGCCGGAAGGTTTTTTAGTGGAATCGGCCATCTATGTGGCTCCCACCTTCAGACATACCCATTTCAGCGGAAAACAGATTGTAGTACACAAACGTTCCGAAGCGCTACACGAAATATTTTCCTATAACCTCTATCCCGGGCCCAGCGCCAAGAAGGGTCTATACGGAGCGCTTCTTACAAAAGGAGAAAAAGAGGGATGGATTACTGCCCATTGTTCCACCGTTCAGGCTGTAAGCCCGTACGACAACATCACCACCTTCATGCACGAAGGAGCAAGCGGCGGCGGCAAAAGTGAGATGCTTCAGAATATTGTCAGGGAGGAAAACGGGCAGGTGCTGATTGGAACAAATACCATCACCGAGGAGAGAAGGCTGATTAACTTTCCCATTTTCTGTTCCTTCAACCCCGTGACCGATGACATGGCTCTGTGTCATCCTTCCTTACAGAAAAATAATGGGAAGCTCACGGTACTGGATGCCGAGAATGCCTGGTTTATCAGGGTAGATGGTATCACAAATTATGGCGATGAACCTTTTCTTGAGAAACTAACCATCAAACCCAAAGAACCGTTACTTTTCCTGAACATAGAGGCGAATCCCGACAGTACCGCACTCCTCTGGGATCATACCGAGGACAGTCCGGGTAAAAGATGCCCCAATCCGCGAGTGATAGTTCCAAGACACATCATGCCCAATATCGTGAACAACCCGGTGACAGTGGATGTGAGGAGCTTCGGGGTGCGTACCCCGCCCTGTTCCAAGGAAAGCCCCACCTATGGCATACTGGGATTGTTTCATATCCTGCCCCCGGCACTTGCCTGGCTCTGGCGGTTGGTCTCTCCGCGTGGACATGCAAACCCGAGCATTGTAGACGGTGGCGGCATGGGCAGCGAGGGGGTGGGTTCCTACTGGCCCTTTGCCACCGGAAAAATGATTCATCACGCCAACCTGTTGCTAGACCAGATCATCAACACCCCGCGGATACGCTACACGCTGGTACCAAACCAATATATTGGCGTATGGAAGGTTGGATTCAAGCCACAGCTGCTGATGCGTGAATACCTCACTCGCAGGGGGAATGCGAAACTACGCAGCGATCAGTTTCAAGATGCACGTTGTCCCCTGCTTGGTTTTGAGCTCAATTATCTCACTATTGAAGGGGCCAAGATACCTTCCCGTTTCCTGCAAGTGCACAAGCAACCATTGGTGGAAGAGTCGGGTTATGACGCGGGAGCTGCTATATTGTATGAATTTTTCAGAGAGGAACTGCCGAAGTACCTTACTCCGGATCTGCATCCTACCGGACGTCGTATCATCGAAACTTGTCTGAATGGCGGCAGCGTGGACGATTACCTCAATATCATTCCCATGGATTACCAGTATTCATTCATGACCACCACGCACGAGGAATAAGAGGTACACAAGGTAGGATTAAATCATGCAATCATGTGGGTACACACAAAGGAAAGTCAGAATAAAATCACACCGGCCGGCGCGTTGGAGCTACTAAAGGAGGGAAACAAACGGTTTCGAAATAACCTGAAAATGGACAGGAACCTGCTTACACAGGTGAACCTATCCTCGGAAGGCCAGTATCCTTTTGCCACGGTGTTAAGTTGTATTGATTCGAGAACATCTGCAGAACTGATCTTCGACCAGGGATTGGGTGATATTTTCAGCATACGGATTGCAGGAAATATTATTAACGACGATATTCTCGGCAGCATGGAATATGCCTGTGATGTGGCCGGATCAAAAATAATTATGGTTCTTGGGCACACTAAATGTGGGGCCGTCACAAGTGCCTGCAACCATGTACAATCAGGCCATCTTACCGGCCTCCTCCGCAAAATACAACCGGCGATAGATCAGGAAGCTGAAACGAAAGCAGACAGAAACGGCCGCAACCATTTATTTGTGAAGAATGTAAGCATTATAAACGTGCAACTGATGATAAACCAGATACGTGCCGAAAGTCCCATTCTTAACCGGTTGGAAAAGGATGGCACAATCCTCATTGAGGGAGGCCTTTATGATATCGACTCCGGGGAAGTAATTTTCTTTTAGGGATTAAAAAAACAATAATTTCTCTTCACTTGCCCTAAGACAAGAAAATAACGCGACAGTCAACAGTTACTAAAAAATGATTGTCAGAATAAGTGCATCATTGTGTAGGCTGAACAAAATTCTCTTGTTCAACAATGACTGTGTCACATTAGGAATCAACAAATCACTTGAATAAATTGCACGGCAGGAAATCAATATTTGATATTCTTGAAAAGTATTCTGTTCTCCCGTGCTTCATTGAGCCGGGTGAGTATTTTTTCTCTGCCAAACCCGGCAAAGTCATCCTCTTCGTTTCCCATGATCAAACTTAGCAGTGAACGGAGTTCCTCATCGGAAAACTGTGCCATGATTTCGTCGAACGGTTCTTTGGAGCCTATTTCGAAGCGAATGAAGGCCAGCCTTGATTTTGCGCTGGGATAGTCTGGGTCAATTTCGAGCAGTTCTTCCAGATATGCAGCTGCTTGCCCATACTTTTCCTGTGCCACACTAATGTTGGCTAGCCTGTCGATGATATCCTCGTTACCTTCCGAGATCAGGGCAGCCTTCATGTAAGCTGCCTCGGCTCCCATGTAGTCGTCGTGTTGAAAGGCGAGTTCTCCCTCCAGCATGTAATAGTCGAGGGTCTCCTTTTCCGAATCGGGTATCTGTCCAAACAATACCTCGGCTTTCGCAATTTCGCCCATGTTGATGTACACAAAGGCCCGCTTGGCAAGGATTCCTCCACTGCCAAACAAGGCTTCCTTTTTGTCGATGAGCTTCATCATCTCCTCGTACTGCTCCATGACATCGTAGGCCTCAAGCAGCGAGTCATACAACGACTCATCGTCGGGCGACTGTTGCAGACATCCTTCAAAGATGGCGATGGCTTCGGGAGCATTGTCGTTCAGATAGAGCGCCATGGCTTTCATCTTCAACAAGCCGTTGTCGCCATCGTTGATGGTAAGCGCAAAATCAAATGCATCGATCGCTTTGGCATATTCCCCATTCATGGAATGAAGCTTCCCGATATTCACCCAGCCATCGTAGGAATAGGGATCAATATCGAGTAACAGATTGTTATATTCGATGGCTTTTTCGAGGTTACCCTTCATCTCGTAGGCGTAGGCAAGATCAACAATAGCATCGGTATTCGACTCATCAATCTTCATGCTCTCCTCGAGGAAGGCGATGGCCCGGTCGAACTTATCCACGTCATTAAGCAGATAACCTGTCTCCGTGATAAAAAAGTATAGATCATCGACCGACAGCTCATGTTCCAGAGTCTTATTAATCAACTCATCCGCTTCGTGGTACCGGTCGGTGTGCAACAAAGCCTCAATCTTCAGCAGAGGAAGCTCCACGTCGTCTTCCTCCGACAATTGTCTCATATAATCGAGTGCCTCCTCATACATTTCCGAGAAAACGAGTATTTTCACTTTCAACAACATCAGCTCGGGGCTGCCGGGGTGCATTTTCAAACCCTCCGAGATAAGCTCCTCTGCCTCGTCGTTGTCACCGCCCGCGTTGTAGTATTCGGCAAGTACCGCAAACTCATCGGCATCAAAATAAACTTTTCGGCCAAGAGCACGCATCTGCTCATACTTCTCTACCAGGGAAGTGATATCCAGCTCGCTGTCTTCAAACTCTCTACGCATTTCAAAAAAATAGCACCTATTTTATATATTCTGTATCAAATCCGCTGTTTCCTCTCAGCTGTTACCCTGTTTCCTCCAGGAATCCTTGAGTGCAACAGTACGGTTAAACACCAGTCTATTGTCTGCAGAATCGGTATCCACATTGAAATAGCCGATGCGCTGGAACTGAAAACGGTCGAGAGGTTTTGCATCTTTGAGACAGGCTTCCACTTTACATCCCTTTTTCACGATAAGTGACTCGGGATTGATCAGTTCACGGAAATCCTTTTCTTTTTCACCTGCCGGATCTTCCACCATGAAGAGCCGGTCATAGAGTCGCACTTCGGCATCCACGCTGTGTGGTACAGACACCCAGTGTATGGTTCCCTTTACCTTACGGTTTGCCTCCGGCATGCCGCTCTTGGTCTGCGGATCATACTCCGCGTAGACCTCCGTGACGTTACCCTGTTCATCTTTTTTACAGCCAGTACACTTCACGATATAGGCATTCTTCAGACGCACTTCACTGCCCGGGGTGAGACGGAAATATTTCTTGGGGGCATCCTCCATAAAATCGTCGCGTTCAATCCAGAGCTCCCGGGAGAACTTCACAATACGGCTGCCCTGCGACTCATCCTCGGGGTTGTTGATCGCTTCCATCTCTTCCACGTTCTCTGCGGGGTAATTGGTCAGTATCAGTTTCACGGGATCGATCACACCCGACACACGCATGACAGTAGCATTCAGATCTTCCCTTACAGCATGTTCCAGCAACGACACGTCGTTGATGCCATCGTATTTGGTATATCCTATCTTATCAACAAAGCTACGGATGGCTTCGGGGGTGTAGCCACGACGGCGCATCCCACACAGGGTGGGCATGCGTGGATCGTCCCATCCCGAGACCAGTTTCTCCTGCACCAGCTGCAGCAGTTTGCGCTTGCTCATCACCGTGTAGGTGAGGCTGAGACGGTTGAACTCGTACTGGCGGGGACGGTAGTCGCTGTCGGCCAGCTGGTCGATGAACCAGTCGTACAGAGGCCGGTGCACCACAAACTCCAGTGTACAGAGAGAATGTGTTACTCCTTCGAAGTAGTCCGATTGCCCGTGGGCAAAGTCGTACATCGGGTAAGCCTTCCAGGTGGTGCCTGTACGATGGTGCGGAATATGGATCACACGGTAGATGATAGGGTCGCGGAAGTGCATATTGGATGAAGCCATGTCGATTTTGGCACGCAGTACCATCTTCCCTTCGGGTATCTCACCGCTGTTCATCTGTTCGAACAGCGCCAGTGACTCCTCTATGGGGCGGTCACGGAAGGGACTGTGTGTGCCCGCTTCGGTGGGTGTTCCCTTTTGGCGTGCAATCTCTTCGGCCGACTGTTCATCGATATATGCTTTATCTTCCTTAATCAGCTTTACGGCAAAGTCCCACAGCTGTTGAAAATAGTCGGATGCATAATAGACATTCTCCCAATGAAATCCGAGCCATTTGATGTCTTCCATGATGGAATCGACGTACTCTACATCCTCTTTCACGGGATTGGTATCGTCGAAACGAAGATTACAGATACCACCATAGTTTTGTGCAATGCCGAAGTCAATGCAAATAGCTTTGGCATGGCCGATATGCAGGTATCCGTTGGGTTCCGGCGGAAAACGCGTTTGTATGCGTCCGTCATTCTTACCCTCCTTCAAATCGTTTTCAACAATCTGTTCAATAAAATTGAGACTCTTCCTGTTCTCCTCCACGATAGAATTTTCTGTTCCTGACATATTTGGATTAATTATCAATTATCAATTAAGAATTATATGGACACCCTTGCGTAGGGAGCCACGTCCGGAGCGGCAAACTCCCCCTTCAGATATTTGTAATATCCGGTGATGGCAACCATGGCTGCATTGTCGGTAGTATATGCAAACCGGGGAATATGTATCTTCCATCCATGCTTGCGGCTATATTCTTCAAATGCATTCCTTAAACCGGAGTTGGCCGATACGCCTCCGGCAACGGCCACCTCTTTTATATTTAAATCGACGGAGGCCTGATAAAGCTTATCCATAAGAATATCCACGATGGTCTTCTGCAGCGATGCACACAGGTCATTTTTGCTTTTCTCAATGAAGCCGGAATCCTTTTTCAGTTCATCACGTAAAAAATAGAGAAACGACGTTTTCAGTCCGCTAAAACTGTAATCATACCCTTCAATACGCGGTTTGCTGAAGGTAAACCGTTCCGGGTTACCCAGTTTCGCCAACCGGTCCACCACCGGCCCTCCGGGATAACCAAGTCCCATCACCTTGGCGCACTTATCGAATGCCTCGCCAGCCGCATCGTCGATGGTCTTCCCGATGATCTCCATCTCGTCGTACGATTTCACCAGGATGATTTGTGAATTACCACCCGATACAAGGAGACAAAGAAACGGAAATTGGGGTTGATTGCCATCCTGCTCATCTTCCTTGATAAAATGAGCCAGCACATGTGCCTGCAGGTGGTTTACCTCAACCATGGGAATATTGAGCGCCGACGAGAAACCTTTCGCAAACGAAGTACCCACCAGCAGGGAGCCCAGCAATCCCGGCCCACGGGTGAAGGCCACAGCCGTCACCTCCTCCCTGGCAACTCCTGCCTGCTTCAGGGCATCGTGTACCACAGGAATGATATTCTGCTGATGCGCGCGCGACGCCAGTTCGGGTACTACGCCGCCATAACGTTCGTGTACTGCCTGTCCGGCGATCACATTGGAGAGGATGACCCCATCGCGGATAACCGCTGCCGAGGTATCGTCGCAAGACGATTCTATGCCTAATATTGTTATCATTTACCCAATTACAATCATGTTGGTCTCTGATGTACATCATTGCTCACGCCATAGCAGTGCGCCATGATACTACACCACAATGAGAATACAAAGATAGCACAAAAAAACGTTTCGCCGAGAAACAACGAAACGCATTTAAAAACCTCAGCCACTGAATGGCCTATGTACTACAGCCTCGTTCTGACGAATACGGTTATTTTGTAGTACTCTGTTTCACGATCGATGTTGCCTCGATAAGCAGTTCACGAGAAACGTGTGCGATATTGTAAATTAAACCTGCCCTACGGTTGGTTGCATCGTGCTGCATTTTCTCCAGACTTTCTTCCCAACAGTTGGCTGCATGCAGCAGTGTATCAAGACGCGACACATCGGCAGTGCCATTCAACAGTTCGGTTACGTAATGTAGAACTTTACTGATATCCTGACACAATTCGCGTTCATAAGGGGTAAGATATTCGGCATGTTTATGGATACCGAAGGCTGATATGTAAGAGAGTAGTGCATGGTTGAGATTGGTGAGGCTGAAAGCGCTGTCCTGGTACTGTCTCGTGCTCTTGGGTTCGAGGCGCATTCCTTTCCATGCGGAGGTAAGCGCATTGTCGGCATTATAAGCGGTACGACGGTTATGGAGGTAATCCTCTTCGGTGACCGTTCCTTCGTAGATGCTTTCGAAGTAACGCTTGTTTTTCGTCACCGCATTCAGCAGTAATTGTGGCAACTGCTTGTATTGCCAGTCGGGCCAGACAAACCGTACAACCAGATAGGCAATGGCACCGCCTATTAGCGTGTCTATAATACGGGGAAGCATAACTGCCACGCCCTGATGGGAAAGAAGGTTAAATGCAGCCAGTACATAGATCGTGATAAAGATCGCGGCTACAATATAGTTTTTTTTCAGCCAGTAGAAGAAAAAGTAAATGGAGGTAATCAGGAGTAGAATCTGACCTGGGAGCGTGGGGAGCAACTGGGCCAGTGTAACCCCCAGAATTACCCCTATGAGCGTACCGGAAACACGGTGAAAAAGTCGCATCCGGGTAGCACTGTAGGTCTGTTGAAAGACAATGAGCGAGGTCAACAGAATCCATGCTCCCTTATCAAAATGAAATAATTGCATGATGCCGTATCCCAACAGCCAGCTTAAGGTGAGGCGGACGGCAAACTTAAAACGCGGGTGGACCGTTTTCAAAAGATCGGCAAGCCGTGTTCGTTCCGGTTTGCGGCTATTGAAGACAGTGACATCGATCTGTGCGCTGACGGTCTCCTCCTCACGCAGGTTCCTTTCAAGGCCGGTGAGATTTTTCATCAGCAATGACAGGGTCAGGTAATGCTGCTCTCCCCGCTCCTCTTCCAGCATATTTTGTACCGCAGAAAGTGTCCATTCCAATGAGAGGGGATGTGTGTAAGGCTGATCCGTTAACAGGGAATTGCTGAAGAGGTACATTGCCTTTCCAATTTCACGCATGAGCTGTCCAAAACCTTCCAGCAATTTTATGTTGCTTACCTCTCTGCTCAGCAGGTCGTACTGTTCATGGCTGGAAATTGCCCGTTCCTGCATCTCTTGCAACAGAAACCATTTGCGGTAATAGACATTTACCACTGTGCGCGATTCGTCATTGCTTTCGGCGGAATAGCTATAGAGATTATTTTTACATGTTTCTATTTGCTGCGCCAGTTCAATATTTTTTTGTGCGAGCTGGTTTCTGATCAGCATCTGCACCTGGGTTTTGCTGGGAAAGAGGTTTGCTTTCAGTTCTATGTACTCCGAGAGATATAGAAAACCGCGTGAGAGTTGTTCCTTCAGCAGCCTGTAGGGCCTGTAGCGTAATAACAGGATGGAGACCAGAGAGTAAGCCAGGGCGCCAATGGTATAGAGCACGGGCTGGTAAAACCATCTGTCGGCATTCCCCGATCCAAGCATTGTATACACAAAGATAAGGAGTGTCCCAAAGGTGACTCCCTGCATTCGTGCATTTAATCCTCCTGCAAGGGTGAGAGAGAAGGCCGCAAGGAGGATCAACAGGGTAAAGTAAAGCGGAAAGGGAGAAAACAACTCCACCAGACTGCTGGTGATAAAAAAGAGGATGAGGGCTGATCCGGCCGACTTGGTACGTCCCCGCGGATGCACGTCGGTCTCACCGAGAGCCATGGCTACTACACCAAGAGCCATGGTGGTACCGATAAAAGAGTTGTGAAACAATAACTCAGCCGGTATCAACAAAAAAGCAATGGATGCAGCCACTTTGAGTGCCCACAGACGATTGGGATTCTTCCAGAAGATGTTGACCCAGACATGAACGATCTGGTTCCTGATAATGCTTGTCGGATTCTGCATATTTAAACTGTTGCGTTCACTTTTAAACTTATGCCGGATTCCCTGCGTGATACTATGGTTCCTGCGCCTCTTTCGTTACAGTGTCACGTCTACCCTGATCTTACCTTGCAGCGCATCAGGGTGATTCCGGTAGGTAAACCGATGTACATACTCCACACGCAGCAACCCCAGGAGGCGGGTGATTCCCACGGTTCCCTCCACGTAAGGTACGGAACCGTATCGGTAGGAAGTGACAGGAAAGGTGTAGAGATTGGGAGAGAGAGCCGGATCGTTTTTTTTACTTAACCTTCCCCAGGAGGCACGCAGGGAGATAAGTTCCCGCACCTGCAGACGGTTCAACTGTGGAATCTTAGACAGTAGCAGATCCTCCCCTACAAAAGTGGTACGTATCGTAGCCTGTTCATCGGCCATAAACTCGAGGGCCCTGTTAAGAAAAAAAGCATTGTTCTCAATATGATGCCGCTGTCGCTGGTTGGGATAGACCAGCAGTGGAAACGGCACCTTATTCCAGATTCTGGTCATCTCTACTACTGCATCGAGCCTTCCGGCTGTTCCTGTCAGAAATCGCTTCTGCACCGATATTTCGGATCGGTGCCAGGATTTCACTTCACCGAAATAGTCATAGTTACCAAATGTATGGGAGAAAAAAAAGACAGGACTGGTCATCTCAACCGGCTTCCTCTTGCGCTTCTGCTGTATATAGGCTTCTCTCTGGGAATAACGCAATAGCAGGCCTATCTCGGCTGTATGGAGGGCATCATCGACAAAGATCATATCATCGATTTGATTTTCAAAACGCAACACGCCCTGTGGCACCAACCGCGCCCTGCGCAACCAAACGGTATGGGCAAAACCTGTCTTGTATTCCCGTTCGTAATTCATCTCTGCGAAGTTACGGTAGGTGGCTTCATTCTCCGAACGCCGGTAAGTTATCAGCAGCAGGTTGTTGGGTGAGCGTGGATGCATCTCTCCGGGAGAGTAGAGATCCTTCTCGTAAAGTATATTCAGGTTATTTTTTAGAAACTCACCGTCGTGATACATTTTCCTATTGAAGGACCATGTGGTTTCACCCCTATATTTAAACTGCTGATCAACAAAGCCGTAAGCTACATACCCTTGCAGAAAGAAATAAGGACTCAGCCTTGCATTTGAAGCAACACCCGCCCTGAGACGTACTCCTTCAATGGGATTGTAAGTGGGAAATGTTTGAATACGCCCAAAATCAAATTTGTTCAGGTCCGGATTGCCCAATGGTATCCAATCGTTGGTCACAAACCGGGTTGCTTTATCAAGAAGCACCACCAGGCTGTTTTTCTTATCTGTAAGGCTATCCAACAGCACCTGCGTTTTCGCGTCAAAATCGTCCGGGTGGAGAGATATAAGCAGATTATCAACATCTTGCTGAGTGAGCGGAAGATAACTGATTTTGAAATCCGGCCGAACAATGACCAAGAGGATATGCTGCAATGAATCCGGTGCCGTGAAAGAAAACTCCCCCACATTGTCGGTTACCGATCCATAAGAGGTGCTTTGTATATAAACAGCGGCATAAGCCACCGGCGTGTGATATACCGCATCAATCACTTTACCCTGGTAACTCCTGTTCTGTGCGAAAAGAGTGGGACTGAAAATAACAGTCAGCATAATCCATACGAATTTTCTCATAATAGGGTAATTTGTAATCGGGATACCGGCACGCCGGTCACTTTAAACTACAACTTTCTGTACCGAACACGCCTGGGTTCCACGTTTCCAAGGCGCATCTTCTTATTCTCCTCATATTCGCTGTAGGACCCTTCGAAATAGAAGACCTCTGAATTTCCTTCAAAAGCGAGGATGTGCGTACAGATACGATCCAGGAACCAACGGTCGTGCGAGATTACCACGGCGCAGCCCGCAAAGTTCTCCAGGCCCTCTTCCAGTGCGCGGAGTGTATTCACGTCGATGTCGTTCGTCGGCTCATCGAGTAGCAGGACGTTGGCACCCGCTTTAAGCGTAAGTGCCAGATGGAGGCGGTTACGCTCCCCACCCGACAGCACGCCGCACAACTTTTCCTGATCGGCTCCGGAAAAGTTGAAACGGGAGAGATAAGCGCGGGCGTTGACCTCCTTTCCGCCTACCCGTACAAATTCAAGACCGCCTGATACCACCTGGTAAACTGTTTTATCAGGATCTATGGCTTCGTGCGACTGATCCACATAGGCCGTGACGACTGTTTCACCGACTTCAAACTTACCCGCATCTGCAATCTCCATCCCTTGAATCAAGCGGAAGAGGGTGGTTTTTCCGGCCCCGTTGGGCCCGATTACACCTACAATACCATTGGGAGGCAACATAAAGTTGAGGTTATCGAACAGCAGTTTATCGCCAAAGCCTTTCTTCACGCCGATGGCCTCTATCACCTTATTTCCAAGACGGGGACCGTTAGGGATAAAGAGTTCCAGCTTCTCCTCGCGTTCTTTCTGATCCTGGTTCAACAGCTGTTCGTAGGAGTTCAGACGGGCTTTTCCTTTGGCATGACGCGCCTTGGGCGCCAGATTGATCCATTCCAGCTCCCGCTCCAGTGTCTTGCGGCGCTTGCTGACCTGCTTCTCTTCCTGCTCCATGCGCTTTGTCTTCTGCTCCAGCCAGGAGGTGTAGTTTCCTTTCCAGGGTATTCCTTCGCCACGATCAAGCTCCAGTATCCAGCCAGCCACATGGTCGAGAAAATAACGGTCATGGGTGATGCAGATCACCGTTCCCTGATATTGTTGCAGATGCTGCTCCAACCAGTCGATCGATTCTGCATCGAGGTGATTCGTTGGCTCGTCGAGCAGTAACACATCGGGCTCTTGCAGCAGCAGGCGGCAAAGTGCTACACGACGTCGCTCCCCTCCTGAAAGTTCTCTCACCGGCTGTTCTTCCGGAGGGCAGCGCAAGGCGTCCATGGCACGATCGAGCCGGTTGTCTATGTTCCATGCATCCGCGGCATCCAGTTTATCCTGTAGTTCAGCCTGACGGGCAAAAAGGCTGTTCATCTTATCCTCATCTTCGTAATATTCAGGCATGCCGAATTTCAGGTTAATTTCTTCGTATTCAGCCAACAGATCCATGATGGGCTGAACTCCTTCCCGAACAATTTCAATGACAGTCTTGTCCGGATCCAGCTTTGGATCCTGCTCCAGGTATCCTACCGAGAAGCTTTTATCTGATACCACCTCGCCCTGATATTCTTTCTCTATCCCGGCAATGATCTTCAGCAGGGTGGATTTTCCCGATCCGTTAAGACCGATGATGCCGATCTTGGCACCATAGAAAAATGAAAGGTAAATATCTTTCAGTACCTGTTTATGAGGAGGGAATGTTTTGCTTACCCCCACCATGGAAAAAATTATCTTTTTATCGTCAGCCATATATTTTAATAAATAAATTCGTTTTTTATTTCAACCTTTACCGCCATAAGTAAATATAAATCAACATTTTTCAACATTTTATTCCGTAACGGAGCACAAAGATAGTGAAATTTGAGGAAATAGTTCACCCGGTAACTCATGGCAAGTTGCGTTCGGGCGACCGGCAACAATATTTATTTTACAAACGAACACAATGCTTCATATTTTGTTTTATAAATAGATATGATCGCCTTATTTAAACACAAAAATGAATGTTTTTCCTAAAATCAGATTGACAAAAAGATACGGAATCCTGTTCATCGTATGGGGCTGGTTATTTGTCTTTACCACTCTTACCGGATACATTAAAAGGAGGATGGTTTATTCTTTTTTAGTAGAAGAGATCTTAAACCTCCTTAAAATAATACTGCCGGTAATCGTCGTTGCCTTTACAGGATATTATCTGTTTGAAAAACGAAAAGACAAGAGAGGCAAACCGACAAGAATTGCGTTGTATTCTCTCTGGATTTCGATGGTTGGCTGTATGATCCTGGTCAACCTCATTCAGTACCGCGTAATGCATCAAATCAACTTTGAACTGCAACACCCTCTTTTCATGGTGCTGATGGCTTTTACCATTGTTATGACAGGGGTAATTTTACGTTATCCTTTTGTATTTGTTGGAGGAGTAATATTCGGAGTGCTGGCACTTACCGCATCCTCTCTGGAGCTGCCGGAACAGTTGCTTCTTGAGTCTTTGGCCTGGTTTGTGGCCTTTGTGGTCCCCGGACATCTGCTAAATGCAAAAAAAATACCCACAAAGTGAATCTTCACAAATTGAAAAAAATCGTTCGTTTCATTGGTAGAACAAAGATAAATTTCGGTTTTTTGATGCAAATAATTTCGTTAAAAAGAAAAGATGTTGTATTTTTGTATGACGATTAAAAAGATGGTTTTTAGGATCGCTTTCGATGATCATTATGAACATGATGCGAAAAAAAAGCACTCCTTCATCGCCAGTAAATGACGCAATATAAACGAACACTTTTAACAAATAAAATTCAATTAGGTATGATTAAAGTAGGTATTAACGGATTTGGCCGCATCGGGCGTTTGGTTTTCCGCGCAGCACAAAACAGAGACGATATCCAGATAGTGGGTATCAATGACTTGCTCGATGTAGATTACATCGCTTATATGTTAAAATATGACACAATCCACGGCCAGTTCAAAGGTACGGTTGATGTAAAAGATGGAAACCTGGTAGTAAATGGAAATACGATTCGTGTCAGTGCAGAAAGAAACCCCGCCGACCTGAAATGGGATGCAGTGGGTGCAGAATATGTGGTTGAATCTACCGGTTTATTCCTCTCGAAAGACAAAGCACAGGCCCACATTGATGCAGGTGCAAAATACGTGGTGATGTCTGCTCCTTCAAAGGACGATACACGGATGTACGTGATGGGTGTAAATGAAAATACATACACCAAAGGTGAACAGTTTGTCTCCAACGCTTCCTGTACCACCAACTGCCTGGCACCTGTAACAAAAGTACTGAACGATAAATTTGGAGTACTTGAAGGTTTGATGACCACTGTACACTCTACCACCGCTACACAGAAGACCGTTGACGGTCCCTCCGCAAAAGACTGGAGAGGCGGCCGCGCAGCTTCTGCCAACATCATCCCCTCCTCTACCGGTGCTGCCAAGGCTGTAGGTAAAGTAATTCCCGAACTCAACGGCAAGCTGACCGGCATGTCTATGCGCGTCCCTACACTTAACGTATCTGTGGTTGACCTGACCGTACGTCTGGCAAAAGAAACCACCTACGCTGAGATCTGTGCGGCCATGAAGGAAGCTTCTGAAGGCGAACTGAAAGGCATTCTCGGATATACCAACGAAGATGTGGTATCGAGCGATTTCATCGGCGATTCACGCACTTCCATCTTTGATGAAAAGGCCGGTATCCAACTCAGTCCCACTTTCGTGAAGGTAATCAGCTGGTATGACAACGAATGGGGTTATTCCAACAAGGTGCTTGACCTTGTGGCACACATGGCATCGGTAAACAATGCATAATGAATGAAGTCCGGTTGCGGATTATTGATCATGAGAGCGCCCCTGCAGAGGGGCGCTTTTTGTATCACTTTTTAGTAGCGGCAAGAGAGAACCAAATAAAAACAGTATCTTTCACACCCCGGTTTAATTCATGAAGTACATTTTGTCCGATAACAAAAAATGCATATTGTAACAGTTCCAATATAATATACAAACCGGGTTATTGATATTACAGAAACAGAAAAGCCGGACAGAAGGTGCCCGGCTTTTCTGTTTTAATACCCGTTTCTTATGCCGGATGAATAGATTCTGTAGGACAGACATCTGCACATGCGCCACAATCGGTGCACACTTCAGGGTCAATTACATAAATATCTCCTTCGGATATTGCATCAACAGGACATTCATCAATGCACGTTCCACAGGCAATGCAAGTATCATCAATTACGTAAGCCATAATAATGAAATAAATTAGTTATTATAAATAGTTTGTGATGTTGCTGCAAAGGTAGTGAGTTTTTCAGGAATAAAAAAAAATTATGATATCTTTATCCCGGGAAAACACAATAACAGGTGAATAAAAACGTTGGATTAACGGATGAAAAAAAGAATAATATTTCTATGCTTCCTATTGTCTCTTTATGTGGGCAACGTTTTCAGCCAGTACCGAAAACTGCAGCACAGACCTTATGCCGATCAGCGTTTATTTCATCTGGGATTCACGCTGGGAATGCATACCCAGGACCTGATTCTTACCCAGTCGGGGTACCTGAACGACAATGGAGAGGTTTGGTTTTCCGAAATACCACATTATACGCCCGGATTTTCAGTCGGTATGATCGCCGATATATATCTGAGCCGTTATCTGAATCTACGGACTATTCCCACGCTTTATCTGGGAGAGAAATATTTTATGTTCAAAGAACAGACATCGGGAGAGGAATATGCCGTGCAGATCAGAAATAATTATCTGTCTCTACCTCTCCATCTGAAAATATCTACCGGGCGGATCGATAACTTCAGGCCCTATTTTTTGCTGGGAGGATATGGCAGTATTGAGTTAGCCTCACGAAAGAAACAAGCCGTGTTGCTGAAACCCTATGATTTTGGATTTGAAATGGGTGTGGGATGCAATTTTTATTTGCCTATGTTCAACCTGGCTCCGGAGTTGAAGTTCGGATTCGGGCTAATCGATATCCTTGAGACGGATCGGGCGGATCTCACCGATGAAAGTCTACAAAGATATGCCCGGTCTCTTTCGAAAGCCACCCAAAGGATGATCACTCTGAGCTTTCATTTCGAATAGACAGACTCAAATGTTTTTCTTCCGTACAAATAAAATTGCAGCAAAATGCTTTTCCGGTACTGGGTGCTTATCTGCTTCACACTTGTTTTACTCAGATTTTCTTTTCGAATAGCTTTATAGGAACCTCTCATCTTCAGGAAATCCCGATAGGCTTCCACCACTGCGCGGGCGCTTTTAAGCTCTCCTTTCAACAGTAGATGTACCAATGCCAGGAAATCGAACAGGCATCGAACAAGGAAAGTTATGATATAATCAGCTTTTGAAACATTTTTATAAATCATCAACAAGTTATTCCGAAAATTGAGATACATTTTTTTTGGATTGTCCTTACTGAGCGAGGCTCCTCCCACATGATAGACAACCGATGCAGGTAAGCACACCACCACCTTTCCCCTTGCCTGCAGACGCCAGCAGAGATCGATCTCTTCCATGTGAGCAAAAAAGCGGACATCGAGTCCTCCTGCATTCATATATTCTTTTCTGCGGATGCAGAGGCAGGCGCCTGTAGCCCAGAAAACAGGCATCACCGCGTCGTACTGCCCCCGATCTTCCTCCACCACCTCCAGAATTCGTCCCCTGCAGAAGGGATATCCGTACCGGTCAATGAAACCGCCGGCTGCACCGGCATATTCAAACTGTTTTTTATTGTTATAGGAACATATCCGGGGTTGCGCTGCCGCCACTTCGGGATGGGTATCCATATAATAAATCAGTGTATCAAGCCAGTTTTCCGAGGTCTCCACATCGGAATTCAACAACACCACATACTCCGAATCCACCTGCTGAATGGCTTTGTTGTAACCTTCGGCAAATCCGTAGTTCTTGTCGAGAATGATTAGCGGCAGATCGGGATAGTTTGTTTTTAGAAACTCCACCGAGTCGTCGGTTGAGCCGTTGTCGGCCACAAACACGCTGCATCCGGTATTAAGGGAGTGTGCCAGGACGGAAGGGAGAAATTGTGCCAACAGTTGCTTTCCGTTCCAGTTTAAAATGATGACCGATATTTTCATGACGTACCGACTGACTCCTTTCTTTTGAATTTCCAGCGGTTGTGTGACCAGAGGTAACAAGCAGGATCTTTCAGTATGGTCTCCTCCAGTTTCCGCATATAACGCTCCATGATGACAAAGTCCGGTTCCTGGGATGCATCGGGTGAAATCACAGAAAACTTACCCACATAATGTCCCCGTTTTATTTTTTGAATGTCAAGATAGACCACGGCACATCCCACATGCCTGGCTATTTTTTCCATACCTGTCTGAACAAGTGTCTCCTGATTAAGAAAGTTGGTCCAGTACTGGTCATTGTTTCTCGACGGACGCTGGTCGGACAGAAAGCCCACCACCATCCGCTCACCTGCCTGCTGCAATTTTATCATCCGACGATAGACGCTCACCTGTTCAATGGGAGTACTGTTAAAACGGCTGCGTATCCTCAGAAAAAGTCTGTTGAACGCTTTGTCATGGAGCGTTTTATACACAAGTCCCTGTTTCATTCCCGGCTGGAAGTGTGTCACAATAGAGGGTACCCATTCCCAGTTTCCATAGTGCCCCAGGCTTAGTATACAGGATTTTCCGTCGGCCGTAAGGCGGTTGAAAATTTCGGGGTTTTCAAATTTAAGCCGTTTACTCACAGCTTTATTCGAGAGACGAAGCGTTTTGATTGTCTCAACAAAATAATCGCAAAGATGATGGTAAAATTTCCTCTCGAGCGCCACAATCTGTTTTTGAGATTTTTCGGGAAAGGCATTTTTCAAATTCCGGCGTACCAGTTTCCTGCGGTAGCGTGCCAGGTAGTAAATCTCAAAAAAGAGGATATCCGACAGCAAATAAAGCACCGAAAACGGAAGCAACGCGTGAAAATATGTCACCATATACAACAGGGAATAGCCTATCCCCTTTTTACTGTCTTCCACTTCCATCCTATCATAACTTTCATTGTCATATTTTTTATGTCCGGTTTTATTTAATACCGATACTTTTGCTTCTGTCAAAACAGTGCTTTCATTGCCATCTCCTCCCCGTCGTACGCACCTATCTCCACATCCAGTACCCTGTTTACGAAGCGGGGATCATAATCGGCGTACAATTTTACATAATTTTCGGTAAACCCGTGCATTTTTTGCCCCCGTTTTGTGTGTTCGAACAAGACTTTTCTCCGTGTTCCCTTTTGTGATTCGTAAAATTGATGTAACTTCTCATCTGAAAGATCGAGTAAAGTTTTACTGCGGGCGTGTTTCGTTTTGGGATCCACCGCATAATCAATTTGCAGCGCCTGCGTTCCGGGACGCTCGGAATAGGTAAAGACATGCAGTTGAGAGAAATCGAGTGAACGAATAAATGATTCACTTTCTGTAAAATAGTCGTCTGTCTCACCCCGAACGCCCACAATCACATCCACGCCGATGAAAGCATGGGGAAGAATCTTTTTTATTTTTTCTATCTTATGCAGGAAAAGAGCCGTGTCATACTTTCGTTTCATCAGCCTCAATACGCTGTCACTACCGGCCTGCAGCGGCATATGAAAATGGGGAGCAAAACGGCGGGAAGAAGCTACAAAATCGATGATCTCATCTGTCAGAAGGTTCGGCTCTATAGATGAAATGCGATACCGCTCCACACCATCCACCTCGTCGAGCGCCTTCAGAAGATCTATAAAGTTTTCCCGGGTGGTATGTCCGAAATCGCCGATGTTGACCCCCGTGAGCACGATCTCCTTTCCTCCCTCTTCCACCACCTGCCGTGCCTGTCTGGTCAGATCGGCAATGGAACCGTTGCGGCTACGGCCTCTGGCGAAAGGTATGGTACAGAAAGAACAGAAATAATCACAGCCGTCCTGCACCTTGAGAAAATAACGGGTCCGGTCGTCGGCCGACACGGAAGGGACAAACGACTTGATACGGTGTGTTTTGGAGGTAACGATCTCACTTTTATCCTTTTTTTTCAGATCATCGAGATATTTCATCACATCAAGTTTTTGCTCCGCCCCCAAGACAAGGTCCACCCCGTCAATAGTAGCAATATCTTCCGGCTTCAGCTGTGCATAACATCCGGTTACCACGACAAAGGCGGAAGGATTCTCCTGAATCACTTTCCGGATTGCCTGACGCCCTTTCTTGTCGGCCAGTTCCGTCACCGAACAGGTATTTATTATGCAAATATCGGCCTTTTGCCCTCTTCTGACACGTGTAACACCTGCCTGCAATAATTGCCTGCCAATGGCCGATGTTTCCGCAAAGTTAAGTTTGCAGCCCAGGGTAAAGTAGGCCGCTGTTTTATTTTGAAAAACTGATTGATCTATCATAAAATTGAAAGTGTCTGACCGGAATTTTGCTGTGATAAAACTATCGGCAGAACATCTGAAAATAATTATTAATACAGGAGACAAAAATACAAAAATACCGCCATTTATTGCCATGTTTTCTTTGGGATTCGACTTTTAGGTATTATTTTTGCACAAAAATAGCATTATTGTGCATCCATGATTCAACAGAATTTTATCAGATTGTATGAGGAAAGTTTCAAAAAGAACTGGGAACTCCCTGCATTGACCGATTATAACGAAGCAAGCTCTTATACATATGAGGAGCTGGCGCGGGAGATAGCCAAGCTTCATCTTCTTTTCTCGGAGCTGAATATCGAAAAAGGAGAAAAAATCTCACTGGTGGGCAAAAACCATTCCTCCTGGTCTATCCTGTTTATGGCTGCTATTACTTACGGTGCAGTGATTGTTCCCATCCTGCAGGAATTTAATCCCGACAGCATCGGACATATTATCCGGCATTCCGATTCGAGACTGGTATTCATAAACAATTCTCTGTGGCAAAGGGTGCAGGGAGAGCAGATCACCATTCCCGTTCTTGAAATACCAGGATTTTCCCTCCTGAAGGGTGATGAGGCTACCACAGCCAGGATAAAGTCCATTGACGATATCTTCAGAAAGCGCTATCCCGACGGTTTTAAAAAGGAAAACATCAAATATGCGGAGGTACAAAATGAGGAGGTGGTTTGCCTCAATTACACCTCAGGTACCACCGGATTCAGCAAGGGAGTCATGATCACTGCGAATAACTTTGCGGGGAATGTAACCTATGCCGAAAGACTTCGGCTGCTTTTCACGGGAGAAAGGATACTTGCCTTTTTGCCAATGGCTCACGTATATGGTTGTGCTTTCGACTTTCTCTACGCACTCTCCGCCGGCGTACATATCACCTTGCTTGGGGCAGTCCCCTCCCCGCAAAATCTCATTAAAGCTTTGCAGGAAGTAAAGCCAAACCTGATTATCACAGTTCCGCTGATATTTGAAAAAATATACAAAAAGAGGATTCTCCCTGTCATCAGTAAACCTATTGTGAAGTTACTTCTCGGAATTCCTATCATCGACCGGCTGATATTAAACAAAATAAAAAAGTCGCTCGTAAAGTCACTCGGCGGAAATTTCCGGGAAGTAATCATTGGCGGGGCTGCCCTTAATACGGAGGTGGAAGCTTTTTTTTATAAAATGAAATTTCCCTTCACCGTAGGTTACGGAATGACAGAATGTGCTCCGCTTATTTCCTACGACCACCATGATGATTTTATCCCCACATCCTGTGGTTCCGTGCTGGATGATATCATGAAAGCGCGTATCGATTCGCCCGACCCGGAAACTGTACCCGGTGAAATTCAGGTCTGCGGGGAAAACGTAATGAAAGGTTACTATAAGAATCCAGAAGCAACCGCTGCAGCTTTTACAGATGACGGATGGCTCAGAACAGGCGACTCCGGAATTATGAGAGGACGGCGGCTGTTTATTAAAGGGCGACTCAAAACAATGATCCTCACGGCCAACGGGCAGAATATATATCCCGAAGAGATTGAATCTAAACTGAACAATCTTCCCTATATTGCCGAAAGCCTTGTGGTTTTGCGGGACTTTAAACTTGTGGCACTGGTTTATCCCGATATTGCCGTCATGGAAGAGGGACAAATAAGCCGTGATAAACTAACACAGATTATGAATGAAAACAAAAATCTTCTGAACAAATCGGTGGCTCAATATGAAAAAATTTCCACAATTGAGATCGTCAATACAGAATTTGAGAAAACCCCAAAGAAAAGTATCAAACGCTTCCTTTACAGCTGATCTTGATTCCGCTACCCTATTAAAAATCCCAGAAAGATATCTATTCTGGGATTTTTTTCTTCATGATCTGCAAGAACCACAATCGCTTAACATCATTTAACTAAAAAATATTCTATGTTATATGTTATAGAACATATTTTTGGTTTAATTTTGCATCGTTTTTATAAGGAAACATTTTCCTTAAGCACATGAGTAAAGGTAACTTTGGTGACGATAATTCATTGCAGGGAAAACGGCACTAATTATTGAAATAAATTATTTATCGTTTAAAAATTTTAAGAATGAAAAAAGTATTGTTACTGGTTGCTACTGTAGCAACATTGGGATTGGTTTCATGCAACAACGCGCAGATGAAAGCAGAAAAAGCTCTTCAGGACAGTCTTGCTGAAGTAGCTAGATTAGACAGCATTGCTAAAGTGCAGGCTGACAGCATTCAGGCTGCCATTGAAGCTGCTGAAGCCGCAGCTGCCGACACATTGAATCAGGTGGCTCCAGAAGTGGCTCCCGTTCAATAAGAGTTGAAACAGATTAAACAAAGCCATCCCAAAAGGATGGCTTTATTTATTTGATATTATATGAAAAACGCTAACTTTGTTTATCGAAGTCTGTCACACCTCAGGTATCTGGCTTCAGGATTATCTGTCATCATCAAATCTGTCGCTTATGAAAAAAATAATCGTTTCAGGATTGTGGCTTTTTTTTCTGCTTCTCTCGGCATGTAATCAGCGGGCCAATACCTATTTTGAGAAAAAACTGACCTATCCTGATATTTTAACTTCCGATCAGAAAGTAAAACTGGCCGCATACGTAATACCTACACAACAACAATATGAATGGCAGCAACTGGAACTCACGGCATTCATTCATTTTGGGATAAATACATTTACCGGCCGCGAATGGGGCGATGGATCAGAGAGTCCAACCCTGTTTAACCCCACCGACTTTGACGCGGATCAGTGGATTTCTTCCCTACAGGAAGCCGGATTCAAGATGATTATTCTCACGGCCAAGCATCACGATGGTTTTTGCCTTTGGCCTACCCGCACCACCACACATTCAGTAGCGTCCTCACCCTGGCATAACGGGCAGGGAGACGTGGTAAGGGCGGTGAAAGAAGCATGTGACAGGCATGAGATGAAATTTGGCATATATCTGTCCCCCTGGGATCGTAATGCAGAAAGCTATGGCGATTCACCCCGGTACAATGCATTTTTTACAGAACAGCTCACTGAACTGCTTACCAACTATGGCGATGTACATGAAGTATGGCTTGACGGTGCCAACGGTGAAGAGTCTGATGGAAAAGTGCAGGAATACGACTGGGCACGATTCTATCATGTGATCGACAGCTTACAGCCGAATGCAGTAAAAGCTATTATGGGCGACGATGTACGTTGGGTGGGAAATGAAAACGGAGTAGGAAGAGAAACGGAGTGGAGCGTAACGCCGCTGCAACCCGGTATAAGCGAAGCAACTGCCATTGAAAACAAAAGACTGAACATCTCCCCCACTGCAGACGATCTGGGGAGTCAAGATATCATAGAGCAATCGCAAACAATTTATTGGTATCCCTCGCAAGTAAACGTTTCCATCCGACCGGGATGGTTCTATCATCCCGAAGAGGATCATCAGGTGAAAACACTCGCCAGGCTTGTGGATATTTATTTCCAATCTGTGGGCATGAATTCAGTTCTCCTCCTCAATGTACCACCAGACACCAGGGGTCGGCTGCATGAAGCAGATGTGGAACAGCTCCGACAGTTTGGCACTTATATTGGCAATACATTTGACAACGAAAAACTTATCGACGGCGATATACCATGGAAGGCGCGTTCCGGCGCTTCGAGAGAATACAACATAATTCCCGATGAATCAATTAATACGGTCATGCTACAGGAAGATATCCGCAAAGGACAGCGTGTGGAAAAATTTATTGTGGAAGGATTTATAGACAACAAATGGGTTAAATTAACGGAAGGTACTACCATTGGATATAAAAGACTTCTACGGTTCGACAATACTTCCTCCTCCAGACTACGTGTAACCATCAACGAGACAAGGGACATTGCCAACATCCACAAGGTGGGAGCCTATTTTGCATCGGCACTTGAAGCAGAAACAGAAGATCTTCATGGAAATGAAACAAATTTGAATTCTAATCAAATAAAATAATACGGGACACTACGAAATAAAATGATCATATGCAACGATTAACTCTTTTCTTCTTTCTTCTTTTGTCGACCTTCATTCACGCACAACAGGCGGGTGACCTTTTTAAGTCGATGCCTTCCGACCTTCTGCCGGGTGTTTCGGAAGGGAATAAAACCATGCTACTGGTGGACAAAGGCAAAACAACCGTTCCCTTTCCTCTGGGAGAGATAGAGAAGGTGGTTCACAGTGACGATTACCTGCTGATTAGAACATCCGACGTGGGCACATTACAACTGAAACTTCTGCCTGTGAACAGCGACTCGGTAATTGCCTGCCTCATAAGGACTGTTTGTGAAAACGTATGCGACAGTCATATTTCCTTTTATACCTCCGATTGGAAAAAATTAGACCGTGAATCATTCCTACCCGATGTTTCCACTGATTTTTTTTTGAATTCTTCGTCAAAAAAGCCGGGAAATGACAAATATGCTGTATCTTTGCCGGACATTTGTCCGATCTCGGCGTCGTTCAGCGAAACAGGAACAGATTTAACACTGGTATTCCATTATAGGGAGCGGCTGACCGAGGAACAGATTCAAGATTTAAAACCATTGTTGAAAGGCGATTCCCTGACATTGACATGGAACAACGCCTCCTTCAAATGATAATACAGCCATGCACCCGTAGTTCAATGGATAGAATACCGGATTCCGGTTCCGACGATGTGGGTTCGATTCCCGCCGGGTGTACTTGAAGCAAACCCATTCAGCTAATATTCAGCTGTTTGGGTTTTGTTTTTATCAGTTTGCATAACATTTGCGAAACATCATAGAAATCAGTAAAAAAATGCACCGAATTATTTTCTCAGATCCAGTTTATTTAATAACAAGATAAGTAGCTTTAATTTATCTCTGGAATTACTAACTTTGCCGGGACACATAGTTAAGCATAAACGCTTATTTTTGTGTAATATGAGAAAACAAAGAACACATTTTGACAAGGCATTCAAAGAGAATGCGGTCAAACTCAGTTTAGAGCGCAAGAATGTTTCCGAGCTTGCGCAGGAATTGGGTATTGCCCCCTTTCTTTTATATCGTTGGCGGAAAGAGTTCCAGCAGAAAGGGAAAGCCAGTTTCCCCGGAAATGGAGTCCCGTCTCTAAGTGAAGACGCCAAAAGGATAGCTGAGCTGGAAAAACGTCTGGGTGAGGCTGAAACGGAACGTGACATATTAAAAAAAGCTTTGAGCATCATCTCCATGAGAGATCGTTGATCTTTCTCTTTATAAAGGAATACAACTCGAAACAATGGACGATCGAGGTGATGTGTAAAGTATTGAAAGTGCCCAGAAGCAGTTATTATCGCTGGCTTAAAGATCCAGAGGGACAACGTAAGCGGAAGTATATGGAGTTGGACGAAAAGATCAGGGATGCATATTTTACGGCTAAAGGACGCAATGGAAGCCCCCGGCTGGCGAAGGATTTGCAGGCATCCGGAATTCCTGTCTCGAGAACCACTGTAGCATGCCATATGAAAGAAATGGGTTTGCGCAGCAAACTTTCGAGACGATTCAAAGTGACGACGGATGCCTCTCACAACTATAAGGTTGCTCCAAATCTGCTGAATCGCGAATTTAATCAGAATGAGCCTGTGAAAGCGTGTGTCTCTGACCTGACGTATATTCCGTGTAAGGATGGATTTCTTTATCTGACCTGTGTGCTGGATCTTTTTGACCGCAAACTGATCGGATGGTCCATAAGTGATCATATGAATGCATCCCATACCGTAGTCCCGGCCATCAGGATGGCCAACAGGAACAGACCTTTTGGAGAAGGAATGATATTTCATTCTGACCGGGGCATCCAGTATGCCTGCAAACAAACTGTAAACCTGTTGAAATCCTTGAAGCTGGAGCAAAGTATGAGTGGAAAGGGAAATTGTTGGGATAATGCTGTGGCTGAAAGCTTTTTCAAAACTTTCAAATCTGAATTGGTCTATGGTACCAAACTCAAAACAAGAGAGCAAATGCGCTTGCATGTATTTGAATATATTGAATCCTGGTATAATCATAAAAGGAGATTCTCAGCATTGGGTAACTTAACCATTGATGAATTTTGGAATCAGTATAATCTTAAAAAAGAATCAACTAAAAATGTCGCTTAACTTTATGTCTCAAATAAGTTTGCAAGTCCACTCACCCGGAAAAGTAAAACCATAAAAAGAGTTCCAGAAACATGCGGAAATGTGCGGAAGCAAATATGTGATTGTTCGTAGTGTGAAAGAAGCGATCGAAAAAGTAAGGGAGTATCTGAAATAATAGCAAAGATTTAACCTCAATTAGAAAATTCATAAACCTTATGAAATTGATTTTGAATATCCAACAATAGATTTTTATTAGCTTCTAATTCAGTCTGCCTAAGAAGGAGATAAGCACTATTATCTTCATTTGTAAAATGAGCGAAAACACTATCCCCGAATTGTGTTGTTACGATGGTTTTATAAACACGGAAACGTTTTGTGTTTTTCTTTGGTTCATCAATACAATTAGTGCCGATAAAAGCAAAAGACGATTTATTGTCTTCTTCATGTAAAGATTTTAGAATACAAATACAAGTCATAATGACACGTCGAGGCTCTTTGTCATTAGTCAGAATACTATATCTATTTGGGCAATTACTTAAACTTTTATCAAAAAATTTAACTACATAAACACTGTGAGGGTAGATTTCTACCCTCACAATAAATTTCTTATTAGATTTTAATGATTTAAACCGATATAACTTAGTCAGAATTGAACAACTCTCTTTGTCATCCGGAATATTCATTAAATGAATAAAGGGATAAGGGTCAATCATGGAATCATATAGTCATAAACCGGAACTCTGTTTTGTTTGAGTTCTTGACTAGTCATTCGAGTAAAAATAACTCTCTCATTTGGCTTAGGAATATTAATCGAATTAGAAGACCTCCTATTAGCCGACAAAACGATTGATTTCTTCTGAGCTTTCATTACTTTTAATTTTTTAAATAATTAGACAACTATTGCGGACATTGGTTTATTAAGCAGATCGTCTCAATTTTTTATTTTTGAATGTTTAAATATGTCGCCATTAATGTGTACGCAAAAGTACAATTTATTTTTAATAGTACAATAATATAACATTAAAATCGATGTTTTGTTCTTTATTTCTTTCGTTTATATAATACTGGAAATCACAAATGTACTCCTAACTATTGAGTAGAATTGATTATTACAAAGTATTATGCAATGGTACAGACGTTTTGGATTTCGAAAAATTATCTCACCCGGCAAAATTATACCAAATCGATTTTACCTTTAATCTCCTGGTATCATAATTTTCAACAAATGCTTTTATTGAATTTCTTGCCCGATAGGAACGATCGTAGCATAACTTTCTGTTTATATCGCTCTCTTTCCAGTTATCCCCGGATTCTCCATCAAAGTAACGAAAGCAAAAAGCTTCAATATCGAGCGGATCAGTATGAGGCTCTATATCTTCGATGGCTTCTCTTATGATTCTCGTTTTCCGCAGTATCTCCCCGGCTCTGTCCTCTTCATCATCTGCAAGGTCCTCGATCTCGAGCTGGGAATAATTGATATTAGCATTAACCGGGATTGGCTTGTACCTATGCCGGTATGGGGCCGTATCTGATGTGGCATTCATCTTGATCATTCTCAAAACGAAGTAGTCCAGTTCGCGGTATTGCTTATGTTTTTTGTTGTAAAGCTCTAAAAGCTTCTCTTCCGGCTTTTCCAATAGACTTATCATCACTTCGTTTAGCAGGTCCACCTCTTCACCGGCCATCCCTTTCATTGTACAATGATACCTGGAATAATCCAGCCATCTCTCATATCGCTTTGTAATGTAGTTTTTAACTTCTTCAATGCTCATAATTCAAGTAGTTTATTGATATTTAAATAGTTTTCAAACATGAGGATTAATCTATTTGAAAATATACGCTACAAGAGATTTCTTCAGGAGAAAGCTATAGACACAAAAAAAGGGATCCACATAATGGATCCCCCTAATGAAATTTTGAAGTCCGTTTTAAATAGTTTTCGATTTCTACTTATCTGCTTTCAATCCTCACCTCTCTCCTTATGGCGATAATATGTTATACCGTGCGGACTGACCGTAAAATATGTATCCTGACGAAGGAGTGCACTAATCAAATCATTCGTCAGTTCAAAAATTGGAAATTGCGGATGGCTGGCAACGTTTGGATTTCCACAAATATCAATACTCTCTCCAATGAGATCTCTCAACAACCATAACGCACCCATGTATTTCTCATAACTCTCTTCATCAGCAAACATAATCTTTATACGATCGATGTTTTCTGCCAGTAAAAAAGTCTCGCGCCTTTTAGCTTTTATCTTAACTTCCGGTTTTTCTTCAATAAAACATACATCATTCATGATTTGCCTCCTTTCTGTAACTGGCGCGTTTGAAGCATCTCTCGGAAAATATTACTGAAGAAATTGTCAAGAGAATTTATAAATCCATCTGGATCGTTTATATGATCTTCGGATAATTTTTTGATCCTGAATTGATCATTCCGAAAATCGTATCTCCCAGAGATTGTCTTACTTGCTTTTTCCATGTTTTCTATTTTTTTTGTCTTTATGTTGCTTATTAAATTCAATAATCTCGCTTCCATAGGTTTGGAATATACTTCTAAGGCTCCGATCCTCGAGCGCTTCAATAATGTTCCTGGTCAATTTTGAATCATTTGAATGCCGAAGTACATTGTGAATCATTTCATGCATCCTCAGGCTTGTTAGTTCAATTGTTCCCATATTTTCTAAATTTCAGTACAATTTATACCGCCCAGATTTTCATCAATCTCTTTCATCATCAAGTTGAGGATCTCATGCCGCAGGCAATAGAAAGCTTCAAACAATGGCTGAATCATTTCTTGCGCCTGGTCTAACCCCCACAATTTCTCAACTTGTTCGTATACTATATTGGTTGCTTCTTCTGCCATCCTGTAAGCTACCAGATACTCTTTTGTTCCATCGCTTAACTTCACGTTTCTCATTTGTTCCGGTGTAAATTTTAATGCATTCATACTTTTTTAGTTTTTTGGGTTGATTGTTGATCTGTCTTTAATTGTCTGCAGTACCAGCATATCTAGTTCTGTGTACTGGCCGGCCATTGTATGAAGTAATTCAGCAAGGCGCTCAACTGGTTCCTGCAGTACATCAAAAATCACTTCGTTAAGTACTTTTGTAGCCTTATCTCCATTATCCTGGTTATGGTAAACAGCATAGTTGTGCCATCTCTCATATCCATCTCTCACGTGATTGATTACGTCTGTTTTGCAAATAGTTTTGAAAAAAGAGGGTGTGCCGGTGGCTGTATGATTTACCACTATTGATCTTGACTTACGCATTGTAGTTATAAGCATAAAAGTTTATATTTCATTACTGTCGTCTTCTTCTCTCAGATTTGCTTCTATAGCCAATCCCATTAATCTCAATATCTCGGCTTGGAACTCTCCGAGTGTGCGAAATAACTTATCTGTCATCATTTCTTTCCGATCTAATCCCCAGATGCGTTCCAATTCCTTGCAGGTAATGTTCGCAGCCTCATTTGCAACTCTATATGCGGCTATGTACTGTTTTGTTCCTTCAGAAAGGTTCACGTTTTTAAAATCGCTTAATGTTTTTTCCATATCAATAAATTTTGTTTGTTAATCGATCTATCTTTATTCTCTAATTTTTTCAACTTAAAACGCAATAGCAAATTAAACCTATAGGGTAATATACGTGCTGCAAACATAACTATAAATATAACGCAAAAGATAAGAAACAAGTTAAAAAATCACAAATCATTAAACATACGGTTATGTTTTATAAAATCTATTTGCTTTATAGTTATATAGAGTGATAGGAAAATACTATATTTGCTGTAAAACTAGAAATATTGCTTATGAAACTTAGAGTATTAGAAATTTGCAAGGAAATCGGTATCACTCAAAAACAATTGGCAGAAAGGACTAAGATGTCAGAAGTGGGTCTTTCAAAGGCCATTAATGGCAATCCTACCCTAGAGACCTTGAAAAAGATTGCAAATGCCCTTGGGGTCCCTATAACTGATTTGTTTGCCTCAAAAGAACCGATTTCAGGCATCATTATTATCAATGGGGTGACACATCGGATTGAATCATTCGATCAATTGCAGCGAATATGTGAGGGCTACAGGACCAAATCAAACGAATGAACTAATAATGATTTGTTTGATTGAAGAATCACTTTAACAACCTGGCCAAAGCGTTGGCTGGAATTAGAAATATAAAAAACCAACTCGCAAAACAATTAACATTCTAACAGTTATGGATGACAAAACAATCGAACAGATCATTATTAAAGCAGTTGAAATTGGAGTATATAATACTCTCAACCGGCTTGGACTTACTTCTGAGGTAGTAACAGAATCTCAGGCCCGTAAACAGTATGGCAGGAGATTAATAGAGGAATGGCGCCATAAAAGGTGGATCGTCGGATATCCGACAGGAAACAGCAACCGTGCAAGAGTGTATTTCAAGCGAACAGAACTCGAGACAGCCAGCCGGATGCTTGACATTCAGAACGTAATACCGGTAAACAAGATTTTCGGAGAATTGAAATGATTTGAGCTGCTCTGTATTAATTTATAAGTCAATTTCAGACTAATACCAGGCATTTACTAAAAACCCCTCACCACATGTGTGAGGGGCAAAAAAATAATAGGAGTAGGAGTCTTTTACCCTCTACTGTTATTCTGTTTTGTATTCTTTTTAATTTCGCTTAACTCTTCTTTCAGTCCATTAAATCCTTCTTCTATATGAGAAGTATTATCAGCTGTCTCCCTGGTATTTCGATTAATCGCTGCCAGTTCGTTCTGTATGTTATACAGATCCTTTGCCACATCAGGCATTTTAGTGTTTTCCAGATTTTGCCTTATGGCCTTTGTATCAATTGCAGTTGACCTGGTATCCATCGCCGTCATGTTCCATAATCCGACCAACTGCGAACCAGTACCCTCAGTCATTTGAGCCTGAAGTTCACCGGGGACACCACTTCTTTTTGCTCCTTTATCAAGGTACGGATCGACTGCTTGTTTATATTGTTCGGCTTTATTGTCGATTGCAGATAGGAGTGCATCGATGGCACTCTGTTCAGCTTTATCTATTCTGCCATCGTTTTTAATTGAATCAGCTATTTTGTTCATCAACCTGTCTACCTCAGGCTGTAGTTGTCCTTTCATGTAGTTGATAAGTGCGTTTCTCAATATACCTTTCACTACATCAGCAGACTTCTTAGCGGCACTTTCTCCCGATGCCCAAGCATCGGCGTATGCTTGTGCAAATTCATCGATGGCAGACATCACGTCGGTGCCGACAAGGGATTCAAGGATCCGATCCTTATTTTCCTCTAACCTTGCGTCGATGTCATTGAGTACATTCTTCCACTCGTTGATGACTTTGTTGTCCGGTTTCTTTTTGCTTTGTTCTGCCCGTATATTATCCTGAATCAGCCTTCTCTGTTGCTCGAGATTACGCTGCTCATCCTCAATTAATGAAGCTGCTTTTGTTGAATAGGTTTTTGATATTGCCCTCTCGAGATTCTCGTATGCCTTCTGAAGATTATTAACCTGCTCTGTGTTTTTCTTGATGGTCCTGTTTGCTTCCCGGCTCTTCTTGTCGAACACGTCAATGGCTGCAGTAAGCAATTGCACGCTCCCTGCGATGATATCGGCAGGATTACCGGTTGCAATGCCTTTTGCCAACGTGGCGGCCCCGCCTACCATCTCTCCAATGCCCTTGAGCATTTTCTGAGATTCTTCATCACCTGCAGCACCCATTTTTACAAGGCCGTCAGTGATGGAGTTGAACATGCTACCAACCTGATCCAGAGAAGCACCGGCATTCTTGGCTATATCCTTGAAATTACCATCTCCGCTTTTAAACTTCCTGATCGCTTCAGAAAGTCCCTTGAAGGGATTCTTCCTCCCAATCTCATCCGTGATCTTCTCAATTCGATCCCGGAGAGCAGCCAGTTCGGTAGGATCCAGATTTAGCTTCTTCCAGTGAAGTTCAAGCTGATGAATGAGCTCAATCATATCATCAACGGCCATCTTATCGAGGTTACTGAAAGCTTGATTCCACAGGTCTGAGGTGAGGACATCGAAGATGTCAACACCGTCCATATCGACATCTGAGAGGCTCTCCCTGAGCTTTTGGGTGTACTCCCCCATCTGCCTTGCTGCCACATCATCAATTACATCTGAGGACATGAAGCTCTCGAGGATCCCGGCACCGACACCTTCAACAGTTCCCACATCACGTGGTGCCAGAACCTTGCTGTTATCTTTTACATTTCTCAGCTTTGTTGAATATGCATCAAGCTGCATGCTTGCTGAATTGATGAGAGCGGTCAACCTTTCCCATTCTTCCGTACCTACCTGGTCTGTCCCAAGCTTATCACGAGCAGAAGATGCTTCATCCAGCACACTTTTCCAGTACTCTTTATTTTTTATGATTGCAGCATCGGTTTTTTTACTGTTATCTTCAACCACTCCCTGAGCTGCATCTCCAAATTGGCCAAAAATATCATCAGCTTCTTCGAGGGCTTCTTTCAGAAGGTGCTTAGAGCTTAGTATGCTATTCACATCCTGATAATACTTTGATGCAGACACGTTAAAAGACTTCCCGCTTTCCTCAAATATCGTTTTTATATACTTATTGATATCTACTGCATCCTGTAGAGTTGCATTCTCGATTCGAGACTTAATATCTGCGAAAGCTTGCTTCCCTTGCTCAGCGCCAAGATCATTAGTTAAACGCTTTCTTAGAGATGAGAAACTTCCACCAATGCTTTTACCTAGCTCCTGACTTCTCTCATCAATAAACTGGTTGCGAAGCTTTGATCGAGTGTTGTTTTCTATCTCGTCAGAGAGTAGTTTGTATGCCTCTTTAGATGTTCTCAGAGCATCAATTTCAATATCAAGATTACTAAGATACTCTCCGTAATTACTGTTAATATCCTCCTTAATCTGTTTGTACCTTTCAGAGTCAGGGCTTGCTCTTTTCAGACTTTCGATTAAAGCGTCAAGTTTTAATTTTTCTATTTCCATTGAGTCATTAAGAGCCCTTTGTGCTTTTTCCGCATCAGTTTGATACGTTATGAGCTTATACAGCCCATATGTTAAAGCAGCCGCCCCAGCTATAGCAATTGACCAGGCATTAGTTAACAATACTGCATTAAGTTTTGCAGCTACCGTGGCTAGTCTAGCCTTTGCAGCAGTCAACAATGTTGTAAATGTTATGTTTGTTTTCTTCGATGCAGTATCTACACTAGTTGACAGTGTTTCAAGCTGCTGGGATGCAGCCAATGTTTTTGCTCTAGTTGAAGCCAGCTCTTTTACATTATTGTTGTAGAGTTGCGTAACCGTGTTTTCTTTGATAATTGCGGTATTAAGCTTCTTTTCTGCTGATTCGATCTTTTTTGATGTAACGCTGCCACTTACAGTTGCAACCTCTGATCTCAATGCTGCGACATTGCGAGCGTGCTGAATCTCTTCTTCTTTCGCTGCAATAATCTTCTTGTGAATGGTAGCTATCTCCCTGTTTTTTGCAGCGATCTTTTCTTCCGTTGCCCCGATAATCTTCAAATCTTGAGCCTGAACAATGGCATCTGTCTTCTTCTCTTCAAGCTTATTAACGAGTAGAGCCGCTCGGCTCTGTTTCTCAGATTCAATCAGCATCTTTTTCTGCAAGGCTACTGTTTTTTCAGCTTCAGCGTTTCCTATTATAGCTGCCAGTTCGGCTTTTCTTGCAGCGACATTCTCACTCGCCGCTACTTTCGCCTCTTTCCCCACTATTCGCTTTTGAGCCAAAGCGTTTGTTTCAGCTACACCCTGCTCTACCTGTGCTTTCAGGTTTTGCCCGCGAGCTTCTATTTCTGCCTGAATGGCCTTTACGTGTTGCTCGGTACCAGACTTAAGATTCAAAACAGATATCCTTCTTTTCTCCTCTACTGTCAGAAGAGCTTCAAGATTCTTAGCTTCTTCAATGTATTTTATGGAAGCAGAGACATTATCATATGCATGGGCTGCTATTTGAGCAGTTTTGTACACACCCAGAACTCCTATAACTCCTGCTATAGACTTACCAATCTTTTCGTAATTTTCTAAAAGTGCTATTGTAGATTTATATGCTCCTGTGATGAACCCCTCAGAGTTCTTGCCCAAATTGTTGAATATTTCTTGAGCAGCTCCCTCGATTTGTGCCTGCAGACCTTTGATCCCCTCTGCCTGTTTTTGTGTCATCCCGTAGAACTTACCGCCTTCGGCAGTGGCGCTCCTAAAAGCTTCTGTTACTTGATTAACGGTTATTTTTCCACTATCCATCAAAGCAGTAACATCCTGAATTGATCTCCCAGTAGTACGTGCTATCTCTCCAAGTGGGTTGAAACCAGCTGTAGCCATTTGCCTCAAGTCTTGCGATAAGACTTTACCTGCAGATGTCATTTGAGAGTATGCTAGTGCCAATGAGCGGAATTTTTCCTCATTTCCCATTGAGATATCACCCAGCTGGCGAATGACAGGTATCAGATTTTCAGCTTCAACTCCAAAGGCTGACAACATTTGGGCTGCATTTGCAACACCTGTCATTGATAGAGGACTTTCTACCGCAAATTGTTTGAGTTCTTTCATGAAAGCAGCAACACCACTACTTCCCCCTAGAAGCACTTCAAAGGACTTCTCCAGCATCTGCATCTCGCCCCTCACATTGATGATCTCACGGCCAAACTGTGCAAGTGTCTGAGCACCGAAAACAGCACCAATGACCATCCCGGCCCTGCGAACCTGCTCAGTTATGGATCCAACAATACGCTTTGTCTCGTCAGCATCCCGATACATTCCTGTATTATCGATACCTGTAGCGAAGTACAAGGCACCAGCTTTATTTATTACTCCCATATATACAGTTTCTTGTAAAATATATTAGAATGGAGTTCACCCTGAAATTCAACAAAAAAACGCACGAAAAAGGCTCATTGTGTGAGCTCTTCAGTGCGTAAAAAAAGTTAGAAATTGAATTAAGAAAGCACCAGTTTTTTGAGATCAATAGGATCTTAACCATTGATATCTATTAAAACCTGAATCTACAAGAAATCCTTCAGTAGCACTTTATTGTATTTAGCAATGTATGAGTTTTCCAGATATTTAGTATTCTTGCTGAAAAATTGCGTCGCATTCCCAGGGATGGTATTGACAATATCGGCTTTAGGTACCTTTTCACTCAATAGGTAATCCGCAAAATCATCAAGCCCCATTACGATGGGAACAGCATAACAAATGCAAAACGGGTGCCAACCAGGGAAAATGAAATTCTTTGGATACTTACCTTTCAAGGAATCACAGATCACACAGGGATGAGCATTCGCGGACCGCTTTACTTCGTACCCTTGAACAAAATTAAGCTGTTTCCATCGCTCTGAATCACTCATCCGATAGCCCATATTTGTTTCAGTACTGGCCACGCGTAAAGCATTCATCCGGGATGACCTGTACACTCCCCTACCAGGGTTATAATTCTTCATCGGCTGAGAAAGGACCAGATTACCTTCTTCATCTCTGATCCTTCTAAATCGTTTATTTGGATCATAGAGCAGCTGTCTGAAATCACGGCCAATTGCCTCAGCACTTCTGCCGGTTGATAACCCAGATTCAAGAAACAGTTCAATATGGCCTTTCGTCTGCGTAGATATATCCCACACTCTTTTTGAAAGGTTCATTCCGTCGTCTATCCTGTTCTGTAGTGCTTTCAATGCCTCCAAGTTCCGGGAAAACATTCCCTCTTTCGCAATAGAAGACAATGCCATCCCTTTGATATATTGCTCAACGATCTGATCGTTCTTTTCAACTGAAGATAGCCAGGCTTTTTCCTGGTTTTCTTTGATGAACTTCTCAAGTGCAATACGGAAATCGTTGAGGATTCTGTTTATCCTACTTTCTATTCCAGCGTTACGGATCCACACACTGTTTTTATTGTCAGCATCGTGCCATTTACGCATTTCAGGCGCCACTAACCGAATTAACTGATTGAACAGAGCATTGATCTGCTTTTCCTGTAACAGTAACCGGTTGATATGTTGCCTATCGAAATTATTGATTCTTTCAGGCATATTTAGTTCAATATTTAGATGGATTGTAAAATGTTTTTATTTTGTTTCTTTGAATAACCTTAGAATTGCCTCCGGGAACTGTTTTAGGGGATTGTTGCTATTTAGAAAATTTGCCAGATAAACACCATCTTTAAACATAATGATAATTATATGATTTTGGAAAACATATTTTAGGAACTATTCCACTGATTCAATGACAATTAAAAAACAGTTTTTTACAACTCCGATTTTATATGTTTTTAACTGAGAAATTAAGTTAATATAAACCCGATTTATGTTGCTAATATAAAAAAGTGGACCCCAAGAAAAGGAGATCCACTTCCGCCTCCCCCGGAAACAATGCGTAAAAAAAGAATCCCAGTTATTCGTTTTCAGGCTGCTCTTTCACTCCGCTCACCTTCTTTACAAACATTGCCTGAAGACGATCAATAGTCGTTTTTAAGCTTTCTGTGGCACGTAAGTACCCCTCTATCATTCCGGCACGTTTACCGGCTTCGTAGACTTCATTGATTGATTCAAACTGCTCTATCTCACTGGAAATTTGACTGTTCTCTTCTTTGCTCATAATGTTTTATTCTTTAGGTGGTTCATTAAAACCTTGTCTATCAATTCCACTTCTAATAAATTCTTCAAGTTCTTCCTTACTCATCTTTTCAAGCATACCGGTATCAATTGAACCCTTGATATCAATCTTATCCGCTTCATTCCAGCCCAGCATTCTACTTAACCGGTCGATGGCAGCTATCTTGTCATAAAACTTTACCTCAATGCTGTCCTTGGTTTTCTTAACAGACGCAATACAGGAAACGACATGATCAGGCATATCTTCAAGTTTCTTAATCGTCACCTTGTTTCCTTTAATGTTCAGTACATCAGTAACGCGGGCCCTGACAATTGCAGAGAGCTCTTTTACTGTCTCATCTTTGGTGATATCTGAGCGTTCCTGAAGGGCTTCTTGCAAATGTCCCACCCTTGCCGTAATCTTGCCGTTATTCAAGAGTTCAACTGCTTTCCGATTAATTGTATCAGGTGCCATATTCCCACACGAATAAGCACGCCGATACGCTTCCGATGCGTTGCCGGTCTCGATGTAATAATTACAAAAGGCTTCTTGTTTAGGTGTTAGCTTTGTCATATTCATAAAACTTCAATGTGGCCAAATTTTTCTTCCCAAGCTTTCTGCAGGTTTGATACCATCGTTTTTCCCCCGGGTGCATAAGTTGAAACGAACAAATAGCCTCCCTTACTCTCATATGCAATAAGCGCAAATTTTGATTTGAATCGGACCCGTAGGATCGCGACAATTTCTTCATCTGTCAACTCATCGATAGACTTTTTTTGTAAATCATCTATCGAGTCGTTGGGAACTCGTTCAGTAGTTTTATCCATTTTGAAAATAACTTTTAAGATAGTTGCCTTGATGCTTTTCTAATTCAAGTTAAACAGGTCCTGTTCCGGAAAGCACCAAAGCAGATTGTCTATCTCATCCAAGTATACATCATCTTTTGATTCAATTTTTTTTATCGCTTGATACAATGTAAAAATGTAGGCACCGGTTGCCCGGACCATTCCATCCGTTTGGCTTACAATAGAGACAGGATCATTAAGGAACCGTTTCACTGTTTCAGGATTGCCTGTTCTCTTTAATGCTAGCCTCAATGAAGCTGCAAGTTCCTCCAGTAGTTCATTTAGATGACTTTCAATCGTAATCATAAGCTTTTGGAATCACCCTGTCATCATCATCCATTCTGAAAGCATCCATAGGATAATCATGTCCCAATTGATCACCCATTGCGTCTACAAAAGTGTTTATTGCATCAGCCGCTGCCTTGTGAAGATTATAGCGGTTGATCCCTTCTTCAGTGGTAACAAACGTACTGTGGGAATCCTTCATCCTTTCTTTCGCTTCATCTGAGACATATATCTCACCGGTATCACTTGCTGAAATGTAGCAAACCAGGTCACGAACACCACCTACATCAATGGTTGAGAGAAGACCTCTTGTTTCATGTTCCAGGCTTGCCATTTTGCCGTTTACATTGTTTGCAATCTCTTGGCTCAAATACTCCGGATCCAGAACTTTGGAAATCACATCAGTAATAGCCTTTCGTATTCCGGAAAGATCGCCTTTCAAAATACCCTGAAGATGATCATTGTTAAGCTTCCCCAGGCCAGTAGCCTCAAAAGCTTTTTCGATCTTCTTCCCGTGTGCTTTGATGATCCGCTCTTCCAATCTGCGAAGATCTCTTCGAAATTCAACTTCATCAAAATCAACCAATAAAGGTTTAATTGTTTTATTTGCCATAAAATTCTATTTATTAATGTTTTAATCTTTAAACAAGTCTATTGTCCCAAAATCTTCATTGCCACTTTCCTGCTCATCAAAATCCTGGTCCATGTTCACCGCGCAACTTACTCTCTCATTTTGATCCATCAGTTCTATCCACTCTTCGACTGAGAGTTTATCCAGTTCTTCTTCTGTCATATTCATGTGATTAATTAACCATTATTGAATATCACGGAATCAACTGAACTTCGTCGCATAACTGAGCGAATTCATTCATGAGTTGCTCCATTGCCTCATATACTTCCACGTAATTACCGCCATTCTTGACCAGGACTTCGTTTCTTGCACGTCCGGCAGGGCCATTCAGATCTGTTACCTCGTAGCGAAGAGAGGATTTCCGATTTTCCTGTTGGTACGTTTTGAGTTTCTCGATAACGGGTTTCGTTGAATTTGGTGCTTCAAAAAACTCAGCAATCGCATTCTTTACTCTCAGGGCTTCAGCTTTTAATTCTTCTGTCGACATAATTAATTTTTTTTGTAATTTGTAAATCGTTTATCTTTATAGTAAAATGTAAATTTTTCAATAGTTTCTGAAAATTCCAGTTAGATGGATCTTCATTGCTTTGTTTTTTCAAAGGGAATATTATAATTTCAGAATCCTCCCGCCTCGCTTCATTGCTTCGTCAATTTGATAGGTTTGACTGCTTTCCCGGTACCTTACCTGTAAGAATATTCTCACCTCTTAAACGGCCTCAAAATGGCTTGTTTTTAATCATCTGAATTCCAAGTACCGATATTCATATTTATTTATTTCCCTGTTTCCCAGTCGTTCATCACGAATTCATATCGATATGCTTTTGAATATCTTGCTTGATCATTCTTTAGTGGAATTTTAATGGACTATATTAATTTGCAAATATTCAGGAAAGATGCCATTTTCACTTCCATCATTAATGGATGGCTTATATTTCCCCATACTTAGAACAATTGATCTCCCATCTATCGAAGTTGCTTCTATCCCATTTCGGGATGTATGGGTTCCATTGGGATGTCGTTCTACAATTTTCATTTCCTTGAAAATCCACTTATTAACGGGGAAAACGTATGAATGCACCCTTTCAAAAACAACGATAGGAATCTCGGGAAGTTGTAAGAATTCAGCTATCCGAATTCTATGTGATCCATCCATAAAATCCATGTTTTTCTCCGTTCTCGCACCATCTATGTAAACTACATCAATCACATAAATTGGGGGTATAATTTTCTCACCGCTTGCTATCAATTCTATAAGTTCAATAAATCTCAACGACTCCTGGACTCCCTGAAATAGGTCAACTCCTCCAAAACTTGGGGTATCTTCTATTTTTATTTTATCCATTCTCAGGAATTTACATGAATTTAAAAACATTGAGCTGCTTTTTAGTTTTTCAAACTGCATCTCTTCAGGATTAGACGCCCAGTTAATTGTCAAAGTTTCCAATAATTTTTTTGCTTTAAATACCCTTTGTGATATATCAACATATCTGTCAATCTCTTCTATAATATTCATAATCTGTTATTTAAAATGGTGTATTTTCATTATTATAGTACTGTGGAATGTTTCTGGTTGATGGATCCTCATCCAGAAAATTGGTGATGTAATCATCTACCCAAAAATCAAACTCCCCTGTCCGGCCCTCCCTGTTCTTTGCAATACGGATCTTGCAAGTGTTCTTATTGGCAGCATCTGAGTAATAAGATTCCCTGTGAATGAACAAAACGGCATCAGCGTCCTGCTCAATGGCTCCGCTACCTCTCAAATCTGCAAGTACCGGTACTTTATCCTGCCTTGTTTCTACCCCCCTGTTTAACTGTGATAGTAACACAACAGGGACATCCAGATCTTTGGCCATTACTTTTATTGCGCGAGAGCAGACCTCCATCTCGTCATTTTTGCTCTTTCCGTTTAGCGACTGCATATCGATCAGCTGTAGATAGTCAATCATCACGATATCACATTTGCCCTGCCTCTTCATCTTTTTTGCCTGAGCTCTGATCTGTTGAAGGGATATCGATGCCGTATCATTCACTGAGATGGGAAGAAGAGACAATCTTTCCAAAGATTCCCCCATACTGATATGTTCTTCAGGTGACAATCTTCCTGCTTTGTAAGCCTCTGAATTGATACCACTCTCAGCCACAACCATTCTATCAATCAGTGATCGTTTGGTCATTTCAAGGGAAAAAATCAGCACATTATTGCCATTTTCGGCTGTTCGCCTGGCGGCATTCAAAAGGAAGGCCGTTTTACCCATCCCGGGCCTCGCTGCAAGAATGTAAACAGATCCCTTCTGGAATCCATGCAAAACAGTATCAAGCTTCTTCAGGCCGGTATGGATCCCTACTGAATTACCCTGCTTGCATTTTTCTTCCCGGATCTTATACTCTTTGTATGCTTCAGCAGCTATCTTATTGATGGAAGTGGTCAAACTCACATCAGAAACATCAGAAAGGTTCTCAATATCGAAAATATGGTTATTGATCAGATCATCCACATCCACGCTCATATCGTTGGATTCCGTGAGAGACTTTGCACAATTCAGCATGAATTTCCTGCGCATATAGTCCTGGAACACTACCATTGCATGAACCTTCACGTGTGCAGCTGATCCGACAATATCAGATAATTCTGTCAATCGCATGATGTCAACCTTCCGGGACTGCCTCTTTATTTCCTCAACGACTGTTATAAGATCAACATCTGAATGAGCCTCTACTGATAAGATGGCTTTGTAAACTTCATTCAAATATTCATCATAGAACATTCCTGGCTTTAGGAAGTCAATCACTTCATAGATGGCCGTTTTCTCGATGAGTAACGCTCCGATGGTCGCTTTCTCTGCTTCAGGATTATGGGGCAATATGAGTTCACTGGAAGAGGTTTTCATATGTTTTTGTTGGGGTGATCTGTTCATTTCCATTCTTTGAGCTTTTAATAATTTCGTCATTCCAAGATTTATTATTCAAAAAAGTTTCAGGGTCTTTACGAAACTCCTTATCCGGCTGCGATTTTTTGTATATGGGAATATGTTCTTTAATTTTTAGCTTTTCACTGTCTGAGATCTTATTCCATTTCTTGATTAGTTTTTCCTTACTGCCTCTTTTTTTATCATAGTCATTCCAGAATTCATCAAAAGGATATATATCAATTTTTGAATATGATTTTTCAACTATATCTTTATTTTCATTATTTGAATTATTATCATTATTGTTTGTGTCGTCTAGCGTTTGGCTGGCGTTTGGCTGGCGTTCGGTTTGCGTTTGGCTCGTGCGTAAACCACCTTGATAATCATCATAATTACAGACCGTTATCCGTGTAGTATTTATGAGGTTCTCTGTGGTGATCATTCCGTCTTTTTTCAAAAGTTCTAGAAAATTGCGTGTAGTATCTCTTGATACTTTCCACCTGTCTGCCCAATTCCGTAAACTCATCACCACTTGCCCTCTTTTACATTCAATCAATCTCATCCCGATATTCACTTTTTTATCTTCATGATTCACGGTGAGAATGATATCTATCCACCATTTGAACTTAACCGGATCCTGCCAAATCCAGTGATCACGTATTCTCCTATAAAGAGAGATCCACCCGCTATTTGTTTCATCTCCGGCCATATTTGATATTATTGAAAGCTGGTAAATCGAGAATTTCCCCTATAGACAGGGTTTTGCAACTTCGCATTTCTGATTCTGCCGGATAAACCTCATCAATGGTTTCTTCCTGGTCAGATATAATTTTGCATTGCACATCCTCCTGCACTATGTAACTGTTATCAGTCATAGAGATCTCCTTTCTAATTCATTTCCCATAAACACGGGATTTGTTAAGCGCCTCTATTAACTCACTTTGCCTGTACCTTACATTTTTCCCGATCTTTACATATGGGATTAATCCAGATTTCTTCCACCTGTGAAGCGTTGGACGACTGATTTTAGCCATATGGCAAGCCTCCTCAGTAGTCAAGAAAATCTCTGTTTTCTTTTCATTGTGTGTTGCTTCAGATGCAAACTCCTTAATAAGATCCTTTAGATCCTGTCTGTTCAATACTATCATTTGTTCCATATTACCTGTATTTTTTAATTTGTATGAAGCAAAGATAATATGCGAAATAATGATTAACACACTGATTTACAATGTAAAAACCGACATATTTTGTCGGATTATTGTCGGTTTAGGTCGGTTTTAGATATAAGGAAATAAAAAAGCACCTGAAATTCAGATGCTTTTATTGTCGGTTTTATTTTTGCTTGAATTAAAGGTCTTTTAGCACGTCCCAGATAGATCCCATTAATTGAATTTCACTCTCAGACTTTGGAGCTCCATTCCTTTTGAAGTTATTTTTATTTAACCCGTTAAAGCATTTTATCATTGTAGCTTCTGTATCTCCTATCCAATATCTAAACCGATGCGCATCAGCTGCGCGACCTTTCCATTCGGGTTTCTTCTTGCCATCCGGCACGTTTTTATTAATGATTATGCTTTCGAGAACCTCATCATCTGCCCCAGTGATCCATTTTGATAATTTATTAGCTATTCCCGTGTATTTTGTTGTTTGTAATGCTGCTTTATCAATTTTCAGTGTTTCTTTTTTATTAATTACTTTGATGATCTTCTTTCCTAGACTCGTTGAATATAAAAATCGATCAATTAATTGTTTATCCTCATCATCTTTAAAATAGATAGAATAGAAAGTACAGATCTCTATTAACCTTATTCCTACAAAGTTGCAAAGATCTTGCAACTGGTTATATCCACTGTCATTTTCATTAATATTACATTTCTCAAACCAATTCAAAACTCCTTGTAATAAAAGTATTTGTAGTATCTGCCCAAATCCAGGTTCTTCATTAAATAGCTGCAAAAATTCTACTATTTTATTCTGCAGGTGAAGAGGTCTATCTGTGTTGTCCGATATATAAGTACATACATTATTCAATATTTCGAAAAGCCAATTAAACGACATATCCACTTTTTGAAATAATGTATCAATTCTAAATTCTTTTAAATCATTATAATAACCCACCAAACAGGATTTGATATTATATTTTTCACAAAGAAGCAGTCGATCAATAGTTTCATCATCTTTTGTATAATCAGAAAATGGTGCATCAAAAGGAAAGAATGAGTTTTTATTTTTTAAACCTATGGTTACATTATCTAGTATTGTTTGTAATTTTTCATTTCGTACAAATCCAGCATTTTCCATAGCTTCGCTAATATCCCATCCTTGATCTATGTTTTGTAAAGCTTTTTCTAAAGCGTTTGTTTGTAATTCGACAGCTTTATCATACTCGCCCTTATTTATATATTCATCGTATTTCATCAATAAATTATTAGCAATAAAGTTATTATTAAATACACTCTGTCATAATAGGTTACTCTAAGAAACTAATAGTCTCCTTCTTCATATCATCATCAATGTCACGATACCTGGCAAACGCCCTACTCCCCTCAACGTGTCCGCTCATTGAAGCAACTAAATTTGGATCTTTAACCTTCTTGTATAAATTTCCTACAAACGCCCTACGTGCCAAATGGGAACTTGCAACTTCGTTTAACGGACGTTGTTCTTCTTCACCAGTAGTCGGATTAAGAACAGTAACAAGTCGGTTTAATCCAGCCAGTGTGAACGCCTTCTTTATATGTTCATTGTACTTTTGATCGCTGATAAATGGAAATAACCTTTCACTCTTACCTTCGTATTTCTTTATTAAATTCTTTGCTTTATCAGTCAAAGGCACGCGGATTGTTGACGGATGATCTTCTATTGTCTTCTTGGCAATGTATTCAATAAAGTTACCGTTGTCCTTTAGGTTCGCTTTTGACAATTTAGTTAAATCACAGACTCTGCACCCAACTAGACATTGGAAAATAAAAATATCCCTTTGTACCTCCGTCTCAGGATGGGCACTCAAATCCGTCTGTAGCAGTTTATTTCTCTCGCGAATTGTAATGTAGTAAGGCGTTCCGTAGATTTCCCCTGGAACTTTGTATTCATCATACGGATTGTTTGTGGTGAGATTTGTTTTAACTGCCCATTTGTAAAAAGAGCGGAGTTTATTAAGATGATCACTCCTCGCATTATTGCCCCTTGGTTTTACTCTCCGCGTTTCTTTCACCACCTCATAAATTTCCGGATAATCGTCCTGTATAGAATGTTCAATTTGAAGGAATTTATTAAACGATTGAATATCCTTGGCATTAAGCCCATTGATATCGATTTTGAATGTTTCATTTTCTGTTGCCCTCTTATACATTTCCCAACGCTGCAGGCATCGACGTAAAACTTTTAAATAAGTTCCACGTTCTTCTTGTGTCTTGATATAATCATCGAATATATCAAAAAAAGTTTTTTCTTTTGGTTTATACTTTGATGGGTTTAGCTTTTGATCAATTGCTTCATACCAACGCTCAGGACTGGGATCATCTTTTATCTCATCATAAACCGTCAATAATAGTTTCCTTCTGTTCACAATGGCATTATTGATTTCATTCCGGTAATCATCAGAAACTAATACGCGCGATTTGATCTCCTGTCTGTTTTCGTCCCAGTGGTCAGGGTTTACATTTATTTCCGATACGTGGTGCAATTGTACGGATCTTCCGGCACTCAACCGGAAGCGAATGCTTACGCTATCCACTTTTTTTCTGGTTGTTCTGATATAAGCCCTAACCGTTGCCATACTGTTTTATTATTAGCGTTGTGCAAATATATAAACTTTGCACAACACAAACAAAACAAATCGTTGCATTATTTTACATTATGAAATAATATTGATTTATTTTCAGGGTATTACGCTTGTTGTATATTTCCAAAGAAGTCCAATAATGTCATTTTCGATTCCCGCCGGGTGTACTAAAAAAGACAACACAAAGCCGCTGAAAATCAGCGGTTTTTATTTTAACAGGGCATCAAAGGAGCGTCCAAATCAAAATAAAATAACTTTAATCATACCTAACTGTCGGATAATAATTTGAAGGATAAATTCCTGATATTTTCCATTTTATCGTTATTCTTTGCAGCTAATATTTTTCTGGGATAATTTATGAAACCGGTTTTTCTCAGTCTTTATACTGTCAACAAATAGACGCTTGAAAATATTTTTTTTCTTACATACTTACCTAACCACTGAAATCACACAACGATCGTTTTATCGGTATATTTTTTTCTGTTCCGGTTATGACCATAAAAACAGTAAAAGGCAGAAGTTTTCGGGAACAATCGGCTATATGCGCAGCAAAAAGAGGAAGCAGAAATATTGAAAGTCGAAGGTACCCATCTAGCCGAAAGAACTCACGTAAAAGGTTTAAAGTTGCAGGTATCAATGCACCTGAATACCAAGAAACCGTTAGGGATATTTCACTTGATTTCTCTACATAAGACAACCATAAATTGACCAGCGTAAAAAGGGTTGAAACTGTCGAAGCCCTTTCCTTTCGCTTCCTGCAGATGAAAAACAATATTGAACAGCGGTTGTTTATCCATTGTTCGGAGAAAGGAGGTTTCAGCACGCTTATGGAAAACCATAAAAAATGAGAATTCACTCTGATAAGTTAAAGTCAAAATAAATCATCCCATAAAAACTTCTTGAATTCTAAAATATCTTTCATATCTTTGCAAACACAAATTTTGGTGTTATTCGTTCTATTTATCCTTCGGAACGAATAATGAAAAGGGAATCAGGTGTAAATCCTGAACAGACCCGCTGCTGTAAGCTCAATGAAGAGCCTTGTGCAATACCCAAATCCACTGTCCCGACAATTATTGGGGTGGGAAGGAAGCACAAAGGACGAGTAAGTCAGAAGACCTGCCAAAATAGATAAAATGTTTCATAGCTTTCGGGGAGTTGGAGCTTGAAGAACGAAAACACGTACCACGGCAGATTCTTCTGTTTTATTATTTTGGCTACTTATACTTCATAAGCCGTTTTACCGCGTGTGTTATAATTCCACCTCAATGATCCGCTTTCTGAAAGTTTAATTTTCGGAAAGAATGAATCTGTGTAAGAAAACCTCGCTGTTCGTTGTAATCGGGCTGCTGATTACGGCAGGCAATCTGTTTGCACAAGCCGGGGCGAATAAGCCCGAACAACCGCCAATTCAAACCGAGACTTCACAATCTGGCAGGGACTCTACCGCGATGTTTCTTCAGTTGGATGAGTTTGTTGTTTACGGAAGTCCATTGATGAAAGAAGTGATTCCCGTACAAAAACTGTCGGGCGAGCAACTTAAAAACCTGAGTTCTTTTTCGGTAGCCGATGCCATACGCTATTTTTCGGGCGTGCAACTTAAAGATTACGGAGGCATTGGCGGACTGAAAACCATAAATGTACGCAGTATGGGAACCCATCACGTGGGTGTTTTTTACGATGGTATTCAGTTGGGAAACGCACAGAACGGTCAAATAGACTTGGGTAAATTCTCACTGGAAAACATCGAGGAGATTTCGCTTTACAACGGACAAAAAAGCAACATCTTTCAGCCGGGGAGAGATTTCGGATCCTCAGCCACAGTTTATCTCCGATCGCGTACCCCGTGTTTCGTGGAAAACAAGCGATACAACCTGCGTACTTCCACCAAAGGAGGTTCTTTCGACCTCATTAATCCCTCTGTGTTGTACGAATATAAATTTAAAGATAATCTGAGTGCCTCCATCAACGGTGAATATATCAACTCATCTGGAAAATACAAGTATCGCTATCGACGCGTTTTCCCCAATACCGGCGAAGTAATGTACGACACCACTGCGGTGAGAGAAAACGGCGATATCTATTCTTTCCGCTTTGAAGGAGGATTGTTCGGGACGATTTCCGGTGGATATTGGAGAGTGAAAACTTATTTCTACGATTCGGAACGAGGTATTCCCGGAGCCGTCGTAAATAACCGGTGGAAAAATTCTCAACGGCAGTGGGACCGCAGTTTCTTCACACAAGGTGTTTTTCAAAAAAGCGTTACTCCAAAATACGACGTGTTGATCAATACCAAATATGCCTATGATTATATGCGTTACCTCAATCCCGACACCACGCTGATGCTTATCGACAACACATTTCGTCAACAGGAGGTGTATGCTTCTGTAGCCAACAAGTACTCCATCACACGGAAGTGGGATGCGGTGTTATCGGCAGATATGCAATACAATACACTGACATCCAATTTGGACGGTTTTGTTTTCCCGAAACGGCTTACCACGCTCGTAGCTTTGGCAAGTGCAACCGATCTCGGTGAAGTGAAAATGCAAGGCAGTGTGTTGGCAACTTTCGTGCGCGAGCGAATCAGTTCGGGAAACACTGCCGCCGATGACAACGCCAAAGCCGCACCCGATAAACATGAGTTTACCCCTGCATTCTTTATATCCTACAAACCATTCAAAAGTCAAAATTTAAACATTCGCACTTTTTATAAGCATATTTTCCGAATGCCCACCTTCAACGACCTCTATTATACCGACATCGGCAACATCAAGCTCAAACCGGAATTTACCCATCAATATAACGTGGGATTCAGGTATGAGAAGTCCTATGAGAAAAATATCATCAAGCAGTGGGAATTTCAAGCCGATGCATATTACAACGAGGTTACCGACAAAATTGTTGCTGTCCCCAAAGGCAGCGGGCAATACCGGTGGATGATGATGAATTTGGGGTACGTGAAAATCCGTGGTATGGATGCAGCCGCATCGATCACCGTTGAACCGTATAAAGATTTGCTTTTCAACCTTCGCCTAACGTACACCTATCAAAAGGCGGAAGATTTTACCAAGCGTAAAAACCCGATTCTGCAACAAAGCACGTGGGGAGGGCAAATTACCTACATTCCGTGGCACAACGGTTCAGCAGTGGCAAGCCTCACTTACAAATCGTGGCAGCTGAACTACAGTTTTATCTACGTGGGCGAACGCTACCATAGTTCGGCAAATATCCCCGCCGAATACGAGCAGCCCTGGTACACCAACGATATGACAGTAAGTAAAAAATTCATGATAAAAAAGATAAATATGCGGGTAGCGTTGGAAATAAATAACCTGCTCAGTCAAGATTACGATGTGGTACTTAATTACCCTATGCCCAGGAGAAATTATAAACTTTCAATAACCGCAGAAATATGATGCAAGAAATTGGGAATAAGAAGTTAGGAATTAGAATATGGTTTATCGCCCTGCTTACGGCTTTCTCATCGTGTCGCGACGATGTGGAAGTGGTACTCTCGGAAGACATCCTCACCGGTTTCCCCGAATATATCGACGGGTATTGGGGCTTCTACCTCCTCAACGAGGGCAATATGGGTAACAACAAAGCCACATTGGATTATTACGATTTTGCCACCGCCGTTTACAAGAAAAACATCTATGCCGAACGAAACCCCAAAATCCCCAAAGAGATGGGAGATGTGGGTAACGACATTGGCATATACGGCAGCAAACTCTACGCTGTAATCAACGTCTCCAACAAGGTGGAAGTGATGAACGTGGCAACCACCAGGCGCATCGCACAAATAGAGATACCCAATTGCCGCTTCATCAAGTTTCACGACGGATATGCCTACGTTACCTCCTATGCCGGGCCGGTTGTGATAGACCCCGATTACACACAAATCGGCTTTGTGGCAAAAGTAGATACCGCCACACTAAAAGAGGTAGACCGGTGTTTGGTAGGCTTTCAACCCGATGAACTGGAAATTGTGGACAACAAAATTTACGTTGCAAATTCGGGCGGATATATGGGCGCGAACAGTACCGGGGGATACGAGCGAACAGTTTCCGTGATCGATATAGCCTCATTCAAGGAAGAAAGACGCATTGACGTGGCGTATAATTTAGAGCGGATAAAAGCCGACGGGCGAGGCAATCTGTGGGTAAGTTCGCGCGGTGATTACAAAGGATTGCCTTCCCGTTTGTTTTTCATCGACCGTGCAAAAGGCGAAGTTACCGATACAATACCCATTGCCGCCACCAACTATTGGATCGATGATGACTTGCTTTACGTGTACGGCACCGAGTTTAGCTACATAACGCACGATTGGGAAATTTCGTACAGCATTGTGGATACGCGTACGCGTGAAATAGTAACCCGCAGCATCATTACCGACGGTACCGATAAACAGATTGAAAAGCCCTATGGCATTATGGTAAACCCTGTAAACAAAGACATTTATATTACTGATGCCGGAAACTACGTTACTCCCGGTGCACTCTACTGCTTCACTTCCTCCGGAAGAAAAAAATGGGAGCTGGAAGCGGGACAGATTCCAGCGCATTTTGTACTGGTGCCAAGTAGATAATGTAAAGACGTAACACATGGCATCTCAAAACCTATAGGATAAAAACATTACATTTTTCATTAATTCTTAAACTCAAAAACAAGATGAAACAGAAGATTCTTCTTGCCGTGCTATTCACGGCAATGTTCTTTACCGCGTGTAAAGAAGAAGTGTTGGCTCCCGATATTTCGGGAATCGAAACCAGCGAGTATCTATTAAACATAGGCGACAAAATAACGCTGGCTCCCGATATCAAAAATCTGAAAGGAAACGATTATGTGTGGACGGTTAACGACAAGAAAATCGTCAATACCACCACCGATTATACGTTTGTTGCCACGCAGCCCGGCACGTTTGTAATAGCGTTTAAGGCAAGCAACAAAGGCGGAACCGCCCACGAAGTGTTTAAAATTGTGGTGGAGGCACCCATTGAAATTTCGTTCGACAAACCCATTTTCACCACATCAAAATGCAACGTGCTTGAAATCGTGCCCAAAATAGCCGGTCCCGAACGCGACGACTACAAGTACGAATGGATAAAGGGCGACGCGGTGATAGGAAAAGAGAAAAACATTGATTTCATAGAAGTCAAACCCGGCGACTACGAACTGAAACTCACCGTATCTGCTGGAAAACAATCCGTAACTACAACAACTTTCGTGAAGGTGGAAGAGGCAGACTATAAACAGAGCGCCTACACGCTATTAGAGTATTATCCGGCTCCGGCAAACGGGCTTGACTGGTCGCTTATTGGTGGAGAAACTATGTGGAATCGAAACGAATTTCCCTTGGCATACAACGACTTTATAAATAAAGCAACAGAGATAAGAAAAGGAAGCCCCACTAACGGTATTCACCTTGGTTCCTGGGGAGGATACGCCACTTTTGAATTTGACCATACGGTAGTCAACGTAAAAGGAAAAACAGACTTGGAAATCAGTGCGAAGTTTTCGCAATTCGATCTGCCACAGGTTTTTGTAGCATACGACAAAAACAAAAATGGAAAGCCGGATGAAGACGAATGGTACGAAATTAAAAATCACGATTGGGGTAAGGAAGATATAGCTAATTATGAAATCACCTTTACGTATGACCGTGTTGAAACAGACGAACTATGGCTTGACACCTATTTCAAATGGCAAGATAATCAAGCTGAGCAGCAACTGGGTGAGGTTCATTACAGTAAAAGATTATCAAGTTCCATTACAAATAGTGGCAATGTATCCACCAAAGGTTTCTTCCCCGGATATTATATGATCGATAAAGAAAGGAAAGAAGTAATAAAGCTAGACGGCTGGTCAAACGTTATTACCCGGAAAGGGAAACGCATAACACGTGATGTTACTGGTGGCAACTCATTCAATCAAAAATTGAACATTGATATTGATGACGCGGTAAACGAAAAAGGGGAAAGTGTTTCGCTTATCGGAATAAACTTTGTAAGAGTACGAAAAATAGTATATCCGTTTGAAAAAAACTTTTCTGTAACACCACAGGTAGTAGAAGATGCCAATATGAAAGAGGGTCGAATTTTATATGTAGGTCAAATCTTGGACAAACACATATGAACGAGTAGAGTAATCTTTTAATTTTATCAATAAAATGAAATCAATCAACAAATACACATCATACATCTTGTTTTCGGTACTTTTCGTTGCAAGCTGTACCAAAGAAGCCGAAGTAGGTATTGTTCCCGTTATTTCGGGACTCGAAAGCGAATACATCGCCACCGTGAAACAAACGCTGGAGCTGAAACCCACCGTAGAAAATGCACCCGATGCCACCTATACGTGGCTCCTTAACGGAGTGGTAGAAAGTACTGCCGCCACCTACACCTTTACCGCGCCATCGGTAGCCGGAACGCACACGTTGGTGTTTCGCGCCGCATCATCGAGCGGAATGGCACAAAAAGTAATCTCCATTGAAGTAGGCAACTTCACCCCCATAAACGCATCAACAAATACTGTTTTGCTCCTGGAAACGCCAAAAAGTCTGGAAGGAATACAAAACATAGAATGGCAAGTAATCAAAGCATCGAACGATTTATACCGATTGGAACATTCCGAAACGGGAGTGCCTCAGTTCATCTCGGCAAAAACCGGACGATATACCATCAAAGCCATCACACCCGACGGGTTGGAAGACGGATATATGATACTGGTTCGCGCCGGAGAAAAAGTGCAATCACCCTATATTTCGCACGTGTTTGACTATTTGCCCGCTCCCGGACAATTTGTAAACAAACTACCCAAATATGATGAAGGCGACACGCACGAAGATATGGTTGCCAAAACTGCCTCTCATTTGGTGGGTGAAAATGCCACAATGATTACCCTCGGCGGCTGGGGGGGATACGTTACGTTTGGTTTTGACCACACCATAGCCAATGTTTCGGGTAAACGCGATTTCACCATCAACGGAAATGCTTTTGGCGCAGCAGCCAATCCCCGTCCCGATGCACCTTTTGGTGGCAGCTGTGAACCGGCGGTTATTATGGTGGCTTACGATAAAAATAAAAACGGAAAACCTGACGACGATGAGTGGTATGAAATAAAAGGCAGCGGAAATTTTACTGCAGAGAATGAGTCGTGGTATGAAATGGCTGTGAACAATAAAAACGACGTGCGCACTTTCCGCGATTACGAAATGACATTTTACCGCCCCGTTAACGATGACGAAGCACCTATAAAAAATTATATTTATTGGACAGACAACCAAGGACAGGAAGGTTACAAAGTAAAGAATGGGTTCCACAAGCAGAGTTACTATCCGGGATGGATAAAAGAAGATAAGATCACCTACAAAGGTATCCGCCTTGCCGATAATGGTATTGACGAAAGTGGACAAGGTAGCTATTACGTGCTTTATGCTTTCCGTTACGGCTATGCCGATAATTACCCCAACCACTCAGAAAATGCCGGAATCGACATCGATTGGGCAATAGACAAAGAGGGCAAACCTGCCAACCTTCCCGGTATCGATTTTGTGAAAGTATATAACGGCGTGGACAAAGAAAACGGCTGGTTAGGCGAAGCATCTGCCGAGATTGCCGGCGCATACGATTTGCATATGAGAGGTATAAGTTTTAACACGATAAAAAAATAACTCTCCGTTATTATGGCAATGATTCTATTGACTGCAGTTGGCAGACTTGTTCCCCATCCCTCCAATTTGCGCCCATTGGCGAAATGCCACTTTTCGGGGCAGCTTATTGTACTCGCAAATGGTGGGTATATTTAGTGCCCACAGCTGCTGCGTGGATAAGCGATTTAATTTTAAACAATGTGGTGTATGCCGAGTATTTCGACCATTTTGTCACGAATACTTTTAGTAAGCTTTTGATAAACAAAAGTACGCCTTTTATCTTGATTTTACTGAGGATATCAAGTCTAGATGGTTTAATGACTTTTTTGAATTGTTTGTAAAAGGAGGATCTCTCTCATATTTTATGAAGAGAAATCCTCCTTTTTAAAATGTTTTTTCGAAATACTCCTATCTGATAAGCGCATAAAGCATTCGTATCTCTTCTGCCCAGAGCGTTTCGTCGGGAGTTTCCAGAATCAGTGGCAGATCGTCAAAACGAGGATCGTTCACGATGAAGGTGAAAAGACCGAGGTTCATCACTCCCTTGCCAATACTGTCATGCCTGTCTACCCGTGTCGAAAGTTCTTTTTTTGAATCGTTGATATGCATGCCCCGTAAATAGCGGAAGCCTACTATTTCGTCGAACCTGCGGAAAGTATCATCGTAGGCGTCGCGGGTTCTAATTTCATAACCGGCTGCCAGCAGATGCGCCGTATCGAGGCAGACACCCACGCGACTCTTATCTTCCACCTTATCGATAATGTATGCCAGTTGCTCAAATGTATGTCCCATGTTACTTCCCTGACCTGCTGTATTCTCCAGTACGGCAGTCACTCCCTTTGTCCGGTCGAGCGACATGTTGATCGATTCGGCAATGCGGTTGAGACACTCATCATGAGAAATCTGGTTGAGGTGGCTGCCAGGATGGAAGTTGAGCCTGTTCAGTCCCAGTTGTTCGCATCGGCTCATCTCATCAAAGAAAGCCTGTCGTGATTTCTTTATTTCCTCCTCACCCGGATTGCCCAGGTTAATGAGATAGCTACTATGCGGCAAAATGTAATCGGGAGAAAAGCCGAATTCTTCGCAGCGTGCCCTAAATAGATCTATGTTCTGTGTCGTGTATGCCGAAGCAAACCACTGACGCTGGTTTTTGGTAAAAAAGGCAAAAGCTTTCGCTCCAATAGCCTGTGCATTGAGGGGTGCATTTTCCACACCACCAGAGGCACTGATATGTGCTCCGATATATTTCATATGACTAAAATATTTATTTTCAATGGTGTCATATGGAACTCGCTTTTAATCATTACTTCGGGTGTAATGATTTCTCATACTCGTTTCATATGTTTATTTCTTTTTTGGAAATGTCATTAAAAACCACAAGCCCCCCTCGGAGCGGTTTTTGGCTACAATGCTCCCCCTGTGAAAGAGTACGGCATTTCTCACGATGGAGAGTCCCAGCCCCGATCCGCCCGTGATACGTGTGCGTCCCTCGTTCACGCGATAAAAGCGTTCAAAAATGCGCACCAGATGCTTCTCTTCAACTCCCGTACCGGAATCGTAAAATTCGAAGAAATAGGTATCTTCGTTTTCATTGTAACAACGCACAACAATATCTATTTGTTTTCCGGCATAAGAGATGGAATTCTCCGCAAGATTCCGAAAGATAGAGTACAACAGTGTGCGGCTACCATAAATAACCACCGACTCGGGCACATCCACCGTAAATTTGTCCTGCCTTCCATCCAGGTCATCAGCAAGGTCTGCCTTCAGCTCGACCAATAACTCCCTCATCATCACAGGCTCCAGTTCAAAACGATCTGCAGCCTCCTCTATCTTCGTAAGCATACTTATATCCTGAATCAGTTCAGAGAGACGGATGGTCTGTGCATAAGCCCTGTCGAGAAAGTTGTGAATCCGTTCATCTGACGACTCATCGCGATATATATTCAATATGGTTTCCAGGTAACCCCGGATACTGGTCACCGGCGTACGGAGCTCATGGGCAATATTATTGGTCATCTCCTGCTTGAGTAGCCGTGTCTTCTCAGACTTGGTGATATCACTGATATATAGCTCGAAACTTCGATCATCGAAAATTATTACCCGCACATTGAACTGTTTTCCACTTCTGTCGATCCTTTTGGAAAACATGTTCCCATTTTGGGAACGTTCGTCCAGAAAATGCACCACTTCCTCAAAATTGGGATCGGAAAAGAGCTGTTCCGTTTCGAGGGTAGGTTTATCAAGAATCACATTCAGAAACTGCAAAAAATGGGAGTTTGCATACACCTGCTGCCGATCGTGTGAGAAAATGGCAATACCTTCTTCGGAAAATTGAAAATGCTGCAAAAGCTTCTCCCGTTCGGCTGCAAGTTTAAGACGGTTCTCCTGCAGCAGATTGTAGTTTTCAACAATATCGGCGCTCACTTCCCCTACCTCATCGTCGGCAAACTGAAAGGAGGAAGGGACGGGCAGGCCGTTCTTCACGCTCAGGGAAAACTCACGCAGTTCCTTCATTGATTTGGAGAAACGGTTGGCAAAATATAACATCATCAGCACACAGACCACAAAAAACAGAAGAATGAAATATGCAAAGGAGTTCCCGGAGTTGATGAACGACTGGAGTCTCACGTCATATGGTACGGCCATACGGATAAAATATTTCTCATCATAGTTTTTAGCAAAATAAAGATATTTTACATTCTTGGTGTGGGAAAGACGCACATGCGTACCTGTACCGAAGCCGATACTTTTTTGTACTTCGGGCCGCTGCAAATGATTTTCCATTGTACTCGCATCTGCCCGGTTGTCATAAATTACGCTTCCCTTCCAGTCGAGAATAGTCACTCTCAAATAAGGTGGCATGTACTGTAACAGCTCTCCCATGTAATCCCCGCTCTTCGCTATTGTAATGCCGTTGATTGCCAGATATTGATTTATTATATCGGCATTGTTTTCCAGCGTACGTTCCAAGCTGTCGCTACGTTCTTTCTTTATTTGCTGTTGTTCAAAGAGGATAATACCCACTGTGAATCCTGCAATAATAAGTGAAAATATGGTCAGGATACGTACCCTGAAAGTGATTTTTCGTTTCATTCTTCCTTTTTGGCATCTATATTCAGGTAATAACCAAAACCCGAGCGGTTGACAATGATATTGGCATATTTTCCCAGTTTTTTTCGCAGGCGGGTTATATGCACGTCTACCGTCCTGTCTAGCACAAATTCATTATCTCCCCACACGCTGTTGAGAATCTCCGAACGAGTAAGCACGTTCGGCGAGGCCTGCGCCATGAGAGAGAGTATCTCGAACTCTTTCTTGGTCAGCGACACCTCGTTTTCGTCTATGGTGACCCTGTTGGTGTGGATGTCAATGGCAAGCCCCTTGTAGAACCACTTTGTTTCTGCAGGCATCTTGATGAGCGAGGTGCGTTTCAGCAACGCCTTCACGCGTGCCAACACCTCCTTCACCGAAAAAGGCTTGGAGATATAGTCATCGCCACCCAGCGAAAAACCGGTCAGCATGTCGTTCTCGGTATTCTTTGCCGTAAGGAAGATAATGGGGATATAATTTTCGTTCTTTCGTAATTTTTCAGCAGTCTTGAAGCCCGAGATGCCTTCCATCATCACATCGAGGATGATAAGCTGATGTACATCGGTAATTTTTTGTAAAGCCTCCTCACCCGATGTGGCCACATCTACAATATATCCCTCATTTTCCAGATTAAACTGCAGAATGTCACAAATATCTTCCTCGTCGTCTACCACTAAAATTCTTTCTTCCATAACATACAAAATTAATATAATTTCTGTTATCAGAAAATCGGTTTCAGGGGTTGGGAAGCTTGGTATGCCGGATGTCTTTGCCTTCAATCAGGTAGACGGCCGATTCGGCAATATCCACCGCTTTATCTCCAATTCGCTCAAGATAATAAGATATACTATTTATATTCATTATATTAACCAGCGACTGCGTAGTATGCATCTCATTACCAAACCCTTCTGCCAGTTTTCTCTCAATCTTCTTGTCCAGCTTATCCACTTTGTCATCCATATAGATGGTTTCATACGCCATCTCATTGCTACCACCCGCAAAAGAAAACACCGCATTTTTGATCATCTTCCCGCTCTTCACAAACATCTTGTCGAGCAGTTTTTTGTAATTTTCGAAACCATCCAGGGTAAAATCTATATCGCTGATCAAATGCGTGATATTCTCAATCAGGTCACCCACGCGCTCCATGGAGATTGTCATATCGTGATAGGCCATCAGCCGTCGCAGGTCCGATGCCCGCGGAGTGAAGAGCATGATTGCGTTAATAACTTTTTCTTTGATTGTGATATCCAGAGAGTTTATTAACTTTTCGTTACGCTTCAGTTCGATCAGAACAAGCTCGTCGGGTTTCTGATGTAACAAGGATGAAGCCAGTGATATCTGGGTCAGCACGATCTCAGATACCAGTTGGAAATCGCTGTGGAGCTGCTCCAGATACTTATCTTTGATTCCCACTGTGGGAGTAGATTCTCTATTATCGTTCTGTGTGTCCATCTTAAGATTGATTAAATTGATTTTCGTTTTGTGATTTTACAATAAAACACCCGCCTTCCGGTACCTGTTTTCTGTTACTTTTTGCCTGTTTCCTGTTAAAAGTTGATGTCTGAAACTTTATCCAAAAACTCCCGTGAGATACTCTTCGGTCTTTTTTTGTTGCGGTTTGGTGAACATCTGCGTGGTATTTCCATGTTCCACCAGTTCTCCCAGATACATAAACATGGAGTTGTCTGATATCCGCGCAGCCTGCGACATGTTGTGGGTGACTATGATGATGGTAAACTCCTGTTTTAATTCCAGCAGCAATTCCTCAATCTTATTCGTCGATATAGGGTCAAGTGCCGATGTGGGCTCATCCATCAACAACAGTTCCGGTTTCAGTGCCAGCGTACGGGCTATACAGAGGCGCTGCTGCTGTCCACCGGATAAAAACGATCCGCGCTTGTTCATCACATCCTTTACTTCATTCCATAAGGCTACACTCCTGAGACTTTGTTCCACGATTTCATCCTTCTCTTTTCGGTGAAGACGTATGCCGTTGAGAGAGTAGCCCGCCAACACATTATCGTAGATACTCATGGTGGGAAAAGGATTGGGCTGCTGAAACACCATTCCCGCCATGCGCCGCACCTCCATGGGATCCATCTCGAGTACATTCTTATCTTTGAGGATGATCTCACCCGTGGTACTGATATGGGCATAAAGATCGTGCATGCGATTAATGGCACGCAGCAGCGTACTTTTACCACAACCGGAAGGACCCATGATAGCAGTAATGGTGTTGGGATATATTTCGGTGGAAACCTTCTTTACTGCATATTTTCCGGGTGTATAAGATACCGATAAATCCTTTAACTGCAGAATGGCTTTTTTACTATTTGTAATTTTCACACTTTCCATTTACGAGCTACAATTTTGGCGATCCAGTTTAACAGGAATATGACGATTAATAATAATAACGATGACGACCATATCAGATCTACCAGATTGGGATCATTGTAAAAGTCCCAGATCAGCAGCGGAATGGCACTGGTAGGCTCCGTCACCTTCCAGTTCACCACGGAAGCACCCAATGCCGTGAGCATCAGGGGAGCTGTTTCACCCATTACCCTCGATATGGCTAAAAGGATACCTGTGAAAATTCCTCCAAACCCCGAAGGTAGTAAAATTTTAAATACCACGTTGGTGTACGATGATCCCAAAGCAAGACCCGCTTCCTTATAAGCAGGAGGAAGCATGTTCATGGTTTCTTCTGTGGAACGTACAATCATGGGCAGCATCATGATGGCCAGCGCCACGCTGCCGGCCAATGCCGAGTAACCGCCCAAGGGCTTTACCACCCATGCATAGGCAATGATGCCGATCACAATGGAGGGCATCCCCTGTAGCAGATCGGTAAGATAACTGATTGTACGGGCAAATTTCTTTCCTCTGTTATCCGAAAGGTAAATACCGATAAAGAGTCCCAGCGGAATGGAAAAAAGGATAGCAAGGCCCACAATGAGAACAGAGCCCGTGATACCATTTAGAATTCCTCCAGGAATAGGGTCTCCGTTCATACGGGCCATCAGCGCATCTACCGACGAGGGAGTCACCTCGGTGAAAAGACGAAGGTTGAAGTTTTTGTATCCTTTTAAAACTACATCCCACAAGATAAAAAACAGGGGCACCATGGCCAGGAAAGAAAAGAGACAAACGAGGATATAAGCCGTTTTGTCTTTCGCTCTCCGCGATGTGAATGAAATGGATCTATCCTGACTCATGCGTGTGATAATTTTTTCATGACGAGCTTCGCAATCAGATTGATGATGGCCGTAATGATAAACAGAAGTAAACCTATGGCAATCAATGCACTGAGCTTAAGTCCATCGGCCTCACCAAACTGATTTGCAATCACACTCGCCATGGTGTTGCCAGTATCACGCAAACCGGCCGGAATGCGGTTGGTATTGCCAATAAGCATGGTTACCGCCATGGTCTCACCCAGAGCCCGTCCCAGAGCAAGAATGAATGATGCCACGATGCCGGAAGCCGCCATGGGCAGATTGATATGCCGCACTACTTCAAGCCGTGTGGCTCCCAGGCTGTACGCTCCTTCCCTGAGATTGTTGGGTACCATAGATAAAAATTCGGAACTAAGCGATGAGGCATAGGGGATAATCATAATAGCCAGGACAACCGAAGAGAGAAAGATGCCAAATCCCTGCGCATTCACTCCCAGATCGATAATCAACGGGCGTACCGTGTAAAAACCCCAAAGGCCATATACGATGGAAGGGATACCTGCAAGCAGGTCGACAACCGACCGTACCACATCGGATATTTTTTTTCCTTTAAAATAGACACCGTTAAACAAGGCCACGGACAATGCAAAGGGAATACAGAGCATCAATGCAAAGAAGGCCGTATAGAGTGTGCCCACAATAAACGATAATGCCCCATATTCTTCTGTGGCCGACCGGGGATCCCACTCCGCATTGGCTATAAAGCCACGGATGCCATATTCCTGAAATGCTTCGGAGGAACGACTCACCAGCGCATAGACAATGGCTGCCGACAGTACCAGTACGAGTAATGCGGCAACAAAAAGGAGTAATCTGAAAATCTTATCCTTCATATCATCTTATTCATTCAAAACTGTACCTACACTGTCGGCAACCGCGGATATACTTCCGGGAGGAACAGCTGCACCGCCATAGTTTATTTTACCTATCAGCTGACTGTTTTTTTCCAGTGCCTGCAGAGGCAATGGTGCATAATTGATCTGTGCCGCCACTTTTTGTCCATTGGGGCTGATAATATACCGTAGCAAGTCCACCAGTTGTGATGCATCCTCTGCTGTGCGGTTATTATACTCCTGATCTTTGTAAACTAGTATCCATGTAAAAAGGCTCATGGGATAGGCATTGGGATCATCAGAATTGGTGATCGTGGCCCGCATGTCATCCGGCAGCTCCACATTTGCCGCAGCCGAGATGGTCTCAAGCGTGGCATCCACGTACCTCCCAGCACGATTTTTAAGTTTTGCCGTTGGTAATTTCAGGGTAAGTGCATACTCAGAACCAATGTAGCCGATAGACCCTTCCGTCTGCTGCACAATACCAGCCACACCCGGGTTACCTTTCGCGGCAATACCTGCCTCCCACTTCAGCGCCTTGCCCTTGCCCATGATCTGTTTCCACTCCGGACTCACTACGCAAAGATACTCAGAAAAATTATAGGTTGTACCACTTCCGTCGGAGCGATAAACAGGAGTAATGTCCAGGTCGGGCAATCTCACTGCGGGGTTTTCAGTCTCAAGACGGGGATCATTCCATTTTTTGATTTTTCCGAGGTAAATATCGGCAATCAGCGGGCCCGTCAACCGCAGGCTGTCCACTCCTTCCAGCGTGTAGGCCATGACCACTCCGCCCATACAGGTGGCAATATGAATCACTTCGCCGTTCATCGATGCGATCTCTTTCTCATTAAGGAAAGCGTCACTCGCGCCAAAGTCCACCGAACGGTCACGAAGGCTCCGGATTCCTCCGCCGCTGCCAATGGCACCGTAGTTCACCGTAACATTTCCATGCTGACGCATGTAGTCACGAAAAACAATGTTGTAATAAGGATAGGGAAAAGTAGCTCCGGCACCCGAAACGGACGTGCCGGCGTGGTTGCCTTCGTAACCGGTGGAAACATTGTTACATGATAATACCAATAATGACAGAAGGAAGCACAGCAATAATTGTCGCATTTGAATTAACCTAAATGTCCTTTCTCGGATTTTGATTACAAAGGTACGATATGAATGTTACACTTCGGTTACGAAAATGTTACATTTAGGTTACGTTTTAGGCCTGGGTTTATTTAATAAGCTTCCCTACTTTTTCCCGGAAGTTAATCGTCTGCCCCGGATCCCAATTCCACATGTCATCGGTGAGTAAGAGTACCACTTTATCGATTTTCTCTTCCAGACTCATTCCTGCCAGCTGATCGGCATGTACAACCAGTGTTATTTGTTCATTTGACTGTTCAGGATATTTCACCTTCAGGTCATATTGTGTCTCGGCCAATCCTCCAAGACGCAACCCCAGCAGTGTGCGATGGCTTTTATCGTGATTCCACCTCCAGCGGACAAGGAGCGCCTTGGCCGTACTATTTCGTTTGGAATTACTTTCCAGGATATCTTTCATCATATTATTATCCATAACCACATGAATTTTAAACCACATTATTATGAAATCGGGGCGGTTTACTGATGATATATTAATATAACAAAAGGTGCAATAACATGTTCAACCTTGACTGCATTTTCTTGTAACAAGCGAAACAGTTGAAAAACTACAGGAAAAAAGCTAATTTTGCAGACGAAAAGTGATGCTTTAAATAATAAAAAATGAATGATTATAAAGCGCAAGATGCGCTCGTACTATTCTCGGGAGGCCAGGACTCCACCACCTGTCTCTATTGGGCCAAACAAAATTTCCGTCACACCCATGCGCTTTGCTTCTCTTACGGACAGCGGCATACGCAAGAGGTGGAAAACGCACGACGGCTGGCAAGTCTTGCCGAGGTGCCGTTCAGGGTACTCGATACAGCCATCATTTCACAACTGGCACCCAATTCACTTACCGATCGTTCTATGCAGATGGACCGAGAAAAGCCGGCCAACTCTTATCCGAACACGTTTGTACCGGGAAGGAATCTCCTTTTCCTGACTTTTGCAGCAACTCTCGCCTATGTACAGAATATACGTCATCTGGTCACGGGAGTCTCGGAGGCAGACTATAGCGGATATCCCGACTGTCGTGATACGTTCATCCGCTCGGCCAATGCCACGTTGAATCTATCTATGGATAAACAGTTTGTAATTCACACACCACTCATGTGGCGTAACAAAAAGCAAGTGTGGCAGCTTGCCGATGAACTGGGAGTGTTTGATATTGTTAAAAACGAAACGCTCACCTGCTATAACGGCATTCCGGCTAACGGCTGCGGTGAATGTCCTGCCTGTCTACTAAGGAATAAGGGGCTGGAGGAGTATCTGTCCGAACGAAATAGTAAATAAACCACTTAATATCACCAGTTATGCAACAGGAAGAACTAAGCCACCTGGGTGGCAAGACGACATACAAACAGGATTATGCACCGGAGATGCTGGAAGCCTTCGTAAACAAACATCAGGAGAACGACTACTGGGTAACGTTCGATTGCCCTGAATTTACCAGTCTCTGCCCCATTACCGGTCAGCCCGACTTCGCCACCATACGCATCGACTATGTTCCCGACGTGAAAATGGTGGAGAGCAAGAGTCTCAAGCTCTATCTCTTCAGCTTTCGTAACCACGGCGCATTTCATGAGGATTGTGTGAACATTATCATGAAAGACCTGGTGACGCTCATGAATCCCAAATATATTGAAGTAACCGGCATCTTCACACCGCGGGGCGGAATCAGTATTTACCCTTTTGCCAATCACGGTCGTAAGGGAACAAAATATGAAAAACTGGCCGAAGAACGGCTCTTCAGTCACTCATTTCCACTATAAATTCATAGATTCCACACTCACAGAAACCCATGGCTGCAACTAAAGGTCGTACTTTAGTTGCAGCCATGGGCCTGATGATTTGTAAAAATCAACTTAATCAATTATTTGTGGCTTCAGGTTGTTGCGGCTCAAAGTAGCGTACCCAGTCGATGAACAAGTCGGCCGGCAACCCTGCCGGGTCGGTATCTTTATTCAACCTGACACCGATAAAGAGGTCGAAATCGTAATCATGAAATGGAAACTGACCCGGTATCTGGGTAAGAATACGCGGATATTTTTTGGTACGTATTTCGTCCACGTAAAAAACCACGCTGTCGGCATAAGTCTCCACTGCATAGACATGATACTGCATGGGATTCACTCCTACCAGCGAACTGGAAGGCGGATTGTCAGGCATTCCCTGTGTAGTGGTATATTCAGAAGTAACCGATTGGTAAATAAATTCATCCAGTCCATACCGTTCCATGAAATCGATCGATATATTTTCCGTTTTATCTGACGGAATCAGTGACAGGTACGGGGTGGCACCCTCCACTGTATTCATCCGGGCCTTTACTTCAATGCGGTTGATTGTGCCTGCCCTGAAAGCAGGGCGATGGAGGCCTCCGGTAAGGAACGGCAATGAATCGCTTTCCGCACTGTTGACCAGCGCACGTAACACCAGGTTGCCATCCTGAAAGACATACAGCCCTTCGTACTGACTTATAAAGCGGTAGGCAGGAAACTTCTTGTTCCGGGGTATCACTGACCAGTCCTCTGAAACCGGTGATTTTTCAAAATCTTCTTCCCACACAAGCGTCCAGCCTTTTTTAGCGGTTTCATCCGCATCCTTCTTCTGAGTCGTACAGGAAATAGGTCCCAGCACGATCACTGACAACGCCAGCCAAAATATTGTCTTCTTCATTATAAATGCTTCTCTTATTATTTTTTTCATCGCAAAAGTAACGATTATCCCTCATATAAGGAAACTTTTTTACTACCTTTGCCCTCTGCTTTAAAGATTATCAGCAGTAAACAAATTATATATTGCAGTTATCATGCCGGAAATTTCGCTGCGGGGAGTACAAATGCCCGCATCACCCATACGCAAATTAGCACCTCTCTCTGATGCCGCTAAGGCCGAGGGAGTAAAAGTGTATCACCTGAATATAGGGCAGCCTGACCTTCCATCACCCGTGACGGCACTTGATGCGATTCGCGCAATTGACCGCACCACGCTGGAATACAGCCCCAGTGACGGGTATAGGTTTTACAGGGAAAATCTGACTACCTATTACAAAAAATATGACATCGACCTCTCTCCCGAACAGATCATCGTGACTGCCGGTGGCTCAGAGGCGGTACTGTACGCGTTCATGGCATGTCTGAACCCCGGCGACGAGATTATTGTACCCGAGCCTGCATATGCCAATTACATGGCCTTTGCCATCTCTGCCGGGGCAGTCATCCGTACCATTCCCTCGACTATGGAGTCGGGGTTTGCCCTTCCTCCGATGGAGGAATTTGAAAAATTGATCAATGAACGCACCAAGGGCATCCTGATCTGTAATCCCAACAACCCCACGGGATATGTTTACACGCCGCATGAGATGGAGCAAATCAGGAAACTCGTGAAAGAGTACAACCTCTATCTTTTTTCCGACGAGGTGTATCGTGAATTCATATATAATGACACACCCTATGTCTCGGCTTGCCACCTGGAGGGTGTGGAAGAGAACGTGGTACTGATCGATTCCGTATCGAAACGATACAGCGAGTGTGGTATCCGCATTGGTGCGCTGATTACCAGAAACCGCAAGGTGCACGACACGGTGATGAAATTCTGCCAGGCACGATTAAGTCCCCCTCTCATCGGGCAGATCGCTGCCAATGCATCGCTGAAAGTGAACGGTAGTTATATGCAACACAACTTCGATGAATACAAGGGACGGCGTGATTTCCTGATCGACCGGTTGAACAGGATTCCAGGAGTTTACTCACCCATGCCACAAGGTGCCTTTTACACCCTGGCCCGGCTTCCGATCGATGATGCCGATCTCTTTTGCGCCTGGTGTCTCTCCGACTTCAGGTATGAAGGGCAGACCATCTTCATGGCGCCGGCTACCGGTTTTTATGTTACTCCAGGCCTGGGAATAAACGAGGTGCGCATTGCCTATGTGCTGAACAGGGAAGAACTTGGTAAAGCACTCACCGTACTAGAGAAAGCACTGGAGGCTTATCCGGGCAGAAGATAACATGCATGAATGCAGAACTGTTCATAGCAAAGCGAATCTACAAGGGAGATAAGAAGAACGACAAACGGGTCTCATCGCCCGCCATCCGGATTGCCATTGCCGGCATTGCGCTGGGGCTGGCGGTAATGATTATAGCCGTCTGCATCATTGTGGGTTTCAAGAAAGAAGTCCGTGCAAAGGTAATAGGCTTTGGTTCCCACATTCAGATAACGGCCTTCGAGAGTGGCGCTTCCTATGAACATACACCCATTGCGGTCTCCGACACGCTGTTGACGCAGTTAAACACCAACCCGGCCATAAGTCATGTCCAGGAGTTTATCACCAAGCCCGGTATCATCAAGACAGACGACAATTTTATGGGGGTGGTGCTCAAAGGGGTGTCAGAAGAATACGACTGGCAGTTTTTTCGTAAAAACCTGCAGGAGGGGAGCGTATTTGAACCGGGCGACACCATCTCCGGTAACAGGGCAATCATCTCCAGGGAAATCGCCAACAAGCTATTGCTGAAAACGGGCGACAGTTTTACCTGTTATTTCATACAGGATCCGGTGCGTGCACGTCGTATCCATATCAGCGGCATCTACGAGACCAATTTCGAGGACTATGACAAACTCTATATCATCACTGAAAAGAAGATGCTTGCCCGCCTCAACGGCTGGGATGACGACATGGCAAGCGGCCTTGAAGTGCTTGTAAAGGATTACGAGAAGCTGGATGAAACCGCGCAGGAAATTTTCTTTGTGATGGCTGATCATAAAGACCGTCTGGGAAATACTTTTTACACCCGTTCCATCAAGGATATAAATCCCATGATCTTTAACTGGCTCGACCTGCTTGACATGAACGTATGGGTAATCATCATCCTCATGCTGGTGGTATCCGGCTTTACAATGATCTCCGGACTGTTGATCATCATCCTGGAGCGCACCAACATGATCGGCATCCTCAAGTCGATGGGAGCCAGAGACTTCAGCATTCGCAAGGTTTTCCTCTATCTCTCTGCCTTCCTCATCGGGCAGGGAATGTTGTGGGGTAATGTGATTGCATTATTGTTTTGCTTTATTCAGAATCGATGGCAGTTACTCAGACTTGATCCCTCCACCTATTATCTCTCTGCCGTACCTGTGGATATGAATCCACTCTATATCATCCTCTTAAATGCCGGTACACTGATTGTCTCCCTGTTAATGATGATTGGTCCTTCCTATCTTGTGGCCAGGATCAGGCCAGCCAAATCCATTCAGTTCGAATAATCTTTTGCTGCTTTTTCGGGGCAAATGAGTATATTTGTCCGAAAGTTACCAAATGATGAAAATCCTTCATACATCAGACTGGCATTTGGGTAAACGGCTTGAAAACTTCTCCCGCCTGGAGGAACAGCAAGCGGTGATGCAGGAAATATGTGAGATTGCCGACAGGGAAGAGGCAGATATAGTAGTGGTCGCCGGTGACCTGTTCGACACATTTAATCCTCCTACCGAGGCAATAGACCTATTGTATAAAACCCTGAAGAGACTCACCGCAAACGGATACCGGCCTGTGATTGCCATTGCCGGAAACCACGATTCGCCCGACCGTATTGAAGCGCCCGATCCACTTGCCCGCGAGTGTGGGATTATCTTTGCCGGCTATCCGAACGTACAGGTCAGTTCCTTCACGCTCGAAACCGGACTGAAAGTACTAAAAACCGATGAAGGTTTTCTTGAAATCGCTTTGCCCGGCAGCAACATCCCGTTACGTATCCTGATCACCCCCTACGCAAGCGAATACAGATTGAGAACATTTCTGGGAGAAGAAAATAGCGAGGATGAACTACGCGCGCTGTTGGGCAGAAGATGGCAAAGTCTGGCTGACCGATATTGCGACAAGCGGGGTGTCAACATACTCCTGTCTCACTTGTTTATGATCAGAAAAGGTGATGTGCCACCCGAGGAGCCGGAAGAAGAGAAGCCAATTCTCCATGTGGGAGGTGCGCAGGCAATTTACACCGAAAATATTCCTTCACAGATTCAATACACGGCACTAGGCCACCTGCACCGAATGCAGCGTGTAGATGCATCTTTCTCGCCGGCCTGTTACAGCGGCAGCCCGCTATCATACAGCTTTGCCGAAGCAAACCAGCAAAAATATCTTTTGCTGGTGGAGGTTGTACCTGACCAGACAGCCAGTGTGCGTGAAATTCCCCTCGCCTGTGGCAAGCAGCTCCTACGTAAAAAGGCACAAGGGATGGAAGATGCTTTGGAATGGCTTTCGAAAAATCAAAATGCTTTAGTGGAGCTCACACTGGTCACCGACACTTACCTCACGGCCCAGGAGCGAAGAAAATTGCAGACAGCCCATGATGGTATTGTGGCCATTATCCCTGAGCTCTCCCGTGTGGAGAACCTGTTTCACCCGCAACAAAAGCAGATAGACCTGAATCAAAACATGGAAGGCCTTTTCCGGGACTATTTCAAATATACAAAAGGACAGGAGCCCAATGCAGAGATGATAAAGCTTTTTCAGGAGATTCTGGCAGAGGAGGAGGAAGAGAAATGATACCTATCTCGCTCACCATACAGGGGCTCTACTCCTATCAGAGAAAGCAGGTCATTGACTTCACCAAACTGACTGCTGCCGGATTGTTTGGCATCTTTGGCGGCGTGGGAAGCGGAAAATCATCCATCCTCGAAGCAATCACTTTTGCTATATACGGGGAAACTGACCGGCTTCACAAAAGGGACAACCGCTATTACAACATGATGAACCTTAAATCGGATGAATTATTGATCGATTTCATATTTGAAGCGGGCAGGGATCGGACTACCTTCCGTTCCATTGTAACGGGCAAGCGCAACAGCAGGCGATTTGATGAGGTGAAGACGCTTGACCGATCGGCCTACAGGAAGATCGCAAAAGAATGGGTACCGATCGGAAACGGAGAACTGGAAGAGGCAACAGGATTGAGTTACGATAACTTCAAGCGTACCATCATCATTCCACAGGGACAGTTTCAGGAGTTTCTACAGCTTGGCAACAAAGACCGTACCCAGATGATGAAGGAACTGTTTAACCTGGGTAAGTTTGAGTTCAGTTCCAGGGTGGGTTCCCTGGAGAGAAAAAACAACGAGAAGATTCAGAATGTGACCGGGAAGTTGCAGCAACTGGGTGAAATATCTCCTGAACAGGCAGAGCAATATCAGGAGCAGTTATCGCAGCTTGAAAAAGAGATATACGGGCTTGAGGCAATCATCGATCAAAATCAGAGAAAAGAAGAGCAGTTCCGTCGTTTGCAGCTTTTGATCGAAAAGAAAGAGGAAGCCGAGAAAAAATATGTAACCCTGCAGAAGCAGGAGACTGTTTACAAGGAACTGGAAAAGAAAATAGCGCGCTACGAGTTATGTGTGAACCGGTTTAAGCAACTGCTGGGATCACTGAAGGAGCACAGGAAAAAGGAAAAAGAGCGGAATGAAGCGATTCACGCCGACGATGAAAAATTACAATTGATCATTGTCGGGATTGAACGACTGGCCAAGTTTCTGGATGAACTAAAACCGGAATATGAAAAAAGGGAAGAGCTGAAAAGAAAAGCTGATGATCTAAGCTGTCTCTTACGGATAAAGACGCTCGAAAAAGACATGGCAGAGGAATCGGCGAGGGTGATTAAAGGTACAGAATACTGGACAAAGATATCTCAGGAAGCGGAATTTAGAAAAAGTGAGAAACAACAACTCGAAAATAATCTGAAAATCCTGCGTCAAAAAATGCCCGATCTTGCCCTGTTATCCTCCATCAACACGTGGCATATAGAGAGAAAACATCTTGTTGAACAATTGACCGAAACAGAAAGGAAGATCGAAAGTTACTACCTGGAAGAAGCAAAATTTGAAAGAGAAAAGACAGTGTTGTTGGCTGATCCGCTGCTAAATATGTTACCATCCGGTATTGATTTTGCTCTTTGTCGGGAACAATTACGAAAAGTCATGGAGGAGATTGTCGGTCAACAACAGGCTTTACATGAGCTGGAAACACATTTACGGGTTAAGGAGAAGCTGAAGGGTTATGCCGAAAATCTGACAGAGGGAACACCCTGTCCCGTATGCGGTTCCACACATCACCCCGCCTTATATAGGAGTGAAGATATCAGCTTGAGACTTTTGAAAATCAAAGATGAAAAAAATTATCTGGAGGAAAGAATCAAACAAATAACCGGATTGGAAAGAAGTACCGACCTGCTGGAAAAGAATATTCAGCAAACTGGACGCGAAAAATCTGCGTGGCAGCATAAGAAAGAGGAACTATTACATAAGATCACCGCACATGACGGACAATTTATATGGGATAAATATGCCGATAAGGGGGAACTCGATCAGGCATTTAACACGGCTAAACGAATTGACAAAGAGATAAAGACACAGGATAAAACAGCCGCGACAGTTGCGGAAGAGTTGGAAATGTTGGCAAAAAAAAGAGATGCGGCCAGGGATAAGCTGGAGAATTTAAAGAATACATTCACGGATCATCAGGCCCAACTGAGAACACTACAGCAGCAGTTGAAAGTCGTACACAGAGAACAATATACAGATGATTCTGCCGAAAGCATTGAAATAGAGAGGGAACAGTTGCTGGCAGCATCAGACCGCATTGAAAAGGAATATGTCACAGGAAACGAACAGCTTCAGGGATATAACAGCGAAAGAGATCGCATTCAAGTGCGGCTGGATATCAACCGTAATGAATTGAAAAAGGAGCAGACGGCAAGAGAGAGCCTGGAGCAACAACTGCAAAGTGAACTTGAAGAATCAAATTTCCGGTCGGAGGAAGAGGTGATTGCCATTCTTTCCGAGACGATCAGTACCGAGAAAGAAAAACAAAACATCAAAGCATTTTACGAGGAGCTGCTGAAAAGAAAATCGTCATTTGAGCAATACAGGAATGAGGTTGGAGAACGTGAATATGATAGTGCTGTACATCAAAAGATCATTGCGGAGTTCAGGTGGTCGAAAGATCAGCAACAACAAAAAGCCGACGAACGGGGAAAAGTATCCGTAAAGCTGGAGGAGTTACTGAAAAATATGGAACGTCGGACTTCACTTCTTAAAGAACAGGAAGAACTACTGTTAAGAGGAGAAAATATCCGCATGATGAAATCACTCTTCATGGCAAGTGGGTTCGTGAATTACATCTCCTCCGTTTACCTGCAGAACCTTTGCCATGTGGCAAATAACCGTTTCTTTCAACTTACCAGACAACGGCTGAGTCTCGAGATCACCGAGGACAACAACTTCCAAGTACGTGACTTCATGAACGGCGGAAAAGTGCGTAGTGTAAAAACACTTTCCGGGGGACAAAATTTTCAGGCGTCACTTTCGCTCGCCCTGGCTCTGGCCGATAATATTCAGCAAATTACCCAATCCAATCAGAATTTTTTCTTTTTGGACGAAGGTTTCGGGACGCTCGACAAGGAGTCGCTCGACATTGTATTCGACACGCTGAAATCGCTCAGGAAGGAAAACCGTATCGTCGGTATTATCTCCCACGTGGAGGAAATGCAGCAGGAGATTGAGGTACATCTGCGTGTAGAAAACGAGGAGGAACATGGCAGCATCATTCATCGTAGTTGGGAAGTATAAACTTAATATTAATTTATTATGGTCAGTATCAATTGGATTCTTTTAATCATTGGCGGTCTGTTTGAAGCCGCCTTCGCGATGAGTCTGGGAAAAATACAACATACATCGGGCAGAGAAGTATGGTTCTGGGTGCTTATCTTTTTGGTATCGGTTAGTTTGAGCATGTTTTTGTTGTTTAAATCGATGGGGGGCTCCCACCCTATTCCAACTGGAACCGCTTACGCCGTCTGGGCAGGTATCGGGGCAGCAAGCACGGTACTACTGGGTATACTGATATTCAGGGAACCGGTAACTTTTTGGAGGATATTTTTTATTAGTACGCTTATTTTTTCAATTATTGGACTACAAATGACATCTAATCATTCATGACTTTCCGTTCATACCTGACTGTAAAATACAAATGGACAACACATTAATCCCAATGTTGATATCCTGTTAAGAACTTGTTAAGAAGTTGTTCATATTTTTAACCCGAAATATTTGTATTTTTCCATTCCCGGACGTTATATTTGCAGAGAACAATAAATCACAATTACGCACAGCGTAAAAATAATATAGGAGTTCTTTGACATTTTGCACACGACCGGAAGAATTTCATTCGAGAGATGAATAAACTTAGTTTGTCATTCCAATGTTTTAACGACGAAGGCTTTACTGCTTTTTAGAAGAAACTGAATGAATTTCTGCTGCCACATGTAACTTTTGCAAAAGCTCTTGTCACCGGCTCCGTCGGGAGATAAATCTTCACGGATATCTTCTCTTCTTCGGTGGTCGATGCAACAGTTTGCAAAACAATGATCAGATTTCATAAAGGTTGAATACTGTTACGCGGGCGTTTTTTGACGATACAGTTGCGGGCCTGCCTGCAATCGTAAAACAAAAAAATTGTTCGTGTAAATGATTCTGCTTCACAGTCCGGAAAAATGAATATCAGACGATTTAAAGTTATCGAACCGAACGATATTGAGACTTCTCAGGATTGCTTTAACAGCTTCAAACCCTGTTTCAGACATTTTTTGAAGTATCCGTATTCTGAAGTATCTGCCTTATGGAACGATAAAAATAAACCTAAAACGTTTGTTTTTAGTTCTATTGACTTGAAATACTGAAAATAGTAATGCACGCAAAGAAACATCTGCACAGTCCGTGCAAAACGATTTGAACTCCTACCCAATAAAAAAACCCGGATAATCCGGGTTTTTTTATTGGAATTTCCTAATCCATGGTAAGTACCATCTTGTGATCTTCAGCCATTTTGCGCATGTTAAGTATCGCATAGCGCATGCGTCCCAGAGCCGTATTGATGCTCACTCCGGTCTGTAACGCAATTTCCTTGAAACTCAAATCCCTGTAGTAACGCATTTCCAGCACTTCCCGTTGCGAATCAGGCAAAGAGGCAACAAGCTTCCTGACATCGCTGAGCACCTGCCTGCGCACCAACTCAAGCTCTATGGTATTTTCACAGAAGGAAGAATTATTCCGTAAATCCGGCTCATAGTCGTCGCAGGAAACAGTGTTTTCGCTTTTCTTCTGTCTGAAATAATCGATCATCAGATTGTGTGCAATACGCATAAGCCATGCCTTGAACTTACCGTTCTCTGTATATCTACCCTGTTTGATTGTAGTAATGGCCTTTATGAAGGTATCCTGAAAAATATCTTCCGCGAGACCGTTGTGACGGACTGTATAGAAAATATAGGTGTAAAGGGGCTGTTTATGACGCTCGAGGAGCACATCAAACGCATTGTTATTGCCACAAGCGTACGAAACGACCAATTCTTCATCGGTCATCGTGCAGAAAGTATCCATTTGCTTTACTTCTTTAATTGTTATGTTAATTAGTAGAGTAAAGAGGACTTATAGGCAATCGATTTTAGCGTTTATTGAATTTTGATAACAAAGAAAAGGAAAAAAGCGGGAACAAGCAACTCTTAAATGTTAAAAGGAACAATTTGACAAGCTATACTTCACATCAGGTTCCTAAAAAGTTTATTAACTTTGGAGTCACCTCATTCTTTAAGTACTTATTCATATGAGAAGTTTTTATTTTCTTTTATTGCTACTGCCTTTGTTGTTACTGTTGCCTGTCACAACCCTTCCAGCTCAGGATAACCCGATGAAGCAGGATAGTCTTAAGCTGGAGTCCGGGAGATTATCGGAGTTTACGGCTGACTCACTGGCAATTAATCGCAACGAGACGATGCCTCTGCGGCTACCCCGCCTCAATCCGGCAGATAACCTGGTGCCACAATTCACACCCTACCAGCGCCACAGGATCAGCCTGAACAGGGAAAGAGGCTCGTCCCCACTCTCTCCCATACAGTGGTCCGGTGCCGCTTCTGATTTTATCAATACGAAAAGCCGCACGGTAGTTGCCAGCATGCTACCTTCACGCAACCTCCTAATCTATAGTTCCGCTACGTTAGGTTTGATGGAAACGCCCTATTTCGGCAAGGGCAACTATTACAATCTGAGCACCGGAGCAAAATATCTTATCTCCCCACGGCTTATTTTGGGTGCCAGTGGCAGCTACTACTCCGACTTCGGTGTATTGCCCCACTGGAGCACGGGGTTGGACGCCAGCTACCAGATCAACCGGAACCTGATGGTCGATGGAGGTCTGTCTTATATGCAAACGGCAGGCAATACGTTCGGGGTCTCTCAGTCTGCCGTGATGATAGATCTGCACGGGCGTTACCGGTTGAACGACAACTGGTATCTAAACGGCTATGGCGGGATACCAATGATGCAGCAGAACAACAGCACCACAGCCTCCATGATGCCGGTGATGAGCACTCCCTACTACGGCGGTTCTGTGGAGCACTGGTTCAACACAACTACCGGCGTGGAGGCCGGAATGATCTGGATGCGGGACATGTTTACCGGAAAGATGCGTCCGCAACCGAAACTGGAGTTACTCTTTAGACCGGGAAAAAGATAAGTAATTTTAGATTTCCAAACATTGATTTCCGCAGTTCTCCGTGATAAAGGTTTCGTGGAAAATCGACTTTTTTTGTATAACTCCATACTGATACCAGTCGTTCCGGTACATCTTCCATGTGCTCCGACACACAAAATCGCTGTCGATCAGTGACAATGAATAAAAATTTTATCCGAAGGGATTGAGGACTGGGAGTATCCCATAAAAAACGCCAACTTTCGGTTAATATATATATAACAAGGGTTGTATCCATCCTTCTAAATTGATACAGACTTTTCGGGTTTCTTTTGCCCGGAGTGGTTTAAGGTCGAAGACGAAAGTCCTGGATATCACAGCCAGACAGATTTCGTTGTTCACAAACTCTATTTTAGCATAGCGCTGTGGAGGATTAGAATAGGCCAGTTTACCGGAATCTATTAGCCGTGTATCCCATCTAGAACCGTCGCAACCGCTTGCAGTAATGGTTACATACAGCTCATCTCCCTTAATTAGGACTTCCCTTAAAGGGGTATTACCGGATGATTCTTTAAAGGTCAACCATACTTTATGGCTTCTTTCATATTCACTTTCAAAATCAATATCTCTCTCCTCACAAGAAAAGAGTAAAATTCCCATTAATAATAGGATAAAAATGCAAATTTCACTTTTCATAATATTGGCTATTTTTCTTCAACGAACATCGCTCACTCTTAATTTTTGTTGAATTTGATAACGTACTGAGACCACTTTATAATATTATTGACGAAACAAAACACCCAAACGTTGCAAAAAATATTTTTTCACCTTTCCGGTTAATTCTACAAATTATTTCCGTATCTGTTCGAATCAAAAGAAAGGGATTAACTCGGAATATACGACCCCAAAAGTCAGACAAAAACTTTTTGGGGATTATTAAAGCTGAAACGCAGGATTGGAAGGTCCGCTACCTAACAACAATGAAAGAATAAAAAACAGGCTAAATGGAAAGAGCCCGGTATAATACCGAGCTCTATCACAGGAATTTTAATTTATAATCTTGTTCAGCTTTTGGAGATCATTACATAACCGAAAACAGTGAACCTTTACGCGTTGAAGACCGGTTTGTAGTACCCTAAATCTTCGATACGCGACTGGGTGACGAAATTGTAGTTTTTCACCACTTCATTCCGACCATAATGGACATACACCTCCGCACTGCGACGGAACAGTTCCTGATTTTTGTTTGCATCCTGTAAAAGCAAATACCCCGCGATGATGTGTCCGGCACTCTCCACCAGGCGGCGTGCATGGAAATCGAGATATTCCTCGTCTCTGGCAGAAACGACCTGCTCTACCATCTTTTCATACGTTTCCGTCATATGTACCAATACGTTCTTCAGTGGCTCCAGTTCGGGAGTGAGCGGCATGGCAGCATATTCTGTCATACGTTGCAGATAGGTGCCGGTGGTGACATGGCGAATGGCTGCCACAACCTGCAACTGTGTAGTTCCTTCGTAGATGTTGGTGATGCGGGCATCCCGGTAAAGGCGCTCGCATTTGTAATCTTTCATGTAGCCCGAGCCGCCATGAATCTGGATGGCATCGTAAGCATTCTGATTTGCATACTCGCTACTCATTCCCTTCCCCAGCGGTGTAAAAGCATCGGCCAGACGCGAATAATATTTCATCTCCTCCCGTTCTTCGGGTGTCAGCTTGCGTTCCCGTGCAATATCCTCCAAAGTCTTGTACATATCCACAAAGCGGCAGGTCTCGTAAAGTACGCTACGTGATGCATCGGTCCTGGCCCGCATATTTGCCAGCATCTCATATACCGCAGGGAAGGTGATGATGGCCTTCCCAAACTGACGACGTTCAATTGCATATTGATACGCTTCACGGGTTGCAGCCTCGGAAATACCTACCGACTGAGCCATGATACCCAGGCGGGCGCCATTCATCAGTGACATCACATATTTGATAAGCCCCATCCGACGACTGCCCACAAGCTCAGCTTTGGCATTCTTGAAAACCAGTTCGCATGTGGGTGCTCCCTTGATACCCATTTTATTTTCGATGCGGCGCACATTCACGCCGCCAGTGCGCTTGTCATAGATAAACATCGACAGGCCACGGGCATCCTTAGTTCCTTCCTCGGAGCGGGCCAGCACCAGGTGAATATCGGCATCTCCATTGGTGATAAAGCGCTTCACACCATTCAGGTACCACTGATTCTCCTTCTCATTGAAGGTGGCTTTCAGCATAACCGCTTGAAGATCTGACCCGGCATCGGGTTCAGTGAGATCCATCGACATTGTTTCCCCTTTCACCACCCTGGTTATATAGTTGTTTTTTTGTGTCTCATCTCCAAATTCATAGATGGTTTCACCACAATCCTGCAGCATCCAGATATTCTGAAAGCTGGCATCGGCACGGCTCACAATGTCGGCACTGATCATATAAGGTACCATTGGGAAGTTGAGTCCCCCATACCTGCGCCCAAACCGCATTCCCATCAACTCTGCCCTGTTAAGTACATCAAGATTTTCCTGTGTGTTTGCCGCATAGGTTACCCGTCCATCGGCCACGGTAGGACCGTTGTGATCTACCTCCTCGGCATTGGGGTCAATGATCTCGCCACAGATCTCACCCACCACTTCCAGTACTTTATCGTAACTGTCCATCGCATCTTCAAAGTCAATGGGTGCATAGTCATACGTCTCCCTATCTGCGTAATTTCGCTCCTTTAATTCCACAATTCGCTTCATCAGTGGATGCTGAAGATAATGTCTGAATTGCGGTGTATCTGTATAAAAATTTGCCATGTTTTGAGAAATATTATTAAGTTTTTATCAATACTAAATTTTAAAATTCACGTTGGTTTGGAATTTCAAAAACAAGAGGCAACGTGTATCGCGTCCTGACAGGCTTCCCATCCAGTTTGGCAGGCTCCCATTTATGTATAAAAGCTACAACCTCAATAGCACGCATTACTTCCTTGTCAAGTAAATGATGTGCTCCCCGGACAGTCCTGGGAGATACCATTTTCCCATCTTTATCAATAATAAAGTCTGTTATGACGCGTCCTTCGATGTTGTTTTTTCGCGCATCCTCAGGGTAGCGGATAGCAGCAATAATTAATGCGGACAATGCTTTTACCCCACCGGGAAATTGTGCATGCTGCCAATAAGGTTCTGCAAGACGCTCGTTACCATCTTCATCAAAAAAACGCCCCTTGTTATATTCTCCGCGAAGATATGTTTCATCACGGCGAAGAGAACCGTCCGGGTAATATTCCCTCAAGGTTCCCTCACGAATCCCGTTTTTGAAATGCTCCACTAGTTTTTTACTACCGGAAGGATAATACTCTGCACTTTTGCCGTGTAGATTATTATTTTCATATATACGGGTCACGCTGTCCCGTCCATCGGAGTACAAAAGGTGTGATGGTCCATTTTTAATTTTCCTGTCTGTATTATATTCGGAGTAATATTCCCATCCTTTATGTACACCTTCTCTAGTAAAGATATCTACCTTAATAATCTTATCCGATTCTTTCGTGACCACGGCATAGTTGCCAGTACGGTTCAGAGAGATCGTATCTTGGGCTAAAAGAGACGGTAAACTTAAAACGAGCAAGAATATAAAACAGCTCCTTTTCATCTACTTTGTGTTCTTCTTGTAATATTTTATCATCTTCGGAATCACCTTTTCCACATCCCCTGTAATCACATAATCGGCAATGGTGTTGATGGGTGCATTCGGATCGTTGTTGATGGAGATTATAATGGAGCTGTCCTGCATGCCGGCAATATGTTGTATTTGTCCCGATATGCCGCAGGCGATATAAACCTTCGGGCGGACGGTAACACCTGTTTGTCCCACCTGGCGCTCATGTTCAGTAAAACCGGCATCCACCGCCGCACGCGAGGCTCCCACTTCGGCACCCAATACGTCGGCCAGCTGGTAAAGGAGCTGGAAGTTTTCCCTCGATCCCACACCATATCCCCCGGAAACAATGATGGGTGAGTTTTTGATGTTTACTTTCGATTTTTCAATATGTCTGTCGATAATGGAGATCACAAAATCTTCATCCCTCACAAAATCACTCACAGTGTGCTCCACTGTTTCACCCTTATAGTAAGGATCGAGAATCTCTTTTTTCATTACCCCCTCACGTACCGTAGCCATCTGCGGACGGTGGTCGGGATTAATGATCCAGGCCACAATGTTACCACCAAATGCCGGACGTATCTGATAAAGCAAATCCTTGTAGAGTTTACCTGCTTTCTTTTCTTCGTGGTCTCCTATCTCGAGCGAGGTACAGTCGGCAGTCAGTCCGCTGCCCAGCGCCGAAGAAACACGGGGACCAAGGTCACGTCCAATGATGGTGGCACCCATCAGACATATTTGCGGTTGTTCTTTTTTAAAAAGCTCCACCAGGATGGAAGTATGCGGCATGGTGGTGTATGGCGACAAACGTTCATCGCGGAAGATATGCAGCACATCCACGCCATATGGAAAAACCTGTTGGGCCACTCCGTCGAGGTTTGCACCGGCAGCAATGGCTTCCATTTTACAGTTGAGCTGGTTGGCCAGTGAGCGTCCCTTGGTGAGTAGTTCCAGACTTACCTCGGCTACCGTGCCCTCTTCAATTTCAAGATATACAAATAAATTGTTCATATAATTTTTTCTCGTGTTATCCAATCGTGTGATTTTCTATTAGTTCTCTCATCAGCTCATCAATCTCGCCATCATTGTCAGTCAGATGCTTACTCTCTTTGGCCTGAAAGACTACGTTCTCAATCTTTTTCACCTTCGTGGGAGAGCCGGAAAGGCCACACTGTACGGGGTCAGCCTCCACATCGGCCACGCTCCATTCGGTAAGATTCAGATAGGGACGGCTACTGTATATATCTATATAATCGAGGTTTTCAACCTGTCTTTCGGTCACCGTTTTGGCATGTTTGAACTTTTGAAGGAGCTTGGCGTTCCGGGGTCTGCAGGAACGGGCGGAACCATTCACGGTAATAAGTGCCGGCAGCGGACATTCAACTACTTCCACCCCATTATCGAGGCGCCGCTTAACCGTGATTTTATTCTTGTCTATTGCTTCGATATTTTCGGCGTAGGTAATCTGCGGTATCCCCAGCTTTTCGGCCACTTGTGGTCCCACCTGTGCCGTGTCGCCATCGATAGCCTGTCGTCCGGCGACAATGATGTCATACTCCCCGATTTTTCGCACAGCCATTGACAAGGCGTATGACGTGGCCAGGGTATCAGCTCCGGCAAAAGCCCTGTCGGTCAACAAGACGCCATCATCGGCTCCGCGGAAAAGTCCTTCACGTAATATATCGGCCGCCCGGCCAGGGCCCATGGTCAGCACCGTAATCCGGGATCCAGGAAAACGCTCCTTGATGCCCAGTGCCTGTTCCATCGCATTCAGGTCTTCGGGATTAAAAATTGCAGGCAGAACTGCCCTGTTCACGGTTCCGTCGGCTTTCATCGCATCTTTCCCCACGTTGCGCGTATCGGGAACCTGTTTGGCCAACACAATAATGTTAAAAGTCATTTTTGTCAGTTTAGTTTGTTTCTTTTCGGTATTTTTCTACGTTTTTTCGTAACGATAGATGGGCACACGAAGTTTCGCATGACATTTATCTGATCGCGTTAAAAAAGCGTTATATATTGAGACAGCAAATATACACAATTTTCAGCAAGTCACTTCCCGAACTTCACAAAAAAATGAAAAAGAGGATGTAAACAATTAAGCAGGTTAATATGTTAATTATATGTGATCTTTTTTCTAAAAATAATTTGACGGCATTTCCAAATCATCGCACGATGTAATAGAGAAAATTCAGTTAAATGTGATATCTTTGCATATGTAAAAAAGAAAATACCCCCGGATGAAAAAGATTATCCCTTTACTTATTGTGATGGCCACAAGCCTTTTCCTGGGCAGTTGTGCAGGCATAAAATACTTGACGGTGGAAACACGTGAGCCGGCACAGGTTACACTGCCCTCAAACGTATTTTCTCTGGCAATTGTGAATAATGTAGTACAACAGCCAGACAACATTGGACATGAAACACGGCTGATAGGCCGTTCAACCAATGAAAGAGCAAAAGCTTCCTCCGACAGCATCTCAATTTATTACACAGAGGCGCTGACACAATTTCTGAATGAAGAGGATTATTTTCAGAATGTGCTCTTTTATCCTGAACCATTGCGAAGTGATGCCGATTTTTTTCAGGAACGCCCTATTACTCCCGAACAAATGAACGTTATCAGGAAAAAGACCGGGGCCGATGCGGTCATCTCGCTCGACAGGTTGATTATTCAAACCGAGAAAAAGGATCAGTTCCGCCAACAGGGCTATACATACAGTGAAATGACCGGGAGGATCAATTCTATTCTGAGAGTCTATCTGCCCACCATGGAAGGAAAGATTCCCGCAGTGCAATACAACGACAGCATCCGATGGGAAGGTCTGGACACACAAAACATACCGGCATATGCCGACATCGTGCTTCCCTCGCGGGAGGAAGTGATGAAGCAGTTGGCAGTGCAGGCTGCCGAGAAGATGACTTATGTCTTTGCCCCGCACTGGGAAAAGCAAAACAGATGGTATTATACGCTGCCAAATGCACTGATGCGTGAAGGGGAGAGTTTTGCCAAAAGTGCAAACTGGATTGCAGCAATAGAGAAATGGGAAGCTTTTTTTAATTCCCGTTCCAATAAAACAGAAAAAGCAAAGGCCGCAAATAATATTGCATTAGCACGGGAAATGATGGATGATATGATGCAGGCATTGGAATGGGCAAATATTTCATTCGAATTGTTTACTCAGTCCTCGGCGCCAAATTCACTAGACCGGAAAAGATCCCTGTTGTACAAAAATGAGTTGGAGAGAAGGGTCAGCACATCCAATAAATTGAATATGGAGGATTTTTAATCGTTTATTTGAAATCATCCCAAAAAAAACGAAGAAGTTATTCCTGTTATTCAAAAAAAACAGTAACTTTGTCGCAGAATCTTCAGCAGTAAATTTACTCATACTACTGTTAATCATTTACAAATTCATTTCATATCAGATTATCTCCGGCTTTTTTTGCTGAAAAGTATGGTTCCATGCAACCATCACACCGGGTCGGGCATGATTCAGTGACAACATATTTTTAATATTCACAACGAATTTCAATAGATATACATGGCTTATAACATTATTGAGCTTAATGAAAAGCTTACCACAGAATTGCGGGTCCTGGCCAAAGAAATGGGCATACGGCGTCCGGATGCGTACAAGAAAGAAGAACTCATCTACAAGATATTGGATGAGCAGGCAATAGCCGAAACCAAAAAATTAACTGCCGACACCGGGACTAAACAAAACTATGGTACCCGGAACCGCACAGAGAAACCAAAAAATCAGAAAAACAAACCTGTCGGCAAGAAAGAAGAAACGAAAGAACCCGAACCGACCAAAAAAGAACAAAACAGTTCCATCAAACAAACAGCACCGGTTGTCCCTGCAGAAAAGCCCAAGCTGGTAAAAAAAGAGGAGATTGCAGCAATTACTCCTGCACCCATAAAACCGGAGGTTGCGACAAAGCATGAGATGGTAAAGGAATCAACGGAAGAAACATCACAAAAGGGAGAATTAAGCAACAAGCCATCCGACAAGAAAGTGGCGGCGGACGAAAAAGCCGAAACACCCCAGCACGATTCCAAAACACCATCCAAACCCCTTCAGTTGGTCTTCCGGTCGTCGAAACACAGAAACGAAGAAAAAAAGAGTGCACCCGCACCCGTGACACTACCCCCCGTAGTGGCTGAAGATCCCACAGTGGAGACTGCGGCTCCCCCCGCAAAGGAGGTGCCACCTGCAGGAAGTAAGGTCTCTTTGATGGATCTGCTGGCACCTTCCCCCCTGCAACCAAAACAGCAGCCTCAGACACAACAGGTAAAAACGGCACACCAGTCCCCCACCCTTAGTCAGAATCCGGCTCAGGCACAAAAGGAGAAAGATTCTTCTTATGACTTCGACGGTATCTTGACAGCCTCAGGTGTACTGGAGATCATGCCCGACGGATATGGTTTCCTGCGTTCATCGGATTACAACTATATGTCATCACCCGACGACATATATGTCTCCCAGTCGCAGATTCGCCTCTTCGGACTAAAAACGGGAGATGTGGTGGAAGGTCCCATTCGTCCGCCCAAGGAAGGGGAAAAGTTTTTCCCACTGGTGAAGGTGGATAACATCAACGGCCGTAAACCTGACGATGTGCGTGACCGTGTACCGTTCGACCACCTGAAACCCTTGTTTCCGAATGAGAAATTCAATCTAACCAAAGAACATAACGACAATCTCTCATGTCGTGTGGTAGACATGTTTTCACCCATCGGAAAGGGACAGCGCGGACTGATCGTGGCACAACCCAAGACCGGCAAGACCATGTTACTCAAGGATATTGCCAATGCTATTGCTGACAATCATCCGGAGGTATACATGATTATTCTGCTCATTGATGAACGACCCGAAGAGGTAACCGACATGGAAAGGAGTGTAAGGGCCGAAGTCATTGCCTCCACATTCGATGAACCGGCCGACCGTCATGTGAAGATTGCCGAGATCGTCCTGAATAAAGCTCGCCGCCTGGTAGAATGCGGACATGACGTGGTGATACTGCTTGATTCTATAACCCGTCTGGCAAGAGCCTACAACACCGTGCAACCGGCATCGGGAAAGGTGCTCTCGGGAGGGGTGGACGCCAATGCGTTGCATAAGCCCAAACGTTTCTTCGGTGCCGCGCGCAATATTGAACATGGCGGTTCGCTCACCATCATTGCCACTGCTCTCACCGATACGGGATCAAAAATGGATGATGTGATTTTCGAAGAGTTCAAGGGTACCGGTAACATGGAGTTACAACTCGACCGCAGACTTTCCAACAAGCGCATCTTCCCTTCGGTGGACATTATTGCTTCCAGCACTCGCCGCGACGATCTGCTGCTATCGGAAGAGACACTCAACCGCATGTGGGTACTCCGCAACTTCCTCTCCGACATGAATTCGGTAGAAGCAATGGAGTTTCTATTAAATCGTTTGAGACGCACATCGAGCAATGAAGAGTTTCTGATCTCGATGAACGATTAAGCAGCAAAATTTTTATAACCAGATATCCTCGGGGTATGCCACATTTTCAAGAAAAAGGGCATGTCCCGGGGCGGAATCGCCCGCTACGTTGCGGTTTTTAGCCTCAATGATACGTCGTAAGCCACGCTCATCAATACGTCCTCTACCCGCTTCGAGCAGGGTACCCACGATGGCGCGCACCATATTTCGCAGAAAGCGGTCCGCAGTAATGGTAAAAACATACCGATGTTCTTCTTTCTGTTCCCATTGAGCTGATTTAATACTGCAGAGGTTGGTTTTCACATCGGTGTGCAGTTTACTGAAACTGGTAAAATCATTGTACTCCTTCAACACTTCACACAACGTATTCATCAGTTGTAAGTCGGGATGAAAGTGTATACGGCAGGTCAATCCATGCATGAAAGGATCTTTTCGGGTAACCACATAGTAACTGTAGGTACGTGAAAGGGCACTGAAACGGGCATGGGCATCGGGTTTCACAGGTTGTATACTGGAAACGGAGATATCTTTCGGAAGAAAATTATTGAGTTTATGGATCAGGTCAACGGACGAAAAGGCATCACCTTCCCAATCGAAATGGGCCACCATCCCACGGGCGTGCACACCCGCATCGGTTCTACCCGCTCCGGTTACGGCCACGCTATCACGCAGGATAACAGACAATGCGTCCTGCAACACCTGCTGCACACTTAAGCCATTCGGCTGAATCTGCCAACCCACATAATTACGGCCATTGTATGAAAGCGTCGCAAAAAAACGGGGCATATTTCTGGGATTATCCGTTTAACTCTTTCAACCTTATTTTGGTAAGAGCCTGCTTTGTATTCAGCGGAAAGTCGCCATCCATCATCCAGCCATAATAACCGGGCTCATTTTTGAGCACCTCCAATACCGGTTTACCCTTGTGTTTCCCGAAGTTGAACACCTCTACTCCCTCTTCGTTGAAGATGATCCTACCGGCAAAATCCACGTTATTGTTAAAGCTGGAATATTCTTTTGAGAGTATTTCAATGTCGTTTGTCAGGTCCGGGTACCGATCGAGTTGCGATTTCAATACTTCGTAGGTGGCAAAGGCATCGGCCTCGGCGGAATGGGCATTTTCCAGCTGTTTATTGCAATAGAAGGCGTAGGCTGCTTCCAGCGTACGTTGTTCTTTTTTATGAAAGATGATCTGCACATCCACAAACTTACGCTTACTCATGTCGAAATCCACGCCGGCACGGAGGAACTCTTCCGCGAGCATGGGCACATCGAAACGACTGGAATTAAATCCTGCCAGGTCACAGCCTTCCAGCTGATCGGCCAGCGAACGGGCCACCTGTTTGAAGGTAGGGCAATCTTTTACATCGTCATCCGTGATACCGTGAATGGCCGTTGCCTGCGGTGGTATGGGTATTCCGGGGTTAATACGTCTCGATTTAATTTCTTCTTTTCCATTTGGGTATACCTTCAGGAATGATATCTCCACAATGCGATCATGGGTAATGTTGATCCCGGTAGTCTCCAGATCAAAAAAGACCAGCGGGTTTTTGAGATTTAATTGCATGCATGCACGGGTTAGTCATTCAACATCATTGGCATAAGCAACGTCAGCATATCTTCGTTTTCTTCCTTCTCAACCGGCAGGATAAGTCCCGCTCTTGAGGGATCAGAGAGTTCTATCCGCACGTCGGGTGAGGGAATATTATTGAGGATGTCAATGAGGAAGGCAGCTTTAAAACCGATGTTCATCACGTTGCCTTCGTAATTGCAGGGGATCATCTCCTCGGCGGCGGTAAGAAAATCGATATCCTGTGCCGACACCACGATCTTTTCTTCCGAAAGCTGTAGCTTCACGAGGCTGCTTGCCGGATTGGAAAAAACAGCCACGCGTTTGAGTGCATTGAGCAGGGCCAGCCGGTCGAGTGTAAGTGTATTGGGATTATTTTGAGGGATCACCGAATTATAGTTCGGATAGCGTCCTTCCACAAAGCGGCACACCATCTTGTATGAAGACATGTTAATATAAGCGTTGTTCTCGTCAAAAGTGATATCCACAGTGCCTGATTCTTTTGGAAGGAGTAATTTCAACAGGTTTGCCGGCTTTTTGGGTAAAATAAATGAAGACCGCCCGTCACCCTTTGCCTCGGTAGTGGTTACACGTACCAGCTTATGACCATCGGAAGCCACAAAGGTAACATCATCGGCAGTGATATCGAAATAGATTCCGTTCATTACGGGACGCAGCTCATCGTCAGCAGTTGCGAAAACCGTCCTGTTTATTCCCGAGAATAGTGTTTCTGCATCCATAGTCAGTTTCAGGGCAGAATCTTTCAGAACTTTCGGTTCAGGGTACTCATCACCCTTTAATCCCACGAAATTGTATTTTCCGTTATGATAATATATAAAAACCTCCAGCGTTTCATCGTTTATATCGAACGTAAGCGGCTGATCCGGCAATTCGCGCAGCGGATCGAGCAGATTTTTGGCGTTGATAGCCAGACTTCCCTCACCCTCGGCACCTCCCACTTCTACCAGCGTCTCCAATCTAGTTTCGCTGTCGGCTGCTGTTAAAGAGAGCATGTTATTCTTCAGATCCAGCAGAAAACAATCCAGAATAGGCAATGTGTTTTTGGAATTGATCACCCTGCCGATAGCCTGCAGGTGATTCAACAGTGTGGCGCTTGATACTACAAATTTCATGACGTTATATCTTTTTTTATTTCAATTAGCAAATATAGGAAATTATCTTGGAGTGCCGGTGGTTTTCAGGATATTTTTATCTCTAGTGCCGACGTCGGAAATATTTATTATTTCTTGTTTCTTGGATGATGCTCAATAATCTCCTGACGCAGAAAACTGCGATCGAGATGTGTATAAATCTCGGTGGTGGTTATTTTCTCATGCCCCAGCATCTCCTGAATTACTCTGATATTGGCGCCCCGTTCAAGCAGATGTGTCGCAAATGAATGACGAAAAACATGCGGGCTGATATTCTTTTTTATTCCGGCAGCTTCAGCGTATTGTTTGATATAATGAAAAACAGTTACCCTTGAGATGGCTTTACCTCTTGAACTGACAAAGACAATATCTTCATTCCCTTTTTTAATGCTAATCTGATTGCGGTAGTGCAACCAGTCTTTGATCTTCTGTATGGCGGTGTCCGATATAGGTACAAGCCGCTGCTTACTTCCCTTCCCTTCCACACGAATGAAGCCTTCCTCCGGAAAGAAATCGGAGAAACGAAGGCTGGTAAGTTCCGAAATACGTAAGCCACAGCTATAGAGTGTTTCTATGATGGCATAATTTCTAGTCCCCCCGGCAGTGGAGAGGTCTATAACCGCCAGTATCGCATCTACCTCTTCCAATGACAATACCAGGGGAAGTTTTAACCCTGTTTTTGGCGTCTCCAGCAATTCTGTAGGATCGTCACCGCGGTACTTTTCCAACTGTAAAAAACGGAAGAAAGATTTCAGACCCGAAATAATTCGGGCAGTGGAGCGGGGTGAAAGAGACTGGTCGTATATTGATGCCAGAAACTGCTCCAGATGCTCGCGACGAAGATCGATAACATTTATTTTCAACTCTGTACAAAAACCGACCAGCTTTTGCAGATCAGACATGTATGCCTCAATAGTGTTGGTCGACAGCCCTTTTTCCAGAAGAAGATACCGTTTGTACTTATCGGTTACCATTTGGAGTGTCATTTTTCGCCCTCTCCATCTCTGTTAAAAAATTCTCTACCTCCTCTACACTTGATCTTAACTTTTCAAGCAAAGTTGTTTCTTTCACTCCTGACCACTGATGATCATCATTCAGCTGACGCAGGAGACCAATCACCTCCTCATTGCCCATCATCTGAAAAAGAGGCAATAGCTTGTGCGCAATCTCGCGTGCCGTCTTCTCATCCTTTTCAGCAAAGGAATTTTGAAGCTTTTCCATGTTGACTATTGTCTCGCTGATAAACGACTTCAATATTCCTCTGGAAGCCTGTTTGTCGTCCCTTACAAAGTCGATCAACGCTCCTGCACCTTTAATGCGTGGTTTTACCGGATGAACAGGATAGCTTATCCCCGTTTTTCCCGATTTCACATACCTCCAGATGATGCTATAGAGATGCTCTGTTTCAAAAGGTTTGGAAAGGTAATCGGTAAAACCGGCAGCCTGCAATTCTGCAGCGGACATCTCCGATTCGGCTGAAAGCGCAATGACGGGCACTTCTTTTGTATTTTTGTTCACTCGGATTTTTTCGACGAGTGTAATCCCATCTATGTGTGGCATGCGGATATCCACGAAGACAATGTCGAACAAATTTTCACTCAGTTGCGATACCACCTTGCGAGGATTGGCCTCAATGACACAATGCATTCTTTCCTTTTGCAGCATCTCGGCAATCATATTCAACTGAATCAGATCATCATCTACCACAAGTACGGAGATACCTTCCAGATCAAACCCTGTCCCGACAATTTTATCATCTTCTTTTTGTGCAGGATGCAGGGGTAACTCCACAATAAACTCAGATCCTTTCTCTTTTTCCGAAATAAAAGATATGCTGCCTTGCAATGCATCCACAAAACCTTTTGTGATGGCTAATCCCAGACCACTGCCTTCCATATTGGCCGATTCAATGCCGGAATTATCCAGCCGGCTGAATTCCTGAAATATATACTGCCGGTCTGCCGGATCAATTCCTCTTCCGGTATCGGAAACTGAAAACAGGAGACTATCACCTCCTTCATCCTTTTTTACCATTGCAACAATGAGTACTTCTCCCACAGCCGTATATTTGACAGCGTTTGAAATAAGATTCCCCATGATCTGCCTCATCACGTAGGGGTCACCAAAAAAGATTTGTTCAGGGGATATTTTGTTGTCAACAACATAACTCAAATATTTCTGTTTTGCCAGTGGTCTGAAACTGTCCGCTGTTTCTTCCACGAGGGCATGCAGATGAATGTTGGACTCTGTAAGTTGCCATGTCCCTGCTTCAAGCTTATGATGATCGAGCAACATGGATACGAGTTGGAGGACATGTTCCCCGGAGTGTTTCATATTGCGGAGCCGGGGTTCATTTTCAGATTCACTTCCACCTCCTTCCATCAAATGAATATAACCCAGGATGGAACTCATCGGAGCTTTGATATCGTGAGAAATGGTAAGCATCAACTTCTCCCTCGAAGCCAAAAGTTGAGAAATACGGTTATGAGAGCTCTCCAGCTGTCTACGGTAACGCTGGCTTCTATTAATATCCACTAAAAAGAGAATGCCGAAAACTAATGCTATGAGTATGGCCAGACAGGAGACCACAAACATGGTACGCTGTGAACCGGCGAGAGCCTTTTCCTTATCGATTACCAACTGAAGGGACTTTTTCATTTCCGCCTGTTCTATACCTTTTAAAAGATCGTCGATACGTACGGTAAGCATGCGGTTGGTGAAATTCATTGTATCCAGCCTTTGGGTAAAAATGGCTTGGAGTGCCTTCTGTCGTGCAAGATCCAATTTTTCAGAATAACGTATCTTGTTAATGAGTGTGTCTACAATGACCTTGAATTCATGTTCGTTGACCACCGCTTTGTTGCTGATTACAACGGTTGAATCGGGTGAAGCAACAAATACATTGCGTACCCGATCGAGGAAGCCTTTGCGTTGTCCGGCTACTACAGTGGTGTCGGATTGACTACGCCGGGGTATGCGTAGATTATTTTTTTCCAGAAAATCTGAAACCTCTCTGTTCAATGCCCGCGGCACATAGCTACTCTCGGTACTGCTGGTAATCAGGGGGGCTCTGTTTAACGAGTCGAGTAATACGGCAACCGCCTCCAGATTCACTTTTTTTTCGTGGATAAGGAACTTTATCGTGTCAAGTGTAACAATACGCCCAGTGTCTTGGGAGTACTGTTTCAATTTGTTCAAGTTGCGGTTTATCTCCGGAACAACTGAATCATATTTGAGAAAATATTGCCGGGCACTTTCAGCCGTGAATAGATTTTGACCATTTTCTATCTCGTATAATTTCGAAAGTGTATTTCCCACAATCAGTAATTCGGTAATGTCTTCATTTTTAATTCTCTGATTTGAGAAGACCACCAGATTCCGATAAATGCCATAAAGTCCCAGTGCCATGACAATCACGACCAACAAATAGCCCGCGATCACAGTGAACTTTATTTTTGAAGATATTTCTTTTTGCATATAGGGCAAAAAAATTTAAGTAATCACATTGTATAATTTAATTTTATTGTACAGCGTTTTTCTGTCTATATTCAATATTGATGCTGCCATTGTTTTATTTCCTTTGGCAAGTCTCAGTGCCTCCACTATTTTTTCCTTCTCATAATTCTCCTTTCGAAGATTAAGCATCGGGTTAGGTACAACTGAACTACTCTCCTGCTTGGTAATATCTTTTTCGAACAAGCGTGATGCCATCTCGGCCGGCATATGTTTTCCTTCGGTCAGCAATGCAGCCTGTATGACACTGTTCTTAAGTTCCTGGATATTCTCCGGCCAGGCATAGTCATACATCTGTTTGTAAATAGCCTGATCAATGGTTTGTATTTGTTTATCGAGCGTCTGGTTGGCAAAATGGAGAAAATATGATACAAATGTATCTATTACCTGTTTTTTTCCCTTTATGGTGGGGAGGGTTGTGCTTCTCTCCTCGAGCAGGTGGAAAAGCTTGGGTATAAGTGACTTCTCCAATTCGCCAGTACTTTTCTCGGTACTCATAATTACCTGAGTATAGTTTTCGTCGCGTGATTGTTTCGTGAGGATGTTCAATAATTCATTCTGGAGATTGAGATCGAGTTGATCCACCTTTCTGATATATAGCAACCCGCCCCGTGCTTCAAAGAATTTCTCCATCAGGGGCGATACACCCTGTTCAGAATCAATGTACTGCCGGACACCATTTTTATTACTCAGCTGATCAGGATCCAGTTGGACCAGTGGTCTGGCAGGATGGATTCCCTTCTCGTAAATATACTTCACGGAAGAGACCTTTCCGGTGCCTCTGTCTCCAATCAACAGACGGTGTTCGTTATGTTCGGCTATTTGATCGAGCTGCCTGAAAAGTAGCTGATATTCCTTATCCGGAGGCAGGATAAAGTCATTTGAAAACCGTTTATTTTTGTTTCTGTATTCCTGTGTCTTAAATGCCTCCTCGATTTTTTTAAATAAATGCTCAGGCTCAATGGGTTTTGGAATATAGTCCGCTGCTCCTGCTTTCATTGACAAGACTGCCGACTCCACGTCGGCGTATCCGGTAATCATGATAACCACGATATCAGAATCATATTTTTTAACCCAGGATAAAAATGTAAGCCCGTCAGCATCGGGCATCCTTATATCTGTAAGGATGAGGTCGAAGGGTTGTTCTTTTACCATTTGTTTCGCATCGCTGGCACAAGTGGCTGTTTCAACAAGGAAGTCTCTTTTTACCAACCACGACTTTAACATCAGACAAACCGTTAAATTGTCATCAACAATTAATACGCTTTTATTCATTCCAAATTAATAAATAGATACCAAAGAGCATAGGTATCGTTATTTGTTTTTGTTCATTTCCTTTTCCAATTCTTTTGGTAATACTATTGCTACATATAAAAGAAAAACAGCCCCGGAGATCATGGCCAGCACCCATTCATTTCTTTGCCTGAACATAAGATATGTAGACACAAACATTAATACACAGGCAAAGAGTTGTATGTTGAACAGCCTTTTTCCGCGGATACTTTTGCCCGGATAAGGGCTGATAACCGTAATAACCGAAAATAGTGCTACTGACAGGCCCATGAGCCAGGGTGCAATTTCCGGTAAAAACAGGAAAATTATCGCCGATAACAAAATACAGATGGCGGAAATGCGTAGTAATATATCCTTCGTATTTCTCATTAACATTACTTATTCAATCGATAATAAAGACGTCCTCGCCTTCTTTCTTCATGAGAAAATTCTCACGGGCAAACTTTTCAAGGTCTTCCTTATTTGATTGAAGTTCGTTTAATTTTTCCTTATCTATGTTGGTTTGATTACGATAGAATTCAATTTGAGATTCAAGGTTTCTGATCCGTGTTTCGTAACGAATCCTCTTTGTCACACTACTGTCGCTAAAAAAAAACAACATCACTACCAACACAAGAAGCACGATGATCTGTGTGACGGTAAGTCCCAGTATTCTTTTGGATGTGAATGCTTTCATTTTTTCTTTCATTCCTGACAAGTTCCAACCCGGTTAGAACTTTATGATACAAATGTACCTTTTTTTTTCGTATTACATTCAACTTTTCAAATATTCACCCAAAAATATCCAATCTGCTCGTTGGGCATATTAAACAAAATAAAGTATCTTTACGCTGTAGTTAAGAAAATAAATAGTTGTAGTGCATCCATTATGAAGAAAGTCATACTGTCAGCCCTTCTGGGTATATTTTCCCTCTCTTTAACTTTTCCATGTACGAATCTTCTTGTAGGAAAAAAAGCATCCACCGACGGATCCACGTTCATTTCCTATGCAGCTGACTCATATGGGTTGTACGGGGAACTGTATCACTGGCCTGCAAAACAATATCGTCCCGGCGAAAAACTCAAGGTTTACGAGTGGGATACCGGAAAGTACCTCGGTGAAATTCCACAGGCACTGCAAACCTTCAACGTTGCCGGTAACATGAATGAACATCAGCTGGCTATCGGAGAGACCACCTTTGGCGGACGTGAAGAGTTGGTCGACTCTACCGCCATCATGGACTACGGGAGCCTCATTTACATTACGCTGCAACGGGCCAGAAATGCCCGTGAGGCAATCACCATCATGACACAGCTTGTAAAGGATTATGGATATTACAGCTCCGGCGAGTCCTTTTCAATTGCAGATCCCAATGAGGTGTGGATAATGGAAATGATTGGCAAAGGCCCAGAAAATAAAGGAGCTGTATGGGTTGCCGTGCGCATTCCGGACGATTGTGTCTCGGCACATGCCAACCAGGCCCGCATACAGCAGTTTCCGCTGGATGACCCTATCAACTGCCTCTACGCTCCCGATGTGATCTCCTTTGCCCGAGAGAAGGGATATTTTACAGGTAACGACGCCCAATTCAGTTTTGCTGAAGCTTATGCCCCATTGGATTTTGGTGCATTGCGTTTCTGTGAAGCCCGTGTCTGGTCGTTCTTCAATAAGGTAAACAGTGACATGGCCCGCTATGTGACCTATGCCCAGGGAAAGACAACCGATCCCATGCCCTTGTATATCAAACCGGACCGGAAATTGAGCCTGCACGATATCCAGCAACAGATGCGGGATCACTATGAAGGCACGGAGCTCGACTGGCGCTTCGACGTGGGTGCAGGTCCCTTTAATTCTCCCTATCGATGGTCTCCTCTTACTTTTGAGGTAGATTCGGTAGAATATTGCAACGAGCGGCCTACAGCCACCCAGCAGACAGGATTCTCCTTTGTGGCGCAAATGCGCGAATGGTTTCCCGATGAGATTGGTGGCATACTTTGGTTTGGCTTGGACGATGCTGCGCAGACAGTCTATTATCCCATCTACTGCGGACATACTGAAGTACCCCTGGAAATGGCACAGGGGAACGGGGATCTGCTAACTTTCTCCTGGACTTCTGCCTTCTGGATCCACAACTGGGTATCCAACATGGTCTACAGCCGCTACAGCGATATGAGTACAGACATGAAGAAAATACAATCGGCACTCGAGGAAAGTTATAGAACCTCTCAGCCTGTGGTGGAGGAGCAGGCAATGACACTTTATACAAAATCCAGGTCCGAAGCAATACACTACCTTACCCAATATTCCAACCGCCTGGTAAAGGAGGGTGTGCAAGAATGGAAGAAGCTGGGTGAATATCTGATGGTAAAATATATTGACGGGGTAGTCAAAAAAGAAGAAAACGGAACGTTTAAAAGGAATCCTTACGGACAACCGGAATTTCCTTCCCGTCCCGGGTATTCCAATGAATACTACAAAAAAATTGTTGAACAAACCGGAGATAAATACAAAGTTCAAACAATAGAATAACTGATATAAAAACAGAATACTCATCATTATGGAAGAAGAAACATTACTGGCATTTGTAACAGAAAAAGCACAGTCTTGGATTAAAGGAAATTACAATGCTGCCACGAAAGAAGAAGTGCAGCAGATGCTCGATAGCGATGACAAATCAAAGCTTGTCGATGCTTTTTACAAAGATCTGGAATTTGGTACCGGCGGCTTACGGGGTATAATGGGTGCCGGTAGCAACAGAATGAATATTTATACGGTAGGATCCGCCACACAGGGGCTCTCCAATTACCTGTTGAAGGAATTTGCAGATGTGAAAGAGATAAAGGTTGTGATCGGGCATGACTGTCGCAACAACAGTCGCAAATTCGCGGAAATATCGGCCGACATCTTTAGTGCCAACGGCATTAAGGTTTATCTCTATGAAGACCTTCGTCCCACTCCTGAGATATCTTATGCCATCAGAAAGCTGGGCTGCCAGAGTGGAATCATGATTACTGCCTCACACAATCCGAAAGAGTATAACGGCTACAAAGCATACTGGAACGACGGTGCACAAGTGTTGGGACCCCACGACAAAAACATCATTGCAGAGGTGAATCGCATTACGTCGGTCGATCATATCCGTTTCAAAGGTAACAACAAACTGATCGAGATCATCGGCAAAGACATGGACAGAGCGTTCATCGACGAAGTCCGCAAGCTGGTACTCTCACCTGAAGCCATCGGCCGCCAACACGATTTGAAGATCGTATATACGCCGATTCACGGTACGGGCATCACCCTTGTTCCGGATGCCTTGAAGGCAATCGGTTTTACCAATATCATTCATGTTCCGGAACAGGATGTGATCAGCGGCGACTTTCCCACTGTGGTCTCTCCAAATCCCGAAGAGCCTGCTGCACTGGATCTGGCCATAAAGAAGGCGATGGAAACAGATGCAGAACTGGTGATGGCGACCGATCCCGATGGCGACCGCATTGGCACGGCCATTCGTGACAATGAAGGCAATTTCATGCTTGTCAACGGTAACCAAACCATGCTCCTGTGTCTTTACTATTTGATGAACAGAAGAGAGGAACTGGGATTGCTTACAGGCAGGGAGTATGTGGTAAAAACCATTGTCACTACCGAACTGGTGAAAGATATTGCCAAAAAGAAGGGAATTGAGTTGTTCGACTGCTACACCGGTTTCAAATGGATTGCCGAAATAATACGAAAAAACGAAGGAGTAAAGAAGTATATCGGCGGTGGTGAAGAGAGTTATGGGTTTCTTGCAGGTGACTTTGTACGCGATAAAGATGCTGTGTCAGCCTGTGCTTTATTTGCAGAAATCGCTGCGTGGGCCAAAGACCACGGGAGAACCATATATCAGCTCCTCGAAGAGATATATCTTGAATACGGATATTCAAAGGAGGTGGGTATCTCACTGGTACGTAAGGGAAAAGAGGGTGCCGACGAGATAGAGACGATGATGAAAAAGTTCCGTACACACCCGATGACATCACTGGGTGGATCACCTGTTACGCTGATCAAGGATTTTGCAAAGCTGGAGGCGGCAGATTATGTCCGTAACGAACAGATTGCACTGGAAATGCCTACTACATCGAATGTTATTCAGTACTTCACCGAGGAAGGTACCAAATTATCCATCCGCCCCTCAGGTACAGAGCCCAAGATCAAATTCTATATTGAAGTAAGAGGAGCGGTGAAGTCACGTGAAGAGCTACCGCAGGCAGAAGCTGAAGCCAACTTGAAAATAAATGCAATACGTCAGGAACTGGGTATCTGACTTCTGCTGACTAATTCCAACAATTGATGACCATCGCCCAATGAAGGTCGCGTAAAACTACAATATGAAAACAAAACTAACAATAGCGTTGGTAGCTCACGACCACCGTAAATCGGATATGGTGGAGTGGGTTGTATACAACTCCGACTTCCTGTCGGAACATCACCTTGTTTGCACCGGAACCACGGGCAGCCTGGTTCGTGATGCACTGAACAATGAAGGAGTATACCCCTCATTTACCATTATGAACTCAGGTCCCATGGGAGGTGACGCCGAGATTGCGGCCATGGTGGTGCGCAAAGAAATTGACCTGGCCGTATTTTTAATAGACGACCTGAACCCGCAGCCTCACGAGGCAGACATCATGATGTTGCTTCGTCAGTGCCGGGTACACAATGTACCCATTGCCTGTAACCGTTACAGTGCCGACCTGATGATCACCAGTAACCTGTGGGATGATGACAACTATGTTCCTTCTCCTCCCCGTTATGAAGAATTCGACAGGAAGAAGATGGGTTTCTAGAACCAATACAAGATCAATAATGAACCCCTCACCGGCAAATCGCTGCCAATGAGGGGCTCATTGTTTAAACAAGTTACGTTAATCAACCAGGTTCAATTCTTTCACTACGTGGGTTGCGCCCATTACTTTGTCAATCACGTACAGGACGAAGCGGATATCCACACTTATCATGCGCTGCATATCGTTTTCAAAGAGGATATCACCACTCAGCGACTCCCAGTTACCATCGAATGCCAGCCCTATAAGCTCGGCTTTTCCATTCAGTACCGGGCTTCCCGAGTTACCACCGGTAATATCGTTGTTCGACAAGAAGTTGATTCGCATAATTCCCTCTCTGTCGGCATAACGGCCGAAATCTCCACCGCGGATAGCGTCCAGGATATACTCCTGCACGTTGAACTCGGGATCACCAGGCACCTGTTTTTCAAGGATACCGTTTGAAGTACTGTAATAGTCGTACCATACTGCATCGCGTGGCCTGTAACCCTGTACTGTTCCATAACTCATTCGTTGCGTGAAATTGGCATCGGGATAAAAGTTTTTGTCCGGATTCATCTCCATAAGGGCTGCCATCAGTTCCCGTTCACCTTTCAGCATCTTTTCATAGAAGGGCATCATCAGTTCCGACAGTTCATAACCCATGTCGGTTGTCGACAATGCCAGTTCCATGGCCGGATCTTTTGTAAGGAGTTGCGTATCGGCTGTCTTCAACAGTTCCAGGAGCTTCTCCAACGACGTGAACTGTGAGTGGGTAAAGAGCCAGTCGGCATATGCTTCATAGTCACCGTCGAAAAGAGAGTCAATCTTTTGGTAGATGTCAGGATGGTATTGCTGCGGCACACGTCCGGCATAAAGTCTCATTAATACCGGCAGCACTTTTTTATCCAGTGCCGGTTCATAGTTCTTATAGGATTCAATGAGCCGTTCATTGATGAATGCCTGTTTGTCTTCTTCGGTACCTTCCGTATCGAAACGAAGGATGGTATTGGCAAACTGGATTAGCTCAATACCATTATTGAATGTTTCCAAAAAATAGGTGGTGTAGCGTGCCAGCTCATTGGAGCCGGTGTAAGCAGCTTCCAGTGTGGCAAGGGTACTGTCATATCTGGTCTCATGTGCAGGACTGCTTTGAATCCATCTTTTCAGTCGTGCTTCAAGTTTTTCTTTTTCGGGCAATACACCCAGGTTATTCAATGCCTCATTCATACCCATCGCGTTTTTCCAGTAGTTTGAGCTCCCGGCAAACTTACTGGCATATTTGATGCGGATAGTATCATTCCCGGCCATGGCAGCCCGCCAAATATCCTGTTTTGCCCCACGCACTTCTATGCGTGGTTTATTTTCAGATTCCATCTGTTGGCGGATACCCCATGAAGACATGTACCGTTGTGTGCTGCCGGGATAACCCACCGTCATACTGTAGTCACCCTCTTTCACACCGGCCAGTGACACAGGGACCACATATTTGGGTTTATAGGGTACATTACTTTCACTGTAATTCGCAGGCTTGTTATCCTTGCCGGCATAGACCCGGAAAACAGAGAAGTCTCCCGTATGTCGCGGCCACATCCAGTTGTCGGTATCTCCCCCAAACTTGCCTACTGAGGAAGGGGGTGCCACCACCAGCCGCACATCGCGAAATTGATCGTAAAGTACCACGTAATATTTGTTTCGGGCATAGAATGGCACTATCCTCGCGCTGGTAAAAGGATCATTTTCATAGGCTTCTATCAGCTTGCCGGAAAGTGAATCGATGACGAGCTCACGTTGTACTTCACTGAGTACCATGGGAACGTGGGGTATAATCTGATCTGTTACATCCACCATCGAGCGAAGAAAGGAGACAGTGAGTCCATCGGCATAAAGTTCATCAGTCCCTTTTTTGGCAGCGAAGCCATCTTTCAGGTAGTCGTGGTTTACAGCACTCAACTTCTGAATAGCTCCGTAGCCGCAGTGATGATTGGTAAAAATTAACCCTTTGTCCGATACTACCACACCGGAGCATCCTCCACCAAAGATAACCACGGCATCTTTGAGGGATCTCTTTTGTTCGCTATAAAGATGATTGACCGGAAAAGTAAATCCAAGCTCTTCCATGCGGGCCACACTCTCCTTGTCCAATTCCCTAAGCAGCCACATACCTTCGTCGGCATTTGCTGCAAACAGTGCATACAACATGGCGAGTGATAGAAACAGTTTTCTCATATAGTTTTGAATAAATTAGTCATCAGCTGTCAAGCCTTCAGGAACAATCATTGCAGCTTCAGCGGTCAGCTTTACCTCACGGCACATGGCGCGTCATTTGAAATATCTCCCTATCAGCGGCCAGTGCCGCAAAGGTAACTCCTTTTTTATGACCACCACAAGATAAATCAGGATTAAAGTCGTATTTATCCCCAACCTGAGCCATAAAAAGTTCACATTCATATATGTGATTGTGATTCCCTCAAAAAGGATCATCGAAAGCAGGAAGAACAATCCTGCTGATCTCAGATTGTAGGGAATGGGATAATTTCTCTGTCCCAGAAAGTAGGAAATCACCATCATGGCCAGGTTGGCGATGAAAGATGCCCACGCACAGGCCATATAGCCATAACGGGGAATAAACATAATATTTATAAAGATGGTGATTGCAAAGCCTATGAGTGACATATAGGCTCCCCAACGGGTCTGGTCTGTCAGCTTATACCACAGGGAAAGATTGAAGTATATTCCAAAGAAGAGTTCTCCCATCAGCACAATGGGCACCACCTTCAATCCCTCGTGATATGAAGCGGGAATCATGTATTTAATGACATCGATATAACCGGTGGTCACCAGGAAAATAAGCAATCCGAAGACAATGAAATAGCGGGTGGCGTCACTGAACGACTGCCGGTCACCGGTCGCCCCCTTACCCCGTGCAAAGATAAATGGTTCAAAAGCATACCGGAATGCCTGGGTAAACATCACCATGATGATGGCAATCTTGAAGTTCTGTCCGTAAATACCCAGTTCGGTATAAGCATTTGCCTTGTCGGGGTATAACCAGGGAAAGATGATCTTGTCCGCCGTCTGGTTCAGGATGCCGGCAACGCCCAATATCAATATGGGAAACGAGTATTTCAACATATTACGAAGCAGCACTTTGTCGAAAGTAAACCTGATGCGCAACTCCGGCGAGACCATCAGAAACTGGACAACCGAAGCGGCAAGGTTTGAAATCAAAATATAATCCACCCCCTTGTTTATGTCGAACCAGGCGAAAACTTCCGGGAAGAGGGCCTGCAAGCGGGGACAAACCAGGAAGAAGAAAAGGTTGAACAGAATAGTCAGCACCACATTGACAACCCTGATCATGGCGAACCGTACCGGCCTCTTTTTAAACCTCAGGTTAGCAAAAGGGATGGCACCCAGCACATCTATGCAGAGGATAATCACCAGCAACAGCAGATAATGCGGCTTCATTGCTATGCCTCCCAGCACAAACGCCAGCGGCTTCAGAAAGAGGAATGTCAGAATAAAGAATATGGTGGTTGTCGTGGCAATGGAGAGAAAAGTAGTGGAGAAAACCCGGGAAGGCTCCTTTTCTTTGTTGGCATACCGAAAAAAGCCCGTTTCCATGCCATAGGTCAGAATTACCTGCAGGAGTGCCACCCAGGCATAGAAATTTGTCAGCACACCTATATCAGAGATCTTTGGCAAGGCAAATGCCCAATAGAGAGAGAGCAGCCAGCTGAGCAGTTTAGGCAAAACACTACCTATGCCATAAAAGAAGGTCTCTTTCGCCAATGTTTTCATTCCTCCTGCCATGTTTACCCGAATAAGTTAGAAGATTGATTGTTCATTCCGGGAACAAAAATACAATTTTTCCACCAAGTGTTAACCAAAAGATCGCCTCATTATTTATCTTTAATCATTGGTAAGGGTAAAATATCGAAAAAAACCGTTTACTTTGCAGGTTGAAAATAAGTAAAGAGTTTTATCAATCGGACAATGCATTCACACAGCCGCATTATTGGCTGCAGGTTGCATTTTTGAAATTATGGCATTACAGGAAGAGATTTTTAAAAAGCTGGTATCGCATAGTAAAGAGTACGGGTACGTATTCCCTTCGAGTGAAATCTACGATGGTTTGGGCGCCGTGTACGACTACGGGCAGATGGGCGTGGAGCTCAAGAACAACATAAAAAAGTACTGGTGGGACAGCATGGTGCTGTTGCATGAGAATGTGGTGGGAATTGATTCCGCCATCTTTATGCATCCTACCATCTGGAAGGCATCGGGACATGTGGATGCCTTCAACGATCCGCTGATCGACAACAAGGACAGCAAGAAACGCTATCGTGCCGATGTGCTGATCGAAGATCATCTGGCCAAACTGGACGATAAGATCGAAAAAGAAATACAGAAAGCAGCAAAACGTTTTGGAGAATCGTTCAACGAAACCATGTTTCGCGCAACCAATCCCCGTGTGCTGGAACAACAGCAAAAGCGGGATGAAATACACGGCCGCTTTGCAAAGGCCCTGAACGACAACAACCTGGATGAACTCAGGCAGATTATAGTGGACTGCGAAATTGTTTGTCCCGTCAGCGGTACTCGTAACTGGACCGAGGTACGACAGTTCAATCTGATGTTTGCCACTGAGATGGGTTCCACCTCAGACGGGGCCATGAAGGTCTATTTAAGACCTGAAACAGCACAGGGAATTTTTGTCAATTTCCTCAATGTACAAAAGACCGGACGCATGAAAATTCCTTTCGGAATTGCACAGATAGGGAAAGCTTTTCGTAACGAGATCGTAGCCCGCCAGTTCATCTTCCGCATGCGCGAATTTGAACAGATGGAGATGCAGTTCTTTGTGGCACCGGGTGAAGAGTTACAGTGGTTTGAACACTGGAAGGCTTTTCGTATGAAGTGGCATCAGTCTTTGGGATTTGGTGCAGAGAAGTATCGCTTTCACGACCATGACAAGCTGGCCCACTATGCAAATGCCGCGACCGATATTGAGTTTGAGATGCCATTCGGCTTCAAGGAGGTGGAGGGTATTCATTCCCGCACCGACTTCGATCTGAGTCAGCACGAAAAATATTCCGGCAAGAAGATGCAGTATTTCGATCCGGAACAAAACAGATCATACGTACCCTTCGTTGTGGAAACCTCCATAGGCGTGGACAGAATGTTTCTCTCCGTTTTGGCGGCCTCCTACGAGGAAGAAACGCTGGAGGGAGGGGAGGTACGTGTATTGCTGAAGCTTCCCCCGGCCCTTGCACCGGTGAAACTTGCCATTTTGCCACTGGTGAAAAAAGACGGCCTCGCAGAAAAAGCCCGTGAAATCATGGACGAACTGAAATTCAGCTTCACATGCCAGTACGATGAAAAAGACAGCATTGGTAAGCGCTATCGACGTCAGGATGCTATTGGCACACCTTTCTGTGCCACCATCGATCATCAAACGCTGGAGGACAACACCGTTACCATCCGTTATCGTGATACAATGGAACAGGAAAGGGTCTCAATCGATTCATTACAACGCACCATCACTGATAAGGTCGACATGAAACATTTACTCAAACAATTATCAGCATAAAAACATGAAGAGATATCCTGCATTATTATTCACTTTTCTTATGGCTCTTCTGTTTGCGTCATGCGACAAAACAGAAACGTTCGATGACCAGTGGAAGCTTGACAACGAGGCACAGTTTGCCGCTATAGCAGCCGATCCGGCATATACGAAGATCGATTCTCAATCTGGTAAAGGCTTTGTAATGTACAAAAAGATCCAGTCGGGTAATGGAGAAACGCCCTATTTTACAGACAAGGTAAAGGTTCTTTATACCGGCTGGTATAAGAATATCTGGTCGATGCCCGATATTTATACCGACAATAAAGATAACATCATTTACAACAAAGTAATCTTTGATTCTACTGAAAACAACAATATTCCAAGAACATTTTCCGTGAATGGTGTCGTGGACGGTTTTTCCACTGCCTTACAAAATATGCGCGTGGGCGACAAGTGGGAAGTATGGATGCCCTGGAAGCTAGCATACGGAGAGAGTGGAAACAATACTATTGCGGGTTATACAACACTTGTCTTTGAAATTGAACTGGTCGATATTTTGTAGATTGCCCGGAAGGCACCCGCAGCGTCATCACGTTTATAAACCCTGCAAGAATTGTTCAATGGCACCCCTCACTTGCGGGCGGGTGCCATTGAATTTATTTATCATCACGGCAAAGGCATATTTTTTGTTGCCATCAACAAGATACCCTGCATAACACTGTACTCCGCCAATGCTGCCACTCTTGGCAACGACTTTACCGCTATACCGGGTATTTCCCATAAAGTTTTTGAGTGTACCCTCCCGCCCTGCCTTGGGCAATGAGCTGAAAAAAGAGGATGCATTTTCGCTTGTGTTATACATATAGACCAGCAGCTGCGTGAGAAAAGAGGGACTCACTGCGTTTTGCGGCGACAGTCCATTTCCGTCGTGCATCCGTAATGATGTGACAGGTATTCCCTTGTTGTTCCACAAATCCATTGCATACGTCACACCCGCCTCCAGTGCATCTTCATAAATATCCTTTTTGCTCTTTCTCCCGAGTGTACGGATCAGATGTTCAGCGTAATGGTTGTTACTCTCCACGTTTACTTCGCGGATAATTTCTTTGAGCGGTGGTGAAACATGTGTGCAAAGCACCTGGCCTGCCCTGTAAGGCTGTCTTTTTTCAGGAGTACAGTACCCTGCCAGATAATCCCTCCGAGCCGTTTCCACTTTTCCAATCTTTATGTCGGCCTGTTTCAGATAGTAAGACAACGTTTCCCCCAGCATCAACCCCGGATCGGGAATGTCGCCTTTAATGCTGAATTCTGTTCTTCCAGCCGGTATATTCCCTCTCACGGCCCTTTCATAAGAGAAAGGGATACCATAAATGTAGCCGTTATCGCTTCCCGTATTGTTCAATGTCAATTCATTCTGAAAAGTAAGTCCCTTTATTTGTGGTTCCGTACGGAGTATTCGCGGACAGCTGTCTCTGTCAGTCGTATTAAAAAAGAGACGATAACTATTATCGAACACACTGATACCATATGCCCCCGCGGCGTAATAATTGCCCATGTCGATCCAGGTCCATTCCGGCGAAATACCATTGTATCCAAACAAGTTGTCCACTACATAAAGTGAATATTCCTTACCCGGCGGAAGTGTTTTTTTCAGAGTGTGGGCCGTAGTGATAAAAAAGATGTTCGGATTGCCATGGAAAGCCTCACTGGCCAGGGTAGGATCACCCGAACCAATTATCAGGATGCGGGAGGAATCCTCCGCATCGAGCGCCACATCAGTTTTGTAACGATAATTTTCGCCCAATGCTTCCAGCGCTGTAGCCGTGGTGATTAGTTTTAACACCGATGCAGGGGTAAGCGATTTCTCGGCATCATATTCCATCACCGTTTTGCCTGTCGTCATATCCACCACGGAAACACCCACCGAGGCATGTTTCAGGGCAGGATGACCGATAAACTTCTGCAATGCCGTCTGGGGATAGCCAAGGCTCGCGAATAAAAGGAAAACAACAAAAATGAGATTCTTTTGCATCGGGAAATATCTTTTGTTTTGGACAAATATAGAAGATATTCCCTTTGAGAAACGCATCAAACTACTCTTTTAACAGTTCGTCGGTCCTCACCAGCCGGTATCCTCTGCTTTTTAACTCTTTCATCGAATTTCCATTTTCTTGCATAGAGGAGCATCTGTTCCAGAAACTCCCGAAAAGCTTGTTTGCCGGACCCACACGTTCGTTTACTGCAATTAATGCTTCCGACCGGGAAAGAATATCCGGATAATCAGGTAAAATTGATGGTACATCCCAGACAAATTATTAGTGTAATTTACAGGTATCCTGGCAACTCTCTGAACAGACTTTGCGGTGATAAGAATTACATCAAAATGGCCGTTGACATCTGTACAGTTCCTTGTCCGGGTCCTTTAATCCAAATTGATGTACCGATGACCGGGTCACCCGTTTCGTCCGACACATTACCCGTTACGCGTTCCTGGGCAAGCATTGTTTCCATGCCTAGAAGAAGCACGAATAATTGAATAGAGATTTCTTTTCATACATTCATTGTTAGATATTATATAAGTCAACACAGAAAAATTAACAACTCGTTTATATAATATTTTCAAGAATACCCTCAAAAAATGAGGCTGACTTAAAAAATCAAGTCAGCCCTCATTTACAAATAAATCTTTAAAAATTAGAATTTGTAGCCCACGGAAAGATAAGCGTTTTGGTTTTTGATGTCTCCGTTACTGGTTCTGGAGATGTTTACCAAACCCATGTCCCAGCCCAGATCAAAAAGGATCGGACCAAACTCTGCACCAACACCCAATCCTAAGCCGGCGTCGAAAGGCTTATACTGGGCCCGACCATCCCCGAATATATTATCTACATCCCATTCGGCATTGATATTACCGACCGATGCTTTTCTGCTGCCACCTACACCGTATGCGACATATGGACCACCATGAAATACAATGCGTGTACCGGGAGTAACATCCATCTTGTAAGCGTAATGTACGGGAAGCTGCAAATACATCAGGTTTTCGGAGTACTTGGCATTCCAGTCTGCGTCTTCGGTTTTAAGACCCTTGGTAGTAAAAAACAGACCAGTCTGTAGAGCCGAACCGGGTACGAATTCGTATTCGGCAGCCAAACCTACGTGAAAGCCTATTTTTACATTTTTTTCATTTAGTTCGTCCCCATAATAATTGGACATGTTTACACCACCCTTGATGCCTAAGTTTACCTGAGCACTTGCGCCTGCAACAATAACAAGCATTGCCATAAGTGCCATTAATCTAATTCTTTTCATAATACAATAATTAGTTTGTTTGAAAATTAAGCTATGGATATAGAATATCCGAGACTCACATTAAAACAGTTTTGCAGTGTATTTGTTCGAATAGTACCTTACAAAAATTAATAATAGACGAGTTCGAAAGGCATGGCAGCAAAAATCTCCCGGGCCACCTCCTTCACCTGCTTCGATGTCACTATGTCGATCCTGGAAAAGAGATCCTCCAGCGGCATATAACGATTAAAATGCAGGTATTGCTTCGCCATGGAAAGTGCGCTGTTTTCGTGGTTTTCTGCAGCAATGCCCATTTGCCCCTTCCACTGCTTTTTAGCCAGGGCAAGTTGCATGGGAGTTAGCTCCGTCTCCTTTATTTTATCGATCTCGCGCGCAATCAGCCGGACGCATTTATCTTTATATTTCGGATCACAGGCAAAATAAACGGAGAACAAACCGTTATCGGAATAGAGCGTCACGTTCGACTCCACGTGGTAAGCCAGCCCGTGCTTCTCCCGTAACGAAGCATTGAGGCGGCTGTTCAGGCTTTCTCCACCAAGGATGTTATTCAACATAAACAGGGCATATTTTTGAGGATGGTGCATGGAAAATGTGCTACATCCCAACATGACATGTGTTTGCGTCGTATTTTTATCCACCTTCTCCCTATGCGGCACAAAGTGGCCGGGGGGAGTTCGCCTTTTCTGCGGTATTGCCTCTTGCGTCATGCAAAAATACTTTTCCACCTGCCGGATCACTTTTTCGAATGCTGTTTTTCCAAAAGAGAAGAAAACCATCTCCGAGGGCTGATACTGCCTCTGCATGAAAGACAGGATACGTTCCCTGCTGAAAGAGTGCAGCGCCTCCGGCTCACCCAGTATGTAATGTCCCATCTCGTGCCCTTTATAGAGCATATTTTCAAAATCATCATAGATAAGCTCCGAAGGAGAATCGCGATAAGAGTTGATCTCGTCAAGAATAACTTCCCTTTCCCGTTCAATCTGATTGGGCGAAAAGACAGAGTGAAACAGGATATCTCCCAGCAATTCCGTAGCACGGGAAAAATACTCCTCCAGAAAGGTAGCATAAAAAAAGGTTTCTTCCTTTGTGGTGTATGCATTCAGCTCTCCCCCCACATTCTCCATCCGGCTGGCAATATGATGTGCTTTTCGCCTTTCGGTACCCTTAAAGAGCATGTGCTCCACAAAATGCGCCATTCCGAACTCATCGGAATATTCGTCGCGGCTACCCGCGTTTACTACGATGCCGCAATAGGATATTCCGGACGCAAAAGAACGATGGATAATACGAAGGCCGTTCGATAATGTATGAGTATGTATCATATGCTTTCCTTTCTGTATTACCGCTGCATGTATTTGGATTTCTGTGCCGGGGACAATCGTTCGATGGAATAGCGCAACATTGTCCGGGGCATCACCGAATAGTATCGGTCAAGAAAACCGGTGAGTATCATCTCATCCCGCTTACCGGCTTCTCTGAGCATCCAGCCACACGCCTTGTGTATCAAATCGTGTGTATGTGTCAGAAATAATTCACACAATCTCAGTGTATCCGTAAAATCATTGTTACGAATAAAAGCCATCGTGGAGACCACCGCAATGCGTTGCTCCCATAAAAGGCCGCTTTGCGCCAGTGTATATAATAATGTACGGTCTTGCCTTTCTTTGAGCCACTCACCAATGATTTGACAGCACGACAGGTCCACCAGGTCCCAGTTGTTGACTCGATGGGTGTGGGAAAGATAGAAATCGACGATCTCCCCCCGTTTAAGTTCACTGGCTCTCTGAAATTGTGCTGACAGGATAATCAACGCACACAGGCGGCATTCGTGAAATTCATCATTCAATAGTTTCTCCAGCTCTGCGAACGACGTTTCCTTGCAGGTCCCTGCCACGCCACGTGTTTCGGGAACAGTGCAACCAATAAATTTATCTCCTTCTCCGTATTGTCCTTTTCCTGTCTTGAAGAAATACCTCGAATGCTCTGCTTTTTCAGTATTTCCAAAAGCAAGAAGTCGCTGTTTTATTTTCTCTGCAGTCATCATCTTCACAAATCAGTTAACCCGCGATACCGGAAAGATACCTTCATAGAAGCCTACTATGTTCCGGGACATTTCTATCGACATGTTTATACGGTCTTCCATTGTTTTGGTTCCTGCATGGGGTGTCAGGATCACATTGTCAAGTGTCAGAAGTTCCGGAAATATATATGGCTCATTTTCGAATACATCGAGTGCGGCAGCCCATATTCTTTTCTCTTTCAAGGCTTGTGCCAATGCTCTCTCGTCCACCATATCTCCCCGTGCCGTGTTGATGAATACCGCTGTAGGTTTCATCATATACAGCTCCCTCTTCCCGATCATGTGATGGGTCTCCTTTGTGGAAGGAGCATTCAGAGAAATATAATCGGCAGTACGTAGCAAATTGTCGAGAGAGACATAATTTGCATTATAAAGCTCTTCAATTTCCCTGCTCAGCCTGTTTCTGTTGTGGTAGATGATGTCCATTCCCGAAGCCACGGCACGACGTGCCAGGGCTTGGCCAATCCGCCCCATTCCAATAATTCCCAACGTTTTGCCGTATACAGGCAATCCTGCTTCAGCATAGGCACCCCAACTCACTCCTTCCGGCATTCGCAACTTCCTGTCGTAATAACTGATGCGCCGTCCAGACGCCATCAGGAGGCCAAAAGCAAACTCTGCTGTTGGTTCCCGGGTGGAGTCGGGAATGTTGGTGACAACAATTCCTTTTTGGGTAGCGTAGTCCACATCGATATTGTTAAAGCCCACACCCCAGTTGGAAATAAGTTCCAGCCTCGCGCCTCGTTCCATGATTTCTTTGTCGGTATAAAAACTGAAACTGGGAACAAGTACCTCAAAATCGGGAATCATTGCCAGCACTTCCTCCCTGGAAAAACTGGATTTCCCTGTCGGGAGGGTCACCTCATACTTCCCTGCCAGCTCTTGCAACCCCTCCGGCTTTAACCGGTATGCGATCAATACTTTCTTCATATGCGACTGTTTTGTTGATATACACTGTGGCAACGAATCATTTAAATGTCTGTTTTAACGGGTGAACGGCAGGATTTGTTTAAAGATAGTTACCCCGGGGTATTGTCATAACTATGGTATAAACAGAAAAAACGAGCCATGAGACCCGTTTTCCGCTCTTCAGGTTGGACTTGAACCAACGACCCTCTGATTAACAGTCAGATGCTCTAACCGACTGAGCTACTGAAGAATACTCCTTAATTTTGAGTTGCTCTTCCTCTTGGACTTGAACCAAGGACCCTCTGATTAACAGTCAGATGCTCTAACCGACTGAGCTAAGGAAGAATATTCTGAATGCCGAAAAGCGATGCAAAAGTAGTATATTTTTCCGAATAAACCAATAACAGATAAAAAAAAACAAGCGAACGGTATAATCTGTTTCTACAAAAGTGAGATAACCTGTCTTCTTGCATCCGCATCATTCTCCGAGAGATTAATCCAATGAATTTCCTTGTCTTTTCTAAACCAGCTAAGTTGCTTGCGGGCATAGTTTCGGGAGTGCTGTTTTATTTTATCTACTGCAAATTCAAGCGAACAGTTACCATCGAAATAATCGAAAAGCTCTTTATATCCCACCGTGTTCAGCGAATTCAGTTGACGTCTTCCGTAAAAGCCCCTCGCTTCTTCGAGCAACCCTTCTTCCATCATCAGGTCTACGCGCCGGTTAATTCTCTCATACAGTTCATTGCGTTCCCGGGTGAAACCAACCTTTACAATCCGGAAAGGACGTTCCTTCTTAAGGTTTGTGCGGAGAGAAGAGTATGGTTTTCCTGCCATAAGGCATACCTCCAGGGCATGTATCACCCGTTTGGGATTTTTCAGATCTACTTCGTCGTAAAACAGAGGATCCAGTATTTTCAGCTGTTGCCTGATCGGGTCGAGTCCCTCTTTCCTGTAAAGCTGGAAGAGTTCTTCACGAAGTGTTTCATCAATGGTGGGAATATCATCGATGCCCCTACAGACTGCATCAATATACATCATGGAACCACCCGCAAGAATTACAACAGGGTGTTGCACGAATAATTTATCGAGCAGGGAGAGCACATGCTGTTCATAATCGCTGGCACTGTAGTATGCTTCAGGCGCCAGCATCCCCACGAAGTGATGCTCTACACGTTGTAACTGTGCACGGGAGGGTGCGGCAGTTGCTATGGGCATGCCCCGGTATATCTGGCGGGAGTCGGCAGACAATATGGGACATTTCAGCTGTTCGGCAAGCTGCATGCTCCATGCTGTTTTACCCACTGCCGTGGGACCAAGAAGTACAAGTAGTGTGTGCTTTGCGGAAAAGATAATCTGTTGATTAATGATGATAAACTTTTTTATTTGAATTATAAACGGTTCAGTATAGATCCTCTGTTTCTGCAGGAGAATCGTCCAGGCCTTCAAAACCCTCTTTGTCCAGTTCATCCATTTCAAAGCTTTCGTCACCGTAAAAGGTTTCGCCCAGATCTATGGCTCCACTTTCCACTTTCAGTTCTTCAATCTGCATCACCTGCTTTGGAGGTTCTCCCACCGATAGGGTACAAACTGCTTTTTGCAGACTCTTGCCCGGTATTACCTCTGCAAGTTCAATAAACAATGCCCTTTCGGTAAGATAGTCAAACACAAACATCAGCTTCTGCTTTTCATCTTCCAGATAGTCGCTCAGGATACAGGCATCCATGGTCAGAGAATCTTCATCGGAATAAGTATCCATCTCCACCAGGGTTATTTCTTCCTTTTTCCTCCACTTATCATCACAAAGGAAAAAGGATGCCATCTCTTTTTTACTAAATCCGGTGCAGTCAATAATCGCCTGGTAGAAATCCAAAAAAGTGTTATCGGCATCAATTTTTATTTCTCTTTTGAATTTCTCGGCCTCATCTGATAGAATTAGAAATTTGAATATCATTATGATCTTTATTTTATGCATTGTTGACGTTTCAAAGGTAATAAAAAGTTTTAAAAAGTAATCACGTTTCCATATTTGTTGATCACTAAACAGACATCATACCGCGTTGTAATGACTGAAGAAAGTTGAACCTATTCAGAACTGATTTGTTTTATATGAACCTGCGGGAAAGGAGAAAATGAGAGTATACTTTGTGGGTTATAAATAAAAAATCATATGAAACGAGCATATATGCCAATTGATCCTGTCTATTTTGAGTTATTCGAGCAGGAAACGGTAAAGAAGGAATCAAGAATCATCTACTTTGCATTTACAGATGAACCGGCACTGGAAGAGTGTCGTGGTAAGATTCTCAAAACAGGAGAAGTAGATAGTGAAGGCGTTTTTATTTTTCTTAATAACGGCGATAAGGTACGTGCCGACCGTGTGGTGGTAATTAATGGAAAACCCGGTCCGGCGTTCGATGAGTATGACGCATATGCACTTGCCCCTCTTACGTGCCAGGGAGGGTACGATGACTGTTCTTTAGAATAAGAGAAATTAGTATCTTTGTATATCGAACCAGCATACAAAACGTCAAATGGCGCTAAAGCAGCAACAGGTACTGAAACAGACACAACGGCTTTCTCCTCTGCAGATGCAGGTGATAAAGCTGGTAGAATTAAACACGGTGGAAGTGGAAGACCGCATCAAGCAGGAGGTAGAAGAGAACCCCGCATTGGAGGCCGGAGACAGTGAGCTTTCAGGTGATCCGGAAAACGAAGATTCCGAAATAAAGGAAAATGATCTGTCTCAGGAAGAGATTATCCTGGGAGATTATTTTTCCGAGGATGACATCCCTGATTACCGTCTCAACGGATCGACCCAAAAAGGGGAGCAAAGCTTTATCGAGTACAACAACTATGATGACAAGTCACTCAGCGACTTTCTGCTCGAGCAAATCGGGTTGTTAAACCTGGACGAACGCAAACAGATGATTGCCGAATATATAATTGGTAATATCGATGAAAATGGCTACCTCCAGCGCGACCTTCAATCTATTTCCGACGACCTGCTGTTTCAGCAGCAAATTGAGGCTACACCACTGCAACTGGAAGATGTGATGTATGAAATACAGGATCTTGATCCCCCCGGTATTTGTGCACGTGATCTGCAGGAATGTCTTCTTCTTCAGCTTGATCGTTACAAACCAACAGCACCTGTGAAACGGGCAAAAAAGATACTGACAGATCATTTCGATGAGTTTTCACGAAAGCATTACGACAAAATCATGCGATATATGGGCATTACGGAAGACGACCTGCGTGATGCCATTCATGAGATTATCTCCCTCAACCCGAAACCGGGCAACAGTCTGGGTGGTACCCTGCAAACAGCCATGAATAATATTACTCCCGACTTCATTGTAGAGTCATATAATGGCGTTGTTTCGTTTCATCTTAACAACAGCAACATGCCGAGTCTGAAGATAAACCGCAATTTTTCGGAGATGCTAAGAGGATATATCGACAATAAAACAAGCATGTCGGCCGACGATAAGCAGGCCATGTTTTTCATGAAGCAAAAGGTGGATTCCGCCAAATGGTTCATCGATGCGGTAAAACAACGTCAGTATACACTGCAGCGCACCATGGAGGCAATCGTAACGTTACAGTATGATTTTTTTCTCACTGAAGATGAGTCGCAGCTCAAACCGATGATTCTGAAGGATGTGGCTGACAGGACCGGTTTCGATATCTCCACCATTTCGCGCGTAAGCAACAGCAAGTACGTGCAGACGAATACAGCCGTTTATCCACTCAAATACTTCTTTTCTGAAGCAATGCAAACCCATGAAGGTGAAGACATTTCATCACGGGAAGTGAAAAAGATTCTCAAAGAGAGTATCGAAAACGAAAAACCATCCAGACCCCTCACCGACGATCAACTCACTAAAATTCTCAATGAAAAGGGGTATGTAATAGCACGCCGCACAGTAGCAAAATATCGGGAACAACTGAATATTCCTGTGTCACGTTTGAGAAAAAAAATATAACTTTGCCGTTTTATTGATAGTAACCATCAGGATGAAGTCGATCTCGCATGTCATTTCCACCGTCTTTCAGCCTTTGTTGATGCCTACCTACGGGGTAATGCTCCTATTTGTGTATACCTATTTCGGAGTGATATACAGGCATCAATTCTGGCATATAGTCACGCCGGTAGTTCTTTTCTCTTTTGTTATTCCCGCCATTCTCATATTTATGCTCTTCCGTCTGGGTATTATTTCAGACCTGTCGTTGAAAGTACGTCGGGAACGGTTTTATCCCTATCTGATCACACTGTTGTCTTACTCGGCCATGATTATCTTTTATTACAGGATACACATGCCAAGGTGGTTCATGATGATCATGGCTGCCTCCGTGGCGATCATGGTTATTGCCATTCTCATTACCTTCATGTGGAAGATCAGTGCACACATGTTTGGCATAGGTGGCCTTATCGGCGGTGCCATGGCGGTAAGTTTCTTTGTGGAAAGATCCAATCCCTATTACATGTTTATGGGGTTGTTCATCATTGCCGGACTGGTGGGAACCTCGCGACTTATTCTCCGGCGTCATACCCTTGCTCAGGTTGTAGCAGGTTTTTTGCTCGGATACATGGTTTCATTCTTGTTTGTATGGTTGGGCGCACGAACATAGAATTACCGATTTCGTCGTTTTGTCAATCGGGAATTAAGTTGTACATTTATCCCAAATTATATTAATTATAAAATTATACTCGCTATGAATTTTCCAGAAAATGTAAAATACTCTTCCGACCATGAATGGGTGAGAGTAGAAGGCAATGAAGCATACGTAGGAATTACCGATTTTGCACAGGACGAGCTGGGTGAAATTGTGTATGTAGATGTGACTACCGAAGGAGATACCCTGGAACAGGGTGAAGTATTCGGCAGCATTGAAGCAGTGAAAACCGTATCTGACCTGATGATGCCTGTCGGTGGAGAAGTACTGGAAATAAATTCCAAACTCGATGATGCACCCGAGCTGGTCAATAAGGATCCGTTTGGTGAGGGATGGATCATTAAAATAACCCTGAATAACAGTGATGAGCTGTCCAGCCTGATGTCAGCTGAAGATTATAAAAAGTTTATCGGAAAATAAAACCTGAAGATATGACCCCTATTATAAGTATCATTATGGGCAGTACCTCCGATTTGCCTATAATGGAAAAGGCAGCACAGTTTCTCAACGAAATGGAAGTGCCCTTTGAGATGAATGCCCTGTCGGCACATCGCACACCCGGGGAGGTGGAGAAATTTGCCAAAGAAGCCGGCGAAAGGGGAATCAAGGTAATCATCGCCGCAGCCGGCATGGCTGCACACTTGCCAGGGGTGATCGCTTCAATGACCACGCTCCCTGTCATCGGCGTACCTATTAAAGCGTCGCTCGACGGGATGGATGCATTGCTTTCCATCGTGCAGATGCCCCCGGGCATACCCGTAGCCACGGTAGGCATAAATAGCGCGCTGAATGCCGCCATCCTTGCCTTGCAAATGATTTCCACGGGCGATGAGACGGTCTTGCAAAAACTGGCTTCCTACAAAGAAAGTCTAAAAAAGAAAATCACGAAGGCCAACGAAGAACTGGCAACAGTATCCTATGCCTACAAAACGAACTGACGTTTGTAATTTACAACGAATCATCCGAAGATTCAGTGTATCAGTGTGTGATTAAAAATCAAAAAAAGAAATGAAACGAATACTGTTTATGCTCACGATCCTATTTCTGCTTGCAGCCTGCAATGAAGGCAAGAAGGCAGACAGACCCGCGGCCGGCGATGACGGCATCGATTCTGCATTTCAATACAAGGTAGACCGTTTTGCCGATATTGAAATACTACGTTACCCGGTACCCGGTTTCAACAACCTGTCGTTGCAACAAAAGGAACTGATTTATTATTTGTCACAGGCAGCACTCGAAGGCCGCGATATACTCTGGGATCAGAATAACCGTTACAACCTGACTATCCGAAGGGTATGCGAAGGTGTGTATGAGAATTATATGGGAGACAAGTCTTCCCAAGAGTGGGGAAACTTTGAAACATACCTGAAACAGATCTGGATGGCAAACGGCATCCATCATCATTATTCAGAGGACAAGATTATCCCGCAATTTTCGCAGGATTTTTTCGTGAAGCTGGTGAAAAGTGTAGACCCCGGCCGGATGCCTTTTCGCGACGGCATGGCAGCCGACGAGACACTGAATGAGATCCTACCGGTAATGTTTGATCCGGCCGTGATGCCCAAACGGATGAGCCAGACTCCCGGAACAGACATCGTAGTCACATCCGCTGTAAACTTTTACGAGGGAGTGACCCAGAAGGAAGTGGAAGATTTCTACAATGCAATGAAAGTTCCCAGCGACAATACTCCGGTGTCCTACGGACTGAATAGCAAGGTGATAAAAGCAGACGGAGTGGTCGCCGAACAGGTTTGGAAGCTGGGCGGTATGTACGACAAAGCCATTGAACGCATCATCGGATGGCTGGAAAAAGCAGCCGTAGTGGCCGAAAATGATCATCAGAAACAAACCATTCACACCCTTATAGCTTATTACAAAACCGGCGACCTGAAGACCTTCGACGACTATTCCGTGAAGTGGGTAACCGACACCACCTCCCGCGTTGACTTTATCAATGGATTCATTGAAACCTACAGCGACCCCCTGGGGCTGAAGGCTACCTGGGAGGCAATGGTCAACTTCAAAAGTATTGAAGCCTCTGAACGTACCCGCATTATCAGCGAGAATGCACAATGGTTTGAGGATAACTCTCCCATCGACAATCGTTTTAAAAAGGAAAAGGTGAAGGGTGTATCGGCCAAAGTAATAACTGCAGCCATTCTTGGTGGGGATACCTACCCCGCCACACCCATCGGGATCAATTTGCCGAATGCCGACTGGATCCGCCGCGATCACGGCTCCAAGTCGGTCACCATCGACAACATCACCTTCGCCTACGACAAGGCAGCCGAAGGAAACGGCTTCAGGGAAGAGTTTATGTGGAGTGATGCCGAAAGGGGCTTAACAACAAAATATGGCACACTCACCGACAATCTTCATACCGACCTGCATGAATGTCTGGGACACGGATCAGGAAAACTGCTACCCGGCGTCAGTACCGATGTACTCCAGGCCTACGCTTCTCCATTAGAAGAAACCCGTGCCGACCTGTTCGCACTCTATTACCTGGCCGACCCGAAACTGGTAGAACTGGGACTGCTCCCCGATAGCGAAGCCTACAAAGCAGAATACTACTCCTACATCATGAACGGAGCCATGACACAGCTCACACGCATTCAACCGGATAAACAAATTGAACAGGCCCATATGCGAAACCGTGCCACCATCTCGAACTGGATCATTGAACAAGGCAAGGCCGACAATGTGGTTGAATTAAAAGAACGCGATAGCAAAACTTATGTGGTTGTCAATGACTATAACAAGCTACGTGACCTTTTCGGTCAGTTGCTTGCTGAAGTGCAGCGCATCAAGTCGGAAGGTGATTTTGAAGCAGGAAAGAAACTGATCGAAACCTATGGTGTAAAAGTTAATCCGACGCTGCATGCCCAGGTGCTGTCGCGTTACGAAGCGTTGAACATTGCTCCCTATAAAGGATTTGTGAATCCTGTTTATAAGCCGGTAACCGATGAGAATGGAAAAATAATCAATGTGACCATTTCCTATGATGAGAATTATGTGGATCAGCACCTGCGTTACTCGCGGCAATACTCGGTACTACCGCTGAAGAACTGATCAGAATTCAACAATATTTGAAAAATAAGCGTTTCGGTTCGTCCCAAACGCTTATTTTTGTATTCATTCATCCAATCATCGCATGACGTACGAAGAAACAATCGCATACCTCTACAAACAGATGCCGGAGTACCAGCGTATCGGGCATCTTGCATACAAGGAAGGGCTCGATAACAGCCTGGCGCTGGATGCAATCTTTGATCATCCCCACCGCCGTTTTAAAACTATTCATGTGGGAGGCACCAACGGAAAGGGATCCACCTCCCATCTGCTCGCGGCCATCTTGCAGGAGTCGGGCTATAAGGTCGGCCTCTATACCTCACCCCACCTCCTGGATTTTCGTGAACGGATAAGAATAAACGGGATCATGATCGACCAGCGGTATGTGATCGACTTTGTGGAAAAATACAAAGATCAGTTTGAGCCGGTGATGCCCTCCTTCTTCGAACTGACCATGGAGATGGCTTTTCTCTGGTTTGCAGAACAAAGGGTGGATGTGGCGGTCATTGAAGTCGGTCTGGGAGGTCGTCTCGACAGTACCAATATCATCTCTCCCGATCTCAGTGTCATCACCAACATCGGGTACGATCATATGAAATTTCTGGGCAATACCCTACCGATGATTGCAACCGAGAAGGCGGGAATCATCAAACCCCTTACACCGGTGGTTGTGGGTGAGATCGGAAATACTGAAGTCGCACAGGTATTTATTGATAAAGCAAGATCGGTTGAGGCACCCCTGATATTTGCAGAGCGCTACATGAACAACTTTACTGCTGAAAGAAGTGGTACAGGGTGGCTGTTCCATGCGGATAATTATGCGGGACTCCGGGGAGAGTTGAATGGACCGGCACAGGATAAAAATGCCAGGACGGTATTGACGGTAGTGGAAATTCTCCTTGAAACCGGATATAATATCCCAAGAGAAGCCGTACAGAGCGGATTTGAAGGTGTGACTGCCATCACCGGCCTTATGGGAAGATGGCAGCAGCTAAGCTCCTCCCCGAAGATTATCTGCGACATCGCGCACAATGCGCATGGGTTACGCTATATAGCCGGGCAATTGCTTTTGGAGGATTATGACCGGCTACATCTTATTTTCGGGATGGCCAACGACAAGGATGTGGATTCCGTACTTGCTTTGATGCCGAAAGATGCACGGTACTATTTTACCAGGGCGTCTGTGGAACGGGCTCTGGATGAAAAGATATTGAAAGAACATGCTGCGGTTTACGGATTAGAAGGCACCACCTTTGCATCCGTTTCGGGAGCCATTCGTGCAGCAATAGAAAACGCCGGTGAAGATGATCTCATCTTCATCGGCGGTAGTTCTTTCGTGGTGGCAGATGCCCTGCTGTTGTTTACCTGATTACCAAATCATGACTATCCTGAAGTGATAGGTTACCTTTGCATCCGGATCCTCTATTCCATCAGAGGGTTCAATATAAAAGGTGACCCTGGACTTGCAAACTTAATTGAGACAAAAAGTTAAGCGACATCTTTAATTGATTCTTTTTTAAGATTATACTGATTCCAAAATTCATCAATGGTTAAGTTACCCAATGCTGAGAATCTCCTTTTATGATTATACCAGGATTCAATATATTCAAATACATGCAAGCGCATTTGCTCTCTTGTTTTGAGTTTGGTCCCATAGACCAATTCAGATTTGAAAGTTTTGAAAAAGCTTTCAGCCACAGCATTATCCCAACAATTTCCCTTTCCACTCATACTTTGCTCCAGCTTCAAGGATTTCAACAGGTTTACAGTTTGTTTGCAGGCATATTGGATGCCCCTGTCAGAATGAAATATCATTCCTTCTCCAAAAGGTCTGTTCCTATTGGCCATCCTGATGGCCGGGACTACGGTATGGGATGCATTCATACGATCGCTTATGGACCATCCGATCAGTTTGCGGTCAAAAAGATCCAGCACACAGGTCAGATAAAGAAATCCATCCTTACACGGAATATAGGTCAGGTCAGAGACACACGCTTTCACAGGCTCATTTTGATTAAACCTGCGATTCAGCAGATTTGGAGCAACCTTATAGTTGTGAGAGGCATCCGTCGTCACTTTGAATCGTCTCGAGAGTTTGCTGCGCAAGCCCATTTCTTTCATATGGCATGCTACAGTGGTTCTCGAGACAGGAGTTCCGGATGCCTGCAAATCCTTCGCCAGCCGGGGGCTTCCATTACGTCCCTTGGCAGCAAAATATGCATCTCTGATCTTTTCATCCAGCTCCATATATTTGCGCTTACGTTGGCCCTCCGGATCTTTAAGCCAGCGGTAATAACTGCTCCTGGGCACTTTCAGTACTTTACACATCACCTCGATCGTCCATTGTTTCGAGTTGTATTCCTTTATAAAGAGATAGATCAACGATCTCTCTTGGAGATGATGCTCAAAGCTTTTTTTAATATATCCCGCTCCGTTTCAGCTTCACCCAGACGTTTTTCCAGTTCAGCAATCCTTTTGGAGTTTTCATTTAGTGACTGGACTCCATGTCCGGGGAAACTGGCTTCCCCTTTCTGCTGGAACTCTTTCCGCCAACGATATAAAAGAAAGGGGGCAATACCCAATTCCTGTGCAAGCTCGGAAATATTCTTGCGTTCTAAACTGAGTTTGACCGCATTCTCTTTGAATGCCTTGTCAAAATGGGTTCTTTGTTTTCTCATATTACACAAAAATAAGCTTTTATGCTTAACTCTGTGTCCCGGCTAAGTTAGTAATTCCACCCGCTTTGTCTGTATACTATATTCATAACTGATCGTTTCAGTAAACTTGCTGCCATCAGTTAGTTCGTAGCTTTTCAGGTACGGAAGTTGTACTTGCACTTCATTCACGTTTTGATCACCCAGAAAAACATAACCGATCACCGCACCGCTTTCATAGATAAAGTCATCGATGTATTTCAACTGTTTAACCGCCTCCCATCTTCTGTTCGTGACACTCCAGCTCCACTCGGAAGCGTTCACGGTATATGGCTGAATTTCCCATTGTGTTTCCACGATATCATCACTGCTGTCACTACAAGAGGATAAAAACAGTGCAGTTCCAATGAAGAGGACTCCTGCCAATAATGAAGTTAACCTTTTACTTTTCATTTTCATATTTTTTGAAGTTTGTATATCTGCTTATCTGACGTCTTAAACGTCTATACGTTTAAAATTAAACAAAAAAAAGGATGAAAAGTTTTAACGGAGCAAATGATTAAAGTCCGCTGGAGACGAACTTTATCAGTTATTAATCAATCCTGTGCATTCTTCTGAACAAAACTATTTTCTTCCTCCTAAAAATCCACCCAGCAGGTCGTTCAGCGGATTGCCGTCGCCGTCCTTGTCGAGCACGCCTCCCAGCATATCCATGATACCCCCTGAGGATCGTCCCGACGACTGACCGGCGCCACCCAATAGTCCACCCAGGAGATTACCCAATCCTCCGGCTTCGGTATTGGTCTGTCGTTTCTCCTTTCCCAGGTATGCCATCACAATGGGAGCGAGGATTGCTAGCAGTGGTCCGATCTTGTCCATACTGATTCCCGATTTCTGAGCGATCCCTTGTTCGATGGCGGTGCGTTTATTACCAAAAACATGCCCCAGAATACCATCACCATCCGACTGCAATTCCTGCGGGTGGCCCTGCAACATGCCGGAAAGGTTATCCAGCAGTGAACCATCATGTTTCGACTCCAAAGCGTTGTGAAGGCTTGCAGCACCTTCCTCCGACTGTGCATTTCTGTTCATTCCTGCAAGAATGGCAGGTATAGCCATGCTCACGGCACCCGATGCCTGATTTTCATTTACACCAAGCCGCGTGGCTACATTTCGGACGATTGACTGCCCCATAGTGCTGTTTAGTAATTCTGAGATATCCATGTTGTAAGGCTGATTATAAGTGTTTAGTAAAATAGTTAAAGTACTTCAAAGATACCTGTTTAAACAAATTTGCAGTGAGATTGGTTCTGCAAAGAGGTGATTTGAGGAAGAAAACCCCATTGCAGAAATACGCAAAAAAAAGGGCAAAGTCAATTAGTTTTCAACATTCACTTGTTCTCAGTGAAAAAAAAACTATTTTTGCCTGAGAACTGATTAGGAACCGCCCATCATGGTTTGCGGATCACGAAAGGGAATCACTTACATCGGACAACTGAAATTATGAAACAATATCTCGATTTACTACAGCGGGTACTCGACGAAGGTGTGAAAAAAGAGGACCGTACCGGTACGGGTACCATCAGCATCTTCGGGCACCAGAGCCGGTACAGGATGAGCGACGGATTTCCGGTACTCACCACAAAAAAGCTCCACCTGAAATCGATCATCTATGAGCTGCTCTGGTTCCTCAACGGTGACACAAATATCAAATATCTGAACGACAATGGCGTGCGCATCTGGAATGAATGGGCCGATGAGGATGGCGATCTGGGTCCCATCTATGGCTATCAATGGCGTTCATGGCCCGACTACAAAGGAGGGCATATCGACCAGATCTCTCAAGTTGTCCACACACTCAAAAATAATCCCGATTCACGCCGCATCATTGTCAGCTCATGGAACGTGGCCGACATTCCAAACATGAACCTCCCACCCTGCCACGCTTTTTTTCAGTTTTACGTAGCCGACGGGAAGCTCAGCCTGCAGCTTTACCAGCGCAGTGCCGATATCTTCCTGGGGGTTCCTTTTAATATCGCCTCCTATGCCTTGTTATTGAAGATGATGGCCCAGGTGACCGGATTGCAGGAGGGCGATTTCGTGCATACTTTCGGCGATGCCCACATCTACCTGAACCATCTTGATCAGGTCAACCTGCAACTTTCCCGCGAGCCGCGTCCATTGCCTGAAATGAAGGTCAATCCTGACGTGAAGGATATTTTCGGTTTCCGTTTCGATGATTTCGAACTGGTGAACTATGATCCGCATCCACACATAAAAGGAACTGTGGCAGTATGATGAATCACAACGGCATGGAAATCGGCATCATCGTTGCGCTGGATGAAAAGAACGGGATCGGACGCGAGGGGGGGCTGCTTTGCCACCTCCCCAATGATTTGAAGCATTTTAAACAGGTGACCTCGGGACACGCCGTAATCATGGGCCGGAAAACCTATGAATCATTACCGAAAGGAGCATTGCCCAACCGCACCAATGTGGTGATTACGTCCGATGCGGCAGATAATTATCCCGGGTGTATCGTTGTCCGGTCGGTAGAAGAGGCGCTTACGCACTGCAAGGAGGGTGAAAAAGTTTTCATTATCGGTGGAGGGCAACTATACCGTGCCACACTCGGACTGGCAGACCGGCTTTATCTGACCCGCATCCATCATACTTTCAGTGAGGCCGACACCTTTTTTCCGGAAATCGACACCGGTGAATGGAGGCTGACTCAAAAGGAGTCGCACGAGGCCGACGACAAGCATCGGTATCCTTATACGTTTTTGACCTATACTAAAAAATAATCATGCGGTAATGGTTGGAGAAGCATGGAAAAAATTCATAGCGGGTGACGATCAATCTTTCTCCCTGCTTTATCATGCCTATTTTTCGGTGCTTTTTGCCTATGCCTTAAAACTGGGTTTCGATAAAGAAACATGCAAGGATGCCATACAAGATATCTTTTTTAAAATTTATGTTTCCAAGAACAAACTGACCCATATTCAACACATTGAGTTCTATCTGATCCGAAGTTTGAAAAACCGCCTTTTCGACCTGCATCACGATGAACACAAGATACAGGCAATCAATTATCAGGATATCTTTGAGGAGAACGAGAAAAATATAGTGGAGCAAATCATTGATAAAGAAAAAGAGACAGCGCTGAAACATGAAATATCTCATTTGTTACAAAACCTGCCACCCCGACAGCGGAAAATCATCCATTACCGTTATGAGTTTAACCTGAGCTATGCTGAAATTGCTGAAATCATGCACCTCTCGGCCGATGCGGTAAAAACAAATCTTTATCGGGCACTCAAAAAGATGAAAGACACATCTACAACCGATTCAAATTACTTGTTGACATATTTATTCACAATACTTAGTTAATTAATACTAAATTTGTCTCTTCTGCCAGTTTATTCCGTCTTTTTAAAAAAGAGTGTGAATGAAACTGAATTTAGATTATAAGGATTTTTTGTGTGACGATCTTTTTGTTTACTGGAGGATTCATCCGACGGCAGAGCTCACCTCATTCTGGGAAAAGTATATCAGTCGGAATAAGCATTGCAGGGAATCATTTCTGGCTGCAATTGCCATTTTCGATGAAATTCATCAGCAGCATGACAGCTTTCTGCCCGATGAAGCTTCGGTAAACCGGCAGTTACAGGATAGGATCAACCAGTTCATAAAGAAAAAACTACGCAAGGTGTATATGTCATCAGCGGCTGCCATTTTGTTACTGGCCCTGATTACTGCATTATATACAACTACACGCAAAGGAAGCACGTTTTCCGGTAAACAGATTGCTTCTATCGGGGAGGTCATGAATCAGGATAAAGTACAACTGATCACCGGGAACCGGGTGGTTGATATGGAAAACAACGCCACGGTACAACTCACTGAAAAAGAAAACGCCTTGATACGCGATTCTCTCTCCCGGAAAGAGATCGATTTGAAGAAAAATCAAACGAACAAGCTGATCGTACCATTCGGAAAAAGATCGTCGGTGATTCTTGCCGACGGATCTGCAGTATATGTAAATTCCGGCACGGAACTTGACTTTCCTTCCGTCTTTACCGGGCAGACACGGGAAATCGGGGTTAAAGGTGAAATTTTTATTGACGTAGCAAAGCAAAATCACCCCTTCATCATTCACACGCCCAAATCTCAAATAACTGTCTATGGAACATCATTCAACGTTTCATCCTACACCGATGAAAAAAATGAATCGGTCGTGTTGGTTGAAGGATCGGTGCACATAAAAAGTGATCAGAGTTCGTTGATGCTGAAATCCGGAGAGATGGCCGAAGTAAACAACGGCAACATCCTACGGAAAGAGGTGGATGTGATGGAATACATCAGCTGGAAAAATGGCTACATGCAACTGAATAAAAACTCAATGACCGAGGTGCTCAAAAAAATAGGAAGATACTACAATGTGGAATTCAACTATGAGGCCACATTGAATCTAAAGGACCAGACCTGTTCCGGCAAATTGTTCCTATCCGAAAATTTTGATGACGTATTACAATCATTTTCAAAAATGACTTTCCTGCAATATAACAAGACCGGTGACAGGATTATTTATATACAAAAAACAGAAAAACAGTGAGTATGATCAATATGTACCATCTAAAATGAATAGCCTATGACAATGAAGTAAAGAGAAAAATAAAAAAGGTCGGATAATGCGGCAACATTATCCGACCATACAAAGTGAATTTTGTGGGTAAGCGAGGGCAGAGACAAACTTGTATGACTATGCCGAGCACCAGCAAAATCTACGAAGTGAATTTTGCGATTAAGCGAGAGCAGAGCCAAACTTGTTTGGACTATGCCGAGCGAAAGCAAAATCTACAAAGTGAATCTAATTTATTGGGTAACAAATTAAAATTCAAAAACAAAGATATGCAAGAAAAGCAAAACTTTAAACAAATCATCCTGAAAAAAGACAATAAGTTTTTAAAAATCATGAAAATCTATTTTTTAATAACTTTCCTCTGTGTCTTTTCAATGGCAGCAGAAAACACCTACTCCCAATCGAAATCGGTTACGGCCGAATTGAAGGGTGTTACGTTGCGGGAAGCATTGCAAGAAATTGAACAGAACAGCGATTATCTGTTTCTGATTATGGACAATACCGAAGCCGGTTTATCGAAGAGTGTGAACGTTTCTTTCGACAACAAATCGATAGAAGAAATTATGGATTTGTTGCTGAAGAATACCAACCTTGTATACTCCATCGTAAACCGGCAGATCACCATCTCCAAGGAGCGGGTTGCAATTGAAAGTAAGAAAAAAGAAGAAACCACAACCGTCACCAAAGTAGTTCAGCAAACCCACAGAACCATTACCGGAACGGTGCGGGACCTGAATGGTGAATTCATTATCGGTGCGAATATTGTGGAGGTGGGTACGACCAATGGTACCATCACCGATGTGAACGGATATTTCTCACTGAATGTGGCAAACGATGCAACCATACAGATCACCTACATCGGATATCTGAGTCAAACGGTAAAGACAACAGGAGGTACCAATTTCAACATCACACTCAAAGAAGATACACAAGCACTGGAAGAATTGGTGGTGGTGGGGTATGGTACACAACGGAAAGAAAATCTTACCGGCGCCGTCTCCTCCGTCAATGTGGAAGAAACACTGGGAAGCCGGCCCATCGCAGACGTGGGACGAGGTTTGCAGGGGGCCGTACCGGGTCTCTCTGTGGTTATTCCCAGTGGAGAAGTGGGTTCAGACCCGATTATGAAAATACGGGGACAAATTGGCTCGATCGCTGGATCAAGCAATCCGCTCATTTTGGTGGATAATGTGGAAATACCGAATATACAGATGATCAATCCAAACGACATTGAATCAATATCTGTGTTAAAGGATGCTGCTGCCAGTTCGATCTACGGTTCGAAAGCAGCTTTTGGTGTGATTCTCATTACCACAAAAAAAGGAGCCAAAACAGAAACAACAGATATTACCTATTCAACCAACTTGTCTTGGCAACAGCCGTTCAAGGAAATTGAAATTGCCGGCGTGGACGGACTTGAATATACTTTGGAAGCACATGAGAATATGAAAGGAGCCGGTCCTGCCGGTGGATTCTGGCGTGTGGACAGAGAAAGTTTTGAAAAAATCAATGAATGGCAGCAAAAATACGGCAACAGCATCAAATGGAATGATCCTGTGGTTTACGGACGAGATTGGTTCTATGACGGGAAAGATAAATACGGGTATAGGATATATGACCCGGTTGAGGCCATGGTAAAAAGTTCTGCCTTTTCCCAGAATCACAATCTCTCATTGAACGGAAAGCGCAGCGATACCAGTTATAACCTCAGTTTTGGTTATCTGGGACAGGAGGGTATGATGAAACCAGCAAATGAAGACAATTTTACCCGTTTTACCGGAAATTTAAATTTATCAACAAAGATCACTGATTTTCTGACAGTAAGAGGTGGTGCCATGTATTCCGATGCCACAAAGAACTATCCAAATTCTGCCACCGGCTTTTTAGCAGATCCCTGGTTGTACTTATACCGATGGAGCAGGTTGTTTCCGACCGGTGCCATGGAGAACGGGGAGGAAGTGAGAGACCCATACTTCGACACCAAAAATGCGCACACAGCCGTTGACCGGAAGAAATATACAAATCTTAACCTCGGAACCACATTGGACCTCACCTCCAATTGGAATGTGAACATTGATTACGCCTACAGCACACAATTTAATCAGGAAACTTCTTCAAGGCCTACTTTCTCGGGAAGAGAGCCTTGGTACACTCCCGTTTTACTTAACGATGAATTGGGTAATCAGGTGTATGTGGATGAGAACGGAAATCCAACCGAAACAGGAGGTATACCCGCATACAGATTCCCTTTCGTAAATTACGTCACGAAAGACAAAACCTATTTTTATAAATATTCATTCACTTCAGAAAAACATACAGTAAATGCCATCACCAATTATAATTTAAACATCGCGGACACACATAAATTCAAGTTTATGCTCGGCACCAACATTGTGAGCTATAAATGGGATAGTCACTGGTCAAATAAAACAGAATTAATCGACGAAAACAATCCGCAGTTCGATTTTGCTGTGGGCACAGAAACGGTAGGCGGCGACACAAATTGGGATTCGCAATTGGGATATTTTGGGCGTGTTAATTATTCTTTCCGGGACAAATATCTTCTGGAAGGTAATTTACGTTACGATGCCACTTCTAAATTCCCATCTCATCTCAGATGGCGATGGTATCCATCCTTTTCGGGAGGATGGGTTGTTACAAACGAAACGTTTTTACAGGACCTTGATCCCATATTGAGTTTTGCCAAAATAAGAGGTTCGTGGGGTACCATCGGTGATCAGTCGGTACCGAATACCCTGTATCTGGCGACCATGGATATCAACAAAAATAACTGGCTCTCCCATGATGGAACACAGTATTTTGATTTAAGCACACCAAACCCTATTTCTGCAGGAATTACGTGGCAAGATATTGAATCACTTAATCTGGGCCTCGACTTTCGCTTCTTCAGTAATAAATTGGGACTGGTGCTTGAATGGTTTCAGAGAGACACCAAAAATATGATTATTTCGGGTGAAGCCCTACCTGCTACCTATGGGGCCAGCGCTCCTCAGGGAAATTACGGCAACCTGAGAACAAAAGGCTGGGAAATTGCAGTGGACTTTAATCACAGATTCGACAACGGCATAGGTATTACATTGAATGCCAATATTGCCGATGCCATCACAGACATAACCAAAGGAGCCGATTGGAATACCCCCTGGGAAAACCGCCTGCTGTCTAACAGTTATGCTACCGGCCGCAGATATGGAGACATTTACGGTTACGTAACCGATAGACTCTATCAGAAAGAGGATTTTGTTTACGACGACGAGGGAAATATACAACAAACTACCATTATTTGGGAAGGGACAGCCAAGGTTACAAATATGCTTGCGGGAAATAATCCGGTGTACCAGACTTATTTTGAAGACGGGAATCAGGTGCTGCTGGTGAGTCCGGGAGATGTAAAATTTGTAGATGTGAATGGCGATGGATACATCACACCCGGTAAAAATACTTTCGGCGATCCCGGAGACCAGGTTGTAATAGGTAACTCCACTCCTCGTTATGAGTTTGGATTTCGACTGGGAGGAGATTATAAAGGTTTTGACGCACAGGTATTCTTTCAGGGAGTTGGGAAAAGAAGCATCTGGGGATCCGGCCAGCTGGCAATTCCAGGGTACCATGTAAAAGATGGAGCAATGCCTCAGGCTATTGCAGAAAATTTCTGGAAGGAAGATCGTACCGACGCCTTTTATCCAAGAGCCTGGAACTTGAGTGGTGCCAACGAGGGATTTGTCATGAGAAAACAATCCCGCTACATGCTGGACATGGCATATTTGAAATTAAAAAATGTGACCCTGGGTTATACTTTGCCTCAAAATATGCTGCAACAGTTATACCTTTCGAACGTGCGAATATACCTTTCCCTTGAAAACTTTGTGACATTCGACAATTTAAGAGGATTACCCATTGATCCGGAAGCAATTTCAGGTCATTCAATGCTTTATTCCGGCGGCAACTACAACTTGGGCCGTACAGGTACATCCAATCCTACTTTTAAGTCTGCATCAGTTGGTATTCAGGTTAGTTTATAACAATAAAAAAGATGAAAAAAAACAAATATATACTGCTTTTAATTGGCATTTATCTGCTTTTATCCGGATGTGAAGATTTTCTTGACAGACCTCCTTTGACAAAAGCAAACGACGAAACTGCTTGGACAAGTGAGCAGAATGTAAGGCTGTATGCGAACAAATTCTATCCCGGTTTTACAGTCGGATCCACATTCTATCCCGGTTTTTTTATGGGATACGGTACCGGATGGACAAACACCTATTCTCCGTTAATGGGATATACCTTTAGTGACGACATTGTGCACAACGGCAATCAGGGAAATTTTACCCGATCGGTTCCCAACAGTCAAATCTGGAACATGGTGGTGCTTCGCTCCATCAACATCATGATCGACAGAATTGAAAACAAAATGAGCGATGTATTAACTACTGAACAATATGCACACTGGATGGGTATTGGAAGATTTTTCAGAGCGATGAAATATTCAGAATTGGTTTTCGCTTATGGTGACGTGCCTTATTACGATCATGTGGTATCTGATACAGACATGGATGATTTGTACAAGCCTAGAACGCCTCGTAATGAGGTGATGAATGCCGTTTATGACGATTTAAAGTATGCTCTGGAGAATGTAAGAGTGAATGACGGAGAAATGAATGTGAACAGATATGTGGTTGCAGGATTCGTTTCGAGAATCACGCTGTATGAAGGTAGCTGGCAGAAATATTATTATGAAGACAACAATCAGGCAAAGAAATTTTTGGAACTGGCTTTGGAAGCCGGGGATTACATTATCAACAGCAACAAATTTGATATTGTTACCGAGTTCAGGGCATTATTTACCTCTGAAGATTTAAGAGGGAATAAGGACTGCATCATATACAGGCATTATGATCCCGCTGTAGGTGTAACACACAGTGTAGCATCCAACAACAACCTTTCTGAATCCATCAATTTCGGACCGACTACCGATCTGATCAAATCATTTATCCTGAATGATGGAAATGTATGGCAAAATTCAGAAATGACCGGAGCCAAAAACTTTGAACTGGCAAACATGATAAAAACGCGTGACCCAAGATTGGAAGCAACCTTCTATCATAAACCAACCTCCAGAAACAAAGGATCTTTTTGGTATATCAATAAATTCCTACCCAGAAGTGTGGCCTTGTCGGTCGGTGCCGGAAACCCTCCCCCGGTAGAATTTACCAGTACAAACAACCGGACCGACTATCCAGTGCTCCGGTATGCAGAAGTATTACTCAATTGGATCGAAGCAAAGGCTGAATTGGCAACTTTGGGAGGTACAGCAGTGGATCAGGCCGATATCGACAAGACAATCAACAAAATCAGAAACAGACCAGTGGCGCCAGAAGCCATAGACATGGGAGTAATGAAAACTAACCCGTTGCTATTGTCAGCAATGCCGGAAGATCCGGAGAGAGACACCGATGTTCCCGTACTCATCTGGGAGATAAGAAGAGAAAGAAGAATGGAATTTGCTTTTGAACATTCACGCATTGCCGATCTGGAACGTTGGTATAAATTGGACTATATGGACACCGATATGCACAAACCTAATCTGCTTCATGGAGGCTGGGTAAATTTCCCCAAAGAATTGCCTGCTGAACTGACAGCAGCCAACGCTGGAAAATTCTCTGTGCTAAAACTCAATGGAGATGAAATAACATTCAATGGCGGCAACAACTCAGAAATGGTCGGTTTTTACAGAAGTGCTGCAACAAACGGACGTCAACCATTCATAAATCAGGTAAATGTGAATCCTTATCTGTCACCCGTGGGCAAAACGCAAATAGATGATTATGCCAGCAAAGGGTATCTCTTGCAACAGACAGAAGGATGGCCGCAAAATTAAACAATTAATAAATTCAGAATTATGATGAATATAAAATATCACATAGCGGGCATAGGATTAATAATTTCTTCTTTATTTTTACTTACTTTCACTTCATGTTCGGAAGATTTTCCATCCAATATGGAATCAACCAATGAAGTGGTATTGAAGTCGATAAAGATTCTTAATGCCGGTGCCGATGGAAAGACTGTGGTGGAAGGAAGAATCAACGAAAATAACAAAACTGTCTGGTTCCCACGATTAGATCCCAATACGGATCTTACTGCCATTCGGTTCGAGGCAGAGATGTCAACCGGTGCCAAACTCGACAAAGATTCTTATACGTTTGAATTTGAAGAAGGAAAAGATGCCGAAACCATTGTGATCAAAGTTGTCAATGATCCGCGTTTCAGAGAATATTTTGTCACGATCAGGCTCAACGTGCCTGTGTATGGAGCAGATTTTGGCAAGGTGAAAATTTTCGACTACTCTGGGAATGATCTGGGCAATCCGGTATATCCAGCATTTGTATCCAACCTGACAAGGGGATCAGGATTCGATGGTGAGTATGTACTGATTGTAACCAGAGCCGAAGGAGGATCTCATCTTCTGAAAGTGGAAGATTTGAAAAAATATGAAATCAATCCTATTCCGCTCAATCCCACGAATGTCTCGGGTGGAACGTTCCCGGTAAACGTAGGTGGTAAGATTGCCGGACACAGTTATATTGCGAATCTCTCGGGACTTTATGGCATGAAGATCTATCATTGGACTGATCCGGCTGCCGTTGCCGATCTGATATTTAACAATGATCCGGCATCCATTCCAGGAGCAGGGAAACGTCACGGCGACAATATGTCGACCAACATAGATGAAAACGGAAACGGATTTATATATTTTGGTGACAATCTTGTGACGAGTATCATGCGCCTGACAGTCTCCAACTTCACCACCATCACTGAAGTGAAAATCCTTCCTACACAACCAGGAGTTTCATTCTGCATGAGCATAAACCGGGTTGAAAAAACTGATGATTATCTGCTAACAGGTTACGATGCACCCATCATGGTGGTGAACAGCAGTGCGGCATTACTCTATGCAATGGATAAAAATTCAGTGCCAGTGCAAGGATCTGATGCCCGTATCTTCAATTTTAACGGAGAGAGATACCTGATAATGGCTACAGCTCCACGGTATTCGGGAAATGCCGTGTTATACATCTATGACATCACCAAAGGAAGCAACACAATTGACGCACTCCGCCTTTTTGAGGAAGGGGATAAAAAACCCATATATCAATACTCTATAGGAGGAGGTGTGAATTCTTCTCCAGCAACAAATACAGGATTTCACATCATCAAAGATGAAGCGGGTAAAGACAAGTCACTATTACTTTATGCAGCATCCAATAATGCAGGATTTGCACTGCTGGAAATCCCAGTGAAAGAATTAGACGAATAATCTTCACCCATTCAAAAGAACCGGACAGTTTAATATGAATATATCACCGGTCCGGTTCTTTTTTTACCCACAAATTTCGTTGAAGTTCAGCGGACTTCAATTCTAAAAGAAATGACAATGAGCATAAAAAATAAAATCACTTATTTTATACTGATCACTGCTTTATTCATGAGCGGATGTAGTAAAAATGTTGATGACATTGAGCCAAAACCTAACCCGGATCCAGCCAAAGAATTAATATTCCCCGGGAAAGAGATGCGCTCCGTCTGGATCACTACGGCATGGGGGCTCGACTGGCCAATGGGAAAATATGGAATTCAGGCACAGAAGGATCAGTATCTTCAATATCTCGACCGGTTCAGAGAGCTGAATATTAATGCAGTCATTGTACAAATAAAACCAATGGGTGATGCATTTTACAGTTCACCCTACGAGCCCTGGAGTTCTGCGATTACGGGAGAAAGGGGCAAAGACCCGGGGTATGACGTGTTGAAATATATGATTGATGAAGCGCATGCAAGAAATTTAGAATTCCATGCCTGGATGAATCCTTATCGCATAGCCACGCGGGCCAACAATGGTACACCCTACCCGCCATTGCACACATCAGTAAAATCGGAATGGGTGGTCAGCCATGAAAAAATTCAGATATACAATCCAGCTTTGCCGGAAGTGCGGCAAAGATTGTCTGACATCGTAAAAGACCTGATCATAAAATATGATGTGGATGGAATTCATTTCGATGATTACTTTTATCCGGATCCGTCCTCAGCAGGGGTCATGATTTCAGATGCAGGAGACTTCCAGAAATATGGTACCGGATTTACAAAAATTGAAGATTTCAGACGTGACAATGTCGACAAGGCAATTAAAGCCGTACACGATGTGATCGTAACTAATAAACCGGAGGTTATCTTTACCATCTCACCTGCAGCCAGTCCCGATTATAACAAAAACACCCTCTTTGCCGATGTGACAAAATGGTGTAGTGAAGGCTGGATAGACGTGATAATGCCCCAGCTATACCAGGAAATCGGGAATCAATATAACGACTTTCAATCGAGGTTGAGCTGGTGGACTCAATACAGTTACAAAGCTACACCGATGATTGGCCACGGTTACTACAAATTCGGTGATCCTGCAGCACCTTCAGCATTCCAGTCGAGCCTCGAGCTGGAAAGACAGTTTGAACTCACAAGAAGGAATCAAAAGGTGATGGGAAATGCTTTATACAGTGCCAGATTTGTGCTGTTTAACAAAATAAATATCACTGATAAACTGGCTGCAATTTATAAGGACCCCGCAGTTATACCGTTCCTGGGGCGCGAAGTAGCCCCCGCCCCCACCAAGGCACAAAATCTAAGAATTGAAGGAAACCTACTAAAATGGGAAGCTACCGGTGACGTACGATCTATAGTTTATCACTTTCCCGACATATCAAAAGAGGGTGTGGTTTTGTCGGTGACAAACGCCACCAGCGTGCAGGTAAACGCTTCCGGATTTTATTGCGTGACAACTATCAATAAGGACAACAAAGAGAGCGCACCGTCAGAGACAATAGAGATAAAATAAATAGAGGTCGTGGATCGATCACGTGAATGACAAACCAAAATCAGAAAAAGCTTATAATGAATAACCGGTTTAAATTATTTTTTTTGAGAAGAATAAATTTAATTGTGCTGTTTTTTTTGATTTTCTCCGCAGCATACAACCAGTCTTCCTGGATACGGGTCAATCAGGTGGGTTACCTGATTGACGACGTGAAAGTGGCCGTCTGGATCAGCAAAGGAAATGAGATCATGAGTGCATTTCAGATAATTGACCCTGCCACCCGCGAGGTACTCTTTACCGGTTCGGAAACGGATATCCGACAAACTGGAAGACAGCACGCCTTCGAATCATCGGCACGGCTGAATTTCACCGCACTCAAAAAGCCGGGGAGTTATATATTGAAAGCAGGCGACACGGAATCTATGCCTTTTCGCATCGGAAACGATATCTATGTCGGGGCAGCTGAAATCCCATTGCAATACATGCGTCAGCAACGGTGCGGATACAATCCCTTCCTGAAAGATTCGTGTCACGTGCACGATGCCATTTCGGTGGGAGATCCCGAAGACAAACGCAATGGGTTGTATTTTAACACCACAGGAGGATGGCACGATGCCTCGGATTACTTGCAATATGTCACCACCTCTGCCAATGCGATCTACCAGATGCTTTTCGCATACAGCCAATATCCCGGATCATTCGCAGATGCGTACGATGCAAATGGTGATGAAGGCTCCAATGGAATTCCCGATATTCTGGATGAAGCCAAGTGGGGGTTGGACTGGCTCGTCAAAATGAATCCAAATCCCGACACCTATTTCAATCAGCTGGCCGATGACAGGGATCATGTCGGTTTTACACTGCCCAACGAACAGAAGGTGGACTATGGATGGGGATTGGGAAAAGCACGTCCCGTCTATTTTGTCAGCCCCAAGCCACAGGGGTTGTTCAAATATAAAAACAGAAGTACAGGCATGGCCTCCACCTTAGGAAAATATGCTTCTTCATTTTCCCTGGGTGCCCAACTATTGGCAGTATACTATCCCGAATTTGCCGGTATGCTGGAGCAGAAAGCGAAAGCGGCTTATCACAAAGGGGTTGAAAATTCGGGCGTTTCACAAACAGCACCCGGGGGCGCACCTTACTTTTACGAAGAGGACAACTGGGCGGATGATATGCAGTTGGCTGCCATGGAAATGTATCGGAATTCGGGGAAAAAGGAATATCTGACACAAGCCATCAACTATGGCAGGATGGAGCCTGTGACACCCTGGATGGGAGCCGATTCGGCACGTCATTATCAGTGGTACCCGTTTGTGAATCTCGCCAATTATCACCTGGCGGCGCAAAACAGCGACCTGCGCGCAAAGTCTGAGTTTGTACGTAACATGAGAACGGGATTGCAGCGTATGAAAGAGCGGGCTGAAGGCGATGCTTTTCTGAATGGCATACCCTTTATATGGTGTTCAAACAACCTCACTACAGCCTTTATCACGCAATGCAGGTTGTATCACGAAATTACGGGAGATGATTCCTTCCTTGAAATCGAGACCGCCATGCGTGACTGGCTCCTGGGATGTAATCCCTGGGGTACCTCCATGATCGTGGGATACCCGCAACAAGGCGATACGCCGTCCGATCCACATTCGGCATTTACCCATCTTCACCAGATACCGGTCACGGGAGGCATTGTCGACGGCCCCATATACAACACTATTTTTAGCAACCTGATCGGGATTTATCTGGCCAATGAAGATGAATATGCCGACTTTCAGTCCGATTACGTGGTGTATCACGATGATTATGCCGACTATTCCACCAATGAACCGACAATGGACGGGACAGCGTCTCTGACTTATTATCTGGGTTATCTGGGCGCACGGGCAAAACAAACAAGAACCATAAATAAATCAACACTGAGTACCAAGCAACCCGTAAAGGATGCAGGCGGCATCGTGCGGGGTGATGTATCCGTGAGACAGTTATCCCTTGTTTTTACAGGTCATGAGTACGCCGACGGGGCCCATGTAATCCGTGAGGTACTGAACAAGCACCAGATCAAAGGGGCTTTTTTCCTCACAGGCGATTTTTACAGGAAATACCCTGCTCTTGTACGCAATCTTCAAAAGGAGGACCATTATATGGGACCACATTCCGACAAACATCTCTTATATGCCGACTGGCAATATCGCGATTCAACTCGAATCTCGCGTACCGAATTTGAGAAAGACCTGAATGACAATTATCTGGCAATGAAAAAAGCCGGACTAAAAATAGAGTCCCCCCGTTTTTTTATGCCACCCTTTGAATGGTATAATAGGGAGATCAGTGACTGGGCAAAAGCCATGGATGTGCAAATAGTGAATTTTACGCCAGGCACCACCTCCAATGCCGACTATACAACTCCGGGCATGAAAAGCTACCTTTCGTCTGAAACAATCTATCACAATATTTTACGATACGAAGAACAGAACAATCTGAATGGTTTTATGCTCCTGATCCATATCGGTACCGATCCAAAACGAGACGACAAATTTTACAACTATCTCGATGAACTGATCAGCGAATTGAAAAGCAGGAAATATAAATTCATAAGGATAGACGAATTGTTGAAAGATTGAAACAATTCACCCTTTTTTTCTATTTTTGTAAAAGCCAACACAAATTTCAAAAGGTTCGGTATCCAATGAAGAAATCCGTAATTATCGCTTATTTGCTTGCCTTCGCCTTCGCTTTATTCTCTCAGGATTTTCAGCCGGATTCACTGAAATACAATCTGGGCAGATCATTCACAAACATATACCACGAAACATTGATGCGGTCGGGAAAAGTGACGGTGGACAGCATCGCGGTGGACGACCGGAAAAAGCGTATTGTATTCCATGCCAGCCTGTCACTCTCCTATCTCCCCATGCGGGAACATACCGTTCAGCTTATCTACGATAGCGTTCGGTATCATCTGCCTGCAAAACAAAAAAAATACCAGATCGCCGTCATCACCGACGAGATGGAGATCAGTCTGCTGGTGCCCAATTTTTACAGAGACAAACAGCGCGACAAAAACAGGATCATTGCCCATAAAATAAAGAGCCCCCTGGTGACAGACATCTCTGCTCCTACCGGTGCTTTCAACAAGGGGTTGCAAAATAACCACATCGCCCTCTGGCAAAGCCATGGATGGTACTACGAACAGAAACTGGGACGGTGGGAGTGGCAACGGGCACGCATCTTCCAGACTGTGGAGGACCTCTACACACAGAGCTACGTGCTTCCCTTCCTGGTGCCCATGCTGGAAAATGCAGGCGCCAACGTACTACTTCCACGGGAAAGAGACTACAACAAAACGGAATTAATTGTTGACAACGATGACAGTCCCGGAAGCCGCTCTACATACAGGGAAACAAACGGAAAAGAGGCATGGAGCAACACCGGCACAGCCGGTTTTGCCAATCCCCGAGATATGTATCTCGATGGCGAAAATCCTTTCCGTATGGGAACAACCAGACAGACGCGGACGACAAACCGCGGGGCAGAGAGTCTCGCCACCTGGCATCCCGATATTCCCGCGAAAGGGAAATATGGGGTCTATGTCTCCTATCAGACGCTAAAAAACAGCAGCGACGATGCTCTTTACAGCATCCATCATGCCGGAGGAAAAACCGATTTCCGGGTGAACCAGCAGATGGGGGGCGGCACCTGGATATTTCTGGGGTATTTCGACTTTGAAAAGGGTACGAGCCACCAGATCACTCTCTCCAACAGAAGCAGCCGGAATGGTCGCATTGTCACCGCCGATGCCGTAAAAATTGGCGGAGGAATGGGCAACATTGCCCGGATGCCCCACCCGGGAGGCTTTGAAGCGGAGAACACCAAAAGCTCCGATGACCCGAAAAAGAAAGAAACTCTTGTTTCACAGATACATTACACACCGCAAATCAGCGGATACCCCCGTTATGCCGAAGGTGCCCGATACTGGATGCAGTGGGCTGGGGTGCCCGATACAGTATATAACCGTACCGAGGGGAAGAACGACTACACCGACGACTATGCATCGCGGGGTGCCTGGGTAAACTGGCTGGCGGGAGGATCGCCGGTACTGCCCAAAAAGGAGGGGCTCCATATCCCGGTGGACCTGGCATTTGCCTTCCACACCGATGCGGGCACCTTCTGGGGAGACACCATTGTGGGTACACTCGGTATTTACATGACACACCACAACAACGAACGCTTCGAAAACGGACATTCCCGCTGGGCTTCCCGTGACCTCTCCGAGCTGGTGATGGAGGAGATTGTGAACGATATACGTCGCGACTTTGAACCGGACTGGACCCGGCGACACCTCTGGAACCGCTCCTATGCCGAAGCACGCATGCCCAATGTGCCGACCATGCTGCTGGAGTTGCTGTCGCATCAGAACTTTGCCGATATGCGCTATGGGCTCGACCCTACCTTCCGCTTTATCGTCAGCCGCTCCATTTACAAGGGGATGCTGAAATTTCTCGCAACCCAGTACAATCGCCCCTACGTGGTACAACCGCTGCCGGTGAAAGAGTTCTCCACCCGTTTCAGCGGAGAAACAGAAGTCGAGCTTAAGTGGCAACCCGCAATGGATCCGTCTGAGCCCACAGCCATGCCCGCCAAGTATATGGTATTTACCCGCATGAACGGAAGAGGTTTCGACAATGGAATCGTGGTAAATGACCACAACCTGGCGTTAACCATAAAGAAAGACAGCATCTACAGTTTTCAGGTGGTCGCTGTCAACGAGGGGGGACGTAGCTTCCCCTCCGAAACACTTTCTGTCTGCCGCAGATCAAAGCAAAAAGGAGAAGTACTGATTGTAAACGGATTTACCCGGATCTCCGCACCTTTCAGCTTTACTGCTTCTGAGGACAGCCTTGCCGGCTTCGCTGGCAGCGTGGATAACGGCGTTCCCTACATGGCGGATCACCATTTTATCGGACAGATGAACGAATTCCGGCGCGTCATCCCCTGGATGGACGACGATGCCGCAGGGTTCGGAGACAGCCATGCGAACTACGAGACTACTGCCATCGCTGGCAACACATTCGATTACCCCTTCCTTCACGGGCAGGCCTTCGCGGCGGCAGGTTACTCTTTTGCCTCCGCTGCGGCTGAGACAGTAGAAAACGGCAGTGTGAGCCTGACAGATTATAAAACGGTGGACTGGATTCTGGGCAAGCAACGGGAATGGAGCGTGGCCCGGGGAGTAAAACCACCGAAATACAAGACATTTTCCAAGAAACAACAGCAGGCTATCACCGACTATTGTCAGGGCGGCGGAAATATTATTGTGAGCGGCGCCTTCGTCGGTACCGATCTGTGGAACAATCCCCGCGCCACGAAAGAAGACAGGCAGTGGGCAGAACAGATCCTCAAATACAAATGGCGCAACAGTCATGGTGCAATAACCGGACAGATTAAAGTGGTACCTTCGCCTTTTTCGGCAATACAAGGCAATTACAGATACTACAACGAGCTGAACAGCGAAAGCTACGTAGTGGAAAATCCCGATGCACTGGAGCCGGCCGACAAAAATGCATTCACCATCTTCCGCTACGCGGAGAACAATCTGAGCGCAGGCGTACTCTACAAGGGTGAAAAATACAGTACCTGCATCCTCGGATTTCCCATAGAAGCAGTAAAAGAACAGGAAAAACGAAATGAGTTAGTCAAAAATATAGTAACAGCATTTGAATAAGGACGCCAAAAGCTAAAAGCTCACTTGCAAACCGCTGCATCCGCAACGATTACACCAAAAAAGCTGAACGCTGACTCCTGATTGCTGAACGCTGATAGCTGAACGCTAAAAACCAAATTTATGAAAACAATAGAAGCTTTTATCCTCTACTCTGAGCCGGAGCAAGCCATGAAAACGGTAGAGGAACTCAAACAATCTGAAGCCGTAACCAAGATATGGCTGCTGACACCTGCCGGCATCACAGCCAAGATAAAGGGATGTAAAAACATCGCCATAGATACACTTCAGAGCAGTGACACGGTGAGGAAGATAGCGCAGAAATCGAAAGGCGACTACACGCTGATCTATCTGAAGTCCACCATGTTGAAACCGGGTTATTTCGCCCTGGAACGGATGATCCGCATTGCAGAAGACTCGGCTGCCGGCATGGTCTATGCCGATTATCATGCCGTCGTGGGCGGTGAAAAGAAAAGCCATCCGGTCATCGACTACCAGGAGGGCAGTCTGCGCGACGATTTCAACTTTGGCTCATTGCTGTGTTACAACACCTTGGCACTGAAAAAGGCGGTAAAGCGGATAAAAAACGAAACATACCAATTCGCAGGACTGTACGATCTCCGGCTAAAAGTATCCCAAAAGCATCCGCTGGTACACATCAACGAGTACCTCTACACCGAGATTGAGAATGATACCCGGGTATCTGGCCAGAAGATATTCGATTATGTGGACCCAAAAAACAGACAGCTGCAACTGGAGATGGAGAAGGCCTGCACCCAACATCTAAAAGATGTGGGTGCCTGGCTGGAACCCCGATTCAAAAGCATTGAATTCGACAAGGGCAACTTTGCCGTGGAGGCATCAGTCATCATTCCGGTACGCAACCGTATCAAGACCATCCGTGATGCCATCGCCTCGGTGCTCAAACAAGAAACAAACTTTCCCTTTAACCTGATTATCATCGACAATCACTCCACCGACGGTACCACGGAAGCCATCGACGAGTTCAAAAGTGATGGACACCTGATCCATCTCATTCCGGAGAGGGACGACCTGGGCATCGGCGGCTGCTGGAACGTGGGCGTACACCACGCACAGTGCGGAAAGTTTGCCATACAGCTCGATAGCGACGACGTCTACAGCGGCGTGGATACGTTACAGAAGATCGTGAATGCCTTCTACGAACAACAGTGCGCCATGGTGGTGGGGACCTACCAGATGACCAACTTCAACATGGAGATGATCCCCCCCGGCATCATCGATCACCGGGAGTGGACACCCGACAACGGCAGAAACAATGCCCTGCGCATCAACGGCCTGGGTGCGCCACGCGCCTTCTATACCCCGGTACTACGGGAGATCAAGGTGCCCAACACCAGCTATGGCGAGGATTACGCACTGGGACTGAACATCTCCCGGTACTACCAGATCGGCCGCATCTACGATGTACTCTACCTCTGCCGCCGCTGGGAAGATAACTCAGATGCCTCACTCGACATCATGAAAATGAACGGACACAACCTCTATAAAGACAGAATCAGAACATGGGAACTACAGGCGAGAAAGAAATTGAAATAAGGGAACCGCTCATCCATGTGGGAATCATCCAGGAGCAGCCCGAGATCAGCTTTACCCTGCTCACCGACTACAAACTGGGAGGGAAACCGGTCCCCCGGGGCGATTATTTGGTGAGAATGGCCGACGGGATGATCCTCTTCAACGGAGAAACCTACCCGGAGATAATTTTTGAATCGGATCAGTTGCACGATGACTCGTTCGAACTGAGAGATGTGGTGATTGGCGTCGGTTTTCACTGGGAACGCAAAGAAAACCAGTGTTTCCAGGGCGGGTTGAAGTTCAACTGCGGAAAGAGGGGCATCACCGCCATCAACATCGTCTCCCTCGAAGATTACCTCAAGAGTGTGATCTCCTCCGAGATGAGTGCCACAAGCTCCGAAGAGCTGCTGAAGACACACGCCGTGATCTCCCGAAGCTGGCTGCTGGCACAGATTCAAAAAAACAAGGAGATCAGGGGTGACTACAAAACCTCGTTTGTATCGGCCGATCAGATTGTCCGCTGGTACGACCGAGAAGACCATGCCCTGTTCGATGTCTGTGCCGATGACCATTGTCAACGCTACCAGGGAATCACGCGACAAACAACCGCACGGGTGAACCAGGCAATCGATGAAACCCGGGGAGAGGTGATCACCTACGGTGACGCCATCTGCGACGCCCGTTTCTCGAAATGCTGCGGCGGCGTGACGGAAACATTCGAAAACGTGTGGGAGCCCATCCCGCATCCATACCTCGTGGGAAAGCCCGATTACACAGAACATACTCCCCTGCCCGACTTGACCGTGGAGGAGAATGCCCGGGAATGGATTCTCTCCTCCCCTCACGCCTTCTGCAATACCGGCGACGCAGACATACTCAGGCAGGTACTGAACGATTACGACCGGGAGACAGCCGACTTCTACCGTTGGAAGGTGGTTTACGCACAAAGCGAACTGAACACCCTTATCAAGGAACGTTCCGGCATCGATTATGGCGAAATCATCGCCCTGGAACCGCTGGAGCGGGGTATCTCGGGCCGTATCATCCGACTGAAGATTATGGGTACCAGGCGCGTGATGACCATCGGCAAAGAACTGGAAATACGTCGCACCCTCTCTCCATCACACCTCCACAGTGCCGCATTTGTGGTGGACGCGGAAGAAGAAAACGACGAGGGAATCCCACAACAGTTCACACTCACCGGTGCCGGCTGGGGTCACGGCGTGGGTCTCTGCCAGATAGGTGCAGCCATGATGGCAGAAAAGGGATATCACCATGATCAGATATTAACGCACTATTTCCCGCAGACTAAATTGGTTCACTATTATTGACAAAAAAATAAAACGACTCACGCATCACAAAAAAATATGAATAAACAAAAGAAAGTCACATTCCGCAACCCCTGGGCATGGATACCTACCCTCTATTTTGCGGAGGGATTGCCCTATGTGGCCGTGATGACCGTCTCGGTGATCATGTACAAACGTTTTGGCCTTTCCAACACAGAAATTGCCCTCTACACAAGCTGGTTATACCTTCCCTGGGTGATCAAACCCTTCTGGAGCCCGTTTGTGGATATCCTGAAGACCAAACGATGGTGGATCGTCTCCATGCAACTGCTGATTGGCGCCGGCCTGGCGGGGGTTGCCTTTACCCTCCCCACACCGTTCTACCTGCAGGCATCGCTGGCTTTCTTCTGGCTGATGGCCTTCAGCTCAGCCACGCACGACATTGCCGCCGACGGCTTTTATATGCTGGCACTCGACGATTCACAGCAATCATTTTTCGTGGGAATCCGCAGTACCTTCTACCGCCTGGCCTCAATCACCGGACAGGGACTGCTGATTATCCTGGCGGGATTTCTGGAAAAAACGACCGGCAGAATCCCTTTTGCCTGGAGCATCACCTTCTTTATTCTCGCCGGTCTCTTCCTGCTCTTTTTTGTTTACCATCGCTTTGTACTTCCCTACCCGCCTGCCGATAGTGGCAAGGCAGCACATACGTTCAAAGATGTAATGGCTGAATTTGGCAATACCTTCAAATCTTTTTTTACGAAAAAAGGTATCGGACTGGCCATCGCCTTTATGTTACTCTACAGGCTGTCAGAATCCATGCTGATTAAACTTGCTTCGCCGTTTCTGCTTGATGGCCGCGAAGTGGGAGGACTGGGGCTGAGCACGTCGGAGGTGGGTATTACCTACGGCACAGTGGGTGTGATCGCCCTCACACTGGGGGGCATCATCGGCGGTATTGTCGCATCGCGGCAGGGACTCAAACGATGGCTATGGCCCATGGCACTGACCATCACCCTGCCCCATGTAGCTTACCTGCTGCTGGCATTTTATCAACCCGAAAGCTTACTCTGGATAAATGCAGCCGTGGCTACCGAACAATTTGGATATGGATTTGGGTTTACAGCGTATATGTTGTATCTGATTTACTTCTCACAGGGTGAACACAAAACAGCCCATTATTCCATCTGTACAGGATTCATGGCTCTGGGAATGATGCTCCCCGGGATGGCTGCCGGTTGGATACAAGAGCAGCTGGGTTACCAGCATTTCTTTGTCTTTATCATGCTGGCTGCCATCCCTACCCTGTTGCTGATCCCTTTCATGAAGGTAGACACCGACTTTGGCAGATCGAAAAAAGAGGCCAATGGGTAAAAACGATTATTCATCATTAAACGTAAGTCTATGGCTACAAACATATCCTACGGAAAGTCACTTTTTATCGGCTTACTGATCATATCGGGACTGCTATTCAATACGAAAACTTCAGCCCAAAAAACAGGCATCAGCACCGGCTTAGAAGTACTGAAAGAATCCGGATTCCGGATACTGCAGGGCAAACGGGTCGGTCTGATCACCAACCCAACCGGTGTGGACAACCATCTCAGATCGACCATCGATATCCTGCACGAAGCACCCGGGGTAACGCTGGTGGCACTCTACGGGCCGGAACATGGCGTTCGCGGTGATGTGCATGCCGGCGATAAAATTGATTCATTCACCGATCCCAATACGGGTGTGCCTGTCTACTCTCTCTACGGAGCAACCCGCAAACCCACGCCGGAGATGCTGAAAGGTGTGGATCTGCTGGTATACGACATCCAGGACATCGGCTGCCGATCCTATACCTACATCTCCACGATGTATCTGGCTATGCAGGCTGCAGCGGAAAACAACATTGAGTTTGTGGTACTGGACAGGCCTAACCCGCTGGGCGGCATCAAGGTGGAGGGTAACCTGGTAGAGGAAGGATTCTTTTCTTTCGTCAGCCAGCTCAGGATCCCCTATCTGTATGGCCTTACCTGTGGTGAGCTGGCAAAGATGATCAACGGTGAACGAATGAATCCGCAACCCTGTAAGCTGACGGTGGTGAAAATGAAAAAATGGCGCCGGAAAATGAATTTCGAAGATACCGGTCTGCCTTGGGTGCCCACATCACCCCATATTCCTTTTGCACACTCGGCTTATTTTTACCCTGTTTCGGGTATACTGGGTGAACTGGGATACATCTCCATCGGTGTGGGGTATACACTTCCATTTGAAATGTTCGCCGCAGAATGGATCAATGCGGAAGAATTTGCCGGAGTACTGAATGCAAAAAGAATTCCTGGAATCAGCTTTCGCCCTATCCACCTGAAACCCTACTATGCAGTGGGACAAGGAAAAAATTATCAGGGAATACAGATTTACCTCACCGATTTCAATAAAGCACGGCTGTCAGACATCCAGTTTCATGTGATGGAGGTGGCTGCGCAGCTCTATCCCGACCACAAGGTATTTGATCATGCGCCCGAAAATCGTTTCGACATGTTCGACAAGGTGAGCGGAAGCGATTTTATCAGGTTGGCGTTTTCCAAAAATCACCGATTCGATGACATCAAAAGCTACTGGACCAAAGACGAAGAAGCATTCAGAAAATTGTCGAAGAAATATTATCTTTACCGCTGAATTGAAACGCGTCGCCTCCATCGTTGGAGACTATGAATTATAACCCATACACTGTTCCATCAAAAATATGAATACGCTTACCACTACATCGCAAAACAGCCGGCTTCTGTCGCTCGATATTCTCCGGGGTATTACCATCGCCGGCATGATCATGGTCAACAACCCCGGTTCATGGGAATATGCCTATGCCCCGCTGAAACACGCTCACTGGCACGGCCTGACACCCACCGACCTGGTTTTCCCCTTTTTCATGTTCATCATGGGAGTCTCCACCTTCATGTCGCTGCGCAAATTCAACTTTACACCTACCAGCGCTGCTGTATGGAAAGTGGTACGCCGTACCATTCTTATTTTTGTGATTGGACTGGCGTTGGGTTGGTTCGGGCAACTCATGCGGGGCCTCGCCGCGGGAGAATCGTTCGGCGTAGCGGCATCCCATTTCGATACGCTTCGCATCCTGGGGGTACTGCAGCGGCTGGCACTTGCCTACGGTCTTGCAGCCCTCATTGCACTGCTGGCAAAGGACAAACAGCTGCCCTGGATCATCGCCATCCTGCTGGGGGGATATTATCTGATTCTTCGCTTCGGAAAAGGATTTGAAATGTCGGAAGAAAATATCATAGCCGTCGTGGACAAAGCGCTTTGGGGACCGGCACACATGTACAAAGACACCACACCGGAGGGAGTTCGCATCGCGCTCGATCCCGAAGGGTTACTCAGTACCATCCCCTCCATTGCCCATGTGCTCATTGGCTTTCTTTCCGGAAAACTGATTGTGGAAAACAGGGATAACCACACTCGGGTGGAGAAACTACTGATATGGGGTACCATCCTGGCTTTCTCGGGCCTGCTTTTACAGTACGGATGCCCCATCAACAAGAAAATATGGAGCCCCACCTTTGTGCTGGTAACCACAGGCTTTGCAGCACAACTGCTTGGGTTGCTGATCTGGATTATCGATATCCATAAAAAAGAAAAATGGAGCCGCTTCTTCCATGCTTTCGGAGTCAACCCGCTCATTGTATACGTGTTCGCCGGTGTGCTCGCCAATCTGGTTGGCAACATCCGTTTTGCCTGGCAGGGAGAGACCATCTCGGTGAAATCATTTACCTACAGTGCACTGATTCAGCCCTGGGCAGGGAATTATTTCGGATCGCTGCTCTATGCATTGCTGTTTGTCACCGTCTGCTGGCTTTTTGGATATATACTATATAAAAAGAATATTTATATCAAATTATAAAAAAATGATGTTGATTGCCGACAGCGGCGCCACCAAAACAGACTGGTGCCTGATACGCGGACGAGAAATCCTGCAGCGTTTTTCGGGGAAAGGCATCAGTCCCGTGTATCAGAGCGAAGAGGAAATAGCTCAGGAGATAAAGGAACATGTTTTCCCCATGCTGACAAATACCGCTGTCGGGGCAATTCATTTCTACGGCACCGGATGCATCCCCGAGAAAATTCCGGTTGTAAAAAATGCCATTTACCGGTCGTTTCCCGTCGATACAATCCATGTCTACAGCGATCTGATCGCTGCCGCACACAGCCTTTGCGGCCATAAGAAAGGCATTGCCTGCATCCTTGGCACAGGAAGCAACTCCTGTGAATGGGACGGAGAAAAGATCCGGAAGCAGATATCACCACTCGGCTTTATCCTGGGCGACGAAGGGAGTGGTGCCGCCTTGGGCAGACAACTGGTGGCCGACGCACTCAAAAATCAGTTAACCCCGGGACTGAAGGAAAAACTTCTGGAAGAGTATGCACTGACACCGGCACTGATCATTGAAAAAGTGTACAGGCAACCTTTTCCAAGCCGCTTTCTGGCGAGCCTCTCACCGTTTTTGCACAACCACATCGAAGACACCTCCCTGCGCCGGATCATCACCGGATCATTTGACGCCTTCTTCGAAAGAAACGTCATGCAGTACGATTATCGGAATCAGGAGGTTCACTTTGTAGGCTCCATCGCATGGCATTATGCCGACCTGCTGAAGGGGGTTGCAGCACACAAGGGAATCAGGATAGGGGAAATCACACAATCACCCATGGCGGGACTGATCCGCTACCATCATACAGAACAGGCGGAAACCCCTAAACTTTGAGATACTGAAACATTGAAATCCAACATATGACATTCATCAAAATAACAGAACAATCGTCGCTCTATGACAATCTGGAACAGAAATCTGTTTTAGAGATACTTACGGAAATCAACAGGGAGGACGGGAAAGTGGCGCTGGCGGTAGAAAAAACAATTCCGGAAATAGAGAAGCTGGTGACCGGCATCGTGGAAAGGATGCGGCGCGGGGGAAGGCTTTTTTATGTGGGCGCAGGCACCAGCGGCAGGTTGGGTGTGCTCGACGCATCAGAAATTCCTCCTACCTTCGGTATGCCCGACACCTATGTGATCGGCCTGATTGCCGGCGGCGACAGAGCCCTGCGCAACCCGGTGGAGGCAGCGGAAGATGATCTGGAAAAGGGATGGGAAGAGCTTATGACACACAAGATCAATGAAAATGATGTGCTGGTGGGCATTGCTGCGTCGGGCACCACACCCTATGTGATCGGAGCATTGCGCCGGGCACGGGAAAAGGGCATACTCACAGCCGCCATCAGCTGCAACCCCGACTCACCGGTAGCCGCCGAGGCAGAGATAAAAATAGAACCGATCGTCGGCCCCGAATATGTCACGGGCAGCACGCGCATGAAATCGGGAACCGCACAGAAGATGGTGCTGAACATGATCACCACCTCCACCATGATTGGGCTGGGCAGGGTAAAAGGGAACCGCATGGTGAACATGCAACTCACCAACCAAAAGCTGGTGGACAGGGGTACGCGGATGATTGTGGATGAACTTTCACTCAATTACGAACAGGCAAAAAACCTGCTCCTTCTCCACGGGTCGGTAAAAAAAGCCATCGACAGTTATAAGAACGCACAATAAAATAAAGGAATGGCTATTATTATAGATACCGACAACCCCGATCTCCTGCTCGATAAGATTTACGAGGCAATAGAAACCAGGAAAGCTGATAAATGGGTACGTACCGCCGACGGGCGCCTCACATACGGTCCGCTCCTGTGGAGAAACGAAGCGTTTTTCAAACCCCAGATATGGGTAGATGAGAATCAATTGCGTTTTGGTCTGATAAAAAGAAAGGACAGAAAACACATCACATCCCGGTTGTATACGGCTTTTCACAGCAAACTGATTGAAATGCTTCTGACTCGCTTCGACGAAGATTTCAGAAGTGTCACTGCCACAGCAGTAAAGACTGAACCTGATGTTTTCTGACGGGTCATAAAAATTAATGTAGGCAATTATGAAACAACTCACCCTGATACTATTTCTCATCGGCGCAGCATTCACAACAACTGCGCAGGATAACAGATACAACACTGAAACGGACATACCCTATTACCGGGAAGATGTCCGCCTGAAAGACTCATACATCCACGAGCGTTGCCGACTCGATATTTACTACCCGGTCAATAAAAAGGCGTTTGCCACGGTGGTATGGTTTCATGGCGGTGGGCTTACCGGAGGAAGCAAGGAGCTTCCTGAGGCACTGAAAAATAAAGATATCTGCATTGTGGGGGTAAACTATCGTCTCTCACCGCAGGCAGAGGCTCCTGCATATATCGAGGATGCCGCGGCGGCTGTCGCCTGGGCGTTCGCACATATTGAAGATTACGGAGGAGACACCACAAAGATCTTTGTGTCCGGCCATTCTGCCGGAGGATATCTGGCCATGATGATTGGGCTGGATAAACAGTATCTCGCCGCACACCAGATTGATGCCAACCACATCGCAGGCCTGATTCCCCTGAGCGGACAGACCATCACACACTTCAACATCCGTGCGGGATATGGCATGAAAGATACCCACCCGCTCGTGGACAAATATGCACCACTCTACCATGTGCGTCCCGACGCACCTCCTCTCCTACTGATCACGGGCGACCGCGAGCTGGAGATGCTTGGCCGTTACGAGGAAAACGCCTATCTTGCCCGCATGATGAAGGTGGCAGGGCACAAACAAACCCGCCTGCTGGAGTTGCAGGGCTACAACCATGGCATGACCTATCCCGCCTTTCCCCTGCTGCTTGAGGAGATACAACGGATCGTCCGGGAGAATGCCACATTTGTGATAAATCAGTGACTGATGTTCATTTGTTTACCCTGTTTATTTTGGCTATCTTTGCAAGTCAAAATGAAACGAAATGCTATCAAACGTCCATAAAAAAGAGGTTGAAGAGCTTTATGCCACCCCCATATTACAGCAAACTGCATTCTGGTCGGTCGTAAAAAAGAGACTGGGAACAAACACCATCGCCGTCAATTTTAATTCCAGAAAGTCCGCCCTCTACGGAGTCACCGATGACCGGTCATCACTCTCTTCTGATGTGCTGATTGTACTGCAGCAGATCAACAGGCACCATTCGGTAGCTTATGTACCATACGGACCCGAGCTGGAGCCTGCCGATGAGTTTCAGGGTATATTTCTCGAGGAGCTTTCCGAATCCTTGCGGCCATACCTACCAAAAAATTGTATCCTCATCCGCTATGATCTCTGCTGGGAGTCGTGGTGGGCCAAGGAAAAAGACCACTTCGATGAACACGGTATCTGGAAGGGTGAGCCCGACAGTCCCGCACAGGAGTTCCGATTTAATTTCAATACACAGCACTGGAATTTCAAAAAAGCTTTTTCAAATATCCTGCCGGCAAACACGGTCTATCTTAATTTAACATACGACACCGAGACCCTGCTCAAAAGAATGAAACCCAAGACACGGTACAACATCGGCCTGGCACGCCGTAAGGGGGTAACGGTAAAGGCTTTGGGATTGGATGGCATCGACATCTGGTATGAGCTTTACAGGGAAACTGCATCCCGAAACCATATTCTACTCAACGACATGAAGTACTTTCAGGCAGTGCTCACCGCACGTGCCGATGATACACACTCACCGGCAGAAGTAAGCCTGCTGGTGGCGGAGAAGGATGGCAAGCCACTGGCTGCCATGTTTCTGGTGATCACAAAAGACAGGGGATCCTACCTCTACGGCGCCTCCTCCTCCGCAGAACGAAATCTGATGGCCACCTATGCTTTGCAGTGGGAAGCCATCTGCCGCTCGAAAGCGGCCGGATGTACCGAGTACGACATGTTTGGCATTTCTCCTTCACCCGATCCGCAACACCCATTGTATGGATTGTACAAATTCAAATCGGGTTTCGGTGGCGAGATGTACCATAGCCTGGGCTGTTGGGATTATCCGCTGAACAACGACCTGTATACGCTGTTCCGTGCCTCGGAACTAAACAGCCAGGGATATCATGTAAGTTAAAAATATATTGTATGCGTATAGAGAGAGTAACCCATATAGACGAGAGTCTCGTCTCTGCTTTCAGAAGATTAATGCCACAGCTGACAGGCAGGCAATTCTATCCTTCGTTTGAGGAATTGGAGAAAGTAATCGCCTCTGAAGAGACCCACCTCTTTGTCGCCACAGAAGAAGATGAAGTAATTGGCACGCTCACACTGCTGTTTTATCAGATCCCTTCTGGTTGGAAAGCCTGGATTGAAGACGTAATTGTGGACCAGGAAACACGGGGAAAGGGCGTGGGCACAGCACTCATGTGGCATTCCATGAAGATTGCCCGCAGGAAAGGGGCTGAAAAGGTGGATCTCACCTCTCACCCCAGTCGGGAGGCTGCCAACAGGCTATATCAGAAGATGGGTTTCAGACTGCGGGGGTCAAACGTCTACCGCTATGAATTTGATTCAAATGAATGAAGCAGCTTGTGCTGCTTCATTTTCTTTACGGAATTTTGTAAACGATGCTGTTGATATTCATGCCGGCACCTACAGAAGCCAGCACAATGTGATCGCCGCTCTTCAGATCATGACCATCCATTTTCTTGCGGGTGATCATATCCAGCAACGTGGGTACGGTGGCCACTGAAGAGTTACCCAACCAGGAGATGGTCATGGGCATGATGCTTTCAGGCACCTCCTTCAGGTCGTACAGCTTGAACAACCGCTGTAATATGGCATCGTCCATCTTTCCGTTTGCCTGATGAATCAATACCTTGCTGACCTGACTGATATGCAGTTTCAGCTTATCGAGACCAGCCTTAATTGATTTTGGCACATTCTCCAGCGCATACTGGTACAAACGACGGCCATTCATTTTCAGGTAATAATCCTTTTTTTCAGCCAACTCCGGATTATAGGAATATCCCATGTGCAGCATATTCACGTAATTCAACGCATCGCTGCGTGAGTTATGGCCTATGATACCCACCGGCTCATCAGATTCACGTGCCTCCATAACCGCTGCGCCGGCACCATCGGCATAGATCATGCTATCGCGGTCATGCGGATCGGCCACGCGCGACAACACGTCGGCACCCACGACAAGGATTTTTCTGGCATCACCCGAACGAAGATAATAGTCGGCCTGAATCACCGCCTGTACCCATCCCGGACAGCCATATAGTACATCATATGCCACTGTCGACGGATTTTCAATTTCAAGCTTACTCTTCAGTCGCGATGCCATCGTCGGCAGCACGTCCATGCGAATATTATCGACTTTGGTTTCACCAAAATTGTGTGCAAAAATGATGTAATCGAGCTCTTCCTTGTTCACTCCCGATGTTTCCAACGCCCTCTGAGCAGCAATCAGGGCCAGATCGGAAGTCACCTGGCTGTCCTCGGCATAACGTCGTTCGGCGATGGTGGTAATCTCTTCAAATTTACGGGTAATCTCCTCATTGGGCGTCGTAATTATCTCCCCGGTCGAGTCAAAAAAAAGGTTATTATGAAAATAATCGTTTCTGATTTGTTTCGTCGGCACATAACTACCAGTCCCCGTAAAAATACTATACAATCTTTTCATTTTTCTCCTATTACTAATTGGAAATGCATCGAGCTGGGTTTACCAGAACCCTTACAACTGTGATCATTGTGCATGCTCCATACTGAATTAATCTATTTCTAATTTTCTAGCTCAGGTTTTCAACTGCAAAGGTAAAAAATTAAATTCAAATGAAGTTCAATTTCTCATTGTGAAGATGATTCCTTCTGATGAACACAGCGATACATTTTATTGCAGAAGTTGTGATCCGTCTGAATTAGCCACTGATAAAGAGGCAATCACGGGATTAGAGACATCTTCGTAAAGTTCCAGATCAAAATATCCGGCTGCAGCTGTAATGTGGTCGAAGACATCAGAGACAATCTCCTCGTACCGTACCCAGTCTATTGTAGCAGTGAAGAAGTAAAGCTCCAGCGGCAATCCCTTGGAGGTAGGCTGCAACTGACGTACAATAAGCAACAGTTCTTTGTGCACATCGGGATGATTGCGCAGGTAGTTGTCGATGTAATGCCTGTAAAGCCCCATGTTGGTCAGGTTCCGGCCATTGATGAGCAACGACTTATCAGCACCGGCGCGGCTGTTATACTCGTTGATTTCCACCGCCTTTTTTTGAATATAATCAGAAATATATTGAATCTTCTCCAGTCCGGCAATCTCTTCTTCCCGGATAAAACGGATGGTGGATTGTTTTATAAAAACGGATCTTTTCAGACGTCTTCCCCCTGTATCAACCATACCACGCCAGTTTTGAAAGGAGTCCGAAACAAGTGAATAGGGCGGAATGGTGGTGATGGTCTTATCAAAATTACGAATCTTCACTGTGGTCAGTGTGATCTGTACCACATCTCCGTCGGCACCATATTTGGGCATGGTAATCCAGTCACCGATGCGTACCATGTCGTTCGTCGAGACCTGCAGGCTGGCCACAAAACCCAGGATGGTATCTTTAAATATAAGCATCAGGATGGCCGATGCAGCACCCAGACCGGTAATGATGACGGTTGGGTTCTGTCCAGTAAGAATTGAAAAGAGAATAATAAATCCGATGATATAAAAGATGATCTTTACCACCTGCACGTAACTGTCCAGCGGTTTATCCTTCAGGCTGGGTTTTGTGCGCAATGTATCGGAAAAGGCATTCACCACCGACATAATCAACCAGATCACATAAAATATCAGGTAGATATCGGCCAGCTTGTCCATAAACCGCATTGTTTTAGGGAACTGGTCAAAAATAATGGGTATCGATCCTTTTGCCAGACTAAAAGGCACGATCATTGCCAGAAAATGCGGGAAACGTCGTTTGGAAAGGTTCTCCAGAATATCGGCTTTCGATAATCTGGCTGAGCGACTCAGAATAGTCTGTAGAATAATCCGGGTAACGTACTGCACCACAAACACAAGGACAACAACAACAGATACAAGAAAAATAAGGTTGATGTATTTTACCCAATTATCGGATATCCCAATATTTTTCAGGAATTCTATCGACCATTCACTGATGGCATTGGTTGAGCGGGAAATATGCTCAATATTGTCTTCATTCATAGAGATAGCAATCTTTTTTGGTTATCATCTTTACAAAGATAAACTTTTTAACGCTTTCTCCAAAACTTCTTTTTTTAAATCCAATTCTCTGCTGATTCGGGGAATCATTGTATATTTGTACAAACGATTCATTGATAAATAAAAATAATATGGGAAAAGTACTGATCATTGGTGCCGGCGGCGTGGGAACAGTTGTCGCCAACAAGGTGGCACAGAATAACGGGATATTCAGCGACATCATGCTGGCCAGCCGTACCAAAAGCAAATGCGACGCCATTGCAGAAGATGTGAAACGCCGGACAGGTGTGGAAATCAAAACAGCACGGGTAGATGCCGACAATGTACCGGAACTGGTATCCCTTTTCAACGAATTCAAACCGGAGCTGGTGATCAACGTGGCACTCCCCTATCAGGATCTCACCATCATGGATGCCTGTCTCGAATCGGGAGTCAACTACCTCGATACGGCCAACTACGAACCGAAGGATGAAGCCAAGTTTGAATACAAGTGGCAGTGGGCCTACAAGGAGAAATTCGAGAAAGCCGGACTGACTGCCATCCTCGGTTGCGGCTTCGACCCGGGCGTGACCAGCATCTTCACCGCTTACGCCGCCAAACATCATTTCGATGAAATACACTATCTAGACATTGTAGACTGCAACGCAGGTGACCACGGCAAGGCATTTGCCACCAACTTCAATCCCGAGATCAACATTCGAGAGGTAACCCAGAAAGGTAAATACTGGGAAAACGGAGAGTGGGTGGAAACAGAACCCCACGAAATACATAAACCACTCACCTATCCCGAGATAGGACCAAAGGAATCCTACGTAATCTATCACGAGGAGCTCGAATCACTGGTGAAGAACTTCCCCTCCCTCAAACGCGCCCGCTTCTGGATGACCTTCGGACAGGAATACCTTACCCACCTGCGGGTAATCCAGAATATCGGCATGGCCCGCATAGACGAGGTGGAATACAACGGCCAGAAGATTGTACCAATTCAGTTCCTGAAGGCCGTACTGCCCGATCCGGGTGAGCTGGGCGAGAACTACACGGGCCAGACCTCCATCGGCTGTCGTATCCGCGGCATCAAAGACGGGAAGGAACGTACCTATTATATCTATAACAACTGCAGCCACGAGGAAGCCTATAAAGAAACCGGAGCCCAGGGTGTGAGCTACACCACAGGCGTTCCGGCCACCATTGGCGCCATCATGTTCATGCAGGGTCTCTGGAAAAAGCCGGGAGTCTTCAATGTGGAAGAGTTTAATCCCGATCCGTTTATGGAGCAGCTCAACAAACAGGGACTACCCTGGCACGAACTGTTTGACCTGGATCTGGAGGTTTGATTGATACTCCAGGTGCTACGCCAGATACCGGCGCAAGCCGGGATACAATACTTTTGCTTTTTACGGGAAGATAAACGTTATTAAAACTCATCTCCGATGACCAAAAGCAAGCTGATTTACGCCACATTTTTGCGTGATCTCTCCAATCTGCCTACGGCCTATTTTGCATTGGTCATGGCCACAGGTATTGTATCCATTGCGTCATACTATCACCATTTTATCCGACTGGCGAATTTTCTTTTTTACTTCAATATAGTGGCATACCTATTCTTGAGTTTCCTCTATGTTTTGAGACTGATAATTTTTCCGGAAAAGTTCGTCACCGACATAAAAGACCATGCAAAAAGTCCGGGCTTCCTGACATATGTCGCCGGAAGCTGCGTATTGGGCAGTCAGTTTATTATTATAGCTGGCAACCATGCTGCAGCTTCCGTGTTGTTTTATATAGGCACCATTGCATGGCTGATACTCATCTACACTGTATTTACTGTCTTTACGGTTAAGAAAGAGAAGCCACCCATCAATATGGCCATCAGCGGGGTATGGCTGCTTATCATTGTATCCACCCAGTCGGTATCCATTCTTGCCACTCAGCTGACCGGACATCTTCCATTTACCAACGACCTCCTGTTGTTTTTTGCGTTGGCTATGTTCCTTTGCGGATGTATGCTCTATATCATCATCATCACGCTGATCGTATACCGAATGTCATTTTTTGAAATGCGGGCTGAGGAGTTTGCTCCTGCCTACTGGATTAATATGGGAGCGGTAGCCATCTCCACACTGGCAGGCTCCAATCTGATATTAAACGGACACGATTGGTCGTTTATTCGGGAGATACTCCCCTTCCTGAAGGGATTCACACTCTTTTTCTGGGCTATTGGCAGTTGGTGGATCCCCCTTATTGTGATATTGGGTATCTGGCGGCATGTCTTTAAACATTTGCCTTTCAGATATCATCCCCAGTATTGGGGAATGATATTCCCCCTTGGCATGTACACTGCCTGCACGGTAAAACTGTCTCAAGCACTGGAACTACACTTTCTCATGGCCATTCCTTCGTTTTTCATCTATATCGCATTGGCTGCATGGATGATTGCTTTTTTTAGCATGTTTTATGCCATAGGCAAAGATTATTTATTTCCTGAAAAAACATCAAATCTTAAAGTTTAATAAATATACCCGATTTATGGCTGATAAGTATTATTTATATTATATATTTATCAGATATTTCTAAAGACGCAGCGAATTAATATACTAAAACACAGGTAAGCGTGATGATCACACTTACCTTAACCTAACATGCTTTTATTATGAGCCTACTGAATAAACTAATCTATTTTAGTAAAAAGGCTACTGTGAGCGCCGACAAACACATTGTCACAACCGATACACCCCGTGACTGGGAACGCTTCTACCGTAACCGATGGCAATTTGATAAGGTGGTACACTCAACCCATGGCGTAAACTGTACGGGATCCTGCTCGTGGAAGATATTTGTAAAAAACGGACTGGTTACCTGGGAACTTCAGAATACCAACTACCCCGAAACAAGACCCGATCTTCCCAACCATGAACCGCGTGGCTGTCCCCGCGGAGCAAGCTATTCGTGGTATCTGTATAGTGCCAACCGGGTGAAATACCCCATGATAAGAGGGGTATTGGCTCAAGCATACCGAAAAGCCAAAGAGATACACAACGATCCGGTCGTTGCCTGGGAGAGCATCATGAATGATCCCGCTACGCGCAACGCGTATATCAGCCAGCGGGGTCTGGGCGGCCTCATTCGCCTCGATTGGGAAGAGGCGCAGGAGATCATCGCTGCCGCCAATATATATACCATCAAGAAATATGGTCCCGACCGGCTGGCAGGTTTCACTCCTATCCCGGCCATGTCAATGATTAGTTACTCATCCGGCACCCGCTATTTGAGCCTGCTGGGAGGAACGGTGCTGAGCTTTTACGACTTTTACTGCGACCTGCCACCCGCTTCACCCCAGACATGGGGAGAACAAACCGATGTGCCGGAAAGTGCCGACTGGTACAACTCTTCTTTTCTGATGCTTTGGGGCTCCAATGTGCCGGTCACCCGCACGCCGGATGCTCCTTTCTATACGCAGGTGCGCTACAAAGGCACAAAAACCATCAACATATCACCCGACTTTAATGAAGCGGCCAAATTTGCTGACCTGTGGATAAAACCAAAACAGGGAACGGATGCAGCAGTGGGCATGGCGATGGGTCATGTGATTCTCAAAGAGTTTTACATGGAGAAAAAGACTCCCTATTTTGAAAATTACGTAAAACAATATTCCGATCTTCCTTTTTTGGTAAAAGTAGAAAAGAAGGATGGTAAATATCAGGCCGGAAGAATCATCAGAGCCTCCGACATAAAGGCAAAGTATGCTGATGTTGAAAAAGCCGACTGGAAGCCATTGCTCATCGATGAGAAAAGCAAAGAGATGGTGATCCCCAATGGAACAATTGGTTCACGCTGGGACAAGAATCAAAAGTGGAATCTGGAAATGGTGGATGTTTTAACCGGCAAAGAAATCACACCCCAGCTATCCTTTGCAGCTGATTATGATGAAGTAGCGGAGTTAGCTTTTCCCTATTTTGGGGATACAGATCATGAAGAAATTTTATACAGGAAAATACCTGTAAGAAAATCACCGGATGGAGAATTCCTTTATTGCACAGTCTATGACCTGACCATTGCCAACTACGGGCTTTCATTGGGTTTGCCGGGCGAGGCTCCTTCTCCCGAATATACGGAAGATGCACCTTATACGCCTGCATGGCAGGAAAAGATTACCGGTGTTCCCGCCGGGCATATCATTTCAACAGCAAGACAGTTTGCGGAGAATGCGGAGAAAACTGAAGGCAAATCGATGATTATCATTGGTTGTGGCGTGAATCACTGGTATCAAACCGACATGATTTATCGCAGTGCCATCAACATGCTGATCTTCTGTGGCTGTGTGGGCAAGTCGGGTGGCGGCTGGTCCCACTATGTAGGGCAGGAGAAACTGCGGCCACAAACAGGGTGGACTCCGCTGGCGTTTGCCCTCGACTGGCACCGCCCACCGCGACACATGAATACAACCTCCTATTTTTATATGCATACCAACCAGTGGCGTTACGAGAAAGTGGGCGTGACCGAGCTCATCTCTCCATTGGCAGACCAGGAAAAATGGTCGAAACTGTCAATGATCGACTGCAATGTAAAAGCGGAGCGAATGGGTTGGTTGCCTTCCAGTCCACAGTTAAGCGACAACCCCATCAAATTGGGGAAACAAGCCGATGAGCAGGGTCAGGATATACAAAGCTTCATTACCCAAAAATTAAAAAGCAATGAGCTGACTATCGCTTCGGAAGATCCCGATGATCCAAAGAACTTCCCGAGAAACATGTTTATATGGCGATCCAATCTACTGGCTTCCAGCGCAAAGGGAATGGAGTACTTTATGAAACATCTGCTGGGTGCACAAAACAGTGTGCTTGGGGAAGATTTAAAAGCCAACGGACAGCAGTTACCTCAGGAGGTGAGATGGCACGACAAGGCGCCCGAAGGAAAACTGGACCTGCTTGTCACACTCGATTTCAGGATGTCCACTTCCGCACTGCACTCCGACATCATTCTGCCGGCTGCCACATGGTACGAGAAGAACGACCTGAGTACCACCGACTTGCATCCATTCATTCATCCTTTTTCAAATGCTGTAGATCCGGTTTGGGAAGCACGTACCGACTGGAATATCTTCAAAGGTCTGGCAAAAAAAGTTTCGGAGCTTTCGCCCGGCCACCTCGGAAAAGAGAAGGATATTGTGATGCTGCCCATGCAACACGACTCACCCATGGAGATTTCAGAAACTGCTTATGCCAAAGATTGGAAAACAGATAATCTAGAACTGAAACCAGGAAAAAATATGCCGGATATCATTGAGGTGATCCGTGATTATCCTGAAACCTACAAAAGATACACCACCTTGGGTCCCCTCATGGAAAAGTTGGGCAATGGAGGGAAAGGCATCAGCTGGAATACGAAAGATGAGGTGGATTTGTTGAAGAAGCTGAATATCTCTTCCAACGGGTATAAGGCAAACGGAAGTGCCCTCATCGAAACCGACATACATGCCGCCGAGATGATCCTGACTCTGGCACCGGAGACCAACGGCAAAGTAGCCATGAAAGCCTGGGGGGCATTGGAGAAATTTACAGGACGCAAGCATCAGCATCTGGCATCGGCACGCGAAGATGAACAGATCCGATTTAAAGATCTGCTTCAGCAACCGCGAAAGATCATTACCTCGCCCACATGGAGTGGCGTGGAGTCTCATGAGGTCTCGTACAATGCAGGTTATACCAATGTGCATGAACTGATCCCCTGGCGCACGCTCACGGGACGGCAAACGCTCTATCAGGACCACCCCTGGATGATTGACTTTGGCGAAAACCTGGTTTGCTATAAACCACCCATCGATACAAAATCGTTAAAAGGAATGACCGGAAAATTGGATGGAGATGAAAAATATATGGTGCTGAATATGATGACTCCCCACAACAAGTGGACCATTCACTCTACCTGGTCCGACAATCTGATCATGCTCACTCTGGGGCGTGGTGGTCCTGTAGCGTGGATGAGCGAAGAGGACGCAAAAAAAATAGATTTGACCGACAATGACTGGGTAGAGGTATTTAATGAAAACGGTGCAACTGTTGTGCGGATTGTGGTGTCGCAAAGAATTCCCAACGGTGTATTGATCATGTATCACAATCAGGAGCGAACAGTCAATATGCCTGTAAGTCAGGTGACCGGAAACAGGGGAGGTGTACACAACTCGGTATCCCGGCTTTGTCTGAAACCCACCCATATGATTGGCGGATACGCTCAGCTGAGCTATGGTTTAAATTATTATGGCACCATCGGAACCAACAGGGATGAGTTTATCATCATTCGCAAGCTCAACAAAGTGGAATGGTTGGATCAACCCATTGAAGAATCTTAAAAACTAAGACATTATGCTCATACGCGCACAAATAGCAATGGTCATGAACCTGGACAAGTGCATCGGCTGCCACACATGCTCGGTCACCTGTAAAAACGTATGGACCTCACGCAAAGGGGTTGAATATGTATGGTTCAACAATGTGGAAACCAAACCGGGGATAGGTTATCCCGACGAGTGGGAGAATCAGGAGCGATGGAAAGGTGGCTGGAAACTCGACAAAGACAGTGTGACACCCAGAATGGGCAGCAAACCGGGGATCATAAAAAACATCTTTGCCAATCCCACCATGCCCACCATAGATGATTATTATGAGCCTTTCACCTTTAACTATTCTGTATTACACAAAGGTTCTAAGTTCAAAACACCTCCCACGGCACGGCCTCACTCAATCCTGACCGGAAAAGTGATGGAGAAGATTGAAAAGACACCCAACTGGGAGGATGATCTGGGGGGAGAATTCGCAAAAAGAGGCATGGATGCAAACTTTAAAGGTGTCCCAAAAGATATATACGGTGAGTTTAAAAACTCATTCATCATGTATCTGCCCCGTATTTGTGAACATTGCCTCAATCCTACCTGTGTGGCAGTATGTCCTTCGGGAGCTATCTACAAACGTGAAGAGGATGGCATTGTGCTCATCGATCAGGAGCGCTGCAGGGGCTGGCGTCAATGTATCAGCGGTTGCCCCTATAAAAAGGTCTACTTCAACTGGGAAACCAAAAGATCTGAGAAATGCACTTTCTGCTATCCGCGCATCGAAGCCGGTGAATCAACCATTTGCAGTGAATCGTGTGTGGGAAGGATTCGATATATTGGCATGATGCTTTACGATGCCGACAAGATTAAATCAGCAGCAATGACACCCGATGAAACAGATCTTTACGATGAACATCTCAACCTGTTTTTAGATCCTCGCGATCCGGATGTTATTTCTGAAGCCCGCAAACAGGGTATTCCGGAAAATGTGCTGCAGGCTGCAGCGGCCTCCCCCATTTACAGGATGGCGATCGACTGGAAGATTGCCTTTCCGTTGCACCCTGAATACCGGACACTGCCCATGGTGTGGTACGTACCTCCCCTCTCGCCCATACAATCGGCAGCCAATAGCGGAGATATCGGGATGAACGGTATCTTACCCGACGTGGATGATATGCGTATCTCTCATAAATATTTGGCAAATTTATTTACAGCGGGTGATGAAAAGCCTGTAAAAGATGCGCTGAAGCGAATGCTTGCCATGCGGGCGTATATGAGAAGCAAGACGGTTGACAAAGAAGAGAACCTCACAGTATTGGAAGGAACCGATCTCACACCGGAAGAGGTAGAAAAGATGTATCATCTTTTGGCTATTGCAAACTATAAGGATCGGTTCGTGATACCCACAAGCCACAGGGAAGAGGCTAAAAATGTCTATCTGAAACAATCCAGCTGTGGCTTCTCAGATGGAGGCTGCGACGACAATCAAAAAATAAAAAACCTGTTTGGAGGAATCTGATGATGAAAACCTATAAAGTGCTCTCTCTGCTACTCTCTTACCCCACTGATGAGCTGCAAAAATTTTTGCCTCACGTGGAAAGAGAAATGAGGGAAGAATCATTGCTGCAGGAAGATACAATAAGCGGATTGGTTCAGTTTTGCAAAAGACATGGTCCACTCGATCTCACCCATTGGCAGGAAGAGTACGTGCAGCTGTTTGATTACTCCAGAAGTGTTTCGCTGCATCTCTTTGAACATATCAAAGGTGAGTCGAAGGATCGTGGACAAGCCATGGTCAACCTGATGGAATTTTACAAGGAAAATGGAATGTACCTCACCACCAAGGAACTTCCAGATTATATTCCCGCTTTCTTGGAATTCCTTTCTACCCTGCCCCCGGCAAAAGCAGCAGAACTTTTGGGTGAGACCGTGCATGTGATGGATCGGATCAATGAGGCACTGATCGAAAGTGAAAATATCTACAACGTCATCTTCCAGGCTATTATTTCATTATCAGCCAAAAAACCTGACAAGACAATTACCAGGGAGATGATTAAGAACGAGAAACCGTTGGATTTGGATGCGGAGTATGAAGAAGAGCCTGTGACCTTTGGAGGAGAAGCCTGCCAAACCGACCGGTAAACCATTTGACCTGTTTAAACATAAAATCAACAGACATGAATGATTATATCAACAATTTTCTGTTTACCTATTTCCCTTATATTGCACTGACAATATTCTTCTTTGGATTTATCACACGGCTGGTAAAGTTTAACAAAACAGTGCAGGCAGAGTCAACCCAATTTCTTGCCGACAACAAGGTGAAGCTGGCAAGCAATCTGTTTCATGTGGGGATTATATTTGTCTTTTTCGGCCATCTCACGCTTTTCCTTCCGGAGTGGCTCTACCACATGGTGATGACCACAGAAACCAAAAGGATGATTGCATTGTCAATGGGATCCTTTTTTGGGACAATGGCTTTTGTGGGAATGGCCATGTTGGTATTCAGACGTTTTGGCTCACCGCGCATGAAACAAAATAGTAGTTTTCAAGACTATTTTATTATCATACTGCTGCTGGCAGAAATTGTAATCGGACTCTCAGCTGCGCTGAAAACAGCCACTGCACCCATAGAAACATATGCAGCCCTGGGCAAATGGGCGCTGGCGGTGGTCACTTTTCAACCAGATGCCGGATTAATACTGGCAAATCACCCCCTACAATATAAACTTCATATCGTGCTCGGCCTTTTTATTTTTATGATTTTCCCCTATACAAAACTGATGCATATGCTGGCTTTTCCATATGTTTACTTCCTTCGATCAGGCTATCAGTTAGTAAGAAAAAGGAGTTAGTTTAATCAGTCTCTCCCTCGTCGAGCTGCCGCAGGAGATGATGGTGCCAGCTGTCAACATAACGCAAGCTGGTTGCTATGGAGCGTGCCGGATTTGCGATAAAGCGGCGTGTGGTCGTAAAACTACTGATCACCATGGGCAATATGCCGAAAGCATGATTTACCGAAAGATAGAGCTGCCTGAATCCCGAACGAAAAAAGAGCCGCTGCATGAGGGGAGCACGCAATTCAGTGCTCAGGGCAGCAAAACCCGTGACCACCACCAGCGCACGAAGCACCATGATAAACCCATTTGAGAGCGCCATAAGGCGACCCTCAAGCCCGGGTTCCGCTGTCTTCGTAAAAAACCAGGCTAATACAAGTATCACCAGCAACTGCATCCAGAAAAGCCATTTTTTCAACTGTCGTAAAGCCAGATGATAACGCCAGAAAACAAAAATAAACCAGGGAATAGTCAGGATGAGTGCCGGTACCCACGTCAGATTATTCAAGCCATAAAGAAGCAGGGGAATCAGTATGATCAGCATGATTAAATATCGGGTGGAATAGACAATCGCTTCAGTTGGCCGATTCCAGATTTCATTCTGAGAGGAGGCGGAAAACGAAAGATCACGATACTGCTCTGCCTTTGATCTTTGTCCCAGCTTGTAACCAAACAGTGCAACCACTGCGCCCAGCAAAGCATAAATAACAAACAGAATAAACACGGCGCGCATGGGTTGTGTGTGGAGAAATTCAAGACTCCGGGTTGCAAAATTGTACATCTCTTCGTAAATGACAAATATATCCCAACCATACAATAAATAAAGTCTTACAATTTTATGGATCAGGATTCCCACCATGGTCAGCATCCCCGCACTGATATATCCCATGATATTCCTGCCAACCATACGAATGGCGAACTCCATCACAAACCCCTCCATGGCAATGGCAATCATGGGCCCCAGGATAACAGAACTGGGGGAAATGGATTTCATGAGCGCAGTAATCAATCCTGCCCGCCAGATAATGCCATACCTTGGCCATATCTGAAAAAAACCGATGACCAGCACAATGGAAATAAGTGTAAGGAAAGTACCTGAAAAAGGTATTTTGAGATTGTGCAAAAAACTGCCTGCTATGATCTCGACACCAGCCCACAAACCTGCGAGGACCGATGCCTTGATCCATTTGTCGTTCACGATCCTTTTTTGTTGCTCCATAACGTACGGGCTTGTTGTAACAGGTCCATGCTATTCACATTGATAAAAGCATGTTCCTGGTAAAGTGGATGTTCTTTGGATATCTGTACATATTTCACAGGCACCATATCAAGTAAGCATTTCATCTTATACTGATTGGAATCAATCTGCCGTTTTAATACCGGAAGGATATCCCTGTGGTAGACGGCACACAACATCTGTTCCTGACCGCTGCAATCGACCGGCAGTGTAAGCAAAGCCCCACTCTCTTCTGCCTGTGAAACAATATATTTCAATAAAGATACAGATACCAGCGGAATATCACATGATACGACTAAATTTAACATAGATGTGGAAGCATTCAACACAGAATAGATGCCACCCAAAGGACCACACTGAGGATATTCATCGGGTATCTGTGGAAATGATATGCCGGGATATATGACGGAGCCACTACCCACCACAATGGCAGGAGTGACCTCCTGCAGTTTCTCAATCATCCGGATGAGCATGGACGCTCCGCTGATCCCGGCCTCGGCCTTGTTGAATCCCATTCGCCTGCTTTGTCCGCCAGCCAGAACGACACCGGTTATGTCCACGTTGTATCTGTCCATCAATATAAATTTTTTAAAAAACTGTCCGATTATCGATCAGATTTATCGAACCAATTCTTTTATTTTTTCAAATATCTTTATGGGGTTCCCAAAATCAGCCGGTTCGAAAATAAAGGCAGTGTCGATATGCCACTTTTCAATGACCTGGTGAAGATGTTTCGTTTTGACTGTGAAGATTAAGGGTGTATCAGACTCTATCAATCTTGTAAACCCATCACTCCAAAGCCTTCCCTGCAACTCATAACCACCAATTTCATCAATTACGGCGATATCGGGAGATTGCTCAAGCATCTCTTCCATCCAAATGAGCCCTTTTTCAACTCCCTCCGGAAAAAAACTGAAATGATCCGGTCGTTTTTCAAAACCGGTGACCCGTTGCATCACCGGAAACTCTTCGTGGGTTGTCACATTTTTTATCCGGTAAGTGTCAGATTCAAGGTGATGCAATGCCACAAAACCATGCACGACAAAGCCATTCATCTGTAGCAAAGACAACACCGTTGCCAGAAAGGTGGATTTCCCGCTTCCTTTGTCACCGGAAATAATAAATACTGGTTTCAATGGTCAATTATTTAATATTTGTAACAGGCACGAAATACATTTTTTCAAGAAGTACAAAGGCAAATCTAAAGTTGAGTATCCTTCAAAAAAGACGACAACAAACAAAAGTAAATATTTTTACGGATAATAGGGTAATACCAAATTGTCTTTCTTGCACGAATCCAACCTTTTCAATGACTGTGCATATCTGAATTAAAAACGACCGATTACATGCTTCATTGAGTAAAATGAGCGATGATGCGAAACGATTGAAAGACTAAGCAACCAGATGACTTTTTTCTGAATTACGCGAAAAAAAATGATTACCTTTGACTGAAATTAGAATAAAGATGCCTATTCTTTGATAGCGTAGTCTGTATTTTTAATTACTTTTGTAAAGTAAAATAATGTGAGTCGCTTTGTCTCTGTGCAGAGATTTTACCCCGCAGTCGGAAGGGAGAGAGCGCCTTTTCAACACCAAACAGTATGCTTCCCAAATGTTTTGTAAATATTGATGATTACAGCCGGGAGGATATATTCCGTATCCTTGAAAGTGCAGCCAGATTCAAGCAGCAACCCAACCGTGACCTGCTACAGGGAAAAGTATGCGCCACGCTTTTCTTTGAGCCATCCACCCGTACCCGACTGAGTTTCGAGACGGCGGTCAACAGGCTCAGAGGGCGTATCATAGGCTTCTCGGATGCGGCTACCAGTAGCTCCACCAAGGGGGAGTCGCTGAAGGATACCATCATGATGGTCAGCAATTATGCCGATCTTATCATCATGCGTCACCATCTCGAAGGATCGGCACGATATGCCTCCGAGATATCTCCCGTACCGGTAGTCAACGCTGGCGATGGATCCAATCAGCATCCCACGCAGACAATGCTTGACCTCTTCACGATATACGAAACACAAGGCAGGCTCGAGAACCTCACGGTGACCATTGTGGGTGACCTCAAATATGGACGAGCCGTACATTCACTCATACAGGGGATGTCGCACTTCTCACCCACCTTTAACTTCGTAGCGCCGGAAGAATTGCATATACCCGATAAATACAAGGCATTCTGTGACCAGAAGAAAATTGCTTATAATGAGTTTACCGATTTCTCTCCGGAATCGATCAACAGCGCCGATATTCTTTACATGACCCGTGTGCAGAAAGAACGTTTTACCGACCTCATGGAGTATGAGAAGGTAAAAAACATTTACGTGTTGCACAATGATATGCTGGAAGACTCGAAAAAAAATCTGAAGGTACTTCATCCGCTGCCAAGGGTAAAAGAGATCAGTCAGGATGTGGACGATAATCCAAAAGCCTACTATTTTCAACAGGCCAAAAACGGAATGTATACACGTCAGGCGGTCATCTGCGATTTAATGGGAATAACTGTAGACTAATGACAAGGAAAATATTTCATCATAATTTGAACCAGGATGAGAAAAGAATTGCAGGTTGCCGCACTTGAAAACGGCACAGCCATTGATCACATACCCACCGAAGCGGTTTTCAAAGTGGTATCTCTGCTTCAGCTTCAGAAACTGGATAATCGCATTACTATCGGAAATAATCTGAAGAGCAGCAAGATGGGAAAGAAGGGAATCATCAAGGTCTCCGACAAGTTTTTCAGGGAAGCTGAAATAAATCGTATTGCACTGGTAGCCCCGAACGTGAATTTGAACATTATCCGGAACTTCGAGGTGGTGGAAAAGAAGAAAGTGGTGCTTCCCGATGAAATCATCGAAATAGTGAAGTGCAACAATCCGAAATGCATCACCAATAACGAGCCAATGAAAACCCGATTCCATGTGGTCGACAAGGAAATGGTGGAGCTTCAATGTCACTACTGTGAGCTGAAAATCCGAAAGGAAGAGATTGAACTGATTTAGGTTATACCTTTACAAACGCTGATAGCTGAAGGCTGAAGCCAAAAAACAAACATCGAATTATGCCCGTAAATATACCCGACAGATTGCCTGCGATAGAGATTTTAAAAAAAGAACATATTTTCGTAATGGACGATCTGCGTGCTTCTACACAAGATATACGCCCGCTCAAAATACTCATACTCAACCTCATGCCACTCAAGGTAACTACAGAGACCGACCTGATCAGGCTGCTCTCCAATTCACCCTTGCAAATAGAGATTGAGTTTCTGGGACTGACTACCCACACTCCCAGAAATACGCCCATTGAGCATTTGTTGTCATTCTATACCGGTTTCTCTCAGATAAAGGATTCCTATTACGATGGCATGATCATCACCGGCGCACCGGTGGAGATGCTTCCTTTTGAGGAGGTGAACTACTGGGACGAGCTTACACAGATTTACGACTGGGCGCGCAAGCATGTAACCTCTACCTTTTATATCTGCTGGGGGGCGCAGGCTGCCCTATACCATTTCTATGACATCCAAAAATATCCTCTGGAGAAAAAGTTGTTTGGCGTATTTAATCACACAATCAACGATCCTTCTTTTCCTCTTTTCCGTGGCTTCGACGATCTTTTTTACGCACCGCACAGCCGTCATACAACCATCCTTGCCGAAGAAATCAAACGTTGCCCGGCGCTCACCATTCTCTCCGAATCTGAAGACGCCGGCGTTTACATTGTCTCCTCGCGCGGAGGAAGGGAGTTTTATGTCACCGGACACTCGGAATACTCACCCATGACACTGCACAATGAGTATATAAGAGATAAGGAAAAAGGAATGGATTCGGTGGAGATTCCTCTAAACTATTACAGGAACAACGATCCTGCACAGCCTCCGCTGGTACAGTGGCGATCACACGCCAACATGCTATATATAAACTGGTTAAATTATTTCGTTTATCAGTCAACACCTTTCAACATACACGAAATTGCACAATTGGGGAGTCTGTGAAAGCCATTCCCACGGTTTGAGAATAGAATGAAGTACAAAAAGTCAAAAGTTTTGACATCAATGCATCTGGAAAGATTATCCGAAGACGAGGTGCCCGCATCGGTAAAAAAAATAAAAGTGGCCTTTTTCACGGATATCCTGATAAAGGATTATGACGGAGCAATCAAGACAATGTATCAACTCATCCGGAGGATACCGGATGATCGGTTTGAGTACCTCTTTTTTTGTGGCGTGGCTCCCCGGCACAACTTTCCATACCGCACCATCAGAGTCCCCTCTCTTATCGTACCTTTTAATATATCATACCGGGCTGCACTGCCCGGTCTTGCATCCAGAAAGCTGAGACGGATACTGAACGACTTCAGCCCGGATGTGATACACATCTCCACTCCTTCATTTCTAGGTTTTTTTGGACTACGTTACGCCATAGAACAGCAAATACCCATATTGTCGGTCTACCATACTCATTTCATCTCTTATATGCGATATTATTTCAAGATGGTACCGTTTATGATCAAAGTGACTGAATCGTTTATTACCCGTCTTTACAAAAAATTTTATAACCGTTGCGATCTGGTGTATGTGCCCACTGACTTCATGATAAAGGAGCTGACAGAGCACGGCATTACTGCAAATAGGCTCAAGCAATGGCATAGGGGGTTGGACACCGGTATGTTTAATCCTGGTCGGAGGGATGACGCTTACATCAGAAGTATCACAGGAAACGACAAACCCTGTTTATTATACGCCTCCCGCATCGTATGGGAGAAAAATATTGAAACACTGATCGGGATTTATGACGAAGCAGAGGCACAGCAGCTTGATGTAAATTTTATTGTTGCCGGCAGTGGCGTAGCAGAACCAGAAGCACGGGAACGAATGAAAAACGCTTTTTTCCTGGGACATCTCGACCAGAACAAGCTCGGTAAGCTGTATGCATCGGCCGATATCTTTGTCTTCCCTTCCATTTCCGAATCATATGGCAATGTGGTGATGGAAGCAACGGCCTGCGGATGCATACCCGTCATTGCACGAGGTGGAGGTTCCCAGGCCCTGGTCGAGGACAATGTGACCGGTTTTATGTGTGAGCCCAACGATGCCCGCGACTACATTGAAAAGATACGGGTTCTGCTGAATGATACCGGACTAAGAGACCGTATGAAAGCAGAAGGCAGTAAATACATTTCACTGTTGAGCTGGGACCATCTTGCAAAGGTGTATTTTTCCGACATTGAACAACTGGCACGACAATCACCCAGGAGACAGCCGTCGGGCAAGGATCTGTCTCTATCGTAACCGATAAGTAAAAATGATCGATTTCATAAACAAATACAAGAAATATCTACTGGCGGTATTACTCATCACCGTCTTCCTTCTGATAATCCGGTTTATATCGTCTATTGATTTCAATTCTCTTAAAACATATCTGAATGAAACCCCAGGCATGTTTGCCGGCGTGTTGACCGCTTCCCTGCTTGCCTATCTTACATCTACCCTCGCATGGAACCTATGCATGGGCAACGAAGCAAAAAAAATATCCTTCATCCAGCTATTCATATTCCGGCATGTGGGTGAGATGCTTTCTCTTTTTAATCCTACAAGCATTGTAGCCGGAGAGAGTCTGAAGGCTTTTATTCTCAATAAAAAGGGAATATCTACCAAACATGGTGTCAGCTCGATACTCCTGCACAGGGTACTGGTCATTTTTGGAGGCCTTTTTCTGGCAATCATGGCCTTGCTGTACCTTACCGTGGGACAAATTGTCAACGGTCAAAACATCCTTTTTATCCTGATTGTTGTTGTCATGGCGATCCTGCTCGTTTATCTGGTTTTGCGTTTACTGGTACATCCCAGGCTCTTTTTGGGAAAAAGTGCGGAAAAATTAAAAAAGAGGACCGGCTGGTCGTTCATTACCGATGACCTTGTCACCTCTGTCTATGATATGAACGACACCTCTGCCAATTTTTTTCGGGAAAACAAGGGAAAGTTTCTTTTCGCCTTTATGTTGTGCGTAACACACTGGATATTTGGTGCGATGGAATTCTATATTGTCTTGAGCATGATGGGACTCGATGTTTCAATTATCAAAGCGGTCACAGTAGAAATGGGTGTCATCATATTTAAGACAGTAGGTGCCATAGTACCAGGACAAATTGGAGTGGAAGAGTACGGCAACAAGGTAATGCTCGATGCCATTGGCATTGTGAATAATGAGATATGGCTGGTGGTAACTCTTATGAGAAGAGGCCGTCAGCTCTTTTGGTTGCTGGTGGCCGGTATCTTTACTCTGATCATCACCAAATTTTCACAAATAAAATTGTACAAATGACCGAAATTCTTTGTGTGACACATAAGTATCCACCCTCCATAGGAGGTATGGAAAAACAGAGTTTCGAACTGATTGCCGGTCTCAGCAGCCATTATAGAACCCATGTGATCGCATATCAGAACAGCGGGAACAAAACAATCTGGTTCGCGCTGCTGCGAGCCAAAATAGAAGCCATGCTCAGGAGACATCCCGGCATCCGCCTGATCCATCTGAACGACGGTTCCATGGGTGCTGCCTGTCTATGGCTACAAAAAAGGACTCCTATTCCTGTGGTAGTAACTTATCACGGCCTGGATATCACCTTCCCGCTTGACATCTATCAACATTATATTGTACCCCGCCTCGGTAAATACGCTGGTGCCATCTGTGTGAGTGAATTTACCCGGTCGCAATGCCTCAGACGCGGATTCGACGGGATGCGTACCTTCACAGTGAGAAATGGCGTAGACATTGAGATGGGTGATATACCTTCCGATGACAGCATTGAGGAAACGCTAAGAAGCAGGTACGGTATCAATGTCTGCGGCAAACACATCATCATCGCTACGGGACGACCCGTGAAAAGGAAAGGTTTTTCCTGGTTTCTGAAACATGTAATGCCATTGCTGAACGAAGATACCCTTCTTCTGATGACCGGCCCCATGAAGGACAAAGCTTCATTTCTGGAAAAAAATATCCCGGTGCTACCAGCTGCCCATCATCTGCAACTTTTACTGGGGATTGCCAGTGATACCGGAGAGGTTAATGAATTGTTGAAAGTAACCAAGAATGCTTACCACCTGGGGAGCGTTCCCTATGATGATCTTTTGCAATTACTTTCGCTAGCCGATCTTTTTGTAATGCCAAACGTACAGGTGGACGGCGACGAGGAAGGTTTTGGCCTAGTGGCTCTGGAAGCCAGTATAAGAGGTACCTACGTGCTCGCCTCAGGTATTGAAGGAATCACCGATGCGGTGATCGACGGGGAAAACGGTTCACTACTCCCCTCAGGTGACGCACAGGCATGGGCAAAAAAAATCAAGGAACTCCTAAACGACAAAACAAAACTTGCCGTTCTTTCAGAGAAAGGGAAACGTTTCACCCATGCCAATTATTCGTGGAACAATATGGTAAACGGATACAAAGAGGTATTTGACAAGTTGATCGGTTCAGTGTCTTGACTTTCTTGTGTTGCTGCTGCCCGCTCATCGGCCAGTTATTCCCCCATCCCTGCAAACTTAAGGCAAACAGGCTTGCTGAGGGAGATTGGCTGATTGGTGTCGGTGAGCATTCCCGTTTCAGTATCTATGGAGAAAACCTGTATCCTGTTATCGTCCCTGCCAGCCACCAGCAAAAACCTGCCGTTTGGTGTAATTGCAAAATTACGGGGGTGTTTTACTGTAAGCTGATATCCCAGCCTTGTGAGTGTGCCTTCTTCAGGATCAACGGAAAAGATGGCAATGCCATCAGCCTGTAACCTGTTGGAAGCATAAAGGAAACGGCCGTCGGGCGATACATGAATATCGGCACTGCCACGTGCTCCCGTCGTATCGGAAGCAATAACCTGTTTCTGAGTTAACCCGCCAGCATCATGATCATAATCAAATATGATCACTTCTCCCGATAATTCACCCAACACATAAAGATATTTGCCACCATGAGGATGAAAATCAAAATGACGAGGCCCGGTACCCGGAGGCAAAATGAACTCCTTCAGGCTACTCTGCTGCAGTGGAGGTTGTCCCTCAAAGGGGGTATCGTTCACACGTAATCGATAGAGCTTATCTGTCCCCAGATCAGCCGCAAACAGGAACTGCCCGTCGGGCGAATACATCACACTGTGTAAATGGGGACTACTCTGTCGCTTGTTGTCGGGGCCGTTTCCCTTGAACTGCATAACCATGGTTGCAGGACTGAGGCGGCCTTTCTCATCTGCCCGGAACGAGCTGATACTGCCACCACTATAATTGGCGGTGTACACATTCTGCCCTTTGCTGTCCGTAGTTATATAACAGGGACTACCTCCAAGTGTGGGGCTTGAATTGACAGGTGTAAGGGTTCCCTGCTGCTTGTCGAACGAAAAGGAATGGGCAGCACTGTTCCCCTCGTCGTTTTCGCCCACGGAATAAACAAACTTCTCATCGGGACTTAACGTGAGATAGGAAGGATTGACCACTTCTGCCATACTTACAGAATCCGATCTCCCGGTAAGTGCATTGAAACGGTACAGGTAAATCCCCTTACTGCCTTTTTCGGAAGTGTAGGTACCTACGAGCAAAAAAAGATCTCCGGCTTCACCCTTCACAAGTGATGCCACTGCCGTGTCGGCTCCGGTTTTATTATCATTGCCTGAGTGCTGCCCGTTGCACGATAATAACAAAGCAGAAGCCAGGCTCGTCATAACAATTTTTCTATACATACCACATGAATTACGTTTGACCGGCTAAAATAAGTCAATTTTTCCGAAACGAGCCTCATTATAGCCAAAAATGTTCTTCACTCACGCTTTCCCGCAGAAAAAATTAAACGGAATTTGCAATTAAAGTTGCGAATATGGTGTAGTCTGCTTACTTTTGCACCGACAAACAGAGACCTATACATTAATATTAATAAATTATGTTATCCAAAATATTATCAATTACAGGACGCCCCGGCTTATATAAACTCATCTCGACAAATAAAAATCTGAATATTGTGGAATCGCTTGCCGACGGGAAACGGATTCCTGTATATCCTCAGGAAAAAGTTGTAGCCCTTAGCGATGTCTCCATATATACAACCGATGGAGACAGACCGCTGCGCGATGTATTGAAAAAAATAAAGGAAAAGGAGGATGGCAGAAAGGTTAACCTGGGCAGTAAATCACCGGGCAACGAACTATTGGCCTATCTCGAAGAGGTGCTGCCGGATTACAGCCGGGAGAGTGTATATGCATCTGACGTGAAAAAGATGATTTCATGGTACAACGTTCTCATGGAAAACGAAATCAACCTCGAAGAGGAAGAAAAGGAACCGCAAATAAAGGAAGAGGAAACCCCTGATCTTGATGAGGAGAGAGAAAATACCGAAAGACCAGAAAAATAACGTAATAATAAAAACGACGAAAGTTGAATGTTAACAATTTAATTACACGTGCTGGAGCCGGGATCATCTATATACTGGTGATCTTGATTGGTGTCCTCGGAGGACATGTTTCCTTTCTTATTATTTTCGGCGCAATACTCGCGATCGGATTATTTGAATTCTATCGGATGGTGGAAAAAGACACCTCCCATGCCATCAGCAAGATATTTAACATTTCAATGGGAATCGTAATCTTTTTGTCGGTTTTCCTTTACATAAAAGGAATTACCTTTTATGCCCTTCCTGCCGCCATACTTATATATCTACTGATTCTGATCGCTTCATCCATTTTTATTCGCCGGGATGACATCTTTCACGGAATCATCTATTCGGTGTTCGGGCAAATCTATATTACGATGCCCCTGGGTTTACTGATGCTCATCTCCTATTCTTACCAAAATAATATTACCGGTGAAGGATCGGACTGGGTACCTATCCTTGCCCTTTTTGTATTTACCTGGGTCAATGACACAGCCGCCTATTTTATCGGATCGCTTATCGGTAAACACAAACTAATCGAACACATTTCGCCTAAAAAATCGGTGGAAGGATTTATTGCGGGAATACTCTTTACCCTGTTGGCCTCTTTTATCTTTGCCAGCTTTTATCCCGGGTTTTCCACCGCTTTCTGGATGGGATACGGCATCATTGTAGCCCTGTTCGGTACATTGGGTGATTTGTTCGAATCACTCATCAAGCGTACCTCCGCCGTGAAAGATGCCGGTCACCTGATACCGGGACATGGCGGAATACTGGACCGAATAGACAGTCTCCTGGTAGCAGTACCTGCTGTTTATCTGTATCTGATTATTTTTTTATTCTTTTAGATTTTTCATCATTTTTTAAAAACAAAAAATCGATTCTGAGTGTTTTAAAGAAAACAAACACGTGTTGCAATGAACAAAAAAATAATTGGGACAAACGCAGGTATCGTCTGGAATCTTTTAAACGACAATCAAAAATGGGATATTGTTCAGTTACAGGAAGCTTCCGGATTATCCGAGAAGGAAGTTTATGCAGCCATCGGTTGGCTGGCAAGGGAAAACAAGATAGAGATCGAAAAGAACGCAAATGGCAGGGAAGCTTATTATCTTGTTATTGAATATTATTTTTAATCATATCCCCTTTTCTCGCAGCGCCTTATTTTAACCTAAAAAGTCCGAAAAAGTAAATCCGGACTTTTTATAAATAGGATATCTCTATTTACATCACTCCTTTTTCCCGAAGACGCTGCTGCCATTTCCAGGCTGAAGCCATGGTGTCTTCAATGGTCTCAGCAGCTTTCCATCCCAACACTTTATTTGCTTTGTCGGGTTGTGCCCATATTTGTTCTATATCTCCTTCGCGACGTCCCACAATTTTATAATTCAATGACTTACCTGACACCATTTCAAAGACGCGAATCAGCTCCAATACAGAGACCCCATTACCTGTACCCAAATTAAAGACCTCCACCTTCTCTTCCGATTTATTCTCAAGCATCCGTTCAATGGCTGTCACATGTGCTTTGGCAAGATCCACCACATTGATAAAATCGCGAATACAAGATCCGTCAGGGGTATTATAATCATCACCAAAGACACTCAATTGCTGTCTTATGCCGATACCTGTCTGCGTAATATAGGGTACCAGATTCTGCGGGACACCCAGGGGCAGCTCGCCAATTTCAGCAGAAGGATGTGCTCCGATGGGATTAAAATAGCGAAGGATAATGCTTCTGATAGGTGCACCGGAGTGAATAAAATCCTGAATGATCTCTTCGTTGATCTGTTTTGTGTTACCATAGGGCGAGGCCGCAGGCTTGATGGGGGCATTCTCATCAATGGGGTTCGCATCAGGCTCTCCATAGACAGTGCAGGATGAGGAGAAGACTATGCCCTTCACATTGTGCACAGGCATCAGTTCCAACAAATTGATCAGAGAAACCAGGTTGTTACGATAGTAGAGCAGCGGTTTTTGTACCGATTCACCAACAGCCTTGCTGGCAGCAAAATGAATGATCCCATCGAAACGGTGCTTCCGGAACAATGCCTTCATTGCTTCAAAATCGGTACAATCAAGTTTATCAAAAATGGGCCGTTTACCGGTTATGCGTGTGATGCCTTCCAAAACATCTGCATTTGAATTAGAAAGATTATCCACAATAATCACTTCGTACCCTGCCTGTTGTAGCTCTACCACCGTATGAGAACCTATATAGCCGGTTCCCCCTGTAACCAAAATTTTCTTTACCATAAAATTATCTTTTGTTTTCCTCATTTTGCACAAAATTACGAAAATTTTCTCTATGTTTGTCATAATGGGAATTTCGTTTTCAGAGACGCAATGAAATACGTTGTTAAAACATTCTATCACAAGGAAGAACTTCCTCCCATGAAAGAAGTAAATTTCTTTCATAATGCTTCTGCGTTTGACTGGTATAGCAATTCACCCACCTATACTCCTTTTATGGTTGTCGCCTTCGATGGAGAGAAGCCTGTTGCAGCCATATTTGCCATCATTATGCGTATAAATCACTTTTTCAGTGGAAAACTTTTCAAAAGATGTTTCATTACGCAACAACCTTCTTTCTTTGAAGAAAACCTTTCACAGATAGATATTTTTCATGCCCTTATTACCCAGTTGGTAAAGGAAGTAAAACACAAGGTATTTCTGATCCGGTATGACAACCTGGCAAATGCCATTTTCGGCTATAAGGGGTTTCGTGAAAACAAGTTCTATTCCGTGAAATGGATAAATATCAGGAATTCCCTGCAACGAAAACGAAAAATATGGGATCAGCTATCCCCCTCAAGAAAAAATCAGGTAAACAAGGCTATAAAAAGAGGAGTGACAACGGAGGAATTTGTCGCGGAGGAAAAACTACCCGAAATATACAAACTGATTCAGAATACCAACAATAAAAAAATATCCCGCCGTTTTCCTCCATACCGGTATTTTGAAAATTTTTTCTGCCACTACGTAAAAAATGGAAAAGGAAAAATACTGCTTACCCGCTTTCAGGGTAAAATTATCGGGGGATCTATTTTGGGTTTTGAAAATAAGAGCACAGCATATTGTCTCTATTATTGGGGAAAATCGAAACGGCATAAACTACTTTATCCCACTGTCTTTACACTCTACTCGGCCATGAAGATGGCCGAGGAACAGGGATTCTACTTTTTCGATTTTATGGACGTGGGATTTCTTCATAAACGTGCGGGCAGATCCCGTTTTCTGCTTCAATTTGGTGGTAAAGAAAGAGCCACACGACGCTGGTACAGATTCAACTGGGGTCTGCTCAATTTCTTTGCAAATAAAATCTATGATTGAAAATAGACACGCACTGATTGAAATAATCTTCCATTTTTGTCATCACCATATTCTATTCTGTTCGCAGTCTTCGTCTGGTTGAATATTTAAAAAAACATGAAAACTGGATTATCTCCAAAATTTGCAAACAAAAGCAAAGAGATTTTTCTTTTTGCTTTCCAAAGAGAATTAAATATTAAATTAATTTAAAAATGAAGTATTTACCGGATAATTCTTTGGAGAAACACAAAACATGCTGTATATTTGCATCGTGTTTTTCATGGTATTAGATTTAAGGTTAACAATGAAGATTGGTTGTCGTGAGACAACCATTCCTTTTTTATATCAGGTCTGTTTTCCTGAATTGATTTTTAAATCCCTTCTCAACTTCTAGAATTAATCCTTTTTCCGGGTTGCTTTCCCTGGGAGTGGGGTGCGATCATTTGTATTTATCCCACAGAGCTTCGTGAATAATCGTACGTGTGCGATCAATCAGTCCGGGAATGTCAGACTCCTTCAACCCTTCTGTATCAATAGGTTCGTGAATAATCAGCTCCATTTTAGAAGGCCTCAGCCGGAGGGTGTTCCTTTTTAACACATCAAACGGTCCATTAATGGTCAGCGGCACAACGGGCAACTTCATATCAACCGCAATATGATAGGCACCACGTTTAAAATGTCCCATCCTGCCGTCGTGTGTGCGAGCTCCTTCAGGAAAAATAACCATAGATACACCATTCACAATCTGTTCTTTCGCTTTTCGGATGGAGGCAGTGCGCGTGGCAGCATTTGTGTTATCCACAAAAACATGGCCTGCTTTTTCCGATGCAAACCCCACGAAGGGTATTTTTCGCAAACTCTGCTTCTGCATCCATTTTATATTCTGATTGAGAAAACCATATACAACAAAAATATCAAAAGCACCCTGGTGGTTAGCCACAAAAATATAAGACTTGTGCGGATCCAGATTTTCGCGCCCTCTTGTTTTCACGAAGCAAAGTGCAAGCCAGCAGGTAAACCGCGACCACCACTTAGGTGGATAATATCCCCAAAACCGGTCTCCAAAAAGAGGAGCCAGGACCATCACCAGCAACGCTGTAACCAATGTAAGCAGGATAAAGAGTGGTACAAAAATGACCCACTGATAAAAAAAAAAATATTTTCACTTCTTCACACTATTATCATAAACAATGCAAAAATAAATATTTTTATATATCATTGCGCAATAAACAGCATTGTTTTGCAAAGCAAAGAAGGTTTTTTCCACTTTAATCCATTTTTTATACCTATTTATTTCCTTATTTGTTGAATTTTGTGTTTATTTGCGCTACGAAATCAGTAACTAATAATATTCATATCACCACATGAAAGAATTTGCGAAATACATCGGCGTACTTGTAATGCTAATAGGCGTTGCCTTTTTAGTGATACCTTTTTTTATGAACATGACCACCAACACAAACCTCATCATTGGGCTGGTACTGGTTGTTGAAGGATTGCTGGGACATATTTATGTAAACAACATGAAAAAAGGGAACATCATCAGCAACATCCTCTGGGCAATTATTTTATTGATTGTACCGTTTGTGATCTTCTTCTTTTCAAAGAAGGCTGCCTACACGGAAAAAGAAATCAGAGCTTACAACCAATGAGTTAATATTTCTCTGACATGTAAATCCCGGGTTAACTCACCCGGGTTTTTTTATTTACTTACTTTTATTTCACTTCCGCTCCACATATAATTGAAAATTTTCATATCGTTTCACCAACACTTCATCACCCTTATCAATAAAACCTTTGAGGGAAACGGCATCGTAATAAACACCATCGACTGCCACCTTTCCTGAAGGACGAAGAACTGTGGCCGCCAGGCCCGTTTTTCCCACCATTGCAGCCGGCTCCATGGAGACCGAGACATAACCTTCCTGATCGGCATGCAACGCAACCTTGTCGAGGATTCCCGGTTTTCCTATCCTGCTTGACAGGTAAAGAATGAGGCCGAGGCTCATCCCCATTCCTCCAAGCACAATCATGACTGCCCGGAATATCTCTGTGGCGGGCAGCCCTTCAAAGTTAAACCGGATATTTCCTACCAGCGCAAGCAGTAACGCCAGAAATACAAAAAGGATACCCAGAATTCCGGTGACTCCAAAACCGGGAACAACAAATAACTCGAAAACAATAAAAATGAGTCCCAGCACAAAGAGTAATACCTCCCAGTTCTGTGCATAACCGGTAAGATACAACGGCGTAAAATAGAGTATGGCTGCCGTGATTGCTATGGCGGTGGGAAAACCTATACCGGGCGATTGAAGCTCAAAGTAGATACCCCCGACAATAAGCATGATCAACAAAGCCTGCACCACCCCGTTGGTGAGAAAACCTCTGATTTTGTCGTAGAGAGTAGGATTATAGGTCTCAAGGTCGTAATCGGAATACCCCAGAAAGGTGACGATCACCTCGTGTACATTTTCGGCGATGCCATCACAATAGCCCAGCTCAACTGCCTGACTGGCTGTGAGGGTCAGAATCTGCGTGGAGTCTACATATCCGGGTACCACAGTTCTTTCATCCACCATGGCCTCGGCAATCACAGGATCGCGCTTCCATTTTACAATGGTATCACCTTGTTCAACTGTCACCACTTTGCCATGACTTTCTGCCGTAGCGCGCATGATGCCGCGCATATATGACTGGTACTTATCGGGGGCCTTAGCTCCGTTACTGCCGTCTACCACCGTAGCGGCGCCAATGGAAGCACTGTTACGCATAAAGATGCTGTCGCAGGCAATCGAAATGAGTGCTCCGGCAGAAGCAGCATTGTTGTCGATAAAAACATATACAGGAAGTGGAAAGTTAAGGATTGCCGTACGCATTGAGTCGGCCTCCAGTACCCCGCCTCCATAGGTGTTCATATGCAGCAGCACAGCGCTGGCCTCTTTTCGCATTGCTTCGTGCAGGCCGTTCTGCAAATATATCCACGTATTGCTGCCGATATTCTCTTTGATGTTGATCCGGTAGATTGTCACCTTCTTGTCCTGTGCCGGAAGGTTGAATATGAGGCAACCTGTGAGAATAAGAAAAAAGTATCGTAATTTTTTCATTTTTAACAGGTATAATAGAACAAAGATAATAGATTTTGTTTTTCACCGGTCGTTTTCATCAAAAATGTGTATATTTGTAATTCAATTAATAAGTATGAGCACTATTTTACTTAGCATAGGGTCCAATACATTCGCCAAAACCAATATTGACAAAGCGAAACGAATGCTTACCCGGCTTTTTCCTGAGATTGTTTTTTCACAACCTATCCTCACTGAGCCCGAAGAAGAGAAATATTCATATCTTTTCCGCAATATTCTGGCCAAAGCAGAGACGCAGATGACTCCGGAGGAGGTGATTGATAAAATCAAACAGACAGAACGTGCGGTAGGACGTTCACCAAAAGACAAATACCTTGGTAAAGTAATCATCGACATTGACCTCATACAATACGGGAACGAGATACTGCGTCCCGGCGACTTTGAACGAAATTACGTGCAACAGTTGCTGGCAATGCTCCCGGCAACTGAATCATCTGCAACGAATGTTACACCCGACACAACCTCGACCATTGATACCGAGGCCGCCGATGACAATCGGGAATAATTAATTCAATCTCGTTACCGACTTCACCCCTTTCACAACCTTCAGCTTTTTAATCAGTTGTTCCATCATGGATGTGTTGGCGATCATCACCGAGATATTTCCCTGAAAAAGCCCGTCGTTAGAGTCGATGGAAATGGATCGCATCTGCACGCCCTCTTCCTTGGAGATAATGGAGATAAGGTTGGCCACGATATTGATCTGGTCGTTGCCAATCACCCGAAGTACGACGGTATAACTGGAGTATCCAGTAGTTCCTGACCAGCGTGCTTTTAATACCCGGTAACCATATCTGGAAAAGAGATCATGTGCATTCGGACAGTTTATGCGGTGAATCTTGATACCCTGGGAAGAAACAAAACCAAAGATTTCATCTCCGAAAATAGGATTGCAACATTTTGCCAGTTTGTAATCGATTCCCGTTAGGTTCTGGTCGATAACCAGTTCATCGGTACTTTTATAATCCTGCGCCGGAGGCTTCATGGTGAAATTTTCGGCACTTACCGTAAGATGTGCGTCCCTGCTTTCTTCCTCCTTGCTTTCCAGTTCCAGGTAACGATCAATAACCCAGTTCACCTCCATCTTTTCTGCAGCGATATCCACGTAAAAATCGGTTACCGTCTTATACTTTAGTTTTTTAATAAGCTGCATCAAATGTGCATCGTCCACCTCTATTTTACGGTTCTTCATCCTACGTAACAGAGTCTCCTTTGCAATATCTACCTGCTTACCGGCCTCCTCCTTGAGAAGTTGTCTTATTTTGGTACGCGCTTTCGCCGTGACCACGAAGCTCAACCAGTCCTGTTTAGGTGTCTGGTGGGCAGAAGTATTGATTTCCACCTGATCGCCGCTTTTCAGCTGATGTTTAATGGGAACATTTTTACCGTTCACACGCCCCGACATACAGGTAGCTCCCAGTTTTGAATGAATGGCAAAAGCAAAATCGAGCACGGTAGCTCCTTTCGGGAGCTTAAAGAGGTCACCTTTCGGCGTGAAAACAAAGATCTCCTCCTCGTACAGGTCCAACTTGAAGTCGGTCAGCTTCTGACTCAGATTGGCCTCTTTGTCTTCGAGTGACTCACGTAGCGAATTCAACCAGTTATCGAGTGTAGATTCCTCTTTCACTCCCTTGTATTTCCAGTGAGCTGCCAGTCCCCGCTCTGCAATCTCATCCATCCGTTTTGTCCGTATCTGCACCTCCACCCACCGGGCCTTGGGCCCCATGACCGTGATGTGCAGCGATTCGTATCCATTGCTTTTGGGGATGGAAAGCCAGTCCTTGAGCCGCTTAGGATTGGGCTGATACATGTCGGTGATGATGGAATAAACCTGCCAGCATTGTGCCTTCTCCTGCTCGGCAGGCGCATCGAGGATCACACGGATGGCAAAGAGGTCGTAGATATTCTCAAACTCAATCTTCTGCTTTTTCAGCTTGTTGAGGATGGAATGAATGGACTTTGTACGCCCCTTGATGTCATATTTCAGTCCGGTTCTGTCGAGCCGTTGCTTTACAGGTTCAATAAATTCCTGAATATACTGCTCGCGGGACCGTTTTGTCTCATTCAGCTTTTGTGCAATAAAATCGTAGTTTTCGCGGTCGGTATATTTCAGGCAGAGGTCCTCGAGCTCCGACTTGATGGTGTAGAGTCCAAGGCGGTGGGCAAGCGGTGCATAGAGGTAGGTGGATTCCACAGAAAGATCGAGCCGCTGTGAACGGTCCGAACCTTTTGCATCACGCATCAGTTGCAGCTGCCGGGCAATCAAGATAAAGACCACCCTGATATCCTCGGCCATAGAGAGCAACAGACGCATATAATTCTCCGATTCCACGGTAGATCGTCTGTCGGTGAACTCACCCACTTTCTTCAATCCCCTGAGAATCAACTCCACTTCGTCACCAAAGAGTTTTTTTGTTTCGGCGAGCGTATATTCGTCATTTCTTACCGCGCGAAAAAGGAGCACAGCACAGACTGTGGGTTGTTTCAACCCTATCTCGTCCGTTGTAATAAGAGCCGTCCGCATCTCAAGCAAGAGCTCGTAAAATGCTTCCTCCCTGTTTTTATCCGCCTTCGCCAGCGACATCTGCAACATCTCCTTCAGATGCAACACCCTCTCCCTTTCCCAGGCTTGCCTCAAAAATGAATAAAGCCTGCGATAAAGCCGCAGAAACTCGGGACGATCAACGAAAGTGATCTCTGTCATTGTTTGGTTTTGTCCATTATTGAACCACAAATTTACGATTTTCTATGAAAGTGCATCTTTTCGGCAGGCAAAATAACCTTCCAGTCGTTGCTTTGTGAGTTCGGGAACAAATTATTATATTTGCGCAGAAATTTTCACAGTACATCTCTATCCCTACCAAATAAAGCTACTGCTCTCTTCTGTGGGACAATGGTATGCGGCGGAATGAACAACCTACATTTATGAACAGGAAACTATGGAAAAAAGAGAAGATCTTTCTGTGTTACTGGTGGTGGCGATCACTTCCTTTATGGGCACCTTCCTTATTTCGGCAGTGAATATTGCCCTGCCCACTATTGAGAGGGACTTTTCCCTCACGGCAATTGAACTGAGCTGGATCATCACCTCTTTTATTCTGGGCACGGCCCTGTTCATGCTGCCCGCCGGAACCTGGGGCGACCGGAACGATAACCGGAGGCTTTTTCAGTGGGGTCTTCTTCTTTTCACATTATCTTCCCTCCTTTGTTATTTTGCACCGGACGGCTACTGGCTCATTGCCGGCCGTTTTGTACAGGGTGCGGGAGCAGCCTTCACTGGAACCACCGGGCAGGCCATCCTCGTGGCCACGTTTCCTGCCACTAGAAGAGGGCAGGTACTCGGCATTTCGGTTTCGTCCGTCTACGCGGGACTGGCCCTGGGGCCACTCGCAGGCGGTATTCTCACCATCCATACAGGCTGGCGCTCACTTTTCCTCATTGCCGCAATCTTCGGGCTTTTTACCACCCTTATTTCCCTGCGCTACATGAGAAAGAACGAAGAGAAAACCCGCCCCGCCGGCAAAGGCGATCATATCGGGACCATCCTGTTTATGGCAGGCCTCTCGGCCCTGGTGTACGGTTCTTCCCGCATCCCGTCCCTCCCCGGCTGGGCTATGATGGGGGGTGCCCTCTTCATGCTGTTTCTCTTTTTGAGAGTTGAAAGGAAAGCCCTCCATCCCCTGCTCGACATCCGTCTTTTTACTCACAACAGACTATTTACATACTCCAGCCTCTCCGCACTCATCAACTACACGGCCACCTTCGCCATCGTCTTTTTCCTGAGTCTCTACCTGCAGAAGATACAGGGGCTCTCTCCCCGCGACGCGGGAGCAGTGATCGTGGCCCAGCCACTGATGATGGCTCTCTTTTCACCGGTTGTGGGCAGGCTGTCCGACAAAATTCAGCCTCGCTACTTTGCCACCCTGGGCATGGCCATGTGTTCGTCGGGCTTAGCCATGCTGGCATTTCTCTCGCCCGGCACATCCATCGGGTGGATCGTTGCCATCCTGATATGGGTGGGCATCGGTTTCGCCCTCTTCTCTTCGCCCAATATGAATACCATCATGAGTTCCGTGAAACGGCCGCAGTACGGGCAAGCATCGGGCATTGCCGCTTCCATGCGGGTATTTGGACAGATCATCAGCATGAGCATCATCACCTTTCTCTTTTCCATCAACTTTGGCAGCTCATCAGTAGAGGCCGCTCCTGATCCGGTTTTTATGCATGTGATGCAGTGGGGATTTCTGATTTTTGCCCTTATAGGTCTGCCGGGCATCTATTTTTCTTTCAACCGGGGGAACGTAAAACAGAAGAAATAGTAATCCATGCGTACAACCAATGAAAATAACAACGTAGTTTCCATGAAAAATACCCCCCAAAAGGGGATTTTCTGCTCTCATCTATAAAATTATCTTTGAAGATAAAATTTTAATGTACATTTGCCTATGCAAATCTCTGACACGTTCACACTTAACCTACATACTATGAGTTTTAAGAGAAGAGTTTTCAAGAACTTGCTGTTTGCCGGATGGTGCGTCCTTTCGGTAAACGGATACGGACAGAATTCCGATAGCCTGGAACATCTGTTATCCAACAAAAAACTTTCGGCAGAGGAGTATCTTAAGGCATGTGATGAATTAAGCTGGAACTATCTCGACGATGATTTCGAAAAATCAAAACATTTTGCACAACTTGGAATCAAAAAGGCACAAGCGGAGAAAAATTCCTCCATGGAGGCCACACTATACCGTAACCTGGGAGTGGCCTATTATATGAACAGCCAGATGGACTCGGCCCAGCTCCTGCTCAGCATCTCTCTGGACAAAGCCATCAGGATGAAGGATAAAAAGCTGGAGGCGGCCGTTTATGGTGCCATCGGGAATGTCCACAATGTGTCGGGAAATTACGAAGAAGCACTTTCCTTCTACCTGAAAGCACTTTCCATGTTTGAGCTGCAGGAAAACAGGGAGCGGATCAGATCATTACTGGGAAACATCGGTGCGCTGTACTATAGTCTGTTAAACTTGAATCAGGCCGAGAAATATTTCCTGGATCTCGAACGGGAAAGCCTGCCGGCTAACGACATGTACAACCTGGGACGTGCTTATGATGGTTTGAGCAGAATAGCCCTGAAGCGCAAAAAATTTGACACTTCGCTGGAATATGCGGAATCGGCTGCGGATATCTTTCGCAGAAGCAATCAAAAAGCAGCCGAGGCTATTGCCCTGCAAGGCATCTCCATGGTCTATTATACCAATCACAAAGATTATGCAAAAGCCAAAGAATATGCATTGAAGGCATTGGAGCTGACCAGGGAGACGGGCTACCGGTCCGATCTTGCCGGATCGTTGAATATTCTGTCAAATATTTATTTCAATGAAAGAGATTATGAGAACTGTCTGAAATCGGCCAAAGAAGGAATTAAAGCCGACACCACCGATGCCAATGTCACCGCAAACCTATATGCCAACATGGTACGTGCAGGCATGTTTTTAAATCACAAAGAGGAAGCACTCCTCTATTTTGATAAATACCGTGCGTTAATTGACAACCGTTCCACGAAAGAATTTGAGCTGTCGATGGCAGAACTGGAAAAAAAATATCTGTCCGAAAAAAAGGAATTGCGCATATCCACGCTCGAAAGGGAACGGAAGTTATATGGAATTATTTCATTTACGACTGTCTTTATCCTGTTGTTGCTGCTGATCATTCTTTATTTACGGCAGAACACCATCCGCAATAAAAGGGAGTTGGCCGAACAAAAAATACTCCAGCTGATGCAGGAAAAACAGATCGTCGCCACACAAGCCGTGCTGGATGGCGAAACTGCCGAACGTGCCAGGCTGGCACGCGACCTGCACGATGGCCTGGGGGGGATGCTATCGGCCGTAAAGTTGAACCTGTTCGATATGAAACAAGACGTGATCATTGAATCGGAAGATGTTGCCCGCTTCAACAAGGTGATGGAAATGCTGGACAATTCCATGCAGGAGCTACGTCGTGTAGCACACAACATGATGCCCGAATCCTTATCCCGGTACGGACTAAAAATAGCTTTGGAAGATTTTTGCCGTAGTTTTCCAAATGTCTGTTTCCATTTTTTCGGTGAAGACAAGAGGTTCCATCAAAAAACAGAGAACACGCTGTACCGCGCTGTGTTCGAGTTGATCCACAACGCCATCAAGCATGCACAAGCAGAGCGTATCAATGTGCAAGTCATACAGCAACCGGACAGAATTTCCATCACCGTACAAGACAACGGAAAAGGCTTTGATCCCCGGAAGGAAACAAAAGGCACGGGACTGCAAAACGTCAGGAACCGCATCAATTCTATCGGAGGCACCGTAGAGATACATTCAGTAAACGATCAGGGTACCGAAATAACCCTCGAAATAGGCCTCAGTCATGACTAAGCGGGACAAAATCAATATCCTCATCGTGGATGACCACCGCATTCTTGTGGAGGGATTGAAAAAGCTTTTCGACAACTCAGCGGTCATTCAGGTAACGGGCGTTGCTTTTACCGGGGCTGAGTGCCGGACTGTCTTAACGAAAATGGTTCCGGACGTCATCTTGCTCGATATAAATTTGCCCGATATCAGCGGCATCGATCTCTGCAAAGAAATCAAAGAACACTATCCGCAGATAAAGATTGTGGTCTTGTCCAGCTTCAATGAGTATGCCATCGTTCGCCGGATGTTTGAGAATGGCGCATCGGGCTATGTAGTGAAAAATGCCATGCCCGAAGAGATCATCATGAGTGTGGAGATGGTGATGGACAACGAAATGTTTCTTTGCGAAGAATTGGACCTGCTGATGCGCAACCGCACCCACAATCCTGTCTGGCTCACCCCCAGGGAGAAGGAACTGCTGCGTCACATCGTGGATGGATACACAAATCCGGAGATCGCCGGAAAAATGTATCTCGGCGTGGAGACCATCAACAGCTACCGAAAGAATCTGCTGGTGAAGCTGGGGGCCAAGAACACGGCGGTGTTGGTGCGAATGGCTCTGGAACAAAAGCTGGTGTAACCGGCTCCCGGTGTTCGGAACAAGCTGTTAGAACCATTATGGCAGCAAATCCCCGATACCCGGTGGAGTCAGGTTCGCCGTTGCATCCACCGCAGGGCCTCCTTCCAATGCGAAACGTCCGCTCACTTCCCCTTCTGCCAGTCCGCCGAGGCCCGCCTTTACGTTGCTGGTAAAGGCCACATCCTTCACGGTATCCCCTTGCCCGATGGTGATCTCCACCCCCATGGCAGCCTCTGCCGTAATAGTTCCCCGGCCATATTCACCTTTTACACCCACCCCACCCCAAATGGTGGTTTCGTGTTTATTAAAATCGCGTTTCACTGACCAGAGAATCCCTTCACCCCCGGATAACTTTACATGGTCGCAACTAAGCTCGAACGACAAAGGCCCTATACCGCCCCCAATACCATTTTCACCCAGCGGACAATCCTTTTTCTTTTTTGAAGGTAATGTCGGATCAGACACATCCCGGGGTGGCTCCGGAGGCTCCGGTTCCACACAAACCATCCGATTGAGTTGATCAGCATAACCGGGCAATCCTGAAGCAAAGCCGGCAGCAATCTCCAGATGAATCACCGTCGTCATTTCCCGGTAGAGGTTGTAATACTCATTGAGACTGGGGGCATACATCCGTTCAATGATGGGATTGGTAAAAGCATAGTAGTCGGGGATCGCCTCTTTCAAGGCATTGGAAACCAGTGTGTAGTTTTTGCATCCGGCTGAAAAGGAAGATTCCAGGTCCCGTTTTTGTTCCTTACAGATGCGAAACACGACCTGGTCCAGCTGGTATTGTACCTGCCTGATTTCCGCTCCCACCTTTTTCTGGCAATACTCATTATCTCCACACGCCTCAAGCTTCTTGAGGAGTGCAGTCAGCTCTTCCTGAAGACGCAACGACTGCTCCATCAGTTGTGTGATTGTGGGCATATGCTGTTCCAGCAGGTTCGAATTGTTTTCCATGATCTTTGCACCCTGATTCAGTGCTTGTCCGTAGTTGCTGTTTTCACCAAACAACAATTCCGTGATATCGGAAAACAGCATGATCTCCTTTGAGAAATCACGGGTGAAAACCATTGCATTATCCGGATCTTTCGATGCACGCAGCTGCTGTTTTCTGATCCGCTCCGACACCGACAGCAGGTCGGAGGTCAGCTGTCTTTTCCGGGCATCCAGGCTGGAAAGGTATCTCTTGATTGGTTGCTCTTGTCCCGCCATTCTTCCGATATCCTCATACACGGGCAGGTCGGGTACCTCCACTCCTTCTGTATCGCCTTTCTCATCCGTCAGCGGCCGGGGCTGGCTCCCCTGGCTCTGTGAAGGCGACTTTGCCGCCTGTGCCTGTTTCATGGCGCCGAAACCTACTGCCGAATACCTTTGGCCCAAAGCCTTCCGCAGGTATTGTTCCGCTTTCAGGGGATTGTTTTCGCACTGGGCAATCAACCCCAGGCCCAAGTAAGGCGAACTCATTTTTGGTGCTGTTCTCAACGCTTTTTCAAACATCAGGGTGGCATTCGTGTTGTCGCCAGCTTCCCGGTATGCCCAACCCAGATTACAGAGGATAAGGCCGATATCCGGTTTTAACCGATCGGCATATTGCAACACCCGGATGGCTTTGGAATATTCACCCATGTCTTTGAGCGCCACGCCCAGGTTGTTGGCCGTAAGCACATCATCCGGCGTTTGGGAGGCACTCCAGGCAATGGCATAGACCGATGCCGATCCTGCCCCTGTCATCACAAAGGCCGCTCCCATATCTGCTCCGTCTGTCTTTTTGGAAGAGCGCTCCAGCATAAGCCTCAGCTTTTGTAAATCACCCGTCTTCGGCCCATAGGTTGTCATCAGCGCCCGGGCAAACTCTATATACTCTTCGCGTGTCAGAGTAGGCAGCGGGGAGAGGTCAACTTTCTCCGGACAGGATTTGCTGCTTTTCGCATCGGCCATTTTTGACTGCGGGGTCGCGGTGGCGCGCAGGCCATCCTTATCTGTTCGCCTGTCCCATGCATCAAATTGCTTCTCCATCGATGCGCCCCACTGCTCCAGCCGGGCACTTTCCTGCTCGGTGAGTCCCTTTCCCGATTTCGCTTTTTCCAGAATCCGGCTAACATCCTTGGGGATTTGCATCTGGGCGCAGACAGCAAACGTGAATGTTAACGCCGCTAGTAAAAGTAATAATTGCTTCATAAATGAGACGGTATTACTCCTCGTCGGTGAACCGGATATCCCGGGGTACTTCAAATTTTTCCTGCGGAGGAGCCACCTCTTCAACCGATGTTACCCGGGAGGAAGTTTGTATGCCCATTGCTTCACCCTCCATGCTCATCATGACATTCCCCCACATCACATAATCCATTTGGGTTCCTTTATCGCTCTTCATGCTCATCTTTCGGCATTTGTATCCGAGGAATTCGACTTCTCCCAGGTCCTCCAGGTTCATCTTTCCCAACAGTTCATCCGACAATGATTCCACATCTACTCCCAGGGGGTTGATTGCCCTTGCCAGGGTATAATGCTCACCTGTCTTCTTGTCCAGGTCTATCTTCCAGTGGTCATCCCCTTTTATGATCTCCAAGGTACGTGTGGAGTAGTCCTCTCCCATGACTTCCATCGGCACTGTTGTTTCAATGGCTTCCCATTCGCCCCACTTGTCAAAATAGGTAACAATGCTCATCTCCATGCCCATGGCTTCAGAGGTAGAGCGAATGATTCCTTGTTCAAGGGGATATCTTTTTTTCCCGGCCTCAGCTTGGAGTTCTTTTGCCGAAAATTCCTGTCCCCGGGATTCCTTCCCTTTCTTCTCTCCGGAGCAGCTGCCAAAGAGCAGAACAAGCAACAGAAAAGATATTGTTTTTTTCATGATTTTTCCGTTTTTTAGTTTGCTTTTATCACACTTGTTGATTTATGAATTCTCAGTAATTTGTTTCTCTAATAAAAGTGATCGCCGTCGCATCCGGTAGCGATAATCTCACTGTTTGACTATCCTGCTTTTCAGCGATCTGTATGTCATGTCGCCCCCGGCCAGCGAAGCTAGCTTCTCTGCTACCATCAAGGGAACTGCAATGTCGTCGCCATCTGCTTCCAGGGTGAAAAAGACATCCTTCACCCGGCCTGTATAGTAGCTGGAGTAGCGCACGAGCTCCTTATCGTCCCATTTTGCCATATACTTGTAGCTTCCGCCAGCTCCCCACTCCCGGGTTTTTATATCCGCCAGTTTCTCGTCATGCACTGGATGTAACCCTTTCCTTATGCTCTCGAGCTTCATCTCCAATGCCATCTTCTCTAATTCCGTTCGTCCCGTGACCTCTTCATTTTGACTCTCTGAATCATACATAGTAAGGGCGATGGTGAAATTGTACCCCTTGCCGTCGTTCCTTCCGGTTAAAGTGTCAAACTGAATTCCTGCAAAAAGAGGATAGAAGACACAGCTTGCTCTGCCCAGTGTTCGGCAGCTTTCAGGAAGAATCTGGAGCAACTCCGCAGGCACGTCGAATACATAGGCCTGCGCATTTCCCTGGTACTGCTCCAACAACTCACCTGCATGCTGAAAATCTCCCAACATCTGCTGCATGCCGGGAGTTTGGTTCAGCTGGTTCATAAGGATGTTCAGGTCCGGGAGAAATTGTTTCGGATCATTCGGAGCAATAGCCTTGATTGTATCAGACATATCTACTGCAAAAGAGCAAAAGAGTATCAGTTGGCATAGGATAACAATGGTAATTCTTTTCATGATTTTGCTTTTTATTTTTCAGAGTTTCACAAATTAACTCCGTTGATTTGTTTCACGACTCGGCAAAATTCAAACAAGTTCGATTTTGCACTCACTGCTTCACAAATTCAACCCTGCGGTTCAACGCTTTGTTAGCCGGTGTATCATTGGGCGCAACGGGAGTGGTTTCACCGGCTCCTTCCGTCTCTATCCGCGATGCGTCTATTCCGAACTTGCTGACCAGCTCGTTCTTTACCGATTGGGCACGGCGTTGCGATAGTTCCAGGTTTTTGGCATCATCTCCATCACTGTCGGTATGCCCGATAATTTTAACTTTTACCGGTTCGTTTTCCTTCAACACATCGGCAATGCTCTTCAGTGTACCGAACGATTCGGGTTTTACATCCGCCTTGTTCACATCGAAGGTGATGCCGTAGGTAACCAGTTTCCCTTCGGTGATCAGTTTGCTGCGGGTGTCGGGCGATGCGGTCGTGATTTTCAGGTTCGACACGTAGGGTGCACTGTATCGGTCCCATCCCGAGAAACGCATGCGGTTGAGCTTCACACCGGGATAGATGTTGGTGGGCATATCCAGTACTTTCGCATTCTGATGATAGATGCGTACTCTTCGCTTCTGTACCCAGATGATCACATGGTTCTCCTTTTCCCGGATCACGGGGTTTCTGGTCGCCTGACCGGTAATCCAGTCCTCCGTATCCTTGTAGCCCTTGGTATTCCAATTGTCGTATCCCAGGTCGACATGCAAACCCGACTCACCGGGATACAAGTCGTCGTTCATCTCTTTCGGGTCATCTGCTTTTTCCTGATAGAGTGTGAACTGAATCCCATATTGGTATTTTTCATCGGGAATAATATCGAACTCAACGATAAAGTTATCGGGTAAAGCAAGCGCACGTGTATAGCAGTATACCGCATCCTCCCCGTTCATATGGAACCACTTTCCCGGGGCAATATTCACCGTCTTCACCTCACCACTGCCGTTCGTCGTCCAGAGAGCCGGGAAGTCGCCGACTGCATCTTGTGAGAAATCGTCGTAAAAGAGGATCTGATCGCCCGGCACAAAATCGTACTGGCTGGTGCCCGTTAATTTTTGCGAAGTGTTGGCGGCCATATTTTCGCCTTTCTCCTCCGTAACAATGATACCTTCCTCTTCTTCGTTTGAGGCGGATTTCTTGTTTTTATCCTCTTTCGTCACCGACTCTTCCGCTTTATCCATTGCTTTCTCGGTTACCTCCTCCGCTTTCTGTTCCACCCGTCTCTCCACGGTGTTCTTTGCGGCCTCCTTGGCCGCATTGCCCAGTTTGTTCAGCCATTTCTGTGCATCGGCCTGCGTAGTAAACAACAGGCAAAAACTCAATAGGATAAGTACTTTTTTCATGATCTGTCTTTTTTATAATAAATCTTGCGAACAATACAATCTGTACACCCACGCCATACCTAGTGAATAGAAAGATTAGCCGCTCACCGCGGTTCACACTTTTTAAGATTATAAAACAAAATTACTCCACTTAACTTGTAGAAAATACCCCCAAAAGGGGGTTTTTCAGACTACAATAGAGGATCGCACGGAGGTACTACAGATAACTACAAGGGAAATGAAGGAATGATTGCAGATGTTTGTTACAGGCTTTGTATCTGTCAATGACAGCCGGCAGATAAAAAAATGTACCGCATGGATGCGGCAAAATCATTCAGTTGGTATTATCTTTGCACCCACAAACAAAAAACAGAATTCACACAATAATGGCAAAAGAATTGAAGGAGATCACTCCCCGCAGCAAGGACTATTCACAGTGGTACCTTGACGTGGTGATCAAAGCCGACCTGGCCGAAAACTCGGCCGTGAGAGGCTGTATGGTGATCAAACCCTACGGGTATGCAATCTGGGAAAAGATGCAACGTCAACTGGACGACATGTTCAAGGAAACGGGTCACATGAACGCATACTTTCCGTTATTTATCCCGAAGTCGTACCTGAGCCGCGAGGCCGACCATGTGGAAGGCTTTGCCAAGGAGTGCGCCGTGGTGACCCACTACCGGTTAAAAAATGCGTCCGACGGCAGTGGTGTGGTGGTCGATCCCGAAGCAAAGCTCGAGGAAGAGCTTGTGGTGCGCCCCACCTCCGAAACAATCATCTGGAGTACATACAAAAACTGGATACAATCCTACCGCGACCTGCCCTTGCTCATCAATCAGTGGGCGAATGTGGTGCGTTGGGAGATGCGTACCCGGCTGTTTCTCCGCACGGCCGAGTTCCTCTGGCAGGAAGGCCATACGGCACACGCCACCAAAGAAGAGGCGGTGGAGGAAGCCGAAAGGATGATCAATGTGTATGCGGAATTTGCAGAGAAGTATATGGCGATGCCGGTCGTGAAGGGATTCAAGTCGGAGTCCGAACGCTTTGCCGGTGCCCTCGACACCTACACCATTGAGGCGATGATGCAGGATGGCAAAGCATTGCAATCGGGCACGTCGCACTTCCTCGGTCAGAATTTTGCCAAGGCATTCGACGTACAGTTTTCCGATCAGAACGGAAAGCGCGATTACGTGTGGGCGACCTCCTGGGGTGTTTCCACACGGTTGATCGGTGCACTGATCATGTCACATTCCGATGACAATGGTCTCGTGCTGCCTCCCAAACTGGCCCCCTATCAGGTGGTGATTGTGCCGATCTACAAAAATGCCGAACAGTTGCAGCAGATCAACGAAAAAGTGGCTGAAATCATAGAACGGTTAAAATCTCTCGGCATCAGCGTGAAATACGACAACGCCGACAACAAGAAGCCGGGCTGGAAATTCTCGGAATACGAACTCAAGGGTGTGCCGGTACGGCTCGCCATGGGCGGACGTGACCTCGAAAGCAACACCATAGAGGTGGCCCGCCGCGACACGCTGACCAAAGAGACCGTGTCGTGCGAAGGCATCGAGCAACATGTCAAGGCGCTGTTGGAGGAGATTCAGGAGAACATCTACAAAAAGGCGGCCGATTTCCGTGCTGCCCAAACCCGCGAAGTAAACTCCTACGAGGAGTTCAAGGAGGAGATCGAAAAAGGCGGGTTCCTGCTGTGCCACTGGGACGGCACCCCGGAAACAGAAGCGCTGATCAAGGAGGAGACCAAGGCCACCATCCGTTGCATTCCGCTGGAGGGCGACAAGACACCCGGCAAATGCATGGTGACGGGAAAACCGTCGGCGCAACGGGTCATCTTCGCGCGGGCCTATTAATCTCACAAACGGTCATGCCTTCCTTCACGCAGTGGATCTCAGCCTTCAGGCTACGCACCCTCTTTCTGGCAGTGGCTACCGTCGTCCTGGGCAGTGCATTGGCCTGGCATGAAGGTGCCTTCAGTACCATTACATTCCTTCTGGCGCTGCTACTGGCAGTCGCCATCCAGATACTGGCCAACCTGGCCAACGACCTGGGAGATTTTCAGAAAGGAACCGATGTTACCGGTCGGCGACAAGGGCCCACCCGCGCACTGCAGAGCGGCAGGATTTCACAAAAGGAGATGAAAAGAGCAGTCATACTCTTTACAATCCTTTGTGCGGTGACCGGCCTGGCGCTTATATGGAGTGCAACCCCTTTCAGAGACCCTTCGTCCGCATGGATCATGACAGCCCTCGGTGGGGGCTCAATCCTTGCGGCGCTCTTTTACACCATGGGAAAGCATGCCTATGGCTACCGGGGCTGGGGCGACCTCTTCGCCTTTCTCTTTTTCGGACCGGTCCCGGTGATCGGCACCTGGTTTCTGCATACGCATGAAACGGGATTTCAACCAGTATTGCCAGCTATCGGGCTGGGGTTGATCAGCACCATGATCCTCAACGTAAACAATATGCGGGATATTGAAAATGACAAGGCATCCGGAAAAATTACAGTTGCCGTAAAGTTGGGATTACCCGGTGCAAAAGTGTATCATTCCCTGTTGACCCTTATTTCCTTTGTCTGTTTTGCCGGTTACAACTTCCTTTTTGCACCGGCACCGTGGTACAGGTATGCTTATCTCCTTGTCTTTCTGCTTCCTTTTAAAATTGTGATCGAACTCAGGCATAAAGAAGGAGAGGCGCTCGATCCTTACCTGAAGCTCACCTCCCTCTCGGGATTCCTGCTGGCGGTCACTTTCGCCCTGTGCAGCAATTTATAAGACTGCGGACTATTTTAACTCCACTTCCACCACATAGGCGGTTTCATCGGGAACCCGACCCAGCTGCAGTACGATGCCACCCGCAACCTTTGTGAATTTCACCGGTTTCTTGTCGACAAATATTTTCACGGAACTTATCTGTTTTCCCTCAATTGGCAAATAAAGTGCCTCATCTTTCAGGTTCAGGATATGCACAAAAAGCCTGTTTCCCTTCTGCGTGGTCACTCCCCAGTCGCGGGGTGCGATAAAGCCGCCACGGGTACCGTAGATGGTCTCACCATATGTTTTCAGCCACGCACCCATTGCATTGTAACGCTCAATGGCTATATCGGGAAAGGTTCCGTCCGGCCGTGGTCCTACATTCATCAGGAGGTTGGCATTGTTTCCTGCCGCCTTCACCAGGTAGTGAATCAGCTCTTTCTCCGTTTTGTAATTTTTGTCGGTGATATTGTATCCCCACGAGCGGTTCATGGTCTCACAGGTCTCCAGCGGTAACTGACCTATCGTTGATGTGCCGGAAAAGCCCGATTGATTTTGTCCCGGCAAATCTTTTTCAAAGGTCTGCCCGTCTTCACCCTCAACGGGAGCAAGGTGGTGGTTGTTGATAACCAGACACCCCGGCTGAATGGCATGAATGTGGTCATAAATTTCCCGCATGCGCCAGTCGAAATCTCCCGGCTGATCCCACTGTCCGTCGAACCAGATGGCCCCTATTTCTCCGTAGTTTGTCAACAATTCAGTCAGCTGGTTCAGCATGAATCGGTGGTAGCTTTTCCAGTCTCCCTGCGCTGTGCGCCCTACCCCTTTACCGGTTCTGCCCAATGGGAAATAATCGGTCCGTCCCCAATCGAGCAGTGAATAGTAAAAGTGTAACTTTATTCCCTGTTTGTAGCATTCATCGGCCAACTCTTTGAGTACGTCCCGTTTGAAGGGTGTGGCATCCACGATGTTGTAGGGAGACTGCTTCGTGGCGTACATTGAAAAGCCATCGTGATGGCGTGAGGTGATGCAGATGTATTTTGCGCCGGCAGCCTTCACGTCCGACACCCATTTTGCGGCGCTGAATTTCGAAGGATAAAAGCCATTGGCCAGCCGGGCATACTCCTGGTATTGGATGTTCCTGTTGTTCATGATCCACTCCCCGTCGGCCATCATGCTGTAGATGCCCCAGTGGATAAAAACGCCGAACTTCATATCCTGAAAAACTTCGCGATTTTTCAGATTTTCTTCGGTCGGGTGATAGGGCTGTTGCGCCAATGCGCCGGTTGTCATCCATAGCAGTGTAGTAAATAGTATGATACCTTGTTTCATGATATTTGTAAAATTGGTGATTAGTGATTTGCTGTCTCCATAAAATTAATCAGTCGTGCTACCGCCTGCTGATCCTCGAAATCGACTTTCTTTTCTTTCATGTACTGATCAAATTGCTTTCCGTTCTTTTTATACTGACCTTTCAGTTGTCTCATCGTTTTGATCTCCTTCCGTCCCGAGCCATTGTCCAGAAAATAGATTGTGTAAGGCTTCACCTGAAAATCGTCGGGTAGCTTCAGCTCATACAATCTGCCTCCACTCGACAAGCTGGAATAGCTGTCGGTGGACGATGTCTGCGACGTTCCTCCGTAAGCGGCAGGCTTCCCCGGAGGAATCACCCGGCACTTGTACTGGGCAAAGAGACTGTATCCTTCCTGATGAAGCACTTCCAGATACTTTTTATTGTACAGGACAAACTTCCTGTCGTGGAGAAATACAGTATCCAACTGGCTCAGTGTGGGTTCAGCGAAGGCCAGCATTTGACCATTCTGTTTAAAAATCATTTCTTCCGAGGCTGCATTAAAATTGAGCAATACGGAGTTCTTCTGTCCGTTTTTCATCAGGACTATTCCCTGGGCAAACTCAGGAAAGAGATAATGGGAAATCTCCTTTACCTGTGGTTGTGCATACAAAACACCCTGCACAAGCAAGAGGGTAAACAGCACAATCTTTGTTCTCATACGATTAAGATTTATATTGAACTTTAAATGTAATGACAAGCGATTGCCTTAATAGCAGGTATGGACGATGCGGATAACTTCTGATCGGGTTATATGCACCGCCTTATACCGCAAAATAAGATTCCAGCTCTTTCAGTGTATTCTCGCTGGTGCGGATATCATTCACCACCAGCCCTTTCTCGAGCACCACGATGCGATCACAGACCTCGGTCACATGATTGAGATCGTGGCTGGAAATCAGCATGGTCATATTCCGTGTGGTCTTCAGCTCGTTGAGCATCCGTTTCAATCGTATCTGCGAGGTAGGATCGAGCGCGGTAAACGGCTCGTCGAGGATCAGTATCTGCGGGTCACTGATCAGTGCGGCGGCAATGCCTGTCTTCTTCTGGTTTCCCTTGGAGAGGTCGCGAATCAGCTTGCCCGATCCCACTATCTCCCCGTTAAAGAAATCTTTCATCGACTCCAGAAATGCGTGCATATCTCCTTCCGACTTGCGGTATACTTTGGCAGTGAAAGCAAAATACTCCTCGGCGGTGAGGAAATCAATCAAAAAACTCTCATCGAGGAACGATCCCACCTTCGCTTTCCACGCATCGCGACGGGCCACTGTTTCACCGTTGATCTGCACCTCACCCGAGGAAGCCTCGATCAGGTCGAGGATCAGCCGGAAGAAAGTAGTCTTGCCGGCACCGTTATTTCCCACCAGACCGAAGCTTTCGCCATTTCTGATCTGCATGGATGGAATATTGAGGACCGTGACGCCGCCGTAGATCTTTTTCAGGTTGGCAACAGTGATGATCTCTTCTGTCTTTCCGGCCGACAGGGGTACCGGGGGAGGCACGTCGGTAAGGTTGACTGAACGCTGTATATCTTCTTGCATATGCTTTATTTTTTTCTGTTTTAAATGATTGCAGACGAAAGAAATCCGTCAGGTAGTCACTCTTTCTTGCGGAAGCCTGTGCAGACGGCATATTTTCTACGCAGGAACTGTTTCTCAACCACGCTCAAAAGTGCGTCTCTGAACAGAATACCGGTCAGTCCCATCAGTGCGATGATGATCAGTGCGATGTGAGTAGCGGAAAACAGGGTAAAGAGTGCGACCAGCGTGATGGGAATTACCAGCAGGGGGATCAACACAAGGAAGTTTTTATAGCTCACTCCCTGCATATTCATCGACGAGCCCCTGGAGAGCTCCAGCCGCTTGGTATTCAGTGTTGCTCCGAACAGATAGACATAGATGTTGATGCCGACATTGTAGACGAACGCCACCAAGTGATAGAGGATGATCTGCCTGCCAAACAGGAAGTAGGGAGTCGTTGCGATAAATGAGACTATGCAGAGCGCCAGCATCAGGGTATAGTTGGCCCGGATGTATGTGCGGGTATCGATATCGCGGGTCATGAGAAAATCGAAATGGGCTCCGTCCCAGTTGATGATCCATTGGCCAAACATCAGCATCCCCGTACCCGTGACAAAAATGGCTACGAAGAGCAACCTATTGGGACTCTCGTTATACATGGGATTGGGATAGAGGATCAGTCCGTAGAGCAGGAAGAAGAGTGCCGCGTAGAGAGTGCTCTTTGTCCGCTTGTGCCGTAACACCAGCTTGATCTCAAGGGAGATGAGCTCTCCTATCTTCCCGAAACGTTCCATAAAGGTGAATCGCTGCGTTCCGACCTCAATCTTTTTGTTTTTCCTTTCAACCTCGGGATAGTAGTTGCGGGCAAAAAATGACTTGTTTAGCAGAAAAGCCAGCAGGCCCAGCAACCACACGGAGATCCATACGACGGGTGACCCGTTCAGAAAACCGAAAAGGTGCTGCGACAGCGCAAACAGGGAGAAGATTTTGAAATACTCCAGTGCCGCCAACGCACCTGCAACAAGCAAAAACAGGATTACGCCGAGTAAGATATTGTTGAATTGCCGCTTCAGCAAGGGTGCCATCAATGTGTTGAACCAGATGAGGCCGAGAATGATGAAGATAAAACGGAAAGCTCCAGCAATACCGAATAAAGGATATATCCCCGTGACGGCAAAGGGAATTACCAGGCAGAGAACGAGATAGTTCAACGGATTGAGCAGCGGTTTCAACACCAGATAGGTGACCAACACAGACCTTTTGACCGGCAGTACCTGATAACTCTCCAGGTTCAGCCTGCTCAGCGGCTGCATCACATAACGTATCAACAGCAGAATGATCAGGGCGTAGAGGATGCAACCATGAAAGATCACAGCAGGGTCCTCCTGAGGGACTATCTCCTGCAGCATCTTCGGCAACATCAGCCCGAGAAGCACAAAGAGTACCAGAAAATAAAGCGCGACGGCACCGGCGAAGATATTCACTACCAGGTTTTTATAATAACCGGGCGATCGGACTGTCTGCAGCCAGTAATGCTTGAAGAGTATCTGGTACATGATTGTGTGGAACAATTATTTCTTGCCGAAAAGCGCACCCATCAGGCTACGGGTAATGGTTCTGCCCAGCTGGTAGCTGATCTGCCGGGTGGTGCTGCGCCCCACCTGCGTGATAATATCACCCAGGACACCCTGATTTGCCTTGCGCTGTCGTGCTTCGGCACGCTTCACCCGCTCTGCCTCCAGGGCTGCTTTCTGTTCCTCCTTCTGCAGGCGGATCCGTTCTTTCTCTTCCGCAGCCTGTTTACGTTCTTCCTCAAGCAACTCCTGCTTTTGAGACAGAATCTCGTAGGCCGACTCGCGATCCACCAGTTTTTCGTAGACACCGTAGATCAGAGAATTACGCATCAGCTGGTCTCTTTCACCCACGGTGATGGGGCCTATCTGCCCCTGCGGCGGCAGGATGTTGACCCGCTCCACCATCTGCGGCGCCCCCTTCTCGTCGAGGAACGATACCAGCGCCTCACCCGTATTGAGCTGGGTGATGGCCTCACCCGTATCGAATTTCGGGTTGGCACGGAAGGTGTTGGCCGCTACTTTCACTGCCTTCTGATCGTTGGGAGTGTAGGCACGCAGTGCATGCTGCACGCGGTTACCTAGCTGTCCGAGTATACTCTCGGGAATGTCGGCCGGGTTCTGTGTGCAGAAATAGACACCCACCCCTTTGGAGCGAATGAGACGAACAATCTGTTCCACCTTCTCCAGCAGGGAAGAGGGCATATCATTGAAGAGCAGATGTGCCTCGTCGAAGAAGAAAACCAGCTTCGGCTTCTCCATATCACCCACCTCGGGAAGGGTCTCATAGAGGTCATCCAGCAGCCACAATAAAAAGGTGGTGTAAACACGTGGGGAGTTCATCAGCTTGTCTGCCGCGAGGATGTTAATCACTCCCCTGCCCTGTTCAGTCTGGATGAAGTCGGTGATCTCCAGCTCCGGCTCACCGAAGAACCTGTCGGCACCCTCACTCTCGAGCCGCATCAGTCCACGCTGGATGGCGCCGATACTGGCAGGTGAGATATTTCCGTATTGGGTGGTGAACTGTGCCCGGTTGTCGCCAATATATTGCAACATCTTTTGCAGGTCTTTCAGGTCGATCAACAGCAGCTTGTTGTCGTCGGCAATCCGGAAGGCCATGGTGAGGATGGCACCCTGTGTCTCATTCAGATCCAGCAGCCGCTCCAGAAGCAGCGGCCCCATGGCAGTGACGGTGGTTCGTACCGGGTGGCCCTGCTCACCAAATACATCCCAGAAACGTACAGGAAAGGGCTTGAAGTCAAACCCTTTCTCTTTCAGGTGATAACTATCCACACGTTTTGTAACACTCTCCTTGTTCCCCCCGATTTTGGCCACACCCGAGAGGTCACCTTTCATGTCGGCAGCAAAGACGGGCACGCCCATCTCGCTGAATGTCTCGGAGAGTGTTTGCAGGGTGACTGTTTTTCCGGTTCCCGTGGCTCCGGTGATGAGGCCGTGGCGGTTTGCCATTTTGGGTATCAGGCATACTTCCGCTTCATCGTTGATGGCTATAAAAGCGCGTTTGCTGTTGTCGAACATAATGGTGTAAGAAATTGGTTTCTATATTGAACAAAATTACGTAAAAACACTGGAATAAACGAATGAATTTTTTGCTTATGCTTAAAAAATCACAATATTGCCTATATTTGCAACTCTTTCAGCTCGCATTGTTTTATCTAATTTAAGTTTCACATGGTTTGCACACAGCTAAATTCCGGACTGACAATGTTTTGTGACCCATAAAACATTGATGGACCTCATTTATAGCTGTATCTACCCAATTTTATGAACATGCCAGACTTGTTTTATCTAATATAATTCGGAAATCAATTGAAGTATCAGACCATCTTCCTGCTTATAACCTGTTTTTGTGCAAGTTCGGTGACTGCGCAAAATTCACAGGAACTCCGCGATACCATCGGCATCAATATCCACAATAAGCATTTTGTGTATACCGCAAAAAAGATGAAAGGTTCCATCACCCTCGACGGTATACTTGATGAACCCGACTGGCAGACCGCAGACAAGGCAGACAACTTCCACCTCGTTCAGCCTGTAGATACCGGATTTCCGGAACAAAAATCTGAAGTGATGCTGGCGTACGACGATAAGGCCCTGTACGTAGCCGTTATTTTCCACGATACAATCCCCGGCAAACGAATATTTGAATCGTTCCGTAGAGATTACGTCTTCAATAACAACGATAATTTCCTTTCCATATTCGATACCTTTCGCGATCAGACAAACGGGTACACTTTTGAATTTTCTGCTTCCGGAGCCATCTCCGACGGAATCAGATCCGGCGAGACAAAAAACAGCGAATGGGACAGCAAGGTAGAACTCAAACTGAAGAATTACCCCGACAAATGGATTACGGAAATGAAAATACCATTTAAATCTATCCGTTATCCGGCGAACAGCCAGACATGGTATGCAAATTTCGGACGACTGGATCTGAAGGCAAACGAAAAATCAGCCTGGGCTCCCGTCCCCCGTCAGTTTCCGCACTCATCGCTGGCATACACCGGCGTGTTGCATTTTGAAGAGCCGTTGCCAAGACCAAAAATGAACTTCTCTCTCATTCCTTATCTTTATGGAGGATATCACAGAAATTTTGAAGCAGGTGAAAAAGCCGGCTACCGAAGAGATTTTGGAATGGATGCCAAGATAGGAGTATCTACGGCCATGAATCTGGACCTGACATACAATCCCGATTTCGCTCAGGTGGAAGTCGATCAGCAGGTGATGAACATCGACCGGTTTGAACTGTTTTACCCCGAAAAAAGACAATTTTTTCTCGAAAACAGCGATTTATTTGCCAATTACGGGAATGAGAAACTCACTCCCTTTTTTTCCAGACGTATAGGATTGGATGCGCCGGTGCTGGGTGGGGCACGTTTAAGTGGAAAAATAAACAATACCTTCCGGCTCGGATTTATCAACATGACCACCGAGAAAACTACGGAACATGCTGTTAGAAACTATACGGTGTTATCCCTCCAAAAGAAGGTTCTAGCCCGATCCAATATCAGTTTTATGCTTGTAAATAAGGAATATATAAACAAAACCGACGGGATCTCTCGCTATAACCGGGTTGCCGCATTGGATTTTAATCTGGCAAGCAAAAATAACGAATGGATTGGCAAGGCATTCTACCACCGGTCTTTTCAACCCGGTAACCCCGATAGACAATATGCACAGGGCACTTCTGTCAGATACAGCAAAGGCAATATTCTTGTCAGCCTGGATCAGGCAGCCGTTGGTGAAAACTATCTGGCAGAAACAGGCTATGTACGTCGCAGCAACTATATCTCATTAAACCCCGAGCTGGCCTATTTTTTTATTCCCCGTAAAAGGATAACCATACACGGTCCATATGTCAAATTCAGGCACTATACCACACATGCCTTAGAAAAGTTGGACCATGAGCTGGATGCAGGATACAAAGTGGAATTCAGTGACCGCTCAGTATTCGCAGCCGGCCTGCGCAATTATTATATCAGGCTGGTGCAGGACTTCGATCCTACGCATGTGAGCAGCACTTTTCTGCCGGCTGGAAATAAATACAATTATTCCGATGTGTATACCACCTTCACCTCAAATAACCGAAAGCCATTCAACGGAATAGTGACCTTTGCCAAAGGTGGTTTTTTTAATGGGAATTTCGACATGATTGATACAAAAATGGTGTACAGGTTTCAACCCTACCTGAATTTCTCCATGAACGTAACCTATACCAGCCTTCGTCTGCCACAGCCTTTTACACATCACAGGTTCTGGCTTGTCGGACCCAAACTGGACATCACTTTCACCGACAAATTGTTTCTTACCACTTTCATGCAGTACAATGAACAGCGTAACAACACCAACATGAACATCCGCTTTCAATGGCGCTATAAGCCTGTGTCGGATCTGTTTATCGTGTATACCGACAATTATTTTGCCAATACGCATGAAGTACGTAATAGGGCACTGGTATTGAAACTGACATATTGGTGGAATTGAACGGATACAAAGTGACCGTATTCCGAAAAACTGTATCTTTGCCCCTAGAAAAATAAAAAACCATAATGAGCGAACAAAGAAACATAGAAACAGCAAACAAGAGTGTGATCGGACCGGTGGCCGACTGGTTTATACGCCTTGTAAAGGGAATGCTTGTAGGCATAGGATTTATTCTTCCAGGTCTCTCCGGAGGTGTGCTGGCTGTGATATTTGGCATCTATGACCCGCTTATCCGTTTCCTTGCAAACATCCGGCAAAAGTTCATAAAGAACATTCTCTATTTTCTTCCTGTAGCCATAGGTGCGGGCATCGGTATTGTGTTGTTTGCCGTGGTGGTGGAGAAAGCTTTCGGCAAATATGCGGCACAATTTGTCTGTCTCTTCATTGGCTTTGTGGCAGGTACCTTTCCCTCACTTTATAAAACAGCGGGAAAAGATGGCAGAAAAGCCTCCGACATATGGATTCTCATTGCTTCCACCCTCACCATCTTTTTGCTAATGGTTATTGGTGGAAAGCAACTGACGGAAGTTACGCCCAACATCCTCGTATGGCTTGGTTCAGGATTGCTTATGGGACTGGGACTAATCGTGCCGGGCATGAGCCCCTCCAACTTTCTTATCTATTTCGGACTGTATGACAAGATGGCCATCGGGATCAAGGATTTTGACTTTGGGGTAATCATCCCGCTGATCATCGGATTTATATTGTGTGTACTTCTTTTCGCAAAAGTAGCATCCTATCTTTTTAAGCGGTATTACTCCGGAATGTACCACTTTATTCTGGGCATGGTGATCGGCTCCTCGCTGGCAATCTTCCCCACGGTAGTCCTCCCTGCTTTTACGGGAGAACAGCTTTCCATAGCCGGATTAAGCTTTGGCGGCGCCCTTCTCTTTTGTGCAGTGTTGTTTATGGCCGGCACTTTGGCCTCTTATCTCTTCAGCAAGGTGGAGGAAAAGTACCCGCGGGAGGAAAGCTTCTGACATCCATGTAATAAAACCATGTGAAAACCATATAATCCGGAGAAAAAGATAATACATTTCCTGAAACTTCATTTTAAGACAGGAGCTGATAGGTCAATCAAGGTTAAAAAGATAAAAAAGAGCCGGATATAGACGAAAGAGCCGTTTTTGTCGATGAAGCGGGTCGTTTTCCGGACAAACAGCCCAAAACGATCTATATACCACTGAATATATGGACATTACGCGACCAAAAAGAGTGTTAAAGCATAGTGATCGTATTAAACATTTTCCTACTTTTACGCGTCTTATTCATAAATATCTTTTTATTCACTCAATTAAATTATTACAAGATGAAAAAAGTAGCATTGATGGTACTGGTAGCCATTTTCACAATGAGTTTCTCAGTGATGGCTCAACAGAAGACAGGGAAACAGGGACAACGTGCACAAGCGGAGATGAGATGGAACGCCAAAGAGCGTGCTGCAAACATGGCCAAACAACTCGACCTGACTGATGAACAAAAGGCAAAGGTAGAGGCACTCTTTGAAAAACAGGATGCAAAACACAAAGAACTGATGGCTAAATACCAGGGTAAAAGAGAGGAGATGGCGAAAGTACGTGACCAGGTAATCGCAGAAAACAATGCCGAACTGGAAAGTATTATCGGAAAGGAAAAGATGGAACAAATGAAAAAAATGCGCGACGAGAATCAGCAAAAAATGAGGAATGCAAACCGTCGGGCCAGGCAGCATATGAATGCTCCGCGAAATAAGTAAAATACCCTGTATGAAAGGGTAATCTGATGGCAGTTTGAAAGCTAGCGGCCGGTTCATAAAATTGAACCGGCCGCCTGTTTTATAGATATCTGTCGTATATGGATTTAAATGTCTGGGTACTCATAAACCGTTCGAGCCAACTATTCAGGCTGTCCAGCAATACTGGCGAGTTACGACGTACTGCCCATGATTCCAGCTGCGTAAAACTGATATCCGTTTCTACATCGATCTCGGGAAGAGTCATTGACAAATGCCGGGCCACTCTCTCGTCGCACACTGTAAAATCTATGTCGCCTGCAGCCACCATCATCACCAGCTGTTCCACTTCATACACCGGATCCTCTTTGATGAATATGGTGTCTCCTATTTCGTGAGAAAGGTTCTTCAACCTGAGAATAGCGGGTGAGTCTTTTGCTACATGAATGGTGCTCTTTGCCAATTGCAGTTGTTGGCGGACCGGCTGTATACTGTCGTTATAAAACGCCTTTCGCTGTACCAGCACCTGTTTGTTCAGTACAAGTGGATCGGTAAAGGAAAAATCATCTTTCAACTGCGTATTCACCGGAATATTCCGGGCCACCAGATCGTAGCGATGATACAGCAGTCCTTTCAGGTTATCATCCAGGCTGTTCTCCAGAAAAAGATTCACTTTTATACCCCATTCTTTTTCAAGTGCCTCCATCATCTCGAGCTGAAAACCGCGTGTTGAATCACCCGAGACGTAATAACCAATGGAATTATAGTCGGTCACCACATTCAACTCCCCCGAGGCCATAATCTCCTTATAATCCCTTGGTACAACAGGCAGCTTCCCCGGGCCACCAAGCACATTGCGCAACACGATCATGGCGGCTATGGCTACGACCAGCAAAAGAAAATAGAGATAGATACGTTTATTGAGTTTCACTGAAATTAATTATGCAGATTTACTGAAAGGCCCATTTTGAAAACAAAGGGGTTCACGGGATAGCCCGGCAGTGAAAAATACTCCAGTGGCTTGATGAACTTCGTCGCCACATTGTAAAACATCACAAAAAAACGGGTCTGCTTCAGGTGCATGTTAGCATAGACGGTAGAGATCGGATAGTTGCCAATTTCCTTTTCCTGCTGGTTGTAGAATTGCAGCAACGCGGGTTCATATCCCGGTGCAAAATACCGGGTATGGTAATGGGCGTCGACACCCAGCTGTAGCGTAAGCTCATTCACGATCTTCGTTTTCAGGTACATATTGGAATAAAGGCTGAGGGTAGGTACAGGAATCACCGCCTCGTCGCTTGAGGTCTGGTAAACCACCTCATTGTCCCAGTTGAACACGCCAAGCCGGAGATTCTGTTCCACGCGTGCAGTCAGCACCTGAATACTGTTACTCTCCTGTTGTATATTTTTATCCCGGTCGAAATAGATAAAGTTCTGCAGATTTTCCACACCTGCACTCAGGGTGGTATTCGTGAACGGGACATGCAGCCTGCCGCCCACATATACCCTGCGGATGTCCCCAAAATCGTGATTCCACATAAAATACTTGGAATAGTAATGTTCCTGCAAATACTTTGGCCGCAGATTTTTGATATAAGCCTCTGCCGAGAGAGTGGTACGGCGGCCCGCAATATTGAAACCGGTCTCCACATCGCCCATGGCCCTGAATTCACCCAGGTTGACACCCAGCAAACCCAGATCGGCCTGTAAGTTAAACAACAGGTTGTCACCCTGCTGCTTATTGAGTACGCCACCCACAGTGACGGCACTCTCCCGGTGTTGTCTGTAACCGGCGCCCACACTGTCACGCATTGAATAGTTACGCAGATCGTACTCCAGGAAGGCAGTCAGCCCAAACTTTACCCACTCCCTGAAACCTTCACGCAGACTCAGGGAAACATTGTTCTTGAAAGAGGTATAGCGTATGCTGTCGTCCACCGCAACCTCGTAGTAACGGTTGTCATAGAACTGGTCGATACGCTGCATCTGTACCCCGTCTACATTCACATAAGCTGTATCGTACGACAAAAAGCGGCGATGTTGCTGTGTATATTGCGACGAAAAGCCGATGCTTGCCACCGGTACGAAATGTCCGTCTCCCTGCAGCGAATCACCTGTAACCTCCTTGTAACCCAGATTGTACCGTCCCGATAAAAAATAACGATTGTTCTTCAGCGAGTTCCAGGTATTTGTAAATTTTACGGGAATGTCTCCCGAGGTAAAGCTCTGCTCAATGGCGTCAGGATTGGTGATGAAGAGTTCGTCGGTGATGCCGCCATTCTCAAAGTTGGTCAGTGAACCCAGGTTCATAAAAGCATGTGCCTCAAACCGGTCGGATATATAGTTGCCGAAGAGTGAAAAATTGTTGTGTTTCACCGATTGGGAAGCATAGAAGCCGCGTGCGTTGATCAGATCGATATCCATTCCCATATTCAGTTTTTTCCCAAAGTTAGAGGTGAGCCGTCCCTCGAGCCTTTCCTCCCGGGTCTGCTTGGGTCCCGCACGGAAATAATTGAGCCGTGAATAAGGCACGCGGGTATTGACAAACAATACCTTTCCGGGATCTTTCAGATAAGGGCCATACGCATTGTTAAAAACAAATGTTTCTGTCTCCTCCCGATCGGAAAAAATCTTCGATAGCGACGGTGATCCTGTGGGTGCAAGGAAGCCCATGGCCACCGACTGGCCATCGGGGAGTGTGGTGTGCTGGTAATTGTGCAGCAGGGTATCCGACCCGGCCATGATGCGGTTACCGGTACGTACATCGATCTTCCATAATGTCATCTGCGCCAGCTTTTGTAGTGAGTCCGCTTCTGCACCGTGATCATGAATCAGATGATCGAGTGGCGATGTCTGCCGGGGCAGCAAATCCAGTGAATCGGGGCTTGTGGTAATATGCGACGAATCGGGCATGATGATGCGTGCCTGGGAGAATGCCGCCGTCAGACCTATCATCCATGCAAAAAGAGTAATTAACAGCTTTTCTTTCATCGGGTGCAAATCTACATAAAAATTCGCCATACAGTGATATTCAGCACTGCAATTCCGCAGTTTTTGATGTTTTTTAGGATGCCTGTTATTCCGTGATACCCATCTTTCTCATAAGGAAACTGGCATTCATATTTCTCGCGATGCCTTCACGCAACTTGTAGTTGAAAGTAAGTACATCTTCACAGATAACGGCATCAAAATGCCAGTTCTTAATCTCCCGTGGAAACTCATTTTCCAGGCTTCCCAGTGCCAGGTCGTGCGTGGCAATGATACCGTTTCCTCCAAGTCCGGTCAGTCGTTTCATCAGTGCCAGTGAACCCCGTTGCTTGTCTTCGGAATTGGTACCTTTCAGTATCTCATCCAAAATGATCAGTAGGCCTTCCTCGCCCGATTCGAGCCGGTCGATAATCATCCTGAGCCGCTTCAGTTCAGCCATGAAATAAGACTCACTGTTTACCAGAGAATCGGAAGTACGCAGGTTGGTCAGTAATCTACCCGGATAAAACGTCAGCTCATCCGCGCAGACGGGTAAGCCCACCGAAGCCAACACATGATTTACTCCGACCGTCCTCAGGTAGGTACTCTTACCCGCCATGTTGGCTCCCGTCACAATCATGAAAAACGGTTTCCGGGAGATATCGATATCATTCGTCACACATTTTTCGCGTGGGATGAGCGGATGTCCCAGTTCTTTACCCCGGAAACAGGGAATGTCTGAGATCTCCGGATAAATGTAATCGGGGCGATTGCAGGCAAAGGTCCCCAGTGAGATGAGTGCATCCATCTCCGCCAGCACAGCGAACCATGTTTCAATATCCCGGCCGTGCTTTTTCATCCAGTTTTCAATTTTTAGCGCATATAGGGTGGTCCAGAGAAATAGCGGATTTAGGATTAGCATGGCAAGAGTGAAACCCACGTCGAGATTGCGGCTGTACCGCGATAATTCTCCAATCGCTTCCGATGCCTTTTTGTTGTGCCCGAGTTGTTTTTGCAGGGAAATCAACAAGGGGGTATCCATCTTTTCATGTTCCAGAAGCTTTAACAGGGAGGCATAGGTATTTAATAATTTCGACTTTTTATCAAATAAAAGCCAGGTCATCTTCACTTTTTTCATCGGCAGAAGCGACAAGGCAAGCGTGAAGAGATAAAGATATAGAAACAGGCCGCCGGGAGCTATTCCGGCAAACCACAGGACGATAAAAACAGGATAAAGCAAGGGAACAATCCTGACAGCCGATTTCCAAAAGAGATGTTGAGACAGTCCGTTTTCAGCATTCGTTGTAAAGATAAAACGGGCATCGCTCCCGTTTGGGGAGGATATCTTCAGACCCGACATCCGGAAACGGAGGCAGAAACCTTCTTTCCCTGCCAATTCTGCGATCGCTTTCTGCCGGTCAATGATCGCCTCTTTTTTTGTGAGTGGAAATTGAATAATTTCGGCCAGTCTTTCCTTTCCCGCAGGCAATGAAGTTCTGTTGATCTGCTGAAAGACAGACCGGTCGCCAAAAATATCCAGATCAAAGCTGAAGGGGTGTGAAGGATCAATATTTCCCGAAGCACCGTCGAAAGCCGAAAAATCATGATGAAAAGCTTTTAATTCATTCTCGGCAATCCGGAGCAGCGATTCCGCCGACTCTCTCTCATCCGCCAGCCTGTTATGTTGTTGCAGCGACCATGCAAAAGCAACAGCCAGAAGCAGCAGTACGACAGCGAGCAACCAGAGATCCCGTGTGAGGGCATACACCACAAAGAAGCTCCCCGCAAAAAGTGCCAGCCTGAAGATGCCGTGAAAGTAGATTCTTTTTTTCAACCTGTCGATATTTCGCCGGCTGTCTGTCGCCAGGACCTCATATTTCTGAATTCTCTCTTGCACTGTCATCTTATTATTATGCTGTTACACCTACACCCGATTTGCGCTGCAGTGATGTCGCAAAATTACATGTTTTTACCTTGAGAATCAAACCTTCGAAAAAAGAAAAAAAGCCGGACTCTTTCTCCTTACAAATTCATTGTTTTTTTTCGCGTTGTTTCAAATAATTCTATTACCTTTGTGACATTAAAACTACAAAATGAAAGTAAACAAGTTCCATCATCATCATTTTCATACTTGCAATCAGGCGAGTTGAGACCGATATGTGCGAACACGAAAGTCTATATATACACCCGTCTGAATAAGCTCAGGCGGGTTTTTTGTTAAAACGGCCTGGTAAATTCCGACAAAACAAAACAAGTAATGGAGAATATTAAAATTGCAATCCAAAAGAGCGGCCGGTTGAGTGAGAAGTCGCTCGAACTGCTGACCGAATGCGGCATCAAGGTTTCCAACGGAAACAGGAAGCTGAGGACAGAAGCGCGCAACTTCCCCATGGAAATCCTTTTCCTTCGGGATGACGACATCCCGCAGTATGTGGAGCAGGGCGTGGCCGACATCGGCATCCTGGGCGAAAATGAAGTATGGGAGAAGGACAAGGAGGTCGATGTGATAGAGAAACTGGGCTTTGGTAACTGCCGCCTCTCACTTGCCATTCCAAAAGATGAGGAGTATACAGGGCTCGATTACTTTAACGGCAAACGCATTGCCACCAGCTATCCGAAAATTCTCCGCAAATATTTTCAGGTGAAGGGCATCGAAGTGAAGATCGAAGAGCTGGGCGGCAGTGTGGAGATCGCCACCGGCATCGGACTGGCCGATGCCATCTTCGATATCGTGAGCACTGGCAGCACCCTGCTGATGAACGGGCTCAAGGAGGCCGAAGCCATCATCAGGAGCGAGGCTGTGCTTATTGGTAACAAAAAGCTTTCTCCGGCAAAAACCGAACTCCTCGACCGGTTGTTATTCCGGATAAAGGCCTACAAAAACGGACAGGGTAAAAAATATGTATTGCTGAATGTCCGTAATGAGGTGATTCCCGACATTGTAAAGCTGTTGCCGGGCATGCGTTCACCCAGCATCCTGCCGCTCGCCGACGAAGGCTGGAGCAGCGTGCACTCTGTGATCAGCGACGACGACTTCTGGGAGATCATCGATGAGCTGAAGCGTCACGGTGCCGAAGGTATCCTGGTTGTTCCCATTGAAAAAATGATTTTATGATCACAAGTAATGAATTGTTTTTTCACTACATCTTAATTGCCGACCCATTGTCGTTTTACAGGCTATCTGATAAGAACTCGCTTCGTTCACTTACGTAGATATTTGCTCGCCATGGCATAATCCAAGCAAGCTTGTCTTCTGCTCATGTAGCTTATCGCAAATATTCAAACAACTTATCAGATTACGCCTGTTGCAACGAATGGGTCTCCGGTAATAAGATGAGGTTTCAAAAAACAAATTCATTTACAGATAAAAACTGAACGCTGAATGCGAATCCTGCAAACGGCTGAATGTATAAATTTTTTACAAAAGAAGCTGAATCCTGATTCCTCACTGCTGAAATTAAAATTATGAAAACAACATCCAACCCCTCTGAATCCAAGTGGAAGAAGCTGGCTGAGCGCCCGATGATCAAACAGCGCAAGCTGATGGACACGGTCGAAAAGATGTTCTACGATATCCACCGCAAGGGAGACAAGGCCGTGCTGGCCTACAGCCGCAAGTTCGACTTTGCCGACCAGGAGATGCTGGCGGTCGCCCCGGAAATCATCGACCAGGCTGCCGCGCAGGTATCCGAACGGTTGAAGCAGGCCATGGCGCTGGCGGCGAAAAACATCGAGGCCTTCCATCGCTCCCAGCAGGAGGAGATACGCAAGGTAGAAACGGCACCCGGTGTGGTCTGCTGGCGTGAAGCCCGCCCCATTGAACGGGTCGGCATCTACGTCCCCGGCGGCACGGCCCCCCTCTTTTCCACGGTGCTGATGCTTGCCATCCCCGCGAAGATAGCCGGCTGCAGCGAAGTGGTGCTCTGCACTCCCCCCGATGAGAAGGGAGAGATTCATCCCGCCATTCTCTATGCCGCCAAAATGACCGGTGTCTCCCGTGTATTTGCGGCCGGCGGCATACAGGCCATCGGCGCCATGACCTTCGGCACGGAGAGCATTCCAAAGGTGGACAAGATCTTCGGTCCCGGCAACCAGTATGTGATGGCTGCCAAACGGTCGGCACAGTTCTACGGGATAGCCATCGACATGCCTGCCGGTCCGAGTGAGGTACTGGTGATTGCCGATCATACCTGCAACCCGGCGTTCGTGGCAGCCGACCTGCTCTCGCAGGCCGAACACGGCCCGGACAGCCAGGTAATCCTGCTCTCCGACAACAAGCAGGTAGTCAGGCAGGTGAACAGGGAGATCGACCTGCAGCTTCCCAACCTGCCAAGGCAGGAGGTGGCCTCAAAGGCACTGAAGAACAGCAAGGCCATCCTTTTCCGCGATCTGGACAGCTGCGTGGCGTTCAGCAACTTCTATGCACCCGAGCACCTGATCCTGGCAACAGAAAATCCGGTGCTGTTGAGCCGGGACGTGGTGAATGCCGGCTCCGTCTTCCTGGGTAACTGGAGCTGCGAGAGCGCAGGCGACTATGCCAGCGGTACCAACCACACACTGCCCACAAGCGGCTATGCCAAAGCCTACAGTGGCGTTTCACTCGACAGCTTCGTGAAGAAGATCACCTTCCAGCAACTAAGCGAGGAGGGCATCCGCCACATCGGTAACGCCGTCGAGATCATGGCCGCGACCGAGCAGCTCGATGCCCACAAAAATGCGGTCACCCTACGACTGGGAGCCGCCACAGCCAGACACCTGGACTCCGGTGCCGGCGACCTCCTCGCGGAAGACCACACTACGGCAATTCAGAACAATAGAGATACAATCAATCCGGAAACAGATACCGAAGCAGCACAACCGAATGAAGAACTTTGATTTGCAATCGTGGGTGCGCCCCAACATCTGGGCGTTGAAACCCTACTCCAGCGCGAGAGACGAATTTTCGGGAGACGAGGGCATCTTTCTTGATGCCAATGAGAACCCCTTTGGCAGGAAGAACCGCTACCCCGACCCGCACCAGCGGGCGCTGAAAAAGGCTCTTTCGGAGCGGAACCATATCCCCGTAGAGCATATCTTTATCGGCAATGGCAGTGATGAGGTGATCGACCTGGTCTACCGCGTCTTCTGCGAGCCTGCAAAAGACCGTGTGATCATCTGCCCGCCCACCTACGGCATGTACGAGGTGTCGGCCCACATCCACAACGTGGAGGTGATCAGGGTGCCGCTCACCGAAGCATTCGAGATGAATATCGATGCAATCCTCGCCCATCCGGCCAAATGCCTGTTTGTCTGTTCACCTAACAACCCGTCCGGAAACCGCCTGCAAAACGTGGAGCGGCTGCTGGAGGAGTTTCAGGGTATCGTGGTGGTGGACGAAGCCTACATCGACTTCTGTGCCGAAAGAAGCTTTACGGCCCTCCTGCCGCAATACCCCAACCTCATCGTGATGCAGACCTTCAGCAAGGCATGGGCCCTGGCCAGTGCCCGCGTGGGGGTAGCCTATGCCAGTACGGAAATTATCGCCCTGATGGACAAAACCAAACCTCCCTACAATGTGAGTCGGTTTAATCAGGAGGAAGCACTCAAAGCTCTCTCCAAGCCGGAGAAACATGCCTACAGGGTAATGACGATCCTTCAGGAACGGGCATTACTGGAAAAAGAGCTGCAGCAGCTGCCAGTGGTGAAACGTATCTATCCCTCCGACGCCAACTTCCTGCTGGTGGAGGTGACCGATGCCGATGCCATCTACCACTACCTGGTATCACAGAAAGTGATCGTCCGCAACCGCCACAGCGTCGTCCGCAACTGCATCCGCATTACGGTGGGCACGGCGGAAGAAAACAAGATCCTGCTGCAGGCGCTCAGGGACTATGGAAACGGAAACGAAAATTTATGAACAAGAATTAATCTGCTTCTTAACAGATTGATACCCACAAGAAACGATACATGAAGAAAGTACTTTTTATCGACCGCGACGGCACGCTGATCATGGAGCCGGAAGATGAACAGATCGACAGCCTGGAGAAGCTGGAATATTACCCCGGTGTCTTCCGCTATCTTTCCCGCATTGCCTCCGAGCTGGAGTATGAGCTGGTGATGGTCACCAACCAGGACGGACTGGGAACGGATTCATTTCCCGAAGATACCTTTTGGCCGGCACAGAACAAGATCATCCGTACCTTCGAAAATGAAGGTGTTCATTTCAGTGAGATCCTGATCGACCGCTCCTTCCCGAAGGATAACCTGCCGACCCGTAAACCGGGTACTGCCATGCTCACCCATTACCTGAAGGGAGGGTATGACCTGGCGAATTCCTATGTGATCGGAGATCGAATAACTGATTTACAACTGGCTGAAAATATGAATTGTAAATCTATATTCTTAAGTAATAATTCACATCCGGAAGCCACACTGAGTACAACTGACTGGGGCGAGATATACCGCTTCCTGAAAGCCGCACCGCGCACAGCCAGGGTACACCGCCAGACCTCTGAAACCGATATTTTCGTGGAGATCAATCTCGACGGCAAAGGAAAGAGCGACATCGCCACCGGCGTGGGCTTCTTCGACCACATGCTAGAACAGATTTCGCGCCATGGGAATATCGACCTGACCGTGCAGGCCAAGGGCGACCTCCATATCGATGAGCATCATACCATCGAAGATGTGGGCATTGCCCTGGGAGAGACTTTTCTGGAGGCCCTCGGTAAAAAGAAGGGAATCACCCGATACGGCTTCCTGCTGCCGATGGACGACTGCCTGGCGCAGGCAGCCATCGACTTCGGCGGCCGTCCCTGGCTTGTCTGGGATGTAGCATTCAAACGGGAGTATATCGGCGACATGCCCACGGAGATGTGCATGCACTTCTTCAAATCATTCAGCGACAATGCCCGCTGTAACCTCAATATCAAAGCGGAGGGCGACAACGAACACCACAAGATCGAGGCCATCTTCAAAGCTTTCGCCCGGGCTATCCGCATGGCGGTAGAACGGGGTGAAGAGGGTGGAATACCCAGTACGAAGGGGGTACTATAGATGATTAGCAGATTGGCAGATTGGCAGATTAGCAGATTGGCAGATTAGCAGATTAGATGATTAGCAGATTAGATGATTAGCAGATTGGCAGATTAGCAGATTAGATGATTAGCAGATTAGATGATTAGCAGATTGGCAGATTGGCAGATTAGCAGATTAGCAAATCATCACATTATCAAATCAACACATCAATTATGATTGCAATTATCAAATACAATGCAGGCAACATCACCTCGGTCGAGCATGCCGTCAAGCGGCTCGGCCTCCCCTGCAGGGTGACCGACGAGATCGACGAGATCCTCTGCGCCGACAAGGTGATATTTCCGGGCGTAGGCGAGGCGAAGTCAGCCATTAAATACCTAAAAGATAGAGAATTGGACGAGGTAATTAAATCGTTACTTCAGCCAGTGCTGGGAATCTGCCTGGGGCTGCAGCTGATGTGCCGCCATTCGGAAGAAGGCGACACCCCCTGCATGGACATCTTTGATGCAGCGGTGAAAAAGTTTCCCGCCCTCGACATCGTCCCGCACATGGGATGGAACAACCTGGAGAAGGTGCATACGCCCCTCTTCCGGGACTTTGCAAAGGAAGATACGGTCTACTTTGTGCACGGCTACTACGCGGAACTTTGTAGGCATACCATTGCCCAATGCGATTACATCCTGCCGTTCAGTGCCGCCATGCGGAAGGATAATTTTTATGCCACGCAGTTTCACCCCGAAAAATCGGGCAGCGTGGGAGAACGAATATTGGCAAATTTCCTGAGATTATGAACCGCCAGTTGCCGGCAAAGTGCCAATAACTGTCCACTTCAATCCCAGTCAATCCATAACAACCTGTCATATGAGAATCATTCCGGCCATCGACATCATCGGAGGCAAGTGCGTCCGCCTCACCAAGGGCGATTACAGCACAAAAAAAATATACAACGAGAACCCGCTGGAGGTAGCAAAGGAATTTGAAGCCCACGGCATCCGCTACCTGCATCTGGTGGACCTCGACGGGGCCAAGTCGCAACACATCGTCAACCACCGTGTCCTGCAGGCCATCACCACGCAGACCACGTTGCAGGTCGACTTTGGCGGAGGCATCAAATCGGACGAAGCGGTGCGGATCGCCTTCGAGAACGGCGCCCGGCAGATTACCGGCGGCAGCGTCGCCTTGCAGCAACCCGACCTGTTCCTGCAGTGGCTGCAGGCGTATGGTGCGGAGAAGATCGTTCTCGGCGCAGACAGCCACCACCGCCGTATCGCCACACAGGGATGGCAACAACAGTCGGAAACGGATGTGGTAGACTTCATCGCCGATTATGCCGGCAAAGGCGTCCGCTACACCATCTGCACCGACATATCGAAGGATGGCATGCTGGAGGGCCCCTCCCTCGATCTCTACAGGGAGATCCTGGAGCAAACCGACCTCCATCTGATTGCCAGCGGCGGCATCACTTCCGTCGACGACCTGCACGCGCTGCAGCAGCTTGGTTGTGAAGGAGCCATCATCGGCAAAGCCATCTATGAAGGAAGAATCAAATTAAGCGATTTACAGGAGTTCTTATAGGTATATTGTTTGAATTATTTTTCTTCACCTGCATCTTGTTTGCCGGCCCGTTACCGCTTTACAGGCTACCTGATAAGAACTCGCTTCGCTCTAACAGCTTATCAGATTACGCCTGTTTCCTCGAACGGGCACCCCGGAAACAAGCTAAGGTTTCAAAAAATCAATTCAAACAAACGAGCATACATATGAATTCCTGGACGCTGTATATACAAAGTTTTCACAAAAAGAGCTGAACGCCGAATGCCGACAGCCGAACGCTAAGAACCTATGCTAAAAAAAAGAATTATTCCCTGCCTCGACATCAAAGACGGACGCACCGTGAAAGGAGTGAACTTCGTCGGACTCCGTGATGCGGGCGACGCCGTAGAACTCGCCAGGCGGTATGTGCTGGAGGGTGCCGACGAACTGGTATTCCTGGATATCACCGCCACGGTAGAGCACAGGAAAACGCTCACGGAGCTCGTAAAAAAAGTAGCCGAAGCCATTAACATCCCCTTTACGGTGGGTGGCGGCATACGCACCCTCGAAGATGCGCAGGCCATCATCAAGGCGGGCGCCGACAAGGTGAGCCTGAACACCTCCGCTGTAGAAAATCCCAAGCTGATCACCGAAATAGCCGGGCAGTTTGGCAGCCAGTGCGTGGTCCTGGCCATCGACACCAAGCTGGAGGAGAATGGCGAGTGGATGGTATACGTCCATGGCGGCCGCACCGCCACCACGCTCCACACGGTCGACTGGGCCCTGGAGGGCGAGCGAAGGGGTGCCGGGGAGATCCTGCTCACCTCCATGAACAACGACGGCACCAAAAACGGCTTTGCCATCGACATCACACGCAGTGTGAGCGAAGCTGTCAACATCCCGGTGATCGCATCGGGTGGCGCAGGCAGCATGCAGCATTTTGCCGAGGTGTTCCAGCAGACCAAAGCCAGTGCGGCACTCGGAGCCACCGTCTTCCATTTTGGCGAGATCCCCGTGCCGGCGCTCAAACAATTTTTAAAAGCACAAGATATTCCCGTGCGATAGTCCACGGGATAAAGAGATAGATCATCAACCAAAAACAAACAAAGTGAACATCGATTTTACAAAAAATGAAGGACTGGTGCCGGTCGTGATCCAGCACGCCCGCACGCTACAGGTACTCATGCTGGGTTACATGAACCGGGAGGCACTGGAAAAGACCCGGGCAGAAGGCAAAGTAACCTTCTTCAGTCGGAGCAAGCAACGACTCTGGACCAAGGGCGAGACGTCGGGTAATTTTCTCACGGTAGAAGAGATACAGGTCGACTGCGACAACGACACGCTGTTGATCAAGGCCGTGCCACAGGGCCCCACCTGCCACACCGGCAGTACCTCCTGTTTCGGGGAGGAGACCGCCCGGGGGTTCCTCTACGAGCTGGAGGGAGTGATCGAGCAGCGCATCAGCGAAAATCCCGAAGGATCCTATACCGCCAAACTATTCAGTCGCGGGGTGAACAAAGTAGCCCAGAAGGTGGGGGAAGAGGCCGTGGAGCTGGTGATTGAAGCGAAGGACGACAACCTCGACCTGTTCAAGAATGAGGCAGCCGACCTGCTATATCATTTCCTGATCCTGTTAAAGACAAAAAAGCTGAAGCTGGAAGACATCGAAGCGATATTGGTCGAAAGACATAAATAGCCGCACACAAACCTGGAAGCAAAACTACTTTTTGTATTCTGAAAAGTACAAATATTCTATAATATTGTATTTAACATAATGCAATATCAGAAACTTTGCGACAGATGATCCACACTTTTCGTTCATCGGAGAGTGTGGTGGCGAAGAGGTAGGTATCGCCCCCCTCAGCCAGACCCGTCCTGCGGCGGATCTCGGCTACCGTCATCGGAAAATTGCGGACAGCGATGTTCGCTTTTTTCGTTTCCCGGGTGAAGGTTTTGCTGTGTTGCCTGTTCGGCACGAAGAAGGAGACCACTTCAAATGCCCGTCCCGGAAAACCGGTCACCCGCTCGTTCGAAGTATACAAGTGGCTGTTGATGTGTAGTTTTTGAAGATTGTAGGATTGGGCCACCCCTTTGAATGCGCCCGCTTTCAGGATCGACGCGTTGGGTTCGTAGAGATAATGCCCCGGAGCATCCGCGAAGGAGATCTCCGTCTGCTGCTCCTGCGCCATGGTAAACGAAAACCGCTCCTCCCCGCCCGACCGCTTCAGGTTCACGGCGACATACTGCGGTGCCTCTCCCGCCGTTTTCGAGAGCAGAAAAAGCAACTCCTTGCATTCATTGTCCACCGACACTACCTGTACCTCGCTTACGTGGCCCAGTGTCTTTACGGCAAGTGCGATGTCGAGTATGGGAGAATACTTGACCATCACGTGCCCCGCCTTCTCCAGCAGCAACCTGTTCATCTCCGTCAGGTCCGGCGTGCAATCTTCAATCCGTACCACCTTCCTGCCTGCCCGATCCCTTCTTGCCGGGTCAAGATAGATCAGGTCGTACGGATCCGCTTTCTGCAGGAACTGCGCCGCACCGGTGCAATGAACCCGGACATGATGCAATTGCAGCACCCCGAAATTGTGCTCCGCAATGCCGCACAGCTCCTCGTTCTGCTCCACGTAATCCGCTTCCCGAAAATCAGGAGACATAAAGGCAAAATCGATCCCCATGCCGCCGGTCAGGTCAGCAAAGCGTTCGCATCCTCCCGGAGAGGATGTCTCCATGATCTCGGGAACCAATGAAGCCTTGTAGCGTGCAGTCAGCTCCGACGAAGCCTGCTCCAGCGAGAGATGCGCCGGATAGAAGATATCCTCCCGCTCATACCACGAAGGGATCTTCAGTCGCGCCATCTGTCGCCCTGCGATCTGTGACAGCAGCAAAGCCATGTCATCCCGCGAAAAGCGAAGTGCCAGTTCACGCACATCCATCTGCCCGTAGGTACGAATAAATTCCTTTTGAGACAATGACAGCTGCATACTAAAAAAAACAACCCACTCGCTACAAGCAGGTTGTCCTTCACTAATAATATTTTATGGTTCAGTCCCTTTGACCGGAACAAAAGACAGTTGTCCTTACGCTTCTGCCTGTGCCTGAGGTTGAACGGATACGTAAGAGCGGTTGTCCCTTCTCTTGCGAAATACCACTACGCCATCGACAAGTGCAAACAGCGTATGATCCTTGCCGATACCTACATTTTCTCCCGGATGGTGTACGGTTCCGCGCTGACGCACGAGAATGTTGCCGGCCTTTGTAGCCTCACCGCCGAATATTTTTACGCCCAATCGTTTACTTTCCGATTCACGGCCGTTTTTCGAACTACCTACTCCTTTTTTATGTGCCATTTTCTTCTATTTTAAACTGATTAAGCCACGATTTCCTTTACCCTCACTTCAGAAAACTGCTGACGGTGACCGTTCAATTTTCTGTAACCTTTCCTTCTCTTCTTTTTGAAGATAAGGACCTTGTCTCCTTTCACATGCGAAAGGACTTCCACCACCACTTTTGCTCCTTCAATCACGGGCGCACCCACGGTGACTGCTCCGTCGTTATCCACGAGCATTACCTTGTCGAATTCCACCTCCGCGCCCTGTTCGGCGTTGATTCTGTGGACAAATAATTTCTGGTCCTGCTCTACTTTAAATTGCTGACCCTGAATATCTACGATGACGTACATATAATTAATAACTAGACGTTACGTGCCTGAGGCGAGCCACTCCCTGCGACTACTTCTTCAGCCTATTGGCAAAATGAGGTGCAAAAATAGACAATTTATTTGTAAAACGCAAAAAGAATCAATTGTTTTTTTCCAGATTCCGATAGGCATTTCCAATATTCTCAATGATATCGGTTGCGATGAATGCGCGGGGATGGATATGTTGCACTGCAATCTCCGCAGTCAGGCCATGCAGGCAGACCCCCATCCTGGCGGCCTGCAGGGGGGCATAACCTTGTGCCAGGAGTGAGGTGATCATGCCCGTCAGCACATCGCCACTGCCGGCTGTTGCCAATGCAGGGGTACCCGTGCTATTCAGGTAGAGGTGCTCCCGATCCATGATCAGCGAGTAGGCCCCTTTCACCACCACGATGAGATCGTACTCACGTGCGAATAGCCTTGCTTTCTGAATCTTTTCATAGTCGTCGCTCCACTCCCCGATCAGTCTTGAAAGCTCCTTCGGATGAGGTGTCAGGATAGTTTTAGCCGGCAGCAGGGAGAGCCATTCCCGGTGTTGTGCCAGGATATTCAGTCCATCCGCATCGATCACCAGTGGCGCGTTGTTTCTCTTCAGGAAGCCGTGCAGCGCCAGTTGTGTCTCTTCGTGCTGTCCCATCCCCACCCCAATGCCTATTGCATCCGGATGCAGGTCGTACAGGATGGAGGTCAGGTGCGTTTCCCCACCATCGGCAATCGCCATCGCCTCCGGGAAGTTCGATTGGATGACCGTCACTCCGCATTTGGGCAGGCAGGCCGTAACCAGTCCGCACCCAGTTTTCAGGGCAGCCTTTGCCGCCAGGCAGACCGATCCCGTCTTTCCCAGGCTCCCGCCGATAATCAGTGCATGTCCTTCCGTTCCTTTGTGCGCAAATTTGGGAAGCGGCTTCAGGAGGGCTTTTATCCTTTCCTTTTCGGTAAGGCTGACATCACTTTCCGCTTCCCCGATGGCCTCCTTGTCCAATCCGATGGGCACAATCGTCACGTTGCCCGTGTAGGCTTGATTCTCGGGAAGGTAAAGCGCCAGCTTCGGTATCTGGAACGTAATGGTTTCGGTCGCATGTACCGCAAACGGAGTACGTCGGTCGAGGAAAAGGCCGCTCGGCACATCGATACAGATGATTGGCTTCCCGCTTTCGTTGATACGCTGAATCACGGCTGCCGCCACCCCGCTCACCTCACGCGAGAGACCCGTTCCGAAGATCCCGTCGATCACCAGATCAAACTGCGACAGATCGGGGATCTCCTTTTCAACCAGTATCTTTTTGTGGAACACATTGTCCGCTTTGAGGCGGCGCAGGTTATGGGCCGTATCTTCGGTATAGTGCTGACTGTACTCCACGATGAAGGCCTTTACGTTGTAACCCGACTTGTGCAGGAGGCGGGCAATCATCAGTCCGTCTCCCCCGTTGTTGCCCACACCCGCAAAGACAGACAGGGAAAGCCGCTTGTTTGGATACTTTTCTGTAAACCAATTATAGAAGGCCGTCGCTGCCCGCTTCATCAGCTCGAGTGACGGAATTCCCTCCCGTTTAATTGTTTCGGCATCAATTCTCCTGATCTGCTCCGAGGTAAGAATCTTCATCTGGTTTTGTCTTTTTTTACCATTATCACGCGAAGTTACACAATTTTATCACGATAATCATCCATTAAAAACCAATAAATCAACTTATCCTCCCATTTTTATTCCAATTGTCTTCCTACATAAAAACGATGTTACTCCCTCTATTTGTCATTCCGGCAAACTTTTATTCCCATCCCAAACAATGTGCCCTCATCCTAAACAAAAGGACCTGCTCTGACCGTTTCGATCCTGCTTTTTCTACTATTTTACTGCATTCTCGCAATTTACTTATATTTCCGAAGGCACTTTAGGATTATTTAACGTCAATTTCGAAAAAGATGGGTTGGAAGAGAAAAAGATATCAAAATATTAACTAAACTTGCATTCCATAATTCTATTCAAGACAACAGACTGATAGTTTATGTGATACCAGTTGTATACATGACTTTTCATTCACACCGAAGCAAACTTCGTGAATAGAGCAAACCTTCGTAAACTGATTATTATATTATTTAAAATACGCATCATTAGACACTCATAAACAAGCACATACATATTTAATTCAAAGGAAACAGAAAATTGATTTACGCAAGTTATAAATGCAGCATTTACGAATGTTGGATTTAATTGCGTAAATAACACGTTAGTGGCAAGCAGTAGGACAGACAGTGCTACTGAATAAAAAATCCATCCGAAACAACATAAAATGATTTGAAAATGAAAAAATATTATTGTTCTATTATTGTTGCATTTTTTTGTAGTGCGTGTTTTGTTGGTTGTGCAGTATATTCGACTGCAACTACAAATAAATGGTTAGAATACGAATTACCACCTTCTAAAGTAGTAAAAAATGGTTCTACAATTTTTGAAGGAAAGTTGTCCGATGGTTCTATGTTTTCTGTATTTTATGACAACGAAATTGATAATGATGGAGAATATTATTATGCTATGTTAATGCAAGATTTGGGTTGGAGAAGAAATGGTGATACATGGTCAGCTCCACAGGGTTCTCGTAGTACAAAAAGAGGTTATATTTACATTAACCCTAATAGACGGGTAGCGGTTTATTTTTATCCAGAAAGACATTTTAATGCTTTTAAGGTAAACATTGAAAAGTGAGGAAATATAGTATATGCACTTTGCACTAATAAATAATAATCGTGTAGAAGCCCAACCACAACTTAAAGGATTATGTTCTTGTTGTGCGAAGCCAGTTATTGCGAAATGTGGCACACGAAAAATTTGGCATTGGGCACATAAAAACAAAACAGAGTGTGATAATTGGTGGGAACCGGAAACAGAATGGCATCGTGCTTGGAAAAATAATTACCCAGCCGAGTGGCAGGAAATACCCTTGTTCAATGAAAGAACATCTGAAAAACATATTGCAGATGTCCGCACTTCTCACAATCTTGTTATAGAGTTCCAACATTCACATATTGAACCACAAGAACGAACCTCACGAGAACAGTTTTATAAAAATATGGTTTGGGTCGTTGACGGTACACGCCTAAAAAGAGATTATCCTCGTTTTCTTAAAGGTAAAAAGAACTGTTTTGAAAATACAATTTTTTATGACACAGACAATCCTAAAATATTTCAAGTTGACCTTATAGATTGGTGTTTCCCAACCGCTTGGCTTGAAAGTTCTGTGCCAGTTCTCTTTGATTTTAGAGGAGATGGTAAAATGGACGACCCCGAAGGTTTACGAAATACTCTTTACTGTTTATTTCCACAAATCGGAAGATATGCAAGAGTTGTAGAAATATCACGAACGGCTTTTATAAATACTACCACTAATGGAGAATGGGCATTACGAGTTCAAGAATTTATAAATGACTATAGCGAACAAGATAAAATAGAACAACAAAAACAGCAACAAACAATATCCCATACATCAAATAAAGTGACATATACTTGGAGAGGAATTCCACTTATTGGTGGCTACCGTGAATACAAAAGACGTCTTTGGACACAGAACAAATCTAATCGTAAAGGCAGACGATAATATAATGATATACGACATTCACATAACAAGTGAAAATTGCCAGCCACTAACAAGGTATTGCCAAAAGCAGGGGTGAACGGCTTCGATTGGACATTTGTGCAAGGTTCAACATTCGTACTTCGATTGAACTTTAGTGCTAAAAATCCCCGCCTTCGGCAATACCCAAAACGTTGTGCGACATGCTAAAACGAATACAGACACCATTATAATTGACTGAATAAAAATGGCATCAACAACTCCAAATAGAAAAGCAATTGTAGATTTCCTCTGGGAATGGACAGAAAATCATGCTGATTGGAGCAAACTCCTTATCAGCAAAATTGTAACGACAGAAAGTTCCCTTTCAACAACTGACAGAGAAACAGTTTTCAATTACTTTCTCCAATCAATCAATCTTCATACAGGTTTGCCTGCCTTGACAGTTACAAAACCAACTTACATACCAACAGAAAAGATGATTGAACTCGTTTCGCTTTCTGCAATTACAGGAGTAAATCGACTTGCAAAAAATCAGACCGTCAACTTTGCAAAGAACATCACAGTCATTTACGGAGAAAACGGAACAGGCAAAACAGGCTACAGCAGAGTCCTGAAAACACTTGGTTTTAGTTACGACAACAACAAGACAATTCTTTCAAATGTCTACGAAGCATCCGAACCACAGTCAGCAATAATCAATTTCAAATCAAACGGGACTCCTCAAACTTTTACATGGAACGGAGCAAACAACGATTCCGAACTTGAAAATATTTCTGTTTTCAATAGCAGTTGTGTTCAGTTCTCAATAAGCGACAGAAGTTTAATTGTTTCTCCAATCGGTTTTCATTTTTTTCACCTTGTAAGTGCTGAACTGAATGCACTCAATCAATTGTTGCAAAAAAAAATTGCAACACATCCAACAACATTGCTTTGGCTTGACAACCTGACACCAGGAACACCACTGCACACTTTCATTTCAACACTTTCTGCAATTTCAACCGAACAAAAACTAACCGAGCTTTCTGAATACACACCTGCACATGGGAAAGCACTTTCGCTAAAGGAAACCGAACTTGCTTCTTTGAATAAGGCATTGCTTCAATCTCAGATTCAAACATTGAGTAGTCAGATTGCAGAACTTGATTCAATCATTGGAAAAATTGAGACAGCTAAAACACAACTCAATGATGCAAACTGGCAAGCACTTCTTGCAATAAACAAGCAGATTTCCGATTTAGAAAGCAAAACGCAAACAGGATTAAAAGACATAGCCGATGAAAGAGGAATTGAATTTTATCAAACACCCGAGTTCAACTCCTTTATTCAGGCAGCAGAAAGTTACATCAAAATAATTGACAAGCCTGATTATCCACAAGAAGGCGACACTTGCGTTTACTGTTTGCAACCGCTTGATGATTCAGCAAAAGAATTATTGAAAAGTTACAGAACACTTCTAAACGATAAGACACAAGAAAACCTTGCGGCATTAAAAAAGAACAAGGTAGGGTTGATTCAACTTGTTTCTCAAGTTGATACCAACCTTACTTTCCACCAAAACACTTTCGGCACAAATGAAAACCAAGCACCAGTTCAGCCGAAAGAAATTACCGATTACAATGCCAATTTGGATTCCTTAAAAACAACTTTCACCACAAATATAATTGCACAGGGTTCAACATTCACTTTTGATTATCAAACTGCGATTAAATTCCTAACTGATAAGCGAACAGCAGTCAATAACTCCTTAACTCAAAAATCAGAAGCATTTGCAAACCTTGCAACACTGGAAGCAACTTTGAAAAAAGAAATTGCAGAATTGAAAGACAGAAAATTTATTTCAGGGAAAGTTGCAGAAGTAAGAACGGCAATCGCAAATCACAAGGTTGTCAATACTCTTAATGCCAATTCATCCAGTTTCAATACAAATTCAATCAGCCGTAAAACTTCATCCGCAAGAGAAGAATTAGTGAGGCAGGACTTTGAAGATAAATTCAAGAAGGAACTAATTGCTTTACGAAAACCGCATTTGAAAGTTGATTTAAATTTTGGAACTGACCGAGGCAATTCAGTAGTTTATCAAAAAATTAGCAGCCATGCTTTGGCAGATATTTTAAGTGAAGGAGAACAAAAAGCAATTGCCTTAGCTGAATTTCTTACCGAATTGCAACTTGACAATACAAAAGCCCCTATAGTTTTTGACGACCCAGTAAATTCACTTGACCACAAAATTATTGATGAGGTAGTTAAACGCCTTATTGAATTGTCAAAGCAGCGCCAAGTTATTGTTTTTACCCATAGCATTCTGATGCTTCATAGTTTTATTCAGCAGTCCGAACTTGAGCATCACAGGCAAGCAGGCGTTTCATTCTTATTTCATAGAGTTAAAGAAAATTTTGGAATAACAGGAATCTTGGACGAGGTTGAAGAAGTTAACTCTTATTCATACTACATTAAAAAACTAAATCTTGTACTTCAAACAAAACCCGACGGACAAGACGAAGCAAAACTGGCTGCGGAAGGATATGGACATTTACGTTCAGCAATTGAAATAACTGTTGAAGACGATTTATTTAGAAAAACTATTAAGCGTTATAAGATAGGAGTAGCATTTCCTTCTCTACTACGTGTGGACGGAAGCAAAATTGATGCTTATAAAGGAAAGTTGAATGATATATATGAAAAGTGCTGTGTTTCTATTGCCGGTCATAGCAGCCCTGAAGAAATTCATACGACACCAACTATTGAGGAATTAAAAACGGACTTTGAAGAATTTAAAAAGATAAGAAGCCAATTTACATGACATGGGATTGAAACAGAAGCACGAACGCACAACAAAGTGTATATGCCATAAGGGTTTTAGAGAATATTCAAGTATTGTAGCCCACTCAAACTTTCTTGTAGGTGGACAAGAAACTGCCCCGTAATCCCTTACGGCACATACACTCAACCGTTGTGCGGCATACAAAAAAAGCCAACGCTGAAAAACCAAAAGAGCTTGCCCTTTTCCAACCCACGACAAGACAATGAATAATTGCACTGAAAAATAGTGAACTTTTACTATCTTTGACACCGAATAAACAAAACTTAGGTTTCAAATGAACCGAATAAAAGAAGTTTTAAAAGACAAAGGGATTTCGCAGGCTTGGCTTGCCAAACAAACGGGAAAAAGCTACAACACGATTAACGAATATGCTCGTAATGTGAGACAACCGAGTTTGGAAGACTTGTACACCATTGCGGAAATTTTAAATGTGAAAGTCAAAGATTTATTAACTGAAAGAAGATAAATGAAATTATATACAACATTAGAGCAACAACTCAAAAAAGAGCCCAACTTCGTTACAGACAACGGAGAACTGAAAAAATGGGTGGTATTGAACAAAGCACAAAATTTTGACGAAGAATTGATTGGACTGTTGCTTGACAACGCAGACCTGAAAGAGAAGTTTTTTGTAAACGTGAAAGGCACATTGGTTTTTAACCAAAACTTGTTTGTGCAGTTTTTGGAACAAAAAAACTATCTGAACGACAGCTACACCCAATTCAAAAACAAAGTTGGACTGACCATTGACGGCAAATACCTGAAACAACGCAACGAAGTGGCATTGGTTTGGCCATTTAAAGACTGCATTTTGGAAGGCGGACAAAGCCGTGAAGAAGACAAACGAGAAGAAATATTCTTTAATGAAATTTTGGCACAAGATGAAATAACCCAACTTTTAGAGCCAAAAGTTTTAACCAATGTAAAACGCTTAGACAAAGACGGAGAAAAACCACTTGACCAATTTAACCGAAACGAAAACGGCACGATTACCGATAACCTAATTATTAAAGGGAACAACCTTTTAGCCTTGCACACACTAAAAGAAGAATTTGCAGGAAAAATAAAACTGATTTATATAGACCCGCCATTTAATACAGGAAGTGATAGCTTCAGGTATAATGATTCATTCAATCAATCTTCATGGCTGACATTTATGAAGAACAGACTGGAAGTATCAAAACAACTGTTGAGCAAAGAAGGTGTAATCTATATTCATATTGATGACAATGAAGCTGGCTATCTCAAGGTTCTTTGTGATGACGTATTTGGTAAAGAAAATTTTGTAAACGAAATTATTGTTACCACTAATAAGCCTTTTGGTTTTAAAGGAACCTCTGATAGTTTATTTAAGCAGGCAAATCATATTTACCTATATGCGAAAAATAAACAAGCAATTACATTAAATAGAGTTTGGATAGAAAGGGATTACGATACTGCTTACAATATGGTGTTCAATGATTTTGACAAACCAGAAAATGAATGGACTTGGGAAAGTATTGATATAGCAACTGCAAAATCTTTAGGGTTTGAGAATAAAGCAAAGGCACTTGAGCATATTTCAAAAGCAGAATTTGAAGATAAGATTGCACTTTTTGCATTAAATAATGCGGAAAGAGTTTTTCAAACAGCTGGTGTTTCAGGTGGAGCATTTATAAAACGAAAAAAAACAATTGAAAAATCAGCAAAAGTTAGAGATAGGTTGTTTCGCCACCCTAACGATGATATGGATTACATTTTCCTAAAAGGTCGAAGGGTAATTTTCTATAAAGAAAGATTAATTGAACTTAATGGTGCTAAAATACCTGGCGAATTAATTACAGATACTTGGACTGACATTGCAATTGAAGGAATAGCAAAAGAAGGAAACGTTGATTTTAGCCGTGGTAAAAAGCCCGAAAAATTGATTTCACGGATACTTGAACTCTCAAGTAATGAAAATGACATTGTCTTAGACTTTTTTGCAGGTAGTGGGACTACTGGAGCAGTCGCACATAAAATGAAAAGACAATACATTTTGTGCGAGCAAATGGATTATGTAGAAGAATTACCAATAAATCGTATAAAGGGCGTTATAGATGGAGACCAGTCAGGTATTTCAAAATCTGTCAATTGGCAAGGCGGTGGCTCATTCATTTATCTTGAATTAAAAAAATATAACCAATCGTTTATTGAGCAGATTGAAGAAGCCAAAGACACCAAAGCACTTTTGCAGATTTGGGAGCAGATGAAAGCCAAAAGTTTCCTGAATTACAATGTGGACATTAAGAAGCAGGACGAGCATTTGGAAGAATTTAAAGCATTAGCCCTTGCGGAGCAGAAACAACACCTTTGCGAGCTACTGGACAAAAACCAATTGTATGTAAATCTTTCTTCGCTCAATGATTCCGATTTTTCTTGCAGCGATGAAGAAAAGAAAGTAACCCAAGACTTTTATCAAACAAAGAAATAAGCAAATGGCATTTTTACACGAAATATTCAATAATCCATTTGCTAAACGAGCCTTAGCACAAGTTGATTTACCCAATTGGATTAGTGATAATTTAAAACCCGGATTTGGTCAAAGACCATATCAGATTGAAGCATTCAAAAGATATATATACTTAGACCAAGAAGATTTAGAAGAAAAACCAAAAAGACCATATCATTTGCTTTACAATATGGCAACGGGAAGTGGAAAGACACTGATTATGGCAGGTTTGATGTTGCACCTTTACCAAAAAGGCTATCGCAACTTTTTGTTTTTTGTAAACAGCAACAATATCATTCAAAAAACCAAAGACAATTTTCTCAATCCGCAGGCTTCAAAATACTTGTTTAACCACAAAATTGTGATTGAAGGCAAAGAAGTGCTAATCAAAGAGATTGAAAATTTTGATGAAGCCGACAATCAGAATATCAATTTGAAGTTTACCACTATTCAACAACTGCATATTGACCTTAACAACACCAAGGAAAATAGCGTAACCTACGAAGATTTTAAGGACAAGAAATTAGTGTTAATAGCTGACGAAGCACACCATTTGGTGGCAGGAACAAAATCGGGTAATCTATTTGGTAGTTGGGAAGATACAGTAAAGAAAATTCACGATTCAAACTTTGAAAATGTCTTATTAGAGTTCACAGCAACAATTGACACAGATACAGCAGAACTCGTGAAACACTATCAAGACAAAGTAATTTTCAAATACGACCTTGCTCAATTTCGTATAGACAAGTACTCTAAAGAAATCAACCTAATTCGTTCCTTGTATGATGAGCAAGAGAGAATCATTCAGGCTTTGATTTTGAATTTGTATCGTCAAGAATTAGCATCTTCAAACAATATTAATTTAAAGCCAGTAATTCTTTTCAAAGCCAAAAGGACAATCAAAGAATCAGAGCAAAACAAAGAGAACTTTCACAAACTGATTGATGATTTTTCGGTGGCAATGGTGACCAAAATTCAAAAGACTTCTACAGTTCCAATTGTTCAAAAGGCTTTCCGATTTTTTGAAGTCAAAGGCATTTCAGCCAATGAAATAGTTAAACGCATTCAAGCCAATTTTAGATTTGAAAATTGCCTAAGTGCCAACAATGATGCAGAAGCCGAACAGAATCAAATTTTGCTCAACACTTTGGAAGATGAAAACAATCCAATCCGAGCCGTTTTTGCCGTTCAGAAACTGAATGAAGGTTGGGATGTTTTGAATTTGTTTGACATTGTTCGTCTTTACGAAGACCGAGACGGAAAAGACGGAAAGCCAGGAAAAACCACACTTTCGGAAGCTCAATTAATTGGTCGTGGTGCAAGGTATTATCCTTTTGCATTGGAAGAAGGGCAAGACAAGTTTACCCGAAAATTTGATGATGATATTTCCAACGACTTAAAAACGTTGGAAGAACTGTATTATCATACCAAAGAAGATAGCCGATATATTTCAGAATTGAAGAAAGCCCTTGTGGATTCGGGTATTTATGAAGATGATGCTAATTTGGTTCAGCTCAATTTATTCTTAAAGCCTGATTTTAAGAAAACAGATTTTTACAAAGACGGACACGTTTTCTTCAATAAGAAAGTGCCAAAGAGTTTTGACAACATTAAATCGTTTGCAGACTTAGGCGTAAAGAAAACCAACTACCGACACACTTTATCTTCGGGAGTTGGCAGAATGTCGAGTGCCTTTTTTGAAATGGAGCCGACCCAATCGAATGATGAAGTAATTAAAACTAAAGATGTTCTTTTAGCGAAAGACGAAAATAGACCAGAAAAGGATTTTATACCAAATCATATAATCCGTTTTGCATTGAGCCAAAACCCGTTTTTCTATTTCGACAGTTTATCGCATTACTTCCCAAGCGTTGATTCGCTTTCAAACTTCATTGATAGCACCGATTTTTTAGCAGGGTTGGAAATCACATTTAGCGGAACACCTAACCGACTAAAAGAAATTAGCCATTTCGACTATTTGCAAGCCTTAAACGGACTTTTGCAAAGCATTGAAGCAGACATAAAGAGCAACTCGACAGAATACGAAGGTTCAGACTATATCAAAGAACCAATTCACAAAGTTTTCAAAGACAAAGAAATCAAGGTTTACAAAGACAGCGAAAGAGCAGACGGACAAGAAACATTGGTAGCCAACGAGCCTTGGTATGTTTACAATGCCAACTATGGAACAAGTGAAGAAAAGAAATTTGTAGAACTGTTTTCAAGACGATTTGAAGGACTGAATCAGAAGTTTGAAAACATTTACCTAATCCGAAACGAAAGAGAAATTAAAATCTTCGACAAACTTGGACGAGCATTTGAGCCAGACTTTTTATTGTTCTGCAAACAGCGTGACGGAGAACAAATGACTTTTCAAGTTTTCATAGAGCCAAAAGGAGAGCATTTAAAAGGATACGACAAATGGAAAGAAGACTTTTTGACTGAAATCAAAGCAGAACAAAAGACAATCAAAATCCATACAGACACTTATTTGATAACAGCCGTTCCTTTCTACAACTACAACAACGAAAATGAATTTAAGACAACATTAGAAAACACATTAAACGAATAGAAATGCCAACGCTAAACGCCATACACATTTGCAATTCGCACCAGCCAAAGCTGCAATCAAAAATTGCAAAAGAGTATGTCTTTGCCAACGCTGACAGACGACCGAAAAAAAAGTACGACCGCACAACAATGGCTATACGTAATGCGGGCAAAAGTGCTAATATGGAAGTAATTACATTAAATAAACTTTACGGTAGACGGACAGTGAAGAGCCTTGAAATCCTGCACTACGCATAGCCGAGACCGTTTCCAGCAATTTAAAGATCCTGCAAAATGACAGAACCAAGAGAATTATGTGATTGTTGTAAAAACAAACTTCCCTTTGATTTGCCGACTGAAATTATAGAAGCAATCAAGGAGAAACGATTAGTAGTGTTTGCAGGTGCAGGAATAAGTACAGAAGCCAAAGATATATTCATTGATAGTTTGTATGATGAGTTCAGGTATGATTTAAAATTGGATGATAACGAATTCCCTGAGTTTCCAGATTTAATTAGCGCATATTGCCAACTACCAGAAGGAAGAAAGAAGTTTTTACAGAAAGTGAAATTCCGGTTCGATTATGTGCAACAATTCAGAGAACTATATAGAAGAGCTAGTCATTTCCATGAGCATCTTGCTCCAATTCATCAGATTGATACAATAATCACGACAAATTGGGACGACTATTTTGAAAAAGTATGCGGTGCAATTCCAATTGTTACACCAGAAGATTTTGCCTTTTTTGATTTTCCAGGAAGAAAAGTTTTTAAGATACACGGTTCCATAAATAATATTGGATCTATAATTGCATCAAAAGAAGACTACGACAAATGCTACAAGAGTTTATCTAAGGGTATTATTGGGAGCTATTTAAAAATGTTGCTTGCAACAAAGGTTGTTTTATTTATAGGTTATTCATTCCGAGACTTTGATTTTGTTCGGATTTATAACTTCATTAAAAAGGAAATGAAAGAATTGCTACCTCATTCGTATTTTGTTACACTAGACAACAATGTGAAGGAGAGACTAAATAGTGATAAGATTAGCATCATAAAAACAGATGGATGCTTTTTTATGGAAACCCTTAAAAACAAACTCATTGAGGATAAACTACTTATAGATAATGAAAGATTAGGTATCGTTTATACATTTTCAGATATAATTAAAACTATTCATCACACGTATATTCCAGAAACTGTCAATTATGTCAAGAGTCCTCAACTAATCTATAATACTTTTTACCAAGATGGTTTTATCCATGCACTGGATTTTCTAATCTTCCGTGCTGATAGCGGAGTAATATTTGATGAGCATTTTATGTCCCATACATTCCATAATTATGAAAGATTAAAGAAAGAGAAAATAAAGAATAAGGTGTACCATGATATAGCATATATTGATGGGTATCTAAATGGCTTGTTTGTAATTATGGTCGATGAAGTTGGTTTGGAAAAACCACCTTTTTTCTATTTTTACGGTTACGGTGAAGTGTTTGAAAAAGAAGATTTTGAGAAATTGATTCCAGAATCAAAAGATTTTCACAAGACAGCTACAAAATGGGCAACTAGATACGTTAAAGAAATAATGAAAAACAACAATGAGATTGCTATACACCATACTCCATTCTTATAAAAAACTGCTGGCAATAAATAGGACTCTGAGCGGTCGGCACGACCCAGCGATGAGTCGGTGTTGAACTACACCCACCGTTATTCTGTGCTATGTACTTAATGAAGGTTTTTGTTTTTCTGAAGGAAAAATAGACAAGCGATCTTTTACATTTTGCAGGTTTTTGTGCTTTCCGGTATAGGTTTTTCGGATGAATCAGGCTTAATAGAAGGTTCTGTGATCGCTTATTCTTAACAAGATGACATACCCTGCCCTGTGCTCCTTTAGGCGCATTCGGGTCTGATAGTTAAAGTTGGGGATCAGTCTGTATGAAAGTGGCTCCTGGAGGAGAACGTATGGGTGGCAGTTTTCTGATTCTAATCATTTGACCCGTTTTACAGACCGGACAATGACAAGGATTGATACTTGATTCCCAGATTCCGTTTCACCGTGTGGTTGTAGATACCGTAACGTCGGATCTTTACAAATCTGCGTGGGAGTATGTGCAGGGCAAATCTGCGCAGGAATTCAGCACCACCGAGAGTGATGTACTTTTTAGCCGCTCCCTGTCGGTAATCTTTGGCAATGAAGGTCACTTTTTCATCAGTGACATTCACGATACGCTGGTTAGTGATGGCGACCCGATGAGTATATTGCCCCAGGTATCTCACCACATGTTCGGCACTTGCCATCGAGGGCTGACAATGAACCACCCAGGGAGTGCCATATGCACGCTGAACCTGATCATTGAAGAGTATCAACTGGTTTTGTTCGCGCAAGGCACGTTTGAGGCTGTCCAGGAACTTGGATTTAAACGCACTGCTCATCTGACGAACAGGATAAAGGAACTTCCCCCCATGACCGATATTTTTCCATCGGCCATCCAGGGAGTATCCGGCAGCCGGAACGGGACAATGGATATGCGGATGAAGTGAGAGATTCTGCCCCCATGTGTGAAGTACGGCTATCGCTCCGGTTTCCACACCATAATGCGAGTATCCAAAGCTGTTCAGGGTATGCCACACGGCTGAAAAAAGCAGGTTGTAGAACATCCTTCCATTATGCAGGCAAGGGACATTTAAATGGTCGGGCACAGTGAAAACGATATGATAATGCTTCACGGGCAGTGTGCCTTGCACCAGCCCGTCAATCCGGAAGGCTTGTCTGGCTGCCTGGCATTTTGGACAATGCCTGTCGCCACAACTGTTATAGCTATAACGGATTGTGCCGCAGTTGTCACATGCTTCCCCGTGTCCGCCAAGCGTAGCGGTTCTGCAGAGTGCAATTTTAGCAAACACCCTTTGTTGCAGGGGAGTAAGCTTTCCACGGTCCCGCAGAGAGGGAGCGAACCGATGAACCACATCGGCCAGTTCAAACCTTGTTCTCATTTTTTGGTGAAGTTGTACAGGGAATCGAGTGGACTGTGTGGTTTAATGAGGGGACATTGAGCTACGTGAAGATAAATCATGGTGGTGGTGATATCGGCATGGCCGAGTAACTCTTTCAGGGTAAGGATGTTCAGCCCCTGTTCAAGCAGGTGGGTGGCATACGAGTGCCGCAGTGAATGGAGATTCACCTCTTTTGTGATGGATGTCTTTTTGAGGTTCTCACGCATCACCCGGGAGAGCCCGCGCACGCTGTATCGACCATCAGGTTCTTTTCCGTTGAACAACCAGATATGAGGGTTTTCGGATTTGAGGTACTTTTTTAGACCAATGGCCATGCTGCCGGCCAATGGAACAACGCGATCTTTCTTGTACTTGCTCTGACGAATATGTATGGTTTTACGATCAAAGTCGATATCGGAGATCTTCAGGTTAATTACCTCCTGTCCTCTCAATCCGGCCGAATAAATCAATGTGAGTACTATCCGTTGTTTGAGCAGTGTAGGTGCCGCGAACAACTCTTTCAGTTCTTGCCGGTTCAGTATCACGGGCAGCTTCGAATCTTTTTTAAGTGAAGGCAGAGCGATGGCTTCGCGGTTCATACCCGACAAGCGATAATAATAGCGCAACCCGTACACCATATGTTTAAAACTGCTTCGCGAGGGAGATCGGGGATCACGCGCCAATGCGGCCAGGTATTCATTGATCTCTTCGGGATCAATCTTCTGGGGGCAGCTTACCAAAATGAATGACAAAAAGGGCAATCCGGCGGATGTAGTTTTGTAAGGTACTCCGACTCTGCCCCCGTAACGTGACCTGTTGTTCCAGTTTGTGGACAACCATCTTAAACTCGGGAACAAGCACAATGGCCTGCTCGACAAAAGTAAAACCTGATTTCTTTCTCATATTCGGACATTTTTTGTGGTGAAAAATCTTCGAATATATAAAGAATCAGGTACTTTTGTCAAATGCTACCCGCGTATGCGGGTTTAGTTCAACACATGGTATAGCGCATGCGGGATTCAGTGGTTTAAGCATGTTTGTGGGTCGTAAAAAAAATGTTGTATACTGATATAAGAAATCGCTTCGTAAACCCGCACGACGCCATACCATCGAACGTTAGCGTCAAGCGACGGACAGCGCAGCGGGACAAAGAAAAAGAGGAATTTAACGTTAAACGAAATATTACATAGATAGAAAAACGTATGAACAGAAATTTATTGATATTATTTGGATTGTTGTTTCCTTTGTCTTTGTATGCTCAAGAAACGCACTTAATTACAGAGAAAAAAATAAACCAATACTATGTTGAAGATACATTGTATACTCAAATAGACTTTTCTTTTACTAATATATCAACCAATAATTATGTTTTATGGATTGAAAAGGATAGTGTAAGTTCTCTATCAGAAAGCGAAAGAATAAGAAATTATTTCTTTAAAAGAAAAGGAGATTTCTCGTTAATGGGGCTAATTTGGGACGGAAACGTTGGGAATTTTGTCCCCGGATTATTTCTTACTTTTATGAAAATTATTAAGCCGAAAGAACAATTTGTAGTGTCAATTATAGCAAGAGGCAATGTGAATGATAAATCAGAAAAGATTAGTTTGCTAGAAAAACAAATACAAATTGTCGATGCTGACAAAATTAGAGGATTTACCGTTGATGTTATGAGTGAGTTTTTTAATTATAAAGCCAATAATATAAATGTATTATATGAATGGTTTAACCTGCTATAAGATAAAAGGAACGCCAGCCGCTAACAAGCGATTTGCCAAAAGCGGGGCAGTACGCCCACAGGAAGTTCTATCGGACTTGTAAGCGTTCGCGTCCGTGCAGACATTAGAGGAAGCCTCGCCTTCGCCAAGCCGCCGTCCGTTAGCGAGCATTATAAAAACCAAACTACATGAAATATTTAGCATTAGATGTTGAAACCGCAAATGCAGATTCTGTTTTACGGATTTATTATCGTATCCCGCATCCAACGTAACATATTCAATGTGGTACTTTGCTGCAAAATCAATGTAGTATTTATAGAAATCGAAATTCAAATGACCCGGACCCGACGGCATGGATACCCCCTCCAGAATACCATCATGCCACCACTCCCAGGCGCTTTTGCCGGGTTTAATCCACGCCGTGTTGGTAAACTGTTGGGGTTTGGCCAACTTAAAGATCAATTCATTATTCAATAAATCCTTATCGTGAGCGGAGACAACAACGACTCTCCATGGATAAGAGCGATTGCCGGAAGTTTTTGCCAGATAATCATAGCGCGCTGTCACTCTCTGATAAGCATATATATTGGTAGGGTCAGTGACTGTTTTGGGATATTGCGCCCATTTTCCCCGGACACCGTTCGTTCCGTGAGGCTGAATATACATCCCGGGATAATCGGTTTGGTCAGATTCGGCTACTACGACGCGAATTCCTTTTTCGGGATATGAAAACAGGACGGGAGTAATCGCAAATTTTGCGGTGTCAATACTTTGAATAGAAACGTAGGACTGATACGTGCGTTCCCATGATCTCATGAGCGCATCCGCTTCCGGAAACCATACCGATGGCGAGCCGGAAAAGTTAAAATTTGCCTCTTCCGATTTTACAATAACCGGACCTTCTAGTTCAGTCTTAAACCTGTAAGCGACGCCTTCGTCATACGCTCTGGCAATCAATGAATAGCCTTCATTAAAATGAATGGACAACTCCCGACAGGTATTATCCAGCGATTTGCTCTTGCCATACAATCGCTGGATCGTCTCTTGGACATTTTTGGTCTCAACATTCCTGATCGTTGCATTCTTCCCGATCATTCTCCCATCTCCCAATGTAATGGATATTTTCGATGGCAGGATCAGCGCATTGTCTCTATAAAAAACTTCGTACACTATATCTTCGGAAATATTCACCCGAATTTTCAAAGCCCCGTCGGGTGAGGTAATCTCATATTTTTCTTGCATCTCATTGGCGGGCAATAGGAATGCAAGCATCAGGCAACATATCAGAGAGATTGCTTTCAACAGGTTTTCATTTAACGTGACTTTGATTCCGCTTTATTTTCGACCATAAAGTTAAAGAAATTTATTTTATGATGGGCGAGGTTTCTAAAGAATATGACAACTGTAAAACTATTCGATTAATTTTTTGATAACAATGACGATTCAATAATTTTCATTAATTTTGCGATAATCGGCAAAACGATGGGGATACTTTGGAAACTCAGGTCTCAGCATTATCCATTAGAAAAACTTATTGAATTAACTATAAAAATAAAAAACCTGACACAGTTTAATTTACACAATCATGTAATTTTCCTGATTTCAGGCTTAATCTTAAAAAAATAAGTGATATGTACTTATTAGGTTACGATATAGGTAGCTCTTCCGTGAAAGCTGCGCTGGTCGAGGTGGAGACCGGAAAAACAACAGCATCCGACTATTTTCCAAAAGTAGAAATGTCCATGCACGCCGCACAGCCCGGATGGGCGGAACAGGATCCCGAGATGTGGTGGTCGAATTTAAAGCTTGCCCACGCTTCTGTACTCGAAAAATCGAAAGTGGACCCGCAGGACATAAAAGCCATCGGCATCTCATGGCAGATGCACGGTTTGGTGATGGTGGACAAGGAGAAAAAGGTTCTCCGTCCCTCGATCATCTGGTGTGACAGCCGTGCCGTCCCGTATGGCGAGAAAGCCTTTCATACCCTTGGAGAAGAGAGGGTATTAAAACACCTGCTCAACTCGCCCGGCAACTTCACTGCAGCAAAACTGGCCTGGGTGAAGGAGAATGAGCCCGAACTCTACGAACGGATTTACAGGATCATGCTTCCCGGCGATTATATAGCAATGAGGCTGACCGATGAAATATCGGTGACGGTAGAAGGGCTCTCCGAAGGAATATTCTGGGATTTTAAAGAGAACCGCATCTCTCGGGAGGTCCTCGACTACTTTGGCTTCGACCGGGAGATACTTCCCGAAACGACCGCTGTTTTCGGAATACAGGGCAGGGTGACTGCCGCCGCCGCAAGGGAGCTGGGACTACAGCCGGGAACACCCGTCAGCTACCGTGCAGGGGATCAGCCCAACAACGCGGCCTCGCTCAACGTGTTTAACCCCGGAGAGATTGCCTCCACTGCAGGCACTTCGGGGGTGGTGTATGGGGTGCTTGATGAGGTGAAGCATGACCCTTTGTCGAGGGTAAACATTTTTGCCCATGTCAACCACAAACCCGATCAGACGCGGTTGGGCGTACTGCTCTGCATAAACGGCACCGGCATTCTGAATTCATGGATGAAGAAAAACATGGTCCCCTCCGGCATGACTTATGACGAGATGAACGCACTTGCGGCACAATCTCCCACGGGCGCAAAAGGGATCTCGGTGATCCCGTTCGGCAACGGTGCGGAACGTGTACTGGAAAACCGGAATGTGGATTGTTCCTTCCGGGGAATCAACTTCAATATTCACAACCTGTCCGACATGCTTCGCGCAGCCCAGGAAGGCATTGTCTTCTCCTTTCAGTACGGAATGGAGATCATGCAGGGGATGGGCATGGACATCCATGTGATACGGGCGGGAAATGCCAATATGTTCCTCAGCCCCCTGTTTCGTGAAACTTTGGCAAACATCAGCGGGGCCGTGATTGAGCTGTTCGATACGGACGGGGCGGCAGGTGCTGCGAAAGCGGCCGGCATGGGTGCCGGAATATATGCATCGAATATGGAAGCATTCTCCTCATTAAAGAAAATCATGACCGTAGAACCCGACCCTGCACAGAGCGCACAATATCATGATGCGTACCAGCGTTGGAAATCATTCATATAGTACAGTAAAAGATAAAATAATAGAATTTATAAACTCATGGAAACCAAGAACAATGTAAAAGAATATTTTCCCGGAATAGGGAAGATCAAATTTGAAGGCAAGGAAAGTACCAATCCTTTGGCATTCCGCTACTATGACCCGGAAAAGATGGTTTACGGTCGTAAGATGAAAGAGTGGTTCAAATTTGCAATGGCATACTGGCACACCCTTTGCGCAGAATCCAGCGATCCTTTTGGAGCAGAGAGCAAGGATTTCGACTGGAATAACGGGGACAATGTGATTGAAAGAGCCAAAAAGAAAGTCGATGCCGGCTTTGAATTTATGCAGAAGATCGGAATTGAATATTTCTGCTTTCACGATGTGGACCTGGTGGATGCGGGAGATTCTCTGGAGGAGTATGAGCGCAACCTCAAAACCATCGTGGCCTATGTAAAGCAAAAAATGGCAGATACCGGTATCAAGCTGCTCTGGGGCACCGCCAACGTGTTCGGCCACAAGCGCTACATGAACGGGGCCGCCACCAATCCCGACTTCGACAGTGTGGCCTTTGCCGCCACGCAGATAAAGAATGCCCTGGATGCAACCATCGCACTGGGGGGCGAAAATTATGTCTTCTGGGGAGGACGTGAAGGATATATGACCCTGCTCAACACCGACATGAAGCGGGAGAAGGAGCACCTGGCCATGATGCTGGGCAAGGCACGCGACTATGCAAGATCGAAAGGTTTCAAAGGTACATTCTTCATCGAGCCCAAGCCGATGGAGCCCACCAAGCATCAATACGACTACGACGCGGAGACTGTGATAGGATTCCTGCGTGCCCACGGCCTCGACAAGGATTTCAAACTGAATATCGAAGTTAATCATGCCACGCTGGCCGGCCATACCTTTGAACATGACCTGCAGTGTGCGGCGGATGCAGGAATGCTGGGCTCCATCGACGCCAACCGGGGCGACTACCAGAACGGATGGGATACCGACCAGTTCCCGGTGAACGTGTATGAATTGACTCAGGCAATGCTTGTGATTCTTGAAGGAGGAGGACTGCAGGGCGGTGGTACCAATTTCGACGCCAAGACCCGCAGGAACTCCACCGACATGGAGGACATCTTTATCGCCCATATCTCGGGCATGGATGCGTTTGCACGTGCACTGGAGGCGGCAGCCGCCATTCTGGAGAAATCGCCCTATCTCAAAATGAGAAAGGAAAGATATGCCTCCTTCGACAGCGGCAAGGGGAAGGCTTTCGAAAACGGGGAACTCTCGCTGGAAGATATGCGCGAATATGCACTGGCATTGGGTAAGGAACCTGCACAGACCAGCGGAAAGCAGGAGTTGTACGAGGCGATGCTGAATATGTATATTTAATACGTTCACGACTCATTGTCCCCCCTATGCAAAAAGAATGTCATCCGGTTTGTTTCATTCGCTTAATTAAATTAAAATGAATTCTGGTAAAAAAAACAATTCCTATATTTTTGCAATCACGTTTGTCGCCACACTGGGCGGACTGCTCTTTGGATATGACACCGCGGTAATCTCGGGAGCGGAACAGTCGCTGGAGGCTTACCTGATTGTACCCCTCGGATTAAATTCACTTGTGCATGGAGCTACGGTCTCCAGCGCGCTGATAGGATGCATCATTGGCGGTGCGATCTCCGGATGGCTCTCCACCCGTTTGGGAAGAAAAAGGACCCTGCAGGTTGCTTCCGTACTCTTTTTCATCTCTGCCCTGGGATCCGGCTTTCCGGAAACATTCTTTTTTACAAAAAATGAACCCTCCATCGCCTTGCTCGCCATGTTCAACTTTTACCGTATTCTCGGAGGTGTTGGTGTGGGACTGGCATCGGCAGTGAGTCCGATGTATATCAGTGAGATCGCTCCTGCGGATATAAGAGGCAGACTGGTTTCCCTAAACCAGTTTGCCATCATCCTGGGGATGCTGGTCGTCTATTTCGTGAACTGGGGAATAGCAAACGGACAGACCATAGAGTGGATCAACAGCATGGGATGGAGGTATATGTTTGTTTCGGAAGCGATCCCTGCAGCCCTGTTTGGGATATTGCTGCTTTTCGTGCCTGAGACACCCCGGTACCTTGCGCTGGTACACGAAGACGGAAAAGCATTGTCGGTACTTGCAAGGATTAATGGCAGCAAGGAAAAGGCACACGGTATTCTCATGGAAATCAAGGAAACGGTGGGTGAAACACTGCGCACCGGTATCTTTACTTACGGAAAGAAAGTAATCATCATCGGCATCCTCTTGTCTGTCTTCCAGCAGTTTGTCGGCATCAACGTGGTATTGTATTATGCACCGAGGATTTTCGAGAACCTGGGCGCGGCCAAAGACGCCTCCCTGCTTCAAACCATCGTGATGGGATTTGTTAACGTCGTTTTTACAGTGGTAGCCATATTTACGGTAGATAAATGGGGAAGGAGACCTCTGCTGATTACCGGATCCATTGGTATGGCAATAGGGATGTTTGCCATCTCCACGCTCTCGTTCAACAACATAATAGGGATGAGCACCCTGATATTCATTATCATTTATACCGCTGCCTTCATGATGTCATGGGGACCTATTTGCTGGGTACTGATATCTGAAATATTTCCAAACAAAATAAGAGGAAAGGCGGTGGCAATTGCGGTGGCATTCCAATGGATTGCAAACTACCTGATTTCATCCACATTCCCGTTCATGGTGGGATTCAGTGCATGGATGACCTACGGTTTTTATGGATTGATGTCTCTGCTTTCCGCACTGTTTGTCTGGAAAATGGTGCCGGAAACCAAAGGAAAATCGCTGGAACAGATGGAGCATCTTTTTAAATAACTGCACCCCGGAATGTAATTCCTTCAGTGCCGGTATGACTTGGGACGTTTAAAAAGTAATAAAGCGATTATTACCAGGATGATGGAGAGTAACCCTCCGTATAAAAATGAGCGTGCAGGAAAAGTTGTTCCCAGATATCCGGCAACCGGATAGGCGATAAACCACCACAGGTGTGAGAAAGCAAAGTGCGAACCATACACATTCGCCTGATCCCTGGCTGCAATATTTTCTCCAATCAACGTTTCCGACGGTAAATCGGCAAGTGTCTGGCCGATACCCGCAAGTACCCATAGTACAAGTAAGCCATTGAATGATACGAAATTTGCAAAAAGTACAGAAAGTCCAACAAGCAATGCTCCACTGACAAGTGAAAAACTACGGGTTTTGGATTTGTCCAGGCTGCCAAGCAGAAAAGCGGTAGTCGCGCCGCCCACGCCAAACAATGCCATAACCAGTCCATAATGACTGTCTTTCAATTGCATTGTGGTCTTTATGAGTGCCACCGTATTTACCAAAACGAGTGCACCTGCGATGGCAGCCACAAATTCCATACTCAACGCAAAACGTAGAATGCTGTTTCCGAAAAGCAGTTGAATCCCTTTTGCCACGTTGTTCCAACCTGATTTGAAATTAATTTTGTTTGTGATAATTCCGGTTTGGAGTGATGCGGATGGAATGGAAATGATCACGGTAATTCCAAGGGACAACATGACCGCACTGACAAAGAAAAGTTGCTTTACTCCCAGCCAAAGGGCAAAAATACCGGCCAGTGCCGGTCCAAAGACACTTAACAGCTGAAATACCGCCATCGACAATCCATTGGCTTCGCGGTATTCACTTCTGTCGACTATCTGCGGAATGATCGCCCTGTATGTGGGAGTGTAAAATGCGGCACCCATGTTCAGTAGAAATATCAGTACAAGCAATTGCCATTCGGCGGTCACAAAAGGCAACAATACAACAATTGCCATTCTGAAACCTTGTGTGATCCACAAAATATTTTTCCGTGCAAAACTTTCGGAAACTGCACCGGAAAACGGCGAAAACAGGATATATGCCAACACCCGCATTGTAAGTGCCGAGGCCAAAATAGCGGATGCACGCCTGGGATTTAATTCATACGAAATCAAAGCAAGCCCCAACCAAGTGAAAGCGTCGCCCACAAGACTGGCAAGCTGTGATGTGAAAAGTTTGGCAAAAGTCCTGTTCTTGAATATCCTGAAAGGATCGACGATCAACTTCGTCATCATCTGTTTCATCGTTTTTTCCTTCTATTTTTATATTTCAGCGATCAGCGAAGTCATTTAAACAGGATTAGCCTGTGGTGATAAACAAAAATAAATATTTTTTTCGAAACGGCAATAGATTGCCTGTTCTCCAGTCACCTGATGCCCGCATTCTCCGATGCTTCACTCATATCATTCTGTTATCCCCCTGACACCACTCTATCATCACCCTGTCACCATATAAGGGATACCGGACCAAAATAAGCCCCGAATACGATATTATTGAATTTTACGTTAAATTATTCGCATAATTTAAATCTTATAGATATATTTGCTTAAGAAATTTGGAATTATTTTATTATTAACCCATAAAATGGATTGCCTATGATATAAAAGCCCATAAAAAACAAATCATTTTTTTAAATATTCCACAATATTAATTTAATAATTGCAAATGTATGATTAAAAACGATTTAAGGGATAACCACTTTACCCAAAAAAACATCTATAAACATTTTTTGTTGATTATGCGAACGGCATTGTTACTTTTATTTATCAATGTTCTATGCTCTGTAGCCAATAACTCGGATAATTTATCCGGAGAAATCTCTTCTCTTACTATTCAGCAGCAGAAAAAACAAATAAGAGGTAATGTTACTGATGAAAATGGAGATGCAATTATTGGTGCAAATATTATAGAACGTGGTACAACAAATGGCACCATTACTGATATTGACGGTAACTTCACACTGAGCGTTGCTGAGAACGCAATGATACATATATCTTATATAGGTTATCTGGAACAGGATATTAATACTGCGGGAAAAACCAGCTTTAACATCAAATTAAGGGAAGACACACAGACTTTGCAGGAACTGGTTGTAGTAGGCTACGGTGTACAACAAAAGCAGACGCTGACAGGTGCTGTGTCTGCAATTTCAGCCAGTGACATCATTACGACGAAAAACGAAAACGTGCAGAATATGATCACCGGTAAAATTCCCGGTGTGCGGGTGATGCAAAGAACTGCGGAGCCCGGTGCGTTCAACAATAACTTCGACATACGCGGTATGGGCGCCCCGTTGATTATTATTGACGGTATCCCCAGATCAAATGCCGACTTTCAGAGACTCGACGGAAATGACATTGAGTCCATTTCTGTACTAAAGGACGCTTCTGCAGCCATTTATGGCGTACGCGCTGCTAACGGTGTTGTTTTGGTAACAACCAAGGCGGGCAGGGTGCAGAGTAACGAACTTACTTATAATGGTACTTATACATGGCAGATTCCTTCGGGACTCCCGGCTACCATTGATGCCATCGGTTACATGACATTGCGCAACGAGCTGGCGATGCATAGTCTGAACGAGTCTCAGCCTTTATTCCATGAGGAGGATTTTGAGGCATACAGAAGCGGCGAGAAAAAATCTACCGACTGGTATTCTCATGTTTTCGGCCCTCATGCAATACAAACGATGCATAATTTAAGTGCGACCGGTGGTAACGACCGCATCAGATACTATGCATCTCTTGGTTATCAGTATCAGAATGGTTTTTTCAAGTCCAATGATCTGAACTACCAGAAGTACAACATCAGATCTAATATTACTGCTAAGATTGCCGAAAACCTTACCTTGGACACCAATCTTAGTTTTATTATGGATGAACAAAACCGCCCCTATCAGGATTCATGGTGGATTATTCGCGGTTTCTGGCGTCAGGGGCCCCATATTCCGGTGTATGCCAATAATGATCCAACCAAATTGTATCATGGAGAAATTGAAGGGGATAACCCTGTTTCATTTATGGATAAGGATGTGGTGGGCTTTAGAAAATACAATACCAAATGGATGCAACCCTCTATAAGCCTTACTTATGATATTCCCGGTGTGGAAGGCCTGACTGCAAAAACTTTGCTTAGCTATGATTACTCTATTTTAGATGGTACAGTCTATCAAAAACAATATAATCAGTACAGATACGACGAAACTACTGAAAAATACCAGACATTTTCAAGACAGCGTAATAATCTTAGTCGTGCAAATGACATGAAAAGTCAGTTGCTCACGCAAACTTCATTGAATTATGAGAAAACGTTTGCTGAGTTTCATAAGACAAAGGCGTTGCTGGTTTGGGAAACACAACGCAGAGAAGGGGACAACTTTGAAGGCTCGAGAGACCTGATATTCCAGATGCCTTATCTCTTTGCCGGTTCTTCTTTAAACCAGATTGGCCAGATGTCAACCTCAGACAGCAGATTATATGAATATACCAACCTGGCGCTGGCGGGTAGGTTAAATTACGATTTTGCCGGAAAATATCTGTTCGAATTTCTGTTCAGATACGACGGATCATCAAGATTTTCTGAAAATCAACGTTGGGGATTCTTTCCTGGTGTTTCTGCAGGTTGGGTAATTTCCGAAGAGAATTTCTTCAAAAACTCTATCTTGTCGGATGTCAATCAGTTGAAATTCCGTATTTCGTATGGTGAGGCTGGAGATGACAGTGCGCTTGCTTATCAGTACCTGTCCGGCTACACATACTCTTCCGGTGGTGACAGAAGAAATTTCACCCAGGGATATGTATTAAATGATTCATTCTTTGGTAGTGCTGTAAACAAGGGTATTCCAAATCCTAATTTAACGTGGTTTACTTCCAAAACATTTGACGTGGGTGTGGACTTTACGGCATGGAACGGATTGCTGGGCATTTCGGCAGACTATTTCTCAAGAAGACGTGAAGGGCTGCTGGCAAGAAAAACCGGTGGAATACCTACTGTGGTGGGTGCTGCCCTGCCTGAAGAAAATCTCAATAGTGATCAGACCTACGGTATGGATATGGAAATTTCACACAGAAACAGTGTGAACGAATTTAATTATGGACTGAAAGGCCTGTTCTCTATTACGAGGGTGAAACGTTTGTATGTGGAGTCGGCTCCTTATGGCAGTTCATGGGACAACTGGAAAAACAACCAGAACAACAGAATACAGGGAATGCACACGGGATACAATGTGATCGGACAGTTTGAATCGTGGGAACAAATATGGAACAATCCTACCTATATTGGAAGAGGAACAATTATTGGCGACTTCATCTATGAAGACTGGAACGGTGATGGTGAAATCAATGGTAATGACGAATATCCTATCAGATACAACCAGGTTCCCTGGGTGAACTTCAGTTTAATGGGAGACGCAAGTTATAAGGGATTCGACCTTAACTTCCTGTTCCAGGGTTCCGCACTGGGTTCTGTTGAGTATGGCGAGCAACTTCGCCAGCCTCTCTGGGGTAACTCAAACTCAAGTGCCATGGAGCAGTTCATGGATAGATGGCATCCTGAAGACCCGACCGCTGATCCTTACGATCCGGCAATAAAATGGATCCCCGGCCACTTTGCCTACACTGGAAGTCTTCCTCAAAACAGGTCTTCTTTTAATGTGGAGAACGGAGCTTACCTTCGTTTAAAATCACTGGAACTGGGTTATTCTGTTCCGAAAAGCATGGTGTCAAGAATAGGCGTATCTAACCTGAGAATTTACGCCAACGGATACAACATATTCACTATCACCAAGGTACAGTTTATAGACCCGGAACATCCGGCTGACACCTATGGGTATCTGTATCCTTTGAATAAGACTTTCTCTCTCGGTTTAAATGTTACATGTTACATATCATCACTTCGTTGACAGTTCTAAGTTTCTTAGACGTATCATCACCTCGTTTACAAACCCTATAGGGTTTGGGCCTTCTAAGGAAGGTCATATATCAAGAGATCATTGACATATTGCATATTTTTAAGACAAGGGCATCACAAATTCAAAGTAGTGATAAATCATTTCTTTGTGTTTGACGATCAAAAGATGTTTATCAATTTGGACGATCGCTTCCACATAAGAGTAGACGAGTTTCTCTGACACTTCAAAGGTGCTATTCAAAAGATGAAGCTTCAAGTCACTCCTGATGAATCGGACAAAGATCAGCTGACCTTCTTCGATTACTGGTTTTTTACTCAGGTCTATCCCTCTTTTGAGCTTAGCCAGGTATTTCATCTCTTGGAGCATCTCATTTGGAGATTTGTTGTTTTGCGATGAGTACCTGTGTTCGGCATTGTGAAAGGCTGAGAACTCCATCGCTTTTACCTGCATTTCTTCCAGAGAGGAAAAGTAAGTAGAAAGGAAGTGATTCTGCACTCTTTCATTGAACTTTTCTACAACCCCGTTTCTCCAGGGTTCGGCTGGGGGTATGAAAAGCGGAGTCACGCCATTACTGATAGCCGTCCTTAATAGAAGTCCCAACCCTCTGGGATGCCGGTTGCTACCTCTGAAAGATAACTCGTTATCCATTTGAAGATAGTCCGGCATCTGATACAGGATCCAAAAATCAACCAGACAAGGCACTATAACATTTGCCGATTTATTGGTTATGGGATATACTCCTGCAAGATGGTTATTTTTATCTATAATGGTGAAAATGTAAAACTTAAAACCACCTTTCAGATACCGGGGACCAATCAAGTCCATTTGCTGAACATCATGATAGTGAATCGGATACTCTTTGAAGGTGCCTGTTGAAGTTTTCTTTTTTCTTATCAGATCCTTCTTCTTCAAAACCCTGTTAATGGTTGCGACAGAGGGGGTGGTTATTCCTAACCGTTTCAGTTCGTAGAGAATGCTGATTGCCCCGTTCTGTGAATAAGGATTAGAAGAAAGACGCTTTCTTGCTTCTACAATGGATTGCTCAACATCTAATGGTAAACGTTTCAATTGTACCTTGGGTGCTGTTGACTCATTCTTGTACCAATCGAGAGAGGGGTTGTTCTCATATCTTGAGATCCATTTGTAGACCCATTGGCGGCTTCTCGAGAGGCTTGATGCTATCTTACTGATAGATTCCTTTTTGAGAAACAGATTCACTGCATCTTGTCTTAATTTTTCTTCGCTATCCATAATTTTTTTGATAGCAAAGTATGCAATATTTCAAAGAACACTTTTATTATTTGTCAACGAACTGATGATACAGTTAGACAATTAAATTGTCAACGATCTGATGATACAAAAGTGTCAACGATGTACTGATATTTATCAGTTACATTTTAATAAAGATACATCATGAAATTAAAAAGATATATATACACTCTGTTTTTAATAGGTGGTTTGATTATTTCGTCTTGTTCAGATTATTTGGATGTACCGCCGAAAAATGTGATTACAAACGACGATGTTTTTGCAAATTCTGCGTCTATGACGGTCTATCTGTCAAGAATGTACAGTCAGATGCCCTATGAGGATTTTAAATATTCACCTGCACGACAGTTCTTCGACGACTGGCTGGTTACTCCGGGAACAAATGAAGGTTCTTCTCTTGGAAGAGATGCCGGAGAGGCAATGGTTTCCGAAGGCTGGGCACGTAACGGCGCTTATTGGACAAGAGCTTTTGAGTTGCTTAGAGATGCAAACAGGCTGATTGAAAGTTTACCCAACTATAGTGGCAACTTTGAAGTGGCCGAGTATAACTATTTGATGGGCGAAGGCTATTATACCAGGGCAATTGTATATTATGCACTGGCCAAGCGCTATGGCGGCATGCCTTTGGTTACAAAAATGTTAAATTATCCCGAACAGCCTATTTCGGAATTGGAAGTACCTCGTTCCACAGAGGAGGAAACATGGAATCAGGTATTGGCAGACTTTGACAAGGCAATTCAACTGTTGCCGCCGACCAGCTCGAGAAAAGGTGGTGCCAATAAATTTATTGCGTTGAGTTTCAAATCTGAGGCAATGTTATATGCCGGTTCGATTGCCAAGTATAACAAAATTACAGGTTTTGGGGATAAAACCGGCGTAAGGGTCATTGGATTTGATCCGAATACGGCTGCAGCTGCTTCAAATAAATATTTTACCGAAGCCTACAACGCTGCCAGGGAGGTAATCAATTCAGGAAAATACAGCCTTTATCTGAACAAATGGAGCGCCAACGACAAAAACGCTCAGTACCAGAATATGGTAGACATGTTTTTCGATGCGGGCAGTAAAGAAAACATTCTGATTAAACAATACTCTTTCCCCGACTTAACTCACGGCTTTGATTCATACAACATCCCCCGCCAGCTGATGGGAGGAAATGGCTATTCTGCAGGGAACTGTCCCACACTCGATTTTGTTGAACTATTTGATGGCATTAATAAAAATGCAGATGGGACAATCAAAGTATTTGATGAAAATGGGAAGTACATTTTATTTGATAATATCACAGATATTTTTGCGAATGCAGAACCGCGCTTAAAGGCCAACGTAATGTTGCCGGGCTCTGAATTCAAAGGTGAAACCATTGATATAAGAAGAGGTATTTACACGGGTAGCGTAGCCGGCGGAATTAATCCGCTGAGGGTTGTAAACGGAGGAGCACCCGATTATTCTATCTCCGGCCCATCGAACTACAATCAGGTAGATGCATACACAGCCAAAGGCAATTATAGCACGAAACAACTGTTTTTGTCGAGAGACGGCTCCAACCACGAAGTGGTAAAACTGCCCAACGGCTCAGATTTAAATGCTGCCGGCAGGAGCGGACCATTTACGGCCGACAGGACAGGTGCTTTTACCGGTTTTGTTATCCGCAAATGGCAGAACCCGAATATGCCTCAGGCTTTGGTATTGGAGGCACGTTCTGAACAGCATTTTATCCTGATGCGCTACGCGGAAGTGCTGCTGAATGCTGCAGAGGCTGCCACGGAGCTAATGATTGCTGGTAAGGCATTGCCTGATGGTGCCAATGCAACAGACCTTGTCAAGGATTATATCGGCCAGATCCGTTTACGCGCAGGAGCCAACGCGATTACGGCAAATGAGGTAACCAGCAGCCAGGATATTCTTAAAATGGTTCGCAAGGAACGCAGAAAAGAATTGGGATTTGAGAATAAAATATTGTGGGATATCAGACGCTGGAGAACCCAGCACTCAGACCCTCTGAATGGTTCAACTCAGGCGGATGGGGCTTGGTATAGAGGTTTATATCCATTCTATTCCACTGTGGCGGATGCGTACTTCTTTGATGCTGGTTTTGAAGAAGCCAGAAAACGTTTCCGCATTGGAGAACAGGAGTATTATTTCATGATTCCCAGTGGAGAGGTTGCCAAGAGTCCTGTGATTGATCAACAACCTGGTCGTTAATGCTTATAATTTTAAAAGAATGGTTATGAAAAAAATAAGTTACATACTATTAATTGGCTTCATTGCTTTTGTCAGTTCTTGTGAAATAGATAATTATGACTGGCCCGAAGAAACGCTGAAAGGGAGAGTTATCGATGTGGCTACAGGAGATCCGGTACTTACCGACCAGGGGAGTGAGGGAACCCGCATACGCCTGAGGGAGTTAAGCTGGGATAAAACTCCCTCTCCCACCCCATTTGACTTCTGGTGCATGAAAGAGGGTGTTTTTCAAAACACAAAAGTCTTCAAGGGACACTATAATGTACGCATTGACGGTGCTTTTATCCCCCTGCTAAGGATAAACAACAGTGGGGATACCATTGCCGACGAGACAAAGTATATTGACATCAAGGGCGTAACTGAAGTTGAATTCAAGGTACAGCCGTTTCTGAAATTGAAATGGGTGGGTACACCCACTGTGAATCAAGGCAAGATAACTGCCACATTCATTGTAGAAAGAGCCGTCAGCCGTGAAGATTTCAGAGCCAAGATCGAACCAATGGGTAATTATAATGAAAACTTCCTGAATGTGACCGATGTGCGCCTGTTTGTCAGTCAGATGCCCTATGTGGGTTATCGCGAATGGGATAACAGATATTCAGTGGAGAAAGGTTATAGCGGCACCAGTTTTGAAGCTGAGCTTGGTAAACCGGTCACAATTACCACCAATGGTGTGATTCCTGCAGGCAGAACAGTATTTATCAGGGCTGCGGCAAGAATTAACTATGCTACCGAAGGAATAAAGCGTCATAATTACAATGAGGCATTAAGAGTTGAAATCCCGAGGTAATACTCTTTCAAACACTCCAGGGCTATTCCTAAAAATTGGGAATGGCCCTGGTTAATTGTGCTTGTATAATATGAAGAACTATGCAAATACGATATAGATATTTTACATTGCTGCTTCTACCCCTGTTTATTTTTGGAACATTTTGCGAATCGAGTGAAAAAAGTTCGAAGGTGATACCTTCAATTAATGAGAACATCTTTGGTTTTTACTACAACTGGTACGGTAACACCGAATATGACGGTAAAGAGATACACTGGGCACATCAGGTGATTCCTCAGAATAAAAATGAAAGTGCCACTGAGTTTATTCCCGGCAGAGAAAACCTGTCCTCTAACTTCTACCCCGAACTGAAAAATTATAGCAGCAACGATCCCGCTATCGTTGCCAAACATATGAAAATGTATGCCAGGGCGGGTATAGGCGTGGTAGCCGTAACCTGGTGGGGAGATCACTATCAGGGGTCAGGATCTTTAAATACCCTGTTCGATGAAGCCCACAAAAATGGCTTGAAAGTTTGCTTTCATATTGAACCCTACAACGGCCGCTCTCCCCAGTCAGTGAGAAATAACATCAGTAACTTTTTGGATAAATTTGGCCAACATCCCGCATTTTACCGAATTGACGGGAAACCCTTATTCTTTTTATACGATTCCTACCTTATCCCTGCGGCAGAATGGGCCGAACTTTTGAAGCCTGACGGTGTAATAACAATCCGGAACACCAATTTAGATTCTAAAATAATAGGGTTGTGGGTTGGTAAAGGAGAAGAGGATTATTTTCTGCAATCAGGGATGGATGGCTTTTATACATACTTCGCATCAACAGGCTTTACGTATGGTTCAACCCCTTCCAACTGGAACTATTTACAACGATGGGCATCAAGTCATAATCTGATATTTATTCCCAGTGTAGGTCCGGGCTATATAGATACTCGTGTGCGCCCATGGAATGATGCGAATACCAGAGACCGTGAAAATGGAAAATATTATGATAGAATGTTTGATGCAGCATTACAGAGCAATGCAAAGTTTATTGCCATAACATCCTTTAATGAATGGCATGAGGGAACTCAGATTGAACCTGCGGTACCATTTGATATCCCTGAATTTGACTACCTCGATTATAATCCACTTGGTCCCGACTTTTACCTTGAACGTACTGCATATTGGGCGAACAGGTTTGGCAAGCAGCGGAAGCTATGAAACCAAAATAATATCTTTTTATATGAGGACAAATAATTTAAAAATAAATAGGTCGATCTGGCATATGATGTTATGTGTGGCAATAATTTGGGTTCACAGCTCAGTTGTAGCCCAAACTCCCGCAGATGATGTGTATATGTATATCGGTACTATAAATCAAAAGACGAGGGGTACAACTCCCGTAATTAAGGTCCCCGGCGGGTCGATGTCATTATTCCCTGCATTCACACAGATGACCGACTGGTATTTTGCAGACAGGATTTTGGGGTTTCCTTTGGGTATGGGAAGTGTAATGGCAAGTAGTGGCGTGATGAAGGTTGGCGACTGGGATAGAGGGTCCCGTTTTGATCACGATCTGGAGCGTGTTGCACCCTACTACTATCAGGTATTGCTTGAAGATCCGGATATCAATACCGAATTTACCGTCACAAAAAATACAATTATTTTCAGATTCACACTTCCTGAAAGTCAGACATCCAACCTGATGTTTCGCTTGAATGGGAACATGAATCTGGTTGTCAAAGATCATTCCGTGATTGAAGGAAAATCATTACCCAACAGGGTAAGCGAGGAAAGTGGAAGTAACAGAATGATGAATCGTAATTCTTTTTTTTATGCAGTATCAAGTGAGCCATTCGCTTCGAGCGGAACCTGGAGCAACGATACCCTCTATGCCGGATCACAGACACAATCGGGTAATAATATTGGTTGCTATGTTGTTTATCCCGGAGCCGGCACATCACGGGTTGTGGAGTTGAAAGTGGCTGTTTCACGCCAGAGTATGGAAGAGGCTCGTATGTTTATGGATAAGGAGATCGGCACAAACAGCTTTGAACAGTTGAAGAATAATGCTAAACAGTTGTGGAATGAGGAGTTGGGACTGATTCAAGTCAAAGGTGGAACAGAAAAACAACGCCGGCTGTTTTATACCACCCTGCATCGTACCCGCTCTCTCAGGATGGGAAATGTATGGGACACCTATCGTGGAGCTTATCCGCTGTTGTCACTGATTAAGCCGGAAGAGACAAACCTTGCTATTCAGAACTGGCTCAACAGGTATGACGAGACCGGCTGGCTGCAAAGCTCGGGTGCAATGATCGGGCATCATTCCACCGCTGTGATTGTGGATGCTTATTTCAGGGGAGTGCGCGACTTTGATATCGAGAAGGCGTATGAAGCCATGAAGAAAAATCATAACGAAGCAACAATGATTCCCTGGAAGGATGAAATGTATATCACTGAGCTGGAACAATGCTATTTTGACAAAGGTTTTTTTCCTGCGCTGCCTGTCAGGGAAGATTTTGACACTGTACGTCAAAAGTTTATCAATCATCAGTGGCTGCCCGATATAAAACCCTATGACAAATACAACAGATTGCCATATCAGTCACAATGGCTGCCCGAGCCTGGCGTGGAAGAGTGGGTACCTGAAGTGGATGGCTGGCACAGAAGACAATCTGTATCAGTCACGCTTGAGCATGCGTATGACGACTGGTGCCTTGCCCAGATGGCAAAAGAGTTGGGAAAAAAGGATGATTACGACCTGTTTATGAAACGGGCGCACAACTATCAGAATTTATATAAACCTGAAATTGGATTAATGGCGCCCAAATCTGCCGACGGGAAATGGATTGAGCCATTTGACCCAATGTATTCTGGTGGTTTTGCTGGCGAAGGATATTTTGCTGAAGGCAACTCATGGAAATATACATGGCATGTGCAACATGATGTGCAGGGGCTTATTAATCTGATGGGTGGGGAAGAAAAGTTTCTCGACAAATTGAACCAGCTGTTTGTGACAGGCCACCGCAACGATAAACTTCAGTTTCTTGCCCAGTTCCCCGATATGACAGGCCTGATGGGTATGTACACACATGGAAATGAGCCGGCATGGCATATCCCTTATCTTTTTAATTACGCCGGCCAGCCATGGATGACACAAAAAAAGGTGCGGCAGATGCTGGATATATGGTATGACACAACTCCTTTCGGACTAAGCGGGGATGAAGATGGAGGCGCAATGTCGAGTTGGTATGTCCTGAACGCGATGGGTATCTATCCACAGTGTCCCGGAAGGCCAATTTTTGATATTGGCAGTCCAATTTTCGAGGAAGTCATCATCAATGTAGGTGAAGGTAAGAAGTTTATAATTGAGGCAGAAAATGTGTCTCAACAAAACAAATATATTCAATCGGCTGAGTTAAACGGAAAACCGCACGACAAGACGTGGATTGAACATTCGGATATAGTAAAGGGAGGTAAGCTGGTGTTTATAATGGGGCCAAGGCCCAACAAAAGCTGGGGCAGCTCACGTGATTCGAGAGCTCCTTCCATGTCGGAACCATTAAAATAAAAAATAAACTTATGAGAACTACAATATTGTTTATATCAACCATACTTATCGCTTTGAGTATGGTATCCTGCCAGAATCAAGGTCACAATCAGCTTGACAGGGATGTCAGTAAAGAAAAAACAGCGTTTCAGACGTCGGGGCAGTGGAAACCGGTCACAGACGTAAGGGCGGATGTGGCAATCGTGTATGGCGCCGGCGACAGGCCTGCAAGGGATGGACGTCCTGCAATGACTTTCGAGGAGCGGGTGCAGACATGGCGCGACCGCGGTTACACTACTCATTTCATGACCGGTATCGCATGGGGCAATTATCAGGATTACTTCACAGGAGAATGGGACGGGAAGTGGCATCTCGACGAAGGACAAAAAACCGTGAAAGGAGATACGATATGGCACGGCAGAATGGTACCCTATATTGTACCTTCGTTGAATTTTATCGAATACATCAAGCAGAAGCATGTGAAGAAGGTCATTGATGCCGGTATTGATGCAATTCATATGGAAGAGCCCGAGTTTTGGATGCGTGCCGGATACAGTGATGCATTCAAACGTGAATGGGAAGAATATTACGGCTTTCCGTGGCGTCCGCAGCATGAGTCGCCCGAAAACACCTACCTTTCAAACAAGCTGAAATATCATCTCTACTACCGTGCCCTGGATGAAGTATTTACTTTTGCCAAAGAATATGGAAAGAGCAAAGGAATGAATGTACGCTGTTATGTGCCTACCCACTCGCTGGTAAACTACTCATCGTGGCAGATAGTAAGCCCTGAAGCCAGCCTGGCCTCATTACCCGCCATGGATGGCTATATCGCCCAGGTGTGGACCGGTACTTCACGTGAACCGACCTATTTTGACGGACTAAAGAAGGAACGTGTATTTGAAAATGCATTCCTGGAATATGGATCAATGGAGTCGATGACTCGCCCCACGGGACGCAAGATGTTTTTTCTGACGGACCCGATTGAGGACTGGCCCCGCGACTGGGTGGATTACAAAAAAAATTATCAGGCCACCTTCTCTGCGCAACTGCTTTATCCCATGATTGCAGATTATGAGGTGATGCCCTGGCCCGATCGTATCTATGAAGGTTTGTATAAAACATGTGACACATGTACTACGAAGGAACGGATTCCACGCTTTTACTCCACACAGATGCAGGTGATGATTAACACGCTTAACGACATGCCACGCTCTGAAAATAAAGTAAGCGGCTCTCATGGCATTGGTGTACTGATGTCGAACTCACTCATGTTTCAGCGTTTTCCCACGCACGACGGGTATGATGATCCGCAGTTTTCTAACTTCTACGGACAGACGCTGCCCTTGTTGAAAAGGGGAATACCTGTAAGCACCGTACATATCGAGAATGTGGGGTATCCCGATACCTGGAAAGACCTGAAAGTGTTGGTGATGTCATACGCCAACATGAAACCGATGAAGGCCGAGTACCATCAGTTTATAGCCGACTGGGTGAAAAATGGGGGTGTGCTGGTATATTGTGGCAAGGACATTGATCCTTATCAGACAGTGATGGAATGGTGGAACAGCGACGGAAACAGCTACAAAGCACCATCACAACACCTTTTTGAGTTAATGAAACTGGGAACTGACACGCCGGGTACGGGCGAGTATGCCTGCGGCAAGGGAAAAGTATATGTGATACGTGAAGAACCCAAGGAATTTGTACTGAATGCGAACTATGATTCAAACTATTTTGAAACAATAAAAAAAGCATTTGAAACTACACCCAACGGGGGTCAACTTGAAACAAAAAACAGCTTGTATCTGGAACGCGGGCCCTATATGATTGCCGCTGTAATGGATGAGAGTATTTCAAACGACCCCATGACTTTGAAGGGTGTGTTTATCGATCTATTTGACCCTGCCCTGCCGGTACTGACTGAAAAATCGGTCATTCCCGGTGAACAAGCATTCCTGTACAATGTGGAGTTTATAAAGGGCAAAAGTAAACCTGCCGTACTATGCGGTGCTTCAAGGATATATGATGAAGTTTCTAAAAGAGGGTTTTACTCGTTTGTTGCCAAAAGTCCGCTCGAAACAAATAATGTAAGTCGTGTTTTACTTCCCAAAAAACCTTCCGAGGTGGTGGTAAAGAACCCCGCTGGCGAAGTGATCACGAATGCTGAACATGCCTGGGACGATACATCGGGCACCTGCCTGTTGAAGTTTGAGAATGACCCCGACGGCATCTTAGTGGAAATAAAATGGTGACAACATGATGATTCCAAAAATATTCACAGGCATACTCCTGACAATCATATGGATTGGTTGCGGATCGAGAACTGACAATAGCCGCGGGGGAATCGACAATAAAGAAAAGACCGCGTTTCAGACTTCCGGTCACTGGAAACCGGTCACTGACATAAGATCTGACGTAGCAATTATATATGGCGCAGGCGACAGGCAGGCGAGAGAAGGACGGCCTGCAATGACGTTTGAAGAAAGAGTGCAGACCTGGCGGGATCGCGGTTACATCACACATTTCATGACCGGCATTGCCTGGGGTGGATATCAGGATTACTTTACCGGCCAGTGGGATGGCAAAACACATTGGGATGAGGGACAGGTGACTGTGAAAGGAGATACAATATGGCATGGACGAAATGTACCTTATATTGTTCCCACAAGAAACTTCCTGAAATACATGAAAGAGGTGCAGGTGAAACGGGCAATTGATGCAGGAATTGATGCCATTTATCTGGAAGAACCCGAGTTCTGGATGCGTGCCGGATATAGCGATGCCTTTAAGCGTGAATGGGAAGAGTATTATGGCTTTCCCTGGCGTCCACAGCATGAGTCGCCCGAAAACACCTACCTTTCAAACAAGCTGAAATATCATCTCTACTACCGTGCTTTGGATGAAGTGTTCACATTTGCCAAGGCATATGGCAGGAGTAAGGGGATGGATGTTCGCTGTTATGTACCTACCCATTCACTGGTGAACTACTCCTCCTGGCAGATCGTCAGTCCCCACGCCAGCCTGGCTTCACTACCCAGTATGGATGGTTATATTGCACAGGTGTGGACCGGCACGGCAAGGGAACCAAACTACTTCAACGGCATTCGCAAAGAGAGAGTGTTTGAGAATGCTTTCCTGGAATATGGCTCCATGGAGTCCATGACAAGACCGACTGGACGCAAAATGTTTTTCCTTACCGACCCCATTGAAGACTGGGCACGTAACTGGAGTGATTTTAAAAAGAACTACCAGGCAACATTTACTGCGCAACTACTTTACCCAATGGTGGACAACTATGAGGTGATGCCCTGGCCCGACAGGGTGTATGAGGGATTATATCAGTCATGCGATACCTGCAGTACGAAGGAGAGAATACCTGAATATTACTCCACACAGGTGCAAATAATGATCAATACACTAAACAACATGCCATTGAGTGACCACACAGTAAGCGGAACGCAAGGCATTGGCGTGCTGATGTCCAATTCACTGATGTTTCAGCGTTATCCCACACATAACCAAAATGGTGAGGTGGTGGAAGTATTTAACAAAGGCAGCATGCAATATCAGGAAGAAAATTTGGCAGATCCTCAATTTTCAAACTTTTACGGGCAAACCCTGCCTTTGTTGAAAAGAGGAATACCCGTAAGTACAGTACATATTGAAAATGTAAGTTATCCCGATACCTGGAAAAACCTGAAAGTGCTCATCATGTCATACGCCAATATGAAGCCCCCTAAATTGGAATTTCATGAATATATTGCCCAGTGGGTAAAGGATGGCGGTGTGCTTGTATATTGCGGTTTGGACAATGATCCCTACCAGACCGTCATGGAATGGTGGAACAGCAACGGAAACAGCTATAAGGCACCATCGCAGCATCTGTTTGGATTGATGGGACTGGAATCTGACACTCCCCGCACGGGTGAATATACTTATGGAAAGGGAAAAGTGTATATAATGCGGGAAGAGCCCAAAGAGTTTGTTATGAAAGAACAGGGTGACAGACTTTTTGTAAGTACAGTGCAAAAAGCATTTGAGACTGCCACAGCAAACAAAGAGAAGTTTGATGTAAAAAACAATTATTATCTGGAGCGGGGGCCCTACATCATTGCATCTGTTTTAGATGAGAGCGTATCAGGTGAGCCACTCACGCTTCACGGTGTTTTTATAGATCTTTTTGACCCTACCCTGCCCATACTGGAGGAAAAGGTGATTCACCCCAACGAACAGGCTTTGCTTTACAACGTTGAACAGGTAAAAAACAGGAAAAAGCCCGCCGTCTTATGCGGTGCTTCACGGATATATGATGAGGTTTCTAAAAGAGGGTTTTACTCGTTTGTTGCCAAAAGTCCACTCCACACGGAAAATGTAAGCCGTGTATTACTTCCCAAAAAGCCTTCCGAGGTGGTAGTAAAGGACTCTGCAGGCAAAGTGATCACGAATGCTGAACATGCGTGGGACGAAATATCGGGCACCTGCCTGTTGAAGTTTGAAAATGACCCCGACGGTATTTTAGTGGAAATAAAATGGTGACAACATGATGATTTCAAGAATATTCACAGGTATACTCCTGACAACCTTATCCATCGGCTGCGCGTCCAAAACTGACGATGGCCGCTTCAGCTATTCATCATTCCATGATGCGTTCAGCGATGTGGGACAATATTGGATTCCTTCAAATAGCAGACTTCCGGAAAGGTACTGGAACCTTACAGACATCCTGGGTAACAGCCAAAAAAACAATATTTCACAAACAAGCATAACAGAAGGACTTCAATATCATTTGCTTGCGCAATCCATTCAAGGTTTATCATTTCTTGCGACTGAAGAGGGAAAAAGCAAGGTTGCCGTATGGATGGATGAAGGCACGGACTATCCGGCTTATACAAATAGCAGGACTGCTTTTGAAGCCATGGGTATCAAAGAAATTGGTAAGCGCACAGCCGTGGAGCTGGCAACTGAACAATTTGAACCCGGTGAAGACCTGAAACAAATATGGACGGGCGACGATGGCAAACCGGGATATATACTTTCAGATGTTGTAAATAATCCCGAGAGTGGGAATGTGGCAGCGGTAGCGGCCCACGTGTATCAGGCAATTATTGTGGATATCAGGGACAAGGATTTTTTTGATGCCCGGGGGTATGTGATGCGCTACGATGCGACAAAAAAAAGTGTGGCTGACTCATGGAGGGAATTTAAGGACAAATGTAGTAATTCAGCACTGGTAGTGATGCCTGTGCAGACGGGTGAATTGCGTTCATATGCCATAGCGCATAAACTGTTTGTGATTAATCTGAACCATATATATCAGTCGAGTAGTGAAGGTCAAAATGTGGAACTGTTCGAGGAGATACTACAATGGCTTGAGCCCAATGCACCCGTTTTTGGCTGGGAACAAGGCGTAGGTGAAGATGTGTTTGTAAGAAGAGTGACCAAAACCGGAAACAGGATGGTGCCCTATGACTGGGCTTACAATACAGATTTTACGGCACTGGATTACAAAAACAGACAAAAGGGTCTTGTAAAAGTTGATAATCCCAAAAAATATCTTTACGATCCTTCCAAAAACTATGCTTCATTCTATCTTTCTGACGGCGATAACATTCAGTGGATGATGAACAACTTCAATCGTGATATATATTATGCGAGTAAGGATGTGACGGCTACAAAATTCTCGTTCGGGTTACCGGTGGCCAATCTGGACATGATTGCCCCCGACTGGCTGAATTATTTGCTGGAAAAGCAAAACCCGGCAGGTTCCGTTTTTGAAAGTTTTGGAGGGGGTTATTTTTACGCTGACGAGTTTGCCCGGGATAAAGACAGATTGAATACATTGCAAAAAACAGTGGTAGCTACCACAGCCCATTTAAGGCAACATAATTGCAAAATACTGGGGCTCTTCACAATGGATTGTGACAGCCCCGCTGCGATGGAAGCCTACAAAGCCTATATAGAGACCAATAATATGCTCGAAGGAATTGTTGTAGTTCAGTATGCACCCTATGCTGCAGGCGATGGAAAAGTGTTTTGGTTTAAAAATTCCGATGGATTTCATATTCCTGTAATTACCACGAAGTATGCACTCTGGAATCATGGAGATAACAGACCAAACCAGGGAAGTCCCGCATATATCGCATCGAAAATAAACCAACTTGGTGAAGGCTCTTTTTCTGCCGTTTGCGTTCATGCCTGGAGCAGATTCAGCGACATTGGTAGTTCGGACGATCTCCAGGCTGAAAATACACCTGGAGGAAATGTAATTGGAGTTGCAGCTGCAAAAAAGTGCATTGAAAGAATTAATAACAATACCCGCATCGTGAATTTGCAGGAACTGATCTGGCAGATGCGGATGGTTCACTACCCCAAAGAGACAGCGCTGTTTTTAAGTAGAATAACTGACTAAAAAAATAAGATATGAGATCAATAATTCTTTTCCTGTGTATCGTCTTAATGAATTTAAATATATCGGCGCAGAATAACAATCAGGGAATGTACTGGCCCAAAGGACAGGCATTTCCAACGTTCTCTCTTCCCGCAGACACGCTCGACGCCGTTTGGGTGGAATACAGAAATGACAAAAGTGAGGAAGGGGTAATGTTTTCTGCGCTGCAAGGGCTTGTGAACAAGACAAAACCATCTATACTGCTGATACGCACTTCAGGGCCGGAGAGCAAGGTGTGGCCACAACATCTTAAATTAAATCTCAGGGAATACAGAGAGGATAACAAATGGGAAGTGGTAAAAAAATATCGCAACAGCATAAAGGGTGTGGTCTTGTATAGTGTGGATAAAAGTCCGCATTACCGTAACCTGGCAACAACAGTTGCCGGATTACGCAATGCACTTCCGGTGACAAGGGCTGAATACGAACAACTGCAGAAGCGTGGCATGAAATTTCAGGTGTTGGCCGATTTGACCAGTCTCGCTTACACCACTCCCGAGGATATTTATCTATACATGTACAATACCTATTGGGGTGCATGTTCTAAAAGGATGCTGGTTCACCATAGGGCAGTTCCATATATACGGGACATAGCTGTGGCAGCAAAAGCTGCCGTTATCTGGCTTGACCCCCGAAATATTCCGGAAAGGAACGTGCTCCGGCTCTATCTCCGGGACATGACCGCAGGGGAAGGAATTATCCTGGGCTGGTGGCCCGAGGAACGATCGGGAATTGGCATAGGAACAGAGTATGGCATTTCTACCGTGCCAGCAGATTTTTACGAAAATGCAACTGTATACGCGGGCATGGATCATATTATTCATTTACCGGTGGTTCCTAAAAAGCCTGAACTCGAAAACAAGATATATCTCGCCCTTTTTCTGAGTGACGGAGACAATATCCAGTACTGCCAGAACGCCCTGGCAAAACTGTGGCTAAATCCTGAAAGGGGAATTATTCCTATAAACTGGACAATTAGTCCCGCACTGTCGGATCTGGGGCCTGGTCTGCTCAACTATTATTACAAGACAGCCACACCGAACGACTTTTTTGCTTCCGGCCCCTCCGGCCTGGGCTACTCCCTGCTTTATGATGCGCATAATTACAAGTGGAACAATACGGGGGGCAAAGCATTTGAAGAATATTTGAAGCTTACACAACGGTATCTGGAAAAAAGCGGACTGAGGGTGATTACGGTGTGGGACGAGATCAATCAGGGACAGATGGATGCATATGCAACACATTGCCGTTATCTTTATGGGGTCACACAACAGGACTGGGAAAGGCAGATTGGAAAAATTCCTTCCTACAATTCACAGCACCGTCTTGCCTTTCTTCCCAATTATCCTTGTTATGCCAATGGACCGGATGTGTTTGTGAGAATGAACCGCGACACCGTAGCCCATTTTGAAGGGAAGAAACCCGTCTTCCTCACTGCCCAGGGTACATCGTGGCGTATGGGACCCGACAGCATGGTGATATTAAAAGAAAAACTGGATGCCATTTCTCCGGGAAATATTGTGATATGCCGCGGCGACCACTTTTTTGCTCTTTACAACGAAGCAAACGGGCTGGACTTCAACCTTACCCTTTCGTCAAAGATGAAAATCACTTCCAGTGAAACAGGTACCCATGCAGATTATGCCGCGGATGGCACTGCCTCCGCCGACCGGACATGGGTGTCTTCTGCGACGGGAAACAAATGGATACAGTTTGATTTTGCAAAACCTTATCGTATCAATCGTATTGTAATAAGACATGCGGGAAAAATCAACGGCATGAATGAAAATTACAAGTTGAAATCTTTCGTGGTTGAAACAAGCGAAGATGGGAGAAAGTGGGAAAAGGCATTTGAACAGGCGAATAACCAGATGAATACTACCGATAGTGACATCAAACCCACATCCGCACGGTATGTAAGGCTGGCAATAAATGACAAGAAAGATGTTGCTATTGCTGATATGGAAATTTATGGGTCAGTATTACAAGAATAATGTATATATTTGAACAATAAATCTATTAAGTTCATGAACAGACGGAATTTTTTACGATATGCGGCCACTGCAGGAGCAGCTTCATTGCTACCCGCTTCTTTTACTTCATTGAAAGCGGAAAGCATGAGCCTTAATGCAGTAAATGAGCTGTCTGACCATTCATTGGAAAGTATGCAGTTCACAAATGTAAAGCTGAGTTATCCTCGTCTGGTAGGAAAAAATTCCCATTTGGGCATTCATGGTCATGGCCCATCGATGACTATTTGCAGACTCACAACAAATCAGGGAGCATCTGGAATTGGGATGATGAGAGGGTCCCGAGAAAAGGCAGTAGAGATTTTTGATCAGATTAAAGGAAAAAAGATTACCGATGTATTCGCATTGGAGACGGGTGTAACAGATGTTGCGCAGATATTTGACATCCCCTTGCATGACCTTGCAGGTGTTATTTTGAATAAACCTGTATATCAGCTTCTGGGCAGTGAAAGTCCAATTATAACCAAATGCTATAGTGGAATGATCTATATGGATGATGTAGATATGAATGATAGCAGAAAAGCATTTGATAAAATACTTCAAGAATGCTTTTATGATTATAGCAAAGGGTATCGGCAGTTTAAACTGAAAATCGGCAGAGGATTCAAATGGATGTCTCCCGAAGAGGGCTTGAAGAGAGATGTTGAAGTTACCCGGATGGTAAATGCTTATTTTCCGGATGTTGATATTTTAGTTGATGCGAACGATGGCTATACATTGAAAGACTTCATCCGTTATCTTGAACAACTTGAAAATGTATCGATATGGTGGATAGAAGAACCTTTCAGGGAGACACTGGACGATTTTACCGCGCTGAGAAAATGGTTGTCGGAAAACAGAAAAAGGAACACCCTGCTTGCCGACGGTGAGGCGAGACCTGATTTGGATCTTGCGTTGGAAATGGGGAGAAACAAAGTACTGGACGTTTATCTGGACGATATAATGGGCTATGGATTCACCCACTGGAGGAAATTAATGCCCCGGTTAATAGAAAACGGGTTGCAGGCTTCACCTCATAATTGGGGTGATTATCTTAAAACTATCTATACCGGACATCTTGCCGGAGGTATTGGAAATGTTGTTACGATTGAAGGCGTTACTTGTTTTTCAAATGATATCGATTTTGGCTTTAACAGAGTAGAAAATGGAGTTTTTATACCTTCAAGTGCACCTGGTTTTGGTATTTCATTATTAAAATAGACGCTACAGCTATATGTTGAGATAACGACTACCAATACCTGAAAACATGAAAAAAACATATCAATATCATTTTGTTTGTTTTTTACTTGTATATTTGCAATATCTCGAGATAACAGGCTCATTAATAAAGAAACAGTTAAAGAACTCGTATCATGGAACGAGCATGACAATCATATTACAGAAGTACATGATTAAAACGAGTTCCTGTGATACTCTTGAACATTTTCGATAAGTGAACACGGGGAAAAGAGTAATGAAATTGAAAATAATAACTTTAACTACATGAAATATAATTGTTTTGCTTGTCTAATATTGTTCTTTTCATCGTTCGGTGTATACTCTCAGAGTAGACAAATAGATTCCTCAACAGATATGGAAGCCCTGGTGGATAGATTTAAAGAAGAGAAGGTAACAAAAAACCGCAATGGCTGGTTTCATTATTATATTCCCAAAGGAATGGCCGACACTCTGACAGTAAAAATGTCGTGTGTTTTTGAAGGCACTCAAACACATGCACCCCACATTCACAATGAAGACGAAGCTTTTTATATTGTAAAAGGTCCGGTGAGGTTTCATATCAACGGTATAGAAAAAAATCTAAACGAAGGAGATTTTATCTATACTCCCAGCGGATCTTCTCACAACATCCAAAGAATTCACAACGACACAATCAAATATCTTGTCATAAAGAGGGAATCGCTTATTGCCCTTGAAAAACCTTATTCGGTAGGAAATACCAACTACACCTTTGATGATTGCTATGTACCGCATGAAAATTACGGCCGGTTACAATTTAATGAGAAGACCCTTTTAAATAAGGATTTTGCAGATGGATTTCAGGTTACATTAAATAAGATCCGCAAAAATGAATTATACACTTATAAAGATAGTGCACAAAGACAAAATGCGATCTATATTTTACAGGGGAGAACCAAAGTAAGAATCAACGGACAGGAGACCATTATCAATAAAGACAATACCTTTTATTCACCTAAAGGATCAGGTTTTACGTTAACCAATGTAAATAATGAGCCTTTATTGTTTTTGAGTATAATCACAGAATAATCAATGAAGAAAAATATCTTTCTTTATTTTTTTTTACTGCTTAAATCTATTGTTTTCGCACAAACAGCGACAGTGGATAGCGATTCTGTGGTGGTACGCATGCATCGTCAGCTGGTCACTTTTCCGCAGGAGAAGATCTACGTGCAGACAGACAAGGCCGGATATCTCTCGGGCGAACGGATCTGGTTTCGGGCTCACATGGTGGATGCGCTTACCCATCAGCCCGTTTTCATAAGCCGTTACATCTATGTGGAGCTGATCGGCCCACTCGATGAACTGGTACAACGGGTGAAGATACGGCCCGATAGCACCGGCGCTTATTCGGGTCATATCGATCTGGAGGATGACCTTACCCAGGGTGCCTATACCCTGAGGGCATACACGCAGTACATGCGAAACAGGAGCGAAGATTTTTTCTTCCGAAGGTCCATACAGGTGCTCGACCCGTTTTCATTGCAGCTGGAGCCACTGGTGACGTTCGATGTGGAGAAAAATGACGTACATCTGTCTCTACAGTTCATAGACAGGCAACTGAACGACACGATAGTGCCCGAGGTGGTCACAAGTAAGATCGGATACAATGCGGTAAAAACACTCAAGCCCGGGAAAGACGGGGTGTATCATCTCGATATCAGGTTATCGGAAAAGGATAAAAACAGGACGCTGCTGCTGGGACTCATCTACAAAGGCAGGAAATATAACCGGTACTACACGATTCCTCGTGATCCGGCAGAATATGACGTACAGTTTTTCCCGGAGGGTGGTTACATCATCCCCGGCATGATTACGCAGGTTGCCTTCAAGGCGCTGAACACCGATGGTCTGGGCACACAGATAACGGGGACATTGTATGACTCAGCAGATCGTGAAATACTCACGTTCAGAAGCCTGCATCTGGGCATGGGCCTCTTTCATTTTATTCCTTCCGGGAATGAGTCATATCATGTGATCTGCCGGAACGAAGCCGGCATCTCCCGGCGTTTCGCATTGCCGGAATCGCAGCCCGACGCCCATATCATCACTGCCCGCAATGCGGGGGGCCAGTTGCGAATTACACAAAGCAGAGGCAAGGAAGCGCCGCAAGACACCGTGTCACTGCTCATTCACCACAAAGGGCTGGTTCTTTTTCATGAACGGTGGAACCCGAAGAAAGAGATATACAGCTTCGAAAACAAGGATTTACCCACGGGGATATTGAATATCATATTATTGAATACAAGACAGGAAGTGCTAAGCGAGCGGCTTCTTTTCAACCTGAACGGGAACGAATTTGCCCGCCTGGAGGCCGACACGCCCAAACCTGCTTACAAACGCAGGGAACATGTCACGATCATGCTAAAACTGACCGGGCCGGATCTGATGCCCTCCACCGGTAATATTGCAATGTCGGTGACCAATAAGGAAGCGGTTGTCACCGACAGCACAATAAATATCATCAGCACACTCCTGTTGTCGTCGGAGCTGAAAGGAACGATCGAGTCCCCGGTGTCCTACTTTCAGGACGGGCAAGTGAACAGGTATGCCCTCGACGCACTGATGCTGACGCAGGGATGGAGAAGGTACGATATCCCGGCTGTCCTGCAGGGCAGAATCGCTACGCCTGATGATTTTGCGCCCGAGCTGGCACAGAAGGTGACAGGGAAGGCTGAGAGTATCTTCGGGTCACTGAAAGAGGGACAGATCAGTCTGATGGCGCGGCTCGACACGCTGGTCAGCACGCAAACCACGCAAGCAGATGACTGGGGCCGCTTCGTATTCGATGTGGAGTATCCGGAGGGAACCGCCATCCTGGTACAATCACGGAGTAAGAAAGGTGGATCATTCAATGTGATCAGCCTCAACCAGGAGACATTTCCCGCCCTTCAGGGCGCTGCCCTGCCGGTTAGAGGGGAGGCTGTCAACCGGCATAATTCAGACCAGGATCCTTATCTACAGATTGCCAATGAGGACTACACCCAAAAAAACGGTATCCGCACCATTCTGCTCGATGAGTTCACCGTCACTGCGCAAAATCTTGAAAAATATAAGGAATCGTCCTTTTACTCACCCATCAGCGCCACTGGCGTACAAACCGCGGCGGACATAGAGAAGATGCATGTCTCCAGCCTGCGGTCGTTGCTCCAGCGTCAGCCGGGAATCGTCATCAGGGGTGACGTGGTGACCACCACCCGGTCTGAGATGCCGGTGTTGTTTGTAATAGACAACATGAAATTTGAAGATTTTTCGGGAAGGATTGACGACATTGAGGTCTCTTCCATCGAGAGCCTCTTCGTACTGAAAGACAACACCTCCATGCCCGGTTATTTTCCCGGCACCAGCGGTGCGGTGGTGATCACCACGAAAATAGGAGGATATAAGGATTCGTCGCACCGTCCTCCCAGCATTGACGACATCATTCCACTCGGTTATCAGCAGGCAGCACACTTTTATGCTCCTACATACGAAAAGCCGGAGCAGGCAGAGTCATCAGTGCCGGACCTGCGCACTACCCTCTTCTGGAAACCCGATGTGCAATTCTCTGCACAGGGCGAAGCGGTGATCGATTTTTATTCTGCCGATATGCCGGGCGTCTATCAGATAATTGGCGAGGGAGTGACCCACGATGGGAAGATGATAAGACTGGTCAAAGAGATTGCCGTGAAAGACAGCAACACACAATAGGAAGAGGTCAACACCGCACCTGAGGGATCGCCAATTTCCACGGAAGACAGCAACATACTAAGCGGTCGCTGACACGTGGAATCAATTTCTCATAAATTTCTTGTAATTTTTTCGTTATTACGATTAACCCTCTGCAAATGAGATTTAGGAACAGAATAGTTGGCTGCCATAATCGTTATATATATTTCCATGTATATGACGGCCAATCGAACTTGAAAGTCAATGACTTACGCTATATTGGTGCGCAGAATGAGACTCGAACTCACACGCCGTAACCGGCACTACCCCCTCAAAGTAGCGTGTATACCAATTTCACCACCTGCGCAAAAGTGCCCGGAACAGGACTCGAACCTGCACATTGTAACCAACACTAGTCCCTGAAACTAGCGCGTCTACCAATTCCGCCATCCGGGCGTTTCATGATTTTCGGGATACAACGGGCCGCTGCCCGCTCCCCAAATAAAAGAGATGCCTGCGCACCTCTTGTTATTTGCGGATGCAAAGATAGAAGTTTTTTTAAACGAAAACCAACATTTTGCGATTATTTTCTGTCGAACTGCTTTAAATTTAATTTTGGGTCAATCCGTTGGGGGGTATATGCCAATTCATCCCAGGTGACTTTCTCTTGCCGAGAAGCGGCTTCTCTCCCTAAGATTGCGCTCATGGTAGAATTGTAGCCCGACTCCAGCTGGTTCATGTAGTTACCACCGATGATGCTGTCAATAAAAGCTTTGCCCTTGTTTGTATCCGCATCATCCAGCGACGAGGAGCTGGTACCTCTTGCAATGGACTCGGGAGTCAGGTCTGACGCCGAGTGTGCTATTCCGGAATCCCACTTGTTCTCACCCAAAATAAACACACCGCCGCTATAGTGAGCCTCGGCCAGGCCCTTTATCCCTATGAATCTGGCACATACATCACCAAATACTTTTCCGAATTTGCTGGAATGCACCGATACATTCACCTCGTCGGGATATTTGTAAATCACCTGATAGTTCGTCCATGCGTTTCCAAATCCGGGACCACCCTTCCTGTTTCCGTCTCCTATTGCAGATAAAGGATGGGTACCAAGGATCCAGTTACATGTGTCGATCATATGAATGGCCTGATCCAGATAACAACCGCCGGAGATCTCGTGAAAATGATAATGGTTTCGGATACGCATTTCGTCGTACGACATGCCTTCGTGGGGTACGATGGCACCCCCGGAAGAAAAATAGTAGAGCTGCACGGTGACAAGGTCCCCTATATCGCCGCGTTTAATCCGCTTTGCCATCTCTACATAAGGTGTGGCGTAACGAATCTGGAAACCATCGAAAGCGGAAATCTTTCCCTGAATATTTTGTGCCGTCCGGAGAATCTGCCTGCATCCGTCGCCATCCACAGCCAACGGTTTTTCACAATATACATGTTTCCCTGCGGCAACCGTGTCTTCCAGTATCTGGGGGTGCGAATAACCGGGTGAAGCGATGATGACCGCATCTACCTCTTTATTCTCCAGCAATCGCAGATAGGCATCGGAACCTGCATACATGTTTTTCTTCTGTACAAGGGCATACCCTTTCTTTTGATTCAGCTTGTTCACAAAATCGGCGCCACTGGCCAGTTTATCTTCAAAGAGATCGGCCAGGGCAGTGATCTGAATATTGGAACTTTCCGACATGGCACCCAGGATTCCTGTGGCACGTGAACCACACCCCACAAGGCCTATTCGGACGGCTGAATTGTTATTGGAAGCAAACACGATTTCCGGTTTTAAAACGGTAACCGCTGAAAATGCGGACACATTTCTGATAAAATTTCTTCTGTTCATGGGAATATAATTTAACATAAAGATTATTTTCCTTCATCTGATTGCAGGTAGATCAGCGGACGATCCATTTTTTGCCTGTAACTACCAGCTCTTTCCGAACAGCCTTTTCAGCTTTTATGATCTCTTCGGAAGGCTGCTGACCGCCAATGCTGACCGATACTTTTCCCGGTTCCACACAACGTTGCATCAACGCATCGATACTGGAAAACTGTTCCGGTGCAAGTGTGAAGTCGACCTTACGCGATTCTCCGGGTTCCAGCCTTATGCGCTGTACGCCCTGCAGCGACCGCAACGGCACGGGAGCCTGTCGGTTTAAAAGAGAGACATAGAGCTGTACCACTTCTTCACCACTGCGATCTCCGGTATTGGTTACCGATACCGATACCTTCACAGAATCTCCTGTGACCATAGTCGCTGGAACCTGAAGATCGGAATAGGTAAACCCTGTGTAGCTTAAACCGTGACCAAAAGGATACAGGGGCTTGCCGGTAAAGTAACGATAGGTTCTTCCTTTCATGCTATAATCCTCATAAGGAGGCAAATCGTCGTCCGAAGCATAAAAAGTGACCGGCAGCCGCCCTGAGGGATTATAATCGCCGAAAAGCACATCGGCCAATGCGGTACCTGCATCCTGACCACCATACCAGGCATTGACTATGGCTGGGAGATTATCATCTTCCCATTGAATTGCAAGGGCACTTCCGGTAAGCATCACGAAAATCACCGGCTTTCCCGTGGCCTTCAATGCTTTCATGGCTTCAGTCTGTACCCGGGGCAGGGCGATAGAGGTACGGTCTCCCTTGTTAAAACCAGGCACACTCACCGGCATTTCTTCTCCCTCGAGCGAGGGAGAGATACCCCCGACAAATACAATGGCATCAGCCGACTTCACGGACGTGGCCAGTGCATTCAGGTCGCTTTTCTGTCGCTTCACCGTAGTGAGACTGACGCCACCGCCTTCCATTCTCTGCACAAACTCGAAACGAAGCGTACGTTTTTGCCCTGCTTTTAGCTGCAAATGACAGTATTCCACACGTGCCTCCTGATATGAAAAACGGTCGATCAGGAGCTGATCATCCACAAACAGGCGAAAACCGCTGTCGTCGCTGGTTATTTCAAACGCCACCTCCATATCTTTCCGGGGAGTGAGTACGCTCGTCCAGCGTGCTGCAACCCTACCCGGTTTTAAATTGGCCAGGATGCTGTGTTGTTTTGTTCCAAAAAAATCGATCTCCTTTTCATATTGGACAAACGCAGGGGTTCCTTTAAACTCCGTGTTGTCGAAATATTCCGCTTTAAATCCATCTCTGCCCTCTGCAAGCAGCAGTTTTTTGATTTGGACGGGAACGGAGACAGAATCATCGGTCAGCCCCACTCCCTGATGATAAATGACTTTGGTGTTTTTGCTCACCTTCTGGCGTATTCCATCAAGCGGTGTCACTATATAAGAGGGTGAACCATTGTAGTTCCCAAGTAAGCAGGTCGGGTTGTCGGCATTGGGGCCGATCACTGCAATGGTTTTAATCTTCTTATCGAGTGGCAACGTCTGTTGCTCGTTTTTTAACAATACGATGGATTTTCGTGCCATCTCCAGTGATTGCTCGCAGCCTTTTTTTGATGCAACCACAGAAATGGGGATCTTGCTGTAGGGCACCCGGTCATCGGGATCAAACATACCCAGTTTCATGCGGGCAGCAAAGAGACGCGAGACGGACAGATTGATTTCCTCTTCCGTAATATCTCCGCGCTTCACGGCATCCATCAACGTGCTGTAGCTGCCTCCACATTCGAGGTCGGTGCCTGCAATTACTGCCTGGGAGGAAGCTGCGGCAGCGTCGGGCGAAGTTTTGTGCGTCCGGTAGAAATTGTTGATGGCGCCACAGTCGGAGACCACATACCCTTCAAAACCCCATCGGTTTCGCAGGATGTCAATCAATAGCTCATCGTTTCCGCAACAGGGTTCGCCTTCGTAACGGTTGTAGGCACACATGACGGAATAGGCGTTGCCGGTCTTTATCAGTTTCTCGAAAGCCGGCAGGTAGGTTTCCCACACATCCCGCAGGGGCGGACGGGCATCAAAAGAATGACGGCTGTACTCGGGGCCGCTGTGTACGGCATAGTGTTTGGCCGTAGCAATTGTCTTAAAATATTTCTCATCGTTTCCCTGAAGTCCTTTTACAAAAGCTACGCCCAAACCGGAAGTCAAATAGGGATCCTCCCCATAGGTTTCCTGTCCCCTGCCCCAGCGTGGATCACGAAATATATTGATATTGGGTGACCAGAAGGTCAGTCCGGTGTATTGCCTCTGGTCGTGGTCACGCAAAGCCTGATGATATTTGGCTCTTGCTTCGTCGGAGATGACTTCGGCCGTACGAAACATGGCATCCGTGTCGAACGTGGCAGCCATCCCTATTGCCTGGGGAAAGACAGTGGCCCTGCCGGATCGGGCAACTCCGTGCAGACATTCATTCCACCAGTTGTAGGCGGGGATCCCAAGTCGGTCTATTGGAGGAGCGGCATTCATCATCTGGCTGATTTTTTCTTTCAGCGTCATTCTTTCGACAAGGTCTTTCACCCGTTCGTCGATGGGTAAATTGGGATTCTGAAACGGCAGACTTTGTGCCGTAATAGAAAGTGGCATCAAAAGTGCCGATAAGATAAATAAATAAAATAATCTCATTCAGATGAAGTCATTAATTGATGTGTAAATATAGTGCCATAAACAAGCTTTTATGACACTTTTTCATGAATAATTTATTCAATTAAAATTGATAGATTGGAACATAACTATGTTCAAATTGTGAAACTTGTAATATTGTGATCCTCCATGCGGTCATAATGGACATCACCCAAGACTAAAAAACCTGCTCCCGTACATTGATTGTTGAAGCAATCAATAACAAAAAACGAATATAACACATTTTCATGTACGTTATCTATATTCCCCAGCCCTTATTTGCCTTTGCTCCCATTTCAAAAATAATTTTTCCGCCTTTCATGATCTCATTTTGGTGAATAAAAGGTCTGTTCAGGGGTTTCCCGTTCAATATGGCCGACTGGATATATTTATTCTCGGGAGCATTATTGATCGTTTCAATTTCAAAAAACTTCCCATTTCCCAAATCAATCCTGGCATGATCGAAGAACGGACTACCGATGCTGTATTCCGGATTTCCAGGGGTGACAGGATAAAAGCCCATCTGCGAGAAGACAACAAAAGAAGACATACCTCCCCCATCTTCATCTCCGGGCACACCCATCAGGTCGTTTCGAAACCACTGGTGGATAAGGGTCCTGATTCGTTTCTGGGTCTTCCAGGGTGCACCGGCATAGTTATACAAATAAGGAATATGCAGGGAAGGTTCATTGGCCATTGAAAATTGTCCTACGTTGCCGGTATGGTCGGGCAACTGACTGTAAAAATCATACTTGCTCTTTCCCAGCGGAGTGGCAAACATCTCATCCAGATTATGGACAAACTGCTCCTTTCCTCCCATCAGGTCGATTAAGTCGGGAATATTGTGTTGTACATCCCAACGATAGATCCATCCGTTGTTTTCTCCATAATAACCGCGTGCACCTATTCCACCCGAATAGCGATAATCAAAGGGTTGGATAAAATCTCCGTTTTTATCTTTGGGGTGGAAAAAGCCGGTCTCCTTATTGAACAGGTTGCGATAGTTAAAGGATGCGTCCATAAAGTAAGCATAATCATCCATCAGGCCCTGCTCCTTTGCCAGTTGTGCCAGGCACCACTCATCGTATGAGGTACCCAAAGTCACGGCAACAGGTTGGCGACGTTCGAAACCATGTACCTCCGAAATCGTTTCCTCCTCCTCTTCCCGCAATGCCGGTATATATCCATGTTCTTTATAAAATTTGTCCAGCTCTCCCGCCGGTTTACCCGACCAGGGAGCCAGAGTCTTGTCCATGATGGCAGCCTTGGCGGCAAGATATGCTTTTTTCAAATCAAAATTGTCCAGACCCTTTCGATGGGCATCCAACACCGAGGCGACACCATGATTGGAGTTCATGCGGCGACTGTCGCCGGTAATTTCCGGAAAGGTAGGCATCCAGAAATGCTCCATCTGTTCGGCCATCAGTACAAATGAATTCAGAATATCCTGTTCCCTTTCCGGTTCAATCAGGACACGCAGTGGATGATGTGCCCTGTATGAATCCCATATCCAGTCGTCGGTATAAAAAGCGCGTCCTCCATCCTCATGTACTTTTCCGTCGAAAGCACTGTAATAACGACCATCTTCCGAAATGGATACAGGTCGCTCAAAGCAGCGGTAGAGTGAGGTATAAAAGACCGTTCTGTCCGCTTCGATGCCGCCCGATATCCGAATCTTGTTCAACGCGTCGTTCCATACCTTACGCCCTGTTTCACGGAGAGAAGTCAGATTTTTCCCATTCAATTCCCGCTCCATGTTCTTTTGTGCCTGCGTTGCATCGATAAAAGAAATGCCATAACGCAGGATAATCTTCTTGCTACCGGCGGGGTAGCTCATGACAAGACATGCATTCCTGCCGGTAGCAGAGGTTTTGTTCTCCAGATTTCCCTCTTCCAGCAGCGATACGCTCTCCGGCAACTGCTCGGAAAGCAGGTAGAGATAGACCTTCGTGTCGTTCTCGATCATCTGAAATCCCGATAAGGCCGTGCCGTCCCAAGTAAGCTCTCCCCTTCGGGAATTAAGCGCCACCCTGGCTGCTTCCTCTTTTTCGAAAGACAGCTCGTAGATCGCAGACTGGTGAGAGAGGCCATACTCCACGGAGATATCCTCTTCATCGAGATAAACCGAGTAGGAATAAGGTGTTATCTTTTCATTGTCGTAACCGTAGGCTACAACGGGCTTCAGCTCTTTCCTGCTTTCGTAAAAGGGACTCAGGTTGAAAGCCGAACTTCCCCGGTGGCTGGTGACCACAATGGGGAGTCCTTCCAGCACGTCGCCTGTGAAATCACGCCGCTCGGGATACACGCGCAGCATGCTGTTGGGCAGGTGGATGGTGGGGAAGGTAGGCACCAGCAAATGACTGATATTCCCCATATAGGGATTCACATAATCGACCGGTTCCCTGGCTGACTGGTTTTGGACTGACGAACATGAAAGCAACAGGATCGCAATCCCTATTGCCAACACGAAATAAGAAGTGCTTGAATTTCTAAAAAATAACGAATGTTTCATATCCTTTCCTTTTCTTTTCTTTATTTTGAGTTTGACCGCATTCTCTTTGAATGCCTTGTCAAAATGTGTTCATTGTTTTCTCATACTACACAAAAATAAGCTTTTATACTTAACTCTGTATCCCTGCCAGTTAGTAATTCCAAAATAATTCAAACTAATTTCGGAAATTTTGGTTTTACACAAGAAAAGAGGGCAGCCCTTCTCAGACAGCCCCCGGAATTCACAATGAAAGTTATAAAGAATAGATAAAAAGTAGATTATAATGAGTCGTATGTGACTATGGTCCCTTTCTGGTCTTCTGCTGTTGCAGGCTTGTCCTGATAGTTCGTACGGGAATAGTTTCTGATTCTTTTCCGCACTACGGAGGGCGGTTGATTATTTTTATATTCATCCAGCGCGTCGCTGATTTCAACGGTCTTGCCGGCCGGCACGGAAACCTCTATGGTAATGCTCTGGTCGCGATAACCCTGACTGACGGGTACCATCAGAAATTCAGGCAGCAACAAAAGTGAATCCTGCTGTACAATCTCATAGCGGAACGCGGTAATATCGGTTCTGGCCGTGCGAAGATCCTTTCCGCGTGATACAGCAATGGTTCTCACATGAAAAAGTGAATCCGTGCTCTTTCTGATATGCAAATTGATATTTTTGAACAGCAGCGAATCTTCGTTCACCGTGGCATAAGGTAGCTCATCGATCCCCGAATTCATCCCGTATCCCATTTTAAACTCGGCGTAATCGTCGGCATACGGCTGCATGTCAAGATAAAGCCTGTCGGAAGTGACGGGTGTCAATGCGATCACCGACTCTTGCGAGCTTTCCACACTGTATTTATCCGCTATGCTTTTCGTCAGTACCCCCCCAACCGCAAGGCCGGCAAACCAAAGTATAAAAGAAACAATACCGATAGCCGGACACGACCTGACCTTCATTACCCGCCGGATGATCCAGGTAATGATGGATATTACCGGCACCAGTATCACCAGTGCGAGCGAGATGATGAGCAGGTTCGTTTCATAACCGGGATCAATGAACAGGGATTTAAGTGACATAAACTGCGCTCCTGCAAACAGAATACCAATAAACACTCCCACAAGTACCAGTGCAAAAAAGCCGACAAAGGTGAAGAAGATTATTTTCAAAAAGATAATCAGTGCACTCATGCATCCGGAACGTTGAGATTGAGGCGTTTCCGAAAATCTTGAAGGCTCATTCACCGGAGACGCTGGAGGTTGGGGGGGCATTTCCGCTCCCGATCCCTTCACTTCCCCTAGATCTTCTTCCGTCAGCCCACCCACCACCGTGGTGTCCCGAGGTTGTTCACCGGTGTTACTTGTCGCACTGTAAGCCGGTTTGTCAACTTCCGCGCGGGTTCTGGAGCCTGATACATTGTCGCTCACCTTCTCACGGAGGGTACGTAAATACTCCTCCTCTCCCATCATCTCCAGCTTCTGCTTTACCGTTTTGGCTTCGGGAATTATAATCCACAGGACAACATAAACCACCCCGATGCCTATATTAAGATTCCAGCTGAAATCGATGTCATGGAAAAAATAGTTCAGCGGAAAGAAAGAAACCATCGCGATCAGATTAAACAACAACGGGAGCAGAAACAACACGCGGGGAATCCAGCTGTCGATCCGGAAATAGGCTGCTATTCCGCCGCAGACACCACCCAGAAAACGATCGTTGGGGTTGCGGTATAACCGCTTGCTTACGTTCGTGACAAGCGGTTTGGATTTCAGTACAATCCACAATACAATGTAAACCCAAAAAAGTACACCGAAAAATAACACAAATAGCAAGCGTATCAGTACCGGGTCGATTTTAAAATAATGTGCCAGGCCACTGCACACACCACCGATAATTTGATCGCTGGAATTCCGGAAGAGAGAATGGTGTTCTTCACTACTGCCGTGCGGAACATCTTCGACCTTGCCCTGTGAGGCTTTATGAGATGCTTCCGGCTCCACCGGTTCTTCATAGTCCGTATCAAAATCTTTGGGGCGACCGATGCTGGAGATGACCGCCTCCACATCCTCGTCGGTGATGCAGTTGATACCATGCTTCAATCTGTTCCCAAACAACTCCGCAATACGGCATTCAATATCATTGACAATCTCATCACCACCCTCTTCCTGTGAGAAATAACTCTGGAGACTTTCGATATACCGCTTTAATATCTCATAAGCGGTCTCCTCGATGGCAATGACCTGCCCCTGAAAATTAATGTTGATTACTTTCTTCATGCGATTCGTCTGTTTATTTTTTGGTGTTGATGTGTTGTTATAATGATGGATGCTGATCTTGTTCCTGATCTTTCCGCGTGACCATGGCTACACCTGTGGCTAGCTCCTGCCAGGTAGCTTCAAGCAAGGTGTAAAATTTTCTTCCCTTGTCGGTGAGACGAAAATATTTGCGGGGAGGACCCATTGTACTCTCTACCCATTGATAAGTGAGGATCTCTGCATTCTTCAGTCTGTTAAGCAAGGGGTAAAGGGTACCTTCCAACAGCTGCAGACCGGCACTCTTCATTTCGTCGACAATGTCGCCGGGATAAGCTTCGCCCCGCTTAATAATAGAAAGGATACAATATTCCAAAACTCCCTTTCGCATTTGACTCTGCGTATTCTCAATATTCATGTCTTATCTTTTATGTACATCCAACTTTACAAAGTTACATTAAACAAAGTATTATGCAATACATAGTACCAAGTATTTCTGTTGATTTATATTTATTTAACAATTATAATTACCAACAGCCGATTCCTGTGCACAATATGTATTGCGCTCATCACGATTATCGGAACAGATTGTTCCGCTTGAAGATATCTGTATCTGAAATTACAACCGGAGAAAAAATCTCATCAAATCACCCTCACCCTTAGCACACCGTCGATAGCGTTAATGCGTCTTACGTTTTCATCGGTAATTTCTTCTTCGAGATCGACCATTGTATATGCATAATCGCCACGGCTGCGGTTAATCATATTCGCGATATTGGCGTCTTGTTCGGAAAGGACGGCAGAGATTTGTCCAAGCATTTTAGGGATATTTTTATGCGCGATGGTTAGTCGGTGTTTTACCACACTCACACCCATGTCGCACGATGGGAAGTTTACCGAATTTTTAATATTCCCATTTTCCAGGAAATCTTTTGTCTGCAAAACGGCCATCACGGCGCAGTTATTCTCGCTTTCGGGCGTTGACGCACCCAGATGTGGAATAGAAATGATACCCGGTACGCCAATCAGTTTCTCGTTGGGAAAATCGGTCACATATCCACTCACTTCCCCATTGTTCAATGCGGCAATAATATCGTCATCGTTCACCAGTTCGCCTCTGGAGAGGTTGATGATACGTACTTCATTTTTCATTTGTGCGAACGCATCTTTGTTGAGCATTCCTTTGGTTTCGTCGGTTAATGGAATGTGCAGTGTAATGTAATCACAGTGTTTAAACAGTTTTTTAAGGTCACTGGCTTTCTTCACTGCACGCGACAGGCCCCAGGCGTGATCTACGGAGATATAAGGATCGTAACCATACACTTCCATCTCCAGATTGACCGCTGCGTTGGCCACCATCACACCAATTGCACCCAATCCAATTACACCCAGTTTTTTTCCCTTTATCTCGGGACCTATAAACTGAGCCTTGCCTTTTTCCACCTGTTTCGCAATATCATTTCCCGAAAGGTTGTTCACCCAGTTGATGCCCTCCACAATCCTGCGCGATGAAAAAAAGAGCGCAGCCATTGCCAGTTCTTTTACCGCGTTGGCATTGGCGCCCGGGGTATTAAACACAACAATTCCTTGCTGGGTACACTTCTCCGTGGGAATATTGTTTACACCCGCGCCGGCACGGGCAATGCAGTGCAAGCTTTGGGGAAACTCCATTTCATGTAGCGAAGCGCTGCGCAGGATGATGCCGTCAGGCGACGCTGTAGTTTCACTGATCTCGTATTTTTCTCCGAACTTTTCCAACCCTGTCTCGGATATTCCATTCAGGGTTTTGATTTTGTATTTGCCCATTCTCAATTGATAAATTTAGAGGTGTAGTACCTGAAAGTTTCACTTGTGTGAAACAGTGATAAAAAAAAAATTGTAAATAGATAAACACAAATGTACAAAAAATATGAACGAAACGTAGTCAAGTGAGGTAAAACACTCAATTTTTATTGGTCCGTGTATAAGTAATGACTTTTATGTATATTTGTGCTTTATTCATCAGCTATGTCATTACAAGGGAAACATATCGTCTTGGGCATTACCGGCAGCATCGCCGCCTATAAGTCGGCCATTCTCACCCGTTTGCTCGTAAAGAGGGGAGCGGAGGTGCAGATTGTGATCACACCGGCCGGCAAGGAGTTCATCACGCCGGTTACCCTCTCCGCCCTCTCGGGTCAACCCGTCATCAGTGATTTTTTTGCCAGTGGCGACGGTACCTGGCACAGCCACGTGGACCTGGGCCTGTGGGCCGACCTGATGATTGTAGCTCCCGCCACTGCCTCCACCCTGGCCAAGATGGCTCACGGAGTGGCCGACAACATGCTTATCACCACCTACCTCTCCATGAAGGCGCCTGTTTTTGTAGCGCCGGCCATGGATCTGGACATGTTCCGCCACATCACCACCAGCCGGAATATTGAAAGGCTGAAGCGCGATGGCGTACAGGTTATTGAACCCACGGAAGGAGAGCTGGCCAGTCACCTCGAAGGCAAGGGACGGATGGAGGAACCGGAAAATATCGTACTCCTCATCGAACAGTTTTTTGCCGTCCAAAACGATCTGCAGGGGAAAAAGATATTGATCACGGCAGGCCCCACCTATGAACGGATCGATCCGGTGCGTTTCATCGGCAACTTCTCTTCCGGCAAGATGGGATTTTCCCTGGCCGAAGAGTGCGCACAACGGGGTGCAGAGGTGTTGCTGATTGCCGGACCTACCGCCTTGAAGACCATACATCCCCGTATCGAACGCATCGATGTGGAGTCGGCTCAGCAGATGCACGACGCCGCAGTAAGCGCTTTCCCGCGAATGGATGCAGCCATCCTCTCCGCAGCCGTAGCCGATTACCGTCCCCTGCAGTCCCGGCCTGAAAAAATGAAACGGGAAGGGCAGGAAGAATTCAGCTTCACCCTGACGACCAATCCCGATATCGCCGCATCGCTCGGCCAGATGAAAGAGGTACATCAAACCCTCATCGGTTTCGCACTGGAGACGAACGATGAGTTACTGAACGCCCGCAAGAAACTGGAGAGAAAGCATCTCGACTTCATCGTTCTCAACTCCCTGCAGGACGAAGGTGCCGGCTTTGGCGGTGATACCAACAAAGTAACCATCCTCTCCCGTGAAGGCAACAACATGTCGTTTGGTCTGAAATCAAAAAAGGAGGTCGCCAAAGATATTGTCGACATCGTTTTTCACGTTGAACCGTCTCACCCTATTCAGGATAATTCAGTCAAAACCGGGTAACCGGTTTTTTAATGAAAAAACCACACACAATGAAGATCAACCTCTCTCCCTTTATATACATTGCTTTATTTGTCGTATACGCATCCTCCGCCTTCTCTCAGCAATACAGATATCCCGTCACCATTCCGCCCGCCTTCAGTGCAAATTTCGGTGAACTACGCAGCAACCATTTTCACTCGGGCCTTGATTTCAAGACACAGCAGGCAGTAAACAAGCCCGTCGTGGCCATTGAAGAGGGTTATGTCTCCCGCATCAGCGTCTCACCCGGGGGATTTGGACTGGCACTCTATGTGGATCACCCTGCCACAGGCCATACCAGCGTATATGCCCACCTGAACAGTTTCTCCAAAGAGATTGCCGACTGGGTCAAGGAGAAACAGTATGAGCAGGAAAGTTTTCAGGTAACCCTTTATCCGGAGAAAGGGCAATTCCCTGTAAAGCGGGGTGAGCAGATCGCACTGAGTGGCAACACAGGCAGCTCGGGCGGGCCGCACCTGCACTTCGAGATCCGGGATAGCCACACCGAAGAACCGCTGGATGCTCTGCCATATCTACCCCTTGTGGCCGACACCCAGAAACCGGATCTGCGGGGCATCGCCCTCTATCCTCAAAAGGGCAAGGGTCTCATTAACGGCAGCAGCAATCCCCTGCGGATCAATATCAGCAAAGATGGCAGCGGCCACCCGCTGAGGCCCGACCGTACAATCAATGCCTGGGGGCGGATTGGTGTGGGTGTGAAAGCTTACGACCGGATGAACGGTCAATCCAATATATACGGAGTAAAGCATATCCGGCTGTTTGTGGATGAGAAGCTGGTTTTCAGCAGCTCCATCGACCGGTTTTCGTTTTCAGACACCCGCATGCTGAATTCTTTTGTAGACTTTGAAGACTGGCAGGAACGGCGTTCCTTTTATATGAAGTCTTTTGTAGACCCGGGCAACAGGCTTCCCTTCTACAAAACGACAAATAACGGCTACATCGACATCACCGAAGAGCGGGAATACGTTTTCCGTTACGAGCTGGAAGATCATGCGGGTAACCGCCTCGATTACCGCTTCAGCATACTGGGAAAACCACAGGACATTCCGGCTCCCCCACCCTGTGAAAACTGGTTCACCTGGAACCTGAATAACTCCTTTCTCGAAATGGGATTCTCGCTTTCCATACCGGCAGGCAATCTGTACAGCGACCTCTGTTTCACACATCGTAAGACCGAAAACCATGCCTATTATTCGCACCTGCACCGGGTGAACGACAAGCCGGTTCCGCTCCATAGGGGTGCGGAACTGTGGATCGGGCTGCATACCGACACGCTGCGGAACAGGAGCAACTACGGGATTGTAAAAATCAATGACAACGGCTCGGAAAGCTGGATTGGGGGGACATATAGGCAGGGCGGTATTTCTACCACCATACGGGAACTGGGCGACAGCTATGCCGTGTCATCCGACACCCAGCCTCCCGTCATCACGCCCGTTACTCCGGAAAATTGGGTAAAGCAGCGTCATATCAGAGTAAGGCTGAGCGACAACAAAAGTGGCATCACCACATTCCGGGGTGAGATAAACGGAAGGTTTGTACTCTTCACCCACGACACCAAATCGAACGTGTATAGCTACCTTTTCGACGAGGCAAGGCTGAACAAAGGAGAGCAACTGACACTGGTTTTTACGGCCACCGACGGAGCGGGCAACAGCAGCGAATACAAAAAGGTGTTATAACCCCAACGTCTCTTTCACCAGGGCAATCTCCCGCTCGCTACCGGTATGCTTTCCCTCCACATCCGACAGCTTCACGCACTCCTGCCACGGTTCTTTTGCCGTCATCTTGCAGCGGAAGAGTTTCATCACGATGTTCATGCTTCTGATCTCGACCGACACATCGTTGGTGAGGTTGGTGCCGATACCGAAAGTGACGCCGATACGGTCACCGCAATAGTCCTTTATTTCGATCGCCTTATCCACATTCAGGCTGTCGGAAAAAACAAGGTATTTCATTTTGGGATTGACCCGCAGCTCTTCGTACCGCTGTATCACCTTGTCGGCAAACAGGAACGGGTCGCCACTGTCGTGCCTCAGGCTGGTGAAGAGCGCAGCATGCTTCTTGCTGAAGTTGCGCAGAAACACGTCGGTGGTATAGGTGTCAGTCAGCACCGTTCCCAGATCACCGTCGTAGACGTTGATCCAGTCTTCCATCGACATATAGTTGGCCATCTTGTAGCCATAGATGGAACCGTGAAACTGTACCCACTCATGGGGATGGGTTCCGGAGACGTTGATATTGTGCTTGTAAGCCATGTAGACATTGCTCGTACCGAACAAGCTTTCGCCGGCATGCTGCTTCAGCAGTTCGGTGACCCTGTCCTCCACATCGAAACTGAAGCGGCGCCGCATCCCGAAAAGCGAGAAGGTGATGCCATGCTCCTTCATGCGAATGGCTTTGTCTATGGCTGCCTGCTCCATATACCCCACGTCGGGATGTTGACCCGACTCCCGGAACCAGAGCTCGGAAACAGTGGCCAGTATGGGCGTCTCCCATAGTGTTACCCTGTAGAGCAAACCACTTGCCCTGATCTTCAACTTCGACTCCTCCAACCGGATATCCAACTCGGAAGGGTCGAACCGGAACCCTTTCAGAAAATCAATATAGATGGGCGGCAGATAGGGCATCTGCTTCCGGATAAACGCCTCCTCCCCGGCCGTGAGCGACAAACCGGCCATCTGCTCCAGTTCCTTCTTAAGCAGGTGATCGAATCCTTCGGGATAGTCCCCGTTGCTTCTGTCCACGAACTCAAACTCTCCATATGCCCGGGGAAAGAGCTTGGAATAGGCATAACTGGTAGTAAACTTATACAGGTCGGTATCAAGGATGCTGCTGATTATTCCCATTTCTCCGCATTATTTATTGGTAAAAATATAAAACGTTTCAGGGATTCATTTCGTTCAGCATTCCCTATGATAACAAATTTTTGAACCCAATCGAAATATTTAGCCTAAATTTTGAACGACCAAAATAAAGAAGGGGCGATACCTCTCGGCCACGCCCCTCCCCAAAAAATAAGTATTCCTTCAGATCATCTCCTCCACGTTCCACACGAAGGCGCGCAATCCCAGGTTGGCAGATTCTTCATCCTGTTCTTTCAGGTATCTCAGCAACAGTGGTACTCTGTCATCCTCCACCACCGTAAGGATGGCGTTGTTCACCGAAGGCCATGCATGCGATCCGTAGTGGGGGTAGCCATCTTTGCTTCCTTTGCCGAAAACCTCTTTCCAGGAAGTGAAGCCCCGGATATTCATGGAACTCAGGTCATCCACGATCTTGTCGTAGTGTGCCTGGTCTAAAACTATCATTACTGCTTTCATAAGATTGAAATTATGTCAAATGTATCGTTTAATTATCATTCCCCACCAATACCTCACGATGCTTGCGACGTCTGCGACGTACGCCGTAGCCCGCCATTGACGCATAAAGTGCGGGAATAAGAATCAGGGTGATGATGGTGGAGAAGGTCATTCCTCCAATGATGGCGATACCGAGTGTCTGCCACATCTCCGAACCCTGTCCCGTGCCGATGGCCAGCGGGATCATACCCAGAATAGTGGTGAGCGTGGTCATCAGTACCGGGCGCAGTCTCGAACGGCCGCCATGGGTCACGGCAGTGATGATGGACATGCCTCTTTCCCTATTCAGGTTGATGTAGTCGATGAGTACGATGGCATTCTTTACCACCATACCCACGAGCATGATCATCCCCACAAAACCCATGATGCCCAACGGCTCACCCGTAATCGCAAGCAACAGGATGGATCCGGTGAAGGCAAAGGGCACAGTCAGGATAATCATGAACGGATAGGTGAGCGATTCAAACTGAGAGGCCAGCACGATATAAACCAATAGCGAGACAATGAGAAGCAGCAGCGATAAGTCGGCGAAGGACTCCTGCTGATCTTCCAGCGTCCCGCTCATCTCGACCTGCACGCCTGCAGGGGGATCTAATTGATCAATGATGAGGTTTACATCTTTTACCACCTCGCTCAGGGCACGGCCATAGAGCGTGCCGCTAACTGTGACAATGCGTTCGCGATCCTGCCGGTCGATCTGCGGCAGCGTGGATGATTCCACTACCTTGCCCAGGTCACGCACCCGCACGCCGGTACCCATTGCGTTATAGACGATGATATTTTCAATGTCCTCGATGGACTGCCGGTATTGTTCTTCAAAACGTACCCGGATGTTGTACTCTTCCCCATCTTCACGAAAACGCGACATGGTGAGGCCATTAATACGATTACGCACAGCATTGGCAACCGTACTCATGTTGAGACCATTCAAAGCCATCTTCTCGCGATCGAACTGTATCTGGTATTCCATACGGTATTCCTTGCGGGAAACCATAATATCTCTGAGCCCTTTCACATCCTGTAACTTCTGCCGCAACTCCTGAGCCATTTGATCAGTATCAGCGAAACTATACCCGAAAATCTCCACAGCTACATTGCTGCCCGTTGTCATTCCCATATCTCCACCACCGGGCATCACCTGATAACGGTGCAGCTCAGGCATTTGAGAAAGGTCCTCACGTATCTGGTCCGACACGTCGAAGATGGTCTTTTTCCGGTTCCTGGCTTCTGTCAACCGCAATGTATAACTGATGATATTGGAAGCATTATCCTGCATGGCAGCCCAGGTATCATCTTCGCCTGCGGCGCCCACACTGAAGGAGATGATTTCAATCTCAGGATATTTCTCCCGCATATTTTGGGCGATGAGATGACCTGTTTCGCGTGCCACCTCCATACGGGTACCGGTAGGCATCTCCACGGTGAGTGCAATGGTATTGTTATCGGAGGCTGGCATAAACTCGGTTTTGAGAGTAAGGCCGCTGATGACGGCACTCACCACAAAGATCAGGATAACCATCCAGACGGTTGCCTTCCGCCGTCGTGAAACCCAATTGACCAGACGTCCATAACCATGATCCAACCTATCCAGGAGAGGGAGAATATTTTTGTTGTACCAACGGTCGAAATGCGACAGCTTCTTGTCTTTATTACCACGCATCATTTTCGCACTCATCATGGGTGTCAGTGTCAAGGCAATGATCAGTGAGAGAGAGATGATGATGGTCACCATCCACCCCAGCTGCTTGAACATGACACCAGCAAAACCGCCTACCATGGTCATTGGAAGGAACACCGCGATGATGGTCAGCGTGGAAGCAATCACCGAGAGTGACACCTCTTCCGTTCCGTAAACCGCCGCCTGCCTGGGTCTGCTTCCCCGCTCAATGTGGGTGGTGATATTTTCGAGCACCACGATCGCATCGTCTACTACCATCCCAATAGTGATGGAGAGCGCCGAAAGCGAGATGATGTTGATAGTGTTTCCGGTGAGGTAGAGGTAGATGAAAGATCCGATCAGCGAGATAGGGATTGTCACCATGATAATGATCGTAGCGCGCCAGCGTCCCAAAAAGAGGAGTACCACTACACCCACGATGATCAACGCCAGCAGGATTGTCTCAAGTAAGCTGTTGATGGACACCTTGATGTAATCAGACGTGTCCATTACGGTTTCAATGTGGATGTCGGGGGGCAGGTTCTTCTGCAAAAGGGGCAGCTGTGCACGCACCGCATCGGCAATGGCCACCGTATTGGCACCCGATTGCTTCTGTACCACGATGGTGGCACTGCGCCTACCGTTGGTATAATTTTCCTGCACGCGGTTCTCCAATGTATCTTTTACCGAGGCCACATCACGCAGGTAGACAGTCTTACCCCCGCTGTTGCCGATAACCACGTTATTAAGATCCCTGCTGTTCTGAAATTCCCCTTCCAGACGCAACATGTAGGTCTGCGAGCCGATATCGAAATCGCCTGCAGGCACATTCACATTTTCGGCGGCAATCACCTGGGCTATCTGCTCCAGCGAGATATTGTATGCCTCAAGCTTGGCGGGTACCACATTCACCTGAATCTCCCTTTGGGGAGCGCCCGCCACGGAGACTGTTCCCACCCCTGAAACCCTGTTGAGCGGGTTGGCAACCTGTTCGTCGAGAATCTTGTAGAGCGCACCGGCACTCTCCTCGGCAGTGGCCGAAAGGATAACCACCGGGATCATATCGGAACTGAACTTCAGGAGGATCGGATCCTCCGTACCTTCGGGCAGGAAGCCTGATATCATGCCCACCTTGTCACGTACATCATTCATCACGGCGTTCATGTCGGTACCAAAGTCGAACTCCAGCATGATCATCGACATTCCGTCGCGAGATTGCGATGTGATCTCTTTCAATTTTTCTGTCGTATTCAGTACATCTTCCAATGGCCGGGTCACATTCTCCTCCACGTCCTGTGCACCCGCGCCGGAATAGGTAGTCATCACAGACACCATATTCAGGTCGATGTTCGGATAGAGGTCGATGGGCAGCTGCCTGTAAAACAACAACCCGATCAAGACAACACCAATAAATATCAATGATGTCCCCACGGGGTTTTTCACCGCGGATTCATATATCTTCATAAATTTTTTCTTTAATCAGTTCTCAATCTCTTCACTACATGTTGTGACTACAACTTATTCCACCACTTCCACTTCTGTGCCGTCCACCAGACCCGACTGGCCTTGTACGATCACCCTTTCTCCAGCTTGCAGACCGGAAACGATTTCATATTTGTCATCGAGACGCACACCCAGTTGTACCAGCGTGTAAACAGCCTTACCCTCTTTCTCTACGAAGACATAGCGATCGTTGGAGCCCACCTGCTTCAGTACCGCCCTGTCACTTAACAGTGGACGGTCGTGGGTGCCAAAGTTCATCTTCACACGGGCAAACATACCGGGACGCAGGCGCTGGGCGGTATTGGCTACGGTGATCTCCACGGGGAAGGTATGCGAAACCGGGTCGAGTGTGGGATAAATGAGTGATACCTTTCCTTCGAAGGTTTCACTGCCGAGTGCATCGGCCTGTACCTCCACCGGCATTCCCTTTTCCACACGGCTGTAGAACGACTCCGACACGTTGACTTTCACCTTTACGGGGTTCAAAGTCTCTATGGTGAGAATAGGCAGTTGTCCCGCCACATCTCCCGGATCATAGTTGCGGGCCGTCACCACACCACTCACGGGGCTGGTGAGAGCGGTGTTCTCGCCCAGGTTACCCAACGCTGTCTCAGCCACATCGAGTTGTGTTTTAGCCTGGTCGAGTTGTTGCTTGGAGATGCCCCCTACCTCAAAAAGTTCTTTATAACGTTCGTAGTCTCTCTTCAGTGTGGCTACCTGGGTCTCCTGCTGGGAGAAGGTTGCTGCATCCATGGCGACCACCGCCTGTCCCTGACGTACCGGGGAGCCTACATCGACGTAAATTTTGCGGATGCGGCCTCCCATAGCGGGGGCAATATTATTTACCTTGTCAGCCTCTACCGTCGCAGTAAAGGTGGCATCCTGATTTACCGGCACTACCTGCACCGTTTCTACACGCACCTTTTTTATTTGCGTTGCTTCATTTTCCGTGCTCCCGGTACGGTCCTTTCCTCCGCAGGAAGCAAGCAATGCTGCTGCCAATAAAGGAGTAATTTTCAAAAAGCTGTTTTGTCTCATATGATTATCTGTATATTATTTTAATCGGATTTATCAATCAATTTCTGCTCACTACTCTCTTGTCTCTGGATCAATCCAACTGCACCGGTGCGATATCGTATCCCAGCACCTTCTCCAGATCCGATTTTGCAGAGAGGTAGTCGTAAATGGCATTCCGATACTGCAGCTCGGCATTGAGCACGGCCAGTGCCGCTGCATTTACGTCAACAATTGTACCCATGCCTGTCTCATACCGCTTCAGCGTGATCACATGTCCCTTTCGGGCCTGGGCCACGGAAGACTGTGTAGCTACTACCTGTTCGATACTTTTGTTGATCAGGTCATAATTGTTCTTGATCGACAGCTTCAGTCCCCGCTCCACATCCTTGCGCTGCTCACGCAACTGGAAGAGTTGCACTTCAGACTGTTTCAGGTTATGATAACGCTGTCCCCCGTTGAAGATGGGAATCTGCAGGGTCACACCCAGCATGGAATATGGATCCCAGCGATAGTTGCTGAACCGGAAGTCGTTGTTCTGACTCATGTAGGTCCAGTTGAAGCTGGTAACCAATGTGGGAGAGAACTGGAGCTTCTGCATCTCGAACGCATTTTTTGCCTGTTCCGCCTGCAGATCGAACTGCTTGATATCGCTGTTGTTAATCAAGGAAGTGTCGGCCGGAATGATCGCATCAAACATGGTCGCTTCATAGTCGTCGAGCGAGCCCATCACCTTCAGCGGTATCTCACCGTCGACCCCCATCAGCATCTTCAGCTGCAGCTCGGCGATCTTCATCATGTTCTCCGACTGGAGAATGTTGGGTATAAGGCTCTTGAGGCGCACGTCTGCTGTGATCACATCATACTCTGCCACCACACCCTGATTAAAGCGGTTACGGATATTTTCGAGGTTGATGGAATCGTTCTCGTAGGTCTTCTTCAGTACCGCATAGCTGTCCTGCGCGAGCAACAGGCTAAAGTAGGATTTTTTCACCTGATTTGTCAGGTCGATCCGCGACGAGCGTGCCTTCTCCATAGCCAGGCGTATATCCACCTCGCTCATCTGGATGTTCTTCCAGAGGGAAGGCATCACGATGGGAAGGTTTACATTGAGACCGGCCGACCAAACATTGAAGCGTCCCATTTGAATCCCCTCACCGGAGGTCTCCGAACCACCACCCATCATCTTGCCCAACACCTCCATGATTTTTTGTTCTTCGGGGGTATATTGCGTGGGATCCACTTCACCGCCAAAGCCAAACCCTTCATCAAAATAGACGGTCTGCCTTTTAATGGCCCTCTGGTATTGTCCAATGATATCAAGCTGCGGTAGTAATGCACCGTATGCCGATTTCTTCGCGTATTGCTTCTTGGTAATCTCCATATCGGCTACCTTGACGGTAGGATTCTCGCTCAGCGCAATACTGAGCGCCATGGGCAGGTCCACCCGCAAACTGTCGGGCTGTTGAGCCGATGTGGTAAATAGGGCCGTCAAGCCAAACAACAGAAGAACGAAACGCGTGATCAGTTGTGGTTTATTCATCTCTTTCCTCATTTTATATTTAATTTTTAGTTTTTTGCTGTTCTAAATAGGCGTCAATAATTTTTATTCCTTTTGCAGTTAAGATGCCACGTACGAAGTTGATCATCATTGTATAGAAAAGTTCTGAAAAAGTAAATAACGGTTTTTCAAGTGAGGTGGCACGAATATAAATGTAGGTACTCTGTTCCACCAGGAAGGCAGTCGCTTCCACGTTCAGGTCTTCCCGAATATAACCCTGCTCAATACCCTTTTGCAGAAATTTAACCAGATACTCCTTGTTTTTTTCTTTTTCAGCCTCAATATTCCGATTGGCCCGGGGATAATATTTTTGTATGTCTTCGAAAAATTTCACGTCGCAAATGGGTGTCGATTGTTGGATCTCGATTATTTTTATAAATATTTCCACCACATTGTTTCTACCGGATATCAGTGAGTCGAAGACCTTCCTACGTTCATCCCTGAGGCTGACAAGCAAAGACAACAGTATCTCTTCCTTGTCCTTGAAATTTTCATAAATGGTTCTTTTTGAGATACCCAGCGAAGAAGCCAACTCATCCATTGATACACTCTTTATCCCATACTGGAAAAAGAGGTCTCCCGCTTTTGCAATGATTCTTTCTCTAATCTCCATGTAGCAATTTAAAAAACGCACAAAGATAAAATAGAAAACTTAAAACATCAAATCAGTTTTTTCAGTTTTAACATACTTTACAACCATCGGAGAATACTACTTGAATCCATCTCTACAACATGATCATGTATCACAGATTCAATGCCAGTCGCAAGGCCTTGTAACCTGAAGCGCTGGCCCTTATCTTATCACCGTTTTTAAGTGTAAGCATCTGGCTCTGTTTTTCATAGAGTTCAATGCGTAATATCTTTTCCACGTTGACAATATAAGAGCGGTGCACCCGTACGAATCGTGATTGTGGCAAGCTGGTCTCAAAATACTTCATCGTTTCTTCCTTCATGTAAGCGTGCTGATCGGTTACAATTTGTACGTAATCACCATCTGATTGGATGTAAAGAATATCTGGCACAAGAATCACATGGATCTTTTGTCCTACTTTTACTGCCACGCGTTCCAACTCACTCTCACGGGGATTTTCACTTACCGGGAACGGCATGATAGCTGCCTCGTCCTGTTCGGGGTCCGAGGGGTCCTCATCAAGCTCGCCTTCCTTTTTTATGATTTGCATATGAATCATCTGAGCGAAAATCACGTATAACAGTGATCCGATGAACGCGGCGGCAGGAAGCAGTTTCCTTATCTCCATGACAGACGTTTGACGAAAGAGAAGCCAGGAAGTAAGTAATTCCATACTCAGCCAGAGAACCACGAACAAGACACCAATAGCGAAATAGTTAATAAACCGCTGGTATGTACCCAGCTTTACATAATTGGAAGATGGGACAATGATACTCAGCAGCCATCCCATGCCTGCAAGTATCAATGCGTCGATAAAGCTCTTCAGAAAAACCGGACCAAAAGAAAATGAGACCAGGGGAAACAGTGCCAGCGCCTGCATCAGTGCGTAAAACACAATCAGTATAATGGCCGGAAGCAACCGCAAGGGTATGTATGTCAGGGAGGTTTTCATTCTTTTTCCCGAATTGGATTACCGCGCTGTCTCCACTTATCTTATTCCACATCCTCCGAAGGTAAGATTCCCCTGGAGAATTAATTTTCGTGAATGATCGGGCTGTGAAACAAGCCGTTTATCCTCCACCCCACCTAATACGGTATGGAACCGTGTTTCAATCAACCAGTCACCTGGAATATAAAGTTCCACACCTCCAAAAGTGGCATCAATATCGAGACAGGTTTCCCCCTCCGGCAGTGTGGTCTTACGCAGGTCGAGCACCACACCTCCAAAAGTCGCGTTGATGACGCCCCCGTTAAAAACAGGATCCAGAAAGATACTTTCTGAACCGCCGAAGAGTACATTTTTTTCAATTCTCCCGTTTACATTTTCTATCGGATCGGACTCCGTAGACCGGGAAAGGCATCTTCTGTCGCGCTTGCAGTTGCCTACCCTGAACACCATGATCAGACCGAGCAGAATAAGCAAAACAGGCCAAAAATCATGGGTGAAGGCAGGGTTGACGCCGGGCATGAGTCCGGGATAAGCTCCGGCGACACGGGGAAGCAGGAAGAAACAACCCACGATCAGAAATATCGCACCCAGTGAGTAATCCCTTTTAGAGAAATTGATGATTGAAAAGAGAATGAAAATCATCGGCCACGAAAAAAGGATCGGCTTAAGTGCCTCATCAATCCATCCGAAATTAAATGACAAAAAGAGAAGTCCGGTAATAATCAACAGAAAACCGAAAATGATTCCTTTTGATTTGGGAGATTGATGAAATGAAACATTTAAGTTATTTTCCATATAAATGAAATTTATAATTTTTGCAAATTTACGTACTCCGGGGATTCGCACATAACGTCAATCGATGAACATATCTTTTTTTCCCGACGAATAAACTTTTTTCCCCTTTAAACAAGCTCCTATTTTTCTCCAACGTGAAAAATATTTATCTTTGGCATGTAAATGTATATATAACATTTGAAAAAATAAACAAATCAAGCGGTCATTTTATCCATGTCAGATGCTACCAAGGATTTGAAATAAAATAATTTAAATCATATGAAACGAGCATGAATTACGAAGTAATCGACTTTGTCAAAATCATTATCACACAAGATCATGACTAAAGCGAGTTCCATATGATACCATTGAAAATAAATATTTTAGTCATATGAACAAAAAAATCTCACTTCCAGTTCTTCTTGCAATAACATTCGTCCTCTTCGCCGGATGTACCGAAAAAAATAAAAACAGATCCATGAACGTGGATGAGCTGCTTGCCAATGCCATATCGCTGGTCGGTAAAACTGTGATCGTAGAAGGCCGTTGCACGCATGTCTGTACGAAAAGTGGCATGAAGCTTTTTCTGCAGGGAGCAGGTGAAACAAAAACATTGCGGGCCCAATCAGGGGCTACACTGGGCAAATTTGACCCAACCGCTGTGGACAGGAAGGTAAGGGTACGTGGGAAACTGACAGAAGTACAAATCGGTGAAAACAACCCGGATGCCCATGCTACCCACGGTACAGAGGGGGAAAGTTGTAAGACTGAAGGCGCTGCTGAAAAGTCCTATTATATTGAAACAGAATCTTATCAGATCATCGATTGAATGGAAGCGCCTGGACAGTTTACCGGATTTACACCGGAAACCATTTTTTTCCTGAAAGAACTAAAACAAAATAACTACCGGGAATGGTTCAACGAACGGAAGCATATATACGAGAGTAACTTGCTGAAACCCTTCCGCTCGCTGGCGGTCATGCTTACTCCTGCCATGCATAATATTGACCCGCAGTTTGAGATGCGTCCCTCAAGGATGCTCTCGCGTATTTATCGGGACATCCGCTTTTCTCCGAATAAGGATCCTTATAAATCCTCCATGTGGCTCAGCTTTCAGCAGGCAACCACCCATTGGGAAAATTTTCCCGGCTATTTTGCCGAGCTCAGCGATGAACATTTTATGGCGGGAATGGGGTTGTTCATGCCCAAGCGAAAGATCATGGATGTTTTCCGGGAAGAGGTCGATTACAGTCGCGAATCATTCAGGGAGATGGCAGAAAAAGTGCTCAGAGCAGGATTCAAGGCAGACGGAGAACTTTACAAACGTCCCCTCCCCAATAGCTTGCCCGAATTTTACCAGCCCTGGATACAACGGAAGAGCATCTACGTAATCAAAACAATTCCATTGTCCGATGAGCGGCTCTACAGCGAAGCCATTGCGTTGCAACTTATGGACGACTTTGCCCAAATAGCCGATCTTTATCATTTTATGAAGGAGATCGTGAAGGAAGCACAATAAAATTATAATCTGTCGCTTTTATTTTATAATTTTGTACAATTTCTTTTTTATAAAGCACAATCAAAATCAAAATGGCAAATAACAAACTACGTGACGACGCACTTGCCTATCATGCGCAGGGGCGTCCCGGAAAAATTGAAGTCGTACCCACCAAACCTTATAGCTCACAACGCGACCTCTCTCTTGCTTACTCGCCGGGAGTGGCATCACCCTGCCTGGAAATTGAAAAGAATCCACAGGACGCTTACAATTACACCTCGAAAGGCAACCTGGTAGCAGTCATCTCAAATGGCACTGCTGTCCTGGGTCTGGGCGATATAGGCGCCCTGGCCGGCAAACCAGTCATGGAAGGCAAGGGGCTGCTTTTCAAGATTTTTGCAGGTATCGACGTTTTTGACATCGAAGTCGACGAAAAGGATCCGGAAAAGTTCATTCAGGTAGTCAAAGCAATCGCACCCACCTTCGGGGGCATCAACCTGGAAGACATTAAGGCTCCGCAATGCTTTGAGATTGAAGAAAGGCTGAAAAACGATCTCGATATTCCCATCATGCACGACGACCAGCATGGCACGGCCATCATCTCCGCCTGCGGACTACTCAACGCACTGGAGATCAACGGGAAAAAGATAGAAGATATACGCATCGTGGTGAATGGCGCCGGCGCTGCAGCCAACTCCTGTACCAAACTATACATGGCGCTGGGGGCAAAGCTTGAAAACATTGTGATGGTCGATTCCAAGGGAGTCATCAATACTGCGCGGACCGACCTGAACAATCGGAAAAAGCCTTTCGCTACCAGCAGGAATATCACGACCCTGGAAGAGGCGGTAAAAGATGCCGATGTGTTTCTCGGTCTCTCTGTGGCCGACGTACTCACCCCGGAGATGTTGCGTTCCATGAATCACGATCCCATCGTCTTTGCACTTGCCAATCCGAATCCTGAAATTTCCTACGAGCTGGCCATGGCATCAAGAGAGGATATCATCTTCGCCACGGGCCGTTCCGATTATCCCAACCAGATCAATAACGTGCTCGGTTTTCCCTACATTTTTCGCGGTGCACTGGATGTGCAGGCTACCTGCATCAATGAAGAGATGAAGATCGCCACGGTCTATGCACTTGCCGAGCTGACCAAGAAGGCAGTTCCCGATGTGGTAAATGCGGCCTACAGTGTAAAAAAACTTCGCTTCGGGAAAGAGTATATCATCCCGAAGCCACTCGACCCGCGACTGCTCACCACGGTAGCTCCTGCCGTAGCAAGAGCTGCCATGGCGTCGGGTGTCGCTCGCAAGCCGATCACCAACTGGGACGAATATGACCACAAACTGCGCGATCTGATGGGAATGGACAATAAGATGATCCGTCGCCTCTATGATATGGCACGTCAGAATCCTAAGCGTGTGGTCTTCTCCGAAACCAACCATCTGAATATGCTCAAGGCTGCTGAAACAGCTCGTGCGGAGGGTATATGCCATCCTGTACTTCTAGGCAATGAGGAGAAAATTACCAACGTGGCACGGGAGAATCAGATCAGTCTCGAAGGAATAGAAATCATAAACCTGCGCCATGATCGTGAGGAAGAACGCCGCACACGCTATGCACAGTTACTGACCGAAAAACGCAACCGGCAGGGGATGACCTTCGGGGAAGCGTCGGAAAAAATGTTCGAGCGCAACTACTTCGGTATGATGATGGTAGAAACAGGCGAGGCCGATGCCATGATCACCGGTGTGTTCAGCAAGTATGCCGACACCACCGCCATCGCCAAAGAGGTAATAGGTATCCGCGAAGGATTGAATCACATCGGGGCCATGCACATCGTCAACACCAAGAAGGGCATGCTCTTTCTGGCAGACACCTTGTTCAACCGACACCCCGACACGGAAGCGCTGATCGACATCGCACGCCTGGCCAACGCTACCGTGAAATTCTTCAACCACGAACCGGTCATGGCCATGCTCTCCTACTCCAACTTCGGTGCCGACAAGGAGGGGAGCCCTGCCAGTGTGCACCAGGTGGTAAATACGCTGCATGAACGGTACCCCGAGATGATAGTCGACGGGGAGATGCAGGTAAACTATGCCCTCAACAAGGAGCTACGCAATAAAAAATATCCGTTCACCCAGTTGGGAGACAAAGAGGTAAACACCCTTGTATTCCCCAACCTCAGTTCGGCAAACGCCTCCTACAAACTACTGAAGGAGATAGGGCTGAACGACATTATTGGTCCCATTCAGATGGGTCTCAATAAGCCGGTGCACATCCTCGATGTGGAAACTCCGGTAAGAGATATCGTGAATATGGTGGCGGTGGCGGTGATTGATGCCATCGTGGAGGAAAACATCCGCCTGAACAACCTTTCACGCATCGTCTGAGCAGGTTCATGTTTTATATTTCTTCGGCTGCATCTTCTAAGCGACCCGTTCACGATTTACAGGCTATCTGATAAGAAGTCGCTTCGCTTAAACTTATCAGATTACGCCTGTTGCATCGAACGGGTACCCCGCTTATAAGCCGAGGTCTTGAAATATCAAACAACAAACAACGAAAGTATCAAATACAAATAAAGTAGATAGAACGATGGAAAAAAGAAAAAAATTCATGCTGCAGGAGGCAGATATACCCACACAGTGGTATAACATTACAGCCGATATGAAGAACAAGCCACAGCCCATGCTGAACCCAGAGACGAAGGAGCCGCTGAAGGCTGAAGACCTGTTCCCTTTATTTGCCAAAGAGCTGTCGCGACAGGAAGTCAACCAGACCGATGCATGGATCGACATACCGGAAGAGGTACGGGAGAAGTACAAGATTTACCGCCCCACACCACTGGTACGTGCCACAGAACTCGAAAAAGTGCTTGACACACCGGCACATATCTATTTTAAGAACGAGAGTGTAAGTCCCGTCGGTTCACACAAGCTTAACTCAGCATTGCCGCAGGCATATTATAACAAGGTGGACGGGACGACCAACATCACCACCGAGACCGGCGCAGGACAATGGGGTACAGCCCTGGCCTTCGCGGCCAAGGCATTCGGACTCGAGCTTGCAGTTTATATGGTAAAAATAAGCTATGAACAAAAACCCTACCGCCGTTCACTCATGCAGACCTGGGGTGCACAGGTGATTGCTTCACCCAGCATGTCTACCAAGGCGGGAAGGAAGATCATCACCGATCATCCAAATTACCAGGGCAGCCTGGGTACTGCCATCTCAGAAGCCATTGAGCTGGCCATGCAGACACCCAATTGCAAGTATACCCTGGGGAGCGTGCTGAACCATGTGGCACTGCATCAGACTATCATCGGGCTGGAAGCAGAGAAGCAGATGGAAATGGCGGGAGAATATCCCGACGTGGTAATTGGATGCTTCGGCGGTGGATCCAACTTCTCGGGCATCACTTTTCCCTTCCTGCGTCACAACATGCTGGGAGAGAAAAACACCCGTTTCGTGGCTGCTGAACCAGCGTCATGTCCCAAGCTCACCCGCGGGCGGTTTCAATACGATTTTGGCGATGAAACCGGTTACACGCCACTGATCCCGATGTACACACTGGGGCATAAGTTTGCACCAGCCAATATCCACGCCGGCGGACTCCGCTACCATGGCGCCGGAAGCATCGTAAGCCAGCTGCTCAGAGACGGGTTGATGGAAGCAACTGCCATCAAGCAGCTGGAGACCTTTGAAGCAGGAGTTCTCTTCGCTCAGACCGAGGGCATTGTGCCTGCGCCGGAATCCACCCACGCCATTGCTGCGGCCATCCGTGAAGCAAAGCAGGCGAAGGAGGAAGGAAAAAGCAAGGTAATCCTTTTCAATCTGTCTGGCCATGGACTCATCGACATGAGCGCCTATGATCAGTATCTTGCAGGAGACCTGACCAATCACGAGGTGACCGATGAGGAAATCAGCAGGATATTGGCGCAAAACTGATGTGACGCTGCACTGCATATGCATATAAATGATCGGAACAACCGGCGCCGGGAGTGTTAACATCGAAAAAAACAGGCAAAATTGTTTGGATAATTCATTTATCCATCTTATCTTTGGAAATATAAAATGAGTGAGTTACTGCCGCATTGGTCGATTGGGAAACTCATCAATTACATTTTATAAACCGAGACACGTTTTTGATATCAATGGCGGGCCGTAGCCTTCGGGATTTGTCTTCGGACGAACAGCGGATTACAAAGATATCTTGACACTCAAATCCTGTCATACGGAGTTTCGTCTTATTCCACCGGTGCGGCTTCTTATAGAAAGCAGATTGGCAATAGTTTATATCGACTTTGCAATCTGCTTTCATTTTTATAATACAGCGACAATGAGTACACGAAAAAAACAATATTGGGAATTATTCCTGGTTTTTTTTAAGATCGGAGCCTTCACGTTTGGAGGTGGCTATGCAATGATACCACTTATTCGCAATGAGGTGGTCAATAAAAAGCTCTGGCTCAGCGACGACGAGTTTATGGATATGCTGGCCATTGCCCAATCGATGCCTGGTCCCATTGCTTTGAATACAGCGCTGTTTGTGGGAAATAAACGATCTGGCTTTAAAGGAAGCCTTTTCTCCGGAGCCGGTGTTATCCTGCCCTCCTTCATTGTCATCCTGCTTATTGCATTGATTTTCACCCAGTTTAAAGAAAATACGGTAGTTGAACGCATTTTCAGGGGTATACGCCCTGCGGTGGTAGCACTGATAGTCGCCCCGCTATTGGGTCTTGGGAAATCGGCGGGTATCAACCTGAAGAATATATGGATTCCGGTGATAGTAGCTCTTTCCGTGTGGTTACTGAAGATATCGCCCGTGTATGTGATTCTTGCAGCCATCCTTCTGGGAGTAAGCCATTATCTCTTTGCAAAGCAAACATTGAAAAAATAAATGGAACTAACTGATCTCCTTCTCTCACTATTTGTTTCTTTTCTGAAGATTGGCCTGTTCGGTTTTGGCGGCGGCTATGCCATGCTGCCGCTGATACAGCGTGAGGTGGTAGATGTACATGGGTGGATTTCTGTAAGCGACTTCACCGACATCGTGGCCATCTCCCAGACTACACCGGGACCCATCGCCTTCAATTCGGCCACCTACATCGGCTACACGGCAGTCACCGGGATGGGTTTTTCACAAGGATACGGCGTACTGGGTTCTGCCATCTGTACCCTGGCTGTGAGCCTCCCCTCATTGGTGATCATGACCGCTGTCTGCGCCTTTTTCTTCCGCCTGAAAAGCAATCCCTGGATGCAGGCATCGCTTTCGGTACTAAAGCCGGCAATCATCGGCCTTATTGCTTCTGCCGCCCTGATGCTGATGAATGGCCATAATTTTATCGACTACAAAAGCTGGATTATCTTTGGTGTGGTGCTGGTAGCATCCCTGAAAAAAGTAGATCCCATTCTGCTGATCATGCTCTCAGGGGTGGCAGGTCTCTTCCTTTATCCGGCCTGATTGCTTTCGTCACCCGGGTTTACTGCTTACACTGTTTTCTGGTAGGCCAGCCGTTCCGTACCATCGGAGACGAAGATAATACCACAGTAGGTGAACCCCATTGATTGAATGATATGCTGCATGATATGATTATCACGATGAGTATCTATTCGGATGTTGGGATATTGGGTGAAACACCATTCGATACAGAATCTGGCTACTCCTTTTTCCTTCCCCGGAGAGGCAATGCGATGCACGGTTGCATAAGGCTCGTCATTTAACCACTCCCCATCGTAAATCTGTGCGTAGGTTGGATCATTGCCAAAGATAAGACAAAATGTACCTGCAATCTCTTTCGCTTCATTTTCACAGACAAAGCTATGCCCCGAGGCAATCTCCTCAGCAATAAAAGATTCGGCCGGGTAACCACCGGCCCATTGTGACGCATTTCCGGCCAGGCACATGAATTCACGTGCGATGGCATAGATAGCCGTTACATCCGGCAAATCAACATATGTGGCAGGTCTTATCTGCGTAATCATCGCGGTGACTTACAGCATTTAGGGTATGCATTATGCTTTTGGCTTCTTCGCTGCCGGCTTTTTGGCAGCTGTTTTTCCGGTTGCGCTCTTGCCTGCGGTGGATTTTACGGTTCTCTTCTTTACCGTACTCTCTTTGGCGGTTGCCTTTGTTGTTTCGGTCTTTCCGGTCGACCCCTTGCTGCTGCTCTTCCCCGTCTTCCCTTTTCCGGTCTTACCCTGACCCGCTTCGGCAATGATGGTCCGGCACTCCTCGAGGGTAAGCTCTGCCGGAATCATCTTCTTGGGTATCTTATAATTCGATTTCTCGAAGGCGATATAGGGACCATAACGGCCATTCAACACTTGCAGTCCGGGTTCTTCCTCAAAAGTCCTGATTATTTTTTCCCGGTCTTTCTTCTCTTTGGCTTCTATCAGTTCAATGGATTCCTCCAGGGTAATTTCCAGCGGATCCGTTCCTTTGGGTAGAGAAACAAATTTATTGTCGTGACGGACGTAAGGGCCAAAGCGCCCTACACCAATGATCACCTCTTTTTCCCTGAATCCACCCAGGTTCCTGGGGAGCTCGAACAATTTCAACGTCTCCTCCAGCGTGATGGTTTCGATCGACTGCGTTTTCTGCAGGGAGGCAAACAGCGGTTTTTCTTCTTCCTCCTGTGTACCTATCTGGGCCATGGCACCATAGCGACCAATCTTCACCGATACCTGACGGCCTGTTTTGGGATCCGTACCCAGCACCCGTTCACCCACTTTATGCTCAATACGCATTTGTGATGTTTCCTCCACAATGGGGTGAAATGTTTTGTAAAACTCGGCAATCGACTTGTTCCACTGCGCCTTACCCTCCGCAATCTTGTCGAAGTTCTTTTCCACACGTGCCGTAAAATTATAATCGACAATGGAAGGAAAATATTCCACCAGAAAATCATTTACCACCATACCAATGTCGGTGGGGACCAGTTTGTTTTTGTCGGCACCGGCCATCTCCTTTTTCACATTGTCCTTTATGACACCTTTTTTCAGGGTAAGGATGTTGTAGGTGCGTTCCTCCCCTTCCACGTTTCTTTTCTCCACATACTCACGATTCATAATGGTGGAAATGGTGGGCGCGTAGGTCGAAGGGCGTCCGATACCCAGTTCCTCCATCTTCCGAACCAGTGCGGCTTCCGTATAACGGGGCGGGCGCTGGGTGAAACGCTCCGTAGCTGTAGTCTCCAACATGGCCAGTTGTTCTCCCTGTCTCATGGGAGGGAGCATACCTTCGTCATTCTCGCCATTCTCCTCGTCAGTGCCTTCCAGATAGACTCTCAGAAAACCGTCGAATTTAATCACTTCGCCGTTGGCTGTAAATTTACCGTCGGCGTTCGATACGGCAATATTGGCCGTGGTACGTTCCAGCTCGGCATCGGCCATCTGCGAAGCAATGGTACGCTTCCATATCAGTTCGTAGAGACGTTTCTCCTGTGCCGTACCCGACACCTCATGCTCGCTCATGTAAGTGGGGCGAATTGCCTCGTGTGCTTCCTGAGCGCCTTTCGACTTAGTGGTGTACTGACGAACCTGATGATACCTCTCTCCGTATTGATCGATGATCTCTGTCTTTGTTGTACCTATGGCGAGCCCCGAAAGATTCACCGAGTCGGTACGCATATAGGTAATCTTTCCCGACTCATACAGCCGCTGGGCCACCATCATGGTCTGAGACACGGAGAAGCCCAGTTTGCGGGAGGCTTCCTGCTGAAGGGTGGAAGTAGTAAAGGGTGCAGCGGGTGATTTTTTTGCCGGCCGGGTGGTAATATCATCAATGGTAAATTCCGAGGTCTTCAGCTTCTCCAGTAAAGCAAGCGCTTCTTCTTTGGTTTTCAGCCGCCTGTTATACTCTGCCTTGATCTCGTATGTTTGACCGTTTTCTTCTTTCGTAAAGATGCCCACGATCCGGTAAGCCGCTTCTGAAGTGAACTGTTGTATTTCCCGTTCGCGTTCGACGATAAGCCGCACGGCGACCGACTGCACACGGCCGGCTGAAAGGGCGGGTTTGATCTTTCGCCAGAGAACCGGAGAGAGTTCAAAACCCACAATGCGATCCAGCACACGGCGTGCCTGCTGGGCATCGACCAGATTCTGATCTATCTTCCTGGGATTTTTGATGGCTTCCTGGATGGCTGTCTTGGTGATCTCATGAAATACAATACGTTTTGTATTTTCCTCTTTCAGCCCCAATGTATCGAAAAGATGCCACGATATGGCTTCTCCTTCACGGTCCTCATCGGAAGCGAGCCAGACTGTCTCCGCCTTTCTGGCTGCTGCCTTCAACTCGTTAACCACCTTCTTTTTATCGGCCGGCACTTCGTAGATGGGCTTGAAACCATCTTCAATATCGATGCTGAAATCCTTTTTCTTCAAATCACGGATATGCCCGTAGCTGGACATGACATGAAAGTTGTTTCCGAGAAACTTTTCAATTGTTTTCGCTTTCGCAGGCGACTCAACGATGACCAGGTTTTTATCCATTCAATCCTTTTCTTCAGTTATTTCGTGCGGGAACAATCCCCCATTTTGGGTGCAAAAGTAGTAATTTTGTACAAGGAACAACACTTTTTTTAAAAAATCCTTATTTATTAAGCATTTTTCAGGGGTAGTAGCTGTCGGCTTTCAACTTCGGTAGTGAAGTTGGTATCAGGGTGGAGGTTTGGAAGGGCGGTCTCTGATCAACGATGATCCACATCAATTCCGTAGATTGACGAGAGCATTTCTTTCAGTTGCATCGAAAGGGAACGGCGTATCTTCAGGGTCATCCGGCAGATTTCCCTGAAATCCTGTGTCCATTGTACCGACTCGAATTGTTTCAACACGCGCATCACGTCGTTGAGCAATATATAATCAAAGTGTATTCCGATTACCTCGTCGACTGTCTTCTCTACGACTGTAGCATTGGCAATGGCATCGGCTGCCGCCTCCTTGTATGCTTTGATAAGCCCTCCGGTTCCCAGCAGCGTGCCACCGAAATAGCGAATAACCAGAATCAGGACATCGGTCAGTTCTGCGGAGTTGATCTGCCCCAGTATGGGTCTGCCTGCAGTACCCGAAGGTTCTCCATCATCGTTTACGCGATACTCCTCCCGCTCCCATCCGAGCATATAGGCCCAGCAGACATGCCGGGCATCGTAATACTTCTTTCGATACGCATCCACGATCTCCTTTACTTCTCCGGCACTTTTTATCGGAAAAATGAAAGAGAGAAACTTGCTTTTCTTCTCGGTAATGTATCCTTCCGCCGGCCCCTCAACCGTTTTATACGTGTCGTCCATCATGGTGCAAATTTACAAAAAACCAACGAGATGGACACGAGCAACCAAAAAGAATAGGAAGAATCTTCCGTAAATAGAACGGAAGCAAATCAACTTAACTCGAAGACTGTCGCAAGCGGTGCAGGGGGTGGTTTCTCGATTTATTGAAAATCATCTGTCCGTGGTCGGTTCCCTTTCTCAGTATTGCACGCTCTTCTTCGGGCATCAGAGACAGTTGCCTGCAGTGGTCAGAGCAGCAACCATCCATCTCGGCAGCACATTTGTTGCATTGGATAAACAAGAGGTGGCACCCCTCGTTCCTGCAGTTGGTATGCATGTCGCAGGGAGCGCCGCACTGGTGGCAATACGCAATCACCTCCTCCGAGATACGTTCTCCCAGTCGCTCATCGAACACGAAGTTCTTCCCGATAAATTTCATGGGGAGGTGTTCCTCCCTCGATTTCCGGACATATTCCAGGATGCCACCCTCCACATGATACACATGCTTAAACCCATGGTGAAGCATGTAGGCACTCGCCTTCTCGCACCGGATGCCGCCCGTGCAATACATCACGACGGGTGAATCTTTGTACTCTTTCAGCATGTCGACGGCCATGGGCAGTTGCTCACGGAAGGTATCTGACGGCACCTCTATCGCATTTTCGAAATGCCCCACCTCATACTCGTAATGGTTGCGCATGTCCACCACGATGGTACCCGGTTGCCCGGTGATCTCGTTATACTCCCGGGCCGTGAGGTACTTTCCTGTTTTGGAAGGGTCGAATGTGGGGTCGTCGATCCCGTCGGCAACCACTTTATCGCGGACTTTCATCCGAAGCACCCAGAATGATTTACCGTCATCGTCCACCGCCACATTCAGTCGGATACCGTCCAACGCCGGGTCGGCACCATACAATGCTGTGCGAAAAGCTTCCAGATTACTTTGAGGGACGGAGATTTGCCCATTAATTCCCTCTTTCGCAATGTAGACGCGTCCGAAAACCTTCACGGCATCGAACCGGATATAGAGGTCGTCCCGAAACTGTCGCGGGTGAGTGATCGGAAAATATTTATAGAACGAGATCGTTACACGCTTCTCTGTTTCCCGGAGCATCCGTGCTTTAAGCTCCCGGTTGGAAGTGCAATTATGAAGTCGTGACATAATAAATTCTTTTGTTAGTGGTACACACCGGACTATAACAAGCAGATAGCCTGTTTGGTTTATAAGATAAAAAAGCGACACCTTCCGGCATCGCTTTCCTGTTCTCTTCACTGACTTTCACGGGACCTTATCCACACTTGGAGGCACCACAGTTTCTACATTTCAGACATCCCTCTTCATAGACCAGGGTCTCGTGTCCGCAGACGGGACATTTCTGCCCCTTGGCTTCTGTTTCGTTGGGAAGGTATTTCTTCAGCGCACGCTCCACACCGTTCTTCCATGTGTTGATGGTCTCGCTGTCGAGTTCCAGTCCCGATACCAGTTTGATCACCTGATCAATGGGCATTCCATAGCGGAGCACTCCCGAGATCAGTTTGGCATAGTTCCAGAACTCGGGATTGAACTTTCCGTCCAGTCCCTCAATAGTAACCTTATAACCACGGCGGTTCTGGAACTGAAAGTCGTAGTGCTTCCGGCCGTCATTGTCATAGGCTTTGATGATCTTCCCCGTACTAACATTTTTCGGCACCATGATGCCGTCGTCCTCATCGTTGATACCGGTGAAGATCTCATAGGGGCGACCATTGAGAAGCCCGATAAAGGCAATCCACTTCTCTTTGTTGTTCTGAAACTTGATCACGTCGGCATCCAGTTCAATGGGACGGGAGGTGACAATCTGCGGCATTTCAAAACAGTCGTCCTCCTTTTTCTCCTTCATCTCCTTTTCGGCGTCACCGTTGGAGATGAGTACTCCGGCGCGCGATCCGTCGCGGTAGACAGTACAACCCTTGCAGCCGCTCTTCCATGCTTCCATATACAACTCGCCGACCAGCTCCTCCGACACATCGGAAGGCAGGTTGATGGTTACGCTGATGGAATGATCCACCCACTTCTGCACCCGTCCCTGCATCTTCACCTTCTGCAGCCAGTCCACATCGTTGGAGGTTGCTTTATAATAAGGCGATTTTTCCACCAGTTCATTCACCTCATCCGGGGTGTAGCGCTTGGTGGTAGAGTAACCATGTGCCTCCATCCAGGTCACAAACTTGTGATGGAACACCACATATTCTTCCCATGAATCACCATTCTCATCCACAAAATCGACCTTTACGTCCCTGTCATTCGGGTTCACTTTGCGACGACGGGTGTAGACCGGAAGAAACACAGGCTCAATGCCGGAGGTAGTTTGTGACATGAGGCTTGTGGTCCCTGTTGGGGCAATAGTCAAGAGGGCGATATTGCGTCTACCATATTTAACCATATCTTCATACAGCTGAAGATCTGCCTCCTTCATCCGGTTAATAAAGGGATTGTTTTTTTCTCTCTCGGCATCAAATATTTCAAATGCTCCACGTTCTTTTGCCATGTTCACCGATGAACGGTAGGCATTGAGTGCCACAGCACGATGTACCTTCTCCGAAAAGTCGGTACCTTCTTCCGTACCGTAACGGATACCCAGGGCCGCCAGCATGTCACCCTCAGCCGTGATACCCACACCGGTACGACGTCCCTGCAGGGTCTTTCTCTGAATCTTTTTCCAAAGGGTCCGCTCGGCCGATTTCACCTCTTCCGACTCGGGATCCGATTCTATTTTTTCGAGGATCAAATCAATCTTCTCAGATTCGAGATCCACGATATCGTCCATGATCCGTTGCGCTAACTGTACATGCTTGGCGAACAGGTCGAAATCAAAATAAGCATCTTCCCTGAAAGGATTCACCACGTAGGAGTACAGATTGATGGCCAGCAGACGGCAGCTGTCATAAGGACAGAGCGGAATCTCGCCGCATGGGTTGGTCGACACGGTTTTAAAACCCAGGTCGGCATAGCAGTCGGGGACCGACTCACGGATGATGGTATCCCAGAAAAGCACTCCCGGTTCCGCCGAACGCCATGCATTGTGGATAATCTTGTCCCACAGATGTCTTGCATTGATCGTCTTCTCGTACTTGGGCGTATCGGAATCGATGGGATACTTCTGCACATAATTGTTTCCACCCGCTGCTGCCTCCATAAAGGCATCATCAATCTTCACCGAGATATTGGCCCCTGTCACCTTCCCCTGTTCGAGCTTGGCATCGATAAAATTCTCCGAGTCAGGATGCTTGATCGATACACTCAGCATCAGTGCACCGCGACGGCCATCCTGGGCCACTTCGCGGGTAGAGTTGGAATAGCGCTCCATGAAAGGCACCAATCCTGTGGAAGTGAGCGCCGAATTTTTTACGGGAGATCCCTTGGGCCGGATATGAGAGAGATCATGCCCTACCCCTCCACGACGTTTCATCAGCTGCACCTGTTCTTCGTCGATACGGATGATTGCACCGTATGAATCGGCATTACCATCCATTCCAATCACAAAGCAGTTCGACAAAGAAGCAACCTGATAATCGTTTCCAATGCCCGTCATGGGACTTCCCTGCGGGATGATATAACGAAACCTGTCGAACAGATCAAACAGTTCCTGTTCGCTCAACGGGTTGTTGTATTTTTTCTCTATTCTTGCAATTTCTTTTGCGAGGCGCCAGTGCATGTCCTCCGGTGTCTTTTCATAGATCTCACCCTGACTGTCTTTGAGTGCATACTTGCTTACCCATACCTTGGCAGCAAGTTCGTCTCCCTTAAAGTAATCCAACGAAGCCTTGTAAGCCTCGTCGAAAGTATACGTTTTTTTCTTCATCAGGAAAAAATTTAATAATAAATGAATAAAATAAACTGCTCTTTAAAATACTTCCTTCTTTTTCAAATCTACAATAAATTTTTCGAAGTAAGATTTTTGGTTTTGCAAGTTTATGGAAAGTTTCCAAGAATGCAAAATATTTATCTATTTTTTTATAAGTAAAGTTGAAAAGTTTTCCACAAAAAAACATAAAGTCAAAATAATCAGCATTTTAATTTTTAAATAATGGATAAAAGTTTTCCAATTAGTACAACTTCACTGAAACTCAAACAGATAAAAATAATCAAAAAGAAAGTTGTAATAATCTGAAAAGAGATAAAAAAAATCACCCAACAGGTGGAACCTGCTGAGTGATAAACCGGTCGAAAGGGAAGAAAAAAGACCCGCCTTTACGATTACGTGACAAGATTATAAAAAATCTATTCGTCAAAGTTTTTCACCGCACCCATAAAAAGGATGGCACCGGTAGAATTTTCCTGAATGATATAGATGAAAGGCCGCTCGGCATTAAAAATTACTTTTTTTGGTTGCGTGGGCATCGAAGTCATCTCCATCCCTACCGTTGTCACGGCTGCAGCCTCTGTACCCGACTCGTCGGTACTGATATAGGTATCCTGCTTGACGAATGAAATTCTCGCGGGAATATCGCTAATACCCGAGAAGTCGGCTGCATCGGTAAAAGTGATTCCCATACCCATCCTTGTAAGCACGTCGTTCAGCTTCTTGCTGTATTTAGTTTTGAACTTCGGCAGAAAGAGCTCCACCTCGGCTTCACGTAAACCCGACTTCAATCCGCTCCAGTAATCGCCTTGCCGGGCTGCAGTCACCACATCCTTCAGCTTTTTTCCTTCTCGCGGTAACAATACCATCATACTGAACGCCTGATTGCCGTAAGGAAACTGTACCAATTGCAGGTTCTGGTTTTCCGTATAGTTGAACTTCGCCGTCTGCCTCATCATATCCACGCTTTTTCGCGCCCCGTTCTCATATGTGAATGGTCTTTGGGTGGTATTCCTCGCATGGAATCCGGTACTCCACATCCCTTTAAAATAGAGTGCGTTGAGCAGATACATCAAGTCCTGCGCGTTGGTACGCTCAATCACCTTCCTTATCAGCCCGTGGGTCTGGTCCGAAGCCCATTTGTTGATGATGTCCGTGGTAGTGGCGTCGGAAAAGTCGACAGGCTGTACCGTGGCATCATAATACAATTGATTTGTTTTGATAAAGTCAGGATGAACAGCAACTTGCCGATTGGCGAAGATGGCATTGGCGATAGAGAGTTTGGTCGTAGGATCTGTCTTCAACAAAGCCTCTTTCAGTTTTTTATAATAGCTGTTTATTTCCGTTTTGGAATAATCATCCATCTGCAAGGTTTTCTTCATGACCCTGTCTGTTTCACCGGCAGCACCGTTCATTGTCATCGCGAGTGCCATGCTCAGGCTCAGGGGAGAGACCATAAAGTTTTTATCCTCCGTAAAAGCCTCCTCATCGAACAGGTTGGCAAAAAAATCAAAGGCAAACTGCTGATCGGCCCTCATCATCTCTTCCTCCGCGGAACGAAGCGTGATACGTATCGGATCGGGCAACTCTTTTACATCTGTTCCACCGTTATTTTTATCGCACGATGCACCAAAGTAAGTACCGGTTATGGCCATCGAAATAAGTAAAATGATTTTTGTTCGCATAGTCATCGATAGTTTATGATTAGGATAGCGTACCATTATAATAATAAAGATGTTTTTATTGGTCTAAATGTTGCAATAAAATCATTAAAAAAAATTATTTATATCATTTAATTATGGAAACGACGCTTTTTGGAATCATTTCACGTTCCTCAGCTACGTAACACAAAATTATTGCTTAATTTTGCAGATTCGTGATCAGTCATCAAATATCACCTTTAAATACTGTTTGTTTGAATGAGAAAATGGCGTATCGAGGATTCTGAAGAATTGTATAACATCAATGGTTGGGGAAACGGTTATTTCTCCATCAACGAAAAGGGGCATGTACAAGTCACACCCAGTAAGCAGGAAGGTGGCAGCGTGGATTTGAGCGAACTGATGCGAGAACTTTATCTCCGCGATGTATCCTCTCCTGTACTGATCCGGTTTCCCGAGATTCTGGACAACCGGATTGAAAAGATATCCCAAAGTTTCGCAATTGCGTCGAAGGAATATGAATACAGTGCCCAGCACTATATTGTATATCCCATCAAGGTAAACCAGATGCGCCAAGTGGTAGAGGAGATCGTATCAAGCGGAAAACGATTTAACATCGGACTCGAGGCCGGGTCAAAACCCGAGCTCCATGCTGTACTCGCCATCAATACCGAGACCAATTCCTTTATCATTTGTAACGGCTACAAGGATGAGAGTTATATAGAACTTGCACTTCTGGCTCAAAAGATGGGCAAACAGGTGTTTATCGTGGTGGAGAAACTCAATGAACTGGATCTGACCATCAAGATTGCCAAGCGGCTCAAGGTGAAACCCAACATTGGTGTCCGGGTGAAACTTGCCAGCTCCGGTAGTGGCAAATGGGAGGAATCGGGTGGCGATGGCAGCAAGTTCGGGCTCAATTCGAGTGAGCTGCTGGAGGCACTGGAGATACTCAGGGAGCACAACCTCACCGAATGTTTCCGGCTGATTCATTTCCATATCGGCAGCCAGATCACAAAGATACGTCGTATCAAGACCGCACTGCGTGAAGCGGCACAGTTTTACGTACAGCTACATGCCATGGGTTTCAGGATTGAATTTGTAGATATCGGCGGCGGGCTGGGTGTTGATTATGACGGTACACGCTCCTCCTTCACCGAGAACAGTATCAATTACTCTATTCAGGAATATGTGAACGACTCGGTATTTACCTTTGTAGATGCGGCCGACAAGAACGAAATACCCCACCCCAACATCATTACCGAGTCGGGCCGTGCTCTCACGGCACACCACTCCGTGCTGGTGTTCGAGGTGCTGGAGACAGCTACTCTACCCGAATGGCCGGAAGATCTGGACATTCAGGAGGACGATCATGAACTGGTAAAGGAACTTTACAATATATGGGAATCACTCACCCAGGCACGCATGTTGGAAGCATGGCACGACGCCCAGCAGATACGCGAGGAATCACTCGACCTCTTCAGCCTCGGCATGCTCGACTTGAAGACACGCGCACAGGTGGAGCAGCTTTACTTTTCCATCGCCCGTGAAATCAACATCACCAGCAACCGTGCCAAACATGCACCCGAGGAATTGCGTCAACTGGGCATCCTCCTTCCCGACAAGTATTTCTGTAATTTTTCCCTGTTTCAGTCGCTGCCCGACTCGTGGGCCATCGACCAGGTATTTCCCATCATCCCCATTCACCGGCTCGATGAACGGCCCGGGAAGACGGCCACACTGCAGGATATCACCTGTGATTCCGATGGGAAAATAGCCAATTTTGCCTCACAGGATGGCTTCCGTAGCTCCTACCTGCCAGTACATACGTTGAAAAAAGATGAACCTTATTATATCGGTGTCTTCCTCGTGGGTGCCTATCAGGAAATATTGGGTGACCTGCACAACCTCTTCGGGGACACCAATGTGGTACATGTCTCCACAGGCGAGTCGGGATATAAGATAGACCAGGTGATCGATGGGGAATCGGTGGCTGAAGTGCTGGAGTACGCCCAGTACAATGCCAAGAAGCTGGTACGCACCGTGGAGACATGGGTAATGAGCTCTGTAAAACTGGGCAAGATATCGGTGGAAGAGGGTAAGGAATTTCTCTCGAACTACCGCTCCGGACTCTACGGGTATACCTATCTGGAGTAGACAGATTCAGCAACAGCCTTCCATGTCGCAGTCTTCATCGGGCAGCTCAAACTCTATGGTGCTATGTTGCACTCCCAGCCTGAGCAAAGATTCGCGGATACTGTTTTTCAATTTTTGCTGATCTGCCATTGTCCTGTTCTCCTTGAGTACCACATGAATGGTAAGTACATTGTATTCGCCATCCACTGACCAGGTGTGCAGGTCGTGCACGCTACATACCTCATCCATTTCAAGCAGCGTGCTTTTCACGGCCTCGATATTCAACTTCGCGGGACTTCCCTGCAGGATGATGCGCATGCTCTCCCGCATATTGCGAAAGACATTAAAGAGGATATACAAAGTGATTGCGAATGAGAGAATAGGGTCAATAATGGGCGCATCCACGAAATACATCACGCCTGCGCCTGCCAGCACAGCCAGCCACCCCAGTACATCTTCCAGCAGATGTAAAGATACTACCCGTTCGTTGATGGAACTACCCTTTCTCAGCCGGTAAACAGCCAGTCCGTTGATAATCACACCCAGTATGGCCAGCAACAACATACCCTCCACATTGGGTTGCTGTGGCTTGAAGAGTCGTGGAACTGCATGGACCAGAATCATCACACTGCCCACCAGCAGGACCATGGAATTAATGACAGCGCCCAACAGGGAAAAACGCTTGTAGCCATATGTAAATTCCTTGGTACGCGGTCTCTTTGCTACTTTCTGAAAATACCAGGAGAGACCGAGCGAGAAACTGTCGCCCAGGTCATGTACGGCATCTGAAAGTATGGCCACACTGTTGGTCAGCAGTCCCCCGACAAACTCAATGACCGTAAACAGCAGGTTCAGGAAAAATGCCGCTTTGATGTTCTTCACATCGTTGTGACTATTGTGATGATCGCTTGAATGCATATCGATTTTCAGATTCAGATTATAACATCGGGATAAAAAGAATGTTCATTCTCCGTTTTTCATTTGAATTGTGTACATTTGTAATAACCTAAACAAAAGACATGAAGCATTTAAATTTTCTGATCCTGGGTGCCACAGCGCTCCTGATCACATCGTGTAACATAAAAGAAGAAAAAGTGACGTCCCTGAAACAATCTGATTTTCCTGCCCCGCCAATGGCCAAGGCAGTTCCCGACACATTCGTGAACTTCGGGCAACAACGCATCGACAACTATTACTGGTTGAAAGACAAAAGTAACCCGATGGTAATCGATTATCTGCAGGCAGAGAATGCATATACCGATACCGTGATGAGTTCCACGAAGGAGCTTCAGCAAAAAATATACGACGAGATCGTAGGCCGCATCAAGGAGGACGACGAGAGTTACCCTTCGTTCAAAGACGGTTATTACTATTATAGCCGATCCGAAAAAGGAAAGCAATATCCTACTTACTGCCGCAGGAAGGGGACAATGGAGGCTGCAGAAGAGATTATCTTCGATGTAAACGGGATGGCAGAGGGAAAACCGGCATTCATCTTCAGGGGTTACTCCATCAGTCCCGATAACAGCAAGGCTGCTTATTTCTATAACGAGACAGGCTCCTATGCCGAGTTTACAATGAAGATTAAAGATCTTGCCTCGGGTGAGGATGTCGGGTTTTCAGTCGACGGTGCTGCATCGGTGGCCTGGGCCAACGATAACAAAACCATTTTCTACAGCCTGATCGACAAGACACTGCGTTCCTCCTCTATCTATCGCCGGAAGCTCGACGAAACAGTTGCAAAACCGGTATACGAGGAGAAAGATGTCCGCTTTGGTACCTATGTCTATGGCGACAAAGGCAAACAGTACATCTTCATCACCAGTACCAGCTCAACCACCTCCGAGGAGCGATATATTGCGGCAGACAGACCGGAGGACGACTTCAAGGTGTTCCTCCCACGTGTACAGGATGTGGAATACAGTGTATATCCCCATCAGGAAAAGTTTTTTGTTCGTTATAAAGACAAGCAGCACCTGAATGGCATGATCTATGAGATGCCGCTCACCGGGTATGAAGACAAGTCGTCCTGGAAAGTGTTCCTTCCCTACAGCAAGGATATCCGCATCGAAGGAATCGACATTCTCAGTGATTATGTTTCCCTGGAGTTACGCAAAAACGGACTGACCGAGATCGTCGTGATGCCGGTAAAGGGTGGTAGGGGACAAACGATCGCATTCCCGGAACCGGTTTATTCGGCTTCATTGAGCGGAAATCCGGAATATGAAGCCGTCACCATCCGTTATACATACACGTCACTCAACCGTCCCAACACACTCTATGAATATAACATTGAAACTGCCCAGACAGTGAAACTCAAGGAGCAGGAGATACCCTCCGGCTTTAATCCCGACAACTACGTGGTGGAACGGTTATGGGCCACTTCCTCTGACAGTGTGAAGGTTCCAATGGCAATTGTGTACAAAAAAGGATTGAAGAAAGATGGCAGCAGCCCGGCTTTGATTTATTCTTACGGAAGCTACGGCTACAGTTCCGACGTCTATTTCAGTGCAAGCATGTATAGCCTCATCGATCGTGGATTTGTATATGCCATTGCCCAGATACGGGGTGGCAGCGACCTGGGTGAACAATGGTATGAGGATGGCAAACTGCTGCATAAAAAGAACAGTTTTACCGACTTCATTGCATGCAGCGAACAACTTATCCACAGCGGTTACACCGCTGCCGATAAGCTCGCAGCCATGGGAGGGAGTGCGGGCGGCCTCCTGATGGGTGCCGTGATAAACATGCGGCCCGATCTATATCGGACCATCGTGGCTCAGGTGCCCTTTGTAGATGTTGTGAATACGATGCTCGACGACACACTGCCGCTTACCACGGGAGAATATGAGGAATGGGGTAATCCCAATGAGGAGGAATATTACAGCTACATTCTATCTTACTCACCCTACGACAATATCACAGCGCAGAACTACCCCAATATGTTGGTGACAGGCGGAATCAACGACTCACAGGTACTCTTTCATGAACCTGCCAAATATGTAGCCAAACTCCGCTCGCTCAAGACTGACGACAACATTCTGCTGCTGCACATGAACATGGATTCGGGACATGGAGGTGCCACCGGCCGGTATGAAGGCATCAAAGATACCGCCTTTGAGTTTGCCTTCATACTCAATCGCGCCGGACTTGAGAAGTAAGTAAGCAACAAATGCATTCACAGTAAAAATTGATTCACATGATCACAATAAAACGAGTCTATGATACGTGGAGCGACGACGACGGGTATCGCGTCCTTATTGACCGGCTCTGGCCCCGGGGACTTTCGAAAGAAAACGCACGTGTGGACCTCTGGATGAAGGAAATAGCACCATCCACAGAATTGAGAAAATGGTTTCATCATGAACCCGGAAAATGGGAGGAGTTCGTGACACGCTACCGGAAAGAGCTGGCAGATAGGAAAAATGAGCTGGGAGAGATCGGCATTTTGGAGAAAGAACATAAAAAGGTAACCCTGCTTTATTCCGCGAGGGATACAACACACAATCAGGCGGTGGTACTGTTGCAGGTTTTACGCTCCTTATAACAGATGTTCGAGGAGAATTTTCAGTCCTATGCCAATTAAAATTATTCCGCCCACGGCTTCCAGGCAAAAATTGATTTTCTTCCCGAGGCGGAAACCCAGAAACATACCGCCAAATGAGAATAGAAAACAGATCACGCCAATCACGCCTGCAGCCTGCAGGATAGTCCCCGGATAAGAAGCAAAGATAAGTCCGGTGGCTGCTGCATCGATGCTCGTAGCGAAAGCCAGCGTTATTACTTTTCTCCAATCTATGGACACCGTTTCCCTGCAACTGCAATCGGGGCAGCTATCCTCTTTCGCGGGTAAAAGACATTCGTAGATCATTTTTATGCCGAGAACTACCAGGATGATAAAGGCCAGCCAATGATCAAATTGTTGTATCCACTCAGAAAAGCCAATACTTAGTGCATATCCTGCAAGTGGCATCAATCCCTGAAAAAGGCCGAATACAAGGGCAATCTTAAAAGCTCTCCAGGCATAAAAGTGTTGTCTGCACATTCCTCTTCCGATACATACGGCGAAGGAATCCATTGAGAGACCGAGGGCAATAATGAGTATGGAGAGTAAATCCATCGAATTGTGTAAAAAAGAATGCAAAGTTATAAAAATTTCCCTTTTCCCTGTCAATTGAGAAAAAAGAAAAAAATAAAAACAATTTTGCTTATTTGCTGCCGCCTCCTTGCAATGAATGGCGCTTCACAGGAGGTGGAAGGTGGCAAGACCGATTCGACGGTTTATCTTAATGAAATAGTGGTAAATGCCTACCAGATCAATACCCGTCAGCACCTGGTTCCTGGAAGCATTTCGGTACTCTTGGGAGAGGAGATTGTGACAGCCGACGGCAACAGTTTTGCCGGCACACTCCATGCCATACCGGGCATCTACATGCACAGCGGCACCTATGCCACAAGCCGCATTGTGATTCGTGGCGTAGGCAGTCGCACACCATATAATACCAACCGGATCAAAGCATATCTGAACGAGATACCCCTTACCTCATCCGACGGGATCTCCACACCGGAAGATATCGATCTGACAGGTATCGGACGAATGGAGGTAATTAAAGGTCCTGCCTCCGCACTTTACGGCTCAGGACTGGGCGGTAATATCAATATCTATACACCTCGGCCAGGAGAAAATAAAGTTGAGGCTTTGCTCCAACATGGCAGTTTTCAAACGATGAAAGCGACGACGACAGTTAACTATCACGGAGAAAATTCAGATGTCGGGGGAAATCTTTCACACCTGCAATCGGATGGTTTCCGTGAAAATAACCGTTACAGGCGCACAGCCTTACTCACTTCGGGCAGATGGCAACAACAGACTTATTCACTGGAATATACTCTGATGTTGATCGACCTGTTTGCCCAAATCCCCAGTTCAGTCGGTAAAACCTTGTATGAAAGCGATCCTCGCGCTGCAGCGGCTAACTGGAAAGCTGTGGAGGGATACAAGGAATATCAGCGCGCAATTGGAGGGATAACCCTGACGAACAGATTTTCAGAAAAATGGAATAACAGGATCACACTGTTCGGAAGATGGACTGACAGCTACGAACGACGGCCATTCAACAACCTGGACGATGGTACTTCGGGAGGAGGTATCCGCGACAGATTAACGTATCACACCCCAAACTGGGATGCACTGATCGGATTCGAGTGGATAAACGATACTTACCGCTGGCAGATGGATATGAAAGACGAACTGATCAACAGAAACGAGGAGACCCGAAATCATTATAATCTCTTTGAAATGATGTACTGGCGACCCGCACCGGCATGGAATATTTCGTGGGGAGGTGCTGTGAACAAGGTGCATTACCGCCTTACCGACCGGTTTTCAGAGAATGGAGACCAGAGTGGTAAACGTGATTTTCCTGCCATCTTCTCGCCCAGGCTGGGAGTCAGTTACGCACCCTCGCGCAGCGTGGCTTTCTATACTTCGGCGGGACACAGCTTCTCCATGCCTTCACCCGAGGAGACACTCCTGCCGGAAGGAGATATAAACAGGGAGTTACAGCCGGAGCAGGGTATGCAATATGAGGCGGGGGTACGACTGAATCTGTTTGATGATGCCACACAACTGGAAGCTACAATCTATCGGATAAATCTCAACAACCTGTTGGTTACAAAAAGACTCACTGAAGATGTCTTTACAGGTATCAATGCAGGCAGGACACGTCACTCCGGACTGGAGCTGACGGTCAAACAGAAAATTTTCAGATTCCGGAACTTTCCCGGGAGTCTGCATATGCAAGCCAATTATACCTGGTCACGAAACCGGTTTATAGATTTCGAAGACGATGGTGGGGTGTACGATGGAAACAAACTACCCGGAATACCCTCCCATGTCACACAAGCCGGTCTCCAATGGCACCCTGCGGCACGGCTCAGACTAAACATACAGTGTCAATATATAGGAAAACAATATATGAATGATGCCAATAGCGCGGAAAACGACCACTACACACTTGCAAGCCTGAGAACTTCCTATTACTTGCCAGTCGCTAAAGCAGGTTCTTTTGAACTTTTTACCGGTATAAACAATATGACCAACACCCATTATTCCCCCATGCTCACCGTGAACGCTGTTGCTTTCGGTAAATCAGAGCCGAGATATTATTATCCGGGAATGCCCCGCCACTATTATGCAGGAGTAAAATGGGAGTTTTAAACCGGCTTTCACCAATTTCTCCCTCTCATAGAATACAGATCAGATCATTGGAGACAGGGTTCTACTGAAGGAAAAATATTTTTATTTTTTGAGAATGTTTCTTGGACTTATCTTCGCAAAAAGTTATCTTTGACGCATGTTTAGATATAAAAAAGTATTCGGGGCAGTCAGCTGTTTGTTATTCCTCATTTATTTCACTTCTTGCTCACTCCGGCAGGAAAAGCGCTCCGACGAAGCCTCCTCTGAAGAAACCGGGAATTTATTTGCCTACGGAATTTGTGTCGATTCACTCAATGTAGATCGTTATGCTATCCAAAAGGGAGACAACCTGGCGTCCATCCTGTGGCGTCTCGGATTCAGCGGAACGGAGAGCGAAAATATAACCGGCACCATTACTGCTTTATATCCACCTGACAAACTGCAGATAGGAAACGTATATGCGGCAATCACCACACCCGACACTGCTTCGACAGTCCGGTACCTCGTGTTTGAAAGTTCAAAAACCGACTTCGTGGTAGTCGACCTTTGTTCCGGTTCTCCAAAAGCATATGCCGGTGTAAAGCCGGTAACCCTACATCGGCGGTATACCGAAAAGACCATCACCTCTTCAATGTGGAATGCAATCATTGAGGAGGGCGCCTCCCCCATGTTGGCTATGAAACTGTCGGATATATATGCCTGGCAGATCGATTTCTTTGATATAAAGGAAGGCGATTCTTTTCGGTTAATATACGATGAAGCCTGGATCGATGATACCACCTTTGTAGATATCGTGGATATAGCCGGAGCTGTTTTCAGACATCAGGGACAAGAATATATGGCAGTACCGTTTCAACAGGATTCAACAAGAGAATATTTTGATGCGGATGGAAACAGCCTGAGAAAAGAATTCCTGAAGGCACCACTCGATTTCTTCCGTATCAGCTCCAAATTTTCAAATGCAAGACTACATCCGGTGTTGAAACGTTACCGTCCCCACCATGGCGTGGATTATGCTGCTCCTGCCGGCACGCCTGTAAAGACGGTTGGCGACGGAGTGGTAATAGAGAAAGCATACCAAAGGGGCGGCGCAGGCAACTACCTAAAGATCAAGCACAACAATGCCTACACCACCACTTATATGCATCTCAGCCGCTTTGCCAAAGATATTCAAAAGGGTACGCGCGTCAAGCAGGGTGAGATAATCGGCTTTGTGGGTTCAACGGGCCTTTCTACCGGTCCCCACCTCGATTATAGAGTACACAGAAACAATCAGCCCATCAATCCACTCAGGATGGAGGCTCCTCCCTCTCGTCCCGTGAAGCCGGAACTAAGAGACAGCTTTCTCGTAATCCGACACAGCCTCTTGCAACTAATGGATAGTTTGCAACAAAAAGGGTAAAATAAAGAATAAATTGCTACCTTTGAGGGTTAAAAGATTTCTTTTTATCGAAAATGAATCACAAACATAAAAACAGTGTTTTGAAAAGCCTCTCTGGGCTGCTTCGGCTGCAGAAAGAGGCAATACTGAAAGCCAACCGGTCCGATATGCAGGCTTATCCCCATATGGACGACTCCATGAGAGACCGGCTGAAGGTGGATGACCGTAAGATTGAAGGTATGATACGTTCACTTGAAGAGGTAGCCTTACAGGAAGACCCGCAAGGAAGGATATTGTATGAGTTTGTCCGGGAAGACGGATTAAAAATAGTCAATCGTACGGTTCCTTTCGGAACCATTCTCATTATTTATGAATCACGGCCCGACGTGACCATCGAAGCAGCGGCAACTGCCTTCAAGGCAGGTAACCGAATTCTGCTAAAGGGTGGTAAAGAGTCCCTGCACACCAATTCGTTGCTGACACAGCTCTGGCAGGAAGCACTCACTTTGAACGGTGTTGATCCTGCATTTGTGACCTACCTCAATCTCTCCCGTGAGGAGACACGGCAGCTTATCCGTGAAAACAGTCACAAAGTAGATCTGATCATTCCCCGCGGGGGTGAAGGGCTTATTCACTTCGTACAGGAGAATGCTTCCGTGCCGGTGATTGTAAGTGGCAGGGGTAACAACTTCCTCTATATTGATGATGAAGCTGATTTTGAGATGGCTATCCGCCTTGTAATCAACGGAAAACAGCGAATCAGTGTTTGTAACGCTATTGACAAGGTGGTCATTAGCCGGCGTCTGCCCGCGCTGGAGGAGAAGGTTAACCAGCTGATAACAGCATTGAAGGAGAAAGAAATTGATGTATGGGGCGACCATGGTATGGCTGCCCTCAGCCACGCGATCCGGGAGGAGAACGACCCCACCACCCTGTGTGAAGAATACCTGGCACCAAAGCTCTATCTCACCCTGACCGACGGTCCTGATGAGGCAATTGGACTGATTAACCGCTATTCGGGAGGCCACTCCGCGGTGATTGTCACCGGCAATGTTGCAAAAGCCGACCACTTCATGCAGGAGGTGGACTGTGCAGCTGTCTACCACAACGCCTCTTCACGTTTTACAGACGGAGGCCAGTTCGGTGTGGGTGGCGAGATTGCCATCAGCACCCAAAAGCTGCATTTCCGCGGTCCCCTGGGAGCGCAGGAGCTTGTCACCAACAAATGGTTTGTCTACGGGGAAGGCCAGATTCGGGAATGACATCAAAAGAAACATTAAAATACTATTCATACAGAACAGCAGAAGCACAACATCCGGATAATCGTATCAATGAAGAAAAAACTAATCATCAAAATAGGTACCTCTACGCTGACGGCCGGTACCAACCGTATATCCTTTGCGGTGATTGAAAGTCTGGCCCGACAAATCGTGGAGTTGAAAAAAACGTATGATGTGGTCATCGTCTCCTCGGGAGCCATTGCCGCAGCACGCCAGTTTGTGGAGATCAACGGCTATCTTAAAAATGTGGACTCCAAACAGGCCATGGCAGCAATAGGCCAGACCAAGCTGATTGAACTCTACGACACCATCTTTTTCACATTCGGATTAAATATTGCGCAGATATTACTGACCTACCGCGATTTTGAAAATCCGGTGGCCAACGAAAATACGCGCAACACCATCAACCGGTTATGGCAGGCCAATTACATCCCCATTGTAAATGAAAATGATACCGTTTCGATCGAGGAGATCCTGTTGGGAGACAATGATAAACTGTCGGCACTGGTAGCAGTGATTACCGAAGCAGACCTGTTGGTGCTGGTATCGGATATCGACGGCATCTTCGATAGGAACCCGCATCTTCATCCCGATGCCAAGCTTATTACCAGGGTCTCCGACCTGGACTCCGTCACACATTGCATCGAGGAAAAAAACTCTACACTGGGCACCGGTGGCATGTCGTCGAAGGTATATGCTGCCGAGATCTGTATGCGCAATGGCGTGGAGATGTGGATTGTGAACGGACAGCGTACAAATTATATAATCCATGCGCTGAAGGGAGATATTCCTTTTACGAAATTCAAATAGCAGAGATTATTTTTTACGAAAGGGAAGTCTCACTGAAATGAGCAAGGTTAAAAATTTAAAAAAGACAATGAAACAGGGATTTATCGGATTCGGCAATCTTACAAGAGCGGTTTATCATGGGTTAAAGGAAGAGAAAGGTATGACATTTGCTTATTTCGACAAAGCCCGTAAGGAGACAGACATATTATTCTGTGAGCAGATGAATGATCTTGTCTCCTTTGCCGATGTGATTTGGCTAGGAATAAAACCGCAGGATCTGAGCGGTATTCTCGAACAATTGAAGGAATGTAACCTGGAGGGAAAGACGATTGTTTCACCGGTTGCCGGAAAAAGTATAGCGTATATAGAACGGTATCTGGGAAAAGATCAGCTAATAGTACGTATCATGCCAAACCTGGCAATGGCTTACCGCAAATCGGTCACCGCCTTTACGACTAACCGTTCCGACGATGAAAAGGCAAGTCAGATCTTCGCACTGTTGGGCAAGTTGGGCAAAGTAGTAGCACTGGAGGAGAGCGGATTCGACCTGTTCACCTCGGTCTTTGGAAGCGGTCCTGCCTTCATCCTGGCCTTTATTCAAATTTTCAAGGACAAGATGCAGGAGTTTAACCTGCCTGGGCCGCTGCTCGATGAGCTTTTGCTGGAACTGACACAGGGCACTACGCTCTATTTCGCACAAAATCAGAAAGATTACAGTATTGAGGAGCTGATCAGGAACATTACCAGCAAGGGAGGCACCACACAGGCGGGGCTTGAATACTTCCGCAACCACAAGATAGGGAAACATTTCGAGGGAGTGCTTGATGCTGCAAGAAGCCGTTCGGAAGAGATGAGCCGAAACGGGAACACCATTTCCGAAAGCAAGGACAATGACTCCGGCCACCGGAATTGAACCGGCTGTAAGAACGCTTCAGGCTTTCTCCACCTTCGCCTTGTAGGCAATGGCATAGAATCGAATCTGTTTGATCACGGAAAGCAAGCCGTTGGAACGGGTCGGCGACAGATGTTCAGTAAGACCAATCTCCTTCATAAAGCGAAGGTCGGTGTCGATGATCTCATCGGGTGTGCGTCCGTTGAAGATGCGCAGTACCAATGCAAGCAACCCCTTCACAATGATTGCATCACTCTCGGCTTGAAACCAGAGTCGCCCGTCGCGGTAATCTGTTTGCAGCCAGACACGGCTTTGACACCCCTCAATGATATTCTCGGGTGTTTTGTATTTATCATCGAGCGGCACCAAAGCATTCCCATGCTCAATAATTACCGCATACTTGTCCATCCAGTCATCATAGATACTGAATTCATCAATTATCTCCTGTTGTATTTCGTTGATTGTCTGCATTATATTTTTACTAAAGAATATCTCTTTGCGTAGCCTGTTACTTTCCCGTTTCGATCTATGGATTGTAAGCTTTCGAAAGCTTTTATTTATTTTTCCGTATAGATCACTTCCAGTACCGTTTGTCCTACCGCCTTCAACGTGTTGCGGTCTATGTTACGCATATCATCGTTGAGGGTATGCCAATAGGAAGCAAATCCCGTGTCCGTATCACTCTTCAGATTGATGATATCGACACTGGGAGCACGTTGTTTTATATTAATCGGCACATGATCATCGGTAATATACCCTCCTCCTCTGGACAGGAAATAATTGCCATATCCCATTCTGGTGGCCATACTCCAAATCTTTTCCACCACACCCGGTGCATATTGCATGGAATATCCCTCTTTGAGAAAAGTAGCATTGCTACCTCCCACCATATCAAGCAGGATGCCGTATGCTGCCCTGTAATTCTCCACATGGGGTTGTTCCGACCAGTACCTTGAACCAAGGCACCACCAGTCGCCCTCCACCATGGTTTCGCCGAACGAGGGCTGTCCCCAGTCCTCCAGATCGAAAAAGATGATGTCGATACCCACCTCCGCGGGTCGTTGATGCAGTTGTCTGGCAATTTCCATCAATACCGCGGTTCCACTGCCGCCGTCGTCGGCACCTGCAATGGGCTGCTGCTGTCTCCGGACATCTGTCTCCTCATCTGCAAAGGGGCGGGAATCCCAATGGGCAAAGAGCAATATCCGTTTTTCCTTTTCAGGAAGCCAGCTCCCAATGATGTTTCTTATCGGCAGATTCTTTCCGTCGTAATGGGTAATTTCAGCATGTTGCTCCACCACCGCGGCACCGTATGATTTTAGCTTTGATGACAAATAGTCTCCACAAGCCTTGTGCGCCGCTGTACCCGGTACCCGGGCTCCAAAATCAACCTGCGTCTGTATAAAAGCATAGGCACTATCGGCATTAAAATCGGGTGAAACCCTGCTGTACGGTTCTGCCACTACAGTTTGCTTACCGGACTGACAGGAATTACAGGACAGTGTATATAAGAGTCCGGTAATTAAAACTATTGAAAGCGAGAAAAGACGTAACCGGTTCATTTATATTGTTTATTTTTTCAGTTTATTTTAACTGCTTCAAGCTGCTGACTGCTGGCCACTTATAGCTGATAGCTCTTCATTTATTCTTCTGATAGGAATAGTCCGAAATACCGATGTTGTTGTAAGTCTCTCTAAGTGCTTCCTCATCGTCGGAAATCACCAGCAGCTTATCTCCTGCATGCAGTTCTGTCTGTCCCGTGGGTACAAAATAGAGTTCACCTCTTTTAATCATCACCACCAGTGTTTTGTCGGGCAATGGCATTGCCATCAGGTTTTTTCCGTATTGTAAAGTCTCTTCCGAGATATGGATCTCCGTCATAGCCGATTTGATCTCTTCAGCAAATTCCACGTCAAAATCCTCAAACTCCTTATATTTGATTGGTTTTTCTGCCAGCCCAAGCCACCGGGCAACCATGGGGAGTGAGGTTCCCTGCACCAGTAGAGAGACAATGGTGATGACAAACACTATATTAAAGATCCATCTTGAGTGTGGTACACCTTCGGCCAGCGGGAGAATGGCAAAAATGATAGGTACGGCTCCTCTCAGACCCACCCACGATATGTAGAGTTTATCCTTAAAACCGATTTTTCGGAATGGGAATAGTGTCAGAAAGACTGTCAACGGGCGACCAATAAAAATGAGGAACAGAGAAATAACAAGTGCAGGAATGAGTACCTCGATCAGTTCACCAGGATTGACCAGCAGCCCCAGCGTGAGGAACAAAAGGATCTGGCTCATCCAGGCAAAACCATCCATAAACTTCATGGAGGTACGTTTATGTGAGAATTTTGAATTACCAATCACCAATCCTGCGATGTATACGGCGAGGTAGCCATTTCCTTTCAGAAAATACGTAGATGCAAAAATAAATATCCCTACAATCAGCAAAAGAATAGGATAGAGCGAGGTATTGGCCATCCTGATGCGGTTAATGACGATCACGGAACCTTTTCCAAGAAAATACCCCATGCCGGTACCTACCGCCAGTTGCACCGCAATGTTGACTATCACCATGCCTATATTTGGGTCGGCACCCGATTGTATAATACCCATGAACATGATGGTCAGCATGTATGCCATGGGGTCATTACTCCCGCTCTCAAGTTCAAGCAACGGGCGCAGGTTATTTTTGAGTACCAGTCCTTTTGATCGTAATATACCGAATACCGATGCCGAATCGGTAGATGAGAAGGTGGAAGCAAGCAGCATTGCTGTCAGCAGACCTATTCCCAGTGCAGGAAACATATATCCCGATAACCAGTAGACAAAGAATCCGGTAAGGATGGCAGTGATAAAAACGCCCAGCGTAGCGAGCACGACTCCCGGCCAGATAATCGGTTTAATCTCGGAAAACCTGGTATCCAGTCCGCCGGAAAATAGAATGATGGTCAGACAGATGGTACCGATTGTCTGTGCTATTTGTACATTCTCAAAAACCAATCCGAAACCGTCCGAACCAAAAGCCATTCCTACTACCAGGAAAAGCAACAGTACCGGTACACCAAAACGGTGGCCCGCCTTCCCTACCAGCATACTTATGAAAAACAAAATGGATCCCACAAGCAATAAAAGTTCTGTACTTATTGTCATTCAATGTCGTTGTTTATTGTTGGAAATTAATAAAATGGGATTTTACGCTTAGCGATGCTTTCATACCCATGAGCAAAGGGAGGTTGAGCTTTGTATGGCCCACCGGAAAATCGAAACAGACCGGGAAGGCATATTGCCTCACTGCCTCGAAGATGGATTGCCGCAACGGGAAATACATCTGATCGTCTTCCTCGTAGTCGGAGAAATGTCCGACGATGAGTCCGCCGATTTTTTTAAACACGCCGGCAAGTTTTAACTGCCATATCATACGGTCCACCCGATAAGGCACTTCGCCGGTATCTTCAATAAACAAAATTCCCCCATGTGGTATTTTGAGGTAGGGTGTACCCAGCAAACTGCAGAAGACAGAGAGATTACCTCCGAAAAGTCTTCCTGTAGTCACACCTTCACGGTTGAGTTTCCCCATGCCGGTGACCGGAATTTCATAGGTTACGGGTTGGCCGTACAGCATATTTTTGGTCAGGCGAACCGCAACGTCTTCGCTCCCTTCGTCGGAAAAATGTCTGGCCATGGGGCCATGCACGGAAGCAATACCGTGTCGTTGCATGGCAGCATGCAAAGCTGTGATATCGCTGTAGCCCACCACCCATTTTGGTTTCTTTCTGATCTTCGAGAAATTGAGCCTGTTGAGCAGGTGAACCACACCATATCCGCCTCGGGAACAAAGAATCAGCTTCACAGCCGGATCATCAAAAGCCTGTTGCAGGTCGTCAAGCCGTGCTTCTACCGAGCCACTGAAACGGCCAGCTTCAAGCAAGGCATTTCCTGCTATTACCGGATGCAGCCCCCAGCTCTCCAACACCGCAGCTGCATCATGCACCATGTAGCTTTCAATCTTTCCAGCAGGAGAAAGAACGACAGCTTTATCGTTACATTGCAGAGAAGGGGGTCGTAACATTTCAAGACATATGAAATGAATCTGATTACGCGTCTATGTTTGCATAGGTTGCGTTTTCTTCAATGAATTCCCGTCGTGGTGCCACTTCCTCACCCATGAGCATGGTGAAGATAATATCTGCATCGGCGGCATTTTCAATCGTTACCTGCTTCAGTAAGCGGTTTTCCGGATTCATTGTAGTGCTCCAGAGTTGTTCGGCATTCATTTCACCAAGACCTTTGTATCGTTGAGTATGGATGGCATTCTCGTTACCATCGGCATACTTGTCGATAAATTCTTTACGCTGACGGTCGTTGTAGCAGTATTCTTCAATTTTGCCTTTCTTGCAAAGGTAAAGCGGCGGTGTGGCAATATACACGTAGCCGTTTTCTATGAGCGTACGCATATACCGGAAAAAGAATGTCAGAATCAACGTATCAATATGGCTACCGTCGACATCGGCGTCGGTCATCAGAATGATTTTATGATACCGGAGCTTCGAGATGTTGAGCTCCTTGGAATCTTCTTCCGTGCCTATAGTCACACCCAGTGCAGTATATATATTCTTTATTTCTTCACTCTCCAGCACCTTGTGCGGCATTGCTTTCTCCACATTCAGAATTTTCCCGCGCAATGGCAGGATGGCCTGAAACATCCGGTTACGTCCCTGCTTGGCTGTACCACCGGCTGAGTCGCCCTCCACCAGGAAGATCTCGCTCAGCTGAGGGTCCTTGCTTGAACAATCGGCCAGTTTGCCCGGCAAGCCGGCACCCGACAAAGGCGATTTGCGCTGTACCATCTCACGTGCCTTGCGGGCAGCCTGACGGGCTGTAGCTGCGAGGATCACCTTTTCCACAATCACCCTGGCCTCCTTGGGATGCTCCTCCAGGTAATACTTCAGCGCTTCACCGATGGCCTGATCCACAGCACCGATTACTTCACTGTTACCCAATTTGGTTTTGGTTTGTCCCTCAAACTGAGGTTCTGCTACTTTCACCGAGAGAACAGCGGTTAGTCCTTCACGGAAATCGTCACCGCTAATTTCCACCTTCACCTTCTCCAGCATTTTGGAGTCTTCGGCATACTTCTTGAGCGTGCGCGACAGTCCCCTCCGGAAACCGGTCAGGTGCGTTCCACCCTCAATGGTATTGATATTGTTCACGTAAGAAAATATATTCTCATTGTAGGTATCGTTGTAAGTCATCGCTATCTCAATGGGAATTCCGTTTTTCTCCGTCACAATATGTATGGGTGTCTGAATCAGTGAATCCTTGTTCTTGTCGATATAGATCACGAACTCTTCCAGGCCCGTTTCGGAGTAGAAACGCTCTGTTTTGAACGAGCCGTCTTCGCGTGGCGTTCTTTTATCGGTCAGCGTCAGCGTCAGGCCCGCATTCAGATAAGCCAGCTCACGCAGGCGTGTAGCCAGGATGTCGTACCGGTATTCAAGGACATTAAATATGGTATCATCCGGCTTGAAGGTGATGATGGTTCCGGTCGCCTTCGTTTCACCTACTACATTTACATCGGAATAGGGTTTCCCCTGTGAATATTCCTGTACGTATATCTTTCCTTTTCTATGAATTTCCGCTTTCAGGTAAATCGACAATGCATTCACGCAGGAGACACCCACACCATGAAGTCCTCCCGACACCTTATAGGTGCCTTTGTCAAATTTACCACCTGCATGTAACACGGTGAGTACCACCTCGAGAGCCGATTTTTTTTCTTTTTCGTGGTAATCAACCGGAATTCCCCGTCCGTCATCTTTTACTGTGATGGAATTATCTTCGTTGATGATGACATTTATTTCGGTACAGTATCCGGCAAGCGCTTCGTCGATGGAGTTATCCACCACTTCATAGACCAAATGATGAAGTCCCTTTTCGCTTACGTCGCCGATATACATGGCGGGACGCTTGCGCACTGCTTCAAGCCCTTCAAGCACCTGGATGTTCTGAGCGGAATAATCTCCGCTTGCCGATCTTTTTTCTTCTTCTGACATGCTGATTTATTTTGTTAAAATATCCCTATGAATTAACGATTTACATCCGGACCTCCGGTTGTAGTAGAAACAGACAAATGTACGAAAAATCCCCCTTTTTTCCAATCTTTTTGCTTTTTTTAGGAGGCCCTCAACGGAAGATATAAAAACAAAAAAGCGGGCTGTCCCGCTTTACACAACAATCACCTGAAGGTCAGCCAGAGAAGCACTTCACGCGATTCAAAAAACAAAAAAGCCGGGCAAAATAAGATGACCGGCTCCCTGTAAAACACAGCGAACAGAAAATCAGTTCAGACTGTTCACATGTGCGGCTAATTTCGACTTCAGATTATTGGCTTTATTCTGGTGTATTACCTTCTTTTTCGCCAATTTATCCAACATGGAACAAACCTCCGGATACATCTTCTGTGCCTCTTCCTTCGATGTAATGGTGCGCAATTTACGAACCTGACTCCTCGTTGAACGGGAAGCATACCTGTTGGTCAACCGACGCACTTTCGTTTGTCTGATTCTCTTTTCTGATGATTTGTGATTTGCCATTTGATTGACGCGTAAATTTATTCTTTATACTATTGTAGCCCATAGGGGAATCGAACCCCTCTTTCAAGAATGAAAATCTTGCGTCCTAACCGATAGACGAATGGGCCTTTTGCAGGCGTGAACCTTGTGCTGACCGGACTGATATCCAAATTGCGGGTGCAAATATAGGACGTTTTTCTGTAACTGCAAAACATTTCTTTCAAATTTTCTTTTTTTTCCGAAAAACGATATCCGGGCAATAAAATGGAGAGAACCCTCCCTTCCATTTTAATTTATCCGGTTTAAAATTTGTTCTTTCATTTTTTTTACCTAATTTTGCAGCCCGTAAATAATGTAGAAAGCAATAAATAGAATAATCATATGAAACGTACATTTCAACCCTCTAACAGAAAGAGAAAAAACAAACACGGATTCCGCACGAGAATGGCTACCAAGAACGGAAGGAAAGTGCTTGCCTCTCGTCGTGCAAAAGGTAGGGCCAGACTGACTGTCTCCGACGAATATTAATCGGGGATTTTTCAGGTTCACCTCTTCTTTTACAAGACCGGAGGAAGTGCCTTCAGAATCTATCCGGCTCTGACCGGACGACATACGGAAACAGGAATGCGGGATACCTCATTCCTGTTTTTCTGTTTTGTGTTTTTCCTTTCAATATAACTTCACCCTATCTCTTTTCACGTTCCCTATCCCCGCTCTTATTTTTTTTGTACTTTTGTACCAACATTACCCATTTGCATTTTAACATCGCGGTTATGACTAATAAAACAAAAACAGGAAAAGCGATATTTGAAAACAAAATTGTAAAAAATCTGCTTATAATCATTTGCTGCGGCCTGCTGCTCATTCTGTTGGCATTGCTCCTTCTGGGTGTCTACACCAGGCATGGGCAGAACGTGGTGGTACCCGTGCTCGAGGGACTCCAGTTGAATGAAGCCAGTACCATCCTGCATGCCCGGGGGCTAAAGGCCGAGGTGGTGGATTCCATCTACAGGCGCGACGCCGTACCCGGTGCCATTCTTGATCAGACCCCCAAAGCCGGCAACAAAGTAAAGGAAGGCCGCTCCATTTATATCACCATTTATTCACAAACTCCGCAACAGGTATCTGTACCGGGACTTGTAGATTATTCAACCCGTCAGGCATCGGCACTGCTCAACTCTCTGGGATTCACACAGCTGTCCACGGAAGAGATTCCTGCTGAATACGCGGGTCTGGTGGTGGCTGTGAAATACAGGGGCAAGACATTGTTACCCGACGAGAAAGTACCTGCAGGCTCACCTCTGACGCTGGTCGTCACCAGCGGTGTGCTGGCCGACTCGTTGAATGTGAACGACGAATATATCGTTGCTCCGGGAACGCCCGCTGCGAATACCCTCATTCCTCAGGAAAAAGCAATAGATGACTCATTTTTCTAATAGGAAGCACTGTGACGAAAAACGATTTGGATGAATTTGATTTTTTTCCGGAAGAGGAGGATGATCTTACGGATAATAGGCCGGAAAAGGATCAAAAATATGAACATTTCCGATTTGTAGCCGATAAAGGACAAAATCTGCTGCGTATCGATAAATTTATATCCGTACGGATCGAAGGAATCTCACGGAACAGGATTCAGCAGGCAGCCGAAGCAGACTGTATCCTGGTGAACGGAGTCCCGGTGAAATCGAATTACCGGGTAAAACCGCTTGACGTAATCTCCATCGTGATGGACAGGCCCCGGCATGAACTGGAGATACTTCCCGAAAACATACCTTTGGATATTGTGTATGAAGACGACGCACTGATGGTAATCAACAAACCGCCGGGCATGGTGGTTCATCCCGGGCATGGAAATTATACCGGTACGCTGGTCAATGCGATAGCCTTCCACCTGAAACGGGATCCTGTCAGGGACCTAGACGACCCAAGGTTGGGACTGGTACACAGAATAGATAAAGACACTTCAGGCCTGTTGCTGGTGGCCAAGACACCCGAAGCCAAGACCAACCTTTCAGCCCAATTTTTCCGGAAAGAAACCAGCCGGCTCTACGTGGCTCTGGTTTGGGGAAATGTAGCGGAAGACAGCGGTACCATCGAAGGTAATATCGGACGTGATCCCCGGGATCGCATGGTTATGCGTGTCTTTCCCGACGGCGACCAGGGCAAGGCAGCTGTCACCCACTACACCGTACTGGAGCGTTTTGGTTATGTCACCCTGGTACAATGCCGTCTCGAGACTGGTCGTACCCATCAGATAAGGGTACACATGAAGTATCTGGGGCATCCGCTGTTCAACGACGAACGTTACGGAGGCAACGAGATACTGCGTGGAACCCATTTCGCGAAGTACAAACAATTTATTTATAATTGCTTTGCCCTCTGTCCGCGTCAGTGTCTGCATGCCCGTACCCTGGGATTTGTACATCCGGTAACCGGAGAGGTGCTTTATTTCGACAGTGACATACCCGGCGACATGCAGGCGGTAATTGAACGATGGCGTGTATACACGGCATCGAGAGAACAAATGGAGTGAAAAATCAACATATAAAATAATCACATGAAAAAAAATATCGCCATCGTGTGGGGCGGATATTCATCTGAAAAAGTGATTTCCGAAAAAAGTGCCGCAGGCATCTATTCCTTCCTAGACAAGGTAAAATATAACGTCTTCAAGGTAAAGATAGACCATACTTCGTGGGAGGCTGAGTATCACGGTGAATACATTCCTGTCAACAAAAATGATTTCAGTTTTATTGCAAAAGGACAAACAGTCCGGTTACACTTTGCCTATATCACCATACATGGTACACCGGGCGAAGACGGCACGCTGCAGGGCTATTTCGACATGTTGTCCATTCCTTATTCCAATTGCGGGGTACTGGCATCTGCACTCACCTTCAACAAGTTTACCTGCAATCACTTCCTCAAAAACTTTGGCATCAGGGTGGCTAATTCGGTGATTCTGAGAAAAAACGATCCGCTACTCCCCGGTGAAATTATTTCCCGCCTGGGGTTGCCGCTCTTCGTGAAGCCCAATGTGGGAGGGTCTAGTTTTGCTACCACCAAAGTAAAAGAAGCAACTCAACTGGAGAAAGCTGTCGAAGATGCCTTTCAGGAAGCACCGGAAGTAATTATCGAAAGCTTCATTTCAGGGACAGAAGTGACCTGCGGCTGCTTTGAAACCGACAAAGGATTTACTGCGCTGCCACTGACTGAGGTAGTGACCACCAATGAGTTTTTCGATTTCAATGCAAAATACAATGGTCAGGTAAATGAGATCACGCCCGCAAGGATATCCAGTGAACTTACACAGACCATTCAGCAGGAGACCGAAAAAATATATCGGCTGATCGGTGCAAAAGGAATTATCAGGGCCGACTATATTATTGCGGACAACAAACCTGTTTTGCTGGAAGTAAATACCACTCCCGGGATGACCACCACCAGCTTCATCCCGCAACAGGTAGCAGCAGCGGGACTGACGATGACGGAGATTCTCACAGAAATCATTGAAACAGAATATCACAAGGCCAGAAACGCAGATATTACTTTACAATAAACCATTTGATGATGGAAACAAACCACCTTTTCGATGATATCCGGCCACTGCACGACAGTGAAGTAGCGGAAACCATTGCCTCACTTCTCAGCGATCTTTATTTCCGGCGTGCAGTGGAGCCGTTTATCAAACCCTTCACCTGGGAACAATTCTCGGCCGCCATGCGCAGCTGCCACACAAAGTATGATTTCCAGCGAAACATCATCTATCCGGTTATGCACAAACTGATAGATCGTACTACCACTGAAATGAACGGTTACGGCTGGGAGCACATCGGGAAACAGAACAATCATCTTTTCATATCAAACCACCGTGACATTGTTCTGGACGCCGCCTTTCTGAACATGCTGATGTTCGACAAGGAAAAGCCAACCACCGAGATTGCTATTGGCGACAACCTGTTAATTTATCCCTGGATTGAAAAGCTGGTGAAGTTGAACAAGAGCTTTATTGTAAAAAGAGGCGTTTCGGTCCGGCAGATGCTGGAGGTTTCCACACATCTCTCCCACTACATCCATCATACGGTATGTGAGCGAAAACAATCGGTCTGGATAGCACAACGGGAAGGAAGGGCAAAAGATTCGGATGACAAGACACAGGTGAGTCTGCTGAAGATGCTTACTCTTCATGATACTGTGCATCAGCTAGATGTACTGAAACAGCTGCACATCATCCCCGTATCTATTTCCTATGAACTGGACCCCTGTGACTTTCTCAAGGCCAAGGAATTTCAACTTAAACGTGACAATCCTGCTCACAAAAAAAGCCAGACCGATGATATCGAAAATATGCTTACCGGCATCATGGGCTTCAAGGGGCGTGTGCGCTTCCGGTTTGGAAAATGCATCAATACGCTGATAAACAGCCTCCTGGTAGATATCCCCCGCAATGAACTGCTGGAAAAGGTGGCTTGTATCATTGACAGGGAAATATACAGCAATTATTCATTCTTTCCCTTTAATTATGTGGCTTACGACCGGATGAGCCACTCGAAGAGATTTGCAGCAGAATATACTGCAGACGATGAGCAGAGGTTCGATGAATATCTGCAACAACAGATCAGCAAAATTGAGATTCCCGCCAAAGATGAAACTTATCTCCGGGAGAAATTGATAGAGATGTATGGCAACACCGTCAAAAATAACCTGCGTACTTACTGAAACCTTTATTAAATGAAAGATTTCCTTCTGTTCTGGATCATTTTACTTTTGCTGCCGGTTGCCGGTTGTGAAGAGGAACCACAACGGCTGGATGATTACTTTGTTGATTTTGCTACTGTAAAAAAGAACGGCAGCAGCTACCGGTTTCAATTGGATAACGGACGTATACTTATACCCCTGGAAACAAATTATTCGGGGCAGGAAGGACAACGTGTGATTCTGAATTATGCATTTCTGGAGGGTGATACCGTGAGAATTCATTCTGCCGGCAACATCCTGACCGGTGAAGTACAATCTCAGGGTTTTCCGGAAAAATTGGAGAAAGACCCCGTGAAGATCCAGAGTATCTGGGTGGGAGGCGATTATCTCAATATGATTATCGAAACGGAATACCACAGCAAACCGCATAAGGTGGCGCTGCTTCGCAATGCTTCATCACCCACCGTCGATCTCTATTTTAGCCACTCCAAGGAACAGGATCCTCCCGGCTATCCGCAGAAAATGTATGCCTCCTTCCTGCTTCGCAGCCTGCGTACCGAAAAAAATCCTCCTATTTCTTTCAGGCTTTTTATTCAGACCTACGACGGCCTGCGTGAAATAACACTCACACTGAACTAAAACCGTTGTCCGGAACCAGCCTCTGCTACCAAAGCTGAAAGCTGACCGTTAACCACTGCGTTATAGAGCCGGAATGGGATCCTCATCAATCTTGAAATCTATTGGCAACAAACATTTTACGTTCACCTTCTCCCCTCCATTCTCACCGGGCATCCACTTCGGCATAAGTCCGAGCACCCGTATTGCCTCATCATTCAGCAATGGATTTAAACCTTCCACCACTTCAATATTGGAAATCGAACCATTTGCCGAGACAATAAACGAACAGAGTATACGTCCCTCAATCCCATCCCGGAGTGCTTCACGCGGATACCGGATGTTGTGTGAGATGAATTTACCCAATCCCTGATCACCTGTCTCATATTGTGGCATCTTATCCACAATGGTATAAATATCACTGCTTTCAATAATATCCGTATCGGTTTTGGCATACGCTTTCGCAGTGGCTGAGCTGGATGGATTACCAGTTGTTTTCGAAACCATCCGTGCATTTTTATTTAGCTTGAAATACATTGGCACATATGTCTCGGCACGCACAATCTCTCCTTTATGCCGTGCAGGGCGCCAGGGAGGCATATTTTGAAGAATACGCAATGCCTCCTTGTTCAGAAGTGAATCAGCACGGTGTATTATGTTAAAACCTGAGAGAGTGCCATCTTTCTCCACAACAAACGTATATACTACAAGTCCCTGTGCATCACGGGCTACAGCATCGGCCGGGTAACTCAGCGTGTTTGCAATAAACCGGTGCATCTCAGCTGTGCCGCCGGTGTACATGGGAATGATGTCAGGATCTGTAATCACTTTGTCGCTACTCGAAACCGGCGCATCCTGCGCCATGATGGATGATGTTGTACCGGTCAGGATTCCCAAAATAGCACAAAGGACCGACACACTGAAAAATCTGCGTAAGTTCATTAAATAATAATCTGAAAAGTATTGTTGCGTTAAGTTTACAAAGGTACAAAAATCATTGTTTTGTGCAAATCAAAATTAATATGGCTACATTTCGCTTTTGTATGTTTTGGCTATTTCCCAACCTATCATGGCGGTCTTACGTGTACTCCCCCACATATAGCCGCCGAAGGCTCCCGAAGATTGAATCACGCGGTGACAAGGAATAAGAAAGGAAACAGGATTGCTACCGATGGCGGTACCTACGGCCCGGGAAGCACCGGCATTATTTATCTGCGCGGCAACACGTCCGTAAGTCGAAAGTTTTCCCAGGGGTATCTTCAAAAGAGCTTCCCATACTTTTAGCTGAAAAGGAGTACCTTTCAAATGTAGTTTTATTTCAGGCAAGCTGCCCCGGCCTTTTTGAAAGATGGAGAGGGCATTTTGCTGCAGCAAATCCTCTCTACGCTGAAAAAGGGCATGGGGAAACTGTTTTTGTAAATGGGCGACTGCTTCTTTTTCGTCATCAACAAAAGCCAAATAGCAGATACCTTTCGGCGTGGAAGCCACAATTAAACTTCCAAAGGGACTGTCGGCAAAGCTGTAGTTTATCATAAGATTCCTGCCTCCGTTTTTGTATTCGGCCGGAGTCATCCCCTCTATATGAATAAAGAGATCATGTAGTCGTCCCGTACCAGAAAGCCCGGTTTCAAATGCGGCATCAAAAAGAGTGGCCTGTTGTTCTTTCAGCAGTTGTTTGGCATACCCGATACTGATATACTGCAGAAACTTCTTTGGAGTGGTCCCTGCCCAATCACTAAACAAACGTTGAAAATGAAAAGGACTAAGATGTACATGTGCGGCCACCTCGTCGAGACCGGGTTGACTTCTGAAGTGAGTGCTGATGTATTCAATTGCTTCGGCAATCCGGTAATAATTATGTGGGTGCTGATTGTTCACTGCTTCTTTTTTTATCGCAAAAATCCGGAAAATATCATTCCCGAAAAATCCGAAAGTTGCGCTGTTTATCAACAAAAGGACAAGAACAGGCAATCTGCGTATTTTTCACAAATATAACATCAATATTTCAGATGTCGCGAGAAAAACACCCATATTGTCATTGAAAAACCGTACCTTTGCGGCCTAAAAAGATTGTTTTCATGCAAAATATACGAAATATTGCCATCATCGCCCACGTGGATCATGGTAAGACCACGCTGGTGGATAAAATGTTGATGGCTGGCCACCTTTTCCGTGACAACAAACAGACCGAAGACCTCATTCTCGACAACAACGATCTGGAAAGGGAACGCGGTATCACCATCCTTTCAAAGAATGTCTCCATACGCTACAACGACACAAAGATAAACATTATTGACACACCGGGACACGCCGATTTTGGCGGTGAGGTGGAAAGGGTGCTCAACATGGCCGACGGATGTTTGTTGGTGGTCGACGCGTTCGAGGGTCCCATGCCACAAACTCGCTTTGTACTCCAGAAAGCACTGGAGATAGGCCTGAAGCCCATCCTGGTAATCAATAAAGTGGACAAGCCAAACTGTCGCCCCGAAGAGGTACAGGAAGAAGTCTTCGACCTGATGTTCAGTCTCAATGCCACCGAAGAGCAGCTCGACTTTCCTACTGTCTATGGCTCGGCCAAGCAGGGTTGGATGTCGGACGACTGGAAAAAACCCTCCGACAATATCATTCCGCTCCTTGATGCCATCATTCAATATATCCCTGCGCCAAAAATACTGGAAGGTACTCCCCAGATGCTGATCACCTCCCTCGACTATTCAAACTACGTGGGACGCATTGCAGTAGGTCGCGTACATCGCGGGGCCATCGGCATCAGCAAGGATTATGCACTTTGCAAACGCGACGGTAGCGTCAAAAAGATACGCATCAAGGAGGTAAACGTCTTTGAGGGACTGGGCAGGTTGAAAGCCGACGAAGTGACCTCCGGCGACATCTGCGCACTGATCGGCATCGAAGGATTTGAGATTGGCGACAGCATCACCGACCTGGAGAAGCCGGAGCCGCTCGATCCCATTGCCATCGACGAACCTACCATGTCGATGTTGTTTACAATCAACAACTCACCTTTCTACGGACAGGACGGTAAATATATTACTTCAAGGCATATCTATGAGCGACTGATGCGCGAACTCGATAAAAATCTGGCATTGCGTGTGGAAGAAACCGACAGTTCCGACTCCTGGATCGTGTACGGACGCGGCGTACTGCATCTCTCGGTGCTGATAGAGACCATGCGCCGCGAGGGGTATGAGTTGCAGGTAGGCCAGCCGCAGGTAATCATCAAAGAGATAGGTGGAGAAAAGCATGAGCCGGTGGAGCAGCTCACAGTGAACCTTCCCGAAGAGTCGGCCAGCAAGATTATCGATGTCATCACCCGCAGGAGAGGAGAACTGCTCTCCATGGAAAATAAGGGGGATCGTATGCATATGGAATTTAACATTCCCTCTCGAGGCATCATAGGCCTGAACAACATCGTACTCACTCTCTCTGCCGGAGAAGCCATTATGGCACATCGCTTCCTGGAATTTCAACCCTGGAAGGGAACCATCGAAAAAAGACTTAACGGCTCCATCATCGCGGGTGAATCAGGCAATGCCTACGCCTATGCGCTGGATAAACTTCAGGATCGGGGCCGTTTTTTCATTGAGCCGCAAACCGACGTATATGCCGGCCAGGTGGTGGGAGAACACACCAAGGAGGGCGACCTGGTGGTGAATGTCACCAAATCGAAGAAACTTACCAACGTCCGTGCATCGGGTACGGACGACAAGGCACAGCTGGCTCCTCCAGTAATATTCAGTCTGGAAGAGGCACTGGAATATATCAAAGAAGATGAATATGTGGAGGTGACCCCAAAGTTCATGCGTATCAGGAAGATACTGCTCGATGAGAATGACCGCAAGAGAGTCTCCAAAAAAGGATAAAGATACTCCCTCCGTTTATTTAATCAGATTGATAAACTCTTCACGGGTTTTCTGTTCACGAAAAACACCCGTGAAGTCCGAGGTCGTGGTGATGGAATTTTGTTTTTCCACGCCGCGCATCTGCATACACATGTGCTGCGCTTCAATCACCACCATCACCCCCATGGGATTCAGTGTCTTCTGAATACAATCTTTAATTTGTGTTGTGAGTCGCTCCTGGACCTGCAGCCTGTGGGCAAACACATCCACTACACGTGCAATCTTGCTCAGTCCGGTGATATATCCATCGGGGATATAAGCCACATGCGCCTTTCCGAAAAACGGCAACATATGATGTTCGCAGAGTGAGAAAAGATCAATGTCTTTCACAATCACCATCTGACGGTAATTTTCTTTGAAGAGCGCCGCCCGGAGAATCTCTTCGGGATCCTGCCAGTAACCTCTTGTAAGATGTTGCATTGCCTTTGCTACGCGGTCGGGTGTCTTCAAAAGTCCCTCACGGTGCACATCTTCACCCAGCAGTGTGAGGATATCGCTCATATGACCCGCAATGACCGACTTATTTTGTTCCAATTCTTCTGAGTACATCAATGGTTCAATTAACCGGAATTTTCACCTCATCTACCACAATATACATCTCCTTGCCAAAAGAAGGAAATGTTCTCCTAAGTTCCGTCATTACCGCCTGCGCCTCTTCCCGTGTTTGAAAGTTTCCCACACGGAGTCGCCAAAAGGGAGAATCGAATAGTACCACCGTCTCATGCTCCGGAAATGAGCTATTTATCAGACTCTGCTTGTGGCTGGCCTCATCCTTTGAGGTGCGCTGATTATTACCAGAGAAGGCCTGTATCTTGAATCCCCGCATCTTGTAATACTGGACGGTACCCTCAGCGTTTGTATATACCGTTCTGGGGGGTGCCATAGGACGTCCCAGTACCTGGCTGATGCTTTCATCTTCATACACCATGACCCTGCCTTTACCGGGGACCACGCTGTTAAGTTCCTGCAGAATCTCCTTTTTTTGTAAAGATGACTGCGCAGAGATTCCTGATGAAAAAAGCAGGAATAAAAGAACAATTCTACAATGAAGTGTATAATTCATATTTTTCTATTAAAGCCGATCATAAAGCCGATCACTGACCGTTAATTTTAAAATTGCCGTCCGAGGCATCAGCCCCGACAAAAAACGGGCCTTTGATCACCGGTTGCTAAAAAACAACCACAAAGATAACGAAACACCACAGACCCGGAACGGATCTGTGGTGAAATTCTGTTAATCTCTTAAAAAGCTTCAATGATAGGCATAAATTTATCCACGCCCAGCGACGCACCGCCAATGAGTCCGCCATCCACATCGGGATTTGAGAAGAGTTCCTTCGCATTGGAAGCATTGGCACTTCCACCATACAGGATGGAGGTGTTGTCTGCTATTTCCTGACCATATTTTTCAGCCAGTGTACGACGGATGAAGGCATGCATCTCCTGTGCCTGTTCTGCCGTTGCAGTCTTCCCCGTACCAATGGCCCATACCGGTTCATAAGCAAGCACGATTTTGCTAAAATCTTCAGGGGTGAGATCAAACAGTGATGCTTCTATCTGTGACTTTACCACATCGAAATGTTTGTCCGCTTCCCTTTCAGCCAGCACCTCTCCGATACAAAAGATCGGAGTAAGTCCGTTGATAAGGGCCAACATTACCTTTTCCTTCAGTATTCCAGCCGTTTCGTGATAATAGGCCCTTCTTTCGCTGTGTCCAAGTATTACATAACCGGCACCTGTAGAGGCTACCATCTCAGCGGATACTTCTCCGGTGTAAGCGCCCGAGGCCTTGTCGGCACAGTTTTGTGCAGCCACACCTATTCTGGCTTTATCCACGGCGCCTACCACGCTTGCCAGATGAATGAATGGCGTACCGATAACCACGTCACAATTCACCGTTTTGTCTTTTAGCGCTTCATTCAATGCGGTTGCAAGGACAATTCCTTCCTGCAGGTTCTTGTTCATTTTCCAGTTACCTGCGACAATGTTCTTTCTCATAAAAAAATCTTTATTTAATAATTGGTTCAATCTTACTGGTTGAGGGTACCTTGCTGTCGTCCCACTTCCCCATCACTGTGCCCTCTTTCAGCAGCATCAGTCCTGGATTTGACCGGATCATAGTTTTCAGTGTCCGCTCATCGGCATGAGCAAACTGAAATCCGGTCTTTTGTTGTCGTTCCCACTTCCCTACCACATCGAGGTCCGATGCCGTAAGAAGATAAAAGGAATACCCCTTTTCCGCAGCATAGCGTGCAACCTCCCGAAAGCGGTTCAGATACCGCATATGCATCTCTTCCAACGAGTAAGCAACCATCAGGAAAGTGTAGGAGGGATCTGAAAGCACAATATCTGTAATATCGCTGCCAGACTGCCAGGAAGCTGTGGTAACATCATAATGGAGCGACTCCACGGCGAAGTCTTCTATTTTCGGTTTCTGTCCCTCTCTCACCAAATGAGTTTTCATATCCACAAAGGTCCATGTGGAATCGTTCCACGGATAGTTTTCCTCCCTGAATTCTTTGGTCATTCCATTCTTGCTGTATATGAAAATAGTTTCATAGAGATCGGCTTTCTCCGGATCTACGTACATCTGAAGCGGAATGTTGGCACCCACCTTGTAGGGACGAAAGTCGATCACCGGCAACCTGTACACGTTGTGCAATGCAAAGAGGACAACCAGGAGAAACGTGGAAATTGCGGCCAGGAGAGCTGCCTTCTTCGTAAACAAAGGATTGATATGCTTCCATTTCATCGTCAGCCATATGGCTCCGGCCAGTAACAGCAGATTCTTATAGAAAGTCTGCCAGTTGCTGATGACAAACGCATCACCAAAACAGCCGCAATCTTTCACAGGGTTGGCAATTGCCACCCACAATGTAAGCGGAGTAAAGAAAATTGTAAAAAGCAAGATCAGCCTCGTTGTCCACTTCCGGTAAATACCTGCCCACAGAAAAATGCCCAGTGCAAATTCGGCCGTCACCATAAATACGGCCGCAGGTAATGCCAGTGGAAAGAGTGCAGTCAGGCCGAGTTCAATCAGATAGTCCTGAATTTTATATGTAAAGCCCAGCGGATCCACCGCTTTCGCAAGTCCGGAAAAAACGAAGGTTGCACCTACGAGAATGCGGGACAACACAATCATTATTTTTGCCGTTCTGCTCATGCTTCTTAATCGCCGAAATGTAGTTTTATCAATCCAAAAATGGCATAATTCACCATGTCACGATAATTGGCATCCACCCCTTCAGAGATGAGTGTCTGCCCGGAGTGGCTCTCTATCTCTTTTGTGCGGTATATCTTCATCAGTATAAGATCGGTGTAGGAGCTGATCCGCATGTTTCGCCACGCTTCGTCATAATCATGATTCTTGGCACTCATAAGGGCTTTGGTTTCCGCCACGTGCGAGTCATATAACTCCAATGCCTTTTCAACGCTTACATCTATGGAATCAGCATATCCCAATTGCAGCTGAATCAGTCCGATGATTCCGTAATTCACGATACCGATAAATTCGGGGCAAATCCCTTCATTCACCCTGTTTTCCTTCTTCACTTCGAGTGAACGGATGCGATTGGCCTTGATAAACATCTGATCGGTCACCGATTCCGGCCTGAGGATTCGCCAGGAGGCTCCATAATCGTGCAGTTTTTTTTCAAAAATCTCCCGGCAAATCACAATCACGTCATCGAATTGCTTATTGGTAACATCCATAATGCATTGTGTAATCTGATGAACAAAGATAATCAAAAAAAAGGTACAAGCGTTAAACCTGTACCTTTTTATACATATGGACGCAGAATGTCTTTTACGAAATGCGTATGGATTTTCCCACACGTAATACTGTTTTGGTGGTGATGTTGTTCATGTCGCATAAATTTTTCACCGAGGTTCCGTAACGCCTTGAGATTGCACCCAGCGTATCGCCCTGCTTAATACGATGATACTTCACATCCCCTGAGACATATTTGTTACTTTCGGTGGTCGGCTCCTTATAGGTCGAGGTGCTGCTAACAAGAGACCTGCTGCTGTTGGAAGTTTTTCTGTAGCTTGAATTGGTCACCAGGTATTCGTCACGATGGGTCACTTTGTTTTCAAAATCGATGATAAAGTTGGGATTGATGGGTTTACCCAGAAAGCGGGTTTCAAAGTGAAGATGTGATCCGAACGACCTGCCCGTGTTACCGGCCAGTCCGATAGGTTGACCCGAACGGACAAAATCGTTTTCCTGTACCAGAAATTTGGAAAGATGGCCGTATACTGTCTCAAGGCCATTCACATGACGGACAACCAGATAATAACCATACCCTCTTCTTTCGTATTGTTTCACCCTGATCTTCCCGTCGAACGCAGCATAAATGGTGTCGCCCGTCTGCGCCTTTATATCAATTCCATAGTGATAACGAAGGCTACCTCTCCTGCCGAAATTAGAGGTCATGTGACCCACAGCAGGCATAGTGAAATTTTCCAGATCCACGATAAACGTATCTGGGGCATTTTTTAAACTCTCGTAAATGTTCACGTGCTGATTCACCCACATGCCGCCGTAAATATCATCGGCAGGAATATCATTGGGATCAAATGTTTCCCTGCGTTCCTCGGCTTCATCGAGTACCGATAAATCCATTTTAAGTTTCAAACCGTCGGCAAATAAGCCTGTTTCTTCGCTTAAACTGGAGCTGTGGAGTTGTTTGACTGTTATTTCCGGCCTCGGCTTATCGGATGTGGCCGGCTTTGATTGTGTAAATGCGTTCAATGTAACGAACATCAAGGTTGCGGGCAAAAGGATACGTGCTTTTGCGAAAAAATGTTTACTTTCCATTGCTACCTGACTCTTTATATTAATTGATCCGTTTTGGAATTTGCTGATCATTCTTATTACGGTTTACAGTTCATCATTCGCGTAAAAATAGGGAGTGAGATGAGAAGTATAATCAAAAATCTCTCCTTCGGAGAAAAAACGTTTCAACTCTGTTGCGGCTGCTTCAGGAGAATCAGCTGCATGCACAATATTCTCCTGCACGCTCATGCTATAATCACCCCTGATTGTTCCCGGTTGAGCTTCTCTGCCATTTGTTACGCCTGCCAATTTTCTTACTGCGTTTACCACATCAATACCCTTGAGCGCCATTACAACTACAGGGCTTGCCTGCATAGAATCCTTGATTCTCCCGTAAAATGGCTTGTTTAGTAAATGAGCATAATGTTCTGCAAGGATTTTATCATCCAAACGCACCATCTTCATTCCCACAATCTGAATCCCTTTTTTTTCAAAGCGTGTAGTTACTTCTCCCAGGATACCTCGTTGAACTGCTGATGGTTTTAGAATAACAAGCGTAATCTGCATGAATGATAAACTATTACTAAAAAGACTTTTTAATTATAGATTTTTTTCCTTAATCAGTTTCAAAGTAAACTTTTTATTGTTTCACCGCCAAATTGTGGATAGTTTTTTTTTGAGACCCTGAAGGTAAACCAAAAGCGAAACAGGATATATATTGCTGATCTACTTACATTTAACGCAAAATATGTTATACAACATATTACGCTCCTTTTAAGTTTTGCGTACATTTATTAATAATCTGTTAACTCACATCCGGCAGCATATCTGTTTGAAATGATTTTGTATATGATTTTACTTTTTTTTAATAATATCGCTTTAAAATGAGATCGAAAACGCCGTCAGAATAACGGGAATTCAGTATCTTTGCCGCAATTTCAGATTAATCCGGTAAGTTTCAAACAAATGTCGGGTTTATCAATTCAATAAATAATAAAATGATTAAATACAAGTTAATCAACAACATTGCCGGCTGGTGTGTGTTTGTCACGGCTGCTATTGTATACCTGTTAACCATTGAACCCACGGCAAGTTTTTGGGACTGCGGTGAATTTATCACTTCAGCATACAAACTGGAAGTTGGACATCCGCCAGGAGCACCAATATTTATGCTGGTGGGAAATTTATTTACTCAGTTTGCCGGCGACCCTTCACAGGTGGCCCGGATGGTCAACAGCATGTCGGCACTGATGAGTGCCTTCACCATCCTTTTCCTTTTCTGGACAATAACCCATCTCACACGCAAGCTAATTTTCAACCCTCAGGAACAGGAGTTAAAAATGGGGAAGGTCTTTGCCGTGATTGGCAGTGGGTTGGTGGGTGCGCTTCTCTATACCTTTTCCGATACATTCTGGTTCTCTGCTGTAGAAGGAGAAGTCTACGCCTTTTCCTCCATGCTCACTGCTATTGTTTTCTGGCTCATCCTCAAATGGGAAGACAATGCCGATAAGCCGCATGCCGATAAATGGCTTGTGCTTATTGCCTATGTAATGGGACTGTCCATCGGCGTACACCTGCTCAATCTGCTCTGTATCCCGGCCATCGTGTTGGTGCATTATTTCAGAAAAAACGAGAATCCCACATGGAAAGGAGGCCTGCTTGCACTTCTGGGATCTTTCATTCTGATTGTTGTGCTGATGTGGGGGATTATTCCCGGATTCACCAAAGTGGGCGGATGGTTTGAGCTGTTCTTCGTAAACACACTTGGCATGCCTTACAACACGGGACTTTTTGTTTATCTGGTCCTACTGGTGGCAAGCATTGCATGGACACTCTACGAAACATTGTCTGAAAAAGGAAAAGAATCCCGTGCCCGTACCGCTTTTTTCATCAGCATCGCCATGGCCGGTGTCCTTTTTATCGGCAGCAAAGTATGGTTGTGGATTCTCCTTCTGGCAGCGGGAGGCTACCTCTGCTTTAAATACAAAAAGCTGGAGGTCAAGTTTATAAACCTTGCCATTTCCTGCCTGATGGTTATCTTGGTCGGCTTCTCCGCCTACGCACTTATCCCCATACGGTCCGGCGCCAACACACCGCTCGACTTAAACTCTCCGGAAGATATATTCTCATTGGGCAGCTACCTTAACCGTGAACAATATGGTCAGACACCCTTGATTCACGGAACGACCTATGCCTCCAAAATTGCACGAAATGCCGACGGTACCGCCATCATCAATGAGGAAACCACCTCTTGGAAACAGATTGTGAAAACCTCTCCCGATCAGAAAGACAGGTATGAGAAAAGTACTTCTCCCTCCTATAAATATACCAACACAATGTTTCTGACCCGGATGCATTCCAATCCCAACAACCCATCCTTTGGCAATCATATCATCGGATATGAGCGTTGGGGCGGTGTCACAGACCGCAATCAGAAACCCACGCTCTGGCAAAATATAAAATACATGTTCGGCTACCAGTTCAATTATATGTACTGGCGCTACTTCATGTGGAACTTCTCAGGAAGGCAGAACGACATACAGGGTGACGGCGGCATTACCTCCGGCAACTGGATCACGGGAATTCCGTTTTTCGATGAATATGTGCTCGGTCTGGGGCCTCAGGACAACATCGCCCCCGACATCGTCGAAAACAAAGGCCATAACAAATACTATATGCTTCCGCTGTTACTGGGTATCATTGGCATCCTTTATCAATTGCGGCTGAAAGAAAGGGGGAACAAGAGCTTTGCCGTCGTCTTCATGCTTTTCTTCATGACGGGACTGGCCATCATACTTTATCTCAATCAAACTCCTTTTGAACCACGCGAACGCGATTATGCCTATTCGGGCTCCTTTTACGCCTTCTCAATCTGGGTGGGAATGGGAGTGGCCGGCATCAGCCTGTTTCTGCGGAAATATATCAAAAATACCACCGCCGCCACTGCGATTGCCACGACAGCCTCTCTCTTCATTCCATTACAGATGGCATCACAAAACTGGGACGACCACGACCGCTCCGGCAGGACACTGGCACGCGACACCGGCATGAACTACCTCTGTGGCGTGGGTGAAAATGGCATACTCTTTACCAATGGCGACAACGACACATACCCCCTATGGTATGTGCAGGAAACCGAAGGCTACCGTACCGACGTGCGGGTGACCAACCTCAGCTTCCTCCAAACAGAGTGGTATATAGACCAGCTGCTACGCCCGGCATATGAGTCTACCCCGTTACCCATTCAATGGTCACGCCCCCGCTATTCGGGCGATGCAGGAAGTGCAGCCTTCGTAATCAACAAAAAGGAGATTGAAAATGTACTGCGACAAAACAACATTCCACCCGTATCATTTGCCTCCTATTACGATGTGAATGCTTTCAAAGACACCCTCTCCCTGAAACAGACAATGGAGAACCTGCGGACCGGACAAAACAGCAATCCCGCCAACCCGTTCAACACAGGCAATACCCAGATCATCCCGGGTAATGTACTGGCGCTCGACGTGGATACTGTCAATGTCGACTGGAAAGCACTCCATTCGAAGCCGGGCGACAGGATGTATATAGACCTGGGTGATAAATCGGCACTCTACCGCCAGGAGCTGATGATACTGGAAATGATCAGTAACATTAACGATGAGCACTGGCAACGTCCTTTGCACTTTGCCACCACCATTACCCCCTCGTTGTATATGAACCTGCAGGATAAGAACTTTTCACTCAACGGCCTCTCCTATCAGGTAGTGCCCGGAACTCCGCTCAGTAGTGGGGTAAATACGGCAGCGGCTTATGACAACATGATGAATAAGTTCCGCTGGGGCGGTCTGGAAGAGAATCCCGATATCTACCTGGATGAAACCAGCCGGAGAATGATATCCACCTTCCGTCTCTATTTTACCCAGCTGATCAATGCGCTGATCGAAGAGGGTGAAAACGAGAAAGCACTGGCCGCACTCGACAAAATCACCTCGATGGTGCCCGATTCTACGGTACACTATGGCACCGACGGACTTATCTTTGCCAGGGCATACTACCGCCTGGGAGAGCAGGTGAAGGCAGAAGCACTCATATCATCCATCAGGGGACGTATAGACAGGAATCTCGACTGGTTCAGCCGTTTGAAGCCGATACAGTTATCAAATACCCTCTCCGACATCGTGTATAACAACATCAATCCGATGCTGTTTATCAATAACATCTACCAACAGTACGACAAGGAAAAATACCAGGTGATGACCGACGACCTGATGCAACGTGCACAGTTCTTTTATATGCAGGGCGTGTCATATGCGGGAGATATGATCCTGAAGGAAATCACCGATGGATCTGTGCGCAGTTATTATGCCACACCCAAGGAGGATACCCTTACACGGGCAACAGCGGAAGAAACAATGCAAAAAGCACTTGGCATGATGCAACAGTTTAGTCCCCGCCTGCTCGAACAATATAAAACCACACCACAATAAAAACAGAGGCACAACGGGGCCGTGTAATCACAACACGGTCCCGTTACTCGGCAAGTCCGTAATTCTATCATCTTACACATGCTCATAGAACAACCTCCTCTCCTCTATCGGCTGCTCTTTCCCAAATCTCTTTGGCGAATGAAACTGCCCCACCGTAAAACAGTCTATCTCACTTTTGACGACGGCCCCATACCAGAAGTTACCCCATGGGTACTCGAACTGCTGGACCGTTACAGTGTGAAGGCAACCTTCTTCTGTGTGGGCGACAACGTACGCAAATACCCGGAAGTTTATCAACAGCTGCTGGACCGGGGACATAAAACCGGCAATCACACCTTCAACCATCTGCAGGGCTGGAACAGCAAGACATCTCTCCTGTTGAACAATACGGCCAAAGCAGCCGCACTGATAGATTCCATTCTTTTCAGGCCACCTCACGGACATATGCGCATGCCACAGAACCACGCTCTGCAAAAAGCAGGATACAAAGTAATCATGTGGGATGTGGTCACCCGCGACTACAGCAGGTTTATGACTTCAAAACAGGTACTGCAGAACGTAAAAAGGTATACACGGGACGGCTCCATCATCGTGTTCCATGATTCGCTCAAAGCCGAAAAAAAGATGAAGTATGCCCTGCCCCTCGCCATCGAGTGGTTGCTTGCACAGGGATATTCCTTCGAATTAATCCCTGAATAGATTCTCCGTTTTTATCCTCATCTTTTTCACGTCACATATTTTACGGATGTTCTAAGCCATGCGAAGAATATCCTATGCTTCAATGCGTACATAAAGAGAAGATAATTAAAAAGAGATTCTGTTCAAGCGTATTAAAAAAGAGTACGAACAAATCAATCTGTTAATTATTAATAATTATTATAAATACATAGTATTGTGCATTGCATAGTACAATGTTTTGACATACTTTTGTGTTGTCTATGTTTTGTGAATTTTAGCGTATATTCTGTAACGAAACCAGACGGATTTAAGTCTTACGGGAGAAAATAACATATAGATGATCCATATCAGGCAACTACACAAATCGTATCATACCGAAGCAATTTCACTTCATGTGCTTAAAGGAATCAGTCTCGACATAGAAGCAGGTGAATATGTCGCAGTAACAGGCGCTTCGGGATCGGGGAAATCCACCTTGCTCAACATCCTGGGCATCCTCGATGCGTATGACGCAGGTGATTACCACCTCAACGGTACACTTATCAAAAACATGAACGAAAGAGAGGCCGCAAAGTTCCGAAATGAGATGATCGGCTTTGTATTCCAGTCGTTCAACCTTATTCATTTTAAAAATGCACTCGAGAATGTGGCCCTTCCTCTTTATTACAAGAAGGTAAGCCGCAGAAAACGCAATATTATCGCAATGGAGCACCTCGACAAAATGGGGCTGAAAGACTGGGCATACCATATGCCCAATGAACTCTCCGGCGGACAGAAACAAAGGGTAGCTATTGCCCGTGCCATGATCTCGGGTCCCAAGATCATTCTTGCCGATGAACCCACCGGAGCCCTCGACAGCAAGACCACGCTTGAAGTGATGGATGTACTCACCCACCTTAACAGCGAGGGCATCACCACCATCATCGTCACTCACGAGAAATCGGTATCCGACACCACCAACCGTATCATTCACCTGAAAGACGGAATGATTGAATACGAAACACGCAAGAATAACGGAGTACACGACACCATCCATCATATTAACATGCAATCGGTATGATCGACCAGTTTCAGGAGATAATGGATACGCTGAAAAAAAACAAGCTGCGTACCACGCTCACCGGACTCTCTGTCTCATGGGGAATTTTTATCCTGATTATTCTGTTGGGAGCAGGCAACGGGCTCAGGAATGGTGTGATGCAAAACTTCAGTTCCCGGGCTGTCAATCGCATCAACCTCTGGTCGGGCACCACCTCCTTGCCGCACAACGGACTGAAATCGGGGCGACGATTGATGTTCGCCGAAAATGAGCTGACGGCCATCAGTGACCAGGTAGAAGAAAGTCGCCTTATCACCGCCAGATACAATACCAACCAGACTATCACCTACGGCACCGAATATGGTTCTTATGGATTCAGAGGGGTCATGCCCAGTTATTACGATATTGAAAAGCTGATCATCCCCCCGGGAAAAGGACGTTTCATCAACGAGATAGACATGAAAGAGAAAAACAAGGTGATTGTACTGGATCAGAAGATTGCAGATGTTCTCTTCAGAAATGAAGAGCCCCTTGGGAAAATGGTCAGGGCAGGACAGGTGATGTTCAAGGTGGTAGGTATAAATACTAAAAAAGAAGAATGGGGAGGATCCAATGCTTATATACCTTTTTCCACAGCGCAGGCTATCTACAACCCGCAACGTAAGTTCTGGCAGATCACTTTCACAGTGGACGGCCTCACCACGGAGTCGCAGAACGACCGTTTTAACGAGTCGCTCCGGGGAATGATGGGACAACATCTCAACTTCAATCCCGAAGATCAGCAGGCACTCTATATCCATAATGCACAATCAGACTATGTGGAAACAATGAAGATATTCAGCGGCATCACGCTATTTGTCACCATCATAGGTATCCTTACACTCATTGCCGGCATCGTGGGTGTAAGCAATATCATGCTCGTGTCCGTCAAGGAACGCACCCGCGAGATCGGAATACGCAAAGCCATCGGAGCTACTCCCATGGCCATCCTCAAGACCATCATCCTGGAGTCGATCATCATTACTACCCTCTTTGGCTATATCGGCATGATCATCGGCGTCGGGCTCACCGAGCTGATCAATTACTTTATGGAGCAGGCAGCCAACGGGAAGCCGGTTACCGACGAACAGCAGATGTCAATTTTCACCAATCCCACCGTCGACATCGGATATGCCTTGTTCGCCACCATCGTACTGATTATTGCCGGCGTGATCGCAGGATATCTCCCCGCCCGCAAAGCTGTGCGTGTACAACCCATCGAGGCAATGAGACAGGAATGATGATGTGATGATGTGATGATGTGCAGATGTGATGATGTGATGATGTGATGATGTGATGATGTGCAGATGTGATGATGTGCAGATGTGATGATGTGCAGATGTGATGATGTGCAGATGTGATGATGTGCAGATGTGATGATGTGCAGATGTGATGATGTGCAGATGTGATGATGTGCAGATGTGATGATGTGATGATGTGATGATGTGATGATGTGCAGATGTGATGATGTGCCAATGTGCCAATATAATAATGTGATGATGTGATAATAATACTAATGTGCAGATTGAATCGAAAAATCAAATAATTAGCGAATCAACCAATCAACGACAATATGTTCGATTTAGACAGATGGCAGGAAATATGGATCACCATTACGCATAATAAGTCCCGTAGTGTGCTTACCGCGTTCGGCGTATTCTGGGGTATGCTGATGCTGGTGCTGATGGTCGGTGCCGGCAACGCGCTGGAGAAGGGAATGAGCTCCCAGATTGAGGGTTTTGCCACCAACTCCTGTTTTTTTGCTTCGGAACGTACCACACTTCCCTACAAAGGATTTCGCAAAGGACGCCGATGGGATATGACCAACAGCGACATTCCCGTAATCCGGGAGAAGGTGAAAGAACTCCAGTATATTTCGCCGGTACTATTTGGAGGAGGCACAGACAAGAATGTGGTGCGGGGCGAGAAAAACGGTTCCTATCAGGTGAAGGGATGTTATCCCGAATATGACCTGATTGAAAAAAGCAAGATGCTCTACGGCAGATATGTGAACGACATTGACATTGCTGAAAAGAGAAAGGTATGTGTCGTTGGGGAACGGATCTACGAAGTGCTCTTCCAAAAGGGCGAGGACCCGACAGGCAAACAGATCCGCGTGAACGGCATCTACTTCCAGGTGATCGGTGTGGCGCGGAGCACCTCCGGTGTCAGCATTGGTGGGCAGACCGCCGAAACGGTAGTACTTCCATTCTCTACCATGCAACAGGCCTTCAACCACGGTAACATCATCCACTTTTTGGCTGCCACAGCGAAAGAGGGCGTGCCGGTAAAGATCATCCAGAATAAGATACTGGAGGTACTCAAACAGCAGCACCAGATTGCACCCGACGACAAGGAGGCGGTATTCAACATGAACATCGAAGAACAGTTCAAGATGTTCAATTACCTCGGTTTAGGCATCGCTGCCCTGATCTGGATTGTGGGGCTTGGTACCATCTTTGCCGGCGCCATCGGCGTGAGCAATATCATGCTGGTCACCGTGCGTGAGCGTACCAGGGAGATCGGCATCCGCCGGGCCCTGGGAGCAACTCCAAACAACATCATCGGACAGATATTGAGTGAGAGCATCGTCCTCACCGTCCTTGCCGGTATCACAGGCATCGTGGTGGGAGTAGGTTTGCTGCGGGCCACAGGTATCGTACTGAGCCAGGGAGATCAGTTCTTCAAGGATCCCCAGATCTCTTTCGGCATGGCAGTAGCTTCACTCCTTATTTTACTTGTCATCGGCACCTTTGCAGGATATATCCCCGCACAGCGGGCCATGATGATCAAACCGGTAGAAGCCATCGGTGAAGAGTAAAACAAACAAACCCAAACAACATAAAGTCATATGAAACGAGCATGAATTACGAAGTAATCGACTTGTCAAAATCATTATCACACAAGATCATGACTAAAGCGAGTTCCATATGACACCATTGAAAATAAATATTTTAGTCATATGAAACGAATTCTGAGAATTGCTGGACTTGTACTGCTGGGACTTTTGGTCATTTCCACCTTTGTGTTCCTCTGGCAAAAATCACGCCCCAAAGTGGTAACCTACAAAATTGAAACGGCCACGACAGACACAATCGAAAAAAGAACGGTCGCCACAGGCAAGGTGGAACCACGCAACGAGATCCTCATCAAGCCGCAGATGTCGGGTATCATTTCCGAAATCTACAAGGAGGCGGGCGACATGGTGCAGGCAGGCGACATCATCGCCAGGATACAGGTGGTACCCGACATGGTAAACCTGAGTAGCGCCGAGTCACGCGTGCAGCGGGCACAGCTGGCTGCCGACCAGAGCCGTCGCAACTATGAGCGCGACCGCAAGCTTTTTGAGCGCCAGGTGATCTCAAAGGAAGAGTTCGAAAAAGTGGAACTGCAGTACAAGAACGACCAGGAGGAGCTACGCGCCGCAAACGACAATATGAGCCTGGTGCAGACGGGAATCACAAAAAGTTCAGCAAAAACCAGTAACACGCTGGTGCGCTCCACCGTGAGCGGCACCATCCTCGACGTGCCGGTCAAGGTGGGCAACTCTGTAATCCAGTCCAACAACTTCAACGACGGCACCACGGTGGCATCGGTGGCCGACCTGAGCGACATGCTCTTCGTAGGTAAGATCGATGAAACAGAGGTAGGCAAGCTCTCTGTGGGTATGCCCATGGAGATCACCATAGGCGCCATCCAGGACCGTAAGATACCCGCCTCACTCGAGTATGTTTCCCCCAAGGGTATGGAAGAGAGCGGTGCCATCCTCTTTGAGATGAAGGCAGCTATGGTGCTTCCCTCCGACGTATTTATCAGGGCTGGTTACAGCGCCAATGCCGACATCATCCTCGACAAACGTACCGGCGTACTCACCATCCCGGAGAGCTCTGTGGAGTTCAGCGGCGACTCGACCTTTGTCTATCTGGTAAAAAGTGAGAAACCCCAGGAGTTTGAACGCCACCCGGTGAAGATAGGCCTTTCCGACGGTATCCATATCGAAGTAACCGAAGGATTGAAAGAGAACGACAAGATCCGCGGTACGGAGATCATCAAAGAAAAGAAGAATTAACAAACTCTCTTCACAGACAGAAGTCAACCATTCACATTATGCAGATCAGAATCATCGTCACCAGCCTGTTGCTTACCTGTGGTACCTTTTTTACGGTATCTGCACAGCAGCAGTACACCTTATTGGAATGTATCGATATTGCCCTGGAGAATAACCGCAATATTAAACAACAGGAGCTGAACCGGCAACAACGTGAGATTGCCTACAGCCAGGCGCGGGCCGACCTGTTGCCCAACCTGAATGCTTCGGCGGGACAAAACTTTGTGTTCGGCCGCTCCATCGGCCTCGACAACACCTATCAGAACACCAACTCCTCACAGACCAGCTTCGGCATAGGAGCCGACATCACCCTCTTCGACGGGTTGCGCATGAAGCACAACATCGATGCACGCAAGGCCGACATGCACGCTTCGGAAGCCGACCTCGACAAGATGCGCGACGACATCATCATAAGCGTCTCCACCGCCTTCCTGCAGGTGCTGCTCAACCGTGAGCTGCTGCAGATCGCCGAGACTCAGCTCGAAACCACCCGGGCCGATATAGCCCGCCGTACGGAGTTGGTGAAGAGCGGCAGGATGGCGCAGGGAGAACTATATGAACAGGAGGCACAACTGGCCAGGGAGGAGCTCAACAGGGTACAGGCAGCCAGCAACCACAAGTTGGCCCTGCTCGACCTGGCACAGATCATGGAACTGGAGGAATTCGATGATTTCGATGTGACAGCCCCACCCGCCGAGTCGCTTATCAGTGAATCCACCCTGCTTGCTTCCGAAGCGGTCTACGAAAGTGCGCTACAGAACCGCCCCATCATCCGGAGCATGCAGTACCGGATCGAAAGCAGCGAAAAGGAAAAGCTGATAGCCCGGTCGCAGCTCTATCCATCACTCTCCTTTGGCGCCAACATCGGTACCGGATACTACAACATGAGCGGAAGAGACAACGACGCCTTCCGTTCGCAATTGCGTAATAACATGAGCAACTCTCTTGGTTTCAGCCTTCGCATTCCCATCTTCAACCGGTTTCAGGTCAGGAACAATATCCGCAGTACCGAGCTGGCCATTGCCAATACCCGTCTGGAGATGGACAAGACAAAGCTGGAGCTCCGCAAGCAGATAGAACAGGCCTATTACAATGCCGTGGGCGCCAAAAGTCGTTGGGATGCCGCCAAAAAATCGGTTGCCGCAAGCAACGAAGCATACCGTTTTGCCGAAGAGAAGCATGAGAGTGGTCGTGCCAACACCTATGAGCTGACGCTGGCGAAAAATAATCAGACACAAGCCCTGGGTGAAGAGGCTCAGGCCAAATACGAATATGCCTTCCGGTTGAAGATACTTGAATTGTTAAAAGACTAATTTTCCGTAACCGAAAAGGTACTCACTACGTCATATAGTAAAAAGAAACAGATGAAACGAACAATCTCCCTTTTATCCATCATCCTGCTACTGGCAGCGAGCAGCAACTCCTGCGCACAATCGCGCCGTGCTACAGACCAGTTTGAAGTATCGGGCTTCACGGCCATCGAATCATCAGTGGTAGCCAATATCCATATCCGGCAGTCGCCTCGCACCTCAGTGACCGCCGAGGGCGGCGAAGAGCTGCTTAACGCACTCGATGTACGGATGGATAACGACAAGCTGATCCTCAGTATGGAGGAAAGCTTTCTAAAGCGTTTTCGCAAAAGATCTCAAAATCTGGTGATCTCCATTACCACACCCACCCTTACACGGATCGACTCCGAGGGTGTGGGAAACATTGTGATTGACGGCACCTTCTCCTCGCCCTCCCTCCACATTCAATCGGATGGAGTAGGCAATTTCACGGCCGAAAACCTACGTTGCGACGAAGTGAAGATCGATTCCGAAGGGGTGGGAAACATCACGCTGCGCGGAACGGCCGGCAACGTGGAGATCAGGTCGGAAGGCGTGGGCAATGTCAATGCCGACGGACTGAAAGCAAAACGTGCCGTGGTCTCCTCCCAGGGCGTGGGCAACGTGAGCTGCCATGCATCGGAATACCTCAAGGTACGTTCGGATGGCATTGGCAATGTGCGGTATTACGGCAGCCCGGCAGAGAAGGAGTTCTCCAAGGACGGCATCGGCAAAATAAAAGCAGGCGACTAATTCCTGCTTATCCATAACAATACTCTACTTCTAAATTACAAAAAACCGGAACCGGGGGCTTGCGAAAGTCCCCGGTTTATTTCGAAACGTTTTTATTATCAACCTTTAGTAGTAGCTTTAATTCAAATAGGCTTCTACCAATGATACCCAATAAGCTGCACCAAGCGGTAAGAGATCCTGATTAAATACATATTGCGGATGGTGTACCATAAAACCTGCACCATTCCCAGCCATTACGTAGTTTCCCGGACATTTTTCGAGCATAAAAGCAAAATCTTCACTACTCATCAGTGCATCTGCATTTCTGACAACACTATCTTCTCCAAAAGTTCCGGCCGTTACATCGGCAGCCCACTTCGTGTTCTCGGGCGTGTTCACCAACACCGTTCCGGGAACACCTTCCCTGATTTCATATTGGCAATTAAATGCTTCGGCTTGTGATTTGGTTATATTGCGAATTCTATCAAGCACAAACTTACGCACTTCATTATCCATATTTCTGATACTTAATTTAAGCAAAGCCTTTTGTGGCACTACATTACCTGCATTTCCCGATTGAAAAGAGCCTACATTTACCACGGTTTGTTTCCAGGGAGACACATTACGACTGACAATAGTTTGCAACGCCATAACCAGTGACGCACCACATACCAACGGGTCGATACCCAATTCCGGCATAGAGCCGTGAGAGCCTTTTCCGGCAAGTTCAATTTCCCAGTTATCGACGGCAGACATGGTTTCTCCTTCACGGAAATAGAATTTTCCAAACTCCAACCCGGGAATATTATGCATGGCGTAAATCGCATCTACGGGGAAACGTTCAAACAATCCGTCGGCGATCATCGCGGGGCTTCCCTGCATGGTTTCCTCACCCGGTTGAAAGAAAAAACGTACGGTTCCATTAAAGTTCTTGGTTTCGGCAAGATATTTGGCGGCTCCGAGAGCCATAGTCGTATGCCCATCGTGCCCACAAAGATGGGATAGTCCTTCTTTGGTACTTTTGTAGGGTAAATTATTATCTTCCTGAATGGGCAACCCATCAAAATCGGCACGAATGCCAATGACTTTATCGCTATCACCCACCTTTAGCGACGCTACAATACCGTATTTTCCCACACCTTCTACCAGTTCATACCCGCCAAACGATTTTATCACATCAGCAATATACCTGGCTGTATTTTCCTCTTGCATGGACAGTTCCGGACTCTTGTGCATTGTTTCCTGCCATGATTTTATCTCATCTAGTGAGTTTTTTAATGCGTCCAACAGCTTTGTGTTCATTTTATTAATTTTAAAAAGTAATAAATGGTTTGGTTTTATATCGAATCCGTCTTTGGCCTTTTTGACAATTTCGGAATGGTGATCATAATGCTAAGGATAGCCATAACAATCATCAGGAGGTTTACACTCAATCCAATAGTAGCCGCCTGGCGTACTACTACATTGTCCTGACGTCCTACAAAAGTCAATACACCTTCTAGCCAGTGAATATGGTCGCCTATATTGAATGCGGCAAAAACACCCGCAGAGATAGCAACCCCAAGCGCAGCACCCAGTGAAGATGCCATTTTGTAAATACCTGAACCGGCTCCGGCCTGGTCCTCCGGCAAGTTAGATAATGCTGCATCAGTGGATGGCGTTGCGTAAAATGCCAGGCCTAATCCAAACAATGTGTATGCGATGATGGCAAGTATTTTATAGGTACCGGTCATGACATTGGTAAACATAAGAAGGATGATAGCCAGCCCCACAATGAGCGCCCCCCAGATCATGGGCTTCCGTGCTCCAAATCGCTGCAGCAGCTTTTCACCCGTACGGATGAACAAGACAATGGCAATGGCATATCCTAATGTGAGCATTCCGGCATCTTGTGCAGAAAGGTTACCGCCAACCTGTAAAAGCATGAGTGACACGATCAACATTCCGGCAGTACCGTTGAGCAGGAAGTTAGAAATGGTGGCACCCGTAAAAGTCATGTTATGAAATAACTTGAAATCTATAAAAGCCCCTTTTTTCCCTTTTTCGATATAGAAGAATAAGATTGAAAAGAGAAGAGTGGTTGCAATTAAAACAATACCTGCAACGCTGGTAAAGCCTAATTGTACTCCTTTGGTCACCAATATCTGCAAGGCAATCATTGCCAGCATGAATGTAACGATACCGGCATAGTCACTTTTATTATGTTCTTTGCGTTCTGCCTTACTTTCCGGTGTTCCTTTTATCATGATGAGACCAACTACTGAAATTGCAGCAGCGGCAAAGAAAATCCATCGCCACCCTACATTGATCATCAATCCGCCAAAGAGTGCAGCAAAACCCGAACCACCCCATGATCCCATAGACCATAATGAAATGGCACGCTGCCGTTCCTTACCTTCCCAATAAGCTTTTACCAGGGCCTAACTTGCAGGCATAATGGCGGCAGCAGAAAGTCCTTGAAAAATACGGCCAAGAATTAAAACCGGGTCAGCGGCACCCCTGCCGGGGTAAAACCGACCATCAGAGAGCCGACGATACTAAAATAAAAACCGATACGAATCATTTTCACTCGTCCGATCTTATCGGCCAGTCCTCCGAATACAACGATAAAAATACCTGAAAACAAGGCTGTGACAGATACTGCAATGTTCATCACAGATACATCCATGTTGAGATCTTTCGCCATATCCACATTGATGTTCAATGTGGTTTGTGCAAACAGCCAAAACGCCAGGACGCCGAGAATGATGCCAAATAACAATTTATCATTTCCTTTGAATTCTACTGAATTTGTCATGTCAGTAATTTTTTGTTATTAAATCGTTTTTTCTTGTCTGCACTATTCAAGGAGACATGGAAAGGTCTTTCACTTTCCGATGCAAAACTTGCTGAAAATATTACCCAGGATTTCGTCGGTAGAGATCTGTCCTGTAATCTCGCCAAGGTAAAACATGCACTCGCGGATGTCTTGAGAGAGGAAGTCGTGGGTGATGCCTATCTCAAGGCCTTCCTTGACACGGCCGATAGCTTCAAGTGCGCTTTTAAGCGACTCATAATGGCGCAGGTTGGTCACGATCACGTCATCTTCACCAATAGAGGGGATGGCTGCAGCTTTCACCAACAGCTCCTGAAGACGGTCGGTATGGAGATGCTGTTTTGCCGAAATAAACAGTCGGCTGGCTTCTAATCCGGGAAAGAGCGTTTCAAAATTCCCACGGATATCATCGGAAATCAGGTCAGCCTTGTTGAAAAGCACGATCACCTGCTTATCCTGCAGCGTGGGGAGGATGGAAGCAGCCAGGGATTCGATCTGCTCCCGGGACGTGGTCATGTCGATCATCCACAAAACGATGGAAGCCTGATCAATTTTTTGAAACGTACGTTCAATACCAAGTGATTCAATCACATCCGTTGTTTGGCGAATGCCTGCCGTATCAATGAACCGGAACATTACTCCGCCAATGTTCATGGTATCCTCGATCACATCGCGCGTGGTGCCATGAATATCGCTCACGATGGCCTTCTCTTCGTTCAGTAACAGATTCAGCAGCGTGGATTTTCCAACGTTGGTCTCTCCGATGATGGCTACAGGAATGCCACCTTTGATGGCATTGCCCAGACGGAATGAATCCGCCAGGGTCTGAATCTCCTCTTCAATCTCATGAGTCAGCTCGTGGAGTTTATCCCGGTTGGCAAACTCCACATCCTCTTCGGAGAAGTCGAGTTCCAGCTCAATCAGGGAGACAAACTGCAGCAGTTTATCGCGCAGCAGGGCCAGCTTACGGGTAAAGCCGCCACGCATCTGGTTCATGGCCACACGATGCGATGCCCGGGATGAGGAGGCTATCAGGTCGGCCACCGCCTCAGCCTGGCTCAGGTCGAACTTACCATTGCGAAAAGCACGTCGCGTAAACTCACCTGCCTTCGCCATGCGGGCTCCCTCGCCCAGCAGCAATTCCATAAGACGCTGCTGGATGTAGACCGACCCGTGACAGGAAATCTCCACGCTCTCTTCTCCCGTAAAAGAATGAGGTGCCCGAAAAACGGTCACAAGTACTTCGTCGAGCAGTTCTTCTCCCGCAAGTATTTGTCCAAAATGAACTGTGTTAGCCGCTACGCCGGTTAGCTTTGTTCCCGAAGGCGAAAAGAAAATCCGGTCGGTAAGCGAAATACTACCCTCCCCCGACAAACGGACAATGGCAATGGCTCCCATACCGGGAGGTGTGGATATGGCACAAATAACCTCTGGCATATGCGTTTAATAACGGAAACTGCTTCCTCCCAGAAATTCACGCAGCAGGGAGGTGGGCGGCAGTTCACGGTCGGTAATATAATTGAAATAACTTAAAAACTTGAGCAGCCGGTAGGCCTCGGAGTACTCGGGAACAGTGCGTGGCACCTGCATCAACACAGGCTCAACATGCCTGCGGATGGCTGCCAGCTCATAGATCATGGCCGAGTTGAACATCACATCGGCATTCTCCTGGAAAGGAAAGATCCACTTTTCCTCTCCGCGGCGCACGCTGTCCCAGCGCGAGATGGTCTGCTCCGCGGAATAACCGCGATAACGGTAATCACGCACAATACGCCGGATAAGCCGGTTGTCGGAAGCCGGAATCCAGTTATGGTCGTCGAGTGAGATGGTCGTCAATGCCGATACGTAGACCTTGAATATTTTTTCCGGAGGTATATGTGCGGTAAGTTCGGGGTTAAGGCCATGAATCCCCTCCACGATGAGAATGCTGTTGTCGGTCATCTTCAGAAAATTCTTTCTGTATTCCCGTTTTCCGGTAACAAAGTTATAAAACGGAAGCTCCACCTCTTCTCCCTGCATCAGCCTGAGCATATGCTGTTCAAAAAGATCCAGGTCGAGTGCATAAAGTGACTCATAGTCTTTTTCTCCATCTTCATCGAGAGGTGTTTTGTCCCTGTCTACGAAATAATCATCAAGCGAGATACCCACAGGCCTGAGCAGGTTTACCAGGAGCTGTATCTCCAGTCGTTTGCGAAAAGTGGTTTTTCCGGATGAAGAGGGACCCGATATCAGTACCACCCGCACGCCCTCCTGAAACCTCCGGGTAATTTCCTCGGCAATCTCCCCGATCTGTTTCGACTGGTATGCCTCGGCCACCTGAATCACTTCCGACATGCGGTCATCCAGCTTGGCCCGATTCAAGTCACTCACATTATCGAGACGGCTTATTTTCAGAAACTTCAGATGTTCCCGGTAGACATTCAACAGTTTCTCCTGTTGTACTTCCGGCTCCAGATCTACGGGATGCTCCCTGTTAGGCACCCGCAGCAGAAAACCGCCATTGTGGGGTTGCACGTCGAAGAGGTTAATGTATCCCGTGGAGGGTGTGAGACAACCGTAAAAATAATCGATATATTCTTCCAGCTTCGAATAACGGGCATACAGCATATCGGAAGTCTCCAACAGCCGTGCCTTATCCTCCATGCCTCGTTCGCGGAAGAGCTGTACCACCTTTGTGGTCTCCTCCTCCACCTGTACAAAGGGGATATCGGCATCCACAATCTCTCTCATCCTGTTCCGGATGGCATCGAGCTCCGGCTTTCCTACCGGCACATCTGACTCGATCTGAAAGTAATATCCTTTTGATACAGCATGCTCAATATACATCTCGGCATTGGGCAACAAGTCGTCTACCGCCTTGGCGAGAATAAAACAGAGCGACCGCACGTAAGTACGCATGGCAGAAGAGTTGCTCAAGTCTACAAACTCGATTGTCTTTGGCCGGTAAACCCTGTAGGCAAGTGACTCTGTCTTGTTATTTACTTTCGCATTGGCAATGAGATAAGGCATCTTCACCCCTAAAAGTTCTATCAAACCAGTCAGCGGCGTACCCACGGCCACCTCTCTCTCCTCACCCGTGTTAACACAAAAAATCTTTACAGTATCTGCTATCATATTCGTTTCATTTGGGGATACTAATATACACCATTTTTTACAGACTTTGTTCATTTGTCCCGGGTAAATTGGTTTGTGCCTCCGTTTTTAGGTCGTTCACAACGACCTTTCTCAGTTATTTTTTTTAAGTTTGTACACTCTTTATGTAAAAAATTGGAAAATGAACTACGGTTTCATTGATTTCTTAAAGCTGATAGGCTCACTGGGCCTTTTCCTTTATGGTATGAAGATCATGAGCGAGGGCCTGCAGAAACTGGCAGGCAACAAACTCAGGAACATTTTGTCGGCCATGACAAAGAGCCGGATGATGGGTGTCCTCACCGGTTTGCTGATCACTACCCTGGTTCAATCTTCTTCTGCGACCACCGTCATGGTGGTGAGTTTTGTAAATGCGGGACTGTTGAGCCTGATCCAATCCATCGGCGTGATTATGGGCGCCAACATTGGCACCACGGTTACAGCATGGATGATTTCCTTCTTCGGCTTCGGCAAGTTCTCCATCAGTGCATTATCCATTCCACTGATGGGTGTGGCATTGCCACTGATCTTCTCCTCGAGGAGCAGGAACAAGTCGCTGGGCGAATTCATTTTTGGATTTGCTTTTCTGTTTATGGGACTCGATTTCCTGAAAGAATCGATGCCTGACTTGCAGAACAACCCGGAAGTGCTCTCGTTCGTTCGGAACTTCACCGGCATGGGAATCCTCTCCACTCTCTTCTTTCTGATGGTGGGTACCGTGCTGACGATCATCGTGCAGTCCTCCAGCGCAACGGTAGCACTGACATTGATCATGGCTGCACAGGGATGGATCGACTTTCCCAGTGCGGCGGCCATGATCCTGGGAGAGAACATAGGCACCACCATCACCGCCAACCTGGCAGCCATCCCGGCCAACCTTTCCGCAAAGCGGACTGCCTTTGCCCACTTCATGTTCAACGTGATGGGAGTGATCTGGATGCTCATTATCTTCAAACATTTTGTGCAGATGGTTGACAACCTCGTGCCCGGCTTCGCCTCGGTTCATCCTTCCGGTATTACCACCTTTGTGACTTCACTCTCTCCCGATGAATACACACAGATATCAACTCTATCACGGTCGGAACTCACCCCGGAGCTGGCAGCTTTGCAGGACAAGTACCACACTTACCAGTCGGCCACCTCTTATGGGCTTTCACTCTTCCACACTTTGTTCAACATCTGTAACGTCACATTGATGATCTGGTTTGTGAAACTCTACGAAAAGATCTGTCTCACCCTGATCAGGCCAAAAAAGGGAGAAGAAGAAGAAGAAGAGTTCATATTGCAATATATCTCTACCGGGCTGGCTTCTACCGACGAGCTCTCCATCCTGCAGGCAGAGAAAGAAGTGGAAGTATATGTCACCCGTGTGAAGAAGATGTTTGGCTTTGTGAAAAAGATGACCAACCTGAAGAACAGCGACAAGAAGTTTCTCAAACTCTACAACCGGACCGAAAAATACGAAGATATCAGCGACCGGATGGAGGTGGAAATCGGTTCTTATCTGAGCAAGGTGGCCGAGGGAAAGTTAAGCCATCTGAGCAAGGAGCGGGTACGCTCTATCCTGCGGGCGGTAACCGAAATAGAGAGTATTGCCGACTCGGCCTGCAACATTGCGCGTCACCTGAAGCGGAAGATGGAAGCTGAAACAGAATTTGAGGAGTACATCCTTGAAAGCATCAACTCCATGTACGAACTGATGGACAAGGCTCTCGAGAACATGCAAAACCTGCTGAAAAACAAGAAGGTCACGGAGTCTGATCTGGCAAACAGCAAGCATATAGAAAACAGCATCAACGAAAAAAGAAATCTGTTGAAGCAGGAGAATGTGGAGAACCTCAATCTGAAGCGCTACTCCTATCAGAACGGCGTATTTTACATTGACATCATCTCGGATTGTGAGCGGATGGGTGATTACATCATCAATGTGATTGAATCACTGGAAAAAAAATAAAATTAAAAACAAATGAACGACTGGAAAAAAAGACTGGATATTGTCTACTCCACCAATCCAGACTATCATTATAACAAGGAGAACGAAGAGGCTACAGAGACGTTGCCCAAAGAAAAACAGCCGTTGCGTATCAGCCTCGATAAGCGGAACCGAAAAGGCAAGGCGGTGACACTGATCACCGGCTTCACAGGGAAGGACCTCGACCTGCAGGAGCTGGGCAAGATGCTGAAAATGAAATGCGGCGTGGGCGGATCGGCCAAGGAGGGTGAGATCATCGTCCAGGGCGATCACCGTGAAAAGGTGTTGGGTATTTTGCAAAAGGAGGGATATGTCAAATCTCGCATCATCTGAGAGACACAGCCTCAATGTGATCAAAGCGTCTGCCGGATCGGGAAAAACACACCGGCTGACGGGTGAATACCTGTGGCTGCTCTTCTCCGGGCCACAACGTTACCGCCATATTCTTGCGGTAACCTTTACCAACAAGGCGACCGACGAAATGAAGTCTCGCATTGTGACAGAGCTGCACCGGCTGGCATCGGGCGAAGATTCCGCATACTTGCGTGCACTGATGCAGGATTATGCCTTGGATGAACAATCGGTTCGTTCACAGGCAAAAACAATTCTGGAAAATATATTACACGACTATTCGTCATTCTCCATCAGCACCATCGACCGTTTTTTTCAGCAGACCATGCGCGCTTTTACACGTGAGATGGGCCTGTCGGGAGGATACAACATCGAATTGGATGAATCTTCCTACCTGATGGAGACGGTAGATCTGATGCTCTCGGAGCTGGGACAGCATGAAAACAGGCAACTTGCCGACTGGCTGCTGCTCTTTATGCAGCAGAACATTGAGGAGAGCAGGAGCTGGAAGATAAACCGTCAGGTACTTGATCTGGCGGGGCAATTAACGAATGAGACCTACAAGTCGTTCTCCCGGGAGGAGCAGGCGAAAATTCACGACAAGGAGTATCTACTTTCTTATCAGCAAACGCTTCGAAAAATTATCCGCGATTTTGAAAGAGCGGTGAAAGAGACAGGTGAAAAGGGACTTAACCTGATGAACCGTTTCGGTTTACACTATACCGACTTCAGCGGCGGGAGCCGTTCTCCATTCACTCATTTCACAAAATGGGCCAACGGAGAGATGAAACTACCCTCCAATACATTTATCAATCTGACTGATAATATACAAAGATGGACAACCAAAACCACCCCACCCGAGAAGCGGTCGGCCATTGAATCTGCATTTTCTGCGGGACTGAACGATGTGGTGAGAGAGGCTGTCACACTTTTCAACAACAACATTCCTTACAATTCCGCACAAAGCATCCTCCGCAATTTCTATACTCTCGGCATCCTCAACGATATCAAAATACGATTGCGCAAGCTGCAACAGGAGAACAACACCCTCTTTCTTTCCGACACCACGGAATTGCTGAACAACATGATTGCCGGCACCGACTCTCCCTTTATCTACGAGAAGACGGGCACGCGTATCGCACACTACATGATCGACGAGTTTCAGGATACCTCGCGCATGCAGTGGAACAATTTCAAGCCGCTGGTAGGTGAAAGCCTCGCTTCGGGAAATTTCAACCTGATTGTGGGCGACGTGAAACAGAGTATCTACCGGTTTCGCAACTCAGACTGGCGCTTGCTGGAGAGACAGGTAGGAGACGATTTCCAGGATAGAAACATCCGGGAACATGTGCTGGACACCAACTGGCGTAGTGATACCAACATAGTGCAGTTCAACAATGCCTTCTTTACCCAGGCCCCTGTCATTCTTCAACATGATTTCAATGCAGCCGTGCCGGGTTTAACCGACACCCAGATCACCGACGCTTACCGCGATGCATGTCAACATGTTCCGGCAACGAAGACTGAAAGTGGCGGACAGGTACGAATCACCTTTCTGAATGATGATAAAGTGAAAGAAACCAGTTGGAAGGAGAATGTACTGGAGCAGCTCCCATATGAGATTGAACGTTTGCAGGACCAGGGATTCGCGTTAAAGGACATCTCCGTGGTGGTAAGGTGGAATTACGAAGCGGCGGAAGTGGCCGCGAGGCTGCTTTCTTACAAAAAAAATCATCCGGAATCATCTTACAGATTCGACCTCATCTCAAATGAAGCACTGCTCATTGGCAACGCACGAAGTGTGAGGGCAGTAATCGCATTGATGCGCCACTTCCATAATCCGAAGGATGACACACACCGGATGATGGCAGCCTTTGAATACAATAAAGTGATACAGCGCCAGGGGGAAGAGATGACCACCGACTTTCCCGAAGAGGTGAAGCAACAGTTGAATGAGATGGCTTCACTTTCCTTTTATGACATGATTGAACGCTTCTTCAGGCTCACCGGCGATACACTCCGTGAACAGGAAAATGCATATATTCAGGCTTTCCTGGATATCGCATTGAAGTTCGGTACCCGCACCACGACCGACTTGGGGGCATTCCTCGATTGGTGGGATGAGAAGGGATGCAGGAAGGCGCTCTTCTCGCCGGAGGAGCAGGATGCCATTCGTCTGATTACCATCCACAAATCGAAAGGACTCGGTTTCGGTGTCGTGATTATGCCCTTTGTAGATTGGAAAGTGGATCACGCCCCCACACACAACGACATCATCTGGTGCAAGCCGGATACGGCCCCCTTCGACGGGCTGGGTGTGGTTCCCCTGAAATATGGGAAAGTACTTGTCGATACAATTTTCAGGGACGATTATCTGAATGAAAAACGATTTACCTATATCGATAACCTCAATCTGTTGTATGTGGCCTTTACGCGGGCCATGCACAGGTTGATCCTGTTTGCACCCAAACCCGATAAACCGGAACCGGTCGCCAACGTGGCCGATCTCCTGTGGCGCAGTATTTCGGAACAGTTCACTATTTCAGGCCATTTTACAGAAGATGAGACAAGCTGTTCTTTCACTTTTGGTGAACCATCTCTGCATCTGAGTGGTAAAAACAAGGGGATTCTGGCATATAAAACAGGAAAATGGGAGTCGTTTCCCTTCAACAACCGGTTGAAGTTGCGGTTGAACTCCATAGGCTTCTTCAGCGACGACGGGCGTCGTGATTACGGGAAGATGATGCACGAGCTTGTAAGCAATGTGGAGACCCTGGCAGATATTCCTCAGGCAGTGGGGCAGAAGATTTCTGCCGGTGAGCTGCAGGAACGGGACAGGGAAAGTACTATCCGTGAATTGACAGGCTTTCTCTCAATGCCGGAAATAAGCGAATGGTACTGTAACCGGTACACCGTGTTAAACGAAGCACAAGTATTACATCCCCTCACGGGGCTAAGCCGTCCGGACCGGGTGATGATTGGTCCAGATGAAGTGATCGTGGCCGACTACAAATTCGGAGAGGTGGAAGACCAGCAATATATCCGGCAGGTACAGCGTTACATGAAAGCCGTCGAAGAGATGGGCTTCAGGCATGTGAAAGGGTTTGTTGTATATCTGAAGCTTGGCATCATTGTTCCGGTATAAATAAAAGTATCGTCTTTTTTATCAATAACTTACTCTTAATTTCACCAGCCGACCGTCCATTGCAGAGACAAACAGCTCGTTGCCATCCGTTGGCAGGATCATATTGATCAATCCGGTCGAAATCCGGTACTTCCAAAGAAAAGCACCATCTGAGGCTCGATAGGCGTAGATTAGTCCTTTGTCGGTCGGCGCGAAAACAATGCCATTCTTTTCTACCAGGGGTGTAGGTGCCAGCTCATAGCCCATATCTTCACCCGAAGAGATCCATTTCACTTTTCTTACCGGGTATGTGGCATCGATGGCCAGAATATTCCCATCCATCGTTTTAGCATATACAGTATGGCCGTCCTCAGAGATGCCGATGGATTCGCGCACCCTGTTTTCGGAATCATTATACCGCCAGATCACCGCTCCTGTTTTTTCATCGAGCACCGTCATATACCGGTCGGGCGAGACCAGATAGACCCTCCCGCCGGCAGCCACCGGCACAGCCTGCGCCGGCGAGAACATGCGGTTTGCTTGACCGTTGCTCCATATCCAGCGGGACTTCCCCGTTTCAACATCGATTGCATAAAACTCATTGCCCCAGCTACCAAAAAAGATCACCCCGTCCTTTATCAGTGGACGTGTGACGACAAAGTTTTTCACGCTGTCAAAATCCCACAAGGGATTTCCGGTAGTAATATCCCAGGCACGGCAATGACCGTCGCCCCCAGCCACCATCACCCTGTTTCCCGAACAGGCAGGAGAAGATACCACCGCCTTGTCGTTTTTAAGCCTGAATCGCTGACCTCCCGTGTGAATATCCAATCCATAAAGGTAGGAATCTGACGAAGCACACCAGACATTATTTCCATCAAGGATTGGTGTAGAATATACCTTTCCTCCGGTCTTAAAAATCCATACCGGTTGTCCGTTACCGGCATCAATGGCTTTTATCTCTCCAGCGGTATTTGTATAGAATAATTTTTCATCCTTCAGGACCATGCCACTACCCATATCACTGTTCTCCTGCACGTTCCACACTTCCGAAACAGAAGGGTGGTGATAATTCATGTTGTAATCGGGACGAGGCGGATTAACTTCCCACGAAGGTCTGCGGGAAGCAGGGGAGATGAGCCAGGGAGGACGCGTTTCTCCTGAGGATATCCGTTCCTGCAGAATGATTGAATCCGCGTCTACTGTAATCAATGTATATCCCCCACTTGCTTCATTTTTGCGGAGGTTGGAACGACACATCGCGGCCGGTACTCCTTCAAGATTCATTGCCCGGTTGGCATGTCCATGACCGCATAACATCAGCTTCACGTTATAAGGACGTAAAGCATCCATCACCTCAAACCAGTTATTCAACCCTTTGTCCATGGGATAATGGTTCACGTAGATAATGGGTAGATCGGTATCCGTTTCTTTGAGTTCCTTAAAAAGCCAGGTGAGGTTCTCACGTGGTATCTGTCCCGGTCCCATGCGCATATTGGGCCCGGAAGACAACCCGATAAACTTGTACCCGTTGTATTCAAATCCAAATGTGTCGTTACCAAACACTCTGAGAAAATCGTTTGTTCCGCTTTCAGACCAGTTGGAATCATGATTACCGGGAATCGCGTAAAAAGGCACCCTCAGATCGTCGAGCAAACACTTCGCGGTGCGCAGCTCATCGTAAGAGCCAAACTCAGTCACATCGCCGCAAACAATCACAAAAGCAATATTGTTCTGTCTGTTGATATCCTGTACCGTGCGGTGGAGATCCGCATCGTTATCCGGACTACCCGCGTGCGTATCCGTAATCAGGGCGAAGGTAAAGGGACTCCGGGGCTGCGCAGAAGTAGCGAAGCCGAAAATAATCATAAGAAGAATTGACAACAATTTCTTCATACTTCTCGGAGTTTATTTATTATTCGCCTTCTCAAAAAAATCGTGGAAGAAAAGCATCTGATATTTCACCGCATTATTCCAGTATGCCCAGTTATGTGCCCCGGGACGGGAGATAAAATCGTGAGGTATATTACGGTATAGCAGTTCTTCATGCAGTCGTTTGTTCACCTGGTAAAAGAAATCTTCCGTACCACAGTCGATAATGATCCGCAGCGTGTTAGGTGTGAGCAGATAAAGCTGATTCATCACGGTATGGTTTTCCCAGTTAGCAGGGTGTTCACGTTGTGTCCCGATATACGCAGCCATGTTCCAGTTGTTGGGGAATGGGCGGATATCCACGCCGCCGCTCATGCTCCCGCATGCGCCAAAAACATCCTGATTGCGGAAAGCCAGGTACAATCCTCCGTGCCCACCCATACTCAATCCGGTAATTGCCCGTCCCTCACGTGAGGGTATTGTCTTGTATTTCCCATCAATCCAGACAATCAGTTCGCGTGAGATAAATGTCTCGTACCGGTAAGTGGAATCAACAGGACTGTCCCAGTACCAGCTATCATAACCACCATCGGGACAAACGATCATCATATCATAATGATCGGCCAGCTCTTTAATATGAGGTACACCTTTAATCCAGCTATCATGGCGTCCACTGTGACCGTGCAGGAGATAAAGCACGGGAAATGTATTTTTCCCGTCGTAAGATTGCGGTTTAATCACAACCGTTTTTATCTCTTTGGCCATTTTTTCGCTGAACACGCTTATTGTATCGACCGTTGCAGGGAAGACACCTACTGCAAAGAGTGCCTGTAACAGGACAACAACTATAATTTTCTTCATGTATTATTTTATCATAGTTTCGTCAAAGATACAAAAAACAGAGGATGTATAAAGTGACCTATCGTTTTATTTTCCCTAAATATTCTATTCCCGGTTACTTCAGAGCGAAACAATTCAGGTGGAAAAATGTTTTATTATTGTCGGTTGGTCTTGCGGGACGACATTGAACAATGCGATTCATGCCTGACAATCAAAATAATAACATATATTAAAAAAATGGATATACAATTTAGAATTGACAAGGAAAACCGGGGAAGCTTTTTTGTCGATCAGGAGGGACGTCAGGTTGCCGAGCTCGATTTCGAGGTAAATGACAATATACTGAACGCTTATCATACGGGTGTACGTCCCGAACTGGAAGGACAGGGCATTGCCGGAAGGCTCTTCAATGAGATGGTGAGATATGCCCGGAAAAATGAGTATAAGGTAATTCCTTCCTGTTCATATATTCTGGCCAAATTTCGCAGACATCCTGACAACTTTGCCGATCTATGGTATCACGCCGGAGATGAACCCACAGGGGAAGCGTGCGGCATCAGGCCGAAAAGACAGGAAGAAGTACATATAAAATATGGTGAGGCAGGCACCGAGGGAACATCTTTCAACGAGAAACGGACAAAATAGTAATAATCCCCCAAAATAGACCATCGGATCGTTTTTGCAGTTATCTTTTGAATAAGATATCTTTGTTCAGCAAAAACGTTCCGATGGATTTTAATCACCGCATCTTTATTCTGCGAGATAACCTAAATGCTTTTTTCGTGCCTTCGTTGTGATTTACTGTAATACTTTTTGTTAACAACCATACCATGCTATTGTTCATAAAAATGATCGACAGGACGCGTTAAATATCAAGTAAAAAAAGTTAAGACATTACACAGAGAGGATATAAAAAAAATGCGGACCAGGGATCCACACTTTTTACACTTTACATAATCCGGTTATTATAATAACGAGCCAGGATCGAGATTGTCATGTTCGATATCCAGAAAAAATTTGTAGGTACCTACCTTCAGTTCGGCACAGGCATCGTAATCAGTTACAATAATTCCCTTCGGGTGTAGCTGCAGGGCGCTAATGGTCCACATTTGCGTAATGGCACCCTCCACGGCGTGATATAGAGCACGGGCCTTGTGATGTCCGTTGACCAGGATGAGCACTTCCTTTGCATCGAGCACAGTACGCACACCCACGGTGAGTGCGGTTTTAGGCACCTTGTTGACATCGTTGCCGAAGAATCGCGAATTGGCAATCACAGTGTCGGTTGTCAGCGTCTTTACACGGGTACGTGAAGAGAGTGATGAACCTGGCTCATTGAATGCAATATGTCCATCGGGACCGATCCCCCCAAGAAAAAGATCAATTCCGCCAGCATCGGTGATTGCCTTTTCATATGCTTCGCATTCCGCATCGGGATCTTCTGCCATACCATTAAGAATATGCACATTTTCTTTCTTTATATCGATATACTGAAAGAAATTGTTCCACATGAATGTGTGGTAACTCTGCGGATGGTCCGCCGGCAGTCCGATATATTCGTCCATGTTGAAGGTGATCACATGTTCGAAAGAGACGACGCCAGATTCATACAACGCAATGAGTGCTTTATAAGTTTTCAGCGGAGATGAGCCGGTGGGCAACCCCAGTTTGAAAGGTTTCCCGGCAGTGGGGCTTGTTTTGTTGATTTTTGCTGCAATATAGTTCGCAGCCCATTGTGCCATTTGATCGGCATCAGGTTGAATGATCAGTCTCATATTTTATTTTTTAATGACAATTTTCCGTAATGTCGGTAACGACCTCAGCCCGGGAGAGCAATCTGCGGGCCATGGCCTGTCCCATATTGCGTGCTCTCTCCACCACATCCTGCAACATAGCCTGCTTCATGACCACCGGATCGGCAACCAACTCGAAATCAGAAGACTCCGCGAAAGACAACAGTTGTTTGGCCGTAGCATCAGACCAGGTAAAACTGCCGAAACATCCGAAGAACCGGTTTTTAAGAGATCGGCTCTGCAGGGCGGAGATCAGGTTCTCCACTGCCGGGTAGAGCTTGTTGTTGTATGTGGGTGAACCGATAATCAGTCCACTGTATGTAAACACATCACGGAGGATCTCCGATTCGTGGCTCTTTGAGACGTTGTGTATTGCAATCTTTCTCAAGCCCTGCTCTGCTGCGGAGGTAGCGATAATCTCGGCCAGTTGTTCTGTGTGGCCGTACATGCTGCCGTAAGCAATCACCAGACCCGGTTCCGCTTCGTAACGGCTCAACCGGTCATACAGGCTCACTACTTCTTCGATATCTTTTTTTTGTGTCCATACTGGTCCGTGTGTGGAGCAAATCGCATCGATCTCAACATCTGATAATTTCTTCAGGGCTGTCTGCACCGGTGAACCAAATTTACCAACAATATTCGAATAGTAACGGATCATCTCATCCCGGTATTGTTCGGTGAGGAGTTGTCTGTCGAGCACACCCCCGTCGAGTGTCCCAAAGGTACCGAATGCATCACCGCTGAACAAGGTCTTTCTTTCCGGTACGTAGGTCATCATCGTCTCCGGCCAGTGGACCATGGGTGTCAGATAAAACCGCAGTGTACAATTACCCAGGCTCAGTTCCTCCATATCCTGTATCAGGAGGACGTTGTCGCCATCTATGCCGTAGAAGCCCTTCAGCATTTCAAGCGTTCGCTTATTGCCGATGATCCGGATATTGGGAAACTTTGAAATGAGCCAGGCAATAGAACCGGAATGATCGGGCTCCATGTGATTTACAATCAAATAGTCGATAGGCCTGATGCCGGTTAATGAAGCGATCTTCTGAAAAAACACATCGGCATAACAAAGATCCACTGTATCTATCAGTGCAATTTTTTCATCTGCAATAAGATAAGAGTTATAAGAAACTCCCTTTGGGAGTGGCCATAAGTTTTCAAAAAGATGCTTGGTGCGATCATTCACACCTACATAAAAAATATCTTTGGTTATTTGAATTGGTTTGTACATAAGTTGATGTTAGTTTAAAGCGGTCAGCAATCAACTGTCAGCTTTCCGGAAGCAATTATTTTACAGTCAACGGTTCTGTTTTGAGCGATTTATCGAAAGCCAATTCCCATACCCGCCCTGTTCGGCATCAAACCATTTAGAATGCTGACTGCTGACAAATATCTACTTCTTTTTCGGTTTGGGTTTCGGCAATTCAGATTGTTTGGGTGTGAGCTCCACCTTTGCGGGTTTACGCAGTGCATTCCATATCATCCATATTCCCCAAATAATGAAAGGGATGCTCAGCCACTGCCCCAGAATGAGGCCTGTATTTTCACGCATGGCTGTTTCAGAATCGACCTGTACATTTTTCACATATTCCACAAAGAAGCGGAACAGGAAAATAATCAGAATACCTACGCCGGTAATGAATCCTTTTCTATGCTTGGCGTCGGTCTTCCAGTAGAGATACATGGTGATTGCAAAGACCAACAGGTATGCCAGTGCTTCATAAATCTGAGTGGGATGTGAGGGTTCGGTATATACCGGAGCTGCTCCCTGCATCCATTGGTGGAGGTTGTCTATGAAGCGGAATCCCCACGGTTGATCGGTAGGGCCGCCATAGATTTCATGATTCATCAGGTTGCCGAAACGGATCATGGCTGCGGTAAATCCCGTAGGCACCATCACCCGGTCGAAGGTCCAGAGCATGCTGAGATGGGTCACCTTTCGGGAATAGAGCCATACGGCAATGATGATTCCAATGACTCCTCCGTGACTGGCAAGCCCGCCCTCCCACACTTTAATCATCTCAATGGGATTGGCCAGGTAATAGGCAGGCTCATAAAAGAGGCAATGCCCCAGACGCGCACCAACAATGATGCCGACGATCATGTATACAAACAGGGAATCGAACCATTTTTCGGGAAGATCCTCATGTTTGAAGATCTTTTGGACGATATAGACCGCAACAATCAGGCCAATAACCCACAACAGTCCGTACCAGCGAATTTCGCGTCCAAATATGGAGAAAAGTGTGGGATCTATATTCCAGGTAACAGAAAGTAATATATCCATCAGTCTTGATATTTTCAACAAAGATAATAAAATTAAACGAGCTTTTTGATCCAGCTCTCTTTTTCTCCGGGCAACAAATCCACAACCGGTATCTCAATCAGTGTATAGGCACCGGGCTGTTGCTTCAGCGAGGCCCTTGCCGCCCCTACCAGCACCTGTGCCGTGAGTGCGGGGTTGTTGATACGCATATCGAACTTGAAAAGCTGGTTCTGGGTATTTCCCGAAACACCTTTTCGTTCCATCAGCACACCGTGACCCATATCTTTGAGTGCCTCCACATCTTCCACCTGAAAGACATGGGTTTCATCATGAATAAAGTAATCGTCAGTTTTGATGGCTTGTGCCACGTGATGAAAGTCGTAGCCATCCTGCAGTTCAATATAAACCATCCTGCGGTGTACACCGGTGCCCGTGGGAATGGTCATGGAGAGCGCTGCCCTGACACCTTCAACGGCTTTTACCGCCACTGTGTGTCCCATGCTCATACCCGGGCCGAAGTTGGTGTAGGTGATACCCCTCGGCGCCATAATCTCCATCAGGATACGGATTACCGAGTCGCTCCCGGGATCCCACCCGGCAGAAATAACCGAAACAGCATTATACTTCCTGGCCGTTTCATCCAATGAATCACGCAGCTGCAAAATCTGACCATGAATATCGAAACTATCCACCGTACTGATTCCCAATGCAAGGCATTCACATGCAAATTTCTCTACACGGCGTGTGGGAGTACAGAGTATTGCGACATCCACCCCTTTCAGTTGCGATATGGTGTTCACCACGTCATATTCTTTTAATTCGGAGGGAATATTTGTAGCATCACGCCTCACAATGCCTGCAATCTCAAAGTCGGAAGCCCCTTGTAATGCTTCCAGCACATATTTCCCAATATTTCCGTAGCCAATTATGGCGGCCTTGATTTTCTCTTGCATTATTTTTACAATTTACAGTTTCTGTTTAGATAGGACAAAAGTACGAAAAAGACAAATAATAGAAAATATTTTGTAAATAAACGGAGCGACAGCGTCAAACGTCCAAAAACTACATATGGTGCTCCAAATTCTTCACCGATGACTTCACTTTCAATTGGGTTTTTAGCAACATATATTTCGGGGAAGGATCGCGCTCCAGAATTTTGGAAAACAAAATTTTAACAGCAATCTTGCAAATCTCCTCTACCGGTTGCGAGATGCAAGTAAGCGGAGGTTCTATATAGTTAAGGTAAGGGTTGTCGTCAAATGTAATTAATGAAATATCTTCGGGTATTCTTATCTTTTCTTCCTTAAGGGCTTTGATACATCCCATCGCAATTGTATTGCTGAATGCAAATATGGCGGTAGGCCACACTTTTTGTTGAAGCAGCAATTTTGTCTCCAAATATCCGTTTTGTTCACTGAAGGCATCACCGGTTACCGTATACGAAGTGATCCCCGAACCCACCATTGCTTCTACGAATCCCTTTACACGTTGTATGTTTGGAATGGAATACCTGACTCCCTGGATACAGGCAATGGAAGTATGTCCATGTTCAATCAAATATTTGGATGCAGAATAAGCGCCCTCGTAATTATCGGAAGAGACATATGATAGCTCGGGGTCTTCAAAATACCTGTCAACACAAATTAACGGCAGCCCTTTTTCCTGCAGCCTCACCAGATGCTTCCATTCATCCCCACAGGGTGCGATGATCATCCCATCCAAACTCCTCGATGATAAATGCAACACTTCCGCTTTTTCATTCTCTATATTGTCGTCGCTATCACCGATAAGGGTAATATAATTATATTTTCTCACCTCCGTATTTACCACACTTGCCATCTCCGCAAAGAAAGGATTCTTTAAAGAAGGAACGATCAGCGCAATCGTTTTACTCTTTCCACTACGCAAATTCCTGGCAAACTCATTAGGAACATAATTCAGCTCTTCTGCCGTAGACTTTATTACCTGCTGTGTTGCTTTGCTTATCCGGTACTTATCCGCCTTCCCATTCAAAACCCTGGAAACTGTGGTGATGGAAAAGCCCGCTTTTTCCGCTATGTCAACGATGTTCGGTCTTTGTTGCATATCCAATTTTTGTAAACAAAACTAATCTAAATTTGACAATGACGAACTCAAAAGCCCATCGTTAACCTAATTTAACTATAATTATATGCGCAAACGTTTGTTCGTAAAACATTTGTCCATATATTTGCACTAATTAAATATAAAAAATATCATGGATATAAACAAAATTGTTGTTATCGGAAGTTGTAATACAGACATGGTCATCACCACGGATCGATTACCTAAGCCAGGTGAGACAGTATTAGGAGGAAACTTTAAAATGTTTTCAGGTGGAAAAGGAGCAAATCAAGCGGTAGCTGCAGCACGGCTCGGAGGAAATGTGTCGTTCATCGCAAATCTTGGAGACGATTTATTTGGGAAGCAGCTCATCGAGCAGTATAAAAAAGAAGGTATCGATACGCGGTATATTTTTTCAGATGAGAATCTATCAACTGGCGTTGCTTTAATAACTGTTGACAAGGAAGGTGAAAACTGCATTACAGTAGCATCAGGTGCAAACGAGGCATTGTATCCAGATGATATTGACAAAGCAATCGATGCATTCGATAGTGCGGAAATACTACTTCTGCAATTGGAAATTCCTATAGAAACAGTCGAATATGCTGCTAAACTCGCCTACAAAAAAGGAATTAAAGTGATTTTAAATCCGGCACCAACCACCAAGTTTTCTGATGAATTATTAAAATGTCTTTACGCAATCATTCCGAACCGGGTAGAAGCTGAATTATTATCAGGAATAAAAATTATTGATAGGCAGTCGGCAAAAAAAGCTGCTGATATTATCGCAGCAATAGGGGTTAATAAAGTAATTATCACATTAGGGAACAAAGGGGTTTTCATTAAAGACGGTGTAAATTATTATGATATACCAGCATATAAAGTGAAAACAATAGATACCACAGCAGCTGGAGACACATTTTGTGGAGCATTTTGTGTGGGTTTATTGGAAAATACCAATATACTGGATGCCGTAAAAATGGCAAATAAGGCAGCCAGTATAACAGTAACACGAGAGGGAGCACAGAGTTCAATACCTTATAAGCACGAGATTTTCAATAATATATAATATTAAATTTATGATGAAAAAATTAATTATTAAGTTACTGTCTATTTCTTTTTTAATACACTTTCAGTACAGTTGTCAGGATACAACGACTGAACTGATTGTCCCAATATCCCCTATTTTAAAAGAAATAAAAATGCCTGATGAAACAGAAATTATACCGGGACAGCCTATCCAAATCATGGGCCTTGGTTTTTCTCGTGAAGATAGAGTAATTCTTACAAATGTTGATGGGACAAATGAAGTAGAAGTACTGGAAGCTACGGATAGTTATATTAAAATCACTGTACCTGTTGACGCAGGTGGAGAGTATTCAGTCATTGTGGAACGTGCAGGAAAACAAACTACATTGAACAACAAACTGAAGGTGCCTTTTGTAGTACCATTGACAAATGTGGAATTGCCAAAAAATGCCATTGCACAACAAGGCGAAGTATATATTCAAGGTAGTGGATTTAATAATGGAGACATAGCAAAACTAACAGCCATGTTTTACCCAGCCAATACTGAATATAGTATTCCTCTCACACTAACCTCGGAAGGAGCTAAATTCAATCTACCAAAAGATGTTTATGGTGTAAATACTGTTTTAATAGTGCGTGAAAATAGAATATCTAACTTAGGCACTATTACAATAGAAACCAATATCGGTGATGAATTGGGCGGAGGTATTGTATTCTGGGTAGATGCAAATAAAGCGCATGGATACATCGTTAGTAAAACGAATACAGGAACGCCTACAGAACAGTTTGGACCGGAAGTCGATCTTGTAAATGCCGCTGGCACAAGTCAGGCAATGGGAAGCGGTAAATCCAACACAAAAAAAATAGTCGAGAAAATGGTCCAATTAAGGGAGCAATATAACTGGCCTGAATGGAGGAATGTTAAGATCGCAGCCGAGTTGTGTAACGAGTTTTCCGTTACAGAAAATAATCTCATTTACACTGATTGGTTCTTACCTTCTCGTGAGGAACTAATCGAATTATTTAAGGTAAAAAGTATGATAGCCAGTAAAGGATACGCTATTCCAGCCAATAATTATTGGACATCAAGCGAAGGTGAAGGAAATACCGGATGGGCTGCCTACTATGTTAATTTTTACGAGGATACAAATATAATATCGGAATTTGTGTCAAAAAGTGGCTGGAAAATTGGTGTTCGTCCTATCAGATCATATTAACATTATAAACCAAAGACAATGAAAAAGATTATACTAATAAATATAGCCATTCTTTTTACCTGTATACTAAGTGCACAACAGGTAAATATTACCGGAATAATAACCGATACCAATAAAGAGGCACTCCCCGGAGTAGCTGTCACTATAAAAGGAACAACTAAAGGAACTGCATCTGATATAGATGGAAAATATAGTATAAATGCAAAAAATGGAGATGTGCTTGAGTTTTCCTTTATTGGCATGATAACACAATCTGTGAGGGTAGAAAATCAGGCGACAATCAATATACAGTTGGTTTCGGAAGCGGTTGACCTGAACGAAATAGTGGTAATTGGTTATGGTATATCCAAGAAGAGCGATTTGACGGGAGCAGTGGCATCAATTAAATCCGAAAGTTTAACTAATTCCAAAATTGGCACGGTAACAACGGCACTGCAAGGACTTGCAGCAGGAGTCCAAGTTAGTACCGGATCTGTAAAACCCGGCGGGGATGCAACAGTTGTTATTCGCGGAGTTGGTTCACTCCGGGCAGGAAGCGAACCTCTCTATATTGTTGATGGTATTCCGGTACAGGGTGGTCTCCAAGACCTCTCATCGATAGATATCGAATCAATCGAAGTATTGAAAGACGCGTCGTCAGCGTCCATTTATGGCTCCAGAGGATCAAACGGAGTTGTACTTGTTACTACAAAGAAAGGTTCAACAGGCAAAACGAGAATAACATTCAACACCTCTTACGGAACTCAAAGGATGTTAAATAAACAGGAATTGATGAATGCCCAACAATATTATGAATTAGTATCAATAGCACAACCCGATTACAAATGGACATCGGAGGAACTTCGTCTGCTGAGTCGCGGTGAATCAACCGACTGGCAAGATGCTGTAACCCAAAATGGAAATTATCAGAATTACAACATTGCTATCGCCGGTGGTTCGGAAAAATTATCTCATTATTTAGGGGTAGACTGGTACGACCAAAAAGGTACCATAAAAAACTCCTCATTCGACAAATTAACTGTACGCTACAATGCGGATGCCATCGGATCAGACTGGTTAAGATATGGAGTACGTTTTAATGTGATCGAGTCTAAATTAAAAAATATAAATGAAGAAGCTGATTCAGGTTACGGGACAATGTTTAGTGCGATCAGTTCACAACCGACGGCTCCTATTTTCACTCAGGATGGAGAATATTTTGATGGCTTCCTCAATACCAAAGCCAACCCGGTGGCAATAGTTGATCTATTGGATAAAACTACACTGAAATCAAGAATGGTAGGTTCTGCCTATCTCGAAATAGAACCGATCAAAAACCTGAAAATAAAATCAGACAATGGAGGTGAACTGGTATTTTATAAGGTAAATATATATGAGGATGGTCGGATGGGGCAACACTATACCGAAGGAGGACATGCCAACGTAATGGCAAATAAAAAGAAATACTGGCAGACAGAAAATACAGTAACCTACAGTTTTGATATCCAAACGAAACATAAATTTGATGCAATGGCGGGATTTTCTGCTTCTCAAGTGGAGTATGAAGAAGTAACAGCAGACTCAAAGAAACTCTCAGAAATATTGAAATATTACAACCTCAGAGGAGCTGAAGAGCATGGGCCAAACTCTTCATACGGGGTATCTTCCTCTTTAGCTTCATTCTATGGACGTTTAAATTACAACTATGGAGATCGTTATCTGGCTACATTGACAATGCGTAGTGACGGATCATCTCGTTTTGCTCCGGGACATCGTTGGGGATTCTTCCCTTCTTTAGCTGTTGCATGGCGTCTTTCTGAAGAAAATTTCATTAAGGAGAATATTTCAGCCATTAGCAATCTGAAAATAAGAATGAGTGCCGGAAAATTGGGCAATCAGAATATTGGAGATTTTGCATACTCATCTATCATTGCCCTTGGCGGCGCTTCAGCCAACTATATATTCGGTAATAACCTGGCAACAGGCTCTGTACAAACTTCGATATCCAATCCAGAGCTAACGTGGGAAAAGGCAAATCAGTTTGACGTGGGAATTGATTTCGGATTGTTCAATAACCGTATTGCAGGAACTATTGAAACATACTATAAACGTACAACTGATCTGTTATGGCAAGTGCCACTCCCTCTTGAGTCAGGGTTCGGTAGTTCGTTGACAAATATCGGTAAAATCGACAACAGAGGAATCGAGTTTTCTTTGAATACTGTAAATATAAACGCAAAAGACTTTTCGTGGACTTCAGGACTGGTTTTATCTTATAATAAGAACGAAATAAAGGAGTTATATGATGGAAAGCAAGATGTAAATAAATCTTTGTTCGTTGGTAAACCAATTGATCAGATCTATTTACTTCATTCTGATGGTATCTGGCAAATAAATGAAGCTTCGGAAGCTGCCAAGTACAATGCTCAACCGGGTGATCGTAAAATTCGGGATTTAAAGAAAGATAATGTCATCAATGGTGACGATCGCAATTTCCAGGGCGTATATACACCGAGATTCTATGGAAGTTATACCAATACTTTCACTTATAAAGATTTCGATTTAGTAGCATTCTTTACTTTCGCCGGTGGACACATGATCAATAATTCACTCAACCGCTATTTAAATGCTTACAATACTTGGGGTAATATGAGTGTAAACTATTATAAGTATTACTGGAAACAGGACCGACCTAATAATAAATATCCGGCTCCTCGCATTGGAAGTGCTTATGCAAATGGAGATGGCACCAATGCAAATCTACAAAAGGGAGATTATTTAAGATTACGCAACCTGGAGTTGGGATACAATCTTCCCAAATCTATGGTAAAAAATATAAAAGCTTCAAATATAAGATGCTATTTCTCCGTTCATAACCTATTTACTGCGACTGAGTTTACCGGATTCGATGTAGAATCAAGTGATAATACGAATCCCTATCCCAATGCACGTAGTTTCATCGGTGGCATATCTATGAACTTTTAAATAAAATTAATCATTATGAAAAAATATTTAGTTATCATATTTCTTAATTGCCTTGTTATAACTGGTTGTGAAGATTTTCTCAATCAGACCCCAAAGAGTGTACTGACCCCTGACAATGGATATACCAAACCTGAAGACTGGCAACAAAACCTTAACGCGGCATATGGATCTTTACAGGAAGTATTTGTAGGGAAATATACAATTACATTATCGGAGTTTGGAACTGATGAGGTAATCCCTTTTGATATGGGATGGGCTGCTTATGCCGAACTACATCACTATACATTCTCTGCCGCACATGGTTTTTTCGATAACCATTACAGACTTTGCTATGAAGGAATTAAACGTTGTAATGCCGTCATAGATATGCCTTCTGATGCTGTAAATGGAGATTTATATAAGTCGATGGTTACGCAGGCCCATTTTCTCAGGGCATTATACTACTTTGACCTGGTCAGAATGTATGGAGGCGTTCCCCTGTGGACAAAGTCATCTATTGACAGGAATGATATTATGAAACCTCGTGCGACTGTGGATGAAACATATACACTGATTACTGAAGATCTGATTTCAGCCCTGGAATTACCAACTACATGGGCTGACGCCAAAGATAAAGGGAGGGCAACTTCCTTAGCTGCACAAGCATTTCTGGCACGTGTTTATTTACAATGGGGTAAACCGGATGAAGCTTTGAAATATTGTAAAATGCTGGATGGTAAATTCAGACTATATGATAACCTGAAAGATATATTTGATCCAAAAAATAAGAATCAGGAATATGAAAATATATTTGAAATTCAATTCAAACATTCTGGATCCTGGGGGCTTGAGGGTAGTATTCAACATTCATATTGGGGACCACGTAATGTAGGAGGACCAACCAATTTTGGAGGCTGGGGAGGTTTTGGTCCTACTCAATACCTCTATGATTCATACGACGATAGTGACAATCGAAAACGAGCCTTCTTCATAACCCAATACAATGGGATTGTCCAGTCCCCACCATCCTCAGCCAAATTTTGGGACCCGGAGTATGGAAACGTAATTGAAGACGATAATCTCAATTTCATTCTAATACGTTATGCCGATATCCTTCTTATGAAGGCCGAAGCACTAAATGCAACAGGTGATAATGACGAGAAATATACAGCCCTTAATTTAGTACGTAATAGAGCAGGATTAGGTTCCGTAACAGCTGCTGACGGATTGAATAAAGAACAGTTTGCAGAGTTGCTACTGCAAGAAAGGATGCATGAGTTATGTTGTGAACATATGCGTCGCTGGGATTTGATTCGTTTCGGAAAACTTACCGAATATATGAAAGATAGAGCAGACGTAACAATTCAACCACATCATGTTTTATATCCTTTACCACAGGCTGCAATAGATGCAAATGATGCTATTACTGAAAATAATAGTGGTTATTAATTAAAACCCATGCATAGAAAAGTTTTTTTCTCATGCTAAAAAATAAAGTATTTATGAAAAATCTATTTTTTATACTATTATCATTATTTTTATTTTGTATTTCCTGTAAAGAGGAAGACCATGGGATATTACCCCCGATTGAAGGAGGAGGATCGATTGAGGTAAAAGATGGAAAAGTAACCGTCAATCCTGCAGAATTCACATTCGCAATCCGTAATCCAATGAAAGGACTTCGTGAATTCTTTGGACCGGGATACGACAGGATTCGCGATGAATATCCTTATCCTTATGGCTCCATGATCAAAGAATACATGCAATGGAATATGATGGAAGATAAGGCCGATGATGGGATGGATAAGATTGTAGCCTATAGCAATCATCGGTGGCAAGGCGTTGAGGATATCAATGTAAAAGTGATTCCCCGTATTTTTATCGTTTGGATTGAACCCTGGCATGGTGGTTATGCAAAAAATACATATACAAGTAATCCGGACGATTTGAATGGATGGCATTGGCCAAGCGATTTTCCAGGACAAGTATATAATGAAGATCCAAACAGCCCCATTACAGGAGGATATTTCGATCCGAACTTTAAAAATAGGATTGCAAAATTTATCGAGAAGGCTGGTCAAGCATGGGATAACGATCCTCGTGTAGCTTACATTGAAATGGGCATAGTTGGCGAATGGGGAGAACACCACGATCCGAATATCTCCACCTATTGGACTCCTCACGATCAACCGAACCATGTGGAAAACCGCACATGGATACCTGGACTTGAGAAGGTGTTGGGAGATGCTTTTACAGAGGCCTTCAAAAACAAAAAGGTTATGGTACGTTATGCCTATGACTTCAAAGATTACGAGTTTGGTATTTACTGGGATTCATGGGCTATAGACGAAGAAAAAGTTCGCGGTTACGAGGAAATGAAAAAGCTTGGTGACCGGTGGAAATCTCAACCGATAGGCGGAGAAATAACATGGAACTGGGGAAGCCTTGGGAAATATAATTCTTTTGAGGAAGTGGTAAAGAATGATGCTACACGTGATTTAATCATACAGCAAATACGAGACTTACATTGCAATCATTTAGGAGGTATTACATGGGCAGATTTTAATGACCACTCTTTTATGCCAAATGCCGAACTATTACAGAAGTCAATGGGCTACCGGTTTCTACTTTCAAACTTTACCTATCCTACAAGTATTAAACAGAACGAACCTTTCACAGTATCATTCAATGTAGTCAATACGGGATCTTCACCGTTTTATTACGACTGGCCGGTAGAAATAGCTTTGTTGGACGCCAAAACTCATCAAAAAGTATGGAGCAAAACTCTCACAACGGCAAAAGTTTCACAATGGATGCCAGGAGACAAGTGGGATAACAGTAAGAAAGAATATCTGGAACCTGCTACTATAAATCATATAGAAGAATCGTTGACATTAGATACAAATCTCGATACAGGTAATTATATTATTTCTATATCGGTGCTTGATCCCGCAGGAATGCTCCCTTCATTGCGGTTTGCCATACAAAACTATTTTGAGGGCGGACGTCATCCTATAGGACATATAGGTATTAACACAGAACCAATATATTATGAAGTAAAAACCACCGAGTTTAAGGATTTGAGACAAGATCGGACACTAAAATATAAATTAAACTAAGATACAATGAGGTATATACAAATACTCGTTATATTATTCTTTCTTACAGTCACTTTTTCTTGTTCAAGGGAAAATGTAGTAACTATTTCTTATGAAGAATATACAAAAGCTTTCCGTAATCCAATGAAAGGGTTTCGAGAGTATTTTGGTCCGGGAGAGGACAAAATCAGAGAGGAATACCCTTACCCGTATGGCTCAATGATCAAAGAATATATGCAATGGAACATGATAGAAGACGACCCCAATGACGGAATAGACAAAATTGTAGCATATAGTAATCATCGATGGCAAGGCGTTGAAGATATTAATATGAAGGTGATACCTCGCGTTTTCCTTGTATGGGTTGAGCCATGGCACGGAGGAAAACCCAAAGATCCGGGTAATCCGGACGATCTGAACGGATGGCACTGGCCAAAAGGAATTGCGCCACAAATCAGCCCCTATAAACAAATTCCCGGTTCTGTTGGAGCTTATATCGACCCGGAAGACAAAAACACGCCGATAACAGGAGGTTACTTTGATACGACTTTTCCTGAGAGGGTTACAAGGCTTGTCGAAAAGATGGGCAAGGCCTGGGATAATGATCCGCGTGTAGCATACATTGAAATGGGAATAATAGGAGAATGGGGAGAGCACCATGATCCCGATTTGTCCACTTATTGGCCTCCACATGATGAGCCCGAACATATTGACAACCGTACATGGATACCTGGTCTGGAAAAGATTCTGGGTGACGCTTTTACCAAGGCTTTTAAGAATAAAAAAGTAATGGTACGCTACGCTTATGAGTTTAAGGATTATGAATTTGGCATTTATTGGGATTCATGGTCACAACCTCAGGAAAAAATCCGTGGGTACGAAGAAATGAAAAAACTTGGCGACCGATGGAAAATTCAGCCGATAGGTGGCGAAATAACATGGAACTGGGGTGATTTGGCTAAATTCAGGTCTTTTGAACAGGTAGTCGCCGATAAATATACACGTGATTATATAATCGAGCAAATCCGTAATCTTCACTGCAATCATCTTGGTGGTATTACTTGGGCAAACTTCAATGACCCTGAGTTTAAAAAGAATGCAGAAATATTACAAAAAGCCATGGGTTACCGTTTTGTCCTGTCTGATTTTACTTACCCAAAAGAAATTAAACAGGGAAAACCTCTGAATATTTCATTCAAAGTGACCAACACGGGTTCCTCTCCATTTTATTATAATTGGCCTGTTGAGCTGTCGTTACTGGACCCTGAAACACACCAGAAAGTCTGGGGTAAAACATTAGAGGAGGTCAATATTTCAGAATGGATGCCTGGTGATAACTGGTCAATTGAAGAGGAGTCTTATCAGAAAGCGGCCCCTTTGAGTGAAATCAAAAGTTCTATATTGATCGATCAGAATTTGCCGGATGGAGAATATATTATAGCTCTCTCCGTTCTCGATCCTGCCGGAATGTTACCATCCTTACGTTTTGCCAATGAGAATTATTTTGAAGGAGGATATCATCCCATGGGATATATCGGGATAAACAAAAAGCCAGCAAGGGCAATTGTGGATAAATCGTTGTTTTATGATATACAAAGTGATAAAACGCTTAAATATGAATTATCCCATAACAGCTATTAATATGAAATGAACATGATATCATGCAAGTTTTAATACGATTTTAATTAAAATAAATATTAAGATATGAGATTTTTAGCATACATAATATTTGCCGGACTTATGTGTACTCTCTGTTCTTGTAAAAACAAGAAAGAAATGTTGGATGAGCCTCTTGCGGTTATTTTCGATACGGATGTAGGAAATGATATAGACGATGTATTGGCTTTACAAATGCTTCTCAACTATGAAAAGGAAGGAAAGATTAATCTTCTGGGGATCACTATTGGAAAAAATAATCCTTATTCAATACTATATGTTGATGGGTACTGCCGATTGAACAATAGAGGAGATATCCCATTAGGTTTTGCTTATAATGGAGTGAATCCGGAGGATAATAAATATCTCCGTCCAACATTGGATACACTTATAGATGGGAAAAAAATATTACTCCCACAGCGCAGCCTCAATGATAGTCTACCTGAAGGATATAAACTATTGCGAAAACTACTTTCCTCTCAAAAGGATCATTCTGTCGTATTCGTAGCAGTTGGGCCTGAAACCAATCTAGCAAGGTTACTCGATTCAGAACCAGACGAATATAGTAACCTGGATGGTAAATCTCTGGTTGAAAAGAAAGTGAAACTATTATCTGTTATGGGCGGGTTGTATGGTGAAGCGTTCGATTTTCCTGAATGGAATATTGTCCAAGACCTGGAAGCTGCACAGAAAGTCTTTGCTGAATGGCCAACCGAGGTGGTTGCCAGTGGGTGGGAATTAGGGAACGAATTGCTGTATCCTCACCAAAGTATTTTAAATGATTTCAGTACTAATCATCCGCTTAGCGTCTCATATAAGATGTATGATCAAATGCCATATGACCGGCAAACTTGGGATTTAACATCCGTTTTATATGCAATTGAACCCGACAGTGCATTCTTCATGCTATCGCCAAAAGGAACAATTCAGATTGACAGTATTGGTAAAAGTGTTTTTACTCCTTCTGACAACGGCAAACATCGCTATTTGATAATTGAAGACAATCAAAAAAAACGAGCATTAAATGCTTTGATCCGACAAAATACAAACAAAAAAGAATATTGATTCTTTCAATGATGATAACAATTTAAAGATTTTATTATGTTTATCGTACAAAATTATCCATTCGCAGTATTACTTTGCCTTATTACCATGCTTTGCTGGGGATCATGGGGTAACACACAAAAATTGGCTGCAAAAACGTGGCGGTATGAATTGTTCTATTGGGACTACGTGATCGGCATCGTGTTACTTTCTCTCCTTGTTGGATTCACATTGGGGAGCATCGGTGACCAGGGACGTAGTTTTACCGACGACATCGTGCAGGTGAGCTCCAATAATTTCTGGAGTGCATTCGCCGGAGGCATTATTTTCAATGCGGCCAATATATTATTGTCGGCTTCCATCTCGCTGGCCGGGATGTCGGTCGCTTTTCCCGTAGGGGTGGGATTGGCTCTTGTATTAGGTGTATTTATCAATTATTTCGGCGCACCGAAAGGTGACCCTGTCATCCTGTTTATGGGTGTGACACTGATTGTTATCGCTATTATTCTGAACGGCCTTGCTTCGGGAAAAGTGAGTTCGGGAACGGAAGAAAACAAGGCCAAAAAGAAAGGGGTCTTTATTGCCATCTGTGCCGGTATCCTGATGTCTTTCTTTTACAGATTTGTCGCTTCAACAATGGATCTGAATAATTTAGAGAACCCTATGCAAGGAATGCTGACCCCTTACGGAGCATTTTTTATTTTTTCGCTGGGGATATTGGGCAGTAATTTCATTTTCAACACAATTGTCATGAAAAAACCCTTTATTGGAGAACCGGTGAGTTATTCCCAGTATTTCAAAGGTAATCTGAGTACACATTCTGTAGGAATTTTAGGTGGTATTATCTGGGGAGTAGGTACAGTTTTAAGTTATATAGCCGCGGGAAAAGCCGGTCCAGCCATTTCCTATGCTTTGGGGCAAGGAGCACCTATGATTGCCGCACTATGGGGCGTATTTATATGGAAAGAATTCAAAGGGGCCTCAAAACCAGTAAATCTGTTACTGACACTTATGTTTATCCTGTTCATTGCAGGACTAGCCATGATCGTTGTCTCCGGGGGAAACTGAGTACTGGCAATATCTTTGAATAATCTATCGAGGAATGATTGGATGATGGTTCCACCTGTTGTGAACCATCATTCTTTTTAAATCTTCAAATCGTCATTTTCCTCTTCCCCTTCCTCCTCGTCCCATACTATGGGCGGCTTCTGCGGCCCCTGCTTCCGGAAAATGATCGCCAGAAACAGTCCGCTGACTGCTCCCGAGAGATGTCCCTCCCACGAGATGGACGGGTCCACCAGTTCGGTAACGGGAAAGATGCTCCACACGGTACTCCCGTATATAAAAGCCACAATCAAAGAAACAGCCACCAGAGGAATATGCTTGCGAAAAAGGCCACTGAAAAACAAAAAAAAGAGAATCGCGAAAACCAGGCCGCTTGCGCCCACATGAGTGGCACCACGGCCAATGAGCCACGTGATGATTCCACTCAGGAGCCAGAGAGTTATAAAGACAAAGGTGGCAATATTGCTGTAAAAGTAAAACAAGAACCAGATCAGGATAATAAGTGGCAACGTGTTGGACAGCAAATGTGAGAACGTTGTGTGAATGAACGGAGAAAAAATAATTCCTTTCAAACCGTTTATATCTCCGGGACGAATTCCCCATTGTGAAAAACGATCACCAAACAGGCCGCTATAATTTAGCAGAAAAACCAGCCAGACAAAAGAAACAATAACAAGGGCAGGTAACAACGCGAGCCATATACGCTTTTTCTCGAAATTAAAAGGGGATATTTCTTTTTCATTCATTTTCCTAATGATAAGCGCGTACTCTTCACTGCACAAAGATACAATAAATGTACAAACAGCTCAAAAACAGAAAAATTATTTAATTTATTCATCCCGTTTGCTTGTGATATAACTTCAATTTTATTATCTTTCGCAGGAATTGAGAGCCATATACCTTACCCTAAACTTTATGTAGCGATGAGTTATCTTAAATTCGACAAAGAGCTGATGATCAATCTGGAGTATTCTCTGTACCGGAATGTTTTAAGGACAAACAGAAGGGGAGCCTATCAAAATACATCCATATCAGGCTGCAACACAACCAAATACCAGGGTCTATTGGTAATGCCCGTACCTTATATGGATGATGAAAACCACCTTATACTCTCTTCCTTCGACGAAACAGTCATTCAGCACGGTGCTGAATTCAATCTCGGAATACATCGCTATGCCGGTGATCATTACAGTCCAAAAGGACACAAATATATCCGTGAGTTCAACTGCGACAGTGTCCCCAAGACAATTTACCGCATCGGAGGGGTTATCCTGTCGAAGGAAATCATGTTTTCATCGAAAGAGAACCGTTTGATGATCCGATATACTCTGCTTGACGCCCACTCACCTACGACCATCCGGTTTAAACCCTTCCTGGCCTTCCGGAAAATATCACAACTCACCCACGAAAATGATCAGGTGGACCGTTCCTATCGTGAAGTGGAAAACGGCATCAGCACTTGTATGTACTTCGGTTATCCCGAACTGTTTATGCAGTTTAACAAAAAGCCGGAGTTTATTTACCACCCCGACTGGTACCGGGGTGTTGAATACCTGCAGGATTTGCAGAGTGGCGATACCTTTCAGGAAGATCTCTACGTGCCGGGTTATTTCGAAATGTCCATCGCAAAAGAGGAAGAGATTATTTTCTCTGCCGGAGATATTCTGGTAGATACATCTCACCTTGCAAAGGAATTCGATTATGAGATTTACACGCGTGTACCCCGCTCAAACTTTTACAACTGTCTGAAAAATTCAAGTCACCAGTTTAAATATATGCCCGGTAATGGAGAACAGTATCTGCTTGCCGGATACCCCTGGTTTAAAGTTCGGGCACGCGATCAGTTTATTGCACTACCAGGCTGTACCCTTGCGGTGGACAAAGCACGGGACTTCGAGAAGAGTATGGACTCTGCCATACCGCACCTGCGAAACTTTATGGCCGACAAGCCGTCGAAAAGCTTCCTTAAACAGATTGAAGATCCCGATGTATTGTTGTGGGTGGTTTGGGCGCTGCAACAATACTGCAAGGAAAACAAAGAGGCCTTTATCGAGAAATACAGTGCATTCCTCTTTGAAATCATCGATTATATCGTCGCAGGAAGACATCCTAATCTTGTTTATAACCCGGAAAACGGACTGGTTTCCACCTACGGGCGTGAGGTGGCCGTTAGCTGGATGAATGCCATGCTCAATGGTAGTCCTGTAATTCCCCGTTCAGGTTATCTGGTTGAATTCAATGCATTGTGGTATAATGCATTGAAATTTGGTCAGGAAATCGCTCTTGAGACGGCGGCCAAGGAAGTGGCCGATACGCTGGAAGAGAAGTCACGACTGGCAGGCAACTCATTTACAGAAACTTTCCTGAACGATGCAGGTTATTTATACGACTATGTGGATGGTTATTACAAGGACCCGAACGTAAGGCCCAACATGATATTTGCGGTTTCGCTCCCCTACTCACCACTGGAGAGAGGACAGAAAAAATCGGTGATCGATTTTGTGACCAAGGAGTTGCTCACCGCCTGTGGCATTCGTTCGCTCACCCCCAAAAGTGATCAATTCCATCCCCATTATGCCGGTACTGAGAACGAAAAGAAGCTGGCTTATTTCAACGGCATGGCTTTTCCGTGGTTGCTGGGCCCATATATTGAGGCATACCTGAATGTCTTCCATATGAGCGGATTGTCGCTGGCCGACCGGATTATGATGGGTATGGAGGGAGAAATGCAAAACGATTGCATTGGCTCCATATCGGAATTCTATGATCCCAATCCTCCCTTTATTGCCCACGGCGGATATTCGTTTGCCATGAGTGTGGCGGAACTCCTCAGGGCACACCGGATCATACGGTCATTTACATAAAAAAGAGGATTAACATATATAGAAGGCATCGGTAATTATCAAATATTGGAGACATGAAGGTATTAATGTTTGGCTGGGAATTTCCCCCACATATTCTTGGAGGACTCGGAACGGCAAGTTATGGACTAACCAGGGGAATGGCTAAGCAGCCTGATATGGAGACGATCTTCGTGATACCCAAACCATGGGGAGATGAAGACCAGACATTTACCAAAATAATCGGCGCCAACTACACGCCTGTTGTATGGCGTGATGTCCCCTGGGAGATGGTCAGGGCAAGGCTGGAGAAGTTCATGGATCCACGTGAGTACTACTGGCGTCGCGACAACATTTATGCCGACTTCAGTTACATGAACACAAACGACCTGGGCTGTATCGAGTTTTCAGGCCGGTATCCCAATAATATTCTGGAAGAGACCAATAACTATTCCATCGTAGCCGGAGTGATTGCTCGAACCTACGAATTTGATGTGATCCACGCCCACGACTGGCTCACCTATCCGGCCGGACTACATGCAAAGAGTGTTTCCGGCAAGCCGATGGTTATTCATGTGCATGCCACGGAGTTCGACCGAAGCCGGGGAAAACCCAATCCCATCGTATACAATATTGAAAAAGACGGAATGGACAACTGTGATCATATCATCTGTGTGAGTGATCTCACCCGCCGTACGGTGATTGAAAATTATCACCAGCCATACTGGAAGGTGACAACGGTACATAACGCAGTGGAACCGCTCAGTCCGGATATTGAAGCCATTGAAAGGATATCGGGTGTACAGGAGAAGGTGGTGACCTTCCTGGGAAGGATTACTATGCAGAAAGGACCCGAGTTTTTTGTGGATGCAGCCACCCAGGTTATTCGGAAAACGGACCACATCCGCTTTGTGATGGCCGGAAGCGGCGACATGATGGATCAGATGATCCGTCTTGTAGCAGAGCGGGGCATTGCCCATAAGTTTCATTTTACAGGTTTCCTCCGCGGCAAACAGGTATATGAAATGCTCAAATCGAGCGATGTATATGTGATGCCTTCCGTATCGGAACCGTTTGGTATATCTCCGCTGGAGGCAATGCAGTGCAATGTGCCGAGCATCATTTCCTACCAGTCGGGTTGCTCGGAAATACTGAACAATGTCATCAAGACCGATTTTTGGGATGTAGATGCAATGGCCGACGCCATTTATTCGATTTGTACATACCCTGCCATGGCGGAATATCTGAAACAGGAGGGAAAGATTGAGGTAGACAACATCAGGTGGGAAGACGCAGGCCTGAAGGTTCGTAAAATTTATGACAGCCTTATAGGTGGAAAATAGAATCACCCAATCCAGAATACGAGATTAAAAAATAACAAAATAAGATTACGTGATGAAGACAATTTGCTTTTATTTCCAGATCCACCAACCGTTCCGGTTAAAAAGATACCGTTTCTTCAACATTGGCAGGGATCATTATTATTTCGATGATTACGCCAACGAGGATATTTTGCAACAGATTGCTGCCCGGTCATTCTTACCTGCAAACCGGATGCTGCTCGATTTGGTGAATCAATATAAGGGCAAATTCAGGGTGGCCTTCTCTATCTCCGGAGTAGCGCTTGAACAGCTGGAAATCTATGCTCCGGAAGTGATCGACGGATTTCGCGAACTGGGAAAAACAGGGAATGTAGAATTTTTGACCGAGACATATGCTCATTCACTTTCGAGCCTTTTTGACCCGGAGGAATTCCGGAATCAGGTAAAGCATCACGCCGAAAGAATTGAGGTGCTGTTCGGCCGTAAGCCGACTGTAGTACGCAATACGGAACTGATCTACAACGATGAGATCGCCGAGATGGTATATGATATGGGTTACACGAAGATGATCACAGAAGGAGCAAAACACATTCTCGGCTGGAAGAGTCCCAACTACGTATATCATGCTGCAACCCAGCCAAAATTGAAGCTCTTACTTAAAAACAGCCGCTTCAGTGACGACATTACCTATCGCTTTTCAAACTACAGCTGGAATGAATACCCGCTAACGGCTGAGAAATTTACTTCCTGGATCGCATCCACATCTCCCGAAGAGAAGGTATTTAATCTTTTCATGAATTATGAGACACTGGGCAACATTCAGCCTTCTCATACCGGCATCTTCGAGTTTATTAAAGCACTGCCCCGCTTTGCCTTTGAAAAAGAGATCGGTTTCAGTACTCCCGGAGAGATTTTGGAAAGCCACGAATCTATTGGGGCAATCAATGTACCAAATACCATATCCTGGTCTGATGAGGAACGTGACGTGAGCGCATGGCTTGGAAACAAACTGCAGCAAAGCGCACTGAAATCGCTCTATGAGGTAGGAGAAAGAGTGAGATTGTGTACCGACCGGCGTCTGAAACATGACTGGCTTTATCTGCAAACCAGTGATCACTTTTATTATATGTCGACCAAACATTTCAGTGGCGGACAAAGCCCGTTCAGTCCTTATATGTCACCCTACGATGCGTTTAACAACTATATGAACGTATTGAGCGATTTCATAGCCCGGGTGAAAGCGCAATATCCCGACACTGTAGATAACGAAGAATTAAATGCCCTGCTGACAACCATCCACAACCAGGAAAAAGAAATTAAACGCCTGCAGATGGAGTTGAAAACCGTGATTGGAACCAATGAGGAATTGTTGGTGGAAAAAAATAAAAAAATGACCAGGGCTGTGAAGAATTCAATTTAACAGAAATATGGTTTTAAATCCATAAAAAAAGGAGCTTGCGGCTCCTTTTTTTATGGATGAGACTTTGTCCCTCCTACTTCGCGTAACTTACGGCACGTGTTTCCCGAATGACCGTAATCTTCACCTGACCAGGGTAGGTCATTTCCGTCTGTATCTTACGTGCTATTTCATCAGACAAACGTTCTGTATCCTGATCGTCAATCTTATCGGCACCCACAATCACACGCAGTTCACGGCCAGCCTGAATGGCATAGGTCTTCACCACACCCGGATAAGAAAGTGCCAGGTTTTCCAGATCGTTCAACCGTTTGATATACGCCTCCACAATTTCGCGACGTGCACCGGGGCGTGCACCGGAAATAGCATCGCACACCTGCACTATAGGTGCCAGCAGCGTAGTCATCTCCACCTCATCGTGATGCGATCCGATGGCGTTACAAATATCGGGTTTCTCCTTGTATTTCTCTGCCAGTTTCATACCCAGCACAGCATGTGGAAGCTCAGGTTCATCATCGGGCACCTTACCAATATCATGCAGCAGGCCTGCACGTTTTGCCTTTTTGGGATTCAATCCCAGTTCCGAGGCCATAATGGCACAAAGATTGGCAACTTCCCGCGAATGCTGTAGCAGGTTTTGGCCATACGATGAACGGTATTTCATCTTACCTACCATCCTGATAAGCTCGGGATGCAGACCATGAATACCCAAATCTATCACCGTACGTTTGCCGGTTTCAATAATCTCCTCTTCAATCTGCTTCTTCACCTTCGATACTACCTCTTCAATGCGGGCAGGATGAATGCGTCCGTCAGCCACCAGTTGGTGCAACGAAAGACGGGCAATCTCCCTGCGAACAGGATCAAAGCCCGACAGAACGATGGCTTCAGGCGTATCATCTACCACGATCTCCACACCAGTGGCCGCCTCCAATGCACGGATATTTCGTCCTTCACGACCGATGATTCTTCCTTTTACTTCGTCGGAGTCGATGTGGAACACCGTGATGGCATTTTCTATGGATGTCTCAGTAGCTACCCGCTGTATCGACTGAATGACAATCCTTTTTGCCTCCTTGTTGGCCGTCATCTTCGCCTCTTCCATGATGTCGTTAATGTAAGACTGTGCATCAGTCTTAGCTTCATCCTTCAGAGACTCCACCAAACGTTCTTTGGCTTCCTCGGCAGAGAGTCCGGAAATTGTTTCCAGTTTTTCCACCGATTGCCTGTGCAAACGTTCCAATTCGGTAGACTTCTTATCCAGAAATTCCTGCTGGGAAGTCAAATTTATCCTCACCTCATCAATCTCGGTGTTCCTCTTGTTCAGTTCTTCCTGTTTTTGATTGAGCGTCATCTCCCGCTGTTTGAGCCTGTTCTCGGTCATCTGAATTTTCGATATACGCGAGTTGACTTGTTTTTCAGTCTCATTCTTCAACGCGAGCGTTTCCTCTTTCGCCTCCAGTAACATCTTCTTTCTTATTACTTCCGCATCCTTTTCCGCATCACTCAGGATACTCTGCGCACGGGAATTGGCCATTTTACCGGTCAGAAACCAGGCCACTGCTGCCCCGATAACCAAACCGATAATTCCTATCACTATTTCCATATTGTTTAATTTAAAATTGATTTATATGCTCCTGCCGAAATTTCATTTATCCCGGAAGAAGGTTATCTCTTCTGTTACTCATAGCCTGTCAAAAAAAATCGCACACAGTCAGTCACATAACCATTATGTGCCAAAAGGTGCGTCTATCCGTACTCCTGATTCTTAAAAGCACAGACTATTTTTTCAGATAATTATCCAATTCGCTGATAAGAAAATCGATCTTATCTTCAAAGGGTTTTGTATTATTCTTATCACCGAGAGAAAAATTCTCAGCCAATGCCTGTATGGCGGTCATAGCCACAAAATCCTGTGTCGTCATCCGGGAGTTTTCCCCCCCGTAGGCAACACGGTATTGGTTTATTTTCGTATTTATCTTTTTGGCAGCATCACGGAAGGCCTGTTCATCTGACTTTTTGATTTTCAACGGATACTTCCTGCCGGCAACCTCTAGTGTTAATAAAAATTTTTCATCACCCATCACATAAATTTTTTAAATCTCATTTTAATAAATTTATGCACTTATCTACTTCCCGCACCAGTTTTGATAGTTTTAATTTCGCTGTTTCCACGTCAACTGTTGCCGCTGTAATGGTCCTGGCTATTTTTAAACCATCGTATCTTGTTTTCAATTGCTGCAAATCTTTCACCGTTTCATCAATTTGCTTTTGTCGTGAACGTATCTCCGCTTTTAAGCGCTCATTTTCATCCTTCAGCGAATCGCATAAAAACATGACCTGTTTGATACGAACCTCCAAATCGACCAGCAGCTTATTATTTTCGTCGGACATATGAAACGGCCTCTCTTCTATTTTTCAACGATGGAACACGTTTTTCGCAGGTCCCACATACCTGGTGAAAAAATGAAACAATCGCGCGAAAACAAAAATTCAGGCAAATATAGCAATTGAAATAGAGTCCCACAAATTAATCGAAGCTTATTTTTCAAATATTCATTCGTTTATAACGATTTTCCTGTCTTCTGCTTGAGATTTTATATCTTTGGGGAATGATTGAACAAGACCGAACTGAACGGGATATTGAGCAGAGAAATATCACGATAGGCAACGATATATATGCAGTGTGCCCGGAATTTCATATGGCAGCAATTACGTGTAATGTAAAAAACAGTTCTTATAATGAGGGTTTATGGCAGGAGATCCATGCGTTTTGCACCCTGTTTTCCGATACGTACAAAATGGAAGATATCAATAAACGTCCCGCAATTTATGCCACCCGTGAGGTTTATAAAAAACTGGGAAAAGATCCCAACAGATACCGCCCTTCCGCTGAAGCCTTGTGTCGAAGAATCTTGAAAGGGCAAGAGCTGTACCGGATCAATACACTCGTTGACCTGATCAATCTGGTTTCCCTGAAAACGGGTTATTCCATCGGCGGATTCGACGCCGGTAAAATTGTGCGTAACCTGAGGTTGGGAGTGGGTAAGGCAGGCGAGAGATTTGAAGCGATAGGAAGAGGTTTGCTGAATATTGAAGGATTGCCCGTTTACAGGGATGCTGCGGGTGGTATCGGTACCCCTACGAGCGATGAAGAACGGACAAAAATAACGGCAGATACGTCGCATCTGCTAATAATTATTAACGGTTATTCAGGCAGGGACGGGCTGCAGGAAGCGGCAGCCTACGCAGCCCGATTGCTTGTAAAATATGCCGATGCCCGAAATATGGAAACCAGGTTTTTCAGTGCTTTTTAAACACAATTCTAAAAGTGGTCTCTTTTCCCGGTTCCGATGTCAACACACCGATTTTCCACCCGTGAATAACTTCCACAATTCGCTTAACCAGTGACAGACCCAGTCCCCACCCTCTCTCTTTTGTGGTATAGCCGGGAGAAAAGATTCTTTTGAATTTCGACTTGGGAATTCCCTTTCCGGTGTCTGATACATCCAACAAAATATGTCTGCCTCTCTCTGCCAGGGAGATGGTGACCACACCTTCCCCGTTCATGGCGTCCACCGCATTTTTTGCAAGATTTTCAATCACCCATCCCATAAGTGGTTTATTCAGTGAAATAATCACAGGATGATCCGGCAGCAGCAGAGAGAAGGAGATTTTTGTCGACAGGCGTTTTTCGAGATATCTCAGCGTGCCGGTTATCACATCTCGCAAATCTGTCGGCTGCATATCCGGTATGGAACCGATCTTCGAGAATCGCTCCGCAATCATCCGCAACCGGGATATATCTTTCTCTATTTCTGTCAGCAACTGCCGATCTACCTCTTTCAGCTTCATATATTCTATCCAAGCCGTCAGTGAGGAGATAGGTGTTCCAAGTTGATGAGCGGTTTCCTTCGACAAACCCACCCATACCCGATGCTGCTCAGCCCGCTGTGTCCGGTTTAATGCGAAGAAAGCAAGACCGATAAAAAAGGTGATTACCAACAGTTGGAAATAGGGATACACCTGCAGTTGCTTCAAGGTATACGAGTCATCATAATAAAGCAATTGATCCGATGCTTTCAGCACAATGGGGTCATGATGGCTGCCAAACTGTGCCATTTTCTTGCGCAGATAAACATCCTGATGTGTATCAGGCAGCCTGATGTTGTGCGTCAACATCTCCCCGCTCTTTTCATCATGGAGAATCACGGGAATGGTTGTGTTACTTTGCAAAATTTTCAACACCAAATTCATGTCCGCCTCCTCATCGGCAACCATCGACACGGTTGCCATGGCCCATATCTCCATCTTTCGACGCTCTTCCTCCGCCATTTCTCCGACCAGCTTGCTCGACAGCAGCAGTGACAAGAGGGCGACAACGACCGCAAGGGTAACGAACAGGTAGTGGAGTAGTTGACGAGGTTGTGATGAAGGCATCGTATGTAGATTTTGATGTGAGATGCTACTTTGGGTGAATGGTTGTAAAGTATTTCACTTATTTGTTATTTTTGTGAGCAAGTTGTGTGTAAGCATATCTTCAAATAAAACAATTATAGGATCGAAATTCAATGTAAATATAGCGCAATTTTGTCAATAAATCAAACATGTTAAATTATTCAAACAGTGATGGAATTAGAATACGAGCATCAAGTAATGCAAATAGTGCCAATGGAATGTTTACTTTTTCAAAGAGTTCACCTGCATATATAACGATATATAATAATAATGCGCAAAATCTAATTATCAAATAGGAACTGTCTTACATGAATTAGGACATTTGACTCATTTTGGAACAAGAGGTGGGTATGATAATTATCGAACTGTTCACGATCTAATTGCAGAATCTTACGGTTCTTATGCTGGTTGGTATTTAGGCGAAAGATATTATTTCTTTTTAGGTTATGCAAAGCCATTTCCGGCACTTGATCCAACCGGTCAAGGAAGACAATTATGGACAATGGGATCAACCAGTCATTATTCGCCATTATTTGTTAATTTAATAGACGATTATGATCAAAGTATAGCAGGAAACCAATACATATTTGATGCAGTCAGTAATGTCCCTCATTCTGTAATAGCAAGAATTGCCAGAGAAGCCTCCAATGGGAGCCTTATAATGTGAATTTTGATTACTCGTCCAGTGCTAAGGTAATGTATAATACTACTGAATGGCAAACTGTCGGTACTTCAATAAATGGGTGGATTAAAAGGGTAGGTTTTGATGACGCTGGAAATGCTGGCAGATCAAGCTACAGTCTTGGTGATCCACCTACTTTTCATTATGCGTGCGACATTAATATTAGTTGTATCTTAAACGGTAAAAAACTGACACTTAATATTTCTTCAATCGCCCCATAGCATAAAATGGTGAAGAGAAAGAGGGTATCACAATGTTTTACCCTCTTTTTTACTCCTATTGAATGTTTCTATAGGCTATTATTAACAGAATAATAGTTTCTCTTTCACTCGCTGGACAAGTTATTTAGTAGAACCTTAAAAAGCACAATCTTCTTGGGTTTGTAAAATTATGCCATACCTGATTGAGTCAGGTTGCATGTTCAGGAACAAGAATATCTTTTCCAAAAAGAGCCAAAAATAGACAGACCCTATTTACGCCTTTTCCAATGATATTCCGGAAAGAGGAAAAACTGCTTTATTTTCAAGTAGCGAGATGGGAGGGTATGATCCCCCGACCTCATGATTGTGAATCAGCAACCGGAAGAAAAAGATCGCGGAGAAAGAATCTCCGGCCGTTCCTCCGGCAAATAACCGCTGCGGATACGCCATTCATTAGGATAGAGATTATTTGCCCGGTTACCAACATTCTTTACAAAACCGAGTGGTTCGTTTTGCCAGGTAAGAAGCACCATTCCACGGGGTGTGCCGGGAAGGTTGATGGATACCTTTCGCAGGTAGGCGATGGCCTGTTCATAGGTCACTTCATGGTTGAAGAATGCCTCCCTGTTCAAGGCGATACTCATGGCCAGTGCATGAGAGGGGATGAAATCTCTTCCTTTTCTTACCCCCAGTTCTATGCCCGCAGAAATAGAGTTTAGGTTATTCATAAATAAAACGATGGTTTCAGCATACACTTTCGGCAATGCAATAATACGATCACCGGATTCCATAAAATGAAACAATTCAGGATTTCTAATCAGTCCTGAATATTCAACGGGATTTTTGATGAAAACAGTGGTTTGTTTTCTGTTTTTTTTAGCATGAAAACCGGCTCCGGATAATTCCACTTCCGGTTTTCTCAAAACCGTGACGAAAAACCCTTCACCCTTGACCTTGTGCGGATAAAAATGATAGCCGCCGGTTTCGCCGGAACAGGATGGCGTAATGTTCCAGTCTGCACCAATCTCCACCTTTGTGAAGATGGCACCCAATTTGCTCGCCGCCCAGCGAGCGTTTTCTTCATTTTCATCCCTGTTGTAGGTGCAGGTGCTGTAGAGCAGTAATCCACCCGGCCTGAGCGCCGGCCACACGTCGTCCAGAATATCCCTTTGCCGGGCAACACACATCGCCACATTCTGTGGCGACCACTCCTGCATGGCTACCTCATCCTTGCGGAACATGCCTTCACCCGAACAGGGAGCATCCACAAGGATCAGGTCGAACAAACCGGGAAAAGCAGCAAAATCCTTCACTCGGTTCTGTGTTACCACAGAATTGGAATGGCCGAACTTGATCAGGGTCTCCGACAATATATTCGCCCGCTGGCGGACAATTTCGTTGCTCACGAGCAGACTCCCTTCAGGCAGTGCGGAAAGAAGGCCGACCGACTTCCCGCCGGGGGCTGCACAAAGATCAAGACAGATAACCGGCTTGGGAATCAACTCTCTTACCACATACTCAACAAACATGGAAGAAGCCTCCTGCACATAATAGTATCCAGCATGGAACAATGGGTCGAAGGTGAAGGAAGGCCGCTCAGCCAGATAATAACCCACTTCAGACCATGGAACCTGCTCCACCGGGCAACCGAGCGTCATGGGATTGCGATGTCTTTTAAACGGATTCAGACGAATGCTCACGGGAGGATCTTCCGCCAGTGCAGAGAGAAATAGGTCCGTCTCCCCCCCAAGGCGTGCACGAATGGAACTAATAAAATCAACAGGTAAATTCATTACTATGCACTTTAAATTGCAAAGTTAAAAGGATTCTGCATTTCAAAAAAACAACTATCTTTGTGCTCGAACACATATACAAAAATATTTCAAAATCATGAAGAAATTACTCCTTATCACGGGATTATTCGTCTCCCTGTCGATCTGGTCGCAGGAACGGCCTGATCCGCAACCCGCACCGGAAACGGCAGAAAAATTCAATGTAGGCATGGCTGGTTATTCATTCCGACACTTCGATCTGGATCAAACACTGGAGATGATGCAAAAATGTGATGTGAAGAATCTTTGCATCAAGGATTTTCACCTTCCGCTGAACAGCAGCGAAAAAGAGATTGCCGACTTTCAGGCCAAGCTTGCCGCGAAAGGAGTAACCGGCTACGCCGTGGGTCCCATATACATGCGTTCAGAAAAGGAGATTGACGATGCTTTTGCATATGCAAAAAAAGTAGGTGTAAAATTGATTGTGGGAATTCCCAATTATGAATTGCTACCCTATGTAGATAAAAAAGTGAAGGAGTATGACATGCATTATGCGATCCACCTCCACGGTCCCGATATGGCTCTCTTTCCCGATGCCGACGATGTATGGAACAATGTGAAGGATCTTGACCGGCGCATTGGCATGTGCCTCGATGTGGGCCATGACACACGCAACGGCAAAGATCCGGTGAAAGATCTGAAGAAATATCACAGCCGTGTATTTGACGTTCACATCAAAGATGTGACAGGTGCATCCAAAGCGGGCTATTCCGTAGAAATCGGTCGCGGCATCATCGATTTCCCGGCTTTCGTGAAGATGCTCCGTGAAGTAGGTTATACGGGCATGTGCAGCCTCGAACACGAACGCAACATGAAAGATCCGCTCCAGGGTATTGCTGAATCGATCGGTTATTTCAGGGGAGTGATTGCCACCACCAGGGGTAAATAGACAATCCTCCTGCCATACCTGGACTTCGCTCCTTATCTTATAACGAAGCTACTTATGCATAAGGTGACCCCAAAAGTCAAAAAACTTTTGGGGTCACCTTTTTTAATTCCGGTAAAAAAAGAAGCTGCTTTGGTCTATTTTACCTATTTTTGTAAGAAAAAGGTTCGCAACAGACATGAAGGATCCGGTACTCTATTTAATTCCTGTCACCTTGGGTGACACGCCTATCGAAAGGGTTCTTCCTTCGTTCAACACGACAGTTATCTCCGGACTGAAGTATTTCATCGTAGAGAATATCCGGTCGGCGCGCCGTTTTCTGAAGAAATGCAATCCGGATATCGAGATCGATGCGATCACCTTTTACGAGTTGAATCAGCATACGGATACAAAGGGAATAGCAAATTTTCTCGTCGCCATGAAAACGGGAGAGAGCGTGGGCGTGATCTCCGAGGCAGGTTGTCCCGCCGTAGCCGATCCGGGTGCCGATGTGGTGACCCTTGCACAGCAGGAAGGATACAGGGTGGTGCCATTGGTAGGGCCCTCTTCCATACTGATGGCGATCATGGCTTCCGGATTCAACGGACAGAGCTTCGCCTTTCAGGGTTATCTCCCCATTGAGGCAAACGAACGTGTCAAAAGATTGAAACAACTGGAATCACGGGCTTACAATGAAGACCAGACCCAGCTTTTTATCGAGACACCCTACAGGAACCAAAAGCTGGCCGGAGAGATACTGCTGCACTGCAAACCGCAAACCCGCCTTTGCATCGCCATGAACATTTCCTGTGACGATGAATATATCGTCACACGTAGTGTGAAGGCATGGAAGGGCAAGCTGCCGGATATGCATAAGAAGCCGGCGGTATTTCTTATTTACAAAGGATCTTAAATGTTATTTTTTCGTAATGACCATCAGATATAACGTACAACTGCAACCATATAACTCTTTCCGTACCAGGGCGTCGGCCCGGATATTCTGCGAACCACAAACGGCAGAAGAGCTTTCAGACGCAATCAAACTCTTTTCCAATGAACGGAAGCTGGTTCTGGGGGGGGGGTTCAATCTGTTTTTCACCCGCGATTTTGATGGCGTGGTGATCAAGCCGGGGATGGAGGGAATCACAACGGTGGCCGAAAACGAGGAATATGTAGAAATTGAAGCGGGGGCCGCCGAAGAGTGGGATCAGCTTGTCGGGTACAGTGTTTCACGCGGTTATGCAGGACTGGAAAACCTTTCCCTGATACCAAGTTCCGTGGGAGCAAGTCCCATACAGAATATCGGAGCCTATGGAACGGAGGTGAAAGATACGATTATCCGGGTTAAGGCGGTGAATATCTGCTCAGGCGAATACCATGAGTTTACCAATGAAGAGTGCGCTTTCGGATATCGCGACAGTATCTTCAAGCGTACCGGCCACTACGTAATCACCTCGGTGGTGTTCCGGCTCAGCAAGACATTTGTCTACAAAGAAAAATATGTCGACTTGAGTCGGGAACTGGAAGGCGTTGCCGCTCCCTCGATCTCGCAGGTACGCGATGCCATTATTCGCATACGCACCCGCAAGCTTCCCGACTTCAACCTCCTTCCCAACGCGGGCAGTTTCTTCAAAAACCCCGTGTTGACAACGGATGAAAAGGAAGCACTGCAGAAAATATTGCCTGATGCACCGGTCTACAACGTGGGAGACGACGGTTTTAAAACATCGGCCGCATATCTGATCGAAAAGGCCGGGTATAAGGGGAAACGAAAAGGCATGGTGGGTACCTATGAGCGCCATGCACTGATCATTGTTAATTATGGGACCGCGAGCGGACAGGAGATCGCCGGTTTCATGGAAGAGATTCAACAGGAAGTAAAAAAACAGTTCGGCATCCTGCTTGAGCCGGAAGTGTGGATATTTTAATCTGGAAACTATGTCATCATTCATCATCGAAGGCGGACACAGCCTTCAGGGAAACATCACCCCACAGGGAGCGAAAAACGAAGCGCTGCAGATAATCTGTGCCACGTTGCTCACACAGGAAGAGGTAATTATCGACAATGTTCCCGACATCCTCGATGTGAACAACCTGATCACCCTCCTTGGGGAGATGGGGGTCACGGTAAAAAAACTGGATGAAAAGCGTTATTCATTCAAAGCGGAAGAGATCGATCGTGATTACACCCAGTCGGATGATTTCATGCGGAAGAGCGCGGCATTGCGTGGCTCCATCATGCTGATAGGGCCTCTTCTGGCACGTTTCGGTGAAGCTGTCGTTCCCAAACCAGGAGGCGACAAGATTGGTCGTCGGCGGCTCGACACCCATTTCAACGGTATCATGAAGCTGGGCGCCCAGATGATCTATGACGAACAACGAAACCTCTTTACTCTCTCCGCCAGGCAACTGAAAGGAACCTACATTCTCCTCGACGAAGCTTCCGTGACCGGCACCGCCAACCTGCTGATGGCCGCCGTACTGGCACAGGGTGAGACCATCATCTACAATGCGGCCTGCGAGCCTTACGTGGAACAACTCAGCCGGATGCTGGTGCGCATGGGTGCAAAAATTGATGGCATCGGATCCAACAAGCTGCTGATACGGGGAGTCACAAAACTTTCGGGATGCCAACACCGCCTCCTTCCCGACATGATTGAGATAGGCAGCTTCATCGGCATGGCCGCCATGACTGGCTCGGAGATCACCATCAAAGAGACGTCTGTGGCCAACCTGGGTATCATTCCGGAGAGCTTCCGGCGACTGGGCATCATCGTGGAACAACGGGACGACGACCTCTACGTACCCCGACAGGAGGGTTACACCATTGAATCGTTTATCGATGGCTCCATTCTCACCATTGCCGATGCGCCGTGGCCGGGACTCACACCAGACTTGTTGAGTGTCATGCTGGTGGTGGCCACGAAAGCCAAAGGCAGCGTACTGATTCATCAGAAGATGTTCGAAAGCCGCCTCTTCTTCGTGGACAAACTGATTGACATGGGAGCACAGATCATTCTCTGCGACCCGCACCGCGCCGTGGTGATCGGTCTGGATAGCCGGTTTCACCTGCGGGGCATGACAATGACCTCTCCCGATATCCGTGCGGGAATTTCCATGCTGATCGCTGCCATGAGTGCCGAGGGAACAAGCACCATCCACAACATTGATCAGATAGACCGTGGATACCAGCATATTGATACGCGGCTGAACGCCCTGGGAGCCTGCATAAAAAGGATATAATCGATTCTGCCCGCCGGGTAAATTTGAACCAGACCAGATTATGAACGTTAAATGTACACAATCAACCTTCATTAAACAGATAGATCGTATGTCAAAAACTGGTGAATTCAGGGAACTTCATGCCGGAGATGAACCGTTCATCCTCGGCAACGTATGGGATGCCAAGAGCGCACAGCTGGCAGAAAAGGCAGGCTTTAAGGCGGTGGGTATCTCCGGCCATGCCATTGCCGAGAACCTCGGTTACCGCGATGGGGAAGACATGGGCTTCGACGAATTGCTGTTCGTCGTGAACAGGGTGATCAAATCGGTTTCCATTCCCGTTTCGGTGGATATTGACGGCGGTTACAGCCGAAATATCGAAAAGGTGAATGCCCATATTGAACAACTCATCAACATGGGAGCTGCCGGCATTAACATCGAAGATTCGGTAATGAAAAATGGGAAAAGGGTGTTACAGGAGACGGTAAAATTTACCAAGGTGGTGAGTGCCATACACACGTTCCTGCAGGACCGGAAATCGGATCTTTTCCTGAATGTGCGCATCGACACGTACGTAACCAAACATCCCAAGCTGCTGGAAGAAACAATCAAACGGATCGGCGAATTTGAAAAAGCGGGCGCCGACGGCATATTTGTGCCGTTGCTATCGGACGACAAAGAAATAAAACAGGTCGTTCAAAGTACCCCACTTCCGTTAAATGTCTTTCTGCGTCCCGACACACCCTCTTTTTCAAAACTCAAGCTGATGGGTGTAAAACGCATCAGCAGCGGCGCCGCCGTCCATGCGCAGAGTTACAAAAGAGCAGCGGAACTCTACGCCACCCTGATCGACGACAAACGGTTCGGCAAGCTTTTTTCTTAAAGGAAATCCTGATAAAAAGAAGTGAATCACACGGGAAAGCACAAAAGACGAAGCTGCTTTTCCAGGGGAAAATATTTGCTTTTCTGGCGACTCTTTTATTACTTTGTACCTTCATTTGAAATAACAGACTACAATTATGCCCACCAATTCGGTTATCACCGACATCCAACAAGTAACCATTCGTTTCTCAGGCGACTCAGGGGACGGAATGCAGTTGTCCGGGACGCTCTTTTCCACATTATCGGCAATATTCGGAAACGAGATAGCCACTTTTCCCGATTTCCCCGCAGAAATACGTGCACCCCAAGGTTCACTGCACGGTGTTTCGGGTTTCCAGGTACGCATCGGAGCGAAAGATGTATATAACTCCGGCGACAAAACAGACGTACTTGTGGCAATGAATCCAGCAGCATTGAAGGTGAACGCACAATACCTGAAGAGAGGATCCATTGTGCTCTACGACACCGATTCATTTCAAAAGAAAGATCTCGACAAGGCACTCTATACAACCCAGGATCCTTTCACTGAACTCAAGCTGGAACATGTGCAGCCTGTGGGTGTGGCCATCACCTCCCTCACCAAAGCTTCGCTCGAAGGCTCAGGACTGGAGAACAAGGACATGCTCCGTTGCAAGAACATGTTTGCGCTGGGTATTGTCTGCTGGCTCTTCAACCGGCCACTGGAAATAGCAGACATGCTCCTGCAGCAGAAGTTCGCCAAAAAACCATTGTTGGTACAGGCCAATATCAAGGCCATGTCCGACGGTTACAACTACGGCAACAACATACACCTCACCGCCTCCACCTATCGCATCGAACCTATTGAAGGAAATAAAGGTTTTTACACCGATGTGAACGGAAATACAGCCACTGCTTACGGACTGATTGCCGCTGCAGAAAAGGCAGGGATTCAGCTATTTCTGGGCTCTTATCCCATTACGCCTGCGACAGACATCCTGCAGGAAATGGCCAAAAGAAAAGATTTCGGCGTGAAAGCCCTGCAAATGGAGGATGAAATTGCCGGGATTACCTCTTCCATTGGTGCCAGCTTTGCAGGCTGCCTGGCTGCCACCTCCACCTCCGGCCCGGGTCTTGCGCTCAAGAGTGAAGCACTGGGACTCGCAGTGATGACCGAGCTACCCCTGGTGGTGATCGATGTGCAGCGAAGCGGCCCCTCCACCGGAATGCCGACCAAGAGTGAACAGACCGACCTGAACCAGGCTTTGTATGGACGCAATGGCGAAAGTCCGCTCGTGGTCCTGGCAGCGGCATCGCCCACCGACTGTTTTGAGAGTGCCTTTGAAGCATCGAAGATTGCACTGGAGCACATGACACCGGTGGTCCTTCTTACCGACGGTTATATTGCCAATGGATCTTCGGCCTGGAAGATTCCCGACATGAAAGATTATCCTGAAATAAAACCTCCCTACGTGGAAAAATACTACAAGGGCGACACCGAAAAATGGCGTCCCTACGTGCGGGATGAAGAAAGCCCGGTCAGGTACTGGGGCGTACCGGGGACACCCGGCTTTATGCACCGCATTGGCGGACTGGAAAAAGACAAACTTACCGGCGTAATCTCCTCCAACCCCGAAAATCACCAGTATATGGTGGATACCCGCCGAAAGAAAATTGAAAAGATTGCAGATTTCATTCCCGAACAAAAAGTAGTGGGCGACAAGGATGCCGACATGCTGATCGTGGGATGGGGAGGCACCTACGGACACCTCCTCGAGGCGATGCTGCGTATACAGGCCAGTGGAAGGAAGGTGGCATTTGCCCATTTCAGGTATATCTCCCCCCTGCCAAAGAACACACACGACCTGTTGAAAAAATACAAGAAGGTGATTGTCGCAGAACAAAACGATGGCCAGTTTGCCGCTTATCTGAACGGAAAATTCGGGGATCTGAGTAACATCCGCCGATTTAACAGAGTGGAAGGACAGCCTTTCAAGGTGAGCGAGCTGGTTGAAGAATTTACGAAAATGATGGAGGCCAAATAAGCATGGAAGCAACAGAAATAAAATATCAAAAATATCTCCCCAAGGATTACAAGAGTGAAAATGCAGTACGCTGGTGCCCCGGCTGTGGCGACTATGCCATCCTCACCTGCCTGCACAAGGCAATGGCAGAGCTGAACCTGGAGCCGCATCAGACTGCGGTGATCTCCGGTATAGGGTGTTCATCGCGACTGCCCTACTACATGAATACCTACGGCTTTCACAGCATTCACGGCCGCGCGGCAGCCATTGCCACCGGCGTGAAGGTGGCCAACCCCGATCTGAGCGTGTGGGTGGCTACCGGCGACGGTGACTCGTTGGCCATCGGCGGGAACCATTTTATTCATGCTGTTCGTCGCAACGTAGACATCAACATCATCCTTTTCAACAACAAGATATACGGTCTCACCAAAGGACAGTACTCACCCACCTCGGCCCGTGGATTTGTCTCCAAGTCATCGCCCTATGGCACTGTGGAAGATCCGTTCCGTCCGGCAGAATTGACTTTTGGAGCCAGAGGAACTTTCTTTGCCCGCGCCATCGACGTGGACATGAAGAACCAGGTGGACGTGATGGTAGAAGCGGCACGCCACAAAGGTACCGCGGTAATTGAGGTACTGCAGAACTGCGTGATCTTCAACGACGGCATCCACAACAAAATCAGCGACCGCACCTGGAAGGCCGACAATACGGTTGTCCTGAAACAGGGTGAAAAGATGATTTTCGGGAAGGACAACGAGAAGGGGCTCGTGCTGGATGGCTGGAACCTGAAGGCGGTCACCATCGGGGAAGAGGGCTATACGCTCGATGACATCCTGGTGCACGATGCCACAGCCAAGGACAGTACCCTGCAGTTGAAACTGGCTCTTATGGATACCTCCGACGGCCTCCCTGTAGCACTGGGCGTGATACGCAGTGTGGATGCGCCTTCCTATGACAGGGATTACGAAAAACAGATCAAGGAGGTACAGCAAAAAATGTCAAAAAAATCGTTTACCGAATTTCTTCTCAACTCTTCGAATGTCTGGGAAGTGAAATAAATGACATTCCGGTTTTTTTTCTTCGTTCTATTTCGGTCCTGATCATTTTCAGTTCGCGGCTGCTCTGCCCCTTTACCGATGAGTTTTCTTCAGCGCGCCGGAACAGGTAGGGCATCATGGTTTTCACCTCGCCATAGGGAACATATTTTGCCACATTATAACCTTGCCAGGCAAGGTTATAAGTAATATGGTCGCTCATTCCGTAAAGTTGGGAAAAATAGATTCCGGGGTAGTTTCTTGGCAGTTTGTATGTGTCAATCAGGCTGGCAAGGAGCATGGAGCTTGCTTCGTTATGTGTGGCAACCATAAAATCAATACTGTCGTGATGGGCCATAAAGTAACGGATGACATCATCAAAGTCACGGTCTGTAGCCATCTTGTCTGGCTGTATGGGAGAAGGATATCCTTTTACCAATGCACGGGTCCTTTCTTTTTCCATGTAAGCTCCGCGTACAATCTTCAAACCGAGGCGGAAACCACCCTCCAAAGCCATCCGGTGATGCTGCCTGATACGTGCAATGCTATCGTACCGATACATTTGATAAGTATTTTGTACGATGGCTTTTTTCCTATTATACCGCGCCATCAGGCGCAACACCAGATCATCCAGTACCGGCTGGATCCAGGTCTCTTCGGCATCGACCATCACCGGCACATCCAACTCGCATCCTCGCCGGAAAATCTCTTCTGCCCGCTCTTCCACCCGCTGGTACTCTATTTCTTCCTCCCGGGTTAGACTGCCTCCCTCGCTCACTTTCGCCAACAAATCGAAACGTGCTATCCCGGTAATCTTAAAGACACTGAATGGCACAGAGGGATTATCGTGGGCGAACTCAATAGTACGGATAATTTCCCGACTGGTAGCATCAAATTCGGCTTCAGACTCTTCACCTTCCTGTGCATAATCGAGGATCGAGCAGACATGGCGTTTTGCCAGCCTGGCAATGGTCTTACTGCAGTCTTCAATGGATACGCCTCCCACAAAATGACGATAAATGGTTTTTTTCAGGATTCCATCTACCGGAAACCGAAAGGCAAAAGCCAGACCCACAATCAACTTACCTGCTCGCACCAGTACCCTGTTATTCATGATTCTGAAAAGATGATAAGCCTGCCTGAGGCTTGCATCAGATTGATCGAGAAAAGCGATCTCACTATTTTTAAAATTGACAGGATGGTTTTTTTCAGGTTGCATGCATTCAGTGTAAAAGTATCCGGGTTTGACTGCAAAAATAAAAAAAATATGCATCAGAAAATTAAAATGAAACGAACATCTAAATTAGTTACACCCAAGTTAATGATAATATGCGAGTTCCATACGACCTTAGTGTAAAAAAATAAATATTATCGTATGAAAAAGAAACAAACGATACTTTTCTTAAAAATGCATCCCTGTATGCCTGAATCGTTTTTTTTTGATAAATTTGTCCCATTCAAGATAACCTCACTAAATTAATCGATTATGCCTAAAGGTATCTACAAATTACCCCCTATTAAGAATGAGCCTCTACTCCACTATGCCCCAAGATCGGCCGAAAGAAATGCACTGAAGTTAAAACTGGAAGAGCTTAACAGGGGCGGACTTGATCTTCCCATGATAATTGATGGCAAGGAGGTACGTACCGGAAAACTGATGGAAATCCGCCCTCCCCATAACCACCGCCATTTGCTGGGACACTATCATCAGGGTGATCAAATCCATGTGCAGATGGCCATCGATGCAGCTCTCAAAGCAAAACCGGCGTGGGAATCCATGCGTTGGGAGAGCAGGGCCGCCATCTTCCTGAAAGCAGCTGAACTGATTGCCGGCCCTTACCGGACAGAGTTTAATGCAACCACCATGATTGGACAGTCCAAAAATGCATATCAATCGGAGATTGATGCCGTGTGCGAACTCGTGGATTTCTATCGCTACAACGTGAAGAACATGGTTGAAATATATGACATGCAACCAAACTCTGCCCAAGGGGTCTGGAATCGCATGGTGTGGCGACCTCTCGAGGGGTTTGTTTTTGCACTTACCCCTTTCAACTTCACATCAATAGCGGGCAACCTGGGTGCTGCACCTGCTCTGATGGGAAACACAGTTGTTTGGAAACCTTCAAGAACGGCGGTTTATCCGGCTCATCTCATCATGAAAATACTGCAGGAAGCGGGATTACCCGAAGGCGTCATCAACCTTGTGTATGCCGGCGGGAAGGAGACGGCTGAAACGGTTTTTAATCACCGCGACTTTGCCGGATTACATTTCACCGGTTCCACGGACGTATTTAATGGTATGTGGGCTACCATTGCAAAAAACATATCAAGGTATAAGTCCTATCCTCGCATTGTAGGTGAAACCGGCGGGAAAGACTATATCCTTGCCGATGACACGGCTAATCCGAAACAGGTTGCTACAGCCATTACCAGAGGTGCGTTTGAATATCAGGGCCAGAAATGTTCGGCCGCTTCACGTGCCTACATTCCTGAAAACATCTGGGAAGAGATAAAACAATTGGTGAGCGAAGACCTCTCAAAGATTCGAACAGGCGCGGTGGAAGATTTCAGCAATTTCGTGAATGCCGTCATCGACGAAGAGTCGTTCAACAAACTGGCTAAAGTTATAGAAGACACCAAAGCTTCACCCGATGCCGAAATTATCTACGGGGGAACTTATGACAAGTCGATCGGTTACTTCATCTCCCCTACCGTTATTCTGGCAAAAAAGCCGGACTATTTCACCATGCGGGAAGAGTTGTTTGGGCCTATTCTCACCATATATGTCTATCCTCCCGATAAACTGGAAGAAACCATGGATATACTGGACAGTACGACCGACTATGCATTAACCGGAGCCATCTTCTCGGCAAGCAGGGACCGCATTGAAAAAATGACGACCCGGCTGACGCATACTGCCGGTAACTTCTATATCAACGATAAGCCTACCGGTGCCATGGTAGATCAGCAGCCGTTTGGCGGAGGTCGTGCATCAGGAACCAATGACAAGGCAGGCTCTGTATTTAACCTGCTCCGCTGGGTGTCGCCGCAGTGCATCAAGGAAACCCTTGTTCCGGCAACGGATTATATGTATCCCAGCTTTTTGGAGGATTAATTGGATAAGAAATCACAATTCAGAAAACAGCTTTCGGGCTGTTTTTTTTATTCAGGAAATAAATTCAGTAAAAAAAGCTCACCTCATAAATATTTCAATTACCTTTGCATACACATCAGCAGCCAATAGATCTTATAATTGCTTAATTTGTATACCTGGAACAATTTCCGTTATCCATAAAAAATTTCCCCCGTTTTTCTGCGTAATAATACGCTGCATTAAACATGTTTTTGGGGGATGATTTTCATAAGCGGCCGGAATTTGTATAATTAACTATTAAAAGTATTATATGAGTACAATCACCATCTTTTGGGTTGCATTTGTTGTAACCTTTCTTATTGTTTACGCAATCGATTTTTACGTGACAGATCACCGCAGAAGTAACATCAACGTCAAGGAATCGTTGATGTGGACCGGGTTGTGGATCCTTATAGCTCTGTTGTTCGGTCTGGCCGTTTTTCTATTTTTTCCTCAAAATCCCGACAGTCCCGTAAGAACAGCTTCTGTGATGGCAGCAAAATTCATTTCGGGTTATTTGACGGAATATTCGCTGTCTGTGGACAATCTCTTTGTCTTTCTTTTAATTTTTTCCGTCATGGACATCAAGCAGCAGAACCAGCCTAAGCTGCTTAAACTGGGAATACTGGTGGCTATCATTTTGCGGATCCTTTTTATTCTGGTAGGGATGGAACTGGTGATTCGGTTTCACTGGGTGTTGTACCTGCTAGGGATGGTGTTGATCTATACCGGCTTAAAAATGCTTCTCAGCAAGGATAACCAAACCGCTGATCCCAAAAATAATATTCTGTACAAAGGAGCTATAAAATTATTTCAGGTTGATCCGGACATGCATACGCCTCATTTTTTTACAAAAATAAACGGGAAAAGACATATTACCCATATGTTTCTGACGTTCTTGATTATCGGGACCACCGATATTATTTTCGCGCTGGACTCTATTCCTGCCATCATCGGGGTGATCCTGGAAGGTGCGGAGAGTTTGCTCACCGGACAGGAAGAACAGTTTCTGGCAATCACATCCAATGTTTTTGCCGTAATGGGGCTCATTTCGCTATTCTTTGCACTGCGAAATATCATCAGCATGTTCCGTTTTCTTAAATATGGCATAAGCTTCATCCTTTTCTTCATTGGGCTAAAGATGTTGTCGGGCACCATTCCGTCAGTAGCCAGTTTCTTTACGTCCAAGTCATGGTTCTCCCTTGTGGTTATCCTGGGGACTTTACTTATATCCATTCTGTTGTCAAAAATAATCCCGACAAAGAAAATGTTTGATCCCTTGACAGAAAATGGGGAAGAATATGACGAATCAGAAAAGTTTGGGGAGAAAAAAGTTTAATAAGTAATTCGCAAAAACATTCTATCTTTGTGTTTGTTTATGTCGTTAAGTGACACAGTATGCACAATAATAGAATTAACATTGCCGTAGACGGATATTCGTCGTGTGGCAAAAGCACGATAGCCAAAGGATTGGCCAGGGAACTGGGATACATATATATTGACAGCGGGGCAATGTACCGCGCCGTGGCACTTTATGCCCTCAGAAAAGGATGGATCACGGAAAGTGAAATAGACGAAGCATCGCTGCACAAGCACATAGGAGATATAAAAATTTCTTTTAAAACGAATGCGGAAGGGTTGCAGGAAACCATTCTGAACGGCGAGAATGTAGAAAAGGAGATTCGAACCCTGGAGGTGGCCAATGGTGCAAGCCGTGTGAGTACCCTTGGTTTTGTGCGAAGGGAAATGGTTCACCAGCAACAGGAGATCGGTAAAAACAAGGGAGTGGTCATGGACGGGCGAGACATCGGCACGGTGGTCTTCCCTGATGCCGAGATGAAGCTTTTTCTCACCACCTCACCCGAAATACGCGCCCGGCGGCGTTTCGACGAGATGAAAGCCAAGGGAGAACAACCGGAATACGAAGCCGTGCTGGCCAACGTAAAAGAACGCGACCTGCGTGACACAACCCGCACCGAAAGCCCGTTACGAAAGGCAGAGGATGCACTTGTACTGGACAATACCCATGTGGGCATTGAAGAACAGTTACAGTGGGCCGTGGATATGTTTTATAAAATCACAGCTAAAAATGAACAAAATTGAAATAGACAAGCTGTCCGGGTGCTGTTTTGGCGTTGCGAAAGCGATATCCAAAGCCGAGGAAGAGCTGCAAAAGGGAGGTACTCTTTATTGTTTGGGTGACATCGTGCACAACAATATCGAAGTGGAACGCCTCGAAAAGATGGGGTTAATCACCATTAACCACGAACAGTTTAAACAACTTAAAAATGTACGTGTGTTACTCCGTGCTCACGGAGAACCACCCAGCACATACGAGATAGCTAAACAGAACAACATCGAAATCATTGACGCTTCCTGTCCTGTAGTGTTGGGGCTGCAGAAGAGAATCAACAAGAAATACACCCATCGCACGCAAAGCGATGCCCAGATTGTGATCTTCGGTAAAAAAGGACATGCCGAAGTGAATGGCCTGCTCGGGCAAACCGATGAATCGGCCATCATTATCGAAAGCAAGGAGGAGATCGAGAAGCTCGATTTCTCCCGCGACATCAGCCTTTTTTCGCAAACGACGAAACCTCTGGACGGATTTCAAGAGATAGGTGAACTGATCAGGTTTCGCATGAAAGACGGGGCAAAGTTTGAGTTTTACGACACCATTTGTCGACAGGTATCAAACCGTGTACCCAATATCCAGGAATTTGCAGCAAAACACGACCTTATTTTTTTCATCGCCGGTGAAAAAAGTTCCAATGGCAAAGTGTTGTTTGCAGAATGCAAAAAGAAAAATAGCAATTCATATATAATTCATTCACCGGAAGAAATAGACCCGACGTTGCTTAAAGACAACATCACCATTGGCATATGTGGCGCTACTTCCACACCTAAGTGGCAAATGGAAGCTGTAGCCGCCAACATAGCAAAACTGCGTCCTCACCTGCAAATGGAGAAAGTCGCTTTTTAAGCAGTTTTTTTTGTGGCATCGTTAAAAAAAATGTATCTTTGCGCCTCATAGTTTTCAAACGAAACAGAGTATACATCTAACAAAGTCTCAAAGACAAGGAACTCAAACATGGACTCAAACATACAAAGCGTAGGTGTCCTTACTTCCGGGGGCGATGCGCCGGGCATGAATGCCGCCATTCGTGCGGTGACACGTGCAGGTATTTGTAACGGGATGCGTGTCTACGGCATCTACAGAGGTTACAAAGGCCTCATCTCCGATGAAATTGTGGAATTTAAAACAAACAGCGTAAGCAATATCATTCAACAGGGAGGAACTATCCTGAAAACAGCACGTTCTCAGGAATTCCTCACTTTTGAAGGACGCAGGACGGCTTACGAGAACATGCAAAAACACGGGATAGACGCATTGGTTGTAATTGGTGGAGACGGCTCCCTCACCGGTGCAGGAGTTTTCGCCAACGAGTTCAATATACCCATTGTAGGGCTTCCCGGAACAATTGACAACGACCTGAATGGTACAGACACCACCATAGGTTACGACACAGCCTTGAACACCATCATGCAATCGATGGACAAAATACGCGATACAGCCACCTCCCATGAACGTCTGTTTTTTGTAGAGGTGATGGGACGAAATTGCGGATATCTGGCACTCAACAGTGCCATCGCTTCCGGAGCGGAGGCAGCCATCATCCCGGAAATAAGTATCGAGAAAGACCAGTTGGGCGAGCTCATTGAGCAGGGATTCCGTAAGTCAAAAAGCAGTAGCATGGTGCTGGTCACCGAGAGTGAGGTAACCGGCGGAGCCATGAAGCTGGCAGAGCGGGTGAAGAAGGAATATCCGCAATATGATGTACGTGTTTCTATTCTCGGCCATCTCCAGCGCGGCGGTTCTCCCACAGCTCAGGACCGCATCCTGGCAAGCCGCATGGGTATTGCTGCCATTCAGGCATTGCTGGAGAATCAACGCAATGTGATGATCGGTATCCGCGAGAATGAAATCGATTACATTCCTTTCAAGCGAGCTATCCGGAAAGAGCGTGATATCAGCGAAGAATTGCTGGAAGTATTGCGTATTTCTTCTATATAACCTGCCTCGGAAGCGTTAGATCGAAGGGAAAGACAGAATATCTTTTGATTCAATGTAAGATTGAATCAAAATACTTTTATAGCATATACTCATATTTGCAGCATACATTAAAAAAAGGCAACGAAATTATATGGAAATTACACACATTGAACACATCGGCATTGCGGTGAAAAGTATTGAGGAACATCTTCCTTATTATGAAGGTGTTTTGGGGCTCAAGTGCTACAATATTGAAACCGTGGAAGATCAAAAAGTAAAAACAGCCTTCTTCATGGTCGGCTCCACCAAGATAGAATTGTTGGAGCCTACAAGCGAGGAGAGCACCATTGCCAAATTCATTGAAAAAAGAGGCGAAGGCGTACATCATATTGCCTATGCGACCAAAAATGTGAACGAAGCATTGAAGGATGCCGAATCAAAAGGGGTACGTCTGATAGACCAGCAGGCACGACAGGGGGCAGAAGGATTAAAGATTGCTTTCTTACACCCCAAATCTACAGGAAGCGTCCTCACCGAACTGTGCGAGCATCCGGAATAACAGGTTGAGCAGCATCAAAACAAACCTGCCGCAGAAAAACAAGCAGACATCGACAAAAACTATCTCGTTAATCTAAAAAATAATCATATGAGCAATCAACTCGAAAAAGTAAAAGAACTAATCCAGTTAAGGGAAAAGGCCCGTTTAGGCGGAGGCGAGAAAAGAATTGAATCACAACACCAAAAGGGAAAATACACTGCACGCGAACGCATATTCATGCTTCTTGACGAAGGGAGTTTTGAAGAGTTCGATATGTTCGTGGAACATCGTTCCCATAACTTCGGAATGGAAAACAGCAAGTTCCTCGGCGATGGTGTTGTCACGGGTTATGGTACAATTGAAGGGCGTCTTGTCTATATCTTCGCACAGGATTTCACCATTTTCGGCGGATCCCTGTCTGAGATGCAGGCTAAAAAAATATGCAAGGTAATGGACCAGGCCATGAAGATGGGAGCTCCCCTGATCGGAATCAACGACTCGGGTGGCGCCCGTATTCAGGAAGGTATCAATGCCCTGGCAGGATATGCAGAAATATTTCAGCGAAACATCCTCGCTTCGGGGGTAATTCCCCAGATATCCGGTATTTTTGGTCCTTGTGCCGGAGGTGCAGTGTATTCGCCGGCACTTACCGATTTCATTGTCATGACGCAGGGCACTTCCTACATGTTTTTAACGGGGCCCAAGGTAGTGAAAACCGTTACAGGAGAAGACGTCACTCAGGAAAACCTGGGAGGAGCCTCAGTACATGCCTCCAAATCAGGAGTTGCTCAGTTCGCTGTTGATTCGGAAGAAAACGGTCTAAAGGTTATCCGTCAGCTGTTGAGTTTCATTCCCCAGAACAATCTGGAAGAAGCACCCGTCTATGAAAACGACGATCCCATCGACAGGCTGGAAGATGGTCTGAATGACATCATCCCGGACAGTCCTTCCAAACCATACGACATGTACGAGGTGATTGGTGCCATCATCGACAAAGGTGAATTTTTGGAAGTCCATGCCGACTATGCAAAAAATATCATCGTAGGATTCGCCCGTTTCAACGGACAGTCGGTCGGAATTGTTGCCAACCAGCCTAAATTCCTTGCTGGCGTATTGGATATCAATGCTTCAAGAAAGGCTGCCCGCTTTGTCCGCTTCTGCGATGCATTTAACATTCCTCTTGTCACGTTGGTCGATGTACCCGGATTCCTTCCCGGAACAGGACAGGAATATGGCGGTGTAATCACACACGGTGCAAAGTTGCTCTATGCATATGGCGAGGCCACCGTTCCCAAAATCACCGTTACCCTGCGGAAGTCATACGGAGGGGCACACATCGTGATGAGTTGCAAGCAGCTCCGCGGTGACATCAATTATGCATGGCCCAGTGCCGAAATCGCTGTCATGGGTGCCGACGGAGCGGTGGAGGTTCTCTACAGCAAGGAGATTGCCACAGAAACGGACGCAGAGAAAAAGAACGCCGTGATTGAAGCAAAAAAACAGGAGTACAACGATCTTTTTGCCAATCCATATGAAGCTGCCCGCTATGGATATATCGACGATGTGATTGAACCGCGTAATACCCGTTTCCGCGTGATTCGCGCTCTGCAGCAGACACAGACCAAAAAGCTACAAAATCCGGCCAAGAAACATGATAACCTCCCCTTGTAAAAGTAAGGATTATGAATAAATCACCGGCATCTTCTGTTTTGTTTCTTTTGCTGTTTCTTCTATCTTTCACTGCTTGTTCCGAACGCGTAGAAAACCCGCGCTGGGTAATTAATGAAGTACTCGTGAACAATGCGGAAAATTTTGTAGACGACTACGGACAAAGGAGCGGATGGATCGAAATATTCAACAATACAGCGAAAACGCAAGACATCGGCGGGTATTTTCTGACCAACGACAAGTCGAACCCCAGAAAATACTCCATACCCAGAGGCGATGTACTTACCAGAATTGCGCCCCATCAGCATATCTTATTTTGGGCAAACAACAAGCCCTACCAGGGAACATTTCACATTAGTTTTGAACTAAACCCCGACGAGGACAATTATATTGCTTTGTTCGACGAAAGTGGCACGAAGCTGATCGACGAAGTGATCATACCCGGGAAGCAGTTGGCAGATGTTTCATGGGGCTATGCAATGGATGGGGTGAAATACGACAAGGCGGGAACACTTCAGCTGACCAGATTAAAAAAGGTCACACCCAGCACCAATAATTACACCCTCGACAAGAATGAAAAAGTCGAGAGATTTAAACAACAAGATAAATTTGGAGCATCTATGACAATAACATCAATGTTGGTCGTATTTTGTGCTCTCCTTGTTCTCTATATCGTCTTCAGGTTCGTAGGAAAATCTTCGGCCAGATTGAATGAGAAGAGAAGAGGAAAAAGTACAACTGTTGAGACCACAGCAGGAAAACCGAGTACTCAGGATATATCAGGAGAAGTACTTAGCGCCATATTTATGGCGTTGCACGAAGAACAAAATGACGTACACGATTTTGAACACACTATTCTCACAATCAACAAGATAAGTAAAAATTATTCTCCCTGGAGTTCTAAAATCTACGGTTTGAGGGAACTTCCGCGAAGATAGACAGACAAACGTTTCAATCAACAAAAACAAAAATTTCACATAATGAAGCAATATAAATACAGAATCAATGGCAGTCTCTATAACGTGGTCATCAACAATACGACCGATGAGACAGCAGAAGTGGAAGTAAATGGTATTCCCTACACGGTTGAGATTGAGAAAAAAGTAAAGAAAATGGTATCCTCTCCGTTCAAGAAGCCGGCGCAGTCAGGTTCACCACAACCCGAAGTAAACACTCCCGTCATCAAACATACGGCAAACGCAAGTGCCAATTCATTGAAATCGCCGCTTCCGGGTATCATCCTCGATATCAGCTGTAATGTGGGCGACACAGTGAAAAAAGGGCAAAAACTACTGATACTGGAAGCCATGAAAATGGAAAACAACATTATTGCGGATAGAGACGGCACCATCAAGGATATTAAAGTAAGAAAAGGAGATTCGGTCTTGGAAGGATCTGAACTGATTGTTATAGTAGGATAGAATATGGGAAATTTTTTTGATTTTTTAATTGAAAATCTAAACACCTTTATCAGTTACACCGGATTTGCAAACGTAGAGTCAGGTCATATCATAATGATCCTGTTTGGAATACTGTTTATATTCCTGGCTATCCGCTATGAATTCGAACCTCTACTGCTGGTACCCATTGGTTTTGGCATATTGATCGGCAACATCCCGTTCGATCTCTCTGCCAACATGGAAATTGGAATTTATGAAGAAGGATCGGTCTTGAATATCCTCTATCAGGGCGTACAGAAAGGATGGTATCCGCCGTTGATCTTTCTTGGTATTGGCGCCATGACCGATTTTTCTTCCCTGATTTCAAATCCCAAGCTGGTCCTGGTCGGTGCTGCCTGCCAGTTTGGCATCTTCGGAGCTTACATTATTGCTTTGCAGCTAGGATTTGAGCCGACAGAGGCCGCATCGATCGGGATCATTGGAGGAGCAGACGGGCCCACGGCCATATTTCTTACCTCAAAGTTAGCTCCACACCTGTTGGGAGCGGTAGCCATATCGGCCTACTCGTACATGGCACTGATTCCGATTTTGCAACCCCCCTGCATGAGACTGCTCACGACAAAAAAAGAGCGGCTTATACGCATGAAATCGGCACGGGTGGTATCTCAAAACGAGAAGATCATCTTCCCGGTTATTGGTTTATTGTTGACAGCATTCCTGGTTCCTTCCGGATTGCCCCTATTGGGTATGCTCTTTTTTGGGAATCTGCTGAAAGAGTCAGGGGTAACCCGGCGACTGGCAGAGACCGCTCGAGGTCCCATGATTGATATTGTCACCATCCTTCTCGGATTGATGGTTGGTGTCTCCACTCAGGCAACCACTTTCCTGACACCCGCATCAGTTAAGATTTTCGTTTTGGGTGCACTGGCATTTATCATTGCCACTTGCGCAGGCGTTCTGTTTGTAAAGTTCCTCAATCTGTTTTTGAAAGAAGGGAACAAAATCAATCCACTGATTGGCAATGCGGGTGTATCGGCAGTACCCGGCTCGGCACGTATGTCGCAGGTTGTTGGGTTGGAATACGACTCTACCAATCACCTGCTGATGCATGCCATGGGGCCCAATGTGGCAGGTGTTATTGCATCGGCTGTGGCTGCAGGGTTGATGCTCGGATTTTTGTATTAAACAAAAAATCAACAAAAATAAAATTTTATGGGTTTAGAACAATTGATGCCAGCTATTGCCGGCATGACCTGGCAGCATCTTATCATGTTAGCTATCGGAGGCATACTTATCTATCTCGCCATTGCTAAGAACTACGAGCCCACCCTGCTTTTACCGATGGGGTTTGGTGCCATTCTGGTGAATATACCTCTTTCTTCGGCTCTGACACAGATCGACCCGGCAACGGGTCAGGCAGTGGAAGGGGTGCTCAACGTCTTTTTCGAAGCCGGTATCGCCACGGAGATTTTCCCCTTACTCATCTTTATTGCGATCGGGGCAATGATCGATTTCTCGCCCTTGTTCCGAAATCCGTCGCTGTTGTTATTTGGAGCTGCAGCACAGTTCGGTATTTTTCTCACGATGGTGCTTGCATCCATCCTGGGGTACGACTTAAGGGAAGCAGCCTCCATTGGCATTATCGGCGCTGCAGACGGTCCCACCTCCATTGTGGTGGCATCCCGTTTTGCACCCAACTTGCTGGGGCCCATTTCTGTGGCAGCCTACTCCTATATGGCATTGGTTCCGATCATTCAACCACCTGTAATCCGGTTGCTGACATCCCGCAAAGAGAGGTTGATCCGCATGACAGGCAACAATAACAAGAAGATATCAAAGAAGGCATTGATTGCCTTTCCAATCGTGGTTACCATCGTCGCCGGAATCATTGCACCATCATCACTGGCATTGATCGGATTCCTGATGTTTGGAAATCTGGTACGCGAATGTGGTGTCTTAAACAAGCTATCTCTTTCAGCGCAAAACGAACTGGCAAGCCTGGTAACATTGCTCCTCGGAATCACGATTGCCAGCACGATGACGGCCGAGCGTTTCATTCGCCTGGATACGCTCATCATCATTGCACTGGGATTGTTTGCTTTTGTCTTTGACACGTTTGGCGGCGTGATCTTTGCCAAGTTGTTGAATCTGTTCCGCAAGGAGGGCAACAAGATCAACCCGATGGTGGGAGCCTGCGGCATCTCTGCCTTCCCGATGTCGGCACGCGTGATCCATCAGATGGGTCAAAAAGAAGATCCATACAATTACCTGCTTATGCCGGCCATCAGCGCCAATGTGGGAGGACAGATAGGTTCGGTAGTGGCCGGAGGTATTATATTGACATTGGTTCCTTTATTTGCTTAAAACAAAAAAATCATGACATCGACCGTAGAAGTAGCTTTGTTTATTGCAGGAATTGGGATGGCAGGAATATTTGTCTTCATGGCGGTTTTTTACCTGCTTATTCTTGCGCTGGATAAATACCTGCCACACGAGGAAAAAATGGATGAAGAATAACCTGTAATTGCCGGTCTTATGTGCGGAATCATCATTGTTTCCGCACATCGGCTCCCCACATCAGTTTGTCACGAAGTGTCTCGTAAAATGTATGTCCAAGCCTTTTTACCACACGCAGGGTGTAATCGGCTTTGCGCACATGGATGCTCACCGTCTCATCAAGCACACGCGACTGGCCATCGACCGATACCAGGTACATATGACTGCGGCTTTCTACTTTTAGTGATATCAGGCTGCTGTCATCTACCACCAACGAACGCGAGGTGAGATTATGCGGAGCAATGGCTGAAAGGATGATGCTGGGTATGGTGGGCGACAGGATGGCTCCCCCAATACTTAGTGAGTAGGCGGTAGATCCGGTTGGAGTGGCAATCACCAGTCCATCTGCCTGATAGGAAGTCAGATAATCATTGTTGATATATGCATGAATGGAGAGCATCGAGGCTGTGTCCTGTTTCAGGATGGCCACTTCATTCAGTGCGTGCGTATTGAAATACTCGGGCGGGAAAGTTTCGTCGGTAGTCATTCTTATCAAAGTACGTTCCTGTACTTTATAAGCACTTTTCATTACCTCCTGCAATGTTTCTTCAACATCGCCGTAATTAATGGCGGCAAGAAAACCCAGGCGACCGGTGTTTATACCCAGCACAGGGATGCCAGAATCTCCCACGGTGGCAGCCGTTCGCAGGAAAGTGCCGTCGCCTCCCACACTCACTACCATATCCACTTGTGGCAACGTCTCGGCTAGTTCCGAGATAGGACCTACTCTCTGCTGAATATGAGCCGGCAGAGAAAGGTAAAAATTCTCGGGTAGATACAACTCTCCTCCGCTCCGCCTGATGGCATCACAAACCCCGAATATCTGATCTTCCGCTTTTGCGGTCCTGTCGGGGAACATACTCCCAAATAATGCAAACTTCATTTATCTGTCGTCAAACTTATTCCGGCAAATACCAATTCTGAAATATACCGCCTACATTTCCAGGTAATACAATAACTCATCCAGCCGTTCTTTCTGGGTGTCGGTCACCTCGCCTTCGCGCATAAAATAGTATACTACATGGTAGTTGAACCGTTCGAAACTCCTCAATACAGCGGAGAGATCATCCACATCCAGCTTCAGCGACACCAGCAAATCGACCCCGCCCGAAATTGGCATCACAGAAAGAGACGTCACATGGGCATTGTTGCTTTCCACAATCCTTGCTATCTCCGTGAGAGTGTAATCCTTGAACGGAATCTCCAGAATAAGCAGCGAGTTTTCCGTCTCGGTCAACTCCGTAAATTGCTCTGGAGTAAGTGGTGAAGCAAACTTTTCGACTTGATTATTGATAAATTCTTTGACTGACATTGCGTAAAACGGTTATTTCGTATTACTTTTGTAACTGTTTTACAAAGATGGCAAAAATTTGCGAATCCGTCTCTTTGTGACGGATTGTTTTTAAAAAAAATATGACGAAACTAAGCGTAAACGTAAACAAAATTGCGACCCTGCGGAATGCCCGCGGTGGAAATATTCCCGATGTGGTGCAGGTAGCTGTAGACTGTCAGCTCTTCGGAGCCGATGGCATCACCGTGCATCCCCGCCCCGATCAGCGACACATCCGTTATTCCGATGTATTTGATTTGCAGGCAAAAGTGCATACGGAATTCAATATTGAGGGAAATCCAACTCCCGAGTTTATTTCGCTCATTCAACGAATAAGGCCTACACAGGTAACCCTCGTGCCGGATGCCCACGACGCTATCACCTCCAACGCAGGATGGGATACCATCACTCATAAAGATTTTCTGACCGACATAGTGAATGAATTTCAATCGTTGGGCGTACGCACCTCCATCTTTGTGGATGCCATTCCCGAGATGATCCGCATGGCTTCACAGATCGGCACCGACCGCATAGAACTCTACACCGGTCCCTACGCCGAACTCTATCCATCCGACCGGGAGAAAGCCGTCGCCCCCTATCTGGAAGCTGCTACTCTGGCCAAAAATCTGGGATTGGGTGTGAATGCGGGGCATGACCTGAACCTGGACAATCTTCAGTGGCTCTACATACACATACCCTGGATTAAAGAAGTATCCATTGGGCATTCTCTCATTTGCGATGCACTTTATCTCGGTTTGGAAAAAACAATAAAAGCGTATAAAAATTGTTTAAAAAAACCCGTGGTAGAGGTTTGACATGACAAAAACCATTATCTTTATTCCAAATAGGTATCGAGCACAACTAACTTCAGACGTATCAAATAAATGCACATCGTATGAATCTTTTGCAATTACCCATGCCGGCAGATACTGCGCAGGCCATATACAACGCAATGCAGCAGGCAACGACTGCAGAAACAGAGGCTGTCACAATGAATGCATTCGACCTTGCCTTGAAAGGCGGATGGCTGATGATTGTACTGCTCATTCTGCTGTTAATGACGATCTATGTCCTGATAGAAAGGACCCTGGTCATCAATAAAGCCGGCAAGGAAGACAGTTCTTTCATGAATCGCATCAAGGATTATATCCACGACGGGAAAATTGACGCTGCCCTGGCTCTCTGCCGCCACACCGATACGCCATCGGCCCGCATGGTGGAGAAAGGGATCTCACGCCTGGGCAGGCCCACAGTCGATGTGATGTCCGCCATTGAAAACCAAGGAAATATAGAAATATCAAAACTGGAAAAGGGACTTCCCGTGCTGGCAACATCCGCATCGGGTGCTCCCATGGTTGGATTTTTGGGAACCGTAACCGGTATGGTGAAAGCTTTTATGGATATGGCAGGCGCTGGAGCCAATGTGGATGTGAATATTCTCTCAACCGGTATTTATGAAGCGTTGGTCACGACTGTCGGAGGACTTATTGTGGGAATCATTGCCCTTTTTGCTTATAATTATCTTGCAACACGCATCAAAGGTATTGTAAACAGGCTTGAGATGCGAATCATGGAGTTCATGGACATCCTGAATGAACCGGCTGTTTAAAGAGAATCAGAAGCTATGGCATTAAAACAACGATTTAAGTTAGAATCAAATTTCAGCATGGCATCCATGACGGATGTGATCTTCCTGTTGCTTATTTTCTTTATGATCACCTCTACAATTGTCGTGCCGAATGCTATTCAGGTGTTGCTGCCCAGGGCGCAACAACAGGCACAGGCAAAGCCTATTACCCGGGTGACCATCGACAAGGATTTGAATTATTATGTAGCCAATGCCAACGAAACAGAACGCCAGGTGCCCTTCGAGGCAATCACACCGTTTCTACAGTCGGCATACACGGCCGATCCCGATATTTTTGTAGCACTCTATGCCGACGAGAGCGTTCCCTACAGGGAGATTGTGCGAATCCTGGATATCGCCAATCAGAATAAGTTCAAAATGGTGCTGATGACAAGGCCCAATTAAACGGAGAAATCCAGATGGAGTTAACAAAAGAAAAGATAGGTGGACTGGTGGGAACAATCATCTTTGCGGTGTTGCTCCTGCTCATACTTATTTTTTCCTACTTCACCCTGGCAACCCCTCCCCAGGAGCTGGAAGGTATTCCGGTAATGTTTGGCGCCACAGAAAATGCTTTTGGCATCACGGAGGCACCGATGGCCGAGGTGACCCCAGCTCCCGCCTCCACCCCGAATGTTCCGGAATATAGACCCAATGAACCGATGATCACGCAAACCACCGAGCCAACCATCGACGTGGAAGCACAACGGGAAGAAGAACGTCGCCAGGCACAACTGGCCGAAGAACGCAGAAAAAGGGAAGAGGCGGAACGATTGAGGAGAGCGGAAGAAGCGCGGCGAAGAGAAATCAACCAACAGATGTCGGGACTCTTTGGCGAGAGCGCCGGCAACCGGGGCAATACCGAAGGCAGCGGTACTCAGGGCGTTTCCACCGGAAATGCTACGCAGGGAGCCGCCACGGGCACGGGTGGTATCGGTTCGTACGACCTGGGCGGACGCAGCCTTGGCAGCGGGGGACTGGTACAGCCACGCTACACAGTGAACGATTATGGCACGGTCGTTGTTAATATTACCGTAGATCCTGGCGGAAATGTGATCAACGCAGAAATTGGACGAGGGACAAATACGCCCAATACTGCCCTTCGTAACGAAGCATTGCGTGCTGCCAAAAACACAAAATTCAACGCGATAGCCTCACCTAACAACCAGCAGGGGACAATCACCTACAAGTTCAACCTGAACTGATCACAGCTATTTCTGCACAATAGGGAATAAATATGTTCCGCCCGGCATCATTTGTTTAAAACCCTGTCCGGATATATCCGGACACAAAACGAAGAAATTATGAAGAAAGTAGTCTTGTTTTTAGCAAACGGGTTTGAGGAAATCGAAGCCCTCGGCACACTGGATATTTTGAGGAGAGCACAAATACCTGTAAAAACCGTCTCCATCTCTGACGACAAAACGGTGACCGGTGCACACAATATTTCCGTCATCGCCGACACCATCTTTGCCGAGGCAGATTTCACAGAGGTGGAAGTATTGGTGTTGCCGGGAGGAATGCCCGGTGCGAAACATCTGAATGAGCACGAAGGAGTGAAAAACCTGCTTTTGGAATTCAACAAGCAGCAAAAGATGATCGCCTCCATCTGTGCGGCCCCCATGGTACTGGGCGGACTTCGTTTGCTTGAGGGCAGACGGGCTACCTGCTATCCGGGTTTTGAGCCTGAGTTAATTGGTGCACAGGTTACCGGCGAAAACGTGGTTGTAGACGGAAATCTAACCACGGGAAAAGGTCCCGGACTTGTATTTGACTTCGCACTAAGACTGGTAGAACAGATTGCAGGTATTTCGACACGGCGCGAGGTGCAACAAGGCTTGCTTTTGTAAACTTTCTGCCGGTATCCACCCAACTAAGTCATTAATTTCGGAATTTTGATTCCCTGACGGTGTAATTATTATTTTATTTCAATGGCTCCCATATCCGGAGGCCCAATAATTTTGTTTCCCAAAATATCATAATGGACATCTAACCCAGCAAATAATCCCAGTTCGTCGCCAGGTATCTTTGGAATCACAATGCCTTTATCCTTTATAAATTTTTTGTTAGTTGGTATATAATCCTCCAAAAAGGTTCCTCCTTTTTGGAGGAATCCAGGATCTCCTATTAGTGGTGCATCATCCTGAATGCTAATCTCCTTTGGCCAGTTATCCGTTTTAAGGAACAAATTATTGCGGAAGAACACATTTTTAATTTTCAACTCACTTTCCGCATCGGGTACATATTGATCTCCCAATACCAACTTACTTTCACCTTCGATGTGAAAAATATTGTTTGCAATTAATACTCCGTTTGAAGCTTTGTCAATTGCAAATTTAGCCTCAATATCCTTCTTTACATAGATAGTATTGTTATAGAAATAGCTGTTAAAAGGTCCGTTTTTTTTTTGATCTTTACCTACATAACCGCTTAACCAAAAAATTTTCCCTTCCTGAAAACCATCAATTCCTTTCACACGATGTCCATCATTAATACTTATATTATAACGGTAAGCACAATTATAATTATTACCCAGTATTTCGCAGAAACCCCCGGCATTGCCTTCGCTCAAACAATATTGTACAATTACATTACTGCAATTGAAATCAATATGACAACCGGCAGAGTCACCCGGTCCATTCGCATTTCTGAATGAACTTTTTTCAATAATAATATCAGAACTTCCCCAGGTCCAAAGTCCACTTCCACGTCCCCATTTACGCGAATCATCGTTACTACCAGAGCGGTTCACATGATTATTGAATATATGTCCAACATGTACCCCGCTCATTTGTATTCCTGGACCTCCCGTATAGTTTACCCTGTTCCCGTATAATTTTATGTTGTGTATATTCTTTCCTTTTCCAGTAAATTTTATTCCTGTATGATCGACGTTCTGTATTAAGCAGTTTTCAACGAGTACGTCACTGATAACTGCTTCATCCACTAAATTGATAAACCGGATACCCCATCCATAACTTTGGGTTCCGTTGCTAGTAAGGACTTCATCTTTTCCTCTGATAAATCCCTCGTTTTCGAAGAAAATATCATGAATAACCAGGTTTATTAATTGTATATTCTTATAAACACCAATTTTAGAAGTAGTTACCAACACACCGCAACGCATTCCTGCTTGTTTAGTCTCATCCGAAACTGCTCCTCCGTTACCGATAATTTCAATATTCGAAATAATTACATGACTACAGTTTTTCAATACTATTCCATGTGAAAAACCTTTTGAATCGATGATGGGGAGTTTCTTATTTTCTCCGCTCTCATAGCTTGAAATCAAAATCGGATTTTCTTCTGTTCCTGAAATGTTATTCAAGTTCAATGTTCCTGAAAAGACATCTCCGGAAGCAAACAGAATTTTATCACCTGGAGTAAGTCCAAGTTCACTTATCTTTTCCAACGTTTTAAAAGGTGAATCTTTCTTCAACCCGTTATTTGAGTCGTTGCCGCTTTTAGAACTTATATAGTAGATATTTGCAAAGGCTGCGCAATCAGGTTGGGAATAACCAAGTGAAAGAATTAGTCCAACAACTATAACTATCTTTTTAATTATACTCATATTTTATAATCATTTAGATTTAATTATTCCCACCATACGTCATCATCAAGTTTGGGAAAAACACGATTTTTCAATTTCGCATCCCATTTTTGCCATTCCAATAAAAGCTTCTCTGATACTTCGCGCTGATTTGAATTGATATTGGTTATTTCTGACATATCGGTAGCCAAATTAAACAACTGTGGGGGCTCTCGATCCATATCACTGTTAGATACCAATTTATTATTCCCGTTTCTTATAGCCATTGCATTTTGTTCCCATTTTCTCCAAAAGAGGTAATCGTGAGGCTCATCGTTATTTACTCCTGTTAAATAAGGAATAAGATTTATCCCATCCAAAGGTCGTATAGGATTAATTTTCACATCAGTCTGTGCAATAATTGTAGCCATGATATCCAAGGATAAAACAGGTTTCTCATATGTCATTCCAGCAGGTATAATACCTTCCCATTTAATGGCAAAGGGCACTCTCACACCTCCCTCAAAAAGATTACTTTTATGACCTCTTAGCTGGCCATTATCTGAGGCATTATTGGCAGCACCTCCATTATCGGATAAAAAAACCACGATAGTATTATTTTGAACACCTCCTTCATCCAGCGCCGACAGTATTCTGGCAACGCCATCATCAACGGCACTGACCATGGCAGCATAAGTCCTTCTTTTATTATCGCCAATGTGAGAAAACCGGGAAAGATATTTATCTGTAGCCTGTAGAGGTGTATGTGGCGCATTATATGCAAGAAAAAGCATAAAATGTTGATCATTTTCAATCTGTTCTTTAATAAATTTCACTGCGGCATGACTAAATTCGTCAGTCAGATATTCGTCGATTTCAACTGCTTCTCTGTTCTCTATAATTTTTGTATTATACCATTCCCATTTTTCAGTGACTTTCGAAAGATCAGTCAGTGTTAGTTCTTCTGGAAAATAACGGTGTCCCCCAGCTAAAAAACCGTAGAAATAATCAAACCCTCTTTCCAGTGGGTGGAATACAGGGTGTGTCCCCATGTGCCATTTACCAACTATACCACTTTTGTAACCTGCTTTTCTTAATACCTGAGCCATTGTTTCTTCCTCCAAAGGTAATCCTGCATTGGGATTATTTGGATCAACTGAAGGATTAGTGGTAAAACCAAATCTATCCTGATAACGGCCAGTTAAGAATCCCGCCCTACTGGGGCCAGATACCGGGTATGACACATATCCCTGAGTAAATCGAACACCTTCACGAGCGATTCGATCAATAGCGGGAGTTGGAATATCTTTACAACCGTTAAAACCTACATCCGCATACCCCATATCATCGGTCATAATCACAATTAGATTGGGTAATTTTTTTCCTTGTTTTGGATCGGATTTTACGGCTTTACACGCTCCTAAAGTCAAGAGCAACCATACAAATAATGCATTCTTCATAATCTTTCCTTGTTTTAGTCAAGAGCTTCATAGTAACTTTTTCCCGTGGGCAACTCCTCTATGATTTTTTTCATAATCTCATTATCCTCAAGAAAAGCATTGATAAGCTTTACTTTAAAATTCTTATCCAAATCATTCACTTGAGATTTTGACCATTCCGGGATTTCGTATGAAACATCCTGGATTAAGTCGAATCCACGGTGAATGATTATATTTTGCCAGGCTATGGTTCGCTGACCTTTACCATATTGAATCTTACCTTCTTCCTCAAGCATGAAAATATTTTTCAAAAATATTGACTCCTTTGGCCAAGGACCTCCCCAGTTGTCCATTTGCACAACGGTACGGTCGATTTCTACTTTTTGCTTTTTGGGAATAATAAATATATTACTCAGAAATAATGTATTTTCAACAGGTCCGGTTAAATGCATTATCGGTGAAAACCATCCTCTACGAGCTGTTTTGTATGGCCTTATCCCATCATTGACACTAAGATTATAACGTACAACCGTATTTACAGTACCAGCATTCCTAGAAGTGCTGTAGTTTTCTCCATCGTTGCAAACCAGTAGAAATCCTCCATAATTATCGTGACTGTAATTATATTGAATAGTAGTATTCAAACAGTTCCAATCTGAATCAAAACCTTGTCCGTCCCATTTGGCTTTGTGCCCACTTACTTCATTAAACTGAATGAGTGTGTTATCGGAACTCCATGGCCAGATGCCGGCAGCCGCTTCCTGGTGAGATAAAATATCGGGACAGTCGCGCATCACGTTATGCTCGATCAGAACTCCCTCGCATCCAATCGGTACGATTCCATCGCCAGGAACCTGTTCCAGTAAATTATTACGAATGACCACACCTTGGCTGGGATGCCAGTTATCCCGACGGGTATATCCATTTGAGTTGATACCGTTGCGTTCGCAATGGTGGATATGACAATTTTGGATCACCAGCCCTACAAAGCGGGTCTTTACCTGGTCGCCACTGTTTTTCCACCAGATGGCGCTGCCACCGCCTTCACTTTTAACGAGACTCCCGTTCACTTCATGGATTTCCAGGCTGTCAAGCACGATGTGGCGACAATCGCCAAAATTTTCTGCGAGAATGGAAACACCCCGGCGACCCGGTGTTCGTTCTTCTCCTCTGTTTGTAATTTCCAGATTGCTCACTTCCCAGTATTCAATATTTTGTAGTAACAGCGTGTACTGTTTTAGACCCTGCCCGTGAATAGCCGGTCTTTTACCTGTGTCGTATTTATCGATGATTATCGGCTTTAGCTTCGAACCACTGCCCTTGGGTTCTAATTGCCCCTGGTAGGACGTCCCGGCCTTGAACAGGATGGTGTCGCCAGGTTGAAACACCATGGCATTCACTTTTTCAAGTGAGGCCCAGGCTTCAGCCGGTGTTCTTCCGCTGTTGGTGTCTTCGCCCTCATCAGAATTCACATAATAGACTGATGCCCTGATAAAATTAGGAATAAGCAGAATCAGGACACATAAAATAAGACCCCGCATGACTGTTTTATATTTTTAATGTTAGCGCACTTCGGTGAGTCTGATGACATCGAAGTTAAGTAGTTTTTGTTGCCAACGATACAGTGCGATGGTTACCTCCTCATTTCCTTTGGTCACGATAAATTGGGTCACGTGGTTTTCCCAGTCTATGTTGAAACAATCTTTCCATGCCGCACCATAAACCTCCTTAGGATGTACCTGAATCACATGTTTTAAACCATCTTCCATCTTGGTAGCGATTTCCAGTTTGTAGGTTTTTCCGGCTTCCAAAAGAAAGGTTTTCCGGATGGCGAAGTTCTGTTTATTCATATCGCTCTGACCGAACTGTTTCCCTTCATATGCATCACCCGCAAGCACCCAGGCACTTCCCCCCCAGATTACATATCCGAGCCGTCCCAATCCAGTTCCGGGAACGTAATTCTCAAAATTATCCTCAAACCCATTCACAGGATCAATCGGTACGATTGTTGCTTTACCTTCACCAATCTTTTCGTTTGGTTTAAAGCTGGCATAAAACTCTCCGAGTGGAGTTAAGTGCCCGTCAACATCCCACAACGCGGAGGTTACCAGGGCGGGTTTGTCCCATCCCGGAGGTCCAAACCAGGAATAACGATGGACAAAATCAAGCTTTTCCAGCTCTGGTAGCAGGTTTTTCATAAAATTGAGTACGAATTCCTGCGAGTATTTGTTCTCCTGTGCTGTTGTGGCACTCCAGTCGGCCACTGCGAATTCAGTGATCCAAAGCGGTAACTTGTATTTATTATACAGATCCTTCAGTGACTGGATAAAATTGGGAACATTGTCGATACTGTATTGGTGAACTGTAATAAAATCTACCCGTAGGTTGTTTTGTTTAACCTGTGTCATAAACTGTTTCAGCCAGGGATTATCGACTGTCGTACCTGCTACGGCGGGACTCCCCAGCGGAACGCCGACCTCCATCAACTGTGGCCATAATGCGACAGCTTCTTCTACCGTTATATTGGATTGGTCGGTTTTGTTGGGTTCATTAAATCCCAACAGGTATTTGATTTTTCCTTCAGTTTTCAATACTTTCAATTCATTAATAGTCGCATCATCAATTCTGTCTGAACCCCAGATCATGGGGACAAAATCCACACTGTCGGGCTCATATTCAGACAAGATATTTCCCCAGCTGTAATGCCAGTACACTTTGACCTCCGATACCCTGTGAGACCAGTCCGTTCTGGTAGTGGTCAGACACAAGCCTTTTTTATTAATTATAGCTTCCTCTTGAGGAGGAATTGGGTTTGGTTTCGGAACCATATTTTCATCCACTTCAAATTTCCCTAATGTATATTGTTCAGTACAACCAGAGAATGCAATGAAGGCTAATATAAGCGCTATTGTTAAGTTTCTGTTTCTTTGCATTTTCATAATATGGAAATATTAAAAAATTACCATCCTGGGTTTTGTGTAAGATTGGGATTTATATTAATTTCGTTATATGGTATAGGGAAAAGGTACATCTTATCATCCCATATCCTGTTATCAACCAATTTTTCAGAATAATTTAGTATTCCGTAATTATTGGTAATAACAACTCCATAAATATCTTCAGTTATTTTGTTGGGGTTATCACTATCATAAAGTCTCCATCTGCGTACATCCCAAAACCTGTGATCTTCAAAAGCAAGTTCTACTTTCCGTTCATTAATTATTAATGAGCGCAGTTCATCAGTAGTAACATCTGATATAGGCGGCATATCCACAGCAGCCCTGGTTCTCACTACATTGATTGCAGTCACAGCATCCATGATATAGCCGTCTGGTAATTCATTAGGGCCAAAAGCTTCATTCATTGCTTCTGCAAGATTCAGGTAAATTTCTGCTAAGCGAAAAAGCACCCATACATGCTCCTTGGGGGCGGCATTACTCCCTGCAATATCAATATCCTGACGAACATGTTTTTGCAGATAGTAACCTGTGGGTGTAGCATCAGCCAGGGGAAATCCGTGAGCACCTCCGTTAAATGTCTCTACGGTAGTCCCTTTCCATTTTTTCCCGTTAACAAGAATTGTCTGCAATAGTCGTGGATCCCTCTTGTCATATGGATTCATCGGATTAAAAACAGTACTTCCGGGAGCGCTCCATTGGCCGTTACTGTCAAGCACCACATCATACCCATCGGTGGTCTGGTAGGCATCCACCAGATTCTGGCTAGGGCAAGTTGCATTCCCGTTTGCTTCGTCAAATCCTTTTGGGAAATTTGCCTTCTCAAAGCTGAATGAATTTCCCTGTCTCCTTTCAAATATAAGTTCTTTACTCTTCCGATTATTAAATACTCCCCTGCTCATGTTATTGCTGTTGTAATATTCCGGGTCAAATGAATAATTAAAAGCTGGATTTGTCAAGAACTCGTTCGCTGCTTCTGCTGCTGACACCCATTTAGATTTATCATTTTCAGGATTATGAAGTGGGCTGGCAGCGTACAACAAGGCTCTTACTTTTAATGCTTGAACTGCACCTCTAGTTACACGCCCGGTTTCTCGAAATACAAAGTTGTTCCAGTCAACCGGAAGATAGTCTCTTATGGCATCGCATTCTTCAACAATATACACAATTACGTCTTCAAAATCAGATTTCTCAATGCGATTGATCTCCTCTACATCATTTATTACTCCCTGTGGCATGGGAATATCTCCATAACGCTTGGCCAATTCAAAATAAAAAAATGCTCTCAGGAAACGAGCCTCATATTGAAACATATCGAAGCGTTCCATCTCATCGTCATACTCTACGTTGTATTTAAAATCTTCAAAAGTTCTTCCTTCAATATTATTTAGGAAGAAGTTGGCAGCCCGAATTCCTGAATAGTATTTAAACCAATTATTATCCAGCGCATTACTTGAGGACCATTGTCCATTATTGAATTCTTGTATTGCTGAGCTTTGAATCACAAATTCCGCTTCATCGCTAGCGGCAGATCGCATTGCGCCTCCTACACTGTTAAAATCATCAGGAAGGTTAGTGTAAATACCAGTCAGAAAATTGCGGGTTCTACCAAAATTAGTGAAAATATTTTCAGAATCATCATAGAATGTATGTTCAGTATAATCAAGGAATTCACAGCCTGTTAACAAAACAGTTATAAATAAAGATAAAATTATTTTATACTTCATATTAGTCATTTTTAAATCATTTAAAATTCAATACTCACACCAACATTACAAGATCTCAACGTTGGATAAACTTTCCCTGTTTCTTCAGGATCCATAATATTGATATTATCGATAGAAAAAAGGTTTAAACCTCTTACGAACAGCTTGGCTTTATTAAGTTTTACTTTATTTATAATATTTGAAGGCAAGTTGTAGTAAAATCCCAGTGTTCTTAACTTTAAATAAGAGGCATTTCTTTGCCAAACCGTACTTGCGATATAATTATTATTGTTCCTCTCAGGAGTAAGCCGTGGCAATGTAGCAGTAGCTGCAGTTTCCGGTGTCCATCTGTCGTTGGAAAAAGTGGAGATATTACCGTTATTGTACAATGGCCAAAAAACATCTTTCGTATTTAACATTTCAGAAACGTTTGAAACTCCCTGAAAAATTGCATACATTCCTACATTTTTATAATTAGCACTCAATGAGAAAGAAAAATATATTTCCGGTAACCAGCTATATCCAAGTGGAATCATGTCAAACTCATCGATCTTGTTATCACCGTTCTGATCAACATACCTGACATCCCCAGGTTTTAAAACCGATGTATAGGTATATACAACACCATCGGGCGTGATATTATTTTCTCCATTTAATCCGTCATTCACTCCCCAGAATCCATTATCCTGTAATCCAAATGGCTGTCCAACACGTTGTCCGGTTCGCTTCAGGTAATTCCATTCATGAAATATCTCATTTTGCTCTATAATCTTATTTCGGGCAAAAGAATACTGTGTCCCTAATGAATAACTGAAATCTCCAATATTTTGATTCCACAAAGCTCCAATCTCAATTCCTTTGTTCTCAACAACACCATCATTAACCATAGTTCCGGCAATTCCCATTACATTGGAAGTAGAGCTAGCATCTGAAACAAGTATTTGACTTCTATTTTCATAAAATAGATCCACATTTAAACTAAGTCCATTTAATAATTGTGCATCAAATCCAATATTTGAAACAAAACTTTTTTCAGGATCGACAGCCGGATTTGCTCGCCTATCCTCCTGAAGGCTCCCTTGAGATGAATTATTATCACCATAAAAATAGTTTCCACCTCCTCCAAATTTTTCAAGATCCAAATAGCGAACATTTGGTTCTAAACCAACCCAACCCGCAGAAGTTCTTAGTTTAAGATTATCTATAGCACCTATTTCACTTAAAAAATTTTCTTCTGAAACTATCCAACCCAAAGATAGTGCAGGATAAAAACGAAAACGATTATTTGCAGGGAGAATATTATTTCCACTATAAGACATGGTAAGATCGGCAAAGTACTTTTTATCAAAAGAATAATGAAAATGTCCGGCATTATTTATTCTGTGGTAAGTATTGTTTTGCCCCATACCAACTTCGCTATCAGCATGAAATAAAATCATTGCATTAAATTTATGTCTGTCCCAATTCCTGTCATAATTTGCACGTATGATTCCATTTGCATGCCTCAATTGTCCTCCAAAACTTGTAGAAAATGCCAAATCGGTTTTTTCTCCAAATGAAGACGACGTCAAGTTATACAAGCTTTTATTCACTTCGTCTATATCAGCTGTACGGTATACATAAACATAATCTTTTACTTTCTGGTCCCAATAACCTAAACTGTTGTCGAATGAAACTGCAGCCGACAACGAAAGCCCTTGTATAATTTTGTTCAAGTCTTGTGTTAATGTAAGATCAGCGAAGAAAGTTCTGTCATGTGAATTAGCAAATCCAGTCTCATTCACATCTGCAATTAAGTTTCGTCCAAAGATAGGAGATCCTCCCCAAACTCCACCTTCATGTTGAATAGGATAAGCGTTTGCAGGTGTCTCGTACAGGAGTGAAAAAATAGTGTTGGGTGCTGATTTCCCAGGTCGGTTAAAACCAGAAATACGCCCCGCAAGATTGAATTTCATCATCGTGGTCTTGGTAACATCAATATCCAGGTTAACCCTTAAGTTTGCCTGGTTGTACCTCAACTGGGTGGAATAATTATTTAGATTTCTGTTCTGTTTTAGTAATCCTTCTCCACCCAAATAATTCAAAGCCACGTAATAGCGAGTTTTTCCTCTTCCACCGCGGAAAGTAACGTTTACATCATTTACAAAACCTGTATTACGCAAAACCTCATCGAACCAGTTGACGTTGGGATAATATTCAGGATATGTTCCATCCCGATAAGCATCCAATTGTTCTCTGGAGTAACGGTGATTCTTTCCATCAAGAGTCAAAGATTCATTTATTGCATTAGCATAACCATAGGCATCAAGCATTTCAGGTATGCGAAAAGGCTGATTAATACTGTACTCATACGAGACATTTACTCTCATCCCTTCATTTAATCCTCTTTTGGTTGTGATCAAAATCACCCCGTTGGCTCCGCGTTGTCCATATAGCGCCGTTGCGGCAGCATCTTTAAGAATTGTCACATTTTCAATTTCCTCAACAGTAATGGCCGAAATCCAACGCTCAAAACCATCAATAAGTACCAGAGGGGATGATGCATTACCAAGATTACCTTGCCCCCTCACCATCATAGTAGCTTGCTGACCCCACCAGTTACCTCCATTTTGAAGAACTGTCAACCCTGGTATCTGCCCATATAGCGCGTTTGATGAATTAATGGCAAAATATCTTGATAAATCTTCTGCCGTAGCAACTCCGACAGCAAAACTGGTTTCATCAGAAGTTAATTTAACATCATACCCAAGTTGGACTAAAGTTGAATCCGATTTTTGCGCCACAGATTGCCCATAAGGCAATAAGCTTGCAAGAGATATGAACAGAACTATTATAAAAATTTTAAGATTCATTATTTTACAATTTTTATTGTTTAACATACTTTCGGCTTAACTACCATCCCGGATTTTGAACAAGCCCATAACCTTTCTGGATTTCACCAAGCGGAAATGGTAAAAGATACCATTTGGGATTAAAATCTGTCCACCAGACTCTTCTATTAAATGTGATTTCAGGATATGAATATGAATAAGTCCCGTTACTATTTCTTGTAATATAGACATTATGCAGCGACTCAGAAAAAGCTGAAGAAACCTTATGACGAACAATATCGAACCAGCGTACCTGTTCAAAACCAAATTCACAAGCACGTTCTATTAATATCTGCTCACGCAGGCTCTCTTTATTCCAAGGCCCCACAAGTTCGATGTTCTTTAATCCGACGCGGTTCCTGACTTTATTGATATATTGATACGCCTCCGTTGTGCGTCCCAGCTCATTCAGTGCTTCTGCATAAGACAAATATATTTCCGGCAAACGGATATAGGGGAAATGGTGACCAATTACCGGAATTCCGGAAGTCCATCCCGGCATAAATTTGCGAATTATTGTACTTCCAGATCCATTAGTTCTACGAGGCCCCGCTGTATGAATCGCCCAGTTACCATTGACCTGATTTTTCCAATTTTCGACCTTCTGTCCTCCCCAGTCGTCATCCACGCATAACATGGTTTCATATAAACGCGGATCGCGGTTATATTTCCGTGCGGCTCCTTTACCTTCACTTCCTAATGGATCGATTGATTCGTTCCAGCCGGAGGCGGGATCTGTGACAGGTGTACCATCTGCCATTGGGAACATACGCATATATTCATTTGTACAGGTAGCCCCACCATAATTCAAATTCATATCATAAAAGTTGTTTCCCCAACGTGCAGGGCCTCTATATTCATCTCGTATACTGATAAGTACCTCTTTGCTTTGACGAGTAAAATAGGCTGTTTTGAATGCATTTCGATATCCGGCAACATCGTTACTGGCAGGCATTTCCAATCCATATCCTCCCTGTTGTTCTATTTTGTCAATTAACTCCTTGGCTGCATCTGCAGCTCTTTGATACCTGCTTGCCTGATAGTCACCATACCATGTCATTTTTAAATTTGCAGCTTCACCATCTAAATATGGTTGGTTGCTGTTAAACAGAGGACTGGCTGCAAAAAGCAACAACCTTGTTTTTAAAGCCATAGCTCCGGCCTGTGTAAATCGCCCTGCCCAGTTACTCATCTCTGCCTCTGAAATAACCCAAGGTAATTCGGGGATAGCTTCATCCATTAAAGAGATTATTGAGTCAACGGTAGCTCCGACTGTAATACGCGGATTTCTGAAATCGTCGTCGGGCGCGTATACCTTATTTATCCATGGTATTCCACCGTAATTCCTAAATAATTCCGTCATGTTGTAAGCAATGATCATCTTCGCCTCAGCACTAAGCCGTATCTTTTCTTCTTGGGACATATCCGGCACCCGATGCACATTATCTAAAAAAATATAACAATTTCTAATAGCACTAAATGTAGTAACACCATTATTAGGAACATCTTCAAAAGGTAAATTTACATTTGAAGTATTAGACGGAGTTATTGTTCCCGGATAATAAGAGGTTACAATCCCACCCCAGGTCATGTAGTTGTGGGATAGATCGGTAATATCGGATTGTAATTGTTGTCCTATAGTATTGCTCCTTCCGGTCCTTGTTATTCCTGAACGCAAGGATCTATAGGAACGCCAAATAACACGTTCTGCATATTCAGCTGAAGAAAAAATTGTATCGATTGTTACATCAGTACTTTCCGGTTTTTCTAAAGCATCCGTACCAATCTCTTCACAACTCGTGTAACTAAATGCAACAGTTATTGTCACAATTACTATTGTAAAATATTTAATCAATTTCATCATAGTTTCTTAGAAGTTAAATTTTAAACCCATATTATACATTTTGATCATTGGATAGAGCCCCCCTTCTCCGGGTCTCGTTTCGGGGTCAAAAAAACCAAAATCGCTAAATGTTAACAAGTTATATCCGTTAATAAATACTCTGACATTGTTAAGTCCTGCTCGCTTTAAAGTTCCCGATTGAATTGTATATCCTATCTCCGCATTTTTTAAACGAAGATAAGAAGCATCTCTAATCCACATATCAGAATCTCGATAATTATTATCTGAACTAACCATTGATAATCTTGGAAAGCGTGCATTATCAGCATTATCTGGTGTCCATCTATCTTCATAATGATAAGCAAACAAACCCCTGTTTTGTCCTCCAAATGCCTCTCTAAAGTATCCGGGTAAATTCCGTGAAGTATTTTTTACACCGGAGAAAGTCATGGTTAGATCAAATCCTTTCCACATTAAGATCATGTTAAGGCCGAAATTGTACTCAGGTACCTGTTGTGAATAACCGACAGCCATTTTGTCCAGATCATCAATTTTTCCGTCATCATTCAAATCTTTATACTTGACGTCTCCCGGGTACCGAGTCCCCAAATGATCCGGATAATTTGGATCTGTGGTTGTATTAACAATTTCGGTAAAAAATCCATCGGTAATATATCCAAATGGTTGTCCTACCGGTTTACCTGTACGATAAAGATAATCGTAAGGTTGTGGTATTTCGTCTTGATATATAACTTCGTTACGGGCATATGACATATTTACATTTATCCTGTAAGCAAAATCTCTATTAATTCTTTGATTCCATTTGACCTCCACCTCATACCCCTGATTTTTTACCTCTCCCATATTTACGGCTGGAAGATTGGCAGCCACAAATGATGGAATGGTATTTCGGGTAATCAAGATATCTTTTCTGTATTCATGAAAATAATCGATACTTGTGCTCAAATGCGCATTAAAGAAACTTGCGTCAAATCCAATGTTCTTTTTTGTGGCGGTTTCCCACGTGACATTGGGATTACCCAACTGCAGTTCGATAGCGCCTTGTCGATCAACTGGGTTATCGATTCCAAAATTATATCCACCTGTACTATAATTCCATGAATCTGGAAGATATAAAAATCTGTTACTCCCCAGTCGATCATTCCCCACAACACCATAAGACCCCCTAATTTTCAGATAATCAAGAAAATAAATATTTTTCATAAAAGATTCTTCGGTCACAATCCAGCCTAATGACACTGCTGGAAATAATCCAAATCGATTATCTTCCGGAAAATTTTCTGATCCATTATATCCAAGGTTAATATCAAAAAGGTATCGAGTCAGATAGTTATAAGTTACTCTACCAACAAGCCCTAATGTTCTACGAGGTATGTCGTTATATACTCCACCCGGATAATATACTACACGTTGATTATATAATACAAGAGCGCTTACATCATGTTCATTAAAACTTTTGTTATAATCCATAGCGGTCTCCATATACCAGTCTCTTCCTTTACCTGTGCTTTCGTTATAATTTAAAATTCCGGCATCTGATGACTTTCTAAACACAATTTGGGTAGAATCACCTGGAGCATAAATTGCCGAATAATGGTCTGGCGAAGTACTCCGACTTTTATTATGGGTATAATCAGTATTATATGAACCTTTCATCCTGAATCTTAATCCCTCTGTAATAAAATCCAGTTTTTGAATGATATCCAAATCAATATCAAGAGAATTTTCGGTTTGATTATCATAACCAAGACCATAAAAACCAGACAAGGGATCTCGTAGTTCCAAAGTTATATTATCTTGTGAAGTGGATACCCATTTTCCATCTACAATGCCTGCACCTGCCATAGGTTGCCCCCAGTTTGCCTCCCTCCACATACCTGTATCTCTTTCCTTTGGAGTATTGCGGATCCCTGTTACACCCCCGATAGTTAACTTCATAAGTGTGGAGTTAGTCACATCAATGTCCAAGTTTGAACGATAGTTGTATCTGCTGTACTTATAATTATTATTATACCTTGAATCCAAATTTTTCAACTGCCCATCTTGTGAGAGATAACCTAACGCAACAAAGTAACGTATTCTCTCAGAACCACCGCTGATTGTTAAATTTGTTTTGTACTGTGGAGAAAAATCTTTGAAAAGGTAATCATACCAGTCCATATCCGGATAAATAATATTCCCTCCCTGTTTAAAAATATCAATTATTTCATCACTAAATACGTTTGTGGAGGGAGGATTTCCATCATTAACATTACGCTCGTTATGTCCCAATGCATACATATAACTGTCTGCCTTATCAATCATATTAATTGGTTGTTGCAATGCAACTGATGAGCTTACAGAGATTTTAGGTCTACCGATTTCTCCACGTTTTGTAGTTACAATGATTACTCCGTTTGCACCCTGCACACCATACACCGCTGTTGCTGATGCATCTTTTAATATGGCAATATTATCGATTTCCTCTGGGTCTATCTGTGAAAAGGAACGTTCAACTCCATCAACAATAATTAATGGCCGGGCATCGTTCAACGTTGCAATACCCCGGATAAATAATGCAGCCTCATCTGCACCGGGCTTTCCTGTATTCTGAACTGCAGAAACACCCGTAACCCTTCCTGCCAACGAGTTGGTTACACTAGCACTGGGCGATTTAAGCAACTCTTCATTCCCTATGTTTGTGATGGCCCCGGTTACAGATACTTTTCTCTGCTGTCCATAACCAATTACCTGAACCTCTTCTAAACCGATAGCATCTGCTTCGAGCACTACATTAATTGTTGTACTGCTACCGATTTTAACCTGTTTTGTTATCATTCCAACAAATGAGAATTGCAGTGTCTGGTCCTTTTCTACGTGGATAAAATATTCTCCGTTTATATTGGTAACTACTCCTGAATTACTGTCAACAATCTTAATTGTTACTCCTGGCAAAGGTTCGCCTGCTACATCAGTAACCACACCTTTTACTTCTTGTTGTGCTGCAACAGAAAAACTGACCAACATAATAATTAAAGTAAAGATGAGTTTTTCATAAACATTTTTCATTCGCGTTTAAATTTAATTTATTCAACTTTTAGTAGGCACTAAACGACCCGCCTACGATAGGTTTAAAAATAATAAATCTCTCATGTATATCCAGGGTTCTACATCATAGCCGAAAAACTTACTCTATCGGACATCAATAAAGTTAAAACATTTGCAAATTTATAAATTATACAAAAAAACAGGAGGGCTACTTCAACTCAATTTAAGGGTAATTTGCATTCAAAAATGTTAATTGCTGAATATCCGACCTGTTTTGTTTTAGTTTTAACATAACCACTATACGGCGGATAATCCTTTGGTTGTAATAAGTCCAGTAAATCGTGATAGAATTATATTAAGCGTTATTATTCTTGAATATTTTCCAGGATCTGACCTCTTGAAAGGAGTACTCCCTCTAGTTTTCTATAATTCACATCCTGTATATTGATTCTGTCATTGATGGCAATAACCGCTGCCGCAGCGGCGGATTGCCCTAATAGCATAAATACTGGTTCCATTCGGATAGAACCGAACGCTATATGGCTTGAAGAGAGGCAAACTGGTACTAGCAGGTTAGTGCATTCTTCTTGCATGGGTGTGATAGAACCGTAAGCTATTTGATATGGTTTTTTAGGCTTGATTCCCACATCCCCCTCATTTTGAACGTATCCTTCTGTCGTTACGAATCGCTGCACGTTGTGCGAATCCATGGGATAAGACCCCATTCCAACAGGTTCGGGGACTTGTGTTTTCCCCAATACTTCATTTTCGGTTGTTACATGTTTTCCAACCATTCTTCTTGCTTCACGTATATATAGCTGATAAGGCCAGTTGTCATTGTCCACGAATTCATCTTTGGCAAGTCCCCATTCAGCCATCCTGTTTCTTACCTCTTCCGGTACACGTTCATCGGTTGAAACGAAGTAAAGTAATCCTCTTTGATAGTTTTCATGCTCCTTGATTATCTCTCTTCGTCGCTCGTAAGATGCTTCAGGGTAATCGTAATTCATCCCAATGAAATCGGAACTGAAAGGCCCGTGATTATTGGTGTCTGTCTTCCTATTGGGAATCATATCGTACTTTCTGAACCACTCATTCCAACCTGACTCGAAAACACGGGCAAGAAGTTCGAAATCAGAAGAGTCATACTCTTCAGGTTTTGTAAAAGGCATCCTGTTCTCGGGATGATTACTCATGCACAACCTGAAACAATAGGCCTGTATCTTGTTGTCACTAAAACAGTTTGGCGAGATGGGCTCGCTCGTGATATAGGGGAGTAAGCCACTCTCGGGATCGTCAGGTGTGATGTATGGGCTAATATTGCTTTTAAAGTAATGGCCATGATGGTAAACCCCGACTTGAACCCCATTCCATTGTTCGTCATATTCTGAACAGTCTTCTCTTCCTATAACATAGCTTACTTCTGCAGTTGCCATAAGGTCTCCTTCGTAGGTCGCGTCTATGAATATTTTTCCATGGAATGTTTTGCCAGACAAAGTGGTTATAGATGTTATTTCCCTATTCTCTGTGTTTACACCAGAGTTCCTGTTTAGCCACTCGTCCCTGTAAACAGTTATGTTATTTTCCCTGACGAAGCCCTCGAATATCTTTTCTGCCACACGCGGTTCGAACGTCCACATAGTTCTGTTTATCCCGTCCATCGCTTGAGATCCCTGGCCTTTGTTCCCGAACTGATCTTGCTCTTCCCATTCCCATGCCGATAGCTCGTTGTAATGGAGCCAGACGCGATGATAGAACTCTCGCGCAAGCCCGCCGATAGCACCGGTATTACCTGAATCGGTAAAACCCAGTCCCCCGGAGGTCATTCCTCCAATATGATTATCGGGAGAAACAACTATCACGCTTTTTCCTGATTGAGCTACTTCTACCGCGGCGATAATTGCCGCTGACGTTCCCCCGTAAATGATTACGTCGGCTTTGAAAATGCTTGCTGATTGTTTACACGATTGAAATTCCATTAAGGCCAGCGCCAGGCATAACAAATATTTAATTTTCATCACGATATTTTGTTTTAAATTATTTAATAATCTTGTTTTGTGTCCATCATGCCGTTATTGTTCTATTCAACTGGCTTGAGATTCCGTTTCCGTAAGTACTCGCTAGGCGTTATCCCAAATTCTCTCTTAAAGCACTTTGTAAAGTATTTGGGGTCGTTAAATCCAACTGCATAGGCCACTTCAGCAATGTTAGAAATCCCCTTTCGTAAGATATCACAAGATTTTTTTAAGCGAATATTCTTAATAAAGTCCGAGGTAGTTAAGCCAGTCATAGTTTTTATTTTTCGATACAAAGTGGATTTGGTTACTCCAATCTCATCTACAAAAAGATCAAAATTAAATTCTGGATTATCTATATGCTCTTCAACTATTTGGATGGCCTTCGAAAGAAATTTTTCATCTAATGTAGTATAATTGAGCTCTTTGATTGTTATAACATCTCGGTTCTTAAACTGTTGTATCAATTTATCTCTGTTGTTGAATAGGCCGGCAATCCGAGATTTCAGTAAATAGGGTTTGAATGGCTTGGTCATGTAACCATCAACGCCACTTTTATACCCGAAGTTTCGATCTTCATCTTGTGATTTAACGGTTAACAACAGTACCAGAATACTAGATGTTTCAATATTAGATTTGATGTATGAACAGAGTTCAAAACCATCCATTTCAGGCATCATCACATCACTAACAACCAAGTCAATATCGTATGAAGATAATAATTTTATTGCCTCCTGTCCGTTCCCAGCCCCTAATACGTTATAATCGACAGCTAAAAGAGGTATCAATACATTCAAAAGATCCTGATTATCCTCTACAAGGAGCACGGTTCTTTTGGATTTGGCAAATTTGATCTCTTCAAGTACATCAACCTCCTGTTGAGCAACTTTGCCCGATTGTGCATCAATATCAACAGTTGAAGGATTGTAATTTTCTCGATCGATCGGGAGAATTACAACAAATTCACTACCTATCCCCAATTGGCTGTTAACGGTGATTTTCCCGTTATGCAGCTCTACAAGCGTTTTGGTCAGAGAAAGGCCAATTCCCGTACCAATCTCATTTTGTTTACGCGAATCCCCGACGTAGAAAACATTGAATATTTGAGATAGTTTCTCTGTTTCAATACCGATGCCATTATCTTTGACCGAAATCTTAATGCTTCGCTTATTATCACTCCAAATTTCTTCGAGATTAACCTGCACGAATCCGTTTGGTCTGTTGTATTTGTATGCATTTGAAAGTAAGTTACATACAATTTTATCCAATTTGTCAATATCATACCATCCCATGATATTCTCAGGATTAGACAATATTGAAAAATGGATATTTTTTTTCTTTGACAAAGGTTTGAAATTAATCTCGCAAATAGAGTATATAGCGTTTGTTATATTATCATAGGAAATTTTTAGCTTTGAGCTATCACTTTCTGCTTTCCGGAAATCAAGTATCTGGCGGATTAAATAGATTAGCCGTGAAATATTATCTGACAGGATAAGTGTTTGATCTTTTTTTACAACAGAGCCGTCCTTAATTTCATCTACAATACATCTCATTGTTGTCAGAGGTGTTAGTAGCTCATGTGAGATATTGGTAAAAAAACGTAATTTAGTTTGTGTAAGCTCCTCAGTATTTTTTTTCTGCATCTCAGCAAACTGAACTTGTTGCCTGAATCTAATACGCTGGTTTAAATAGCTGAATATTAAATACAGTAATCCGATCGTTATAATGATGTATATACCCCATGCATACCAAGTATCAAATATGGATGGCTTAATTATGATATCAAGGAAGGCAGGGGCTTCATTCCATATCCCATTTTCATTTGAAGCTTTTACTTCAAACCTATAGGTGCCTCTTGGAATATTGGTGTAATTTGCTATTCGTTCATTAGCATCTACATAATGCCACTCATCTTCAAACCCTATCAGACGATACGCGTAATAATTTCTTAATGGATTAGAATAGCTTAATGCAGCAAATTCGATGTTAAATTTATTGTCATTATTTTTTAAGATGACAGTACTATTTTCAATTTTGTAGTTAGAGTTGTCAGAAAATACGGATCGATTATCTACCTTAAAATCAGCAATAACAATAGGGGGAATATAAGCATTGGTAATCATTTGATCAAAATTAACCACGTTGTACCCTTTCGTTCCCCCGATAAAGTATTCACTCTCACTGAGCTTGGCTGGCCGGCAATAAGTGGCAAAAGAATTGTTCCACTGCTTACCCGATACATCATATATTTGTAAACAAGGTTCGGATGAGATATCCAATTTCAAGATTGCATTCTCATTAAACATCCAAATATTATTTTCGGCATCTTCAATCAAGTTAAACATAACATCGTAAGGGATATTGTATTTGGTGTTGATGCTTTCAAATATATCTTTTCGTGAGTCGTAAAGGCTTAATCCACCTCCCAAAGTTGAAGCCCATAGTCGTCCTTTTCCTTCGTATAACAGTGAAAGGACATGTTGGTTATTGATTTGCCCATCTTTCTGGGAATAATTTTTAATATTTAGCTTTTCATCGGTGATAGAAACACGAAAAACTCCTTGATTAATGGTGCCAATCCAAACGTCACCTTTTTTATTCTCTGCATAACATTCACAATTTAAAATACTATTTGGACTAGTCAAAAACTTCGCGCTCCTGAGAATCTTGTCATCTTTGGTCCAGACATTGAACCCAAGTTCTGACAAAATCCAGATATTTTGTTTACTGTCCTCAAATACTTTTGGCGAAAAATTGCCTAACATAAGTTCCTTTGACAACTCTTCAGATTTCACAGGAAAACCCTGCGCATTTAGTGTTAATCTAAAGATACTACCTGAGCGCACACTTACCCAAATTTCGTTTAAACGCTCAATATAATGTATGTCGTTGATATAAACTTCATGATCGATATCAAGCTGATTTTTTACTAAATGGCTGAAGTTATAATAGTCATCTTTGATGGTGTTATATATAAATAACCCGTTGTTCTTAATTCCCATCCAAAGTAAATCTTTTCCATTGAACCACAAGGAAGTTAAAGTGGTATTTTTGACCTTATGCCCAATAGATGCGAGAGAATTGTATTTTAGCTTTGTAGCATTTAGATTAACTTTATCAATACCATACCCAAACATACCCAACCATATTAGACCAGATTTATCTACATAAATCGAATTTACATCGTAATTGTTCTTGAAATCACTGGAAGGGTCCACAGCAAAATTTACAAATGAGTGAGGATCGGTCGGGTCTGTAAGTATCGATAATCCATTACGATGTCCCACCCATAGATACCCGTACTTAGGATCTTGGGCTATTGAGTAAATAACGCTTGAATTTATAGAGCCCAATTTGGTGTCTTCTCCAAAAGACTGATAAGTTGTTGTAAAAGGATTCTCTTCATCAATTACTTTATATAAACCATATCCCCAAGTGCCAATCCATAAGACATTATTGCTATCTTCGAATATGATATGAACCGTATTTTTCTGATTAATTTTTGGGTACTTAATAAATGAATTACTTTCTTCGTTATAGCGCATCAAACCATTGCCCCATGATCCAAACCATACACGGCCTTTGGAGTCCATGTAGGCATCTTCGATGCCCATTTGTAAAGGATCAAAATATAGGCGTTCAAGCGCATTCGTGCCCCAGAAGTACTTGAAAATACCTTTGGAGGTCGCCAGCCATATGTAACCATGCTGAGTTAGAATTATTTTATTGATTCGAGCATTATTTATCTCATTTTGGTCAATCTTTTCAATATTCCTCGTTTGTTTATCCCATCTGTTTAATCCTCTCTCCGAACCGATCCAAATAAAATTCTCATCTTCAGCAAAACTCATGATTGCATTGTGAGTTAGCAGATTAGGATACGATATGGAATTTCTATATACAACGTACTTGTAACCATCATATCGAATTAGTCCGTTTCTCGCGCCAAACCACATAAAGCCCTCGCTATCCTGATGTATCCTTCGTATTTCATTTGAAGGCAAGCCCACCGTATTATCCAATCGTTCAAAATAGAAATTGAATTTCTCAGTTTGAGCGAATAATACTTGAGTTACAAGTAGCATGATATATATATATATAAACTTCATAAGCTACACTTTATTTCCCAGTGCGTGTTATCATGTTGCGCTTACGAGCTCAGCATCTCCAAATATAGGAATAATTTCTTTCATATTTTTCTATCATTACGTGATGAGTAATTCGTTTGTTATCATTTGTCCTTGTAGTTTGGATTTCTTGTAGGCATTTTTGCTTTCACTGATTTTCTCCATTTGTACAATTTATCATACAGTTCATCAGCCACTTTCAGTTCTGTATTAATCAGATTGTTGGACTCACTGACATCCTCACTCAGACAGTACAACTCCCTCTCACCCGTGTCGAAGAATTCGATTAATTTATAATCGCCTTCACGAATTGCTCCACTGGGGCGACCGCCTTGGTTTGAATAATGAGGATAATGCCAATAAATTGCATCTCTTTTTCGATTTTCACCAGTTAAAGCAGGTTTTATGCTGATGCCATCAATTTCCAGTTCTTCAGGTGTTGAAATATTCAATAGATCAAGAATGGTCGGAAAGTAATCTACCGAAGTCACTTGATTGTCACTCATTTTATTTCCAACAACCTGTCCCTTCCACGACATTAATAGCGGTACTCTAATTCCACCCTCGTATAAATGCCCCTTTCCACCTTTTAAAGGATAATTACATGTGGGAGAACCTTCAGACGTTGACAATCCTCCGTTATCTGATGTGAAGATGATAATCGTGTTCTCATATAAACCGAGCTTTTTTAACTCAGCCACAATCTTCCCAACATTGTCGTCCATGCTCGAGATCATCGCTGCGTAAACAGCGTGGCTCTGCACCATCCTCTCTTTGTAACCGTTTGACACGAACGGTTGTTTCGCTTTCCACGACGGGTCGTTGTCGTGAACGAGTATTGTGTCCAATCCCATTTTTCGGGCTTTTTCTTCGTAATAGCGCACTTTATTCGGTTTTCCGATTAAGGGGGTGTGCACTTGATAGAATGAAAAATTGATAAAAAATGGCGCGCCCTTGTACCTTTTTAATATCTTAACACATTCATTTCCTAAACGATCGGTAAGATATTCACCCTCCGGTCCGTCAGTTAGATAAGGATTATTGTATGGAACGAAATATCCTCCCCGGCCCGGGGAGCCTTTCCCCCATCCGCCAATATTGATATCATAACCTTGATGTTGCGGGTATGATAACGAATCTTCTGCAACATGCCATTTACCAATAAAAGCAGTCTGATACCCGTGATCTTTTAATACTTCAGCAATCGTTTCTTCTTTCGAGGGCATATCAAATACATTCTCAGGTGGCAAAACCGGGCAAAGTTCTTCAATTTCTTTCCGCCTCTCCGGATTATGATACCTGCCCCTGATCCAGTCAGTCACTCCAACTCTCGCAGGATATCTTCCGGTTTGAAGGCTTACCCTCGTAGGAGAACTTACCGGGCATGAAGCATACGCATTAGTAAACAACACGCCATCTTTAGCCAATTGGTCAATATGGGGAGTCTCGTAAAAGGTGCTCCCATAACAACTTAAATCAGTCCACCCCAAGTCATCTGCTACAAAAAAAAGGACATTAGGCCGTTGTTCTTTTTGACAAGACATCAAAAGGACAGAAGAGGTAACTGTTAGTGAAGAAGCAATGAGTAAATTGATATTAAATTGCATTTTATCTGTCTTTATACCTGTAAAAATATATTTTCTAAATAGCTACTGAACTCGAATATTAATTTTACCCTCACGTAGCAACCCGCCGAAGACCGCCAATTCCACCTCTCCCTCATTTAAACCGGATTCGATCGTGGCAACTATTTTCCCGTTAAAGGTCCTCATGTAGTTTGAAGCAAATGAGGTGTGGTCCGTTGGATCTCCATTGCACAATGCTTTCAACTTTCCCTGCCCCTTTACTTCAAAAAACAATAAATTATTTGCTCTTGGGGATAAATTTCCATCCTCATCTAATATTTCAACTGTCACGTAAGACAGGTCTTTGCCACCTGCACTGATAGTCTCTCTATCTGCCGTCAATCTTAACTTGGAAGGCTCACCCGCCGTTTTTATAGTTTTTTCTGCCATCGGCTGATCTTCTTCATTATAAGCGACCACTCTGATCTCTCCTGGATGATAAATCACATCGCTCCACATCAGACGATACCGGGAATATTTGTTGGATTTATCTTTATGTTTAACGCCCATGCTTTTTCCATTAACGAATAGCTCTGCTTTCGGATAATTGGTGTAACAAAATACCGGGACATTTTGTCCTATTCTATCATGCCAGTTCCAATGAGGCAAGAGATGTAAAACCGGTTCGTCACTCCAATTACTTTGATACAAGTAGAAACGGTCTTTTTTTAATCCGGCAAGATCAACAATCCCGAAATAAGAGCTACGAGCAGGTGTGCCCGGATTATAAGGAGTCGGCTCCCCAAGATAATCGAATCCAGTCCATACAAATTCACCTAGTACAAATTCATTATCGTCCTGCATTTCGAATTCCGTATCAGGGGTGGATGCCCAAGGGGGATATTCCATATCATAACTTGAAACATGATAATCGTTATACCAAGGGCCTTTAACCTCTTTTACCGGAAACTTGTATTCTCCTCTCGAACTAACTGTTGAAGCTGTCTCACTCCCATAAATTTTGTAATGAGGATAATCATTTTTTTTATTCCTGTAATCATGTGGTTTATAATTAAATCCAACCAAATCTACAACATCGGTTAAGCCGTTTTTTATGGCACTCGAGTGATTATTAAAACCGGCTGTTACAGGACGGGTTGGGTCCTCATATCGACAAATATCAGCAAGGAAGCGTGCAATTTCCTTACCTTCTGCACTGTTCTGTTCACGAATTTCATTTCCGATACTCCACATAATTACCGAAGGATGATTTCTGTCGCGACGGATTGTATTGCGCAAATCTTTTTCTGCCCACTTCTCAAAGTAAAGGCTGTATCCATTTGGGTTCTTTCCGTTTTTCCATTCATCAAAAATTTCAACCTGAACCAGCAAGCCGAGACTGTCACATATTTGAAGTAATTCAGGAGATGGTGGGTTATGGGATGTTCGAATGGCGTTTGCTCCCATCTCTTTCATCATCACCATCTGGCGTTCTATTGCTCTATAGTTTACGGCTGCACCCAAAGGACCCAGATCATGGTGCATGCAAACTCCTTGTAGTTTAACTGGCTTCTCATTTAAGAAAAAACCGTCATTAGCATCAAATCGTATACTCCTGCAACCGAACTTTGTTGTATATTCATCTGTAATCACATCACCAACATATACTTTTGAAACAGCGATATACATATTGGGATTATCAATACTCCATAGTTTAGGATCATGTAAAGAGATTTTCTGTTTAAAATGCATTCTTGCCTGCATAGGGCGCTCGGTTATCACAGAATCTATTTTTTCACCTGATCGGGTGTAAATGACTGTTTTGAGTTGTACCGGTTCTTGGCTGGCCTCCATACTAACGACTTCAGTGTTGATAGAAACGTCTGCTCTCTTTTCATTAACGACTGGAGTTGAGATAAATGTGCCCCAATGCGCGACATGCGTTTGAGGAACTTTCACTAGGCGTACATTCCTGTATATGCCTGCACCTGAGTACCAACGGGATGATCCTGGTTTATTTTCGAGGCGTACCGCTAAAAGATTATCTTCATTGAATTTTATATAATCGGTCAATTCGAAAGAAAAAGAGGAGTAGCCATACGGCCATTCGCCCACAAAATTCCCGTTTAAAAATATTTTTGCTAAACTCATGGCACCATCGAATTCTATAAAAATGCGTTTATCCGCATCCTTTTCGGAAATGGGCAATGATTTACGATACCAGCCCACACCAAACATTGGGAGTGAGCCAGTTCGCCCTGTTCTTAACAAAGGTCGTTGATCACCATCTTCAACTACTTGAATTACTTGTGTATCCAGATTCATATCAAAAGTGCCACGTATTGCCCAGTCATGTGGGATTGTTACCCTTTCCCATTGAGAATCATCAAAACCACTTTTTTCCGCATTTTCAATATCAACATTACAAAATCTCCATGCTGAATCCAATAATGTCTCATCCCTTACCTGACCTGTTAACGCGAGAAAACAGAACGAGAAGATTCCAAGCAGTAATTTCTTTAATTGTCCCATAGGGTGTTTATCTTATTGTTGTTAATATGTGTGATATTTTAAATTGTTTTACCACAACACGCATCACAGGTGAATGATACTTCCTACTCTAAAATAATATCTTCCACATTGGATTTAAAGTATCCTTTCGTGATTTCTAAAAATGAATTCCTCATCGCTTGATACTTGTCTATATTTTGTTTGGCAACATTGTTCTCCTGTCCAGGATCTTCTTTCAGGTTAAACAATCCACCTTCCGGTAGATTCCCCAACTCATTGCCTGTTTCATTGCGTACGCTTCCTTTATACGGGGGAATGAACGACCAATCACCGGCACGATAGGCTAGCTTTCCTTGTGCTTCAATAACCAAATCGTCTCGTCCTTTTTCAGTTTCTCCTAGGAATGCTGGGAGAAGGTTTTGGCTATCAAAGCCTTCCGGCAAGGACATTTTTACTAATTCTGCCAATGAGGCCATGATATCTAGTTGACAAATCAGCGCCTCAGAAACAGCAGGTTCAATCTTTCCTTTCCAATACACGAAAAATGGCACTCGAGTTCCTGCCTCATACAAGCTATATTTCCCGCCCCTTAAGATTCCGGTCGGTTTGTGGTCGCCTAACAACTCTGCGGCTTTGTCTTTATATCCATCATTCAATACAGGTCCATTATCGCTCGAAAAAAATATGAGCGTGTTTTCTAACAAACCTAATTTTTCTAGGTGTGTTATAATCTCACCTACACTCCAATCAGCCTCGAGAATGGCATCTCCACGAGGCCCCATATTGCTGCTTCCGATGAAACGGTGATGTGCCGCGCGCGGCACATGCGGCTGATGTAATCCAAAATAAAGAAAAAATGGTGTATCTTGGTTTTCTGTTAGGAAGTCTTTGGCTATGCTTGTGAAGTAATCTGCCATATCCTCATCTACCCACATAGCACTTTTTCCCCCTTTCTGGTATCCGATACGTGGTATGCCATTGTGGATAGATTGGTTGTGTCCGTGGGACCAATGCATCTTAAGCATTTCGGGATGTGTAAGTGCTGTAGGCTCGCCTTCAAAATTTTCCTCGTAACTAACATAGAGGGGATCTGCCGGATCTAATCCAACCACATTGCCGTTTTCCACGTAGACTGTCGGGGTCCGGTCATTCGTGGCAGCTATCAGGTTGGAGTAGTCAAAACCAATTTCTTTTGCACCTGGCTTAATGGTTTTATTCCAGTCAACATTACCGTCTCCCATTCCCAAATGCCATTTTCCGATGGCGGCGGTTACATATCCGGCTTCCTGCATCATCTTGGGCAATGTGTATTGATTTTCGCTAATTATCAAGGGAGCGTTACCACGCAAAATCTTTGCCCTCTCATTTTTCCATGGGTACATTCCGGTCATTAACCCGTAGCGACTTGGTGTTGACGTGGCCGAAGTGGAATATCCATTCGTGAAACGTATCCCTTCATTCGCTAACCTATCAAAATTAGGGGTATGAATCGTTATAGATCCTTGTGCACTCACATCACCATAACCCAAATCATCGGCCAGAATAATAATGATATTGGGCCTCTCTGGTTTGGATACAACACACGAGGTAAACACTAAAGTTGACGTTGATAATAAAAATAATGGCGTTTTCATTATATGTTTTTTTACATTATGTTAATAGAAATGGAATTCAAAGCCGAGATGATTGCAAAAATCGGAATAAATTAGATAATGTAAGGGTAAAATTCCATTCAAAAAAGCGCTTTTTGAATTTAATATCAAATGTGAGGCGTATTAATGAAAAAACACTTTACGCATTATTTTACTTAATAGGAGTATTTATTAAAAAAAATCAACAAGGTTCGTAACCTATAGAGTTTGTTTGAACCGGTATGAGTTCCGGATCAATCCTAATTTGGTAATATCCAAAAAAGAATTCAAGAAAATTATTGAAGAAAGTGTTTTTGGAATCTCATCCAGGTTATGCCAAAAATGAGAAGAGTGAGAATACCAATGCCCGGAATGGCCGACCTTCAAGAGACTCAAGACCGAATCAAGGGAATCGGCCATCGAGATACCCAGAGGCCGCCAGGGTAGTTTCGAACCGATCATCGTTCCCAAGCATCAGAGTACTGACACACCGGCGGAGAACATCATCATATCGCTTTATACAAAAAGCTCTATCTTCTCTTATGAACTGATAGATAGTTTCGTAAGAGATCATATCAATGCCGTTCTTGCCACGATAACCGACAATTTGCTGCGCCGACTATTTCTCTTTCAGGTGCTCTTCCACAAATTCTTGCTTCTGCCTTGTAAACGTGCGTCAGCGATGAAAGCGTTGTTTTCGGAAATCGGCTTTCCTTTGTGCGTTCTGATAATGATATACGTCTCGTTTTTCAGAACTGTTGCGTTTGATTTCGTTTGAAACCAGTGAGCGGTCTTTACCGATAGTACGAGCAATAAAACTTTGTGTACAGCCTTACTTAAGCAACACAAAAATTGTGTATCTTTGCTCTTGGTTGGATGTTTTTTCTTTTTCATATGTCAACACTAAAGTAAAATTTTTGGCCCAATCTTGGAGGGGCATGCCCCTCCAAGATGTTTTGATTTCGTGTTGCATTTACAGTAGTGTCCGGTTAAGGACAAGTTAATTGCTTATATGTTGTTTATATTAAATCAGTTATACTCGTTTTTTTACTTGGTCGATTTGAATTCATACTTTTGTTTATGTATTAATATTCAATATTATGAATTCAGGCAAAACGGTTCTATCACAACTAATGATGTTTAGATCAGATTTTCAATTCCAGAGATGCGTTGATCGCTACAAGGGTGACTTCCGTGTAAGAAGATTCACTTGTAACGAGCATTTTCTGGTGATGAGTTTTGCCCAATTAACCGCTAGAGAAAGTCTTCGTGACATTGAAAACAGCTTAACTGCTTTTTCATCGAAGCTTTATCACTCCGGTTTGAGATCCGCAACTGCAAAATCCACGTTGTCAGAGGCTAACGAGAAACACAATTGGAAAATCTATGCCGATTATGCACAGGTTTTAATCAAACAAGCCAGACCAATTATATGCAGATGATCCCAATTTTAAATTGGATATTGACAATATGGTCTACGCTCTGGACAGTATTACAATTGACTTGTGTTTAAGTCTGTTCCCCCGGGCAAAATTTCGAAAGACCAAAGGTGCCGTAAAGATGCATACTGTTCTTGATTTAAGAGGTTCAATACCAGTCTATGTGGATATCACCAATGCAAATGTGCATGACGTAAACATACTTGATACTATGCCTATTGAAGCCGGCTCATATTACATCATGGATAAGGGTTATACAGACTTCAATAGGCTTTACAATAAGATTCACAGGGAACAGACATTCTTTGTTACTAGGTCTAAAGACAACATTAATTTTGTAACGATTGAAAAACAAAACGTTGATTCAAGTACTGGCGTACTGGATGATGTTACCATCAGACTGACCGGATATTATTCGGCAAGGAAATACCCGGCTGAGTTACGTCTTGTGACATACGAGGACTTTACAGATGCAAAAGTTTATCATTTTCTGACCAACAACTTTTCTCTTGATTCCCTGACCATTGCCGAGCTGTATCGGAAACGATGGAATATTGAATTGTTCTTCAAATGGATTAAACAGCATCTTCGTATAAAGGCATTTTACGTTACAAGTGAAAATGCTGTCAATTGTCAGATCTGGATAGCAATCTGCACTTGTCTTCTCGCAGCTATTGCTAAAAAGAAACTGGGTATCCCTGTAAGTTTGTATACTTTCACTCAGACTCCAGGGTTGGCTTTGTTTGAAAAAACGAATATCAAAGAATTCTTTAGTGGCAATAATAATTTAAACAATCAGTCCGATTATCCCGTCCTGCCTCTTTGGGAAAATTAAACCGGACAGTAGTGTTGCATTTACTAATTAAAGTTACGCTGAATGTACGTGCGTAAATCGCTTAACGAAAATGTTGGCTATTAACGAAAAACAGATTATCTTTGCACCACTTTTTTTATAAGCAACATAATGTCTCACTATTTAAAGTAAATTTTTTTATTACAAATGACTGAAAACCTGAAAAGTGTAGCTCCGGTAGAAGATTTCGATTGGGCTGCGTATGCTGAAGGAGATCCTTACAGCAAAGAAAACAGAGAAAAACTTACCGAAAGCTACGACAATACGCTGAGTAAAATCAGTGACAAAGAAGTTGTAACAGGTATTGTAACCTCCATGAACAAACGCGAAGTGGTTGTAAACATTGGCTATAAGTCCGATGGCGTGGTGTCAATGAACGAGTTCCGCTACAACCCCGAACTAAAAATTGGCGACGAAGTAGAAGTTTACATCGAAAGCCAGGAAGACAAAAAAGGACAGTTGATCCTTTCCCACAAGAAAGCCCGTGCATCACGTTCCTGGGACCGTGTCAACGCCGCGCTTGAAAACAACGAAATCATTAAAGGATATATCAAATGTCGTACCAAGGGTGGTATGATCGTGGATGTGTTCGGCATCGAAGCATTCCTCCCCGGATCACAAATTGATGTGAAACCGATCCGCGATTACGATATATTTGTAGATAAGACAATGGAATTCAAGGTAGTAAAAATAAACCCTGAATACAAGAACGTGGTTGTTTCACACAAGGCTCTCATTGAGGAAGAACTGGAACAACAGAAAAAAGAGATTATCTCGAAACTCGAAAAAGGGCAGGTGCTCGAAGGAGTGGTCAAAAATATTACTTCCTACGGTGTATTTGTGGACCTGGGCGGCGTAGACGGCCTGGTACACATTACCGATCTTTCATGGGGACGCATTCAGCATCCCGAAGAGGTGGTACAGCTCGACGACAAGATCAACGTGGTAATCCTTGATTTCGACAACGAGAAAAAGCGCATTGCACTCGGTCTGAAGCAATTGACTCCGCATCCATGGGATGCACTCAGTGAAACTCTGAAGGTGGGTGACATCGTGAAGGGAAAAGTAGTGGTCATTGCCGATTACGGTGCATTCGTAGAAATCGCCCCCGGTGTGGAAGGGCTGATTCACGTATCGGAAATGAGCTGGACGCAACATCTTCACAGCGCACAGGACTTCATGACCGTAGGTGAAGAGGTGGAGGCAGTGATCCTCACACTCGACCGCGACGAGCGCAAGATGTCGCTCGGTGTGAAGCAACTCAAGCCTGATCCATGGGATAGTATTGAAATCAAATATCCGGTGGGCAGTACCCACACAGCTACCGTACGTAACTTTACCAACTTTGGCGCTTTCGTGGAGATTGAAGAAGGCGTAGAGGGCCTGATTCATATCTCCGACTTGTCGTGGACTAAGAAGATCAAACATCCGAGTGAAGTCACCGAAATAGGAGCTTCAATTGAAGTTCAAGTACTCGACATCGACAAGGAAAACCGCCGTTTAAGCCTGGGTCACAAGCAACTGGAAGAAAACCCATGGGACGTGTTTGAAACAATCTTTACTGTGGGCTCTATTCACGAAGGAACAATCGTGGAAATGCTCGACAAGGGAGCAGTGATCTCTCTGCCCTATGGCGTGGAAGGATTTGCAACTCCCAAACACCTGGTAAAGGAAGACAACTCACAGGCTCAGGTGGAAGAAAAGCTCGAATTTAAAGTGATCGAGTTCAATAAAGATGCCAAACGCATCATCGTTTCTCATAGCCGCATCCACGAAGATATCTCAGGCGACGACTCCAGAAGGAAAGGAAAACGCACTGGCAAGAAAGAAGGAGGAAACGAAGTGGCAGCAGCAATTCCGGTGATGGAGAAAACCACACTGGGCGACATCGAAGAACTGGCTGCACTAAAAGAGAAGCTTGACAACCAGAAGGTGGAAGCTTTCAAGAAAGAGGCGGCCAAAGCTGAAGCCAAAACAGAAGCCAAAGCTGAGGTAAAAGAAGAAGAGGCTCCCAAGGCTGGGGAAACAAAAGAAACCAAAACAGCCGAAGTACTAGAAGCTGAAGTAAAAGAAGATACTAAAGCTGACGCTGAAAAAGAAGCATAATCTTTTTATAAAATTTATTCTACCCGGGGTATCACACCATGTGATGCCCCGGTTTTTTATGTAAAAAATCCTGGCAATGAATAGTTTACATAGGAAACATATCTCCCGACCTTCTGACCGTAAAGTGATCCGACAGGTTAACTTTTATGTTATCTTTGAAAAAAAACGCCGATTGATGTAAGAATTTCCCCCGTTTCACGTCTATTATGTATGAACGCTCATCAATTTGAACATCAAATCCTATGTTATTCCGATAAGCTGTATCGTATGGCACTTTCGGTATTGAAAGACGAAAATCTGTCACAGGATGCGTATCAGGAGTTGATGATGCGTTTATGGGAAAAACGTGAACAGCTGAGGATGATCGAAAACCCACAGGCATTTTTGCTTACATCGATGCGAAATCTCTGTCTGGATATGCTCCGCAAGCAGCAACCAAACGGGGAGCTTTCCCCCAACGCAACTTATCCTGCGCCCGGTCCGCACCAGCTTACCGAAGAGGCTGACACGGTAAATACCATCAACAGAATGATTGATTCGCTTCCCGAAATGCAACGAACTATTATCCGTATGAAAGATGTGGAAGAGATGGAGGTGACGGAAATTGCAGAAATGATGTCGATCACAGAAAACGCCGTTACTGTTAATCTGTCACGGGCCCGAAAAAAAATACGTGAAATGATTCTTACCTTTCAACAAAAGGAGACTATGATTTATGAACAACGTAAATGATATACTGAACGCTTATTTCGAAGGAACGGCATTGCCTGAAGAGGAAAAAAGACTGAAGGAATATTTCCGAAGCAATACTGTTTTACCTCAACATGAAGTATATAAACCCATGTTTGCTGCTTTCGAGGAAGAAAAGCAAATTGCTGCTCCCATTTTTGTTATTCCGGTGAAGAAGAACAATAAAAAACCATTTCTATTTCGAAAATTGTGGATTCCAGCAGCAAGTATCGCGGCAGCTATTCTTCTGGTTGTTATTTTATTCCCGCTCAAAAACAAAACCGAAATATCTTCCAACGATTACGTGGTTTTCATCCATGGAAAGGCAATATCAGACCCGCATAAAGCACAAGTATATGCCGATAAAATGTTTATGCAAGCCAATGAAATCATCCGTACCAGCTATGAACCTTTAGTGAAAGCAAATACAATACAAAAGGAGATGGATGCCGATAAAATTTTTGACGATTTATCACAAAAAATTAATTATATAAAGTCTGCGAATCAATAACTTAAAACCCTGTAAAAATGAAAAAAAATCTCTCAATTATGTTCGTAATGCTCGCTTTTGCCACGACCATATCGGCTCAACAACTCGAAAAATTGTTCGACAAGTATATGGAGGATGAGCGATTTAATTATGTATACCAGAAAAAAACCAATATGATGGACAGGTTAAACGATTTGACAAACATCGAGGCATGGGAGCTTGGCAAATCGCCAATAAGCACTGGTCGTCAAATGCTTACGTTGAATTCGACCGACAAATCGCTTGATGAAAGTTTTACCCGGGAAGTAGAAAATGCACTCAAAGCCGACAAGTATGAACAAGTTTCAATCGTAAGAAACGGAAAAAACCGGGTGGAGACCTATGAAAAAAACAGCGACAAAGGGACGTCTAAAGTCAGTTTCATAAAAAATCCCGAGAATATCATGGTCACATTGAATTCATATGCTCCCCAGAAATAATTCATGTGAGAAGGTGCTCCCGTAAAGAAACTCTACTTTTCAATATATACACATGAACGGGAATATGACGGGATGTCATGTTCCCGTTTCTCATTTTTCGTTATATTTGTATCCTAAAAATCAGAGCAGGTGTTTTTAAACGACAAACCATATCGTGATTTCTCGGAATATCTTTCGGCACGATTTCCTTATAAGGTACAAAAGATATCCATTAACGCAGGTTTCACCTGCCCCAACCGCGATGGCAGTAAAGGACGCGGCGGATGTACATACTGCAACAACCAAAGCTTTAGTCCCGGTTACGGAAAACCTACCAGGACCATCACGGAACAACTGGCCGACGGCATTCATTTCTTCTCGCGCAAATATCCGGAGATGAAATACCTGGCCTATTTTCAATCCTATACCAATACCTACGACAGCATTGACTCGCTTATCGACAAATATGAGGAGGCACTCTCCTATCCCGGCGTGGTGGGACTGATTGTGGGTACCCGCCCCGACTGTATGCCCGGGGAGTTGCTTGATTACTTTGAAGCCCTCGGCAAAAAGACATTTGTGTTGGTAGAATATGGCGTGGAGTCAACTTTAAATAAAACACTGGAACGGGTAAACCGTCAACATACCTATGAAGAATCTGCCCTAATGATCCGTAAAACGGCGGAAAGAATGATCCCGACAGGCGCGCACATGATCCTGGGCCTGCCCGGAGAAACAGAAGAAGATATCCTGCACCATGCTGACAGACTCTCCGAATTACCACTCACAACCCTCAAGCTTCACCAGTTGCAAATTATCCGTTACACCGCCATGGCACGGGAGTATAAATTGCTGCCGGAATCGTTCAAGCTGTTCACGCTCGAAGAATATGTCGATCTGTGCGTTCTTTTTGCCGAACGCCTTAGTCCCGATATCAATATTGAAAGGTTCACGTCACAATCGCCCGCAAGACTGCTGATTGCACCCGATTGGGGACTAAAGAATTACGAGGTGAGGGAAAAAATACTGAAACGGTTTGGCGAGAAGGGAACCTGGCAAGGGAAACTTTACATCCGGTAGTTCCAGTCACGCTGTGTATACTTTTTCTTTTGCAGTTCCTCAATCTCTGCCATATCCTCTCTTTTGAACATAGTGAGTTCTTTGAGTCCATAGTATTCCAGCAGTTTTCGGGTAAGCGCCTCCAAAAAAGCAGTCACGTCGTCAGCCCTTCCTTGCTGTTCCAACAGGTAGGAACGTATATTCCGCACAGGACTGGATACCGAGGCTGTCGCTTTTTTTATCAGGTGCCCGTTTTCCGACGTCAGGGCTCTCTTTAAAACCTCCAGATCTGCATCATACAACAGGGTACCATGATGCAGTTCCCTTCCTCTGGAGATATGTGATGCAGTACCCGATATCTTACGTCCCTCAAGCCAGAGGTCTTTTCTTTTCCCTATCACAACGGGAATACCCAATTTGTGAAGTACAACCACAACGGGTTCAAGAAAACGAGTACTTAAGGGTGCACCAGTGCTATCATGAATGAACGAGTAATTCAGGTTTCCTTCATCGTGATACACCGCTCCTCCACCAGACATGCGACGAATAATCCGGATATCATGCTCGATACAGAAATCCGGATCCACTTCGTTCATTACTGCCTGGTTTGACCCGATGATCACACTCGGTTCATTCACATAGAGCCACAAAAAATTTTCACCCTTTCTAGAGAATAGATGTTCTTCTGCGGCCAGGTTAAAAGCTGGCGTAGTAGAGGGAGAGACAATGATATTCATCTGATGATTCCCTCTTTCATTTGTGGTTCGTGAAACATTTGTACTCAGTTAATTTGTGTTCATTTCCAAAGTTGCAAAATCGATAAACCTATCCAGCGTATTGATAACGGGCTCCTTGCCATTCGCTGAAGAGATCCAGTAGCTGAGGTATTTTGCCGGCTTTAGGATAAAGATATGCTGGTTGCCATCATCCATCTTCAGCGCACAATCATCCGGATTCAGGAAGATCGCAGCACCCAGTTCCACTTTTTCGTCTGCCACATCTTCAGGGTGCAATCCCCAGGTAAAAATGCGATCCTCTTCCACCACTACCTGCTGTCCAGGATGGTAGTTGATACCGGTCACAAATTCCACCTGCGCATCCGATAGAGCAAAAGCTTCCACCTTAGCCTTTCTGACACCGGAATAGACGGTGACCCTGACAAGGATATCCACTTTGCCATTGCGATAGGGGACATCTTCCGACAGCATCTCCATAAATGAGACGGATCCCTCTTTCGCTACCCTAGCCAATCGGTTTGACACCGGGTGTAGCGGTACCACCTTCTCTCCATCCCATAAACGAATACCTCCCAGACCGACTGTAGACCCTACCTTATAGTAGTCGGCACCTTTCCCTTGCATCTGCTGCTCCGGTGTGGGGTACCACCTGTATTGTGACAACTCTAGTCCCCTATTGGCTTTTGAGTAAACATCGATGGCTGCCTTTTTGTCGAAGTAGAGCCGAAGACCTAGCCATTCATTCTCAATTGCCGGGCCGTGATGCCCCAGAGCACTATAGAGATCTCCTGATTTTGATGAGACATAATCAAGATAACGGGTACTGTCACTGCGCAGGAAGAGACTCGCATCCGTCATGTTTTGGGCTACAAGAAAAGAGGCTTGCAGCAAAAATGGGAACAAGAATAATATACTTTTCATGTAATCAATTAGAATGTGAAATTTTGGCCTATACTTTTGGATCAGTATTACAAACATAGTGAATAAATATCGCCATATCAATTTATTTTTCCTTTTTATCTCCTTTCTGTTATACGGAGGGACTTAGCCTGTAACGATATAAAAATATGGATTTCACGATAAAACAGTAAAAGCGGTCGAACTAATTTTTTATCACTAACTTTGTCCTATGTAATGATTACTTGCAAACCGTTGTATGTCCAACAATTGTACGGCAAAAGCTGATCGCTGTAAACCGAAAACGAATAACTAACTTAAAAACTGAAAAATCAAATGATCAAAACCTGGCGCTGGTTCGGGCCACAAGATAAAATTACTCTCGATATGCTTCGTCAGATTGGCGTGGAGGGAATTGTTACCGCCTTACACGACCTTCCTCCCGGAGAGGTGTGGGGCAGGGAAGCAATAGATAAGCTGAAACAAGTCATTGAAGATGCAGGTCTTGTTTGGTCGGTAGCCGAAAGTCTTCCTGTGGCCGAGGAGATAAAATATGCTACCCCCGTGCGCGATCAGTTGATTGAAAACTATAAAGTGAGTTTAGCCAACCTGGGTAAAGCCGGTGTGAAAACCATATGCTACAACTTTATGCCCGCCATCGACTGGATACGTACCAACCTGAACCACCCGCTTCCCGATGGTACCACCACCCTCTATTTCGACAAGATTCGTTTTGCCTGCTTCGACTGTAAGATTTTGCGCAGAGCGGGAGCAGAGAAAGATTACACTGAAGAAGAGATCGAAAAGATGAATCTGCTGTACAAGGAGATGACTACAGAAGATAAAGAAATCCTCATCGATACGATCATTGTCAAAACACAGGGTTTTATCCACCGGAATATATCCGGCGGGAACAATAATCCGGTCGTGGAATTTAGAAAACAGCTACAGAAGTACGCGGGCATTGACAGAAAGAAGCTCCGGGAGAACCTGCAATATTTCCTCCAGCAGGTAATACCCGTGGCAGAAGAGCAAAACATCATGTTATGTATCCACCCCGATGACCCACCTTTCCCTGTATTTGGCCTACCCCGCATTGTCACTAATGAGGAGGATATCAACTGGATTCTCCGCGCCCTACCCTCCCGAAGCAACGGTCTCGCCCTTTGCGCCGGTTCACTGAGTGCCGGTGCCCACAATGATGTACCTGCCTTGGCCAGCAAATTTGCAGACCGGATAGGCTTTGCCCATCTCAGAAGCACACAACTACTTCCCGGGGGCAACTTTATGGAAGCATCGCACTTGGATGGAAACGGCAAGCTGATAGAGGTGATCCGCATCCTGGAACGGGAGCGGCCGCAGATACCCATGCGGGTAGATCATGGCAAGCTGATACTCAACGATGCGGAAAAGGACTACAATCCGGGCTACTCCTTCTTAGGGAGAATGTTTGCTCTGGCACAGGTGGAAGGGATGATGGCCGTAGTACGGAATGAAATAGAATTTGAAAATGAACCTCAAAATTATTGATTACATAATTAATAATCAAATCATTGCAGAATCCCTATTCAAAAACGAAAAGTCTTAACTTTGTTGAAAAAAATCAATTTGACTCATGCAATTCAAGTTACCTTCATTTTCTTCAAAGACGGATCCAAAAGAATATCGTTTAGGTTTTTCTCAAATCTTGGTTTTTCATTGGAAGCTATTGATATTGTCAAAATATTGAATTATATTCGTACGTTCGTATAAGTATTGCTGTGTTTGAATAATTATAACACATTCAAATCATTTGTACAATTAATTACAATTAATATTTTACCATTACTGTCCCATTAAAATCTAAAAATGTTCTTTGAAATATTTGAAATTTAGTTAGATACATCGATTTTTAGAGCGCGACGATTTCAATTTCTAACTTTGCTTCCTAATATTGAGGGTTGCAATGAATAAAGAGAAATATGTGTTCGCTCAATTAATCTCATTTCTAAATGAAGATAAGTTTCGTCGTATTGTCGACAAGTACCAAGGGAATCGATATGTGAAACATCTTACTTGTTGGAATCAACTGCTTGCTCTGATGTTTGGACAATTGTCAAACCGTGAAAGTCTGAGAGATTTGATTGTTGCACTTGATGCTCATCACTCCAAATCTTATCATTTGGGTCTGGGTAAAAATGTTTCAAAATCATCACTTGCAAGAGCCAATCAAGATAGAGACTATCGCATCTTCGAAGAGTATGCTTACTACCTGGTGAATGAAGCCAGACAGAAAAGAGTTTCTGACATCTTCAAGCTTGATGGTAACATTTACGCCTTCGACTCAACAACGATTGACTTGTGCCTTTCCGTGTTCTGGTGGGCGAAGTTTCGTGAGAAAAAAGGCGGTATCAAAGTGCATACATTATTTGATATTGAAACACAGATACCCACATTTTTTCACATCACTGAAGCTCTAGTTCACGACTCAAGGGCGATGAAAGAAATTCCTTACGAATCAGGTTCATATTATATATTTGACAGGGCCTACAACAGTTTCAAAATGCTGTATAAGATTCATCAGATAGATGCTTTTTTCGTTATCAGAGCCAAAAATAATCTGCAATTCAAATCCATCAAATGGAAACGCCGATTACCTAAGAACGTGCTTTCGGATGTAACGATTGAATTGGCTGGATTTTATCCAAGTCAATACTATCCTGAAACTCTTCGATTGGTCAGATATTGGGATGAAGAACAGGAACGTGAGTTCACCTTCTTAACCAATGCAATGCAAATTTCAGCTCTTCAGGTTGCCGAACTTTATAAAAATCGCTGGCAAGTTGAATTGTTTTTCAAGTGGCTGAAACAACATCTGAAAATAAAGAAATTCTGGGGTACAACCGAGAATGCGGTTCGGATTCAAATCTACGTTGCTATATGCACTTATTGCCTGGTTGCAATCGTCCAAAAAGACATGAAACTTGACAGAAGCACATATGAAGTTTTGCAGGTTTTGAGTATATCTTTAACTGACAAAACTCATCTTCGAGACCTTTTTGACAAAACTAAATTTCAAAATGACAAAGAACGATTTGGACCTAATGGACCAGGTTTATTTGATTATTAATAACGTCCCAATTTTAATGGGACACTAGTGATATTTTACAGTTAAATTGTGGCTTATGTCGGTACGAAGTGGTTCCTTTTTAATGCAAGATAAGGCAGAATGGCAAGTGACCGGTCCAGGAATACAACGCCAGATAATGGGTTACGATGAGCAGATGATGCTCGTGAAGGTCAAATTTCAGAAAGGTGCAGTGGGAGAGATGCACTCCCATCCCCATTCGCAGACTACTTATGTAGCAAGTGGTATTTTTGAATTTAACATAGATGGCGAAATAAATGTCGTTAAAGAAGGGGATGGACTTTATATCGCTCCCAATCTTCCTCATGGTACACAATGCCTCGAAGCAGGTCTACTGATAGATGTATTTAGCCCAATGAGAAAAGATTTCCTTTGATATTTCCCAAGATTAACGACGACTTTCATTTGATGGAACTCCTCATAATTATGTCCCTACGGGAAAACAATTCTGGGCTACAAAGAGAAAAACACCTGATATAAAGACGATTATGAGAATATTTATTCATTATTAAAATTATTTGGTTTCCAACTCTATTGGTCCATATTCTTTTCCACGCCCGCTGAATTATATAATTTTACCCCTGATAGAGCTATTCGGCCAATATAGGGTATTGTATTGTGTAGCGTCATAGTACCAATATCCCCACATCAAAAAACAAAAACAAAGACAGTATTCGGAAGTTGTTAGGGTACTTGTTCCACACATTCGTGCAGAATTACTGATGAGCATAGACTAATTGTGGAACACTTTGTCAAGTCAAATAAAGTCTCTATAATCTCAATAAAATGATTCTTTGAATCATTGTTAAAGTAATATCTAAGCCATCCATAATATGGGAATAAACCATAACGACATCAAGCGGCTCATTATTAATCATATGACATGTATTTCCAAAGTAGCCACATACAACCCGCAAAAATGGTAGATTGAGCAGCAGCACATTCTATTCAAACATATAAGCTCCTAAATCAATTTTCCCTTTTATTGCCACAGGATACATATCTAAATCATGTGTATATCCAAAAGAAAATCCTCTTTTTCGTGCAGGACTACTTTTTTTTAATCTGAAGTTCCGATTGTTTATATCTACAAAAAGAGGATCAATCACCCAGTCATCTTTTTGATGAGGTATTCCTACTGGATCAGTATTTCCTGGAGAGTAATAAATATTTCGACTTCGTTTTTGATTACCTATGGCTACCCTCATATGACCAATTTGCTCTTTTACAGGCCCTAACACCTGAACATCACTCGCTACATAAAAAATATTATTACGGATATTCAAAAAAGTTTTTTCCGGATCAAACGTCCAAAATACAAAACGATCTATATTTGGTTCACGTGTTCTGATAATCGTATTATTGAACACTTCTACTTTCATAGATCCTCCTCCAATAAATTGATTCCTGTCATCACTCAAGTTATAGGCTACTCTGACGTGATCAACATCCCGAGCGGCTATTTCAATAAATCCATGATTATTAACCGATATATTATGATGGATATGGATGTGGTGTGCATCAAAGTCATCATCGACTCCATCAAGCTCTATCACGCCGCCATCTGAACCATAAGGGCCTCCATAGGATCCATAATTTGCAATGTGATTGTATGAAATTTCGTTGTGAGCCGATACAATCATGATAGCTATGGGTCCCCAAGACTCTGCCATGGGTTCATAGGTATCATGAAAATAGTTTCTTGTGATAAGATTATGGGTACCTTTTACTTTTACAGCGACCGGTGTATTTTCAAACTCACAGTTTTTTACAATATTGTGATGGGTACCTAAAGCCAGATATATCGCTCCCATTTTTTGTACATTTTTACTTTTCTTATTTGACCCGGGAGGATTGGCATTATCATGAAAATAAAGTCCGTCAATGACAATACAGTTTCCTTCGATCCGAAAGATATTTCCATTAAGAAATTCCCACTTGGGATTGCTAAAAGCCGGCAATCTGCCCGCTCCATATTTTTTCAAAAGCGGAGACAAATCTTTTCTGGGATTTTTCATGATTATATCAGGCGGAGTACTGTAATGTGAAATTGTGATAGGATTATCATTTGTACCTGAACAGGAAAAAATGACCCCTCCTTTATACGAGCTTCCTTTCGCAAATAAAATACTATCCCCCGGCTGAAAAATATCTCTGCCCAGATTTACAAGACTTTTCCAGGGTAACTCCATTGAAGTACCGATATTTTCATCATTACCGACCAAACTGTTGATGAAGTAACTGGTAGCTCCTCCTTCTCCAGGATACGCACACAAAAAATAAACAGCCCATACGTTTCTAAGAATCCAACCAAAACTGAACCATTTATTTGTCAAAAAATTCAATAAGCTCATATACATTATAGTTGAGATCTCTCATGAATTTACTTAAATATGGATACATTTCGTAGTAATTGTCGTAAATCCCTTTGTTCGCAGGATGTCCACTATTATCTGATCCGTCATCGTCCTGATATTTAAACCAATGCCATCCCACGCAGTTTTTAGACTCAAGTAATCCAAGAGTAAAATGTTGATAGGCGTAAGCTTTGTCCTTCTCGGTGCGAACTGCGAATCCGGCTCCGGATGTATTGGGAAGGTCCGTATCCAATGCTTTGGTATAAAATTCCGTTATCAGAAAAGGCGTGTCCGACCAAGTTTCCCATTCTGCCACGCTTGTCTCCAACTCTACACTCCAGCGGCTATAATAATTAATGGAAATAATATCGCAGTGGCGACCGGCAGCTTCTACAACGCCTTGAAGATATTTAGGGGTTCCATGTAAACGGGATCCCAAATACATCATCCCAGGATCTACGACTTTCACGGCCTCTTTCACTCCCTTATAATACCTTTCAGCCACAATACCGGCAAACTCACTATTCAAAGCATTGGTGACAGTGGTTGCACCCTTAGCTTGCATGAAATTATCAGCCGCTCTACGTGCTGGATCATCGGGATCTGTAATTTTCAAAAACCTATCTAAGATGCGGCTATTCGTTGAACTGAAGTTAATTTCATTATCAGAAAAAAATCCCAAAACATTCGGATCATTGATATAAGGAGCCAATGCCGTTTTAAAATAATTGACACAAAATTGTTCCCATCCGGTATAATACACCAGTCCCACTGCGTTATCGGAAATATCACCCGGATATGCATAATTGTATTCTCTTCTGAAGTTTGTCAGAAAGCCAAATGATGGGGTCAACGTCATTGGTTTATCGAGGTGTTTCTTGTTATGTTCCTGAATAGTTTGATAAGTATTTGTACAAAAAGCACCTGTCCCATGGAAACCAATAGCCGCTAATTCCTCTTGGGTGATCTGCATCCACCTTTCATCCGTCCTGAAGCGCGTATTCCAAGCCACACTGTTTCTTTCCGAACTTCCTTTTCTTAAAGAGGTAGTACTTCGTTCATAATGAATATATCCTTCCGGATCTATGATCCACCAACGACCATTGATTTTTTTCGTGTAAAAGCGCCCTGTCACTTCCTGCCGGGGTTTATCAATCCGACTGCCATATTTATTGATCACTGATTTGTATTTTACTGCAGTTGTATCGGCTTTGAACCCCACGATATAGGGTAATATCCGCGTTTTCTCACTCCTCCAGCTTGTCACAGGAACAGAACTGCTATAGTCAACCATAATCGGACGATATATGGTGATATTGCGTGATGGAGAATAGATCTCAGGAGGCAAGGATGTTGGAAGTGGAAGAATTTCCTCATCATCCTCTTCCACAGGATCTATGACCTCCTCATCATCATTGGGGCCAGGTTCTATTTCAGGATTATCTTCCTTACATACAGTAAGCCCTAAAACACAGGCTATCATGATCCATGCTATAAGAATATTTTTTTTACTCATAGATATATTTTTGATGGACACTGGATTCACCTAATCAATTGTAATAAGTTTCACAGCCCGCACAGTACGTGCAGTACTTCTTTTTACGCCCGTATCTACAGCAAACTTGCCAAACCTTACCCACCATACATTGGTTGGATTGGTTGTAGATTCAGTGCTTGTCCAGATACTATTTCCCGCTGCATTTCCTGCTGCGGTATTGAGTGGTACACCGTTTGGAATTGATGTTAAAGTCGCATCAAAAGTAGCCCGTGCAGTTTTTTCTGCAGGAGTTATCTCATCAGGGTTTGAAGGTGTTGCATCACCCAATTTTGTACCATTATATGCTTCGAATAAAGCAAGCACTTCATTTTTGGAAGGAAGATACCATCCCTCTCCCATGTCGGTACAGAATTTGGCAGCCGTATATTGGTCGAAGTTTGGGAGTGCTTTTATCGTGTTGGTATTTGCAAAGCCGTCATCTTCCGAGGTTGCCCCTGTTGCAATGGTTTCTATAGCTTGAGGACACCATGACTCACCTTCTAAACGCGTTGCTGATACAATCTTACATTTTTTTGGATCTTCGGGGTCCTGCCAGAAGACAACGCCACCCTGAGCCACCTGGCCGATAATACTGGGTACAGAAGAGAGTTGAGTTACTTTTAATTCCTTCGTTGCAATATTGGATCCTTTCCCTGCAACAACTGTGATAACTACAGTTCGTGCATCTCCTGTATTATTTTCAGACAAAGTGGTAATTAGTATTACATTTTCTGTAATAGAAACGCTGCACCAGTCAATCTCAGGATCATTCATTGTTGACTGGAAATCCGATTGATTGGAAGTAATTTCTACAAGAGCCGTACTATTGGCTGCGGATGATAGCGTTATACTCTCTTCTGTGAGACTTAATGTGGCAGAGATATCACCTGCGAGTTGTGTTACCTTTAAAGATTTCGTCGCAGTATTGGTCCCTTCTCCTGCTATAATTGCAATAGTCGCTGTACGGGCTGTGGGATTGGGATTATCAGCAATCGCTTTTAAGGTGATAACCTTTCCGATGATACTATAACTACACCAGGATTTTGCAACTTCATCTACTGTAGCTCTAAATGCAGTTTGATTTGTATTCATTTCAACCGTCACAACACTATTTGCTGTGTTTTCAAGTTCTACCTGATCAGCAGAAAACTCTAATGTTGCATTTTCTACACTATTTTCTTTACTACAACTCAAGAAAATCAATGATAAAATTGTCACTACAGTATAAAAAAGATTTTTTTTCATAGCTTTATATTTTATCTTTTTATATAATTTCAAATTTATAATTACCATATTTTGAGAACCGGAGCATGTGTTGAAGTATGATTTGAGATTGAAATAACACGACCCTTATCATAATCGTCACCCGGTTCACGCCCTTCTCTTATCAACATAAAGGTCATATTATCAGATGGGTGTTTTTTTACAACATCGGTCACATCCAAATAATGATAAGCGGGATTCCTGTCCATTGTAAGTTCACCTGCCATAAAACATTCATTTCCCACTCTTTCAGTCAGAGAAGAGTAGCTATTTAGACACGGTGCATTTTTCCAACTTAAATTCCCCTCTGTCCAGTTACTGCTGTTCAGATAATATACATGAAAACGATATGGTATGGTATCCTGTTTACAATGTCCGTGTATTCCCAGGATAATTCTCTGGGATTGCTGCAAATCTAACACCTGTGGAGAAAAATGTATATATGAAACCTGGTTGTTTTCTCCTGTGAGAGCATCAAGTTCTATAGCGAGTGAAGATGAACCAAAAACTTTTGTAGTTTCCGTACCGGCTTTTACCAGTGCAGTGTAATCTGCAGCAAAATTCTTCATAGCCGTAGGCTTCGGGCAGATCGTCAGCAGTCCCACACTCTGTTTAGGCAAAGTGAGATTGAGCGTTCCGTTTTCTGAACTTTCCAAAACAACGGCTTCTCCGTATTTATTTTTCCCTACCTCTTCATAAACAATCGGGGTACCCGGAGAAATACCCAGATCGGTTAAGTCAATATCAAGTTGATAATCCATTGGATTTCGCTGTACCAGCCACACATATATATTCCCTGAGATTGTGTCTATTGAAGAACAGATATCCAAATCTGCATCTTTCACCGAAACATCGCATTTCAGTAGGGGTCTCTCATCTTTAAACCCTTTGGCAAACAACCGTACCACCTCTGCTGTGCGCTGTGCTCCACTAATGTCGTAGCTTTCGGGGGCACAGGAGAGCGTATTAGGTCCAAACACCTTGACTTCACGGATCATCACTTTTCCGGGATCATCTATTATGATCCTGATTTTAGAACCCTTGACAGGCTCTTCAAACGTATAAAATAACTGGGCATAGCGGCTATCCTTTTCTACAGTCTCAGGAATTGGTTTCCATGTGGAAACGTCCCAGCTCTCCACTCGGATAGAACGTATCCTGTCAGGCGCGGTAAAGACACCACCCGCTGACCCTGTATATATGACCATTCCTCCCATTTCCACCTCTTTCTCCAAATCAATTTCAAGATACTTGGGCTCTTCGGACGTATAAGCCCATGACGATGCGTTTGACTTATCACCATCCGTTACAAAAGCTGCCTTATATCCTACATCGGATGCGATCGTACGTACCGGTTTTCCCAACGCCAAATTATCATAGGAATCTTCAAAAAATCGTTTACCTTTCCAAATATGGTGGTGTCCCGATTTAATTCCCCTTGGATAGGTACTGCTCGCTGTATTGGCTAATTTGAATGCCCACATGCCATAACCTCCCCCTTTCATGATGTGGGTGTATATTCCTGCCCATTCTGTGAACAGCGAAGGGGAATCCATCGTCTCCTCCTTATCTATCAGATAAGCATTCATCCAGCGTCCAATCTCAGTAAATAGGATGGGTTTGCCATGGCCCAACGGATGGTTTTCACGCAGAATCTGATCGATGCCTTGTACGCGTGAAACATATCCTGCTGCGGGCAGGTTATAGGAGTGGGTTGAAAAGAGTTCGATCAAATCGCGATCGATTTTCTCTCCCTTGTAATCCACTCTTTCGGAAGCAGCTATCTGTGCCCACCAATTTGTATTGGTACCCGCCGTGACAGGTCCTATAAACTGAGGTGTCAATTGTTTATTGTAAAGTTTATTGACATCATATACTGCACAATGTATTGCATCGGACACCACTTTCATGAGCTCAATCCATACTTCAAGAGGCATTGGCCCTGAATGGCGATGGTTGGGTTCATTTTGCATGGCGAACATCTCTACATCTCCGGTTTTCGCAGCATAAAAAGCCAATGCATAATAACGTTGCCATAATTTCCACTTGTTTTCCCACGAAGTGTCCTGGCTGGCATTGGAAATCTGTAAAATCACATCTATACCCAGCCTGTCCAGCTCTTTGAAAGCGTAGTCCATGACCATGGAATTGGTGGAATGGACCGGTTGTGCGGCAACCGCAACAATGGAGTCCCATGCAATAAAACGAGAGTTTTCCGGATCTGAACGAAATTCATTTTTCAATTTCTCAAAGTCGGTCAAGTTCCCAGCCCTTCGAGATGAATTCAACCATTTTTCAGACGCATATGTAGCCAGGCTTGCCCAGACTCGCAACGAATTGACTCCGGAATACTCCAACCATCCGGACACATTACTGTGAGGCATATAATATCCTTGGTTATACCCCACATACTTCATCGACCTTCCTTCCGTTTCCCGTCTTATCTTCACCCCTACGTCCGTAGATCGGTCAGGCAAAGCGTCATTCCTTTTTTCAGACAAGACCGCGGGGACAGTCATTGTTTTGTTTTTCTTTCCATATCCTTCAAATTCAATAACCCTTATCGGTTCTCCATCGGTAGAGTGAAGCCGGAATCGGAAAGAAGAAACTGGTGAGGAAAACCGAAAAGTAACCTTGTCGAGTCGATTCTCCGTGGTGACTGTTTCCGACAAATCTGTCCAGTTGGCATCATCCCAATACTGGATCATAAAGTTCTTGACATTCCAGAATCCGGGAGATTGCCTCTTCTCATAGTCACTTTTCTCTTCTATGGGAATACCGGTATAAAGAATAATTGAATCAATGTCGTAGTAGTTACGTAAATTCACTTCAAACGTATGGGGGGGGCGAGATCCTGCTGCCGATATCCAGGTTGAATTTCTTGAAAGGATACCATCCGTTGCCATCCTAGCGGGAAATTGATGTTGTTCGGAAGAAGCAACAACATCTGTATTTTTGAATACATTTTGTTGTGCCTGCAGCGTTGTAAAAAAGAACAGCAGAGAGAAAACAAACGAAAAGATATACTTAAAATTTCTCATTGAAATTCAGATGTTAAGATCACTGCACTTCGATCGCCGGTGAAGGTGACCTTCAGCTCCCTTTCTTTCGGCAATGAGGTATGAATAGTTTTCGTAGAATGAGGTTCAAGCAGATATTTTTCCATTCCCCCGGAATTGATTCGGACTGAAAAAACAATTGCCCGATCGGTAGGGTTTTCCACACAAGTGAGCATATTTACTTTGCCGGGTTTCACACGTGCGAGGAAATATCCACTTCCTTCCCCTTCCTGTCCTTTTTCCACCAGATATGACCCTCCACCCGAGTAGGTGTAAGGGGCAAAAGGTCGTCGTCCCCGAATCATATACTGTACGCCGGGCCGGTCGTTCCATCCCCCATACGATACAGTGTAATGATATCCCAGATCATCCACCTTCAATGCATACTCTTCCTGTCTATTCACGGGCGACACAGGTACAGTATTAACAATCAGTCCATTATTTGCACCCGACACAATTCCTGCTTCTGACTGATAATTTCCCCAATAAACCTTCCTGTCCACAAGAGGAAAGGTGTCCGGCAATTGATGGCTGGCAGCATAATTCATCATATTGACAAACAATTTATCAGCTACCGGATCCAACCCTGTTCGTGAAGTCAGGTCGAATCCCGATAACAGGATGGAACCGTTTCCATATTTGATCTCACTCAAAGCTGTAGCCGACAGGTTGCGACTATAATTGGCAAGGATGGAAACCTGTGACAAATCCGCATCGGTCATTAAGTAACCATTCGTCACTGGGTAAACAGCCGGAAAGCCCGGTTGCGATTCATCATACTCCGTATAATCGGACCATAATTCAAAGAGATTTTGCGATAATCCTTGAAACAAAGCATGGTCCCTTTTTTCCAGATTAATATTCATGCCATCTACAAACGAATAATCTGCAGGAGGGTAAGTAAGGTCGTTATTGCTATTTTTCAGCCACTTAACCGTCACGGGAAGCCACGACATGTCACATTCGCCAAAATATTGCCTGAGACATACAATGCGTCCTCCATCACCGACAAATTGTTTCAATAAGTCTGTCTGCGAACCATCTATCTTGCTCAGGGCAAATTCGGCTATCAACAACACATCTCCAGCATTCAAACCTGTGAGATCTTCTATTTTTTGAAAAGGAATTCCACCATTGAGTAAGGCTTTTTTTCCATTATTTTCCGGATCGAACAGCTTGATCGTCCTTCCCGTATCGACCCTACTCTTCCATTCATTATCCGCGATAAACAATTCAGCAGTATTGGAAGAAATAACTTCCCCCTTTTGCATGATTGTTCCCCGAAGCGTATAATTTCCGGTAAGAACTGATGGGGGAACACCTATTTTCATTTTTTTGCGAAACGTGTCATAATAGGGTATCCGAGGCAACTCCACTTCTCCTGAAATGACGGGAATTCTATTCTTATCTTCGAGTGACCATAAAATTTTAGCATGATCCAAATCACGCATCAGATCGTCATCGTTCACAACGTGGACCACACACTGAACTTCGGATCCGGCATATACATTCATTTGCCACGTTTCCCAGCTCAGCAGCACAGGTTGGTAACTCACACCATACTGGTAGGCGGCCGGCTTTGGCATCATCTCAGCAAAGCTATGGATGCCATCCCAATGATGAAAAAGAATGGTAAAAGGCATTACACCGGCCAGACGGGGATTGTGTGGCCGGAAACGACGGTACATCTCCGTTACGTTCTTTAAAACGTCTGCCTGATATTTCAACGCAGCTTCTCCCTGTTCTTCTTCCGGAAGGTGTCCCGTCCAACACTTCTGGGAACCGGGTTGCTTGGTGCGGGAACAAAGGTTAAACCGACCATCTATACCCGTGTAATTACCCACACACTCTGTAAAGGTAATGGCCTGTTTCTTTCCTTCATTCTGCCACATCTCCATATCTCTTAGATTCAGAAATGTAAAATAAGTGTTATAATACCATCCCCAGTAACGATGCACATCATACACATCTGCTGATCGTCCCAAACCATATCCCGCATTGCCGATATATTGTTTTGTGTGATCCCATTGACTAAGCTCATCATATGCTTCCTGAAGAAATCTCCGGTATTTTTCGCCGAGTTCACCCTGGTAAGGCATTTCGTTCGATAGCACATATATTACCACTGAGGGATGAGAGGTAAAGGGACCTAAATCCTCTTCCTTGTATATCCTGACAGATTCCTCCATATCCAAGGGGGGATGATCCGGAGTTCCACCTTTTGGACGCCCATACCGTCCTCCAAATATCATCATTCCCTCTTCATCACAGACATCCATCCAGTTTTGATTGTCGGGGATCCGGACAATGTTCACATGCATTCCTTTTAAAAAACGGATGTAATCACGAGCAAATTCGGCACTACCCTCTAATTTCTCCGGAATACCCCGATTGGGGGGATTAATTGCGTTTCCTCTTAAGAAAATGGGGTTCCCATTAAGAAAAAATTGCCCGTTTTTCGTCTCAAATTTTCGGAAACCAATCCTGGAGGTAAACATCGTTCCGTTGCAATTAACTTCCAGATGATAGAGATTTGGATTTGCGGGCGACCACAACTGAGCTTCTATATTTCTCAGATAACAGGTAATTGTCGTGTCTGCTGTCCCGGGCATCCGTTGTTGTGTAATAGCTCCATTCCAGATAATCTCTCCATTCTGGCATGAAATGATTCTCCCATGAACATTTATCTTTCCTGATTTCCCGTTCTTAAGTGTCATTTCGAGCTTAATCTCGTCGTCCGAGACAATCGGAACCATCTTAGTTATCTCAGTCTGGGAATAACCGCGCAACGTGATACACCACAGAGTTACAAGAACCAACAACACCTTTTTCATATTAAATCCATTATTTGAAGAAATTCACATCTTCACCAACCTTCATTCTGACCGAACCCGGGCATCAAATCCAGTTCGGTTTGCGGTATAGGCCAACGAACATCGCGATCCGGACGAAAGTTATTCCGGGCATGAATGTAATCTGCATTTAACAGGGGATCCTCTGCCCTACTATCTCCGGCATGTAGCTTTACACGTTCCTCTAAAAGTCCCAATCGTTTTAATAAAGGCCATCTCACGCCCTCAAAATGGCATTCACGAGCGTATTCTTCAAGCAAAATGTCCAGAGTGAGCGGTCCTGAGAAAACATCATTCCCGGCACGACTCCATGTCTTATTGTAATACTCAATAGCCTTGGAGCTGCCACCGCCATCACGATGAAAATAAGCCTCGGCTGCCATCAGATACGTTTCACCCAATCGGTACAACACAACATCCTTGAGACTGGATGTTCTATCTGGATTGTCTGCATTCGTCCAACGATCAAAATACTTTAAGCTCGAAGGATGTAAACATTCAATATAATTACTTCGTGTGGGAATCACTTCATCTCCCAGATTTTTACCCGCCGGAAGCAATTCGGCATTGTTATAATAATATTTGTGGCGAAACAATTCATGATAACGTTTATCCTTTTCCTGATCATACAACCCCAACAAATAGGTATTGGGGTATACCCTACCCCAGCCATAACCACCATATTCCAGATTGTTCGTCAATCCGGATACTTTTTTATAGTTGGGCGTTACATTCAATGAAAGCCGATGACCTGAAACAACTCCTCCCGAAACGGAGTTACCTCCACCGGGGTTCGGTGAAAACTGGTAAGCATACAATACCTCTTTGCTATTCAGGTCAGCTCCCCTAAAAGCGTCAATGGTGCTCCCTAATAATCCGTAATTCGGATCCTCAAAAATATCTTCACATTCACTGATAGCTCTATCCCAATCTTCTTCCCACATAGCCACCTGAGCTCTGACATGTTTAACGGCACCTTTCGTCCATCGTCCGTATTCCGGATTACCCGTCTGTCCGTTGGCGGGAATAGAAGGAATAATTTTCATTGCGTCATCCAAGTCACTTTTAATAAGCGTAAACAAGTCTTCCTTACTGGCCGCTCTAAATGTTCTACCTTCTATATTTTCAATTGTTGTGGGAAGTGTATTCAAATAAAGTCTCTCAAATCGTTTAAAAAGTTCAAAATAACTTCTTCCTCTGAACATTTTTGCTTCAGCCCAAGCCAATCGGACCTCTTCATTTTCCATATCCATCGATTCAGCCGCGACAATGACTTCATTCGCTTTACCTATAATTTGGTAATACATTGCCCAGAAATCAGCAAACAAACCTGTGGAAGGAGTATTGGTATCCAATCGTGCCAATCCCGCAGCAGTACCGCCTCTGAAAACCATCAAATCAGTTGAGTAGTCCATATTTGTTACGATAAACCCCACTGCATCTTCTGTAGTGATACTTCGATCTTTCACATATAAACCGGTTACCGCCCGGCTTAATCCATCCGGCGTGGAAAACAGGTAGGATGATGTGATAGAGGTTTTGGATTCAACATCCAACAAATCACTACAACCCATATTTATTAAAAATAGGAGAGATATGAGTAAAAAATATATATTTTTCATCATTTTTCTTTTTTAAGTTATTACTAAAACGTAAAATTAATTCCTAAGGTGTACTGCTTTGGTTCAGGATATCCGGCAGGAGTAAACTCAGGGCTATACGACAAGAAATCTGTGAATGTAAGCAAGTTTGTTGCCGTCAAATATAGTCTAAGGTTTTCTATCTTAGCCTGTCGTGTTACCTTAGCAGGAACCGTATACCCCAGAGTCATGCTCCTCAACCTGATATAAGATGCATCCTGAATGGAAAGAGATGATTGATATGTTACATTTGAATTATGTGTTGGTCGCGGCCACTCGTTGGAAGGATTCTCAGGGGTCCAATAATTCACTTTCACACCATTGAGTTTACCCTGCAATGATCCACCCCTGTTGGCATCATATAAATGAGCATTTTGTATTTTGCGTCCATAGACAGTATACCAATCCATAAAAAAGTCAAAACCTCTGAACTCTAAAGACGTAAAAACTGAAGCCACAAATTTAGGATCACGGTGAATCACATACCTATCATCCGCATCGATTTTGCCATCATTGTTTTTATCTATAATCTTCACTTTCCCAGGTTCAATATTGTCATTCCTTTCTATGGCTTTATCCGCAATTCCGTCCCCATCTGAATCGAATGTGGGTTTTAAGACATATTTCCCTTCAACAAGATCAAAATCGGAATATTGGTAGATCCCATCCGGCTTGTAGGTATAATATACATTAATAGGTTCGCCAATAAACCAGTTGTTGGAGACATCATCCACGGGGTTCCCCTCTTCATCTACCTTATCGTCAATTTTTATTATTTCATTGTTGAAAGTGGAAAAGTTAGTACCGAGACTCCAGGTCAAATTTTTGTTCCGGATAATATCACCATTCAACGAAAGATCAAGACCTGTTGTCCGGGTTTCGCCCAAATTATCCAACATAGAGGTATACCCGAGAACACCATTAATGGAGCGGCTAACTAAAAGATTGGTGGTTTGGGTATTATAATACTCAATCGTTCCATTCAGTCGATGATGAAAAAACCCAAAATCAAGACCAAAGTTGGTTGAAGCAGTGGTTTCCCATTTAAGTTTTGGATTTGGCAAACTATTTCCTGGCAGGTATCCCATGAAATAATTATCGCCAAATTCCATCCTGTAATCCACCGTTGTACCCAAAGTCGTATAATTTCCGATCCCTTCCTGATTTCCCACCATACCGTGACTAACCCTCACTTTTAAGTTTGAAATCTGGTCCACACCTTTTAAGAAAGGCTCTTCACTGATACGCCATGCCACAGCGACAGAAGGGAAGGTTGCCCATCTCCTGCCTTTGGCAAGACGACTGGAACCGTCATGTCGCACCGACATATTCAATATATATCGCTCTAAATAACTGTATTGTGCACGACCTACATATGAAAGGAGCACATTCTCATTTACAGTACGTGTCCTTGATGTGACTTCTCCGTCTGCGATCATATTCCACCAGAATTCATCAACCGGCACTTTATTGGCTCCAAATCCTAATGAGGTTGTATATGTATAATCCCAACTCTGGACACCGGTAAAACCAAGCGAATGATCTTTATTACTGAAAGGTACATTGTAATTGAGAATATTTTCTATCAGATAGTTTTGCGATTTTGAGTGAGAGATGCTACCGGCAGAACCACCACCGGTATATTCTGCCTTCTTATAATCGCCACTCTCTCCAAATCGGTTATACCATGAAGCATTCAGACGATATGTGATTCCTTTAAAGGGACGTATGTCCAGGAACCCATTTAATCGGGTAATATCAGTGGTGGTTTCATCTTTGATATATTGGGCATCATAAAATGGATTTTTATCACCGGTGGAATTGATATACTGTTTAATATTACCTTCTTCATCATACGGCATCCCGAAAGGTGAGCGGGTAATATGATCGGAGAACACGCCGGCTTCGGTTTCGGTTTTTGTCTTCGCGAATGAAGTATTAAATCCCATACTCAACCAACTGTAAACCTCATGATCTATATTTAACCGAAGATTTCCCCTCTTGTAACCAGATCCTGTAACCACCATTCCCTTATGATCAACATAACCGAAATTTACGGAAACTTTTGTTTTATTATTACCCCCTCTAATCCCTAAATTATAAGTCTGTAACAAAGCAGGATCAAACATCAAGCTTTCCCAATCGGTAGATCTTCCTGATTCATAGGCGGCAAGTGCTTCATCATCATAAAGCACCTCCTCAGGGGTCAATGTAGAAGCCTCCACACCATTATCGTTCGCAATAGCTTGCTTCCTCAATTCAAAGAATTCTGCAGGCGAGTAAAAATCAAAATTGCGCCACAGATGTTGCGAACTCAAACTGCTGCTAAAAGTAACTTCTGATTTTCCAGCGGCTCCTCGCTTCGTAGTTACAAGAAGTACTCCATTAGCAGCCCTGGCACCGTAAATAGCTTGAGATGCGGCATCCTTCAGTATCTCAATAGACGACACATCTTCACTGTTGATAGTGGCAAATTCAGTAGCTGTTACCGGAGTTCCATCTACCACATAAAGTGGGAGATTACTTGCATTCAATGAACGGACCCCGCGAATAGTGATGTTTGATGTACTCCCCGGCCTACCGGATGTATTGGTCACATTGATACCCGAAGCCCGTCCACGCAACATTTCCGTGATATTGGTAGCAGGATACAGTTTCATTTCTTCAGTATTGACCGAGGCCACAGAACCTGTGATATCACTCTTTCTCATTACCCCATAACCTACGACCACCACTTCATCAAGAGAACTTACTTCTTCTTCCAAAATGACGTTAATAACGGCTCTGCCTCCAACGTTTATCGTTAGCGTGGTATATCCGATATAAGATATGTTCAAGATTGGGTTTGAAGAGGTTAATCTCAATGAATAATTCCCATCTACATCTGTAACTGTGCCATTTGCAGTACCGGATTCTACAACATTTACTCCGATCAAGGATTCACCGTTCTGGTCGGTAATACGTCCGGTTACCGTTCTCCCTGTCTGCTGACTATCCGTCATACCCTCTTTCAAATTGCTCGAAGAAAAGGAAAATGCCGGAAAAGAAAAAAACAAAATAACAAATGCAGTTACTAAATGGAGCATTCCGTTTTTGTTTTTCATTCCTGTCTGTGTGACTGAAAAAAAACATTCTTTTTTCACATTCATGATAGTTTTAATTTAATACGAAATGATAATAAAATTCATTTTTAATAAAAGATAATGATTATCCGCAGTTCTTCCTAAAGAATTTAGCGGGAAAAAGTTATAAATAAGTTTCAAAAATGTTTGCACAATTCATTGATATTCATTATATTTACATCAACAACAATAAAATAATTCGAGCTATGAATATCCTGGATTTTGCCATAAATTACCCCGATGAGGAGTCCTGTCGGAAAAAATTCAAAGAACTAAGAGACCAAATGGGTATAACTTGTCGTCATTGTAATTGTAAAGAACATTACTGGCTTCAAAACAAACAAGCCTACGAATGCAAGCGTTGCCATGCCCGCCAAACCTTGCGTTCAGGCACTGTCATGCAACACTCCAACCTGCCTTACCGTTACTGGTTCGTCGCCATGCACCTGCTCACAGCCACCAAAGGTTCCTTATCTACGGCTGAACTGCAACGCCAATTAGGACACAAGCGCTATCAGCCGATATGGGAAATGGTCAATAAGCTGCGTGACGTGATGGGCAAGCGTGATGATGAGTACACTCTTGAAGGTGCCATCGAGCTGGACGATGCCTTCTTTTCCACGGAAATATCCCTTGAAGACAGGGATAAACCGTTGAAACGCGGCCGCGGCAGTCAGAAAAAGACCAAAGTATTGGTAATGGCTGAAAGCAAAACAGTTGAAAGCCCCAAAGCAGGCAAAAAACCAAAGAAGGTCAGATACCTGAAAATGAAAGTAATCAACGATTTGAAGTCCGATACAATCACAAAGAATGTCAAAGAACACATCGAGAACACGGCGGATTTAACCACCGATGATTCGACTTCCTATACACAATTAAAAGAACATGTCCATTCGCATACGGCATCTGTCATCCCACCCAAGGAGCTCCCCAGTGTCCTGCCCTGGGTCCATACGGCAATAAGTAATGCCAAGCGACAATTATTGGGCGTATATTACAAAATGAAACCCGAATACTTACAATATTATCTAAATCAGTTCTGTTACAAGTTCAACAGGCGTTATTTCGGTGAGAAGCAGTTTGACCGGCTTCTGCTGGCTGCCCTCACTTACACGCCCGATTTCAAATCAAGAATTTATAATAGGAACTATTGCGGATAATCATTTAAAAGATTAAGGCGTGGAATTCTTTTTTGCCATTTCCAACGCAGTGGTGGTGATATAATACTTGGCCAACATATTGGATACCTCCCATTCGGGTAAATCCCGATTCACTAGATAGCCGAAATATTTTGCAGCTACCATTCCAAAATAATCTTCGTGTCCCTTTCTGTTTTCTACGGGAACAATAATTTGATACCGCTCATCCGTAATTCGTTGTACAGACAGATAAGGATAGGTTTTTTGCAGTTCGGAAACCATCTCACTCAATGCCAATTCGAAGACTTTCCCATCAACAGCTTGATCTTTATCGATATACAATTGCTTGATATAGTTCTCCTCTTTATTCTGTACAATTTCTACGCTGGCGCGCGTCCCTTTGATCAAGGCACTGTATGCATCACCCCCTCCTTCCGGGGCTTCATAATTCCAAAGTGCGGTAACTTGGATGTTCTTTCCTTTCACCCGATAGTTGATCCTGCCGTTGCTGTACACATCCAGCCTGCCATCTTTGACATACTTGGTGAGAAAATCGGGGAAGGCCTCTAATTGAGTGGAGCGTGTGAAATCATCCAACGTCAATGTTGTGGGCCAATGGCTGGCTGAAGTTATCTGCACATCATTGCGGTAATCGATGGTGGAATCCGGGAAGCACTGCCAGTGAATCAAATCGACCAGATGAGTGGCCACATCCACCATCCCTTCGCCCTGCTGTTCCACATCATAGAACCACGCGGGACGGACCAGTACATTCCCCGAAACCTGTTTATAGAAATGATGTACGTTTTCCATGACAACAGAAGGATCATCAGGAGTGCCGTCCCGGAGTTCACCAAACAGTTCTCTGTTGTTGATGAGCTCACGCGTGAGGGTGTTCAGTATCTCGTAGCGTTCGGTCATCACATCATAGAGATATACATCCTGCGCGCGGGCGCTATCGAATGCAGCCTCCAGCAGTTTGAATCCTTCCTTGTTGATGGCCATCGGCTTGTCTGAAAGGACATTGTAGCCGGCATTGATCGACTTGGCAATATAACCGGTTTTCTTTCCGTTGTTACCGGCAAGGATCACTACATTTCCTTTTTTCTCCTCGATCATCCGCTCAAGATAATCCTCACCCGCACAAACCATTTCATGCCAACGGGTAGGATCATCGGAACGCCGGTTATACCCCTCGATGCTCTTCATATACTGGTTCAGCTCATCACCCTCGGGCGCATATACCCATACAGTATCGTTCACCTGTTTCTGCGGAAACTTTTGCAACAGGCTTGCATGAAAATGGCCCGGATCCAATACTACCAGTTCAATTTCCCCATCTCTGCCGGTAAACGATGGCTTCGATTCTTTTTTCTCTTTTTGGGTATTGCATGACAAAATGAAAAGCATGATAAGAATCGGCGTGAAAGTATGTAATAGATTTTTCATCAATCGGGTTTTTGAATGTATTTTTATTAAAAAGACTTATTCGAAGGGAGTCATAAATTCATTGGTCAACCTTTGTGATCAGATCTTGCATGTGATCGTTTCCAATTATATGCCGACTGATGCAATAGCCATCAGTCATCGATCAGGTTTTCACCTCAAACCTTGATATAATCAGTACCATAGGGATACCGTTGCGACCGCTTTAGCATCGAGTTGGCCGCTTCACTGTTTCTGAATTTCTCGGTGTTGGGATCCCACTCTAACCTGCCCGGCACCTTCATGGCGATGTGGCTGATCAGACATACGGTACAGGCACGATGGCCGATCTCCACCGGAGAAATCGGTTCTTTCCTTGTTTTGATGCAATCCAACCAGTTGCCGTGCTGGTTATCGCTTCGATACAGGTGAATCTCATGTTCCTTTATTTCGGAAGTGAGAATCTTCGGGTCGCTCGCGTCCAACGCTCTCGCACTCTTCTCCTTATCTACTGGATCGCTGGCTGAAGCCATGTAACTCCCTCGTGAGACAAAGATCCAACCCTGCGTACCTTCATACCGGATACCGTTCGTATATCCGCCGCTGGTGTACATGGTAACTCCATTTGCATATTCGGCCTTCACCATAAAATCGCCGTGCACGTTCCACAATCCCGACTTGGGGAACTGGGCCACCGCTTCAACGGAAACTGGACCCGTGTATTCCGTATTCATTCCCCATGCGGCAGAATCGAAATGGTGCTGACCCCAGCCAGTGATCATGCCAGAGCCGAATTGCTCACACCGCAACCAGCCCGGACGGCCATAATTGTCCTGGGGATGCACGCGTATCTCCGTGTAATACACTTCGGGCGTCGAACCAAGCCACATGTCGTAGTTCAGATTCTCGGGAATGGGCATCTGAGCCGCTTCGGGTCCGGACGGGTCTCCCGGCAAACCGATTTTCACCGTGTGCAGCTTACCTATTCTTCCGTTCCTGACCAATTCCGCTGCGATCCTGAATTGCGGCGAGGAGCGCTGCTGGGTGCCTACCTGAAGGATAACACCTTGCTTCCTGACAATATCACTCAAGAACCGGCCCTCGTGCACCGTCAGCGAGGTGGGTTTTTGCAGGTAGATGTCTTTTTTGGCCAAGGCGGCCCGGGCTGCAGGTTCTGCATGCTGATGATCAGGCGTACTGATGATCACAGCATCGATGTCCTTGTTCAACAACATCTCCTGGTAATCATCATACATGCGGACATTCGAGTATTTGCTGCTGCCCGTTTTCTTCGCATAATAATCGTCGATAAACTTCTTACCGTCCAAAAGGCGCTTTTTATCTACATCGCACACGGCGATAAACTGAGCCTGATCATATTTGATGGTTTCAGCCACATCATGATCGCGTGCGATCCTACCAAATCCTATCTGTCCGATATTGATCTTGTTGCTCGGCGCATTCTTACCGAATACCGACGAGGGAACAATGGTAGGGAATACAACTGCCCCTACTGCCGTGGCCGTTGCTTGCTTTATAAATACTCTTCGTCTCATGTTTAATTATTTTTTTCTGATGCATATTTTTGGAATTCACGCGCGATACCCGCCTCAATGTGATTGCCTTCATGAACAATTACCCTATATCGGAGCCGGATCAACTCTCCTTTTTTCAACGGCGTACTTTTATCATCCTTAGGCCAGTACATGGGTGTGGGAGAAAAGAAACCATAATCGCGCGTAAACCACGGCGCAGGATACCACGCATTGGAGGGGTGCTGTAAAATGGCAATCCCTTCTGTTTTACCCAACCTTTTTCCATGACAATCAATCCACGGCGAACGTTTTCCAAAGGTGTCCTTCTCACCCGTGTCTCCTTCGGCATTGATCATTGTACCCCCGTTGGTCACTGCCAGATCAGGATCAATCCGTCCGCTAAAAAGAGAATGATTCGTTTTTTCGATCACCACGTCCATCAGCATCTCCATTGTGATATCGAAGTCAATCTGAAATTTATCTTTCGACGGAGCCGATACAATGATGGTTCGTTTGTCCTTGATGGGGGCATCGGCGCCGGGTCGCCTCCAGATGCATTCATTCTCAATAGCTACCCTTTCCGATCCCGACTCAATAATATCTGCCCGCAAAGAAATTATCTGGCCTCTTTCAATACCCTCCTGCCAGTAATTACCTCCATTGACTCTGTCACAGCCAAAAAAGAGTGAACTGTGATGGGGATAATTTGCATTACGCATAGAGGTCACGGATGCCTTCGATGGGCCATTTACCGGGTAAAAAAACGGATATTTCTCAAAATCAGAGAGAATGTAACTGGTAAAAAGGTTCCCATCAATCTTGATGTCAATCTTATCACCCAATCTCTCCGCCGTTACTTTCGACTGAGGAAAAGCAGCATGGCAAAAAAAGACCGTGCATAAAATAAAATGTGCAATTTTTTTCATGATTTATCTATTTACTATTTTTCTGAATTTCAATTTCAGGTGCTCTGGAAAAACTGTTCCAATACTTCTCGGCCGTTACTTTGTCAAGCGAACCGTCGAACACGATCATCCGGTACTTCAATACGTACTCATTTCCATTTTTCAACTTCCACGATTGATGCCGAATGGGAGTGAATTCAAAAAACATATCTCCCCTGCCTCCATTACCATCCAGCGGCCATACGCGCATGGGCTCAGGATGGGCGCGGTTGGAAGGGTGACTTAAAAACAGTATACCCGATCGGCCCTCCGGAGTTTTCGATTCCCCCTCCACAATACACCAGCGCGCGTTACTGCCATCCGCATCGATCCTTGTTTTGCCTTCCGAGGTTAATACCGTACAGTTCTCTTTTGTCCATTTTTCTGTAGCCCTGTAACCTATTCCTCCCCCATACCTGTAGGCATCAAGCGTAATACCATTCTCCAAGGGTGTGCTGAGGGATGTGGTATAATCAATCATCCAGACACCGTTACCGGTATTCCATACCCTCACATCCAACACTTCATTCATCGCGACCTGATCCTCCCCTTTCGCCCCGAAATCGATATGTTGTTGCAATGCCTTGAATCCGGAAAAAACATCACCGATTGTTTCGGATATAAAACCGGCAAACTTTACGGTGCCCTGACCTTTGTTCAAATTCCAAAAATCTACTTCCCTGTCGCCAATATGAGTCATAGTCCACGGCCCCCAGATACCGTAATGATGATAATGATCTGGCGGCTGAACCCGAGACAACACCTCCCCCCGGGGAGACCACAGCGGATGAATGAACCCCGAACGCTTAAACAGGCCATCCACTCCTTCCGGCGGATACATCATTGCATACCGGTAACTAAGTATTGGACTCTTTCCTGCACAAAGGGTAAGATTTCCGTCCGCCTTACGAAGCAGTACCTGAAGATTCCGATCACCTGCCATTTTTTTATCGGTCAACTCAATAGTAAACTTTCTGGTACCGTTTTTTTGGGAAATACCTTCCAATAAAAACCAGAGGCGGGCCGTATGTCCTCCCTCCAATTGACTCGGTATAAATCTTTTACCCGATTTAGTAATTTCATATACATTCAGTTGAAGACTATCGGCATCATAATTAATATTATCAAGAGGAAATGAAAAGGGAGCATTCACATATTCCTTGTCAGTTTTTATCGTGAAACTGGCCAGTTTCTGAGCGAACAACTGAGTCCCGATCAATGATATTAAAATACAAATAACGCTTTTCATTTTTAATCAATTTAGGCAATTCCTCTCGTAGCTGTGATGTATATAATCACTTTGAAATTAGGACTATTAGTGATTTTTAAAACGAACACCTACTTTACAAAAGTAGGGAGTACAAAAGTTAAACACTACCTATTATTTTGTAAACACCGATACTATATTTGCATGCACTGATTTAACTTGTGTTAAAAAAGCAATAAAAAAAAGAAACATTGATTCTCCTTGGAGTAACTGTATCGGTTATAAAAACCGGTATCATCTACACATTGCAATTCAGTAATTATGAGCGACACGATTATTATTTATACATGCGAGTCGGTGCCATGCGCAGCACACGTGAAACCAGCGTAAAACTATCTCACTATAAAGACACTCAACCAGATATGGTTACAAAAACAGACCATCCTTCTCAACATCTCCTTCGTCCATCGATATCTTTAAAATCGACTTTATATGTACGGTTATCGGATAAGGTTATACTTGCCCCCAATGTGGAATAGTTAACCGTCACTTCCGCGATCTCTATCTTCTTTATTGGGTTCAATTCTTCAGGAGTCCATGCACTGTCATCCATTTTATGTAGCATGACCGTGATCAGTAATTCCATAGGAGGATTTTTATCCAGACGCTTTTTCCGGGCAAATATTACCGTGCTTTCATCAGCTTCGGCATTCCGGTTTGAATGCACAACGCTTTCAAGTTGATCCCAACCTTTATAGGCAATTAAAGCCAGACTCCGTCCTGGAATTGTCGCGGTAATTACCTTTCTGCATCCATCTTCAAACCGATCAACAATAGCCTCCCTTCCGTTTATGTGAGGTAATCCGTAATGTCCAAGGGTGATTTCATACTCAAAGGCCAAACGGGTACGATCTACCCGGATAACTCCCCCCGGAATAGTGATCTCTGCCAGGTCAATAATGTAACCGACACCGTTGTTGGGAGGTTTTCGCATGATAGCCTGACGATAGAGCACATCATCAACCACTCCATTGTATAGCATACTTTGAGAAATGGTAAACTTCTGATTTTCCTGCGCATCGTTATCCAACATCTGCCCGGTAAGATAGAAATTGACATCGTCGCCTCTTAAATCCCTGGGATCAAGGCTGCGGAAACCATACTCCATAGCGGTTCCTCCATCGGGATTATGATCTTCCCAAGGAAAATGGGTATTGTAGGATAATTTGGAATAGTTGGGATCATCGTAGTACACCTTACCGGGAATAATCTCGGAAGTACCTGTTTTTCCATGGTTTATCAACACAAGACCCGGATTGTCCAGTACTACTTTCTTGGACTTACCGGCAAGCAACTCCCAAAAACCGTCATTTTCTTTGACGGTCCAAAACGGAGAATCCTCAGGAAGAGCCAGACAAATAAACGGCAAAAACATCAAAAATGGGCTTCCAGAACAGCTGTAATTCTGTACCATATATTCTTTTTTTCCATAAAACCCAAGGCTGGGTATTTCATTATAGTAAAAATCTTCACGGGTTACAAACTGCAGTAATGAACCCGAGCAAAGCCTCCTGGCCCAACCAGGATCCAGAAGATCTGTATTTTTTAACATGAAAGCCGCAGAAAAGGCACCGGATACCCAAGTCCTGTAACAGATGCTGCGCGACCACATATTTATGTAGCCATCACGCCCAAAAAAGCTTGGTAAAGATTCCATCAGCTTCTGGGCGGATCTTTCTATTATTTCGCCTATTTCCGGATAATATTCGTCTCCGAACGTTCTGTTCCAGATCGTAGTATAGACAATGAAAAGACTTATGGAATAGTAATTATAAGTCTGCTCCAGATACCATCCGTTGCCCGAATGGTAAGAGGCCACCCATAGCAAATGATTCTTTAATAGCTCATCATCAATTTCATAACCATATTTCTTTAAAAATGAAAGGGTGATGATATTAAATATACGCCAGTTATTTTGTGTGGTCCGATGGTGCGCCCATTTTGAAATGCATTCAACCATTTCATTTTTCTGTCCTTCCGTATATCCTGTCCAGATCGTATCCGGCATTAGAAGCAAGGTTTTAAACAACCCTCCAAACTCACAGGTAAACTGGTAATTTGAGTCGGGCAGTTCCTCTGGCAGAGGTATTGAATTGGGATTACCGCGAGTAAAAGATCTATAAAACTGCAAACTATAATATTCTCTTAAATTAATTCCTTTAACAGTAGTCTCGGGATCAATGTGAATCAAAGGACCGGCAAGTGTAAAAGTACGTTCCAAAGCTTCAAAATCAGCCGCGCGATAACGCCATTCGGGCGCATTCGGTTGAGGATAAGTCTTACCCGGAACTTTTGGAAAACTCATATGCTGGTCTAGCGAGTCAACATGGGAAAAAGCTCCTTCCAGAAGATATTTTGCACATTCGATATAATGCTTTCTTGTCATACCTGTTAGAGGACTCAATTCCAAGTCAGGATCGGTTATTTCAAACTTTTTTTTCATTTTTAATAAGAATAAATGATTAATGCTTGAGATGTTGTGTTTTTTTTACAAATTAAATACACTTTTTAAATTTGAACAAACTGTATTTTTGCAATAGTTTATACTATATTTGCGAAATAGATTTGAACGGATATTATGAATCGAATAATGCATGAAAACCTGAATCTAGATACTGGGTCGCCAGTTAAGATTAAATGGTGCGATTACGATTATTTCAAATTTCCTTTGCACTTTCATGATGAATATGAAATTGTGTATATTATAAAAAGCACTGGCACAAGGTTTGTCGGAAATAGTATTGAACCCTATTCCGAAGGTGATCTGGTACTTCTGGGGAGTTCGGTGCCGCATATGTACCGTAGCGATCCAGAATATTACAAGAACTGTCCCGACCTGAGGGTACATGCTGTCACTATTCAATTTTCCAAAGAATTTTTCAGCCATGGAATCAGTCAATACCCTGAATTAAATAAGATCAAGAATCTGTTGATAAGAGCTAAACGAGGTGTATATTTCCATAAACAGTTTAATCAGAGTTTAAGGAATCATATTCTGAGAGCGTTAAAACTGAAAGGATTTCCCTTGCTGCTGGAGTGTCTCCATATCTTGTCCTTGATGAGCAATTCTCAACATTATACGCTTCTGAATCAGGAGGATTCTGAATCTACTTCGGAATTTATCGAAGCCGATACGCGACTTGTAAAGGTACTTTCATTTATAAAAAGGGAATACAATCGACAATTGACTTTAAAAGAAATTGCAGGGGTTGCAGGAATGAATCAAAGTGCTTTCTGTCGGTTTTTTCATGAAAAAACCGGTAAAACCTGTACCCGTTATATCAATTCGTTGCGTATCAGTTACGCCTGCAAATTATTACAGGAAAAACGGCTTTCAATTACGGAAATCTGCTATGAATGTGGATTCAATAATATTTCGAATTTCAACCGGCAATTCAAAGAAATAACGAAATACTCTCCCACAGAATACATGAATGAATTTAACAGATCTTCATTACTCGACCACCGCAATCAGTGATATTCTCTGATAGTTAGATCGATTATTTTTGTATATTTTATTACTTAATTTATGCAAATTATTCATTTGATCATTTCACATTAAACGCAATACGCAGGTCCTCAATCTCTTCATTGCCAATAGGCTGCAGAGGTCCGATGGAGGCTGCCATCACCAGGGAGTTGGCCGAGAACTCGGCTACCTCCAGGTAATCGAATGTATTGAGAAGCTTATCGCCTGTCACAAAAATGCTGTCATTCTCCACCAATACGACCCGGTTCTTTTGGAACATTCTTGACACACTATCTACATCATTGTAAATCAATCCGAAAGGAATGGAAGGAACATCCTGCAGGAAGATCCAACTTTCGGGAATAGTACGCACATCGAATTTTGAACCGCTTACCGCATGTGCCATCAGGTTCACCGGCTGGGTACAGATGATGGAATTGATGTGGGGATTTAACTGATAGATACGTTGATGCAGCGCCACGGAACGGCTGGGTGTTTTACCGGCTTCCGCCATTCCATTTTTGATCTGTACGATATCGCTGGGCACAATATCCCACCGGGCAATATTGCTGGGTGTAATCAGAAAGTCGTTGTTCTTCCAGCGAACGGAGACTGTTCCATAGGTTGAGATCATCAGTCCCTGGTCACATGCCCTGCGAATGATGTTAACCATCCCGGTCCGGATGGCTCTCTCCTCTGAAGGATGTTCAATATCCATGAAATGAGGCACATTGGTCGGCAGGTGATGTACATATTGCGATACCTGTTCGTCAGACAGGTAGTTCACATTGCCCAGTCGCTTTGCATTGACGATTGTGCGGCAGCAGAACTCCAGTGTCTCAAATCGCTGATAGGCATCCATCATGTCGGCACCACCCAGTACCACTCCGTGATTTTCCATGATCACGGCCTTATAGCGTTTGTCTTTGAACTCAGAGGCTATCTTCTCCCCCAGGTCCTCACTTCCGGGAGTTCCATAGGGTGCAAAGCCTATGTCGCCACAGATATTGTGTGCCTGAGGAACAATCTTTGTGTCTGGAACAATGCCAGCAATACTGAAAGCGACCAGTGCAGGAGGATGGGCGTGGATAATAGCCGTAAGCTCGGGCCGTGCTTCGTAGATCGCTTTATGAAAAGGCAACTCCGAAGAAGGTTTGTGTGGTCCAATCAGGGTTCCGTCTTTTTTCACCTGCATGATATCCTTCACGGTAAGTGATCCTTTGTCCACTCCCGAAGGTGTGATCCAGATATCGCCGTTCTTGTCCCTGATGGAAATGTTGCCACCAGAAGTGGTGGTCATACCGCTTTTATAAATCCGTCCGATGATCACGTTGATCTGTTCCACCGGGTGCATTAAGTTTACATCCAATTGTTTCATATTTTTTAGCATTCATCTGTCAATCATCAGCTTCCAGCCCTTTCGGAGCAAGCTTGAACGGGCAGCGATTTGTATTTCAGTAATCAGTTGTCAACAGTCGGCAGTCAGTTCTTTCGGAGCAATCGACGAACATCAGGCAGTCAACATGTTTATAATCAGAAAACTACTCTTGGTTATAACTTATGATAATAATTCAGCAGAAACGTTTCTGCCTCCACGTTCCACAACCCCTTGTTCTTGTTGCAGATAAGTGCCAGTTCACGGAACAGTTCGCTGGACTCCCCAAGTTTTTCAAAGTCGGCAATTGGTGTCAGCGGCAAATCGATATGGGTATATATAAGTTTCTTACCACCCGGTATATGAGGCAGGTTGTTGGTCGCTTCCGCCACTGCATCCAGCCCGCCGATATGAGTAATCAGTCCGGCCGGGTCTAGTCCTTTCCCCATGATGTTGAGCGCCTCCACCATGTCGTCGTTATTCCCCCCGCTGGTCCCCACAATGTGCGTATAGGCATAATGTACGTTATAGAAATTGAACATTGCGCTAAAGTGGGGATCGCCGGGTCCGGCAAAGAAGTTGAGGCAACCATCAAATGCCAGGATAGCATCCCCCTGCTCCACCACCGGTCTCACCGGAGCGAAAACGAAGACATCGTCGTAACCTGTATTGCCACTGATGGCTCTCAGCTCTTTTACAGGATCCTCTACATCGCCGGTATTGACATAATGCAGGTCGATTCCCCGTGAGACGGCAAAATCGACGGTATAAATGGAGGCCGCTCGATCGAGTCTGGCCTGGTCTACGTCGGTCACCACCAGCAACGAAGGTTTACGATCCTCCCTGTGCAGTACATAATTGATAGCTGCCAGTCCCATGGGCCCCACCCCGGCCAGAATCGCCATTTTTCCGCCATCCACAATTTCCATCTTGTGAACATAACTTCCCGGTGTGGTATGGTAGTTGGCATGCATGGCGCCAATTACGCAGGAGAGCGGTTCGGCCAGCGAAGCGGGGTAATACCCTTCGCCACGATAGATAAGCAGGCAATCTTTTTCCATCACCTCGTTGGGGATGATCACATGAGTGGCATCACCTCCAATATATTTATAACTGTACCCGGGAGCGCTTAGTATCCCCACAGGGCCATCTTCGTAATATAACGCGGTCTGGATGGAGAACTTGTCACCTTCTTTGAACTTGTGTGCCCATTTATCACCCACCTCCAACAATTCACCGGCAAACTCATGACCGATGATGATGGGATTTTCCGCTATATCGTCAGGAATACGCTTATGATCCGAGCCTTGAGACGATGCCTTGTAGGAAGACATACAGAGTGAGTCGGAGACTACTCTGGCCAGGATCTCATCCTCCCCGATCGGAGGCAACTCAAACTCCTCCAAACGAAGGTCTTTCTTCCCGTATAACCTTACTGCTCTTGTTTTCATATTTACTGTATTAATTAATTCAACATCACTTGTCCACCCGTGATGGGGAGTGCCTGCCCTGTTTCGCCGCACTGCTCCATCAGGTAGAGCACCCCCCTGGTCACATCGGACGGGGTACATCCCTTGCCCATGGGCACTTTTGACAGGTAGAACGCTTTCACATCCTCCACTGTTTTGGCACCGGGCACTTTTCCTGCCTTCAGGTACTGCACGAAGAGTCCGTTTTCGGGATCGCTCCAGAGGGGCCCTTCATAGAAGTTCCCCGGACAGATGGCATTCACCTTGATGCGGAAGGGAGCCAGCTCCAGCGCGAAGGACTGTGTGAGGCCGATGCCGCCGAACTTTCCGCCTGCATAGGCAAAATTGGCTTTGCTTCCCTGCAGACCCGATTTGGAGTTGATCTGGATAATGTCGGCAAAATAATTCTCCGGGGCATGTTTTGTTTGCAGCTTCATCACCCGGCTGACCACCTTGGTGGCGTAAAAGTAAGCGTTGTAATTGATGCGGGTGACAAAATCAAAATTTTCCGGTGTCATCTCTTCCAGTCCGCCTGCCCGCAGCACACCCGCATTGCTGATGAAACAGTCGATGGCGCCGAACGCACAAACCGTTTCCCGGACAAGATTCTCCAGGCTGGCGATATCCGCCACGTTTGTCTTTACGAAAAGGGTCTGGTTGCTTCTCGTATTCCGGTTAAAGTCGGCTGCCGTGGCCCTGCCCGCCTCTTCATTCAGGTCGGCCACCACAATGTTGGCCCCTTCCGGCAGGAGGCATCGGCCGATGCCTTCGCCGAAACCCTGTGCGGCACCTGTGATGATGATGGTCCTGTTCTCGGCACGTCCTTTGGATCCGCCTGCAGCCACGCTGCGGCGATAGTTCTCCACCTCCCAGTTGTCGATAAAATCGATCTGCTCCCTGGTCATCGGGTGCGGGCCGCCAAATGACCGGGTTAACCAGGCTACTTTCATCGCATCTTCGAATACATCGAGGATGATGTCGCACTGGCTGGCATTGTCACCCACGGCAACCAATCCGATTCCCTTGATCAGCAACACCTTAGGTTGATAACCGAATTTTTTGGTAAAGGCGGCAATCTCCTTCCTTGCTTCGGAGAGAATCTTATCGGGTGCTTCTTCCTGCAGGAAGAGATAGTTTGATTTACAATAGACGATTGCATCCGGCGTAAACGGTCTGGATATATCCTGCTGATTATCTGTACGGTTGTAGTACGCAATCAGCGCATTGTTGCGTACCCGCAGCGTTTTCAATCCGTCCCCGGAGAGCATCATCCGCACTGCGGGGAGCGTCTCAGCCACGTTGTGGGTGGATTCCCCTTTCTCCGAAGATAACAGGTTTGTTACGGCTCCTTCCAGTTGATCCAGTATATCGGCATAAATTGATTTGATCTCCTCTATGGTGTCGGCAGCCACAAAGATACCGTGGTTCTGCAGCCAGATCACCTTCGGCTCCTCTCCGTAGGATGCCCGGTAGGCTTTGATGCGGTCATACACCTTTTTGAACAACAGATATCCGGGATCGGTATATTCCACGTAAAGTGTTTTGTCTCCAAACAACCTTTTCAATAGGACTTCGGCATCCTGCGCGCACATCAGTCCGTTCACCGCTGTCGGGTGCAGATGTACCACGAAAGGATAGTCGATCACATTGTGCATCGAGGTCTCCACCGAGGGACGTTTTCCTTTCGTGAGTGTGGCCGCGGCCAGATCGTTTTTGACCTGTTCTTCGCGTTCATCGGGATCACTGCTATATATTTTTTCCGACATCGGGTTCAGTTTTGCCCTGTCGAGCACGGCAAATCCCGCTTCGGTGATGGTGGCGAGCGATGAACCGCTTGCCTTCACCCATATTTTTTCGTGGTTCTTGTAGGAGGTGTTTCCGCCACCGGCAATTACAAAACGATTGTCGCAGCCATAGAATTGCGATACCTCTATCAGTTGTTGAATTTCCTTCATTTTATGCTCTTTACCGGTTTACGCCCAGTTCATTCTTGATAAGTGCATCACCCAACGTCACAAATTCATCTCTTTTTGAACGGTCTGCATTCCCATGGGCATCCACATAACCTGCCAGTCCCTGTGAAACTACATGCTGATGTGCGGCGATCAGGCAGGCGCCCTCGTAGTTTATCTGCTTCAGCCTGTCGGTCAGGGGTGCACCCTGCCGGGCAAACAGCTCGACAGGCTCCATGGCGGGGGTATTGTGTTCGCTGCCGAAGGTAACCACAAAGCCCCGGTCATGCAGATAGGCAGCATATCTCTCCAATAACTCCACGCTGTTGCGGGTGGTGATAAATTCCACCGAATGGAACCCCCTTTCGGTCAGCTGTTCGGCTACCCGTTCCAGGTCCGATTCAAAGTCGGTGTAGTTGCCCTGGGCATCGTCCGCCAGAAAAGGATAGGTGGGAATGCCCCCCGCTGCCACAATTAGTTCCTGCACCTTCTCCATCGGGAGAAAGGCTGTCGCTTGCTCGGGTACAAACGCAGCACCGCCGGCTTTCAGCAGGTTGCCACGAATCTCATTTTCCACTGCTGCCATGTCGTCCAGCGACGACTTCACTGCTTTTCCGCCGAAAAGCTTCGTCAATAGCGATTGTATCTCAGCCTCCTCATTGTGACAGGTCTCATATACTTTCATTCGCAGTGCCCGGGCCAGATGGCGTTCACGGAGTGAGCCACTGGTCAGATCCTGTTTGATCTGCTCCACATCGAGGGTGAAGGATGCCTTCTTTTCCCGGAGGTGCTCATTCAGCTTCGCACACATCGCCTCCACCTGCCGGTTCGACTCGGTCTGCACCGAAGAGAGGAGTGTTGCATACGGTTCACTCAACCGGAAGGGATGCGACATCCCTTTCCCGCTGAGGTAGGTGCGACCGGGATTGGCAGGATCGTTTACCCGCAAACCGGCTTTTTGATCCGCTTCATTCAGGCTGATAAACTCGATCCCGAACAGCGGATAGAGTTTCCGTTTGCGACAGCCGTCGGCCCACGCTTCATACCCCTTGACAGTGTAAAAATCGTTGATCCCGACTACACGCACATTTTCCGTCACTGCCCTGTCCAGCGCTTCATCGATATCCCGAAAAGCACTGAAAGAATAGGGTGTGTGTAAGTGGGCATTTACATTCAATATCATAAGTTGATTAGCAGATTAGCAGATTAGTTGATTAGCAGATTTGTTGATTAATCATCACATCACCGAATCATCGAATCATTTTATCAAATTCCTTTTTTCGCCCGTTTCACCATCTCCCCGTCGGTAAAGTTTTGTCCGGGGATGTACCCTTTCAGCGGCTGAATCCGTTCGTGAATCAGATCCAGGAACCAGGAGGGTTGCGGGAAGAAGGCATCTTCCAGCTCATGCGCCGGGGTGATCCAGTTGCGGGAGCCCAGTACGCATACGGGAGCATCGAGGTAGTCGAATGCCATCTGTCCGATGTTTGCAGCTAGGTCGTTCAGGAAGGATCCCCGGCTGGTGGCTTCACCGGCCACAATGATCTTTCCGGTTTTCTTTACCGACGCAATCACCTGCTCATAGTTGAAGGGCACCAGCGAGCGGGCATCGATCACCTCGGCGCTGAGACCATATTTTTCCTCGAGTTCTTTTGCTGCCTTTAATGCCGGGTAGAGTGTATGTCCGACGGTGAGGAAGGTGATGTCTTTCCCCGATTTCTTCACATCGGGTTCGCCCAGCGGAATTTCGTAATAGCCTGTAGGAACACCTCCGTCGTGGAACTGTTCTCCCACATCATAGATACGCTGGCTCTCGAAGAATATTACCGGGTCGGTACCCTGCAGTGCCGCATTCATCAGACCTTTGGCATCGTAAGGTGTGACCGGGAAGCAGACCTTGATACCCGGGATATGTGCCACCAGCGAGGTCCAGTCCTGTGAGTGCTGTGCCCCATATTTGGAACCCACCGAAACGCGTACCACCACGGGCATTTTCAACACGTTGCCGCTCATGGCCTGCCATTTGGGCAGCTGGTTGAAGATCTCGTCTCCTGCCCTGCCAATGAAGTCGCAGTACATGATCTCGGGAATCACCCGGCCTCCGCACATGGCGTAGCCGATGGCAGTACCCACGATGGACGCCTCGGCAATGGGTGAGTTGAAGAGCCGGTGATAAGGCAACGCCTCGGTCAGTCCGCCATACACGGCAAAAGCCCCGCCCCAGTCGCGGTTCTCTTCACCGTAGGCGACAAGTGATGCGTCTTTATAAAAACGGTCGATGATTGCCTCGAAGATGCCGTCGCGCAGCTGGTACTGCTTCATCTTGCTGTAAGGTTTCCCTTCGGCATCAAAGGCAAAACGTTCCTTGTTGGCAATCTTTTTCACACGCGGGTTTTCCTCCATCGGCATCAGCACATCCGGCTTTGCATCGGAGAAGGAGTCGACCGAACCATTGGAGAACATCATCTCACCGATGATGTCGGCATTGTCCATGCGTGGGGATATTTCATCATTGATAGCCAGCAGGAACATCTCGTTCACCAGTTTCCGGATATCATCCGATATCAGGTCGAGATCGGCTTGTGATACCACCTCAGCCTCGAGCAGTTGCTCGCCGTAGCTACGGATGCAGTCCTGTGCTTCCCATGCCTCCACCTCTTCCTTGGTGCGGTAGGAAGAAGCGTCGGAGGGCGAGTGGCCGCTGTAACGGTAAGTGAGCACATCGAGCAGCACCGGGCCTCTTTTTTCTTCAATCACTATGCGTTTGCGTTTGTAGGCATCGATCACGGCCAGCGGGTTGTAACCATCCACCCGTTCGGCATGCATCTGCTCGCCGTTCACGCCGGCACCGATGCGGGCCGCAATGCCGTAACCCATGGTCTCACCCACGGTCTGGCCGCCCATGCCGTATTGGTTGTTCATGATGTTGATGATCACCGGCAGTCCGCCATTCATCTCTCCTTCCCAGAGTTCGGTGAACTGGTCCATCGCGGCAAAGTTGATCCCCTCCCATACCGGGCCGCATGCCAGGGAGGCGTCGCCGATGTTGGCCACCACCAGTCCCGGTTTGCGGTTCACCTTCTTGTAGAGTGCTGCACCCACGGCTATGTCGCCCGATCCGCCTACGATGGCATTGTTGGGATAGACACCGAAGGGGGTGAAGAAGGCGTGCATGGAGCCGCCGAGGCCCCTGTTGAATCCGGTCTTGCGGGCAAAGATCTCGGCCAACGTACCGTATACCAGAAAGCGTTCGGCCAGCTCCTTGACCGACCCGTTGAAATCCTTCTTCACGATATCAACAACCGCGCCGTCGAAGAAAGTCTCCATGATTTCGGTGAGCTGCGTATCATCCAGTTTGTGGATGGCAGACATACCCTTGGCCAGGATCTCACCATGTGAACGGTGGCTGCCGAAGATAAAATCATCCACCGTCAGCGTCCAGGCCATGCCTACGGCTGCCGACTCCTGTCCGATGGACAGGTGTGCCGGGCCGGGGTGGTTATATGACGTACCGTGATACTCCCCCTTGGTCTTGATAAGATTCAACATGGTTTCGAACTCACGGATCAGCACCATGTCATGATAGATGGCTTTGAACTCTTCATTCGTGAAATTCTCCTTCTCTTCTTTCACGCTCTTTTGATACCGGTTGACCGGGATGGGCTGAAACTCTACGAATCCCGCCTTACGGACTTCGGACGGATCAATGTTTTGAACTTTGGGCATTGGATATTGATTTGTTGATTATTTGACTTACCGATTACTACCTGTACTGCTAAGAACTATCTTGCAAGCGGCTGCTGTTTCAATCATTGCTCCTAAAAAGCTGATCGCTGATAACTGGCAGCTAAAAATTAAAAACTACCTCTTTGATTATTTCACTCACAGTAGGATGTGGAAAAACTACCTCCTGCATCTCCTTCAGGGTCATCTCCTGCTCGATGGCGATACAGGCCCCATAGATGATCTCGCTGGAGGGATTGCCGAGCATATGCACACCAATCACTTCGCCATGCTTTTCACCTACCAGTACCTTGCACACTCCATTGCCGCCCTCATTCTCGGCCACGAAGCGTCCTGCATAGGCCATGGGCAGTCTGGCTACCTTGTAGGCGATGCCCTTTGCCCGGGCCGACTCTTCGGTTTCTCCCACACCGGCCACCTCGGGGTTGGTATAGACCACGCCCGGAATGGCGTTGTAGCGCATGATGTCGTTGCGGCCGGTGAGGTTGTTGACCACCACCTCTCCCTCACGGCTTGCCGTATGTGCCAGCAGCGAGAAACCTGTCACATCGCCCGCGGCAAACACGCCGGGGACATTGGTACGCATCTTTTCATCCACCTTGATACCGGTACGCAGCAGTTCCACCCCCAGGTTTTCCAGACCGAATCCCTGTGTAACCGGACGACGGCCCACGCTCAACAGGATCTTTTCACCTTCCACACTGTGGGTTTCACCCCCTTTTTCAAAAACAACCTTGTTGCCCGCAATCTGCACTACCTTTGCATTCAGGTTGAATGTAATTCCTTTTTTTGTATAAATGTCGCGCAGCATGGCCGACACTTCAAAGTCCAGGCCACCCAGTATTTCCGGAAGCATCTCCACCACGGTCACTTTCGTCCCCAGGCTATTGTAGAAACTGGCAAACTCCATTCCGATCACACCCCCGCCAATCACGACAAGCGAGGCGGGTCGCTCCGTCATTTCCAGAATCTCCCGGTTGGTAAGCACCACTCCTTCCTCTTCCCGTAAACCCGGGATGGGTGGCACGGAGGCTTCCGATCCCGTACAGACGAGCAGGTTTTTCCCATTGTACTTCTCTCCGTTGCAGCTCACCTCGATGCCTTCCGCTGAACGACCTTCGATGAGAGCCTCTCCCTTTACCACGGTGACCTGGTTCGACTTCATTTTGCTTTCCACACCGGAGACCAGCTTGCGAACCACTTTTTTCTTGCGAGAAATCATCTTCTCGTAGTCGAAACGGATGTTGTCACCTAAGACACCATACTTATCCCCATGCAGGGCATTCTCATATATCTTGGCACTATAGAGCAATGTTTTCGTGGGGATGCATCCTTCATTCAGACACACGCCACCCATTGCTTTTTTTTCGAATAAAACCACTTTCAATCCTGCGTGTCCGGCTCTCTCTGCCGCTACATACCCGGCAGGGCCGCCACCAATAATCAACAAATCTATCATAGTTGCAAATATTAATTTTTCGTTCAGAATTCTATTTCCAGCGTTTCAATCTCAGTGGCAATCTGTTTAAGAAAACGGGTCGCTTCACCGCCATCCAGTGAACGGTGGTCATAAGTAAGACTCAACCCGATATGGGGCACGAACGCATACACACCGTTGCCCAGATCTTTGGGACGGGGCAGGATCGTGTTCACTCCAAGGATGGCCGACTGTGGCAGGTTGATCACCGGGGTGAACATTTCAACCCCGTAATTGCCTAGATTAGAGACGGTGAATGTAGCAGCCTCCGATGTGAGAATATCAGGATTCACGCTGCCACTGCGGCAGGCTACCGCAAGTTCGCCGAGTTGACCGGAGAGTCCCGCAATGGAGAGGTCATCGGCATTGCGCAATACGGGTACCATCAACCCTCTCTCCGTATCCACGGCCAGGCCGAGGTGTACTTTACGAAAATATCGTTTGGTATCACCCAGAAAATGGGTGTTCACTTCGGGGAATTTTTTCAAGGCTTTGATCACCGCAAAACAGACCATATCGTTCAAGGTAATGTTTGCCATCATGCGCCCTTCTTCCAGTGCAGCCTTTGCCTTTTTCCGAAGTTCCAGCATGCGGCGTGCATCGGCACCCAGATGGTGGGTGAGCTGCGCCGAGTTCTGCAACGAGGCATGCATAGATCTGGCAATCAACCTGCGCATGTGAGACAGCTTTCTATCCTCATAATCCATACCACAAATGGCATTTTCCGGAGCTGACAGGTCGGACGCACGGGCTCTGCCCGCCAGCCCGGTGCCCTTTGTTTCCGGCTGGAGACCTGCCTCGGCAGCCACTTTCTTCGCCAGCGGCGTCATTCTGGGACGGTCAGTCAGATATGTCATGATATCTTTCTCTACAATCCGGCCTTTGGGGCCCGAGCCGGTAAGCTGGGAGAGCGGAATCGCATTTTTTTCGGCCAGTTTCTTTGCTCGGGGTGAGATAAACAGGTTTCCGGCATGCGATGTTTGCGTTTCCAAGGCAGGAATGTGGTCACGGGAAATAGCAGGTAGGGGCTCCCCAGTTACAACCTCCTCCTCTTTTTCTGCAGGGGCGGAAACGGATAGTACGGAGATATCTTCACCCGGTTCACCAATGATCATCATGTTGTCAAGTACCGGTACCTCGTCGCCCTCGCCATAAAAACAGGCCAGCAGCGTACCGTCGACCGGCGATTCCTCCTCAAAGGAGGCCTTGTCCGTCTCATAGGAGAACAGGACCTCTCCCTTTTTCACGGTATCACCTGCTTTCTTGTGTAGTGTTGTGACGATACAACTCTCCACAGATTGTCCCTGTTTAGGCATGATTATGATTGTTGCCATTTATCAATGATTTAAGCTTTTTCGAAACAATACATAGTGTGCTGAACTATGCTGATGCAAAGATACTTTTATTTGATAAAAATTCAAAAAAAAGAGCCATTTACTTATATCTTGCAAAAGCATACCAAAGTTCTCAATATATGATGGTCAGGATTTCTCATACAGATCACCTGTCTTTCTGTAACTTGTGAAACTTACATCAGATTTTTTCACATGGACAAATGTATTTAATTTGTCACGAACCCCGTTCTAATAATTGATATTTTAGCTGTAATTTTTGATATCTTACTAACGGCGGAGGTTGGAACGCATCGATTTCTGATTATTTTTGTAAACAATATCAAAAAGTATAGTTATTAAATCATTTATTTCATTTGCAGAACATGATTTACACTGTATGTTTGTAAACAATCTTAAAAAAATATTTAACCTCGTCATGAGTGAAAACAAATTAATCTCTTTTTTGGCAATCGATTTGGGTGCCAGCAGCGGTAGAGCCATGTTGGGCAGAGTTCAAAATGACTGTTTGGAGTTGGATGAAATTCATCGTTTTCCCAACCCCATGATAGAAGTAAACGGCCGTTTATATTGGGATCTGTTCTACTTATACAATCAGATTGTTGTTTCCCTTCGGGAGACCAAACTGCGTGGTCACTCCATTGTCTCCATCGGGATTGATACCTGGGGTGTGGATATGGTCTGTTTCGGGGCAGACGGCGAACCGCTAAGAATGCCATACAGCTATCGTGATTCCCACACAAAGGATGCACCGGAGCGTTTTTTCACCAGGATACCCAAAGAAAAGGTATATGAGAAGACGGGTATTCAGATCATGAACTTCAATTCATTGTTTCAGTTGCATACGATGTATGAGGAGGGTTCATCCATTTATCCTCTCATTGACAAAATACTTTTTATGCCGGATGCGCTTTCCTATTTGCTGACTGGAAAGATGGTCACCGAATATACCATTGCCTCCACATCCCAGATGGTCAATCCGCGTACGAAAGAGTTCGATGCCGGTCTACTCGGGGTGGCCCAACTCTCGAAAGAGAAGTTTGCTCCCATCATATTCTCCGGTACTACCATAGGAAAAATATCACCTTCGGTACAACGCCTCACCGGTCAGGAGAACATTTCGGTTATTGCCGTGGCGGGGCACGATACTGCTTCTGCAGTGCTAGCCGTACCGGCAGTAAATGACCATTTTGCATATCTGAGCTCCGGCACCTGGTCGCTGATGGGTATTGAATCTGCCGAACCTGTGATCAACGGGGAAACCTTCGCACTCAATTTCACCAATGAGGGAGGTGCCGACGGTTCCATCCGTCTGTTGAAAAACATCTGCGGCATGTGGCTGATTGAACAATGTAAAAAGGAATGGGAAAAGAACGGCCCGGTAACATATGATGACATTGTGAGAGCAGCCGCGGAGGCTACTCCATTTCAATGCTTCATCAATCCGGATGCCTCCTGCTTTGCGAGTCCTGCCTCCATGATTGCTTCCATACAGGAATACTGCAGGCAGACAGGACAGTTTGTACCTGAAGCAATCGGTGAAATTGCACGTTGTATCTATGAAAGTCTGGCCCTGCGCTACAAACAGGTACTACAACATCTACAGGAGCTCGCCACTTTCCCTATAGAGAAACTGCATATTATTGGTGGTGGATCCAAAAATAATATGCTCAACACTTTTACGGCCAATGCCATCGGTCTGCCCGTCGTGGCAGGGCCGTCGGAGGCCACAGCCATTGGAAATCTACTGATGCAAGCCAAGGCGGCCGGCTTGGTCAGCGAAAAAAGCACCATGCGGCGTATGGTACGCAACTCGGTGGAGCTGGAGTCCTTCATGCCGTTGGAAACCGAAAAATGGCAGGAACCATATCAGAGATACCTGGAGGTGTTCCGGGATATCCGATAATAAATGTGATGAATCAATCCATAAACATAAAAATGTATGAACGGGGAACAGATCAAAAAAGGGTATGAGGAAGCAAAAGGACAATATGCTTCACTGGGTGTGGATGCAGCGAAGGTGATTGAACAACTGGACAAACTCTCCATTTCGATCCATTGCTGGCAGGCCGATGACGTGTCGGGATTTGAAAATCCCGACGGGGAACTGACAGGAGGTATACAGACTACCGGTAACTATCCGGGTAAAGCACGTACCATAGAAGAATTAAGGACAGACCTTGAAAAGGTGATTGCCCTGATTCCCGGAAAACACCGTATCAGCCTGCATGCTACCTATGGCAATTTTGGTGGTGAGTTTGTGGATCGTGACATGATTGAGCCCGGGCATTTCCAGAGCTGGATCGACTGGGCCAGAGAGAAGGGAGTGAAGCTCGATTTCAATTCCACCTTCTTCTCACACGACAAGGCAAACAGCGGTTATACTCTTTCCGACTTCGATCCGGAGATACGGCAATTCTGGAAAGAGCATCTACGTCGTTGTAGAAAGATTGCGGCAGAGATAGGACGCCAACAGGGGGATCCCTGCATTCATAATATATGGATTCCGGATGGAGAAAAAGACAAGACGGTTTCCCGCTACGAACACAGAAAGCTGCTACAGGAGTCGCTTGATGAAGTACTGGCAGAAAAAATAAGCACAAACTATTTAAAGGATTGTGTGGAGTGTAAACTTTTCGGTATAGGAAGTGAAAGCTATGTAGTGGGTTCCCATGAGTTTTATATGGGATATGCAGTAAAGAACAATATGCTGCTGACATTGGATGCAGGACACTTCCATCCCACCGAGACTATTTCCGACAAATTATCCTCCATATTGTTGTTTGTTCCGGAAATAAACTTACATGTAAGTCGCCCGGAACGCTGGGACAGCGACCACGTAGTGATACTTAACGATGAATTGCTGGCTATTGCTCAGGAGATTGTCCGCTCCGGACAGAAGGATCGGATACATATGGGACTGGATTATTTCGATGCGTCCATCAACCGCATCGGCGCCTACGTGGTGGGTATACGCTCTGCACAGAAGGCCATGTTACAGGCTTTGCTGGAGCCGACCGACAAGCTGCGGGATTTTGAAAAAGAGGACAAGAAGTTCGAACGTATGGCTTATCTGGAGGAACTGAAGGCAATGCCCTGGAATGCGCTGTACAACTACTACTGCATGCAGCAGGGCGTACCCGTGGGAGATGCCTATATCAAAGAGATCCAGGAGTACGGGGAGCAGATAATCTTCAAAAGAGTGTAAACGATGAATACCATTATCGGTTTATTGATTATTGCTGTGGGAAGTATGGGCCAGTCGAGCTCGTACGTCCCCATCAATAAAATAAAGGAGTGGTCCTGGGAAAACTTCTGGTTAATCCAGGGAGCTTTCGCATGGCTTCTCTTTCCTTTGCTGGGCGCTCTCGTCGCCAACTCCCCGGCAGAATTGATCGGAATCTACACCACCCATCCGGCAGCTGCCTTGAAAGCCATCGGTTACGGTGTGCTCTGGGGTGTAGGAGGGCTCACCTTCGGACTGAGCATGCGCTATCTGGGGATCGCACTGGGGCAGTCGGTGGCATTGGGTACCTGTGCCGCCTTTGGAACACTTATCCCTGCGATGCTGGCAGGAACAGATCTCTTCTCACCGAAAGGAGTGATCCTGTTAATCGCTGTGGGGGTAACGTTGGCTGGCATCGCCCTGGTAGGTTATGCCGGAAGCCTGCGTTCAAAAAACATGTCGGAGGAAGAGCGACGAAAAGCCATCAAGGATTTTGCCCTGAAGAAAGGACTCCTGATTGCCTTATTTGCCGGAGTGATGAGCGCCTGTTTCAGTCTGGGACTGGGTGCGGGCATACCGGTGAAAGAAGCAGCCGTGACAGCAGGAGCAAAAGATCTTTTTGCCCAGAATCCGGTAACCTTGCTGGTGACGGTGGGTGGGTTCATCACCAACTTGGTCTACTGTTTATACATGAACCGGAAGAATAAGACCGGCGATGAAATAGGCCGTTCCTCCAAAGTTGTGCTGACAAACAATCTTTTATTTTGCGCCCTGGCCGGGTTACTCTGGTACTCTCAGTTCTTCGGACTGGGAATGGGACAGAGTTTCTTTGAACCCAACAGTGTGATGATGGCCTTCTCCTGGAGTATCCTCATGGCACTGAATGTTATTTTCAGTAATGTATGGGGTATCATCCTCAGAGAGTGGAAAGGAGCCGGCAAGAAAGCGGTTATCTACCTTGCTCTGGGTATGGCCGTATTGATTTTTTCACTGGTGATACCCAATTTGTTCTAATTAAATATTACAACAACTCAATCTCATTCTAAGATTTATGTTCCAGTACAATGCGGCATCCTCTGTCATGCCGCGCATGAAATGAGCCGCATCGCGCTTTTTCTGATATTATTTGTATATTTACACGTTCAATGAAATAAGATATGCCAACCTAAAACAAAAAACATGAGATACAACGATTTGGGCATTGACTTTAAATACCTTCTCGTCAATGACAAAGACAAAAAATTCGGGATGACTGTCAATACGGTAGGTTTTCAGCCTATTGCTCCGCATACCTTATATCCCTCTACCGACCATCCCAAAAACTATTATTTCAAACCTGGGAAAGGGCGCATTTTATCGGAATATCAAATCGTATACATCAGTAAAGGCAAGGGGTCCTTTTCTTCGACCTCCACCAAAAAGACAGGCATCTCCAAAGGGCAGATAATGCTTCTTTTCCCGGGGCAGTGGCATACTTACTGTCCACAAAAAGAAACCGGGTGGAACGAGTATTACATAGGCTTTGAAGGAAAAATCATCGACACTATTGTTGCCAACGGATTTATTTCTCCCCACAATCAGATACTTAATGTGGGAGTGAATGAAGATCTGGTCAACCTGTTCTCAACAGCCATACGGGTTGCAAAGGAAGATAAGGGAGCCACCCAGCAATATCTTGCCGGCATTGTTTTCAATATACTGGGAACCATCTTATCTCTGGCACAGAACATCAACTTCGAATCGAGAGAATCGGCACAGAAAATTGAACGTGCCAAAATCATCATGATCGAGAACATCAACAAAAACATTGATATAAAAGAGATTGCTATCAATCTGGGTATTAGTTATTCCTTGTTCAGAAAGGTATTTAAAGAATATACCGGATATGCGCCGGCGCAATATTTTCAGGAATTAAAGCTCCGTAAAGCAAAAGAGTTGCTGGCCGAAACAAATCATTCTATCAAGGAGATTTCCTATGAGTTAAATTTCAGTTCCTATGAATACTTTCTCTCCTTCTTTAAAAAAAGAGTCGGACTAACTCCCATGGAATACCGGAACATGGGACGCATTTAACCTTCTCACCATTGCACTTCTCCGTAACAACATGAATGCTACAAAGATTACTTTCCTGATCACCCTGTTCCTTTGCTTCTGTAAGGGAGCTACCGCCCAGAACCAGCCTGCACCGACAGGACTGACTGTTAACCTGCTGACATCACCCGGGAAAGTGTTCCTGAACGGATATCCGGTCAATCTGACACCCGAAGGGGCGCTCCTGCGTAATGAAACGTTTCAGTTTACCGAAATAACCACCCGGAATCCCCTTTTTGGGTGGATCGTTCCAGGGGAAACAAGCAACACGATTCAAACTGCATATCAGATACTGGTTGCCGATAACAGGCAAAAATTGTCAGCAGATTCTGCCAATTTATGGAACAGCGGAAAAATTGCCAGCAGCCACTCGACAAACATCACCTACAAGGGAAAGCCGTTTAAACCAGGAACAGTCTGTTACTGGAAAGTAAAAATCTGGGACAATCACGGCAAGGAGTCATCCTATTCCGATGTATCAGCATTCAAAACATCAGACACATCCGCAGCGTATGCCACCGACCGCTATCCCGTTCAAAAGCGGGATGAATACCCGTGGAAGATCTCCAATCTGGAAGGTATGTATTTTGCAGACTTCGGGAAAGCGGCCTTTGGAAGAATACGGATCAATCTCTTTTCCGAGAGGGGTACCGATACGGTGGTCATTCATCTGGGTGAAGCAGTGCGTGATGGCAGGGTAGACCGCAATCCGGGAGGAACCATCCGCTACTCCCGCTACACCCTTGTACCGGAGAAAGGCAGAAACACATATATTGTCACCATACCCCCCGATGCCCGAAACACTGGACCCCAGTCGATTTTGGTTCCCGAATATATCGGGGAAGTGACTCCGTTCCGTTACTGTGAAATAGAGAATTACAAACATCCACTACAGGAAAAGGATGTTGTCAGAGAAACGGCATTCTATCCATTCAACGAGGCGGAATCCTACTTTCACAGCTCCGACACGATTCTAAACCGGGTATGGGAGATCAGCAAATATTCCATCAAGGCCACCTCTTTTCTGGGTGTATATGTCGACGGCGACAGGGAGCGTATTCCCTATGAAGCTGACGCACTGATCAATCAACTTTCTCACTATTGCGTGACACGCGAATACAACATGGCGCGATACACCCACGAGTATTTGATTCACAAACCTACCTGGCCCACGGAATGGATCCTGCAATCAGTGCTGATGGCCTGGGAAGATTATTTTTACACCGGCGACAGTCGCTCCCTTTCATATTTTTACGACGACCTGAAAGCAAAAACACTCTCTTCCCTGGCGGATAAAAAGGGGTTCATCAGTACCCGTACCGGCAAGGTAACACCGGAAGTATTGAAATCGATTTATTTTGACGGTCAATTGCGGGATATCGTCGACTGGCCCCACACCGGTATTCTCGGGCTGGAAAAGGAAGAGGGAGGGGAAACCGACGGATTTGTCTTTACCGATATCAACACCGTGGTGAATGCATTTCATTACAGGGCACTTACGTTGATGGCTCAGATTGCAAAACTCCTAGGGAAAGACGACGATCATACAATGTACCTAAAACAGGCCGCAAGATTAAAGCGGGTTTTTAATGATGAATTGTTCGATAAAGGAAGAGGTTATTATGTAGATGGTATCGGCACGTCACATGCGTCATTGCACGCCAATATGTTTCCCCTTGCTTTCGGCCTTGTGGAAGCAAAGAACGTAGAGTCCGTACTCGGGTTTATCCGGTCGCGCGGAATGGCCTGCAGTGTATACGGCGCACAGTTTCTGCTCGATGCCGTCTACAACGCTCACGATGCCGGTTACGGTTTACAGTTGCTTACCTCCACCGGAGAAAGAAGCTGGTATAACATGATCCGCAGTGGCTCCACCATCACCATGGAAGCATGGGATAACAAATACAAGCCCAATCAGGATTGGAATCATGCCTGGGGTGCAGTACCTGCCAACATCATTCCCCGAAAACTCATGGGAATCGAACCGCTTGAACCGGGATTCGGGAAAATCAGAATCAGGCCGCAGCCCGGTTCACTGGAATTTGCAGAGATAAAGCACCCCACCATACGGGGTGACGTATCGGTCAGTTTTACCCATGATCCGGGACAATCGTTTCAGCTCGAAGTACACATTCCGGCCAACACCACTGCCGATTTGTATCTCCCCTTCTTTTCCAAAAAGCAAAATGTACAAATGAACAAACAGTCTACACAATACCTGCGGAAGGGTAATTTTTCGGTAATCGAAAATGTAGGTTCAGGAAAATGGATTTTCACCGTGGAACGATGAGATCTATCATCTCAATAGTCCGCACATAACTACAAGAGAATGAACAGGACATCAATCTTCATCATATTATTACTCCTCACTGTTTTCGTGAACGGCCACAATTTGGATGCAAAAGCTTCCTTCAAGCCTGTTGATCTCCAAACCGATCACCTTGAAAATCCGTTGGGGATCGATAACGCCACTCCCAGGCTAAGCTGGAGAATGGAAGACAAGAAAAGGAGTGGCGCACAGAAAGCATACAGGCTGCTTGTCTGCACCGACTCCCTGCAACTCGTCGCCCTGGGTCACTTTACACAGTATTCAGGAAACAGAGTAAGCGGAAAAGAAAGGGAGAGAAAGGAAGATATGGTAGACAGTAGCGATCTCTGGGACACCGGTCGGATCTATTCAGACAGACAGCTGGTTCATTATGCGGGTACCACACTCAAGCCCTTTACCAAATATTACTGGATGGTGATCATCTGGAATGAGAAGGATCATACAAGCACCTCCGCCGTGCACTCCTTCGAGACGGGAATGATGCATGCCGCTAACTGGCAGGGCAGCTGGATCAGCGACGGCCGGGATATCCATCACAAGCCGGCACCCTATTTCCGCAAACAATTCGAGGCGCGCAAGGCGATTGCCTCGGCACGGGTCTATATTGCCGCAGCCGGATTGTATGAACTCCATGTCAACGGGGAGAAGATCGGCAACCAGCGTCTTGATCCGATGTACACCCGTTTCGACAGAAGAAACCTCTATGTCACCCACGATGTGACCACGCAATTGCAGCAGGGAGAGAATGCCGTGGGTGTGATCCTGGGCAATGGCTGGTACAACCACCAGTCGCTGGCGGTATGGAACTTCGACAACGCTCCCTGGCGAAACCGGCCCGCGTTTTGTCTCGACTTGCGCATCACCTATACCGATGGAAGCGTGGAGACCATCCCCTCCGACCTGAGCTGGAAGAAAGCCGACGGCCCGATCATCTTCAACAGCATTTACACGGGAGAACATTACGATGCCAGGCTGGAACAGGAGGACTGGAACAAGCCGGGGTTCGATGATACCGCCTGGCAGGGAGTGGCACTGCGCGCGGTTCCCTCACAAAACATCACCGCACAACAGTTGCGGCCCATTCGCAATGTGCGCACCCTACCGGCTGTCTCCTTCAGAAAGATCGATGAGCGAACTTACCTTTACGACTTTGGTCAGAATATGGCGGGCGTGACCCGAATAAAGGTTTCCGGAAAAGAGGGCACTCAACTCCGGATCAGACACGGGGAACGGTTGGATGAAAATGACCGCCTCGATTTATCCAATATCGATGTCTATTACCGCGGGGATAAAGAGAAGGATCCTTTCCAGACAGATATCCTGACATTGAGCGGGAAGGGAGAGGATGCGTTCATGGCCCGATTCAACTACAAGGGATTCCGTTACGTGGAAGTAACGGGCAGTGAACCTGTCGAACTGGATGAACAAAGCCTGACGGCCTACTTCATGCACAGCGATGTACCACCGATTGGAAAGATTGAGACCTCCAGTGAACTGATAAACAAATTATGGCGAGCCACAAACAATGCCTACCTCTCGAATCTGATGGGGTACCCCACCGACTGCCCGCAGCGGGAAAAGAACGGCTGGACCGGTGACGGCCATTTTGCCATAGAGACCGCCCTCTATAATTTCGACGGGATCACCGTCTATGAGAAATGGCTGGCCGACCACAGGGACGAACAACAACCCAACGGAGTACTTCCCGATATCATCCCCACTGGCGGATGGGGTTATGGTACGGCCAACGGACTGGACTGGACAAGCACCATTGCCATCATTCCCTGGGAAATATATCGTTTCTATGGCGACAGCAAACTGCTTGCCGACAGTTACGATCACATCCGGCGCTATGTGGATTATGTGGATCGCATCAGTCCTCAGGGACTCACCTCCTGGGGACGGGGCGACTGGGTACCGGTAAAGTCTCACTCAAACCTGGAGCTGACCTCTTCTGTCTACTTTTTTGTGGATGCCACCATCCTGGCCCGGGCAGCAAAGCTCTTCGGAAAGGAAGCCGATCACCTGCATTATTCGGCACTGGCAAAAAAGATCAGAAATGCAATCAACGGGAAATTCCTGAACCGTGAGACGGGAATCTACGCAAATGGAACGCAGACCGAGTTGAGTGTGCCGTTACAGTGGAAGGTGGTGCCGGAAGACATGAAAGCCAGGGTGGCTGCAAACCTGGCAGCGAAGGTGGAAGAGGCCGGTTTTCACCTCGACGTGGGGGTGTTGGGTGCCAAGGCACTCCTGAACGCGCTGAGCGAAAACGGATACCCCCATGTGGCATATAAGGTGGCGGTGCAGGACACCTATCCCTCCTGGGGCTGGTGGATTATGAACGGGGCCACCACGCTGCTCGAGAACTGGAATCTGGATGCGGCACGGGATATCTCGGATAACCACATGATGTTCGGTGAGATCGGCGCATGGTTCTTCAAGGGGCTGGGTGGCATCTATCCCGACACGGAAAAGCCCGGCTTCAAGCACATTATCCTGCATCCCCATTTTGAGAAAGACCTGGAACATTTCAGCGCAGAATACAAATCACCCTATGGACTGATCAAATCAAACTGGAAATGGGAAAATGATCGGATAATCTACGAGGTGGTTGTTCCGGCAAACAGCAGTGCAACACTTTATCTTCCGGAAAATACAGAAATCGACCCGAAAGAGAAGAGGAAAGTAAAGAAAGATAAGAGAGAAAATAACATAGTGGAACTGTCAGCCGGATTTTATACATTTATAATCAGAACTCGCGTTTAAAAATTGCAACATCCATCAACTCTTGAAAGACAAACGATGAAAATACGGAGTAAAAGTATCCTGCCTCTGCTGATCATTACCGTTACGCTTGGTGCGTATGCGCAAGGTAGCGGTTGCGACTGTAGCATTGCACCGGTACAACTCACCTGTGAATATCTGGCGAACCCTTCCGGGCTGGATGTGAAGCAACCCCGTTTTAGCTGGAAGCTGCAGGCTGCAGACGAGGCTGCCCATGGACAGCGGCAAACAGCCTACAGGATTCTGGTCGCCGGTTCACGGCAGCAACTCGACAGCCACAGGGGCGACATGTGGGACTCAGGCTGGGTGCCGTCGGATGCCATGCAGCTGATCAAATACAACGGTAAACCGTTGCAGTCTGATCGCCGATACTTCTGGAAGGTGTCGGTAAAAGATGAAAGGGGAAACGAATCCGGTCTCGGTGAGGTAGCCGAGTGGAGTACCGGCCTGTTTACCCGGCAAGAGTGGACGGCGAAGTGGATCGGCACGGGAGAAGCTTATGACCCGGCAGAAGGAGGCAATAAGATGCAGGACCCCTGGTTCCGGAAGACATTCGACCTGGATGAGAAGCCTTCCAAAGCCACCCTCTTCGTAGCATCGGTGGGGTATCACGAGGTGTATGTGAACGGGCAGAAAATGGGCGATCACCTGCTTGCTCCTGCCGTCACCGATCATACCAAACGGGCCCGCTATATTGCCTATGAAATCGCTCCGGCACTGGAGCAGGGAAACAATGTCATTGCATTGTGGCTGGGGACCTCCTGGTCCATTTATGCCCCCTACGCCACCGCCGACAAGCCACGTGCGCCCATTGTGATTGCGCAGGCCGATCTCTTTGATGAAAAAGGGAAAAAATCGAGACGTATTACAACCGATGAAAGCTGGAAAACTTATCCGAGTCCCAATAAGCTGACCGGCAACTGGGGTTTTGGTGTGGGAGGTTACGGCGGTGAGATCTGGGATGCCCGCAAGGAGGTGAAGGGATGGAATCTGGCCGGCTACGACGATCGTACATGGGAACATGTCCATGTTTTTACACCCGCTCTCGCATTGTCGGCTCAACAAGTCGAAACCAACCGGATGATTGATGAAATTAAACCGGTCGACATAGAAAGTCGCCCCGACGGCTCCTACAGGATCGATATGGGCGTTAATTTCGCCGGAGTAACGGAGATCCGGGTGAAGGGTAATCCCGGGGATACGATCCGTTTTTCGTTCTCTGAACGAGCACAGGAGGAGATGACCTTCAATCTGCAGAGTGCCTATGTAATGGGCACCTCGGGGGAAGGTCTCTTTCAGAACCGGTTCAACTACATGTCGGGCCGGTGGATCACCATCAAGGGCGCTTCATCTCCTCCCCGGAAGGAGGATATCAAAGGGTGGATGGTACGAACCGGTTTTGGAGATGCAACCACCTTTGCCTGTTCCGATTCATTGCAGAACTGGATTTACAATACTGTAAAATGGACCTTTGAGAATTTGTCGCTCGGTGGATATATCGTAGACTGTCCCCAGCGGGAACGATTCGGCTACGGAGGCGACGCGCACGCCACCTCCGAAACGGGGCTGCTAAACTATAAACTTGGCGCCTTTTACAGCAAATGGCTGGAAGACTGGCGCGATGTGCAGGGTACCGAGCCAATGGTTGGCAACATGAACAATCCGGACTGGGCACGCAAGCAGGAAGGCAGCGGCCGCTACCTGGGCGGAGGCATCCTGCCGCAGACGGCTCCCACCTATCACGGGGGCGGGGGTCCCGCCTGGGGTGGCATCGTGGTCACCCTCCCCTGGTTTATCTACCAATATCACGGCGACACGGAGGTGCTGAAAGGGAATTTCGAAATGATCAGAAGTTGGCTGTCTTTTCTGGACACACATGTTGAAAACAATATGCTGAAGCGATACGGCGGGAAGTGGGATTTCCTGGGAGACTGGCTCTGGCCGGGAGCGACAGCCGCGGGGATGAATAATTATTCCGAAGAGAACCTCTTTTTTAATAATTGTTATTGGGTCCATAACCTGAAAACAGCGGCACGGATCGCCACCCTGACCGGCAAAACCGTGGAGGCGCAAAAATGGCAACACCAGGCGGAAGCAGCTGCTAAGGCGATCCACACAAAATATTACCTCCCCGATGATCATAATTATGCCGATGGAACCATGCGAAGTCTGGCTGCTGCACTTTACGGCGATATCATGCCGCCGGCAGAGCGTATCCATGTCATGAAGAGACTGGAAAAAGAGATCCTTGTCCACCGGAAGGGACATATCGATGTGGGTATAACCGGTGGTGCCATGCTTTTTAAGGTGCTGCGTGAGGAGGGTCGTGATGACCTGATATACTCCATGGCATCACAAACAACCTATCCGGGTTGGGGTTATATGCGGGAGCATGGTGCCACCACCATCTGGGAGATGTGGGAGAAAGATCTTCCGGGCCATTCCCTCCTGCACAGTTCCTATCTCTATCCCGGCGCATGGTACATCGACGGAGTGGCAGGTATACGCAAGGATGCCGGGGCTCCGGGTTACCGGAATGTGCATATCAGGATACCCCGGCTGACCGAATCGCAGGTCTCGTGGGCACGTGCCGATTTCGACTCACCGACGGGCCTGATCCGCTCCTCATGGAAACGCACAAAGGGAAGATTAACACTGGAGGTGACCGTTCCTCCCAACTGTCGCGCTACGGTGTGGTTTCCCGATGAAGCAGGTAAAGAGGTAAAGGAGGATTCCGGCCTGTCAAGGCGGAAGGATAAAAAGGAAGGATACATTTTGTTTGAGATCGAGGCAGGGACTTATCAATTTACAAACTGAAAACTGCTTTTCTCACAACATATTTTTGTCTTACCCAATTTATTCAATCACGAAAATTCAGCATTCTCAAGGAAATACAATCTAAACAAGAAAAGAATCGTATGAAGAACATCTACTTACTAATCGGTCTCCTGTCTGTCGCTCTGATGGCCGGATGCGGGAAAGCACAAACAGAAGTAGTCTCCTTAAACGTGGAGATGCAGGAAAATCCGCAGGGTGTGGCAGCCACCCACCCCCGTTTCTCGTGGCAAATCAGATCGGCCTTGTCCGATGTGGTGCAGCTAAGCTATCAAATTCAGGTTGCATCTTCTGAAAATGACCTGAAGAAGGAACAGAACCTGCTGTGGGACTCCGGTGTCGTTGAAAGCGATCTGTCGGTGCTTATCCCCTATGCCGGCGAGAAGCTTCTATCGCGTAAATCCTACTTCTGGCGGGTGAAGGTGACCACCAACAAGGGAGAGACAGCCTGGAGCAATACCGGACACTGGAACATGGCCCTGCTTGATAAGGCCGAGTGGCAGGCCCGATGGATTGGAGAAGACTCGCTCTCCAACCCGGAAGAAACAATGAAGGGAAATACACGACTGGCTGCCCGTTACCTGCGCAAACCTTTCACTGCCGGAAGACAGGTAAAACGGGCCATGCTCTACATTTCGGGGCTGGGCAGCTACGAAGCCTACCTGAACGGGGACAAGGTATCGGACGACGTTTTTGCGCCCACAGTCTCCTGGTATCCTGAAAGGGTCTACTACAACGTGTACGATGTCACATCGCTGGCAAGAAAAGGCGATAACCTGCTGGCCGTGAAGCTGGGCAACGGTCGCTATTTCGGCATGAGAGAGTCGCCCACACAATTGTTCGGGCTCCCCCGTCTGCTGGCACAGCTGGAACTGGAATATGGCGACGGTACATCGGACCTCATCGTGAGCGATGCATCCTGGAAGGTGACCTCCAAAGGTCCCATCATTGCCAACAACGAGTTCGACGGGGAGGAGTATGATGCACGACTGGAAATAAAAGAATGGAACAGGGCAGGATTCGACGACAGCCTGTGGCAGCCGGTAGATCTGATGGCCGAACCGGGGGGCGAACTCACCGCCCAGCCCAATCCCAATATCAGGGTTATGGAAGAGATTGCTCCCGCAGGGATCACCGAACTTGCCGACGGCAGATATATTCTCGACATGGGACAGAACATGGTGGGCTGGCTGCGGATGACAAACCTAAAAGGGAAAAAGGATCAACCTGTGACTTTTCGTTTTGCCGAACTGCTGAACCCCGACAGCACCCTCTACCTCGCCAACATACGCAGTGCCAAGGTGACCGACCGGTATATTCCCTCCGTGGATGGCCTATTCAGCTGGGAGCCCTCGTTCGTTTACCACGGATTCCGCTTCGTGGAGATCACCGGACTGGTAGAAAAGCCGGCGTTGCAAAACTTCACCGGCAGGGTCATTTACGACCAAATGGAAACGACCGGAAGTTTCGAGACAAACAATGAAATTATCAACCGGACATTTAAAAATGCCTATTGGGGCATCCGGGGAAACTACAGGGGAATGCCCACCGACTGCCCCCAGCGCGACGAGCGGCAGGGGTGGCTGGGCGACCGTGCAACGGGCTGCTTCGGTGAAGCATTTGTATTCAACAATGCACATCTCTATGCCAAATGGTTGCAGGATATCGAAGATTCTCAAAGTCCCGAAGGAAGCGTCTCGGTGGTGTCACCCCGCTACTGGACCATCTACAACGATGACGTGACCTGGCCGGCAGCCTGGTTCTACGGAGCAAAGATGTTGTGGCAACAGTATGGCGACACGGCACCCATATTCCGGCACTATGCTTCCATGAAGCATTACCTGGAACGTATTCAGCAGGTATCGATGCAGGATTACATCATCACCAAAGATACGTATGGCGACTGGTGCATGCCTCCCGAACGGCAGGAGCTGATCCATTCGGCCGATCCCTCACGGAAAACGGCGGGACCCGTATTGAGCACCACCATGTATTACAGCCTGCTGAACCTCATGGTTGAATTTGCTGAACTCACCAACAATCGTGAAGACGTACCGGGATTTCTTGAGCTGGCCGGAAAAATCAGGGATGCCTACAACCGCACCTATTTCAATGCTGATTCTGCAAGGTACGACAACAATACCGTCACCGCCAACATTCTCTCGTTGCAGCTTGGCCTGGCGCCGGAAGAATCAAAGGCAGCGCTCTTTGAGAACATCGTGCAGAAGACAGAGGTCGATTTCGGCGGCCACGTCAGCACAGGTGTGCTAGGCATCCAGCAGCTGATGCGGGGACTCACCCAACACGGCAACGTGGACCTTGCTTACAAGATTGCCACCAACACCACCTACCCCAGCTGGGGCTACATGATTGAAAAAGGCGCCACCACCATCTGGGAACTCTGGAACGGAGACACGGCCGATCCTGCCATGAACTCGGCGAACCATGTGATGCTACTGGGCGATCTGCTGATCTGGTATTACGAAGATCTGGCCGGCATTAAAAACTATCCGGGCACTGTGGCTTACAAGAAGCTGTTGATGGAACCCCATTTCCCGGAAGGACTATCGCATGTGAAAGCATCCTATGACTCCGTGTATGGAGAGATAAGAAGTGAATGGTCTAAAACAGGCGATAGCTTTGACTGGGAGATATCAATCCCCGCCAACACATCAGCCATTGTCCGACTGCCCCGGGAAATGCACATCGCCACACCGGAAGGCGAAGGCGTGAGAAGCGTCAACCAGACCGATACCGGCATTGAGATTGAATTGGGTTCGGGAACATACCGCTTAACGGGAAATTCCTGATTCCTGATTCCTGATTCCTGATTCCTGATTTTTCAATCCTCGTCGGTGACACAACCCTGTGAGGCATCCTTTACCAGTTTGGCATACTTGTAGAGGATGCCTTTTGTTACGCGCAGCGGAGGCTGTATCCAGGAAGAACGTCGCCGTGCAATCACTTCATCCGGTATTTTCACATCAATGCTGTTATTCACCGCATCGATCACGATCAGATCATCGTCCTCCACCAGACCGATCAATCCCCCTTCAAATGCCTCCGGGGTAATGTGTCCCACCACAAACCCATGGGTGCCGCCACTGAAACGGCCGTCGGTGATCAGAGCGACCGAGTTGCCCAGCCCGGCGCCAATGATGGCAGAAGTGGGCTTGAGCATCTCCGGCATACCGGGAGCCCCCCGAGGTCCTTCATTTTTTATTACCACCACGTCACCCGCTCTGACACGACCATTCGCAATTCCGGCAATAAGGTCTTTCTCCCCATCAAACACACGGGCAGGCCCTTCGAACCGTTCCCCTTCCTTGCCGCTGATCTTGGCTACACTCCCCCGCTCGGCCAGGTTGCCGTAAAGGATCTGCAGGTGACCGGTAGGCTTTAGCGGCTTCTCCAACGGATGGATGATATCCTGCTCTTCAAAATCGAGATCGGGAATGTTCGCCAGATTCTCTGCGATAGTTTCTCCGGTCACCGTCATACATTCCCCATGCAACATCCCCTTCTGCAACAAATATTTCATCACCGCCGGTACCCCATCCTTTTTGTGCAGATCTTCCATCAGATATTTGCCACTCGGCTTGAAATCGGCCATCAGCGGCACCCTGTCGCTAAAAGACTGGAAATCATCCAGTGTCAGTTCCACTTCCACAGCGCGTGCCATGGCCAGCAGGTGCAGTACGGCATTGGTGCTTCCTCCCAGGGCAATTACAAGGGTGATGGCATTCTCAAATGCTTTGCGGGTCATGATATCTCTTGGCTTGATATCTCTTTCCAATAGCAAACGGATATATTTTCCGGCGTCCAGACACTCCTGCCTCTTCTCCTTGCTGATGGCAGGATTGCTGCTACTGAAGGGTAGGCTCATCCCCATGGCCTCGATGGCGGCGGCCATGGTGTTGGCTGTGTACATGCCACCGCAGGCGCCCGGTCCCGGACAACTTCGCTTCACAATCTCCTTAAAATCCTTCTCGTCGAGCTTCCCGGCAATCTTCCGACCCAATGCCTCAAAAGCGGAAACAATATTCAGATCCTCCCCCTTGTAATGCCCCGGGGCAATGGTGCCGCCATATACCATGATGGCCGGCCGGTTCAGACGTCCCATGGCAATCAATGAACCCGGCATATTCTTGTCGCACCCCGGCACGGCAATCAGCGCATCGTAGTATTGCGCGCCACAGACTGTTTCAATCGAGTCGGCAATCACTTCACGACTTACCAGTGAATAACGCATACCATCCGTTCCGTTGCTCATACCATCACTCACACCGATGGTGTGAAAGATAAACCCGGCCAGGTCATACTTCCATACTCCTTTCTTGATCTCCAGGGCCAGGCTGTTCAGATGCATGTTACAGGGATTTCCATCGTAACCCATGCTCACGATGCCCACCTGCGCTTTTTTCAGATCCCCCTCACTCAGGCCCAATGCATAGAATTGGGCCTGCGCAGCAGGTTGTGTGGGATCCTGGGTAATTGTCCTTGAATAGCTGTTTAAATCTTTCATCGCGTGAAATAAACATATTTCCGGAAGATATTATTTATAATCGATATAAATTAACGAAATAATCTGCTTTTTTTGATTACTTTATATTAAATAGGTTGTTTCTTAACTTTTAATCGCCAAATTTTGCAGAAAGTGGTTAACTACACCTTGTAATTGGTGAGGATTGGTAATTTAGGCGAAATATATCGGCATGCAACGCGCGTAATGAAGGCAAACATTCTGCACAGGCCAGGCAGAACCATCGGGAAAATTTTTTCTTTATTTTTATTTTAATCAACTAATTATTAGCATGATGAAACATATTTTTTTCATTTTGCCGCTGATTTGTCTCCTCTTTTTAGCGTGCGAAGGAGAAACTATTGACCCTGCTCGGGCAAGTAAGAGCATCAAGGTGACAGCAGAAATTGAAAGGGTGAAGACGCGTCTTTCGGGCTCCACATGGGAGAAAGGCGACGGTATTGGCATTTATATGATCAAGTCGGGTATGCCCCTCGGCAGCACAGCCCTTGCTAAGAACGTGCATTATCGATATGATGAAACCGGTATTTTTACACCCAGAAACGAGTCGCAGACAATTTATCTGCCATTTAACGGTTCGAATGTCGATTTTATCGCCTACTATCCCTATCGGGAAGCGTTAACCGACTTTATCTTTTCAATAGATCTCACGGTACAATCGAAACAGGCTGCTCTCGACCTCATGTATGCAGACAATGTGAAAACCAAAAACATGACCAATCCCAACGTGAACATGATTTTCTCCCACCAGCTTTCCAAGATTGTACTGCAGATTGCTCATTACAGAAATATCGACTTGAGTGAGCTCTCGGTTATCCTTACCAACGTGCCCACCAAAGCTTCATTTAACCTGGTGGACGGCACCCTTGCAAGTTTTCCGGAAACCGAAGACATCGCCTTGGCTATCAGCAGTGACGGCACCGTGGCAGAGGCCATTCTGTTACCGGGGAGCGACCTGTCGGATAGTAAATTGTGGTTTGTGGTCGGCGACAACGAACAGGTCTACCACTCGGTACTGCCTCCGAATATCACAGCAAATCCATTGGCATCATCTACCCTGCACAACCTGAATGTCACCCTCTACACCGAAGAAGAGAGAGCCGTCATTGAACCGGGAAGTATTACACCCTGGACTACACCGCCTTCCGAAACGGTCACTGCCGACCGTACCGAGAGCGCTCCTCCCGCAATAAAAGGGTCGATCAGTCATCCCTATACCGTAGCGCAGGCTATGGAGGCACAGGGAAAAAATGATGTCTGGGTGAAAGGATATATTGTGGGAGCCTTTAACAGCTCCATCAATAAGTTTGTCACCGACACCACCGGGCAGGTGAAAACCAATATCGCCCTGGCTGACAACATGAACGAGACAGTGATCAGCAACATGATCCCGGTGAATTTCACCTTGACCTCAATTAAAAACGCCCTGAACATCGTGGATAACCCGGCAAACATCAGCAGGCATGTCTATATCCGGGGTGATCTGGCCACTTATTATTCCGTGGCAGGAATGAAAAATGTAGATGCTTACCTGTTTATGGACTAAAAGTGTAAACAAAATGTTCCTTACGGCTGTTTGCTTATAAACCGGCAAAAATGAGTAAAACAGCCTGCAAAAATAAAAAACTGATCGTGAAAGAAGGAGCACAGTTCACCTGTAAGAAGTGCGATGCCACGGTGAAGAAGGAAAGACATGCCTGTAAGCCAAAGAAAATAAAAAAGGAAAATTAAATGGATGAGATCGGGAAACTGCATCCGAACAACGTGCGCGGAATTTTGAAATTCGCCAACGACCGGAATATATTTCTGCTGAACGGGTTCCCCGCAATCGTCGAGAACCTCTCGTACAGGAACATCTTTTCAGCCGGTTAATATATTTTACTCGTTGCAAATATCAATATTTTTGACTATTTACGTAATCAAGAATAATAACGCAATAAATGTTGCAGATAAAGCCGGTCTTCGTAAGCAACGGGCAGAAAATATCGTGGACGAGGTAAATACACTTGTTAGCGAATCATGAAAAGTGCCACGCATCTTTTCAAATTCTGATCGCAAATCATTGAAAAGTTTTCGCCGGTGCCGGGTTAGGCGCTTTCCACATCAAAAGCGCCCTTGCGATGGCATGCTCCACGATGGGGCCCATGACGGCATAACCGGCAAGGTTGGGATGGACACCGTCTTCAGATAGTTCCTTGGGAAGGCCATCACGCTCGTCTGCCATGGCGGTAAAGAAATCGCAATAGACCACTCCGTGTGTATCGGCATACTGCTTAAGGCGTTTGTTCAATTCCACAATCTTCGGCGCAGGCTCCAGCCCGGTACGCCATGGATAGTCGTATGCCGGAAGAACAGAGCAGATTACAACCTGTATACCGTGAGCCTGTGCCAGCTCTGCCATAGAGTGAATATTATCCTCAATCATCTCCAGGGTGGAGGGGCCAGTATTGCCTGCGATATCATTTGTACCGGCAAGAATCACAACCACCTTTGGAAAGAGTTTCACTACATCCTGTCTGAAACGAAGCAACATTTGCGGAGTAGTCTGTCCACCAATACCCCGGTTAATGTAGTTTCGTCCGGCAAAAAATTCGGGAACACGCTCTATCCATCCCTGGGTAATGGAATTTCCCATAAACACTACCCTGTCATCGCACATTCTGGCAGGGCCTAACTTTTCGTTATCGTCCCTGAAACGATTAAGATTTGCCCAATCCTGGGCTTCAGTTATAGTTATCCAACACATAATCGATGCAAGCAGCAGAAATATTTTTTTCATATTTACTAAAGTTAATTGTTTTATTCATACTTTTTCTCATGATAACATAATTCGGCAAAACAAATAAATATGTTCTGCACTTACTTAATGAAACGAGCATGAATTACGAAGTAATCGACGTAGTCAAAACCGTTACACGCAAGAATATGATTATTTGCGAGTTCCATACACCAACAAGAAAAAAATAAAATAATCGTATGAAAATATTCATTATTTACTTTCAAAGGTATCACATGGAACTCGCCTTAATCATGTTTTTGTAATATAAATGATTATAGTGCTCGTTTCACTGATCAAGCTGAATCGTCAAAATTAGTTATAAAAATCTATTTTGAAGCCACTGTTCATCGGTTTTTTCGCTCGATTGGTCGATAAGTAACCCTAAAAAAACTAAAATAGTCTCTTAACATTCTGTCAGGTCAGGTTTAAATGGGTAAATTTGGGCAAATTTCTTTTATCACATGAATAAAAAAAGCAAAATTATTGTTTTCAGCTCTATTGCTGTTTTGATACTGGGTATGGCCTTTTTTCCGACAATCAAACAGCGTTTTGCCTCAGACGACCGTAAGGTTGCTTCGGGTCAACGCACCACAGCCGGCATAGCCGGACGGACAGAGCTGGCTGTCAATGCGACCATTCTGCAACCCCAGACATTGAATAACCTGTTTCGTATTACTGGTGTACTGCTGCCCGATGAGGAGGTAGACCTGACATTTGAGTCGTCCGGAAAGATTACCCATATTTATTTCAGCGAAGGAACATTTGTACAGGAGGGCACCCTCTTGGCAAAGGTGAATGATGCTCCCTTGCAGGCTGAACTCAAAAAGCTGGAAGCGCAGTTGCCGCTGGCCCAAGATCGTCTGTTCCGGCAACAGACCCTGCTGGAAAAAGATGCTATCAGTCAGGAAACATATCAGTCCGTGTTCACCCAGCTGGAAACCCTCAAAGCCGAGATTGAACTGGTGAAGGCACGTATCCGCCAAACAGAGCTGCGGGCACCTTTCAGTGGCATGATAGGTCTACGCCAGGTGAGTGAAGGTACCTATGCTTCACCTTCCGTGGTGGTGGCCAGCTTAACTAAGATATCACCTCTCAAGATCGAGTTCTCCCTCACCCAAAATTTTGTGAATATGATCAGACCGGGAACAGAGATTACCTTCACGGTAGAGAATAATCTGGAGGTATACAATGCATCGGTCTATGCCGTGGAGTCACGTCTCGATGTACAGACACTCAGCCTGTTTGCCCGGGCACGTTACGCAAATGCCGACGGAAAAATAAAACCGGGCCAGTCGGCCGGTATACGCATCAAGCTGGACCAGATTGACAATGCCATCGTGATACCGAGCATCTCCACAGTGAAGGAGATGGGACGAGACATTACCTATGTCTATAAAAGCGGGAGAGCAAAAGAGGTGGAGATTATCACAGGCATGCGCACCTCTTCCTCGGTGGAGGTTGTAAACGGACTCTCCGTAGGTGACACGTTGCTGACTACCGGCGTGATGCAGCTTCGCAGCGGTATGCCGGTAAGAATAGACCAAATGGTTTCTAACAATGCAGATTAAATCGTATGAATTTTTCTGAACTTAGCATCAAACGGCCGGTACTGGCTACGGTGATGGTGTTGGTCATCATCATCTTTGGCCTCATTGGATATACAAACCTGCCGGTACGCGAGTTTCCCAGCGTAGATAATCCCGTCATCACAGTATACGTCTCCTACCCCGGTGCAAATGCCGAGGTGATCGAGAACCAGATTACCGAACCTCTTGAGCAGAATATCAACGGCATCCCCGGGATCCGTTCACTTGTGAGCCGCAGCAGCCAGGGCAGCTCACGTATCACTGTGGAGTTTGAGTTGAGCGTCGACATGGAGACTGCAGCAAATGACGTACGGGATAAGGTATCTATTGCCCAGCGTTACCTGCCGCGCGACACTGATCCGCCAACGGTTTCCAAAGCTGATGCCGACTCCGATCCGATCATGCAGATTACCGTTCAGAGTCCGCTCCGATCACTACTGGAGCTGTCGGAGATCACCGACCTCACCGTGAAGGAACGCCTGCAGACCATCTCTAACGTAAGTGCGGTGGAGATATGGGGCGAGTACCGATATGCCATGCGACTTTGGCTCGATCCGCTTCGAATGGCTGCCTACAATGTCACACCCATGGATATCAAGAACGCCCTCGACAGGGAAAATGTGGAGTTGCCTGCGGGTAGCATCGAGGGCGACCACATAGAGCAATCGATCCGTACCATGGGGTTGATGCAGACACCTGAAGATTTTAACAATCTTATTCTGATTGAGGATAATTTCCGTATTGTTCGTTTCAAAGATGTGGGTTATGCGGAACTGGATGCGGCCGACAGGCAAAACATTCTCCGCAGGAACGGCGTACCGATGGTGAGTTGTGTAATCATCCCACAACCGGGAGCCAATCATATCAACATTGCCGATGAGGTAAGGGTGCGCATGGACCAGATGAAAAAAGACCTCCCGGAAGATGTGATTCTCGATGTGGCTTTCGACAACACAAAATTCATCCGGGCCTCCATTTCGGAAGTACAGACAACAGTAATCATTGCTTTTATCCTGGTGGTCTTCATCATCTTTGTCTTTTTGCGAAACTGGCGGGTTACCCTGATTCCGGCGGTAGTAATTCCCATATCCCTCATTGGTATTTTCTTTGTGATGTATCTCGCCGGCTTTTCAATCAACGTCTTGTCGATGCTCGCCGTAGTGCTCGCTGTGGGTCTTGTGGTGGACGATGCGATTGTAGTAACCGAGAACATCTTCCAGAAGGTAGAGTCGGGAATGGATCCCACGGAAGCATCCATTGCCGGCTCCAAGGAGATCTTCTTTGCTGTGATATCAACCACCGTCACGCTGGTGGCCATTTTCTTTCCGATTGTATTCCTTGAAGGGATGACAGGGAGGTTGTTCCGTGAATTCAGCATTGTGATATCGGGAGCAGTAATCATATCTTCCTTTGTGGCCCTCTCATTCGTACCCATGCTCTCTTCCAAGCTGCTGAACCGAAGAAGGAAGAAAAACAGATTCTACGAAAAAACCGAGATTTTCTTTTCCGGAATGAACCGTTTTTATGAAAAAGGACTTCATTCGTTTCTCCGTCACAAATGGCTTGTCCTGCCCATTCTGATTATCTCGACCCTGTTGATCGTACTGCTCTGGAATATTCTTCCCTCCGAGATGGCACCACTTGAGGACCGTTCTCAGGTGATAATCCGCAGTTCCGCACCCGAAGGGGCCACCTTTGAGTTTGTACGGGATTACACCGACCGCATCTCGGCCATTGCCGACTCAATTGTTCCCGAGAGAGAATCGAATATTATATTTACCCGCAGTAACTTCAGCATAGTACGTCTGGTGCTGCCCGACATCAGTGACAGAGAACAAAGCCAGATGGAGATCGCCGCTAAGCTAGCACGCGGTGTGCGCGATGAAACGGCTGCGCGTGCATTCGTGCAGCAGCAGTCCACCTTCGGCGGACGTCGTTCAGGCATGCCAATACAATATGTGCTGCAGGCACCCAATATAGAGAAGTTACAAGAATTCATTCCTCCCTTTATGGAAAAGGTAAATCAAAGTCCTTACTTTCAGATGGCCGATGTGGATTTGAAATTCACAAAGCCCGAAACCAGAATCATCATTGATCGTGACAAGGCGGCCTTGCTGGGGGTAAGCACCCGCGACATCGGGCAGACACTGCAATATGCCCTGAGTGGGCAACGGATGGGCTACTTCTACATGAATGGCAAGCAATATCAGATACTGGGAGAAATAAACCGTCAGCAGCGTAATACACCGGTAGACCTGAAAACCATTTACATCAAAAACAACAACAGACAGATGATCCAGATGGACAATCTGGTAAAGCTGGAAGAGTCGGTAGCACCTCCACAGCTTTATCGATACAACCGTTTCAATTCGGCCACTATATCCGCGGGTCTTGCTCCGGGTTATTCGTTGGGGGAAGGACTGGAAGAGATGGACCGCATTGCGGCAGATGTACTCGACGAGAGTTTCAGGACAGCGCTTGAAGGTGAATCGAGAAACTTCAGGGAGAGCTCATCGAGTCTATTGTTTGCCTTCGGACTTGCAATCATTTTAATCTTTCTGGTTATGGCTGCTCAGTTTGAAAGCTTCAAAGATCCTTTTGTGATCATGTTCACCGTGCCCATGGCACTCTTCGGAGCCCTTCTGTTCATGTGGATGTTCGGTGTGACCATGAACATCTACAGCCAGATTGGTATCATCATGCTGATCGGGCTGGTTACCAAGAATGGCATTCTCATGGTAGAGTTTGCCAACCAGCGACAACAGGCAGGACTCAACAAACAGAAAGCAATCATTGAAGCCTCCCTGCAACGCTTACGACCCATTCTCATGACAAGCATCTCCACGGTGCTCGGCCTATTGCCGCTGATGTTTGCCAGCGGGGAGGGTGCCAATGGCCGCATTGCCATGGGTACTGCCGTGGTGGGAGGTTTGCTGACATCCACGCTGCTCACTCTTTTCGTGGTTCCGGTGATGTACATCTATTTCTCTACCGACAGGGAAGTCAAAGAAAAGAAGAAAAAAGAAGAAAAATTGCGCAATGTATAAACGAATAATAAAAACAGGATTATTTGTCTGGCTCCTGCTTCCCTCCCTCGTGCTGTCGCAGGAGGTGATGAGTCTGCAGGAATGTCTGCGAACAGGATTGGAAAACAATTACGGATTGCAGATTACCCGCAACGAAGCAAGGATCGCTAACAACAACGTCACACCGGGTAACGCCGGATTTCTTCCGGAAGTGTCACTCAATGCCGGTTACAACCTGCGCAGCAGCAATAGTGACCAGTTTCCCGCTGAAAATGGAGAGACAGTACAGACACGAAATGCAGCCACGGGCACTACCGATGCAGGAGTAAACCTCAACTGGACGCTCTTTGAGGGATTTCGTGTACAGACCAACTACAAACGTCTGCAGGAGCTGCAAACGGCCGGTGAACTAAACATCCGTATGGCAGTGGAAAATTTCATTGCGGATCTCACGGCGGAATATTATAATTATGTGCAACAGCAGTTGCGCCTGGGCAATCTCAAATATGCAGTGGCTCTTTCCAGGGAGCGGTTGCGGATTGTGGAAGCCCGCTACCAGGTGGGCTCACTCTCACGGCTCGACCTGCAGCAGGCTCGTGTTTACTTCAATGCCGACAGCTCTCTGCTGATTCAACAATATGAAACTCTTCACCGTTCCCGTATTCTGTTGAATGAGATGATGGGTGGCGACGTAAACCGCTTTTTTACCGCAAGTGATACTACCATCCGGTTCAACCCGTCCCTATCAAAGGAACAACTGATCGATGCCACCTTGCGGCATAACACCGGCCTGCTTCTCACAGAAATGAACAAGCGGTTGAGCGAACTGGAACTCAAAAGTCTGCAAAGCCGTAACTATCCTTATCTGCGTCTGAATGGAGGCTATGGCTTTACACACTATAACTACAACCGCGGCACACTCGAACGACAACGCAACTGGGGACCTACAGTGGGGATGACACTAGGATTTACCCTCTTCGACGGTTTCAACCGTAAACGGGAACAGAAAAACGCGAGATTATCCATCCAAAACAGCGGGCTCAGGGTAGAGCAGCACAAACTGGCACTGCAAAGCGATTTCGCCGGGATGTGGATTGCCTATCAGAATAATATTGAATTGACCAGCCTGGAGCTGGAAAGTCTCATTAACGCAGAATTAAACTACGAAATCGCCATAGAACGCTATAAAATCGGTGATTTGTCGGGACTCGAACTCAGGGAAGCACAGAACAGCCTACTGGAGGCAGAACAGCGTCTTCTGACTGCTCAATATAATACCAAGTTATTTGAAATATCACTTCTCCAGATCAGTGGCAATGTGATATCATATCTTGAAAATGACATCAGCAACAGGTAAAAATGGAGCATTATCAATTATTCCAAAAGTCTCCTGCCCGCTCCCATAGGTGAAGAGCTCCATCTATTCAAAAAAACGCATAAAAAGGGAAAGATATACTTTCTTTTTTGTAACTTTGTATATGTTTAAACTCACTTAAAAATCAGCAGACAGGGTTTAAAATTTCCAACAGGATTTTCCAATCAGAAGCCGAACGACAAAAACATAATACATACTATGGACAAAATTCAGGAACTCACCTCCAAACTCTATTCCGAAGGAGTGGAAAAGGGCAGGGAGGAGGCCGGTAAAATTATTGCAGAAGCCAACGCTGTGAAAGTACAGATATTGAACGAGGCAAAGGCAAAAGCAGGAGAAATTATCTCTGCAGCAGAAAAAGAAGCCGCAGAATTAAAGAAACATACCGAAGCGGAGTTGAAACTTTATGCAACCCAATCATCAGAAGCGCTCAAATCGGAAATTACCAATCTGGTAACCGACAAGCTGGCCACCATGAACGTAAAGGCAGCCACTGCCGACAAGTCATTCATGCAGGAACTGATTGTGGAGCTGGTGAAAAACTGGGCAGAAAACGGAAAATTAACAATCGCTACCAGCGATGCTGCCTCACTGGAGTCTTACATAGCTTCCAACGCGAAAAAATTACTGGATGAGGGCTTAAATATTGAATCGGTGAACGGCCTCGAAACGGGCTTTATCCTTTCACCCGCAGATGGTTCCTATAAAGTAAAGTTCGGCGAGGCCGAATTCATCGCCTACTTCAAGGAGTTCCTGCGTCCCGCTATCCAAAAACTGCTTTTTCAGGTTTAACATATGCTCTTCAAAAACCAATATTATTATTTTGTTGCCGGACTGCCCGATTTCTCATTCGACAGCATGAAGCTTCCCTTTACCGCGGAGGAGTTTATGGAGATGCTGAACGAAGTATTAAAGCAGGACGACAGGAAACTTTTGAACAGATATTTTCTGAAGTACGACAATAACAACCTGCTTAACTTGTTGAAAGACAGAAACGCGTCCTTCAACCTGAAGGGTAGACTTTCCCGTGAGGAAATACTCGATATAGTTTCAAAAGTAAAGGAAGAGCTTCCGCTCAAGGGTTCAAAAATACCTCCCTACTTCGAAGATTATATCAAAAGATGGTTGGGAGAGGAAAATCCACATGAAGGAGGCCATCTTTGGGAAGACATGCTTTCTTCCCTCTATATGGACTACGGCATGGAGATAAAAAATAGTCTAATGTCGAGGTGGTTTGAGCTCAACCTGAACATTGGGAATTTGCTTACTGCCGTGTATGCCCGCAAGTATGGGATGGATGTGGCAAAATATATCGTGGGCAACAACAAGCCGGCACGTACGATTCGCGAAAATGCTCATACACGTGATTTCGGCCTTTCCCGCGAGCTGGAGTACTTCGATACGCTACTCCGGATTTCCGAAGAGCCCGATATATACGATCGTGAACGCAGGCTTGATAAGTTCCGCTGGGACTGGCTTGAAGAGAATACCGTTTTCGACTACTTTAACATCGAATACATCTTTGCCTTTCTCTGTAAACTTCAGATACTGGAGCGCTGGGTGCAACTCAATGCAGAAGAAGGAGAGCGTGTTTTCCGGGATCTGATCAAAAATCTGAAAAATGAAACAAAACTACCGGAAGATTTTTAACAAGTGCGATCTGGTCGTACATCTTCCATATGAAGCAGAATTCCTGCTTTCTGACAATTGTGACAGATCAGACCGATTTTAGCGATAGAATAAAAAATTATATATGTTAACAAAAGGAACAGTAAAAGGAATCATATCCAACCTGGTCATTGTGGAGGTGGATGGACCTGTTGCACAGAATGAGATCGCTTACATTGACCTGGGTGGCACCAAACTGATGGCAGAGGTCATCAAGGTGGTGGGCCGGAATGTCAACATTCAGGTATTTGAAAGTACCCGCGGGCTGACCGTGGGAGCGGAAGTGGAATTTCAGGGTCACATGCTTGAGGTGATTCTTGGTCCGGGTCTTCTGCAGCGCAATCTCGACGGCCTGGAAAACGACCTTGACAAGATGGAGGGGGTATTCCTGAAAAGAGGAGACTACACCTTCCCGCTGGATAAGGAGAAATTGTGGCACCTCAAGCCGCTGGCAAAGGTGGGAGACAATGTTACGGCTGGCTCCTGGCTGGGTGAGGTGGATGAAAACTTTCAACCCCACAAGATTATGGTCCCCTTTGCGATGAAGGGCAACTATACCATAAAAAGCATCGTTGACGAAGGGGATTACAATATATTCACCACCGTGGCTGTGGTAACAGACCGCGAAGGCAATGAGACCGAAATCAATATGGTACAACGCTGGCCGGTGAAGGTGGCAATCACTGAATACAAGGAAAAACCCCGGCCTTTTAAGCTGCTGGAAACCGGCGTACGTTCAATTGACACGCTGAATCCCATCGTGGAAGGAGGAACAGGATTTATTCCGGGTGCCTTCGGAACGGGGAAGACGGTACTACAACATGCCATTTCCAAACAGGCGGAGGCCGACATCGTGATCATCGCTGCCTGCGGTGAGCGTGCCAACGAGGTGGTTGAGATCTTTACCGAGTTCCCTGAACTGGTAGATCCGCACACGGGCCGCAAGCTGATGGAACGTACCATCATCGTGGCAAACACTTCCAATATGCCGGTTGCCGCCCGTGAAGCATCTGTATATACGGCAATGACCATCGGTGAGTATTACCGTTCCATGGGATTGAAAGTATTGCTGATGGCCGACTCCACCTCCCGCTGGGCACAGGCGCTACGTGAGATGAGTAACCGACTGGAAGAATTACCGGGTCCCGACGCTTTTCCGATGGACCTGTCGGCGACCATTTCCAACTTTTACGGCCGTGCCGGGCATGTGAAGCTGAATAATGGTGCAGAGGGCTCAATCACCTTTATTGGTACAGTATCACCTGCCGGAGGAAACCTCAAGGAGCCGGTGACTGAGAACACCAAGAAGGTGGCACGTTGCTTTTATGCGCTGGAGCAGGAGCGGGCCGACAAAAAGCGTTATCCCGCCATTAACCCGATAGAATCATACTCCAAGTATTTCGAATATCCGGAGTTTGAAAAATATATTTCAGATCATATCGCCGAGGACTGGACAGAGAAGGTAAGCGAAATAAAAACACGCCTTCTGCGCGGCAAGGAGATCGCCGAACAGATCAATATCCTGGGCGACGACGGTGTACCTGTGGAATATCATATCACCTTCTGGAAATCGGAGCTGATCGATTTCATCGTACTACAGCAGGATGCTTTCGACGAGGTGGATGCGGTCACCCCCATTGAACGCCAGAAAAATATTCTGGATATGGTTGTGGATGTATGCCGCACCGATTTTGAATTCGACAACTTCAACCAGGTTGCCACCTTTTTTAAGGAACTGATTAACATCGGCCGACAGATGAACTATGCCGAGTTCAAATCTGAAAAATTCAACCAATATCAAACACAATTACGAGAACTGACAAAAAAAAACTCGGCGGTTGTCCGGTAGTAATTTGGTAATAACACGAACGAAGTGAACTATAAAATCAAGGTATAATGGCAAAAGCATTTCAAAAAATATATACGCAAATTACCCAGATCACCAAGGCCACCTGTTCGGTGAAAGCCACTCAGGTGGGGTATGATGAACTGGCCACGGTGGAAGGGCGGTTGGCGCAGGTGGTAAAGATCATGGACGATGATGTGACATTGCAGATTTTCGAAGGCACCGAAGGTGTCCCCACCAATGCCGAAGTGATATTTATGGGAAAATCGCCCTCCCTCAAGGTGAGTGATCAGCTGGCGGGTCGTTTTTTCAACGCTTATGGTGATCCCATCGACGGAGGACCGGCTCCCGAAGGAGAAGAAAGGGCCATCGGCGGTCCTTCCGTCAATCCTGTGCGACGCAAACAGCCCTCGGAGCTTATCGCCACTGGTATCGCGGGGATCGACCTTAACAACACGCTTGTATCTGGTCAGAAGATTCCCTTTTTCGCAGATCCCGACCAGCCCTTTAACCAGGTGATGGCGACTGTGGCACTGCGTGCCCAGGCCGACAAGATCATTCTCGGCGGCATGGGAATGACCAATGACGATTACCTCTACTTCAAGAACGTCTTTAGTAACGCTGGTGCACTCGATCGTATCATCTCATTTATGAACACTACCGAGGATCCCGCCGTAGAACGGCTGCTGGTGCCTGATATGGCGCTCACGGCGGCCGAATATTTTGCTGTAGACAAAAACGAAAAGGTGCTGGTACTGCTCACCGACATGTCCTCCTATGCCGACGCACTCTCCATCGTATCGAACCGCATGGATCAGATTCCCTCGAAGGATTCCATGCCAGGGTCGCTCTATTCCGACCTGGCCAAGATTTACGAGAAGGCGGCCCAGTTCCCTTCAGGTGGCTCCATCACCATCCTGGCAGTGACCACTCTCTCGGGAGGTGACATCACCCATGCCGTACCCGACAATACGGGATATATTACCGAAGGACAGTTATTCCTGCGTCTGGACAGCGATGTGGGCAAGGTGATCGTGGATCCGTTCCGTTCGCTCTCCCGCCTGAAGCAGCTGGTACAGGGTAAGAAAACACGCGAAGATCACCCTCAGGTGATGAACGCTGCAGTGCGCCTCTATGCTGACGCTGCCAATGCGAAGACCAAACAGGAGAACGGCTTCGACCTCACCGACTACGACCAGCGTACGCTTTCGTTTGCAAAAGATTACTCAAGGCAGCTTATGGCTATCGACGTCAACCTGAATTCCGTGGAGATGCTCGATAAAACGTGGGAGCTGCTTTCGGCACATTTCAAGCCGACAGAAGTAAATATGAAACAGGAGATGGTGGATAAGTACTGGAAATAAAACATGGCGATCAGATTTCAATATAACAAAACTTCCCGTCAGCAACTCGAAAAACAACTGAGTGTGCGTGAACGTGCGCTTCCTACGTTGCAAAACAAGGAGACTGCGCTACGCATGGAGGTCAGGAAAGCCAAAGAAGAAATAGAATCCCTGGAAAGAGAGCTTGAGGCACAGGTACGATCATACGACAAGATGATGGGAATGTGGATGGAGTTCGATCCTACGCTGATTAGCGTGAAAGATGTGCGTCTCTCCAGGAAAAAGATTGCGGGTGTGGTAATCCCTGTACTCGAAGGAGTGGAATTCGAGCTGAAACCCTTCAGCCTGTTTAACCGGCCCAAATGGTTTCTCGACGGTGTAAAGACACTGGAAGGACTCGCTGAAACAGGCATACGCCACGATTTTCATCTTATCCGCCTGAGCCGCATAGAGCATGCCCGCAAGAAAACCACCCAGAAAGTAAACCTCTTCGAGAAGGTGCAGATACCGGGTTATCAGGAGGCAATTCTCAAAATAAAACGTTATCTCGAGGACGAGGAGAACCTCTCCAAATCATCACAGAAGATCATGCGTACCCATCAGGAACAACGAAGAAAGGAGGCTGACAACATATGGTAGCACAAATGAAAAAGTTCACCTTCCTGGCTTTTCACAAGGAGTATGACCGGTTTCTTCACGACCTTCGCGACCTGGGGATGATCCATGTGGTGGAGCAGGATCGTACCGAAGCCGATGAAGAGAGCCTGCAACAGTTCATGGTCGAAGCAAAGAAACTGGGTGAAGCAATAAAGGCACTAAAGAAAAACAGGGATAAAAAGACCACGACGGCATGCAATGTACCAGATGTGGAACTCGGGAAGAAGATTCCTATGTCCATTGAGGCCATAGAACAGCAAAAATCCTCCCTTAACCAACAGCTGCAGGTAGCAGTGAAGGAGCGGGAAGCACTGAGACCCTGGGGTGATTTCGATCCTGAAAATATCCACCGTCTCAGACGGGCAGGCTACCAGGTACACTTTTTCATCTCACCCGATAACAAATACAATCCGGATTGGGAAACCATCCACGACGCAGTTGTGCTCCAAAAGGAATCGTCGAAAACCTACTTCATGACGATCAACCACACCGCGCAGATGAGTGATCTGCTTGACCTGGAAGAGATCAGGCTGCCCGATGTGTCGCTTTCCGCACTCGACCAGTTGATCTGTTCTCTCCGGGAGAAAATAGACATGCAGGAGAAAGCACTGCAAAAGCTCGCGGACGATCTTCCTTCCGTGGAAGCTGCCTTGAATGCGCTGGAAGCACGGATAATCTTTCAAAAAGTATCACAGAGTGCCACGCCGCTGGCCGATGAGAAGCTGATGCTCCTTCAAGGGTGGGCTCCCGCGGAGAATACAGCTGAGATTGTCTCTTACATGGAATCGAAGGATGCCTGGTTCGAGGTATCCGATCCGATGCCGGAGGATGATGTACCCATTAAGTTTCGCAACAACGGCTTCTTCCGGCTATTTGAACCGGTAGCCGAATTATATATGTTGCCGAAATACAATGAAATAGACCTCACACCCTACTTTGCACCCTTTTACATGCTTTTCTTCGGCCTGTCGCTAGGTGATATCGGGTATGGCTTATTCCTGGTTATCGTGGCTACCCTTGTGAAGTTTATTCAGAAAAAAAAGCTGTCGGCGAGTGTAAAAACCGTTCTCTCACTGGTGCAGGTATTGGGTGCCTCCACCATGGTGGCAGGCCTGCTCACGGGAGGATTTTTCGGATTTGCGGTCTATGACCTGGATAATCCTGTCTCCCAGGCATTGAAGGAGAAAGCATACTTCGATAATAACCAGATGTTTGTGCTATCGCTCGTACTGGGAGTTATACAAATACTTTTCGGGATGTGCCTGAAAGCAGCCAATCGCATCAAACAGTTTGGGCTGGCTCATGCCATATCCACCATCGGCTGGATCATCTTACTGTCCAGCGTCATCGTTGCCTACCTGCTTCCGGCCCTGATGCCGATGGGAGGACTGCTGCATCTGGTAGTGATGGGGCTCTCGGCCATACTCATCTACTTCTTCAATTCGCCCGGAAAGAATCCGGCGGTGAACCTGGGCCTAGGACTGTGGGATACCTACAATATGGCTACCGGACTACTTGGCGACGTGTTGTCTTACGTGCGACTATTTGCACTCGGTCTCTCGGGTGGTATCCTGGCCAGTGTCTTCAACAGCCTGGCTGCGGGGATGAGTCCCGACAATGCCATCGCCGGTCCAATAATCGCCATTCTGATCTTTTTGGCCGGCCATGCCATCAATATTTTCATGAATGTGCTGGGTGCCATTGTGCATCCGGTGCGACTCACCTTCGTAGAGTTTTACAAGAATGCCGAATTTAGCGGCGGTGGAAAGAAATATACTCCTTTCAGGGAATCATGAACAAAACAATCAAACAATAAATTTAAACAGTAAATAAATGGAAACAAATTTGTTAATTGCCTACACAGGCATCGCGGTAATGATTGCACTTTCAGGTATTGGGAGTGCCTACGGAGTTACCATTGTGGGGAATGCTGCCATTGGGGCGGCAAAGAAGGTGGACGGAAAATTCGGCAACTTTCTGGTTTTGACAGCCCTCCCAGGCACACAAGGTCTTTATGGTTTTGCCGGCTATTTCATGTTTCAGAATATTTTCAATATCCTGACACCCGAGATCACATTTTATCAAGCCATGGCCACACTGGCAGCCGGTCTTGCATTAGGTTTTGTTGGATGGTTATCGGCCATACGGCAGGGGCAGGTGTGTGCCAACGGGGTGGTTTCCATTGGTCAGGGACATGATGCTTTCAGCAACACGCTTATCCTCGCCGTATTCCCCGAGCTTTACGCCATTGTGGCGCTTGCTGCTGCATTCCTTATGGGTTCTGCCGTAGCATAGTACGATCAATACCGATATCCTCCATCGACGCTGGATCATCTACCGGCTCAATGTGTGTAGAAACAGTTACCGGCTCATCAAAGAGACCGATAATTGTTTCTTCTATCTGATCGGCCCAGTCGTGCCCCTGCTTCACGCTCCATTCACCCGGCACGAGCAGGTGCATTGAAATAAACTTCCGCTGCCCCGCCGTGCGGGTCAGCAGGGAGTGATATTCAATCTCATTTTCTTTAAGAGAATCGAGGTATAAAGTCACTCTCTCCAGATCCTCCGCAGGAATGGTCGCATCCATAAGACCGCTGGCAGAGCGGCTGATCAGCTTGTACCCGGTAAAGATGATGTTGAGGGCGACCAGTATCGCGATGATGGGGTCGATGATAAGCCATCCGGTCAGCTTCACCACTATAATTCCTGCAATCACTCCCACAGAAGTCCATACATCCGTCATCAGATGCCGCCCGTCTGCCTCGAGTACGAGCGACTTCCTTTTTTTACCCTTGCTTATCAGGGTGAGGCCCACCACCAGATTTACTACCGACGCCAGGAGAGAGAACAGCAACCCGGTGTTGATATGCTCGAGGGATACCGGTTCCGTCAGGCGCGGTATCGCCGTGCGGATAATGCTGAATGCCGCAAGCAGGATAAGTGCTCCCTCAGCGGCACTGGAGAAGTATTCCGCTTTGCTGTGCCCATATAGGTGCCCTTCATCCGCCGGCTTTTGGGAAATATGGAGCATGAGTAGCGCAAACAGGGCTGCAAAAAGGTTTACGAACGACTCCAGCGCATCGGACAGGAAACCCATCGATCCGGTTACATGATAGGCGTAAAACTTCAGCACGATTGTCACTATCGCCGCAGCAATAGAGAGGTACAAATACTTTGAGAGTGGCGATTGTTTCATTCGGCAAATGATTTATGCAGAACACAAAAATAGTCATAATTTTCAGAAATTGCACAATGGAATATCCTCTATTTGAGAAAGCTTGTACAATGCAGGTTGGCCTTGTTTTTTATCTCTATCGTTTGGAAATAGCTCCTTTTTCATGTACATTTGTGTTTTGAAATGCGCCCTTGCAGAGAAGAGTGAAGGGATGAGCGTTAAACCCACAAGCTTTAAGAAGAAAGATGTTTGAAAATTTAAGTGAAAGACTGGAAAGATCGTTTAAGATACTGAAGGGCCAGGGCAAGATTACCGAGATCAACGTGGCCGAGACATTGAAAGAGGTACGTCGTGCCCTGCTCGATGCCGACGTGAACTACAAGACAGCCAAAGAATTTACCGAAACGGTCAAGCAAAAGGCAATGGGACAGGATGTGCTCAATGCTGTGAAGCCGGAGCAGCTGATGGTAAAGATCGTACACGATGAGCTGGCCACGCTGATGGGTGGCACTGCCACGGACATTCAGACCAAGGGAACACCAGCCGTCATCCTCATGTCCGGCCTCCAGGGATCGGGTAAAACCACCTTCTCAGGCAAGCTTGCCCTTATGCTCAAGAGTAAAAGAGGTAAAAATCCACTGCTAGTGGCTTGTGACGTCTACCGTCCCGCGGCCATTGAACAGCTTAAGATACTGGGTGAACAGATCGGTGTTTCTGTATTCGCCGAGGAAGAGAACAAGAATCCGGTAAAGATTGCCCAAAATGCCATACAGCATGCCCGCCAGTATGGAAAAGACCTGGTGATTATCGACACCGCCGGTCGTCTGGCCATCGACGAGCAGATGATGCAGGAGATTGAATCGATCAAGAAAGCGGTCAACCCACAGGAGATCCTCTTCGTGGTGGATGCAATGACCGGTCAGGATGCCGTAAACACAGCCAGGGAATTTAACCAGCGACTCAACTTCAATGGTGTGGTACTCACCAAACTCGACGGTGATACCCGGGGGGGGGCGGCTTTATCCATCCGGTCGGTAGTGGATAAGCCCATCAAGTTTGTCGGTACCGGAGAGAAGCTCGATGCCATCGATGTGTTTCACCCCGAACGTATGGCTGATCGAATTCTGGGGATGGGTGACATCGTATCGCTGGTAGAAAAAGCACAGGAACAATATGACGAGGAGGAAGCACGCCGCCTGCAGAAGAAGATCGCAAAGAATCAGTTCGACTTCAACGACTTCATAGCCCAGATTCAGCAAATTAAAAAGATGGGTAACCTGAAGGATCTGGCTTCCATGATTCCCGGCGTGGGTAAACAAATCAAGGATCTCGACATCGATGACGATGCCTTCAAAGATATTGAGGCAATTATCCGCTCCATGACCCCTGATGAACGCAGCAATCCCGAGATACTGAATGGGAGCCGTCGAGCCCGTATAGCCAAAGGGAGCGGTACCAACGTACAGGAGGTGAACAAACTGATCAAACAATTCGACGAGACCCGTAAGATGATGAAAATGATGACCTCGGGTAGTGGAAAACAAGTCATGCGAAATATGCGGAGAAGGTAGATGGATGTACCGACAAAGTGATGATATAAGAATATATTGCGGTCAGATCGCCGAAAGATAAAAGACTTAATTCCAAACCAATGTTGCTATGAAGCCTGCTCCTGGGGAGCTGATCGCTGATAAATGACAACTGAAAGCCAAGAAACATGCAATTAATAGATGGAAAGGAGATAGCCGCACAAATAAAACAGGAGATAGCCGCAGAGGTAAAACAAATAAAGGCAGCCGGAGGCAAAACACCCCATCTGGCAGCGGTATTGATAGGTCACGACGGAGGAAGCGAGACTTATGTGGCCAACAAGGTACGTTCCTGCGAGGAGGTAGGATTCAAGTCGACCCTCATCCGTTATGAAGTGGATGTGACCGAAGCGGAACTACTCGCCTGCGTGGATCGTTTGAACAGAGATGCCGACATAGACGGTTTCATCGTGCAACTCCCCCTCCCCTCACACATTTCCGAAGATAAAATCACTGAAGCTATTGATTACCGCAAGGATGTAGACGGATTTCATCCGGTGAACGTGGGACGCATGTCTCTCGGTATGCCCTGCTTCCTCTCCGCCACCCCTGCCGGCATCGTGGAGCTGCTGAAACGGTATGAGATAGAAACAAAGGGAAAACATTGTGTAGTACTGGGACGCAGCAACATTGTCGGCAAGCCGGTATCGATGCTGATGATGCAAAAGGGATATCCGGGCGACTGCACCGTTACTGTCTGCCATAGTCGTACCACAAACATAAAGGAAATATGTCTGCAGGCCGATATCATCATCGCTGCGCTGGGCGTGCCCGAATTTCTGAAGGGAGATATGGTGAAAGAGGGGGCAGTGGTGATTGATGTAGGCACCACACGGGTGCCGAGCGACAAGACAAAATCAGGGTTCAAGCTGACGGGTGATGTGAAATTCAACGAGGTAGCCCCTAAATGTGCATATATTACGCCTGTACCGGGCGGTGTGGGTCCGATGACCATTGTTTCGCTACTCAGAAACACTCTGCTGGCAGGAAAAAAGGAAATTTATTTCTGAAAAAAATCAGCATGAAACGAACATGCAAACATGTGATTGTCACCGGTGGTGCCCAGGGTATCGGACGGATCGTGACCGAAGAATTGTTGAATCATGACTACAACGTATCGGTTTTCGATATCGATAACGAGGCAATGGAGGAACTTCGTCCCCATTTCCGCAGGCGAAGCTGTGACTTTTTTATCACCGATGTCTCCAATGAAGTAAGCGTACGATCATCCATCAGGGCAGCCCTCAAAAAATTCGGGCCTGCATACGGACTTGTAAATAATGCCGTATACGAAATCTTCAAGCCTATGGAAGAACTCACCCCCGATGAATGGAACAGAGCCATCGCGACCAACCTTACCGGTACTTTTTTTTGTAGCAGGTATCTTATTCCTTCCCTGAGGGAGACAAAGGGGTCGATCGTAAACATGTGTTCCACCAGAGCCTTTCAATCCGAAGCCAATACAGAATCTTATTCAGCATCGAAGGGAGGCATCTTTTCACTCACCCACGCCATGGCTGTGAGCCTCGCACCCGACGTAAGGGTGAACAGCATAAGCCCTGGCTGGATAGATGTGTCTGCAATAAAGAAAAAGAAGATAGCCCGACAGGTACCGTTGTCAGAAGAGGACCACCTACAGCACCCCGCAGGACGTGTGGGCAATGCATGGGATATTGCACGGATGGTATTGTTTCTGATGGATGCAGAAAATAGTTTCGTCACCGCCCAAAATTTTGTGGTGGATGGAGGAATGACAAAGAAGATGATCTACGTGTAACAAAAAAACAGATCAGTTACGGCTCACTTTGATCAGCAAGATGCCCACCACCGTCCAGAAGATCTCCCGGATACGCTTACACAGGCTCACGAAAACCGCATAAGAGAGTGGTATCGACAAAATACCATAAACCATCATCATCCCTCCCTCACGCGACCCCATCTGCATGGGCATAAAAAACAGCAGATTACCCACCAGCGACTGAATGGATTCAATCAGCACACTTTCTCCGAATGTAACCGGCCAACCAATTGCCTGCATCATCAGCAGTACTTCGACACAGATTAGAAAACGCGAAAACAGTTCCAGTAAAAGAGAAACTATAAAATCCTTTTTCCGGTTCCGGTAAAGATCGGCAATCAGGTAATCCATCTGATCGATTTTATCCTGATGTCTCATTCTGTAATTCCTGATCCGCCGGCCCACAAAGGGCAGCCTGCTACCCAAAATCAGGGCCCTGTTCACCCCACCCCGCGTATATATACGATAAGCCCAAAGCAATAACAGGAAGGATGTGGCACTGGAGAGAATCATTCCCAGTTCAACCGTATCAGAAAGAACCGGTACCAGAAAAAGCAGCAACGGTATGGAAACCATCCAAAAAATAAAATGAGAGACAAAATGCATCATCGTAGCCAGCAAGACGGAAGAGGTTGCTTTCTGGATACCCAGTGTGGGTTGTAGTTCGATGATCTTGTAGGGTTCTCCTCCCATAAGTCCGAACGGAGTAATATAATTGATAGCAAATCCACTCACTATCAACTTAAACAGCTTAGAGAACCGCACATTCTTTGCCTCCGGGCTTCCATCCTGAATAATGAGATTACAAGAGATTGTATTTTGGAGATAGACAATACCCCAGAGTCCGATGATGGGAACAAACCACCAGCCTGTCTGCCTGATATCACGCCAGATACTGTCGATACCAATTTTATAGATCATTATTCCCAGTGCAAGCAGACCGAGAAAAAAGAAAATATTTTGCGCAATCTTTGCTTTTTTTACCATATCGAGCAGCTTCTTCACCTGTATAAATGGAATATTACTTCCTGAAAGGCGGTTTCACGACCTGCGCCTTCAGATTTTTGCCACGTATCCTGATGTAGATTTCGGTACCTGCCCTTGCATATTCCGGTTTCACATATCCCATACCGATACCGGTTTTCAGTACTGGTGAAATGGTGCCAGATGTAACATGGCCGATCTCCTCACCATTAGCATTCACTATTTCGTAACCAGGACGGGGGATTCCTCTTTCCAGAAGTTCAAAGCAACACAATTTGCGGGATATGCCTTCGGCCTTCTCCTTTTCAAGCATTTCCCGGCCAATAAAAGATTTGTTTTCCGAGAATTTGGTAATCCATCCCAAACCGGCCTGTAAAGGAGATGTTGTTTCGTCCAGATCGTTTCCGTAGAGGCAGAAACCCATCTCCAGGCGGAGGGTATCACGTGCACCCAGGCCAATGGGCCTGATACCGTACTCGGCACCCTTCTCAAAAAGTGCATTCCATATCCTGTGTCCATGTTCGGGATAAAAATAAAGTTCAAAACCGCCTGCACCGGTATATCCTGTATTGGAAATAATCACATGCTCTACGTTGGCAAAGGGTCCTGTAGTGAATGCATAATAAGGAATGGCGTCAAGATCGACAGGAGTCAGTTTTTGCAATAGTTCTTTTGCTTTCGGTCCCTGTACAGCCAGCTGGGCCATCCATCCGGAAGCATTCTCCAGCTCGGCTCCCATGGTATTATGCTGCACACACCAATTCCAATCTTTCTCTATATTGGCAGCATTCACCACAAGCAGGTATTTCTCCGGTTCAAAGTGATAGACGATAAAATCATCCACAATGCCTCCTTTTTCATTCACAAAACAACTGTACTGTGCTTTTCCCGGAGGCAGTGTGGACACGTCATTGCTACCTACTCGCTGCAGAAACGCCTGTGCCTTGGGTCCCTTTACCCAAAACTCACCCATGTGCGATACGTCAAAGACTCCCACACCGTTTACCACAGTGAGATGTTCATCAATGATGCCGGAATATTCAATGGGCATGTTATATCCTGCAAATTCGTGCATTTTAGCTCCCAGAGCAATGTGTAAATCGGTAAAAGGGGTATGTTTCATATTTTCAGCTTTAAGCGGTTCACTTTCAGCTTCCGGCTCTTTAGGGGCAGGTGTTACAGTGACAGCGGTTTGAAATTAAGTTTTTTAATCTTCGGTGAGCAGCTGGTAGCTCCTGAGGAACATGTGTTGCACCGACAGCAGTTTATGAATTAGTTTTCGGGAGAACTACCATCTCTGGCAACGAGTTCGGCTATTTTTACAATTACCTGCGATGCTCTTTGCAGCGAAGGCACCGGAAGGAATTCATATCTGCCGTGAAAGTTCATACCTCCGGCGAAGATGTTGGGACATGGTAACCCCATGAACGAGAGACGGGCACCATCGGTACCTCCCCTGATTGGTTTGATATGGGGTTTCACACCTATTTCCTCCATTGCACGGAAAGCATAATCCACCACGTGCTTCACCGGTTCCACCTTCTCTTGCATATTGTAATACTGATCCTTTAGTTCCAGCTTTAGCCGGTTTCCATATTTCTCATTCAGGAAATCTACTGAATTCATCATCTGCCATTTACGTGCTTCAAATTTTTTCCGGTCGTGGTCGCGGATAATATATGAAAGCCTTGCTTCCTCCACGGTACCGTTCAATGAGATCAAATGAAAAAATCCCTCATACCCTTCCGTCGTTTCCGGACGTTCATTTTCCGGAAGCAGGGCAATCAACTCGTTGGCCATATGCAGGGCGTTAATCATCTTGCCTTTTGCATATCCGGGATGCACATTACGACCTTGTATTTCTATCCTGGCCGAAGCTGCGTTAAAATTCTCATACTCCAGCTCACCCACCTCACTGCCATCCATCGTGTATGCCCAATCGGCTCCGAACTTGATTACATCAAACTTGTCGGCTCCCCGCCCGATTTCCTCATCCGGAGTAAAACCGATACGTATCTTGCCATGTTCTATTTCGGGATGATCCAAAAGATATTGCATGGCGGTCATTATTTCCGCGATCCCCGCCTTATCATCGGCTCCCAGCAGAGTATTCCCGTCGGTTACGATAATATCTTCTCCTACGTGGCGGAGCAACTCCGGAAAATCTGCAGGCGACATGATTATTTTTTTTGCTTCGTTCAGCGTTATGTCATTTCCGTCATATTTTTTTATAATCCGCGGATTCACGTTTTCGCCACTCATATCGGGGCTCGTATCGAAATGCGCGATAAAACCTATGACAGGTACCTTTTTGCGGGTGTTGGCAGGCAGGGTAGCCATCAAATAACAATTGTTATCGAGGCTCACATCACTCAACCCCATCTCCAATGCTTCCTTCTCCACCTCTTTGGCAAGATTGAACTGTCGTTGAGTGCTGGGCGTTTGCGTACTGTTTTCGTCCGACTGCGTGTCAATGCGTGCATATTTGATAAATCGATCTACGATATCCATGATTTGTTGCTTGGGGTTAGATTTTTTCCTAATTAAAGCGATTATGCATGTACAAAGATAGGTAAAATGGCCTAAATAGTAAAAATCAATTTCATCATTTTGTAACAAGGATTATTTATTGTACCTTTGTGCTCGGGTAAGTCCTATACGGCCAGCTCCCATTGAATCCCCCAGGTCTTGACCGAAGCAAGGGTATTTGGTTGTAGCGGCGCGATATAGTAAGCTTACCCACTTTTTTTTGATATAACAAACCCCTTCGTCTACAATGACTGAAGGGGTTTTGTTATTTATGGACCGGTTACTATTGCCCCGATTCTGCAATTTTGAATTTAAGCAATCTTCGGAAAAAGTTTTGCATCCAGAGAATATCTACCGGCACCAATGAGTATAGATGCCGCAAATACAATCAACAGATCCATTGCATGGCCGTAAACCATGAAATTGTCTCCAGCCGTAATGTGAGTGATCAGTGCCACTGTCATGTTCCCGGCAAGCAGCAATGCTGCAGGTCGGAAAAATAATCCCAGGGTAAATAGAAGCCCCCCGACAGATTCTGCGAATGCCGCAAGGAAACCCCAGAAGGCCGGAGCAAAATCTACACCAAATTGAGACATGGAACCTCCAATCATTGTCCAGGTTTCTACTCCTCCGGTTATCTTAGGATATCCGTGAAAAAATATGGAAATTCCGATTCCCACTCTTAAAATAAACCAACCGGCTTGCAGTAAATTGTTTTTTTGTTTCATACGATTTATTAAATGAATTTATCTGTTGCATGCTTATCAACTTTCATTTAACCCTTAACCGATAACTTTTGTTTGCCTTTATAGTATAAATAAAATCAATATGTATACATATAACCTACCACTTAGTTGACATGCCGACGTATAGTCCTGCATGGCGCACAAAAAAAACCGGATCCTTTACGGATCCGGTTTTTTTTATCAGCGGCCTTGATCTCGGATCAATTTTCTCCCTGACGGGCAGAATAACTGATTTTAAGTGCATAAGCCTGTCTCAGAGCCTGCTTTACATCTGTAATGTATTGCATTCTGGTTTCCTCATCTGCTTTTATTGAAACGGTCATCAGTGGCTGGTCAGCTTCATTCATACTTGCTTTTTCCTGGGCAATATAGTCCTGAATTTCAGACACTTGTGCAAACCGATCGTTCAACTGCATTTGGGTACCGGTACCCAGTTTTGTATCCATGGGAGCACCAATATTGATATAGGTCACCAGGGACTTTTTTTCCAGCTTCTGAACTTCCGACGCATTAGGCAGTTTCATTTTGACCATCAGCGTTTCCGAACGCATTGTGGTGGTAACCATAAAGAAAAACAGGATGGCGAAAACCAAGTCGGGCATGGAAGCTGTATTCAGCTCCGGCATCTCTCTTTTACCACTCTTATTAAACTTTCCCATGATTATTGTCCTCCTCCATAGTTTTTAGGTTCAGCTTCGGAAATACGTTGTGGAAACAGGTTGTTGATCTGTTCCTGCTGATCGTCCGTTAACTCTCCATATGTGGTATTGAAGTATTTGCGGGCACCTTCTTCTCTCAATTCATTGTATGCTCTCACTACCTCGTTTTGCACAGCAATGTATGCTTTGTAACTGGTTGTAGCATCATTCTGAATTGAAATAACGTGTTGTGCCGTCACTGGAACTGTACCAATGGGGGCACCAAAATCCTCCTCGGTCAGCTCAGGGAGTACCGGGCTGTTTTGGGTATTCAACACAAATTCTTTCACTACGTCTTTCAATGATACCTGGCCGCCATCGCCTCGCAACTCATCTTCATTTGAATAAAGATGTGTGGCCAGCTGGTTCTGCACCAACGTTTCGTTCTGTGCATTCACCAATACCACCAGCAGATTTCTACGCTGCACATCCACTGAGGTCTGTTCCTCGGTTTGTGGCGGTGGTGGCAAACGGCGTGCCAATCCGGAGTCGGTATCCATGCTCGAAACCATCAGGAAGAAACAGAGCAACAGGAATGAAACGTCAGCCATAGAACTGGCATTAATTCCCGGAACTTTTCTATTTGTTTTTGGCATAAATTTACCTCTTTTTTAAATGTTCTCTTTAAGAACCTTGCAATTATTTTTTTCTTGAGACAAAGGGCATCACCAATATCGCCAACAGAGTAAGTGTTAGCATGATATAACAGCTAAAAAGCCACATATCCGTCATCTTCAACACCCCGGCAACATTGTCTGGACCGGAATATCCTGGGATATTCAGTGGCGTACCGTTTCCTATTGTAAATGTGAGAAACAACATGGCAGCCAGTCCAATCAGGACAAGGAATCCGCTTAATGCTTTTTTCGGGCTTTCCTTCAACTGTTTTAAGAATGCAGACACTGCAAATCCGACCAGCACAACTACTGTGATTGCCAGAAGGATATAGGACCAGTAGAGTACAATATCAGTGTACCTGGGCTGACTTAAGTCGGCAACGACCTTATCCTGTGCCGGTGTTTGACCTCCTAAATAAAACAGACCCATCACCAGTATCGAAACGATGACACCAATAAGGAGGGTTGTCTTGGAAGTTTTGTGAATTTTCGTTACAGCCATAGTGATTACAGGTTTTTGTATTTAACGTTATATTTGATCACCTGATCAAGGAAAGTGATGGATGCATCTTCCATTTTGTTCAAAATGCCTTCCATCTTGCTGAGGATATAGTTATAGATAACCTGGAGGATCAGGGCAACGATCAAACCACCCACGGTCGTGATCAAAGCCACCTTCATACCACCGGCCACAATCGTCGGGCTCATGTCTCCTGCTCTCTGAATATCATCGAAAGCCATAACCATACCTACTACCGTTCCCAAGAATCCGAGTGACGGTGCAATAGCGATGAACAACGTGATCCATGAAAGGTTTCTTTCCAGTAAACCCGACTGTACACCACCGTATGATACAATGGAACGTTCAACCACGTCGGGTCCCTGATCCAAACGAAGCAATCCCTGATATACGATGGAAGCTACCGGGCCTCTCGTGTCGCGGGCAATATCTTTTGCAGCTTCTACGTCGCCCCTGTCAAGAGCTTCGCCGATTTTGCCGAGGAAAGTATCGGGATCCACATCAGCCAGACTCAGGTAGATGATTCTTTCAAGACAGAAGGCAAGACCAAGGATCAAACAGATGGCGATTGTACTCATAAAACCTGCACCACCTTCGATAAATTTCACCTTCAATGCCTGATGAAATCCACCGGTAGATGTTTCCTGTACAGCAGCGGGTGCGGTTTCTACAGGTGTTGCAGCTACTTGTTCTGTTTGTTCTTCCGGAGTTGCGTCTTGTGCGAAAAGAACCGAAGACAATCCAACGGACATCATTCCGAAGATTGCTAAAATTGCAAATAACTTTTTCATTGTGTGTTCAATTTTTTTGATTAATGATCTTTGATTTTTTTGTATTTATAATTGATTTCTTGTGTTGTTGTTCTAAATAAAATGTGACTTTTCAATTTGTGCGGAGAGAGCGGGATTCGAACCCGCGATACACTTTTGGCGTATACACGCTTTCCAGGCGTGCCTCTTCAACCACTCGAGCATCTCTCCAATGGAGATTCCCGTTAAAACGGGTGCAAATTACAAAAAAAAAATCATTTGCGTTCCATCTGGGGAGCAAAATTACTGAATTTATCGATTATATGCACCCTCTCCGGTCAAATATTTTTTTAAAACTTTTATTTATCACTACCAAAACCAAATAAGTCCCTGGCATTGTTGGTGGTTATGCGTGCAGCTTCTTCCAGGCTTTTCTCCCAAACATCTGCCAAATTCATAAGAATATAGGATAAATATGAGGTTTCGTTTCTTTTTCCCCGGAAGGGTACGGGCGCAAGATAAGGGGCATCGGTTTCCAGAATTATTCTGTCAGGCGGACAATTTTTGAGAGTTTTTGACAATCCTGAATTCTTAAAGGTAATTACGCCGTTTATCCCAATGCGGAAATTCCGCAATTCCAGGATGGCTCCCAGCTCCTCCGTCGTACCTCCAAAACTATGAAATACTCCTCTCAGTTTTTCTTCTCCTGTTCGTTTGATGCTTCGGATTACCTCTTTCGTAGCATTCCGGAAATGAATGGATACTGGAAGGTCTTTCTCTATGCTCCATGCTAGTTGCTCTTCGAACACTTCGGTCTGGGCCGTTTGCAGCGAGGTATCCCAATAAAGGTCTATACCGATTTCTCCAACGGCAACATAGTTGCCACGCCGGAATGCCTCATAAATCGTATCCAATTGTTGTTTCCAATCAGGTCTTACACTGGTGGGATGAAGCCCCATCATGGAATAGAAAAAACCGGGATACTGTACTTCGGCAGCCTTTACCCTGTCAATCGTTGTTTCGTCGATATTGGGCAACAGCACCTTCTCTACTCCTATCTCTTTTGCCCGGGCAACCACGTGGGCCAGGTCGTGTCGAAATTCTTCCGTATACAAATGAGCGTGCGTATCAATCAACTTCATCAGACCCGTTCTCCCTTGCGGTAATAATATATTACTCCATACTGCCTGTTTCTATCCAGCCGCTGATCTGTGGCAAGATCCATATTATCTTTTTCCACCTCTTCCCAAATATCCAGGATCAGCTTATCTACCTTTTCCCTGTATGCGGCCACTTCGTCCTGCACCCGCGTGGTAGCCTTCTGGTGCAGCTTTTGTGTTTGGTATCCTTCCTTGAACAAGGTGTACATTACTTTCACCTTGGCAATAGAGGGATTGTATATTGGCACGGCTCCGCGCGATATGCGGACATTTTCTCCTTCAATAATTTTCCGACCCCACTCCAGCAGCTGCTCGTTCGTGGATATGTCCGGCACAATCATGTTGCACTCTTCCAAGCCATAAAGGGAAAGATGTTCTTCTTTTATTTCCGTTCGCTGGATACTCATGTACAGTACCTGCACAAAATGGGAAATGTACATGCGGGCATTCTTCGCTTTTACCATAAACAATTTGTTGGCCTGCACCTGGGTATTATACATTTGCTGGTAACGGCCACAAAGACGCTCAAAGTGCATCAAGGCACTTTTTGCTTCCGTAATCAAGTGAGGGGAAACCGACAACTCCCGGTAATCTGTGTCTGCAGCTTTTTCAACAGCTGTTTTCAAAGCTTTTAAACGAGCACTGTCCGTATTTGGTAAACGACGATATGGCATGTATTATTTAAGTGAAACTTACTTTTTTCTGTACATCAGATTTTCCGACAATTCGATCAAATCTTTTTTCCGTTCTTCCGGAACGCTAATCAACGATAGACAATCCAACGATGCAAGGTAATACTTTTCTATGAGATTCCCGGTAATGAGCTTCAAATTTAATTCATCATATAATTTTTTAACAAATCTGATTTTTGCTTCCGGATCAAAATCGGATGCCGAAAGCCATTTTTCAAGAGTCTCTCTTTGTGATTTTCCTGAGTTTTTCAGTGCTTTTATCAATAGAAACGTTTTTTTGTTGCATATGATGTCTCCCCCGATTTTTTTTCCGAACGTTTCCGGGTCGCCATAAACATCGAGCAGATCATCTTTTAATTGGAAGGCAAGTCCGATGTTTATACCATATTCATAGAGGTAATCCGCATCGCGGCGGGATGCTCCGGCTATGACAGCTCCGATTTTTAATGCACAACCGATTAATACAGCAGTTTTCAAACGAATCATCTCGAGATATTCCGATTCAGACACCTCCAGTCTCTTCTCAAAATCCATATCATACTGTTGCCCCTGGCAAATCTCCCTGGCAGTGTTTGAGAACAGGTCGATAATTTCACGAAGTACGGATTCGGGCACCCTGGCAATATAACGGTATGCTTCTATCACCATGGCATCTCCTGAAAGAATGGCACTGTTCGCATCCCACTTTTTATGCACTGTGGGATGTCCGCGACGCACATCTGCTTTATCCATCAGGTCATCGTGGAGCAAGGAGAAGTTGTGAAATATTTCAATGGCCAACGCAGCATCTATGGTATCATCAGGCTCCTTGCCAAACAGATCGGCAGCCATCAGGGTCAACAAGGGGCGAAGGCGCTTGCCTCCCAGCGAAAGCGTATACCTCGCCGGAGCAAACAACGTGCGGGGTTGATCCTCCGTAAATAGCTCATCGATGGCCCTTGCTATCTTTTCTTCAAATAAAGTTATTTTGAGATTCATGAGATGTAAGATGGGTTATATCCGCAAAAAAGCTGCTTTTGGTTCTCAAAAGCAGCCTTTCCTCCATTATTCAAACAATTAATTCTGTAAGCGGAATACCACCGGCAATGTAAACCGCACACGTACTGCCTGGCCGCGCTGTTTACCCGGTGTCCAGCGGGGCATCTGCTGAATCACACGTATGGCTTCCCTGTCGAGGGAGGGGTCCACACCACGTACAACCTGTACGTCTGTGATACTTCCGTCTCTCTCCACCACGAAGTTACAAATAACACGTCCCTGAATACCATTCTCCTGTGCAATGACCGGATACTTGATATTGTCGCTCAGGAACTTCATCATCGCAGCATTTCCTCCCGGAAATTCAGGTTGGTTTTCCACAACTACGAAGATTTCTTCTGTCACTTCTTCTTGTTTGGGTTTTGGTGGTGGGGGTGGAACATAGGTCTGCATCTGTCGTTGCGACTGGTCGTCTTCCACCTGAATCTTAAGTGTTGTTTCCACTTTCTCTTCCACCACTTCAATGATCTCGGGTGTCTCCGGTTCGGGTGGAGGTGGAGGTGGAGGAGGTGTGGCATCGCGACGGGTAATTTCAATCTCTTCTTCGGCAAGAACGTCCTGAACGATCACGGTTTCATCCAGTTTTTTCGTTTTGGCCGACCATTCAAAAGCGAAGAAGAGGACAGATACTCCCAACACAAGACCCATCAGGATAAAAGTGCCCCTGTGTACTTCCAAATTCGCTTTTGGCGATTTTTTCACTTCATCTTTGTCCATTTTGAATCAATTTATTATCTACTTCTTGTTTATTGCCATCAAAATCCTTTGCATACAAAAATAGGTATTTTTTTAATACCCTCTCTCATTTTGGAAAGAAAAATACCCAAAAAGTATCTTTTTCAATGTATGATATCTTTCATTTCACCTTGTAAATATCTTTCAGGTTTCTCCCATAGCCATTATAATCGAGGCCAAAGCCTACAATAAAATCATTGGGTATTTCAAGTGCCACATAATCGAGCTGAAGCTTTTTCTTCATCGCTGCAGGCTTAAAAAGCAGGGTGGCAATTTTTACCTCTTCGGGTTTGTAACGGGTCAGTTCCTGCAGTAAGGAGGCCATGGTAGCTCCGCTATCCACAATATCTTCCACGATTATAACCAAACGTCCCTCAATGTCTTCGTTCAGGCCGAGCACCTCCTCCACCTGGTTGGTAGAAGTTGTTCCCTGGTACGAAGCAAGCCGTACGAACGTGATTTCACAAGGAATGGAAACCTCCTTCATCAGCTCTGCTGCGAACATGAAAGCTCCGTTGAGCACTGCGAGAAAAATGGGATTTCTGTCTACCAGCTCCATGTTTATCTGTTGAGCCACGCGTCTGATCTCATGTTTAATAACCTCGTGTTCAATAAACAGGTCAAACTGTTTGTCTTTAATGGTGATCGCCTCTTTCACTTTTCCGGAATTTTAAAACGCCAAAATTACTACTTTTTATGATTCAAAGAAAATGATTTTTGACTTTGTTTCCGGATATCTTATTGTTTGACTAGATCAGTCAGTTCCACTGCCTGAAAAGTCAGATGTACTACACTGCTTTCAATAAGATGCCAATTGTCTCCCGGTCGATCATGGCAATACAGGAATATCCCCATTATAAATCTTCTCAGGCATCACCTGATATTCTTCGTGAAGACTCAGCTCCCGCCAAGGCTTGCCTTGATGGTTATGCGGTGACGATATTGCTTATGGATCTGTTACATTAGGCAATTGAATAATGATCCGAGTTTGTAACAAAGGCACATGTAAATCCATCGATTATCAATATCTTTGACACAATATGGTATTATTTTTATCGACACGCCATCTTAATCTGCATTATTACAGATAAAGATAAAATTCATGAAGCAGATCAACGAACTCCGGCGAATACTGATGATGGGACTGTTCAATGGTCAGTCTGTTTCTAAGCGGATTTCCTACAGGCGTAAGCATCCATTCAGTCAGCAATCTTTTGGGTGCTGAGTCTGGTAACGGGAAAACAACAGTTTCTCTTTTCAAAAAAAAACCAAGTTTATCCGAAAGCTGTTTCAACTCTTCCCTCTTGTCGAAGGGCAGAATCAGCGCGAGCAGACCATCCTGTTTTAAACAGCATTTGGCTGTATACAGTAATTCCTGCAATGTAAGCGAAACGGAGTGTCTTGCCGTTGTCCGTCCTGCATCGGGAGGCAAAAGTGAATTTTCGAACCACGGAGGATTGGAGACAATCAGATCGAACTGCTCCTGCCACAAGCTGGCATAGTCGCGGAAATCACGCAGTTCCACGGTCATTCTGTCAGCAAAAGTAGAATTGTCTGCATTTTTCTTTGCCTGCGCCACAGCTTTCCGGTCTATGTCTATTGCCGTGACACGCGCTCCAGGATTACGCTGCGCCATCATCAACGCAATAAGTCCTGTACCGGTCCCCACATCCAGAATATGTTTACTTTGACCTGCCTCAGTCCATGCTCCCAACAGAACTCCGTCAGTACCTACCTTCATGGCACACTGATCGTGATATACGGTAAACTGTTTAAAACGAAAAAAAGGATTACTCATTGTCTCTTTCAAATGACCGTCGTCTCTTTGGCATGGATTTTGAATATTATACCACACCGGAAAACAAAAGTAACAATTTTCCGTTTTGAAGAAGAATAGAAAAATGAAAATGAATCCATTCAAAATAGATACATTAGGCGACGAAGATTCCGGAGGAAATGTTATTTCATTTATTGCCAGCGACTTCATCGATGGCAATACAGATGTTGATGAAACACATCTTAAGGAATTACTGCCGATACTTCCCCTGCGCAATACGATTGTTTTCCCCGGAAGTACGCTACCCATCTCCGTGGGCAGAAAAAAATCGCTTGACCTGATAAAGTCGCTAGGTAAAAGACAACGCTATATCGGCCTGGTATGCCAGAAGGACACAAGTGTTGAGAATCCAGAGAAGGAAGATCTTTACCGCATTGGAGTAATTGCCGAGGTCCTTCGTGTGATCGAACTGGCTGACAACAACTTTAGTATTATCGTGCAGGCTAAAAAACGTTTTGAATGGTTTGAGATGGCGCAAACTGAACCTTTCATCAAGGCGACCTACAAATTAAGGGATTACGAGCGTGTACCAAAGGAAGACAAGGAATTCAAAGCAATTCTTGACTCCATACGTGATGCAATGCTGCATATGCTGCATCTTCTGGGTGAGCCGCCAAAGGAATTGATACAAACCATCAGCAATGAATCCTTTTCCGATATGCTAATCAGCTACTGCGGTACGAACCTCCCCATTGACAGCAGAGAGAAGCAAGAGCTGTTGGCTATAAACAATGAAAAAGAACAGGCATACCGCATGCTCATGATTCTCAATCGTGAATCACAGGTACTGGAACTGAAGATGAACATCCAGCTGAAAACGCGCGAGGATCTGAATCAACAGCAAAAAGAATACTTTCTGCAACAGCAGATTAAAACCATTCAGGAGGAGCTGGGCGGCAATACGCAGCAGATAGAGATCGATGAATTCCGGAAGAAGGCGAAAAACAAGAAATGGAGCGCCGAAGTGACAGAAACCTTTGAGAAGGAAATACAAAAGCTGGAACGGTTAAATCCGCAATCGCCCGATTATTCCGTACAGTTCGGCTATCTGCAGACTATTCTGGATTTACCCTGGAATGAATACTCCAAAGATAATTTCAACCTGAAGAATGCACAGAGAATCCTGGACAGGGATCATTTCGGCATGGAAAAGGTGAAAGAACGTATTATTGAGCATCTGGCTGTATTGAAACTGAAAGGAGATTTAAAGTCGCCAATTCTCTGTTTGTACGGCCCTCCCGGTGTTGGTAAGACCTCACTCGGTAAATCCGTTGCCCAGGCTCTGAACCGCAAGTATGTACGCGTATCGCTGGGGGGATTACATGATGAAGCCGAAATTCGCGGTCACCGGCGCACATACATCGGTGCCATCCCCGGTCGTATCATCCAGAATATTCAGAAAGCGGGCACTTCAAATCCGGTTTTCGTGCTGGATGAGGTAGATAAAATAGGGAATGATTTCCGTGGTGATCCCTCGTCCGCCCTTCTGGAGGTACTCGATCCTGAACAAAACATGGCTTTTCACGACAATTATCTCTCCATCGATTACGATTTGTCGAAGGTGCTCTTTATTGCCACTGCAAATAATCTGAATACTATTCCACAGCCACTGCTCGATCGCATGGAACTGATCAATGTGGGTGGATATATCACGGAAGAAAAAGTGGAGATTGCTTACCGGCATTTGGTTCCAAAGGAGCTTGACAACCACGGAATAAAGAAAGGTAGTTTTATCATTCCAAAATCTGTGCTGCAAAAAATTGTGGAGCATTATACCCGTGAGTCAGGTGTCCGCGAGCTGAACAAGAAGATTGCCAAAGTAATGCGTAAGGTGGCCCGCAGAATTGCATCCGAGGAGCCTTATCCGAAAACATTAAAGATATCCGATCTGAAAGAATATCTTGGTCCGGAGGAATTTGCCAGGGAAAGGTATCAGGGCAATGAATACGCCGGTGTGGTGACCGGCCTTGCCTGGACGGCTGTGGGTGGCGAGATTCTGTTTGTGGAAAGTTCGCTCAGCAAAGGCAAGGGTTCTAAATTAACCCTTACCGGCAATCTGGGTGAGGTGATGAAAGAATCGGCAATGCTGGCTATGGAATACATCCATTCACATGCACAGGAATTGGATATCGACCCCGATATATTTGAGAACTGGAATGCACACATCCACGTTCCCGAAGGAGCCATTCCAAAAGACGGGCCCTCTGCCGGCATTACGATGATCACTTCGCTGGCTTCCATCTACACACAACGTAAAGTACGTCCCAACCTGGCTATGACGGGTGAGATCACATTGCGGGGTAAAGTGCTTCCCGTGGGAGGCATACGAGAAAAGATTCTCGCCGCAAAGCGAGCCGAAATAACCGACATTATTCTTTGTAAAGAAAACCGGAAAGATATTGATGAAATTAAAGCCGAGTACGTAAAGGGACTTACTTTTCATTATGTAAGCGACGTCAGGGAGGTGATAGATCTGGCACTGCTGGAAGGAAAAGTAACAAACGCTAGAAATTTCAGCTCGTAAACGTAAAAATATATATTAAAAAACCCCTTTCGATGAAAGGGGTTTTTTTAATATCAAGAAAAAAACAAGTTTATTCAGCATAAAATCTGAAATCTTTCAGCATCTCCTGCAGCCTTTTACGGGCAAAGAATATCCTGCTCTTTACTGTTCCAATAGGCAGTGCAAGGTGCTTTGCAATTTCTTCATATTTAAAACCGGACACATGCATGGAGAAAGGCACTTTATACTCATCGGTAAAACTGCCTATTGCCTTGTTGATCTCCTTGATGGTGTAAGCTCCGTCCGGCGTATCAAAACCGGAGTCCTGAGGAAGGTTCAGATGATAGAGATTTTCTGTTTTGTCGATAATGGTCTGACTTCTGACAATTTTGCGATAATTATTTACAAAAATATTATGCATAATGGTGAATACCCATCCTTTGAAATTCACATTTTCATAATACTTTTCCCTGTTGTCTAATACACGGAGTGTAGTTTCCTGCAACAAATCCTTTGCTTCTTCTCTATCGGCAGTCAATGTCAGTGCGAAGTTGAACATATTGTCCTGCAAGCTTAAGAGCTGTTTTTCGAAAGAAATCTTTGTCTTCATAAGCATGACTTTTAAAATTGTGTTACATGCAAATATAAAGAGATAAATTTACAACAAAAGATGTTTTCTACAAAAAAACGGCTAACGATTGTTAATAAAAAAATATTATATATCAATCATCTTATTATAAGCATATTAAATAGCTATTTTTTTACGTAATTTCCCATTAATCAGCCATAAATTATATTGATTTAATTACGGCATACTATTTGCAACATCCTTTTCCGGGCAACAACCTGACAATGTTAAAATATAATTGATAATATATGATACAAAAAGGACAAATTGGGGTAACTACAGACAACATTTTCCCCATCATTAAAAAGTTTTTATATAGCGATCACGAGATTTTTTTGCGTGAAATTGTATCCAATGCGGTCGATGCTACACAAAAGATCAGGACACTTTCAGACGTGGGTGAGTTCAAGGGTGACCTGGGAAACCTTTCAGTGAGGGTATCCATCGACAAAAAAAAGAAGACGCTTACCATATCTGACCGTGGCATCGGGATGACATCAGAGGAGGTTGACAAATACATCAACCAGATCGCCCTCTCTTCTGCCAACGATTTTCTGGATCAGTACAAAGATAATACAAATGCCATCATCGGTCACTTCGGACTTGGGTTCTATTCCTCCTTCATGGTATCGAAAAAGGTGGAGATCGTAACAAAGTCGTACAAAGAGGAGACTCCCGCCGTGAAATGGTCGTGCAACGGTACGCCGGATTTCACCATGGAAGAGGTAGACAAACCGGACCGAGGCACCGACATTATTCTCTACCTCGACGATGAAAACAAAGAATTTCTGGAAAAAGACAAGATTGACTTACTATTAAAGAAATACTGCCGGTTCCTTCCCATTCCGGTTATTTTCGGCAAAAAGCAGGAGTGGAAGGATGGCAAATATGTCGACACAGAGGAAGATAACGTGATAAACGATACAACTCCTCTGTGGAAACAGAAACCAGCCGGCCTGGAAGAGAAGGATTACCTGAAATTTTACCGGGAGCTCTACCCTTTATCAATGATGGAGGAACCAATGTTCTGGATCCATTTGAACGTGGATTACCCGTTCAACCTCACAGGGATCCTCTACTTCCCGAAAATAAAGAACAATCTCGATCTGCAGCGTAATAAGATCCAGCTTTACAGCAATCAGGTTTTCGTGACCGATTCGGTAGAAGGAATTGTTCCGGAGTTCCTTACACTCCTTCATGGTGTGATCGATTCGCCCGACATTCCGTTGAATGTATCCCGCTCATATCTTCAAAGCGATCAGAATGTGAAGAAGATATCAGGTCACATCACTAAAAAAGTAGCTGATAAACTGGAAGAACTTTTTAAAAAAGAACGATCCCAATTTGAGCAGAAGTGGGACAGTCTGAAACTATTCATCGCTTACGGAATGCTCTCTGAGGAGAAATTCTATGACAGAGCATACAAATTTGCGCTGTTGAAAAATATCGACGACAAATATTTTACCCTCGACGAATACAAATCGTTGATTGAAGGAGCACAAACCGACAAGAGCGGGGAACTCATCTGTCTCTATGCCGGCGACAGGGAAATGCAGTATGCGCATATCGATGCTGCCAAAGAGAAGGGATACGATGTGCTGCTGATGGACGGTCAGCTGGATATTCACTGGATGGGGCTACTGGAACAGAAGCAGGGTAAAATCCGGTTTGTGCGGGTCGATAGCGATACAGTAGAACATCTGATAGAAAAAGAGGAAAAAGAGAATGTTACACTCACGGACAAACAGAAGGAGAATGTCACAGAAGCGGTGAAATCTCAACTGCCCGTGATGGAAAAAACCGAATTTGGTGTAGACTTCAAGTTTCTGGGTAAAACATCAAGACCCGTACAGATTACCCAAAATGAATTCTCACGCCGCATGAAGGAGATGGCTGCAATGCAGCAGCAGATGGCTTTTTACGGTGAGATGCCTGATACCTATCAGGTTGTGCTGAATGTAGATCATCCACTGATTAAACTACTCATCAACGAGAGTGAGGACAAGGAAAAGGAGGAACTTATTGCACAGGTAACATCCGACGGCAAACTCAAACAGATGGTCGATCTGGCCTTGCTCTCCGGTGGTCTGCTGAAAGGTGAGGCACTGAGCGATTTTGTGAAACGCGGTTTCCAGACAATATGAAAGTAATTAGATAAGTACCCAATGAACAAGGCCTACGAGGTAACCTACTCCCCCTTTCGTGCATTTACCCGCGAAGAATGGCGGAAACTGGAAGAACATCCCATGTTTCCTGTTTCAGACATCGATCTTACAGCATTACAGGCACTCAACGAGCCACTCACGCTTGAGGAGGTGGAAGATATATACATTCCAATGATCCGGTTGTTGCAGATACATCTCACCCACTATCGGAATCTGCACAATGAAAGGGATCAGTTTTTCGATAACACCAGCAAGCCCATTCCCTACATTATCGGCATTGCAGGGAGTGTGGCGGCAGGAAAGAGCACCACGGCCCGTGTTCTTCAGAAACTTCTCTCCATGACCCCCGGACAGCCAAAGGTAGAACTTATCACGACCGACGGTTTTTTATATCATAATGCAGAACTGGAGCGACGGGGAATATTGAACAGAAAGGGATTTCCGGAAAGTTACGATGCCAAACGGCTTCTCTCCTTCCTCGCTGGTGTGAAATCGGGTAAAGAGCTGCTGGAGGTTCCTTGTTATTCTCATTTATATTATGATGTGATTCCCGGGAGTATACAGACTATTACACGGCCCGACATACTGATCGTGGAAGGAATCAACGTACTGCAGGTCTCCTTAAATAAAAAGACACGCCGGCGTGTCTTCGTATCCGATTTTTTCGATTTTTCCATCTACGTGGACGCCAGCGAAAAGAATCTGCGCGAATGGTACCTGGAGCGATTCAAAAAACTACAGCAGACCGCCTTTCAGGATCCGGACTCCTACTTTCACAAATATGCATCTTATCCGGAAAAAGAACTGATGAAGTTTGCCAGCGAAATATGGGAAGAGATCAACCTGTTGAACCTGGAAGAAAACATACTCCCCACCCGGTTTCGTGCCGATTTGATCCTGGAAAAGGGGGAATGCCATTTTGTCAGAGGTGTCCGCATACGGAAAATTTAACCACACCACCCTGGCCAGCAACTTCACTGATTTTCACCGGTTGTTGTTTTGCTCGTAAAAAAATATCTCAGAAAAAATTGCATTTAATAAATAAAGTTTTTATCTTTGTGTCAATTACATCATGAAAAGGGGGTTCCGGTCTTATTCAGAGAGGCCGGAATTCTTTTTCTTTATGTTATGTTTTCAACCAATAAACAAAAAAATTATGGCAGTAACTTACATGACTGAAGAGGGCCTTCGGAAATTGAAAGAAGAATTGATAGAGATGGAATCTGTACAGCGGCCCGACATATCGCGACAGATTGCAGAGGCAAGAGACAAGGGCGACTTATCGGAAAATGCCGAATACGATGCCGCCAAAGAGGCACAGGGCTTGTTGGAAGCAAAGATTGCACAGCTGAAGAGCCTGATGGCGACTGCGCGGCTGATCGACGAGAGCGCCATTGGCACGGATGAAGTAAAGATAATGAATAAGGTCACCATCAAAAATATGCACACCAAAAGAACGATGACCTACACCCTGGTGTCTGAAAACGAGGCCGATTTAAAAAGTGGCAAGATTGCTGTCAATACGCCCATCGCACAAGGGTTGCTTGGCAAGAAGGTGGGCGATATTGCCGAAATTGTTGTTCCCTCGGGAACCATGACTTTTGAAGTGATAGAGATTTCTATTTGATAATAATGGCAACGATATTCAGTAAAATCATCGCCGGTGAAATTCCTTCCTATAAAATAGCTGAAGACGACCGGTTTTATGCTTTCCTTGACATCAATCCTATGGCCGAGGGCCATACGCTAGTTATTCCCAAACAGGAAACAGATTATGTTTTTGATCTGGATGACAACAACTTGTCGGGACTGATTCTCTTCGCACGCAAAGTCGCCAAAGCGATTGAAAAAGTCATTCCCTGCCGGCGTGTGGGCATGATGGTTATCGGTCTGGAGGTCCCCCATGCACACATTCATCTGATTCCCATCCAAAAAGAGGGAGATATGAATTTATCAAATACTAAACTGAAACTGTCGGCAGAGCGGTTCTCCGAAATTGCACAGAAGATTGTCGATTTCATGGATTAAACTCTTCATCAGAACACCTTCATCAGTTCGTCTGCCAACCTGTTATAATCCTCCACGCGTGAAATCACATCCCCTTCTCGGTTTAGTATAAAAGCTGTGGGAATCTCCCTCACATTGTACATGGAAAGTAGCCGTGCATTCACTGACTCGGGTTCACGCACCGTGATCCAGGGCAGGTTACTGGCCGATATTTTCCAGAAATGTTCATCGGAATCGAAAGAAATCTGATATATCTCAAGTCCTTTTGATTTATATTGCTGATAGATCCGGTTCAACTCCATATTGTGCTTTGGGGAAAAGTTGGCGTTATACACTACAAAATCGAGCAATACAACCTTGCCTTTCAGGGAGGACAATGCAACTTTTGATCCGTTTACTTCCTGCAGCACAATGTCGGGTAAACCTGTCCCGTTTTCCATGGGAGCGCGCTGTAACAATTTCTCCTGCTGCTCCTGTCGACGTCTTGTTTTCAATGCATTCATGGTAAATTCATAGAGGTGCCTGGTACGTTCTGTGTCGGGGTAGTACCGGTTCCACGAAGTGGCCACTGCACCGAACATGGCGTAATCCTGCTTATTATAGGGGTCGAAGATCAGGTAGTTATTTATTTTCTGAAATACCGCATAGTATGCAGCAGCGCTGCCCGGATTACCCAGGACGAGACGGGATATTTTCTCTTTGTAGTCATTCAGGACACTGTCGAGTTGTGCAAGAAAAGTCATGTCATCGATCAATGCCGATTTATGTTTGTTTTCCAATCCGTGAATCTCTGAAGCCGTAAGCTGCACGAGGGCATCCACCTCTCTTAGCTGATCGTTTACGGGCGAGCCGGACACGGTAAAGGTACGGTAAAAATCTGATGCATCTGCGGTAACCTGTAATGTTTCCATCGAATCCACAGCGAAAGTCACTACCTGATTATTTATACGCAACTGATAAAATTCAGGGTTTTTTGGTGCAGGCTGATCAAAGGAAAAAGCGCCCTCCTTTTTAAGAATTACCGAGTCGAGCAGTTCGGTTCCGGCAAGTGCACGATGTTCCAGAAAAAGTGTATCTCCGGCTGCAGAATCTATATTTCCTTTCACGTGAAAAACATTTTCCTGCTTACAGGCTGTCAATGCTCCGCCAACCATCAAGGTGGCCACCAGAATCCCCTTCGTAATCTTATTCATAAATGAGTTATCTCCCTTTCGTTAAACCCGCTACAGGCTTTTCATTTTTTTCTACAATAATAATATTGCAAACTTAACTATTTTTCAACGAATAATGAGCCGGATGACTATTTTTATCTGTTAATTTAAAATGAAGGCCACAATACATTCAGGACAAAAAATTATAAAATAATCATACACATAACAAACAAATTAATTAAATATTTGTTATATATGTCGCATATTAAAAAATCAATGAATCATATTTTTGTAATATTTTATAACTAACTCGTTATGATGCGAAAAATCATCCTTTTGTTTTTTTTGTCGGAAATAATTGTGTCTTCCGGCAAAGCCCAGCATGCCCCTTTTGAAAATTGGGGTGTGGGCTTGAATGCGGGGTTGTATGGGGCAGGAGTCCAAGGAGCGACCTCGCTTTCCCCTCATTTCAAATGGAGAGCCGGTTTCGATTATTTCACCTACAGACATAGTGATGCCATAGAATTTGAGGTCATCGCAGCACATGACGGGCATGAAGCTGATGCGCAGGCTGAACTAAGAGATACCGAGATAACCTTTCCCAACTTCAAGACTTTTGTGGACTACTATCCGGCACAAAATGCCATTTTTTGTCTGACCGGTGGATTTTATGCAGGCACTAACAGAGCCTCCACAAAAGGGTTGATCAAAAATTACCGGGAATTAACTGCTGCATTGGGAGAGAAACCGGAATTGCACTATGAAGATATTGTAATCACTCCCGATGATGACGGCAGCTTTGATGGCAAGCTCCATATGGGTAATACCCTCAAGCCATATTTCGGCATTGGGCTCGGGAGAACCATACCTCAGAATCGTGTAGGTTTTAAATTCGAACTTGGGATAGTATTCCAGGGTAAATACACTTTAAGCAGCCACAATCTGAACGAGGCCGGTCACAACTGGTTGAATAAAATGACAGAAGAACTGGATCTGCCTGTGTCGGAGAAAGCATTAAACTGGTGGCCGATGTTGAATTTTTCATTGACCTACCGTATTCGTTAGCACACGACGGCTGACACAAAATCTTTACTCAGGTTCAGTAAACAATAACTACACCTCCTTTTAGGGATTAATTAGTACTAAACTGCCCCTGGATATCGCACATTTTTAGCAAACTACTTGTTAAATATTGCTAAAACTTTTTCCTCCGACCTTACGGCGATAATTTTGCTTTTTTATACAAAAAAAATGACTTGTTTGTAATTCAAAAAAGTCTTAAATTGCAGCTTGTTTTAATTGGATTAAACATCAGAAAAAGCGTAAACGTATAATTGTTCCATGCAATAGAGGTGCATGTACACATTAACCAAGAGAATCACAGTCAACTGATTTAAATATTACAATATGAATAGTTTGTATTGTTATTTGTCCGTTTTCACCGAAAACATTTCGCTTTCCCCTTCCAGTGAGTTAAAACTGGATATATTGAATCCTTCTTACAGGTTAAATCTGTTAAGCTTTTCTGTTAATAAGAATGACTCAGGAGATCCGACAGCCTACGTAGTGCTGGCCCTTTTTCTGGCGGCCTCCGTAGCTTTGTTGCTATATTCGCTGAGGGAACGGACAAAGAGCAACAGGATTCTACAAAACGGTGCACATCTACGGAACGATGTTTTGACAAAAATTACCCATGAGTTTCGCACACCACTTACCATTATTCTGGGATTGAGCAAACAACTCCGTGAACAAAAGGATCTTTCTGGCAACAATACGCTCACTTATCTTACCGCCATAGAGCGGCAGGGAAGGACTTTATCGGATCTGGTGAATCAATTGCTGGATATGACTAATTTACATACAACAGATGATTCGGTTGAATGGAAAACCGGAAATGTTGTCTCTTTTATAGAAATGATTTACGAAACACACAGCATCTACGCTAGACAGCAAGGTATTGAATTGCAATTTTTTAGCGAAGAAGTAGAAATCGAAACTGATTTTGCACCCACCTATCTGCAGAAAATACTGCAAAACCTGCTTTCCAATGCGATAAAGTATAGCGAGGCCGGTTCCAAAATAAATATAATGCTTGCCCGAAGTAAGAAAGTCCCAAGGAAAATTATTCTCAAAGTAATTGACCAGGGGAAAGGAATCAAAAAAGAGGATCTCCCCCATATCTTCGAGCTGTTTTACAAGAGTCCGGACAGCGATTCGCAAACGAGCAGAGGAATAGGATTGACACTGACAAAACAATTGGTGGAAATTTTAAATGGGACTATCCGTGTGGAAAGTAATGAAGGAAAAGGTAGCGAATTCACCGTGGAGTTGCCAGTGCGTAGAAATGAAAAAAAACTTTATCCATACTGGATTCCCAATAAAAAAAATCATTTACCGATACCACCGAAAAATCAGTCTTCGCTAAAAGAGGAGTTATTTACCGTAAGACCCATTGACAATGACCCACGTACTGCTATTTTACTGGCTGAGGACAACAAGGATATTGCGATATACACCCGATCGATATTCAGCGAAAACAGATACAATATTATCTACTGTCACGACGGGGTAGAAGCACTTAATCTGGCCAACGAGCATTTGCCAGATATTGTGATCACCGATGTGATTATGCCCAAAAAGGACGGGCTTGAACTATGCCGGGAAATTAAGAATTCTCCCCTGCTCAGCCATATTCCCGTCGTCATAATATCAGCCAAAAACGAGGAACAGGATTATATTGAAGGACTGAAATGTGGCGCTGATGCCTATATCAAGAAACCGTTCCAGGCTGAGGAAATACTAGTTCTTGTGGAGAATTTGCTAAAATCGCGCAATCTGTTAAAGGATAAATACCACAGAACTGTAATCAAAGATGAAAAGGGTGAATTCAATGACAATGTTAACGCAGTATTTTTGCGCCATGTCACAGATATCATCTACAGAGAAATGAAAAATCCCGATTTCTCTTCCAAAAAGCTGGCACAGGAGCTGGCTATCAGTGTCTCCCAACTCAATAAAAAGCTGAACGTCACCACAGGGTATCCAGCATCCACCTATATTTTACAGGTTAAGCTTTCATTTGCAAAAAAAATACTGGCTTCACAGCATAAAACGATCGGCGAAGTGGCAGCTGAATGCGGCGTATATGATGTAAACTACTTTTCACGCGTTTTTAAAAAAATGACCGGAGTCACCCCATCACAGTACAAGCGACTCCCTGTAAACTTATAATTCACGATTCGTCATTCTATTTTTTACAACCGGTGCTCTTGTCTGAGGATCGTTGGGCATTGTATTTTACCCACAACATATTTTTTATCCTGGGCACACATAAATAATCTGCATAACAGATATATAGCAATGCTCTGCTTAACATAAATTTACGTAGAGCAATACATTCGTAAAAAATATTTTTCTTTTTTTATCGAAAGCAAATATATTTTTACCATGTGCAAAATGCTGTTTGCAGACGGCTTAGGGAATTATTTACCTTTGTCGCCTAAACGATATAAACCATTAAATGCTTATGAAACAAATGCTCTAAAGGGTGAAATGTTATTTAAATATTCATCTTAAAAAGCGGAAGTGGAAAAGCTCGAACAGCAGGCAAATAAACAAAATAAGGGATGATTTAATTATATAATTAGGACACATTAGCATCTTCAATAATCTGTATATCAATTATTTTAATAAATATATGCGCAGATGGTACTAAGTACTTGGAATGTTAAAGCGTGTTTTATGCTATATTTAACAAAATAAGTCCTAACCGTTAATAGGACAAAAGCGTATGTTTGCGTTCGAAATAAAAGAGCGGACGAAAGGACACCTCACATTTTCCAAACGTACGGAGCGGGATAAAAAGGAAATCCCTTAAAAAACGGCAAACGGTCAGAGCATAAACGATAAGCGTACAAAGAGAATGCTCCAAACGTAATAAAAATGAAATAAACTGTAAAAGAGTGGTAACATTCAATCTTTTAGCACAACAGATCCAGGGGAAATCCTCCGTCGGCAGAAAAAGCGAAACAAACAATTAAATATGCATATATGAAGTATAGACTTGTACAAAAAGCGAATCCACTGGAACCCGAAACCAAACGCAAGTGGTATGCGAGCCCTGTGAAAGCGGGTACCATAAACAACTACCAGCTGAGTAAGGGTATCGCAGGCAAATCGTCTCTCACACGGGGCGCTGTAATGAATGTGATCGAAAATATGGTTGATGAAATACCGCGATACCTGATTGAAGGATATAGCGTGAATTTAAACAACTTTGGCACATTACGGCTTTCTCTTTCCAGTGAGGGAGTAAATGCCCCCACAGAATTCACTGCCGACAATATTAAGAATATGCGGGTTGTTTTTACCCCCTCGCCCGAGTTTAAGAAAACATTGCTGGATATGTCATTCGAAAAAACGGAGTAAACCGGTGCAGAACAACCTGATCGGATGTTACGGTAAACCGTAAAGTTGAATGGAAAAATTAGCACAAAATGGCCAATAAGCATTTCTTTAAAAGATCTTCCCAGATTCCGCAAACCCTTATGCTACATGCGATTGGTTTTGTAACGGGCGATCCCACCATCAGGATCGGTTATCCATTCTTGTTTCACCCCGGTGTACAGATTACCGTCACCGAGCCGGGAGAAGCGAAATGGGTTTATCTGATGCTACCGGTACCAAAAGGAAGTCTGCTTACGGAAATAAAAGTGGCCTATCACCTTTCAGGTATTCAAAGCCGTATATCACACATCCGCCTGGTGGAACAAAGGGAACCGGTGACTGCTGAAGTTATCCACGATGATAAAATAGCGGAAAATATTCCTTCCATCAGTGTGATCAGCTCTGCCTGTCACGTGATTGCAAAAAAAAGCATGCTGCTAAAGATATGCATGGAATTTACCAACACCGATGATATGATTGAATTCGGTGCTATAGAAGTGCAGTTTATTCCGAACTACGAGTTTGTAAACGTACCTGATGAAAGAGACAAAAAACGAAAGGAGGACACGCTGATATACAAATTTAACGGAAAACATGCGGTCAACGAAGCCCAACCCACCTTGACCAATTTGTTTTTTCAGTCAATAAAAAAAAAATCAATTTCCAAATAAACACTTTAGTGAAATATTTTATTTATCATTTTTAAATTTTTTAGTGTATGAAAAAAAAGTTATTTTTTAAGCTATTTATCTTTGCAGTAATTGGCGCATTTGTGACAGTTACCTCATGTAAAGACTATGATGATGACATCAGCAGATTGGATACCGATCTTGCTGCTGCCAAAAGTTCATTGACAGCTGCCGTGGCAGAGTTGAATACGTTGAAGGCGCAAATTGCCGCCGCCGCTACCGACAGTGAAGTTGCCGCTGCCGTGGCTGCTGCCAAAACGGAAGCGATCAACTCAGCAAAGGCCGAAACAACAGCCCAGATCAATGCGCTCAAGGGTGGTTACACCGGCACGTTGAAAGAATTGAACGATAAGATCGCCGCAAATGCAGGGCTGATCACGGTGCTGCAAGGCGATGTGAGTTCCTTGAAGACAAAGATGACCGCCGCAGAACTTCAAATAGCTGCCAACAAAGCTGCTATTGCCCTGCAACAGGCCATCCTGGATAAATACCTGAAGCCTGGCAGCCCCGATTTTGTAGTGGATGCCATCAATGCTATCAAAGCTGACATGGTAACTGTGAAAACTAAGTTAGATGCTGCGGCTACCCAGGAAGATCTGGATGCGCTCGCTGATGACGTGGAAGGTCTTTCGGACGCCCTTGATGCAATCAATGACCAAATTGGAGACATCAACGCTTCGTTGAATATCATGAATTTTGCAAAGATCAACAGCATGATCACCGACATAACTTTTGATTATGATGGTGACGACGTTTGGACAAGAGACAGAGATCTTGACTTCACAACTACACCTGCAAGAGTGACTTACACCTTTGGTGCGGGTATGACAAATCCCATCTCTTTCGTAACAGGACAGAGACAAGCTACAGCAGGTGTTAAAATCACTGTAAAAGTAAGTCCTGCAAATGCCAACCTGAGCAATATGCTGGATAAGATTAAACTGATCCGCAGCGATGCCAATGCCCAGATTAACGATTACGTATACGCCTCAGCAGCCGTGCGTGCCACTCCGCTGTTGACCCGCGCTACTCCTACCGTTACCGGCCTTTGGGATATCACTTTCGAATTACCTACATCGGCAAACCTGGCTGCATTCAGAAACCTGATTCAAAGTCCTGCACCGGTCAGACAGTATCTTTTTGCCCTGGCAATAGAAAATACGATTGACGAAGGTGACGATGCCGAAGATCGTTTTGTTGTTTCTGATTTCGGTATTGCACTGTCAGCGGATGATATCTCTCCAATCTACAATAGCCAAAATGCACCTAATGACTTGGTTTTCCAAGCCAGAAGTAACACAACGGCTCCATGGACAAACCACACCGCTATTCGGAACCGTTATGGTATTCTTGATCCGGTATCAGCCACGAACCTTAATGATATGGCTTGGAATACTGCATGGACTGCAGCCGGTACCAACCTGATTGCAGACGCTGCTGATAACAGAACCGGTGCAGCGTTGTTGAACGTGGAACTGGGCAAAGAATTTGATGTCAGACTAAGCGGTGCTAATGCCGGTGAGATATATGCTTACTATGTAACGTTGGATAAAAAATATGCTGTTGAGAGTATTCCTTCCGAGCTTAATGCATGGAACGCTTATGAACCCAGCATCGAAGGGCTGAACACAGTATTGAAGGCCAACGAAGTAGCGAAGTTGAAAATCAATGCTGCTGCTGCTGCAGGCGACATTATCGGTTTCCGTGTATATGCTGTGAACTGGGATGGCACATTGGTTGACCCCGATGGAAAATCATTCTACGTGGGTGTAGGCGCCAGTGCTTCTACCACACTTGCATTCCAGCAGGTAATCACTGCTCCAATAGGTGCGGGTGTTGCAGTTCCGTCAACTATCGTTGCCTTTACACCTCCTGCAGGCGTTGCCATAGCAAGTGAAGAGTTCACCATGACCATCGGCCATAGTGTGGCACTGACATTTGCCAATATCCAGAGACTGGATAACAACAATAATCCAGTGGCAACCTGGGCTGCAACAAAGAAACTGCAGATCATCGGAGTAATCCCGGCCGACCTGCAAGAAAACATGACCTATACCGGTACATTGACATTGAAGAATGGTGCGGGTATCCCTGTACACATCTCCACACTGACATTGGCTAAGGTATTGCCGACCGCTGACCTGGGAATCACCTACAAGACCAATATCCATCACGATGTGAATGGTGAACAGGTTGTGTATGGCTATCCGATGCCTTCTCTTTATTATGACGTAACAACCGCTCTCAATGTGCCTGCCACGATGACCGACCTGGTTGTGACTAACGGATCCACCTACCCGGCTGTATCTCTGCCGAATTGGAATTTAGCAGCAACCACACCGGCCTTCGGAATAACTGCAGCAAATATTCCTGTCGCAGAAATCGGCGTTCCTTATTTGCCGGCAGCTGCTCCCGGACATGGCAAGATCTACAATCTGACACTGTCGAGGAATTATGGACCGGTGAAATACAATGCAGCATCACCTGCAGGAACTGGTGTAAACTATAACCTGAACTGGACCGGTACTCCGGCACTCAAGGTTGAATTCCGTTCTTATGTACAGGATCTGAGCGACTGGTTGTATGCTGGTACAAACCAGGCCAACACGCCTGTATTGAAATACGGAGCCAATCTGACAGGTTATCCGTTGACCAACATCACTGCCATGCCTCCCGCCGGTGCACGTATCAACCTTACCAATACAGCACCTGCACTACAAGACGGCAGAACGTTCACCATCACAGGTCTGAGAGTACTGACCGGAGCCAACTTTACCGTTGCCAACGAGTATTTTGTTCCTTCAGCCGGTGCTCCTGGTACAATCAATTTCACTGCAGTGATCACTTCTGTACCTGCAGGTCCGGTTCCAACCAAACTGGAAGTAACATTGACCGATAACTTTGGTCATCAATATACCTTCGTTGTACCGAAAGTATTTGACATGACACCCAATTAGTCGATCAATCAATTCAAGGAAAAGACGTCCATAAAGTATGGACGTCTTTTCCCTTTTGTACAGCACTATTTATCTAATTTTCAATAATTAATGAACAAAGCTTACTTTCAATATCTCTTTAGTGAGAAACGGGAGTTCTATAAGCAACTGGGAAAAAAACATAACATGACTGGATGGAAGGCATATCGTATAGCACATGGCAAAAGAGCCAGGAGCCTTAAAGAATACCTTATCTATTTGGAACTCCACAGGACAGGGATGATCAGCTGAACACTGCAAATGTGGTTTTGTCATTAACAAAATAGTTTATTAAAATTTAATAAAGAGCTGATGAAAAAGATTTTTATCTATATGTTCGCATTGGTTCTTCTTCCCCTGTTTGTTACAGCACAGGAAAAAGAAATAAAGGAAGAAGGAAAAACCGTATTCAAATCCCATGCGACCCTGCAACTGCAGGGTGGTGCAGCCCATACGTTGGGTGAAGCAAAATTTACAGACCTGATCTCGCCGGCTGCGGCACTCAATCTGGGTTATCAGTTTACGCCCATGTTCGGGATGCGCATCGGCGCCTCCGGATGGCAGGCCAAAGGTGGATGGGTGGCTCCGGCTCAAGTGTACGATTTCAAATTTGTACAGGGAAATATCGACCTTGTTCTCGATCTGGCCACTCTTTTGAGCAGTTACAATCCTGAAAGAGCGGTCAATCCTTACCTTTTCGTGGGAGGTGCCTATGCCTACGGTTTTGAAAATGGCGCCACCGGACTGAATACCAACGATTATAATCTGGAATATCTTTGGGAAGACAGTAAAGGATTCCTGGGTGGACGCTTCGGACTGGGCATCAATTTCCGTCTGAGCGAGGCGGTAGCTCTCACACTGGAAGGGAGCGCAAATTTGCTGGATGATCATTTCAATTCCAAAAAGGCAGATAACCCCGACTGGCAGTTTAATGCCCTGGCAGGGTTTAAAATTAATCTGGGGAAAACCTATACCCGGACAGAACCGGTATATTATGAACCTCAACCGGCACCGGCACCTACGCCGGCACCGGCACCCAAACCAGCACCGGAACCTACACCGGCGCCAGTAGTGATGAAAGAGTTCCCGCAATTGCCACCGGTATACTTTGCTTTCGACAGCGACGTACTGGATACCCAGAAATATGCATCCGAACTCAGTGTCATCGTTGCTGCTTTGAAGGAATTTGGTGATACCGACGTGGTGATTACCGGCTATACAGACCATAAGGGATCCAATGCATACAACGACAAACTGTCGCTCCGCAGAGCCGAATCTGTGAAGAACTACCTCACCGGAGAAGGAATCAGTGCCTCAAGGCTTTCGACCTTGGGAGCCGGTGAAGATCCCAAAACTTCGGGTGAGGAAGCGCTTACCATCAAGGCCCGCCGCGTGGAGGTTGCCAAATAAAGAGTACACGGAGAAAAGAATTAAACAGATTACAATAACAGCTTTAGTCAGTTTATATCGTAAAAATGCGATAGGTTTAAATTCTACTTCCGGAAAGCAGGAACGTCTTTCACAGACGTTCCTGTCTTTTTTATCCGCTTAAGGGATCGCTGAATTGTATGATTCTGCTTGAAGATAATTTTTAAAGTGATGATGTCTCAATAAACCAAAACTTTGTGTAACTTTGTGGGATTTTAGATGTATAGAAAAATAATTTTTATTTATGACAAATCCAATAGTTAAGCGTATTATGCTGCCTGACGGCCGCGAAATCACGCTGGAAACAGGGAAACTGGCAAAACAGGCCGACGGATCCGTAACCCTTCGCATGGGTGACACGATGATATTGGCAACCGTTTGCGCAGCAAAAGATGCAACCCCGGGAACCGACTTTATGCCTTTACAGGTAGAATACAGGGAGAAGTTTGCCTCCGCCGGACGTTTTCCGGGTGGATTCCTGAAAAGAGAAGGCAGACCCTCCGACTCTGAGATATTGACCAGCAGGCTAATAGACCGAGCCCTCCGTCCTCTCTTCCCCGACGATTACCATGCCGATGTTTTTGTAAATGTGATTCTCTTCTCCTCCAATGGCGAAGATATGCCCGATGCACTGGCCGGCCTCGCCGCCTCTGCCGCACTGGCGGTATCCGATATACCTTTCAACGGACCAATTTCAGAAGTACGTGTAGCCCGTATCGAGGGAAAATATGTGATTAATCCCACTTTCAAGGAACTTACTAAAGCCGATATCGACATTATGGTGGGTGCCACCCTCGACAACATCATGATGGTGGAAGGTGAAATGAATGAAGTGTCGGAAGCCGAAATGCTCGAAGCCATCAAAGTGGCACACGAGGAGATCAAAAAACACTGCCAGGCTCAAATTGAACTGACCGAAGCAGTGTGCAAAACAGTAAAACGCACCTACAACCACGAAGATAACGACGACGAATTGCGTAAACTGGTGTGGGATAAATGCTACGGACGTGCTTATGAGGTGGCAGCATCACAAAATCCGAACAAGCACCAGCGCATGGAAGCATTTGAGACCATCCTGGCCGACTTCATGGAGGCGCTCCCTGAAGATGAGCGCGAAGAAAAAGCACCACTTGCAGGCCGCTATTACCACGAAGTGGAAAAAGAGGCGATGCGTCGTAGCATCCTCGACGAGGGTAAACGACTCGACGGACGCCGGACCACCGAAATACGCCCCATCTGGAGCGAAGTGGACTTTATTCCCGGCCCACACGGATCGGCACTCTTTACCCGCGGTGAAACACAGTCGCTTACAACCGTTACACTGGGAACGAAGCTCGACGAAAAGATGATCGATGATGCGCTCGTACACAGCTCGGACCGTTTCCTGCTCCACTATAATTTTCCACCCTTCTCCACCGGCGAAGCTCGTCCGCAACGCGGTACCGGCCGTCGCGAGATCGGTCACGGCAATCTGGCCCACCGTGCACTCAAACGGATGATCCCACAGGGATATCCCTACGTGGTTCGCGTGGTATCTGACATTCTGGAATCAAACGGTTCTTCCTCCATGGCCACCGTCTGCGCGGGAACACTTGCACTGATGGATGCCGGCGTGAAAATCAAAAAACCGGTCAGCGGCATCGCCATGGGACTGATATCAGAGAACAAGGGACAGAACTATGCCATTCTCTCCGACATTCTCGGAGACGAGGATCATCTTGGAGATATGGACTTCAAGGTATGCGGCACCAAAGACGGAATTACTGCCACACAGATGGACATCAAGGTGGACGGACTCTCTTTCGAGATCCTGGAGAAAGCATTGGCTCAGGCCAAGGCAGGACGCGAGCATATCATGGGCAAAATGATGGAAACACTTTCAGAACCGCGTGCCGATCTGAAACCACATGCACCGCGCATCGAAGTGATTGAGATACCGAAAGACTACATAGGCGCCGTGATTGGCCCGGGTGGAAAGATCATCCAGGGCATTCAGGAAGAGACCGGTGCCGTCATCACCATTGAAGAGATTGACAACAAGGGACGGGTGGAAATATCTGCTACCAACAAAGCTTCCATCGATGCAGCCATGAACAAGATCAAAGGTATTGTGGCCGTACCCGAAGTAGGCGAAGTATACGAAGCTACCGTACGCTCTGTGATGCCCTACGGCGCATTCTGTGAATTTCTACCCGGAAAGGACGGACTGCTCCACATATCCGAAATCGACTGGAAAAGACTCGAAAAAGTGGAAGATGCAGGCATCAAAGAGGGAGACAGGATACAGGTAAAACTGATCGATATTGACCCGCGGACGGGAAAATTCAAACTCTCCCGAAAAGTATTGCTTCCGCGTCCTCCGAAAGAAGATAATCCGCATGGCGAACATCAAGACCGCCCTCGCAGGACAGAAGATTAATATTCTTTCAAACCATATCACTATCCAAAAGCGGACATTTCTGGTCCGCTTTTGTTTTTTATACAAATATAGAATCATTCTAATTACAAATATCTGTAGTTTTCAACTCATTATTTTTGTAATTTTGCAACCTTAAAGACCGTTTTTGCAATAAAACGAAACAACAACCAGCAATATCCGCAAAAACGGGTTATCCGGAATATGAACAAACAATTGCTATTGGGTGCTGAAGCCATTGCACAGGCGGCACTGGATGCGGGCATATCGGGTGTCTATGCCTACCCCGGCACACCTTCGACAGAAATAACCGAATACATACAAAAATCGCCGCAGGCAAGAGACCCCTTTGTTCGTTCGGCATGGGCGACAAATGAAAAAACGGCTTATGAAGCTGCGCTGGGCATGTCGTTTGCCGGCAAGCGAAGCCTGGTATGTATGAAGCATGTGGGACTGAACGTTGCTGCCGATGCATTTATGAACTCTTCCGTCACAGGTATACATGGCGGATTGGTGATCGTGGTAGCCGACGACCCTTCCATGCACTCCTCCCAGAACGAACAGGATAGCCGTGTATATGGCAAATTTGCCCTGATACCGGTGCTGGAACCGGCAAATCAGCAGGAAACTTATCAGATAACGCGGTATGCCTTCGACCTGTCCGAGCAGACAGCACTGCCCGTACTGCTACGTATACCCACCCGGCTCTCTCACTCCAGAGCAGTGGTTACAAAAACGGAAACACGTCCACAAAACAGGCTGGATCCTTCGAAAGAAAAAGGAAAATGGATCCTGCTGCCGGCAAATGCCCGAAGAAACTATCAGCAATTGCTGGAAAAACAGCAGGAGTTGGTTTTATTGTCGGAATCTTCCCCCTATAACAAGGTAAAAGAAGGAATTGGAAACAAAGCTGTAATCGCATTCGGCATTGGTTACAACTACACCATGGAAATAATCAGCAGCTACGAACTGCAAATCCCTCTGTTGAAAATATCGCAATATCCGTTGCCTGAGGAGAAAATAAAAGCATTTTGTAATCAATATGACGATATCCTGATTGTGGAAGAAGGATACCCGGTATATGAGGAACTGCTGAAAGGTTATTTCGGCAACCGGAAGTTCCGGGGACGACTCGACGGGACATTGCCACGTACGGGGGAACTCTCTCCCGCCCTGCTGGCGAAAGCACTCGGTTTACAGACTCCGGAAGTGAAAACGATCCCTGCAATTGTCGTGCCACGGCCACCGATGCTCTGTCAGGGATGCGGTCACCGCGACCTGTTCGATGCTCTCAACATGGCAATGGAATCCTATCCACATAAGCAGGTCTTCGGCGACATAGGTTGCTACACGCTTGGAGCAATGCCTCCCTATAGTGTCATCAGTACCTGCGTAGATATGGGAGCTTCCATCACCATGGCCAAAGGTGCTGCCGATGCGGGCATTCGACCGGCAGTCTGCGTGATTGGCGACTCCACCTTCACCCACTCGGGGATGACGGGACTGCTGGATGCGGTGAACGACCGTTCGCCAGTCACCATCATTATATCCGACAATGATACAACAGCCATGACTGGTGGACAGAATTCAGCCGGCACCGGAAGGTTCTTCGATATCTGTAAAGGGCTGGGCGTGGAGGAAGAGCATATCAGGTTAATTATTCCATTGAAAAAGAATCTGGATGAGAATAGAGCCATCCTCAAAGAAGAACTTGATTACGAAGGCGTCTCGGTGATCATTTCACAACGAGAATGTGTACAGACATTGAAAAAACAAAAAAAACAATGCAAAAAAACATCATTATTGCCGGAGTAGGTGGACAAGGTATTCTCACCATCGCATCCATCATAGATCTGGCAGCCATGAATCTGGGTCTTCACGTGAAGCAGGCAGAAGTACATGGCATGAGTCAACGCGGCGGCGCCGTTGAGTCACACCTACGCATCTCCACTGAAGAAATTTACTCGGATCTGATTCCTCTCGGGAAAGCAGATCTGATCCTCTCTATTGAACCAATGGAGTCGTTACGATACCTTCCTTTCCTATCGCCGGGAGGAGTCATCGTCACATCAACGGAATCCTATGAAAATATCCGGAACTACCCCGACAAAACAGGACTATTGAACCATATACGAGAATCTGCCTCCTGTCTGTTGATAGACGCGGGAGCAATCGCCACGGAGGCCGGGAATGTGAAGACATACAACGTAGCCATGCTGGGTGCCGCAGCACCTTACACCGGTATGGAAGCAACAGAACTGGAAAAAGCAATCGCCACTTATTTTGCCGATAAAGGAGAAAAAATCATTGCGACGAACCTGAACGCCTTTAGACTCGGAAAAGATTATGCACAAAAATAAGATGACCTGGAACTCCGACATTGAATGTGCCGACAGGCAACAACTGTACGAGATACAAAGTGGACGCCTCACTGCGATGATTCACCGAATCTACGACAACGTACCTTTTTATCATAACAAGTTGAAGGAGGCAGGCATAGAACCCGGCGACATCAGAAGTGTGGATCAGCTGAAATATCTGCCCTTTACCACAAAAACCGATCTTCGCGATAACTATCCCTTTGGACTGTTCACCGTACCGCAAAGCGAGATTGTGCGAATCCACGCATCAAGTGGTACCACAGGGAAGCCCACGGTGGTGGGCTATACGCAACAGGATCTGGAGATATGGGCTGAGGTGGTAGCACGCAGCCTCACCATGGCTGGCATACACAGTGGTGATACCATCCAGATTGCCTATGGCTACGGGCCATTTACGGGAGGACTGGGACTGCATTACGGGGCTGAAAAAGTGGGCGCCACCGTGATTCCCATATCGACCGGGAACACCAAAAAGCAACTACAATTTATGACCGACTTTCGGGCAACCATCCTGGCCTGTACGCCATCCTATGCGGCACATCTGGGTGAAAGTATCCGTAAAGAAGGAATCGCTCCGGAAGAGATCAAACTCCGCATTGGTGTTTTTGGTGCGGAACCCTGGACTCACGAGATGCGCAGAGAAATTGAACAGCTGCTGCAGATCAAAGCCTATGACATTTACGGGCTGAGTGAAGTGATAGGACCGGGTGTATCGATGGAATGCGCCTGCCAATGCGGCAACCATGTATTTGAAGATCACTTTATCCCGGAGATCATCCATCCCGAAACATTGGAAGTGTTGCCCGATGGTGAACTGGGTGAGTTGGTCTTCACACCGGTGAGTAAGGTGGCCATGCCTCTTCTGCGTTACCGTACACGCGACCTCACCCGGCTTCACAGGGAGAAATGTGACTGCGGGCGAACTCTGGTACGCATGGAGAAATGCTTGGGGCGTACCGACGACATGCTTATCATTCGTGGTGTAAACGTCTTCCCCTCGCAAATAGAATCGGTACTTATGGAGATGACCGAAACTACGCCTCACTATCAGCTGATTATCAAAAGGGAGAACAATCTCGATACAATGGAGGTACTGGTGGAGATAGATGAAAAAAACTGGTCCGACAGTATCCGCGAACTTGAAGGCATACGACAGCGCATTGACCACAATATTAAATCAACGTTGGGTATCAGTGCAAAAGTTCGCCTGGTGGAACCGCACAGTATCGAACGATCGGAAGGGAAAGCCAAACGGGTGATCGACCACCGACAGTGCTAATTAATGTAATGTACTTCCGTCGCTAAAGACAACATTGTTTCAAAGAGCTGACTGATGATAGCTAAAGACTAAAACTAACATACCAACCGCTGAAAGCTTCATGTTTGCTCCTCAAGAGCTGAAAGCTGAAAGCCGAAACCGAAAATAAAATGCACATCAAACAACTTTCTGTTTTTCTGGAAGACCGTTCAGGGAGACTCACTGAACTGACCCGGATACTGGCTGAAAACGACGTGAATATTACCGCGCTCAGCGTCGCAGAAACGGCCGATTATGGTATTGTACGCATGGTAGTGGGCAGGCCCGAACTGGCAAAAAAAATACTGGAGAAGGCTGGTTTTTCCATAGGACTCACCGACGTAGTCTGTGTGAATATCCCCGACAAACCGGGGTCACTTTATCGCATTCTGGAGATCTTGACTGCAGAAAATATCAACGTGGATTATATGTATGCTTTCTCCAACAACGATGTGGCACTGGCGGTCATTCGTGGCGCAGATATCTCACAAATGAGCGGAGTACTGGAGAAGAACAATCTGCAACTTCTCTCTCAAGTCGATATTTACCAACTGTAAGCCAATTCCTAACCACTGAAGGAAGTAAATTTACTCTTAAAAGCCAACTGCTGACAACTAAAAAAAACTATGCCCCGATTTTCAAATAGTACAACCAATCTCCGTTCATCAGAAATCCGCGATCTGATGAGTCTTGCCACGGCTCCCGATATGATCTCCTTCGCCGGTGGTATGCCGGGCAACGAGTTGTTCCCGCTCATGATCATGGACAAAATTTACAACTCGCTCACAGAAAAAGAGAAGCAGACCGCCATGCAGTACGGTCCGACAACCGGCCTTCCTACTCTTCTTGAGTCATTGTCGGGCTATCTGGAGACAAAGGGACTCCCGATGAAAAATAACCGACTGATCATCACAACCGGCTCACTTCAGGCAATTCATATCCTGGCAAAGGCTTTCATAGACCCGGGAGATCCGGTGCTGGTGGAGACACCCAGCTTTATCGGGGCACTGTCAGCTTTTCGTGCCTGCCAGGCCGAACTGATTACCGTACCGCTGATGAGTGACGGGATGGAAATAGATCAGTTGCAAAAAAGATTGGAAAGCACATCTATCAAACCGAAATTTCTCTACTATGCACCCAACTTTCACAATCCGGCAGGAATCATCTACTCACCGGAAGTAAAACAGGAGATGGTTAAACTACTGAAAAACAAGGAAATACCCATCATTGAGGACGATGTATATAGCGACCTCTATTTTTACGAGGAGGACCTGCCAAAGATGCAGCTGATCAAAACAATGGATCCGGAAGGAATAGATGTTTGCTTTACGGGTTCATTCTCGAAGATACTGGGACCCGGACTGCGTCTCGGATGGATGCTTGTGCCCGAATCGGTCTACCGGAAGTGCGAGTTGATCAAACAATCTATCGACGCCTGCTCGCCCAGCATCTCACAGGTCATTGCGGACAAATTTATCCGTGAGGGACATATTTACACCTATGTCGCCCAGGTCCGGGAGGAGTACAAAAAACGAGGAGTGGCCATGATTGAGACACTGGAAGCCTGCCTGCCGAAGTATGTGACATTTGAAAAGCCCCGCGGAGGATTCTATGCATGGCTACAACTGCCTGAAGGTTGCGATGCAACCGATGTATTGAAAAAAGCGATTGAAAATGGGGTGGTCTTTGTCACCGGAAAGACATTCGATCCCGACGGAATCCGCAACGACCACATGCGGGTGTCTTTCTGCAACACCGACGTGGAAACCATCCGCCGCGGTGTTCCGGTGATTGCGGAAGCAATTCGTGAGGTGTATGGCAGGTAAGACACACACCTCACGAATTTTGCCACTATTAACCCAAGAAGGCGATCAACACGCCAGCAGCTACAGCCGAGCCAATCACGCCTGAAACGTTACTGGACATACAGTACTGCAGGATGTGATTCGATTTATCATATTTCAGCGCCAGCTCGTTGGCTACACGCGATGCCATGGGTACAGCACTCAGGCCGGTAGCGCCCACTAGCGGGTTAATCTTCTTCTTCGCTCCCTTGTTATAAAGCTTCACGGCCAAAATACCTCCACCTATAGAGATTGCGAAAGCAAACAAACCCAATACAAGAATTCCAATGGTCTCCCAACGGAGAAATACAAGGGCTGGCATGGTCGCCCCCACGCACACCCCCAGGAATACCGTGGCGGTATTCATGATCGGGCCGGAAGCGGCATCTGCCAGACGTGCTGTATTGGGGCCTATTTCCTTTAAAAGGTTACCCAGCATCAGCATACCAATGAGAGGAGCGGCAGAAGGTACAAGCACAGAAACGACCAGCGTCAGTACAATAGGGAAAATAATCTTGACTGCCCTCAGATGTTTGATCTCGTTTTTCGGAGGATATTGCTTGTCCATCTTCTTCATGTGAATGGCGAACTCCTCTTTTGTCATCAGCAGCTTTGCCACGGCGGGGATGATTACCGGAACCATCGCCATGTAGGAATAGGCAGCAATGGCAATGGGACCCAGCATGTGTGGCGCCAGCTTGATGGTGGTGTAGATGGCAGTAGGTCCGTCGGCTCCTCCGATAATACCCATGGAGGCCGCCTCAGGCAACGAATAGTCCATCAGTACCGCAAGGATGACCACCGTAAAGATACCAATCTGTGCCGCACCACCAAAGAAGGCTAGTTTCAGGTTTCTCAGCATCGGACCAAAATCGGTCAAAGCCCCCACCCCCATGAAGATGACGGGAGGGAGAATACCTGACTTGATAAGAGAGTAATAGAGAAAATTAATGATGCCATACTTGGATGCTATCTCGGGCAGGTTCATCAGGCTTCCGTCAGGATTCACAACCATGTTACTCTCGACAACCGCCAGCCCTGCACCGGGGAGGTTCGCCAGAAGTACGCCAAACCCAATGGGCACCAGCAACAAGGGCTCATACTGTTTAAAAATACCCATATATAATAGCATCCCGGAGATGACCCACATCAGGACAGTGCCCCAGTCGACAAGACCAAAGCCGGTTACTTCCACTATGTTAGAAAAGAATTCACCCATCATGATTGCATTTTAATAAGTATGTCATCTTCATCTACGGAATCACCGTTGGCGAAACAGATCTCTGTCACCACACCATTTTCTTCGGCAGCGACAGCATTGTATGTTTTCATCGATTCAATGTATCCGACGATATCGTCTTTTTTCACGGTATCCCCCACTTTCAGCGGAGTCTCCGACGAATCTTTGGTAAGAAAAAATTTTCCCTCAAGCGGCGAAATCACCTCTTTCACTTCTCCGCTGGACGACGGAACGGGTACCACAGGCTTTTGCACGGAGGGTGACATGTCTGTCTGTACGGCAGATGCGGAGGCTCCGGCAGTTTGGGTACCGTTACTTTCTCCATCGGGGTATGAAATATTTACCACGTACTCCTCGTTGTCGATGGTCACCACCAGTCTTTTTGGCTGAAAACCGTTTCCATTGACTGCCGCGTCTACCGGAACGGCAGGGGCTGACTGTGCGGCCTTTTCTGCTTTCCGCTTTGCCAGATCTGCCTCGAAAGAGCGTTTGGCATCACCCGATTTGTATGCTCTGTATTGTTCGGGATGCATGGCCAATTCAAACAACTCTTCGTCGTCCTGACCCAAATCCCAGTTCTTCTTTTGCATCTCAGCCCTGAACTCGTCCAGCTGATCGGGATAAAGATCCTGCGGGTTGCCGGTATAAAACTCACGTCCCTGCTGCTTTGCCAACTCCACGATTCCGGTAGAGGGTTCCCCCGGAAGCTTGCCGGACTTGCCCAGGATCATGTCCCAGATATTGTCGGCGATCATAGACCAGCGCTCCTTGCCCTTTTCAAGCTGCAGCACATTCATCAACGCGAGATTCTTCACATACTGGCTGTATGGAGTGACCAGCGGGGGATACCCCACCTTGGGCCACACATAGGTAACCTCGTCAAAAAGCTTGATCAACAGGTCGTCTTGTGTGAGTTCAGGCTGTCCGTTCTTTGCTTTCCACTTGTTGAGGGAAGCAAGGTTGTTCTCGAGATCGGCCATCAGGCTTCCCATCATGCCGCCCGGCAACCCGGGGCCAATGAGCAGCGAGTTCATCACCCTATTTTTGGGATCGATGTAGTAGCCCAGAAAGTCATCCATGAATTTCTGCGTCAACGAACGCACCTTCATGTATGCCTGCATATTAATTTCCGGCACGTTGAAACCGGCATCCTTCAGCATCGACTGCACCGCCAGCACATCGGCATGACCTGTACCCCACGAGAGGGGTTCCATGCCCACATCGATGTACTCCGCCCCTGCGCGGGCAGCTTCCAGAATAGATGCCATCTGGAAGCCGGGGCCTGCATGGCCGTGATATTGCACCGGGATCTGTGGGTGGCGTTCCCGGATGTTTTTGATGATCATGCCAATGCTTGCCGGGCGACCTACGCCTGCCATATCTTTCACACAGATTTCGTCGGCGCCCATTTCAATTAGCGTATCGGCCAGCGAGGTATAATATTCGACCGTATGCACGGGCGAAACGGTGAGACTCAGGGCCGCCTGGGAGATCATCCCCGCTTCCCTGGCAAACCGGATGGAGTTCTCCAGGTTGCGCGGATCGTTCAGCCCGTCGAACGACCGGGCAATATCGGTACCTTGCTTCTTTTTTACCTGGAACATCAGCCGGCGTACATCGGCAGGTACCGGTGTCATCCGAATCCCGTTTAGCCCACGCTCCAGCATATGTGTCTGAATACCGGCCTCATGGAAAGGCTTGGTCCACTTACGGACAGCCGTATTGGGATTTTCGCCGAACAACAGGTTGATCTGTTCAAACCCGCCACCATTGGTCTCCACACGCGCAAAGCATCCCATTTCTATGATTGCGGGAGCTACTTCTGTAAGCTGTTCCACCGTAGGTACGTACTTTCCCGATGACTGCCACATGTCTCTGTATAAGAGACTGAATTTTATCTCTTTTGCCATATATAATGTTTTAATTTATTTCTTCTGAACCGAGTCCACCTTCCCGCGACCATGTGTAATCATATCGACGGCAGCCACGATGGCAGCCATTTTTTTTGAATGAATTTGCCTCTCAGGTTTATTGGCGTCTCCATGATTTTTCTCATCCGGTATAAATCTGTTGGTGAAATTGATTACCAGATTTCCAAGTCCCACCACCAGCCAAAGTACAATAATCACCATGATCATACCAATGGCCAAGAGGCCTAATGCCTCATTTAAATTTTCCATATGTATTTGTTATAATTTACTATCGCACAAGGATAACCCGATAACCCGACTGAGCTAGAATGAACGGAATTAACACAAGAATGCAATTTTTAGAGGTCAAAAATACAAAAATTATTCGGTTTTATGCACGAAAACTAACGAAATGCGCAATTTAAGATTATTTAAGTCACTTTTTTGAGCACTGCAGTGACGGGATTTCCCATTTTTAATACTCATCTCTGGAATGATTTATTTTGAATAATTTCATCAGTTCAACAATCACGATGGGAAGCAGCGACAAACCGACCACGTAAAGCCAGTGCGTACTGTCCATCTCCACCACTCCAAAAACAAACATAACTCCGGGAATAAGCAAAACAAGTAACAATAACAGTGTGGAGAGAAAGATAGCTCCCAGCAGTGGTTTATTGCTCCACAGGCTGGTTTGGAAAGATGAAATCTTGTTGGAATGCAAATTACGTACATGTAACAACTGGGAGAAACCCAGTACGGCAAAAGCCATGGTTTGTCCAAGTGGCCGACCGCCGTCTACATATCCCATAATGTAGGCTGCCAGTGAAATCAGCCCGATAGTTGTTCCCTGGTAGAAGATTCTCCAAATCATTCCTTTTGTAAAAAAACCCTTCCTGGGATTCCTCGGCTTGCGGGTCATAATATCTTTTTCCGCCGGATCCATGCTCAACGCCAATGCCGGCAGACTATCGGTCACCAGATTGATCCATAAAATAAGAATGGGTGAGAGCGGGTTGCCGATATTAAAGATAGAGGCAATAAAGATCAGAAGTATCTCTCCCACATTTGCAGACAGCAGAAACTGTATGGCTTTCAGAATATTATCGTAGATACGACGTCCCTCTTCCACAGTGCCTACGATGGTGGCAAAATTGTCATCAGTAAGGATTACATCTGAAGCACCTTTAGCTACTTCCGTTCCCACAATGCCCATAGATACGCCGATGTCGGCCTGCTTGAGTGCCGGCGCGTCATTCACACCATCGCCGGTCATGGCCACAATATCGCCCTGCGACTGCCATGCCTGTACAATACGTACTTTATGTTCGGGAGCCACCCTGGCATAGACCGAATAATCCTGTACCGTGCGGTTGAGCATATCCTGCGATGTTTCCTCAAGGTCGGAACCGGTGATACCCTTATCTCCATCCCTATAAATACCAATCTCCGAGGCGATGGCTATAGCCGTAATCTTATGGTCTCCGGTAATCATCACGGGCCGTATACCGGCCGTGCGGCATTTTCTGACCGCCTCCACTACCTCGGGCCGGGCCGGATCAATCATTCCAAGTAATCCCACAAAAACAAGTTCTTTTTCAACCGTGTCCACAGTCACCTCTGGGGGAACGGAATCCATATCCTTATAAGCCACACCCAACACCCTTAGGGCCGATTTTGCCATCCGGAGATTCTCTTTATGAATGATTTCACGGTCTTCATCGGTAATAGGACGAATTGTTCCATGTATGAGTATTTGCGAAGTGACATCCAGTATTTCATCGAGTCCTCCCTTCACATGGATGCGAAAACATCCTTCTCCCATCCTGTTGATGGTGGACATTCGTTTTCTTTCAGAATCGAAAGGCACCTCCTCCACCCGGGGAAACTGCTGCTCCAGTATGAGTTTGTTTTTCTTCATTCCGAGTGCCACGTCCACAATTGCTGTCTCGGTAGGATCTCCGGATGTTTCGTGTTTGCCGTCTGCCAGTATCTTAAGATGGGCATCAGTACACAAAAGTGCCGTCTGTAAAAGGAGATTCACATTGCTGTCAAGCTCTCCGGCAGGAGGATCATTACGAAAATCGATCCGGTTGCCTCCGCTCCATCCTTCCACCACAGTCATCCTGTTTTGCGTGAGTGTGCCGGTTTTGTCGGAACAGATCACCGTGGTGCTTCCCAGCGTCTCCACCGACGGCAGGGTACGCACGATGGCATTCAATTTCACCAGGCGTTGCACACCAATAGCCAGCACAATCGTTGATACAATCTGCAGTCCTTCGGGGATAGCTGCCACGGCAAGACTTACCGCCATCATCAACACCTCCAGCCAGTCGTTTCCATACAACAATCCCACGAGGAAAATAAAAGCACAGATACCCAGCGCCACATACCCCAACACCTTACCCAACTGTTCAAGCCGCTTGCCCATGGGTGTCTCCGTTGCCTGCGTATTTTGTAGCATATGGGCAATCTTGCCCACCTCAGTACGCATACCGGTAGCAATAACCACACCTTTGCCCCGCCCATAAGTGACCATGCTGGTAGAAAAAGCCATGTTATTACGATCTCCCAACGGAATTTCCATATCTTCAAGTGTCCCGCTGTTCTTCTCTACCGGTACCGATTCACCCGTAAGGGCGGATTCCTGTATTTTCAGGTTTGCAGTTTCAATCAACCGCAGATCAGCTGGAATGATATCACCTGTGTCAAGTACCACAATATCGCCCGGGACAATATCAGTGGAAATCACCTCCTCCACCTGTCCTCCACGCAACACCTTCGAGTGGGGTGAACTCATCTTGTTAAGCGCTTCAAGCGACGACTGCGCCTTCAGTTCCTGTATGGTACCGATGATCGCATTCACAACCAGAATAGCCAGTATTACGAAGGTTTCCACCAGCCCCTCCCCTTCCATCACACCAATCACCGCCGAGATAATGGCTGCCACCAGCAGGATAAGCACCATGCTGCTTTTAAATTGTTCAAAAAAAATGATGTATGGTGATTTTAGTTTTGTCGATTCAAGCCGGTTAGGTCCGTACTCTGCAAGACGCTCTTCTGCTGTCTCCATGGAGAGTCCCGAATGAAGATCGGCACCCGCCTGCTGTAAAATATCTTCGATGGATTGGCTGTAATGCCGGGCTGGTTGTTGGTTCATCTCTTTCCCGCTATTTGATTATTTTTGTGCCACTTGTCAGCCTGGCACCGCTTACATACGTTTTTTATTCTGTAGGTAAACATTTGAGGACCCGGGAATGTTTCCTGAATTAACACCTTTCAACATCCATGCATCAATATATGTTGTATAACATAAATATAACATTTTTCTTTCTCACCCTATTTTTATAAATTGCAAGCGCTATTAAGACATGATGACTTTGTGAGTCTTCGCCGACGCAAAGTCATTTTTATTGCCTTTTTTCGAATAGTATAAATGATCAATACCCAACGTTTTCTCAACGCGATACTGATCAATGTGACACATTTTTTAAAAAAATTTTCTAATCATGAAACGGGCATGAATTACGAAGTAATCGACTTTGTCAAAATTATTCTCACAAAAAGAGTATTATTACTGCGAGTTCCATACTATATACAATATAAAAATAAAAAATCGTATGAAAGTCTACAAAACAAATGAAATTAAAAACATTGCCCTTATTGGCAATGCGGGTTCAGGTAAGACCACCCTCGCTGAAGCTATGCTTTACGAGTGTGGTCTTATAAAACGACGTGGTACCATCGACGGGAAGAACACCGTGAGCGATTATTTTCCCGTGGAAAAAGAGTATGGTTATTCTGTTTTTTCCACCCTTTTTTCATACGAGTGGAAAGAAAAACTGATGAATTTTATCGACTGCCCCGGGTCGGATGATTTTGTGGGTGGCGTGGTCTCAGCGCTTAATGTCACCGACATGGCACTGATGCTCATTGATGCAGCTAACGGTGTGGGCGTGGGGACCATCAACCAGTTCCGTTACGTAGACGAAATGAAGAAACCGCTTGTACTATTGATAAACCGCATGGATCATGAGAAAGCAGATTATGAAAATACACTGGCTAACCTCAAGGAGCTCTATGGCAGCAAGGTGGTGCCGGTGCAATACCCCACAGGTAACGGAATTGCATTTGATGGTATAGTGGATGTACTGAAGCAGAAGTACTACCATTGGAAGCCGGGAAGCACGGCTCCCGATGTGCTTGAAATTCCCGAAAGTGAGCAGGAACGAGCCAGTGAATATTATCAAGCTCTCCTCGAAGCAGCAGCCGAGAACGACGAGGGACTGATGGAGAAATATTTCGATCAGGGCTCACTTACCGAAGAGGAGATGCGCGACGGTATTCACAAGGGAATGGTGAGTCACATGCTGTTTCCACTCTTCTGTGCCTCTGCAGAGAAGAATATGGCGGTGCACCGGCTCATGAACTTCCTGAGTATGGTGGCCCCTTCTCCTACCGATGTAACAGCACCGGTAAACAGTGAGGGTAAAGAAGTAAAAGCAGATGCTACGGCACCCACAAGCCTCTTCTTCTTCAAGACAACAGTAGAACCCCACATCGGGGAGGTTTCCTATTTCAAGGTGATGTCGGGAAAAGTGAAGGAAGGCGACGATCTTGCCAATATAAACCGCGGTTCCAAAGAACGCCTGGCACAGATATATACCGTGGCCGGACAAATCCGCAACAAGGCGGAAGAGTTGCAGGCAGGCAGCATTGGCGCAGCAGTGAAACTTAAAGATGTGCGTACCGGCAATACGCTCAATGCCAAAGGAGCCGAGCATCTGTTCAGTTTTATCAAATATCCTGAACCCCGCTATCGCAGAGCCATCAAAGCGGTAAACGAATCCAACTCCGAGAAGATGAGCGAAGCACTCACACGCATGAAGGAGGAAGATCCTACATGGATCGTGGAAGTATCGAAGGAGCTGAAGCAGACAATCGTCTCGGGACAGGGCGAGTTTCATCTGAGAACACTGAAGTGGCGCCTCGAGAACAACGACAAGATAGAGATAGAATTTCTGGAACCAAAAATTCCTTACCGTGAAACTATCACCAAGTCGGCACGCGCCGATTATCGCCACAAGAAGCAGTCTGGTGGTGCCGGTCAGTTCGGGGAGGTGCATCTCATTGTGGAACCATATACCGAGGGGATGGCTGTTCAGGAAATATACCGCTTCAACGGGCAGGAATTCAAGATCCAGAATCGCGACACGCAGGTAATAGACCTTGACTGGGGTGGCAAACTGGTGTTTGTCAACAGTATTGTGGGTGGTGCCATCGATGCCCGTTTTCTTCCGGCCATTCTGAAAGGGATCATGGGACGCATGGAACAGGGACCGCTCACCGGATCCTATGCCCGCGACGTGCGGGTAATTGTCTACGACGGCAAAATGCATCCGGTAGACTCCAATGAAATCTCCTTTATGCTTGCCGGGCGAAATGCATTCAGTACCGCCTTCAAAAATGCAGGGCCTAAAATCCTAGAGCCTGTTTACGACGTAACCGTATCTGTACCGGGAGATTATATGGGAGATGTAATGAGTGACCTGCAGGGACGCCGTGCCATTATCATGGGTATGGAGAGTGAAAAAGGGTTTGAGAAGCTGAAGGCGAAGGTACCTCTGAAGGAGATGGGCAACTACTCCACCTCACTGAGCTCCGTGACAGGAGGCAGGGCTTCTTTCACCATGAAGTTCTCCAATTATGAACTGGTGCCTTCCGATGTGCAGGATAAGTTACTGAAAGCTTACGAAGAACAGGAAAAGGAGGATTAATCATCATTCCCTCTTTTGAAATATCAAAAGGGGAATGGTCATACCACTGGTTCAGTATTTTATTAGCAGGAGCGACCGTCTGGCCGCTCCTGATTTTTATCACGCCTGGTACGCCAATGCGTAGACCATTGAATATAAACAACTTTATATCATGAAACAGAAAGCTAAAAACTCTTTTCCAGGTTTCTTTTCAATGCCTGCAGAAACTCCTGTGTGGTAAGCCAGGTATCACGTGAGGCATCATTACCATGTACCAGCAACGCAAGATCCTTTGTCATTTCGCCTCCTTCTACCGTTTTCACGCATATCTCTTCCAGTTTTTGACAGAAATTGATCAGTTCCGGGTTATGATCGAGCTTTCCCCGGTGTGCCAGTCCGCCCGTCCATGCAAAGATAGAGGCGATAGGGTTGGTGCTGGTCTCCCTTCCCTGTTCGTGCTGTCGAAAGTGGCGCGTGACGGTGCCGTGCGCCGCTTCGGCCTCTACTGTCTTGCCATCGGGTGTAACCAGGATGGAAGACATCATGCCCAGTGAACCGAAACCCTGGGCTACGGTGTCGGACTGCACATCTCCATCATAGTTCTTGCAGGCCCATACAAAGCCTCCGCTCCATTTCATGGCTGAGGCCACCATATCGTCTATCAGCCGGTGTTCGTAGGTGATACCGGCCTCCTGAAACAATTCCTTGAACTCATTTTCATATACATCCTGGAAGATATCCTTGAAACGTCCGTCGTATGCTTTGAGAATGGTGTTTTTTGTGGACATGTAGAGCGGATACTTCTTTGCCAGTGCCATCTGAAATGAGGAACGGGCAAAGCCATATATCGACTCGTCGGTATTGTACATCGCCATGGCCACGCCATCGCCCTGAAAGTTGAAAACGTCCCAGCTTCGTGTCTCGCCATCTTCACCGGTGAAGGTCATTGTGAGTTTACCCTTTCCTTTGATCACTGTGTCAGTCGCACGGTACTGATCTCCAAAAGCATGACGCCCGATGATGATGGGCTCGGTCCACCCCTGCACGTAGCGGGGGATATTGCTGCAGATGATAGGCTCCCGAAAGACGGTACCACCCACGATATTTCGGATGGTGCCATTGGGTGACTTCCACATCTTCTTCAGGCCAAACTCCTCTACACGTGCCTCGTCGGGCGTGATGGTGGCACATTTGATTCCCACATTGTATTTTTTGATTGCCTCTGCCGCATCAATGGTCACCAGGTCGTCGGTGGCATCCCTGTTTTGGATACTGAGATCGAAATATTTGACATCCAGGTCGAGGTACGGCAATATGAGCTGCTCTTTGATAAATGACCAGATAATTCTGGTCATTTCATCTCCATCGATCTCCACGACCGGATTTTGGACTTTTATCTTTTGCATATACTTTATCTCTCATTAATGGGAACAAAGGGTTGTTTTTCGCGGACGTTCTTGTATGCCGGACGGATAAGACGCTTGCTTGTGAAATTCAGTTCCTCGATGCGGTGTGCAGACCAGCCCACAATGCGGGCCATGGCAAACAGCGGTGTAAACACTTCACTGGGAAGCCCTATGGCCTCATACACGAAACCCGAATAAAAGTCCACGTTGATACAGGTTCTTGCTTTTGCTGTTTCCTTCTTGAAACCGAGAAACACTTCCACTGCACGTTGTTCAATCAACTCCATGAATTCAAATTCTTCGAGACGTCCCTTCTCTATAGCCAGTTCGCGCGCCATAGCCTTCAGCAGGTCAGCCCGGGGATCGCTGATGGTGTATACCGCATGCCCTATACCATAGATAAGACCCGTACGGTCGAATGCCTCTTTGCGGAGAATCTTTAACAGATAATTGTCGATCTGACTCACACTCTTCCAGTCGTTCACATTCTTTTTCATATCCTGGAGCATTCCCTGCACCTTGATGTTGGCACCACCATGGAGTGGTCCCTTGAGGGAACCTATTCCTGCAGCGATGGCCGAATAGGTATCTGTTTCCGTGGAGCTGGTAACCCGCACTGAGAAGGTGGAGTTATTTCCTCCGCCATGTTCGGCATGCAGGATCAACGCGAGATCGAGTATTTTAATATCCAATTCGGTATATTTATCGCGCCCCTTCATCATAAAGAGGAAGTTTTCCGCCACGGAGCGGTCTTCATAGGGATGACGGATATGCAGCGAACGCCCCATCTGATCGTGACGCAGCACCTGATATGCGTAGGCAATGATGGTGGGAAACTTTGCAATAAGGTTCACCGACTGGCGTACAAGGTTTTCCGGTGAGATATCATCCGGGTTTTCATCGTAGGCATACAGTTCCAGTACACTCCGGGCCAGGATATTCATGATATTCTTACCCTTTAGCGAAAGGATATTCATGGTTGCCGTATGATTCAGTGGCATGGTATGCGCAAGGAGTGATTTCACCGCGTCCAGTTCCTCCAGGGTGGGCAGTTTTCCGGAAAGAAGAAGATGGGTTGTCTCTTCAAAACCAAGTCTGTTTTCAGATTGAATACCTTTCACCAGCTCTTCCACGTCCATACCCCTGTAATAAAGTTTTCCGGGTATAGGCTTCAGGGTTCCATCCTCCTGTCTCTCATATCCTACCACGTCACCCACACGGGTGAGACCCGCGAGTACGCCCGAATGATCTTCATTTCGCAGGCCACGCTTTACACCCATTTTTGGAAAAAGCTCCTTGTCTATATTGCTCGTGAAAGCGATGGAATCCGATAAAATTTTCGTCAACTGTTCATTATCCATATTTTCTGTCTGTTTGTTTTGTTGTGATACTACAAATGTTTTGTGGAGCCGGTTTCAGGATGGCTTTTGTTTTAACATTCATTCAGTCTCTTTTGTTTACTTTTTCCTCTTTTTCTTACAAGTTTTCTATTACCTTTTGTGAAAATTGTGATGTAGTCAGTGGTTTACCTTGTTCCATGAAGCGTGCCAGGTCAGGTGTCGCGTAACCCGCTTCGAAAAGCTTTTCGAGCGACTCGGTGATAAGTTTTCCTGCATCGCGCCATCCCATATAATCCAGCATCATGACACCGGAAAGAAGCAGGGAGCAGGGATTGGCCTTTTCTTTCCCTACAATATCGGGAGCCGTACCATGGGTTGCTTCGAAGATAGCATGACCGGTACGGTAGTTGATATTGGCACCGGGAGCGATGCCTATTCCGCCCACCATGGCAGCCAACTGATCCGAAATATAGTCACCATTCAGGTTAAGAGTAGCTACGACAGAGTATTCTTCGGGTTTCAACAAGGTATTCTGCAGAAATGCATCTGCTATGACATCCTTGATAAAAACCCTGCCCGATGAGAGAGCCTGGTTGTAAGCTGCCACTGCCACATCAAGTCCTTTTTCGGCTTTTATACTGTTGAAGCGGTGCTCGGTGAAAGTCTGGTCCGGAAAATCACGTTCGGCAAGCGCATATCCCCATTTCTTGAAGCCACCCTCTGTAAACTTCATGATGTTACCCTTGTGTACCAACGTGACGGAAGGCAGCTTATTTTCCAGTGCGTAGAGAATGGCAGCACGTACCAGTCGCTCGGAACCCTCCAACGACACCGGCTTCACTCCGATGGAGGTGGTCTCCGGAAAACGGATATTTGCAACACCCATCTCCTCTTTCAGGAAGGTCAGTACCTTTTTCACTTCGGGAGTACCGGCAGCCCACTCTATGCCGGCGTAGATATCTTCGGTATTTTCACGAAAAATGGTGACATGCACTTTCTCGGGATGTAACAGGGGAGTGGCTACACCCCGGAACCAGCGTACCGGACGCAGGCATACATAGAGATCGAGTTCCTGGCGCAGCGCCACGTTCAAAGAACGGATACCCTCTCCCACAGGCGTAGTAAGCGGTCCTTTGATTCCAACGAAATTGTTGCGGAACATCTCCATTGTCTCTGCAGGCAGCCAGCTACCCACCTTGTTATAAGCCTTCTCTCCCGCCAGCACCTCTATCCAGGCGATCTTTCGTTTACCTCCGTATGTTTTTCCGACTGCTGCATCGATGATCTGCTGAACAAAGGGAGTGATCTCTTTGCCAATCCCGTCACCTTCAATAAAAGGAATCAGGGGATGATCAGGTACGAGGAGCCGGTCATCTTGTTTGGTTATTTGCATGAGCCATCAGTATGAAGGTTTTGTTTACTTTTTCATTGCATTCAGTGCACTACCCGCCCTGAACCATGCTATCTGCTGTTTATTGTAGGTGTGGGCTGCCTCAAAGGTATCCTTTGATCCATCGGGATGCAACAGTTCAATAGTGAGATTCTTTCCGGGAGCGAACCCGGCAAGACCCGTCACGCTGATCTTATCCTGCTCCTGCACCTTGTTGTAGTCGTCCTTGTTTACGAAGGTGAGGGCAAGCATGCCCTGTTTTTTGAGGTTGGTTTCATGAATACGGGCAAATGACTTTACCAGAATCACTTTTACATTCAGGTGGCGCGGTTCCATGGCGGCATGTTCGCGGCTCGATCCCTCGCCATAGTTCTCTTCGGCCACTACGACCGAACCAACTCCCAAAGCTTTAAACTTTCGTGCCAACGAAGGCACCGATTCATGTTCCATGGTGTCGGGATTGAGGACGGCATTGGTCTTTTCATTGAAAGCGTTTACCGCACCAATGAGCATATTGTCGGAGATGTTGTCGAGGTGTCCGCGAAAACGAAGCCAGGGACCCGCCATCGATATATGGTCGGTGGTACATTTTCCCTGCACCTTTATCAGCAGTGGCAAGTTACTAAAATCCTTCCCATCCCATGCGGGGAATGGTTCCAGTTTCTGCAGTCTGTTTGAATCCGGATCAATGGATACTGCCACCTGTCTGCCGTCAGCCGACGGTGCAAGGTAACCCGCATCTTTCACTTCATAGCCAAGAGGTGGCATCTCATAGCCGGTAGGTTCGGTAAGTTTCACCTGTTTCCCTTCAGCATTCTCCAGTGTGTCGGTTAGCGGGTTGAAACAGAGATCGCCTGCGATAGTCAGCGCAGCCACCAGCTCGGGCGATGTCACAAAGGCATGTGTGTTAGGATTGCCATCGTTGCGCTTGGCGAAATTGCGATTGAATGAGGTGACGATGGAGTTGGGGCGCTCCGTAGCCTCTTCACTTCGTTTCCATTGACCAATACAGGGGCCGCATGCATTGGCAATGATGGTGGCACCTGCCTCCTCAAACACCTGCAGGATGCCGTCGCGCTCTGCGGTATACCGTATTTGTTCCGAGCCGGGATTGATAAGGAACTGTGCCCTCACCGGAACATGCTTGTCACGCGCCTGCTTTACGATGGAGACGGCACGGGTAAGATCTTCATAGGAAGAGTTGGTACATGATCCAATGAGTCCCACCTCCATTTTGCGGGGGTAATTGTTTTTCTTCACCGCCTCGCCAAACTCGGAGATAGTATAGGCGGCATCAGGCGTGAACGGCCCGTTGATATGGGGTTCAAGCTCGGAGAGATTGATCTCTATCAATTGATCGTAATACTTTTCCGGGTTAGCCTCCACCTCGGGATCAGGCTGCAGGTATTCCATGATTGCGCGTGCCGCGTCTGCCACTTCTTTTCTGCCAGTCTGTTCCAGGTAGGCAGCAGACTTATGGTCGAAAGGAAAGATGGAGGTTGTTGCTCCCACCTCGGCTCCCATGTTGCAGATAGTTCCCTTGCCAGTTGCAGAAATCGAGGCAGCGCCCTCGCCGAAATATTCAATAACGGCATTGGTACCTCCTTTCACGGTAAGGATACCAGCCACCTTCAGTATCACATCCTTGGGAGCGCTCCAACCCGATAGTTTGCCAGTAAGCTTCACGCCAATCAGTTTAGGCATCTTCAACTCCCATGGCAGGCCCGCCATCACATCTACGGCATCGGCACCGCCCACACCAATGGCAATCATACCCAGCCCTCCCGCATTGGGCGTATGCGAATCGGTACCAATCATCATTCCTCCCGGAAAAGCGTAGTTCTCCAGCACTACCTGGTGGATGATACCTGCACCCGGCTTCCAGAAACCTATTCCGTACTTGTTGGACACATCGCGCAGGAATTCAAACACCTCCCGGTTAGTAATATTGGCTGTTTGAAGGTCTTCTTCCGCATTCCTGTAAGCCTGAATCAAGTGGTCGCAGTGCACGGTGGAAGGAACTGCTACGGTGTTGCGACCTGAATTCATCAATTGCAGCAGCGCCATCTGTGCGGTAGCGTCCTGCATGGCCACCCTGTCGGGAGCAAAATCCACATAATCATTTGCACGCTGATAGTCCTTTAGCGGGGTCCCCGGCGAGAGATGGGCAAAGAGAATCTTTTCAGTCAGCGTAAGGGGTCGTTGTAAAACTTTCTTAGCCGCTTTAATCTTTTCCGGCAGATGTGCGTACACATCATGGATCATATCAATATCGAATATCATACAATTCAGGTATATTAAATATATAATTGATGAATCTACAAAATGCTGCGATCCGCTTTTTAACAAATTTGTACGGAAAAATGTTCGTGTAAAACCGTAGCTGTTCACAATAAAAGCCTTAACTACCCTTTATGTAAATAAGATATTTACACATTTCCCTCCGGATTTATGACATTTTGATCTTATAAAACCTCAATTAGTGTACAACATTCAAGGCTGCTTTTAGTTCAATAAAATATTACCGAATCACAAAAATAATCCTTAACTTTGCAGTTCGAAAAAACAGAAGAGAATAGTCGGATTCAATTTACCACAGTTGCATGATTGAACACGAGGGAGTTATCGAAAAAATCAGCGGAAATCATATCATCGTCCGTATTTTACAGCAGTCGGCATGCAGTGCCTGCCATGCCAAAGGTGCCTGTACAGCTGCCGATATGAAAGAGAAGCTGGTAGACATTTCTGATAACAGCGGTCTCTACCGCGAACAGGAACGGGTGGTTGTGTCCGGCAGGAATTCTGTCGGCTATAAAGCGGTGCTGTGGGCCTTTGTTTTTCCCCTGATTCTGCTGATCGGGATGCTGGTGCTGAGCACCACGGTATGGCACTTCAACGAAACAGAAGCAGCCCTTGGCTCCATCCTGGTTCTGGTACCCTATTATTTCATTCTCTATCTGTTGCGTCATAAGATGGCGAACACTTTCAGATTCAGTATTAAAAAAACAAATTAATCATCGAATATGAGTGTACTACTAACTGCCGTTGCTACACTGGGCGCCATTGGCGCCGGAAGCGCGGCCATCCTATACATGGTGGGACAAAAGTTCAAGGTGGAAGAGGATCCTCGCATACAAGAGGTTCAGGACTCTTTACCGGCTGCCAACTGTGGGGGATGTGGTTTTCCGGGATGCGCCTCATTCGCTTCGGCATGTGTGAAGGCTGAGTCGATGGAAGATCTCTTTTGCCCCGTTGGAGGACAGGATACGATGGACAAAGTGGCTGCCCTCCTTGGCAGGAAGGCGCCCGTGGCAGCGAAAAAGATAGCGGTCGTCCGCTGTAATGGTACGTGCGACTCTCGTCCACGTCTTAACCTCTATGATGGTGCTTCAAACTGCACCATCGCCTCGGCCCTGTATGGTGGTGACACAGGCTGTTCTTTCGGCTGCCTGGGGCTGGGTGATTGCGTGGATTCCTGTACCTTCGATGCGATCCACATCAATCCCGTGACCCTGCTTCCGGAAGTAGTGGAAGATAAATGTACCGCCTGCGGTGCCTGTGTGAAGGCATGTCCCAAGGATATCATCGAGCTCCGTAAACAGGGACCCAAATCACGCCGCATCTACGTGAGTTGTGTCAATAAGGACAAGGGCGGTGTTGCCAAAAAGGCTTGTGACGTGGCTTGTATCGGATGCAGCAAATGTCAGCAGGCATGTCCCTTTGAGGCCATCACCATCGAAAACAACCTTGCATTTATCATCGACGACAAATGTCGCCTGTGCCGCAAATGCGTCCCGGTATGTCCTACCAAATCTATCCTGGAGCTGAACTTCCCACCCCGCAAGGAAACCCCACCGACACCCAAAGAGGAAGAGGCTACCGTAATCGTGTAAGAAAACAGAATTATATGTTAAAAACATTCCGTATCGGCGGTATTCACCCTAAAGAAAAGAAAATATCGGCCGGAAAGGCAATACAACCCATTGTCATTCCCGACCAGGTGATCATCCCGCTGTCGCAGCACATTGGTGCTCCCTGTCAGCCTGTTGTCAAGAAAGGTGACAATGTGAAGGTTGGCACCCTCATAGGCAAATCAGTAGGGTTTGTTTCGGCAAACATCCATTCACCGGTCTCAGGCACCGTACTGAAAATCGATAAATCACTCGACGCCAGCGGATATAAGCGAGACTCCGTTTTTATCAAGGTGGAAGGAGACGAGTGGGAGGCATCGGTCGACCGTTCACCAGACTTAAAAAGGGCCTGTGACCTCGCCCCCGGGGAGATTCTCAACAAGATCGCTACGGCAGGCATCGTGGGTATGGGTGGTGCTACCTTTCCATCTCACGTAAAGCTCACGCCTCCTCCCGGCACAAAGGCTGAGATACTCATTATCAATGGGGTGGAATGTGAACCATGGCTTACCTCCGATCATCAGCTGATGATGGAGAAGAGCGATGAAATATTGGTCGGCACTACCATAGTAATGAAGGCGTTAAATGTTCAAAAAGCAGTCATCGGTATAGAAAACAACAAACAGGACGCCATCAGGCTTTTCACACAAAAGGTGAAAGAATATGACGGGATCACCGTGCAACCACTGAAAGTACAATATCCTCAGGGAGGCGAGAAACAACTAATCGATGCCCTTACCGGCCGTCAGATACCCAGCGGCGCCCTCCCCATCTCGGTGGGTGCTGTCGTCCAAAACGTGGGCACCATATTTGCGATCTATGAAGCTGTACAAAAGAACAAGCCACTGATAGAAAGAGTGGTCACGGTCACCGGGAAAGAGGTAAAACAACCCTGCAACATCCTGTCGCGGGTGGGAATACCGCTGAACAAACTCATTGATGTAGCAGGCGGACTGCCAGAAACGACTGGCAAGGTAGTCAGCGGCGGCCCCATGATGGGAAAAGCGCTTGCAAGTATCGATATACCCGTGTCGAAAGGAACATCGGGAATCCTGATCATACCCACCCTTGAAGCCAAGCGTAAGACCATGAAGGACTGTATTCGCTGCGCCAGGTGCATAAGCGTTTGCCCCATGGGACTGAACCCTACACTGCTGATGAACCTTACCGAGTATGAAGTATGGGACAGAGCCGAAAAAGAACATATCATCGACTGTATCGAATGCGGCTCCTGTAGTTATACCTGTCCGGCCGACCGGCCGCTGCTCGATTACATCCGCCTGGGAAAAGGTAAGGTAAACGGGATCATCAGGGCAAGAAAAAATTAACGCAAGAAGCATTTCAAGATATGGAACAAAAACTGATTGTCTCCCCCTCACCGCATGTGCACAGTGGGGACACCATTGAAAAAAACATGTACAATGTGCTCATAGCACTCATTCCGGCTTTTCTGGTGTCATTGTATGTTTTCCGGCTCGATGCGCTGATTATCACGGCCTGCGCGGTATTATTCTGCGTAGGATTTGAGTATCTGATCGTCAGATACATCTTGAAGAAAACGCCCACAGTGACCGACGGTTCTGCCATTATCACCGGAGTACTGCTGGCATTCAACGTGCCTTCCGATCTACCATTGTGGATACTGGCACTAGGTAGTCTGTTTGCCATTGGCGTGGTAAAACTCTCTTTTGGCGGACTGGGAAATAACATATTTAATCCGGCCATCGCAGGCCGTATTTTTATGCTGATTTCTTTTCCCGCCCAGATGACCACATGGCCTGTAATTGCCGATGCGGCCGGGACAACCGATGCCGTCAGTTCGGCCACCGTACTGGGGAATCTGAAGCTTGCCCCGGAATCACTGCCCTCACTTCAGGCTATGTTCCTGGGAACGGAAGCAGGATCACTGGGCGAGATGAGTGCATTGGCACTGCTCCTGGGGTTGCTTTACCTGCTTTGGAAAAAGACCATTACCTGGCATATACCGATTTCTATCATGGCTACAGTAGCCCTATTTACCGGGATTCTCTATATCTTCGATCCTATAACGCTCTACCACCCGCTTATTCATCTTTTTTCGGGAGGGTTGATGCTGGGGGCTATTTTCATGGCGACCGACTACGTGACGTCACCCATGACCAGGAAAGGAATGCTGATATATGGTGTCGGGATAGGCTTTGTCACCGTGGCCATCCGCCTCTGGGGCGCTTATCCCGAAGGGGTTTCATTTGCCATTCTGCTGATGAATGCCCTCACGCCGCTCATCAATAATTACACATCACCAAAACGATTCGGGGAGGTAGTAAAACATGGCTAAATTACAATCGACTTTAAAAAATATGTTCCTGTCGCTCTCGATCATCTGCCTCACGGTAGCCGTGTTGCTGGCACAAGTGAACAAGATGACCGCAAAGCCCATTGCCGATGCCAAGGCAATGAAGCTGCAGAATGCGATCAGTGAGGTAGTACCTGCATTTGACAACGATCCGGTGGCCGAGGCCTACAGGATGCCTGTAGGAACGGGTGATTCACTGCTTGTATACCCGGCAAAGAAGGGTGACAAAGTGGTGGGATATGCAGTGAATAGCTCTTCCAACAACGGATTTAGCGGAGAAATACAGATCATGATAGGCTTTGATATGGAAGACCGTCTCATCAATTACGCTGTTCTGCAGCATGCCGAAACTCCGGGATTGGGTTCCAAAATGACGGATTGGTTCAAAAACAAAGAGAAGCCTTCACAGTCGGTCATTGGTAGAGACCTCTCACAAGGAGCGCTGGCCGTTTCGAAAGATGGTGGCGAGGTGGATGCCATCACTGCATCGACCATTACCTCACGCGCGTTTCTGGAAGCTGTGAACAGAGCTTATCAGGCTTATTCGGAAAGCAGGGAGAATGCCTACTCGGGTGCATCACCCAAAAATGCAGCCGGAAAATCAAACGACGAAGCAGGGGAAATAAAAAAGGAGGATAACAGTCATGAATAACAACCTGAAAGTACTTATCAACGGCATCATCAAAGAGAATCCCACCTTTGTGCTGCTACTGGGAATGTGTCCCACGCTGGCTACCACCAGTTCGGCCATCAACGGCATGAGCATGGGACTGGCCACGATGTTTGTCCTGATCTGCTCCAACATGGTGATATCCATGCTAAAGAACGTGATTCCCGACATGGTACGTATTCCTGCCTACATTGTAGTCATCGCTACCTTTGTAACCATTATCGAGATGGTGATGAATGCCTATGTGCCTGCATTGGCCGACAGCCTCGGCATCTTTATCCCGCTGATCGTAGTGAACTGTATCGTGCTGGGCCGCGCGGAAGCCTTTGCCTCAAAAAACGGAGTGTTTGCCTCCATATTTGACGGTGCCGGCATGGGGCTTGGATTCACCCTCTCCCTCACGGTACTGGGTGCCGTACGCGAATTGATGGGTACGGGAAAAATATTCTCCACAAACATTTACCCCGAGCGGTATGGATCCTTGCTGTTCGTACTTGCACCGGGAGCATTCATCGTTCTCGGATACCTCATTGCAATCTTTAATAAGCTTCAACACAAATGACCATGGAACTTATCGGAATTATCATCGTCGCCATATTTGTCAACAACGTCGTTTTCTCCCAGTTTCTGGGAATCTGCCCATTCCTGGGTGTATCCAAAAAAGTGGACACAGCGATAGGTATGGGATTGGCAGTGACTTTTGTATTAACTATCGCCACTCTCGTCACTTTTCTGCTACAAAAAGGTGTTCTGGAACCGTATGGACTGGAATATCTGCAGACCATCACTTTCATCCTTGTCATTGCAGCTCTGGTGCAAATGGTGGAGATCGTACTCAAAAAGATATCGCCTGCACTTTACCAGGCGCTGGGTGTCTTCCTGCCGCTCATCACCACCAACTGCGTAATCCTGGGTGTAGCCATTCTGGTAATACAAAAAGATTACAACCTGCTCGAATCGGTTATCTACGCCATTGCCACTGCGCTTGGCTATGCCATGGCGCTGATTATTTTCTCCAGCATACGCGAGCAAATGGCACTCACAAAAATCCCTAAAGTTATGGAAGGGATACCCATCGCACTGATTACTGCCGGCATCATCGCCATGGCTTTCATGGGTTTCTCCGGGATCGATCAGGTATTTAAATAAAGCGGTAAGTGATCAGCTTTCAGCTTTGATAGTAGAAGATTATCAGGGAAAGCGGCTTGGGAAGAAGCGATCGGCGGCCGGCGGTTGTCTGGATGGTTGAGAAATATCAGACATATGTGTTAAACCATTTTGTAGAGAGAGGGTCTTAATGATAAAACAAGAAGTTTCACCCTTTAACAACGGACGCATATGAAAGCTTACAGACATCCATTCATTCTCACAATAGTTGCTTTAATATTTACGTCTTGCTTTTCCTCACAGGGAAGTCTGTATTCTCAGGGATACGACGATTACGGCGATTATGACAATGAATATTACAACGGTAATTACGATGATAATTATTATGGAAATAACGGAGGCGTCTCCTTCAATGTTTTCTATAATGAACTGAGACCTCACGGCAGGTGGATCAATAACGGCCGATATGGCAGGGTATGGATTCCGAATGCTGGAAGAAACTTTCATCCGTACGCAACCAACGGATATTGGGTGATGACAGATTACGGCAACACCTGGGTATCTGATTATTCGTGGGGCTGGGCCCCCTTCCATTATGGCAGGTGGTATTATGACGATTACTATGGATGGGCATGGATCCCCGGTTATGAATGGGCACCTGCCTGGGTAAGCTGGAGAAGCGGCGGCGGATACTACGGATGGGCGCCTATGGGTCCCGGACTCCATATCAATATCAACATTGACATTCCCGGACTTTACTGGACGTTTCTGCCTAACAGGTATATGTACCACCGTAATATGCACCGATATTACAACCGTTATAGCCCGGCCATATACAACCGGACTACGATCATCAACAATACATACGTATACAACGACAACCGTTATTACAGCGGACCGAGTGCCAGGGACTACGAACGTACCACCGGCAGAACAGCCACTATTCACAAGCTTGAGAGCACGAATAACCGCTCCGGAAGATCGACCAGAGTCAGCAACAGCACAGTAAGTGTCTATCGTCCTGACGTATCAAGGGACGGAGGTACGAATGTGAGATCTGCTGATAACAGGTCGACCGCCGGCCGGAGTGCGAATACGGACAGGAGCAATACCAACGTAAGGAATGCCGGAGACAGAAACATATTGAACAGCAACACCAGAAGCAACACAGAGCGCTCCGCCACAGTGAAGACATCAACAAGAGACCGGAGTATTCAGAATGAACGAAGCGCAGCTACGACGGATCGCTCGAGCAATAGTCGTAACGGAAGTGTGGACCGGAATGCTTCCTCAACACGCTCCGGCAGTAACAGAAATGCGACGGTAAGTCCACAACGTAGCGCTCCTAATGACAGAAGTGCCACAGTACGATCGGGAAGCAGCCCCACAAGTAGTAACAGAAGTGCGACGGTAAGTCCGCAACGTAGTACTTCAAGCAACAGGAGTGCAACGGTAAGACCAGAAAGTGGTTCAAGAGGCAGCAGCAGAAGTGCATCGGTAAGTCCGCAACGCAGTACCTCAAGTAACAGAAGTACGACAGTAAGGTCAGAAAGCAGTTCAGGAAGTAGTAGAAGCGCGGTATCCAGCAACAGAAGCAATGAAAGTGCCCGATCTGAAAGATCTTCTTCCCGCAGATAATTTATTGATTAAGTGTGTATCAAATAAGACCGCTCAAATGGGCGGTCTTATTTTGTTTTAATCGATCCAACGTTTGGTCAGATCTGCATAAACATCTATCCGTCTGTCTCTGAAAAAAGGCCACCAACGACGCACATTTTCAGTCCGTGCACGGTCTATTTCCACAATTTTCACCACTTCAGTGTCGTCAGATGCCCGGTATAAAAATTCTCCCTGCGGTCCACAGACGAAGCTATTTCCCCAGAACTGAATACCATTTGTCTGACCTGAAGGATCGGGTTCGTAACCTGTACGATTTACAGAAATAACCGGTATTCCGTTTGCCACAGCATGTGCCCTTTGGATGGTAATCCATGCATCCTGCTGGCGCATTTTTTCCTCTTCACTGTCGGTCGATTCCCAACCGATGGCAGTAGGGTAAATCAGCACTTCGGCACCGGCCAGCGCCATGAGGCGTGCTGCCTCGGGATACCATTGATCCCAGCATACCAGTACCCCCAGTTTTCCCACTGAGGTTTCAACCGGATAAATTCCCGGATCTCCCGGCGTAAAGTAAAATTTCTCGTAATAGGCAGGGTCATCCGGAATATGCATTTTACGGTACGTGCCTGCAATAGTTCCATCCTTTTCAATGACTACAGCCGTATTATGGTAAATACCGGGGGCACGCTTTTCGAAGAGAGAGAGTACAATCACCACATTTTCCTCCTTTGCCAGACTACCAAATGAATTGGTGGAAGGGCCGGGAATGGATTCGGCCTGGTCAAATACAGCTACGTCTTCCGTCTGACAAAAATAGAGACCATTGTGTAGTTCCTGCAGGACAATTAGTTCTGCACCACCGGCGGCCAACTGTCTGATCTTTTGTTGCAAACGCTTTATATTTTCTTCCCTGTCGAATGAATTGGCTTGCTGAATAATTCCTATCTTCATCGTATCATGGTTTAATAATTCTCTTTTTTAAACATCAAAACGATGTCCTTTGTTTTAAATCACTACCAAAGCTGATTACTACTTTCCAAACCGCTGTCCTTGATATCTTCCACTACCAAAGCTGATTACTGGCCGTTATTCAGATGATTCCATCCGGGAACTGCATCGTCACACAGTGCAACGATCCGTGTTGTCTGACAAGTACCCGGCAGTCGACTCCCACGATCTCCCTGTCTGGAAACACTTCCTGTAGCTGTTTTGTTGCGATTTCATCTTTCGGGGTTCCGTAGTATGGAAGTAGCACGGCCTTGTTGATGATCAAAAAGTTGGCATAGGTGGCAGGAAGACGTTGTCCCTCTTCAAATACCGCATCGGCCATCGGCAGTGGAACCAGTTTGTACGGTTTGCCGTTATATGCAACAAACGACTTCAGCTCGGCTTCCATGGCTTTCAGTTCGCCGAAATGTTCATCGTTCTCATCGTCACATTTCACGTAAGCAATTGTTTCCTCATCACAGAAGCGGGCAAGTGTATCAACATGACTGTCGGTATCATCTCCCGCCAGATAACCATGGTGAAGCCAGAGAATACGCTCTGCACCGAATGTTTTTTTTAAGTAGTCATCGATCTGTTCCTGTGTCAGGGGCTGGTTGCGGTTGGGTGCCAGCAGACACGCGGTAGTGAGTATGGTGCCCTTACCGTCTGATTCGATGGAACCTCCCTCCAGGATGAAATCCAGTCTGTTTTGATAATCTGTCTCCGGTTTAAAGGTTCCCTTATCAAATAATTTTCCGGTGATAAGGTTATCGAGATTGGCTGCAAACTTCAATCCCCAGCCGTTGAATCCAAAATCGATCAGGGTGGGTCTGCCATCAATAAAAACAGAGATGGCACCATGATCACGTGACCAGCTGTCGTTACTTTCCGCCTCCACACAGATCAGGTTTTTTTGCTCCTCATCGCAGAAATATTGTCTCACGTTGAGCGAAGGAGGAACTATCACCAGCAGTTTTTCACGCTTTAGTATTTCCTTCGAAAAGGCTACGTAACACGTTATTACCTCCTCCAGCATATTACACCAGTCGGTACCCGCATGCGGCCACGTAACAAGCACTCCACTCTGGGGGTACCACTCTGCCGGAAATACAATGCCACACATATGGCTATCCTTCCATATTACCTCTGACAATTCCACGGTTCGAAGAGCGGACAAAATCAAGGATTAGCAGGCGGTCTTCCGAGGGAGGTAGCTCCTGTTCAATGCGTTCCATTGCCTGGGATATATTAAATCCCGAGAGGTAAAGATACCTGTAAATCTCCTGTATAGCGTTGATCCGCTCGCTAGAAAATCCACGGCGGCGCAGTCCCACAATATTCAATCCCACGTAGGTAATCGGCTCACGACCTACCATCACATAAGGAGGAATATCCTTCGATATTTTGGATCCTCCCTGAATCATCACATGAGGGCCAATTTTAGAGAACTGGTGCGCCAGGGTGCCACCGCTGATAATTGCATAATCATCAATCTCTATTTCACCGGCAAGCTGGGTGGCATTTCCCAATATCACATGGTCATGCAACACGCAATCATGTGCCACATGGCTGTATGCCATAATCAGGCAGTTGTTGCCCACGCTGGTAAAGCCTTTTGATGCTGTACCGCGGTTTACGGTAGCACATTCACGAATGGATGTATTGTCGCCAATAATGGCTGTTGTCTCCTCTCCCTGAAACTTAAGGTCCTGCGGGATACCGGCTATGGTAGCATGCGGGAAGATGGTACAATTTTTCCCGATACGTGCCCCATCGAGTACCGTCGCGTGCATCATGATCCTCGACCCGTCACCAATTTCGGTGTTCCTGTCAACATATGCAAAAGGTTCCACAATCACATTTTCTCCCAACTTGGCTTCAGGATGTACAAAAGCCATGGTTGATACACTATTCATATTCTTTGTATCAGTTATATTATTTATTTTTGATAATCTGGGCCGTGAAGTCTGCTTCAGAGATCACCCTGTCACCAATGAATGCCAGTCCCCGCATGGTGGCAATGCCTCTGCGCATTGTGCTGGTAAGCTCCACCCTGAAAATAAGCGTGTCGCCCGGGACCACTTTATGGCGAAACTTCACGTTGTCGATTTTCAGGAAATAAGTAGAATATCGCTCCGGCTCATCGAGCCCTGCCAGGACAAGCAAGCCGCCGGTCTGTGCCATGGCCTCCACCTGTAAAACGCCCGGCATCACCGGCTCCTGCGGAAAGTGACCCATGAAATAGGGTTCATTGGTAGTAATATTTTTCACCCCTACAATATAGGTGTCAGTCATCTGAATGATCTTGTCCACCATAAGGAAAGGGTATCGGTGTGGCAGCAGTTCGCGGATACGGTTGTTATCCATCACCGGATCGGCAAGCACATCATATATGGGTGGTTGTACTTCGTTGAGTTTTATATCCCTGCGAATAAGGCGTGCCAGTTGGTTATTTATTTTATGTCCGGGGCGTGTAGCGATAAGCCGCCCTTTGATCGGTTTTCCGATAAGTGCCATATCCCCGATGATGTCAAGCAGCTTGTGACGCGCCGGTTCATTGGGAAATTCCAGTTTACGGTGATTCAGATATCCCAGTTCATCGGCATTGTGACGGGGTATGTTCAATTCGTCTGCAATTTCGTCCAGCTCAGGCTGTGATAATTTTCTTTCGTATATTACGATGGCATTATCAAGATTTCCTCCCTTAATAAGTCCCGCCTTTCGTAGTTGTTGTATCTCACGTACAAAAACAAAAGTACGTGCCGGCGCAATATCCGTTTCAAATTCAGCCACTGAATCCAGTGAAGCAGACTGATTTGGGATATATTTGGAATCGAACTCAATGAAGGAGTTGATACCAAAAGAATCGTCCGGGAGAAGTGTCAGCTTTGAGCCGGTTTCCGGATCCGCCACTTCCATTTTACTACGGACAATATAATAATCCTTGTCCTTTTCCTGTTCCCTTATTCCTGCTTTACGGATCTCTTTTACATATTCAATGGCACTTCCGTCGAGTATGGGAAATTCAGAAGAATTTACTTCTATCAGGCAATTGTCTATACCCAAAGCATATAATGCCGACAGCCCGTGCTCAATGGTACTTACCGTCACGTTATCCTTTCCGACAACAGTGCCTCGTTGTGTATTCACAACATTCTCAGCCAACGCCTCAATTACCGGTTGGCCTTCCAGGTCGGTTCTTATTATTTTGTATCCGTGATCAACCGGAGCAGGTTTGAAGGTAACCACGATATGGAAACCGGTATGGAGTCCGATTCCGCTTAATGTGAAGCTATTTTGTAAAGTTCTCTGTTTCACTATTTGTTGAATTTAATAATCAGATAATCGATACCGGGTTGTCTAAACCATGTCACGTTCCGGCTCATTGACGCCGAAAACGTATGATTCATTTCACAGTTCATCAACTTTTGTGCAAAGATACAATCAAAAGCAGAAAATGGAGCCATTTTTTAGAAATGTTTCTGGTTTGGCACAGGCATGGGATAAATTACTCGCGCGGCAAAAGATCTTTTTTCAGTTCGGCAATCTCTTTCTCCAGTGTATTGAGTTGCCGGTACATATCGGGCAGTTTAGGGATAATGACACTCGACTTAAAAAAGTTTTTTACCGGAAAGGCCGGAGACCCCATGATCTCGGACCCTCTCTTGGTATTGCTGATGATACCAGACTGAGCGCCTATCTGACTATTTTCTCCTATGGTAATATGGCCACCAATACCTACCTGCCCGCCCAACACACAACTGTTGCCAATCTTTGTGGAACCGGCAATGCCTGCCTGGGCAGCCATGACCGTGTTTTCCCCGATCTCGCAGTTGTGCGCAATTTGTATAAGGTTATCGAGTTTCACACCTCTTCTGATAATTGTGGAACCCATTACTGCCCGGTCGATAGTAGTGTTGGCACCTATCTCCACGTCATCTTCAATGATTACATTGCCTATTTGGGGAATCTTGTGGTAACGCTCCTCTTCCTTGCTGAATCCGAATCCGTCTGCTCCGATAACAGCACCCGCATGGATGATACAATTATCACCGATCACACAATCGGAATAGATCTTTACCCCGGGATAAATCGTACAGTTTTTACCGATATGCACATCTTCACCCACATATACCTGCGGATAAATCTTACTGTCATTTCCAATATGTGATCCGGCACCCACATATGCAAAAGCGCCCACATATACATTCTCACCCATCAATGCTTCCGGTGAAATAAAACTCATTGTTTCAATACCGCGTCTGCGGGAATGCTTACTACCGGCCATCTCCATGAGTGATGCCAGTGCTGCATATGCATTTGGTACCCGGATCAATGTTGCCTTTATAGGCTGCCCCGGCTCAAAATCATCATTTACAAGGACTATATCCGCCCTGGTCTGATATATGTATGCAGTATATTTAGGGTTACCGAGAAACGTGATAGTACCAGGTTTTCCATCTTCAATCTTTGAAAAATTGGAAACAGTCACGTCCGGGTCACCAACCAGTTCTCCCTTAAGGAAATCGGCTATTTGTTTTGCGGAAAATTTCATCAGTTTATAGTTCAGTGGAACAGTTATTCTCTCTAATAATTTCACAAATTAACGAATAATATTTCAGTGAAAGAAGAAAAGTCCGATAATTCCATGCTCTCCTGTTCTGCAACCCGTGCAATCAGATTGAAAATCAAGGCCGTAGCAAGGCTGACTTTCATCGGATAAAAACACTGTGTCGCAGTATATAAAAAAAGACAGTTATCAAGTAAACTATGATAACTGTCCCGCTTACATCGTGTCGGGATGAGAAGATTCGAACTTCCGACCCCACGCCCCCCAGACGCGTACTCTAAACCGGACTGAGCTACATCCCGAAAATGTGAGCGCAAAATTACCCTAATTTTTTCTTTCTTCCAAATTTATTGCGGAAACTTTTTCTTACGCATCATAACATACACATTCATCAGGTGAAGAGGGGAATTGTCTGCTCAATCCTGTCTCTGGTTTACATTCCATAAAAAAATAAATATTCACCTGACAAATAAAAAGCATTCCTGGTTTATTTCACTCCCCATTTGTAATTCGGGGTGTCACCCATTTCAAGCTCCAGTTTTCCTCCCTTCAACAACTCACCAGCAGGAAATTTAAAATCATAGAGAGGTTTCCCGTTTAATACAGCCGACTGGATATATTTATTAATTCTGGAAGCTCCGTTGGCGATTATTTCAAACCGATTTCCTCTACCAAATTTTTCACCCAGATTGATGACAGTCTTTTCAAACAAAGGGCTTCCTATTTCGTAAACCGGTTCCACACTGCATCCACCGTCTGTCTGGAACAGACCCAGTGCTGCCATTACAAACCAGGCCGACATCTGTCCCTGATCCTCGTCGCCCAGATAGGCATTTGCCACCTCATGTCCGTAGTATCGGTCAATAATAGAGCGGCTCCATTTCTGAGTTTCCCATGGCTGGTTTACCCAGTTAAACAGGAATGCAAAGTGCATAGACTGCTGATTTCCCTGTACTACCGGATAGTCCCAGTACTGGTCTCCCGGAGCATTATAACGCAAAGGCTCACTGGCTTCAAATCCCCACGTCAGGCGATCTACAAACACTTTTTCACCTATCATCCGGGACAGTGCGGGTATATCTTGCGGCACAAAAAATGTCAACTGCCATGCATTTCCTTCTACATAGTGATGATTTGCTCCTGATTTGAACGGATCAAAATCTTTCTCCCAGTCGCCACTGCTGTAACGCATACGTGCAAAGCCCGTCTCCTTGTCAATTGCATTTTGCCACCAATAGCCCCTGTCTAAAAAGAGTTCATAATCCTTCTCTTTGCCAAGAGCCTTGGCCAACTGCGATACAGTCCAATCATCGTATGAATATTCAAGCGTATTGGAAAAACGGCCCTTGTCGGCAGGGACATATTTATATTTCAGGTATGCAGCCAGGTCTCCGTTTCCTGCAAAACCATTTCCAACATGTTGGGGAAGCGTGGTCTGCATTTTTCTGACTGCTTCAAAGACTTTCTCTACATCATAGTTCCGGATACCCATCTGCCAGGCACTTACAAGCAACGGTATCTCATGTTCCGCCACCATTACGGGGATATACTCCATTCCGGCCGGCCCTTTGGCCAACCACCCATTGGCATCGTACATGCCCAGTTGCGATTTCACCCAACGCGACGACCATTCCGGGGTTACAAGGTTCCAAAATTGATTCAGGTTCCAGAATGTATTCCAGAAAGCATCGCATCCTAAAGCCACCGCATCGGGATCATCAAACTGCCTGGTCTTCTCGGCAGCATCCACCCAGCGGCCATCCACATCACTAAACATGTTACGACAGCATGAGCGGTACATATTGGTATAAAACCGTTGCTTTTCTCTCTTATCATTGCTTTGTATGTATATACGCGAAAGAATGTCGTTCCAAGCCTGACGATGACTATCACGGATTGCATCAAAGTTCCAGTTAAACGGTCTTGTTATTTCCGCATTAAGGTTATTTGAGGCACCGTCCATATCCACATACGAGATTCCGGAGCGTACCTGCACAACCTGGTTCCGGCGCGTATCAAATTCGGCAAAACAACCCATTATCTCCGGGCTCTCAGCGTATATTTCTTCTTCGTTCAGTATTTCATTATTGACCCATCCTCCGAAATTCATGATATCGCGATCGAATTCTATCACAAAATATATAACATAATCCTGATTGACATCAGAGGACCATACTTTTTTGGATTGTTGCTTACTATAACCTTCAATCCTCCTGCTACTCACCCGATTAATTTTTGCTTCAAGTATATCGAATCTGTATTCAGAAGGGACCTTCAGGTCTATCATCACCCGTGAATCGGTACCCGGAGGATAGCTATAACGCTGAAAACCACATCGAGTAGTGGAAGTAAGTTCAGCTTTGATATTGTAATCAGTCAGATCGGCCTTGTAATATCCGACTTTTGCTTCTTCGGATTGTTTATCAATCAGGGAACGATACGACAATGTATCTTTTTTAAATATGGACTGATCTCCTATTTTTGTTTTCAAGGGCCCATTTACAGGCATGATACCTAACCCTGCCATCGTCCATTCATGAATATGGCTGAATGTGCCAATACTTTCAAAACTAGGTTCATATCCGGCCTGCCATCCAGGATTCTGGTTGTCGGGACTAAGTTTTACCATACTGAAAGGCATCCATGAACCTGGCGCTATCATCCAGCGCGAATGAGCAGTCCCCATTCGGGTGTCTATATAGTCCGCCGCAGTCATATCCTTTTTGGGAGTACGTATTACACTGCCTTTTTCAACCACCCTCCCATCTATCAATATGGTATATCTGCTTTTCTGTTGCGAGGTTACGGCAGGCATGGGTGCTTCCAGTATATATCTTCCCTGCTCAAGTACCTGTTCAAGTATTGTTTTCCCGTCAACTTTTACCTCAACATTGGATGATCCGTACAAATGCTCCAGATCAACCAAAAGCGGTTGACTTGATATTTCCGGCAACTGATAGTCTGCCACTTCAACTCCCCTCAGATAAGCCGGTCCGGTTGTTTTATCCATATTGGCATTTGCCGGGCCTTCGAGTCTTATATCATCAAATATAAGCCAGGAACCTTCAAGATTTGTGAGATTTATCTCATTTCCACCTTTTTTTATCAGGGCAGGATCCAGCAGAATCTCAATTGCATGTCTTTTTATTTTATCGTAATTTCCTGTCAGAGATTCATCTCCTCCCCCCTTCGGCAAAATATATTTCCACGATTTACCGTTAACGGTTACTTTAAAATAGGGAGGACGATTTTTGTGCGTATCCAGTATATCAATGATCAATTTCCAATTACCATGATCAGAGACCGATTTCATCCTGAAAAGAATGTTCAGGACATGGGTTCTGATACCGGCCGTATGACTGGTTCCCCCCCACGCATCGTCCGGTCCGGGAAGAATGTATGGAAAATCTTTTTGAGGATCTGATTTTCCGATCAAAAAGAAACGATCTTCCCATCCAAAATCGTGATTGAGGAACTCTTTATAATCTCCGGGTGACAATGCAAATTCAGCTGCACTGTTGTCATTAATCCCTATTTGCCATATTGTTTTGATTTCCTGCCTCTTTCCACATCCCGGCAAGATAGCGATCATACCTATAATAATAAGAATATAATTTATTTTAATCATCACAATTTTATTTTGATAAATTTATTCTCAAAAGGCGAAAAATTAATTTCTTTCAATCCGCTTTGAATAGGTTCTTCTATGACGTTTACTACTATGATAATTTTGCCCACTCAACCGATTCAATTTTTTTAATAAAATTGGATTTATTATCATCGAAAATGTAAAGGCGGGGATTAAACCGCCTTGGTGAATAAGCAATTTTTCAGTTTATAACAACTCATTCTTCTATTCTATTTTTCAATCTCATCAATGCCTCGATGAAATAATAATCGGCATAGGAGAGTGGAACATCCACCTCATGATTGCCGGGGACACCTCCCGAAGCATGCTGAAGGATAAATCCTCCATTTGTACCCTCGTCTGCCAGATAGGAAGAAGATATCATGGAAGACAGCATGTCTTCCGCCGCTTTTAAATATTTTTTCCCTGTTTCCACATCCAGTAAACCGGACAGTTCCAGCAATGCCGATGCAGTAATAGCTGCAGCGGAAACATCACGGGGCACTTCCGGATATTTACCGGGATCATAATTCCATGAGGGAGTGTAGCCAGGCTGGCCTGCATTAAAATCCCAGTAAGGGATCTTATCCTCAGGAAGATTGGGATGATCGAGGAAAAAGTCGGCCATTTCCCGGGCCACTTCCAGAAAAGAAGGATTCTTTGTTTCCCGGTAGACCATTGTAAAACCATAAATTCCCCATGCCTGACCACGAGACCAGGTGGAGTTATCGGCAAAGCCTTGCTGGGTCTCTCTGCTCTTCACTTCTCCGGTTATGGAATCATAGTCCACCACATGGTAACTGCTGAAATCGGAGCGAACGTGGTTCTTCCGTGTTGTTTCTGCATGCTTCACGGCAATATTCTTGTAACAGGGATCTCCAGTCACTTTTGAAGCAAAAAACAATAGTTCCAGATTCATCAGGTTGTCAATAATCACGGGAAACGTTAGCATATGAGTGCCGTCGAGCGATTTCGCCTGGTCCCATGACTTGATCGATCCAACCCGCTGATCGAACCGTGAAGCCAGTGATTTTGCCGATTGAATCAGGACTCTTTCGTAGTGAGGATTGCCGGTAAGCCGGTAAGCATTGCCAAAACTGCAATACATCATGAATCCCAGGTCATGATGTCCCGTAAAGGTCTGAAGCTTCTCCATCTTTTTTAACCGGTCCTGCAACTCACCCCACAACAGGCTGTCACTGGCATATTCGAAAAGATATGCCAATGTTCCGGGATAGAACCCGCTGATCCATCCATACGCATCGACGGTGTGAAGCCTGTTTTTGTCCCATGTTCTGGGCCATTCATCCGGCTTCAGGTTTTGACTTAGTAACCGGTACTGTCTTACGGAACGATCCAGTACGGAGTCAATTATTTCAGGAAGAATGCTTACTGAAGGGTGTGTATCCGAGCCATTCCGGCAGTTACCGGTTGTTGGTATCATCAGCCATACCCATAGAAGCAAGCACAGATAAACAGAGCGATTTATTTTCATACGATTATTTTGTTTTTTACGTTATGGTGTATGGAACCGCAAATAATCATGTTTCCGGGTGAGAACGGTTCCCATGCTCGTTTCATACAGAGAACTATTGAACCTCCACCTATTCATCATATTGAGATGAATACAGCGAAAAAAGAAACTTTTAAATGTTTTGTCAACCATGACCTATCGATTTGCGATAAACCCTACGTCCGTTATTCCGAATCGTATATCGATTTTTCGGTCTCTTCTTTGCGGATAGCATCGTATAGTGCTTCCTGCACTTGTTTAAATGAGACCTCTTCGGAAGGATTGAACCGGTCTGATTGCATGTATGCCAGCAAGCTGTAATACATCTGTCTTGCCACAGGCCGGTTCTCCATATTGTTACCCAGGTCTGTGCTACAGAACAAAAGCTTGCCCTCTCCCACCCTGACTTCAAAAATCAGTCCAAGGTTTCTGTTTTTATAGAAGTTATCCACCATTCTCACGATGGGTTGCAAGTTTTCCTTTACGCTGTCCAGTTCGATCGTCCTGGCATTTTTACAAATATCCCACCATTGCCAGTTACTGTGCATTTCCGTCGGAAAATGCAACAAAGCCGGATGTGACGGGTCACACAATATTCCCATTGTTCCCGGTTGATTGGGAAAGTGCACCGGGCTCCAGAATACCTGCACAAATTTCCCTTCCAGTCCGTTTATCTCCTCCTTCACCGGATTAAGCAAGACTTTTTTTCCTTGCTCAAGCGCCTTCCGGGCATCCGCAAAATTCCGTGTGTACACCACATTATCTTCAAGGGGCGGAATAGCTTCCGGATATACCCATATATCCCATGCATTCCGGTATTCCGTATCTTTAAATTCAATTGTCAGCACCAACCGGGCTGCATCTGTCACCTTGCTCAGCGGGACAGAGACATGGCCCAATACCCACCCGTTTCCGACGGAGATATCCTGTCTGCTCAATTCGCCTTCTGCCAGAACGATTCCATCTGTTCGGCTCAATGACCATAAAGGTTGCATCTGCATCAATTTTTTCTCGCTAAAATTGGCCACCTCAAACTGCACATCGAGCGTTTCATTATTCATGTAAGTAGCTTTCTCAAACCTGGCCAGCGGGACTACAGGTGAACAGAACCGGCGAAATTCTTCGGGAGTAATCAATCCTTTGCTTTCCCAAAAAGCATCGAGAATTCCTACCAGGGCTGTTCCCTGGCCGGGGAAATCGTGAAGGTCCAGCAACTGGAAACCGCTGAATCCGGGTGTTTTCAATGCCCGTTCTATTTCTTCCTTGTAAAGAATCACGGCCAGCTTGCCGCTTGCCATCAGGTAGTCATCCGCGAGATACAGTCTTCCCTTCTTTTCAAGATCCTGCACAACAGCCCGGAAGTTCAACGGCATCAGGTTGCCGGTATACTTCTTTATTTCCTTCAGGTTGGGGAAAACACTGTATTGACCTATTTCATGTGTAATAAGCGGTACTGGCAGATCCCGGATGGAAGAGGTATAGTCCTTGTCAAAGCTGGCAGGCTGATCGTCGAAGACACCCTGTCCCCTCACCCAACCATGCTTTGTCCATTGGGTAACCCAGAAATCATCATTCGGTTCCGGCCAACTGCCGTGTCCCTGTTCAAATGTGAACGAAGTAGTCATGTAAAGGCGACGGTTATCCCGCTCCCTGATACTGGTGAGCAGGCTGTCCAACACTTCGAAATCGCCCTGTAACTCGTTCCCCAGGCTGAAGAAGCAGAAAGAAGGATGGTTGCCATACTCTTTCATGATGCGCTCCGCCTCATCGTAAAGGAAATCAACTGTCGGCTGGTCCTCACCTACATTCAGCGTCCATAGCGGCAACTCCACCTGCAGGTAGAATCCCATCTCGTCGGCCACATCGAAAGCGGCTTTCGGGGGGCACCAGGAATGGAATCGAATATGGTTCAAGCCGTAATCACGGGCAGTGTTCAAAACCTTCTTCCATCCGGCCTTGTCTGTGGGAGGGTATCCTCTCAAAGGAAAAATGGCACATTCCAGTGTACCTCTAAGGAAAAGTCTTCTGTCATTTATCTGCAGAAGAGCCCCCCCGTTGGTCAGTTTCCTCATGCCAAAAGTCTCGCTTCTGGTATCCATTGATTCACCCGACTGCAGCGTGGCGGTTATCCGATACAAATTGGGATGAAACTCATCCCATGGCATCGGATCTTCCAGCTGATAGTCACTAACCGCTTCGGAACCTTCTATCGGTATCTCCACAACCGGTAATGATTTCCCCTCAGGATCAGTAGCTGTCAACGAAATTGTACCTGAAACCGGAGAAGACAGGCTTATTGCCACGCGCGCTTTGTGGTTGTCCACATCCGGTGTAATACAGAGTTCATCGATCACTACCTTGTCTCTTGCCGTTAAGGATATTCGTCCAAGTATCCCGTTCCACATGGTCTGTGTGTCATTGGTATATGCATGAGCAAGGTTCCTGACAGAAATATCATGTTGCTTTCTGTTATCGATGCGGACAACGATGCTGTTTTTCTGGCCCGGCAGCAGGTATTCCCCCAGCTCAAAATAATGAGGTGTACTCAGGCTCTCGTTGTACCCTGTCACCTTTCTGCCGTTAACCCACACCTGCGAATGCCAGATGATACGCTCCAGAGTGAGCAGTATCTTCTTGTGCTCCCAGCTCCGGGGAATGATTACCTCTTTCCGGTACCAGGCCGGCCCCACGTAATCAAACCTGCGCTTCAGGTTGAGAAAGATCTCCTTATCCATAGCCGGTTCCAGTTTGCAGGGTATGCCATAACCGGCATCGCACAACGTGCCGGGGAGAGCAATTTTATCTGCAAATGGCTGATTAAACCACTCCTCCTCAATGCCCTTATCCAGACTATCCAGCATCACTTCCCATTCACCTGCCAGACTGATTTCCACTCTATCCTGTTTGCATGCGGTGGAAAACAGGAAAACCATAACCAGAAAAGAAATGTATTGTCTTACTCTCATGATCCAAATCTCCATTCGGTTTCTATTTTCATTTTCTTATCTCTCAGACGGATAATCAAGGGATAGCAGAGATGAGGGGAATATTTCTCGTTCACCCTCTCGTTGCCCGGAGGTATTCCCGGTGCTTCCCCCGTAATGACTTCAAACTGCTCTGCACCGGACAATCTGATATTCAGCCTGTTTTTACCCACCTTACAGGTGACGGACCCTGTCATGGTCCGTTTTGTTGCCTTTGTGATGTAGCGATATGCCGGAGCATCATCCAGCATGACACTTTCCCCATCTTTTGTAAAAATAGGTTTCTCCGTCAGTATCAGCACATAGTCGTACAGATGTTCCTCTGATGAGGCAGCGGTAAATAAATCTTTCAATACATCCTTATCAAGGGTAAGATGTCGCTCCATTTCCACTCCCGGATATGCGTCGACTACTCCGGCACGAACCTGTCCCCCCTTCCTGTCTGCCTGGAAGGAGATCAGTTTCCCTGTTGTTTCCTGTTGGTCCTTCCCGTCAACAGTAAGGGTACTATGCGACAAAGTCTTCCTGTACCAACGGGTGTAAGCCGGCACACCATAAGCTGTGGTACCCATATCGGACACAATCTCCTTATCACCGTCATGTATGGATATTGATAATTTATCGGGATGGCCATGCCCACCGCCGTGCGGACCATATTTCAGCACCACCGTCTTATTGCCGGAACGCAGAACTGAAAAACCGCTATTCCCAAAATTGACGGAAGGCAGGGAAGAGTTTTCCAGAGCAGGTTTTATTCCGGTTGCATTTAACAGAGCCTCCACTGAATTTCTTTCAGTATGCCGGTAACACCTGTTAAGCAATTCCAGAAAAAGGGGATCATTATATCTACGATAAGCCACTTCGTACAAACTTGCCTGTGCCACGAGGGATTCACCATACCACCCGTCGTTATGGGAAGGGAAAAAGAGATCGGCATAGACTGCCAACGCAGGTGCGGCAAGCATTTTATGCAACTTCTCATCATACAGGCTCAGATTGCGGCATCGTACAGCATCGGCCGACAACAACATTGCCCGTAACGGATAAAAATGATACACAGGTGAGCCCTCGCTCCACCAGCCGTCATCATGCACATATTTGTCCATCTGTGCGTAATAACCACATTCGGGATCATTGACGGCCACATTGATGATGCTGTCGTTTTGCAGGGCCACGCCCAATGCGATTAGTCCGCTGTTATGCCACACCTGCCAATTGGCACTTCCCCGGCGGGCAAGAAGCAGGTTGGTGCAAGGAGTCAGATATCCGGATTCAATTTTCTGGATTTCGTCGGCAGTCATTACCGGGCGGGCAATCATGTAAGCCGGACAAACGTCGCTTGCCCATACCGCTTCGTCCAGACTCTGTCCAAACATTTTACCGCCCCATGGACCCGTTTTTCGCGCCGTATCATGGTTCAGATAGGTAAGGTATTTGGATGCATAATCCAGCATCATATCCCGGATGTATTCTGCATATTTTTTTTCATCCGTTGCAACATAAAGATACATACAGGCAGTAAGGTAAATCCTGTTTTGCAGGTGAACATGATTGATCCATGCCCAATCGAACCGGTTATTATTTTCCCAATATTTGTCGCACAGGGCGCAATAGTGAGCATGGGGACTTTCCCAGTCGAATCGAAACTGCTGGTTATGAACAGGACAGAAGTAATCGTGCGCGTGTCCTCCCTCCAGCAAGGGAACACGCAAAGAATGTTTCCTGCGTTCATTCACCGTGATCTCCAACTTTTCCATGATAGGACGCCCCCATTCGGTTTGTACGGAAGTACGAATATTCTCCATGTCTTCTTCCGTGAAGAAGTAGTAATGCTCCTGGGAGATGATGGAAATCGGGATGAACCACAAAAGCAGCATCAGCTTCCTGATCGTCATTTCAATTGCTTTATTTGTCATTATTCACTTTTTAAATAGTTCATATATTCCACCGCAGCCAACAAAAAAGCACCGGTGCCATACACTTCCGTATCATTAAAATCCACCTTTTTCGGGTCGGCTCCAATCGCCTGAACAAACCCTATTTTACCATCCACGTGTACAACAGAATGTATGGCATTCCACGCTTTAAGCGCTATTGGCAGATATTTTTCCCTGTTCAGATAACCCCGGTTGATTCCCCAGAAAAGAGTGTAAGTAAAGAATGCCGATGCACTTGATTCGGGCATGGAATAGGCTTCCGGATCCAACAGTGACGGATGCCAGAATCCGCTCTCATCCTGTAACCGGGCAATTTTTCCCATCATCTCTTTAAACAAGGTTGTATAGAAATTGCGGGATGGATAATTTTCAGGAAGATGATCAATAATGATTGCCAGACCACCCGCCACCCATCCGTTACCACGTCCCCAGAAAACTTTTTCCCCATTCTCTTCCTTCATCTGTTTGTATCGGGTATCCCTGTAAAAGAGGCTGTCGGTCCTGGAATAAAGAGTATCGTAAGTAACCCTGAATTCCTGGTCCATGAAATCATAATAGACCTTTTCTCCGGTGATCTTTCCTATCCGGGCAAATGAAGTGGGAGCCATAAACAAAGCATCGGCCCAACACCAGCGGGAGTGCGATCCTTCGGCATCATAACGCAGACTTACCTTTCGGGGCTTGCTGATAATAGAGTCCAAGATTCCTATCGATTCGCCGATCATGTAAGGTTCCCGGAACTGATTATACAACATGGCATATGGCTGTACAATGCACAGATCATCGGCAAAGTAGGGATTGGGGCCGGTCTTCCACCCGTTTTTCTTTGCCACGGTGAGTAGAAAGTCCCAGTACCTCTGCTCGCCGGTCAGTCCGGCACATTCTGCCATGCCTATATACAACGTTGCGTTTGTCCATGCCCAGTATGCATGAGAATTGGGCCATCGTGATCCTTTTTGTACCTGGCTCTCGAAGTGCATCAATTGCCAGTCAGCTACTTTCCTGATTGTTTTCAGGGTTGAGTTCCTGTTATATTCCTTCCATTGATTCTTGTCAAAGAAATAATCAAGGATAAGTTCCTTCACCACTTCATGCCCTTTTTCATTGGGATGGTTGCTTTGGCTCATAAATGCGTTCAGTTCTCTACCGTCTTTCTTCTTTTGTTTGAAGGCGGCATAACTATCTACCAATCCCGTCCCGTATTTTACCGAGAGATCACGAATCTGTTTACTGTATTGCTCCAACGGAGAATTGTCATCCAGCATATTTTCCGTTAAATCCGGAGTGGGAGTCATCAGGATTACTTTAATGCCTTGTCTTTGCGCCTCTTTTATCATTTCTCCCCATGCCTGGCGGGATCTTTTCAGACCAATTCCTCTGTCATTCAATGCATAATCAATAAATAAGACATCCGGGTTATGGCAAAGTACATCCTGTTCGAACCGTTTTGCTCCCTGTTCAGCATTCTCTCCTCCAATAGCTGTGGTTATTGAATTGACCACCGCATAGGGATAGATCTCCTTTACCGCTTCCAGTACCTGTTGCGGATATGCCAGCATTGTCCTTACATAGGGTGTATTGAAATAACCCGATGGAACGCTGTGTCCGTGAAATACCAGATTTATGGTTTTGTTGTGGGGCCATTTTTTTTGCATCTCTTGTCGTATATCTCCGAGATAATCCTGTTGCTTCCCTGTTTGTGTCAACGCATTCAGGGAAAATAAAATAAATATATGCAAGAAAAGAACGGGTTTCATGTTTACATCATTTACAAGTTACCGGAATCCGGTTGATTCATTGTTTTTTCTCTTTTAAATACTCCACCAAACTATGAAAGAAAGCTTTCACCTCCGGTTCACTACTGCAGGCAAACAGATCGGAGGAGCAGACCAGAGCCTTGCTTTCGGGAAGTTGATAGATGATTCCCAGTTTATGGTTCCGGTCGAAATTGTCAATTACCTGCACGATGGGAAAATAATCAAACGGCATATCGTCAAGAATTATGGGTCGTGAATTTTTCACAATATTCCACCACTGCCAGTCTGAATGATGACTAGTGGGAAAAGAACTGAATACAGGATGTGTGGGCTCTTCAATCAACAGTCCCAATGTACCGGGAGAAGATTCTACACCCAGCCTTTCGGTTACACTTTTAAATACCTGATAATTCCAAAAATCAGTGATAAACAGTCCTTCCACGGATTTTTCACGAACATCCCTTTCCATTGGGATATAGAGAACCGGGCTTCCTGATGCATATAACTTTTCAAAAAGTTTCTTATCGCGGGTAACCGTTACCCCATCTACTTTTTCTTCGGCTATTTTCACACTATTGTAGGGCGGGTATACCCAGATATTCCACGAATTACGATAACCTGTTTCTCTCATATTGACTTCAAACCTCATCTTTGCCGGTTCCCGGATTTCGCTTAACGGAATATCCAGAGTTATCAGGGAATTCAATTTCCCCTGTGAGATTACCGGGCAGAAAACCTCCTTACGGTAAACCGTTTCACCCGATTCGGCTGACAATATGCAGGAAACGGTCTCTCCCGTTACATCCGTCTTCCCGTAATGGGCAATCTGTATCTCTGCTGTAAACAACTCGTCGTTATTCCAGCAATATTTCGGGAATCGTGCAAGTGGCACTATATCGTTACAGAATTCCCTCCACTTTTCCGGTGAAATGATCCCCTTGGACTCCATGAAAACATCGAGGATACCGACAAGCGCAGTTCCCTGTCCGGGATAATCCTGCAAGTCGAGTAACTGAAACCCGCCAAATTCGGATGTGCGCAATGCCATCTCGATCTCTTCTCGGTAGCACAGGGCTGCCAAAGCGCCCGAAGCTTTTAGGAAAGCATTCGCCTGTTTACCCATACCGGTCTGTTCCAGTCGCTTTTTGAATATCATGAAATTCAGAGGGCGGAGCACGCCTTTATATTTATCAATCTCCTTAAAGTTGGGATAAACCTGGTATTGTCCGGTTTCATGCCCGACAATCGGCTTACCGGCATTAGCACTTGCGGCAGAGAAATCACGCAAGGTATTCGCTTTTTGCCGGTTAATCATTCCTCCCTTGTCGGAATCCGCAAAGGAGAACGCCCCCCGTAAGTCGGTACTGTTATCCGGAGCCATCTTACCATAGCGCATCGCCACGAGGAAATCTTCCGAAGGATGCGTCTGGGGATCCCAATAATGGTTGTTTGTGCCCAATGCATAAAGATGTCGTTGATCATCCTCTTTAAACTCTTTGACGATATCTGCCATGACCGCCGTGTCCCCTTCCAGTTCATTCCCCAGGCTGAGCATCACAAAGGAAGGATGATTGCCATATTCTTCGATAATCCTTTTCCCTTCCTCCTTCATATAGGAAATAAGGACAGTATCTGTTTCACGGTAAGTACCCCATAGGGGGAGTTCCGTTTGCAGGAAAATACCGGCTTCATCTGCAGCAATGAAAGCAGCCTCTGGTGGTGTCCACGAATGGAAACGCACATGATTCAAACCATACGACCGGATGATTGAGAAATATCTTCTCCAATCATCTGTATTCATGCTTGCATAGCCGGTAAGAGGAAAAACACCCGATTCGTTTTTGCCCCGAAGGAAAACAGTCCTGCCATTATTCACAAATTGTCTTCCCTCTGTTGTGAAACTGCGGATTCCATGACGAACCAATTTCGAGTCATAGCCCCGAATATCAATGTGAAAAGTATATAGAGCAGGAGAATATTCATCCCACAGACGAGGGTTGGGTATATTTGTTTCTATCGGGTATACCGAACAGCCGGGAATTACATTCACCCACACCTCCTGTTGTGCAATGATCCTGCCTTCATCATCTTTCACTGTAATCCCAAGATGCTGATTATCCAAACAGATTCTGGCATGATTATCAAGAGACACCCGGACCATACAATTTCCATCAACCGACGAGTCTATTCTGATATGCCTGATCGATATATCGGGCAACAACCTGAGATAAATATCGCCCAATATCCCATTCCAATTGGTTTGGGTATGCTCTGAATAGGCATGCGATCCTCCCAGCGGAAGCAGACTTTTGGTGTTATCCACCCTGATCGCAATATGATTACGGCCCTTCTTAAATAAGGAGTCAATTCTGTACAGATGAGGGGTGGAAACACTATTCCGGTGCCCCACAGGTTGTCCGTTGACAAACAGTTCCGATACTTTCGTCCGTTCCATATGGAGTTCCACAGGGCGGTTGACCCAGGATGAAGGGATCATCACTTCTCTTTCATACCATGCAGCACCCTGGTAACCATATGTCTCACTCAGCCTATTTGTTACAGAATCTACTGATGGACAACCAACTCCGTTTTCAGCAAGTGAGCCCGGAAGAATTATCCTATGATAAACTGAGTCAACCCTCACCCTCCACTCTCCCGATAAATCCATCCTGCCTTCCGGTTGAGTACAGGAAATCATTGCAGCGACAAAGCAAATATTTACCAGCAAATGTTTCATAACTCATGGTTGTAAAAACAGTTTATCGATCATTTCAAATGTCAGCGTCTCATTGGGCCGGAAATCCGGAGAATTCACGTAGCTGAGCACACTGTAATACATCTGACGCGCCACCGGACTTCTATCCAGTATATCGTCAAATGCAATGGCAGTTGCCAGCAGTTTTCCTTTTCCCACTTTTGCCTCAAATATAAGGCCTATTTTTCTATTGTTGTTCCAGTCCGGTATAATTTGCACCAATGGCTTAAACGCGTAGGGAGAATGATCCAGTATAACCGGTTTCGAATTTCTTACCAGATCGAACCACTGCCAGTTGGAGTGAAACTCTGTGGGGAAATGGCGGAACAGAGGATGGAGTGGATCACACAATATACCCAACAGGTTGGGTGGGGTTCCTGACCATACAACATTCCATGAAATGCCGGAAAATCCAGGTTGTACGTCTGAATCAATTTTTGCCGTGTCGGCCAGTAAAAGCAGATTACCCCCTTTCTCAAGATGGGCTTTTGCCTTCCTATCCCATTTTCGGGTTATCATCACATCTTTCGGAATCATTTCAGGAAGTGTCCTGGGATAGACCCATATCTTCCACTCATTGGATATATCGGTACCATCCATTGAGATTTTCAGGATCAAATCGGTCGCATCTGCGATAGTCTCGAGTGAGGCGGTTATCTCTCCAATATCTGTAACAGTACCAACTGGAATTTGGATGTGCTTGAAACTACCCTCATCAAATATCCTTCCATCGGGAAACTGGAGCGTCCATCTTACCATCGCATTATTGAATGCGTTTTTCAAAAAATTAACTATCTGTGCTTTGGCGGTAAAGGTTTCGTCCTGGCGCCAGGTAAATTTTTCCACCCTGAGCAGCGGCAGACATGGACGTTGCATATTCCTGAATTCCTCAGCTGTCACGTAAGGTTTCGGGGCATAAAATACATCCACCACACCCACGGGCGAGGTTCCCTGCCCGGGAAAGTCGTTCAACTGTAACAGATGATATCCTCCAAATCCCGGTGTACGAAAATAGGATTCAAACTCCTCCTTTTTCTGTATGACCTGGAATTTTCCTGAAGCAATATGGAAATCATGTGCCTGACCGAGCATGTTCTTATTTCTGAGATCCTCGCGGAAAAGCTCATAATTATAGGGTTTTAACACCCCAACATATTTGCTTGTCTGATCAAAGTCGGGATACGCGCACCATTGTCCAATTTCATGGGTAATCATCGGGACGGTAAACTTTCGCACATAATCGGTGTAGTCATAGATGGTATTCAACGGTTCTGCATTGAATCTTCCCTTCAACTCCTCCTGCCAGCGTTGGGGGCGCGCTCCGTAGAATACATAGAAGTCGCTCCCTTCCACCGTGGGGTATCCAGAGGCTGCCACGTAAAGATGTCTCGGATCGGACTTCCACTTTTTCAGCATTTCCTGGAGGAAAGGCACACACCCTTTGCCGACAAGTTCGTTCCCTTCACAGAAAAAAGCAAATGAAGGGTGGTTCCCGTATGTTTCGAAAATCCTACGGACTTCGTCATGATAAAACCGGTTGGTTGCTTCATTCTCTCCCACGGTAAAACGCCAGTCGGAGTTCTCTATCTGGAGATACAAACCCAACTCATCGGCAGCCGTGAAGGCAGCCTCCGGAGGGCACCAGGAATGGAACCGAACTGCATTAAACCCATACTCCTTGTATACCGTAAGCACTTTTTTCCATTCGGGATAATCCATAGGCGGATATCCTGTCAGCGGAAACTCACAGCAGTTAACTGATCCACGTATAAAAACGGGATGATCATTGACGATAAACTGTGTTCCTTGCGTGGCAATATCACGTACCCCAAAACGTACACTTTTTTCATCAAAATAATTTTTATCTGGGATGATCACGGTATAGGTCAGCTCATAAAGGAATGGGTCAAACTCATCCCATGTGTGGAGTGTATCTACCGGATCATAGCGATGGGTAAGTGTAATGAGCGAGTCGCTTCCTTCAAAAGGAATTACAACCTCCGGCATTGACTGATTTCCGGGAGTCTTCACGGAGCGACAGGTGATATGTACCTCCCCTTTCACCCGTTGGCCGGTACTATTCGATATCCCGGCTCTGATCAACAGTTTATTTTCTTTTCGTTTGGGATAAACCTGCAGGTCGGCTATATGTACTTTATCGAATGCCTGAATTTCTATCCTGCCGATAATTCCGTTCCAGTTGGTTTGGGTTTCGGCACTGATGGCATGGGTGTAGGCAATGTCATAAATCAGGCTATTGTCTACGCGAATACGTACACTGTTTTTTTCTCCGCTCTTCACATAAGGAGTAATATCATACATATGCGGAACGGAGAGACTCTCTCCCTGCCCCGCCTTGAGGCCGTTTATCCAGACTTGCGTTTCCCAGTGTGCCCGTTCAAGAAAGAGAAAGATCCGTTTGTCTTCCCATCCTTCGGGTATAAAGATGTTCTCTTTTTCATACCATGCAGCCCCGCTATATTCAAAAAGACGGGTCAGCCGGATGGAAGTCATATCCTGTGTCTTGTATCCTTTACCGGCCTGATCAGTGGAACCGGGCAACAGAATTGTCTTGGGAAGTCTACTTACGAAACTGCTCCCTTTCACAGGGATACTCACATTCATCGGGTCAAGCTTGAAATTCCAGATACCTGCCAAGGAGACAAAGTCCCGGGCAGACTTCCCGTTTCGTGGGGAGTGTGCCATCATGAAACAACTTCCGGTTATGAATACTATCAGAAAAAGTGACCGGATCATCGCTCTCACGTGTATTTGCATCAATCTTATTCTTAACTTCATCAACAACCTATTCTATTTCTCCTGTAAGTGTGACCACGCTCTTCGGTGCAAGGATGATCTCATCCGAATTGACATTCTCTCCTTTTTGAAGATTCGCATTTTCTGAAGTCACATAGGGAGTGAGTTTGCCATTTTTTAATTTTCCCCTCAGCTCAAGCTTGTATTTGCGTTCCGTATTGCTTGCATTGATGGCTACCACCACCAGTTTCCTTGTAAGGGGCTCTTTATAGGCGCTGATCATCACATCAGTGGATGCCTGCAGGTTGCTTTGTCCATCAACATGAATCCTTCTCATACCCGGACGAATGAAGAAAGAAAAATTTCCAAGAGCCCACAACAGTTTGGAATCACGGACAAACCCGTCCTGTTTGCAATATCCGGGAGAGAGGCCTCCGTTACTCGCCCCATCATCAAGATAGATCAGCCCATCCTTGTAATTGGCACGGGTAAGGGCTGTCCACCATTGCCAGGAAGAGGCATTGGCAACCACCAGGTCATTATGAATGATTCGAGCCACAAACAAGGCTGTCTTCATCCCCAAATCACGCTGATTCCCGGTACCTCCCGGTATTTCGTTCTCTCCAGGTTGCTCCAGAATACAATACTCTGTCTGCCAATATTTAAGTCCCGGGTACTTCTTAACCTGGGTATCCAGCTTCTGACGATGGTCCACCTGACTGGAAACAGGCCATACTGAGAAATAACTATGTCCCGTGATCACCTTTTCCACATTGGGCAATGATGCAATGGAGAGATTTGAGGCAGGGCTCCAGAATTCCTCAATCTGATTGTCGCGCATTTCATTGTTTACAATGCCATAAAGATAATTTATTGCACCTGCTTCGCCCAGTGCGACGGTGGTGACCAGGCCCCGTTTTTTTAACCTTTCTGACAAAAGGGTAGTAAGCTCAAACAATTCCCGGTTGGTGGCAGGTGTACCTTCCTGGTTCGCCTTGCCGTTACTTCCTGCCATCCAATCCCACTGAGGTTCATTTACCGGACTCAGGTAGTTGAATGTTATCCCTTCTTTCTCCTGCAGGTTTTCAATGCAGTCGACCAGAAAATCGGCATAAGAGGGCATCATCCCGTCTTTGATGTTCATTCTCTGCTTTTGGGGTGAGAATGCCTTACCATTAATGGTCATATGTACAGGCGGACTGATGGTAAAAGCCAGGTATTTTTCAACTCCCCGCTGGCGGGCGGCCTGCAAGAACCAGCGCTGCCCTTCCTGTTTGTCCCAATTGTATGTTCCGTCGGGAGACTGGAAACATTCACCTCTGCGCCACTCATCAGATATATCGCTGTCCGCTCCTTGTTCCATGCTTCCCGCACCAAGATAAAATCGCCAGATAGACAATCCGATCCCTTTTGGGTTTCCTTCCCCATCGGTTTCTTTGCTGAACAACAAATCGGCAATCCTGTTTTTCTTTTCTTCCGGCCAGTATTTACCTACCATCTGGCAACGCCAGGCATCAGAAGCACCAAAGCCGTCAATAGTCTGTAACTCCTTTTCCGGATCAATTTTCATTATGCGTACCTCGGAGGGAACAGCCGGCGAAGGGATATCCACCTTTGATCCACAAGCCAGAAAAGGAACTGCAAACCCTATGATAATATTACCGATAGATCTCATTTTTACATGATTTAAGTGATTGATTTTCTATTTTACTGCACTCTACCTAAAAGATTTCATTTCAAGAGGCTGATCAATAAGCCTGTATAATAATACCTGTAGATTCTGCCAAGGTAATCCCATATTTCTGCCTTCTGTCCCCATCCTTTCGCATACTTGTTCCAGTTGTTCGACAAAATCATTATTTCTCTGCATATAATGTAAATTGTGCAAAACCATCAAAACTAAATCCGGGTCGGAATCTGAAAGATATTTTTCCAATACCTCCCGGGCCTCATGGTTATTTCCACTAATAAAACAGGGGACAAACGGTAGGGGCCTGCCCCCTGTTTACAGTTATTACCGGTTTGGAGTAGTATTCTACAATTTATTGTTTCTTTACTATCCGAAGTCTATACGTGATCAGATCATAGGAAGCATGCCAGTCGGTATTTCCGGTAAGCGTAATACCATAATTGGCACCTTGATTGGATGCCCCTACCGGTTTGATGGCCGAAATTAAATCGCCATATGTATCTTTCATATTGGCTCTTCCGGCAGGTAAACGGAACCATCCCGAGTTAGGTAGAAGCGATGCCTTGGGAACGGTAAAATTGATATTCACCCCACCAGTAGTGCGAAAATCACCGCTGTAAATAAAATCATGTTCCGCCTCTTTATGAAGACTGGTATTGTTTTCTATCTCACTCCATCCGGATGTACCAACAACATTACCACCGGAAATAATTGCCAGATACGGGTAGGGATTAGCCGCCGAGAATCCGGGGAAGAGGGAGGTATTGGTGAAATCGGGATTGACAACAACCATGGGAACAGCCTTAACCGTTCTGGCCGACATATCCACTGTGATGGTGTAATATCCTTTTTGTAACACTGGCAACTTAAATCCGGAAGCCTGAAGATTGGTTGTCAGTTCATCAGACGAACCGGAGGAAAGCGCCAATACATTATCGCCATCCAGTGTATATCTGATCCCTCTCGGTGATTTATTAAATGGCCTGTCGGTGCCCATGAACGCAATAAAGCGGATATTTTCGTCACTCTCGTTGCGATAATAGTAGTTCAACCGGAAAAGGTTATTCCCTATCTTTTGCATGGGCAGGAGCGTACCAAGGCCCCATGCGTCAGCTGAAGCGTAGGCGTCAAAACCCTGGCCAATCACTTCCTGTTCATTCTTGGCATCGGAAAGATACAATCTGTCCATCATGCCCACTGTCAGATTTCCACCTGTAACCGCCTGGTTACCGGCCTTATCTGTTGCCCGAATCATATACTGATATTCCCCTGCCGTACCACCTGGAATCTCCAGTTCTTTTGCATAATGATAGGCCTGCTTCTCCTCCTCGATAGAGGGACTCCAGGTATCCTCCACCTCGAAATAGTCACCTTTGATATTTTCACCCCACACCTTGAAATAAATATCGGTCATTTCCACATCTTCTGTGATCAGGGCATCCACAGTTAATGGGACAGGTGCATCGATGAGACCGTAAAAACGGTTGACTTTGGGAGCGTTGACAGTGATAACTGGGGGCAGAAGATCAGGGGAATAACCTTCGATTTGGTTCGTGGCCGACAGGTCGGTCACTGGAATTTTCACGCGCAAGATTCCCTGGGCCTCATTACTGACAACAAGTTCTACTTCATGCTTCGTTCGGTTGGCATCTTTGGTTACTAAAAATGTATCCCGAAGAAGATATTCTTTTCCCGAGAGACTGAGCGATTCATCAATATTCCATTCGCTTACAGATAGCTGCAACGACTTTAAAGCGCTTTTATCGGTTATAACCGCGTCAAGCGCGAGTTTATAATCCGGCCCAATCCACAAGTATTTAGCTGAATAACTTTCAAGTACAGGGATTTCCGGAGCCTCATCCGCAAGGAAAACAATCTTATCGGTACAAGCACTCCAACTGAGAGCAAAAGCAGTTACAAGTATGAATAATATTCTTTGCATAACCATTTCAGATTAATTTTAAGGATTTATTAAATGGGTTCACCATCCCGGGTTTTGTGTGATGGAACCTTTCAGGGTCTCCGCCTCGGGAATAGGATAAAAATACATGTGTGCTTTGAAGACACGGTCTTCTTTCTTCACCACCAGATAATCGAACGTATCGTCTTCTCTCTTTGTTATCTGCATACCCATCAGTGGGAGATTCTCTGTCTGTTCCGCAATTTTCCAACGACGCACATCAAAGAAGCGGTGCTCCTCAAAGGCGAGCTCTACACGTCGTTCATTGCGGATGCGTTCCCGCATTTCGATCTGAGTCAACCCCGGAGGCAAGATGGGCATATTGACTCCTGCCCGTTGCCTGACAGCGTCTACGGCCGACTTGGCGTTCATCGACATACCCCGTTTTTCCTCCGGCCCATAAGCCTCGTTCATCGCCTCCGCAAAATTGAGCAGTACTTCAGCATATCTGAAGATGATCCACGAGTGCACACTGCTTTGATTTTGTGCCAGGTTCAGATTTTCATTGATGTACTTTTTGAGGTAATATCCGGTAGTGGAGGCTCTCAGCTTGTCGGTTCCATCTATTCCGCCAATCCAGCTTTCCACAGGGCGTCCTTTAAATATAGAATTATTGACAATTATCGACATGGTAAGCCTGGGATCCCGACCTTCGTATGGTTTTTGCGGATCATAGCCCGAACCCGGCTGACTGATGGACTTGCCCGTACTTCGCATCTCATAGGCATCGACAAGATTCTGTGAAGGCGATGTGGCACCCTGCCCCCCCTGATCATACCCTATCGGGAAATTATATCTCTCGAAACTATTCTCGTTCCACCGTTGCACGGCAAACAGCACTTCAGGGTTGCCATCGGAACCATTGCCCAGATTAAAAAGCCCGCGGTAATTATTATGGAGGGAGAATTTTCCCGAAGCGATGATGTCATGGGCAGCCTGGGCAGCCCTGCTCCATCGCTGCAGGTCGTTCGAAGGATTATGAAGGGGACTGGCCGCGTATAGCAAGGCCTCCGCTTTCAATGCCTGTGCGGCGGCTTTTGTAGCACGTCCCCGCCATTTATTTCCATCAAAATCGACCCAGGTTTCTCTCAGGAGTGGGATTATCTCATTGCATTCCACCACGATGAAATCGATGCAATCGTCAAAATCATCCCTTGTTATCCCCCGCAGCGTCTCCTCGTCATTGATCACCTGCTTCATAATGGGTATATCACCATAACGCTTTGCAAGTTCAAAATGGTATAAGGCCCTCAGGAAGCGGGATTCGGCTCTCAGCCATTCTATATCCCTGACCTGGTATCTGTAGTTTTCGGCATTGGCAGCAATCGTTGTATCCCGAAAAAGAATCTTCTTATAATCGGCTGATCCTTCCAAAAAGAGATTGGCACGACGAATAGCCGTGTAAAACGTACTCCAGGCATCATCAGGATTTAAAGAAGAGGTCCATGTGCCAGTATTGAAATGCTGAACCGAGGAGTTGACATCGGCGTGATCGGCTTCATCGGATGCAGAAGCAAGCATGGCAGAGTTCACTCTGTTAAAACCGAAGTGAAAAAGTGTAGCATACACTCCATATCCCGCTTCGCTCATACGTGAATAATTGACAAATACATCTTCTTCCTGATATTTTGTCTCGATGGCAGTATCCATGAAATCACTACATCCCGCAAGCAGGGAAAGAGAAACAAAGAATATTGAATATATAAATATTTTCATAGAATCATATTTTTTTGATGGTTGCTTAAAAATCCAAAGTCACGCCCAGCGAGAAAGTTTTCAATGTAGGATACCCTGCACTCAAGGTTTCAGGATCAACATCGGCATCAAGATTGTCCAAAGTGAACAAGTTTAAAGCACTCAGATATACCCTGCATTTCTCGATTTTAGCCCGCTGCAGGGCTCCTCCCTGGTAAGTCCATCCTATCTCCGCATTCCTTAGTCTCAGAAGAGAAATATCACGTACCCAGAAATCCGACGAACGGTAGTTGTTGGCATTGGCCTGCACACCCAGTCTGGGGGCAGCTGCACGGTCAGCCGTTTCAGGTGTCCATCGCCTTTCAGTTGTCCATTTGGATATGTTGTAGTCATTGATGAAAGGCCAAAACATGTAACCGCTGAGATAGACACTCCGATTTGTATTGCCGTCGAAAAGAAACTCCAGATCAAATCCTTTCCACGAAACACCCACGTTGGCAGAATAAGAAATTTCCGGAATATTCGGATTGCCTATAGCTACCTCGTCGTTCACATCGATAATTCCATCGCCATTTTGATCTTTGTATTTAAGATCACCGGGGCGAACGTTGGAAAAGGTCTGTAATGGGTTATTTTCAATATCCGTTTCATCCCGGAAAAAACCTATTGCTTCAAGACCGAAACGTTGTCCCAGGGGACGTCCTTGTGTATATCTCGCCTCTTCTTTTCTTGGCGTCTCATAACTTGCCACGATTTTCGTGCGTGACATGGATCCGCCCAAACCGGCAAAATAGTTCACGTCACCGACCTTGTCGGCATACCTTGCAGATACTTCAAAGCCTTGATTGCGGGTCTTGCCTTTATTTTGCATAGAAGAAAAATCAATTCCGGAGAAACTCGGCATCGTGTTGGCCACATTCACGAGAATATCATACCTGTTTTCCAGGTAAAGATCGGCAGTCAGCGAGAGGCGACGATTGAAAAAGAGAGCATCGATACCCACGTCATACAACATGGCTTTCTCCCATGTGAAATTCGGATCAGCCAACGCCAATTGCACCAGCGCGTTTTGGAATGTAACCCCTGTGCCAAAGAAATATCCCTGATTATAGCCCTGCCTTGAAGCGGTACCCCAATACTGGTTGTAGGCAAATCGCTCTGCCCCATTGTCATTTCCCAAAAGTCCGGCCGAACCCCTTATTTTCAGAAAGTTCACCTTGTCTGTCTTCGGGATAAAGTCTTCATTTGATAAGATCCAACCCAATGAGAGAGCCGGGAAAAGTCCGAACCTTTGGCCTTTTTTATAGTTGTCCGTACCACTGTATGAAAAAGACAACTCGGCGAGATACTTCCGGTCGTAGGCATAACCAAATCGTCCCAGCCAATTTTGCTTGGCAAAAACAGATTGCTGACCAAAAATTGAGTAAGCGTCCTGTTTGAACATCATCTGCAGGTTCAGATTATGCAAATCAGAACGTGTCTCGTATTCTACTCCGGCATGAACTCCCGTCCTGCTTGTCTCGCCATCGTTCCCGGTTGACACGGTTAAATCGGTGTCCGTACCTCTCCTGATGTAGTAAAGAGAATCCTCTCCAACTTGTGACAGGGTCTTTACCGGCTCGTAATAAGCATAACTCTTGGTCTTATTGTAACCGCTCATGTAGTTACTGCTCAAAGCAACACCTCCAAATACAGCCAATCCATCGGTTATAAAAGGCAGGAGATATTTTGCAGTAACAATTGCCTGCACGTTTCGCGAATGTCGGGATCCATATCCTTCCTCAAGCAAGCTACCGATCGGATTGTCCGGATAATTCGCCGTTCCTGTTATTTGCCCCTGGGGAGTGCGCACCGGATATAGATTGGGCGCATAAGTTGCCATATTTTGCCACAGCGTAGCGGTTCCGGTGTTGGGGAATTTACGATCCTCGATACGTCCACCCAGGTTCAGCGCGAAAGAGAGATTGGAAGATACGTCAATATCCACATTTGCACGAAAATTGATCCGTTGAAAACTGATATTGGAATTATTCTTCCCATCGGTGTGTGCATACAAACCGTTGCTACCCATGTAACCGGCCATCACATAGTAGCGGGAAAACTTGTTTCCACCTGAAAAAGACAATGTGTAATCCTGTAAATCAGATGTTTTTGACAACATCTCATCGTACCAGTTCACATCGGGATAAGCGTAGGGATCGGTACCACTTTGATATCCCGCCAGGTCACTCTCACTATAGAGGGGCGCCATGCCATCATTTTCTAAACCCTCATTGTAAAGTCGAGCGTAGTTATACGCATTCTCGAACCGGGGAAGATGCGTGGGTGTTTGAACGCCGTACCTTGCTTTAAAAGATATTTTTAACTTCTTGCCGGTCAGGCTTCCCCTTTTGGTGGTGATGAGCAGGGCACCATTGGCTCCACTAATGCCATGAACAGCCAGTGCAGCCGCATCCTTGAGGTAAGTCACCGACTCTATCTCTTCTGCAGTAAGTTGGTTAAAACCGTCCGTCTCAAATCCATCTACCAGAATAATGAATGAATTACTCCGCATTGAATGGGGCCCTCGCAGGTAAATCGTGGCCTCGTCGTATCCCGGCTCACCGTCTGTCTGCAGGGTGGTCATGCCGCTGAAACGGCCAAAGAAAGTGTTACTTAACGTGGCAACATGAGATTTGCGTAAATCATCTCCCTTTACTTCCGATACAGACGAGGTAGAGAGCTCCGCTTCCTGCTTTCCAAAGCTGATATTCAACAATGTACTATCTGGGTCAGCGGCATGCATTCCTGCACTAATTATCAGAAAAACAATGAAAGTAGCCAGTCGGTTCATATTATTTTCTTTCATAAGATTAAAACTTTTTTTAAAGGTATCATATGGAACTTGCTTTAATCATTTCCTTACGTTGAAGATTTATTTACTCGTTCCATAAGAATTGCTGTTATTGGGTATACTGTTAAACCTTACCACCCTGGATTCTGTATGATATAACCCAGGTCTACTTCCTGCTGCCTGAATGGATAAAGATACATTTTGTCTTCCCAAACTCGACTTGATATCTGTTCCAGCTTATAGGTAGGCTCCGGTTTGGTATCATAGAGCTTGAGGGTATAAATTTTCCCTTTCATAACCCCTTCTTCACTCGCCGTTTTCCAACGGCGCAGATCGAAATAACGATGCTGCTCGAACGCGAACTCTACCGCCCTTTCCCGACGGATAATCTGTCTCATTTCATTTTGATTTGTAAACTTGACATCGGGCATATCGACCCTGCGCCGCACCTGATTTACCGCCCATTCTATCTCACCCGGATTTCCATTTACTTCATTGAGTGCCTCTGCATAATTAAGATAAAATTCAGCCAGGCGGAAAGTGATCCATCTCGGAGCCGGACTATTTGGTGTGACCCCTTTCACAAACTTCCTCATAAAGCCTACCCCACGAATATCTTTTAACTGCAGCGTATTGGTCTCATAAAAGTGGTACACCGTACCCGACCCTCTCGACCATTCGGTACCGGACTGAAAAACAGAAGCCTGAAAACGCGGTTCCAGTTCACCCAGTTTCCGTTGGTACTGCGAATAGGGATATGCCACGCCTTCCTCTTCATTCCATACCTGATCCGTGCCATCACTTTTCTGATAAAACTTTGTAAAATTGAACGTGATAGCATGGTTCGAAGGGTTGTTCTGCCCTTGCGGAATGATCTGTCCAGGTAACATAAAGAGGCAAAAATAACCACCGGCATTCTGCATAAGCCCGGCGCTCAATATCACTTCCGGACAGGTATGATTGATGAAAATTTCTTCGTATCGATCCACCGGATTGTCAAAGCCAGTGTATAGCTGACACCAACCACTCTCATTGGCAGCCCAGTCGAGCACAGCCTTATTGGCTTCAACCGCCAGTTGCCATCTGTTTGGATCATACGTCGGATAACCTATCAATTCACGGAGAACAGGATCGTTTACCGGTACGTATGTTTTACCCTCCGGATCGTTAAAGAGCGGGCTCGCCGCATATAACAGTACCCTTGCTTTCAAAGCCAGTGCGGCACCTTTTACAATTCGGCCGAGATATTTGGTATCCTCATACACATTGGGCAGGTATTTGGCCGCTTCTTCGCACTCGGAAACAATGAAGTCCACTGTTTGAGCATAGGTTGAACGGGGAATTTTCACCCCTTCCACATCATCAATTGAACTGACCGACAAGACGTGATCCACAATGGATATACCACCGAGGCGTTGCATCAGGTCGAAATGCATCAAGGCCCTGAGAAACCGTGCCTCCGCCTTCATGCTATTTTTTTCGTTTTCAGAGAAGGGAGATTTGTCCACATTTTCCATGAAAATATTCGCATTGCGAATACCCTGATAGGTGATATGCGACATAAACTCCAAACCCCAGCTCCCCGGGTCAATGGTCGCCGCATTCCATGTTCCAGTATGAAAATAACGTGGTATGGCAGGATATGTCCCTTCTACTTCCAATTCATCCGTGGCTACAGAAACAAGCGAACCGCTGGCGCCATAATGATAGAAACGAGGGTCGGAACTACTCCAGAAATGATTAAATTCATAGATGGAGGCCGTACTGTATACATTCCATAAGAATTGCTCTGTACGAATAGCTGAATTAAAAACGCTATCCACAGTTATATCGCTGCTGATCGGTTTTTCCAGATAATCTTCACAGGAAAAGAACAGCGTTGAAATCAGGATACAACCTATAATTAATAGATATTTCATACAATTATTATTTTTTTGATAGTGTCTCTTTTTAAAATTGAACATTCACGCCGACATTGAACACCCGCATGGGTGGCATGACACGCCCGTATGATTCTCTTGCATCCGGATCCATGGTGTAGCGGATGCCAGTCCAGGTGATCAGGTTATTACCGCTCACATAAAAACGCAACGTCTGCAATCCAAGGTGTTTCAGGGAAGAGGAAGGAAGCCGGTATCCGAGTTCCACGTTCTTGAGTCTCACGTAAGATGCATCCTGCACCCAGAAACTTGATTTCTGATAGTTGTGTAAACCAAGTGTAGGTGAAAGTTCCACACGGGGGTAGGATATCTTCTCTCCTCTTTCATATCGGCCCTGTTCCCATCGTTCCAGTTGCCATGAATAGGCAGCCCCCCAGTCGCTGTCGAAAGCATACGCTCCGGCATGCTTTGCAAAATAGACAGATACATTGGTTGCACCCTGAAACAGGGCAGTCATGTCGAAACCTTTATAGGAAAGACCAAACGAACCACTGTAATTGATTTCCGGAAAATCGTTGTATCCTATCGGCCGCATATCTTCTTCTGTAATACGTTTATCCCCGTTCAAATCAAGGTATTTCATATCTCCCGGCTTCAGTCCTGCTCCCTCCCATTGAGAGATGGGGCGTTCGGGATCATCAATTTCTTCCTGGGTATTATAAAACCCATCGAAGACCAGGCCAAAATGTTGTCCTACCGACTGTCCCGTACGACGCATCCACTCATATTTACGGTTCGGTTCATCCTGAAAGACAATGGTATTGCGGGAAAACGAATACAGGCCTTTTACCCAATAATTTACCGCTTCAATTTTATCGCGGTATCCTACCTCCAATTCATAACCGTAATTATCTACTTTCCCAATGTTGGCAGGTGCGAGCCGTATTGCAACCAATTCGGGAATGGTTGACAGATTCCACAAAATATTATCCCGTTTTTCCTCGAAATAATCAGCCGTGATACTCAATTTATCTTTCAACAATTTCATGTCAAAGCCTGTATTCCACTTCCTGGCCCGTTCCCATGTGACATTCGGATTGCCGGGCAATCCTTCTTTGTATTGCGGGTAAGTGGCCTGGTTAACGCCGGGAATACCAAAGGTGGTACGGGCATTCCCGTCATTGGTCAATGCATACGGTCCTTCAATATAGAGATATCTGTTGCCACCTATCTTATCATTTCCTACTTCTCCATACGAACCACGAATCTTCAGAAAAGTAAGAAACTCGTTTTCCGGAAAAAAAGACTCCTCCGTTGGAATCCACCCAAGTGAAAAAGCCGGGAAAAACCCAAATCTGCTTCCCTCGGGAAAGTTTTCCGAACCATTATAACCGGCATTTATTTCGGCCAGATACTTGTTTTTATAATCGTACGTTATCCTGCCAACCAATCCGATATAGGCTGTGGGGAGTTTGTATTGCATATTTGGATAATAAGCCTTCTGCATGGTACCTAGCAAAAGTCCGCTAATTTTGTGATTATCCGCTATGGTACTTTCATAATCAACGGCAGCCTCTCCATACATTTTTCTCCACTTATTGCCATCTGAAATATTTTCACCCAAACCATAATAGGGTCCTTTTTCATCATTTCTGAAAACAAGGGGAAGTCCGCTCTCCGGATCTTTCACCACAGTATAGGTATCGAAATAACGCTGACGTCGGCTGTACTTGTTGTAATAGGAGTCATACGCGCCCATAGCTCTGATGGATAAACCTTTTATAAACCGATCAAGATTGTATTTTAACGAAATATTGGTATTGATGGTATTGGAGTAGTTCTTCTCTTGCAAGCCATAACTGCTACCACTCGTAGGACCGGTTTCCACCCATGGATTAAACTCCCTTACTCCTTGCGGGAAACCTGAAACCTCGGTGATCACCTTGCCATCGATAAATCCGGGACTCGACATGGGGGCAGTACTTGTTGCCTTATCAAAGGCCGCCCATGCACCACCCGTAGGAAAAACATTTTCAGTAACCTGATTTCCCAACTTTACAGACAGCAGGAGCTCTTTTGTGACATCGAAGTCAAAATTCATACGCAGGTTGTACCGGTCATAGCTGTGTTCGGGTGAGAAACCGAAATCCTGCTCCGGCTTGTTGTAACCACCAAACTGATTGAAGTAACCCAGGCTGGTGAAATAACGTACCCCTTCCGTGCCACCGCTTAGATTGACATTGTACGACTGTTGGAACGACAACGGCCTGATCAGCTCTTCAATCCAATTCTTATCGGGATGAAAAATCGGGTCTTCACCGCTTTGATAGATACGCAGATCCTCCTCCGAAAAAGTAGGTGTACGACCCATGTTGCGTTCGGCCTCGTTCCTTAATAATGCATAATCATACGAACGAAGCATTTCCGGTAATATCGATGGTTGCAGCGCTGCTGCATTTATGGTGGCACTGACTCTTGGCTTGCCTTCTTTTCCCGAACGGGTGGTAATCAATATAACCCCATTCGCCCCTCTTACGCCAAAGACAGCGGTTGCAGAAGCGTCTTTCAACACGTTCAGCGATTCAATTTCATTGGGATCGATGTCATTATAGGTGCTTCTTTCCACACCATCTACCAATATTAAAGGTGCAGCCCCACCGGTATACAATGTACCGATACCCCTGATGCGGATGTTTGCCCTGTCATTGCCAAATTCACCGGATACCTGAACCGATTGCAAGCCAGAGGTGAGTCCCGTCAATGCATTGCTTACACCGGCAACAGGAGCCTTTATCAGTTCCTCGTTCGAAACAGAGGTAATTGCTCCCGTAGTCGTTATTTTTCGCTGTGTACCGTAACCTATTACCACCACCTCATCCAATGCCTGTGTGTCTTCCAGTAAGGTGATACTTAAGTTTGTTCTGCCTACGGTAGAAATCTCCTGACTAAAATAACCAATATAAGTTACCCGAATTGTGGCATCGTCATTTACCCTCAATGAAAATTTCCCATCCATATCGGTGACTGTTCCATTGGCTGTTCCTGCTTCAATTATATTGGCCCCAATGATGGGTATTCCCTTATCGTCAGCCACTGTTCCGGTGATCATTTTTCTTAGCTGTTGGCTGGAACGATTCTCAAGATCATCTGTTTTGCTGTTTGGAGAATAACCTGTGTCTGCCATCGTATGAAAAACAATGGAAAATAGTAACAGTGCAGTTATTCTCACGGTCAATAAAAAATATTTCATTGACTCCCTTTGACGGTAATTATTCATAATCTGCATGGTGAATTATATCTATTAAAATATTGGTATTGAAGTAAATTCCATCTCAAACTGCAATCCGGGCGATATCATCTGACTACTTTTGCCAGGACATCGGGTTTAATTTCTGTACCCGGTTTAAAAGTCTTACTGTTCATGTATTGAAGTAAACTGGTTCTCAGTTGGAACGCTTCTGGCCGTGATGTTAAATTATTGACCAGATCTGTCCCGCTCACCACAATCCGGCCCTTACCTACCTGCGCCTCAAATATGAGACCCAGGTTTCTGTTGGAAACCCAATCATCTATAATACGGACAATGGGTGTTAGATTGGCAGCCAAAGAGTCCAACAAGATCGCGTCGCTATGACTCATTGCATCCCACCATTGCCAGTTGGAATGGTATTCTGTCGGAAAATTCTTGAGTGCGGGATGTGTCGGATCGCACAGAATTCCAAGGGTATGAGGTTTCTGGCCTCCTGTCCAAGCCGTATTCCAGAATATACTCGAAAATCCTACTCCCACATTTCCACCCATTTCCGGAATTACTTTCCCTTTACCTAGACTGAGCAATACTTTCCCTCCATTTTGTAAATAATCCAGCGTAGACCGATCTATATTTTCAACCACCTTGATATCGGCGAATTCAATCTCCTGGTTTGCGGGATAAACCCAGATATCCCATGAATTCTCAAACTTTTCCACGCTTATTTTGAAATTCAATTTCCGGGGCTTATCTTTATTCTCAAAGCGATAAGCCACCTTCCCCAATTGAATGGCATTTCCTATCGGAATATCCTGTTGATCCAACGTCCCTTCCGAAATAGTTTCACCATCCTCTGTAAGTTGCCACTTCGGGCTGATTGACTGCAAAGGTTTCTCTCCGAAGTGTGCTACCTCGATATTCGCCGTCATTGTTTCACCTTCTATAAATATCAGTTTCCCAAGCCGGACCAAAGGAACAGTGGCATTGCAAAACCGACTGTATTCTTCCGGAGAGATATACCCCTTCTCTTCCCAAAAAGGATCCAGGACCCCCACCAAAGCAGTCCCCTGGCCGGGGAAATCGTGCAGATCGAGCAACTGAAAGCCGGCAAAACCGGGAGTACGAAGTGCGGCTTCGATATCAGCCTTGTAGCACAACGCTTGCAGCTTTCCGGAAGCCAGCAAGAAACTATCAGCCAAATGCTCCATCCCGTGAGCCTGCAAGCTGGCCCGAAAAATCTCAAAATTCTTCGGTTTCAGAACTCCTGTATATTTACCCATCTCCTTGAAATTGGGATATACGCACCATTGGCCAATTTCGTGACTCACTACAGGAATTCCGTCTTTCGGGATTTTCCGGGACCAATCGTAATCGGTCTGTGGAGCTTCTGAATTAATGATACTCCTGAGCTCCTCGGCCCATCGCTGTATGCGCGGTTCGGGAATGTTATGATAATCATTCACAGACAATACCGGCCAGCCGGCGGCACTGGTATATACCCGACGATTGTCCTTTTCTTTCCAATAACTGACAAAGTCCGTAAGAAACTCTCTGAATTTGGGACCTCCCGGTTCATTGCCGTAAGCCATCATTACAAAAGAAGGATGACTGCCATAACTTTTGACAATCCGTTCACTTTCGTCCCAAATATATTGATCAACCGGCAATCCACTTCCCAATTGTGTACTTTGATTGGCCCAGGAAGAACATTCAACCTGAAGGTATACCCCCATCTCATCTGCGGCATCAAAAGCGACTTCCGGCGGACACCAGGAATGAAAACGCACGTGATTCAAGCCATGATTCTTTACGGCTCTGTAAATTTTCTTCCAGTAGTCAATATCGGTAGAAGGATAACCCGTTTTAGGGAAAATGGCGCACTCCAGTGTTCCACGCAAAAAAACCGGTCGTCCGTTGATGACAAAACGGGAACCTTCTGACCGGAACTCACGCAATCCAAAATCAACGGAACGGGTATCCGACTCATTATCTGAAGCAAGTGTAAAAAGCAATTCGTATACATTCGGGTTGAACTCATCCCATAAAAGGGCATCTTTTCCCAGATCAAGAATCATTTCCACCACATTTTCACCGGGAGAAATATCAAATTTCCATCTTTTACTTTTCCCCTTTCCGTTCCCATTTTTACTAAGGACATTTGCTGAAAACTCCACGCTGCGTAATTCAGAAAGCTGGTTATTCACTACCGCCTTTATTGTCAGACTTTTATTTTCCACATTGGGAAAAGCCGCCACCTCATCAAACAGTATCTTCCCCGTAGCTCTCAGTGATATTTCTCCTACAATACCATTCCAGTTAGATTGGGTATGATCGGAGATGCTATGGGAATTTTCACCTACATCAATATCTTTGGTCCGGTTATCCACACAGATGGTGATGACGTTATTCCCTCTTTGTACAAAAGAAGTCACATCAAATAGGTGTGGAACGGCCAGACTGTTTTGCATGCCTGCTTTTTTTCCATTTACCCAAACGGTAGTTTCCCAGTGAGGGCGCTCCAATGTCAACAACACCGTTTTATTCAACCAGTCGTCCGGAATGGATATCTCTTTCCTGTACCATGCGGCACCGGTATATTCCTTTTCCGGCTGAAGCCAGAAGGGAAATCTGACATTTGCTGAATCCACGTAGGGGGCATAGTCAGGGTCATCGTACCACTGCGCATTGTTAATCCCGCCAGTCCACTTCGTTCGTAGCGTAACATCATTTCCCTTTCCGTTTTCAGCCATGGAACCGGGTAAAAGAACGGTTTCCGGTAATTCCTTTACGAACCACTCTTCTCCCGCCCCACGATCCTCCGGATCCATCCGGAATTGCCACTCACCTGACAAATCAATCGTATCAGTTCTCTGTTTTTGACATGAGGCGAGCCATAATAGAAGAGAAATCAATATGACTATTTCATTTTTCATTTTGTAATAGTGTTGGCTTTTCTCCCTGTTTCAGGAGTATTCACTGTTCCCTGGTAATTTACATCCAGCGCCAAAACTTTTTCCACTGCGTGCGCTGCTTTTTCCTTTTCATCCAGCCCCAGCCACCCCAATGCCATCACATTATGGCAATGTATGCGATTACGCTTGTTCAGATCCTCCTCCCAGATGGCCAGATCGGGGAGGGAAACGGCAAAATAGTCGATCTTGCAGTCATCGTTCAGGTGCTTCTCCCCATGCGCTATTAATGCGCGAAAACGTTCCTCCGCTTTGTCTTCAAAGCCCAGAGCCCTCCATGCCAATCCCTGATAATAGATCTTATCGGGATGTTCGTCGTTGTAATAGAATGCCTGTTTCGGCTCAACGGGACCTCTGGTTGCCTTTGCAAACCACTTTGCCGCACTCTCTTCATCATTCAGTCCACGGTAACAAATACCCTTGTAGTAATCCACATCATTCTCGTTCACCGTACACAATTTGCCTTCTCCCAGATTGTGTGGATAAGCGTCTGTTTCGTTCAGGTACTGCAGCGCCTCTCTGAAATCCCCCTTCCCTATCGCTCTCTTTGCCAGCTGCAGCCTGCAATAGGTATACTGATAAGTGATCTTCCCTTCACCCCCTTCCCACGGATGAAATTTGCGTGAATCGCAAAGTTCCTTCGCTTTTTCATAACAACCCAGTTGATTGTAGAGGGCAATACGCTCCACAAACAGATCATCACGCTCTTCCACGAGGTTCATATGTCTTTCCAGAAAGGCAAGCCGCTCTGCCGGAGGGTAATTGAGCTTTTTATAGAGCTGATCCAGTTCCATCAGGATACGGGAATCGGTCTCATCCAGCGAGAAGGCCTTTTCGAGCAGTTCAAGCGCTTCTTTCTTTCTGTTTGCCTTGTTGTAATAGGCCAGCGACAGATTCCGCAATACCGTGGGGAACTGCCCGTTGCTGGCAATAGACTGCTCCCAGCATACAATGGCTTCGGCATACTGACGCTTCGCGTACCAGAAATTTCCCAGGTAGTAAAGTGCTTTTGAATCGCCAGGTTGCAAGGTGAGTACATGCTGAAGAATGAGGACCTCTTCCAGCCGGTTGGGGAAGCATCTGTCGGGAGAGAGGGCGAAAGCCTGCTGATAGTAGTGCAATGCCTTCTCATCCATGCCGGTTTTCGAAAGAAAATATCCCAATGCATACCGGATCATCGGATAGTTTCCTGCCGCTGTTGCCAATGCCCAATGTAATAACTCAATCGCTTCTTCATAGAGTCCGGCTGCCGCATAGTCAAGAGCATATTCAAGGTAACTGTGCGGATTTCCTTGCAGTAGCTCCATCATCTCCTTTTTCACGTCCTCCGCACGCGTGATGAGAAACTGCTCGAACAGACAGCCCATATTGAACCGGTCGATCTCCAGGGATGCCACGATCCACTGCAGGGCTTCCTCCCTTTTTCCCGTTTTACGCAGCAGCGATGCTTTCAGCTGGCGTGCTTTATGGTTGTGCCAGTTGCGGATAAGACTCTGTTCCACATTGCCGAGGGCTGCCTGCCAGTTACCGCGTAGCGTATCGATCTGGGCAATGGAGAGATAAGCCGGATCCTTCCAGGCGGCATTCCATGCCGACTTGTAAAAGGCTGCATACGCTCCGTCAAGATCAGACTGCAACATAAGGCAATAGCCCAGATTGTAGTATGGTTCACCCTCATAAGGGTTTGGATTTCTTTTGGTGAGGGTCTCAATTGCTTTCTCAAAATGGGCTTGTGCCCTTTTCAACTGTCCGCGTCTCATCAACAGGAGCCCCTGGGCATTGTTGCAGCGCACATCACCCGGATCTCGGGAGAGTGCCTCTTTATAGTAATCGGCTGGATTGAATGTGGCATGCCGGTACTGCTCCAGATGGAGACCCGTAAGATAAAGCTGTTCAATATGTGCTATCGCCTGAGGATCTTCAGCAGCTTCGGCTGCCGGCGGCAGGGTTTGCTCCTGTTTTTCATCGCTGTGGCACCTCATCAGCTCCCTTCCACCCTCTCCTGCAATGATCAGCGAAAGGCCATCCAGCTGTCTGCCGGCCAGCCTGACCGTCCGTACAAAAGGAGTTTCCGGAGAAATCACCGTTATCTCACTCCAAAGGATATTGCCGGAGCTGTTCTCCAGGGAGAGCTTCAAATCCTGCATCTCTGAAGTGGCATACACAACCAGGGTTACAGAATCACCCTCAGTCTCAAAATTGACGATCAGATCCCTGGTGGCATTCTTCACATTGCCCACTGCTGCATAGGACATAAAATACTGCTCCCAGCTTTTCTCCTCATAGGGCTGCAGCCAGGCAAAATCGGGCTGGTTGTCGGTGTAGACTCCGGTCATCAATTCGATGTAGGGACCATCCTCATCGGTGAGGTTACGCTCCCAGGCCTTCCCGAAATCACCATTTCCCCAGGTCCACTGTTTCTTTCCGGGAGAAACATGATGGTTGGCCACATGCAGTAATCCCGTTTCAGTCTCTTCATTATAACCACCCACAAAATCATATTCCGACTGGATGGCCATATAGGAAGTGGGTACGGGTATATTGGCATATCTCGATATATCCACACCCGCCGAATAGTCCTGCTTGTAATATGTTCCGGTCGCAATCGGAAATGAGGACACATCCCGCTTGCCATGATCAAACACAGCATGTACATCAGGGGGAAAGACAGACTTGTAGGCATCATCAACCGATACCGCAGGGTTGGCCCACCAAAGAAAAGTCTGGGGAAAGGGTGTCCTGTTATAGGTCTTTGCCTTGATCTCGATATAGGCCTTGTCGGGATAGAGGGTAATGCCATGCATCCCTTTCAGCCGGAACATACGTTCCACCTCGTTGCACCAGACAGTGACGCTCCCATCCCCATGCTCTTCAATCAGGCACTCTGTAGGATAAAAGGTGCTGGGCCGGTGATGCTGTGGCCAGTTAAACTCAATTCCACCGGAGATCCAGGGTCCGGTAAGCCCCACCAGGGCAGGCTTGATCACCTGGTTATAATAAAAAATATGGGAAGCCCTGATCTTGTCATAAGCCATCTGAATACGTCCCCCCAATTCCGGGAGAATCATCACCTTCAGATAACGGTTTTCGATAAAAACTGCTTTGTATAATTTATCCTTTTTCTCATCGGAGATCTTCTCAATCACAGGGTATGGATAGACCACTCCTGAACTTCCCTGATAAACCCGTTTCTCCAGAAATACGGGATTCTTCTCCTCCTCCCCCACCTCGTAGGCAGGCAGGGCAATTTCTTCCACCCATGCCTTGACAACGGGTGAACTGACAGTCGACTGAATCAAATAATTGCTTATTTTTTCCATTATAAATGATTACTTCAAAATATTTAGCTTAATCTCTTGTTTGTGATGACACTTTCTATCTCCTCCAATGACTTTCCTTTTGTTTCCGGAAGATTCATTTTGATAAAGAACAAGCCCAGCAGACAGATTATGCCGTAGAGCCAAAATGTGCCGGAAGCACCAAGTGAACTATTCAGCAGAGGAAATGTATAGGTAAGCAGAAAGCTGGCACTCCATAGCGCAAAGGTTGATAAAGCCATGCCTCTGGCTCTGAATTTTGTCGGGAAAATTTCAGCGATCACAATCCAGGTTACAGGGGCCAGCGTCATGGCATATACGGCAATGGCCAGCACCACCAGGATAAGCATGATGAATCCCTCGAGCTGGAAATAGTAACCACCACCCAGCAGGAGATAAATAAAAGTCAACCCCGTTGTACCCATCAGCATCAGTGAACGTCTGCCCCATTTGTCGACAGTATACATTCCAACGAATGTGAAAATTACGTTTACAACTCCTGTCACCACAATATTGAATAACATATCAGATACACTGTATCCGGCCGAAGTAAAGATCTCCTGTGCATAGTTGAACACCACATTGATGCCACACCATTGCTGCAAAATGGCCAACACAATACCTATCATGGCAATTTTCAGGGTCTTTCCCCGGAATAGCTGCGATAATTTCACTTTCTGCAGGGTCTCACTTGTTGTCTTCTTCACTTCCTCCACCAGCTCCGTCGCATAATCCGTTCCTGCTATCCGGGTAAAGATAGCGGTTGCCTTGTTGTAACTTGCCTTGGATATCAGCCACCGGGGACTTTCAGGCAGGATGAAAATCAGAAGAAGATAAAGGATTGCCGGAAATGCCGGAGCCCATAACATCCATCTCCAGCCCGTTTGTCCGTTCCATGAGTTTAGCATATCCTCACCCGGCAGAACAGGATCAGCAATCTGCCAGTTGGCAATCTGAGCAGAGAGAATGCCCAATACGATGGCCAGCTGATAGATGGCTACGAACTTACCTCTGACTGCCGGAGGAGATACTTCCGAAAGATACATCGGTGAAATATTGGAGGCAATGCCGATCCCTATACCGCTAATTATTCTGAACAGAATAAACACTTCGAGGGTGCGTGCAGCACCAGTTCCAAATGCAGACAGTGCAAAAATAAGGGAAGCCAGAAGCATCATGAATTTCCGACCGTATTTGTCGGATAAAATGCCAGAAACAACCACTCCGATCAGGCAACCCAAAAGGGCGCTACTCATCACCCAACCCTGTAGCCACGGTATATTATCAATGGAAAAATACACTTCATAAAAAGGCTTTGCTCCTCCTATTACTACCCAGTCGTAGCCAAACAGATATCCACCCATTCCGGCAATCAATGAGATAAGGATCAAATAAAGATGATTGACTTTGTTTTTTTCTTTTGTCATGGATTATTTTTTTAACTCTACAAAAGTATATCGATCAAAAACAATAAAAATGTAATAAATTTTGTATTTAATGTAAATAATCACTATTTTTGAAAGTATTTTAACTATTGATCAGCCACATAACACAAAACATGTAAAATAACAATATATAAATGTAAAATAACATGGTGGAAAAAATTGCAGACGGATTTAAAAATGAGAAAGCCATCATTCTGCCCTACAATATACGTGCTTATCTGAAAGAAAACAATGTCACAAGAAATTTGCATGTTACCCATATAGGTTACTATCCTGACGCAAAATATCACTTCAGGGAAAGAAAATCAGGAGCCAATCAAAATATTCTCATTTTATGTGAAAAAGGGAAGGGATGGATTATTCATAACAACGAGAAAAGCTACCTGGAACGGAATCAGGTCTATATCCTGCCCGCCAATGAGACACATGCCTATGGTGCGGACAACAAGGATCCCTGGAGTATCTACTGGGTGCATTTCTTAGGTGAAGATGTGGAGTTATTCTCTTCCATCATTGGAAGAAGAGTAGATACATATGACTCCGACAGCAGCCGGTATGGTGACCGGTTCCAGTTATTCGAGGAAATCTATCAGAATCTCGAAATGGGATACAGTCCTGAAAATCTTGAATATACAAGTTTTTGTCTGTCTTACTTTCTGGCATCGATCAAGTACCTTTCCCAATTCAGGGAAATAAAGAGTGTAAAGGAAATGGATGTGGTACAAAGAAGTATCCTGTTTATGAAAAACAATCTGGAGAATAAGATAGAACTGGAAGATATAGCACAGCATGTAGGATATTCAGCTTCACACTTCGGAAACCTCTTTCAGAAAAAAACTTCCTATACTCCCATGGAATATTATCAACAGCTTAAAATTCAACGGGCTTGCTCTTATCTTCAGTTTTCAGACCTGAAAATAAAGGAAATTGCTTATCGACTGGGATATTTTGATCCGTTCCATTTTTCGAAGACTTTTAAGAAAGAAACGAATCTGACCCCAAAGGAATACAGGAGTAAGTACAATCCTTGAGGTAAAAAACATAAAATTTCACCTATTGCTGACAACGAAAAAAGCGATCCGTAATTGGGGTCGCTTTTTTATGAGGATAATTTATTCTCTTTCAGAATCAGGGTTTCCGATATTTCGAAAAATCGGTGTTCATCATGCTGCCCGTCTCTGCCAGAGCATGATGGAAAGCAAAACAGGCATACAGATCCTGCGGAATATGCCCTTTTACCCCACGACTCAGATATTCGTGCAGGAGAGGACGATAATCAGGATGGGCACACTTTTCGATAATCTCCACTGCACGGTTCTTTGGTCCTTTACCCCTGAGATCGGCAACCCCATATTCCGAGACAATGATTTTCACCGAGTGTTCGTTGTGATCTTCGTGTGTCACCTTGGGCACGATGCAGCTGATAGATCCATTCTTGGCAGTGGATGGTGTGAGGAAAACCGAAAGATAGGAGTTTCGGGTGAAATCTCCCGATCCGCCGATCCCGTTCATCATCTTGGTACCGTTCACGTGGGTGGAGTTCACGCTGCCGAAAATATCCACCTCTATGGCCGTATTCAGTGCGATGATGCCAAGACGTCTGGCAAGGCCCGGATTGTTGGATATTTCAGAGGGGCGCAGGACCAGTTTATTTTTAAAGAAAGCAAGGTCATCGTAAAACCTGTGCAGTACCTCGTTGCTCACAGTAAGCGAGCAGCCACTGGCAAAGGAGATATTTCCCTGCTGCATCATGTCTATCACCGCATCCTGTATTACTTCCGTATATACCTCGAAGCGGGGTATCTCCGGATTACTGCCCATGGAGCCCAACACAGCATTGGCAATGTTTCCCACACCCGACTGGATGGGCAGAAAATGGGCGGGAATACGTCCGGCTTTCATCTCAGCTACGAAGAACTCAGCCACGTTGTTCCCTATGCGGGCCGTGACCTCGTCGAGCGGAGCAAAGCCTCCCCCTTCACCGTCTTTTTCAGTTTCTACCACAAAAATCTTCTCTGGGTTTACCTTCACATAGTCAAGTCCAATCCGGCTCTGCACCTCATAGATCGGTATCTCACGCCGTTTGGGAGGATCCTGCAACTCATAAATGTCATGAATACCGCGTAACTTCGTTGGCACTTTCTTATTCAGCTCCACGATGACAATATCTGCCAGGCGACAGATCGTGGGCGTAATACCCACGCCGGTGGTCGGTACAATTTCTCCTTTTTCCGTCACATCACATGCCTCAATGATGGCCACATTTATTTTTCCAAGGAAGCCATATCTTATTTCCTGTGCCAACTGCGACAAATGCAGATCGAAGAAATCAAACTCACCCCGGTTCAGTGCGGCACGCATATCCTTGTTGGTCTGATAGGGGGTACGAAATTTAATCGCTCCGGCACGTGCAAGTGCTCCATCGATGGAGTCGCCGGTGGAAGCACCGGTAAAAACACCAATCCTGAAAGAGTTGCCTTGGGCATGCTCTGCCTCCGCCCTTTTGGCAATCTCTACCGGCACCACTTTTGGGCAGCCGGCATGGGTAAAACCGCTGAAGCCTACGTTGTCATTATCTTTCACAAGAGACGCAGCCTCTTCAGCACTGATAAATTTTAAAGCCATATAATATTTATGTAATAAACGTGTAGTCAGTATTTCCTGCCAATGATTTCGCCGATTATCAGGCCTTTAATCAATTCATTGCGGCCCGATTCACCATAGAGTTCCGCCACAAGCGGGTGTGGTGAGCCTCGCTTTTTTCCGTCGGTAATAGTTTCGGCCATTACATCCTGCATTTCAGCTATATCAGCAGAATCGGTATCTTTCTCGTATGAAGAATCAGCATCGTATACAAAAATAGAACCTTTCAGTGATGATTCTTTTGCAAAATCGGTAGTCAGTTCCATCGAAGAGCGGAAGGTTGTTCTTTCCGTCTCATTACGCACAACCGGCAATGGAGGGAGTGTAGTCCGGGTCTTGGTTACTGGTTCCTGTTCAAACCACGGAGCGAGTTCCTCTTCCTCGTCATACGATCTGGAAGTTTCAGTAAAAGGCCGTGGCTTCATTTCAGATTGCTGCTTCTGCTGATTTTTCTTCTTCCTGGAATCATTAAAAAATCCCAATATCATAAAAAATACCAGAAGGACTAAATAAATGATATCACCAGACTCCATATTTTGATTAATTTTGCAACAGGACAAAAATAGTGATTTTTTGCGTAATTAAGCGTTTTTGGTGATAAAAAAATCCGGGAGTAACTTCACAGTCACTCCCGAATATTTAACCAAAACCTTAACTATGAAAAAATTTTTATTTTTTTCATTACAAAAATAGGACATTGAATATTTATATCCAACTTTTCCATCCACAAAATGAATATTTTAACATTTCGGCAGATAAAAAAATCAATCGCAGCTAAAAAAATGAATCATGCAAACAGATAAAACAACAGATAAAAAACTTTTTATTGAAACTTATGGTTGCCAGATGAACGTGGCCGACACCGAGGTAGTGGCTTCCATCATGGAAATGGACGGCTACACACTGACGGATAATGACCGGGATGCGGACGCCATTTTCGTGAACACCTGTTCCATCAGGGAAAACGCAGAGCAGAAAGTAATTCAGCGTCTGGAATATTTCAATTCATTGAAAAGAAAACGAAAAGATCACCTTATTGTGGGTGTACTGGGATGTATGGCAGAACGGGCCAAATCTGAACTGATAGACCGCTACCATGTGGATGTGGTGGCAGGGCCCGACGCCTATCTCGATCTTCCAAACCTGGTGGGCGCTGCTGAGCGTGGTGAAAAAGCAATGAACATCGAACTTTCAAAAACGGAGACCTACAAGGATGTGGTTCCATTGAAGCTTGAAGGAAGCAATATCTCCGGATACATCTCAATTATGCGTGGCTGTGACAAGTTTTGCACCTACTGTATCGTACCTTTCACGCGTGGGCGGGAACGAAGCCGCGAGCCGGAGAGTATCCTCAACGAGTTGCGTATCATGCGCGACAAAGGATTCAGGGAAGCCATTCTTCTGGGACAGAATGTAAATTCATACCGCTACCATGAGGATGGTAAAACCATTGGTTTCCATGAATTGCTGGCCATGGTGTCGGAAGAAGCACCCGAAATGCGCATCCGCTTTACCACTTCACATCCATGGGACATGAACGACGAAACCCTGGAAACCATTGCCCGATACAAGAACCTGTGCAACTACATCCACCTGCCCGTGCAGTCGGGAAGCTCACGTATGCTCAAGCTGATGAACCGGCGCTATAACAGGGAATGGTATCTCGAAAGAATTGCTGCCATAAAACGGATCATCCCCGGATGCGGCCTGTCGACCGACATCATGTGTGGTTTTCATGCCGAAACAGAAGAAGATCACCAGGAAACGCTGTCACTGATGAAGGAAGTAGGATTCGATTCGGCATTCATGTTCAAATATTCGGAGCGGCCGGGTACCTACGCGGCAAAAAGGCTGGAAGACAATATACCCGAAGAGATTAAAAACCGCCGCCTGCAGGAGATCATCGACTTGCAGCTGGAGTTGTCACGCCAAAGCAACGAGAAGGATATGGGAAAGGAATTTGAAATACTGACTGAAGGTTTCTCAAAACGCTCCCGTGAACAACTTTTTGGTCGTACAGACCAGAATAAAGTGGTCATTATTGATAAAAAGAACCACCGTATAGGGGAATTTGTGAAGGTGAAGATAACCGGCTTCACCCCGGCCACATTGCTTGGGACTTCCGTGGATGCCGATTGACCCGGAACAGATTCCCATGCATTTGTAAAAACAATTTTGGCAAAAAAACGTTTTACATTCATGTAGGAAGCCAAAATGCTTTAGTAATGAGGTTTTCAATGAACGAACCGACTATAGTATAAAAAAGTATTCACCATTAAACGCAAAAATTATGAAATCAGAAGCAAAATTATTATTAGGTTTAGGAATTGGCATTGCACTGGGTGCTGCCGTAGGCTACATTATGGGGACCGATAAGCGTGAAGAATGGCTTGAACAGGCCAATGAGCTTGCAGATAAGATAAAAGCAAACGTAAAGTCTGCCATCTACAAAGGCAAAAGTGAAGTGCATGATTTAAAGGAAGATATCGATGACATTGCAGAAATTGCAAAGAAAGAGCTTGCCAAACAATAAATGATTTTCAAACCCCCGGGAGACGATGGAAGAAAAAAAAGTAAGTACGTTGTTCGAGGAGATGCGGAATGATATAGCCAAATTTATCACCAGTACCCTTGAGCTCGGAAAACTGGAAGCGTATGAAAAAATCAGCCTGAGTGCATCGACTATCTTATACGGTTTCATTTTAGCCGCCACAGCGCTATTCGCACTTTTGTTCATTTTGGTAACAGCAGGACTTTATCTGGGTGAAGTTCTGCAGAGCATCTGGCTAGGATTCGGTATCGTAGCAGCGTTTACGCTGCTTGTATTCCTCATTATCCTGGCTTCAGGAAGGCCGTTCAGAAAAAGATTCACCAGCCGTGTGATACGGTTTCTCATGGAGAACGACAATAATGATGACAAAAACAGCAAGAAATGAGTACTTATAAACTAACTCCGCTCGAAGAACTGCGTTTGGAAAAAAAACGATTGAGAGAGGAACGTGCCATTGCCAGCCGGCGACTCGCTTATCAACTACAGTACCTGAACGACAACTGGGGATCGATGCTCACCAAAGGGGTGTCCTCCTCGGTCAAGACGAAAATTGCTGAAACAATGGATAATTTGTCTGGAGGATCTTCCCACGCCCTCACGCCGTTTGTCACCAAAAGGGCAAATCCCTGGATAAACTTCGCGTTATCGAATATGCCACTGATAGGATCCATCGCCTGGGGAATAGCAAAACCGGCCATACTCGCCTTTGCTGCAAAAAAAGTAAGTTCGTTCCTTTTTGGAAGAAAAAGAAAAACGAAGAGATAAACCCGTTCATGCCGGTTTCGCCCGGTGTAATTTTTAAAGAGGAGATCTGTGGACGGTGCTTACGCCGTCCACTTTTGCTATCTTGGCACAGAGTTGATTCACTTCTTCCGCACTGTGCACGTGCAGGTTAAAGATTCCCTCAAAGATACCATCTTTTGAAGACACATTCACACTTTGTATGTTTACCACCACATCTTCTGCGAGCTTGGCCAGGATGGAGCCGAGAATACCGATCCGGTCGATCCCGGTAAACGCGATGGAGGCTAGGAATGAGTACTGACGGTAGTCGCCCCACGCCACGGCAATAATGCGGTCGCCAAAACTCGATTTCAGCTTCAGTCCTGTCTGACAGGAACGTTTGTGCACTTCCACCTCTTCCTTCTCCGTGACATACCCAAATACATCGTCGCCCGGCAACGGGTTACAACATGCAGGTACAATAAAGTTTTTCCGGAACTTCACTTCGGTAAGCTGGAAAACCTCTTTCCTGTTCACACTGAATTTCTCCTGTTCCGGCCTCAGAGTGGGCGGTTCAACGTCTTTCTTCATGCCTCTCTGATCGGACGAAGGCTTCTTGATGGCATTCATGGCCTGCTTCATGTAACGCACAAACAGATTGTCCTGTTTTTCCGGTTCCTCCCTTATCTTAAAAAAAGCATTTTTACTGGCCGGTAGTGTTATGTCGTTGTTTCCGATCAGAAAATAAAGGTCTTCCTTATTCTCGGCTTTGTAGGCATGCAGAATCTTGTTGAACAAAGTATTGTCTATGGGTTCCTTGTTGAACAACTCTTCAAGCATATTTTTTCCAATCTCTGCAATGCGGCGGCGCTGTCGGCGCAAAGAGGCCTCAATCTTTGTCCGTGCCTTGGCTGTCGTCACGAAGTTAAGCCACTCAGGCTGGGGGTTGACCGACTGGGAGGTAAGTATTTCTATCTGATCACCGCTGCGAAGCTGTTGGCTAAGTGGCACCAGGGTATGGTTTACCTTCGCCCCCAGACAATGATCACCAATGCGGGTATGGATGGTATAGGCAAAATCGAGTGCGGTGGCACCCTGCGGCAGCGTTTTTATTTCCCCCTTGGGGGTAAACACGAATATTTCCGATGAGAAAAGATTCATCTTCACCGTATCCAGAAAGTCAATGGCATTGGGATTCGGATTAGAGAGTATCTCCTGTATGGTTTTCAACCATTTATCCAGTTCATTGTCTTCTTCAATCCTGTTTTCCTTATATTTCCAGTGTGCTGCAAAACCTTTTTCAGCAATATCATCCATCCGGCGACTTCTGATCTGTATCTCAATCCACTTCCCATCGGGCCCCATTACGGTGAGGTGGAGAGCCTGATAGCCGTTTGCCTTAGGATGGCTTACCCAGTCCCGTATACGGTCGGGACGTAGCTTATAGATATCGGTGATGGCCGAATAAATATCCCAGCACTGTTTTTTCTCGTCCATACCGGGGAAGACCTCAAAAATGATACGCACCGCGAAGAGGTCATACACCTCACCGAATTCAATACCCTTGGTCTGCATCTTATTCCAGATGGAGTATACCGATTTTACACGGGCTCGCATTTCGTAGGTGATATCCATCTTATCGAGAGCCCTGACTACCGGGACTGCAAAATGCTCGTAAACTTTATTGCGTTCAGGCGCCGTCTCTTCAATCTTTCTAGTAAGGTCGGCAAAAGCTTCGGGATGTTCATACTTGAAACAGAGCTCTTCCAGTTCGGTTTTGATGGCAAACAGCCCCAGCCGGTGAGCCAGCGGGGCATATATATATAATGTCTCGCCGGTAATTTTGAACTGTTTGGTAGGCGCCATGGAAGAAAGTGTGCGCATATTGTGCAAACGATCGGCTATCTTGATCAGAATCACCCGGATATCGTCGGACATGGTGAGCAGCAACTTCCTGAAATTCTCAGCCTGTGCCGACACGTTTTCCCCGAACATTCCGCTCGATATCTTGGTCAGTCCGTCCACAATCTGCGCAATCTTGTCGCCAAACAGGGCACGTATATCTTCCACAGTGTAGTCGGTATCTTCCACCACATCATGAAGCAACGAGGCAGAGATGGAAGTCGACCCCAGTCCCATCTCCCGGGAAACAATGCGGGCTACCGACAGGGGGTGTATAATATAAGGCTCACCCGACCGGCGCCGGGCACCTTTATGTGCCTCCTTCGCCATGTTAAAAGCCCGGGTGATGATATCCACCTTCCGCCGATGATTGGAATTCAGGTAGTCATTCAGTAACCCCTGAAATTCCTCTTCAATCATCTGATCTTCCACTGTCAGTTTATCTTCGTCACTCATCGTTTGTTCGACAATTTTAAAGCCCCAACGTTTAAAGTGAACGAAATTACAAATAAATAAGCAGATAATTCAAATCCAGCCTCAATTATTTGAAAGGTGAGGTATATGAAGAAACAGAATGATACATGTGGGAGCCGTTCAAGATGTTAAAATGTCCGGATTCATTGTTTATTGTATAAAAGTACTTACCTTTGCCCCTTAACAGGGGTGCCCCACATATACGGGCTGAGATCATACCCAAATTACCTGATCCGGATAATGCCGGCGGAGGGAAAAAAAAGTGCTCACGTTCCAGTGACGCTTTCTATGGTATACATCTTATATTATTCCCCTTTTTTATTTCACTAACAACCGATGAATCCGCTGTATGGCAAGATTCATCTAAAATTTTTAAGAAAATGAAAAAGGTATTTTTATTGTTTATGCTGATAAGCCTATCAGCAGGTTATCAGGCCTCGGCCAATTCCGGATCCTCACCAGTGGAAGCAGCAGCGCCCGACAGCCTCAATCACATCCAGCTCGAAGAGGTGGTTGTCTCGGCTACAAGGGCAGGAAGCAACACACCCGTGACACACAGCAACATTACCGGGAGTGCTATCTCCGAACGCAATTCGGGACAAGACATTCCCTACATTTTGTCTCTCGAACCCTCTGTTATCGTTACCTCCGATGCCGGCACAGGTATCGGCTACACCGGCTTTCGCATACGCGGGACGGATGCCAATCGTATCAACATCACCGTAAACGGCGTACCTTTGAATGATTCGGAATCACATGGTGTTTTCTTTGTCAATATGCCCGATTTCGCCTCTTCTCTCTCTTCCATCCAGGTACAACGGGGCGTGGGAACATCCACAAGCGGTGCCGCAACATTCGGCGCGAGCGTGAACATGCAGACCGAGAACGTGAGCCGGTTGCCATATGCCGAAATTGGCTCATCCTACGGCTCATTCAATACCAGCCGCAACACATTGAAAGCGGGTACAGGCCTTATCAACAACCGTTTCGCCATAGATGGACGGTATTCAACAATCGCCTCCGACGGGTATATCGACAGGGCATCGGTAAACATGCGCTCATATTATCTCGCCGGAGCATATCTGGCTGAAAATACCGTTCTTAAATTTGTCACATTCGGAGGGAAAGAAAAAACATACCAGGCCTGGAACGGTGTAGACCTGGATCTGGTGCGACGCGATCCATTGAACTACTCACGCAGCTACAACGATTTGGGGCGGTATACCGATGACGAAGGCCATGTGAAGTTCTACAATAACCAAACCGACAATTATACCCAAACACATTACCAACTGCATGCCATGCATCAGTTCTCCCCATCCCTGTATCTTAACGCAGCTTTGCATTACACGGCGGGGAAGGGCTTTTATGAGGAATACCGAACAGACCGGAAGTATGTTGAATACCTGCTCACCCCTGCCGTGGAAAACGGCGTGGAACGGAAAAAAACGGATCTTATCCGCCAAAAATGGCTCGATAACGACTTCTACGGAGCCACCTTCGCGCTGAATTATACACGGGAGCAACTCGGATTGATCTTCGGTGGAGGCGCAAATTCGTATGAAGGTGATCACTTCGGGAAAGTCTTGTGGGTACGCCATCCAAACAGTTTCGACCCCGACAAAGAGTGGTATCGCAGCAAAAGTAAAAAAAATGATGCAAACATTTACCTGAAATTAAATGTGGAGCCGATACGTGATCTGTTTGTATATGCCGATGCACAATACCGCTACATAGCGTATGACATGCGGGGCAAGGATGATAAATACGATGAAACGGCAAACGCGATGCGCGATATCACGCAAGAGCATACCTTCTCCTTCTTCAACCCCAAAGTGGGTACAACCTACCGGTTGAATAACCGGAACAACCTCTACGCTTCATTCTCCGTGGCCAACCGTGAACCAAACAGGAACAACTACACCGACGCGGGACCCAACGACAAGCCTACCAGTGAGCGGTTGTACGATACCGAAATAGGATACCGATATCAATCTCCTGTCGCCAGTTTCGGTGCGAATATTTATTATATGAAATACAACAACCAGTTGATTCTCACAGGGAAAATCAGCGAAATAGGAGAGATGCTAACGACCAATATACCCGACAGCCACCGCGCGGGAATCGAACTGACCGGAGGCGTACAAATAAGCCCCTTATTGCGTTGGGATGGCAACGTCACATTCAGTCAAAACAAGATTAAGAATTTTGTGGAGCAGGATGTCGATGTATACGATGCAGATTGGAACTGGGTCGACTCCCGATCCAACGAGCTGGGTAACACGAACATCGCCTACTCCCCCGACATCATCGCCAACAGCATCCTTTCGTTCTCCTACCGCGGTTTCGAAACAGCCCTGCACAGCAATTATGTGGGGCAACAGTATCTGGATAACACCTCCAGCAAGCAACGCAGTATTGATGCCTATTTCGTGAACAACCTGCGCGCAAGCTACTCCTTTGATCTTCCCCATCTCGAGTCGGTGACCCTGGGTGTCTGGGTAAACAACCTGTTTAATGTGGAGTACGAAACAAACGGTTACAATTGGTATAGCTACTACCTGGACGGGAAACGGGTTAATGAAAAGCGTTACTTTACCCAGGCGGGAACAAACGCACTGGCAAGCATCACAATAAGATTTTAAATGCAATCCATCGAAATTATCGGCGCCGTCATCGGCCTGCTTTATTTGTATCTCGAATACAAAGCCAACAAATGGCTATGGCCGGTGGGCGTCGTGATGCCGGTGGTATACGTGTGGATCTTCTTCCAGAGCAAGTTTTATGCCGATATGGGAATAAATGTGTACTATTTTTTCGCCAGCATCTATGGCTGGATATACTGGACACGGCACAAACAACAGGAAGAGAGGGAGCTGCCCGTCACCCACACCCCGCGGCGCCATCTGTTACCGCTCGCGGTGGTGGGTGTAGCTCTTTTTGCTGCTATCGCTTATATTCTGGTGCGATACACCGACAGCCCGGTTCCGTATGGCGACAGCTTTACCACCGCCCTGAGCATCCTCGGAATGTGGTTGCTGGCACGCAAGCGTGTAGAGCAGTGGCTGTTCTGGTTCATGGTAAATATTGTGTCGTGCGGGCTCTATCTCTGGAAGGGGCTTTACCCCACCTCAATCCTTTTTGCCATCTATTCAATCATTTCCGTCTTTGGTTACTTTAAATGGAAGCGTATGATGAAGCATTAGCCCACAATGGCATCGGTAAGTTCATCGATGGAGAAACCTGAAAAATAGGGAGAGATATCGAAAGAGGAGAGTCTTTTGCGGACCTCGCCGGGAGTATATTTTACTCCCTTCAGAAGATGCTGTACCTCGGCAAGGTCACTCCTCACCCCGAAGAAAGTACCATAGAAAGTGACATCCTCAATAACTCCCTTTTTTGTATTGATAAACAGTTGCATCTTCCCCGCGGGATAACGTCGCTCACGCACGATCTCCGCAGTGGGGTTGCTGCCAAAATTCCATGTCCAGCTGCCAAACTTTTTGCGGCGCCTTTCTTCAATGGCCACCAACTCCTCATCGCTGAAGAGGTACTCCCTCATCTCCGGGTATTTCTGCTTCATGTGTGCCAGAATCTTATCCGCAAACTCGGTCACGGTAATCTTCTCCGGCAGGTTAGGAAGGATGTTGTCCACGCGGCTGCGCACCGACTTCACCCCTTTGGCATCGACAATCTTATCCGATGATTCCAATGCCTTTGAGAGTACCGTAAGATCCACATCAAAGAGGATGCATCCGTGGTGCATCACACGCCCTCCGAGATAGGCCTGCGCATTGCCACTGATCTTTTTACCGTTGATGGTGATGTCGTTCCGGCCCGTAAACTGAGCTTCTACGCCCAGATCCTTTAATGTTTGAATCACCGGCTCGGAGAAGGCTTTAAAGTCGAACCTCCTGCTGTCACAATCCTCGTTGGAGATGATGGTATAGTTCAGGTTGTTGAGGTCGTGATAAACGGCACCACCACCCGAAATACGGCGCACCACATGGATACCCTTCTCCTTCACGTACTTTTCATTGATCTCGGCATGGGTATTCTGATTCTTGCCCACAATGATGGAAGGTTCGTTGATCCACAGAATAAAAATCTTATCGAACTGCGTCATCTGTTTAAAACAATACTCCTCCAGCGCGATATTAAAGTCGGGCTTGTTCGACTGACTGACGATATATATCATTGGTTATCCTTTAAAAAATTAAACCGTGCAAAGGTAAAAAAAGAAGATCAATTCCGGCTGTTGTAAGCCCGAACCGATCCCCTTAGAATTCAAGTTTATGTTTCTTCCGTAGTTCCTTTATTGCTTGCAATCAAGACGGAGACATTCAGATATTTTGTGGAGGCCCGTCATGAAAAATGAGCGAGCCTTCTACTCATTTAACTTACGAAATAGTTCTACTCTTCAGCTCGCGCGAGCGATAATGAGTCACAAAATTTCGACAGTCGGCGACTTAATTGCAAACAAAGAACTTCTGTCTGATATTATTTCTTTTTCTTCGGAATAATATGCACCGCTTCACCCAGCACATCGGCAAAAGCCTCGAAGATTGCCTCCGAGTAAGTGGGATGGCCATAAATGGTGTTCACCACCTCCTCCACGGTAATCTCCATCTCCATGATCAGGGAAGCCTGGGTAATAAGTTCTGCAGCCGACGGTCCCAGGATATGTACACCCAGCACCTCGCCATAGCGGTTGTCGGCGATCACCTTCACGAAACCCTCCGCTTCACTCGATGCCAAAGCACGGCCATTGGCATTGAAGTTAAAACGTCCGATGCGAATATCGTCACCATACTTATCCCGTGCCTGCGCCTCCGTCAGTCCCACCATGGCCACTTCGGGCAGGGTGTAGACCACCGATGGTGCGGAGAGCAGCTTCACCTGGCGGTGATTGCCTTTCACTGCATTATCCGCTGCCACCTCACCCATGCGGAAGGCCACGTGCGCCAGCATCTTGATCCCATTGATGTCGCCCGGAGCATAAATACCCTTCACACTGGTCTCCATATACTGATCCACTTTGATCCTGCCTCTTTCGGTCTCAAACTTCACTTCTCCCACTGCTTCAAGATCAGGTACACGCCCTATTGCCAGCAGTGCCTTATCGGCTATGACAGAATCCTTGCCTTCAATCTTGATCTCAAGCTTATCTCCCTTGTCAACCACCTCGGTAACCCGGGCCGATGTGACCACTTCAATTCCTTTCTTTTTGATTAATCGGGTCAGCTCTTCAGTCACATCCTCGTCAAACATAGATACAATATGATCCATCATCTCCACAATGATCACCTTCGAGCCAAGTCCCGCGAAGGAAAGTCCCATTTCGGCACCAATCACGCCGCCTCCCAGCACTACCATGGTTTCGGGAACCTCTTTTATGTCGAGCAGGTCGTCGCTCGTCAGCACCTTATCGTTCTGAATACCCGGGATGTTGATCATGAATACCTTGGAGCCGCCGGCAAGAATAATCTTGTCGGCCTTGATGATCTTTGCATCATCCACCACCACATCTTTATTCTTATTGATCTTCCCAAATCCCTTGTAGATATCCACACCGTTAGATTTCAACAAAGCCTCCACGCCGCTGGTAAGTTTTTTCACCACGCCATTTTTGAACGCCACCACCTTCTCCATATCGATTCTGATCTCCGGATTCTCAATGATGATTCCCCTGGCTGCGGCATGCTTGATATGCTCCACTATTTCTACATTCTTCAGATAAGCTTTTGATGGTATACAACCCACATTGAGGCAGGTACCCCCGAACACGCCCTTCTCCACTATAGCCACCTTGGCTCCCAGCTGAGCTGCCCTGATGGCGGCCACATAGCCTGCCGGTCCGCCACCGATTACCGCCACGTTGTAACTGTCCTCGAGGCGGATCATCCGTTTATCCTCTTCGCTTTCTTCGGCCCCGGTATCTTCAAACTCTTCAGGCATCAGGATGTCTACCGATTCATTTTCATTCCCAATATAACCAATTACTGTAGTAACCGGCACCGTTTCATCGTTGTGATGCACGATTTTCAGCAGGATTCCTGAAGCTTCTGCCTCAATCTCCATACTGGTCTTGTCGGTCATAATCTCGAGGATAATCTCACCTTCCTTCACCGGGTCGCCCTCTTTTTTCAACCATTTCACAATTTGCCCTTCGGTCATGTCGATACCTGCTTTGGGCATGATTATTTCAAAAGCCATATCTTTTTGTTTTCTGTTTTTTGTTTTTAGCTTTTAGCTCTATATTTTATTGGCACATTAGATGAACAGCGTCAACGGATTCTCCATGGCCGCTTTCAAATCGGTCATGAATTTTGCTCCCGTGAGCCCGTCAATCACCCGGTGATCGGCTGTGAGGCTTACCTTCATGATGGGGCGGATCACAATTTCACCATCCCGCGGTACCGCCCTCTGCTGTGTGGATGATACACTCAGAATGGCAGAGTTGGGCTGATTGATGATGGCTGTGAACTCATCCACACCATACATTCCCAGATTGCTTATGGTAAAGGTGCTTCCCGCCTGTTCGTCGGGCAGCAGCTTCTTCGAGAAGGTCCGCTCGGTAAGGTCCTTCATTGCCACAACGAATTCGCTCAGCGACATCTTGTCGGCACCCTTCACTACCGGCACCAGCAAACCTTCATCCAGACCCACCGCCATACCCAGGTTCACATAGTTGTGAAAGGTGATTTCGGTAGCATCCTTGTTCAGACTCGAATTGATATATTTATGCTTAGGCAACGTCTTGATTACAGCCATCGAAATCAGATCGGTCACCGTTACCTTCTTTCCGGTCTTCTCCATGATGGGTTCAATCAGCCGTTTGCGTAATGCAAGCATTTCGGTCATATCGATCTCCCAGGTCTGTATAAAGGTGGGGGCACCAAAGAAACTCTCCGACATGCGTTTTGCAATAATCTTACGCATCTGCGTCATAGGTACCGTCTCTGAATCACCTTCAGCAGCCGGCTCCCTGACCGTCTCCGCCTTCACGGGAGTTACAGCCTGCTTGCCAGGAGCAGCCTTGGTAACCTGCGGAGATGGTGACGCCATCTGATAGCCGTAATCATCGAGCATAAAACGGGATTTTATCTCCTGGTCATCTATCAGCTGAAGCACATCGTCCTTCATTATCTTATTTCCGTAACCGGTACCCTTTACTCCTTTCAGGTCGATATTGTGGATGTCGGCAATACGTTGTGCCAGCGGGGAAATATGCGTTTTCTCCTCGTAGTTGAAGCCGGCGATGTCATCTCTATGGATGCGTCCCTTATATCCTGTGCCGGTCACGTGAAAGAGATCCACTCCCAACCGTTTGGCCAGGCTTCTCGCTGCCGGCGTAGCCCTCAATTTCCTGTTTTCCATCATTCCTTTTTTATCGGTTATTGACCAGCCTGAGGATGTACTTCTTGATGCGATCCACGCTCGGGATCATGGCCGTCTCCAATGTCTGGTTATAGGGAATGGGTACATCTTCGCCGGCCAGTCGCAGGATACGTCCGTCAAGGTAGTCGAAAGCATCACTCTCGGCAATCGTGGCTGCCACCTCACCAATGAAACCACTCGTCTTGTGGGCATCATTCACCAGTAACACCTTGCCTGTCTTCTTCACCGACTCAATCACGGTATCCTTGTCGAGTGGAGACAGGGTGCGCAGGTCTACTACCTCCACCTCCACGCCTTCGGCTTCCTTCACCTCTTCGGCCGCTTTCATCACACGTTCAAGCATGCGGCCGTAAGTGACCACCGTCACATCTTTCCCCTCTTTCTTTATTTCGGCCTTGCCGATGGGCAGGATGAACTCGGTGTCAAGAGGCACCTCTCCCTTCATGTTGTATTGTGCCTTGTATTCCAGGAATATCACCGGATTATTATCTCTGATGGCCGCCTTTAACAGTCCCTTCACGTCGGCGGGAGTACCCGGGGCAATTACCTTGAGGCCGGGGATATGGGTAAACCATGCTTCGAGCGATTGAGAGTGCTGTGCTGCCGATCCCACGCCGCCCCCTGCGGCAGCACGGAACACCACCGGTATCTGCCCTTTGCCGCCGAACATATATCTTGTTTTCGCAGCCTGGTTTACAATATTGTCCATCATGTAAACGATAAAGTCCATGAACGTAACATCCACAATGGGGCGCATACCGGTCATGGCTGCACCAATGGCAGCGCCGGAGATTGCATTTTCCGATATGGGAGTGTCTCTTACCCGTTCCTTGCCAAACTCTTCAAGCATTCCCACCGAGGTACCGAAATCGCCGCCGAAGATACCCACATCTTCTCCCATCAGGAATACATTCTCATCGCGCCGCATCTCTTCCGACATTGCCAGGATGATCGCATCACGCACGGACATCAATTTTGTCTCTTTTTCCATTTATCTGTTTTCTGTACTGTTGTTTTTTTAGCGGGGTTCCCTGAAGCCCCATTTTTATTAACGGTATACCGAAGAGGCAATCAGGGTGCGTATATATCTTCAAAAGCCGACTCCAACGTGGGCTCGGGACTGCTCAACGCGAACTTTACCGATTCCTCTACCGCTTCTTCAGATGCGGTCTCCTGCGACTTAACTTCCTCTTCCGTTGCAAGTTTGTTTTCGAGTATATAATCTTTGAAGCGTGCAATGGGGTCCTTTTTCTTCCACTCATCCACTTCTTCTTTGGTACGGTATTTTCCCGGATCCGAGGTAGAGTGCCCAAGCCAGCGGTACGTGATCGATTCTACCAGTACGGGGCCATTTCCTTCGCGGACATATTGCACGATCTCTGCAAACTTTTGATAAACAGCCATCAGATCATTTCCGTCTTCAATAAAATGTCCAGGGACACCGTACGCCGAAGCACGCTGGTAGTTGTAATCAATGTTGATCACACTGCTGATGGGTGTACTAATACCGTACATGTTGTTGATTGAGTAAAAAATGACCGGCAGTTTCCAGACCGATGCCAAATTCAGGGTCTCATGAAACGTGCCCTCATTGACAGCACCATCTCCAAAAAAACAAATAACAATCTTGCCTGTTTTTTTTATTTTCTGGGTAAGCGCAGCGCCAATGGCCATGCCCATGCCGCCTCCCACAATGCCGTTCGCACCGAGGTTGCCTCCGTCGAGGTCCGCAATATGCATGGATCCTCCTTTCCCCTTGCAGGTTCCGGTGGCCTTACCCATAATCTCGGCCATCATCGCATTGAGGTCAATCCCCAACGCAATACTCTGTCCGTGACCGCGGTGATTGGAGGTGATCAGGTCCGACCCTCTTTCAATGGCCGCAATGGCACCCACATTTGCCGCCTCTTCACCTATGGAAAAATGGGTCATTCCGGGTACTACTCCTTTTTTTACCAGCCGGTTAACTTTATTGTCGAAATTGCGAATATCAAGCATCGCCCGATGCATTGCCAACAATTTTTCCTTGGGAATATCCGACTTATTCTTTTCTGTTTTTTTTCTCGCCATAATAGCTCTCTTAATCTTAAATCTTTCGTGAATGTTAATATAAATAGAATGATTCTACATAAGAACATTTGTTGAAAGCGATTGTTTGAAAAGGATCGATATTTAAATTTTATTAAGATCTTGCGCTGAATGGCAGGAAGTACTTTTTTCAACTACCTCGAAGACAAAAAGAAAGATTGTGATAAAAAATTAAAGACATTTTTATCTGAAATTAAAATTATTCAATATCTTTGTCATTCAACAAATATTTGCGGGTGGGGTAAATCTGGAAAATAATGTGATAATTTCACTGACTCGTCCCCCCCTGCATGAATAAGAAAGGAGACCAGACGACATGTTTTCGAAAACCTGTGAATATGGCATCAAGGCGGTGCTTTATATTGCCCGGCAATCACTCCGTCACGTTCGCTCCAGAATGAGCGACATCGCGGAGCAGACCGGTTCGCCCGGGGCATTTACGGGAAAAATACTGGGGGCTTTATCCAGAAATGGAATTATCGACTCCTACACGGGCCCGCACGGGGGATTCGAAATCAGGCAGGAGCAGCTCCACAACATCACCATTGCCGACATTGTGCGAGCAATAGAGGGTGATGAGTTTTTCGAAGGCTGTGTACTGGGACTGGGAATCTGTGACGGGGAGCATCCCTGTCCCATGCACCATTCGGTGGAACCCTTCCGAAAGGGAATGTCCGAGGTACTACATCATACAACGGTTTATGAACTGGCTATGGGATTAAAAAACGAAGATTCCTTGTTAGTTCGATAATTACTCTGGAAATATGGAACGACAATTATTCACCTTTAACAAAAAACTGGTATGTCACAGAAGAAGTTATGGATTGCACTGACAGCAGTGATTGTTTTATCTTTTGCCGTACTGCTTTATTACGGTAATCAAATCTATCAGCAGGCCCCACCCGTACCCGCAGAGGTCGTGGATGACACAGGTACCGTGCTGTTTACCGGGGGAGATATCAAGGACGGGCAGAACATCTGGCAGAGCATCGGCGGACAGGAGATAGGTACGGTCTGGGGACATGGTGCCTATGTGGCGCCCGACTGGACGGCCGACTATCTTCATCGCGAAGCACAGTTTCTGTTGAACAAGTGGTCGCAGGAAACACACGGAACAGCCTTCGACCAGTTGACACGGGAGCAGAAGGCAACACTGGAAAGCAGGCTGCAGACATTCCTGCGCGAGAACACGTACAACGCGTCGTCGGGCAGGCTGGTGATCAGCAGAGAGCGATATGAAGCTTTCCTTGACAACAAGGCGCATTACACCGGCCTGTTCATGAACGATCCTACGCTCGATGAACTTCGCAATGCTTATGCTATCGCAAAGAACACCATCAAAACGGAGGAGCGCATGGACAAGATGGTACAGTTCTTCTTCTGGGCTTCCTGGGCCTGTGTAACCAACCGCCCGGGACAGGATATCACCTACACCCACAACTGGCCACCGGATGAGCAGATCGGCAACGTGCCGACAAGCGACCTGATCTTGTGGACCGGCTTCAGCATCATCATGCTGTTGTTCGGTATCGGCATCATGATATTTGTACATGCCCGCACCCGCGCAGAGGAGATTCTGCGGCCACTGGACGATCCGCTGATGAACCAGGTTGTCACTCCTTCCATGTGGGCCGTGAAAAAATACTTCTGGGTGGTGAACCTGTTAATCCTGGCTCAGGTGTTGCTGGGCGTCATCACGGCGCACTACGGTGTGGAGGGAGGTGGCTTTTATGGCATTGACATCACGGGCATCATCCCCTACTCCATCACACGTACATGGCATGTGCAGCTGGCCATCTTCTGGATAGCCACCGCCTGGCTGGCTACCGGTCTCTATATTGCACCATCGCTCAGCGGCAGGGACCCAAAATACCAGAAGCTGGGCGTGAACATACTGTTTATCGCACTCATCATAGTCGTAGGCGGCTCATTGATAGGACAATGGTTTGGTGTGATGCAGAGACTAAACCTGGTCAACAACTTCTGGTTCGGTCATCAGGGATACGAATACGTAGACCTGGGCCGCTTCTGGCAATGGCTACTGGTAGTGGGCCTGTTTTTGTGGCTCTCGCTGATGATCCGGCCCATCCTGCCGATCATCAAAAAAGGAACTTCAGAGAAAGGATTACTGATCCTCTTTCTGATCTCCTGTGCCGCCATTGCACTGTTCTATGCAGCAGGACTGATGTGGGGGCGAACGAGCAACCTGGCTGTCGCCGAATACTGGCGCTGGTGGGTGGTACATCTCTGGGTGGAAGGATTCTTCGAAGTCTTCGCCACTGTGGTAGCCGCCTTCCTTTTTACCCGTATGGGATTGCTAGGTATCCGCTCGGCCACCAACAACGTGCTCTTTGCTACCGTCATCTTCCTCACTGGAGGTATCCTGGGTACCTTCCACCATCTCTATTTCACCGGAACGCCTACCGCTGTAATGGCTTTGGGAGCTACTTTCAGTGCACTGGAAGTGGTACCTCTGGTGCTGATCGGATTTGAGGCCTATCACAACTATCGTATGAGTAAATCCACCGAATGGTTAGAGGATTACAAGTGGCCCATCTACTTCCTGCTATCCGTATCTTTCTGGAACTTCCTGGGAGCCGGCATCTTCGGATTTATTATCAACCCGCCCATCGCACTCTTTTATATGCAGGGACTGAACACGACGCCAGTACATGGGCATGCGGCCCTGTTCGGGGTATATGGCATGCTCGGCATCGGACTTATCCTGTTTGTGCTACGCAGCATGTACCGGAAACAGAGATGGAACAACAGGCTTATCTCCTTCACCTTCTGGACACTCAATATTGGCTTGCTGCTGATGGTGGTATTAAGCCTCCTGCCGGTAGGCCTGATGCAGACCGTGGCCAGTGTGAAAGAGGGAATGTGGTATGCCCGCTCGGCCGAGTTCATGCAACAGCCGCTTGTAGATTTCTTCAAGTGGTTGCGTGTTATTGGTGACACCATCTTCGCCATAGGTACCCTTACCCTGTTCTGGTTCGTGTATCAGCTTACCATTAAAAAGAAGAAAAAACCTACGGAAAAACCGTAACCCTTTGCAATAACTCATCCTTGGAGCCGCCATCGCGGTTTATGTCCGTCGACGGCTCCTTTAAATTTTAATTTATTATGGACATTAACAATCAAAGTATTATCGGAAAAATTGTGGCGGAAAACTACAAAGCTGCCTCCATTTTCAAACAATACCGTATCGATTTCTGCTGTAACGGAAACAGAACCATTGCCGATGCAAGCCGCGACAAAAAGCTTGACGAAGGAAAGCTCATCAATGAGCTGCGGGAGGCAATAAACAGGAAGCAGGACGGGGAGATCGACTTCCAGTCGTTCCCGCTCGACCTGTTGGCCGACTACATCGAGAAGACGCACCATCGTTATATCGAAACCAAAATTCCGGAGATCACACCCTACCTGAATAAGATCGTGCGGGTCCACGGGGAGAATCATCCCGAACTGGCGGCAGTGGAAAAACTGTTTCTGGAGTCGGCGGGCGACCTTACGGCACATCTCAGAAAGGAGGAGCTGATGCTGTTTCCACACATCAGGCAGCTGGTAAGAATATCACTGTCGGGCGGGAAACTTCCTCAGGCAAAAGCAGGCACGGCAGCTGCAATGATTGCCCAGATGGAGCACGAACACGATGCAGAAGGAGAACGCTTCCGTACCATCAGCGAGCTCACCGGTGACTATACCACGCCCGACGACGGCTGTAATACCTACCGCGTGACACTGGGCCTGCTGAAGGAATTCGAGGAAGACCTCCACCGTCATATCCATCTGGAAAACAACATCCTTTTCCCGAAATCAATAGCATTGGAAGAATCGCTGACGGTATAGGACCAGAGGTACAAATAAGGTTGGGAGCGGCATTTTTATGCCGCTTCTTTTTGTACCTTTGTCTCTGCCAAAATAAAAGATGAATGGATATATTGCCAAGGATATCTACTGTAATCATTGCCAACGGACGGTTCCCCAGCCACCCCCTGCCGCTCTCCCTGATCGAAAGGGCTGAATATATTGTCTGCACCGACGGCGCCGCCAATGATTTTATCGCCCATGGCGGCAGGCCCGATGCCATTGTGGGCGATTGCGACTCCGTCTCGGAGGAGAACCGTCTTCTTTACGCACATATACTACATCGCGATCCCGATCAGGAAACCAACGACCTCACCAAATCGGTACATTTCTGCGTAAAAAACGGGAGAAAGGAAATTGTTATTGTGGGAGGTACCGGCTACCGGGAAGATCATACGCTGGGAAATATCTCATTGTTGGCCGACTATATGGAGGAAGCAACAGTAGAAATGTATACCAACTACGGCATTTTTACTCCCATGCGGGGTTCAGTTGAATTTAGCAGTTTTCCGGGGCAACAGGTCTCTCTCTTTCCCATAGACCGCACTGCCGTGACCACTCGCAATCTCAAATACCCACTCACCGGCCGGATACTCACCAACTGGTGGCAGGGAACACTCAATGAGTCGCTGAACAGCGCCTTCACCGTGATATCATCCGGCAGGGTTATCCTGTTCAGGGTATATGCCTGATTTCCTGTTACCCTGATCCAAATCGAAGAAGACATGATTTTTTTTCAGGACAACATCCGCAGGATTTCGACCGACTTGAGCGGAGGAAAGTCGTAAACATGCAAACGATAATATTCAAGCAGGTAGTCCAGTATTGTATTCCGGTTATTACGCGACAAACGGAAGAGATGCATATTGCCATAGTTCATGCGTTGGAGTAGCACCAGAAAATCACTTTCACTACTATTCAGATAATGCCCGTGTATCGGCATGTTCATCACAAACTCACCCTGCATAAGATCAAAAAAGCGGTTTTTCTCCCGCCACTCCACGTTCGGATAAATACCCATGAAACGGGTCAGCCCGAACAGGAAAGCCAGATGAAAGCTGGCCACTCCCTTTTCGGCTGCCTCCAGCGTCTCCACCGAGTTCTTCACAAAATCGAAAGAGGGTTCATTATGATCCGACTCGCGGAAGATCCGCAATAAAAACTCAGAAAGGAAAAAAGCCAGTGACATCTTGGTCATGTTCGTACAAAGATCGTGTAACGGAAACTGTCGTTCGACCTCCTTCAACCGGTGCAGATCGCGCAGCGGCAAATGTTCCACCTCCAGGTGTAGTACCGATAGCGGAAAGAAAAGTGAAGTTTTTATTTTCGCTGTCTTACCTCGTGAGCGGGGAAGCAGGTAAGAGACCCTGCCAAAGTCGCGTGTGAACACCTGCACGATGCTATAAATGTCGTTATAGGGCGAAGTACCCAGCACGATCCCTTCGGTTTTATGGAGCATAAGTTTATTTTCAGTAAAAGAATAACAGTCACAAAAATAGGAAAATCCGGTGTTCCTGCAAAGAAGAGTCGGTGGCAAAAAAGATTGAGATGGATAACAGGGAGTAAGAAGTATGGGGAGGTGTGAAAAATTGGTCGGGTTTGGCAACAATGGTGATCTAACCCACTATGTACATGTAGCAATGAGAGATGTGGATACAAAAAACTCCGGAAAAGATTCCGGAGCAATTTCATTTTGTCTGCAGTAACTCTTAATATACTTTTTTGCGAATACGGGCAGCTTTTCCACGCAGTTTGCGCAGGTAATAGAGTTTTGTTCTGCGTACTTTTCCTGCACTGTTGAGCGTAATATCTTCGATGAATGGTGAGTTCATCGGGAAGATACGTTCCACACCAATGTTGTCAGACATCTTGCGCACGGTAAAACGCTTTGCGTCTCCGTGGCCGGCAATCTTGATCACCACCCCGCGATACTGCTGTATACGTTCTTTATTTCCTTCCGCAATGCGGTAAGCAACCGTGATGGTATCGCCACTTTTAAAAGCAGGAAACTCTTTCTTTTCCCTTGCGAAAGCTGCTTCTGCTATTTTAATTAAATCCATCTTGTAATAAGCTTTATGTTAATAATTAACCCTGTTTAAACGCAATATGACGGAACGGGACCGACAGAGATTACGCAAAGCGGATGCAAAGGTAGTAATTATTCCCGAAATTTCCGCGTAAAATATTATTTAATGTTTATTTATAAAAAGAGCTTTTGCTTTCAGGGCAAAAATATCTATTTTTGGCACTATAAATGGTTTAGGACAATTTATCTATTCGGCATGCATAAAAAAATAGCCCCGGTTATCTGTCTGGCAATCCTCCTGCTTTCCTGCAAACAGTCCTATCATGTGACGGAAATGTCAGGCACCATCGTGCAGATGGATTCTGTCTTCGATCACAGTCCGCACCAGAAGATGCAGGCGCTGGTACAATCCTACAAGGGGAAGCTCGACAAGGAGATGAACGAGCCCATCGGTTATTCGGCACAGTTTATGGATTACAAAAGGCCCGAGAGCCTGCTGACCAACCTCACATCGGATGTAATGAAGGCCTATGGCGACGAACATCTACCCCAGGGCGCCGATATGGGAGTGATGAACGTACATGGGCACAGGGCCACTCTGCCAAAAGGGAAGATCACTGTGGGTAACCTATATGAGATTTATTCGTTCGACAACACCCTTACCTTCCTCGCTCTGAAAGGGAGCGACCTGAAAAACATCTTCGATGCCTACGCCCGCATCGGAGGTGCAGGCATCTCTTCGAATGTGAAGCTGGTGGTGGAAGAGGGGAAAGTGAAAAATGTGACGGTCGACGGCAAACCCGTGCAGGACGAAAAAGTTTATTACATAGTCACCCTCGATTACCTTGCCGAGGGAAACGACAACATGGCTGCCTTCCGCAACGCAATCTCAAGTCAGGATACAGGCATCACACTGCGGGATATTATGATTGATTACGTGAAAGAACAAACCCGTCGGGGAAAGGAAGTGGTCTCCGCACTCGACCGGCGAATAGTCATTAACAAATAGCCTCCCCATTAAGATGAAAAGATATCTTTCCTGCCTGCTCCTGGGCTTCTTTTTACTTTCCGGTCCGGCACTCGTTGCCCGGGAGCGGCTGGTAATTCTGCATACAAACGATACCCACAGCCGCATCGAACCACTTCCCCCCACTGACAGGACGGCTCCAGGCATGGGAGGTGTCGTACGCAGGGCATCCTACATTGATCAGATGAGGGCAGAAAACAAACAGGTACTCCTGCTCGATGCAGGGGATTTCCTTCAGGGAACCCCCTACTTCAATTTATTCAAGGGAGAAGTCGAGATAAAAACGATGAACCTGATGCGTTACGATGCGGCCACGTTGGGTAATCATGAGTTTGATTACGGTCTGGAGACACTTGAAAAGGTAGTCAGTCTGGCCAATTTTCCAATCGTATCAAGCAATTACGACTTTTCCGGCACCCCGCTCTCCGGTATGATAAAACCCTTCGTGATCCTGAAAAAGGGAAAACTGCGCATCGGGGTCATCGGTATCAACATCCAGCCAAAAGGGCTGATCGCTGCGGACAACTACGATGGAATGAAGTTTCTGGATCCTGAGGAGACTGCCAACAAGTTGGCAGAGAAGCTTCGTGTGGAACAGAAATGTGATCTGGTTATCTGCCTTTCCCACCTCGGTTACGGAGCCGATGTAAGGCTGGCCGAATCATCCCGGAATATTGACCTTATCATTGGAGGCCATAGCCATACCTACTTGCAGGAACCCACCGAACGCATGAACAGGAACAACAGGCCGGTGATGATTTATCAAACCAGTGGCCGGGGTGCCTATGTAGGCAGGATGGACGTAACAATGGAGAGAGTAAAATGACCAGAATACTACTGTTCAGCATATTATTCATCTGCACATTGCCAGTTCCGGCACAGGTGATACCCAACCTTTACCGGCAGGCCGACCAGGGCGAGATGACCAGATGGGTAGACTCGGTCTACAGTACCCTCACCCGGGAGGAGAAGGTGGGCCAGCTTTTTATGCCTATCGCTGAACCCAGCAATAGCTGGAAACCGAAAATATCGGGATACATCAGAAACCAGAAAGTGGGCGGGTTGTTATTCTCGAAGGGAACCATGGCACAACAGGCCACTATCACCAATTACGCGCAGGGTATATCCGACGTGCCGCTGCTGATAGCCCTTGATGGCGAGTGGGGACTGTCGATGCGTCTGAGCGATGCCCCCAGGTTTCCCCGGAACATCATCATCGGTGCCATCACCGACGACTCTCTGCTCACCCTCTACGGCAAGGAGGTAGCCCGTCAGTGCCGGGAACTGGGTATCCATGTGAACTTCGCCCCCTCCATCGACGTACATACAAACCCCGACAATCCGGTCATCGGCACCCGCTCCTACGGTGAAAACCCGCTGAACGTGGCACGACAGGGCATTGCCTTTGCCCGGGGAATGGAACTCAACGGCGTCATGGCCGTGGCAAAACATTTCCCGGGACATGGAGACACTTCCGACGATTCCCACAAAAAACTCCCTACCATCAAACACAGCCGCGAACGGCTGGAGAAGGTAGAGCTTTACCCGTTCCGGGAATATATAAACGCCGGTTTGTCGGGCATCATGTCAGGGCATCTGAACGTGCCCGAACTGGAAACCGGGGGGATGCCCGCCTCACTCTCACCCAACGTGGGCGTGAATCTGCTGAAAAAGGAGATGGGATTTGCCGGCCTTACCTTCACCGACGGCATGTCGATGAAAGGAGTCTCCGGTCAGTCCGATGCCAGTGTGCGGGCGCTGCTGGCAGGGAATGATGTGATTCTGGGCGTAGCAAACCAGCAGAAGGCGTTCGAGTCGGTCATAGAAGCAGTAACCAACGGTACCATCCCCGATTCGCTTCTAAAAAAAAAGGTACTGAAAATACTCTCCTACAAATATATTCTCGGGGCTCATCGCTTCGTTCCCATCAACAGCAGCACCGTTCACAGACGCGTGGAGACACCCCGGACCACGTGGTTGCAACGCAAGATCTACGACCACGCAGTAACATTACTTAAGAACCAGCAGGGGCGACTGCCACTGAAGGGGCTCGACACCACACGGATCACCTCAGTGGCGCTCGGCACTTCCTCCTTCAACACCTTCCAGCAATATCTTAAAAAACAGGGCGACGTGCAGGCGTTTCAGTCAAAAACCGCTGCAGAACTGTTTAGAGAAACAGATTTGAAAAAACCGGATCTGTTCATTATCTCCGTTCACGACAGCCAGGCAGCCGATGCCGCCTCCTTGCATCAGCTGGTCGGCAATACCCCCTTCATTCTGGTGTTCTTTACCATGCCTTATGCCGCGGACCAGTACAGGAAGGTCATGGAATCAGCCGATGCGGTGGTCCTTGCCTATGACAACACGCCTTTTGCCCAGATGAGCGCCGCACAGGGTATCTTTGGCGGAATAGGCTTTCGTGGCAGGCTGCCGGTGACCACAGCCTCTTTTTCCGAAGGAAGTGGTATTGATACACAAAAAACAAGGCTGGGTTATTCCATGCCCGAAGAGATGGGTATTCCGTCGGAACGGTTCGCCGGAATTGAGCATATTGCAATTGAGGGAATTCGTCAAAAGGCATACCCGGGTTGCCAGATACTGGTAGTAAAAGACGGCATGGTTATTTACGAGAAGGAGTTCGGCCGTTTCGATTACGGGGAAAGTCCGCAGGTGACCGGCGAAACGGTCTACGACCTGGCCTCTGTAACAAAAGCATCGGCCACGCTGCCTGCCGTGATGAGACTCTATGATGAAAAGAAGCTGGCACTGCTAGACCCCATCGACAAGTTTGTACCTGAAACAAAGGGAAGCGACAAGGCGAAGATACCGCTCCGCTCACTCCTTCTGCACGAGTCGGGTATCACCTCTTTTATCCCCTACTATACCAGTGCCATCGACCCCAACAGTTATAAAGGACGTCTGTTCGGTGCCCGTTCCGCGACGTACCATGTCCGTTATGCCGGCGCCTGGGCCCGTACCGATTACCGCTTCCTACCCGACCTCATCTCCCCGAAACCTTCAGAGCGATTTTATCTGCCGGTGGCGGAAGGGATCTATGCCAGCGACAAGATGCACGACGTCCTGCTGAGGGATATCATTACATCGCCGCTGAAAACGAAGGGGAGATATACCTACAGCTGTCTCAACTTCATGTTGCTGAAGGAAGCAGTGGAACAGATTACAAAACAGGATCTCGACAGTTATGTCAAGGGCACGTTTTATCGTAAGCTGGGTGCCACAACGACCACCTTTCAGCCGTTGAAGTACCTCCCTGCCGACCGGATCCCGTCCACCGAGGATGATCCCTTTTTTCGCAGGCAACACCTCAGGGGATATGTACACGACGAAGGTGCAGCTCTTTTTGGTGGTATCTCCGGCAATGCGGGACTGTTTTCCAACGCCGCTGATCTGGCAAAACTATTCCAGATGTGGCTCAACGGCGGAGTCTACGGTGGAGAGCGATACCTGAGTGAGGAAACGGTGAAACTCTTCACCACTGCAAAGAGTAGTGTGAGCCGCCGTGGTCTGGGATTCGACAAGCCCGATCCCGCCAACAGTGATGCCAGTCCTGTCAGCCCGGGGACACCTGTTGAGGTTTACGGCCATACCGGATACACGGGAACCTGTTTCTGGATAGACCCCACGAACAACATGATCTACATTTTCCTGTCGAACCGGGTCAACCCCTCCCGTTCTCCCAACCGGTTATCCACGCTGAAGATCCGGGAGCGCATTCAGGAAGAACTATATAAAGCACTGGATAACAAACAATAATAAAATAAATGCAACAGATCATCAAAAGCAGCCAACCGGCAACTGATATGGAGAAGATCATCCGGCTTATCCCGCACGACAAGCTTTTTCTTCTTACCGACACACATACCCACCAGCATTGCACACCACTGCTTGCCGGCGTCTCCGCCATCCGCGAGGCAACAGAGATCGTCATTCCTGCCAATGACACGCACAAGACCCTTGAGAACCTGAGTAAGGTATGGCTGGAGCTCACCCAACGCGGGGCCACACGCCACTCACTACTGATAAATCTGGGAGGGGGCATGGTGACCGATCTGGGCGGCTTTGCTGCGGCCACCTTCAAGCGGGGTATCAAATATATTAATCTGCCTACCACCCTGCTGGGTGCCGTGGATGCTGCCGTAGGCGGAAAGACAGGCATCAACTTCGGGGGATATAAAAATGAGATTGGCGCATTTTATCCGTCGGAGTACGTGATTATCTCGTCTCTCTTTTTCCGGACACTCGACCGGCGTGCCATCCTCTCGGGATATGCCGAGATGATCAAGCATGCACTGATCCATTCGGAGACGGACTGGGAACAGATACTGACCTTCAAATTCGATAAGCCGGATTATGAAGCACTGAATGAACTGGTTTTTCGCTCCGTGGAGATCAAACGGGAAATCGTGGAAAAGGATCCTTTTGAAAAGAATATCCGCAAGGCACTGAACCTGGGACATACTACCGCCCACGCTTTTGAAAGCTTTGCAATAAGCAATGGTGCTCCTGTACCGCACGGGTATGCAGTGGCCTGGGGCATGATTGTGGAGTTATATCTCTCACACCGCATATGCGGCTTCCCGAAGGAGAAACTGCTCACAACGGTCCGCTTCATACAGCAACATTACGGTGCTTTTGCCATTAGCTGTGACGATTACGATAGACTCCGCGAGATTGCACGTCACGACAAGAAGAATGTGGATGACCAGATTAACTTCACCCTGTTGTCAGATACCGGCAAAGTGCGGATCGACCAGACGGCCGGGGAAGGGCTCTTTTTTGAGGCGTTGGATTTCTACCGTGATTCGGTGGGTTTATAGTTGTCGCAAATCTCTTTGATAAACCGTACTTCGGCCTGGTGTACCCACTCCCTGAAATTCTCATCGGGAGCATATTCGGGTATAAACCGAATGAGCTCGTTCAGTTTGAATTTTTTCGCTGAGATGCCCACACCCGAGAGGGATGCATCGTAGGCATTGAATTCCTGCTCCACATGCACCGGTACCATGAGGGTCGGCTTCCGGTAATAAAGAGCCTCACAGAGAGACTCAAAGCCCGAGGTGGTGGCATACCCCATACAGCCGGCCATACTGTGCAGGAAGCGTTCGTCGTTCAGCTTATGCAGAACAAAATTTTCGTCGACCTGCGTCACCTCGCCGGCATCCTTCTTATCCCAGAAAAAGCACAACGGTACCTCGGGATGTTTTTCGTGCCATGCCAACACCTCTTCAAAATAACCTGTATTCAGCATGTAACCGTGAATATAATTGCCCGGTACAGACTCAATATCAAACACTTCCGATCGCAACAAAGGAGGAACCGTCACTATCTTCCTGTCTTTCGATCCCGGCATGTCGCGAAAGGAGAGTGCAAGAATCTTCGAAGCGCGGGTGGATGTAATCCGGGAGAGCATCCGCAGCAGATAGAACTTCACATCCTGCTCGGCTGTGGTTTTGTAATTCGGGTTAATCAGTACATACTGGTGTGCCACCGTGATCATCTCCACACCCAATTTTTTATCGAAGCGGTATATTCCGTACGCCATACCGGTGATCATCTCATAAAAGTTGATTACTTTGTCGGGACGGTATTGTTCAATCTGTTGTTTTAGAAACAGCAAGCTTTTGCGAAAGATAAAGGGCCGGGAGAAGTTGTTGATGACGCTGATGAAGATGTTGGGACGCTTCTGCTTATAAAAAGAGGTAAAGTTGGGACTGCTGAACTCAGCTACCGGCGCACCTATCTTATTCATGAAGAACTGGGGTATCTGCCTTGAGTCGCTTTTTCCGACCAGCACGGCTACTACATCATGGCCATGCTTCCTGAGGATAGCAGCCAGGGATAATGCCTGTGTGAAGTGGCCCCTACCCTCTCCCTGAACAGTAAACAAAAATCTCACTCGTGAAGGTTTTTATTAAATTTCGACACAAAAGTAGAAAAATATATCGGCATGCCCAATCATTTTGGGTTAATGAACGTCAAGCCGGCTACACTTTCATCTTTCGAAAGCAAGGGGCTTGCCATGGATGTTGTCCGTCAAATTTTCCCCATTCCATACCTGTTGTCCGTTCACAAAAGTTTTTACAACCGAGCAGCCAAATGTCTCCCCTTCGAAGGGAGACCATCCGCATTTGTAAAGGATATTTTGCGGGGTCACCGTGTAGGGCCTTGCCGGGTCAACAAGTACCAGGTCTGCAAAATAGCCCTCCCTGATAAACCCTCTTTCCTTCACCCTGAACAGGCGTGCCGGAGCATGACACATCTTCTCCACCACCTGTTCCCTACTGAGAACACCTTTTGCCGCCAGTTGAAACATCAGCTGCAGCGAATGCTGCACCAGCGGCCCACCCGAAGCTGCCCGCAGGGCGCCACCCTCTTTCTCGCTTAACAGATGGGGTGCATGATCGGTGGCCACCACATCGAGCTTTCCCTGTGCAAGAGCTTCGCGTAACGCCCGTCTGTCATCCGTGGTCTTGACGGCCGGATTCCATTTGATGCGGGCTCCCAGCCTTTCGTAATCCTGATCAGAGAACCAGAGGTGGTGCACGCACACCTCTGCCGTGATTTTTTTCTCCTCAAGGGGAGCCGCGCTGAAGAGTGCCATCTCCCGGGCTGTGGAGAGGTGCAGTACGTGCAGCCTTGCCCCGTACCTGTCGGCCAGTTCAATCGCCTGTGCCGAGGAGCGGTAACACGCTTCAGCGCTTCTGATAAGCGGATGCAGGGATATAGGAATCTCCTCACCGAACTTTTTCCTGTATCTCTCGCTGTTCTCCCGTATCATTTCCTCTTTCTCACAGTGGGTGGCAATGAGCGCATCCACCTCGGCAAAGATCCGTTGCAGGGCGCTTTCGTTGTCTACAAGCATATTTCCTGTGGAAGCCCCCATGAAAACCTTCACTCCACACACTTTTCTTGTGTCCACTTTTTTTAGCTCTGCGAGATTGTCGTTGGTGGCTCCCAGGTAAAAAGAGAAGTTGGCAGCCGACTTTCCGGCAGCCATCTCCATTTTACGCTCGAGCGCCTCCAGGGTAATCGTTTGCGGGTTCGTGTTGGGCATCTCCATGAAGGAGGTCACTCCTCCCGCCACGGCCGCCCTGCTTTCGGTAAACAGGTCGCCCTTGTGTGTAAGGCCCGGATCTCGGAAGTGTACCTGGTCGTCGATCACACCGGGAATCAGGTACAATCCCCTTGCATCAGTGATCCGGCAGGCATTCATCACCTCCTGCGGTACTCCATCACTGAATATGCGTGATATTCTTTCCCCTTCAAGAAGTACCGATCCCGTAAAAACGGCTCCCTCGTTGATGATTGTTGCTTTGTGAATCAGTTCCATATTCCGAAAGTCATTATTTTCTGGCCTTTGGTTTTATTTTTCCGGTCATCCTCCGCCAGCGCAGGCTGATGACACCGAAGAAAGCTTCCCCGAAGATGCTTGTATTCATTTTTGAGGTTCCCAGTCTCCGGTTGACAAAGATCACCGATACCTCTTTAATTTTGAACCCGAGCACGTGCGCCGTATATTTCATTTCAATCTGGAAGGCATACCCCTTGAAACGGACATGATCGAGATCGATGGTTTCCAAAACCTTCCTTCGGTAACAGACAAAGCCTGCTGTTGTATCCCTGATATCGAGACCGGTCACAAACCGTACGTATTTTGAGGCGAAGTACGACATCAGCACCCTTCCCATGGGCCAGTTTACCACGTTCACCCCCGTGGAATAACGGGAACCCACGGCCACATCATATTTTCCTTCGCTACATGCCGTATAGAGCCGGGGGAGGTCGTCGGGGTTGTGCGAAAAGTCGGCATCCATTTCAAATATGAAGTCGTAAGCATGCAACAACGCCCATTTGAAACCGTGTATGTAGGCAGTACCCAGTCCCAGTTTCCCCTTCCTTTGTTCCAAAAAGAGCCGGCCTGCAAACTCCTCCCTCTGAAGGCGTTGCACAATGGCAGCCGTTCCGTCGGGAGAGCCGTCGTCAATAACCAGGATGTGAAAATTCTTCTTCAAGGAAAAGACGGCCCTGACAATTAATTCAATATTCTCTTTTTCGTTGTATGTGGGAATAATGACAATACTATCTGACATAGCGGTAAATTTGACTCAAAAGTACAGTTTTTAATGTACAAATAAAAAATATTCGGAGAAATTTTGTTTTTCCAATATTAATCTCTATCTTTGCAACCCAATTAAGGAATAACATATCGCGGAGTGGAGCAGTTGGTAGCTCGTTGGGCTCATAACCCAAAGGTCGTAAGTTCGAGTCTTGCCTCCGCAACTATCGAAAGGAAAGTGTAGCAGCTTTCCTTTTTTTATTTGTTTTTTTTTATTTTATTTGCAGCCGGAAATCTTTACAACGATGAAGAAAAAGATTACTCAGCTGTTTGTTGCAGTCAGCCTCTTTATTACCGTTACCGACTGTCTTGCCCAGCAATCAGGGAAGGCCTCCTTTTATTCAAATCGTTTTCACGGGAGAAAGATGTCGGATGGCACCTCCTATCACAGGGACAGCCTCACCTGTGCCCATCGCACCTTTCCTTTCGGTACCATGCTGGAGGTGATCAATCCGAAAAACAACAAGAAGGTTATTGTAAAAGTCACCGACAGGGGGCCGCGTTACCGGGGCAGGGTGATCGACCTCTCCTATGCCGCAGCCAAAAAGCTGGGCATTGTCAGTCAGGGCGTTGCACAGGTAGAGATCAGGGAGTGGGTATTCAACCCTTTTTACCAGCCTCTGGCAATCCCGTTTGATTCACACGGACTGTTTATCAATGTAAAAAGTACAGCCGGGGTGTTGCAAAACCTGAATATCGACAAGGCAAGGGTGCTGAAATAAATGGCAGACATTTATTCAGCACCACTCTCTTTAATCTATTTCCCGTTGGTAAAAGAATAGGGATAGTCGGTTTTCTTCGTACCCCTGTTCTTATTCGGTGTATCAGACATGGTGAAATCGATCTTCGCTCCCTTCATCAGCTCGGTATGTGTAAAATAATTCTTGGAAGATGATTTTCCATTTATTCGCATGTCGCTGATGTACCTGCTTTTGGAATTATTCCCCGGTGCATTGATCTCCACTTTTTTCCCATTTTCGAGATGGAGGGTCATCTTCTCAAACAGGGGCGAGCCGATCACATACTGGTCGCTGCCCGGGCAGACGGGATAGAAGCCGAGGGCCGAGAAGACATACCAGGCCGAGGTCTGTCCGTTGTCCTCGTCGCCGCAGTATCCATCGGGCGTGGGCAGGTAGAGCTTGTCCATTACCTCACGCACCCGGTACTGCGCTTTCCAGGGTTCACCGGCATAGTTATAGAGGTAGATCATGTGCTGAATGGGCTGGTTGCCGTGGGCATACTGCCCCATGTTCATGATCTGCATCTCCCTTATTTCGTGAATAACGCCACCATAGTAGCTGTCATCGAAAACAGGCGGCATGATGAACACCGAATCGAGCATCTGCACGAATGCCTTGTTACCTCCCATCAGGTCTATCAGCCCCTGCGGGTCGTGGAATACAGACCATGTGTAGTGCCAGCTGTTTCCTTCGGTGAAGGCATCTCCCCATTTCGTGGGGCTGAAGGGCGACTGGAAGGAACCATCTTCGTTGCGTCCCCGCATCAGTTTATATTCTTTCGAATAAAGGTTGCGATAGTTCTGGCTTCTTTTGGCAAAGAGATCGATTTCCTTTTTGGGGCGGTTCAGCGCTTTGGCCAGTTTGTAGATGGTCCAGTCGGCATAGGCATACTCCAGCGTGCGTGCCGCGTTCTCCCTGATATTCACGTCGTATGGCACATAGCCCAGCTTGTTGTAGTACTCATGTCCGAGGCGTCCTGTGGAACTCACCTTGGGATGCACGTTCTCCGTACCGTGAAGCATCGCCTTGTAGAGTGTTTCTATGTCGTACCCGCGCAACCCTTTCAGGTACGCGTCGGCCACCACCGAAGCAGAGTTGTTGCCAATCATGATGCCTCTGTGTCCCGGGCTTGCCCACTCGGGCAGGAAGCCACTCTCCTTGTAGGTGTTCACCAGTCCCTCCTGTATCTCCTTGTTCACCGAGGGGTAGACCAGGTTCAGAAGCGGAAATAATGCACGAAAGGTATCCCAGAAGCCAGTATCGGTATACATATACCCGGGAAGCACCTCTCCGTTGTAGGGACTGTAATGTACGGTCCTGCCTTTGGCGTCGATCTCGTAAAACTTGCGTGGAAACAACGTGGAGCGGTAGAGCGTGGAATAAAAGGTACGTACCTGGTCAAGGTTCCCCCCCTCTACTTCAATTTTACCCAGCACCTCATTCCAGATGTCGCGTCCCTCCTGCTTCACCTGGTCGAAATCCTTACCGGTCACCTCTTTGAGGTTTTGCCATGCCTGCTCCGTACTGATGAAAGAAGAAGCTACCCGGGCAAGCACCCTCTCCCCCCTTTTTGTGGCGAAGCCGATGAATGCGCCCGCGTGGTCAGCTTCGGCTTTTGTGCTGTTTTGTATAATAGCCTTGTTCTCTACCGCATGCATTTGCTGAAAAGGTCTGTCGAAGACGATCACAAAATAATTTTTGAAGTTCGCAGGTACGCCTCCGCTGTTACGGGTGGTATACCCCACGATGGCATTCTTCTCGGGGAGTATCTCCACTGCGGAACCCTTATCAAAGGCATCCACCAGCACAAAGGCGTTCTCTGTTTCCGGAAAGGTAAACCGGAAGATGGCGGCCCGTTCGGTGGGCGTGATCTCCGTAGTCACATCATAATCGGCCAGGTAGGCGCTGTAATAGTAGGGTTTCGCCACTTCAGCCTTGTGTGAGTACCAGCTGGCCCTTTTCTCCTGATCAAACTCCATCCGGTCCACCATCGGGAAGATGGAAAACTGGCCATAGTCGTTCATCCAGGGACTGGGCTGGTGTGTCTGCTTGAAACCGTTCAGTTTGTTGTCAGTGTATGCATACTGCCATCCGTCGCCAATCTTACGGGTCTGGGGTGTCCAGAAGTTCATACCCCAGGGCAGGGCAATGGCGGGATAGGTGTTTCCGTTGGAGAGGGCGAACTCAGACTGGGTTCCCATGAGTATATTCACGTAATCGACCGGTAAATCAAACGATTGACTCTTCATATTTGAAGCAGTTAACATTGCACACAATATCATCGCGGCAGCTTTCAAAAAATTTCCCATACTTTTCAGATGTTGTTAATGAGGTTCATTTTACCTTTTGCCTCCAGTTCCACAATCAGTTCACCAAAGAGGGTGTTGACCCAGGCGAACCAGCTTCTGGTAAATTTGGCAGGGTTGTCCTTGTGAAACGACTCGTGCATAAAGCCGGTATCGGCGTCGGTGTTACGAAGCATGCGGAGACAATGTTTAATCTCCTCGTCGCTGCGGCTTGTCTGTGCACGCATGATGATGCTCATGGGCCAGATCATGTCATAGCCTATGTGCGGACCGCCGATACCTTCTCCTGCCGTCCCCTTGAAGAAGTAGGGGTTGTCTTCGCTCAGTACCATCTTCCGCGTGTTACTGTAGACAGGATCCTTCAGGTCTACGGAGTCGAGGTATGGCAATGCCAGCAGGCTGGGTACGTTGGCGTCGTCCATGAAATAGGCGTTCCCGAATCCGTCCACTTCAAAAGCATAGACCCTTCCATATTTGGGGTGTTGCACGATGGCGTACTTCTGAATGGCATCGTGCACTTCTTTGGCCAGTGCTGTGGCTGCCTTGGCCAGTGCATCATCCCTGGTCACCTTTTGGGCGATCTCGGCAATCTGTTTCAACGAAGTTACCGCGAAGAGGTTGGAGGGCACCAGAAACTGGAAGGTGGTTGCGTCGTCGGAGGGGCGGAATGAAGAGACGATGAGTCCCACCGGATTCACCGGATTTCCCCATCCGTCGTTATTCAGCGTATCGAGCTGCCGTTCTGTTTTCCGTTGAAATTTATAGGGGCCATTACCTTCTTTGCGCTGCTGCTCCCTGAAAGTCTCTATCACCCGGTTCATGGCTTTGGTCCAGTCGGCATCGAACACCGAAGTGTCGCCGGTAGTTTTCCAGTAGTTGTAAGCCAGTCTTACAGGATAGGCAAGCGAGTCGATCTCCCACTTACGTTCGTGTAACATTGGCTTCATCTCAGTACGGTCGGTCATCCACTCGTTGTCGGGCTTTGGTTCGCGGTTAAAAGCATTGGCATAGGGATCGATCAGGATGCATTTTGTCTGTCTGTTGATCACGCCGGCTATCATCTGTTTGAGCTGGTTGTCCTTCCTTGTCAGCGGCAGGTAGGGCCACACCTGTGCCGATGAGTCACGCAGCCACATGGCATCAATGTCGCCGGTGATCACAAAAGTATCAGGCCTGCCGTTTTGTATGCTGAAGCTTACCGTGGTATCGAGTGTGTTGGGGAAACAGTTTTCGAACATCCATGCCAGCTTGGGATCTTTTATTTTGGCCTTCACCCTGTTAATGGTTTGTTCTACCGCAGCCGACCTGAAATGACGGTCGCCCGTGGCAGGTCTTTTGGAAACATAACGGTTATTCCGCGCATTGCCCGTCATCGATGAGGTAACCCGGGAAGGGTTCAGGGCCAACGCGGTGAATCCTAACGCCGATGTCCTGATAAAATTTCTACGTGTGGTCATAATTTATATATTTTCAAAAAAGGTGTAAGTTGTCTGCACAGGGATCTATTGATCAGCCTGCTGTGAAGCGAAATCAATAGGCAGCTTCTTGCGGAAGGCATCCTTGAAGCACATCAGCGTTTCGGTTCTCGAAAGTCCGAGAGGTTGCAGCTGTGAGTGAATGATCCGCAGCAGGTCCTTGTTATTTTTCGCATATACCTTAATCAGCAGGTCATATTGTCCGGTGGTATAATAACATTCCACCACTTCAGGAATTTTTTCCAATTCTTTTACCACATAATCGAACGTGGAGGGAGAGGTGAGGAAGATACCCACAAAGGCACAGGTTTCGTAACCTATTTTTTCGGAGTCCACCACAAACTCAGAACCCTTTACTACGCCGAGGTTGGTCATTTTCTGTACCCGCTGGTGGATAGCAGCTCCCGAGACGTCACAGGCGCGTGCCACCTCCAGGAAGGGAATACGTGCGTTTTCCACGATCATCCTGAGGATTTTCTCATCTAACTCATCTAATTCATGCTGGGCCATAGATTAACTTTTAATTTATTACTTATTTGGGATAATTTCAACTGATAAATGATCGTTTTGTGCAAAAATAGAACAAAAGATCGTTTTAACTACACAGAATGGAATGATTGCCTTCTATTTTAACGAATTTAAAGTAAGCCATGCAGCCATCGCAACAGATGTTTTCAAGGCCTGTTCATCGATCAGGAAGGTAGCAGAATGGAGCGGCCCCATTCTCCCTTTTTCTCCGGCTACTCCAAAACGGTAGTAACAACACGGATAACGTTGTGAGAAGAAACCGAAATCATCGGCCGTCATCCGTTTCGGAAATTCAGATACTTTTGTTTCACCCAGAAATTCTGCTGTCATCATCCTTATACGTGCAGTAATCTGCTCATTGCTGAGGACGGAAGGATATCCCGGCGGCAGGTTCACTTCGCAACTACAGCCATATGCTGCAGCGGTGGCGGCAGCAACCTGGGGGATCAGTTGCAGCATCCTGTGGCGGTCCTCCTCCTGCATGCAGCGCAGGGAGCCTGCCAATATCACCTCTCCCGGTATCACATTTGTGGCACCATTGGCGATAAACTTCCCGAAGGAAAGTACCATCGGGTGAAAGGGGTCTATTCTCCGGCTGACCAGCTGCTGCATGGCTACGATAATCTGTGATGCAGCCAGCACCGTATCATTCAGTTCATGCGGCAGGGCTCCGTGCCCCCCCTGTCCCTTTACTTTGATGTGTACCTCATCGGCCGAAGCCATGATGGTTCCTTCGTGAAAGGCGACCATGCCTGCCGGCAGGTCGGTGTAGGCATGCTGCTTCACAATGAAATCGGGATTGTGTTCGCTGAACAGTCCCTCTTGCAACATCAGGCAAGCTCCTCCGGGAGAGCGTTCTTCACCTGGCTGGAAGACAAAGAGGGCAATCCCTGCAAACCGGTTGCGCAGGGAAGACACCATTTTTACCGCCCCCATCAACGATGCGGCCTGGGCATCATGTCCGCAGGCATGCATTACGCCGTGATAAACCGACTTGTAAGGAACATCATTTTGTTCCTGCACGGGGAGTGCATCCATATCGGCTACGAAGGCCATACATTTGCCATCGCCCTCCATCTCCCCTTTTATCGTGGCAAGAATACCTTCCCCGCCAATTCCCTCTTTGAAGGAAATACCTTCCCTCCGGAGAAAGCCGGCAATGTAGGCAGCCGTTTCCTTCTCTCCATAGGAGAGTTCCGGATGTTGGTGCAGCCAACGGTAATGCTGCACCACTTCCGGAAATATATCTTCCGTTTTCTGTCTGATCAGTTCGTCCGGTACCATGATTCTCCGGAAAAATCAGTGTAACTTGTGAATCACCAGGCCCGAGCGTAGCTTTGGCTCAAACCAGGTAGTCTTGGGCGGCATGATGTTGCCGGTGTCGGCAATATCCATCAGCTGCTTCATCGACACGGGATAGAGAGCCAGGGCCACGGCCATCTCTCCGCTGTCCACCCTCTTTTTCAACTCACCGAGACCACGTATTCCCCCCACGAAGTCGATCCGCTTGTCGCTTCGCAGGTCCCTGATACCCAGTATTTCGTTTAGCACAAGGTTGGAGGTGATGGTCACGTCAAGCTGCCCGATGGGGTCGTTGTCGTCATAAGTGCCCGGTTTTGCTGTCACGCTGAAGGAACGTCCGTCGAGGTAAACCGAGAAGTTATGCAGGTTCTTTGGCCTCTGAATCTCCGTACCGGTGGGTTCCACGATGAAGTTCTTCTCCAGCTTTTGAATAAACCCGGCCGGCGTGAGTCCGTTGAGGTCCTTCACCACCCGGTTGTAGTCGATGATGGTGAGCTGGCTGTCGGGGAAGCAGACCGCCATAAAATAGTTGTATTCCTCCTCACCGGTATGGTTTGGATTATTTTCCGCCTTTTCGGCACCCACCAGGGCAGCTGCCGCCGAGCGGTGATGGCCGTCGGCGATATACATGGCCGGCATACCGGCAAATATCTCCGTAATATGCCGGATATCTTCCTCATTCCGGATCAGCCAGAAGTGGTGTCCTACGCCATCGACCGAGACGAAATCATATTCCGGCTGCTGTACCGTGATTTTGGTTACGACCACGTGAAGCGCCTCATTGTCGGGATAGGCAAAGAATACCGGTTCAATATTGGCGTCGTTCACACGCACATGCTTCATCCGGTCCTCCTCCTTGTCGCGGCGTGTAAGCTCATGTTTTTTGATTTTGCCGGTCATGTAATCCTCCACCGAGGCGTCCACCACGAGTCCGTACTGCGTCTTGCCGTTCATGGTCTGGGCATAGACGTAATACATCTCCTGCTCGTCCTGCAGCAGCCATCCGTTTTCCTGAAACATCCGGAAGTTTTCGGCCGCCTTCATATACACGTCCTCGTCGTGTTCATCCTTTCCCACCGGAAAATCGATCTCCGGCTTGATGATGCGATAGAGCGATTTCTCGTTGCCTTCGGCCTCGCTGCGAGCCTCTTCCGAATTAAGCACATCGTAGGGACGCGACGCTACCTCTCTTACCAGTGCTTTTGGGGGGCGGACACCCCTGAAAGGTTTTACCTTCATACAAATATTATATTTATCGTGAATTTATTTAACCGTGTATTTCACGCAAATGTAGCCATTTTATCCGGAAAACAGGGAGCTTCAAAGATAGATTTAATAAAAAACAGTTACATTTGTTCCTGTAAACAAAGACCGCAAAAAATGACCTTATGATACAGATTCAGGAGAAGATAATTATCGAAGCCGCAGAAAAGGGGATGGACGAATTTCTGAAGGTATTTACCGATGCCTATCTGGAGACCCTGGGCGGGGACATCACGGCAGAAAATATGGACAAGCTCAACGGCTATCAGCATACGTTGCTGGCGTATCGTTTTTTCTCTGATGAAGTGAACGAAGGAGGCTTTGTGCAACTGATCCAGAATGGTTACGGGGGTTATATCTTCGATAACCCCACCGCCAAGGCTCTGAAGATGATGGGAGCCAAAGGCGTTTCAAAGATACTCTACAAGGCAAAGGAAATTTTTGATGCACATCGTGCGGAGCTGGAGCGGGAAACTACCGACGAGGAATTCACCGCCATGTACGTCGATTTCGAGCAGTTCGACGAGCTGGAAGAGAAGTTTTTCTATATTGAAGAGGAGGAAACCGCCCTCATTGCCCAGTATGTGGATGAGAACCTGGAGGATTTCGCCAAGATTGTGCAATAGATTACGAGGACATATCCATACTTTCCGCGACATTCAGATATAAAACCGGATCCATACTAAACATTCCCGCTTTTTCTCAGTCAAAAGGACAGGTAAAAAGCCAAATGAACCATTTAAAACCGAATGAAATGAAAAGAATTACCAAAAAATTAGCCATCGTCCTCACAACATTCATCCTGGCGCTCGGTTTCACCGGTTGTGGAACATCATACTACGGTGCGGGCGGAAATGATTATTACGACAATTATTACGATTATAATCCGGCGTGGGCTCCTGATTATTACGCAGGAACACGTTACTACTATTTTCCCGACATTGAGACGTACTACGATCTGGCCACGCGTAATTTCGTTTATCTCTACAACGGGCGTTGGCTTTTCGCACAAACGCTACCTTCCCTCTACTCCACCTTCAACCTGCGGAATGCATTTGTGGTCATCGTCGACCGCAACATGTACAATCCGTGGATGCATCATCAATATTATAATTCACATTACCCGCGCTATTATTATATTGACTACTACGACTACAGTAATATCCCGTATGTAAGGGCCTACAACGAAAACGGGCGACGGGCCGTCTACTGGAAGGAAAACGAGCGGAACCGCGCCCGCGAATGGGGAGACAGAAGCATTCGCGAAGGACGTAACTTCAGATACTCTACCGACGACCGGCGCGTACAGCAGGAGGTCACCCGCCGTGTATCGCAACGTGTGACCCCGTCGCCGGAAGATGTAAGACGTCTCGGGAATGCCGACGAGGGACGAATCACCAGCCGTGATGCCACTCCGGCAATCAACCGGACAACCACCGGCAGGACGACCACGAACCGCACAGCTGCCGACCGGACAGCTAACAGCCGCGCAAATACGACACAAACGCCTACAGCACCCGCAACGCAGCGCACAAGCACCAGCCGTTCAGAGGAGACCAACTACTATGGTGGTTCCATCGGCCAACCCGTACGGGTAGAACGGCAGATGCGCGAAAGCTCCGGGGAGGGGAGGACGACCGAAACCCGTAGCAGCACGCCCAACACCCGCAGTTCCGGGAGTGAAACAACGACCCGCAGTACCAGTAGCGGACGCAGATAAACAAAGATGATATGAGTATCATTACCATTTCCATCTTTGTACTGTTGAGTATCATACTGATCATCTTACTCACATCTGTAACCAGGCTCAATGCATTTGCCTCCCTGTTTCTCGTCGCTTTATTATTGGCTTTGGCTGTTCTTCCCGGTAAAGGAGTGGTTGAAATCCTGAAACAGGGCTTTGGCAGTACAATGGCATCCATCGGGTTTCTTATTATTTTCGGAGCCGTTATTGCCGTCATACTCGAAAAGACGGGTGGCGCAGTCGCCATTGCAAATTATATCCTTTCCCGCACAGGCCACCGTAAAGCCGCTTCGGCCATGGGAATTACAGGTTTTATTGTGGGGTTGCCCATATTTTGTGATTCCGGTTATATCATACTGAGCGGACTGGCAAAGTCGTTCAGTTCCAAAGCCCGAATTACGCTGCCCTTTATTGCCTTTGTGCTGGCCACTTCACTCTATTCAGTTCATTGTCTCATCCCCACCCATCCCGGGGCGTTAGCTGCAGCAGGTATTTTACATGCCAATATCGGACTGTTGATATTGCTGGGGGCAGTTCTTGCCGTTCCACCCGCACTGTCCGCTTTCTTTTGGATTCGGTGGCAAACAAGAAAAGCATCTTATGATGGAACGGTCCGCCTGGAAACAGCACTTCCCGGAATAGAACATTCTGGAACAGCATTTTCCCGGGCAGGATTTCCCGAAACAGAAACCCGGGCCGAAAATCAATTGCCCCCGGTCCGTCTTTCGTTACTACCTATCGCCGTCCCTCTTTTTCTTATAGCGGTGGGTTCTTTGCTCACGGTACTCAATGTGTCCGATATTCACTTCTTGTCCAGATCGTTGTTATTTCTCGGGCAACCCATCATTGCCCTGCTGATCGGCGTATTCCTATCGTTGTTTTTATTGAAAGACAAGTCGATAAAAGAGATTAATGGCGTGCTTGAGTCGGCAATTGAGAAAGCGGGCCCAATCCTCATTGTCACGGGAGCCGGTGGTATGTTCGGTCTGGTAATCAAGGAAACGGGCGTAGGAGCCTTCGCCGGTGATTTCTTTCTGCAAACGGGATTGGGGCTTGCCATACCCTTTCTTATCGCCTTCATCCTGAAGACAGCGCAGGGTTCCTCCACGGTGGCCATCATCACGGCCGCCTCACTGATAATGCCCATGCTGTCCGCATTGGGACTGGACTCCGAAAACGGGAAAATACTTACCATGCTCGCGATGGGTGCAGGCTCGATGATGATCTCGCACGCCAACGACTCCTACTTCTGGGTCATCTCCCGTTTCTCCGGTATCGATTCCAATACCACGCTGAAGGTCTATTCATCAGCCACCATCGTGATGGGCCTGGTCACTTTCTGCTGTGTCTGGCTACTATCCCTTTTTCTATTATAATGTAACCTGCCATGAGAAAAATCGCAGAACAGATATTTCTTGCTGGCGTGGAACACGTTCTCCCCGACAGGCTGATAGCGCAACAGGTCAACCGGGAGGGCAGCCTGCTGCATATAGCAGGCCGCACCTACCCACTTTCCCCGGACGGACGGGTATATGTGCTGGCGGCGGGCAAGGCGGCGGCACTGATGGCGAAGGAGACGGAGAATATCATGGGGGACCTCATCACCGATGGGCTTGTGGTGACCAAGTATGGACATGGGAGCATGCTGAGCCGTCTCACCCTTACCGAGGCGGGGCATCCGTTACCCGATGCTGCCGGGGTGGAGGCCACACGGCGGATGCTTGCGCTGGCCCGCCGGGCGGAGAAAGATGATCTGGTGATTTGCCTGATCTCCGGTGGTGCCTCGGCACTGATGGCCGATGTCCCTGAAGGAGCCACCCTCGACGATCTGACACAGGCCAGTGACCTGCTGGTACGTTGCGGCGCCGACATCTCCGAGATCAATACCGTCCGCAAGCATCTCTCCGGGGTGAAGGGGGGACAGCTGGCCAAGGCAGCTACTCCCGCCACGGTGATCACGCTGATTCTTTCCGATGTGATTGGCGACCCTTTGGATGTCATCGCCTCCGGTCCCACAGCTCCCGACAGCAGCACCTTCGCCGATGCACTGACCGTAATAGGGAAATATGCGCTCGGGGATCGTTTTCCAGCAATGCTACTGGATCATCTGCGCCGGGGGGCGGCAGCTCTTCTTCCGGAGACACCGAAACCGGGAGATCCTGTCTTCAGTCACGTCTACAACCATATTGTCGGAAGCAACCGGCTGGCGCTCGAGGCAGCGGCCCGCAGGGCCGGGGAGCTCGGTTTTGAAGCACACATCATCACCGATGCACTGCAGGGGGATTACAGCGTTGTGACAGATTTTATTCTCCACACCATTGAAGAGGCTCCGTATCAAAATCTCGCTAAACCGCTCTGCCTCCTTTTTGGCGGGGAGCCCACATTGCAGGTGAGCGGCACAGGGCTGGGCGGACGCAACCAACACCTGGCACTCCGGTTGGCTACGCATATAGATTCCGCCAGGGAGATCACCATCCTCTGTGCCGGTACAGACGGCACCGATGGTCCCACCGATGCGGCAGGCGCAGTGGTGGACAGTCGCACCCTCCCAGATGCACGGAAGAAACAGGTCGATGCTTTCGACCACCTCTCCCGGTTCGACTCCTACCACTTTTTCCAACAGGCCGGAGGGCATATCATCACCGGCAATACCCGTACCAATGTGATGGATATGGTGGTGGTGCTGCTACCGGTCCCGGGTCCGTAGTCTCTGTTTTTTTGACAAGAATAAGCTCAACCAATATTTCAGTCCAATCTCCAATCAGGTAGTTTTACTGACCGCACCGGTCAGCTACCCCGATTAAATACCGTTACAATATCACGAAGCACCGAGGAGGCCATGCGTTTGTATAATTCTAATATTGCTTGATTACTCGGGAGGATAATCACGTAAGGTTGTAATTATAGCAGTATGGTGCGATTGGAAGGATCTGATTCTCGAAATCGATTGACTCAAGTGCAATCATTTCAATTCCAGTATGGTGCGATTGGAAGCATGCGAAATTTCATCAATTCGGAAAGCACCGACAAGCTGTTGTTTAAAATGGCGATAAACACACCGTGCATGAGGTGATACTGGAAAACGTGAAAATCAACGGAAAACCGGTTACCTCCAATGATAACCGGATTGAGAATCTAAACGCACGCCTGATCATCCGTTCCGGTAGTTTCTAGTCCAATCACAAGTCCCGACACGCTTTGCATTTTGATTACTGAGTGGATGCGCACTTGAGCATCGCTCTCTCGATGGTCAGATAGACGGGATCGTTACGATGCTTTTCGATATCGTAATCAGGAAATACGGCGAGTTATTTTATAATAAAGTACGATAAATTTCACGGAATATTAAAACAAATAATGATCCAAATGCATTACGGGTTCCAATTATTATTGTTGGCTATGATTTTTTGAAGAGGTAGATACAGACTTTGCATTGCATGAGAAATGCATGATTATTGAAAAGTTGTAAATAAAAAGAAAAATTTAAACTAAATTTGCATCGGTCACATCTTTGGTTATTTCACATTGTAGATTCAATCACAAATAGTACACTATAATCAAGGGCTGTGGAAATCCTGAATTTACTCTTTTTGTATGGATAAATTATGGAAAAGCACGGAATAAATCCTGAATTAATCAATGAAAAATAAATATGTTATTAGTTTTATTCAATAAAAAATGAATGTGAAAAAGTACTTTTTTTTATCGTTAGTGATAGCAACAGCGATTACCTTTGTTTCGTGCAATCAATCGCAAAAAAAGAATGAGACAAGCGAAAAACCGATTCGTGAAGTGTGGACCGATGAACAGGCAAACACATGGTATAACGGTGTAGACTGGCTGAGAGGAAGTGATTTCATTCCGAGTACAGCCATTAATCAACTTGAAATGTGGCAAGCCGAAACCTTTGATCCCGAAACCATTGATCGTGAATTGGGCTATGCTCAAAGCATCGGATTTAATTCCATGCGTGTTTATTTGCACCATCTGGCCTGGCAAATCGACACCACTGGTTTTAAAAACAGGATGAATCAATACCTGGACATTGCAGATAAACACGGTATTTCAACGCTTTTTGTACTCTTCGACGATTGCTGGAACCCTACTTACCAGGCCGGCAAACAACCGGAACCGAAACCGGGCATCCACAACTCGGGATGGGTGCAAGATCCGGGAGATTCAATCCATATCAATCCGGGCATGGTCGGTTCGTTGGAAAAATACGTAAAAGACATTCTCTCTTCATTTGGTAACGACAAACGAATCGTTTTGTGGGATTTGTATAACGAACCTGGAAATTCGGATCACGGAAACAAAAGTATGCCTTTGCTCGAAAAAGTTTTCAAATGGGGACGGGAGATTAATCCTTCACAACCCTTATCAGTTGGTGTGTGGAAATGGGATCTGAAAGAATTGACTGATTATCAAATTAAAAATTCGGATGTGATTACATATCATAATTATGGCGATTCCATTAATCACAAATGGTATATCGATACATTAAGATCATTGTCTTCCAAACCGCTAATATGTACCGAATATATGGCACGCACGCGCAACAGTTTGTTTAAAGATATTTTACCGATATTGAAAAGAGAACAGATTGGAGCTTATAACTGGGGACTGGTTTCAGGAAAAACAAACACTATTTACGCGTGGGACACCCCTATGCCGGACGGAGCCCAACCAAAACTTTGGTTTCATGACATTTTTCATCAGGACGGAGCACCTTATAAACAGGACGAAGTGGATCTGATAAAAAGTCTTACAGGTGTTAACTAGGTTAAATTACGAAAAGTTCCCAATCATCAAGGTCTATGGAAATCCTGAATTATTTTATTTTTATTACCCTCGTTCTGCCACTTACGGCTTGCGACAAAGGAATAAATAAAAACGAGGATGAAGCGATTGACAAGAAGGAAATAACTATCCCCACTCCTTTAATTGATTTTGACGGTGCAACCTATCGTGGCATTCAGGGTGGATTGTACCCAAATGAATCAAACCAAAGGCCGTACGCTCATAATAATGCCGGCATTGAAATTTCAAAATCAATTCGCCCGTTAAATGAATCAGGTATCGAAGACCCAGCCAATGGTAAAATAGTATGGATGTCCGTCGGCATGTCGAACACCACCCAGGAGACATCAGTTTTTATTGACCAGATGAAAACTTTCACTGACAAACATCCGAAACTGGTTTTGATAGACGGCGCCCAAGGGGGTCAGGATATTAATAAAATAAACAACCCGGAAGCACCCTATTGGGACGCTGTAAATACTCGTTTGGCCAATAGCGGTCTGATTCCCTCACAGGTTCAGATAATCTGGTTTAAGGAAGCAGAAGCCGGACCTTCGGACACCTCTTTCGTCACTTATCCCAACGCATTGAAAATGAAGTATAGATCGGTCATGAAGATGTTGAAATCTAAATTTACAAATCTAAAAATAGTCTATTTAAGCAACAGGATTTATGCCGGTTACGCCACAACAAAATTAAATCCCGAACCTTTTGCGTGGTATACGGGATGGGCAATAAAAAAATTAATCGAAGAGCAGATCAACGGGGACAACGAATTAAGTTTCGCAGGTGCAAATCCTAATGCAGCCTGGCTTTCTTGGGGACCATATCTTTGGGCCGATGGTACTGCTCCGAGAAGCGACGGTCTTTATTGGGTACGGGATGATTTCCAAGCAGACGGTACACACCCAAGCATGTCCGGCAGAAAAAAGGTTGCTGATCTTTTGATAAATTTCTTCTCGACGGATGAGACCGCGAAATACTGGTTCCTGGCGCCATAATAAACAAGTGGCTCACCACGCGATGGGGTCGGCTCCCAGTGGTCAGTTATCTGATGACACAGCTGGAAACTTCGGTCGATAAAGATGTGGCTCTCGTTTCCAGAATCCACCGATTACCCAGGGGCATGTTTTACTTCGAAAGTAATTCCATTTTTACCCACAAAATTGTCCATATTTACCCACAAATTATTATATTTGCAGTAAATTAGACATGATTAAACGTTTTATATATACGCAGATATCAAAAGCACAGCAAGACACGCCAGTGGTAATGATAACAGGAGCAAGGCAAACCGGAAAGACCACTTTTTGTCAACAGTTATTAAAAGATGGAGTTTTTTCTGGTAAATATGTCACCTTGGACGACCCGTCGGTATTAGCCACTGCTCATTCAGATCCAATGGGTTTCTTGTTGGATATTGGAGAGAATATAATTATTGATGAAGTACAACGCGCACCTGAGCTATTTTTAAGTCTAAAGAAATTGATTGATGACAATCGCAATCGTAGAATCATCCTTACAGGATCTGCCAATGTGATGCTTCAACCCAAAATAGCAGATTCATTAGCCGGAAGAATCGAAACACACCAGCTTTGGCCATTTTCTGTTGATGAAATAACTGGAAATAAGAGTGTTTTCCTGGATAATTTAATCAAAGACAAGAATAACTTCAAGTCTATTCCTACGAGTTGGGAAGAGATTATTAAACTGATAAGACGAGGGGGATATCCCGAAGTTATAAACCGTACCTCGGATAGCAGAAGAGCAAAGTGGCTGCAAGCTTATATTGAATCTATCCTGCAAAAAGACATTCGAGACCTGGCCAATATTGATGGCCTGATATTCATGCCTAAAATCTTAAACCTGCTGAGCGTGAGAGTGGGAAGCACAATCAACATGTCTGACATTGCCCGATTGACTGGAATCAAGAACAGTTCTTTTCAACGTTATATGGCATTGTTGGAACAGGTTTTTATGATCGTAAAAATTCCCGCATGGACTCCCCATGCTGAAGGGCAATTTGTGAAATCCCCAAAAATATTTTTAAATGATACCGGCTTATTGTGTCAGCTGGCGAATAATGGCGACGACCTATTGCAAGACCGAACACAGGCAGGACATTTTGTAGAAAATTTTGTAGCCATGGAGATACTGAAACAGATCAGTTGGTTCAACGACCCATTAAAATTAATGCATTTTAGCATGCACAAAGGTGCTGAGGTGGACCTGGTGATCGAAGATCAAAAAAAGATGATCTATGGAATCGAAATTAAATCAAAATCGTCCTTGAAACCAGATGACTTTAAAGGTCTAAAGAAGTTAGCCCAATTGGCAGGCCCTAAATTTAAAAAAGGCATATTGCTGTATACGGGAGAACATGTGTTGGGCGGATTTGGAGGTAATAATTTACAAGCAGTACCAATAAATAATGTTTGGGGCGAATAATATGATTCATTTCATTCAAAATATCGGTGAAAATTTTGCCAGCAACTACTTCGATGAAAATTTATCAAAAAAAAACACCTACCTGAATTAACAGATAAGTGTTTGATTTTCAACGTCGGGGTACCAAGATTCGAACTTGGGACCCCCTGCTCCCAAAGCAGGTGCGCTAACCGGACTGCGCTACACCCCGAAACATTGCGAGTGGATGTGATTCGCGGATGCAAAAGTAGTATATTTTTCTGAGAAACAAAAAGGATTGCTTCTAAAATTAAATTTCGATCTATCTTCTCCGGCCGGCTTTTGTATTGGAATCCAAAATAACTATCTTTGTCCCTCATCACCCACATCCCCGAGTTAAGGGAAATTAAAAATCACAGGCAATCGATGAGTACAAAACAACAGAGTGCCTCCGGATGGCTCGGCAAAAGAATGGCAGCGGCGAGGAGTACCTATGCCATTGCCTCGCTGTTCACCCTGCTCAGCGCGGGGAGCTTTGCGGCCTTCAGCTGGTATTTGTCTGAATTCGCAGCTTCGTGGCTCAACAATGGAAACCTGCTCCCCAAGACGCTGCTGTCGGCACTGGCATTCCTTGCAGGGCGGTACCTTTTCGCCCACTTCGAGTCGCGTTCCAACTACCGGGCTGGAAATACCATTGTGGCCGGCATCAAAAAGGAGCTTTACCCGGTGTTGATGCGGGAAAACCGGTTCGACTCCACCACCGGCGCGCTGTATATGACCAAAATCAGTGACGACCTGAAGCCCTACTTTGCATTTTTTATTCCCTATTCCGTGGCGACGGCCGTGGTGAGTATCCTGCTGCTGGTGATCTGCTTCTTCCTGGAAAAATGGGTGGCACTCATCCTGATGGTCTCCCTGTTCGTGATCCCCGTGCAGATGGCCGTCATCGGCATCGGCGCCGAAGCCATACACAAGAAGCATACAGCTCTCTTCCTGAAATACTCGGCGGTATTTTATAACCGGCTGAAAACAATCGCGGAGATCGTCAACCTCGACAACCTCTTGCCGCAATACCGGTTCTTGTCGCGCAAGAGCGAAGAGCTCAACCAGGCAACCATCAGTGTCATGCGGGTGGCCATCCTCTCCTCGGCAGTGCTTGAACTGTTTGTCACCATCGCCATTGCCGCCATCGCCATTTACCTTGGCTTCAGCTTGATGGGAATCATGAACGGCCCTAACTACGGCAAGGGGTACGACTTTGGCACGGCGCTGTTCCTGCTTACCATCACGCCCTATTTCTTCTTTTACATCCGGAAGTTCGTGAGTGCGTATCACGACCGGAACAGGGCACTGGCTGCGGCCGACCTGCTCATGCCACTGCTTAACCGCACGGCGGAAACACCACCTACAGATCTGGATGAAACATTTGACCACATCACAATCAGCAACCTCAGCTTTGCTTATCCCGACTCGCCGGTGAAGGTGCTGCACGAGATTCATCAACAATTTCCCAAAAAAGGACTAGTGCTGGTGAAAGGCATCTCGGGATCGGGAAAATCGACCCTCCTCAAAATATGCGCCGGCAGTCTTGCCGCACACGAAGGGACCGTTTCGGTCAACGGACGGGATAACGTTTGGTCCCGCCACTGGCTTAAAGCGAATACGGCCTACATGAACCAGTTTCCGTTTATCTTCGACGGTACGCTACACTATAACCTCCTCTTGCAACGGGAAACGACCGGCGAAGAATCCTTTCCCGAATTCATGCAGCAGATTGTCGCAAAAAAGGAGGATGGATGGGATACCGTTTTAACTCACAACGGAAGACAGCTTTCCGGCGGTGAACGACAACTGGTAACCCTGGCACGAATGATGATGCACCCACGGCCGGTGGCGATCCTCGATGAGCCTACAGCCAACCTGGATGCCGGCACGGTAGAGGTTATCCTGCAGGAGATTGTGAAGATGGCAGGGGAACGACTGGTAATTGTGGCCTCCCATGAACAGCGGTTCGAAGAAGTGGCCCACAGGGTGCTTAACTTAAACTGGGGAGAACAGATGGCCTATGCGTGAGTTTATGGTGACATATATCCTGCGGCCCTTCAGGGGACGATGGCGGAATGGCTTTCTCCTGCTGGCGCTCTGGACGGTGGCCTTCGTAGCTATGCCCGCCCTGTCGGGATGGTTCCTGGCTATCAGCAGCGTGGTATTTATCACAGCAAACACCACGTTCGCCTACCTTATCCCATCCTCCATCATCCGGCTGCTTTCGCTGCTGCGTACCGCCACCCGCTATTATGAGCGGCTGGAAAACCACAAGACCACACTGAACGTGCAGCAAAGCCTGCAGTTGAAAATATTTTCTTCGGTAGCCCGGCTACCCTATTTTCGTAAACAGGTGAGTAACAATTCGTCGCTTCTGGAAAACAGCACCCACGGTACCGACCAGATACTGAATCACATCCTGCTGTGGCTGTTGCCTTTTGCGGCGCTGATTCTGACGGTGGGTGTCTATTATCTCTTCCTGGCGCTCTTCTCACAGGTGATTGCACTGGAGTTTCTGATCTCGTCGTCCATCCTGTTGTTTCTGGTGCCCCAGCTCACCTTCCGCAGGAACAAACTGCTGCACGGGCAGCTGAAAGCGGTACGTGAGGAAACACACCAGATACTCATCGAGGGCTTCAGGGGAAGAATAGAAATATCGAAATACAACCTGGAGGAGAAAGCGATTGCCCGCCACGAGCAGATGCGGCAACAGCTTGAGCGACTGGAAAACAAAATCCAGTTCAACTCTTTCTACCTGCAGCTCATTGCCGGCCTCGGCTTCAGCTACATCGCCGCCTTCCTCCTCTGGCATTCGGGGCAGCAGCAGTTGGATGCATCCCTCGCCATCGGCATCTTCTTTGGCATCATGGCCCAGGCGGAGCTGGCCGAGATGCTCTTTTCGGGAAAATCGGAAAAGAGTGCGGTGGAACAACAAGTAAGGGATATAAAATCGATTTTTGATGAAGGGGCTGAACAGGCAGAAGTGGTCGCTGCAAGCCATGAACAAGGCGAGACCAAGAGAGCAGGCGGGAGTGCTGGACCGGCAGAGGTAGTCGCTGTCTCCGACCCATTAAAGCAGCTGCGCATGGCAAACATTGAAGCGGTAGTACCCGGCACTCCGGTACGTGTGGGGCCGGTATCACTGGAGATTGGCAGGGGCGAATGGGTAGCCATCTACGGGGAAACAGGCAAAGGCAAAACCACCTTGCTGAACAGCCTCTTCTATCCCGAGTACCGGAAGGGAGGGACACTGGCCTGGAACGAAACGGACAAATTGCTACACCTCCCGGTACCGGAAGCCATCTATGTGACACAGAAAGCATATCTACTCACGGGAACGCTGCGTGAGAACTTCGAGGGTTATGCCGACGAGGAGATTGACAGGGCACTGCAGACGGTGGACCTGGCTTCGTGGCGCGCCTCCCTGCCGGAGGGACTGGCGAGCTGGCTAGGTGAGAACGGCGAGACCCTGAGCGGAGGACAGCGCAAAAAACTGCTGCTGGCACAGGCACTCCTCAAGAAGCCGCAGCTACTGGTGGTGGACGAGCCTACGGCGGGCATCAGCAGGGAAAACGCAATCGCCATATTCCAAAACATTCAGGTACAACACCCCGGCATCTCCATCCTCATGGCCACACACCTGAAAGAGTTTGAACAGGTGGCCGATAAAGTGATAAAGATATGAACGTTTTCGTCAAGCAAGAGCAGAACAAATTTATTTGTTTTGCCGAGCGCAGAAAACGACTAATGTAATTGAAGCTTTTCACGCGATAATTGTGTACATTTGCACTTCAAAAGCAACACAAAATAACGGTTACTTATATGTTCAGAAACAGTACGTGCGGCGAGCTCAGGCTGGCCGATGCAAACAGGGAGGTTACACTGGCGGGGTGGGTATCCAAAATCCGCAAGATGGGAGGCATGACGTTTATCGATCTGAGGGACAGGTACGGAATCACACAACTCTCTTTTAATCAGGAGGTAAATCACGACCTGTGCGAGCAGGCCAACAAACTGGGCCGCGAGTGGGTGATACAGGTCACTGGCACCGTGAAGGAACGCTCCAGTAAAAACAGCCATATCCCCACAGGCGACATCGAGATCATTGCCTCTGAACTGACTGTGTTGAATGCTTCACAAACACCGCCCTTCACCATTGAGACGGATACCGACGGCGGCGACGAGCTGCGGATGAAATACCGCTATCTCGACCTGCGTCGCAATGTGGTGCGCCAGAACCTGGAACTGCGCCACCGCATGGCGTTCGAGACACGACGTTACCTTGACGAAAGGGCCTTCCTGGAGGTAGAAACACCGGTGCTGATAGGCTCCACGCCCGAGGGAGCACGCGACTTCATCGTACCCTCACGCATGAACCAGGGCGAGTTCTACGCCCTGCCCCAGTCGCCTCAACTCTTCAAGCAACTGCTGATGGTGTCGGGATTCGACCGTTACTTCCAGATCGTAAAATGTTTCCGTGACGAAGACCTGCGGGCGGACCGCCAACCGGAGTTCACCCAGATCGACTGTGAGATGTCGTTCGTGCAGCAGGAGGATGTACTGAACACTTTCGAAGGACTCACCAAACATCTCTTCAAAACAATCAAGGGGATGGAAATTCCCGATTTCCCCCGCATAAGTTATGCCGATGCCATGCAGCAATATGGTTCTGACAAGCCGGATATCCGTTTTGAGATGAAGTTCACAGAACTGAAAGACTTGACCGCCGGGCGCGATTTCGGAGTCTTCGACTCGGCAGTGTATGTGGGTGCCATCTGTGCGGAGGGATGCGCCGTCTACACCCGCAAGCAGCTGGATGAACTGACCGACTTTGTGAAACGCCCGCAGATTGGTGCCAAAGGGTTGATCTATGTGCGTTACAACGAAGACGGGTCGCTAAAATCATCGGTCGACAAGTTCTACAATGAGGCCGACCTCAAGCTGTGGGCCGAGCGCTGCCACGCCAAGCCGGGCGACCTGATCCTCATGCTGGCAGGTGAAACGGAGAAAACACAGAAGCAGCTGTGTGAGCTGCGCCTTGAGATGGGATCACGCCTCGGGCTGCGGGACAAGAACAACTACAAATGCCTGTGGGTGGTCGACTTCCCCCTGCTGGAGAAAGACGAAGAGCTGAACCGCTTCTTTGCGAAACATCATCCCTTCACCTCTCCCAAGCCGGAAGACATTCCACTGCTGAACACCGATCCCGGGGCTGTGCGGGCCAATGCCTATGACCTGGTGATCAACGGCGTGGAGATTGGCGGCGGCTCCATCCGTATCCACAACAGCGAGCTGCAGCAGAAGATGTTCTCGGTGCTGGGCTTCACCCCGGAACGGGCACAAGAGCAGTTCGGCTTCCTGATGAATGCCTTCAAATATGGTGCCCCCCCCCACGGAGGGATCGCCTTCGGCCTGGACCGCTTTGTATCCATCTTCGCAGGTCTCGACAGCATCCGCGACTGTATTGCCTTCCCCAAGAACAATGCCGGGCGCGATGTGATGATCGACGCGCCTTCACGGGTGGAACAGGAGCAGCTCGACGAGCTGGGCATCCTGCTCAAACCGGTAAAACAATAGGAGTCAAAAAAAAGCTGCCCGCAGGCAGCTTTTTTAATTCAGTACCAGCTATTTCATTAAAGGCTGTATCCTTCGCTGTAGGTTTTGCTGTACAGCCGGTGCGCACTGGCTTCGGCATCGTCCACAAAAGCTTCTGCAGCGGGATCCCATTTGACGGGACGGCCCAGGTCATAGGCAATGTTCCCCAGCGTACACACGGTGCAGGAACGGTGTCCTATCTCCACGGGAACCGCCGGGTCTGTCTTGCTCTTCAGTGAATTGATAAAGTTCTCCAGATGGGGGATCTTCGTTTCATAAGCCCCTTCGGCCTTTTCCACCACCGGTGGCAACAGGCTGTCGTCGGAAGCAAGGTAATGTCCCCGGGATACTTCTATCCATCCCTTGTCGCCCCAGAATTTCACGCCCTTGGTTTGTTTTTCGTTGAACGGCTCCTCGGTCATCACTGCGCCATCGGCATATTTGAAGGTGAGATATTTTGTGTCTTTGTAGCCAGCGGGTATGATCTCAACCGGACCACTTCCATCCATGCCAAGCCCCCACTGGGCTATGTCGAACATGTGTGCCCCCCAGTCGGTAGTAAATCCGCCCCCCAGCTCCTTGTACCAGCGCCAGGCTCCCCAGAACTCTTCATTCTTTTCGGGATCGAGAGAGATGGGCGGGTTGAGCTGTGCATTGTAATGTACAAACTCCGACGGACCCAGCCACAGAGGCCAGTTCAAGTCGGCAGGTACCGGTTCCTCGGGCAGGTCGTACGGTGTGGGAGGTCCGCCCACATACGCATTTATCCTTTCCACCTTCCCGATTTTCCCTTCCTGCACCATCTTCACTGCATGCTGGAAGTTGGCATCGGAACGCTGCTGACTGCCCACCGCCAGGATCACGCCATTGTCGCGTACGGCCTTGACCAGCTTCTGGCCCTCCTGAATGGTAAAGGTGAGCGGCTTCTCCAGATAGATGTTTTTCTTGGCAGCAGCTGCATCCATGGCCATGAATGCATGCCAGTGGTCGGGGCTGGCAATCACCACCGCATCGATGTCTCCACGGGCAATCAGATCCTTGTAGTTTTCGTATACCTCCACCACGGGAGGCTGTTCCTGCGATGCGTAATGTTCATTCACACGCTTGAGAAAACGTTCTCTCTTGATGCCATACACATCACTTCCGGCCACTACCTGCACGCCCTCAATGCCGAGGTAACCGTTTAAAAGGTACATCGACTGCCGGCCAAGGCCGATAAATCCGAGCCGAATGACCTCTTCACCGCTCCCGGCAGCCTTGTTCTGTTTACATGAAGCAAGGAACTGCGGAAACATGGCCACGCCAATCGCACCCACGGCGGCCGTCTTGATAAATTTCCTTCTTGATAATTGATTACTCATGACTTAGAAATAATTTAGAGATGTAATTTTTTTCTTTCCTCTGGCAAATATAGGGTTTTAATTCGGAATCTCCTCATACCATCTCCTCCAGCTTATGCCGGTCGAGCACGGTAAGCTCTCTTTTATACAACCGGATGGCTCCCTCACGGATCATCTCACCCAGGGTGCGCGCCAGCGAGGGACGCTGTACTCCGAAATATTCGGCCAGTTGCGACTGCGTTCTCCTTAACATGAACGAGGGATCCCGGGGATCGGTATTCTCAAGAATATAAAGCGACAATTTACCTCTCAGGCTTTTGATCGACATCATCTGTACCTTCTTTGAAAGGAAGACGGTCATATTGGAACTCACCCGCATAAAGTTGATCATCAGCGTTTCATTCCGCATCATCTCCTTCAGCCACGAAGATTTGGGGATCACATAGAAAACAGTTTCCTCCATGGTAATCACATCTACCGGATAGCGGTTTTCGACAGCAACCATAAAGGCGGGCGCCAGCGGCCTCACCGGCTCAATAAATTCTATCTCCAGTACATTTCCCTCCTTGGTCACCATCTCGGTGCGCACCAGCCCGTCCATCAGCAGAAAAAGATTAAGAACGGGATCGCCCTGTCTTACCACATACTGTCCCTTTTCCACCCTGCGCTCTTCGCTCACGGCTCGTTCGAGTATCTTTTGCGTTTCATCGGGAGAAAGATGAAAGAAAAGCGGACAGGATGAAAAATTGTATGTAGCCATTGTTTTGTTTGCTCACAAAGATAGGATAAATAAAAAATATGATGACATAAAATGGCAGTTTTCGCCGGGGCGATTAAAAGATGTTAAACGAGTCGAAGTGTAACTCAGGTTACAAAAGTCCCGATAGGGAAACGATAATTTTGCAGCGGTTATCAGAATTAATCACGAAAATAAAATCATATATGGAAAAAATGTTTTGTTATCAGTGTCAGGAAACCAGTAGAAACGAGGGATGCACGATAAAGGGCGTCTGCGGCAAAACGGCCGACGTGGCCAACATGCAGGACCTGCTGCTGTTTCTCTGCAAAGGGATATCCCACTACACGGTACGCCTGAGGACACTGGGAATTGAGATTCCCCAGATCAACAGGTTTATTACAGACAGCCTGTTCATGACGATTACCAATGCCAATTTCGACAAGAACAGGTTCATTACCCGCATCCTGATGGCCTACGAGATGCGGAACGCTGCCAAAGAGCGCCTGATCTCCGCCGGAGGAAGCGTGGAAGGAATCACCTATGAGGGAGCTTTCTGGAGTGGAGAAACCGAGGATGAAATGAATGTGAAATCCCTTGAAGTGGGTGTGCTCGCCAGCAGGGACGAAGATGTCCGCTCACTGCGTGAACTTGTTACCTACGGGTTAAAGGGAATGGCTGCCTACGCGGAACATGCCTACAACCTGAAATATGAACAGGAGAGCATCTATGCTTTTATGCAGCAGGCACTGGTGGCCGTCACCAATGATACACTCTCCGTGGATAAACTGACAGCACTCGTGCTGGAGACCGGCAAACAGGGAGTGGAAGTAATGGCGCTTCTCGACAAGGCCAACACCTCGAGCTACGGACATCCGGAAATCACGAAGGTGAACCTGGGCGTGCGCAGCAATCCGGGCATCCTCATCAGTGGGCATGATCTGAAGGACATGGAAGAGCTGCTGAAACAAACCGAAGGTAGCGGCGTGGATGTATATACCCACAGCGAGATGCTTCCTGCAAACTATTATCCCGCATTCAAGAAATACAGCCATTTCGTGGGGAACTACGGCAGCTCATGGTGGCATCAGACCGAAGACTTTGAACATTTCAACGGCGTGATCCTGTTCACCACCAACTGCATAGTGCCGCCAAAAAAGTCATCGACCTATACCGACAGGGTGTACACCACGGGGGCCTCCGGGTTTGAAGGATTCAAACATATAGGTAACAGGAAGGATGGGAAACCCAAGGATTTCTCGGCGCTGATTGCACACGCCAAACAGTGTGCCGCCCCTGAAGAGATTGAAACCGGGGAGATCACGGGTGGTTTTGCACACAACCAGGTGATCGCGCTAGCCGACAAGGTGGTGGAGGCCGTGAAGACGGGAGCCATCCGCAAGTTCTTCGTCATGGGTGGCTGCGACGGCAGGATGAAAGGACGCAACTACTACACCGAGTTTGCGGAAAATATGCCCAAGGATTGTGTGATCCTCACTGCAGGTTGCGCCAAGTACCGCTACAACAAACTGCCCCTGGGCGATATCAACGGTATCCCCCGCGTACTGGATGCGGGACAGTGTAACGACAGCTACTCCCTGGTAAAGATCGCACTCGCGCTAAAAGAGGCTTTCGCCCTTGATGACCTCAACGACCTGCCCATAGCCTACAACATTGCCTGGTACGAACAGAAAGCGGTGATTGTACTGCTGGCACTGCTCTCCCTGGGCGTGAAGAATATCCACCTCGGCCCTACCCTGCCGGCATTCCTCTCACCCAACGTGGTGAACGTGCTTGTCAATAACTTCGGCATCTCGGGCATCACCACAGTAGATGAGGACATGAGAATACTGCTGGGCGGACAAAAACAACAACAGCGTGTAAACGCTTAAAAAAGAATCATGATGAGCGAATTTATCAACAACGCAACAAAGCGAAAGGAGCAACTGAAGCACCTCCTGCTTGAACTGCATAACGGTGGAAACCCGGCCCTGCTACGCCGGCATCTGATCAGTGCCCTGAAAAATATTCCCTACAACGAGGTGGTGGAAGTAGAGCAGGAGCTGATTAACAGCAACGCGCTCACAGAAGAGGAGATACTGGACTTTTGTGACCTGCATACGGCGGTACTCGACGGGAGTATCGACTTGCAGGGAGCCAAAGAAATCCCTACAGGCCATCCGGTGGACACCTTCCAGCAGGAGAACCGTGCCCTTGAAAAGGAGATTGCGGCATACAAAGAGATAAAAAAGAAGATCACCGATATCCACGCTTCACAACTGCCCGGTTACCTGATGCAGCTGCGCACCCTCTTCAACAACCTCTCCGACGTGGACAAACATTACAAACGCAAGGAGTACCTGCTCTTTCCTTTTCTGGAGAAACACCTGGTCACGGGACCTCCCAAGGTGATGTGGGGCAAACACGACGAAACACGGGAGCTGTTGAATAAGGCTCACGAGGTGCTTACTTCCCCGGTTTCATCGGTCGATTTCTTCCGTGCGGCCGGACTGCCTGTACTGGATCATGCCGTAAAGATGACCGCCGGCATGATCATGAAGGAGGAGGAAATCCTTTTTCCCATTGCAATGGATACACTCCAGGAAGAGGAGTGGTACAGGGTGTATCTGGAGACGCCCGAGTTCGGATATTGCCTGTATGATCCGGAAGAGGAATGGCATCCGCAGGGTATGAAAGTGGAAAAGCAGGAATATGCGAAGTCAGATGGCATCAGGCTTTCTTCGGGTGCTTTCAATACCGAAGAGCTGGAGGCGCTCTTCCTGCACCTACCCATCGACATCACCTTTGTGGACAAGAACGACAAGGTGCGTTTTTTCTCGCACAGCCCCAACAGGGTGTTCGAACGCAACCGCGCCATCCTGGGGCGCGACGTGCGCATGTGCCACCCGCCCGGGAGTGTGCACGTGGTGGAACAGATTCTGCAAGATTTTAAGAGCGGAAAAGAAAACAGGGCAGTGTTCTGGATCTCGGGATTTCAAAAAGAGCGTTTCATTGTGATAGAATATCACGCCGTACGCGGAAATGAGGGTGAATACCTCGGCGTGCTGGAGGTGACACAGGATATTACGCAACTGCGCAGGCTGGAAGGAGACAAAAGGCTGCTGTCTTATGACCTGCAATAACTGAACCATTGTACCCGTCACAAGAAAGGAAAAAGGGGCTGTCTCAAAAGAAAGGCAGCCTCTTTTTTTAGTATCAAATTTTTCTTAAAAAAACCTCCTCAAATATTGTTATTTAAACCACTTTTTCATATCTTTATGTCTATATATCAAACACATAAGATATGGCTAAGCCTAAGTTTAAATCCTATAATCAAGGTCAAGTAAGTCTTTTCCCTCCCACTCTGGATGAAAAGGTCCCTCAAAACTCTCCTGCCCGTATCATTAATCAAATTGTGGATAACCTGGACTTGAGTAAAGTCTTCGACACGTATAAAGGTGGGGGTACAACTGCCTATAATCCACGCATGATGCTTAAAGTTGTTCTATACGGCTATCTGAACAATATTTATTCAAGTCGTAAGATCGAGCAGGCACTTACTGATCGAGTTAGTTTCATGTGGCTCTCAGGCAATCAAACACCTGACCATAACACCATAAACCGTTTTCGTTCATCCCATTTAAAAGACTCAATACATGAGGTCTTTACCCAGGTAGTGGTTATGCTTGTTGAAATGGGTTGTTTAAGCCTTGAAGTGGCATATGTTGACGGGACCAAAATTGAATCACGAGCCAACCGCTACACTTTTGTCTGGCGTAAATCCATTGAAAAATACAAAGAGAGACTCGAAGAAAAGATACTTAAAGTCCTTGGAATGATTGAGGAGGGTATCGCCCAGGATAATAACCCTGAGGATGATCCACCTACACCATTCAACAGCGAAGAGTTAAGAAAGCGTGTTGCTCAGATTAATAAAGAGAACCGGAGCAAAGAAGAACAAAAAGCAATAAAGACACTTGAGAACAAGCTTTTACCTAAACTTGAAGAGTATGAGCGGCATTTAGATACTCTGGCAAATCGTAATAGTTATTCCAAGACAGACTGCGATGCAACCTTTATGCGTATGAAAGAGGATCATATGCTCAATGGACAGCTAAAGCCTGCATATAATGTTCAGATAAGTACAGAGAACCAGTTTATAAGCCATTATGATTTTTATCCAAACCCCACCGATACATTAACACTGATTCCCTTTTTGAATGGATTTGAGAATCGTTATAATATTTTGCCCGTCAAGGTTGTGGCTGACTCAGGTTATGGTAGTGAAGAAAACTATGAGTTTATGCAGGGGAATGATATTGAGCCATTTGTAAAGTTCAACTACTTTCATAAAGAACAGAAAAGGGCATTTAAAAAGAACGGCTTTCTCTCTCAAAACCTTTATTATAACGCGGATGAAGATTACTATGTTTGTCCCATGGGTCAGCACATGAACAAGGTAGGAAAGAAAAGAAGCAAAACAGCTAGTGGGTACACATCAACAGCAACTATTTACGAGGCGAAAAACTGTAAGGGTTGTCCTTTGAAATGTCTCTGTAGTAATGCAAAAGGCAATAGAAGGGTGGAAGTAAATCATAACCTTAACCGCCATAAACAGAAAGCAAGGGAACTGTTGACATGCGAAGAAGGAATTTATCATCGAAGTCAGCGTCCTATAGAACCGGAGTCAGTGTTCGGCCAAACTAAATCCAACAAACACTACAATAGGTTCAGACACTTTAATAAAGACAAGGTTTTGATGGACTTTGCAATCTTCGCTATCGCGTTTAACCTCGGAAAACTACACTTGAAGGGATTAGCCGATAAAGAAATACTCTATTTTTTGGAGAAATATGGTCATAAAGGAGATATTATTCTGTTTTTTATAAAAATAGAGATCAACTCTAAAAGTTTCTCATCAATTAATAACAACAATCAGAAAATAGCAGCATGAAAAATTAAAAAAGGAGCTGTCCTTTTGGAACAGCCCCTTTCTGTGATGAGAAAATTATGTTACAGGTTGGGGTTCACGCTGCTCCACTGATCTACTGCCGGGATAATTCCCATGGCGATCACTTCGTCGCGCAGCTTCACCAGGTGTCCGTAGCTCTGCTTGAGTTCTGCAATCTCGGCATCGGTGCCTTTCACTTCTCCGAAGGATACGCCGTTTTTGTCCAACGTGGTTTCCATCGCCATCATGATGTGCCCGAAGTCGGGGGTATTCACATAGCAACCCGAAGGCCAGCGGAAGGCGTCGCCGCCCATGGTGGCCCGGATCATCTCCACGGAGGTGTATGCAGGGCTCTGGAAAGAAGAACGGCCACGCAGCTTGATGATGTTGGCTCCTCCCTTGGTCACGCGTACTTTCAGATCGGCCCATGCCTCGCTGGTCAGCTTGTCGGTTCCGATCAGGTCGGTCAACGGCGTACCGTCTACCTTCGCCGTAGAGGCGAAAACAGCCATCTGCTCGCCATGTCCGCCGTAGGTACGGGCACCGGTCACCTTGCCCTGATCCACACCGAAATGCTTTGCCAGCTCGCTTTGCAGACGGGTACTGTCTAAAGCAGCCAGTGTGGTGACCTGGGAGGGTTTCAGGCCTGAGTAGATCAATGCAACCAGTCCGGTGATGTCTGCCGGGTTGAAGATGATGGTCAAATGCTGTAGTTCAGGGCAATAAGACTTGATATCCTTACCCAGCTGTGCGGCGATTTCGGCGTTCCCCTTCAGCAGGTCTTCACGCGTCATGCCTTCCTTGCGGGGTGCACCGCCGGATGAGATCATGTACTTTGTGCCGGTAAATGCTTCCTTCACATCGGTGGAGAAAGTGAAGTTCACGCCTTCAAAACCGCAGTGACGCATCTCTTCCACCACGCCTTCGAGACCCTGTGCAAACGGGTCGTACAGACAGATATTGGGGGTCAAACGCATCATGGCGGCAGTCTGCGCCATGTTGGAACCGATCATACCGGCAGCTCCTACAATTGTTAACTTGTCGTTCGTTAAAAAACTCATAATTTGTTGTATTTGAATGTTGATAACTCTTCTTGCAGAGGTGATTTTTTCGGACTTCAAATATACAAAATGTTCCCGAAACGAACTTCACCCAATTTAATAATAAACACTAAATCGGAAATTCACAGAAGACTCCACGCTACTGTGAGCCCTGCCATCACGATGGATATCATGCTCATAAGCTTGATCAGTATATTCAGTGAGGGGCCGGAGGTATCCTTGAACGGATCGCCCACGGTATCACCCACCACGGTAGCCTTGTGGGGTTCACTACCCTTGCCACCCAAATGGCCCTCCTCAATGTACTTCTTCGCGTTATCCCACGCACCACCCGAATTGGCCATAAAAACAGCCAGTACGAAGCCGGCACCCAGTCCGCCCACCAGAAGTCCCATTACGCCGGCCACCCCCATCAGCAAACCTGTTGCAACCGGGATAATGATAGCCAGAAGTGAAGGAAGCAGCATTTCGCGCTGAGCACCTCTGGTAGAGATCGACACACAGCGTGCATAGTCGGGTGTGGACTCTCCCGTTAGTATTCCCTGAATTTCCCTGAACTGGCGGCGTACCTCCTCCACCATCTTCTGCGCTGCCCTGCCCACGGCATTCATGGTCAGTCCGCAGAAAAGAAAAGCCATCATGGAGCCTATGAAGATGCCGGCGAGCACCTTTGGGTTCATCAGAGTAACCTCAAAGTAATCCATGAAGTCCACAAAGCTGGCCTTCGCAATCTCCACCGTTTCTCCGTTGGCAAACTCAAGCACGGTGTCACCCAGACGCAACATCCCAATGCGCACCTCTTCCATGTAAGAAGCCATCAGTGCCAGTGCTGTCAATGCTGCCGAGCCAATGGCAAATCCTTTTCCCGTGGCTGCGGTGGTGTTACCCAGCGAATCGAGCATATCGGTTCGCCTTCTCACTTCCGGCTCCAGCCCGCTCATTTCGGCATTTCCCCCGGCATTGTCGGCAATAGGCCCATACGCATCGGTGGCCAGCGTGATCCCCAGCGTGGAGAGCATCCCCACAGCAGCAATCGCAATGCCATACAACCCCATGCTCAGGTTTTCGGCCGATACCATATTGGCTACGTCGAAACGGATGGCAGACAGGTAGGAGAGGAGGATGGCGGCGACGACGGTGCTCACCGGGATCACGGTAGAGACGAAGCCGGTTCCCATGCCGGAGATGATCACCGTGGCCGGCCCTGTTTGGGCACTGTTGGCAATCGCACGCGTGGGCTTATAGGAATGAGACGTGAAGTACTCGGTACCCTGACCGATGACAATGCCTGCCAGCAGGCCGGCAATGACGGAGAACGACAGCCCTATCCAGTTGCTGAATCCGAGCAGGTACAAAATGCCAAATGTACATACGGCAATGAGTACCGCACTCACATTTACACCCCGGTTGAGCGAATCCATCAGCTGTTTCACAGTTGCATTTTCCTTGGTGCGTACCAGAAAGATACCCATGATGGAGAGAAAAACACCGATGGCTGCAATAATCATAGGGGCAAATACCGCGTTCCGCTGCATCGACGGGTTTAATACAAACGCCGAAGCACCCAATGCCGCAGTAGAAAGAATGGAGCCACAGTACGATTCATACAGGTCGGCCCCCATACCGGCCACATCTCCCACATTGTCACCCACGTTGTCGGCAATGGTGGCGGGGTTGCGGGGATCATCCTCCGGAATTCCCGCCTCCACCTTTCCTACCAGATCGGCTCCCACGTCTGCTGCCTTAGTGTAGATTCCTCCTCCCACGCGGGCAAACAATGCCTGGGTGGAGGCACCCATGCCAAAGGTCAGCATGGTGGTCGTAATCATGATTAACTTGTGTCCGGCATCGGCATCATCTACAAAAAAATTAAGAATAAGATACCATGCTGAAATATCTAACAGGGCCAGCCCTACCACCACCAGCCCCATCACGGCGCCGGAACGGAAAGCAATCTGCAGGCCGCTATTGAGTGAACGGCGTACCGCATGGGTGGTCCGCGCGGATGCATAGGTCGCGGTCTTCATGCCGAAGAAACCGGCCAGTCCCGAGAAGAATCCACCCGTGAGAAAGGCAAAGGGTACCCAGTTGTTCTGCAGGCCGAAAAAAGCCATCGTGGCAAAGAGCAGGGCTAGCACGATAAAAACAAGGGCCACCACTTTGTACTGCTGTCTGAGATATGACATGGCACCTTCGCGCACATAGCCGGCAATGGATTTCATTTTTTCAGTGCCTTCACTCTCTTTCATCATCTTCTTATAGAAGTAAAAAGCGAAGGACAGAGCCACTACGGAAGCGGCGGGTACAAGATAAAAGTAATTCACGGTTATATAATTTATTGTTTGTAAAAAGGGTTATCGGAAAACACAATTCAAAATACCTGTTTTCTATTTTACAAAGATGCGGAAAATATCTAAAAAACAAAACAATTGTATTAAAAAAGCGCAAAACAATGAACTTCATTCTTTTCTTTTGATAGTTCGAAATATTTTGTAACTTTGTGAACCTGATTTACATTCATCATCATAAATGATACTCCGACAGCTCGGATGCAGGGATATCAAAGCTAAAACGCAATCTACGTTCATTCACCAAGTTTAAGAAGAAATCATGGTAAAAAACTTTTTTCTAAAAAGCGACAAAAGTCCGAAAAACATACAGATCAAGAAGGACATCATTACGCATTTCATAACCACTGGGAACGACACCATCTCGGAACTGGCAAAAGCACTCGAACTGAGTGTGCCGACTGTAACCAAGTTCATTGCCGAACTTACCGACATGGGACTGATTGCCGAATTTGGCAAGATCAACACTCCCGGCGGCAGACATCCGAGTGTATACGGGTTAAAACCTTCATCAGCCTATTTTGTGGGGGTAGATATGAGCCGACATCACCTGAATATCGCACTGATGGATTTTACCGGCAACATTGTGGACAGCCAGATGGGTATTTCCTACACCTACGAGAATACAACGGAATCCTTCGACAAGCTTTGCGGACTCATCCAGCATTTCATAGACAGAACGGGCGACCTGAAACAAAAAATATTCAAGATAAACCTCAACATATCGGGACGCGTAAATCCCGAATCGGGTTACAGCTATAGCAGTTTTTATTTCAGTGAACACCCAATAAGTGAAACACTGACGAAAAAATTAAATTATAATGTGGGGATCGACAACGATACACGGGCCATGGCTTACGGTGAATACATGAAAGGCGTGGTAGAGGGAGAACAGAATGTAATCTTCGTCAATGTCTCCTGGGGTCTAGGCATAGGAATCATCATAGATGGCAAACCCTATTACGGAAAATCGGGATTTTCGGGAGAATTTGGACATTTCCCCACCTTCGAGAATGAAATCATTTGCCATTGCGGTAAAAAAGGATGCCTCGAAACAGAAGCTTCAGGCCTTGCAATTCACCGGGCCATCCTTGAACGTGTGGCCAATGGTGAAAGTACCATCCTCACCGAAATGGTACATGACATGAACAAGCTGACCCTCACCGACATCATCAAGGCAACCAACATGGAAGATCCCCTTTGCATTGAAATTGTAGAGGAAGTGGGCTACAAACTGGGAAAATATATTGCCGGCCTCATTAACATCTTTAACCCCGAACTGGTCGTTGTGGGCGGACAGGTGGCAGATACAGAAGGATTTATCATGTTGCCTATACGAAGCTCAATCAAGAAATACTCACTTAATCTGGTCAACAAGGATACCCAGATTGTTACCTCCAAACTAAAAAACAAGGCCGGCATTGTAGGTGCCTGCATGATTGCACGAAGCCGCCTCTTCGCTGAGTAAGTGTTAATTTATCACTTATTCGTTTCCTTTTACATCATTTTTCCGTTTTTTGTCCTATTTTTGTGTGTTATTAATTTCACAAAATATGGAAAAAAAACATTTTGAAACGCTGCAAGTACACGCAGGACAGGAACCCGACCCGGTAACCGGGTCAAGAGCGGTTCCAATTCATCAGACCACAGCTTATGCATTCAGAAGTGCAGAACACGGCGCCAATTTATTCGGACTGAAAGAGTTCGGAAACATCTACACCCGATTGCAGAATCCCACAACCGATGTGTTTGAAAAACGCATGGCAGCCCTCGAAGGAGGCGTAGCCGCAGTGGCAACCTCATCGGGCATGGCAGCCCAGCTTATCGCTATTCATAACCTGGCATCGGCAGGCGACAATATAGTATCCACCTCCTACCTTTATGGGGGAACCTACAATCAGTTTAAGGTAACCTTTGCCCGTCTAGGCATCGAGGTTCGTTTTGCAGACGGAGACAACGTGGAGAGCATTGCCTCGCTGATCGACGGAAATACCAAAGCCATCTACCTGGAAACAATAGGCAACCCGGAGTATAATATCCCCGATTTTGAAGCCATTGCAGAAGTGGCAAGGAAGCATGATATTCCGGTGATTGTGGACAACACTTTCGGGCAGGGAGGGTATCTTTTCAATCCAATCGAATGGGGTGCCAGCGTGGTGCTTCATTCTGCCACAAAATGGATTGGCGGACACGGCACATCCATGGGCGGTGTCATCATTGACGGAGGTAACTTCAACTGGGGAAATGGAAAATATCCAATGTTCAGCGAACCGTCGGAGGGGTATCACGGCCTTAACTTCTGGGAAACATTCGGTGACAGCTCCCCCTTTGGAAACATCGCCTACTCCATCCGCTGCCGCGTGGAAGGATTGCGCGACCTGGGACCGGTGAACAGCCCCTTCAACTCTTTCCTGCTCTTGTTGGGACTGGAAACACTGTCACTGCGTGCCGAACGTACCAATGCCAATGCACTGGAGCTGGCCCGCTGGCTGGAAAAACATCCGAAGGTGGAGAGTGTAAACTATCCCGGACTGGAAGGTAACAAATATCACGCCCTGGCCAAGAAATATCTGAAGAACAACGGATTTGGCGGGGTGCTCTCCTTCTTTGTGAAGGGCGACGTGGCGCAAACGGCCAGGGTCATCGACAACCTTTCCATGATCAGCCACCTGGCGAATGTGGGTGATGCCAAAACGCTGATTATTCATCCTGCCAGTACCACCCACCAGCAACTGTCGGATGAGGCACAAATTGCTGCCGGTGTTTATCCGAATCTACTTCGTGTATCGCTCGGCATTGAACATATCAACGATATAAAAGCCGACTTGGATGAAGCGTTGAAACAACTCTGATATTTTAATCGTATTCAAAAGAATGGCGGCACCAGAAATGCCGCCATTCATATTTTATAGCTATTTCGTCACCTCCTTTATCACCTCCTCATTATCGAGTAACTCTCTGAGTTCCTGTCGCAGATCCACATTGCTCACCTCAAGATCTTCAATGCATACCCGTTGCCAGATCTCCTCTATCCATCTGTTCCGCGTGATTCCAAACTCGTCGATAGGCTGGAACCAGCGAAGGTACATGAAATTTGTGTGTGTAAGCCTGATATTAAGCGGATTATCTTTCCCCTCCTGACTTTTGTTGAATGAATTCACGATCTCCTCCGTATAAAGGTCGTCTTCCAGCCTGTATGTTCCGTCTACGGTAATGATGGCACCCTTTTCGGTGGACATGAAATTCATAAATCTACCGTCGTGAAAAATCATCTTGAACATTCCGGAAGGAATCACCCTGTAACCCGCCTCGTCACTGTTGTGTATTGCTTTCACCTCCCACAATCCCACGATTCGCTCCGCAGCTTCGTTACGAACCGACATCTGCTGAGAAGAACCGCAACCGGCAAAAAATGTAATTATGCCGATCAACATAAAAAAAGCCGCCCTTGTTTCCATATGATTAAATTTAGCAATTTCGCCCCCGATATTCCATATGTATATAACACTTTTTCAGGAAATTCGTTTATTAAACCCCGTACTTTTAAAACTGGCGAAGCTTATCTTAAAATTCCAAAAAAGAAGATGTAATCATTGGGTTTTAGGCTGAAAACCTCTATTTTTGCCATCGATTGGAAAATAAGCACTTGAATGAAAATAAACTTTAGTGAGCGAACACCCCAGCTGATTGCCATTATTGGTGTGCTCGCAGTAATTTTGGCCATACTTATAGGTTTCCTGTTCTCTAAAAACTCACAAATGAATGAGATGCAGGAGCAGTTCACCGTAGACAAGGCGGAACTGGAAGATGAGTATGAGGCGATTTCATTACAATACGAAGGGTTCAAATTCAGCGTACAAAACGACTCACTCCTGTACAAGCTTGAGAATGAACAGGCCAAGGTGCTCCGCCTGCAGGAAGAGTTGCGCTTGACCAAGGCATCTGACCAGGCTGAGATAAAACGATTGAAGGACGAGCTGGCCACCCTGCGTAAGATACTCCGTTCCTACATCCAGCAGATCGACTCGTTGAACAGGCTAAATGAAGAACTGCGCGCCGAGAACAGGCAAATCACACAACAATACAACCAGACAAGCCGTACCCTCAACCAGGTGTCGCAGGAGAAAGCCGCACTCTCTGAAAAAGTATCCCTGGCCGCACAGCTTGTGGCGACAAATATTGGTGCCAAAGCAGTGAATGACAGGGGACGTGAACAGACCCGACTGAGCAGAAGCGCTCAATTTGTGATTTCTTTTACCATTGCCCGCAACATCACTACCGAACCGGGAGAGCGGGAGATATTTGTCCGTATCATGGCACCCGACGGGAGCGTACTCTCCAAAAGTGCATCCAATACGTTTCCCTATGAAAATGGCAAGATTCGCTATTCCATGAAGCGCATAGTCGAATATGGCGGAGAAGAGATCCCCGTCACCATGTACTGGGATATCGAGGAGTTCCTGATGCCGGGCACGTACAAAGCGGACATCTTTGCCGACGGCTACCACATCGGAACACACAGCTTCACCATGCAGGAATAAAACACTATGGCTCCGCCGGTGTCGTTTTAATTACCACGGCGGTCTTTTTTCGTCTTCGCTCCCAATCACTTATGGATATAAATATTCTCCTTGTTTTTGCAATTATTCTGCTGGCCGTCTTTTTCTTCGTGTGGGGAAAAGTACGATCGGACATTGTAGCCCTGTCGGTGGTCGCACTGTTGACCGCAACGGGTATCCTGACTCCCGCAGAGGGGTTGTCGGGATTTTCCAACCCGGTGGTGATCATGATTGTCTCCCTGTTCATTGTGGGGGGAGGGATCTTCCAGACGGGTCTCGCCAAAATGATCAGTACCCGGATACTGAAGTTCGCCGGAAAAAGCGAGCTCCGGCTATTTGTACTTGTGATGCTGGTAACCGGTAGCATTGGCGCACTAATCAGTAACACCGGTACCGTGGCCCTGATGCTTCCTATTATCATGAGCATGGCCTCAGAAGCTAAAACCGATGCCCGGCGTTACCTGATGCCAATGGCTTTTGCCAGCAGTCTGGGAATATTCACCCTCATCAGCACTCCTCCCAACCTGATCATCAACGATGTGCTGGTAAGCGGCGGATTCGGAGAACTTGCTTTCTTCTCCTTCCTGCCAATCGGCGCCATCACACTTACAATAGGTATCCTGCTGCTGTGGCCCCTGAGCAAGTTGCTTATCACCGGAAAAAATAGAGACAAGTCATCCACAGAAAAATCCAAGTCACTCAATCAGCTGGCTTCAGAATACCAGCTGGCGGACAATCTCTACAGGGCGACCATTGGCAGCACATCTCCGCTCCTCCACAAACCGCTTCAGAATCTTAACATTCCAGGTACCTACAATGTAAGTATTCTTGAGATCCGGAGAGTCCAGTCGCGAAAACGTTTTCACAAAACGGTGGACATGAGCCTGGCAGGCCCCTCCACAACCCTGAAGGAGAATGATCTGCTCTATATACTGGGAAACTTCGACGATGTCATTGCCTTTACCCGGGATAACGACCTGACGATGATCGATACCCATAAAACGGAAATGGGCAAAAATCCCGTATCGGTTTCTCAGGCGGGAGGCATGGAGTTTGAGAAGACCGGCATCGCGGAGGTGGTACTGATGTCGGGTTCCAGCCTGATCAACAAGCGGGTAAAAGAATCCAACTTCCGCCAGCTCTACCATGTAAACATTCTCGGCTTGCGCCGTAAAGACGGATACATCCTCCAGGATGTAAAAGACGAGAAAATGCAGTCGGGCGACCTGCTGCTCGTGCAGGGCAAATGGAGCGACATTGAGAAGCTGACACTGGAGACGTCGGAATGGGTTGTTGCCGGACAGCCTATGGAGAATGCGTTAAAGGTTCCGCGCAACCATAAGGCTCCTACGGCCGCCGCCATCATGATCCTGATGGTTCTCTCCATGGTGTTTAACCTGGTGCCGACCGTAGTCTCTGCCATGGTAGCGGCCCTGTTGATGATTATCCTGGGCTGTTTCCGCAATGTGGAGGCTGCCTATAAATCGATCAACTGGGAAAGTACATTCCTCTTTGCAGGGATGTTTTCGCTGGGAATTGCCATGGAGAAATCGGGAGCCTCCTCGCTGATAGCGGACGGGATTGTGGGCGGTTTGAGCAGCTACGGGCCAATGGCAGTGATGGCGGGCATCTATGTGGCCACTTCCATCCTGACGCTCTTCATCAGCAATACGGCTACGGCCGTGCTGTTTGCACCCATTGCGCTGCAGGCAGCCCTGGCCATCGATGCGAGCCCCTATCCTTTCCTCTTTTCGGTAGCAATAGCCGCCAGCATGTGCTTCGCCAGTCCCTTCTCCACGCCACCCAACGCGCTGGTCATCTCGGCCGGCCGTTATAAGTTTGGCGACTACGTGAAGGTAGGACTCCCGCTGCAACTCGTTATCGGCGTAGTCATGATTGTGGCGCTGCCGCTGCTGTTCCCGTTCTGATGAGAGATATCCGGCTATGGGAGCACCGCACCGGATAGAGAAGTATACGCTACGGCCTGCCGCGGGGAAGTGAGTCGTTTTTTAGCCGATCATCTCGAGAAATATCTGTTCGTCGATGACCTTTACACCCAGCTTACGGGCTTTCTCCAGCTTCGCCGGGCCCATATTTTCGCCGGCAAGGATATAGTCGGTACTCCTGGATACCGACCCGCTGTTCTTCCCTCCGTTCTGCAGGATCATCGCCTTGTACTCGTCGCGGGAATGCAGGGCAAATGTGCCGCTGATGACAATGGTCAGCCCTTTCAGCCTATCGGTTCTTGCTGCCAGCACCTCCTCATTCAAGGCGAACTGCAGGCCCTTCCGGCGGAGGCGATCTACAAAATCGACAAACTTGGGTTTTGAAAAGAACTCCGTCACGCTCTGTGCAATGCGGTCGCCAATCTCCTCAACCGACATCAGCTGCTCGGGCGTCGCTGCCGCAAGAGCATCGATATCGGGAAAGGCATGCGCCAGCTTTTGCGCCACGGTTTCTCCCACGTAACGTATTCCCAGGGCAAAGAGCACCCGCTCGTAAGGGACCGTCTTCGATTTTTCGATGCTCGCCAGCAGATTACGGGCACTGGTCTCCGCCCACCGGTCCAGGTTTACAATATCTTCAAAACGCAACGTATACAAGTCGGCTGCATCGCGGATCAGCCCCTTGTCAAAGAGCAAGGCAATGGTCTCGGGGCCGATGGTGATGTCCATGCCCTTGCGGGTAACAAAATGTTCAATGCGCCCCTTGATCTGGGGAGGACATTCTTCGGAATTGGGACAGTAATGTACCGCTTCATCCTCGTTGCGTACCAGTGGAGTGTTACAATCCGGACAATTACGGACAAACGTCACCTTGTCTCCCAGCAGAAAGCGCGCCTCCTTATCCACACCGGTAATTTTGGGGATGATCTCCCCGCCCTTCTCCACAAACACCATGTCACCGATATGCAAATCGAGGGCGTTGATGGCATCCTCGTTGTAGAGCGATGCCCGCTTTACGGTAGTACCCGACAGCAACACCGGATCAAGGTTTGCGACGGGTGTCACCGCTCCTGTCCGCCCCACCTGCCATGTAACCGACCCGAGGCGCGTCACGGCCTGCTCGGCATTGAACTTGAAGGCAATGGACCAGCGTGGAAACTTGGAGGTAGCTCCCAGATTACGCTGCTGGAGGAGGGAATCTACTTTCAGCACCACCCCGTCGGTAGTCACGGGAAGCGTTTTGCGCTCCACATCCCACTGCTTCAGAAAAGCAAAGATCTCCTCCAGGCTCCGGCACTTCGTCATGGACCGGGATACATTCAATCCCCATGCACGGGCGAGGGTCATATTGTTGTAATGGCTGTCGGTAGGCAGCGATTCTCCCAGCATGTTATACATATATGATTCCAGCCTGCGGGAGGCCACAAGGCGCGAATCCTGCAGCTTCAGCGTTCCCGACGCTGCGTTGCGCGGGTTTGCAAAAAGCGTTTCCTCCTGCTCTGCCCGTTCCCTGTTAAGGGTATCGAAGGAGCTCCAGGGCATCAGGATCTCTCCCCGTACCTCCACGTAGGAAGGCACATCGTCTCCTTTCAGGATCAGCGGCACATTCCGGATGGTACGCACATTGTCGGTCACATCATCCCCTTTTTTCCCATCGCCCCGTGTTACGGCACGAACCAGCCGTCCCTCTTCATAATGGAGCGAGATGGAAGTACCGTCGTACTTCAGCTCGCATACTATTTCGAACTCCTCGTTCAGCGTTCGTTTTACCCTGTTGTAAAAATCTGCCACCTCACCCTCCGAGTAGGTATTCTGCAGCGAGAGCATCGGATAACGGTGTTTCACCTGAGTAAAGTTCTTGTTGATGTCACTCCCTACGCGCATGGTAGGTGAGTTGGGATCGTACCATTCGGGATGCTCTGTCTCAAGCTCTGTCAGCTGCTGCATCATTCTGTCATATTCCCGGTCCGAAATAACGGGATGTGACAGCACGTAATAGTTATAATTGTGTTCGTGAAGCTGTTGGCGCAGGGATTCTATTTTTTGTCGGATCGGATCCATATAATTATTTTTTACTGAAATATTTTCATCCAGGGATAACGTGCAGTACGCTTCTGGGGCCTTGAAAAATTGTCGATTGAAGCCGACACGGAAAATGTCTGCTGAAAAAGTATGTTCCCCTCCGTGAAGTGCAAGTTGAAGTTCAGTCTGGCCGAGACTCTTTCTGTCTCAATCAGATTCACATACCATTTACTTTGCAGGTAGGTGGAACCCCTCAAAAAGGGATTTCCCCAGTACAATTCCGAACCGTATACCGGATATAACCGCATGCGTGCATCGCCTGCGTAGAAAGTATTCTCTGTTCCAAACTTCCAGAATGAAGCATCGGCCCGGGCGGTAAACCCCACCGGCTTATAACTTATGTCAGCTTTACGGTCGCGTTCAAATCCGGCAAGGATACCCACCGAAAACAATCCGTTGAAGTTTTCCTCCGACACATACTCTATACCCGTTGAAGCCATCAGCTGCATATGTTCGCTCACTCCGTAGGCAGGATTTTCCGGGCGTGTGCCGGCGTAATGATAGAGATAGGATTGAAAATCGCCGAAATAAATACCGTGCGAGGCCTTACCCGACAGCCCCAGGAAGAAGTTCTCCCGCGCTTCGGGAGTAGCATAGCCGGTCCAATCCATCCAGACATTGAAAAAATTACGTTCCTTACCTATCTGCCAGAAAAAACCCTGCATGAGTGGCATAAAGTTGTTCACCGAGTCGCTGAAGAAGAAATCGGAATAGTTCGGCAAAGCCTCAATGCTTGAAAAGGATCCCGCACGAAACAATACCTTGGGATTTTCATACTGGTAATAGAGAACCAGTTCGGTTTTATCGGCCACCTCATCCGTGCCTGGAATCTTAAGCAGATTTACTCCGCCGAAGAGAGTGTGTTCTGAATTCCAGGATATACCTGCCAGCGGCTGCAGCCAGATGCCGTTCATCGTTTGGGGATCGGTGTAGGATGATTTTTTATACTCCTGGTTATCGAAAAAATACTCGAATCCCAGTTTCCATCGATACTCCTGCGCCTGAAGGGAAAGGATTGAGCCGATGGCAACAAACAGGTAAAAAATTTTACTCCGCATATCCGGCATTATTTAAGGGGTTAAAGATACATGAAAATCCTAAATTTTCCTGTCTTTCCATCTTCCGCTGCGCAGATAAAAACAGGAAAGGATAGTCAAAAACAACCAGTAAACATGTTCCGTGGTCCATGCAGCCGCCACCGATGCCCGCAGGTAAATAATGACAAACCACATGTAAGAAACATAAAACAGCAGCGTAAATATCTCAAACCGGAGCGCAGTACGCGTATTACCCGTACCCGAGACTGCGCTGAAAAGCACCGTGCCCACACTGTAGAGCGGCAGGGAGGAAATCAGTACGTATAAGGGCATCACAGTATCCTGTATCAGCAAAGGGTCATCGGTGTAGATATGAATCATGACACGAGGAAAAACAGAAATAACGGCAACAACGATACCCATCACACCGAGGCTGATCAGCGAAAGCCGCCTGATAAGACCGGCTACCTCATCGTTTCTGCCCGCACCAATGGTGTTGCTCACCATGGTGCCGGTGGTAGATCCTATGGCGTGGGAAGGAATGGTGAAGATGGTGTAAAAACTCCGGACAATGTTGCTTACCGCCAATGATCGTTCTCCCATGTAATTCTCAATAAACAGGAAAAAGAGCATCCAGGTGCCTATTGAAAAAAGATACTGTACCATCATAAAGATGGATATGTTGAGCACTCTTTTGATGACCTGCCACTGGAAACGGATCTTTGTGAAACCGTATTTTTCAGGGTCCACTGTCTTGCGGGTGTGTACCACGAAGAAGAGCGTGGAAGAAAACTCGGCAATCACCGAAGCGATAGCTGCACCGCCAATGCCCATCTCTGGCATGCCCAGGTTGCCAAAAATAAGTCCGTAGTCGAACACTACGTTCACCAGCGCCATCACCACCGCGTTAATAGTAAGTACCTTTGTGCGTGCGATACCGATGTAAAAAGCACGAAACATCAGGTTTATGAATGCAAAAACAAGACCGAACACCCGCCACTCCAGATATTCCGTCACGGCGCCGGCCACGTCGGCCGACTCAAACAAGGAAGGCAGCCAGACCCCTGCACCATAGCGCAACAGCGGGATAAGCAGCATAGCAGGAATGAGAAGAAATATGGATCCCTGAATCACAATATCGCCTATCTGGTTGTAGTTTCCTTCACCATTCCTGCGCCCGATCAGAATCTGGCTGCCCATACTGAAGCCAAAGCCCAGGATATACAACGCGATATAGAGGACACCTGCCAAAGCCGACGCCCCCAACTCCACCTCTCCCACGCGGCCGAGAAAAGCAGTGTCTATTACCTGTATCATGTTTTGAGCCAGCAGGCTCAACAGGATGGGTGTACTTATTTTAACGATGTGCCTGTTTGAATACACTCTTCTTTGTGCAACAAACCGCCGGTGTAAGAACAGCCGGCGGTTTAAAAAAATGGTTATTTACCTGTTATTTAATGCGATTGGTTTTCTCGTCCAGATGGATGACCGTCGGTTGGAACATCCTTGCTTCTTCCAGCGGAAGCATGGCGTAGCTCATGATGATAATTACATCGCCTTTCTGTACTTTCCGTGCCGCAGCACCGTTCAGACAGATAATACCCGAACCACGTTCCCCACGGATGATATAGGTTTCAAAACGCTCACCATTATTGTTGTTTACCACCGACACCTTCTCGTGCACGAACATGTTGGCCGCATCAATGAGATCTTCGTCTATCGTGATGCTACCCTCGTAATTCAGGTTGGCATCGGTCACCGTGGCCCTGTGTATCTTCGATTTTAATGTTTCTACCCACATAAAATTATTTGTATCTGATGTTGTCTATCAAACGTACATCGCCGCAAAAAACAGTAATGCAGCCTACCACGTATCCGGAATCATCCCAGGATGCAACAAGCTGCAGTGAATCGCCGTCAACAATCTCAAAATACTCCACCTGCAAAGACGGTACCTTGTGAATCTGATCAATCACCCAATCGGTCAGTTTATCGGGCGAGGCAATTTCGATCTTCTCTATACTCTCGCGCAGCACGCGGTAAATATGTGCGGCATCTGCTTTTTGAGGTTCTGTTAAAAGGCGGTTGCGGCTGCTTAATGCCAGTCCACCGGCTTCCCTTACAATAGGTACACCCACAATCTGCACGGGCATCTTCAGCTGTTTCACCATGGCACGCACAATGGCCAGCTGTTGAAAATCCTTCTCGCCAAAGTAGGCATTGTCGGGCTCTGTGAAAGCAAACAACTTACTCACGACCTGGGCCACACCGTTGAAATGACCGGGGCGGTAGCGTCCTTCCATCACCTTGTCGAGAAGCCCGAAATCGAAAACACGGGTGTCGGGTTCCGGATACATTTCCTCTACGGAAGGGGCAAACAGCACATCAGCACCAATTTTTTCCAACAGTAGACAATCCTCCTCCCAGGTGCGCGGATACCGGCGCAGATCCTCCTTGTTGTTGAACTGGGTTGGATTTACGAAAAGACTGACCACACACACATCGTTCTCTGAGGTACACAACGTAACCAGGGCCGCATGCCCGGCATGCAGCGCTCCCATAGTCGGCACAAGACCAATGGTTTTACCTGCACCTCGCAGCTTTTGTAACGACTCCTTCAGGCGGGCTATCGTATGAATGATCTCCATGAGTTCCGTTTTAAAATGCAAAGCAACAAAATATTTGCCACATACAGAAACCTATTTGCATTATTTCACGTAAAACAATGTCAGATATACAAGCTATTTGCACTATATATCAGCAGATTACAAAATACCTCCGGATTTATTTTGTAATTATCCGGATTTTTTTTATTATCTTTGTACTCAATTTTAGATAATTAGCTTCATGTCTCAGAAAAAAATCTTGTATATCTCTCAGGAGATCTATCCTTATCTCGACGAAACCCCTATTTCGAACACATCGCGTTATTTACCCCATGCTATTCAGGATAGGGGGAAGGAAATCCGTGCATTTATGCCAAAGTACGGCAACATCAATGAACGTCGGAACCAGTTGCACGAAGTGATTCGTCTTTCAGGGATGAACCTCATCATTGATGACTCAGACCATTCACTGATCATCAAGGTTGCCTCCATTCAGGCAGCAAGGATGCAGGTCTATTTCATCGACAACGAGGATTTCTTCCAGAACAGGGAGACGCTCGTCGACAAAAAAGGCGAAGAATACGACGACAATGACGAACGGAGTATCTTCTTCGTGCGAGGCGTGATGGAAACCATCAAGAAACTGCGCTGGGTACCCGACATCATTCACTGTCACGGGTGGTTCACCGCACTGGCGCCCCTTTATATCAAGAGAGGATACGCCGATGATCCCTGCTTCAAGAATGCCAGGGTCGTTTATTCGCTATACGATGAAACATTTCAAAAACCATTCAATCAGAACACGGCCGAGAAACTCCGCTTTGAAGGGATCGGCGATCCCGAAATAGAAAAAGTGAAAAGCAGGGGAACCATGGATTACGTGAACCTGATGAAGCTGGCCGTAGATTTTTCAGATGGTATTGTCCAGGGGAGCGACCATATCCATCCCGAAGTGGCCGCCTATGTGAAGGAACAGAATATTGATTTCCTGCCGTTTGAGGCCACATTCGACAAAAGTGTGGAAGCCATTGACGCTTTTTATGAAAAAATTGACGCATAAGCGTGATTAAAACAGGTAAAATTCACTTTTTTATTTTTCCTAAACCCAAATATCATTAAAAATGAAAAGAAAGCATTTCAACGTCTTTCATTTGAATGTTTTTTTTAGGATATTTGCGGATCAAAAACAAACTCTTTGCAACGAATGAAGCGCAAATCCTTAATAAAAGGGTTATTCCTAACCTTTGCAGCAATATTCACACTTTCGTGTAACGACACGCTCGACCAGGTTGGATTCACCATCCAGCCGGGTAAGGACCGGCTGGAACTGGGGGTGGATACACTCCACCTGAAGGCCCGCACAATACAGGTGGATTCCGTGTACAACAAAACCAAGTATCCGGTCCTGGGAGAATATGCCGACCCTGTTTTTGGAATGATTAAATCCTCCTACGTGGGTGAGTTCTACTTTCCCGAAGGAGGCGGATTCAAGGAAGGTGCCAATATCGACTCCGTACGGGTGATTGTCTCATATACCACCATGATGGGTGACTCACTGGCACCCATGGCCCTGTCGGTATATGAGGTAAACAAATCACTGAAAGGACTCAGCAGCTACACACACGTCGATCCTGCCGATTTTTCAGATATGTCCGCACCTTTGGGTACGCAAAACTTCACCGGCAAGAACGCAACCTACCGGACCGAATCCTATACCGCTGCGGATTACTCTACGGTTACATACAAGGTTTATGACATCATCGTGAAGCTGCCTGATGCGCTGGGTGAAAATTTTCTTACCGAATACAAGAAGCCCGGACACGGGAAAATGGTGAATGCCGATACATTCAGGGAATTTTTCCGGGGATTGTATTTTTCAACAACTTTCGGCAAGAGCACCATCCTCAATGTGAACAATACCTCGCTCTATGTACATTATAACTACCTTGACAAGAAAGGTTCATCGAACGGACAGGACACCATACGTACCGATGCCCTGCGTCTGAACATTACACCGGAGGTGACCCAGCTCAATTATATTCAAAACGACAACAGCCAGCTGCTGGAAGAGAGTCCCACGCACATGTATGTAAAAAGTCCCGCAGGCGTTAATACGGAAATTATATTCCCCTTCTCAGAAATACACGACCAGATAAAGTCTCAGGCATTGAATCTCGCAAATTTCACCATTTACGCGATGCCCGATGCCATCGAAAACCCGCTGGTTAAAATCAGCCCGCCCAACTATCTGCTGCTTGTGAATAAAGACTCACTGGCCGGTTTTTTTGAAAAACGAAAACTGATCGACAATGTGACCAGCTTCCTGTCAAAGTTCGACGCCACCACCTACTCGTACAAATTCAGCAACATCTCCACGATGATCAACCATTACAACCAGGAACATGACGGCAAACCCTTCGATCTGGTTTATTATCTTATTCCGGTGGACGCTACCTACACGACCGTGCAGCAAAGTTATTATTCTTCGGGAAGCCAGACACTCACCGGGTTGCACAACCAGATGTGGCCTACGGCTGCCAAGCTGGACAAGCGGGAAGGAAACCTGAAACTGGAGTTGATCTTTAGCAATTTTTAAATCAGGGACGGGCTTTGTTTTTGATGGACAAAAATGGAGTCTGCCAGTATCAACGGGACTTGCCAGCATCGGGCGGGAGTCGCGCGCAAGGGCCTGTTCAACAAAGTGTATAATAAGCTGATATGAGTTATTTCCTATTTGTATTCTTCGCATATTTTACATCAGCTTCCTCATTGACAACTTTACCGATGGCAGGAGGAAAAGATTTTCCATGCGTAGAAAGAGGAGTGACGACGCCGGCAAACATTGATATTTTTCTGCATATTTCTCACGACAACCTGTTTTCTCTCCAGGCTGGTGAAGCCCAGGAATACTCTTCCAACACTACTAAAAAAACGGAAACCATCATAGGAGCTTTTTTTGTGGTCCTGGTCATTGTCATGCTTGCCCTGATTCCCAAGGGGCTGCTGATCTATTTTGTCTGGCGCAAGTCACGGAATAAAAAACAGGATGACAATACAGAAGTAGCAGGCAACACTCACCCGGAACCAAAGCTTGACATTTATTTCGAAGAGATGCAACAGCTCGGAAAAAAAAATGATCCCATATTTCTGAAGCGGTTCACGGAAGTGTACCCTGATTTTACCCGGCGGCTCCTGCACAAGCACCCCCAGCTGTCGAAATCCGAGTTATCGCTCTGTGCCATGATCTTTTTAAACTTCTCCTCGAAAGAAATCGCAGAGTATACTTTTATTCAACACCGCTCCGTACAGACCAACAGAAGCCGCTTACGAAAAAAAATGCGCATCTCTTCCCACATGGATCTCTACAGATATATAAAATCTTTTGCGTAATTTTCACAGGGAAACCACCTACAGAGGATCCATGACCTATCCTTCTGCGAACCTGATGTGTCTTTCTTTAACCAGGCAAAGGTCCGAAAATATTCTCCGGTGCGCAGCCGATAAATTCCAAAAGGGCATAAAAGTGATGTATTACACCTTATCTACTGATTATCTGAACAATAAACCCGCACACTATACAGTTGTAGTATCCCCGTAAGACCTGTTTTGAACCTTTTTAGTGCCAAATGTAGTACCTGTTGTAGGAGGTGTATCGCACCTCTGACGTACCTGTTTTATTAGAAAATAAGCTTTATGTTGCGAAATTTGTACCGCTTTTTTAGAAAAGCATTATCTACTTTTCTTGATGTTCAATTTTGTCCTCATTCGCTGAAAGTTTTGTGATGCATGACGCACATAATTTGCTGATGTTTATAAAATACTCGTCATACTGAATCGGGATTTGCAGTGATTGGGGACATTTTGATTTGTAATGAACAATTTTAGATTACTATAAACTGACACAAAAAACAAATTATGACAACAAATGAGAATGAGCTGAAAAAGCAACGTGAAATCAACTCCGTTAAAAAGAAAAAACAATCAAAAGGACTTTCTTCAGGTTTGGTGATTGCGCTCTCTTTCGTGGTAGCGTTATCGATATTCCAATTCGTTTTTGGAAATCCGGATAACTTTATCGGGGGAAACAGGGACAATCTTCCGTTGCAGGGAAACCTGCTGGGTACGATCTACAAAGGCGGGTTTGTGATTCCCGTAATCATGACCATGCTCATATCGGTAATCGTACTGAGTATCGAACGCCTGATCGCAATTGCCAGATGCAAGGGCAAGGGCGACTTAACAGTTTTTGTAACAGCCATCAAAGAAAAACTTGTTCATGATGATATCCAGGGTGCACGAACTCTTTGTAACCAACAGAAGGGATCGGTCGCTGCCGTGATCAATGCAGGACTCGACATGTACGAACTGATGCTGAAAGACAATACCGGTTTAACGAAGGAACAAAAGGCGGCCAACATCAGCGAAAAAATTGACGAAGCAACCGCATTGGAACTACCCATGATGAATCAAAACCTTCCCGTAATCGCAACCTTCTCTAACCTGGGAACACTTACCGGGTTGTTCGGTACAGTACTCGGGATGATACGTTCATTCGCTTCACTGGGAGGCTCAGGCGGAACCGATTCTGCTGCACTTTCGGTAGGTATTTCCGAGGCACTTGTCAATACAGCTTTCGGTATTCTTACGGGAGCTATTGCCATTATATCCTATAACTATTTCACGGCAAAGATCGACAACATCACCTATGCCATTGACGAGATAGGTTTCTCTATTGTAAATGTCTTTCAATCGAGACATTCCTAAAAATTTAAACAGATGGCCAGACCAACATTACCAAAAAGAGATACGTGGATCGACATGACGCCCATGAGCGACGTGATGGTACTGCTGCTCACATTCTTCATGCTGACCTCTACCTTCCTGAAACCGGAACCGGTGACGGTGAACACCCCCATGTCGGTGTCCGAGATAAAGATCCCCGAGAAGAGTGTCTTCTCGATATTGATCTCGCCGCAGGGTCAGGTGTTTCTGGACCTGGACAATCCGGACGACAGGATATCGGTACTGGAAAAGATGGCAACAGATTACAATATCTCCTTGACTGAAAAGGAAAAACATGACTTCAGCATTGCCACCTCGTTCGGGGTGCCCATGCAAAATTTCAAGGAATTCATGAGCTTGCCTTTGGAAAAGCAAAACGAACTATTGCCCAATTACGGGATTCCGACAGACAGTCTGAACAATCAGTTTAAAGGTTGGGTGCAGGCTGCCCGCGACGTAAAGGGAAGAGATATGATCATTGCCATCAAAGCCGACCAATCTACCCCCTATACGCATATCAAAAATGTAATGGGCTCGCTACAGGACCTGCGGGAGAACAGATATAATCTGATTACGTCGCTGCGTGAAGTAAGTGAAGAAGAGAGACTGGGTAACTTATAATATGGATATTCAATTAAATGCAAGTAATACAATATGGCAGATAAGAAAGGAAAGAAAAAGGGCGAAATGAAGAAAGCCGACACCAGGGTGAACTTTACCCCTCTGGTCGATATGATCATGCTGTTGCTCACTTTCTTCATGCTTGCCACGACGCTCAGTAAGCCCCAGACAATGGAGATAAGCATGCCGGCGAAAGATAAGGTGACGGTCGAAGAGCAAAACGAAGTAAAGGCTTCCGAAGCATTTACCATCTATCTGGGTGCAGGGCATAAGGTATATTATTACGAAGGATTACCCAATATAGAAGAACCTGACTACCTGAAGGAAACAGATTTTTCGGCAAATGGCCTTCGTTCCATCCTGATCGAAAAAAATAGAAATATCGTACAGCAGGTCAGAGAACTGGAGAACAGGAAGTCGTTACTGCAGATTAGCAAAGAGGAGTATAACAAGCAATTATCCGATTTAAAAAACAGCAAAGGATCACCGGTGGTAATCATCAAACCCCTTGAAAGTTCTACGTACAGCGATATGATTGCGGCTTTGGACGAAATGCTGATTACCAGCATCGGTAAATACGCGATCGTGGATATCAACGATGACGACAAGACCATGTTGCGGAATTCAAGCTTTCCCGTCAACTGATCCCGGCTCATCAGACAAATACAATAAAAGAAGAAATGGCAAAGAACATTAATTTAACGTCACAGGAATGGATTGATCTGATATTTGAGGGCAAAAATAAAAGTTACGGTGCCTACAGACTCCGGCAATCTTCCGGAAAAAGACACCTCTATGCTTTTATCGTTGTCGTCATCGCTACAATTTTGTTATTTGTTGCAATGTCTCTGATTACAACCTATCAGACGCAAAAGAAATCAAAGGAGGCGATGACACAGGTAACCGAGCTATCCAATATACAATTGGAGCAGCCCAAGGTGCCTGAAGAGAATATCATTCAGCAATATATTGCCCCCCCGGTGGAGCTGAAAAGCACCATTAAGTTCACTCCTCCCGTCATTAAAAAAGATGAGGAAGTGAGAGAGGATGCCGAAATGAAAACCCAGGAGTTTCTGACAGAGTCCAATCTGTCAATTTCTGTGGCAGACATAAAAGGCACCAACGAAGAAACGGGTGTGGATATTGCCACCCTCCAGGATCACAAAGTCATTGTGGCCGCCGAACCGGAGGAAAAGATCTTTGAAGTGGTGGAACAACCTGCATCGTTCCCGGGTGGAGATGCCGCTCTGATGAGCTGGTTGAATGAGAATATCAAGTATCCGGTCATTGCACAGGAGAACGGTATTCAGGGCCGCGTGATCATCCAGTTCGTGGTAGGCAGAGACGGTACCATCGATGATATCAACGTGGTCAGGGGAGTCGATCCCAGCCTGGATAAGGAGGCGGTACGCCTGGTGAACAACATGCCCAAGTGGATCCCGGGAAAACAAGGAGGTACGGCGGTGAAGGTAAGGTTTACATTGCCCATCGTATTCAAACTGCAGAATTGATTGCATCGGGAGGGGTAACCCTCCTTCTATCCGTTTTATACAGGCAAAAGAAATGAATATCAGACAAGTCATCTTCCTGCTTCTTGCTTTTTTTGTATGTATCTCCTGTAACAAAAAGAAAGGGGAAAATACAATGAACAGCGGCTACATCCGCATTGCTGTGGACCAGACGATGAAGCCCACCATCCAGGCTGCGATTGATCTGTTTGAAAGCGAAAACGAAGCCGTCGTCGACCCTGTGTATACCTCCGAACGGGAAGCCCTTGACCTGCTGATGGCCGACTCGGTACGTCTCATCGTAACTGCCCGCCGACTGACAACGGCAGAGAGGAACTATTTCCATGAACGAAAATACCAGCCGGAGGAGATCAGAATTGCCCTGGATGGTATCGCATTGATTGTGCATCCTTCCAATCCCGACTCCGTCATCAACGTACAGAATCTGAAAAGGATCCTCACCGGAGAGGTGAAGCGGTGGAACGAAATCTATCCCGGCTCGGGACTGGGAGACATCCAGGTAATATTTGACAATACCAATTCGAGTATTGTCCGCTATGCCAATGATTCCATCTGCAGGGACAAGCCCCTCTCAAGCGATCTGAATGCGCTGAACCTGAACGAGGAAGTAGTGGAGTATGTCTCTCAAAACCCCGGATCCCTGGGACTCATCGGCCTGAATCTCATCAGTGACCCCAACGACAGTACGGTGGTGGAGATGACCACAAAGGTGCAGGTGATGAGAGTTACGTGGGACGAGTATCCCGACAGGTTCAATGCAGTACAACCCTATCAGTACTACCTCTATACAGGACAGTACCCGTTTATCAGGGAGATCTATGTCATCCTGAACGATCCGAGAGGAGAGCTGCCCAAAGGGTTTACCCGCTTCCTGATCTCGGACAGGGGACAACGGATTATCCTCAGGTCGGGATTGCTTCCCTCGGTGATGCCGGTAAATGCGGTAAAAATAACGGACTGAGATATCGGATTTCAAAAACAGGAACTCAATAAAAGAATTTAGATAACAAGAACAATGAAGATGATCATAGAGAGATTGGTTTATACGGCCCTGCTGGCGATGAGCGTATCATTCCTTTGTGCACAGGACAGAAAGGGGATCGATTTCTACGAAGCAGGCGATTATTCCGCGGCAAAATCTTTTTTTTTAAAGAATGGCACTACCGATGCGGTCAGCCATTTCTATCTGGGAGATATTTATTTTAAGGAAAAGAAGACCGATTCGGCGCAATACTATTTCCGCAAAGGACTGGAAGTTGACCCTGAAAACATATACAACAGGATCGGACTGGGCAAAGTGATCCTTGCTCAAACGGGATCGGCTGACGAACTGAACAAAATCGCCAAAGAGAAGAAAAATAGAAAAAATGGTACCGTGCTGACCATGATCGCAGAAGCATACATGGATAACGGTCAAACGAAGGAAGCATTGTCACAGGTGGATCAAGTCATAAAGGCAGACAGCAAAAACCCAAGACCCTACATGCTGAAGGGAGATATAATAGCTTCACAGGGAGACACCGGCGAGGCAGCTACATTGTATGAAAATGCACGCTATTTTGATGCAAGCTACAAACCAGCCTATGTAAAACTGGCACGATTGTATGAAAATATCAAGACGCAAGTCGCTCTCGATTATCTGAAACAAGTTATCGAACTGGATCCCTCATATGTTCCGGGGCAATTCGCCTATAGCCAGATTAATTACAGGAAAGGGTTTTATCCGGAATCACTGAATGCCTTTAAAAAGTATCTAGCTTTGGTGGAGCCCGATGCAAAGGATTACGAACGATACGCTACTGTGCTGTACTTCAACAAGATGTATAAGGAAGCGATTGAAGCGATTGAAAGAGCGCCCGACAACCTTGTGATGGACCGCCTGAAGACTTATGCTTTTTTTGAATTGGGCGAGTATGTAGCGGCGCTTGAAAGCGCGACTAAATTCTTCGGGAAATACGACAAACGTGACTTCATTACGCAGGACTACACCTACTATGCACAAATATTGAACCAAAATAAAAAATTTGCCGAGGCGGCTGATGCCTATATAGAAGCCTACAAGAGGGACGACCACAAGATGGAGTATCTGCAGGAGGCGGCAAAAGCATACGAAAAGGCGGGTGATTACGACCATGCCATCCAGTATTACCGGATGATACTTGAGAATCATCCGGAACCCTCTCTGGCCGAATATTATTTGCTGGGGACCGCCTATTATTCAGCAGGAACAACCACAGGTGTCCTTTCGGATGATCCGAATCAGGACCAGCTCCGAAAAAAAGAGTACCTGACCGAAGCTGACAAAACATTCAGCAATATGATCGGCCATTTTCCCGATCATTATCTGGGATATCTGATGCGTGCCCGTGCCAACTTTGCACTGGATCCGCAGGCGGAAGAGGGTCTCGCAGTGCCCTATTACACGAAGGCGCTGGAAATGATGCTGCCCGATGTTGAAAAGCGTAAAAACGACATCCTGGAGTCTTATCGTTATCTTGGATTCTATCATCTTGGCAAGAACGATGTGACACAAGCAAAACATTTCTGGAACAAGGTACTTGAGTATGATCCAGCCGACGAGACAGCGTTGCAGGTTATCAAGAGTTTAAAGTAAGTAAATCATATATGACAGATAGCACTTTTTTTGTTGTCGTTCTCCTGGCAGGAATTACACTGGTTGCAGGGGGGCTGGGGTTGGCATTGCTGATCTCGCCGAAGTCACTCAATTTTCAGAAAGGAGAGCCCTACGAGTGCGGACTCCCCACTCACGGCACGTCGTGGATGCAATTCAGGGTAGGCTATTATTTGTATGCCATTCTCTTTCTGATGTTCGACGTGGAGATTATCTTTTTGTTTCCCTGGGCCACCATAGTCCGTAGTCTGGGAATGACGGGGCTGGCAAGTATCCTTATATTTATAGCAATTCTAAGCCTGGGCCTCGCCTATGCATGGAAAAAAGGAGTTTTGGAATGGAAGTCAGAGATATCAAAATAAAAGCGTTTCCGGCCGAAGAGTTCAAGGATAATGAAACCCTTCAGCAATATATTGATGCATTCAAAAAGGAGGGTGGTAGTGTAATTGTCGGCAAACTCGATCAGCTGATAGACTGGGGCCGTGCCAATTCGCTTTGGCCTCTCGCTTTTGCCACCAGCTGCTGTGGAATTGAATTTATGGCAGCGGCCTCCGCGCATTACGACCTTTCCCGCTTCGGAATGGAGGTCACCCGCAACAGTCCCCGCCAGGCCGACGTGATGGTGGTGGCAGGAACCATCGTGAACAAAATGGCACCACTGCTTCGCAGGGTGTACGACCAGATGGCAGAACCGAAATATGTGGTGGCCATGGGGGCCTGTGCCATTTCGGGAGGACCTTTCAAGAACTCCTACAACGTAATACAGGGCGTAGACCGCATTGTACCGGTAGATGTGTTCATCCCCGGATGCCCGCCACGTCCCGAATCATTGTTCTACGGACTGTTGCAATTACAAAGAAAGGTAAGAATAGAGCGTTTTTTCGGCAACAAAAGGATCAAAAGAAATTATCGGCCCGAAACGCTGATTCACCCGGAGACGGGGGAATCCATTGATCCGCAAATTGATTTCGACAATGAATAATCGGGACGAAACCGACAAAACAATGATGGATATCACACAAATCATACAAAGAATCGCACCTGATGCGCAGATAGAGGAACGGCAAAAGCTTACTGTCACCGTAAAGCCCGGACAGCTGCACCGGGTAGTGGAGGCACTGTACCGGAACGAAGAGCTTCCTTTCGACTATCTGGTAAGCCTTACGGGAATGGACTGGGGAGAGACGCTGGGAGTCATTTACCAGTTCTCTTCCTCCGCCGATCTTACGCAGGAAGTAGTTATAATGACCGCTACTGCCGATCGCGAAAACCCGCTGTTGTATTCCATCACCGACTTCTATGAGACGGCTCATCTGAACGAACGCGAAGTGTATGCCCTGTTCGGCATCCGCTTTATCAACAACCCCGACATGCGTCGGTTTCTGTTGAATGATCAGTGGAAAGGTTTCCCTTTCCGCAAGGATTACAAACACGATGCCGGGTTAAATCCGGTAACCGTGATCAGCAGCGAGATCGTGGACCTTGCTCCCTGCATCAGGGAGACAGCCGGTGGAAAGCTGATAGAAGAAAATAATCCGGTGTTTGATGCGGAAGACTATATCGTGAACATCGGCCCACAACACCCCTCCACGCACGGCGTGATGCACTTCAGGACATCGCTCGACGGTGAGATCGTAAAAAAGGTGGATGTGCACAGTGGATATATACACCGGGGAATTGAAAAGTTGTGCGAAAGCATGACCTACCCGCAGATGCTGCACCTGACCGACCGTCTCGACTATCTGTCGGCCAACATCAATCGCCATGCCCTGTGCATATGCATAGAGAAGGCAGCAGAGATAGAAGTCCCCGAGCGGGCACTGTATATCCGTACCATCATGGATGAGCTGCAGCGTATCAGTTCCCACCTTCTCGCCTGGGCTACGCACTGTAACGATCTTGGCGCTACCACTGCGTTTATTTATGGCATGCGTGAAAGGGAACACATTCTCGATATTTTTGACAAGACCTGTGGCGGCCGGCTCATCATCAACCAAAATGTGGTGGGCGGGGTCATGTTCGACCTTTATCCGGACTTCCAGAAAGATGTGAAAGCATTCATCCCATATATGCGCGGGAGGCTGAAGGAGTACGACAACTTCTTTTCACACAATGCCATTGCCCTGGGCCGCATGGTGCATATCGGACTTCTCAGCCGGGAGGATGCCATCAGCTACGGTGTCACCGGTCCCGCCGGAAGAGCTTCTGGGTGGTCGTGCGATGTACGCAGGTACAAACCCTATGCACTGTATGACCGCGTGGAGTTCAAGGAAATTGTACGCACCGAAGGCGACTCATATGCACGCTATCTGAACCGGCTCAACGAAATAGCCGAGTCGCTTCACATCATTGAGCAGCTGATCGACAACATTCCTTCAGGCGAGATATGCGCCAAGGTGAAGCCAATAATCCGTGTTCCCGCGGGTCAATTCTTTCAAAGCGTGGAAACGGGAAAAGGCGAGTTTGGTGTATTCATAGAGAGCAATGGTGATAAAAACCCTTACCGTGTAAAATTCCGGTCCCCCTCACTATCGGCTGTTTCAGTGATTCCCTTGATCTGTAAGGGTGCCTTTCTCTCAGACCTCATCGGTATCACCGGATCAATGGATTTTGTAATCCCCGACATTGACCGATAGAGACAGATAACAATAATAAAGGAAATTAAACCGATTGAAAACGATGCTGATCTATTCACAACCCCTGGAGCTGACAAAACTCCTTGCGGCGATTGATAATTTTTTACAGGGCCATCTCTCTCCGGGTTGGGCTGTCCCGGTGAAAGGTATACTGGTGGGCATTCTGCTCCTCGCGGCATATGCCATTATTGCGTTGGCACTTATATATATTGAACGTAAGGTAGCCGCCTTCTTTCAGGCACGTCTGGGTCCCAACAGGCTGGGAAAGTATGGAACTATCCAGTCACTGGCCGACATGATCAAGATCCTGATCAAGGAGGTTATCCATATAAGGAAAGCAGATAAACTACTGTTCTATGCCGCTCCCTTCTTTGTGATTGTAGCTTCTGTCCTTGCGTTCGGGGCCCTTCCCTTTGGAATAAACCTGCATGCACTCGATTTTAATATCGGGGTATTCTACCTGCTGGCAGTATCATCACTGGGGATCATCGGTATATTGCTGGCGGGATGGTCGAGCAACAACAAATACTCCATGATCGGCGCCATGCGCAGCGGAGCCCAGTTTATCAGCTATGAGCTCTCTGCCGGATTTTCCCTGATGACCATCGTGGTGCTGAGCGGGAGCATGCAGTTCTCGGAGATCATTGAGGGTCAGCGATACTGCTGGAATCTGTTTAACGGACACCTGCCGGCGATGATCGCGTTCGTCATATACCTGATCTCTGGCCATGCCGAGACCAACCGTGGCCCCTTCGACCTTCCCGAAGCCGAGTCGGAACTCACCGCAGGTTATCACACCGAATACTCCGGATTACAGTTCAGTTTTTTCTACCTGTCAGAGTATCTCAACATGTTCATCGTGGCCGCCGTAGCCGCCACAGTCTTCCTGGGAGGATGGATGCCCGTGCAGATAAAAGGCTGGGAGGCATTCAATCAGGTAATGTGGTACATCCCCTCCTGGGCATGGTTCTTTGGAAAAGCAGGTTTGCTGATGTTTTTCAGTTTGTGGGTACGCTGGTCCTTTCCGCGGCTGCGTATTGACCTGCTGCTGAATCTGGAGTGGAAATACCTGCTACCCATAAACCTGGCAAACCTGCTGGTGATGGTGGTAATTGTCTTGTCGGGATTCACACTGACAGATCTTTTTCCGGCCCTATTCGGTAAATAATATGTTTAATCCAACAGCGTAAGTTCAAACTGATATGAAGTTTATACAATATATAGGAGGTATCTTCACCGCCCTGAGATCGCTCGCAGGGGGAATGATCGTCACCTGGAAGGAGCTGCTGACACCCAAGGTCACGATGGAGTATCCGGAAAACAGAAAAACGCTGGTCATCTCGGACCGCTGGCGTTCGGAGCTGATCATGCCGCACGACGAAAATAACGAACACGCCTGCACTGCCTGCGGCATTTGCATGATCAACTGCCCGAATGGTACCATCCAGGTGACTTCGTCGTCGATAGACACCGAAGATGGCAAAAAAAAGAAGATACTGGATAAGCACCTCTGGGACTACGGAAGTTGTACCTTCTGCAATCTGTGCGTGATCACCTGCCCGTCTGACGCCATTATCTTCAACAATGACTTTGAGGGAGCCCTGTTCGACAGAAGCAAGCTTTTGCATCGCCTCAATCATGAAGGATCGAAGCTGCGCGACAGAAAGAAGGAAGCATCCACCCTTGACACATCCGCAAAAAAAGAAAATAAAGAAGCATGACGGAACAAATTATATTTTATCTGCTGGCCATTGTGGTCACAGTCTTTTCGATTCTGGCAGTGACAAGCAAACGGATTGTCCGCTCGGCCACATACCTGTTGTTTGTGCTACTGGCCACTGCCGGACTCTACATGCTGCTGGGTTATTATTTCCTGTTTGCCGTGCAGGTGTCGGTCTATGCCGGCGGAATCATGGTGCTGTTTATCATGGCCATCTTTCTCACTCACAAGCCAGGCAACAACGTCAGTATCAAACAGGGCTGGAGAGTTCGTTTGTCTTTGCTGCTATCGGTTGCAGGGCTGTTGTTATGTGGTGAGATTATCCTGAATAATACCATCGGGATAGTCCGGTTTGCCGGCAAGGAGGAACCGACCATGCAGCAAATTGGTACCGCCATGCTGGGAACGGGAAAACAGCAGTATTTACTCTCATTCGAGATGATGAGCATCCTGCTGCTTGCCTGCATTGTGGGTGCCATACTGATTGCCCGGAAAACGAAGACAGAAAAGAATGAACCAAACGAGACGGAACTATAAATATGGGAGAACTACTGATCAATAATACAGGAGTACCGGTACTGGCTTATCAGCTGGTGAGCCTGATCATGTTTTTTGCCGGTATCTACGGCTTCTTCACCCGCAGGAACTTAATGATGATACTTATTTCTGTGGAGCTGATACTCAATGCCGCCGATATTAATTTTGCGGTATTTAACCGGTATCTCTATCCCGGTGAGATGGAGGGTATGTTTTTTGCATTGTTCACTATTGCCATTGCAGCTTGTGAGACTGCGGTGGCCATCGCCATCATCATCAACGTATACCGGAATTTTGGAAATGCCGAAGTGGATAACCTCAAAAAGATGAAAGGATAGACGCATGGAATATACACTCATGATACTACTTCTGCCCCTGGTCTCCTTCGTGCTTTTGGGTCTGTCCGGCAACAAACTGAGTCACAAGACATCGGGAATGATCGGGACGGGAAGCCTCCTGATGGTGACACTGCTCTCCTTTTATGCAGCAGGGGAGTACTTCACGACACAAAAAGTCGATGCTATTTTTCAAACACTGATACCGCTGAATGTGCCCTGGCTCAATATGGGTGCCAATCTGCATATCGATATGGGAGTCCTGCTCGATCCGCTCTCGGTGATGATGCTGGTGGTGATCTCCACCGTCTCGCTGATGGTACATATCTACAGCCTGGGTTACATGAAGGGAGAAAGGGGATTTCAGCGTTACTACTCCTTCCTCTCCCTCTTTACTTTTTCGATGATGGGATTGGTGTTGTCGACCAATATTTTTCAGATGTACATCTTCTGGGAGCTGGTGGGTGTCTCCTCCTACCTGCTCATTGGTTTCTATTATACAAAGCCGGCTGCCGTGGCGGCTTCCAAAAAGGCATTCATCGTGACCCGCTTTGCCGACATGTTTTTCCTGATCGGTATCCTGGTACTCTCCTACTTTACGCAGACCTTTGATTTCGGCACGCTCACATCGGGCAACAGTGCTATTTTTCAACAGGCTGTCTCGGCACAATTCTTGGGAGCCTCGGCACTGGTATGGGCCATGGCACTGATATTCATCGGCGGTGCCGGCAAGTCTGCCATGTTCCCCCTGCATATCTGGCTACCCGATGCGATGGAGGGCCCTACTCCGGTATCGGCGCTGATCCATGCAGCCACCATGGTGGTGGCCGGCGTCTACCTGGTGGCACGGCTCTTTCCCGTCTATGTGCTGTTTACACCGCAGGTACTGGAAGGGATTGCCTATGTGGGTGCCTTCACATCGATGTTCGCGGCGGTCATTGCCATTGTGCAGACCGATATCAAACGGGTACTGGCATTTTCCACCATCTCCCAGATCGGCTTTATGATGGTGGCACTTGGTGTCTCGAAATTCGATGGACATGAGGGGTTGGGATATATGGCTTCCCTGTTCCATCTCTTCACCCATGCCATGTTCAAGGCACTGCTGTTCCTGGGGGCGGGCTCTGTGATTCATGCCGTTCATAGCAACGAGATGGAGAAGATGGGAGGATTACGCAAGCAGATGCCGGTAACCCACCTCACTTTCCTGGCCGCGTGCCTCGCCATTGCGGGAATTCCACCCTTTTCCGGTTTTTTCAGCAAGGATGAGATTCTTTCGGCTACCTACCAGTACAACACGGGGCTGGGCATCTGGATGACGCTGGTGGCAGCACTCACCGCTTTCTATATTTTCAGACTATACTTCTCCATCTTTTGGGGAAAAGAGAAGCAGCATGCACATACTCCCCAGGAGTCGCCCAAATCGATGACTTTCCCTCTGATATTTCTGGCAATACCCACACTGCTGGCAGGATTCATCCCCTTTGGTCAATTCGTGACGGCCGACCGTGCACCCTACAGCATACACATGGACTGGCTGGTAGCGGTGATAAGTGTTATTGTGGCACTTGAAGCCATTTTCATTGCCAGCAAGTTGTATCAGCATCCTGACAAGAAACCGGCAACGGTTCCTTCCGGCCTGAAAGGATTTCACAAGGCTGCAAGCCATCGTTTTTACGTGGACGAGGTATATCTGCTTATCACCAGAAAGATTCTGTTCAATGGCATCTCGCGGGCTTTTGCCTGGTTCGACCGCCATGTGGTAGATGGCTTCATCAATGGCCTTGCCACGGCAACCGACTGGTTATCCGTCAGGATCAGGGGCTTTCAGTCCGGTGAAACAGAGTGGTACGCCTGGGTATTTCTTTTCGGGACCTTGCTGATTACGGCGTGGATGCTGTTTGTTTAAATGATTATAAAGAAATAGAGATATGAATTTTTTATCCCTCTTCGTTCTCCTTCCGCTGCTGATGATTCTCGCCCTGTTTGTGGCACGAAACAGAAAGCAAGTCTTGGGAATCATGGTCGCCGGAAGCTCAATGCTGGTGACTCTTGCAGCCTTTCTTGCTTATAACTATATCACTGTTCGTAACAGCGGAAATACCGATCCCATGCTCTTCACCGCCGCCCTGTCGTGGTTTAAGCCACTTCACATTCAGTATGCTGTGGGAGTAGATGGTGTGTCGGTCGTGATGCTCTGCCTCTCTGCGGTGATTGTCTTTACTGGTACTTTTGTCTCGTGGAAGATGGCACCGCTCACCAAAGAGTTTTTTCTCTGGTTCTCACTCCTTGCCACCGGAGTCTTCGGTTTTTTCATCTCACTGGACCTGTTTACCCTGTTTCTTTTCTACGAGACGGCGCTGATACCGATGTATCTATTGATCGGCGTCTGGGGCAGCGGCCGGAAAGAGTATTCGGCCATGAAGCTGACCCTTATGCTGATGGGATCTTCCATGATCCTGCTGGTGGGCATCCTGGGTATTTATTTCGGATCGGGGGCGACCAGCATGCATATTTCCGAGCTGGCACAGCATACGATGCCGGTGGAACTGCAATATTTCTTCTTTACCCTCACCTTCTTCGGATTTGGTGTATTGGGTGCCCTTTTTCCATTTCACACCTGGTCGCCCGACGGACATGCATCAGCACCGACAGCCGTCTCCATGCTACATGCCGGTGTACTGATGAAACTGGGCGGGTATGGCAGCTTCCGGGTAGCCATCTCTCTGATGCCGGAGGCGGCTGAAAAGCTCTCCCCCATTTTTCTCATTCTCACCGCCATCGGGGTGGTGTATGGCGCTTTTGCCGCCATCCGGCAGACCGACCTGAAATATATCAACGCCTATTCGTCGGTGAGCCATTGCAACCTGGTCCTTTTCGCCATTCTGATGCTCACGCAAACGGCACTCACGGGGGCAGTGCTGCAGATGCTTTCCCACGGGATGATCACGGCCCTGTTCTTTGCATTGATCGGGATGATCTACGGCCGCACACATACGCGGTTGATCACCGAAATGGGAGGTTTGATGAAGATCATGCCTTTTCTGGGTGTTTCTTTCGTGATTGCCGGATTGTCCAATATCGGCGTTCCCGGTTTAAGCGGCTTCGTGGCCGAGATGACCATTTTTGTAGGTGCTTTTGAAAATAATGACCTGCTACGCCGCATACTGACCATCGCCACCATCACATCAATCGTGGTGGGAGCAGTATACATCCTGCGCACCATCGGAAAATTCCTTCAAGGCCCCCTACAAGACCCGGAACACCTGAAACTCGATGATGCCCGCTGGCATGAGCGACTGGCTATAATTATGCTGATTGCAGGCATCCTGTATCTCGGTTCCTTCCCAACAGGAGTTGCGGATATAATCAGCGACAGCTTCGGTAGCATGCTGCAAGTAGCAAAGTAACGATAAAAAACAGTACGTATCCATGAGTTATTTCGATCATTTTATGACAATGCGCAGCGAGGTTTCGCTATTGGCGGTAATTCTCTTTTTGCTGCTCTTTGATATCATCGCCGGGAAAAAAGGTGAAAAATATTTTCAGCCGGTGGCAATCCTTCTCTTTGTCGCGCACACCCTATTGAACCTTGTTCCGGCAGCAGCGGGTGAGTCTTTCGGCGGCATGTATCAGTATCATCCCGTGATGACAATCATTAAGACCGTGCTGAATGTGGCCACGCTGATCATTTTTCTGCAATCGAAGCATGTGTTCGACGGAAATGAGATGAAAGATCAACGGGGTGAATATTATTTCCTCACACTGAGCACCCTGCTGGGAATGTACCTCATGATTTCCAGCGGCCATTTCCTTCTGTTTTTTATCGGACTGGAAACCGCCTCTATTCCACTGGCTACACTTGTAGCATTCAGTAAACATTGCAAGAAATCGGCAGAGGCGGGAGCCAAGTTTATCCTCCTCTCGGCCTTCTCTTCGGGTATCCTGCTCTTCGGCATCTCTTATCTGTATGGTACGACGGGCAGTCTCTACTTCGCAGAAGTAGCCACGAAGCTTACTGTCAATCCGCTGCAGATCATGGCTTTCATCTTCTTTCTGTCAGGAATCTTTTTCAAAGTATCGTTTGTACCGTTTCATCTGTGGACTGCCGATGTATATGAAGGTGCCCCCACAAATGTGACCTCCTATTTGTCGGTCGTCTCTAAAAGCTCGGCCGCCTTCGTTTTAATGACACTCCTTTTTAAACTGTTTGCAAGTTATCTGCATGAATGGCAGACGCTGTTGTTCTGGATCATTATTGTGACCATCACCGTGGGGAACCTGTTTGCACTCCGACAGCAAAATACAAAGCGCTTTCTCGCATTTTCCTCCATCTCCCAGGCAGGATACATCGCCCTGGGGATCATCAGCGGATCGGCACTGGGTATGGCCACGATGATCTATTACATCTTTATCTATCTCTTCTCCAACCTGGCCGCTTTCGGTGTGATTTCCTCCATAGAGAGCAGGACAGGGAAAACAGATATTCCTGACTACAAAGGGCTTTATCAGACTAACCCGAAACTTAGCTTCGTGATGATGCTGGCCATGTTCTCACTGGCCGGCATTGCTCCCTTTGCTGGTTTTATGAGTAAATTTTTCATTTTTTCCGCAGCCGCACAACAGGGATACTATCTGCTGGTAATTGTCGCCGTGGTCAACACCATCATTTCACTCTATTACTATCTGAGGGTGGTGAAAGCCATGTTCATTGATCAGAACGGCCAGCCGCTACCCGCGCTCAGGACAGACATCTGGAACAGGGCCAGCCTGATCATCTGTACTGCTGCGATCATCTTCGTGGGACTCCTCGGTTTTATCCTCGATATGATCGAGAAACAAAGTTTTGGAATATAACGGAATATTGAACATTTATCTGATTTTATTTATCTACTTTTGGTCCTTATTCTCGTTGAAATCTAACACGTTTGGATATAAGAGAAAATGCCATTCCTGCAAAAAACAAAGGATACCGGCCATCAGAATGTATCACTGAAAGAATACCCACTTGATGGTGAGGTGAAAAAGGGAAATCTGCACAGGTTCATCCACATACTCCCTTTTGTTGCTGCCTTTTTAGCAGTTTTGATCAGTATCACGGATGTCGCTTTTTTATACAACAGCGCGCTTCGGGCGATATTTAATCTTTACTACAATGGAGTACTCCTGATCGGCATCCTGTCTCTATCCACACGGTATCTCCAACACCGGAAAGTTATCCGCAAAATAACAGCCCTGATGGATTTGCTGTTGCTGACAGCCTTGCTGCTGGGTTTGTTGTACAATGCATGGAGTGCGGTCTCCCTTTCACTGCAGCCCGCCCATGGCTTTATGACACTCTTTTTGATGGTCTCGTTCCTGATCCGGGAGTTTTTCCATCTTCGCATGCAGGTCAACTACCGACGTCTCGGACCGGCTCAGCTGTTTGTAATAAGCTTTCTTTCCACAGCCCTGTTGGGAAGCTTCCTTTTGATGTTGCCTGATGCCACCACAGGGAGCATCTCCTATGTGGATGCCTTATTCACCGCGACCAGCGCCGTATGTGTTACAGGATTAAATGTGCTGGATACGGAGTTGTCTTTCACCCTATTGGGGCAATCGATCATCTTACTATTGATACAGGTTGGAGGATTGGGAATCATGACCTTCACCACCTATTTCAGCTATTTTTTCAAGGGAGCCTCATCCTACAAGAACCAGCTACTGGTGAAGGACATTACCAATGATGAACGTTTGGACAATGTCTTTTCATCCCTGAAAAGTATTTTGCTTATCACCGTTGTTATTGAAGGATTAGGCTTTGCACTGGTTTTCCTCTCACTGGATATAAAGGATATCTCTCTGCCCGAAAGGGCATTCTTCTCACTTTTTCACGCCATATCCGGTTTTTGTAATGCCGGCTTCTCCACGTTGTCAGGCAATTTGTATGACATGCGCATTCGTTTCAATTATCCGGTGCACATCATTATCTCTTCGCTTATCATACTTGGGGGATTGGGATTTCCCATCATACACAACCTTTGGGAATATACCACAACCAACATCCGCAATCTTTTCAAAAGAATTTTCAGGGATGAAAAATATACCTATTCATCGATGGTGCTCAATGTCAATTCACATATTGTATTGATCACCACGGCTCTGCTGTTGATAATCGGCACGCTGGGGTTCTATATTTTTGAGCGGAATGGCGTATTAACCGGTTATTCTTCCTATGCTGGAAAATGGACCGCTGCTTTTTTTGGTTCCGTAACGACACGCACGGCCGGTTTTAATAGTACTGACACAGCAGCATTGTCTGTTCCCACCTCACTTATCTTTATTGTGTTGATGTGGATCGGAGCTTCTCCGGCTTCCACGGGGGGTGGTATTAAAACAAGCACTTTTGCGTTGGCTTTTATGAATTTCATGGCACTGATCAGAGGTAAAAAGCCTGAATACAGAGGAAGGGAAATTTCTCAACTATCGATATCCAGAGCATTCGCCCAGATGACACTTGCCTCATTGTTCATCATGGTGACCACTTTTACAATGATCATCATAGAACCGGAAAAAGAACCGCTGAATTTGCTTTTTGAAACGGTATCTGCCTACGGCACTGTAGGGTTGAGCAGGAATGTGACACCTCTTCTGTCAGATGCCGGTAAGCTGGTCATCACTTTCACCATGTTCGTGGGAAGAGTCAGCCTATATACACTGTTATACAGTCTGATTAAACAGGTGAAATACAGCAAATACAGATATCCGACAGAAGAAATATTAATAAACTAAAATAAGCATGACATGAAATTTGTGGTGATAGGACTCGGACATTTTGGAGCAGCACTGGCAGAACGATTGGTAGCCATGGGCCACGAAGTGGTTGGGGTGGACAAGTCGATGAATCGTGTGGAGGCATGCAAGAACAGACTGACCAACGTCATCTGTCTGGACAGCAGTGACCCGATAGCTGCCAACCATCTACCTTTGAAGAATACCGATGTGGCAGTGGTCTGTGGAGGCGCAGATGAGGGAGAAAGCCTTTTAATCACAGCCATGCTTAAGAAGAGCGGGGTACAGAAGATCACCGTACGTTCCATCACGGGACTTCAGGAGAGTGTGCTGGAAGCAATGGGAATTACGGAAATCATCCGGCCCGAGGTGGAATCGGCTGAACACTGGGCCATGAAACTCTCCATCAAGAACTACATCAATCTGTTTGAAGTGACAAACGACCACTATCTCGTGGAGGCAGTGGTACCTCGCAAGCTGATTGGCAAAAGCATTGCTGAGAGCGAACTGAATAAGAAGTACAATGTGATTGTGCTTACAAAGCTGAAGCAAATCAGTCAGCAAAATCAGATTGGTGCAGAGAGAATCATTCTGAAAGCCGGTGATATTGTGAATGCCAAAACCATACTGGAGGAAGGGGATATTATTGTTGTTTACGGAAATAAAAATGATATCAAAAAAATGATAGACAACAATAACTAATTCACACCCGATATAAAGAGAACATTTCGAAAAATCAGAACAGCAATCCCTGCTCCTCTGTTTTTTTCCGTCCCAGATGGCGGTACGCCAGATCGGTGACCTCCCTGCCACGGGGGGTACGCTTGATGAATCCCTCCTTTATCAGGAACGGTTCATACACCTCCTCGATAGTTCCCGGATCGTCGCCCACGGCAGTCGCGATAGTAGAAATGCCGACAGGACCTCCCTTAAATTTGTCGATGATGGTGAGAAGGATCTTGTTGTCAATCTCATCCAGCCCGTGCCTGTCGATATTCAACGCTTCCAGCGCGTAAGAAGAGATGGCCTTGTCGATTTTCCCGTTCCCCTTCACCTGAGCAAAGTCACGTACACGGCGCAGCAACGCGTTTGCCACACGGGGCGTACCCCGGCTACGTGATGCAATCTCATGGGCCGCATCACCAGCGCAGGAGATCTTCAGGATGTCGGCCGATCGCAATACAATACCGGTAAGGGTATCCATGTCGTAATACTCCAGGTGCATATTGATTCCAAAACGGGCACGCAGCGGACTGGTCAGCAAGCCGCTGCGGGTAGTGGCTCCCACCAGGGTAAACGGGTTCAGGTCTATCTGAATGGAGCGGGCACTGGGTCCCTTGTCGATCAGGATGTCGATGCGGTAGTCCTCCATGGCACTGTAGAGGTATTCCTCCACCACGGGCGACAAGCGGTGAATCTCATCAATAAAGAGCACATCGTTCGTATCAAGCGAAGTGAGAATGCCTGCCAGGTCGCCCGGTTTATCGAGCACCGGACCGGAGGTAACCTTGAAGCCCACCCCCAGTTCGTTGGCGATGATGTTCGACAGGGTAGTCTTACCCAATCCGGGAGGGCCATGCAACAACACGTGATCAAGCGATTCACCACGCATGCGGGCAGCACTGACAAAGATCTTCAGGTTCTCAGTGATTTTTTCCTGTCCGCTAAACCCGCCGAAGGTGAGCGGGCGCAATGTATTTTCATACTCACGTTCGCTGTCCTGCTGGTGACGGTTGCCGTGTATGTCGAATGTTTCTTCCATCATATGCTGATACAAAAATAGCTATTTCCTGCGATTTATGGAAATAGCGGCTACATTCCGTTTTAATCCCGCAAATTTAGCCCGTTTCACGGCAGAGTGAAGAAAGGTCTCCCGGTACTCCTGCTCATCCATTGCGTCCAGCTTATCAAAGGTAAGCGACAGGAATCGCTCCGAAGGCATGAACTCCGGTGTTGCATGCGGTACCGCTCCACGGTTCCAGGGGCATACCTTCTGACAGATGTCGCAGCCATAGACGTTGTTTCGCAGGTTCGGTACAATATCGGGAGCGATCTCTTCCTTGTTTTCGATGGTCTGGTAGGAGATGCACTTGTTGGCATTCACCCGGTAGGGTCTCTCAATGGCGCCCGTGGGACAGGAGGTAAGGCATCGGCGACAGTCGCCGCAGTTCTCCGAAACGGGGCTGTCATAATCCAGCTCCAGGCTGATAATCAGTTCGCCCAGAAAGAAGTAGGACCCCTTACCAGGAATAATAAGCAGGGTATTTTTACCCACAAACCCGATACCTGCCTGTGCTGCCCAGAAACGTTCCAGCACGGGAGCAGAGTCGGAAAAATATCTGCCCGTCGCCTCCGGAAAACGGGTTTTGATCCAGTCGAACAGACTGCCCAGTTTCTCCCGCATCACCTCGTGATAATCTTTCCCGTAGGCATAATAGGCAAACTGGGGCACCTTTCCCGGGAGCTTCACGCACGGGTAGTAGTTCAGTGCCACTGAGATGATTGAGCGGGCACCCTCCACCAGCAGGCGGGGGTCGACCCGCTTGTCGATATTGCGCTCCAGGTACGCCATGCCGCCCTGGCAGTGATCCCTGATCCACTCCATATAACGGGCCTCCTCGCCACTGTTGACAGCACGGCAAATGCCACAGGCATCGAAGCCCAAAGCAAGTGCCTGCTGTTTTATTTCTTCCGAGAATGTTATCTCATCGTGCATGATGATTCAAACGTACGAAAAAAATCTCTTTCCAGCAATATTTCTCTACCCCAACCGTAAACTTCTCAAAGATCAAACTCTTCCCGTAAAAAATAAAAATATGAATTAAGTTGCGTATTTTTGCCGGAATAAACAGGAACTTTCAACCTCTGATGGCGGAATCAACGTTAAAACATAAAACCACCGTATCTCTTTTCTGGAGCTTTGCCGATAAGTTCGGGCAGCAAATCATTAATCTGGGTACCGGCATTATCCTGATGAGAATCCTGGACCCGGCAGAATACGGGCTCATAGGGGCCCTGGCCATTTTCATCGCTTTCTCCGGCATTCTCATCGACAGCGGCTTTACCCGCGCGCTACTGAACAGAAAAACAATCTCACCGGCCGAATACAGTACAGTTTTTTATTTCAATATGGGGCTGGCCATTCTGCTATACCTGATCCTGTTCGCAGCGGCCCCGTTACTGGCAGAATTATTCCACGATCCCCGGATAGAGGCAGTATCCAAAATTCTCTTCCTCTCCCTGCTATTCAATGCTGCCGGTATTATCCAGCAAACGCTGCTTATTCGGAAAGCCGATTTCAGGGGGATGACCAAAGTAAATATGACGGCATTGCTCATTGCAGGGACGGTTGCCATTGTGATGGCATTCTCCGGCTACGGTGTTTGGGCGCTGGTCGTGCAAACGCTGCTATATGCCTTCTTCCGCTCCCTCTTCCTTTGGTTTTATTCAAAATGGACACCTCTGAAAGTCTTTAGTATCAAGCTGCTCCGCTCATTCTCCGGACTTAGCAACAAGCTGCTGCTGGCATCGCTCATCAGTGCCGTTTTCAACAATATATATCCAAGCATCATTGCCTTCTTTTACCCGAATTCTATGAAACAGGTGGGTTATTACAGCCAGGCCAACAAGTACCAGGAGATCCCGTTCGGTATTCTTTCCAATACCTACCGTCAGGTATCCATGCTTGTTCTTCCCGAAATCAATGAACAGACAGAGCGTCTGAAAAGAGTGGTGAGCAAAATGATCAAATCACTTGCATTCCTCTCCTTTCCCATTGGTTTTCTGATGATACTGATTGCCGAGCCGGGGTTTATCTTTCTGTTCAAAGAAAAATGGCTGCCTGCTGTTCCCTATTTCCAGGTGTTGTGTCTTGCCGGAGTAGTCTCTCCCTTTGCTTTCGTGATGAACGAATTATTTATAGCCAGGGAGAAGGCAAACTACTTCCTCGGCATGGAGATAATCAAACGGGTGGTCCTGATCCTGCTGATCGCCCTGCTTTTCCGTTACGGAATCATGGGCCTGGCTGCCAGCTGGGTGATCTATACATGGCTCACCCTGGCCATCTCCCTGGTCCTGACCCGCAAGCTGATCGGATATACACCGGCCGATTTTTTCAAAGACGCCTTTCCTTATGCGATACTGGCCTTTATAAGTGTGGCAGCAGGATATCTTATCACCCTTCGCATTCATCAGGATTTGTTATTCCTGCTGATAAACATCGTCGGAACAAGCCTGTTATACCTGCTGCTATGTAGCCTATGTAAACTGGAGATGACCCGGGAGATCGGACAATGGTTAACCAGCAAAAAAAGATGAGAAAAATAATTGAAAAGCTTAGCTACAAAACTCGTTCGCGATGGAACGCATGGTTTCACCAGAGAAAAAAACAAAAAATACGGCGGCGTATCCTGTCGCATTTTGCACAGCATCCGCCACAGGATCATGAACTACAGGAGGCTGTCGGTTATCTTTCGAAACATACGTTATCTACTTTTTACGGAACCTTTCAGGATAAATATCATGCAGATCAGGTAATCGTGCATACAGACACGTCCAACGGCTTGCCCTATGTGATAACGGAGGGAAAGAGACTTTACTTCAAACGTTCATTTAACAAGCGTACCGTACAACTGCTTTACAACATCTTGTGCGTGGAGCAGGACAGGGATGCCCCTCATTGTTATACCGATCCTGCTTTCGGGATAAATGAAGGAGATATATTGGCGGACGTGGGCTGTGCCGAAGGTTACTTTTCACTGCTTCATATTGAAAAATTGAAAACGACCTACCTCTTTGAACAGGACCGTGAATGGATTGAAGCGTTGGAAGCAACATTTTCCCCATGGAAAGAGAAGGTGATCATCGTTCCCGCTTTTGTCTCAGACAAAGACGACAATGAGCATGTCAGTCTCGACAATTTTTTCCTGCAAATATCCGGGAAACCCGTTTTTTATAAAATTGATGTAGAGGGTGCCGAAGCATCCGTATTGAAAGGGATGAACAGGCTGCTGAAAAGCACGACGGCAAAAATAGCTCTGTGTACCTACCATCACAAGGAAGATTTTGATGTTTTCAGCCGTTTTTTCGAGGCCAGCGGCTTCCGTCAACGTGCCAATCCGGGCCTTATGATTTATCAGAATGATCTCGATCATATGGACCCTCCTTTTTTTCGTAAATGTCTGATCAAAGCCATGAATTATGAAGTCTGAATCTGTTCGCCCCATGTCTTCGGTTTGCGTCATCGTCGTTTCTTACAACTTCGTACCGTGGATTCACCGGTGTTTACCCTCCATAGAGGCTTCACTCCTCCCGGCAACCGTTATGGTGATCGACAACGGCTCAACCGATGAGACCTGCCGGATAATCAGGGACAACTACCCGGGTGTGGAACTGACTGAGACACATCGGAACCTGGGTTTCGGAAAGGCCAATAATATCGGCATACAACGGGCCTTGGAAAGAGGGTTCGATTATGTGTTCCTGCTTAACCAGGATGCATGGATTGAACCGGATACCCTGGTGAAGCTGGTGGATGCAGCCGAAAAGAATAGTCAATACGGGATATTGTCGCCGGTGCATCTAAATGGAAAAGGCAGTGCCACCGACTTCGGTTTCTCGAAATATACAGGGATAAAAAACAGGGAGGAGGCCATGCTGCTTACGGATGAAGTTACTCCCTATCCATTTATCAATGCTGCCATGTGGCTGATTCCCCTTGACGTGATCAGAAAGACGGGGGGGTTTGCACCAATCTTCGTCCACTACGGTGAAGATCGCAATTGGGTACTTCGAATGCAAAAAAAAGGCTATAGGCTGGGGTTGGTGAAATGGGCATTTGGATACCACGACCGGGAAGCACGCCCGGTGAGTCGTAAAAAATATTTCTACAGCGAATATGTTTACTTTTTAACCGAGGCCGTAAACCCGTTTTACTCTCTCCCCAAAGCGATGGCATACAGCTTCCTGGCCGCCGTAAAAAAGGCAGGTCAGGCATTGTTTTCGGGTAAAATAACAAATTGCATTGCCTACTTCGGCATCACACTCCGTTTGTGCGTAAAATGCATCGCCATTCTGCGGACCCGCAGGGAAACCCGGATTACGCGAAAATGAAATCAAGCTGTTTCCTGTCAAGATTGGCCCGTGCCACCTGAATTGAGACGGGCTGTCCCAGACGATATTCCCGTTTTTTGCGCCTTCCCACAAGCCGGTAGTTCTTCTCGTCCAGCTCATAGAAGTCATCGTCCAGCTCCCGAATAGGAATCATACCCTCACATTTGTTTTCGTTGATCTCCACGTAAATACCCCATTCGGTTACACCGGAGATCACGCCGTCGTACACTTTGCCGATCTTATCGGACATGAACTCTACCTGTTTGTATTTGATGGAGTCACGTTCGGCATTGGCCGCAATCTGCTCCATTTCCGAACAGTGTTTACATTCGCTCTCCAGCGGACTCTGCTCCACACTTTTCCCGCCATCGAGATAACGTTCCAGCAGCCGGTGCACCATCATATCAGGATATCTACGGATGGGCGAGGTGAAATGGGTATAATATTCGAATGCCAGGCCATAATGCCCCACATTCTTGGTGGAATAGATTGCTTTCGACATCGTGCGGATGGCAATTGTCTCCACCAGATTCTCTTCCGGACGGCCCTGCACTTTGTCCAGCAGGGAATTGATGCTCTTGGCAACCTCCGTTTTGGTACCGTCCTGCTTGATCTTATGACCAAAGCGAAGGATAAATGTGTTCAATGTATCCAGCTTTTCCGGATCAGGCACATCGTGGATGCGATAGACAAATGCCCTGGCTTTCCTGCCCCTGGGCACTTTTCCGATGGCCTCGGCAACGGTCTTGTTGGCCAGCAGCATAAACTCCTCAATGAGGTGATTGGCCTCTTTCGACTCCTTGAAATAAACTCCCAGGGGCTTTCCCTTTTCATCGAGATTGAATTTCACCTCATACCGCTCAAAATTGATCGCTCCATTGGCAAACCTTTTCTCCCGCAACTGCTTTGCCAGATTGTTCAATTGAAGTATCTCGTTGGAGAAATCACCCTTCTCCGTCTCGATAATGGTCTGGGCGTCCTCGTAAGTAAGACGGCTGTCCGACTTGATCACCGTACGCACAATCTGCGACTTTTTGATCTCAGCCTTCTCGTTCAGCTGAAAGATAACCGAAAAACATAATTTCTCTTCCTGAGGCCGCAATGAACATAATCCGTTGCTCAACCGCTCCGGCAACATGGGAATGGTTCTGTCGACCAGGTAAATGGAAGTAGCCCTGTTTTCCGCTTCCCGGTCCACCAGGTCTCCCGGCTTCACATAGTGTGTCACATCGGCAATGTGAACCCCCACCTCCCACAGGAAGGGAGAAATTGCGCGGATGGAAAGGGCATCGTCGAAGTCCTTCGCATCCTTCGGGTCTATGGTGATGGTGAACACATCACGAAAGTCCTCCCGCTTTTCAATCTCTTTCTCTTCGATCTTTTCAGAAATCTGCTCTGCAAACTTCTCCACATCTTCAGGATATTTATACGGCAGGTCGTACTGTGCAAGGATGGCGTGCATCTCGGTATCGTTTTGACCGGGCTTGCCCAGAATGTCGATCACCTTGCCAACCGGATTATTTGCTTTCTCGGGCCATTCCACAATCTCCACGACCACTTTGTCGCCGTTGCGGGCACCGAGGAGGTCTTCCTTCGGAATGAAAATATCGTTCGAGAGGTATTTGTTGTCCATCACCAGGAAAGCAAAATGTTTCTGCACTTCCAACACTCCTACAAAACGGCTTTGGGTATGTTCCAGTATCTCGATTACCGTACCCTCCGTGTCGGCACGTTTGCGCTTGGCCAGCAGTTGTACGCGCACCCGGTCGCCATTCATGGCATGCTTGCTGTTCCGTTCCGGTATGTAGATGATATTTCCGTCATCATCGGGTACGAAAAAGTTTTTACCGTTACTTCTTCTCTCAAAACGGCCTTCAAGCATCAGCCCCCTGTTATTAATGCGGTAACGCCCACGGGACGTCTCCAGCAGCAGGTCATCATCACGAAGCTTGTCGAGCACCTTGATCAGCACGCGTCGTCCCTCTTCGCCACGGACATTTAATGCCGCTGCAATCTGTTTATAATTAAATTGTTTATCGTTATTTTCGTTAAGAAAACTGATGATGGAAGCAGAAAGGTCCTTCTTCCGGAGTTTCGGCGCAGTAGTATCTGCATTCACTTTGTTGCTCATATTCTGTGTGTTTCTATCTAAAACAAAAAAATGACGTTTTAGTTATCGCAAAGTAATAAAAAAAAACGATTCTTTCTGAAGTTATCCTTATTTTTGTCCGGAGAATGAAAAGAGACAACATGAACGGGAAAAAAGTATTGATCACCGGTGCAAGTGGCTTTATCGGCAGTACCGCCGTGGACAAGGCGCTGGAACTGGGATATGAAACCTGGGCGGGAATACGTGCCACCAGCAGTCGTCGTTACCTGCAGGATGAACGGATACGGTTCATTGACTTGTATTATGGAGACAAGAAAAAGCTTAAGGAGCAACTCCGCCAGTTCAGGGATAAACATGGACGCTTCGATCATGTGATACATATTGCAGGGTTGACCAAGGCATTGCGCAAGCCGGATTTCGACCGGGTCAATTATCTTTACACGCGTAATCTGGCAGAGGCGCTCATGGAGACAGACAGCCTCGCTGACTCGTTTGTGCTGATGAGTTCCCTCGGCGTCATGGGCACAGGCGACGAGACCGGTTATACACCCATTGGAGCGGATCACATCCCCAATCCCAATACTGCTTATGGTAAAAGTAAACTGAAAGCCGAAAATTATCTGAAGAGCCTCACCGGCTTCCCCTGGCTGATATTACGCCCTACAGGTGTATACGGCCCGCGCGACAGCGACTATCTGATCCTGATGAAGACGGTTAAGAACGGATTGGCTGTAGGTGCCGGACTTCGGAAACAGATGCTCTCTTTCATCTATAGCGATGATCTTGTACGTGTCATTTTCACACTCATAGAAAAAGGTATTCGCCAAAAAGAATATCATGTGGCCGATGGTGACTGCTATACCGACAGTGAATTCAATGCCCTTGTGCAACGGGCGTTGCGCAGAAAGCATGTGGTCAGGTTCAAGGTTCCCCTCTTCCTCGTCAGTCTTGCCGCCTTTGTATGCGAGAAGGGAGGAGCACTTCTGGGGAGCGCAACGACCCTCAACACCGACAAATACAGGATCATGAAACAACGCAACTGGACTTGTGACATTGCTCCCTTGCAGTCTGACATTGACTTTGTGCCCGTATACAGGCTGGAAGAAGGGGTAAATAAGACGGTGGCCTGGTACCGGGAGCAGGGATGGCTCTGAATGACCTGCGCAGCAGGACAATCATTGCGATTTTGCTGCATCTGTAGGGTAAATCAACCAATTTTTGTACTTTTGCTCCCGAATGATCTCTATGCAGAATTTTGCAGATCATTCTCAGGCATGTAAATGGTTGCATGCTCATTTCTCGATAATAAGACCAACATGAAGATTGCACTGATCGGTTACGGCAAAATGGGGCATGAGATTGAAAGAATTGCCCTTGAGAGGGGACATGAGGTGGTGTGCACCATCGACATCCACGAAGATGAAAAATTTGATTCTCCGGCATTCAGTAGTGCCGAAGTAGCGATTGAGTTTACCTCGCCTGACAGTGCCCTGCAAAACTATAGGCGGGCATTTGCAGCCGGTGTGCCGGTTGTTTCGGGTACCACGGGGTGGCTGAAGCACTTGCCCGAGATCAGGGAAGCCTGTGAAAAAGAAGGTAAAACCTTCTTTTACGCATCGAACTTCAGCTTGGGTGTAAATATCTTTTTTGCCCTGAACAACTATCTGGCCAGAATAATGAATCAATTCCCTGCCTATGATGTGCGCATGGAAGAGACGCACCACATCCACAAGCTGGATGCCCCCAGCGGTACAGCCATCACACTGGCTGAAGGGATACTGGAACATATCGACAGAAAAGAAAAATGGGTACTGGACAAGACCGACAAGGCCGGTGAGCTCTCTATCAAAGCCTTCCGTGAAGGTGAGGTGCCAGGCATCCACAGCGTCATTTATGAATCGGAGGCCGATAGCATCCGCATCACTCACGACGCCAACAGCAGAAGGGGGTTCGCCCTGGGTGCCGTACTGGCAGCGGAATTTACCAGGGGAAGGAGCGGCTTTCTGGGGATGAAGGATATGCTCGACTTTTTGTAAAAAATATACAATAAATAAACAATGAGACTCAATCAACGATTTTCGAATGCCACGCGCCGCCAATGGATTTGGTTTGCCGTGTGGGTGGCAGCAACCATACTGTTCTCCCTTTGGGCGGATTCTCTGTGGATACTACTCTTCATCTTCCTTTTTCTTGATATCTACATCACTAAATTCGTACCTTGGGGATTTTGGAAAAAGTCGAAGAACAATGCGTTCCGCAAAACAATGGAATGGGTGGACGCAATTGTCTTTGCACTGATCGCCGTCTATTTTATCAACACCTTCTTCTTCCAAAACTATCAGATCCCCACCTCGTCGCTTGAGAAATCGCTGCTTGTGGGCGACTTTCTGGCGGTGAGTAAACTCAGCTACGGGCCAAGGGCGCCCATCACACCGCTCTCATTTCCTCTGGCGCAGCACACAATGCCCATCGTGGGCGGTAAATCCTATATTGAGAAGCCACAGTGGAAATACAACCGTTTGAAAGGATTCGGGGAAGTGAAAAGGAACGACATCGTGGTGTTCAACTTTCCTACCGGTGACACGGTGGCACTGAAGCAGCAGGGAATAGATTTTTATTCGCTCTCCAAGTCTAACCCCAATGGTAGTGCTGGTGTGCGCGCCGACAAGCGCATCTACGGCGATATTGTCTATCGTCCGGTGGACCGACGGGAGAATTATGTAAAAAGGTGTATCGGCCTTCCCGGTGAAACCATTGAACTGAGAGGCGACACTGTCTATATTGACGACCTTCTTTTGCCCAATCCACGTCTTTCACAACACAACTACCTGATTCATACAGACGGGACACAAATATCGGCGGAGCTGTTCGAAGAACTGGGTATCAATAAAGCCGATCATTATACACAGGATGGATACGGACAAATTGTCTCCCGTTCACAGGATCTAACCGGCGTGGACAGCCTGAGCATGGCACTCTTCGGATTGCAGCAGCGTAATGGCAATAACGGCAGGATTTACTTCAGCATACCTATGACGGAAGGAATGGTGACCGCAATGAAAAAGAAGCCTTTCGTATGGGATGTGATCAAGGAGAAGGAACAACCTGGAACGAGTTATTACTATCCCTTAAATTATGAAACCGGATGGACACGTGACACCTTTGGACCGCTATGGATACCAAAAAAAGGAGAAACTCTTAGATTCGATTCCAATGTGGATTTTAAGGTAGCAGCTTATGAACGTTGCATCAAAAATTACGAAGGGAACGATTTTGCATACCGTGACGGAAAAGTATATATCAACGGCACGGAGACTGAATCTTACACATTCAAATTCGACTATTACTTCATGATGGGTGATAATCGTCATAATTCTGCCGACTCGCGTGTATGGGGCTTTGTGCCTGAAGATCATATCGTGGGCAGACCCATCCTGATCTGGCTCTCGCTGGAAAAGGACAAAGGCTGGTTCAACGGGAAAATACGATGGAAGAGGTTGTTCCGAAGTGCAAAAATACCGGCGTGAGTACACCGGGGAATCCGGTGACACCTCTTCTCACCTCCTGCTATCTGGCGCCCGTAGAATATTACAGCGCGCTCTTCAGAGCAGAGAATGCCCTCATTGAGATACATGGCAACTACGCGAAGCAGTCATACAGCAACCGGTGCAGGATTGCAGGTGCAACCGGAATCCTTGCATTGAGTATTCCGGTTGAAAAACCTTCGTCACTGAAATGTAAAATGAAGGATATCCGGATTGCAGAACATGGCAACTGGCAACATCTGCACTGGAATGCCATACTTTCTGCCTATGGTTCCACTCCCTATTTTCAATATTATGAAGATGACTTCAGGCCGTTATACGAAAAAAAAACTGTCTTTTTACATGACTTCAATGAACAGCTGCGCATGCTTGTATGCCGACTCATCGGCATAGAAACAGAAGTCTCATATACCGGTTCCTATTTACAGAAGCCAGCGGCCCATTTTTTCGACTTGCGTGAAAGCATTCATCCAAAGCGGATATCGAATTATCAATCAACACCCTACTATCAGGTTTTCGCCAATGAACAGGGTTTCGTGAATAACCTCAGTATCATTGACTTGTTATTCAACATGGGAAATGAATCCCGGCTATACCTCTGAATTTAACAATATTATCTATCTTTACACAAAATCAATCATCTATCAGTATGCATCAAAAAAGAAGAGTAAGATTTGCACCCAGCCCCACCGGGCCGCTACATATCGGAGGTGTTCGCACCGCACTGTATAATTATCTCTACACAAAACAACAGGGCGGGGATTTCATTCTCAGGATCGAAGACACCGATTCCTCGAGATTCGTTCCGGGAGCCGAGGATTATATTCAGGAAACATTCAACTGGTTGGGACTAGTCTTTGACGAAAGCCCCGAAAAGGGAGGTACCTATGGCCCCTACCGACAGTCGGAACGAAAAGATATCTACAAAAAATATGTAGATTATTTACTTGAGAAAGGAGCTGCCTATATAGCTTTCGATACGCCGGAGGAGCTGGATGCCAAAAGATCGGAAATTCCCAATTTTCAGTACGATGCCTCTACCCGGGAAGGAATGCGTAACTCTCTTACGCTGCCGGAATTGGAAACACAATCACTTATCAACAATGGGACTCAATATGTTGTACGTATCAAGGTAGTACCGGGAGAGGATATCCTGGTGAATGACATGATCAGGGGAGAGGTGGTTATTAATTCCTCCGTACTCGATGATAAGGTAATCTATAAATCGGCCGATGAGTTGCCAACCTATCATCTGGCCAATGTGGTGGATGACCGTCTGATGGAGATCACTCATGTAATCAGGGGAGAGGAGTGGCTTCCCTCTGCACCATTGCATGTATGGCTTTACAGAAGCCTGGAATGGGAAGAGCATATGCCGCAGTTTGCTCACCTTCCGCTGCTTTTGAAACCTGACGGGAAAGGCAAGCTGAGCAAAAGGGACGGCGACCGGCTTGGATTTCCAGTATTTCCGCTGGAATGGGTAGACCCTGTTTCGGGAGAAGTTTCATCGGGGTATCGGGAGACAGGATATCTGCCCGATGCAGTCATCAACTTTCTTGCATTTCTGGGATGGAACCCCGGTACTGAGCAGGAGATATTCTCTCTTGATGAGCTGGTTCGGGCTTTCTCGTTCGACCGTTGCAGCAAAAGTGGCGCGAAGTTTGATGTGGAGAAGGCCAAATGGTACAATCACCAGTACATCCTTAGAATGGCAGACGATAAGTTGGCAGAATTATTCGAGCCAGTTCTTGAAGCAAAGGGAATCAGGGCTCCACGTGAAAAAGTTGCCGAAATAGTATCACTGGTAAAAGAACGGGTTCACTTTGTCAATGAGCTGTGGGATCAGGTTGCCTATTTCTTTACGGCTCCCGACAGCTATGACGAAAAAACGGTTCGCAAACGTTGGAAACAGGATACACCGGAACATATGCGTCAGCTTGCCGGACTGATACGGCAGATGGACGATTTCTCGGCCGAGAACCAGGAAAACATTGTAATGGAGTGGATTCAGAAAAACGGGCTGCACACCGGGAATATCATGAATGCTTTTCGCCTTGCAATTGTGGGGGAAGGAAAAGGGCCCCACATCTTCCACATCACGAAGATAATAGGAAAAGAGGAGACCATTGAGCGTCTTGAGAGGGCAGTATCTCTTCTGGGAGAAAATGAGGAAACATTCAAGCATGAGTAAAATGGATATCGATTTTGTAATTACCTGGGTCGACATGAACGATCCGAAATGGAAAGCCGATTTTGCGAAATATACGGGGAAAATCGATAACTCAAAAAATGAGGTTTCGGAAGCCCGTTTCAGGGATCACGGCTTTTTAAAATACTGGTTCCGGGGAGTGGAACAATTTGCTCCCTGGGTGAGAAAGATACATTTTGTGACCTGCGGGCAAAAGCCTGAATGGTTAAATATAAATCACCCCAAACTATCGCTGATAGACCATTCTGACTATATACCCGCTAAATTTCTGCCTGTATTCAACTCCTCTTTGATTGAGATATATTTGCATAAGATTCCCGGACTGACTGATCATTTTGTCTATTTCAACGACGATTTTTTCATCATCGACCATCTCTCCGCAGATCGTTTTTTTACCGGGGGTCTGCCCAACGACATAGCTGCATTCCGGCATAATTCGGGTATTGGCTTATGGTCTAAATGTCTGAAAAACAATATTCGCATTATCAATGAGCGGTTCGACAAGAAAACGGTACAGAAACGGGATCATCACAAATGGTTCCACCCCTCCTATGGGAAAAAAAGTAATCTGACACGATTGCTGAAACCATACAGTAAATTTGTAACACTTATTACCCCGCACAATGCACAACCCTATCTGAAATCGACCTTCGAAGAGGTGTGGGAATATGCAGGGGATAAGCTTGCCGCGGTTTCGGAAAACCGCTTTCGCAGTTCCGAAGATTACACACAGGAGTTGTTCAGGGCCTGGCAGATATGCCGGTCCCACTTTGAGCCCTACAACACCTATCGTGACACCAAGATGTTCCCTTTGGTGCTAAGATCAAAGCAGGCCATAGAAGCCATTTACAATCAGAAATACAAGCTTATCTGTCTGAACGACAACGCACACATCGTAAACTACGAAAAGGTGATGCAGGAGCTGGAGAAAGCTTTTGAAACAATTTTACCGGAGAAGTCCGGCTTTGAATTGTGAACTGATTTATTCGGTTTTCATATAAGGAATATGATCCCGCCAAAAGACAGGATCATGTACCAGGGGGGCATGACATCCAAATGGCAATTGCTTATTCATGATGTCATAGGCAAAAGAGGGATGATTTTCCAGAGAAAATCTACAGGCCTCGCGCCAGACCGGTTTTGTGAATTTTTCGTACAATTGGGGTCCTTCGATACTCCAAAAAACATCTTCGTTGTATAATGCTCGTTTGGAAAGTTGTTTTTCTAAATAGAGGTTTAATATGGGTCTCGCCTCGTCCGATTCAAGTATTTTTATAAAAGTATCAATCCTGCGTAATGACAGCCCGCCGTTGCCTACATTATTATAATGTCTTACCTTGTTCCTCAAACGGGATGAAAATATCCATGGAAATATATCGACTGCCTGCAAATATATTTTTGCCTTCTTTATTTTATGAGGCCTGAGCCATGGTGCTCCTATATAATCGTAATTTTTATTACACCAATACTGAAGGTCGGGTTTAAATAAATAAGCATCGGTCTGATGTATCAGCATGTATTTATAATTGCTAAACCGTTTATAGAAATCCAGGCAGAGCATCAGCCTGTTGTAACCTAATTTCCCGACAAAAAAATGATTTTCAAATCTTTCGATCGAGAAATTTGAAAACACAGCGAAACTTTTATCAATGGTAAAAGAATCGGGCATGATAAAGACCTTCTTCATACCCGGTGTCATTGCGACAGCCTGCTTTATTACAATTATATCATTCTTCTCCAGCGGCTTATAAACCGGGATAATTATTATGCAATCTTCAATATTATGCATGAATTTTTAATGATGCTATTCTAAAGGATTTCTTTTAATTTTTATTCCCGGCTACTCTCTGTTAACTTAACGTTCAAAGGAAGATTTCTCAGGAAAGAGCGTCGAGAGGAAAGGCTCCACCCTTTCTCTGTCGGCGTCGGTAGCATGATGGCTGTCGTTCAGGCAAAAGAGAACCGGCTGATATGTACGAATAAATTCCATGAAATCGGGCTTGTGCAGACGTATTCTGCAAGATTCCCTCCTGGTCACATACCGCAGCGTTCCCCTTTTCACAGCCAGAGCATAATAGAGGTAAATAATACGTTGTATGTCATCCACGCTTCTGAAATGATGGGTGATGGTGGAACCTATCTCCCGACGGAAGAGGTTATCCGAAACACGCTGATAATCAGACTTCAGATAGGAATCGATGTTGTGATGAGGTGTACCCGAATAGTATTTCCCGAGCCTTTCATCGATGAGTAAAGCAGCCCTTTCGATGGTTTTCCGGTAAATATTAGTGTGTAGTTTGAATCTCTTTCTGCATTTGTTGATCCATTTATTGGTGAAAGCACGTTGTAATCTCACAATAGGCATGCCTTCATCCGTGAAAAAGAAAGCGGGATCCACTTTTGCATTGAAAAACATATCGTCATTCGCATAGAGGAAATGCTCCGACAACCCCGCAATTTTATATAAAAAATGCTCTATAATCACTGAATTATAACAGGGTAATGCCTCAGGCGGAAGCAGTTCGCGTATGTCTACAATTTCTATTTTTTCATTTTGCTGATCGAGCCATTTTGGTATTTGTCCATCTGTAACAATGAAGATTCTGCGAATCCAGGGAGCATATTTCTCAGCTGAGCGCAGAGAATACTTCAGCTCGTTGTTATCGGCGTTGCGTGCCTTGGTGATAGCCTCGGCATTCAGATCGGTTGTTTCTCCCAGGAACTGTTTTTTTTTTGCGAGCCATTCCTGATCATTGCCATCTACCCAGAGGTAAACCAGATCAACCTCAAGCGATTTCATACAATGCTTCATATTCTTCAAAGTGTTTCTCGCTTGAAAACAACCTGGCATACTCTTTTTCTTTCTCCGCCAGGCTTTCGTTCTGATAAAATTGGGTCAGGTTTTCATCGACCAGTTGCTTCATCTCCTGCGGGTAGAAGTTATTCCAGAAATAAGCAAAGTCACCACCAATCTCCCTGAGACTGGTTTCGCGGGATGAAAAGACAGGTTTCCAAAATTGCATGGCTTCAATCACAGGCAAGCCAAAACCCTCCAACAGAGAAGGGAAGAAAAAAGCTTCACAGTGCTGGTACATCCATATCTTCTCTCTATGCGACACGGGTCCTCTCAGAGTAACATTATGGATATGTTCATTCTTGATGCGCTCTTTGATATATCTGGCGTAGCTATTCTGTTTCACATCTGCCTTCATACCTACGATGTAAAGATGTTTTTCTGGCATCAGTTTCATCATATCAAGCAATACGTGGAAGTTTTTTTTCTTATGAATAATGCCCATTGTAAAGAAAAAAGGCTCTCGGATTTGGTGATCGGGTTTCAGCGCCTGATCCTTATCGAGCAAAGTCACCTTGTTGTAGATCACCCTACATTGCTTCTCATTCAATTGAAGATTACGCTCCACCTCGCTTTTTGTAAAATTGGAAATGCAAACAATCTCATTGGCCCGATGGATTTTTTTTTGCATTTTCCTGTATCTCCGCTCCCTGGCACCGGCGGTTTTCTCGTAGAGGAAATTCAGATCATGTATGGTCAGTATGAATTTGGTATTCCGCCAGATGGGCCTAAATCGACTTAATTGATGAATGGAGTGCCAGATATCATATTTAGGAAAAAGAAAACGGACATGTTTCCGGATGATATTTGTAGAGGAGATATAGTGTACCTCCTCCCCAAAGAGGCCAAAATATTTCTTAGGCAACAGTAAAGTCAATTCGTAGGGAGCATCTTCTTTTTTATAATGATCTCTGAAATAGATACCGTAACTCAGGGCTATTTGTCCCAATCCCGAATAAATATTTTTAAGTGAAGAGAGATCAACAAGTAGTCGTTTTTTCATATTTAAACCGAAAATATAATTAACTTTGCGTATTTGTCACTTACAGGCAACAAGCTACAAAAGTAGCTGATTTAATTCAATTACGAAAACCCGGAAATATAAACCGGTAATTGTCGGACCAAAAATTAAGCCCTGCCGTTTTCCGCGAAAAAAAATAATAAATAATTCCGATTGTTGTACAAACAACCTACAAAGTTAATTTCCAGGAGTATGAATGCAACACATGTTACATCGAAAAGAAAAAAAACCCGGATAAGGACAAAGGTATTTGTACCCCTTGTTTTTATTACTGCCATACTTTTTGTCACCTATTTTTTTCCGCGTCAGGGAAGTTTCAAATACTCCTTCAACGAGGGCAGGCCCTGGCAATATGGCCTTCTAACAGCGTCTTTTGATTTTCCCATATACAAGCCCGCAGATCAGCTGAAAGCGGAACAAGACAGTATCCTGGAATACTATGAACCTTATTTTGAGATAGATGAAGAGGTACAAAAAAATGCACTTGCCGACTTTGACGCCGATGTAAACCTGAACGAGAAGCTCTCCGGATTACAACCGGAATACAAATTATACATACGAGAGAAGCTGCAATCGTTATACGCAAAAGGAATCATGCGTTCAGCGGACTATGACAGAATACTGGACTCCGCCACAGGCTCCTTGCGAATAAAAAAGGGGAATGTTGCCGAATCACGCAATATTGAAACTTTTTTTACAATCCGTTCCGCATACGAAAAAATATTAAATGACGTCCCCTCCAATATTGAAGCTTCAATCATACAGTCTGCTGATATCAACAATTATATCCACGAAAATGTGATTTATGATGCCCAAACCTCGGAGAAAGCACAGGATGAATTTATTCAGCAGATCGACATCAGCCGGGGAATGGTACAACAGGGTCAGCGTATCATTGACCAGGGTGAAATTGTGGATGCGAAGACCTTTAATATTCTCTCTTCACTGAAACGTGTCACTGAAGAGCGGAGTGGCGGTTCCTCCAGAAACAGCCGGATCATCTTCGGTCAGTTTCTGCTGGTCATGCTGATGTTTTGTTCTTTTTATCTTTATCTTCTTTACTTCAGGCCTGCCGAGTACCGGAACCGGAAGCATGTAATCTTCATGGTGTTGCTGATCGTCCTTTTTTTACTGCTTACGGCTATCACCGTCAGATTCGATCTTTTCAGTGTCTATATTATCCCGTATGCCATCGTCACTATCCTTATCCGCACCTTCATCGATTCCAGAACTGCCCTGTTTGCAAGTCTTATCACTATCATACTGAGTTCGCTCATGGTTCCCTTCCCTTTTGAGTTCATTGTGATTCAGATATCGGTAGCCATGGTCTCCATATTCATGCTGAAAGAATTGTCGGAACGATCTCAGCTGATACGAAGCTCTTTCTTTATTCTGCTTACTTACATCCTGGTCTATCTGGGTCTGATCATGCATCAGGAAGGAAGTCTGAAAGAGGGTGACTGGCTGATGCTGGTTTATTTCCTGATTAACTTCATCTTCATTATGTTCTCCTACTCGTTGGTCTATCTTGTGGAAAAATCGTTCGGTTTTATTTCCGGTGTGACCCTGGTGGAACTTTCCAACATCAACAAACCGTTGTTGAAAGAACTCTCGGAGAAAGCGCCCGGCACTTTTCAACACTCATTGCAGGTTTCCAACCTGGGAATGGCAGCAGCGGCTAAAATCGGTGCCAATGCCTCGCTGATCAGAACAGGAGCTTTGTATCATGATGTAGGCAAGATGACGAATCCTGCTTTTTTCACAGAGAATCAGGCTCCCGGGATGAATCCGCATGCGGGCCTTCCTTTCGAAGAAAGTGCACGCATCATCATCAGCCATGTGAAAGACGGGGTAAAGATTGCACAAAAACACAATGTCCCGCAACAGATCGTTGATTTCATTGAAACGCACCACGGAACCAGTGTACCCAAGTATTTCTATATATCATGGAAAAATGCCAATCCCGGAAAGGAGATCAATGAGGCCGACTTCCATTATCCGGGACCGAATCCTTTCTCAAAGGAGACAGCCATTATGATGATGGCCGACGCCGTGGAAGCATCCTCGAGAAGCTTACCGGAATACACCGAGTTGTCTCTGCGCAACCTTGTGGATAAAATTATTGATACACAGCTAAACGAAGGCTATTTCAAACTGGCACCCATTACCTTCCGTGATATCCAAACCGTGAAAGATGTTTTTGTAGATAAGTTGAAGACGATTTACCATTCGCGCATCGCCTATCCCGAGTTAAAGCAGCCGGTTACTCCCACTCAATCGTAGCAGGTGGTTTCGATGAGATATCGTAAACCACACGGTTTACTCCTTTTACCTTATTAATAATCTCGTTCGACACCTTCGCCAGAAATTCATAGGGAAGATGAGCCCAGTCGGCTGTCATAGCGTCGGTAGAGGTTACTGACCGCAAAGCGATCGTGTTTTCATAGGTACGTTCATCACCCATCACACCCACAGACTGTACCGGCAACAGGATGGCTCCCGCCTGCCAGACCTTGTCGTAAAGCCCTGCAGCGCGAAGACCGGAAATAAATATATCATCCGCTTCCTGCACGATACGCACCTTCTCGGGAGTGATGCTCCCCAGTATACGTATTCCCAGGCCGGGTCCGGGAAAAGGATGACGGTGAATAAGGCTTTCCTGCATACCAAGCTCAAGGCCTATTTTTCGTACTTCGTCCTTGAAGAGGAGGCGGAGCGGCTCACAAAGTTTCAGGTGCATCTTTTCAGGTAGCCCGCCCACATTGTGATGGCTTTTAATAGTTACCCCCGTAATTGATAGCGATTCAATGATGTCGGGGTAAATGGTCCCCTGCGCGAGCCATTTGATATCCTGAAGCTTGTGCGCCTCACGCTCAAATATATCGATAAATCCTTTTCCAATGATTTTGCGTTTTCTCTCCGGATCGGTCACTCCCTCCAGCTCATTGTAGAAATGCTGTTTCGCATCCACACCAATCACGTTCAGTCCCAAATGGGCATAATTATCGAGCACTGTTTCGAATTCGTTTTTCCGTAACAACCCGTGATCCACAAATATGCAGGTAAGATTCTTACCGATTGCCTTATTTAGCAGTACTGCCGTCACAGAGGAATCTACTCCTCCCGACAGTGCCAGGATCACTTTATCATTCCCCAACTGTGTTTTCAGGTCATCAACGGTGGCCGCAATGAAGGATGCGGGAGTCCAGTCCTTTTTCACACCGCATATCGTCAGAAAATTATCCAATATCCTTATGCCCTGTTCGGTATGAAATACCTCCGGATGAAATTGCAGTCCCCATGTCTCTTCGCTGTCTATTTTATAGGCTGCCAGAATAACATCTTCAGTGGAAGCAATTAACCTGAAATGATCGGGGACTTGTACAATTGTATCGCCATGCGACATCCATACCTGACTGTTCGTAGGCAGGCCACCCAAAAGAGGGTCGTTGCACTCTACCACCCGCAGATGTGCACGGCCATACTCCCGGGAATTGGTTTTCCCTACTTCTCCACCGTCAGTGTACGCCATTAACTGGGCACCATAACAGATGCCGAGAACGGGATATTTACCACGTATACTGCTTAAGTCGGTCTTAAATGCATGATCGTCGTTCACGGAGAAGGGACTTCCGGAAAGAATTACTCCTTTTACCGATTCATCGCCAAAAGGGAATTTATTATATGGTACAATTTCGCAGTAAGTATTTAAATCTCTCACTCGCCTGCCTATAAGCTGTGTTGTTTGCGAACCAAAATCGAGGATTATAATTTTTTCGTGCATAAGATTGAATTATGAAGGAAATATTTTAGCGACTGCAAAGATACGAAAAGTATGAAATGAGCACTATAATCATTGTCACAAAAGAACATGATTAACGCGAGTGTTCCATACACCATATAAAAAAATGTATCATATAAAAATATTGGAAAAGCTCTTCCTGAGAATTTTAGCGACTAACTTAAAATCGAATTGTTACTGACATACGCAAACAGATAATGAAGAAATTATCTGTTTGAATGAAACAATTCATTATTTTTATCTGTATTTTTCATATCTTTGAATTCAGAAGACAATGCGAATGAAGAAAATATGTATCTTTTTCATACTGCTGTTCAGTATATTCTCTACTGCGATACAGTCACAAACACTGGAGGATGCCAAAAGCTGGTATCTGGAGGGGCGATTTGCAGAATCACTGCCTGTTTTTCAAACAGAATACCGCAACAATCCCGGCAATGCATCCATCAATCAGTGGCTTGGTGTGAGTCTGTATGAGACCGGAAGGATAAACGAAGCGGAGAAGTACCTTCAATTTGCGGCAGAGAAAAAAATCCCGGAAGCCTATATTTACCTCGGCGAACTATACACAAAGATGTATCGGTTTGAAGAGGCCGAGGCGGAGTTTGCTAAATATCAACGGGCAAACCGCAGAAATGAAGAAGCGCTGAGCAGGCTGACTACACGTCGTGAATATGCCGCGAAGCTGCAAAGGCTGGTTAACCGAACCGAAGATATTCAGATTATCGACAGTCTGGTATTACCAAAGTCCAATTTCCTCCTGGCGTACAACCTGGGTAAATCATCCGGATCCCTGCTGAGTCTGAGTGATTTCTTCAAGACTCTTCAACCAAGCGATAAATCGCTCTACATGAACGGGAAACAGGACAAAATATTTTATTCCAGGAGTGATGATAATAGCGGCATCGATTTGTTTACAATGGATAAGCTAATCGACGCATTCGGAAATGAAAAGAAACTCCCTCAAACAATCAACGGAGAAGGTGATCAGGCCTATCCGTTTGTGATGAGTGACGGACTGACTATATACTTTGCCTCAACAGGGCACGAATCTCTTGGTGGATATGATCTCTTTGTAACCCGTTACAATCTTTCTACCGACAGCTACCTCGCTCCAAATCAGTTAAATATGCCGTTCAATTCACCTTTCAACGACTATCTGATGGTTGTTGACGAAGAGAAGGGGCTCGGATGGTTCGCCTCAGATCGTTTTCAGTCGGCAGACTCGGTTTGTGTCTATACGTTCATCCCGAATCCGCAGGTGATTTTGCTTGAGAGTGATCAGCCCCATATCAATAACAGAGCCAGGATCACCTCCATTGCTGAAACCTGGAAGCCGGGTACAGACTATGTTACACTTCGGGAGACCGCGAAACAAAAGACAGACTTCCGGCAGGAAGAAAAGAGTGATTTTCTGTTTGTGATCAACGATAGTACCGACTATCATACACTTTCCGATTTCAGGAGTAACAATGCCCGTTCCATCTTCTCTCAGGCACTCGGTCTGGAAGAACAACTACAGAGACTAACTGACGACCTTACCGCCAAAAGAGAACTGTATGCAAACGGAAACAATAACGAATCGCTCCGCACCTCCATCCTCGGCACGGAGCAGGAAACCGATATACTTTTCGGGGAAATTCAGCGCCTGAGAAGAGAAGCCAGAAATGAAGAATTACGTGCCCGGAAATAACTAAACCAACAGGATATGACACTTGACCTTATCATTGTAATTGCACTTCTTGTATTGGGCGTACTGTTTATGCTCGTAGAGATCTTCCTGTTACCCGGCATCAGCATTGCCGGTATTGCCGGAGCAATTTTTCTCACAGGAGGTATTGCATACGCATACCTCTTTATGGGAGCTACAGCCGGAAATATCTCTCTTGCAGCTTCAGCGGCTACACTGGGCATCACCTTTGTCTGGTTGCTTCGATCAAAGTCGTTGCGAAAGATATCACTCAATACCAACATTGAGAGTACCGTAGACAATACCAGTCTGCGAAAAATGGCTGTCGGGGATACAGGCATCGCAGTTTCCCGATTAAATCCCATCGGAAAGGTGATGGTCAACGGAGTCGTGGCCGAAGGGAAATCGGTGGATGGTGAATTTATCGACGAGGATACCGGCATTGAAGTTGTAAAGATAGAAACATACAATGTACTGGTAAAGAGAAAAATAAATATAAATACTTGAATTATTTGTGCTTTTATATAACACCAAAAACAAATCATTATGGCTTTATCATTACCACTGATTATTACCGTTGCTGTAATTATCATTTTCTTGCTGATTTTTTTCCATTACGTCCCTTTCTTCCTATGGATTAATGCGCTCTCGGCAGGTGTAAGTATTTCCCTCGTACAGTTATTTTTAATGCGTTTACGCCGCGTGCCGCCACATACCATCGTATACGCGATGATTGAAGCCCATAAGGCGGGATTGAAAGAAGTTTCACGAGATAATCTGGAGGCACACTATCTTGCGGGGGGGCACGTGGAGAAAGTAGTTCATGCCCTGGTATCTGCATCAAAAGCCAACATCGACCTTACTTTTCAAATGGCCACAGCCATTGACCTCGCAGGCCGTGATGTGCTCGAAGCAGTCCGTATGTCGGTAAATCCCAAGGTGATCGACACTCCTCCTGTTTCAGCCGTAGCCATCGACGGCATCCAGCTTATTGCCAAAGCCCGTGTGACGGTACGTGCCAACATCAAACAACTGGTTGGAGGTGCCGGCGAAGAGACCATCCTGGCCCGTGTAGGTGAAGGCATTGTCTCCTCTATAGGTTCGGCTGTATCCCATAAGTCGGTGCTCGAGAATCCCGACTCTATCTCTAAGCTCGTACTCAAGAAAGGTCTTGATGCAGGAACAGCCTTTGAGATACTCTCCATTGATATCGCCGACATTGATATAGGCAAAAACATCGGTGCGGTATTACAGATGGATCAGGCACAAGCAGACAAAAACATTGCCCAGGCGCGTGCCGAAGAACGTCGCGCCATGGCCATAGCGCTTGAGCAGGAAATGAAGGCCAAGGCTCAGGAAGCCCGTGCCAAGGTGATAGAGGCGGAAGCTGAGGTACCCATAGCCATGGCGGAAGCATTTCGTAGCGGCAACCTGGGTATTATGGATTATTACCGCATGGAAAATATCAAAGCCGACACCGACATGAGGGATTCCATTGCCAAGCCCCAAACAGGAGGAGGAAATAAAAAATAACTCTGAAACGATATTTTTAGACTATACTGATTATGAGAATTATACCAGAATCGGAGTTGATTATCAATTCTGATGGAAGTGCTTTTCATCTCCACATTAAACCGGAACAACTCGCAGACAAAATTGTAATGATGGGCGATCCTGACCGGGTGACGATGACTGCTTCCTATTTCGATACAATTGAGTGTGACATGCAAAGCCGTGAATTTCATACCGTCACCGGCATATATAAGGGAAAACGGGTCACCGCGCTCTCTCACGGTATCGGCACGGACAACATCGATATAGTATTGACCGAACTGGATGCATTGGCCAACATCGATTTCAATACACGCATGGTAAAGGATGAATTCCGACAGCTCACCATGGTTCGGGTGGGTACCTCGGGAGGCATGCAGCCGCACTGTCCGGTAGGTTCCTATGTCGTTTCCGAGAAATCAGTCGGCTTTGACGGATTGATCCACTATTATGCCGACTCAAGAAATATCTGTGAAGAGGATTTTGAAGTGGCTTTTCAGAAACATGTGAACTGGTCTCCCTTTCACTGTTCCCCTTATGTGGTCAGCGCCGATGAGGAACTTGTCGACCGCATCGGCTATGATATGATCCGGGGCGTTACCATCTCGGCCATCGGATTCTACGGACCCCAGGGACGGCATGTACGCATGCCGCTGGCCGATCCGGATCTGAATGCAAAAATTGAATCTTTCCGGTTTGGAAATTACGCAATCACAAACTACGAGATGGAGAGTTCCGCTATCGCCGGATTGGGAAAACTGATGGGTCATAAAGCGATGACAGTTTGCACCATCATTGCCAACCGTGTTGCCTTGGAGTCAAACACGGACTACAAGGGTTCCATAGAAGACCTGCTTCGGATAGTTCTGGATAGGATTTAAAAAGCGACAGAGTCATGTCAATTAGAAAAGCATTTTTTCTCGTGTTCGGGTTGATGTTGCTTCAGATAACGACCGCACTACACGCGCAATGGGAAAAGCAGCCCGAGTTTCCAGGGGGCAGTGATGCGATGATATCGTTCATAAATTCGATTTTTCGTTATCCCTCCGAAGCGGTTGACAAAAAAGTGCAAGGGCGAGTAATAACAAATTTTGTTATAGAGAAAGACGGCTCCGTTACAGAAGTAAAATTAGTAAGGGGCGTAGATTCGTTACTCGACAATGAAGCTATACGTATCTTGGGTTTAATGCCCAAGTGGAAACCAGCCGAACAGTGGAGATCTTCTGAACAGGCCAGCTCGATCGTACGAGTAAGATTCACTTTACCTATCCTTTTTAAACTTGATGATGAAGGAAATGCATTGTCTTACAAGGACGGATTGAAGAAGGCAGAAGAAGAAAGAAAACAAGAGCGGGAACGGCGAGCAAAAAAACGTTTGTTCGAATAACCGCTGTTAATTTTAAAATCGTATGAAACGAGTATGTACAACATCGTACCCGGGATAATGATTAAAAGCGAGTTTCACACACCACAATAAAAAGAAAAAATCTTATGAAAAAACTTCTTTTATTCCTGTTGTTAGCGAGCAGCGTAGCGGCCTTTGCTCAACAGAACCAAACCCTCCCCGTAGACCCCAACGTGAGAATGGGTAAATTGGAGAACGGACTCACCTATTACATTCGTAACAACGGACTTCCCGAAAACAGAGCCGATTTTTACATCGCCCAGAAGGTGGGTTCCATGCAGGAAGAAGACAATCAGGCCGGGTTGGCCCACTTCCTTGAACACATGGCCTTTAACGGCACCAAAAATTTCCCCGGCAAGAGCATGCTCAACTATCTGCAGGACAATGGTATTAAATTTGGCACCAATATCAATGCCTATACCTCCTTCGACGAAACCGTCTATTATATAAATAACATCCCCACTACCAACCAGCAGCTGATGGACTCAGCCCTGCTGGTATTGCATGACTGGTCCAACGCCATTGCCCTGGAAGAAGAGGAGCTGGAGAATGAGCGGGGTGTAATTCGCGAAGAGTGGCGCACACGTGGTGGGGCACAGCAACGTTTATGGGATCAGCTTCTTCCCAAGATGTATCCAGGCAGCAAGTATGCCAAGCGGATGCCCATTGGCAACATAGACGTGATCAACAATTTCAAGCCGGACGAGATCAGGGCTTATTACCACAAGTGGTATCGCCCCGACATGCAGGGGATCATCGTGGTGGGAAATGTAAATGTGGATGAGATGGAGCAAAAGATAAAAGCACTGTTCTCCCCCATCACACTCGATGCAGAAAGGGCCACACGGGAATACTTCCCTGTTCCCGACAACAAGGAACCCATTGTTGCGGTAGCTACCGATACCGAAGCACGGAACACGAGCATCATGCTGTTTTACAAGCACGATCCAATGCCGGAGGAGCTTAAAAACACACAGGCCGGTTATCTGACGCAATATATTTTGAGTGCGGCCTCCTCGATGATGAACCAGCGATTTTCCGAAATAATACAAAAACCGGATGCGCCGTTCACGTCCGCCTATGCTTACGATGGCGACTACTTCGTGGCCAAGACAAAAGATGCATGGACAGTAGTTGCCGGAAGTGCGGAGGAGAAGATCAAGGAGGCCCTGGCAGCCATGGTCCGCGAAACGGAACGGGTGAAACGATATGGCTTTACCCCTTCCGAGTACGAAATTGCCCGTACAAATATCCTGAAAAGTTACGAAAATGCATACAACAACCGGGATAAACAACGAAATTCCGCTTATTCCCAGGAATATGTGCGTGCCTTCACCGACGGGGAACCTATTCCCGGCATCGATTTTGAATATCGGTTCATGCAGTCCATGACACCCAACATACCGGTGGAAGCGATCAACCAAACAATTAAGCAGCTCATCGGCGACGAAAACATCGTAATTTCTGTGACAGGCCCCAAGAAAGATGATCTGGTCTACCCTGCCGAAGAAGAGTTGCTGGCTGTACTGGATGCGGTAAAGGCCGAAACCATTGAACCCTATGCCGAGCAGGTGATTGATGAACCGCTCGTGGCTTCACCACCTGTACCGGGTAAAATCACAAAAGAGGAAAAAGATGCGGCAATGGATGCCACTGTCTGGACATTACAAAACGGCATGAAAGTGATCCTGAAGAATACTGATTTCAAGGATGACGAGATCAGGATGACGGGATCAAGCGTGGGTGGCTACTCGCAATACGCCATTCAGGACCCGGTCAACAGCAAGCTGATGAGTGCGGTGATGAGACTGGGTGGTGTAGGCAACTTCAGCGCGACAGACCTGCCCAAGGTGCTTGCCGGAAAAACAGCATCGGCCAGTCCAAGCATCGGCCTCATCACGCAAAGCTTCAACGGCTCCTCCTCGATCAGGGATTTTGAGACCATGCTGCAGCTGGTATATCTCTACTTCACTGCTCCCCGCAAAGACAACGACGCCTTCCAGTCGTACCTGCAACGGATGGAGACCCAGCTCAAGAATCAGGAAGCTGAACCAATGGTGGCCTTCAGCGATTCGATCACCGCTGCGCTGTATGGCGATAATCCGCTGGCCGTAAGGATCAGGGTAGCCGACCTAAAGCAACTCGATTACGACCGTATCATGGAGATGTACAAACAACAATTCAGCAATCCCGGTAGTTTTGTATTTACCTTTGTCGGCAATATCGACGAGGAGAAAGTACGTCCGGTGGTGGAACAATATCTTGCATCTTTGCCAGGTCAGGCTGTAAAAGGGGAATTCATCCGGGTACCGATGAATTTCAAAGAAGGAGAAACGAATAATATTTTCAAGCGTGAAATGCAAAATCCCAAAGCCTCCGTGTTCAACACATTCACCGGCAAAGTGGAACGCAATATGAAGAATCAGATACTGATGAGTATGTTCGACCAGATCCTGGACATTGTATACACCGAAAAGGTACGCGAGGAAGAGGGCGGCACCTACGGAGTATCCTCTGCCGGCGCCATTTCCCGTTATCCGGAAGGACAAACCATCCTACAGATCATGTTCGACACAGACCCTGAGAAGATGGCACACCTCAACGAGATCATCCACAACGTATTGAAAGACATTGCGACCAACGGACCTCGCGAAACGGACTTCACGAAGGTGAAAGAATATATGAATAAGAGCTACAACGAAAGCCTGAAAGAAAACGGTTACTGGCTGAATGTGCTTGACACCCGTTATTTCTATGGGGAGGATACCTACACCAACTACATTGAGACAGTAAATGCAGTCACTCCTGGAGAGATTAGGGAGTTTGCTGCAAATCTGATAAATCAGGGGAACAAGAAAACGATTGTAATGATGCCTGAATTGGCCAAATAAAAGAAGCTTACACTTTTTTCAATCTATAAAAGAGAGGGATTCTCATCACAAATGTGGTGTTACCCTCTCTTTTTCATGTAGATATGAAAACAACTTCAAGCAGTAAGCTTCCTTAAGTTAATTATTATCGAGAAACTCTCTTAATACCCTTCATTCTGAACGATACTTCCCCCGGATTTGTCTATTTCCCGTTGAGGAATAGGATACAGGTTATGCACATTCTGAAACCCCTTGGCACCTAATACATCCTTTGCAATATTCCAGCGTTTGAGGTCGCGAAAACGGTGAGACTCAAATCCCAATTCAACTCTTCTTTCGTACACTAGCCAGTTTAAGACAACAGATGTATTTGCTTCATTGACATTTCTGTCGGGTAATGTCCCGGCTGGAGGCCAAGTTCCGTCAGCGGCCATCGAATTTCTGGCTCTCTGGCGAATCCGGTTGATGATGCCGATGGCATCTTGTAATTTTCCGGTTTTAAGCAACGCTTCCGATTTCCACAAGAGAACATCGGCATAACGAATATAAATTTTATTGCTTGGCGCATCATCGTCACCTTTAAATTCCCCGTCTAGCGTTCCCAGAATTTTATTTATGTTCCTTGATTCAACATCTACAGTATAGAGCAACCGTGGATCATTATCCTCAAAGGCAGCGATGAACGATGCCTCTGGAGCCACGAACCCCCAACCCAGCAGGGCACATAGACCATTCCCTTTTCTTGGAGTCTGGGCCGATTCATGATGATAGCAAAAGATCACTTCCTGTTCCTGAAATTGCTTATTCACATCAAAGCTATCGAAGTAATTATTGTTCAAGTTATAATACCCGCTATTTTCAAGTTCCTCTACAAACGTGATAACTTCCTGCCATCTTTCGTTAAACAACGCTACTTTCGCCTGAAGGGCTATTACTGCTCCTTTTGACACACGCCATTTTTCCTGTTGATGAGAGTACCTGGCATCGGGCAGCAAGCCTTTGGCATCGCTTAAATCCTTATCAATCTGCGTCCAGACCTCCTCGGCTGTTGCTCTTACAGCAACTTCATAAGCTTCATTAAAAGATGTCAACGGCTTCAACAGCAAGGGAACTCCTCCGAAATTCGTTACCAGATCAAAATAGTAAAATGCCCGTAAAAAGTATGCTTCTCCTAAAAGCCTGTTCTGTTCCGTTTTATTGAAATTAAGCTTAGCCATCATCTCTTCATTGGTTAAATAGTCGATGGCGGTATTTACTCTGGAAACTCCTTCGTAATTGTATGCCCACTGTCCGTTGAATCCACCATTTGAAGCGATAAAGCTAAAATTATTAAACTCGTCCATCCAGGCCTGGTCTCCATCGGGGTTCCATTTCTTCTGCACATCGTCGGAGGCGATGTCCTGAAGGATAAAATCGCCTCGGGTAACCGTTCCGTCGTTCCATCCCCATTCTCCGATAATGTTCAACGTGCTCGAAAGCAGTTGATAAGACGAACTTACCGCATATTGTACAGTGGTAGTTGTGGGCTGCATATCCACCTGGTCGGGTGTCAGTAGACCTATCGGGTCTTTCGACAGATAATTCTCGCACCCCGACAAAAAGGACATCCCGATGATCAGTAAAGACAGATTTTTATAATATTTCATTATTCAAAAGATTTAAGTTGTTTAAAAAGAAAGATTTATTCCGCCAATAAAAGACTTCGACTGCGGATAAGTCCCCATATCGATCAAGTCCGTAGATTCCGGATCGAGTCCCGTATATCCGGTCAGTGTGAAAAGATTCTGGCCTGACACATAAATTCTTATATTCTGCAGACCGAGTTTTCGTATGTTTGTAAAAGAGTATCCGATTTCAATATTTTTCAACCTGAAATAAGAGGCATCCTCCACAAATATACTAGATATCCTGCTGCTTCCATTGTCGGTAAAACTCACGCGGGGAATTTTGTTGGTTGACCCCTCTCCGTCCCATGCATTCAAAATATTTGTGGTATAATTAAACGGACGCGTATCATAATCAATGATTTTCTTAGAATCGTTATACCTGTCCACGCTCCCCACACCCTGGAGAAGGATCGACATATCGAAATTCTTATACGAACCTGAAAGATTGAATCCATACAACAATCCCGGGTTAGGATCGCCGATGAAATCCCTGTCGTTGTCGTCAATTCTTCCGTCACCATTTCGATCTTTAAACCGGATATCGCCGGGCAGGGATGTTGGGTTCGTTGTACCATGCAGGTGGGTTTTGATTTCATCCGTATTCTGGTATACTCCTTCAAAAACATATCCGTAATAGGCATTAAGCGGCTGTCCGGGCTCCGTTCTTGTAACCGATCCGACCAGACTGGGAAGATTGGGATGCAGTTTTTCCACCCGGTTCTTTACGGTAGACAGGTTGGCATTTATATTATATTTAAATGCGCTTTCGGAATTACGCAACGTTATTCCAAATTCCCAACCACGGTTACTCACCTCTCCTGCATTCACGATGGTAGGCTGCACGTCGCCAACGATACTCGGAAGACTTATAGGTAACAGGATGTCAGTGGTATATTTCTGAAAATAATCTACGGTGAAATACAATCTGTTTCTAAAGATACCTGCATCGAGCCCTATATTATACTGTGTGGTGGTCTCCCACTTTAAATCGGGATTTCCATATCTGGAAATAAGATATTTGTCCCCATCTTTTTTGATTAACGTCAGATACGCGTAGTTTGCAATTTCCTGATTCCCCAACTGACCGATACTTGCCCTTACTTTCAGGTCGGAGAGCCAGTCCTGTTTTTTCAGAAACTGTTCTTCAGACAGTTTCCATCCTACTGACAAAGAAGGAAAATATCCCCACCGGTTTTTTTCCGCAAACCGCGAAGACGCATCTGCCCTGAAGTTTGCAGTGAGCATATACCTCATATCGTATACATACGTCAACGAAGTAAAATAAGACATCAGTGCCCATTCCGAACCACTGCCTCCGTTCCATAAATCCTGTTCGGTGCTTCCAAAATCAATATATCTGAACTTCTCGGTATCATATTCATATCTCCTTCTTGACGCATTGATTCCCGATCCGTAGTTGGTAATAAATTCACTTCCGGCCAAAGCATTGAAAGCATGCAGATCGAACATTTTGTCGTAACTCAACGTATTGTTCCAGGTAAAAGTCAGCTCTTCCCCCCTATACTCATTTAATCCGTTGGGCCTGTTCTGGCGCCCTAATCCGCGATCAATCTGAGTACCGCCGCCATCATCATCTCCGAAATTAGCAAAAAAAGCCTTCTCATGCCGAAAGTTCAAATCAATACCTGCATTGGTTCTGAAAGTCAGTTCTTTTTCAGGTAAGAAAGATATCTCTCCGAAGAGATTTCCGAATGTTTTGAAGTGGGAGCGGGTATCGTCGGTGAAATAGGCCAGCGCTACCGGGTTTTGAGTCCATTCATACTTGTCGCTTTCCCACCCTCCCGTATCTCTGTTATTATGCACATAAAAAGGTAAATCGGTAAAGGGGTTTCTTTCCGAATAAGTGGGGTCATCAGGCGACTTATAGACCGGAATAACCGGTGGACGCAAAAGTGCATGTCTTATAATCCCGGGAGCATCACCCTTAGACGATAGTTTATCCTGAACGGCATACGAAAGTTGCATGTTGGTTCCTATTTTTATTCTTTCCGTCAGATTGGCATTGATGTTCGTGCGAAAGTTAAACCGATTGTATTTATCATTATCATATACCACAATACCGTCCTGGCTAACATATCCCAGGGAGAGCAAGTATTGTAATTTCTCACTGCCTCCGCTTGCCGTCATCTGGATATTCTGTGTGTAGCCCGGTTCAAAAAGTTCATCCAACCAGTCGGTATTTGCAAAATCACTTCGTCCCTTGTCTGCGGTATAAGGGTTCGTTCCGGAGTAGCCGGCATTGTTCCATGCTTTTTCCACCACATTCATATACTGTTCGGTATTCAACATTTTAGGAAGATTTGAAGCCTGTTGTATACCGCTGTAAAAATTAATGTCGAAATTCGTTTTTCCAGCAGCTCCGCTTTTTGTAGTAATCACAATTACCCCGGCGGAAGCTCTCGAACCGTAAATGGCAGCGGCAGAAGCGTCTTTCAGCACAGTCATGGATTCAATATCGGACGGGTTGATAAATGCCAGTTCCCGGGTAGGTACCCCATCCACAATATAAAGCGGATTATTATTCCCGATAGTACCCTCTCCCCTGATCCGGATATTTATCTCATCACCGGGAGCACCTGTACTTTGAGTCACCTGAACACCTGCCACCTGTCCCTGAAGCGCCTGTCTCACATCTGCTACGCGGCGGCGTTCCATATCGTCCACACTCACAGGCGCCACCGCGCCGGTAAGAGTTGATTTTTTTTGCGCGGAGTATCCAACTACGACCAACTCATCCATCAGCTGCGTCTCGGGTTGAAGATTTACTTCCAGCACCGTTTGACCGGTTATCATAATCTCCTGGTTCGCATATCCCACGTATGAAATTCTCAGGGTATTATTTACCGGAACATTTAATTCGAAGTTCCCGTCTATATCGGTAACGGTTCCATTCCCCGTTTCAACAACAAGTACGGTAACCCCCATTAATCCTTCATGGGACAGTGCATCTTTCACGGAGCCCCTGATATTGACCGTTGTTTGGGCCTGCAATCCTAGAGCAGCACAAACCGCAATTACAAAAAATAATGCTTTCTTCATGTTTTACAAAAGTTAATTTATTTATACGATATGATTTTTTCACCAATCCAAAGCTTGTTATTCGCTTTTTCCATTTCCATGCCCGACGGCAACTCCACGATCACACAGGCTTGGTCGGCCGGTATCTCTATCTCCGCTTTGTTTTTGACCGATCTGCCCAAATAAGTTTTTGAGAGCACGTCAAAAAGGTCGACCCCCTCCGTCACCGGTATATATTCCACTCTCACGGATTGATTATAGGGATTGTATAACAAAAAAGTGGGATAAGTCCGGTCTGCATAAAAGTCTGTAATGTTACAGTCAAGTTTAAGTACTTTTTCAACATTGGTTTTTTCTATCATGGCTCCGAATATGCCTACGGGAGCCGTACTGTAAAGGCTGAACATCGACTCCCTAGGATTGTCTTTGTGCCATTTGGGTCCGTCTCCGATAGCCACGGGATGCACCCCCTCCAACCGTGGATTATCCATGTCGTCGGCATAACGCAGGCCTTCGTAAGCAATAACGGAACCCGTATATCCCTGCATTCCCGGCAGCCATTGATGCGCATCAGGTATTTTATCGGGGAAGAAAAGCCGCGACGCATTCACGTTATTCAGCATCCATTTACCTATGGCCCTCGCGAATTCAGGTTGATACTTCACCAGGGGAACAAGGGGCATGGCCATTTTTATGCTATTCATCAGAAACGCGTATCCGCCACCGTCGGTAATGCTCCCTTGCAGGCCGCTCACATCATATTCCCCCCATTTGTCCATTATAATGCCCCATCCGGTACGCCCGTTTTCACTTTTTGTACCCTCAAAAACCCAATCGAGCATCTTTGCCACATCATAATCCGTTCCCTCTTCGGCATTTAAGCGGGCAGCCGTGTAAGCTCCAATAGGCAGCAATATTTCGTAGAAACGACTTTCGGTCTGATTGTCCAACGCCTCAATGGCTGATTTTGCACGCTCCAGGTAGCGCTTATCCCCAAATAGCTTGTATGCCGCATACAGTACGTAACCATGTCCTCCGGCAGCATCCTGTTGCAGCGGGATCTGGTTTATCATGCCCTTCATTTGCGCATAATCGAAGTAAGAATAATCGTAATTCCCGTTTAATAACGAATCGGCTTTACAGAACTGTTCTGCAATCGTACGCTGTATGTTTTCGGCATTATCAACACCCGGAAAAACGTCACATACATTATAAAACAACACGTTTGGAAAGACATCATACCACCAGTCTCTCCCATAACCTCCACCCAGGAGAGCCACTTCAGGAGTCGTGTTGTTCATCATGATATTCCATCCGTTGTCCCTGTTAAAATAGTTCTGGATCATCTTCACAAAGTTATACCCGTTCTGATCGGTTTTGTCAATCCCTATCAATCCGGCGCCTAATATTGCCGCTAAGGAGTTGAGGCTTTCATGAAATTCGCCGTTGTTTACATCGGGGCCCTGACGCACGTCATGAACCGCAGTAAATAACCCGAATGTCTGTTGGGGCAAATTACGCTGGTTATTGTCGAGCCAGATCATCGGTCCCGCGGGCAGCTGGGAATCAAAATCAAAAACATATCCATCAAACTGCCGGGCCTTTTCTTTCCAATCCAGCAAGTCGTAAGGCTGCGGCATATTGGGCATAAGTTCTACCCTGTGAATGTCAACCTGAACAACAGGATCTCCATAATAAGGCTCAGCTGTATGGCATGACAAAAGGAAAGCAACATAACAGAACAAGAGAAAATTAAATATCGATTTCATACGATTAAAACTTTTATTTTCATTTTATTAGACTTTTTCTACGCTCAACATAGTCAAAACAAGTTTTGTCTTTGTATTCACTTATCAAAAAAGTTCAAACGTGTCATATGGAATATTCGCATTAAGCCAAATGAGCAGAGTCAAGCTTGCTTGAACTATGCCATAGCGGGTGAATATCTAACTTCAGTGAACTCGCTTTTAGTTATCGACATGGGTGTAATTGGTTTACATACTCGTTTCGCTGTACTTCGTATCGATATCGCTGATGATGTTTTTAGCCAGCGGCAACGATAATAATTGAACGGTTCCCACAATCACCAACGCGTACTTCAAGGCGAAATCTTCCGACACCCAATAAGCCAGAGATATAAACAACCCCATTCCGAAAGCGCGGCCAATAAATAATCCTATCTCGTGACTGAGGATATAGGCATATTCATTTCTGTTTTCAATCGCTTTTACGGCATCGATTGTTTTCATCATGGTTGGGAAATAGGCCAAGTCGTGCAAGGGTTGAAACAACACTTTGCACAGCACGAACACAATGACCCCAATGGCAGAAAAAAGGACGGCGTTAAACAACGTCCCCAGGAAAAAGACAAACAATCCAAGTCCGAAAATTGCCATCCGGTGCCTGGGCGCGGCAATCCGCCCCAATGTATAAACCAGGATTGCCGTAAGCAATCCGCCCACGCCTTGTATCAATCCCAAGGATCCTTCGTTGCCCACCAGACGCATCACCAATATGGCCGGCGCTGTTACCAAAAATCCCTGTACCATTCCTTTGAGCCCCGCGAGAGTCAATAGTTTCTGCCAAAGCAGGTGAAAACGGGTATAAAAAAACTTTTTCTGTACCGGGTTGTCGAAACGGCCTCTCGACAAAACCAATACGGCAGCTAATGCGACAAGTAAGCTGAACGCGGTAATAAACTGATAGCCGTTATTTACATCCAATATTTTTCCAAGAAAGACAAACCCGTCTACCGAAACCAGAAAAGCCCCTACAATCAACGGGACGGTAATGCTCCACAATGAGAAAAAGAAAGATTCCAGCCCGAAAAAGTAATTCCGGTTTTCATCGTTAGTTGAGTTTAACGTGAGCAGGTAACGGTTGGTCCAGAAGAAGCCGGTAGATGCACCCAGGATGAATCCGGACAACCCCAGCGCGATGATCCCTATGGAATTCACAAACATCATTGCCATTAATACAGCTGCCGACAACAAAATACCGAAAGCGTAAAGCGACGAGGAATTGAACCTCCTTAGCATTAACCCGTTAAGCACCGATGTAACCAACACCCCGAAGTACATACAAAGCTGGTAAATTGCCACATAAGCCGGACTACCCGTGTTACGCATGATATAAGCCCCCACGAAGATCTCGATAATGGGTAATATAAATGCATACAGCATATTTGTAACCAGGAGTGTTCTTATGTTCAGTGGTTGAGAACGAAAAAACAAGTATTCTCCCAATATGTTTTTTGACATATCGCTATTTTAATGAGTTTAGTACTTCCTGAATCGAAAACTCGGCTCCACAAATCACCTCGTCACTCGCCCCGTAGAATACTCTAATGGTATCGTCCTCTACATAATGGCCGTTTGTAAAGACGACGTTTCCGAAAAAACCGGTTTTCTCATAAGGTGCCATAGGTTCCATAATCGGCTCCATGCTCCTTGCCAGCACTTTCGACGGGTCATTCAAATCCAGCAGCAACGCCCCCAGACAATAACGGTGATCGGCATTTGCACCGTGATAAATCTCGAGCCATCCTTCCGGTGTTTTAATGGGTGCCCCTCCGGCTCCCACCCGTACCGAATCCCAGCTGTTCTCACGTGTAACGGCAATACACCTGTGGTTTCCCCAATGGAGCCTGTCGGGAGACTCGGCCAACCAGATGTAGTTCCCACCCAGCTCGGGACTGCTCGGACGATGCAGGGCATAATACTTTCCGTTTATCTTTTCTTCAAAAAAGGCACAGTCTTTGTTGTGCGGAGGAAAGATCATCCCTTTCCGGTCGTACGTCTTAAAATCGTTCGTGACAATCAGTCCAACGCCTACAGCCACCGGAGATACCATTGTATAGGTAAGAAAAAAACCATCTTCCATTGTAGCTACGCGGCAATCCTCAATGCCAAATGACTCCAGTGCACCCTCTCCGAATATGGGCGGATAAGCGGGGTCTTCACGGAAATGTATGCCGTCGTCACTCACAACCAGGCGCAAATAAGACAATGTGGTAAGATAATTTTGTCCCTTGTACTGTATCACCCGCGGATCTGAAGCATCCAACCGAGGGTCTTCCTTGTCAAAAACAAATATTTCTATTTTTCCATTTTCATTATATACGGGAAAACTTATTTTTCCTTCCGCCTGTTTTGGCCGCTCCGCCACACGCAACAAAAGCCAGGTTTTGCCGTTCATCCTGAATACCCCGGGATTGAGTAAACAGGTTATTTCCATTCCTTCTATTCCCGGTACCAGATCTGAAGGGCGTAATAAAGGGTTTTTGTTTAAACGTTTCGCAATGTCCATGATATATACATTTTTTTTAATTTTCAATCAAAATTAATTGTTACAATATAAAACGAAGTATCCTAAGCGTTCAAAATAGTACACTTTTCTTTCAAAATGAAAAAACATACTTTTTAATAAGAGAAAGTATACCCTTAGAGCCAAGAACAGACTAAATTAAATAATAGTGTAAATTGTAAAGAGAAATCATGTAAATTTGCGTTTGGGCTCTCGCTAAATTCATATAAATTTTTACCATAATGAATCTCATTATTTGCATACTCTTTCTCTTTTTACCGATAATGGGGTATGCAATTGATTTTGACATAGAGACTCTGACAAATAAAGATGGCTTGTCCAACAGTTCCATCAATGTAATTTTTCAGGATTCCAATCAATTAATGTGGTTTGGCACCTGGGATGGCCTTAATTTATATAATGGGAAAGAATTTCAGGTATATAAGCCTTCTTCGGGAAACAGACAGAGTATAAGTAATAACATCATAAGAGATATTATTGAGGAAAAAAGAGATTATTTGTGGATTGCTACCGACATTGGCATAAATAGATTCAATCCCAGAGAAAAGAGTTTTGAGCGTTTTTTTGTTGATTCTCTAAGTCGTGAAATAACAAATGAACATTCTTATTTAATCGCTAAAAATTCTGAAGGTAAAATTATCGCGTCCGTCTATCAACAAGGTTTATACTATTTCGACTACAAAAAAAACCACTTTGAGCCGTTGAACATCAATAAAAAACTGAATATTAAACAAATTATTTTTGATGCCTATGACAATTTGTGGATATTAACAAAAGAGAAATCACTATTTAGTGCTACATTGCAAAAACGAGAAAACTATCTTACCATAGACAAGATAAGTCAATTCCCATTGAAAGAAGTTGAGAATCTGTTTAATCTCAAATCAGGCAGTATACTTTTTCAATTATCCGATTTCAGGACTTACAGTTACGACAAATCTCGGGATAAACTTATTTTGCTTTCTATCGATAGAGAGATAGGAATTATAAACGATATCGGATACAATAAGGAATCAATTTTTATAGGAACAAATAAGGGATTGTATATGTATAATTCCAAGTCCGGGATCATTCCGGTATTAGAAAATACTCCTGTGTTAAATGTTTATAATGGCACTCAAAATATTGTATGGATAGGCACCGATATGAAAGGAGTATATAAAATTGTCCCTTCCTCCGAAAAATTCAAAGCATATTCATCAGAAAATATTCCCGGATTTGGCAATTCCGCTGTGAGAACATTTTTTGAAGATGAAGACAGGACTCTTTGGGTAGGCACCAAAGGATCAGGAATATATCACTTTTACAGAGACAATAAAACCGGCAAGTTAGCACTTAGAAACAGATTTAGTACAGAGAATGGACTATCAAGCAACTCTGTTTTTAAAATAACAAAAGGTTTTAAAAATGAATACTGGATTGGTACAGATGGAAATGGAATTAACTATTATGATAAAAGAACGGAAAGTATTCAAAATTTGATTTTTCCTGATAATTTAGTTCTTTCATCAATTTATGCCATTTTACCTGACAATGATAATATTTTATGGGTAGGGACAAGTGGAAATGGAATGTTTAAATTAAAAATAGATCTTTCAACAACTCCCTACCGGGTTACCGATTACAAACAATTTATTTCCAACGAAGAAAAAAACTCGTTGAGCAATAATATTGTATATTCAATAATCAAAGCCGACGACGAACATTTGTGGGTCGGTACACGTGGAGGAGGAATAAACAGATTCAATATTTTCAATGAAACGTTTCAAATTTTTAAATTTTCCGAAAATAACGATGGTAGTGACGATGTATTGTGCATGCACAAAGACAAAAAAGGGGATCTGTGGATCGGGACGAGTATGGGATTAAATAAAATGACCTGGAATAATAATGAAAAACCGGTAGTTTTTACTTTTAATGAGAAGAACGGAATGCCTAACAATACCATTCACGGCATTTTAGAGGATAAAAATAACAATTTGTGGGCAAGTACCAATTTCGGATTAGCAAAACTTATACCGAACGGAATTGATGAAGATTCATATCATATTATTTCCTATTTTATAAATGATGGACTACAGGATTATGAATTTTCAGACGGTTCGTACTATGCAAGTCCATATTCCTCTTTCTTTTATTTTGGAGGTATTAGCGGATTCAATGAATTTAATCCGCTTGAAATCATTCAAAACGAGTATATGCCCGGCCTTTGGCTGAATGCATTTCACGTGGACAATACGGAGACTGATTTATCCGATTTCCTTAAGCGAGCCAACGGCTCCAATGTACTTACCCTTTCGCACAAACACAAATCTTTCAGCTTCCATTTCATCCCGATAGACTATATAGCTCCGTCCAAATGTGAAATTGCGTATATGCTCGAAGGATTTCACAACGCCTGGGTTAATCTGGGTAACTCAAATGTAATAGTATTTACCAACTTACCGAAAGGAGAGTATGTACTTAAAGTCAAGACAAGCAATGCAAACAAAATATGGGGTGAAACGCTCTATAGCTTGCCCATTGAAATGGTTCCTCCATGGTGGAGAAGTAATATTGCATATCTCTCTTATATTGTTTTATTATTAGCTTTAACGGCAATTACAAGAAAAATGATCTTGTATCGTCTAAAACTTAAAAACGATATAAGAATAAAGGATTTGGAATCTCAGAAAGCAGAAGAAATCCATCAGGGGAAACTCCGTTTTTTTACTAACATAGCACATGAATTCTCCAACTCCCTGACACTCATCTATGGTCCCTGCGATAAGCTATTGAAAGAAAAAGAGACCAGCAATTCCACCAAGAAATATCTGCAGGTAATAAAATCTAATTCCGAAAGAATGCAGAATTTAATTGAACAACTTGTTGAATTTAGAAAGGCGGAAACAGGACATCTAAAGTTGAAAATTGAACTGGTAGATATTCCTGAGTTGGTGAAATATGTTATTGACCACTTTATGGAGTTCTTGGAACAAAAAAAGATTAATTATTCAATCACATCCATCCCTGATGAAAATATAATCTGGAGAACTGACAGGGACAGTTTAGAGAAAATAATTTTCAACTTGTTATCAAATGCTGTAAAATATACGCCCGAAAAAGAACATATTGAAATAAACGTTTGTGTCAGGAATGAAGTTTTGTCAATTTCAATTAAAAACACCGGGATTGGAATAAAATCAGGGTACTATGATATATTATTCGACAGATTTGAGGTTCTTAACCGTCTGGAAAGACAAGCTTCCATTGGTGACTATCCTCGCCATGGCATTGGATTGGCATTGTGTAAAAGTATCGTAAATAACCTGAAAGGAGACATCAGGGTTGAAAGTGACGGAGAAACATATACTTTGTTTGAGGTATCTGTTCCCAACCTGGAACTAACCTCTGTAGAATCTGAGGAAATACGCCAGAAATCTGCTTTTTCACAGTTAATGCCAGATATACCATTTGAAATTAATTCGCTCAGTGAAAAAGACAATCCGAGAGAAAATATAAATATTCCAGACGACGCATTTATTCTGATTGTGGAGGATGATCAGGAAATCCGCTCGATGATAAGAGACCTTTTAAGCTCTGATTACAATATTGTAGAGGCTTCAAACGGAAAAGAAGCATTGTGGATTGTAAACAGGCAACGTCCTATATTGGTTGTCAGCGACATTATTATGCCGGAAATGAATGGCGTTGATTTTGTAAAATCAATGAAAGCAACGGAATCGACCAAACATATCCCAATCATTCTTTTGTCTTCAAAAAACTCAGTTGAAAGCCAGATTGAAGGGTTTGAATCGGGTGCAGATGCTTATATAAATAAACCTTTCAATTTTCGTCATTTAGAAGTGATTGTAAAAAGCTTGCTCCATAAAAAAACCGTATTGGAAGAGTATAGTAATTCACCCTACTCGGCCCTTGAACAATATGAAGGCTCTCTTATCCACAGGGAAGATAAAGATATAATCATAAATATTACCAAAGTCATCTACGATAACATTGATAACGAAGAACTCACGATCGATTTTATTGCAAATGAAACAGCTATCAGCAAAATGCAACTTTATCGCAAGATAAAGGAGATAACAAAGAAGACACCCACTGAATTTATTCGTTCAATAAGACTTAAGCATGCGGAAAAACTTCTTAAAACCACCAATAAGACTGTTCAGGAAATCATGTACGAATCCGGATTCAATAACAAGGCCTATTTTTATAGGGAGTTTCTAAAAAAACAGAATAAAACTCCGAAAGAATTCAGAGAGTCGGCAAATTAAATTCCAATTGATTGTTAAAATATAAAAACTCATATAAATCACCGGCTATTATTTCTGCTGTACATGTTTGTATTTAAAAAAAATTGTGAAAAGGATGGCGACCACGAGAGCATATCCGGCAAAAATAAACCATACACTCTGCCATTCTCCCACCATCAGTGATTTTGTTTGCCCGTTGACCAACACATCTTTCCACTGCGTAAACTGATTCACGACCCATTGTGCCCCAAGAGTCCCCACGGTAGCTCCTATTCCGTTGGTCATCAGCATAAACATTCCTTGTGCACTGGCGCGAATATGATGGGGTGTTTCTTTGTCGACAAATAGCGATCCGGAAACATTGAAAAAATCGAACGCCACGCCATACACCAACATGGAAAGGATTAGCAACCAGACTCCATTTCCGGGATTTCCAATACCGAAAAAACCAAAACGAAGCACCCATGCAAGCATGGCAATGAGCATTACTTTCTTGATTCCATAACGTTTTAAAAAAAAGGGAATCAGCAGGATACAAAGGGCTTCTGATATCTGCGACAGTGAAATCAATATGTTGGCATGCTGTACTCCAAAGGTATTTGCATATTGGTGTATCGCCTCAAAGCTGGCAATAAATGGATTGGCAAATCCGTTCGTAATCTGCAAGGAAATTCCTAAAAACATGGAAAAGATAAAAAATAAAGCCATCTTCCTTTGTCTGAACAACTTAAATGCATCCAGGCCCAATGCCTGGAACAGTGTTTTATCTTTTGTGTCGGTGCTTACGGGGCAGTTGGGAAGTGTAAAGGCATAGGCCGCCAAAATAATACCGATCGCAGCACTCACTACAAACTGCATTGCCGAGGTTTGGTAACCAATTACATCGACCAACCACATGGTGCAGATAAAACCAACGGTACCGAAAACACGGATGGGGGGAAAAGCCCTGACGGTATCCATTCCTCCTCTCTCCAGAATAGTATAGGCAACAGAATTGGATAGTGCGAGCGTGGGCATATAAAATGCCACACTCAGCGTGTAAAGCGTGAAGAATACTGAAAAGGAGATGCCATTATCCGTATTGAGGCCGTACAACCCAGCTGCAAGCATAAATGCGGCGGCCAGCAGATGGCTTGCTCCCAACAGCTTTTGTGCCGGCACCCACCGGTCGGCAATGATGCCCATAATGGCGGGCATAAAGATGGAAACGATTCCCTGTACGGAATAGAATATACCAATGTGGGACCCCAGTCCGGCTGGACCAAGATAACGGGACATGGATGTAAGGTAAGCCCCCCAAACAGCAAATTGGAGGAAATTCATGATAATCAGCCGAATTTTTAACGACATATATGTATTATTTATTGAGCGAATAACTATCGAATAACCACCTATCTACTCTCTATTGAGCCATGGCGCCGGATTTAGTTTGGTTGTCTTCTGCCACAACTGGAAATGCATGGCGGAGACATTGGTATCGGGATCGGTGAAAATGCGTCCCAATGATTGTCCTGTTTTCACTTTATCGCCCTGCTTTACAAACAAATCGTAGATATTGGCATAAAAGGTGTAATATTCACCATGCCGTACAATGACACATGTATTTGAGCCAGGAAAAGAGAATACCTTTGACACCTCTCCATCAAAAACGGTCCGGATGCTGGCTCCTTTCTGCGCTTGAATGTCTATCCCGTTGCTGTTAGTCGTCACGTTCCACTCGTTGTGTTTTTTGGCACCGAAGTTACCCACAATCGAAGCTGTACCGGTGACCGGTAATGGTAGTTTACCTTTGTTGGCAGCAAAATTCTTCGACAAATTAAATGTTTCATCGGTGCTCTTGCTCCTGTCTGCTTCTATGCGGGGCGCAGGGGTAGTGGTACGGGAAGCCTCCTTCTCTCCGGAAGATGAAATTGTTTCTTCTGTTTTCCTGCTACTTTCAGTTTCACGTGGCGTCCTGGCATCCTGTTCGGCAGCTTTCCTGCGACGTTCCATCTCCTCGGCCCGTCTTTTGACCTCTGCCTCCCTCTCCTGCCGTGCCACCTCTTCTGCAATCAGCTTTTCAATCTGGTTATACAGCTGGTTCGCCTGGTTTTGCTTTTCCTGTAACGTTTTTTGAAGTTGCCTTTGTTGTCCTCTGGCAGCAGTCATCTCAGACTGCTTTGTTTTTTCTTCGCTCTGTAACCGTTGCTGTTCAGCCTGCAGTGCAGATAAGGCTTTCTCTTTATCGGACTTTGCTTTCACCAACGCTTCTTTTCTGACGGCAATTTCTGCATTTTGCTTCCTTATTTCTTCAGCCTGCGACTTTTGCCACTTCGAATATTCGCGCAGGTATTGCATTCTACGCAACGACTCACCCAAAGATTTTCCTGAGAAGATGAAGAATAATTTGTTCCGGCTCACATTGTGTTTCAGCATCCCCTGTATGGCATTGGCATAATTCTCCTGTTTTTGTTTCAACTCTTTGTTGAGCCGTTCAATTTCAGCTTCCAGCCGCAACTCTTCCTGTTGCAGCGCCGTTATCTCCTTCCTCTGGGCATTAATAAGTTCTTTGCGGGAAGATATCTGTTTATTAATAAGATTAATACGATCAAGAATGGAAGTCGTCTGATTTCTGACGTCGAGATACAGTCTGTTCGTGTTCTTTATCTCTTCCTGCAACGCCTGTTGTTGTTTTTGCAAACGCTCAATCTGCGGAGTTTGAGAATTTGAAAGAAAAACCGTTGCAATACAAAGAAAAATGATAAAAAGCCGTTTCATACGATTGTTTTATTCTGAAAACGATGGGCAACTGAGGGAAACAACTTCCTCTGTGACAGGGGTCGTCATATTCATTCTATTTGTTTCCGGAAAAAATTTTAACTATTTCGTCGACAGTAGTTTTCGTATATCCCGCCGGTACGCTCATAGTCAGCTGAAGTGGCTCATTGGTGACAATATCTGAGAAAAGCAGCTCTGCATTCACTTTGCGCGATGATGAAGAGAGAGTTATATTCATTTTACTGGGAAAAACAAGATCATTTTTTGCAGTGAAATTATGATAACCCCACTGTAATGATTGTTTTTTCTGTGACTGCATCAGATGAGTAAAGGTAATGCGGTCGTCCCCGTTTACCGTAAAGGAATAATCGATTCCCGATTCAGCATCCTTGGAGGTCATGTAATAGCATAGATCGGAAGTCCTGGTGTAGTTGAATTTCCTGTAATCGGGCAATTCGGGCTGATTCTTTCCCGACACAAAAAGTGCATTTGTGAACACCGACTGCATGGTGTAAAAATCGAAACCCACGGGATATGTCTCTTTCAAGGATACAATAGACTCCATTACATAGCGTTTGTTCATCCTGTCTACCACCATCATCGTATCGGGATTGATATAAAAACGAAACATCTCCACCCCGAAAAGTGGTTGTACGGAAATCTGTAATGCCCTGTCTTTTACAATGCGGATATTCGCCCTTGAATTGAGTGATTTTGTACCGTTGGTGAGATTCACATTCAGCTTCGCACTAAATGTATTATACTTAAATTCGCTGGTAATAATATCATTAAAAAGCTGGTTATGTGCCTTTTCCTCCACGGGAGATGTAGAATAGACCATCTGCTGCCGGGATTTACAAGCAGTGAAAAAAAGGCCTGATAAAAGGCAGATGAATAAAATCTGTTTGTAACGCATGACGCTAATTGTGAATTAGTTATTTATTATGGGAATACCTACAGTGTACCCGTTTCAATTTTTCTATCCAAGGTGTCGGAATCGCTCTCCAGCTCCCTTGCTTTTTTCCATTGCTCCAGTGCTTTCTCCTTATCTCCTGTCCGGTAAAGGATATCACCATAATGCTCAAGCACATCGGCCGAAGGATTTTCCTTACTGTACTCAATGGCTTTCTCAATATAAATTTTAGCCATGAAGTATGAACCCTGCTCATACAATACCCAACCATAGGTATCGAGAAAAGTGGGATTCATTGGTTCAGCCTTAATAGTGATACCACTCATTTGTTCGGCTTTATCGAGATCCTTCTTTTCCAATGACAGATAATAACTGTAATTGTTTAAAACGGACAGATTCTGAGGGTTCAATTTTAACGCTTTTTCGTAACTTTGAAATGCGGTCTCTTTATTTCCCAGAAAGTAGTTCAGATCTCCTATCTGCCCATGAAAGTCCGACTCCAGCAAAGGATTGCTGATGACTGCCTGCTTCAGTCCCTCTTCAAACACGCGCAGTGCCTCCTTGTAATTTTTTTGCTGATAATATGAGGCTCCCAGATAAAAATAAAACTGAGGTTCCTGAGGAAGATGTTTCAGGGCCTCGGTCGTTATTTCCCTGACCTTATCCATATTTTCCTTCTGCAGAATAATCCGGAGCATCTGGTCATAGCCGGCGGGATCGTCAGGATTATCTTTTGTATAAATCTCGAACTGTTTCATTGCACCGGTCGTATCATTCTGCAACATCAGTACATTCCCGTATATCATGTTCAGCTGCGTATTGTTGGGATATTGTTCGAAAAGTTTATGAAATAAGGAATTGGCTTGTTTGAGATCTTCCTTTCGCTGTTGCAAAACTCCAAGGTACCGTGTGAGGAGTTGCAACTTGGTCTCTACATCGAGTGAAGTACCGGTGATGGCTTGCTGCAATTCGCTTTGTGCCGCCGTTTTATTGTCTGTTTTTTCGTAATAGTTGACCATGGAAAGGATAAGTGCCGGATAATTCCGGTCGATCCGACCTGCCTGCTCGTAATACTGAAGTGCCTTATCAGACTGATTATCCTCAAGATAAAGGTCACCCATGAGAATAAGATATCTAGGATCTGCAGGATTCTTATTTATTATCTGCTGAATTTCTCCGAAAGCCTGTTCCTTGTTGTTCATCAGTGAATAAAGGCGGTATTTATTCAACGTGATTCCTTCTGATATCCCTATGCTCCTTTCCAGTGTATCAAGTATATCTATGGCCTTCTGAAGCTCGCCGTTATCGGCGTAGGCATTCGCCAGCTCAAACTGAAGTTCGGGTTTATCGGTATGTCGCTCGGCCAGCGCAGAATAAATGTCTACTACCTCCTGCTTTAAGCCGAGTTCCTTGCTCAGACCAGCTAACATCATGTTATAGTAATAGTTGGAAGCATCGTAATGTACCGCTTTCCGGAGAAACGCCAGAGCTTTATTTTTCTCCTGCAGGAGATTGTAGAAGGTACCTAGTTCCACCAGCACATTGGCATTGGTAGAATCCAGCGCATAACAATGCTGAAAGAGATCCATTGCCTCATCGTAACGTCCCTGTGCCTTGGCATTCAAAGCATCATAGAAAAAAAAATCGAATTTGCGCCTCTCTTCCTCGCTGAGGGATAACGCTGCCGTATCCTGCTGTGCCGACACTTTCAGAGGTATGAGTGCTGCAGCCGCGAGAAGACAAAACGACAATAAAGAGAATAGTTGTCTGTGAAATACGTTAGTATAGATCATTTTTGTTGATTCGGTTATTATTTTTTGCCGGTATGTCCAAACCCGCCGGCGCCCCTTTCCGTTTGTTCCAACGAGTCGGCCTGCTCCCATTCCACAGTTATATGCTGTGCGATAACCATCTGACAGATACGTTCCCCATCGTTGACTACGAAGTCTTCATTCGAGAGGTTGACCAGGATGACCCTGATCTCACCCCGGTAGTCCGCATCAATGGTTCCCGGTGCATTCACGATACCAATTCCGTGCTTTATTGCCAGGCCGCTGCGCGGGCGGATTTGCGCCTCATATCCGACAGGCAGTTCGATATAAATACCGGTGGGAATCAATGCCCGTTCGAGTGGCTTCAGCACCACCGGTTCTGCAAGGTTTGCACGTAAATCCATACCTGCAGAATGAACGGTTGCATATTGCGGCAGGGGATGTTCTGACAAATTGACTATTCTGATCTTCATTGGAGGAGTCTCTTCAGTTTGATGATGCGAATTTATACAATTCCGAGGAATAAAGGGTCAAATTGATGAAATTTAAGCAAATCAGGAACGACAGCAAAGAATATTTTGACAGATCCCCTTTCGTGAACTGCAAAAAATATCATATCTTTGCATATATGAGCGAACAGGACGATCTACTGGCCAAATTACGACAAACGCTGAACGAACAGGGAATAGACACGTTTCACATCCTCGAGGATCTGGTACCTATTGAGGAACAGATGGACTATTTCCGGTATTTCGACCGGTTACGAAGGGAGAATAACCCCTTTGTACGTGATGAGGAAGTAGCAGTATTGTTTTCACCCAATGAATCGATTGAACGTAAGAAGCGAAGTCTGACACTACTGGCTTCAATTCCCGACGTGGGCGCATACCGCTCCATAGAGACTTATCACAGTAGTCCGCTGGAACCCGAATTGTCCCACTGGTCCTCCATGGCGCTGGTCAGCAGCCGGATTGTACTGAGCTCAGACTTGTCGGGACATCAGCAGGTTTATATTTCCTCCGGATTGGGAGGTCATGACAAGAAACTTCGTTTTTTTTCCCTCTTCACAACCCAGGACAGACAGTTTTTTTCGGATCTGCAGAAAGAAATTGTGGAACGCGAATTCTCATTTCAACTGCAACAGGCCGAAATCGTAATTGAGAAGTTTGAAATAAAAGATAATTATTTCACCATACTGATGCTTTTCTCTTTCGAGAAAGATGCAAAATCGAGTCTGAACGCCGCTGTCACAGAATGTAACCAATATGGTAATTTTCTGGATTCCCGGTTTCTCTTCACGAATGTAAAGGTATTAACTGAAAAAGAAATCGCCCATTTACTGGAGAAAAAGTAAACCATCTGTCCCACCGTATTTCCGGCATCATGAGGCAATCAGCCAGTAAAAAATATTTTTGCACGGCACTCATCACCGTTATGCTCACCGCGCTCAGCCTCACGGGCCGTGCACAGGAGATCCCCTTCATACCTCCCGTTTATAACTATACGACTGGCAATTACAAGGCAGGGAACCAGAACTGGGCTGTTGCACAGGGGAGCAACGGCGTAATCTATGTAGGGAATAACAACGGACTGCTAAGTTTTGAGGGGATAAACTGGAAACTGCACAAGCTACCAAACAATCTTTCCGTAAAATCAATTTATATCGATTCGGACGCTTCACCTGAACGCATTTACGTGGGTTCATTCGAAGAGTTCGGGTATTTTGAGTACGACGAAAAAAATCAACTTATTTACCACTCTGTCAAAAGTCTGGTAAAAGATTACACGTTTCACAACGATGAAATATGGACAATTCATCCCTTCAAGGGCAATATCTACTTCCAGTCGTTTTCAGCTGTTTTCGCCTATGACGGGAAGAAGGTAACCACACTGAGCCCTCATCCGGCAGTGTTGTATTTCTTCCCCGTTGGCGATGACATGTTTGCACAGTTAATCAACAACGATTTCTATCGTTTCGACGGAGACAAGTTTCACCACATTCTGACACGTGATCAGCTTAAAGATGACAATGTGGTGGCGGTCTTACCTTTCGATGATGAATACCTACTGATAACATCTAAAAGCGGCCTCTACCGGTTTTCAGAGGATACACAGACACTTACCCCCTGGAAAACATCCATAGAGCCGGACTTAACGGGAGCCATCATCAACCGGGCCATTTTTTCGGCCAATGAACAATATATATTCGGAACACTCAACAGCGGGCTCTACGCCGTTGACAGGAAAGGGAACAAACTGTGGCATGTCAGCCGGAGCAGCGGACTGAACAATAATACCATATTGGCTTTATACAGCGACAGAGAACACAACATCTGGGTAGCCCTCGACAACGGCATCTCATACATTCGAACCCAATCGCCTTTTACTATTTTTGAACCTAACGATGTACAGATAGGTTTGGTAGAGGATATCCTTTTCCATCGGAACAACCTCTATGTGGCCACAAACCAGGGAATTTATCATTATTCAGAAGCTGAGAAAAACTTCTTTCGCCTGCCAGAGTTCGATACTCAGGCATGGTTCATCAGAACTTTCGGGAATCAGATCTTCGTCGGTCACAATTTGGGTACTTCACTTCTTGAGAACGGCAAGGAAAAAGTGATTCCGGAAGCCCAGACCGGCGGGATGGATATAAAACAGGCAGTCATCAACGGGAAAAATGTTCTTCTTGAATCAACATATACCTCATTGTACATATATACCCAGACTTTGGCCGGCAAGTGGATTTTCAGCCACCGGGCAGAAGGATTCCTGGACCTTATCAAAAACCTTGAGCCAGACCACACCGGAAACATCTGGGCCGGACATATGTACAAGGGAGTCTATCGTTTACGGCTCGACAATGCACTTCGAAAAGTCGTGGAGATTGAAAATTACCAGTCGCTCGATAGTGCGAAAACAGCACTACCCGATCCTGTAAAGGTAATGAAACTGAAAGGACGTATCGTGTTTACCGACGGGAACCGTTTTTACACTTATGACGACATACACGGAAAAATTATTCCGTATGACTTGTTAAACAGGTATCTGCCCGATTTTGCCGATACCTACCGGATTGTCTCCATAAACGATACGCTACACTGGTTCATCCGCAACACAGAGTATGCCCTGGTATCTTCCTCCGGAGACACATACAGGCTGGTCGATCGCATACCTTACAGCATTCTTAACAATCCTCCCAACATGGGACGAGCCAATGTGTATGTGGCCGATGAACAGACTACCTATTTCTGTCTGAATGGGGGTATAGGAAGATATATTTTTACTGAAGGGCCAAAACAAAAAAGAAGCACCTTATACCTCTCGTCAGCAGAGTATTATGACAGAAAAAATGACCAAACCTCCTATCTTGATCCACGAAAAAAAGCAATTATTGCTTATCAGCATAACGACGTTGGTTTTCAGTTTATGTATCCCGAATATTCTAAAAATGTATTCAGGGTAGAATGTTTTTTAGACGGCTACGATAGCAGATGGGTAAATACAGCCGAGGATCTTTCCATATCCTACAATAACCTGCCGGCCGGTGAGTATATCATGAAGGCACGTGTACGGGATAATTCAGGAGCGGTACTATCCACGGTCGGTTTTACCTTCCGGATTAAAAATCCATGGTATAAAACCTGGTGGGCATATCTCTCCTATGTCTTGTTCATCTTATTTATCACCGTTCTTCTCATTGAAAATCATGTACAAAAAGTAGTCGAAAGAAAAAACAAACTTTTTTCTGAACAGGAAAACCGGCGGCTCGCACAACTTGACAAACAGGAAAAAGAAATTACTGCACTGCGTAATGAGAAGCTGGAGTCGGATCTCACCTATAAAGGCAAGGAGCTGGCCAGCGCCACCATGATGATTATCAATCATACCGAATTTCTGAAAAATCTGCGTGCACGGATTCAATCCTGTATGCTGACAGGCAAAATCAACCGCAGCGAAGGAAATGAGTTGGTGACAATGATTGGAGAAAACTTATCGGAAGAGGATGCATGGATCGTCTTCCAGGAAAACTTCGACCTCATCCACAAAAATTTCTTCCGAAAGCTCAAGGAGAGATACCCCGCACTCACCCCATCAGATCTAAAACTTTGCACACTACTCCGTTTGAACTACTCTTCCAAGGAGATTGCGGGGATGATGAACATCTCCATCCGGGGAGTAGAGGCTGCACGATACAGGCTACGAAAAAAGCTGGATCTCAACGAAGCCGAAAATCTGGTCGATTTTATGATAAAATTCGAATAAATGGATACTATACACTTATCGAAATGCTAATTCATAATAAATTAATAATCTGAAACTTTAACCTTATCGACGTAGTAAAAAAGTATCCTTTAAAAACATGCTTTACAACATAAAGTATTTTTGAAGAGGCAATATATTTTACAAGACGGAAAGCAATTTATTATTTTGTGTCGAAGATTTTTTCAACAAAAATTATGAATCCATGAAATTGAAAATTGCAACAGTTTTAAATCTCCTGCTGTTCACCATGATGTTATTTGCACAGCAGCAAATAAACGTCTCCGGAACGGTGACGGAAGGAGCCACGGGAGACCCGGCTATAGGGGTTACCGTATTGGTGAAAGGAACGACCCTCGGCACCGTGACCGGAGTCGATGGAACTTACACACTCTCCAATGTACCGGCGGATGCGACCCTTGTCTTCAGCTACATCGGGATGACAACGATTGAAGAATCCCTCAACGGACGGACCTTGGTGAATGTGGTCATGGCGGAAGATGTACAGGCGCTGGAGGAAGTGGTCGTGATCGGCTACGGCACCGCCCGGAAAAGAGACTTGACCGGCTCCATTGTCAGTGTGAATGCCGAAGAGATTGCCAACCGTCCTACAACAAACCTATTGTCATCCGTACAGGGCAAAGTTGCCGGTGTACAGATTGTAAACTCCGGTCGCGCGGGACAGGATCCGGAGGTGCGGATCCGGGGCACAAACTCTATTAACGGTTATTCCCCTTTGTATGTGGTCGACGGCCTGTTTTCCGATAACATAAACTATCTGAATCCCGCAGACATTGAATCGATGGAAATATTGAAAGACCCCTCTTCGTTGGCAATTTTTGGGGTACGCGGTGCCAATGGCGTCATCATTGTAAACACGAAACGGGCAAAAAGAGGACAGACCGTGGTAAACTTCAACAGCTCACTCGGCTTTAAAGAGGTTACACACAAGATGCCGATGACCAACGCGGCACAGTTCCGCGAATTGTACGACGAACAGCGGATCAACCAGGGGCTGGGAAGCTTTGATTACACTGACTGGCAGGCCAATACCGACTGGCAGGATGTGATTTTCCAGCAAGGTTTCCTGACCAATAACAACGTAAGCATCACCGGCTCGGGTGAGAGGAGTCGCTTTTACCTCGGCATCGGCTATACCGCTGAAGAAGGTAACATCAAGCATGAAGAGTACTCACGTCTGACACTCAACCTGAGCAGTGAATACAGTGTAAGCAGTGCACTTCGTTTTGGCTACCAGGTGAATGCCTCGCGGACAAAACCCACCGACGCCAAGGGAGTAAGCGGAGCCATCAAGGCAGCACCGATCGCTCCCATCTATAACGAAACAGGTGAATTGTTACACACATTGCCCGATTTTCAGCGGGCACAGGTATGGAATCCCCTGATCGATGTAGAGACAAGGGCCAACCATTCCATCGCTATGAACCATCGCGCGGCAGGTAACATCTACGGTGAGGTGGACTTTCTGAACCATTTCAGCTTCAAGAGCACCTTTTCACTCGACTATGCGGTGAATGAGAATCGTGGTCTCAGTCCCATCATCACCGTCTACAACCCGGACATCGGGGGTGCGGAGAACCTCACCACCAGTGAATCGGTCTCCCAGTCCAAATCGACCCGAGCTGTGGCTCAAAGTGACTATATCCTCACCTACGACAACTCCTTTGGCAGCCACAACCTGACCGCCACCGCGGGTGTCACCACCAACTTCACCGAGTATTCCTTGTTGGGCGCATCCCGTAGCCAGAACATCGAAGACATCATCTTCTCCGTGCCAGACAACGACATCAACAAATGGTGGATATCCTCGCTCTCCAACAAGTCGATGTCCAACAATGGCAGCCAGTACAAACGATTCACCATGTCCTACCTGCTGCGGGCACTCTATAACTACCAGAATCGCTACCTCTTTAACGCCTCCTACCGGCGCGATGGAGCCTCGGTCTTCCGCTCGGTAGGCAATACCTGGGACAACTTTTATTCCTTCGGCGCCGGATGGGTCGCCTCGGAAGAGAATTTCATGAAGGATCAGTCTTTGATTGACTACCTGAAGTTCAAAGGGTCATGGGGTGTACTGGGTAGTCAGAACACCGGTGGCTACAACTACCCCACCTACCCGCGACTTGAAAGTACCGGCAGTGCCGTCTTCGGTGACAATATCATCACCGGCTACTCGATACAATATCTACCCCAGAACCTGAACTGGGAGAAGACCTACGCCTGGGAGGCCGGCTTCGAGATTACCCTGCTCGACAACCGCCTGCGCCTGGAACCGGTATTTTATGATAAAACCACAAAAGATATCATTGTAATGCTGTCTGGCTTCTCCGGAGCCAAGAACTCATTGGAGAACCTTGGCGAGATACGTAACCGTGGTCTGGAGATTTCAGCCTCATGGAGCGATAAGCTTGGTAGCAATGGACTCAACTACGCCATCTCGGGGAACCTGACCACCATTGACAACAAAGTACTCTCGCTGGGTCGCGGACCGGATGATGCCATCTTTGCCGCCAACGGGATTGCCCGATCTCTGGAAGGCTATCCCGTGGGACACTTCTTCGGATATAAGGTGGCCGGCGTCTACCAGAACAGGGAAGATGTGAAAACCTATTACCCCAACAGCGTGGGGAGCGTGGCACCGGGTGATCTGAAGTTTGTGGATGTAAATGGCGATGGAGCCATCACACAGGATGACCGTACCATGATCGGTAACCCGACACCCGATTTTACCTATGGGCTCAGTCTCAACCTGGACTACCGCAACTTCGACTTCGGCGTGGAAATGATGGGAGTATATGGCAACGAGATCTACCGCACATGGGACGATCCCACCTATGCACAACTCAACTACCTGACCAACCGCATGGGCCGTTGGCACGGCGAAGGCACCTCCAACTGGGAGCCGATCCTCAACCCTTCACGATCCATCAACCTGATTAACTCCAATTACTTCATCGAGGATGGTAGCTTCTTCCGCATCCGCAACGTGCAGCTGGGATATACCTTTGAGGCCGACTTCCTGCAGAAAGTATATCTCAAGTCGCTTCGGCTCTTCGCCAATGTGCAGAACCTGAAGACCTGGACACGGAATACCGGATATACCCCTGAAATCGGCGGCTCTGCCCTGGCATTCGGTATCGATGGCGGTACCTATCCCATGCCGATGATTTACACCTTTGGACTAAACTTAACTTTTTAATCGCAGATAAGTATGAAACATAATAGAATATATCTCTGGATACTAATCGCAGTGTTGGCCACAGTGACACAGTCCGGCTGCTCTGACCTGCTGGACCAGAAGCCGCAGGGAGAATGGGTCGAGGGCGACGAAGGTAGCGGCGGCTCCTTTCAGTCCGATGTGTTCACCCTTTATGCCAAAATTCGCGGCTTTCATGTCACCTCCGGCACCACGGCCCTGGCAATACACGCCTTCCGTTCAGAAGATGCCGAAAAAGGGAGTACCGCTGCCGACGGGGCTGCCCACGGCAGGATGTTCGACGATTTTGAATATATTGCCACCAACGGCCTGATCAGCTCCTACTGGACCGCCAACTATGAGATCATTATCCTGGCCAACAAGATCCTCGATGATATTACGCAGGCAGAGACGAAAAACGGAACCCTCTCGGAGGGAGATCTGATCAATCGTTCCGAGGCCCACTTCTTCCGTGCATACGCCTTCTTCAACCTCGTACGCGCCTTCGGTGATGTACCCAAGATCGATTTCCGGATCGTGAATGCCGAGGAGGCCAATATCCCCAAATCACCGGCAACAGATATCTATGCACTTATTGATGCGGATCTTACAGAAGCTGAAGCGCATCTGCCGAAGGAATGGGCTCCGGTCTACACCGGCCGGCTTACCTGGGGTGCTGCCAGAGCTTTGCATGCCAGAACCTATATGATGAGAAACGATTGGAATAATATGAATGTTGCATCCGTAGACGTAATACAGTCTGGTCTGTATAATCTCAATACCCCCTACAATCAGATCTTTCGCGAAACCGGAGAGAACAGCAGCGAATCTGTATTTGAGCTGCAATGTACCGCCACCCCCTCACAACCTGGCTCTAATGATATCGGCAGCCAGTTTGCACAGGTGCAGGGTGTCAGAGGTGCCGGCGAATGGAACCTGGGATGGGGCTGGCATACACCCACCCAACTGATGGCTGATGCTTTTGAGGCAGGAGATCCCCGAAAGGATGAAACACTGCTCTACTTCATCAAGACCGGGGGCGATCCTTCCTCCATCCCTGCCAATCAACCCTATGGGGAGAAACCAATCGCCAACGCCGATGTGACCAACAAGTACTATAACAAGAAGGCTTACACCAACCCCAGCCTGCGGGCCACTTATACCAAGGGAGGTCACTGGTACAACATCCGCATCATTCGTTATGCCGACGTGATACTGATGGCAGCCGAATCTGCCAATGAACTGGGAAGAACGGGGGAAGCCGGGAATTATCTGGAGATGGTGAGAGCCCGTGCACGCGGAACAAATGCTTCCCTCCTGCCCAAGGTAACCACTGCCGATCAGGCGGTGATGCGCGAAGCCATCCGGCACGAGCGCAGGGTAGAATTAGGGATGGAATTTGACCGCTTCTATGATCTGGTACGCTGGGGCGTTGCACGTGAAGTATTGCATGCAGCAGGAAAAACCGGTTATCAGGACAAACATGCATTACTGCCGTTACCACAGACCGAAGTAGACAAATCGAACGGGGTACTGATACAAAATCCCAACTATTAAAAAGACCGACCTATGAAGAAAATAATATATCTTATCCTGATGATGAGCGGGATTATCCTTACTTCCTGCTTCCAGGATCTTGGACAAAACCCTCCCTTCAACTTTCCCGAGCAGCCCACGCCACCGCCCATCGGTGCCGATGGACAGATGTTTTACCTCTCCTTCGACGAAGATCTGGAGGATTACCAGAGCCTGATGGAGGCAGCCGTGGTGGGCAGCCCCTCCTTTGCCGGCGGCAAGAGCGGCAAAGCCTATGCCGGTGCCGCCAACAGCTACCTGACCTTCGATGTGGCCAACATGGCTGCACCCCTCGGCAGCTCCATGACCTTCACCTTCTGGTACAAGGTGAACGCCACCCCCGACCGGGCGGGCATCCTGACGATCGCCCCCCCGCATGAGGGCAAGCCGGCCAACGCACAGAACAACCGCACCGCCGGCATCCGCATCTTCCGCGAAAATGCAAATGGCAAGCAGCGCGTCAAAGCCAATATCGGCAACGGCACGGCCGACAGCTGGCTCGACGGAGCCCAACTGGCTGACATCGACCCGACTGCAGCGAAGTGGGTTCATATCGCACTGGTCCTCACCCCGGACAAGGCCGCTTTCTACATGGACGGCACCGAGGTGAAGTCGATCTCCTTCACCGGCATCAGCTGGAATGGTTGTGACATCATGTCGATCGGCTCGGGAGCACCCCGCTTCACAGAATGGGGCCACCTCTCCGACCAGAGTCAGATCGATGAGCTGCGCATCTACAACAAGGCGTTGCCTGCTTCAGAGATTGCACAATTGGCTGCTAAGTAAAACCAAGGACTGCTCTTTCAATCACGCCGTCGGCTTATTTCCTTGAATGAGCCGACGGTGTATGGGTGTTTTTATTTTTTGTGGTGATAAAAAAAGTAAAATCCCAATCGGATGACACGTTACAAAATTGAATAAGACGGAATATGATGGAAATAAGGACAGCAGTATACGCTTTTATTGGGATAATCTGTACAGGTATATTTTCGGGCTGTGGCAAGAGCGATGAGGAAATACCGTCTGAACCTTTTCAATTAGAAAGTATCGAGATTAATGGAGAGGTAAACGCATCATCCTACAGGGACGTGAATCCTGAACTGGTGATAAAGCTGGTATTTTCAGAATCTGTGAAGCCCGACATGTTGGAGGAAAATATTACGCTGCGAAAGTCCACAGGAGAACCGGTACAGTTGAACTTCATACTGCATGGTCAATCCGTGCAGATTGAAACAGCAGACAAACTGGAATCATTCTCTTCCTATCGGCTGGAAATCAGCAGAGGATTATATGCAATCTCCGGTAATCGCATTCTTACCGGCAAAGTATATTCTATCTCTACCGGAATGGATGGCTCGGATAAATTTCCACGTATCTCCGACGAAGAACTGCTGACCCTGGTACAAAGACAGACATTCCGCTACTTCTGGGACTTCGGACACCCCGTGAGCGGAATGGCTCGCGAACGAAGTTCATCGGGCAATACCGTAACAACCGGCGGTACAGGATTTGGAGTAATGGCGATGATTGTAGCAGTAGAAAGAGACTTTATCACAAGAGACGAAGCGCTGTTTCGTATTGAGAAAATTGTGGCGTTTCTGAAAAGTAAAGCAACCCGCTATCACGGGGCTTTTGCTCATTGGATTCACGGTGAGACGGGCGCTACATTACCCTTTAGCACATATGACAATGGAGCCGACCTGGTAGAAACCTCGTTGCTGTTCCAGGGCTTGCTGACCGCAAGGGGATATTTCAGTCGATCCACACCTGCGGAGATAAAGCTAAGGAATGAGATTACTCTTTTATGGGAAGAAATTGACTGGAAGTGGTTCCAAAAGGAGAGCGAGAATGTGCTTTATTGGCATTGGAGCCCACAGTACGGATGGCAGATGAATATGAAAGTTTCAGGATGGAACGAATCTCTTATCACCTATATTCTCGCAGCGGCATCACCCACGCATCCGATTACGAAAGAGGTATATGATCAGGGGTGGGCCCGCAACGGCAATATGATTAACAATACCACATACTATGGTCACCGGTTGCCTCTGGGTCCCGAGACAGGAGGCCCTCTCTTTTTCGCCCATTATTCATTTCTGGGAATAAATCCAAAAGGATTGAAGGATCGCTATGCCGACTATTGGGAACAGAACAGGAATCATTCGTTAATCAATCATCTCTATTGTGCAGACAATCCGAAGAAGTATACCGGATACAGTGAATATTGCTGGGGATTGACAGCCAGTGACGGAAACCAGGGATACAGTGCCCACTCTCCAACCAACGACAGAGGCGTGATTGCTCCCACAGCCGCATTGGCATCTATGCCCTACACGCCTGAAGAATCAATGAAGGCTCTCCGTTTTTTTTACTACAAACTGGGAGACAAGATCTGGTCAGACTACGGATTTACAGACGCATTTAATCTTTCCGTGGGCTGGTTCGATAGCCAACATATTGCCATCGACCAGGGGCCAATAGTTATTATGATCGAAAATTACCGGAGTTCTCTGCTTTGGAACATACTGATGAACGATATTGAAATTCAAAGAGGCCTGACTAATTTGGGATTTCAATTTTCCTTTAATCCTCTGTCCTGAATGATCTGTGGGTGAAAAAATAATGATCTTATGATGAAACGGGCATAAGAATCATTCATACCCAAGAACATGATTAAGTGCGAGTTCCATACACCATATTACAAAAAAATGTTTTAATCGTATGAAACGAGCATGAATTACGAAGTAATCGACTTTGTCAAAATCATTATCACACAAGATCATGACTAAAGCGAGTTCCATACACCATATTACAAAAAAATGTTTTAATCGTATGAAATATAAAAATTTTAAAATCTCGTTTTTAATACTCTTTACTGTAGTAATGACTGCTACAGCTCAGTATAAGGAGTACGACTCTCTGGCTTATGTATCCCGAAGAGGAGATACGTTACTCTATCGCCAATTGAATCCCCTGCAGGTGGAGGATGGTAAAAAATATCCTTTGGTGCTTTTCCTCCACGGGGCAGGCGAGAGGGGGGCCGACAACAGGACGCAGCTGACCCACGGGGGAATGATGTTTACCAACCCGGTCAACAGGGAAAAGTACCCCGCTTTTGTCCTCTTTCCTCAATGTCCGTCAGATTCATACTGGCCTGCCCACAAAAGGCCGGATGGCTTTCAGCAGGAAAACCCTTTTCCGGCAAATGATGAAATATCAAGACCGCTGGCATTGACTAAGGAGCTGCTGGACAGAATTATTGACACATATCCGGTGGATAAAAATCGAATTTATATCACCGGGCTATCTATGGGAGGAATGGGCACCTTCGACATGGTTTGTCGTTTCCCGGAACTTTTTGCCGCGGCAATTCCCATCTGTGGCGGGATCCATACGGACAGGCTCAATGACTTCAGTTCAAAAACAGCTATTCGTATATTTCATGGCGATGCCGATTCGGTGGTACCCGTCAGGTTTTCGCGTGAAGCATTTATGAAACTGAAAGCCGAAGGAGCCAATGTTGAATATATCGAGTTTCCGGGAGTGAATCATGGCAGCTGGGACCCGGCTTTTAACAAGCCGGATTTCATGTCATGGATGTTCCAACAAATAAAAAAATAATAGGAAAATGAACAATCACAAATATTTATTAAACATTGTTCTGGTAGTCGGCACTTTTTTTCTGATAGCTTGTAACAACAATAAAAAAGAGCAAGCGCAGAGGGCCGGGAATGGGCGCCCTGCCTCCTTTGTATCTGACGATGAATTTCTGAACTTCATCCAGAAAACGCATTTCAACTATATGTGGGAAGGTGCGGAAATCACATCAGGCCTCGCACCGGAACGCATACATATGGATGGGGAATATCCGCAGAACGATAAGGATGTAATTACTACAGGGGGAAGCGGTTTCGGTCTTGCCGGACTTGTCGTAGCCATGGAACGGGGCTTTATCCCCCGCGAAGAGGGCGTGGCCCGATTACACCGGATAGCAGACTACCTGGCTTCCGCCGACCGTTACCATGGTGTCTGGTCACACTGGATTCACGGACCCACAGGAAAGACCAAACCATTTGGCAAAAAAGACAACGGAGGTGACCTGGTTGAGAGCGCCTTCCTCATGCAGGGACTGCTTATCGTGCGGGAGTATTTCAAAAATGGCAACAACAGGGAGAAAGAGCTGTCACAAAAGATTGATACACTCTGGAGAGAAATGGAATGGGACTGGTACCTGAACGGACAGGATGTGCTCTATTGGCACTGGAGCCCGGAATACAACTGGGAAATGAATTTCCCGCTGGAAGGTTACAATGAATGTCTGATCACCTATATCCTGGCAGCCTCCTCCCCCACCCATCCTATTCCGGCATCGGCCTACCATAACGGATGGGCTCGCGGGGGAGCAATCACCAGCAAGAATGAGGCATATGGTTATCCGCTCATTTTGAAACACAATGGTGCTGAAGAATATGGAGGTCCACTCTTTTGGGCACACTACTCTTATATCGGACTGAGTCCGAAAGGGTTAAAAGATCAATATGCCGATTACTGGCAACTGAACAGGAATCAGGCTCTTATCAATTACGAATATTGTGTGGAGAACCCCGGGGGATATGAGGGGTATGGCGATAACTGCTGGGGGCTGACCGCAAGTTATACCGTAGATGGATATACGGCACATATGCCGGTGAAGAACGACCGCGGGGTAATCACTCCTACAGCCGCCTTGTCCAGCTTCCCTTATACACCGGACCAGTCTATGAGGGCCCTGAAGCATTTTTATAATGATCTGGGCAACCGGATATGGGGTCAATATGGTTTCTATGATGCGTTCAGCATACAGGACAACTGGTATCCGCAGCGTTATCTGGCCATCGACCAGCTGACCATCGCGCCGATGATCGAAAACTACCGGACCGGATTGCTGTGGAAACTATTTATGGGGGCCCCGGAGATTCAGGAGGGATTGAAAAAACTGGGATTCACGGTTGAAGAGAGATAAAAGATGCAAGACAAAAAACAAAAGATATGAAGAAAATTTTAATTTCCACTGCATGTTTGCTGGCAGTATTTGCGCTTGTATCCTGCGGATCACCCTCAGGCAACATTCAGAAGTCAGGCAAGTGGCAGAGTTATAGCCGAAACAAGCAGATAGAAAGGCGGGTGGATTCCGTACTGAAACTGATGACGCTCGAAGAGAAAATCGGCCAGATGACCCAGTTCTCCGCCAACTGGTCGATCACCGGCCCGGTAATGTCCAATGATTTTCAACCCTATCTGAAAAAAGGATTGATTGGTAGCATTTTCAATGCCACCTCCGTGGAGGGAATCCGGCGTTTTCAACAATTTGCCGTAGATTCCACCCGCTTGGGTATTCCCATTCTGTTCGGTCAGGACGTGATCCATGGTTACAAGACCATATTTCCCATTCCGCTGGCGGAAGCCTGCTCGTGGGATCTGGAGATGATGCGACGAACCGCTGAGATCGCAGCCATTGAGGCGGCATCTGACGGAATCAACTGGACTTTCGCCCCCATGGTGGATATTGGTAGAGATGCCCGCTGGGGTCGCGTAATGGAGGGTGCGGGAGAGGATCCCTACCTGGGTAGCAAAGTGGCCGAGGCCAGGGTCATCGGCTTTCAAGGCAGTGGAAATGGAAGCAGGCTTGATGAACCGACCACACTGCTTGCCACAGGAAAACACCTCGCAGCATACGGAGCAGCGGAAGCAGGGAGGGATTATAACCCCGCAGAATTGTCGGAACACACGCTTAGAAATATATATTTACCTCCCTATAAAGCAGCGATAGATGCGGGAGTGGGTACCATGATGGCCTCCTTTAACGAGATCAACGGGATTCCTGCTACGGCAGACAAGTGGCTGATGACAGAGGTATTACGAAAAGAATGGGGCTTTACCGGCTTTGTGGTGACCGACTATACCGGAACGAACGAGCTGGTACCCCATGGCGTGGCCGAAGATGAGAAACATGCAGCTGAGCTGGCTGTCAATGCCGGTATTGACATGGACATGACCGGTGCTTCATTTATTAAATACCTCACCCAATCGGTTAAAGAAGGGAAAGTATCGGAAGAAGCCATAAACACGGCCACCCGCCGTATCCTGGAGATGAAGTTTCTGCTGGGCCTTTTTGATGACCCCTACCGCTACCTCAATGAAGAACGGGCAAGACAGAACACCATGACGTCCGAATTTATGGAGACGGCACGCAAGGCTGTCGCCTCTTCGGTGGTGCTACTGAAGAACGACAATCAAATTCTCCCCATCACAAAAGAGAGCGGAAAAACCATCGCGCTGATCGGCCCGCTGATGAATGACTCAGTCAACCTGAACGGCGAATGGGCCGGTCTGGGCGACCGGAACAAAAGTGTGCCCCTGCTGAAGGGACTCACAGAAAAATACGAAGGGAGCACCGTAAAGATTCTGTATGCAGCGGGATCCACGATTACGGAAACCACACCGGGCAAGATTGCCGAAGCTGTATCCGCCGCACGCAGGGCCGACGTGATTATCGCCGCAATGGGAGAAGATTTCAACTGGTCGGGCGAAGCAGCGGTGCGAACAGATATTCGTCTTCCGGAACCGCAGGGCGAACTACTCAGAGCACTGAAAGAAACCGGCAAGCCTATTGTTTTAATCACGCTGAGCGGACGTCCGCTTGACCTTTCATGGGAAGATGAAAACCTGGATGCAATCCTCCAGGCATGGTTCCCCGGGACGCAAGGCGGGCACGGCATTGCCGATGTGATCGCCGGAGACTACAACCCTTCGGCAAGGCTGGTGATGTCGTTCCCAAGAAATGTGGGGCAGATTCCCATCTACTACAACCAAAAGAATACCGGCAGGCCCGTGGATCTTTCGAACGAAAAAATCGACTATAAATCGAGCTATCTCGATACGTCCATCACACCGCTCTATCCGTTTGGATACGGCTTGAGTTACACGACATACGGTATCAGTGATGTAAAACTCGACAAATCATCCATGAAGGCGGCCAATGACAGGATTACCGTCACGGCCAAGCTGCAGAATAGCGGAACCAGGGATGGGGATATGGTTGTACAGCTATATGTCCGCGATCTGGTGGGCAGCGTCACACGTCCGGTAAAAGAGTTGAAAGGTTTTCAGAAGATAAACCTGAAAGCAGGTGAGAGCAAGCAGGTTTCATTTGAGCTCCTGTCTGAAGATCTGGCTTTCTATGGAATCGACATGAAGAAGAAAACAGAGCACGGGGACTTCAAGCTGTGGGTTGCGCAAAACTCCACGGACAATTCCAATGAAGCAAGTTTTACCGTGACACAATGAAATCGTCCACGGTAGCAAGGAGGTATCTGCATCTCCAAAAACCATCCGGGTGAAATAGAAACGGCTTCCGGAATTATTTTTAATGAATCTTAATAGCAGCATGCTAAAGTTATCATTATTTTTGCAGTGAATAAGATAACAGAGCATGAATGAAAATAATGACGGAATCAATATCGGCAGTCCTTCAACGCTGATGGAAACCCTGGGAATCGAGTTTACGCTTCTCTCTCCGGAACGTACGGAAGCGGTAATGCCGGTCGACAGACACGTGTGCCAGCCATTTGGCATCCTTCACGGAGGAGCCACGCTGGCCCTCGCCGAGTCGGTAGCCGGACAGGGATCGCTTCTCCTGTGTGAAGCGGATGAGATGCCCGCAGGCATACAGGTAAGCTGCAATCATGTCTCTTCCGTGAGGGAGGGTGACAAGGTGCGGGCCGTGGGCACGATCATACACAGAGGTCGCTCCATCCATGTATGGAATATTGATATTTTTACCTCAACCGACAAGTTGGTTTCTTCCGTACGGGTGGTAAACAGCATTCTGAAAAAGCGATGAGAGATCTGCACGCGCATCAGATACTTGATGCACTGATTGACCAGGATGCATGCTTCGCTATTTTCAGGCTGCCCGGTGAAACGTTGCCACGTTTTGTGATGCAAACATCGGGAACACCCGCCCTCACCAGCGACATGGATAAATTAAACGGCCAGACCGGTTTCGTGATTGCCCCATTCCGGATATCAGACGAAACACCGGTGATCATAATTCGTCCCGATTGCCGTGATCTCGCCGAGGTGGAAACCTCCCTTGTAAAAAAACAATCGGGGAAGCGGAAGAATGTGAAACACAAGAATATAGATAAAGGTGAATATTTGCAACTGTTTCAGCGGTTTCACCAGCCTCTGACCAATGGAACGATAACAAAACTGGTACTCTCCAGGAGTAAGGACATCGTCAGGAAAAAGGGTTTTTCGCCGGGCCATGCTTTTTTTCTGGCGGCAGAGAAATACGACCATGCTTGTGTTTTTCTGTTTCACACACCCCAAAGTGGCACCTGGTTGGGCAGCACACCCGAAATACTGCTGTCGGGAGGAAACACCAGCTGGCAGACAATGGCACTCGCGGGCACACGTTATCCTCACTCCGGAGCTGTTTCGTGGGACGACAAGAACCTGCGCGAACAACATCTGGTTACCTCCTACCTGCTACACCAGCTCTCCTCCTTTCAAATCACACCGGAAATAAATGGTCCCTACACCTCCAAAGCGGGTAACCTGGCACATTTGCGAACCGATTTCAACTTTTCCCTTCCCGATGAATCGAAAATCGGAACCCTGTTAAAGGCGCTCCATCCCACCCCGGCTGTCTCCGGTCTGCCCAAAGAGGAGGCTTTCCAGTTTATCCTGGATCACGAAGGATATGACCGTCGTTATTATACCGGATTTCTCGGTATGCTGGAACCAATGGCCGAAACAAATATCTATGTAAACCTCCGGTGTATGGAAATCGGAAAAAGTTCGCTTACTTTGTTTGCCGGTAGCGGCTTAATCTCCTCTTCCAACTGCAGGGATGAATGGAAGGAAACGGAAAAGAAGCTGGAGACCATGGCAAGTATTGTCAATTAAGATTTGAGAATGTATTCAGACAAGAAAAACGTTTTACAACTGGTGGCGTTGCTTAAGGCACATGGCATCACACACATTGTACTCTCTCCCGGATCACGCAATGCTCCGCTGATCCACTCCTTTGCCGGCGACAGCGACTTCACCTGCTACAGTGTGGTCGACGAGCGGAGTGCAGGCTTCTTTGCCCTGGGGGTCATTCAGGCCCTCGACCGCCCCGTCGCGGTATGCTGCACTTCCGGTACGGCCACACTCAACCTGGGTCCCGCAGTAGCCGAGGCCTTTTATCAGCAACTGCCGTTGCTGGCAATTACCGCCGATCGGCCCCTCGCCTGGACGGGACAGCGAGACGGGCAGACCATCCCGCAAACCGGTCTCTTCGGAAAGCTGGTTCGCCATGCGGTACAGCTGCCGGAGATTAGCAATCCCGAGGAGGAGTGGCATTGTAACCGACTAATCAATGAAGCCATTCTCGCCCTCGACAACCAGGAAAAAGGTCCCACGCACATCAACATCCCGCTATCTGAGCCGTTATTTGGATTTGACACTGCCTCGCTCCCTGCCGTACGGGTAATTCGCCGTGCCAAACCACTCACCATGCTGCCGGATGAGGCCGGATACCGCAAACGTTTCCATTCATTTTCCCGACGAATGATCGTCGTGGGACAGCTACCACCGGAAAACGGACTGGCTGATTTGTTAAAGAGACTTGCAGCCGACCCCAAGACGGTGGTACTGGCCGACCACCTTGCCAACATCCCGACGGGAGATTATTCCCGTTTCGATGTGGTACTCCGTACAGCTTCTGAAAAAGAACTGCAGAAGCTGACCCCCGATCTGGTGATCACCCTGGGCGGACACGTCGTTTCAAAGCGATTGAAACAATTTATCCGCAGCACTCCTACCTGTGAGCAGTGGCAGGTCTCTCCCTCGGGAGAGGTTGTCGACACATTTCAGCAGGTGACCGAAATTGTAAAATGTGATCCGGCAACATTCCTGCGATCCCTGGCGAAGCTCCCTTCCGATGATCTGTCGTCCCTGCTCCCCAACGACTCAGTCAAAACAGATCGCCAAACTGCGCCATTTGCGGAACATTGGAAAAACGCCTGCAAGGGGGCCACCATTCCTCACCCGGATTATTCCGACCTGTATGCCGTGGGTGCACTGCTGGAGAAGCTGCCCGAAAAAAGTTCGCTCCAACTGGCCAACAGCCAGAGTGTCTACCTGTCGCAGTTGTTCAGCATTTCCGATTCGGTCTATCGCTTTTGCAACAGGGGCACCAACGGCATTGAGGGGTCAATCTCCACAGCGGTGGGCTATGCCGCTGCAGCACAACGGCTCACTCTCCTGCTCACCGGCGACCTGAGCTTCTTCTACGACATGAATGGCCTCTGGAACAGGCATCTATCGCCAAACCTGCGCATCCTGCTCAACAACAATGGAGGGGGAGGCATCTTTGATACACTGCCGGGACTCAATCAATCGGAAGCGCTTACCGGCTACATTACGGTGACCCGCACCACCTCCGCAAAAGGATGGGCAGAACAGCAGGGAGTAACCTATCTCTCTGCGCACAACGAGGAGGAGCTGCAGAAGCAGCTACCCTTTTTGCTGAACCCTGAAAGTAACAACGCTGTTATGCTGGAGGTCTTCACGACCATGGAGAGGAACAGCCTGGAAATAAAATCCTATTATCGTCAACAAGAAACAAAAAGATTATGAGTAAAAGAAAATGGACCACCATAAAGGAATATGAAGATATTCTCTTCGACTACCACAACGGCATCGCCCGCATCACCATCAACCGTCCCCGTTACCGCAATGCCTTCACGCCCACCACAACCACGGAGATGAGCGATGCACTGCGCATTTGTCGCGAGATGGAGGAAGTGAGCGTGGTGGTGCTCACCGGTGCCGGAGACAAGGCCTTCTGCTCGGGGGGCGACCAGAATGTGAAGGGAAAGGGTGGGTATATCGGCAAGGATGGCGTGCCACGTCTCAACGTGCTGGATGTGCAGAAGCAGATCCGGTCCATCCCCAAGCCGGTGATTGCCATGGTGAACGGCTATGCCATTGGCGGTGGACATGTGCTGCACGTAGTGTGCGACCTGACCATTGCCTCCGACAATGCCATCTTTGGACAGACCGGCCCCCGCGTGGGCAGCTTCGATGCCGGCTTCGGCTCCTCCTACCTGGCCCGCATCGTGGGACAAAAGAAGGCACGGGAGATATGGTTCCTCTGCCGCCAGTACAACGCACAGGAGGCACTGGAGATGGGGTTGGTGAACAAGGTGGTACCCTTTGACCGCCTCGAGGATGAGGTGGTGGAGTGGGCTGAGACGATGATGCAGCACAGTCCCCTTGCCCTGCGCATGATCAAGGCGGGGCTCAATGCCGAGCTCGACGGGCAGGCCGGCATTCAGGAGCTGGCAGGTGATGCCACCATGCTCTACTACCTGACCGAGGAGGCACAGGAAGGAAAGCAGGCCTTCCTGGAAAAACGAAAACCGGATTTCAAGAAGTTTCCCAAACTGCCCTAAGTCTATAAGTTGATTTTCTGTAATACCGGGCGTTCAACTCCAGGTTTATGCGAACGATCACGAATTGGGAAACATAAACAGCTGATGATCTGGCTGCACAATGGCAATTCAAAAAAAACCTGAATAAGAATTCATGTTTAAAATAGAGATCATACCCTACAAGCTCCGGTTCAAAAAGCCGGCAGGCACCTCCCGGGGTATCTACACAGACCACCAGATATGGTACGTAGTATTCCGCGACGATGAGTATCCTACCCATTTCGGCATTGGGGAGTGTGCGCCGCTGCATGACCTCAGCTGCGACTTTGATGCGGGGTATGCCGATAGACTGGCGGGCTTCTGCCGGATCACGGAGCAGGAACAGCAGATCAACACTGAATTGCTCCGTGAGCATTCCTCCATCCTTTTCGGGTTGGAGACGGCCATGCGTCATTACAGGCAGCGTTTATGGCAACTTTGGGATACCCCTTTCAGTAGGGGTGAAACAGGGATCACCATCAATGGTTTGATCTGGATGGGTGAGTTCCGGGAGATGATGCAACAGATTGAGGCGAAACTTGAAAAAGGTTTTGGCTGTATCAAACTGAAGATCGGGGCGATTGATTTTGAAAAGGAGCTGGCACTGTTGCGTTTTATCCGTAGCCACTATTCTGCCAGGGAGGTGGAACTGCGCGTGGATGCCAACGGGGCTTTCAGCAGTGGGGAAGCAATGGAGAGACTGCACCGGCTGGCCGAACTGGATATACACTCCATCGAGCAGCCCATCCGGGCCGGACAGTGGAAGGAGATGGCGTTGTTATGCGGCTCTTCCCCCATTCCCGTTGCCCTGGATGAAGAGCTGATCGGCATCCACCCTCCCGCTGAAAAGAGAAAAATGCTGGAATCCATCCGGCCGCAATATATCATCCTCAAGCCCACCCTCCACGGGGGGCTCAGCGGATGCAATGAATGGATCGAGCTGGCCAACGAGCTTGGAATCGGCTGGTGGGTCACCTCGGCACTGGAGTCGAACATCGGCCTGAACTGCATCGCACAATGGTATGCCACACTCAACAGCCCGCTTCCGCAGGGACTTGGAACCGGCTCCCTCTATACGAACAACATACCGCTTCCCCTGGAGATCAGGGGCGACCGGCTTTGGTTTGAGCCGACGGGGGTTTTTCCGGGTTTGAAAGAATTTTACGATGAAGAAGAATAAGATACGTATTGCCGGGAAAGTATTCAGTGCGGAGGAGATTCTTGCAGCGCAGCATGTCTATTTCTTCGCACAGTCACCTCTCCATCAACAGCTTCTCCTTTTCCTGCGTGAGTGGTTCTCTCCGGAAAAAACCATCAGCCTGCAGACATCGGGCTCTACCGGCTCGCCCAAACGGATTATCGTACGCAAGGAGCAGATGGTACAAAGCGCCCGGATGACATGCGATTTCTTTCAGCTGAAAGAAAATGACAAGGCATTGTTATGCCTGCCACTCGATTATATAGCGGGAAAGATGATGGTGGTTCGAGCCATCTGCGGCGGACTTGATCTCTATCCGGTGACACCTTCCGGCCATCCGCTGGCGGGGACAACAACTGCGTTTGATTTCGCGGCAATGGTGCCATTGCAGGTCTACAACACACTTCAGTCACCCGAAGATAAAAAGCGATTTTCTCAAATAAAACGGGTGATCATTGGCGGGGGAGCAGTCGACCCGCAACTGGAAGAGGCTCTGAGAGATTTTCCAAACGATATCTACTCCACCTACGGGATGACAGAGACCGTCTCCCATATTGCCCTGAGAAAGATCAACGGAACCGGGGCGGAGAAGGGTTATACCCCTCTTCGAGGCGTCAGCCTGGAGCTCTCCGATGAGCAGACACTGATTATCCACGCACCCCATGTCGCCAATGAGACACTGGTTACCAACGACATCGCCGAAATCCATACCGATGGTACTTTCCGTATACTGGGAAGGAAAGACAACGTGATCAACACGGGGGGTATCAAGGTGCAGATCGAGGAGGTAGAGTGGGTACTGCACCCTCATATAACCGGTAACTTCGCGGTCACTTTTGTTCCCGATCCGAAGCTGGGCGAAGCAATGGTGCTTCTGATCACACCCGCTTCAGACCCGACACACATCATGGAGTTATGCTCCCTCCAACTTTCCCGTTTGCACCAACCGCAGCATATTCTTCAGGTGGAGGCGATTCCGTTGACCAGCAGCGGCAAGATCGACCGGGCAACGGCAAAAAAAATGGCATTGGAACATATCGCGACGAGTAACTAGAAACGCATCAAAAACGGTAATACCAATGTATTTTTCTAATTTGGGTTGATTATTTTTTCATTTTTATCTTCAATTTCCCGTTTATATCCTTCAACCAATAAAACTTAGGTCGTGCATTTTTATTGGGCGCATGATACGCAATTCTCAACTTCCCCTCTAAATCGGTAAATATCATGGCATGTCCACCACCGGTAATTTCCGAATTCAGAGGTTTTTCATCCTGTATCCATTCTCCGTCCAATCTCCCATTTGAAGACCTTGCAACTCCAATTACATATCTGGAGGGGGATTTGGCAAAGCTAGACCATAGCATCAACAATTCTCCATTGTTTGCCCGGTAGATAAAGGGTGAATCAGTTACATATCCTCTGACCCCATTAAAGGTTATAGTCCCGGCCCAAGGTGCTTCGGATGCCTTAAACAACAGGATAGGATCTCCTATCGTCGTTTTCAGATCAGAAGATAATTTTTGTGCATAGATTCTTCCTGCTCCATCCGGAACAGAATGGAAGGCCCTGCAAAAAAGCAACCATGGCCGGGAGTCATCATCCACATACAAATATCCATCCAGACAACGCCAGTCCGCAGGTGTTATCGGCTGATTCACCAAAGGTTTATAAGGACCTTCCAATTTTTCTGACACCAAAGCGGAAGTTCCTTTCATTTTGGTTTCCGGGTTACTGAAGGAGGCAAAAACATAGTACTTTCCATTGTAATAATAGGTATCAGGCGCCCAAAAATCCCTTGTTCCCCAAAAATCAGTAGGAGCTTCAAATGTTGTCCCGACACGGACCCAGTTCTCTAAATCGGGACTTTTGTAAAGTCCTATTTTGAGCTTATCATTGAGGTGCATATAATAGTGCTTCGATTTTTCATCCACATATACATATGGATCCCGGGCAGGCATATCATCCACATGAATGGGATATGCCTTGTTGCCTCTATTCTTAGCCGCTTCCGTATTATTCGAGAAATTATTGCCTTTCCTAAGATCATTTCTCCATTTATTGAAACGCTTTTCCCCCAATATATCTTCCACTTCTGCCAGATAACATCTCGCGTTTTTATTTTTTTCTTCTTTATTATCGGGATTATCTGATGATCTTATCTCTAATTCTTTTTCCTGAAACTTTTCAATTGCCGTTATTAATTCTCTCTTCTCAGCTTCAGTCACCTTCACTGAATTAAGAATAGGGTCTAGCCTCCATTGTACTTGCCTTGATACTTCCTGTCCAAATGCAATTGCTGTAAAAAGGGTAAAAACTACAGTAAAAAATAAACTTCTCATGCTTATATATTTAAAATAAGAAAAACATCATTCTCTCATAAAGTACACTTAATCAAATATTTACTCCTATCAATTGGTTTTTCTTTCACTGTTCTTCCTCTTCACCTCCTCTTGCCACTTTTCATAACGCTCATCGTCCAGAATGATCAATACCTCTGTCAAATATCTTAGAGAATTTTCTCTTAACTCCAACTCCATATGTTCCGTTTTCGCGGCACGAATCTCCTTCGCGCCATCTATCAATTTTTTAATGGATAGGATCAACTCCTTTTTCTCAGCTTCGGTTACATCTACTGCACTGGCGATGGATTTTAAACGCATTTGTACTTCTTTGGATTCTCTTTGGCCAAATGCAGCGACACTCAAGCAGATAAAGATTGTTATTGTAATAAACAGATGCTTCATTTTTAGAAATTCAAAATCATGATTTAGTATTTATCTTTACTATTTGAGGAACATAGGAAGGTGCTACCTTTTCTATATTACCCTCCTCATCAAAATTCAACGGATCCATCACCAAAAAAGGGGCTGTATGATATTTGCTTACACCATGGCAAGAAAGCCATAAACGGCCATCAGGTCCTTCAAATACGGCATTATGTCCTACCGCGTTAAACGGGTTTGATAGATCTGTATCACAATCGAACCCTCTTATTTCGCAGAGTTCCGGTTTGGTCCCCCCATAAATCGGATTATTGTCTGCTTTTTTCCAGGGGCCTTTTATGTTTGTAGCCGTAGCGTACCCAACCTCATATCCACGGGTCCAACTAGAATAAAACAGATAATATATCCCGTTTCTCTTGATGACATAAGCTCCTTCTATTCCCTGGGAATCCCATTCATAATAAGTTTTAATTTTTCTTTCGTTACGGCCTTCCCGAAATATGGTTTCAATTTTTCCATTCGCATCCCTTTCATAGTCTACAGGCCCCGTATGAACAGCCGATATCGTATCCGACAAAAGTTTCCCGTTTTCAAGATCAATTTCAGCGCTACCCAACCAAAATGTCCCATCTTCAAGTACATTGTGCCAGAATGCGTATACCTTTTTGTCATCATCTTCAAAAAGTGTCAGATCATTTCCCCTGGATAAAGGCTCTTTATCCGTGACTACGGTATATGGGCCTTCAATATGGTCGCTTACGGCAAAACCTATATGTTGCCAGTCATACCCCATTTCCTCATTTCTGCAATTAAAGGTCACGTAGTATTTACCTTGTATCTTATGAATTTCGGGCGCCCAAAAACGTCGATAATACCATTTTTTAGAATCCGGCTTTTCTACAATATACTTTACAAATTCCCATTTGATTAAGTTTGTCGATTTATATAACACCACCCCTTTATTCAGCTCTCCTCCTTTCTCTTCACTTATCCAAAACGGATAAGAGGTACCGGTCATATACCACCATTCGCCTTCCCGAATTATCTGACAATCTCTTATTCCCTTTTCATTCATTCCTATCGTAATAGGATTCTGATAAGTAAACAGCGATTCACGGTTTGCTCCATTTCTTGTTGTCGGCACGAGAACACTTACAAAAATGCAAATAAGTGCTACAATTACTGGCAAGTATCTCATTTTATCATCTTTTTATGGCTGCTGTCCTTGCATTATCTGCCACTTTTTAGGCGGATAGTTGTAGGGTCTTACCCCTACCTTATCAGCCCAATCTTCATAGTCCGATACCATCCTTGACAAAATTTCGGGGTAATCTTTCGCGAGATCTTTGGTCTCGGTTCGGTCTGTTTCAAGATTATAAAGTTGCCAGGGCTCTCTCACGTTCGAGACTATCTTCCATTTATCATGGCGCACGGCCCTATTGCCTTCATGCTCCCAATACAACGGCTTTGTCCGCTCAACAGGTTTTCCTGATAATAAAGAATACAAACTGATACCCTCCATAGGTGAAATCTTATTTCCCTTATAGATAGTTGGGTATTCCCCTTTTGCTATCTCTATGCAGGTCGGCATAATATCAATCAAATGCCCTACTGATGGTAATATTTTCCCTTTCAGATTGCTATCCATACCTTCTGGCCATGTCATTATAAAAGGAGTTAATATCCCCCCTTCGCTTGTGTGGCGTTTGTATAGCCAAAATGGCGTGTTGTTCAATTCCGCCCAACCCTGGCTGACCGAGAGGTGTGAATTGATCGCTCCCGGTTTTTCACCTATATAACGGCCCCATGTCCCTCCTTCTGAATTGCCGCCATTATCCGACAGGAACATGATAATGGTATTCTCATATTCTCCCCGTTCTTTAAGGCCTTCTATCAAATCGCCCACGCTTTTGTCCATGCAGCTTATCACCGCTGCATAGACAGCCATTAAATCGTCCTGCCTTATTTTTTCTTCCTCACTGAGCGTTTCCCATTTCGGGATCAACGGATTAATGGCAGGCAATGCATGTGACTTATCTATAATCCCCATTTTCACCTGACGGTCATAACGCTCCTCACGCAACACTTCCCAGCCTTTCATGAACTTGCCACGAAATTTTGCTATCTCTTCTTCCGGAGCCTGTAAAGGGTAATGAGGAGCATTATGGGCTAAATACAACAGGAAGGGTTTACCTTCTTTCTTTGCTTCATCAATGAATTCCAGACCATAAGAAGTCCATAGATCTGTAGTGTACCAGTTTTCCGGTAATTCGGCATTACGCACCCTTCTACCATTTAAATACAACTGCGCTCTCGCATCTCTGTAATAAAAATTGCCCGCAATGGTATTAAACGACCGGTCAAATCCTCTTCTCCAAGGAGTAATCCCTCCATCTCCCTTTTGTCCCACATGCCATTTGCCTGTCATAATGGTAAAATAACCACTATCCTGCATGGCTTCACCTATGGTTACAGAAGCGTTATTCAAATAACCCTGGTATGCCGGAATATCCTTGTATCTATCGCCTGCCATAAAGCCCATACCTGCCTGATGAGGATAAAGTCCTGTCAACAGACTGGCTCTTGTGGGGCAAGATCTTCCAGCATTATAAAAATTGGTTAAACGTACTCCGTCTGCTGCCAGCCGGTCTATATTGGGTGTAGGAATTTCTCCTCCGTAGCAACCGATATCGCTGAAACCCATATCATCCACCAGAATAATAACAATATTAGGTGGTTTTTGCGCCTTTAGCAGGAATGTACCCTGTAATATACAGACAACACCCAAAAAAAACTTAACAAGAGCGTCCATGCTATGCGTAATTATATCTTACGTTCAACCATCCACTTCTTATAAATCCCTATATTCCTGGCTACTTGGCCCCTTGCCTTTTCACCAACAGTTCTTTCCCATTGGTTTTCCATTTCCAATGAATAAACCTCGAATGATTCCGGTGCAGGATCATTGGTCTCTCTCGACCATTTTTCCTGTTGACCTCTCAATTCATCCAGTATTTCCCGGTAATCACTATCGTAGACAAGATTTACCGTTTCATAAGGATCATTGACTATATCATACAATTCTTCTGCCGGCCTTTGTGCCGCAAACAACAATTCCTTTTGTAATGCTGTCAATTGATCCTGTTGGTACAAATAACGCAATCGGTTGATAATCTCTTTACTGTCCTTATAATTACTGGGCTGCAAAAGAGGGCGCTCCGGGTAAAAGTTCCGGATATATTTATATTTCTCTGAACGGACCGACCGGATACGGTCAATCGTTTCTCCACATCTGTCTCTCGCTCCATACACGTATTCCCGAGGCTTATAATTCCGTGAAAAAACATCTTTACCCTGCATCCATTCAGGTATTTCGATACCGGCAGCAGCCAACGATATGGCTCCCATATCAATATGCTCTATCAGATCTTCTCTAACCACTCCTTTTTCCACATTCAGACCTTTTACTGCAAATATCACTTTCACGCCTTCATCGTATAAGAATTGCTTTCCTCTCGCATGGCTTATGCCATTATCCCCCATTAAAATAATCAACGTATTTTCTAACACTCCTTCCTCTTCAAGCATCTCCAGAATTTCGCCAACTTGCTGATCTGTATATCTTATACAATCCATATAATCAGCCCAATCTTGGAGTATTACAGAATCTTTAGGGTAATAAGGGGGGAGCAGTAATTGATCGAAGTCTGTCGTTCTTCCCACAGCTTTCCTGGTTTCTTCAAGCAAATCCGGTTTATCCCGGTTTTTCCCTCCTAAAAGTTGTATTTGGGCAAAGAAAGGTTGTCCGGGCTGCCTTTCTCTCCAGTCATTTCCATCATACAAATTTTCATCCCAATCGAAATTGTAATCGGCTTTACCTAATCCCCTGTTATTTCTTGAAGGATAATCTGCATTGGTCACGTAATATCCCTGTGCTTTAAAAAGTTGGGGAATCATTTTTACACTATCAGGAAGATGTATTCTATGCTTTCCCCTACCACTCACGTGGTTATTAGCACCAATCGCAGTCTGGTACATTCCCGTAATCATTGCTGAGCGGGCCGGAGAACTGACGGGAGAAGTAACAAACGCCTGTCTAAAAACAGTTCCCTCATTGATCAATTGATCAATATTCGGGGTGTTTATTTTATGTCCCCAAAGAGGAAATTCTGTGCCTACATCATCAATAACAATCCACAATATATTGGGAGATACGCTACCCTGATTGATCGTTTTTGAATTTTTACAAGCCACAAAATATAACACAATGACTGATAAAAGAAACAGTCTACCCATTTCACCTGTCTTACTTCCAAGATGCATACTAAGATATTTATAAATTTAGACACAAGAACCAAGAATCAAGAATCAAGACATAAGACATTGTAATCACACCCTTATGGGAGTACTGTTCTCATGCCCTTTTCGTGGGAATTTAAAATTGTTGTACTTCCTCTTTCCCGGGATAGCGATACCTACTATCCTTCGCAGTTACATATACCTCGTCATTCATTATTTCAATATCCAAAGGCACCAATGTCAAGCCGGGTTTATTAATGGTATAGGCAGCATCAGAAGCATCTATTCCTTTCAGTTCTTCTATTGTCACCACGCTCTGATCCGTCTTGTGAAAAGCGGTTACCCACCAACGACCGTTCTTATCCTGAAAGGGAGTTCCATTCCCTACAAAACGCGCCGCAAATTTTCGAGGGCCATATGGCCCTAAAATACTATCGGCTGTCGTATAATAGAGATTATATGTTCCTTTTCCATATATATCGGTACTCCAAGAGGTCCCGAACAAAACATACTTCATGCCAATTTTCAACATGCTGGTACCTTCGAAGCCAAGTTGTCTATTTTTAGGACCTATCAGCCGATGGTTACCATCAAAACCGGAAAAATCCTTTTTAATTCTCCTCACCTGGGTACAGAATGAAAGTAACCACGGTGCACCGTCATCATCAACAAAAACAGCCGGATCGGTCTGAAAGCCCACATCCAACCCAAAAGGTTCGGTATAATCACCCTTTATATCTTGCGAATTTGACACCATCATGTTAGACATTTTCAAAACATTAGAAGTATGGACAACTACCCATCGATTAGCAATATAAAATGCTTTTGGGGACAAAATCTCAGGCTTTGCATTTCTTTTGGTTGCTGCATCCTTCAACTCTTTCACAAATAGAGATTGTTTTGGATACGTTACCTCTCCCACAGTCTCCCATTCAACAAGGTCTTTGCTTCGCCAGAATTTCACGGACGGATCCTTATCGGAGAATAAATTCGCGGGAATAGTTCCCGTCAAATAATAAAAACCATCAGGAGCGAGTTGTATAAAAGGGTTTTGAATATTTTCCTGCAATATATATACAGCATCCTCATGCCTTTCCAAGGCCTTTAGTGTGTTCTCTTTCTGTTGAGCATTGCTAATGGTCAAAGTACCCGACAGTCCTATTCCTACTAAGCAAATAAGGCGTATTACCATAATTCTTTTTTTCATCCTCTCTATCATCATTTTGATTAAATTAAAACTCGTAGGGTACTAATGGATTAGGTTTATTGTCTGTTGGCAACTTTTTCAGATCATCCTCCCAACGATCACCAATATCTCCCTGTTCGCTTCGAATTATCTCCATCTCCTTCCGGAATTTCTCCAATATTCTCCGGTGTTGTTCTGAATAAGCCAAATTTGTCATCTCATACCGGTCATTTTCGATATCATAAAGCTCTTCTGCAGGCCGTTCATTCAAACGATCCACGATCATCTTTGCATGCAGGTCAGTCATTGCCTGTTCGATCCATTCTGCACGGGGCTGTTTTCTGGAAGGAGCATCTGGCCTCAGGTTCACGATATATTTATATCTACTTGTACGCAACATCCGGGTAGGTGACTGGTCGTGAAACTTATCTCCATTATTCGCCGCAAACACCGTCTCCCTATGAGGCCCATCAGGAGATTTCAACACCTGATAGAAACTCCGGCCATCCAGATCATCCGGCATTTCAGCGCCCACTATTTCCAGTAGCGTTGGAATAATATCCACATGCGACACCAGGGCATCGGTATGGCTCCCAGGAGTGATATGATTCGGCCAACGCACGATAAAAGGCACTTGTACCCCATAGTCATACAATGTCCATTTTCCAAAAGGTAGCTGTGGCCCCTGATCGGCCGTGAACATCATGATGGTATTATCATCCATCCGGTTTTTTTTCAATATTTTCATTAATTCTCCCACATTGGCATCCATCTTGGTGATATCGGTATAATACCGGGCCAAAAGCTTTCTCGTGGCAGGTGTGTCAACTAAAAACGGGGGAACCTCGACCCCGTTTCTGGTATATTCGGGGTTCAACGGCCAGGTCATATGCGTACAGTGATCCGCAACGATCAGAATCAGAGGCCTGTCATCATCCCGCTCGCGCAGCCACTTGTCTACAGGTCTCAAATAGAGGTCTGTAAACATGCCTTTTAAACCCTCAGTACCCGGTTCCCGCCGGTTACTCCCCAATATATAGTCGAATGGGAATACCTCGCGGGGCCCTACATGCAACTTGCCTGCTATCGCGACCTGATAGCCTTCTCCATTGAAATAATGTACAAGGGATTTCACGTTGTCACGCACCGGCATACGGTTGACATGAGCCCCGTTCTTATGAGGATATTTCCCCGTATACAAAGCACTCCTGGCGGGTCCACTGGTAGGTGCCACAGAGAAGGCCTGATGAAATAGTATTGATTCCGAACAAAATACATCTAAATTGGGGGTCTTGACGGATCGATTGCCGTAAGGGCCGATATCCCATACGCCCAGATCATCAGCCATAAAAATCACTATATTCGGTTGCTTACTCTCTTGCTGTTGAGATACAACCGGTATGGCGAATGTAATTCCGGAGACTACTAATGGAAAATGATAAATCGTTTTCATTCCTTAAATAAAATGGCACACTTACATAATCTCGTTTACAACGTCACAGTTTGGGGAGGCTGCCTCTCCAATCCAATGCTTTTTTCTTAAGAACTTCGACAACTTCAGGATGTTTTTTTGACACATTATGCGTTTCATACGGATCTTGTTTCAAGTCATATAAAATCACCCATGTCCCGCTCTCACTAACCAGCAATTTCCAGTCCCCTTGCCTGATACAAATATTGGGGCTTTTATCATACCCTTCAGGAGATGGGAAGGCTTTATGCTCCCTCCTTCTGTATTCCCAATATATCTCCTTATTTCTTTTCTGTGCAGTACCCAACAACGCTTTACTCATATCTTCACCATCACTTACGACTGAGAATGGGACAGGAGCGTTTCCGATTTTGGACAAACTCAGCAACATATCCATAGCACTTATTACAGTAGTACTGTCAACCCTACCATTGGGTATCAGATTTCCACCACTCCAAACAATAAAAGGCATCCTGATTCCTCCTTCAAAGAGAGATGCCTTGCACCCTCTCAGTCCATTTGTCCGGATATGATTCAAACTGGGACCGGGACCATTGTCACTGGTAAATATCACAATAGTATTCTTGTCAAAGCCTTCCTCTTTCAGTTTCTGCATCAACAATCCCATTTGCCTGTCATATTCCTTCAAAACGGTCAAAAAATTAGACATCGAACTGCTCCCATCGGGGAAGATCGTCATTTGTTCTTCATTTCCGATCCAGGGTGTGTGGACATCATCCGGCCAAAGATTGATGAAACAAGGGGTTCCTTTATTTCTCTTTAAAAAATCGATCGTTTTATCGACAAAATAACCGCTCCTCTCCCACCTCTTCACGGAATCATTTTCAGACCAGATCCAATCAGATGCCGTCAACAGGGGATCGGGATCTGGACTTTCATAAGTACTTGCATATTCATCGTAACCGTATTCAATAATGGAAGGAGCGTTCTTCACATCCCGGCCTCCCCCTAAATGCCATTTACCGAAATGAGCTGTCTTATATCCGGACTCTTTCAACATGCGAGGCAATGATGGTGCCTTTGGGTCCAGATAATCAGCCATCTCTGCATTTCTATTACCCTCTTTGGATTGCAAGTAACTGGTAATGTTCCAGCGTGCAGGATGTTGCCCTGTTAGTAATCCTGCCCGGGAGGGAGAGCTGATTGGGGAGGCACAATAGTATTGGGTAAAACGTATTCCTTCCGATGCCATTTGGTCTAAATGGGGAGTTGTTATCGGTAAAGACGCTCCATAGCAACTTAAATCCCCAATACCCATATCATCGGTCAGAATAAAAATAACATTCGGCCGTTCCTTTTGCTGTGCATAGGAAGTAGTCCCCCCAATAAGGGGGACTAATCCTGCTATCAAAAATGATTTAGTTCTCATATTACAAAAGATTATTTAGATCATCATCGTGATTGCTGTATGGAGAGGGTATTCTACTCTCGTGAAATGTCAGACAGCAAAGCTCTCAACACACTTTCCTTGTGTTCCTACTAGTAGCAGTTGAAAACACCCTTAACCAATAACTTATTCCGTATTGGGTTTGATAAAAATATCATCAACAACAAGTCTTGCCGGTGAATCATTTTTTCTGATTCTAAAACGAACAGATCCTTCGATACTCAGTTCATATTCTTTGTAATATTGGACATTTTGATCATCCACTATCAGTTCTGGTTCAAGTGTTATCCATGTTTCTCCTGCATCTTGGGAATATTCTGCATAAACTGTAATCGGACTTGAATCCCCTGGGGTTTTTGTCGCTGCAGCATAATAAAACGACAATTTTGTTGCTCCAAACATAAGATCAAAATCCATTGAGATACTTGCCACATCCTTATTCAGCATGACACCCCAGTCTCCATTTTTATGGACAATATTTGCAGAACTATTAGACATTGCTCTATGAAGGAACCAACGGCCCGAAGGATAATCGTCATATCCATCCGTATTGGCATTCACTTTGCGAGAGCCAAAAATTGTTTCAAAACCTTCCGGAAAGCCCACATAATTTTCAGGAGCCATAAACTCTCCATGATAATCTGCAGAACTACGTATTGAAAGATAGGGTTGCCGGGCGTCTGCATATAGCATGACCCCGGTAAAGCTACCTGATATAGGGACCTCTAAGCCGGCAAAACTTGCTGTATTCAATGTTTTGACTAAAATTGTGTTGCTTCCATCACTCAATTCTAAATCCTTGACTCCAAATGTCTGGCCCCGTTCCACATTCAGCACATCCACCGATTCCAATTGAACCAGCGTGCATTCATATGTATCATCATCGGATAAGAATGAATCGAACATATCTGTGACAATATGTACTTTTTGCTCATTGTTAGATGATATTCTGCCTACGTCTAATACTGTGAGACCTGAAACTTGCAACATTCCATTAACTCGTTCAAGTATGCCGCCTCCCAGTTTTACAACAACGGAATCACCTTCTTTATAACGCTCCAGATGCTTATCCAAAGCTACTGCGATTCCTCTCAATTGTCCCTTATCATAATTTTGAATAATCATCTTACCCTCTGGGTTGTTCATATGATCAGGGTTAGATATAACGACACCACCGATAAAGAGATCTCCATCATCTTTATTCATAAGAGCTAAACTTTCACCCTGATACATCTCTCTAAGTTCGGAAATAGAGATAAAATACTGGGGGATTAAGGTTAATTCGGTTTCATCTTTACACGAACTTATCAATACTATTACCGTAGTGAGTAACAATGATAAATATGAATATATTTTTTTCATTTTCTTGCATTTATTATGTTAACAACTAGTTCCTGAGATATTGGTCAATATCCTTCATTATTTGGCTTCAGCAATGGGTTGATATCTATTTCCTGCTGTGGTACGGGAAACAGTCTGTGATAGGATTCAACTTTATAGGGAGAACTACTTCCGAAATGACTATTCATCACTGTTTGATAAGTACCTGTTCTAATCAGATCGAACCATCTATGCCCTTCGAATGCAAGCTCAAGCCTACGTTCCAAATAGATTGCGTTTCTGAAAGACTCCGTATCGGCTGTCATCGAAGGCCATAGATCTCTCGCACTGATAGCATTTTGTGGTAATCCAAAGGCCCTTCGTCTAATTTGATTCACAAGTTCTATCGCTTCCTGGGGAGGGGTACCTGAGGTTTCATTCAACGCCTCTGCATACATCAAGAGAACATCTGCATACCTTAACAAGGGCCAGTTATCATCCGATTGATTTTGCATTGTATGATCCATATAATGTTTCTTTATATGCTTTGCGTTTAAAGTATTACCAGAAGCTCCCTTATAGGACATGGTCCCGATAGTTGCTGAATATCTGGAACTTGGAACCTGTTCCTCATCATTTTCTCCAAAAGCATCCACAATATCGGAAGTCGGGATAAGCGAGTTGCCTGCCGAGATCTTCATTGCCTCTGACAGTATACGCGGATGAGATGTAAAACTCCATCTGCTCCCTTCACCCAATGTTCCACCTTCATATTGAATTTCAAATATTGATTCGGCATGATTCGCATTGTTGGGTTCAAATATCTCTGCAAAATCTGGAAGAAGGATGAATTGCCCTGAATCTATCACTATTTGTAATGGTTCGAGCGCTTCTGAAAATTGGTAATTCGTTAGATATACCTTACCTAAAAGAGATAACGCAGCCCATTTTGTAGCCCGACCAATAGCATTTCCCGTATATGCTTCAGGCAATTGACTGGACGCCATTTTCAAATCATTGATAATCACCTTATAAACATCAGTCACCTCATTTCTCACAGATTGTCGGGCCTGAGCCTGTGAAAGCACCATAGTATCTAGTGGTACTTTACCAAACATACGTGTTAAATTAAAATAATTAAGAGCTCTTGCAAAACGCGCTTCACCCTCAATCTGTTTTTTCTTGTCGTCGTCCCCAAATTGAACATCGGGTAATGCTTCCATTATTTTATTACTCTGCAATATACTTCTGTAAGCATTTGTCCAGGCATTTGACAGTACAGCATTATTGGGTATGATAGAAAATTTATCGAGCTGCCCTGTTGCCGTTGATGCACCGCTACCATCAGAGGCGTTATCTCCCGGCAGTTCTGCTATACTTGGATAATGAGGACTGTAAAAATTTTGTAATGTACCATACAAACCAACAGCTGCAATATCAATTTCTTTTTCGGATGAATAAAAGTTATCGCTTGCAATATCGCCGTATGGTTTTCTGTCTAAAAAAGCATCATCACATGATGTGGTAAACATTATACAAATAATAACCACACCAATCCCTTGAATTATTCTATTTTTTTTCATGTCTGTGTACTTTTTTCAATTTTCAAAAAGTCAGGTTAAGTCCCAGCGTATATACTCTCGATAAAGGATATCGCCCCCAATCCAACCCCGGTGAAAGCGTAGTATCAGTATACATTCCTCCTTCAGGGTTCCAGCCATTGTACTTGGTAAACATCAACAAGTTATTTACTGACAGCTGAGTCGATATACTTTCAACCTTAATCGTATTTGCAATCTTTTTCGGAAGATCATAACTTAACGTTACATTTTGCACATTCAAAAATGATCCATCTTCTACAAAAGAAGAATTAAAAGTTGTGCTCCCTAACACAGCTCTGGTTTCAGAGGATAACCGCGGGATCCTTCCATCTCCAGGCTCTTCTTCGGATTGCCATCTGTTTTTTAAACTGACATGTCCGTTATACTGTAAGCTATAAGGGATATTGCCGAAATTGAGATTAATGATATCTCCGCCATAGCTTCCCCTTAACAATACACTTAATGAGATATTCTTATATGAAAAGCTATTTCGAAGACCAAAAACAAAATCGGGATGTGGATTGCCAATTACAGTTCTGTCATCCAAAGTGATCTCGTTATCAGTATCGTTAACATTCTCAAATATATATTCGCCAGGCCTTGATCTTGCTACCCCCGTAGAGATACTGGGCAAAGCATCAACCTGTTCCTGATTCTGGTAAATACCAATTACTTTTAACCCATAAAACAATCCCATCGGATCTCCAACGCGTGTGATGTGAGTGTTCTCCAGATAAATGGAATTTCCCCACAAAGGATCCCCTTCGGGACCTAAAGCTAAAACTTTTTGTTTATTAAAAGTTATGTTGAAACTACTGTTCCACTTGAATTTTCCAACCAGATTACGGGTATCAACCGTAAATTCCCAGCCCCTGTTCTGTACTTTCCCAATATTTGACATAACATTTGAAAATCCCATATTGGATGGCACCTGCAGGTTGAGTAACAGATCCTCTGTTTGCTTATTATAATAATCTACAATAAAATTGATACGGTGCTTAAATATTCCCAGATCTACCCCAATATTTGTTTGCTTTGTTTGCTCCCACGTTAAATCTGGATTACCATACGAATTTAGCCTAATACCAGAAACAATACTCTCGCCACCACTTCCCAAGACGGCGCTGGAACCACCCATTAACGACATATATTGGTAGTTGCCAATAGAATTATTTCCTGTTACACCGAAACTGCCCCTTAATTTCAGGTCAGACAGCCAACGGACATTACTCAAAAAAGATTCATTGGAGGCTCTCCATGCCAAGGCAACAGAAGGAAAAAATCCCCAACGATCGGCAAATTTTGAAGTACCATCTGCTCTTATGCTTGCCGTAACCAAATACCTCCGATCATAGTTGTAATGCATGCGCGTTAAATAGGAACTTAAAGCCCATTCGGTTATATTGGAATACCCCTCACGCAGTACATTTTCCAAGCTACTGTCTACTACTATCAACTCATCGGTCCAGGTTGCAGAAGCTCTGGCTGACACACTATTTACATGCTGCATCTGTTTTTCATGTACAGCCACTCCCGAAAGTGTATGCTTCCCAAATTTCTGATTATATGATAATTGCACGGATGACTGCAAGTTATAATTGATGTCTTGTGAAGCTAGTATGGCGTTGTCACGTGGAGCTCTGATCCCATAAGCTCCAATTGAACTGGGACTCAGCCAGTTTCGACTTGCAGTACGAATGGTTGCTCCTCCGGTGAAGGTAAAAGTAAAAAGCTTATTAATATCATATACAACAGACGCACTGGATACAAGGCTTAAATTCCGTCGCCAGTCTTTAATAACATTGATTTTTGCAACGGGATTTTCCATATTCTGGAGCCCTTGCATTAAATTAATCCCGGTAGAATAGCCAGTTTCACTTTCAGGATCGTATACCCCAAGGATTGGATTCATTAAGAGTGCAGATTGTACAATTCCTGCATTAGCTTCATGAAACCTACCAGTTACAGGTAAAAAATCCTGATTCGTATAAGAGGGAGCCAGTCTAAGGTTAACTTTTAACTTCCTATTGATATCAGCATCAATGTTTGCCCTTGCCGAATAACGTTGGAATCCGGTATTTCTGAGAGTTCCTTGATTGTCCAGGAACCCCCCGGAAACAAGATACCTTACATTATCACTGCCACCGGATATGGAAATTTGATGTTCTTGAAATAACGCTTGTCTAAAAACCTCATCCAACCAATTAGTTCCTTTCTGCCCACTATTTAAAAAATTCCGGAAATAGGCTGTCTTAGTTGATTCAGGCCTTAAATCGTCCCCATCAAAGAGACTTCTGTCTCCTGAACCACGATCTACCCAGGTGTTATTTCTCGCTTCTATTGCCAAAAGTGCAAAATCTTGAGCAGATAACACCTCTATCTGATTAAATACCTCTTGAAATCCCCCTTTTGCATTATAGTTAACCTTTGCTTTTCCCTTCTGCCCACTTCTTGTCGTGATCAAGACTACCCCGTTAGATCCCCGGGAACCATAGATTGCTGCAGCAGATGCGTCTTTTAATATATCAATTGATGCAATATCCGAAGGACTTAAAAAGCCCAACGGATTGGAATCTGCATTCATATCCACTTGTATGATATTCCCATCAACCACATATAGAGGCGTATTACTAGAGCCAATTGTACTGATACCTCTAATCTGGATATCCAGACCACCACCCGGTGTGCCGGATGTATTCATGACATTTACCCCTGCAGCTTGTCCTAACATGGCTTGGTTAATATCAACAATCGGTTGTTCTACTATGTCGCTTGTAATTACAGAACTGATCGCACCGGTTAAGTTGGCCCTTTGTTGTGTACCATATCCAATCACAACAACCTCCTCCAACAGTTTAGAGTCTTCAACTAGTGTAATTTCAAAATACCTGTTTACGCCCGTAACAACCTCGACTGTACTATAACCTATGAAAGAAACAGCAAGCACATCCCCGGTATTTGCTAATATGGTGAAACTCCCATTTATGTCGGTAACGGTACCTTCCGACTTATCCTTAATTTTCACAGTAGCCCCGATGATGGGTTCACCTGAATCATCTTTTACTGATCCTGTGTAGGTTATCTTTTCTTGTTGAAAAGTATCTCGATCAACTCCAGAATGAACTGCTGCCATCGCATTACTGTTGCAAAAGAGATAGAGAACAAACACAATTTGCATAGAGAGAAACAGTTGCACACTTGCTGTTTTCCCTGACCCAAACAACTTTAAAATAAATTGTTTTCTCATGATTTTCATAGTTTAATAAAATTTTATCTATATTCAATTTCTATCACATTCAAGCCTGTTGCCAGAATCTGTAAATTCCAGTTATATAAACTCTTTACAAGCACCCGTTGCCCATCAAAATTGTGTAGATAAGCTTGTAGAGGTTTGATATTCTTTTCCGATATATTGCTATAATCTATTTTTAACGAAACGTTCTGCTGCTGTAAGCTATTATTCAGCAACAAGACATACAGTCTATTATTACTGATCGCCATAAAATAATCAACCTGAGGATTATTCAGCGTGACTACATCCGATTTTAGTAACAGGTCTGCCTGTTTACCTAATACATTACCTTTCTTAAATCCGTAAGACTGGTGAGGTCCTACTTTGGGAGTTATAAAACCTCGCGGGAATGATATTTTCCCTTGCGAGCGCAACGCTATCTCCGATAGCAAATAATCGGTAATCCAGCCTATTTGCCACCATGCGTGATGCGGGAAACGACCCGGTCCTTGGTCAAAAGAATACCAATAATAGGAGGCCACACTGTTTTCCTTATTGACAAACGCGTCCCTACCCCATACACCCGCTCTTGCCATGTCAATGAACAAGGAATCCCCTGTCATTTCAAATAAGCGGACAAACATTCCGGCATGGCTGGCCAATAATATGGGACCGTGTTCTTTGGCTGCTGAGCCCAATGACCCTCCATGCTCGAAACTAAGTCCCACCTGGCTAATCTCCCAATCTTTCACCACCTTGTTTTGAATGACCTTTTCTTTATTGGATGGGATGGGATGGGTGAAAATAGAAGTCGTGTATTGGCGAGCGGCTACCAGGGCCGCTGTTTTATAGGTTTCTTTTTGGGTAAGGTCGTATAAATCGAGTAAAGCCTGCACACTCTGTCCTGTGGCAAAATCAGGCACAAATCTAAAATCACCACAAACACCCAAATAATGCCCTTCTTCCACCGCATTCCGGATATACCAGTTCGCGCCCTTTTCAGCGGCTTCCAAATATTTCCGATCTCCTAAAATACGATACGCCACGATTAATCCATAAAAGGTAGGCCTCAGGTCTCTTAAGTCCTGAAACTCCACTTTATGGGTCAGGTGATCATACGCTACCACCCAACTGCCGTCTCCTTGTTGCCAAGAGAGCAAACGATCCGCACCCCGCCGGAGAAGTCTTTTCAGCTCACTGTCATTTGGCTCAAATAATAACACATTCCCTATATCCAACATCGTGTAATAGGTCAAGGCAATGGGTTCCACATAATCTCCCCACTCTTCCGTGAAACGATTGCTCTTAGACAAATAATATTGTCCTAAGGCGGCACCACCAAAAAAGCCATCGTCGTCTGCCTGCTGGGCGATTTTAAAGTTTCTGGCATAAGGCAGCCTGTCATGTGCCAAAACACTGTCCTTTGTGATATGGGAAAGCATCCACATGGCACCGTAATCCGAATTCTTAAACGCGTCTTTTTGTGATCCTACCACAGGCCCATGGTATTCTTGGGCGCCAATTTCCAAATCTTTGAAATGAAAAGTATGCCATAATGAAGTACTGTCGTTTCGCAGGTATGCAAACATGCCTAAGAGTCTATCGGTTAAAGAGAGATTGGTTTTCTTTTTCTCCAAAACATCAGGGAAGCGGTAAATATCGTTCACCGCATGTTTGTACACAGTGTACCAATCTGCTTTGTCCAATGTATAACGGAACCGGAAAGATATTTTTTCTCCTTGCTGTAGATAAGAGTCCTTTTCTCCCAATACAGGATGATGTATTGTCGGGAATAATTGTTCTTTCCGGTTCATCAATGACAACCCCAGGAGCCAATCATTTTGGGTTAACACATCGTATTCCCAATAGTCTCTCCCCATTCCTGGTTGTGCAATGACTGCCACGCTCACCCCTTTTTTATCGGATAAGATAGGTGATAGCGTACTTGCGGTCCTTTCCCTTGCAATTACCGGCTTATTGGGGATTCCTTGTCCATAACCATACGATAACAAAAGGTTGTCGTTAATGGACTTCCCTTGAAAATGGCCGGGGACTATTCCCCAACTTATATCTTCTTCTTTGTAAGAAAACAGGGTGGGACTTTGTATCGAAAAATACCCCTCTTGCTTAGCAGTCAATTCTATTTCCAGAAGAATATCATTTTTAAACGTGTCATCGATGCTCCATACTGCTGTAAGTGTGGCTCTGTCCAATTCTTGCTTAAACTCTACACTCCCTTCATTATATTTTGCCTGGTGCGGATAAAAGAAGCGTGCTTCTCCTGCCGTATTCATGGCTACGGGACTGAGCCTTTTTTTCCATCGATTATACACCATGATATATGATTCAGGAATACTGGAAACATTGTCAAAATAAAGAGTTGAATCAAACTGGCCTGATGGCTTTTCTTTTGAGAATAGCACCGTATATTCTCCAAGTACATTCTCAAAAGCGAACTTCTGATTTTGTGACGTCAGTTCGATAGCAGACAGCTTATATCCAGATAATCCCTTTTCCCACCGAAGAGAGATATTTTCATTTTGAAGCTTATAATCCTCTTGCGCATGAAGCATAAAAGGTAAAACAAGCAGATAAAGAATTAAATACACACTTCCATTCTCTCTTTTCATTCTCATTTTATACATTTTTTATCAGTATTTTGTCATCTCAAATTCAGTATCCATCAAAATACCCTGATCACCTTGTTGCGTCATCCATTTTTTTAACTCGTCTTGCATAAGAGCGATTCTCTCCCTATGTTCCGGAAGATGGGCTATATTGTTCAATTCCCATTCGTCGTTTTCCAAATCATACAATTCTATGGCAGGTCGTTGCACAAAACGATCTGTCAGAAACCGCGCACGTTTATCTGTTTTTGCACTGATTATCCAAGAGTACCACATTTCCCTGTCTGCAGGATTCATTATGTGCTTCTCATAATAATCTTCTTCAGAAATAAGGTTCACAATCAGTTTGTATTTCTTATCCTGTATGCTGCGAATGGGATAAGCGCTCCCTTCAGGAATGTTATTGTGTATGCCATAAACCCACTCCCGATGTTCTTTGTTTTCTCCTGACAACACGCCAAGGAAGCTTTCACCATCAAGACCACCAATGGGATCTCCTCCCGCAAATTCAATCATTGTAGGAAGAATATCTTCATATTGTATCAAGGCATCACTCACTGTTCCTTCAGCAATTCCTTTTGGATAACGGGCAAGGAAGGCGCTATGCTGCCCATAACGATAGCAAGTCCATTTTCCAAAAGGCATTTGAGGTCCTTGTTCCCCTAAAAATATGACCAACGTGTTTTCTAATTTTCCGGAAGTTTCCAATACTTGCAAAACCGCCCCCACCTCATTGTCCAACTCCTGGATTTCTGCCAGGTATTTACAAAAAATTTCCCTTGTCTTTTTATTGTCCACACTATTAGGAGGTAGCACTACATTATTCGGATTAAACTTCGCGGGGTCTCCCCACGTCCACGGCACATGGGGATGAATGCTACACACGTACAAACAAAAAGGTTCCGCTTCGTTTCTGTTTATAAACTCTTCAATGCCATCAGTAGTAAAGGGAGCTTCACGGGCAATACTGCTAACAGGGAACCCTTTAACTTCTTCAAATCTATAGACATCCGGTTGTTTTGAAGGATGGTTTTTTCCGGTTCTACCTACCCTGTATCCCAAGTCATGAAAATAATCCGGAGCGGTCTTCACAAAATCATAAGTCGGTTTATGATTCTGGTATGAACCATGACGAGCCGGGTACAAACCGGTATAGAGCGATGCGCGGATAGGCACACTCATCGTCGCCGAGGCGTAATTGTTCGTCATCTGGATACCTTCGTTTGCAATCCAGTCGATATTGGGTGTTTGCAAATTTTTCCCTCCATAACAACCCAACTCATTGGTGCCTAAATCATCAGCAAGAATTACCACTATATTCAGTCGGTCATCTTGAGCGAGAGTGTGTAACCACGGTGCACATGTAGCTATCACGAGTGGGAATACGTCTCTATTAAGTCTCATTTTCATTACTTATTCAGATTTGAAAGTAATTTTCTTCCGAAGAAAAAAGCTACGATTAATGGTTAATATCCTGGATTCTGGTCTAAATTGGAATTTAAATTCCGTTCACTGGTCGGTACTGGCAATAATTCATCTCTATTAGGAGTGAACAACTTGTTTTCTACCACTCTATAGTCTATAGATGGGTGGGGAGCATAATTCTCATAACCGGGATATTCAGGTTCTCCGTTCGTATCAAAAGTAACATCAGGCCAATCGGTCAAAGCTCCTTTAAAAGGCCTACCCAATATAGGTCGATTTAAGTAAGTGTTTGCCAAACCCCAACGACGCAAATCAGTATAACGAAACCCTTCAAATGCTAATTCAATTTTCCTTTCATGTCTTAATTTGAGTCGTGCAGTATTTAAATCAGCAAAGTCATTTAAAGAATAAGCCGGCATTTTGACATCAATTCTGTCCCTCCTGATTTTATTGATGGCATCAATAACAGATTGATCAATTTCACCTAATTCGATTTTGGCTTCGGCATAGGTCAGCAACACTTCAGCATAACGGCATAGAATTATTGGATAGCTAGCCCTCGTTTTATCTTTTCGGTAGTCCATATCAGCATATTTCCTAAAATGATAGCCTGTAAAAGAGGTATACTGGTTAAGAGAAACACAATCAGTATTTCTAACCCGTTTATTAGTCACGTAGTTGTAGCATGTGAGGCTATCATAATGGCTTTCGAACTGAATGTCACCGTAGCGGCTTCCCGGAAAAGCAATGCTTAATGATAGACGTGGATCTCTGTTCTCAAATCTTTTTGCTTTATCAAACAACGGAGAATCGGTAATATTTTTCCCGTCTACACAATGATAGGAGTCAACTAAGCTTTGAGAAGGGACAAGGGCTGCCCATCCGGCCTCAGACCTGTTCATCATATATAACATAAGTGAGTGATAATCATTTACCATCGCACCTGCATATTCTCTTTTAAGAATAATTTCTTTATTGGAAGGATTTGTCAATCCTTCTGAAATAAAGAGTTTCCCGTATTCAGGATATAAATCGTACACTCCCAAATCAATTACTTTTTTAGCTGATATAGCAGCTGCGCTCCAATCGCCAAAATAAAGAGCTATCCTTGCTTTGTAAGCATAAGCAGCACCCTTTGTAACTCGTCCGATATTCTCATTTTCAGTATAATTAACGGGGAGTAATTCTGCTGCTACATCAAAATCTATGTAAATTTGATGTAACACTTCTGCTTTGGGGGTTCTTGTAACTGATTTGGCCTCAGAAATTGTTAAAATAGGCTCTAAAACCATTGGCACATCGCCAAAATAAGTTATTAAACGACTGTGGTAATAAGCCCTGAAAAAGAGTACTTGACCTTTAAACAGCTTGTATTGTGCATCAGTTAATAAATCCTTCTTTTCTTCAATAACTGAAAGCATTAGTGTACTTCTCATAAGCCCTTGATAAGCTCTTCGCCAAGTGCTTTCGGCAATTCCACTTCTTGCGTCATGCTCTCCTTTTGCCAATGTTTTGTAGTCACTGTCTACTCGTATAAATCCTACATCCGACATACAGTCAAGGACAAGAGGATAAACATATCCTCTATGATCTATCTCTTGCAAACGATTGTAACAAGTATTTACTCCACGCTCTATTTCCAAAGCGTTTGTATAGAACGTTTCATTAGAAGGCTCATCAAGAGGAAATTTATCCAAAATATCTGTACATCCCAGAAATAAGGATATCAGTATTACGGCTGAGAATATAGTTAAATATTTCATAGTTTTATATCTTAAAATTTCAGATTGACACCAAATGTATAGGTTCTCAATATTGGCAAAGTAGTTTGGGCATTATTAGGTCTTTGCTCAGGATCGTAACCATTGGGCATATGGTGGAAAGTTAGAAGGTTATGTCCCGACACATATATTTTTGCCTCTTGAACAAGGAAATCTTTTAACAGATTCTTAGGAACAGAGTATCCTAACTGAATATTTTTTAAACGCAAGTAAGATCCATTCTGCTTCCAAAATGTAGAAATGGCTGTATTGTTGGCACTCGTTATAAACATTCGAGGGTATTTAGAGTCTGTTTCTCCTTCTTGCCACATTCCGTCTCGTTGCCATTCTTGTATTTTCCCCCCATTATTAAACGCAAATGCCAAATCGTCTGTAATATACGAATCCCGTTTCCCGACACCTTGGAAGAAAATTGCTAAATCAAAGCTTTTGTATTGTATTGACAAATCCAAACTGTAGGTGTAGCGAGGGATAGTATTTCCCATATATACATAATCTTCCTCGTTAATAATTCCATCTCCTGCATCAGGAATTCCATCTCCATCGGTATCTATCGTTAATTGATCGATATATTTAATGTCCCCCCCTTGTAAGGTGCCAAATTGCTTCACAGGATAGTTTTTAGCTTCTTCAAAGGAAGAAAATAAGCCGTCGGCCTCTAATCCCCATAGGGCATTCATGGGAAGACCTTCTTTCAAAATGGTGATATTGGAAATAGTAGCCTCTTCTCCGAGGTCTATGACTTCATTCTTAACATCAGAAAGGGTGGTAGCTATACGGTATGAAAAATCTCCACGTTTATCATTGTATGAAAGACTCAAGTCCCATCCCTTATTTCCTACTTGACCTATGTTTAATATTGGCTTGTTGCTGAAACCTAATACTCCGGGTATGTCATAACCATATAGAATATCCGATGTTTTTCTGTCGTAGTAATCAAAAATCAGTTCAATCTTATTATTTAAGAATCCTAGATCCAAGCCTATATCGATCATTTCTGTTGTTTCCCAACGGATATCCCTTGCTGCAAATTGTGTAGCTATGTAACCTTCATGTATCGTGCCATTGATAATAGTCCAATCTTTCAGATCGATAGTCATATAGGCCGGGTAACGGTTGTTTAACGCAGATTCATTTCCGAGTTTACCCCAAGAACCCCTGAGTTTGGCGTTACTTAACCAATTTCTGGTTCCACCCATAAAGGCTTCTTCGGATATACGCCATCCTGCCGAGAAAGAAGGAAAGATACCCCACCTATATCCCTTGGCAAATCTCGAAGAAGCATCTCTACGCAAGTTAGCTTCAAGTAGATATTTGCCAGCATAATCATAATTAACTCTCCCAAAATAAGACAGATGACTTAGTTCTGAGGCATTACCATTACCTTTTTGATTTTCTTCAGGAAAAGAACTTAACACTTCATATTCGAATATTGAACCTTGTCTACTAGCCGTAAGCGACTCAAAGCGATTCGTCCGTCGTTCGAAACCTCCTAATAGTGCAATATTATGTTCCTCAAAACTTTGGTTGAAGTTAGCCAATAGAGTCAGGTGTTGATCCAAGTAATATCTGTCGATAACTTCCAGTACTCTCAGTGATGGGGAAAGGGTCTTAAATGTTCCGTCAATCTCGTAATACTCAATAGGTTTAACATCTTTTTTATAATTTTCGTAATTTACTTTAGGACTGTACGACAAATCGAACCGAAGATTCTCAACCGGCCTATATGCTAATTTCAACTTAACTAATCCTTCTGTATATAGCCCATTGTTATAACCTACGTCTTTAGCTCGGGACCTAGCATAGGTATTACTACCTAACTGAACATACGCAAATTGACCCTCTTTGTTTATATGACTGTAGATAGGAGCTGTCCTTCTGACCGCACCTAACGTAGCAGCTGCGTCATGAGGTTCGTTTACCTGTGAGTATCTGGCAGAAGCATCGATGCCCGCTGAAAGTTTGGAAGAAAACTGGTAATCTGTATTCACCCTGAAAGTATAACGTTTCAATTCAGTGTCAGGTAAAATACCCTCTTGATCTATGGTATTGAATGCTCCGTAAGCTTTTAGTTTATCAGTACCTCCAGTAAAGCTTAATCCATATTGTTGTTGAACGGCTGTTGATTTGTAGGTCAGGGCTTCCCAGTCAGTATCGGGATAAGTAAAAGGATCGAGGGCCATGTTATTCCTGTAATTCTCAATATATTCCTCTCCAAATAGTGGACTTCCAGGGCTACCGTCAGCTTTTCTTGTATCATTTATCGCTGCGATATCATAATATTTCAGATAATCTAATGAGCCCAAAAATTGGGGGATATTAGCAGGTTCTTGAAATCCCAAGTTACTGAAAAAATTAACAGCAAATTCACCTGATTTAGCTCTTTTCGTCGTTATTAGAATTACCCCGCTTCCTGCACGTAAACCGTAAATTGCAGAAGAGGCAGCATCTTTTAAAATAGTAATGCTTTCAATATCATTTGGATTGACTCCGTTCAAAGATCCTTCAAGACCGTCAATCAATACCAACGGGTTGTTGTTATTTAATGTACCAATACCTCTAATCCTGATTTCATCCCCTTCTTTGCCAGGTTGTCCGGTCGTAGAACTTACCGTTACTCCGGAAACCAACCCTTGCAAAGCCAAGGTAGCATTGGCTATCGGTCTTTTAGTTATTTCTTCTCCTTTAACAGCCGCAACGGCACCTGTAAGATTCTCTTTTTTTTGCGTACCATATCCTACAACTATAATCTCATCTAATAATTTGGTGTCTTCTGTAAGTACTATGTTCAAATGTGTATTGTTGCCTGTTTTTATTTGTTCCGTGGTATACCCTATATAAGAAACGACTATTATATCTCCGGGGCATGCTTTAATAGTAAACTGTCCATCCAGATCAGTAGCAGTTCCAGTAAATTTATCCCTGAGTGTAATGGTAGCACCTATAATCGGTACTTGTGAATTGTCTGTAACTGATCCGGTATAGGTTATCTTTTCTTGCTGGAAACTATTTGTATCAATTCCAGAAGTAATATCTGCTACTGCACGAAGGCTACATAGAAGCAAAACAAATGCAATTTGCATAGAGAAAAACAGTTGTCGGTATGTTGTTCTCTCAGATTTGTATAGCTTAAAAAAACAATGTTTTTTCATGATTCCCATTAATTAATCCTACTTACTTTATTTTAACTGTATATTTCCTTCGATTCGGAGCAGGAAAGAGATCCATTTTACTTTCGTCGCTCACGTAGATAGTCAGATTTTTATTATTTAAATCGAATGGTGCATTGTTGGGATCTCCACTACCCTCCACTTCACGTAAATTTACAGCTTTGCTCAAATCGACTGTAGTTAACGAACGGCATTGGCTAAACGCTCCTCTCTTTATCACTCTCATAGATGGCAGTTCCACAGAGGTCAAACTTCTACAACCATTAAAAGCAAGAGCTTGAATTATCACTCCCTGCGGGATCGAGACATGCTCTAACCTAACAGCACCTTCCAGCGCCCTTGCGTTCACTCTTCTCACATTTGGCATATTGACTGTATCCAATCGAATACAATTTTTCAATGCACCGGATTCAATGATACTCACATTGTTAAAATCAACGGAAGTGATGGTTGGATTATCACTCAATACCCCTCGTTTAATCGATGATGCTTCATCCGGTATCACTATTTCGGCAGGAGGATTTATCCAGCCAACCAAGGCTTCATCCTCAATTATATGCTGGGAAAAAACATTTAAAGACAGCATCGACAGAAAGAATAAAAACGTCATTTTTTTCATGATTGTAAATCTTTAAATTGTTAATTTATCATATTTATCGTATCTCCCCAACAAAAGGAAATACAGGTAAGCCGGCGGCATTAAAAAGATTCGCTTTGTCTGTGTTATTGAATAAATACCTTGCGATCTTTGGTTTGGAGATATCCGGATGAGAGACAATCAACGTATCGTTCCTGACCTCTGCGACGGCTGGGAAGAACTTACCATCTTCACCAGCAATAAAAATATCTTCTAATTTTTCACCTCCTATATAAAGTCCTTCGCTATCATAAAAAGAGATCTCCAAGGTTGAATTTTCAATTTTCACATCTTTCATTTGCGGACACATGCTTGCAATATCCTTTTTCCCGTACACTTTATTTAGTGCCATGGCTGCGAATCGCTGTCCATAAGGTTGTTTATGGGGAGGGTGCAAATCATTCAGAAGCCCAATGTCCATAGTGCAAAATACATAATTGCTTAGCGTCTTGTTCTGATTCAGCTGGGCCATACGAAGCGTGTATCCATTCAACAGATCATAACCCTTGTAGGCGGTCAGTTGTCCTATAATCACCGGTAATTCCTCATTGTTAAAAGCACTTCGCCATGTACGTGTCAAAGAAGCCAATTGATGCTGATATTCACGAGCTAACCCCACATTAGACGTCCCATGATACCATAATACACCCGAAAGCGTATAAGGGGTACAGGGAGCAATCATTCCATTATATAACACACCGTATTTTCTGAAATCACGTTCAAGCATCAACACGCTCTGTGGTTTTTTAGGTCTGACTATTAATTCACCTCTTCTAAATTTTTCCAAATCTCGTGCATAGTCAGCATTGTCTTGCTCATAATCTTTTTCCCAAACATCCCAACGTTTAACGACATTCTGCAATAACGGATCTGACATAATCGCGGTTGTGGAAATCCAAGACTCTATGGGAGTCCCTCCCCAAGAAGCATTTATTATTCCGACAGGAACATCCAACTGTTTGTGTAAGTCTAAAGCAAAGTAATAACTCATCGCGGAAAAGTTTGCAGCCGATTCTGGACTACATATCTCCCACACCGTTCCTTCGGCAAAATGATCAACCTCCGTCTCTGATTTTTGTCTGCCGACCTTGAATAAACGAATATGAGAATTTTTTGCCTTTGGAAGCATTGTTTTAGCTTGCGTATCTTTACTCATTTCAAATTGCATATTCGATTGTCCCGAGCTAAGCCACACTTCTCCTATTAAAACATTATTTACTGTAACTTGATTATTACCGGTAAAACATATTGTATAAGGTCCTCCTGCCGAAGGAGTATTGATCCAACTTATCCATTTCCCTTGCTTGTCAGCTACAGTTTCATAAGTCTTGTTATCCCAGGTTACAGTTATGACAAGCTTCGTCCCTGGATTTTCGGTGCCCCATAGAGCGACTTCACTATTCTGCTTCAACACCATATGATCTGCGATAATCGCGGGCAACTGTATATCCGCTCTTACGATAGCAGCACAAAACAAAATAATTATTACGAAAATGATCTTTCTCATATTTTTTAGTTTAATTTTATACAAGTCAACAACCAATCGTTTACATGGCAACCACTATTAGCAGGTATATTTTTTCAAAATTTCTGCAATTCTTCTTCCCCTGGATATCTGTGGTTCTCATCTTTGGCAGTCACCTCTACATCCCCATTGACCATCTTGATCTCAATCGGCACCAAAGTGAGTCCTTGCCTGTTTATCGTGTAAGCTGACCCACTCAAATCTTTATTTTTCGCGTCTTCCGGTTCCAACGGCGGGTTATCGGCATTCGTAAAAGCCGTGCACCACCATCTTCCTTCCTTATCTTGAAAAGGGGTTCCATGACCTAAAAAACGACCGGCAAACTTCCGCGGGCCATAAGGTCCGGTCACGCTGTCTGCGGTGCAATAATAAAGGTTATAAGTACCTCTTCTCATATTGTCGGTACTCCATGCTGTACCAAACAATACATACTTATTTTCAAATTTGACAATGTATGCTCCTTCATGCCCTAAATACCGATCTTGGGGATTGAGTAATTTATGGAATCCATCGAAACCGGAAAAATCTTTTTTAAGTTTTCTTATTTCGGTACAGTTCGTTATCAACCAAGGGGTCTCGTCGTCATCTATAAACAACGCAGGATCGCGATGAAAACCAAAATCAAGGGCCATCGGCTCCTCGTAGGGACCTTTTAATTCACTCCCCTTTGTCAACATCAGATTGGCCATTCTCATGTTGGTGGTATGCACAATCACCCATCGTCCATTCACAAAATGAATCTCCGGAGCCCAAATCGCAGGAGTAATATCCCTTTTCTCCGCGGCAGCTATCAATTCTTGTCCAAAGACTCCATTCTTTGCTTCCCAGATAACCCCCAGATCTTCCCAGTCGACAAGATTCTTACTCCTCCACGATTGTGTTGCCGGAAGTTGATCAGGGAAATTAACCAAGCCTCTCGTGCAAGAGAGATAATAATATCCATCGGGGGCAAGCTGAATAAAAGGGTCTCTCATCTGTTCCCTTAGTACAAGTACGGCTTTATTATGGTTTTTTACCGTCTGCAGCAACTCCTTTCTCCCTTGCACTTTTCCACCACCACTTCTATTACTAAGCCACTGGGCAAACTGATCAGGATCAAGAACAGATTTTATACTTTCTTGGGTTTTAAGCCGAATCTTATTTAGTTGAAGTTCTCTTTCTTTTCGACTCAATGATTTATCAGATCGTACGGCTTGAACATTCTCCCGATGAATTTCATCTATTTCTCTTACGTCTATTCGTTGTTGTCTCGTGAGAATAATATCCTTATACGGACCAGACTTCACTGGCTGCTGAGCAGTTATGTCTAAAATATGTAAAGAATTGAACAATAGCGCAAACAAACTGATTATCAGGTATTTTCTTTTCATTTTCTCCTAATTATTATCATCCATATTCATCTGCAAATTCGCAAAAAGTCCACATTTCAAATTTCTATTCTTCCGAACGCACCTGAATACCAAATAAGGAAACAGGGATATTTTCGGTCGCGTTGCCGAATGTTAATTTCAAATAATCGGTTTCTACAACAGCAGGGAACGAGAGTTTCAGCTGGGTCTGGAAGTTCCCGTTCTGTTGCACCAGCACCTCTTTCCCGTCCGACACCGCCACCGATTCCACGCAAAAAGGCATCCTACTGTCATGATGTCCCCACTGCACCGATTCCATGGGGTGGTCGTAGTCCGTATCGGCAAACAGCGTGATCCCTTTGATCTTCTTCGGTTCTTTCCAGGTGATTGTGACTGTCGGCGTTTTATCCTCCAAATCGGCCACCCATGCATTCGGTTTTTCTACCGGCCGATACGGGGAAGTCCTCAGGTTTTCTTTCGAGAAACAGGTGATCGCCGGATTTATGTGCATGGCGATGTTCTGTCCTTGCGGTCGGCGTTCCGGGCACCAAAACTCAAAAGCCTCCACCCCGATGTCTCCCGGGGGCTCTTGTTTTCCCCAATTCGACACGGCCGGCACAATTTTGTTAAATACCGAGACCAACCCAGTTATCAATTCCTGTGATGTCTGTATGCTGGCATGCTCATTGTGCATAAAGCAGACAAAAGCATAACAATCGGCAGGTATAGTAGCAGTGAAAGGCAGCGTCACCTCATTTTCCCCTTCCCTCAGGTCAACCACTATCGTCTCCAGGGTGATATCCGGCGTATGATTGAAAGGTTTGGAACTGATCCGCAACTCAATCGTTTGCTTCACCGCTTTCGCTGCCTTCATACGCACCCCTACCTCCGGCATCTTTCCGGCGGTGACAGGAAGCATCTGGGCAGCCGACTGGTTCAGGCCTTTCCTTTCACCGTTGAAAGGAATTTCACGCAATCGCAGTTCGGAAGAAACCCGGATATCGGCCTCTTTCAGGAGCTCATCCGCATATTGGATTTCAGACTGGGGCAGATACGCTCCCGCTTTGATCAGATTTTGTTGGAGTTGCTTTATTTTATCCGGCTCCATCAGCTGGGCGGGCGTATAACCCCGGTTGACACACAATGCCGCAGCCGTGCCCACGGCCTGGCCGCCAGCCGCGGTCGTGGCCATCACCCGGCAAGAGGCAAATGCCACGTGCGAAGCGCTAATGATCCTTCCCGCCAAAAACATATTCTCTATATCGGGCGTGACATAGCAGCGGTAAGGTATCTGGTACATTCCCTTGGCGTGCCATTGGTGGCATGCCTTCTTCGATTTGCTGAACACCCCGTCCGCGGGATGCAAGTCCAACGACCATCCCCCGAACGCCACCACGTCGGGATGATTCCTTTGTTCCACCACATCTTGCTGCTGCAGCATGTAATGACCTAGGAAACGGCGGCTTTCCCGCTTCCCGGGGATATTCCCGACCCATTCCAATGTCAGGTTCTCAACCCCTTGGAATTTACCGGAATTCTTGATATAATCCCATATCCCGTAAATGACCTCCCACAAGGTATATTTTATATCTTCCGCCTCATAGATGGTGTCCAATCGCCCGCCATACTCGATCCACCAAAACTTGCACCCCAATTGCCGAGGGTTAAAATAATCGGGATTGCTGATCCGGTTCACACGTTGCACGATCTCTTCCTTGCCCATGGCAAAGTGGGGAGGCATATAAGTGACCGGTTTGCCGGCGTCTTTGGTGTAAAAGAAGATGGAGTGCCCTAATTTCTCCCCATAATCCGCTTTGTCGGGAGCAAACTTCTCGTCCAACTCCTCCCTGTCTTCGGCACCCACCCTGAAAGTGGCACCGCCCAAATAACCGATCAGCCCGTCTCCGGTGGAGTCGCAAAAATATTTTCCCCTGAAAGTATATTCCGTCTGATTCTGTGGATTAAACGCGGTAATGGAAGATATTCTTTTTTCATCTGATTTCTCCACACCAAAGATTACGGTATTCAGATAAAGTGAGATATTCTTTTCGGCCAGCACCTTATCCATGACGACCATGTCGAATAGCACCGGGTTGCCCTCTTTGTTCCGGTAGGTGTTCTCCACCAGGATCTCGTCAAGAATACCGCCTTCACGCGCCCACCGGTTGTTGTTGCCCATGTGTGAGGTCGCACCCAATATCCACAACCGCACCTCACTCGAGGCGTTCCCTCCCAGCACCGGACGGTCTTGTATCAAAGCGACTTTAATTCCCGACCGTGCGGCCGAGATGGCGGCACAGACTCCGGCCATGCCTCCGCCTGCCACCACAAAATCCACATCTACCTCCACCCTCTTGTGTGAACGTCCCTCTCCTGTATATACACTCTCAATCATACGCTATGCTTGTTCTTTTAAACTTTTCGATTTATTACTGCCGGACTTCACCAGGATGATCCCGATAAGGATAAAAAACAGTCCCGTTCCCGCCACCAATACCTTATGGGAAGGGGTCAACAATCCCAAAACCGCGATGGTAAGCCCGATAAAAGAGACCCCATATCCTATTATCCGCATACTATACTTGTTCTCGTCCCTCGTCAATTGCAACGCTTCTTCTGAAACCTGTTCCCGTTTAGCCACATTTTCATTCTCCCAAACCTCATATGTCTCAATCTTGGAAGAGACTTGTTTTTTCGCATAATACCATATTTCGAACAGGATCATGCAAAGGATGGGCAGGGAAACCCCCAACACCATCTCCTGTGTCCTGTCCAACGCAAAACCAAAAAGAGGGGTGATAAATTTAAAAATCCCGTTCACGGCCAAACTGAATAGGGTGGTTGACAACACGGAGAAGGCTGTTTGTCTTTTGGAAAACAGGGTCCAGATAACAGGAAGATAAAGCGGGACTCCCGTGAGGGCCGCCAGGCTGACCACCACATTCACCACTCCTCCCATCTTTGGTATCATCAATGCGATGAGAATACTGAGAACACCGAACAGAATCGTGGAGAAACGGGCTACTAACATGAGTGTCTTGTCGGAGCTTTGGGGGTGCAGTCTCTTGAAGATATCGTTCGTGATCACGCCCGCGGCAATATTCAACTTGGAGTTCATGGCACTCGTGGTCGCGAAAATCATCGCCCCGATCATCAATCCCAAGACTCCCCTTGGCAGCACCGCTTTGCACATCATCAAAAAGGCGCCTTCGGCTTCCAAAATAGTCAAAGAAGGATCCACCAATTGATAGAGCATGGGAGGAAGCATCCACAAAACGGGACTGACAAAATAGAGGAGAGCAAAGAAAAGTCCCACTTTCTTGGCATCCGCTCCTGTCCTCACACAGGTGAACCGCTGCACATAGGCCCAATTTCCTCCCAGAAAAATCGCGTTGTAAATACCAAAGGCAATGATAAAAAGAAGCGTGTATTCCGCGTTGAATAAATTAAAAAAGGTATCGGGCACTTTCTCCACGAAATGGACAAGGCCGTCCACCTTGTCGACAGACAACGGGATAACGATAATAATGGCGGCGACCAAAACGATAAATTGTAAAATATCGGTGGAAACGACCGCCCACAATCCTCCGGCGGAGACGTAGAGGATGCAGAAAAGACCCAAAAGGATAATACAAAGGTTCAGATCAAGTCCCGTTGACACCTCCACGATTTTTGCCACCGGGTAAAGGAACGAAGCGGTAAGGAACAGCGAGATAAACAGGAAAAGAAAAGTATAAGTCTTCTGGGTGGGAACACCGAGCCGCTTATTGATATACTCGGCAACAGTGAGGGAGCCGGTTTTATGCCATTGCGGAGCGATGAACAGGCCTACGATCACACCCGCGAGGGCCATCGTCCATTGTATCGTGATGGAAACCCATCCATAGTAATATGCCACCGATGCCCAAACAACAAACGTCCCCGCGGAAAAAAAGCCCATGAACAATGACAATCCGCTCATTTGCCAGGGAACAGCACCTCCTGCTGCGAAAAAGGAATTCATGTTTTTCCCTTTTTTCGAAAAAGCCATGCCGGAACCCAGAACACCAACGGTGAGAAGAATAATCATCAGAATGTCTAACATGCTCATAGTATCGTACCTTAAAAATGATATTACAACGATTACATGACAAAGGTATAGACTAAGCAAATGGATTATTTACTTTTCTTATAAAATCTCCGTAAACGTTTACGAAAAGATGGAAGTATAAAAAAACGAGCGAGGGTTATATCGTACGATACTGTTTGTAAGACTATTAACGGACTCTCTTGAACAAAGGGAGTGTAGAATGACGAACATTCAATTTCGCATCAAGCGTAATAGTTTCCGTGGGAGCATCATAATTATTTATTTGTTTTAACAGCAGTGTGGCGGCTTTTCGGCCGATCTCAAAAGTGGGTTGAAAAACACTGGTCAATTCCATGATCCGCCCGATCGGCGATTCAGAGAAACCGGCTACGGCAATATCTTCTGGAATTTTCATTCCTCTTTGCTTTAATTCCAACATACATCCTACCGCGATGGGATCGTTTATCGCGAATATGGCATCCGGCTTTTCCTTTAAATTCATCAGGTAGTCGATACCTGCTTTGGCCCTCTCCTGTTGCACGCCCACATACATAATCAGATTTTCGTTTACAGGAATATCATACGCAGCCAACGCATTCAGATAACCCTGCATCCGCTCTTTGGTTACCGACAGATATTCGTTGCCGGCCAAATGGGCTATCCTTCTGTAACCGCACTTGATCAAGTGTTCCGTCACCTTGAATGCCCATTTCCTGTCATCAATCACAACCTGGCTCACGTTCAACTCCGAAATAACCCGATTCACAAATACAAGAGGCATGTGTTCATTAATCAAACGCTGGTACAAATCGATATTTTTCGAGTTCTTGGCCACAGAAACGATCAGTCCTTCCACCATACTCTCTTCGAGCATCTTTACATTCTTGGATTCCAGCGAAGAAGATTCATTGGACTGGCAGATCAACACTTGATATCCCAGTTTGTTGACAATCTCTTGTATGCCGATAATAATCTCAGGAAAGAAAAACGTAATGAACTCCGGAACCACTACGCCAATCATATTGCTCCGCTTTTTCAAAAGATTCCGGGCCTGTATATTCGGTTTATATCGTAACTCTTCGGCTTTCGCTAAAACTTTTTCTTTTGTAAGAGGATGAATTTCATGGCTTCCATTCAGCGCTCTGGAAACAGTCGCCACCGAAACGCCCAACGCTTTGGCGATATCTTTTATAGTTGCATTGGAAGACGTCATATTTCGTTTTTTTGTTTTTCGTTTTCCTTTATAAATGAAAGGATGGTCTCGCCAATTCCGCCCAGGCTATGAATGGAGGTAACCAGGGAAGCATTAATCATATCACCGTGATAATTCTCACCTGAAGCCGACTGAACAGGATAAAGCAACATAAAATTTATATTCCCGAAATGTTTGTTGATATAATCGGGTATTTGCCGCATGACAGGGTCGTAAGAGATTTTTCTAAGACGGCTCATCACAATGACCAGTGCTTCATTCTTACCGATCTCCTTCGTAAGACGGAGAAACTCGCTCCAGTCGTTAAGTTCGTTGAAGTCGGCATCAACGGGATGTACCTTATGCACATATCTTAGTATGTCAAGGACCTCTTCATTTGCATAAAAGGAAAGCCTGGCTCCTGAATTACGTCCTAAATTCCATATTTTGGAAAGCCAGAGAGGAAAACCAATTTCCTTGTCGGCATCTGGCGGAATAATAACCAATCTCCTCTTTATCGTGGAGAGAGGCTGCAATGCTTTGTATACAAAAAGGCTGGACTGACATTTTTCCAGAACCCCTTCGACCAGGTTGCCCAGAAAAGACTCTGATATCTCCTGTTTTTGATGAAGTCCCATCACGATATCGGTTATGTTATATTTCTTGACTACACCGAGAATACCATTCAGGATGTTCATGTCGTATCTGCTCAGCGGTTGTATGATCGTATCGGCACCGGTTCCCAGTTTAACAGCTTCCTCCAGCAGTTTGCGCGATTCCTTCTCAATATGAGGTGTGGATTCGCTACTTTTGATGATGTTCAGGGCATACAGGTTTTCCCGGTTATTTTTTGATTTGATCACCAGGCTCAGATCGATTAGGTCCTTAAGCGTTTCCCGATTAGCTACGGGAATCAGAATCCGTTCCTCGTTTCCGGTATCATTCCCGGGATCCATTCCTTCGGCAAAAGCGACCTCCACAGCCCCCTTCTGTGCCCTGAACGAAGCAATAGTACAGGTTACAAGAATCATGACAATGGTACCGTTCAAAATACTGTCATCGAGCAATCCCACACGGTGCCCTACCATCACAGCTGCCAGGGTGGCAGCAGCCTGTGCGTTGCTCAGCCCAAAGATAAGCATCCTTTCAGCATTGGTGTAGCCGTATATTTTCTGCGTGGCAAGTGCTGCCAGGTATTTTGCCAGGATGGCCACCACAGTCATGACAACCGCCACCTTGATGGTCTCCCAGCCCGATACAAATGCACGGTAGTCAATCAGCATCCCCACACTGATCAAAAAAATTGGAATAAAAATGGCATTACCCACAAAATCGATTCTGTTCATCAGGGAAGAAACATGAGGGATAAGCCTGTTCATGGACAATCCGGCGAGGAAAGCGCCGATGATTGCTTCAATTCCAGCCAGCTCAGCAAGAAAACCTCCCAGGAATACGATGGTCATGATAAAAATAAACTGAGAAGTACTATCGTGGAATTTTTTGAAAAACCACGTCCCGATGATGGGGAAAAGAAAAATCACAATCAGGGCGAAGACAATCATTGAAAGTGTCATCTTTCCCCAGAAAGCAGGCGTCACCACACCCCCGTCCATGGCAACGATCACAGCCAAAACCAGCAGTGCAAGGGTATCGGTAATCATGGTACCGCCGATGGCAACCGTTACAGCCCTGTTTTTTCCCGCTCCCAGCTTACTGATGATGGGATATGCCACCAGGGTGTGTGAAGCAAACATACTGGCAAGCAGAATGGATGAGATCCATGTCATCCGAAGCAGATAATAACCGGTAAAGACACCTATCAGCATGGGAATGGAAAAAGTAAGCATGCCAAACATGAGACTCTTGCCGCTGTTTCTTTTGAACTCGGCCACATCTATCTCTATTCCGGCGAGGAACATGATGTAGAGCAGACCGGCGTTTCCAAGCATAATCATGTTACTGTCACGCAACATGAGCCCGAGGCCATAGGGACCAATCACAGCGCCGGCAATGATCAGCCCGATAAGTGAAGGGATCCTGATTTTATTGAATAAAATGGGGGCCAGAAGGATGATCACAAAGAGGATCAAAAACTGTACCGTGGGATTTGTAATGGGCAGTGATAAATCGAGCGCTATGAACATGTGAATGCTTTTTCAATAGTTACATCTCACCCGGGAAATCCATGTCAGCCCTCTCTTCTTGGAGGTCTGAATGGTTTATTGCTCCGGGGCTTATTATTGTCACTGTCGGGGCGCGAATAGCGGGGCTTGTTCTCCTCCCTGTATGGTCGGGAGTGATGGGAATTGTTATCATCCCGGCGATCAGGTCTGGAGAAACGGGGTTTGTCGTCGTCTCGGCGATCAGGTCTGGAGAAACGGGGTTTGCCATCGTCCCGGCGATCAGGTCTGGAGAAACGGGGTTTGCCGTCGTCCCGGCGATCAGGTCTGGAATTGTCGGATAGAAACTCCGATCGTGGAGAACCTTTACCGGAGTTTCTTTCTGAATGGCCGGAACGTGCATCGTTTCTTGTTTGCCGGTCGGGAGCTATCTCTCGTTTTGAACGGCGGTAACCCTCTTTTGAGTTTCGTTCGGCCTGTGCATCATAACGCCCCCGTGGTGCGGAATCCGCATCTCCTCTCGGATGCTCCTTCCGTTTACCGGAAAAGATCTCATATTCCCGCATTTCACATTCCAGCGCCCCGTTATAGAGGAAGAAACGCCGGGTGTGCTTCAGGCCTATGGCATCGAATGACTCCTTCCTGTAACTCAGAATATAGGCATTATACCCCGCAAAAACATGTTTTAAACGTTCTCCGATCATTGCGTAAAGTCCTTCCAGCTCATCCACCTTCAGACGTTCTCCATATGGGGGATTGGTCATCAGTATTCCCCCGCTATCGGGAGCTTCGGCATATTGTTGAAAAGGTTTCACACTCAGTTCGATATATTTTTTCAATCCGGCATTCTTGATATTCTTCTCGGCAATGCCAATTGCCTGGGGTGAGATATCGGAACCGATGATGCGATGCTTGAGCACACGCGCTCCCGAATCATCATTGTAAATAGTGCTGAACAATTCTTCGTCAAAGTCCTTCCATTTCTCAAAAGCAAAATGCTTGCGGTGAATGCCGGGAGGGATACCCATGGCAATCATGGCAGCTTCAATAAGCAAGGTGCCTGAACCGCACATGGGATCCAAAAATGAGGTCTCACCGCGCCAACCCGATTTCAGGATCATTCCTGCCGCCAGTACTTCGCTGAGCGGAGCCTCGGTCTGAGCTACCCGGTACCCGCGCTTGTGCAGCGACTCTCCTGAGCTGTCAAGTGAAAGTGTACATTTGTTGTGCGAAACATGAATGTTGAACACCACATCGGGGTTCGACAGGCTCACCGAAGGGCGTTTGTCATACCGCTCTGCAAACCAGTCAGCAATGGCATCCTTCACTTTATAAGCTACGAACTTCGAATGAGTGAAGATATGGGAATAGACTACCGCATCGATTGAGAAGGTGGTGTTCAGGGAAAGATAATCATCCCAGTTTACCTGTTTCACGGCTTCATAGACCTCATCGGCGGTCTCTGCCTTGAAGTTATATATGGGTTTGAGAATCCGCAATGCAGTACGACAATGCAGGTTGGCTTTATACATCAGTGCATTATCACCGGTAAACGATACCATACGGGTGCCGATCTCCACACTGTTTGCACCCAGGCCAATCAACTCCTCTGCCAGTACATCCTCCAGCTCAGCCATCGTTTTGGCGATCATGGAAAATTCTTCAACATGTCGGGTCGTTCCCTCTTCAGAAGTTAATCCCTGCGGGTATTCTTCCGGTTCATGCACATCACGAAAGTGTTCGTCTTCGTTCATCCTTTTTCATCTAAATCAGGTACAAAGATAACATTCGTAAAATAATTTCACCTCACAAAAAAATAAATTCCCGACCACGAGCAAAGACAATGATTGGTATAACTTAGTTTGCGACGTTTAATGGTAATCTATTTTAGTGTAATCTCTTTTACATTTGAATTGTAATACCCCTCGGTTTTATGAAAAAAATTTTCTTTTATCTCTTCCAGTTTTTCCGGGTACTGCGAAGATACATTCTTTTTCTGACCGATATCCTCTTTTAAATTATACAGCCCGAATTCAGGCATATTCCCCAGTTCGTTGCCCGTAAGATTACGTTCAGGACCGCCATAGGGCGGTATCATTACCCATTCACCCGCACGGATAGCCAGCTTCCCGTTCGCTTCAAGCACCAAGCTCTTACGTCCCACATCCGATTTACCAAGCAGGGCCGGAAGAATATTCTCACTATCGGATTCTCCTTGTAAAGGTTGCCCGACAAGTTCCGATATCGAGGCCAACAAATCCATCTGACTGACAAGCGCATCGGAGGTGGCCGGCTTAATCCTGCCCTTCCAGTAGGTGAAAAATGGCACGTGCGTACCCGCGTCAAAAAGACTGTATTTCCCTCCACGAAGGGGACCTGCCGGGGTATGGTCGCCCAGCAGTTCTACCGCCTGGTCCTTGTACCCGTCGTTCAATACCGGGCCATTGTCACTGGAGAAAATAACCAGGGTATTTTCCAACAATCCCAGCTCTTCCAATTGCCTCAGCACCTCCCCTACGCACCAGTCCGCCTCAGCAATGGCATCGCCCCGCGGCCCCATACCGGTAGCACCTGCAAAGCGCTCATTGGGTGTGCGCGGAACGTGAGGTTGATGTAATCCGAAATAAAGAAAAAAAGGATTTTCCTTATTTTTCTGGATAAAATTTTTCACTTTATCTATAAAATAATCGGCCATATCCTCGTCTACCCATCTGGCCTTTTCTCCGCCCTTCATAAACCCGATTCGGGGAATACCGTTGACGATGGAATTATTATGCCCGTGCGACCAGTGCATTTTCAATAATTCCGGATGTGTAAGTGCAGTAGGCTCGTCGTCAAAATTTTCCTCATAACTCACCTGAATGGGATCATCCTTCTCGAGTCCGACCACATTGCCATTCTCTACATACACAGTGGGAACGCGGTCGTTTGTAGCTGCAATAAGGCAAGAATAATCGAACCCTATTTCGTTGGCTCCCGGCTTCACGGTTTCATTCCAGTCAATTTCTCCGCGGCCCATTCCCAAGTGCCATTTTCCGATGGCACCGGTGGTATAACCGGCCTCCTGCATCATTTTGGGAAGCGTGTATTGTGACTCTTGAATGATAAGGGGTGCATCACCCGGTAAGATTTTGGCCTCTTTGTTTTTCCAGGGATACATGCCGGTCATTAATGCATAACGGCTCGGCGTAGACGTGGCTGAAGTGGCATAGCCGTTCATGAACTTTATCCCCTCGTTACCCAAACGGTCAATATTCGGGGTATGGATCGTTTGCGCGCCATAAGCGCTCACATCACCGTAACCCAGATCATCTGCCAGAATAACAATGATATTTGGCTTTACTTCTTTCTCTTTTGCACAACCCATTAAGCTCAACGTACCGGCTGTGCACAATGTCAATTTTGATTTTATTTCCATTTTATACAAGACCTTTTAAAATACAATGAATGTCACCAGATAAAAGACTTATTCTATCACTCCTTCTTCGTAATCACTCCTATTGACCCACCCGGTCTGATAATCTTTAATCTCCCCGTTCATAAATCTTTCATAGAAATTATGGTTCTTTTCATCCATGAACGGATATTTATCGAATATATCTCCTTCTCCGGATACACGTGGGTCCTTTTGTTCGCGCAAATTATCGAAGAGTTTCTCATTCATCTCTTTTCTCAGGTTATAAAATAAAGGGTTCGCGGCTAAATTAATCAGACATTCCGGATCCATTGCTATCCAATAGAGCTCTTCCTGAGGATTTTTTCCAAACGACATGTTCCACAAGTGTGTATCCTTTCCATCTCTGCGTAAATTAAGAATTTCCGTTTTCGTAGGTGATCCGTCCGTGTTGAGGTACCCCGTCTCCGGATTTCCGGCAGGCCAAAGATCCGGTTTAAAATTATAAATATACAAGTACCCGTCTTCTATGATAGAGCGTATTGGATAACCCTGATTCATTGGTCTGCCATAATCATGCCTTTCCTGACCCAAGAGTGTATATGACCGCTCCTTGTCAGATCTGTTCCTGAATATATCAGTCATATCCTTTCCTGCGGGTTGCATTCCATGGTTTTCCACACCTGCAACTTTAAGGAAAGTGGGAGCAAAATCAACAAAGTTGATGTACTCGTCAAAGACCCTTCCGGGACTGGTAATGCCCTGCGGCCATATCACAGCCAGTGGCAAATGATTTGAATATTCATATTGCATTCCCTTGCTTCGCGGAAAGGGCATCCCGTTATCAGAAGTTATTACAATTAAGGTATTATTGAATAATCCTCTTTCTTCAAGCTCCTTTATCATCATCCCTATTTGTCTGTCGAAATATTCCACCTCAAAGGCATAGTCTAACATATCTTTCCTAACGACCTCATTGTCTGGCCAGAAAGCGGGAACTTGATCTATATCACTCAAATCTTTACCACCTTTGGAGATTCCGGTTCCAAATTCGTACGCACGGTGCGGTTCATGACTACCAAACCAAAACATCCAGGGTGTCGATCCGGGAACATCATTTAAAAACTCTTTAAAATTGGCCGGATAGTCTATATTTGAGATATGTTTTGTAGGAGGAGTCAATCGTTTTTCCTGATAAGGGGTACCGGTTAATCTACGTTTTCCAGGATCACCCGGCGCCCAACCTTTACCCGTAAAGGCAACACGATAACCATTATCTGCCAATGTTTCTACGAATGTAGGGAATTTGCCTTCCGGCCAAAAGCCGATATGATTTGCCGCTTCCTCCAATTGCCATGAATACTGCCCGGTAAGGATGCTTGCCCTCGATGGCGCCGATTTAGCATTGGATGTATAAGCATTGGTAAACAATATACCTTCCCTGGCAACCCTGTCGAATACGGGTGTGTTAACCCATGTGCATCCGTAAGCTCCTGCATGGGGAAACGACATATCATCTGCTATAACAAAAAGAATGTTCGGACGGACCGGGTCTGAAGCCTGAACAACAGAACCATATGCGCTTAGGGTAAGCGTCCCTGCTAGCAAATTAACACTTTTAATAAATGAGTCCATAATCTTCTTTATAACTTCAACTTGATTCTTGACGGTTTACTTTCATTACCAAATGCATCGAGAGCGGTAACCACATAGATATATCTTTTGTCTCCGCCCTCATAGGGCAGCACAAAAAAATTATCAGGTGTCACCTGTATGATATTTTCCGCGCGGTTCAAATCTATCTTTTCCTTGTGATGAAATCGATATACCACAAACTTTTGTGCCGTTTCAGGCTGCAGGGGTCTTTTGTTATGTTCCCACGTAAGAAAGTGCATATCTTCGGTAAACACTTCCGTAAGTTTTTTTACAGCTCCGGGCCGGCCGTCATGCATGTGCGTGTAGGCTGGTATCAATGCCCTGGCAGGGTGGATATCGGTTTTTAGCATACCCGCCACACCTTCAAAATCATCCAGGATCTGGTAACCGTACCAGTAGCAGTTGCCATGTACAAATGTCATTTCACGGGACTGACGGATCTTGGTCTGAAGTTCATTTTTATCGATACTCCGTTTCAGATCCTGACCGATATAAAGATGTTGCTGAAAATTATTGGCGTTCCACCAGTGTAGCAAGGTAGTGTAATCAGCGGCAGCGTGGCCGATCTCCCAGTAAAGCTGCGGCAGGTTGTAATCGATCCATCCCTTTTCTACCCACAGTTTAATATCGGCATAGAGATCGTCATAATTCTGCAAGCCGTTTGTATCACTTCCTTCGGGATCGTTTCTTCTGTTTCTGTAAATACCGAATGGACTGATACCAAATCGCGTGGAGGGCCTGGTGCCGGCAATTGTATACTTTATCTGCTGTATAAGCAGGTTCACGTTGTTGCGTCGCCAGTCGCCCCGCTGCGACGGAGAAAAACCCTGTGAGGCAGCATACATGCTGAAACTTTTGTCGTCGGGAAATGGAGTACCTGCAATGGGATACGGGTAAAAGTAATCGTCCATATGGATGGCATCCACCTCATAGCGTGAAACAATATCCCGTACCACCTCACAGATAAAGCTCCTGTTTTCGGGTAGACCCGGATCGAAAAAGAGCTGATTTCCATATTGCACGAAGCGCTCGGGATAACGCTCATAGATATGTCCCCCGGCTAGCCGGTTGCTGATATTTGTTTTCACGCGGTATGGATTCAGCCAGGCATGCAGTTCCATTCCACGCCGGTGACATTCCTCGATCATAAAGGCAAGCGGATCGAACGAAGGATCATCGGGAGCCTTACCCTGCACTCCCGTAAGGAAACGGCTCCATGGCTCCAGTTCCGACTTGTAGAAAGCGTCAGCCTCGGGACGTACCTGAAAGATGACCGCATTAATGCCTGCCTCATCCAGCTTCCGCACCATCTCTGAAAAATAATGCTTCATGGCCGCACTGTTCATATGTTGGTAGCGCGACTGGCCGACGGTCTGTATCCACGCTCCACGAAACTCACGCTTGGGCATGGCAACGGACTGCCTTGTAAGTATTGTTTTAGGGGTACCACACGCCGCAAAAAGAAGAATCACAAAAATGAAAAATAAAGGTCTGAAAGCTTTTATCATAATGGGATATAGAATGGAATTTTTTCAGGGAATAAAAATATAATCATCTGTTCCGAGCAATTGTTCGGCAAGAGGCTGTTTTGGATAAACAACAATGCGGCTGTAATGCGGAAAACGATTCTCCAGACGACTGGGAAGATTTTCCAATATGGGTATATGAGAAATATAACCACTATGGGCAGAGATGAGGATGATCAAATCATCCTTCCTGATCTGATCACCACAGGAGAGAGGATTATCCCAATCCTGGAACGGCTGAAAAGTAAAGTTTCCTGATTTTTTCTGACCTGAAATGACCTGCTGCGTATCGGAATGGCCCAGATGCAATACCGGGACAGAAAGCTCCGATGAAAGCTTGGACACCTTGCTTACCCACATGTCAAAGCCATCCTCTTTTTCGGCCAGGGGTGGTGAAATGACCACAATTCGCTTGTGAGTAATCAGCCTCTGCTCCACATGACAAACCCACAGGTTTTTATCCATATACTTTATAATCTGTTCGATTTTCTCTCCCAGTAGTTTGTCCCACAGACCGGCTTTACCTGGCCAGCCAATGATTACCAGATCGGTCATCGTCTCACGGGCTATCCTTATGATGCCGTCAGCGGGGTTATGATCTATGGTTGTGATGATATCCACATTTACTTCGGCTGCTTTTGCGGTAGAAACAAATTCCTGAAGTTTCTTCCTGAAACTGACGATATTCTTTTCTGCCTCCTTATTATTGGGCACCACCCCAAGTAATGAAATGGGATTGACTGACTTCTTGTCCTTCAATAACAAAGCCAGATGGACATGATAACCAATATTGGTCGGATTGGCAATGGGCACTAGTAGTTTTTCCTCCGCAAAATGCCCTATTGAGGAAGGTGACAGCGGTTCATTCTCTTCACTGATAGCGATTTTGCGTGCCGACCGCTGGGTGAAGACAGAAGCCACAATGCAGGTGATCAGGATAAGGATGATGGTTCCATTGAGAATATATTCATCCAGAATTCCGGCCCTATAACCGACCAGGATAATTGCCAGGGTAGCTGCAGCATGCGAACTGCTCAGCCCGAAAATAAGCGTTCTTTCGGTTGTGGAGTAACGGAATGTTTTCTGGGTTGCCAGTGCCGCCAGCCATTTTCCGACTAACGCCACAACGGTGAGAGTCAGGGCCACGATCAGAGTACGGGGACCGTTAAGTACGACAGAAATATCCACCAGCATGCCGACCGATATCAGGAAAATAGGAATGAACAGGGCATTACCAAAAAACTCAATCCGGTTCATCAACGCTGAGGAGTGCGGTATCAGCTTGTTCAAAGCCAGACCGGCCGTGAAGGCCCCTATAATGGGTTCGATTCCTCCCAACTCAACCAGGAAGCCGGCAGAGAAAACGACAAATAAGACAAAAATAAAATTGGAATATTTTTCTGATTCGGCTTTTTGAAAAAACCATTTCGCTATGTGCGGTGTAATGATAAAAATGATAAGTGAGAAGATAATCAGCGATACCACAAGCTTCAGGAAAAAACCAAAGTTAAGCCCGCCATTACTGTTTGATAGCACGAGTGCCAGTATGATAAGCACAGCCGTATCAGTAAGGATGGTGCCACCCACCGTGATTGCTACCGACTGATTTCTGGCAATTCCCAAACGGCTGACAATGGGATAAGCGACAAGCGTGTGTGTAGAAAACATGCTTGCCGTGAGAAAACTGGCGTTTACATCATAGCCCAGCAGATAATGACATACCGGGTAGCCTATCAGTAAGGGGATGATAAAAGTAAAGAATCCAAACGTAAGGCTTTTGTTGCGATGCTGGACAAACTCCCCCAAATCGAGTTCCAGTCCAACAATAAACATGATATAGAGTAACCCGATGGTTGAAAACATTTCCACACCACCATGCGTATTATCAATCCAATTCAGACCATAGGGACCAATAATTACTCCTGCCACTATCAATCCGATGATACTGGGAACGTTAAACCGTTTCAGAAAAATAGGTGCCAGGAGCACGACCAGCAAGAGAATGGCGAATATCAATACCGGATTGGTAAACGGTAGTGTAAACTCATGTTGTATTTCTGTAATATAATCTGACATTGGATAACTTTATTGATCCCCGAACAGAGTTCTCGCACGAAGGAAGCTGCTGTCAACGACAAAAATAAACAATTAATTTGACTTATTTGACAACTGTTTCTTTTTTGGCGCTGCGAAAGTAATTATCTTTGCGGGTTATATATTCGAGATATGAGCAATCAAAAGAAGATCGAAATAAAAGGTGCACGCGTCAATAATCTTAAGAATATCGACGTGGACATCCCCCGAAATACCTTCACCGTAATTACAGGCCTCTCCGGTTCCGGGAAATCATCACTGGCCTTTGATACGCTCTATGCAGAGGGCCAGCGCCGCTATGTAGAGAGCCTGTCGGCCTATGCACGCCAGTTTCTCGGACGGATGCACAAACCGGAATGCGACTATATACGGGGTATACCGCCCGCCATTGCCATAGAGCAGAAAACAACCTCCCGCAATCCACGCTCCACGGTGGGCACCTCCACCGAGATTTACGAATACCTGCGTCTCCTGTATGCCCGTATCGGCAAGACCCTCTCTCCCATCTCCGGTAATGAGGTAAAAAGACACTATGTACACGATGTGGTGGGAAAAATGCAGGAATATCGCGAAGGAACACGAATGGCTGTACTCTCTTCCATTCAGTTAAGAAACAACCGTGACTTGCGTGAACAGCTTGAGATCCTGCTAAAGGAGGGCTTCACCCGTGTGGATGTGGGTGAACAGTTTTACCGTATCGATGAGCTGCTAACACAAAAAAGCCTGCCTCGCGTAGAGGAGGTGCTGCTGGTCATCGACCGCCTCTCATGCTCCTCAGATAAGGCGACCGTGAACCGGATGTCGGACTCGGTAGAAACAGCTTTCCTGGAAGGGGATGGCGAGTGTATTGTCCGTTTCTGGGGTGAAGAGGGTATGGAAACATTCCTTTTTTCCAACCGGTTTGAGGCAGACGGCATCACTTTCGAGGAACCTTCAGAGATGATGTTTAACTTCAATAGCCCCGCAGGAGCCTGCCCGAAGTGCGAAGGGTTCGGGAAAGTCGTCGGCATTGACGAGAATCTGGTAATCCCCGACAAAAGCCTCTCCTTGCAGGAGGAATGTGTACAGTGCTGGAAAGGTGAGAAGATGAGCGAGTGGAGGCGGGAGTTTGTGCAGAACGCCTACAAAGCCGATTTTCCGATACACCGGGCCTATTACGACCTGACCGATCAGGAAAGGGATATTCTCTGGAACGGACGGCACGATTTGGGAATATACGGAATTAATGATTTCTTCGGGATGCTCGAAAGGAATCTCTATAAGATACAGTACCGGGTGATGCTGGCTCGTTATCGTGGTAAGACAGAATGTCCCGTATGCCGGGGTGCACGACTCAAGCCCGAAGCTCTCTATGTGAAGGTCGGGGGAAAATCGGTTTCCGACCTCGTGCTGATGCCCGTGACCGAACTGAAACAGTTTTTCAACGATCTCCGGCTCAGCGAGACCGATGCGGCTGTTGCGGAACGGTTGCTCACTGAGATCAACAACCGCCTGCAGTTTCTCACCGACGTGGGACTGGGTTACCTCACACTAAACCGCCTGTCAAATACTCTTTCGGGCGGTGAAAGCCAGCGCATCAACCTTGCCTCCTCTCTCGGCAGCAGCCTGGTGGGCTCACTTTATATTCTCGATGAACCCAGCATCGGACTTCATTCGAGAGATACCGATCTGCTCATCGCCGTGTTGCGGGAATTGCAAAGCCTCGGAAACACGGTAGTGGTGGTGGAACATGATGAAGAAATCATCCGTGCGGCAGATTACATCATTGATATTGGACCCAGAGCTGGGCGATTGGGTGGAGAACTGATGTATCAGGGAAAAGTGGCGGAACTGGAAATGAACAGCCACAGCTACACCGTAAAATACCTTACCGGTGAGGAGCAGATAGAAGTACCCGCCAGCCGGCGCAAGTGGAATAACTACATTGAAGTGAAAGGTGCCCGCCAAAATAACCTCAAGAACATCAACGTGAAGTTTCCCCTGCACGTGATGACGGTGGTCACCGGGGTCAGCGGTTCGGGAAAATCATCACTCGTGAATGATGTGTTCTTCAATGCGCTGCAACATCATTATAAGGGAACGGCCCTGGAGCGTGCCGAATTTAACAGTATCGGGGGTGACATCAAACTGATGAAAGGAGTGGAGTATGTGGATCAGAATCCCATTGGCAGGTCGTCCCGCTCCAACCCCGTAACCTATCTGAAGGCATTCGACGAAATCAGAAAGCTTTTTGCGGCGCAACCGCTGGCAAAACAGATGGATTTTACCCCGGCCTACTTCTCCTTCAACGTGGAAGGAGGACGATGTGAGGAGTGCAAGGGGGAAGGAACCATCACCGTGGAGATGCAGTTTATGGCCGACATCCAGCTGGAATGTGAATCTTGCCATGGCAAACGGTTTTCACCGGAAGTACTCGAGATTGAATACAGGGGAGTTACCATTTATGACATTCTGGAAATGACGGTAGACCAGGCGATTGAATTCTTTCATACACAAAAGGGAACTACAGAGAAGAAAATTGTCAAAAGAATCCAGCCTTTGCAGGATGTAGGACTGGGTTACATCAAACTGGGGCAGGCCTCCTCCACCCTGTCAGGTGGAGAGAACCAACGCGTGAAGCTGGCCTTCTATCTTGGTGAAGAAAAATCCCAACCCACCATTTTCATATTCGACGAACCGACCACGGGATTGCATTTTCACGATATCAAGACCTTGCTCAAAGCATTTGATGCCCTGATAGAGAGAGGGCACACGGTCATCATCATTGAGCATAACCTGGAAGTGATCAAATGCGCCGATCATATTATCGACATCGGTCCGGAAGGCGGTAAGGCTGGCGGCTTTGTGGTATGTGAAGGTACTCCCGAACAGGTTGCCCAATGTGAACAGTCTCACACCGGCCTTTTTCTGAAAGAGAAATTACAGCGGGAGAGAGGCTCCGATTCACAATAGATTTCTGAGTATCCAATAAGCAATAATTACAACCAGTAAGACAACCGCAGACCATCTTCCGTAAAAGATTCTTTCGAGCCCCGGATGCCGTAGTCTACCCCCGAGATATTGGAGATAAATACCAAGAAATATATAAGGAATTGCCAGGACCATAAAGGCATTTTGCTTGAGCGCAGATCCTATGTTGGCATGCAACAGGCTGTGTACTGCCCTTTGTGAACCACAACCGGGACACTGGTATCCGGTCGCCATCAAAAAAGGACATTTGGGAAACAGGGGTTGTGTCTCCGGATCGAAACGATAAAACAGAAAAAGTGCCGCCACGAGCAAAAAACCCACCACGACACCCGATAAAGTCTTTATCATTCTGTTCACGGTCAGCGCGACAAATATCAGAAATTATACCCGCTGGCCGAGTTTTCAATAATCTTTTCCATATACCCGGACATGTTGCCCGTACTGAGAAGGCCGATCCAGCCGATGAGGGCCACAATACCCAGGATGAAAGCCACGAGAACCCACGTCCTCGCCGAGCGGGCTGCAGCTTCCGCATCCTGGTACCTGCCATTGAAATACAACACATCTACTTTCGCAGCATATACGATACCTGCAATACCGAGCGGAACACAACAAAACAAAGTCACAACGATAGATTGCCACAGCCAGTTATTCGGTTTTAATGGCGGGATTTCCTCCATTCGTTCAGCTTTTTGCTCCGGTACTGGCGGAGGAGTAAAATATTGATCTTCCATATTTTTAACGATTATGTTGCAATTAACTCTTCCAGATTCGCCAGGGAACCCACAAAGACAATGAAAAGGACGATGGCAATCACGATGAGTAGTACCCAGCCGATGGCAATCCACATAGCTATTCTGGTCCATTTTGCCGCAGTACGGGACGATTCGGCCGCAGCAGTGTAGTCGCCCCTGTTGTAAAACGATTCAACCTGAGCGGCGTAGACAATCCCGATGATTCCAAGCAAGCTCAGAAAACTGCTACAAAAGACAAAAGGAAGGATGGTTACCAGAATAGACTCCACCAGCCATGTTTTTGGCATGGGCCGGGAAGTATCTGCAACGTAGGGCGCGGCATATTGCGGATAAGGACCGGGCTGACCGGGATAATCCGTCCGGTAGGTACCGGAACCGCCGGAGAACAGAAACCGCAGCTCCTCCACTTCATCGACCCGTTTCCATTGATCCATGCCCTGGGTCCAGACCAGTGTATCCCTTTTCACATGTTCTTGTATGAGTTCCTCGGGGGAGAAAGTTCCCTTTTGCTTTCCTTCCGTGTCAATATAAAAATAGCGATTCATAGAATGTGATTTAATAGTTTTACAAATGTACATAAAAGTTTATGGTTTGTTGAAAATATTTATGGTTAATTTCTACAGGAGTCCAACCTCTCATTTCTATCCTGAAACGGGCGGATTAACAGGCATTAAACTTATCCGACAGTGCAGGATATATCAAAATTGGCAGAATGTCTCTCGACACTCTGCCAAACATGTTAACCTTAAATCTAATACTATTATGAAAAAACCACGAGACAAATATAAAAAAGAAATTAAATCTCACCAAATAATTTCAATAAAAAAACAAAAAAGATTTATTTTAATCAAATTGTAAGCAAGCTCAGACAACCGGCAAACCCATTCCCGTTATTTTGCGGTACAGATCGAGTGCATAAACATCGGTCATTCCCGAAACATAATCGATCACTGATTGAATTCTGCCATACATGCCGGCTGAATCGGTTTCATATTGTTCGGGAATCCTGTTCAGCAGCAATCCTGAATAGGCATGTTCCGGATTCTGTATCGCTTTGGTAAAGACTTCCAGCAGAAAACCTATAATCCGGTAGCCTGCCAGTTCCACATCCAACACATCCCTGGAACGGTAAATATGTTGCCGGGCAAACAAGCTACAGGCATGATAGGCATTCAAGGATAGCGGTGATATGCGGTCAATGAGCGACCCGGAAAAGGATCCTGAAAGAATAGACTCCTCGTTTGCAAGAAATACCTTTGAACATTCATCCACCAGCAAGCCAATCACGCCGGAACGCAAATAAGCAATCTGTTCATTCACATCGGTGACCCTGGTCAATGTTTGCTCACGACGCTGACGGGCTTCAGGATCAAAAAATCCCAGTAGCAGTTCAACCGCTTTTTCGGTAGTGACCAAGTGCAGCTTATGGGCGTCCTCAATGTCCATTACCTGATAACAAATATCATCAGCAGCCTCCACAAGGTAAACCAGAGGATAACGTACATACTTCAGCGGATTGTCCTGTAGCCGGATTATGCCCAGGTCATCGGCAATACTCCGGTAATCGGTCTCTTCCGAAGCGAAAAAACCAAATTTATTTTTGCCACCGCTCAATACCGATGAATAGGGATATTTCACGATGGAGGCCAGCGTGGAGTAGGTCATGGCAAATCCGCCTTTCCGTCTTCCACGAAACTGGTGCATAAGCAGCCGGATGGCATTGGCATTTCCTTCGAATGAGGTAAAATCGGACCATCGTCCTCCCTCTTCCTCAACGGCATTCTGAAGATACATCCCCGTTCCCTCTGAGAAAAATGTGGAGATGGCCTTTTCACCCGAATGGCCAAAAGGGGGATTGCCCAGGTCGTGGGCGAGGCAGGCCGCCGAAACAATCGCACCGATCTCTTCAAAATGGGCCTCCGAACCGGCATGCCTCAGGCGCAGCGTACGTCCCACATTTTCGCCGAGTGAACGTCCCACACTGGAGACCTCCAAGCTGTGAGTCAATCTATTATGCACAAATATACTCCCCGGAAGCGGAAAAACCTGCGTCTTATTCTGCAGACGCCGGAAAGGGGATGAGAAGATCAGCCTGTCGTAATCGCGCTGATACTCCGTTCGATCGTGTTTCGTGGCATGGACATAATGCTCCATACCAAATCGTTTTGCTGACAACAACTGTACCCAATTCATTCTAATTCTCCTTCATGAAACAAAGATAACACATTTTTTAAGAGAAGATATCGGTATAAAAACAAACGAATCTCCACAAATAAATGTAAATTTGTGCCTTAATTACAGAAAGGTTCATCAATGACGGACATCATAAAGCATGAATGCGGTATCGCTGTGATCCGCCTTCTCAAACCCCTCGACTATTATTACAAGAAATACGGGACCTGGCAGTATGGGCTGGATAAGCTTTATCTGCTTATGGAAAAACAACACAACCGCGGCCAGGAGGGTGCCGGACTGGGTGCTGTAAAGCTGGAAGCGTCTCCCGGCAACGAATTTATTTTCAGGGAGAGGGCACTGGGATCAGGAGCCATATCGGAAATATTCTCCAAGGTACACACGTCGTTTCAGGAATTCACGCCGAAACAATTGCAGGACATTGAGTTCGTGAAAAAATCCGTGCCTTACGCTGCGGAGCTTTTTATCGGTCACCTGCGTTACAGCACCACCGGGAAGAGCGGACTGACCTATGTACATCCGCTTTTACGCCGCAACAATTGGGCTTCACGGAGTCTTGCCCTGGCAGGTAACTTCAACATGACCAATGTGGATGAGATGTTTCAGCAGCTCATTGAAGAGGGCCAGCATCCGCGTGACTATGCCGACACCTTTGTGATGCTGGAGTCTATCGGACATTATCTCGACAGGGAGGTACAGTACCAGTACGATCATCTGGAAAAAAATCACATGAACGGTCAAGAGGTGAGTCACCTCATTGAAGAGAAGCTCGACATTCCTTTTCTGCTGGGGAGAGCATCCAAAATATGGGACGGCGGCTATGCACTTTGCGGCCTTGTGGGCTGCGGGGATGCTTTTGCACTGCGCGACCCATGGGGTATCCGCAGCGCTTTTTATTATTACGACGATGAAGTGGCCGTGGTGGCTTCAGAGCGCCCCGTTATCCAGACAGCCTTCAACCTGAAGAAGGAGGATATTCACGAACTACAGCCGGGCGAAGCTGTAGTAGTCAAGAAGAACGGCACAATCTCACTTCATCAGATTCAGGAGAAAAAAGAAAAAATAACACCCTGTTCTTTTGAGCGGATCTACTTCTCGCGGGGATCCGACTACGACATATATCGGGAACGAAAGAGACTGGGGGAATTACTGGTGCCCAAAATCATTGAGTCCATCGGTGACGACCTCGAGAATACGGTGTTTTCTTTTATTCCCAACACCGCTGAGGTCGCCTACTTCGGAATGCAGCAGGGACTTGAAGATTATTTCAACCACAAAAAGGCATCCACGATACTTGAGAAGGGTAAGACACTGAGCAAGGAAGAGATCGATGAAATCCTCTCCAAACGCGTTCGCTCGGAGAAGGTGGCCATCAAAGATATCAAACTGCGCACATTTATTGCACAGGGCAATACCCGCAACGACCTTGCCGCACACGTCTATGATGTAACATACGGGTCCCTGCGAAGAGGGAAAGACAACCTGGTCATCATCGACGATAGTATTGTGCGCGGCACGACACTCAGGCAGAGCATCATCAAGATACTCGACCGTCTCGATCCGAAAAAGATTGTCATCGTCTCCTCCTCGCCACAAATACGTTATCCCGACTGTTATGGCATCGACATGTCGCGCATGAGTGAGTTCATAGCATTCCGTGCCGCCATTGCCCTCCTGAAGGAGCGGGGTATGCAGCACATCATTGACGAGACATATGAAAAGTCGGTTGCACAAAGCCGGAAGAAGAAGGAGGAGATTGTCAATTACGTAAAAGAGATCTATGCTCCCTTTACCTATGAAGAGATTTCGGACAAGATTGCACAAATGCTCACCTCGGCTGATATCAAGGCAGAGGTAAAGATTGTCTTTCAAAGTATCGAAGACCTACACAAGGCATGTCCCAACAACAAGGGTGACTGGTACTTTTCAGGCGATTACCCCACCCCTGGCGGGAACAGACTGGTGAACAACGCCTTCATCAATTACGTTGAAGGACAGGAAGGACTTCCTCATCAATATACGCTGAATTTCTAACCAGAGAAGATGATTGAACAGGTAATCATATTGGAGAGTGTGGATCCGGTGGTTTTCTTCGGAATCAACAACAGCAACATCCAGTTGCTGAAAACATTATACCCCAAACTGCGCATCGTGGCAAGGGGTAATGTAATAAAGGTGATTGGTGAAGAGGAGGAGCTGGCCGCATTCGAAGAAAAAATACACGAACTGGAAAAATTCAGTATCGAGATGAATGTGCTCAAGGAAGGGGATATCCTCGATATTGTGAAGGGAAAGACACCCGCTGTGATCAATGTGGATAACCTGATCATTCACGGATTAAACGGGAAGCCCATCCTTGCACGCACGGCAAACCAAAAAAAACTGACGGAAGCATTCGATGGAAATGACATGGTCTTTGCCATCGGGCCTGCCGGATCTGGAAAAACCTATACAGCCATTGCCCTTGCCGTGCGCGCCTTGAAGACGAAACAGGTACGAAAGATCATACTCAGCCGTCCTGCCGTGGAAGCCGGTGAAAAGTTGGGATTCCTGCCGGGCGACATGAAGGAAAAGATCGATCCCTATTTGCAACCCCTCTATGATGCTTTGGAAGATATGATCCCCCCGTTGAAGCTGAAGGAATACATTGAGAACAAAATCATTCAGATTGCACCGCTGGCCTTCATGCGCGGGCGAACACTCAACGACGCTGTAATCATTCTCGATGAAGCACAGAACACCACCAAGCCCCAGATTAAGATGTTTCTCACAAGGCTGGGTATAAACGGGAAAATGATTATTACAGGAGACATTACGCAGATTGATTTACCCAATTCTCAACCTTCGGGACTGGTTCATGCCATGAAGGTGCTGCATCATATAAAAGGTATTGCCACAGTAGAATTCAATAAGAAAGACATTGTACGCCATAAACTCGTGCAACGGATTGTGGAGGCGTATGAAGGAGAGAAACAAATCAGCGGATCGGTAGATATGTAGATTGGCAGAAGTACGGATCCGGGTTATCTAATTATCAAATTATCAAATCATATGGATGCATTGACAAGAACAGATTATCACTTTCCGGGACAGACCGGGGTCTATCATGGAAAAGTACGCGATGTATATAGCATAGGCGACAACCAGCTGGTCATGATCGCCACGGACAGGATTTCGGCATTCGATGTCATACTGCCGAAGGGAATCCCCTACAAGGGACAGGTACTCAACCAGATCGCCGCTAAATTCCTGGATGCCACAGCCGACATTGTACCCAACTGGAAAGAGGCGTCGCCCGACCCGATGGTCACCGTAGGCGTACGCTGTGAGCCCTACAAAGTGGAAATGGTCATTCGCGGTTATATTACCGGCAGTGCCTGGCGCGAATACAGGCAGGGAGCACGCACATTATGCGGTCTACCTCTTCCGGAAGGTCTGCGTGAAAACCAGAAGTTTGAAACGCCGCTGATCACTCCCACCACCAAGGCCGAGAAGGGACACGATGAAAACATCTCGAAAGAGGAGATCATTGCCCAGGGCCTGGTAAGCAGGGAAGAATATGAACAGCTGGAACAATATACCTATGCGCTGTTCAAGCGTGGTACCGAGATGGCCGCAGAGAAGGGTCTCATCCTGGTGGATACCAAGTATGAGTTCGGAAAAAAAGATGGTAAAATCTACCTTATCGATGAAATTCACACCCCCGATTCATCCCGGTATTTTTACAGCGATGAATATTCAGTACGCTTTGAAAAGGGGGAGGAACAAAAACAGCTATCGAAAGAATTTGTCCGCAAATGGTTGATGGAAAACGGATTCCAGGGACGGGAAGGGCAACAGGTGCCGGAGATGACTGATGCATATTGTAACAGCGTCTCCGACAGATACATCGAACTATATGAAAAGATTACAGGGGAAAAGTTTATAAAAGCAGACGCCGCCGATCTGGAAATGCGCATAGAGAAGCATGTAACCGATTATTTGAATAAATGAGCTACAAAGTTGAAAGGGTAAATCCGTATAACAACCATCAGCCTAAAAAGGAACAGGTTACCCGGATGTTTGATGAGATTGCGCCCAATTACGACAGGCTGAACGGCACCCTCTCGCTGGGAATCGATGGTTACTGGCGCAGGGACGCCCTCAGGGAACTGAAGAAGTACCATCCCCGAAATATCCTCGATATTGCTACCGGAACGGGCGATTTTGCTATTCTGGCCCGGCACATCCTACATCCGGAAAAAATTACAGCCATTGACATTTCAGATGGCATGATGGAGGTTGGTAAAAGAAAAGTAAAAGCGAGAGGACTCGGAGACATCATTTCTTTCGACAATCAGGACTGTTCGTCCATGTCGTTCCCCGATAACAGCTTTGACGCAGCCACGGCAGCCTTCGGCGTACGTAATTTTGAGAATATCGATATAAGTTTTCAGGAGGTGCTTCGCGTGCTGAAGCCGGGTGGTGTCTTCCTTTTCATTGAGTTGACATCTCCTGTAAAATCACCGGTGAAGGAACTCTTTACCGCATATACGAGGTATGTGATGCCTTTTCTTTCTGGTCTGTTTAATACCGAACAACGCGCCTACCGTTATCTTCCCGAATCAATTGCCGTCTTTCCGCAGGGAAGGGATATGATGCTGATTCTGAAAAAAAACGGATTTACGAATATCAGACTGAGAAGGTATTCCCTGGGGATTGCCACCTTGTATATTGCCGAGAAACCCGTCGATTGATACGATGATTTAACGATGTGAATAAGATGGATACCTATGGACTGATCGGATTCCCTTTGAAACACTCCTTTTCTGCGAAATTCTTCACGGAAAAATTCGAGCGGGAAAAGATTGATGCAGAATACCTTAATTTTGAAATTGAAGATGTGCATGAAATACGCCGGGTAATTCTCTTTCATCAGCATCTGAGGGGCATCAATGTGACCATACCCTACAAGGAAAAGATTATTCCCTTTCTGCAGGAAATATCTCCGGAAGCAGAAAAAATTGGTGCCGTCAATGTTATCCGGGTGGAAAGGAAACCGGGCGACATGTATTTTTACAGGATGACCGGCCATAATACCGATTATGTTGGTTTTCGTGATTCCCTCGCTCCGATGCTAAACCCGGCCATCCACAGAAAGGCCCTCGTTTTGGGTACTGGAGGAGCATCGAAGGCTGTGGTGCAGGCTTTGGACGATATGAATATCGACTGGCTTTATGTGTCACGCACCACTCCCGGGGAAAAAAGACTCACCTATGAAATGTTATCACAGGAAATATTATCGTCTTATCACCTTATCGTGAATGCCTCGCCTGTAGGGACCTTCCCGCACAGCGACACTTGTCCCGACATACCCTATCAATTTCTTACACCCGGCCATCTGCTATACGACCTGGTATATAACCCCGAAGAAACCCTGTTCCTTAAAAAAGGAAAGGAAAGGGGTGCCCTGATAAAAAACGGAAAGGAGATGCTGGAGATACAGGCCCGCGCTGCATGGAAAATTTGGAATCCCTGACCCTGCACTTCGTACAATAAAAAACGCCCTCCTACATATCACATGTAGAGAGGGCGATGAAAACTCCTTAGTTATTAATTGGTGTAGTGTTAACTAGGAAATATATAGAGGTGCGAAAGAGTAGTTTGTTCCTATAATAACATGGGAGCCTCTGTAGTATTTTGCGGAGCTGCTTCCGGAGTTATTTCCTTTCCTTCATCATCGAAATAAACGGTCTTTACCGACTGATCTTCCTTATCTGTTGCAGTAACCTTCGTTATTTTCTTCTCTGCATGATACTGCAACGCGTTAATGTCATATTTATCGATGAGCTTACGGACAGCCTGCTGTACTTTTTCATTCAGGTCTTCGAACTTGACGTTTGCGAATCCGTCTTCTTTTTGTTGCGTTGCCTCAAAGACTTCTACTGAAGGAGTTTCTTCCTGTCTGTTTTTTTCAGCGGCCTCGGCTTTATGTTGCGATGCCGGTACTTCGTTGCCTTCCGCATCGAGATAAACTTTCTTTGTGGATTGGTCATCTTTCTTAATCAGCATTACCTTCGTAAGCTGTTTGCTCGCATTAAACTTCAATGATTTGACATCATATTCGGCGCTTAGTGCATTAACAGATGCCTGTACTGCCGGACTCAGCGAGTCCAACTGCACTTCCACGTATCCATTATCGTCGTCCATTACTATATTAACTGCAGATACTTCATTGGCTGCATTGACCTGTTGCACACTTGCTGTTGTAATCACAGCTCCCATCAGAGCAATTGATAAAATAACTTTTTTCATAATGATAAACTTTAAATGATTTGCCATTGATTTTTTAATTCCATTCTTGACAATTCAACGAGTCATTGTCTGCAATCAATGTAACAGATTTCATGCCAAAGGAAGTTACATGGAACCAGAACAAACATCATTCACTTGTATTTCAAATATTTAATTAAAAACCGCCGACAAGGAGAAGTGAAAAAGAGTATGTGGAAATCGTGTGGAAGGGTGTAGAATCATTCCACACCCTTCTGGGGTATTTCCACATTTCAAATAAATTATCCGAAACAGCATATATGGTTGTATGTAAAATATATCCTTTATATTTGGATATAAAAAAGGAACCTCATGCGAATGGCACACTCACCGGAATATAAAATCAGAATCAAGATCGGGCTAATCCTCCTGGTAATACTCCTCTATTTCATAGGCCTGTTTGTTTATTCTTTTACATTAAAGAAGAAAATAGATATGCAGAAGCAGGAGATGGACAATGCTTATAAAGTGCTTTCATACAGCAATGATCTGATTATATCGGTTCAGGAAGCACAGGACGTGCTGAACAGATATCTGGTATCTCCTTCGGGGAGATATCAGCGGCAGTATGATTCCATTACCCGTGACATTTTCAGGCAGATCAGTTACATTAAAAGCATATCACTTGAAGGGAGGGAAGACATGCTTCTGGAAGACATTGATTCCCTGCTGCAGGAAAAAAACGGGATTGTACGCAGGCTTACCATTCAATTGAGGTCTCGTAATCCGATGGTGGAGATAGACAAGAAGATTGAACACTACGATGAAATTATTCAGGACTCCATAGTAGTCACCATGAACAAAGACACCACCATGGTGCCTGTTCCAAAAAAAGATTTCTGGGGACGCCTTAGGGATCTTTTCGATCCGCAAAAGACACCTGACTCCACTGTAACCATTGCTCGAACAGAACAGAGAGCCCTTTCCGTATCGCGCGTAGATACCACGTTGTATGCAGACCTGAAACAGGTCACACAAGAAGCATCAAAGACATATATTTCCCAAATGGCAGGCATAGAAAGAGAGGTCCGTGAGCTTGTTGTCGCGGAACAAAGCATCTCTTTAAAAATATCTAAACTGATCACGCAGTTTTACAATGCAGCTATTGAGACAACACGCATGGGTACTGACAATAGCGAGATGTTAAGCCGGAGAACCATTACTTTTGCACTCTTGGTGGGGGCCATTTCCATTATTTTGATCCTGATTATTGTCTTCCTGATTATTGACGACCTGAATAAAGGACAAAGGGCACGGGTTGATCTTGCACGGGAAAAACAAATCACTGAAGAACTGATAAGCAGTCGTCACAAATTATTGCTTTCTGTATCTCATGATATAAAAACACCGCTCAGTTCCATGATGGGTTACATGGAGATGTGGGCTTCGGAAGAGTTACCCGTCAATATAAAAAGACAACTACAGTCTGCCAGAAATTCAGGATTGCATATTTTGAGCATGCTTGCCAATCTGCTTGAGTTTTCGCGCATGGAAAGCAACAAGAGCGCCCTGCATTTCAGTCGTTTTAATTTAATTGAACTGATGGAAGATGTTATAGGCATGTTTCGTCCTTTCACCAATGAAAAAGGACTTGTCGTAAACTTTGAAAATCATCTGGATACCCCCTTTTACACAGTGACGGATTATACAATGCTCAAACAGATACTCATCAATGTGATATCAAACGCGGTAAAATATACTCCGAAGGGAACAATATCAATCAGACTGGAGCAGGATACATATCTTATTTTTACTGTCTCCGACAGCGGAATAGGCATTGACAAAGAGGACATCGAACAGATTTTCAAACCTTTTTCCCGATTAAAGAACCGTTTAAAGACAGAAGGTAACGGATTCGGGTTGTATGTTACAAGGGGACTTGTCGATTCCCTGAAGGGAGAGATTTCTCTCATCTCCGAAAAAGGAAAAGGCACTACCGTCACCATCCGTCTACCTGTTACTCAGATAAAATATAACACTGAAATGGATCAGTCTTCGGAAGGGGTCGTAAGTGGCACACCGCCTGAAAAGATTCTGCTGTTTGAAGACGACACCTCACTGGGAAACATGCTCAGGGAATATCTCACCGGGAATGGTTTTAAGGTAAAGCTCTGCAGTAACGCAAGTGACGTAAAAGGTTTTATCCGGCTCATTTCATCTTTCGATATCGTGTTCACCGACATGCAGATGGGAGAAATAACGGGGCTTGACATCCTGCAGCTAATCCGGGAAAAAAATGATCATATACCCGTATGGCTGATGACCGCATATGATGAATACACATCTGAGCTGGCATTGCAATATGGATTTAACGGACTTATAACCAAGCCGGTATCCATAAATCAACTCCTTGTGATACTCACAGGGAAAAAGGTGCACACACGGGACGGAGCCACGCTTTCCGGCCGGTTTCCGCAGCTGGCAGCCATGTTTAACGAGGACACAGAGGCCATAAAAGATATACTTTCAGGTTTTGTACAAACCTCACACAAAGATCTGGATGAATTAAAGGAATTGATAAGGCGTGACCGGTTTAAGGAAGCCCGGCAGTTATGTCACCGTATTCACCCCTTTTACGGCCAGCTTAACGCCGGTCATCTTTGTGACGCATTACGCAAGATGGACAAGTTTCCGGGAGATGGTGAAAAGGAGTGGCCGGAATGGAAGGAAGAGCTTCTGGAGACAATTGGCAAGCTCGAGTCATTTCGTGAGACCATCCGGAGAGATTTCTTATAGCCCTATGCCATAAAGGTGAATCTTGTTGTAAAGTGTCTTCCGGTCGATCTGCAGCAACATGGCGGCTTTTGTCTTGTTACCTTTTACACGTTCCAGGGCTTCAATGATCTTTTCTTTTTCCTGATCCGGTTCACGTAAAAGGGATATGTCTCCTTTTATGTCATTGCCTGTTTTTTTTTCGGTTAAAACGGGCAAGCTCTCCCCGGTGATTGTATCACCAACTGAAAAAAGCACTGAACGGCGGATTACATTACGGAGTTCACGCAAGTTTCCGGGCCAGCTGTAATTTTCAAGTTTCATACATGCTTCGGCAGAAATGGAAACGACGTGCCTGTCGAGTTCTTTATTTGCTTCCTCCCGAAAATGGTTGGCATAGCGTTGCACGTCAGATACACAGGCCCTCAGTGGAGGCACCTGTATTATAAATTCATTGAGGCGGTGATAAAGATCTTCCCTGAAGCGCCCTTCGGCAATGGCTTTTTCCAGGTCCTCATTGGTAGCGGTGATAATGCGTACATCCACATCGATATCTGAGGAGGTACCCACAGGCCTTATTTTTTTCTCCTGCAACGAACGAAGCATCTGCATCTGAACACCGTAGGGCAGGTTTCCCACTTCATCGAGAAAAAGCGTTCCGCCACAGGCTTCGGCAAAAAAGCCGGTTTTGTTTTCAATTGCAGAGGTAAATGATCCTTTCTTGTGCCCAAACAGCTCGCTTGGCGCCAGTTCCAGGGAGAGGCTTCCGCAATCTACGGCAATGAAAGGCCCCGAGGCGCGGTTACTCCTTTCATGAATCATCCTGGCTACACTTTCTTTTCCCGTACCGCTTTCCCCTATGACCATCACAGCCATTTGCGTGGGTGCTACCAGGTTGATATGGGCATACATCTGTACAGAAAGAGGGCTGCGGCCAAATACAATACTCCTGGAACTGTCAGGCGGGATTTGTGAATTCGTTTTCCTGGTCTTTGAAGATTTATCCGTTCTGGCTGTCTCGAAAACATCTTTTATTTTTTGATTAAGCAGAGAGGGATTAATCGGTTTTTCGAGATAGTCGAAGGCTCCCAGTTTAATGGCAGAGACAGCCGTCTGCACGTCCCCATAGCCGGTCATGATGATCACGGGAATATCTGTTCCTTTCTCTTTTAACCAGCTAAGCAACATGATGCCATCACCATCGGGCAGGCGCAGATCAGACAAGATCAGTTCATACTCCGACTTGGACAGCGTTTCGCGTGCCGTAGTCATACCTGAGCACAACGTTGCCATGTATCCGTTTCTCTCAAACCATTTCACCAACATGGTTCCAAAAGATCGGTCATCTTCTACTATGAGTATCCTTCCGTTCACCGGTCTACATATTGCGACGGCATAAAGATAGGTTTTTTTTTATACAGCTACTCACATTGACGATTGGTAACGTTTTATTGGACTGATTAAGTTTTTTTTTGAACTGTCTTCATCCTGGAGCAATACAAGATGGAAAGAATATTGTATATTTGAACTGATTAAACCCTCTTCATGAGCAAACTTCCAAAAACAGAAACAGACAAACGGTTGCAAAAGCTGCAACAACTGTTGTCTACTATGCAGGCCGAGAGCTGCCTTATCACCTCACAGGTAAACAAATACTGGCTTACCGGATTCATTTTTGATGGTTATATCCTGGTATATGCCCAGAGCGACCCGCTGCTGTTTGTAAGGCGTCCCGCCGGGTTGTGTGGAAATAATATTTTTATGATCCGTAAGCCTGAACAGATACCCGGCCTGCTTCGTGAAGCGGGCTTCAGGGTTCCCGGACAGGTTTTATTGGAAAGTGACACGATCACGCTCAGCGCAGCGCTCCGCTTACAGGCAGCGCTGGAGATGCCGGAGATCAAGAATATCTCTGCCGCGATCAGGGAAATAAGATCGGTCAAGTCAGCATACGAACTGGATCAGATTCGCGAAAGCGCAGCCATTCATGCAAAAGTGTATGAATTGATCCCCTCCCTCTACCACAAAGGGATGACCGACCTGGCGCTGCAGATAGAAATTGAACGGCAGATGCGCCTGCACGGATCAATGGGTATCTTCCGCTCTTTCGGTGAGAACATGGACATCTTTATGGGAAGCATGCTCGCGGGTGACAATGCGCAGGTTGCCTCACCCTACGATTATGCCCTGGGTGGTGCAGGCATCACCCCATTGCTTCCCCTGGGGGCCAGTGGTACACTACTCGCACCCGGAACCACCCTGATGGTGGATATGGCGGGAAACTACCGTCCCTGCATGGACGATATGACCCGTACTTTTGTGATTGAGCATGCCCCTGATATTGCTTATCGGGCACATCAGGTATCGCTTGACATTTTACACACCATTGAGGCGACCGCAAAGGCAGGCGTTCCCTGTGCAGTGCTCTGGCACATCGCCGAAAAGATCGTCAAAGAGAATAAACTGGAGGCATATTTCATGGGTACCGCACAACAGGCCAAATTTGTGGGTCATGGCGTGGGGCTGGAGATCAATGAGCCTCCCGTGCTCACCCCCCGCTCAAACGAGGTTCTGGAGGCCGGCATGGCCATTGCAATCGAGCCCAAGTTCGTATTACCGGGCATTGGTGCCGCAGGTATCGAAAACACCTATATCGTGCACGACGACCGACTGGAGAAGGTTACTCTTTGTGAAGAATCTCTTATCATTTTATCATAATACATGCGAGGGGCAAAACCTGCAAAATAGAAAAAGAAACCGGGTCTACCCAAGACTAAAGAGCTGGAGTAAACCCGGATTCGATTCCGTGAGGGAAGAACTAACCTGGGATCTATTTCTTCAATGTCTTGATAAAAAAACCTCCCACTACCGATCGGGCCTGGAAGCCTATCTGATTGGCGTTGGTGGTTTCATACCAGTCGGATAGCGGTACCCTGTCCGTTGTCTCTGTCACGTACGCGTATAGCGGATCAATAAACCGGCGAAATGTATCGTCATCGTCGGCCATCGTAGCCGTCCACACAATCCAGTCGGCTTTCGTATATGTCATTCTGTTGTCAAGAGGAAGGCCGTACCGGTTTTGTTTGGTGAGGTAATATGCAATTTCTTTTTCAACAATCTCGTCGGGGAAGATATCCAGCTCCAGCAGTTCATCCCATACCAGGTTATATTTTTGGCTCCAGGTGTCGGGCTTATCAAACGTAAGGCGATAATGGTTCCCATCGTCGGCCATCTTCGTCCACTCCTGTGCCATCTCCCTGGCAGCAGCGGTATATTTCTCAGCCACGTCGGTTTTACCAAGCATCCCTGCCAGACGGCCATATCCGGCAATGCCCATGATCGCCTTTACTGATAGATTCGCATTGTGTGCGAAGTGCCCTGCAAAGTCATCGGTACAGAGCTGGTTCTCGGGATCAAGTCCTTTCTCGAGCAGATAGTCGGCCCAGGTGGTCAACACCTGCCAGTGTTTTGCAGCGTAATCAGCATTCTTTTCTATGTGCGCAATGGCAGTAACAAGAATCAGCATGTTGCCGCTCTCCTCAATTGGCATATCTCCGCCATAGGTTTGCCCGTTGGCCAGGGGATATGTACCCACATCGTGAGCTGCAAATGGCCTGGTCCACTTGCCGCTTTCAGAGTAATAGAAGATGGGATTCATCATTCCCTTGAGCAGCTCCGGATTGTATTTTAGATAAAGCGGCGAGGAGGGAAAGGTTATGTCGACCGTGCCTATGGAGCCGTTACTGAAGTTTTCTTTCGAGAAGAACAGCGTTTCTCCCTCTGCACCTTTCACCAGTTTATGGGCGGCGACCGACTGCCGATAGGCCAGCTGGGAGATACGGGCATAATTCTCACCTCCAGCCTGAAGAAGGTCGTTGTATACCTTGTTGTCCCACCGGTCACATCGTTCCATAACCGACTCATGAGTGGCTACAGCATCGGCAAGCACCTCTTCAAACGTTGTTTCACCCCCGTTTGTCCACCATGCCTTCAGATTCTCTCCGAAATACTGGATGGATTCAATATCATCATAGCCGAGCATGACAAATCCCCTGACCGGCCTGGCAGCTATTTGTCCAAGCTTGTCGACTGTAGCCAGTACCGGCATCGATTCTGTCATCAGGGCTGTGAAACGTTCAGCATCATGCGGTAGTTTACCATCCGACCTGAATGCCTCTTTCAGGGCGAAATAATCTCCAATAGCCACCGTCCTGTTTTCTTCCTCGGCCGCAGCCAGATAAAAATATCCCCAGTCGATCCTGACATTGTCACCCTTGCGTTGCAGAACTGGTTGCGCAGTGGTACCGGTGCGCGCAAAAGTCACCTCTCCGCTTCTGCCGGTAATCAGCTCCACCTCCTGATTCAGTTCGTGCACAGCCCATTCGGGTGTTGCCTCAAAATAAATTTCCACTTCATGCTGCTTCCCATTATTGGATACTACCTCATAGTTGATATAATTGACCGGACGGGAAAGCAGGTTCAGGTCGTCCATCATAAGTGGTGAAACAAATTCAACCATCAGGTCCACGGGGCCGCAGGTAAAGTGGTATTTTGTTTGTGTGGCAGTAATTTTCACTTCATTCTGTACTGCTGTCTGCGCGAAGAAATCCTGCCGGTCGCTCTCTTTGAATATTCCAAAATCCACGTAGGCCAGTCCTCCCCTGTCGAGACACCAGGCTGCGATAACATTTTCACCTTCGGCATTTAGTAAATCCTTGTCTATTTCCACTATCTGATCGCTTTTTGCCCTGTTGCCGGTATCGATGACAGGAATACCATTCAAATAAAGCAGAAAATCATCGTCGTGCGAATAGCCCAGAAATAGTTTTTCACCTTCAGCCGTCTCGGGCATGGAAAAAGTGCGCCGTATCCATATCTCGTCGGTCTCCCAAGGTGTGGAGGTCTCCCCGCTGCCAGGAGTGCCGAAGGCTCCTTTGCCGTTTTTCCAGGAGGAATCATCGAAACCGGGCTGTTCCCAACCTTCTGCAGGAGCGGTATGCACATATTTTCCCTCCCACGCGTCGAACTTGGCTGTAGGAATCACCGGTTGCAGGGGAATATCCTCTTTTCCGAGAAACCGGTAAGTTTCGCCGTTCACGCGCAATACCCCTGTAAGCGATTGATTTCTTCCGGTCCAGTGTTTTACGGGAGCGTCAAAGAGTTGATCAGTTGTGGACCACGCGCTGAAATAGGGATCCACGGTGATGAGCGGATAAGCGGGTGCCCGGAAGGAAGATCCTGCCTCCTCTTCAAAGCCGGGGCCTGGAGACTGGCAATTCTGACACAACAAGCCCATGGCTATAAGGACAATACAAATAGATACAAATGGTTTCATATATATATTTTTATGGGTGTGGCATTTATTTTCCACCTCACCCCTGTTAATTAATTGGTTTCTTTTCATACACCATCATGTAAAAAATGATTTAATCGTATGAGAAGGAATAAGGAAGATCCTTCTCTCCCGTTCCCCTCTCTTTATTGGGTTGGGGACTCATCATAAACATAACCTCGCCGCCCTTCATCAGATCGTCATGGTGCAGGTAGTTTCGGGTATATTTTTTACCGCCTCGCTTCATTTCCCGGATATAGCGATTTTCCGGTCCATTGTCTCTGGCCTTTATTTTCAGCAACTTCCCGTTCTCCAAATCGATCTCCACAGAACGAAAGAGAGGAGATCCGAGTATATATTCATTACTACCCGGACATACAGGATAGAACCCTAATGCGGAAAAAACATACCAGGCCGATGTCTGGCCGTTGTCTTCATCACCGCAGTAACCATCGGGCGTAGCCGAATAGAGTCTGTCCATGATCTCACGTGACCAGTATTGTGCCTTCCAGGGCTCACCCGCATAGTTATAGAGGTAAACCATATGTTGAATGGGCTGGTTTCCATGCGCATACTGTCCCATGTCCATCACCTGCATTTCCCTCATTTCGTGAATCATGGAGCGGCTCTTCAGCCCCTCCGACCCGGGAATGAGAAATACGGAATCAAGCATTTCAGTGAAAATCTTTCTACCCCCCATCAGGTCGATCAATCCCTGGGGGTCATGAAAAACGGACCAGGAGTAGTGCCAGCTGTTGCCTTCGGTGAAATCGCGACTCCAGGCAGCCGGATCGAATTCTGCCGAGAAGGAGCCGTCGTCGGCACGACCCGCCATCAGCTTATGTTCCGGATTAAAGAGGTTTTTGTAGTTCATCGCCCGTTCACCAAAGATGGCAATCTCGGACTCCGGCTTGCCCAGGGCTTTTCCGAAGCTGTAGATGCTCCAGTCGTTATAGGCGTATTCCAGTGTACGGGCCACATTCTGGCTGATTCCCACGTTATTGGGGATATAACCATACTTGTTATACTCAACATAGCCGGTACGTCCCGATGCAGGTACTGTGGGGTGTACGCTGTTCGCACCATGCTTGAGTGCTTCCCAGAGTGTTTCGGTGTCATACCCCCGCAGCCCTTTTATATAGGCGTCGGCGACAACCGAGGCAGAATTGTTTCCCACCATGATATTCCGGTGGCCGGGGCTGGCCCATTCGGGAAGAAAGCCGCTCTCTTTATACGCATTGACCAATCCCTCCTGCATCTTCAGGTTCTCGGAGGGATAAACAAAATTAAGAAAGGGAAATAAGCTCCTGAACGTGTCCCAGAAGCCGGTGTCGGTGAACATGTAGCCGGGAAGCACCTTCCCGTTGTATGGACTGTAGTGATAGATATTTCCATCTGCATCGATCTCCGAGAGGTTCCGGGGGAAGAGCACCGTGCGATAGAGGTTCGAATAAAAGGTACGTATGTTGTCGATGTTGTCATCCTCCACCCTGATCCTGCCAAGCACATCATTCCAGCGTGCTTCGCCCCTCTTCATGATTCCATCGAAAGAGTCGTCTCCCAGTTCGCGCAGGTTCAGCAACGCCTGCGCCTCACTGATGAAGGAGGAGGCCACATATGCATGCACCTGTTCATTATTGGTTGTTTGAAAACCTATTACCGCCCCGGCATGATTCCCGGTATAAGTTGTCTCTTTTTCCGTAATGGTACCCTCTTTTACAGCACCATACCGGGTGAAGGGCTTATCGAAACGGATCACAAAATAGTTCCTGAAGTTATCGGGCACACCGCCCCTGTTACGGGTAGTGTATCCGGTAATCATCTGTTTTTCAGGAATGATTCGCACATGGGAACCTTTATCAAAAGCATCAACGATGATGAAAGAGCTGTCGCTTTCCGGGAAGGTGAACCGGAACATGGCAGCCCGTTCTGTAGGGGTAATCTCGGTTGTCACGTCATGATCGGCCAGATATACTCTGTAATAATGAGGTTTTGCCACTTCAGCCTTGTGAGAGAACCAGCTGGCTCTCTCCTCTTCGTCGAAGAGAGGCTTCCCCGTGACAGGCATAAGTGAGAACTGGCCGTAGTCGTTCATCCACGGGCTGGGCTGGTGGGTCTGTTTGAATCCCCTGATCTTGTCGGCGTGGTAGGTGTACATCCATCCGTCACCCATCTTACCGGTTTGGGGTGACCAGAAGTTCATTCCCCAGGGCAGTGCGATGGCCGGATAAGTGTTCCCCGTGGAGAGTTCAAATTTTGAATCTGTACCCACCAGTGTATTGACATAGTCCACCGGTGCGGAGGGGCGGGCATTCAGGGTAATGATGATCCCCAAAAAGTAAAGGAATCCCGTCAAATCAATTTTCTTCATTGTTGTTCAGTTTATCTGTTTATCTCTTCCTGCTCATTCCCATTTTAACAAAACCGATATGCCGGCGGGATCATTCTCAAACCGGAGGAAAACGGTTTTGCTTTCCTGATCCCACGACATCTCGTGATCAATTTCACCGTTCCCGTTTCTCACCTCACTGAGGACTGGTTTCTCCGGCAGGAGAATACGCATTACATTGGTAGTATTTATCGGACTCTTCACGGTGAAGGCATAGCTATATGTGGTACTCCTCTCATCACTCACGCCTGCCGCCGTGGCAAGCACACGCGGTTTTTGCCTCTCTTTCAGCGAGGTTATATCGAAAAGAAATGCCTGTTCACCGGGGTGGACAATTTTTTCGTTTAACACGGGTACCTCGGGATTGAAGAGATCAACAAAAGTGCCTTTTGCCACATAAGGAGTGGAAGCCACCGACTCGTCGAGTACGGAAATAATCCTGTAAGGGCCTCTTTTCAGGCTGAAGTAGTTCTTGAATTGAAGCTCTTCTCCTGCCGGCTCCCGATAAAGTCTTTGCAACAGAGCGACAAACTTTTGGTCTCCATTTTCACTGAGTATGAACTCTTTGGGATCGTTTCGCAGAATATACACTTTTCCCTTACCCACCTTGTATTCACCTTCGTCAAGGGAAGGGTCCAGTCCAAGTTGTGTAAACAGATGATCGGCAGCCGTGGCAAAATTGTTCGTGCCACTGTTCCACCATTCCGGTACTTGCTGAAAAGGATCGCTATCCCTACCGCAGTAGAGAAGTATACCTCCGTTGTTTACCCAGTGTGCAAGGTATGTGTGAGCCCCGGGTTCCATCGGCTTCATTCCGGAGTAAGAGAGGATAAGCAGGTGTATATCCTGAAGGGTTTCACGATAGGAAAGATTTTCCATATGCACAGTTCCCACGGGAACCCCTCTTTTGAGTAAGGGAAGCGTCTGTCCGTAGAAGCTGGCCAGCTGCGGATCCTCATAACCCTCATGTTCGGGAAAACGCTGGAACATCAGAGAATTGGACATCATCACGCCAATACCCTGAGATCCTTCCACCCGCTCCTTGGTTTCAGGCATCTGCCCCAGCGTGTTCACCATCACCTGCATTTGCGTGGAATAGTGTCGGGGTATGCGCTCTTTCTTGTCACTATTGCGGCTGGTACGGTACAAACCCTCGTAAATACGTTCCGGCCAGGGCATGATCTCATACTTGTTGATACGGGGATAGAGCAGCTGGGCGGTAAATGTAGCCTCATAGTTTTTTTTGTAATCCACCCAGTCGCGCGGCCAGTCTTCGATAGGATCGGTCAGGAAGAAGATTTCTCTTCCGGTGGGTGCCGTCATTGATTCCATGGAGCCATACTCCAGGAAGGCAGTCTCAAACACCCGTTCTTTCATTTTTCCGTTGAAATAGTTCGGTTCACGGGAGGTACCGGTCCATACCTGGGCAATATACCCGTCGACCGAAGACAATGAAGCCAGGCTTGCTTCGGGGCTGACGATTTTCCATTGGGCGTAATTAACCAGCGAATGCGTGGGAACATAACACTTCACATCCATCCCTCTGCTTTTCCCATACTCCCGGGCATAGGAGAAGACCTCATCGAGCGCCTTGTAATAGAGATGATATTTCAGTTTGTTGGAAAGGTAGGTGTTTTCCGGAGACAGATGCTGTGCACGCCAGGGGAAACCGTAAAACTTTTCCCATTCCCGTTTAAAAGCCTCACTATAGCCCGCCCTGGCCCAAAACTCGGGTTCTTCCATAAAGATGGCATCAATGCCGGCGTCGATAGCTCGCTTGATATGTCGCTCCTTCAGATAGGTAAGAAAATTATCCGTGGGCACAATATAAGGCACCATGTGTCCATGCCATATGGTATCGCCGTTCAGTTCCACCTGTCCTTCATCGAGATGCATCTTTCCATCCCATTCACCCGTGAAATAATCCTGATACTCGCCCCAGGCAATACCCGTCATGTAATGAGCAACGTATCCCTTGTCTCTCCATGAGCGTACCCGTTCTTCAAAAGGGATTTTTTCCGATTTGTCGGAAGGGTTACCACCCACCCCGTAGACCATGACCGCATTGGCTCTCACATCGATGGTTGGCCTCCACTCGCGGGATGTTTGGAAAGTAGTGTGTACCTCTTTCACGTTCTGGGCGTGAAGTTGCATGCCCGAAAGCATGAAAAGAGCGATCCATAATCTTCTCATATGACCTGTTTTTAGTTACAAGAAATATGGTTCAAAGTCTCTCCCTAAAAGAAAGACTTTGAACCATAAAAATAATCAATTTTTACGGAATCATCACTTCCAGCGGCTCATTATAATTCCAACGTCGGGTACCGCTACCCCGTGGTGTATCGTAATTTATTCTTGCTGCAGCGCGAATAAAGACAATCCGCCCGGAAGGAATGGTTCCGTTCGACTCGAGGGTGATGGTTTCACCCAGCAAATCCTTGAACGATGTGCCGGAATATTCAATTGATTTGGACCATCTCTCATCCCGGGCGCGGTAGCCCACGGTGGAGGAGTAGCTCACAAAAAGCTGGATGTCGGTTACGTTCAGAAAGGTACTACTGTACCCACCCATGGGTTCTATTTTCTGTCGGAATTCTTCCTCTGACACTCCGCGGGTCACTTTCACCTTGGCTCGAATCTTCCCGTTGATCACACGGGGTTCTTCCACCCATTCCACATTCAAAAAGGGTTGTACTTCAAATCTGACTTTCGTCACACCCTCGATTTGCATATTCTGCGTTTCGTCGGCAATGGGTACTCCACGGTCATCCTCTCTCAACAGGGGAATAAAGGGGCCGTCAATTCTCACGTTATATTCCCCTTTAAAAAGCTTGGTGTTGCGGAAGGTACCGTCCGGCATACAGAAAAAATCGGGGTTGTGAGTCACATTATCTCCCCAGCTGAGCTCCGTAAGGCGCACCCTGATTCCTTCGCTTCCCTGGTCCGTGAGTACAGGTTTTCCGGTTGCCGCATCCACGACTACCCCCTCCAGTGTCTCTGAAGGAGCCTCATAGTTATCCAGCTCAAACATGCTGCAGGAAACAAGCAAGAGCAAAGAAGCCAATAAAAATACTATCTTGTTCATACGATTATATATGTTATGTTATTATCTGTTAGGCTGCTGGTCGATGACAGGGCTCTTGGTCACCTCGCCGCCCGGAATGGAAAAGTAATAATCTACTACATTGTATTCAAAGGTCTTCAGGCTCACCCATTGAAAACGGGCATCGAAGAAATATTTCCCGCTCCCGGTAGAGAAGAATGGGTAAAGTCCGCGGAACCTGTAACGGTTGTTGTTGCTGAAGGTGTCCTTGTTTCTCTCTTCGCCCCAGAAGCCGTCCCGGTTTTCGTAATGCTGCACGCGCCAGCGACGGATATCCCACTTCGTTTTATGCTCCAGCGCCAGTTCCTTGCGTCTCTCCTTGCGCACTATATTACGTCCTTCTTCATTGGCAGTGATTGCAGTAGAAAGCAATGAAGCGCCGGCTCTCTCCCTGATGAGATTGACATTATCCGTTGCAACAGTCAAAAGATCAGACCCATCGGGTGAAGGTTGTCCTGCCAGGGCAAGTTCCACGGCCGCCTCGGCAGCATTCAGCAATACCTCGGCATAGCGCATCAGCACAAAATGTTGATCAGACTTTCCCTCTCCTGCCTCAAAGGAAGGATCATCCTTCAGCCATTTTCTTCCGTAAAGGCCTGTCAGGCATCCTTCTCCATTATCATAAAAAGGTCCGTTGGCACCGGCCGCAGTCATCTTGGCACCTTTGTAAATCAGGGTGTCCTGACCGCTCCCCTCCCTTGGACTGAGATAAAGTGTCTTGGGCTGTTGTTTATAGGCATCCAGATGTTGATATCTCGTTTCTGCTGTCTGATAGGTATAATTGTTGAACAGGGGGTCGATGGGTTCACTCCCTGTATATACCCCTGCCCGTATCTCGATATTCTTTCCCTTGAACCGATCACCCGGAAAAATCACATAAGCGCGCAGTCGCGGTTCGGCATTTTTGAAAAAGTCGAGGGGTGAGTCGTACATCAGGTACTTGCCCGCTGTATTCGTATTTCCGGTGGTCACTTTTACTGTGCCGTCAGGATATCTGTCAAAACCTTCATAAAGTTCCAGGAAGTCTAGCGTGACACAGGTACCCGATGCCAGGGGAGCCTTGAAGATGAACGGTGCGCTGTAGGCATCATAGCCGTGCGTGAGGGTCGGGTATGCATATTTTTTCACGTAGATATTCTCGGGGCTTTCCGGATCACTGAACATATCCACCATATTTTGGTATTGTGCTTCGGGATTATTAGCAGCCCATTTCTTTTTATAAAGTGAATAGCCTCCCTCCTTAATGATCTCTTGTGCTGCAAGGTATGCTTCCCGGAAGTATCTCTCAGATGCAGCCTGCCATCTATCCTCTGCAAAACCTATGACCCTTACGCCGGTCTTCTCTCCAAATCCGGTGAGACGGCCAGATACGGTCTCGTTGTATTTGGCTACGCTACCGGCGTACAACATGGCTTCCGACTTGAATGCCAGTGCTACATACTTGTTGGCATATCCACTTTTGGGACTTTCTTCCGACAACAGTTCGGCAGCCCGGTTAAAATCGGCCAGCACCTGATCCCAGGTCTCCTCCTCAGATGCACGGGGTACTTCCAGTGCCTCCTGTGATGCCGGGTATTGAATCACTTTTGTCACCAGCGGTATACCGCCAAAGCGGCGTGCCATGGCATCAAAAACAAAAGCCCGTACAAAATAAGCTTCCCCCAGGTAATGATTATACATCTTCTCAGGAAAAGAAGCTTCGTAAAGCGGCAAATTCTCTATCAGATAATTGGCATCCCTGAGAAGGGTGAATGCCTTGCCCCAGTAGGGAGTCCTTTCGGAGGTAAATGCCCGTGAGATACCGTCGCGGTTCACCGCCTCACCCGTGCCTTCAATTCCCATTGCCCCGAGCCAGGAGTTGAATTCCACACCCCATTCGGCCATATATTTGAAATCTTCAAATGGCATATTGCTGTACATACGGGCCATGTAGATCTCCATACCCGATTCATTGGTCAGCAGGTCTTCATCGCTGATAATATTTTTGGGAGGAATGTCCAGATCTGCACATGCAGTGGTCAACAGGAACAGAGCCAGTACAAGTTTAATTATTCTATTCATTTTTTTCATTTTATGTATACTCAAAAGATTAAAACTTAAGGGAAAGTCCCACGGTAAACGTTTTGTTCAGCGGATACATCCTCCCCAAATCATCGTCGGGATGTTCAGGGTCTACAAACCTTACACCGGTGAACGTAAGCAGGTTATAAGCATTGGCAAAAAGCCGCAAATCCATCGATGAGAACGACTGCAGTTTTGGCAGCGTGTAACCCACTTCTATACTTTTCAGGCGAAGATAGGCCGTACTTACACGGTTAAATCTTGAATTTCCGAACGGATAGTTCCCGGTAAATCCATAATATCCTCTTATCCACTCCGTTTCCGGATCATAGGGGTCGGCCAGTGGATCTGTAGGATGCCAACGGTCGAGGTATTGTACCAATGTGCCCCCTCCGTTACTTCCCCAGATCGAGTAGAGTGGTTCCCTATACTCCATGGAACCCAAAGCCGATCCCTGCAGGAGAATGCTCATATCCATATTTTTGTAGTTTCCGTCGAAGGTGAGGCTATAGTTCAACCATGGAGTCTGATCAAACGCGATGGGGTGCACATCCAAACCATTTATCTCTCCGTCACCATTCCAGTCCTGGTATTTATAGTCACCCGGCAGGATGTTCCTGTCTTTATAGATCGGATATCTCCAAATATCTTCCCAGCTTTCATAGCGCCCTGCCGACTCGTATCCGAACTGCATACCCTGATAACGGTTCGTAAGGTTGTCGTTACGCCACCTGTCATACGAGTTACCATAAGGGCCTTTTTCCGAAGCGGTAAGATACTGCTGGCGGGTAATGGTGCCAATTGCCTTCATCCTGTAATAAAACTCACCAATCCTGTGCCGGTGCGAAAGTTCCATATCCATCCCAAAGTGACGGTCGCTATCGAGGTTTTCTCTGGGTGCCGTTGCACCCACCACGGTGGGTAGATCACCCGACCGGCGTGCAAAGCGTCCATGTCTTTCCCTGTTGAAGAAGTCGAAAGAGAATCCAAAAAGGCCGTTCCACCCTTCAAAATCGACACCCACGTCGAGCGTACGGGCAGTAAACCAGGTGATAAGCCTGTTGGGAAGTGCGAGCGTGGATACTCCGTACACAAACTCATCTCCATAGATGTATCCCGGAGCGTATTGATTGTAGTATCCTTTTTCCGCATTTCCGGAAGTGGCGGGATAGACATAGCCTGTTGCCCAGTCGTATTGCAGTTCTCCGTCGTCACCCAGTACGCCATAGCTTGCCCGTAATTTTAGCTGGTCTACAAAGGATGCCCTTTCCCACTCTTTAAAAAACGGTTCTTCCGATATACGCCATCCTACGGAAGCAGATGGGAAGAAGCCCCACTGATGTCCTTCCGCGAACTTGGATGATCCGTCATAACGGAACTGCGCTTCTGCAATATAACGGTCGGCATAAGTATAATTTGCCCTGCCTATCAGGGCAGAGTTGGCCAGTTCGTAAATATCATTGAGTCCGCTCTGCATGCCTCCCAGCTGATTTTCATCCACACCCGCCAGAAGATAATCCATGCCGAAGGCGAGATCACGCTGTGCATAAAAGTTGTCACCGGTACGTCTCTGGGTTTCCCAGCCCAGGATACCGCTTACATTGTGTAATCCCTCAAACTGCCTGTTGTAATTCAAGATGAACTGTCCCAGCAGCTGTTGCTTGCTATAAAGTTCTCTTCTGATCTGATTGGGAGAGCTGTTATTATAAAGCTTCGCATCATAGTTGCCCGTCAGTTCGTTATACATGTACTGATAGTACTCTCTGCGTTTGATGTTGTTATCATCCATCCGGTAATCGTAACTTAGCAGCGCTTTTGCCGAAAGTCCCTCCAAAGCATCTGACAGTTTCCCAAAATCATAGTTAAGGCCTGCCGACGACATGAAATACTTCTGTGCATATTTTCTGTAACCGGAAATATCGGAGGTCATCTTGGCCACCGTATTTTCCTCCAGGTCCAATCCTTCGTAATTGAGCATGGTGTTTTCCGGGTCGGCGTATGCCGGAAAGAGTACACCCTGCCGCCAGTAGTTACGGATGATATCCACTGAACTGGAATAGGGATTATTGCGTTGATCGGCAATACCGCTCAGGTTCAGGTCGAAGGTCAATCCGTCAAAAATCTCTGTGGTGATATTGGATCGCAGGTTTATTTTATTGTAGTTCAAATCGCCCGACTTGAAAAAACCTTCCTGAAAAAGATAACCCATACCGATGTAATATTGTGTTTTCTCGCTTCCTCCCGTAATACTCAGATCCTGCTGGGTCTGGGGTGAATAATCGGAGAAGAGCAATGATGTCCAGTCGGTCGTGCGGCGTGTACCATTACGGTATGCTTCGAACATGCTCTCGGGAAAAATGATATTTCCCCCGTTGATATTATTCATTGCACGTTCGTTGTAAAGCGTCATTGTCTCGAAAGGATCGGCAAGCACCGGCATTCCCGAAGGTCTCTGAAAAGTGTAGGATGCATTAAAGGCCACATCGGCTTTTCCTTCTTTCGATCCCTTCTTGGTGGTCACGAGCACCACACCGTTGGCAGCCCTTACTCCATAGATGGCCGCCGATGCATCTTTAAGTACCGACACATCTTCGATGTCGTTGGGATTGAGTCTTTGAAACTCGCCGGCGCTGCGGGGAATTCCGTCAATCACCACCAGCGGACTTCCCAGACCACGGATATCGAAACTATTGTTAAATGATCCGGGCTCGGCGCTTTTCTGCCATACCCTCACTCCGGCAATCCGTCCGGTGAGCATATTCTGCGGATTTTCATTTCTTGTCTGGATCATGTCGGAACCCTTCACACCCGAGACGGCCCCTGTAAGGGTAACCTTTTTCTGTGTGGCATATCCTACCACGACCACCTCATCGAGGCTCTGCTGCTCATATTCCAGAACCACATTGATGACGGTACGCTGATTCACGAGTTCTTCTTTTGTAGTGAACCCTAAAAAATTGTATTCGAGCACTGCATCGGCAGGAGCCACGATGGCATACTTCCCATCTATATCGGTGACGGTTCCTATGGTGCTGTTCTTGATGACCACGGTCGCCCCGGGTAACGGTTCATTACCACTGTCTCTCACCACTCCCGTCACATTTACATCCTGTGCCAGTGCTGTGGCAGGAACAAGTAAAAGTGCAAGCAGGATCATTTGCGAAAATAATTTCGCACGAATAAAAAAATTCTTCATCATTCCAATGTATGTTATTTTGTTATTTAGTCATCTCATAGCGTGATAACACAGCATATTCAGCAGCGAAAGCAAAGCTAAACATCCCTTCAGTCCTGTTGTTACTGTTATTCTGACTCCATCCCACCAACAAATTGGTGGGTAGAAAACCCTTGTACAGAAAGTGGTCATACCCGTAGTCGAGATTCTGCTGAAATGTGGCAATATACGTCGACACCTTGTCATTTACCGGAAAAAGATCCACATAGCCCCGCATCAGCACCCCATTGAACCAGTTATTGAATCCGCTGATGTTGTAGGTATAATGGTCGGGCAGGTTGGTTCCTTTCTTCGCAAAAAAAGCAAAGCTTGCGTCCGAAAGCTTCTTTCCGTCGGACAGGTATTTTCCATCCGCCGTAGCCCTGTACAGATCTGCAGCTCCCGAAAGCATGGTGCCGCTGTTGTAGCTGATTGCCGGCCCCACCTTATCACGGCAGGTGATTCCTTTCCGGTAAACAACCCCATCAATGGTCTCCCACTCGGGCGTACCTGGCGTGCACCCTCCCATCATGTCATCATACACTCCGTCTCCACGCAGCAACGCCTCTTTTTGCCACTCATAAATTTTTTTTGCAAATGTGAGGTAGTAATCGCTTTTTTTCAGGGATGTTGTTTTCCTTGTCTTTTTATCCCCGGCATCGATATAACGGTATGTCACTTCGTCGTTTTTCCCTTTATACAATTCATGGAGCCAGACGAGGGGACTTACCATGGGGCCGTTACTACAAGCATGTTTGGTCACGTAACCGGGTCCCCATGTAATGCCGCCGGACTCATTTCCGTTCGCATCGATCGTGCAATCCCATCCATCGAGTACATATTCGGTCAGATATTCGGCTTTCTCCAGGTAGGCCGCATTGCCTGTCAGCTTATATGATTCCAGAAGTTCGCGTACAAGCCACATCTGGTCGTCATACACATTCTCGATGCCCTCCACTTTGGCTCCTCCTTTCGAAGATCCCCTGTTCACACCGTATACCGTCCATTCTTTGGTCTGTGTATATGAGGTGAGGGAGAAAGTTCCCAGATAATAGTCGGCATTGTCATATAGATTACCCAACACTTCCACAAACCTGGTGTAGTGCTTGTTATAAAGGGATGCATCTCCTTTCTCCTTCTCTGTCTGAAGTCCGTGCAGAATTGCATTTACCGCCTCAATGGCGCTGGTATACATCCATACGCTTCCTTTTTCATCGGATCGTGTGCCTGTATAAGGATTATAATATCTGGCCATGGCCATCCCGCTTCCGGTGAAATGCGCATTAATGGCATTGTCGGCGAGCTCTATAGCACGTGTCAGATTTATCTCAGCCAGAGGCTCTTCCTGTAGTGGCGGCTCCTGGGAACCCCGATCCGGCACATTCTCCGTGCAGGCACAGGTCATGAGCCACAGGAGACTTATAAATGCAATAATTAGATTTTTCATCCTGTTCATGTTACTAAAGATTATTTCAATTCAATTTTATGAATAACCAGCTTGTTCTCGCCGGTATTGGCCTCTCCATTATATACACCGATGGCCAAGGTGACATCTGTCCCGTTAAACTGTGTAAGGTCATATTTGAATGATGCATATCCCTCGGGATTATCTGCGCCTCCATTGCCATGTTTGAATTTCCAGGTTCCGTTGGCGGCAGCCATGGCCTCCTGGGCGGTATTGGATACCGGTGCGAGATGGGTTACCGTTCCATCATTCCCGATTGCGGTTATTTTAAAATAGGTAAAGTTACCGCCGAAGCTTCGCGTACTGAGTGTGAACTGGTTGCTTCCAGTTGCAATCGAAAACTTGGCGTATATATATGCTTCGGGCACTTTCGTATCTATATCAGAGGTATTTCTCGTTTTGATGATATAGCCTTCCGAGGGGAACACCTCGGGATCTTTTCTCAGGGGTACGAACGACCATTCGGCACCCACATGTCCGACATTTCTCCAGGCACGGTAGGCATTTACATAATTACCGCGATCTCCGGTGACGGGGCTGATTCCGGTAAACAGCTTTTTGGTATGCGGCATTGTGGAGCGCACAGTCTCTCTGGTCAGCTTCCACCCTTCAATCACTTCGGTGCCGGGCAACCAGCCATAGTTTTCCACCTTCCTGTCGGCAAACCTGATGGCACGCAACACAAGCTGCTTCCAGTAATCGCCTGTCGACTGACGGTAGATTCCGATGGCCAGAACGACCTCTTTCCCTACATAGGCGCTCAGGTCGAACTCGAAGTCTGAATAATTACCTGAACCATACGTACGTGTTGTTCCTATTTTCACAGCTTTGGGTTGATTTTCAGACAGGTCTACAACCTGTACACCAAAATAGGCAGGAGCAGATGCGTCGGCATTATGGGTGCGTGCTCTCAGTGAGAGGATCTTATTCTCTGCAGTGATCAACTTACTTCCGAATACGAAGGAGTCAAACACATCAAGGTCGGCCGGATTCTTACGGTCGCTGTCATTATTTCTGATTTGAAGTGTGGTACCCTCATTCTGTTCTTCCCATGCCCCGCGGAAATCAAGTGTGGACATATAGTTGCAGGCCCAGTCCCAGTGAGGATATTCATCGGCATTTCTTCCACCGCGATATTCGTTATAATACCATTTCTCGGCATGTTTCAAATCGTCGGCCGTTAAGCCACGGAGAAGCTCCTCGCCCCCCATTCTGAGATCGATCGTCACAGTTTCATCCACAAAATCGGTCGCTGCAACCTCCTTTATAATCGTCACATAGTCTTGCTTTGTGAAAGTGAGCGTGTATTTATCTTTCACCAGATTTGCAATGATATACTTACCGTCGTTTCCGGTGATTACCGTTCCTGCCGGCCCGGCCGAGACAGTCACTCCGGCAAGCGGTGCTCCATTATTCTTGGCATCAGTCACGATTCCCGTTATCTTTGCCGAAGCCCTGATCATTTCAGCATCTCCGATTGCGCGGTTGTTTTCACCGAATTTATCGGCTGTAATGGTTACACTGACCGTCTGCCACCCCTCCCTGGAGAACATGATGGCATGTGTTTTCAAGGTTACATTGTTCATCTGATACCTTCCCTCTTCGTCGGTGGTTGTAACCATGTTCTCTTCATTAATCCCGGAAAGAGTGACATTCACTCCCGGGATGGGGTTGCCGTTGACATCCTTTACCACTCCGGCCACTTCACCGAGCAGGCTCTGTGAAGATTCTTCCTTTTCGCAGGAAAACAGTCCGATCGATATAAACACAATCAAAGACGTGTAGAATAATTCTCTCAAGTTTTTCATTCCATTCATTAATTAATTTGCATTTTTTGTTTTTCATCCCATATCATCAAATATGTCATGATATCATTTTTCCCGTGCAGCCTCTCCAATATAAGCCTGCTGCAATTTCTCTGCACCAAATATAAAGGCGGACGGGTTAGCCAAAGGGTTACATTGGGGTTACATTTTACAAAATAACAGTAATCAACACGCTATTTAACCTTTTCCCAAACAGCTCTTAATCAATAAACAAAATTGATCATTTGCAATATAAGACTGATTATGGTATCTTTGTAAAGGCAATAGACAATTGCTTCTCACGGGAAGGATACATCCTTCCATCGGTTCCAAATGCTATTCATTTTCATGGTTACATCGACAAAAAAAATCATATATACTCTCCTCTTTTTTTTCATCTTTCTCTCCCGGCCTCTTTTCGCAGAAGGACTTCGTTTTCTTGGAAACGACTATCCAATTGAGCAGAGAACCTCTTACGATGTCTTCAGTGAACGTCAGGTTACTTTTTCGGATCACTTCAACATCAGTTTCCGTCTATCGTTGTATATGACAACTGATATTGGTAACATCCTCAGAATAAAATCGGCTGAAAACGGGAGCATCTTCAATCTTTTTTATGATGGACACGAAGAAAACCATCTGTTTCTCTTCAATGAGGAAGGAAAAAACAATTTGATTCATATCTCGCTGGAAAAGAGTCAATATCCGCCACGTGAATGGTTTCAGATAGATATCTCATTCGACCTTGAAAACAATCTCATCACGCTAACCATTGGCGACAGCACCAACAGTGCGGCCAATGTAACCCTTCCGGAATCGTTCACACCCACCCTCATATTCGGTAAAAGTGATCATGTGATTGACGTGGCTCCTTTTGCCATCCGGAGCCTGAGGGTGGGCAACACGCGAAGCTATCGGTTCCCATTGAAGGAGTATCAGGGCAATGAGGTGCATAACAACAAGGGAACCGTCATGGGAAATGTTATTAATCCCTATTGGCTGATCAATGACGCCTATCATTGGAAACCGGAGACTTCAACACGTTCGGCACAGGTCTCCGGGACTAATTACCATGAGACGCGAAAAGAACTGTATCATTTCAACAGAGATTCCATCATCATCTATAACCTGAGAACCACGAACAAGGAAACGGTGATCTTCAAGGAGCCTTGTCCGGTAGACCTCAGACTGGGAACCAACTTCATTGATCCTGTACAGGACAAGCTCTACTGTTATGAGGTATATTACGATAGTACCTACCAGGGGCCTACGGTAGCAAGTCTTGATCTTCACAGCTACGAATGGCGCATTGAGAGTTATGACCGGCTGCCAATTCAACTTCATCATCATGGTTCCTATTTCGATTCGTCAAAACAACAGTACCTGATATTCGGAGGATTCGGTAATATGCGCTACAGCAATATCTTTTATCTCTATGATATCAATTCACAGCAATGGGATACACTTTCCACGCGGGATGGAGAAACAATCAACCCACGTTATTTCACGTCAATGGGGCACCAGTTGAAGCAGAAGAAACTCTACCTCTTTGGGGGCATGGGAAATGTTACGGGTAACCAGCTGCTGGGAAGAACTTATTATTATGATTTTTATCAATTGGATTTGCAGACATCACAGATATCCAAAGTATGGGAAATCCCGTGGGAGCAGGAAAACATGGTACCCGTGAGGGGCATGGTGATCAATGACGATGATTCATTTTATACCTTATGTTATCCAGAGCATTTCACCCAGTCTTACCTAAGATTATACCGCTATTCACTGAAAGATGGTAATTTTAGTATATTGGGTGATTCCATCCCGATATTCTCCGACAAGATAAACACCAATGCAAATCTCTATTATGACGACGATCTGCACGCTCTTTATGCGGTAGTACATGAATTTTCCGACGATATTGCTTCAGAGGTACATGTATATTCACTTGCTTTTCCACCGATCACCGGCCATGAGCTGGTCAGTTATGCAACGAAGACGCGTTCAGATAAACTCCTCTTTATTTTTATCCTCACGGGAGTTATCGTAGTTATTTTCGTCATTTCTCTCGGACGTTTCCTCAAATACAAACGCAAAGAGACCTTTTCTCCCGATAGTGGTACACCCTTTAAAACAAGCCAGAAACAGGTATCCACATTCCGGTCCAACGCAATTTATCTATTTGGAGATTTCATGATTCGCAATCGCAGCAACAGGGATATTACTTATCTTTTCAGTAAAAAACTAAAAGAGACATTTTGTTTACTCCTGCATTTTAGCGCTGTAGAGGAGGGTATCACCTCGCAGCATCTCAGTGAGATATTGTGGCCCGGCAAACCGTCTCATACAGTAAAAAACACGCGTAATGTCACACTGAACAGGTTGCGTAAAATACTGGAAGAACTGGATGGCATTGAATTGTTGTACGAGAAGGGTGTTTTCAAGCTAGTGCAGGCAGATCCCCTGTATTGCGACTTCACTATATGTTTGGAGATCCTTTCGGGAAGCCGCGACGAGGAACAACTAAAAGAATTTATAGCCATTGTTACCCGGGGAAAATTTATGAGAAATGAAAACGAACCGGAATATGACTTCCTGAAAGAACATACCGAAAAAAGTATTGAGCCGCTGCTTATCAGCACTATTGAATGGAGCTACGAAACGGAAGCATACCTTACAACTGTAGAACTGGCCGATGCAGCATTTCATATTGATCCGGTAAACGACAGGGCCATAACTTACCTGGTTGCGGCATTGCAGAAACTCAAGAGGCACGAAGAAGCGAAATTAAGATATCTCTCGTTTCTGATCGAATATAAAAAGACGATGGGAAAAGAATACCCCAATCCTATAAAATTATAAACCAATTACCTCATCCGTTCATTGTTCCGCTCACTTTTCAGTTCACTTTTCAGTTCACAGTCCCCTTCCCCGCCCCATTGACCCCCGACAAGTGGAATACCATCCACATCAGGATATTACATGAACGTTAACGCCCGTGAGACGGATTATAAAACCGTCCTACGGGCGCTCCAGCACAGTGTCTCCCTGTTTCGAACGGTCACTGTTGATTTAAACTAATCGGAATTATTTGATGACCCTCACCTCTTATTTGATGACCCTCACCTTATACACGTCAATTTCGGGGATCGTTATTTGTTTGGTTGGATTCATGGAGTAAATGTTGTGGGTCCACCAGCTTATTTCACCCTTGGTATAAATGAGATGATCCGCTTTTTCGTCGTAATAGACCGACTTGACATCGGGCTCGTTCGCAAGGGGAGCAAAAGGCTCGAACGCATTCCTGTTTGAGCTGAAGCCACCGCATTGCCGTAGCGATGTCTTTTTCATCTTTCTCATGTTTATCTGCATTGAAACGGGCCATAGGCTGACTTAATCCGCATTGACTCATTGTTGCTGTCTAGCAGTATGATGGAATAAGTATCACCTCCCGGATCTACCTTAATCACGACATGACCTCCCTCCCCTGACATTTTCCTTACTTGATCTTCACCCAAATAAGCACGTGACAATTCAGGTATGTTGGTGGGAATAATATGCTTTAAATTGGGGTTTATACTTTTATTGGCCATGCTTTGCAATACCGATAAATTAAGATGTGATACGTGGGACACCTGTATAATGATATTTTGAGGCTGTATATGCTGAAGAAAAGATTCACTCATGGCATCAATCCAGGAGTGATGATTTGCCTCGCACACCTCTATGGTACCAAGCACCTCTCCAACAGGAGTTTCCACATCAAGCCACTTCTCAAGATTAATGGGTAGGCGTCCATTGATATCGCCACCATTGAAATAATCAAATGCTCCGTAACTGATACGAACTCCTGCACATAGTTTATTTTCATGCACATTTTTCAAATCCAGAGGAAAGAGATTGCGTGTGTTCTCTCCTTCTCCGGTCCATATTATTCCGTTCGCAATGATATTTCTTACTTCAAAATCAGGATATCTTTCTGGCTCTTTAAGCAGGGCAAATTGGCTTTTACTTCCCGGGACAAAACCTTCAATAACTGTTCCGCTTTTCCCGTGATGCCATTCTATAAATTTTAAATAGTTTTCAATTGCTTTGCCCTTCAGCCGAGAAGGATATGAATAGGTTGGCCAACCACGATCTACTATTTTAGAGAATGGAACATGTTCATACAACTCTGTGACCCCACTTAAAAAATAATCACCTCCTTTTTTTGTTTTAACGGAATTGGTGTAGACACCTCCCAAATGATCACCGTGAAAATGTGTCAGCAGAAAGTAGTCTAACTTTACTTCATTCCTAAAATCTAATCGCTTGGAAATATAACGTGCAATCCATTCTCCAGGTTGTCTGCTATCATCGGGAAAACCCGGAGTGGTTCTCGGATCACTGTGTGGCCCGGAATCTCCCGCATCGATCACCATGGTAGTCCCGTCAGGAAAAATACAAAAAACGGCTTCTCCTCTGCCTGTATGGACATGATGTATTTCCATTTCTCCTTGTTTCCACTGAGGTAATACTGTGCCTGTCTCCTGAGAGAAAAGTTTCACAAAGAAGAAAAGAAATATTGCGAAAAAAAAGATCAATCTGTGCATATCCATTTCATTTTTCAAAATTCCACTCATCAATGACTGCCGGCGTTCTCTTGCGAATAATTTTATCAAATTCAGATACCAACTCAGGATGTTGGGAAACCACATTCTCCGACTCAAAATCATCTTCAGAGATATTATAAATTTCCCATTTTGAATCAGCGTTACCACGAACATTATTTTTCACACCTTTCCATTCATTCATTCTGATGGCGTACTGGCCCCCGCTTCCCGAGAATTCCCAGTATAAATATTCATGCTTCTCCTGTGCTTCATCATTTCCCAACAAAGTATTGAGAAATGAAATTCCATCCGTATCTTCAATAATATCCCCCGTCAGTTCAGCGAATGTGGCCATAACATCATATTGTGCAGAAATGTGATCGGTTCTAGTACCTGGCTTTATCTGTTTCGGCCATCGGGCAACAAAAGGAACCCTGATTCCACCTTCATAAAGTTGGCCTTTTTGACCTTTAAGTCCTCCCGAGCTATTGAAAAACTGTGTATCCAAACCACCTCCCGAAGCAGGTCCGTTGTCACTAGTAAACATGACGATTGTATTATTATCCAGCCCTGCCTCTTTTAAATAATCCATGATTACGCCTATTTTCTCATCCATTCTTGTAATCATGGCTGCATAGGCACTCAAAGGTTTTGGGTGAGGGGTATACCCTCTTTTGCCATCATAAGGAATTTCGTCCAATAACCCTTTATACATTTTTAAACTTTCATCTGGAACTTGCAATGCTTTATGAGGAACTGTGAAAGCCAGATAAAGAAAAAATGGCTTATCCTGGTTGCTCCTGATAAACTTGACAGCTTCATCAGCCATTAAATCCAGGGAATAATTCTTCCCCTGATATTTCTTGTATGCATCCAAAGCGACTTCTTCCTCTTTTGATATTTCAGGGTGCACAGTTGTCACATTCCCGTTTAAAAACTCCTGCTTGTCGTTTCGCCACAAAAAGTCAGGATAATGATTGTGCGCATGGACCTGGTCAGCATATCCATAAAAAAAGTCAAACCCTTGCTTGTTTGGAGAACTGTGTGACGCAATACTTCCTAATCCCCACTTTCCAATAAGCGCGGTAACGTACCCTCTTTCTTTTAACATGTCAGCCAGAGTGTACGTGTCTTTTGGCAGTGGTTCTTGTCCTGTTTTACGTGGATCGTCTTCTTTCAACTCCCTGTTGTTCCTTATATACGCATTACCCAAATGTTTCCCGGTCATCAGGCATCCTCGCGTGGGAGCGCTTACAGGGGCGCTCGCGTAATGTTGAGTAAACAAAATCCCTTCATTTGCCAACTTGTCAATATTGGGTGTTTTGACGTATTTTTGTCCGTAACACCCTACATCCCCGTATCCCAGGTCATCGGCAAGGATATATATGATGTTTGGATTTTCGTTATCTTTTTGACTATATAGTGGTAATACACAAAAACACAATGTCAAAGAAGCCAATTCTGATGAAATAACAAAGTTTCTTTTCATAACACTCCCAATTTAATTAGTTGTAATCAACTTGCTTAAATTAACTGGCACATCTGTTTCGATGATACCCGCACCCATTTTGTGAATCGATTCGTACTTGGATCTCATTTCTGCAATATTTTCATCATCATGCTGCATAAGCTCCTTGTCCAATGTTCTGGAAGTCCCTACCACACATGTACTGCCTCTACTGTTGATCATGTTAAACAATTCGGGACTTTCCGGAATTTCATGTGTGACAAAAACAATAACATTCTTCCAGGGTACACCAATGTTGTCAAATTCAAGTACTTTATCTTGATTGTTTATAAAAATCTGCATCATTACGTCCTTGTTCATAGCATAACAATGTCTTGCCTCCTCAAATGTGTAAGCCATAATGATGGCGTTAGCCTCGGCGTCACATTCTTCCACTGCTCTTAATCGATCTTCCACTGACACATCTTTTTTATCTAGGACCAACACGGATTTTCCCTTCGCCCACTTCAACGCTTCTTCAAGCGTGGGTATTTTAAATGGCGTAACATTGCCATCTATATCCCGCAAGAACAGTTTTTGCAACTCTTCATAGGTGTAGTCCGATACCAAACCGGTACCGGTTGTTGTCCTGTCAAGTGTCTTATCGTGATGCAAAACAATCACGCTGTCTTTTGAATATCTTGGATCCACTTCTATTATGCTATAGGTATATTTCAGCGTGTTCTCGAAAGTTTCCAAACTGTTTTCCGGTAATTCTTTTCCCGCCCCTCCTCTGTGCGCACTTAATAAATTTATCCTGTGGCTATTACGGATAGTGTCATTCAAATAGGAATGAAGATGGGCTGCAGAATCAAAATTTAAATAATACCTGTCATCTGTAGAAATTTCCTTGCGTCCCGATGAACAGGAACAGGAGAGTAACAAAAAAATAATTATAGCACCCGGTCTATTTATCAGCATATTGCTTTTTATATAGTTAAGCATAATTTCATCAATTATAATTTGGGTTTTGTTTTAATCTGGTATTTTGATCCATGGCATACTGCGGAATTGGTTGAAGATAATTTTTATCAGGATCAAAAATTACAGTACGAACAGGTATTTTCTCATAAATTAATTTACCACTTTTCTTTGTTATCTTCATCCCGTAAATTGGTCTTTTAAATATCGTTTCGGCAGTACGCCATCTCATAATATCATAGAAGTATTTTCCTTCAAATGCCAATTCTATTCTCCGTTCATGTCTGATCTTTTCTCTCATTTGCTCTTTGTTCAAATTGGGTGGCAGAGGAGGTTGTCCAGCCCGTGCCCTCACCTTGTTAATCGCATCGTACACCTCACTGTCCGGCCCGCTTACTTCATTCTTCGCCTCTGCATAGTTCAACAATACTTCTGCATATCTGTAAACGATGAAATTTGTTCCATCCAACATGCTATTTGTAGAATAAATAGTTGAATCCTGCAGTTTCTTTGTAAAATATCCTGTTCTACCGGCATTACCCGATTTTCCTACTATATTAATCTCATTGTAGTTATTGGGTATGCCCAATCTTGTGTAAATAGTATCTCCCCTCCATACAGAACCATCATAAATGATGGATGCGTAAAAACGACTGTCTCTGTTCTTATAAGGTGCGCCAGGATCGAACATGGAAGAACCTTCCGCTTCAGTTTTCCCGTCTGTAAATTCATAACAGTCAATTAAATTCTGTGTTGGATTACAGGATCCCCATCCTGCACCTTTCTGCACCATAGGTACTCCCCAGAACTGGTTGATTCTCTTCCTTTTCACTTCAGGTGCGAATTGAATATCAAAAATAACTTCTTCATTGTTTTCATTTGCTGCGTAGAATAAATCACCATAGTTGTGAAAAAGATCATACACTCCAAGCTCCATAATTTCTTTATGTGTGTTTACTGCATCACTCCATTTACCAGCATACAACTCCTCCTCTCCTTTTAACGCCAGCGCGGCTCCTTTAGTTGCGCGACCCAAGTTTGCCCCGCTAACAGTCAGTGGCAGGTCTTTAGCAACTTCATCACATTCATTCTGAATAAATGAAACACAATCTTCATATGAATCTCTCGGATAAAATATTTCTTCACCGCCACTATTTCTTAAAACTTTTGTAATAATGGGTACCCCTCCATGCAAATCTATTAACTGCCTATAAAAATAGGCCCTTAAAAATCTTGCTTGCGCAACAAACCCCTTTTTTGTTTCATCATTAAAATCTGAAGCTGTTACTTTCTCAATAAACAAATTACATTGCCGTATGTTTTGATACATTTTTCTCCACTGGTTATTAAACAAGGGGTTAGAAGGGCCATAACTTCCATTGTCAAACAGAGAGTAAGATGGAGTACCTGTGGGACCATATGTGGTGTTATCAGTGAAATTATCCAATGGATCGTTACTGATCTCACTCGGTAAATTTGTCCATACTGAAGGATAAGGACCTGCATTTAAACTGTTATAAATATCATTAAGGAATAAATCGGCAGTTTCCGGATTACTCCAGACCGACTCATCGGACAATCTGTCTTTTGGACTGATTTCGAGCTCAGTACATGAGAGGAAAATGACTGATGGTATAATAAAAAATAATATCTTATTCATAATTATGTTGATGCTTGTTGATTTTTTAAAATGAAATACTTGTTCCTATGGCAAATACTCTCTGCTGATAATAATATCTGCCCCGCGCGCTCGTCAACTCAGGGTCCATAAACTTCAGACCGCTGAAACTTAACAAGTTCTGACCCGTGACATAAATTCTAACTGACTTTATCGAAGTTTTATTTATAAGTTTTGTCGGGAGATGATACCCCAATTCTATATTTTTTAATCTTAAATAGGTGCCATCCTTTACCCAGAAACTTGAAGGCTGGGTATTATGAGTAATTGGATTCGGAGTCAAACGGGGATATGTTGCATTTGGGTTTTCCGGAGTCCAGTAATCAGTCTGTTCCTCAAAAATTTTCGCTCCATTAAAGAAAGGCGCTGCCAGTTCATTATCTATATAGACACTCATTTCACCGGCTCCCTGCCATAACATGTTCAAATATAAACCTCGCCAGCTCAAATCGGTATTAAATCCGAATATTAGCTGAGGAAATAATGGATCTCCAATCACGGTATAGTCATTAATATCTATTTTCCCGTCTGGGGCGGTAATATTTCCATTTTCATCTGGTGCACCTGCAATATCAGCATATTTTATATCCCCCGGCTGAACTTTTCCAAAAGATGGTACAGGCAAACCTGCTTTCAAATTACCTTGATCATCAAAATCACTTAGTTGATACAATCCAAGTGACTTGAGTCCGAATCTGGTATTAAGCGGTCTGCCGGTCTCTCTTCTATTAGGATTATTATAAGTTGCTTTTGTTTCAAATGTTTCTATTAACTCATTTTTAGCATGAGACAGATTCACCCCAAAATTAATATTGAGATCATTAAAACCATGATTTAAGGCAATGCTAAAATCAAAACCTTTATTCTTCATAACTCCGGCATTTACTTGAGAAAGGCCTATACCATACTCTGCAGGAACAATTGTAGCAGGGTTTATTAGCATATCTGACCGCTTTTCGGTAAAAAGATCGAAGGTAACATCTATTTTTCCATTTAATAATAGTGCATCAATACCTATATTACCTTTTTTTGCTTTCTCCCAGGTTATATCCGGATTCGCTTGTACACTTTCATAGATTCCCAGTACCTGATAGGGATTTATACCTCCAAATACATAACTATTTCGTGTTTCGTACGCAGTCAGATATTGAAATGCGCTGCCTGCTAAATTTCCGGACAAACCATATGATCCACGAATCTTTAGATTATTAATCCACGGATAATTATTTTTAATGAATTTCTCTTCTGAGATCCTCCAACCAACTGCCAATGAAGGGAAAAAAGCAAATCGCTTCTCCGGTGCAAAATAATAATGGCCATCATAGCGCCCGGACAATTGCAACAAGTATTTATCTAATAATGAATAATCTAAACGATAAACCCATCCCATCTGGGCTGATTTCGAAGAATTGCCACTGTTATCAAAATTATTTTTGTCGCTGCTCCCTAGCGAAAGTTCGTCTACAAAAAGTTCATAATTAACTCTTGAAGCATTTAAATCATTGAAATTCGTACTTTTCCCTTCATAGACCCCGAGAAAATTAATCTCCTGATTCTTTAACTTTTTTTGGTATGTGACAAAAAACTGGGTAATCATATGAATATTTTGATTAAAACCCTCAGATAACGATGGTTTTATTGGGCCTGATGGTTGAGGAACATATTCATTGTTTGCACTTAATTTGTAAAATGTGTATGGAAGTCTCCAGGTTTTGTCAAATGAATATTTTGTATTATAGCCAAAGACTCCCTTGATTATCAGGCCGGGAATAAATGGAATTTTTTGTTCCGCCAGTAATCTTATATTTAAATTATTATCTGTATTTTTTCCGTATCCACTCTCGGTGATCGAAGGTAACATATTGTGAGCAGGTAATCCATTACTAAATCTTATGGGATAAATCGGAGGTACTTCTGTAATATCAGTAAATAAACCGGAACCGCTTGCATTGCCTGGATTATTTTTTGTTTCTTTGCCGGCATTCAAATCAAAAGATATTTTGGTTGTTTTTGTAACATTCGCATCAACATTCAATAGTAGACTGAAGCGGTTATAATTTATTTGAGAAATAATTCCCTCTTGATACAAATAACCCAGATTACTATGAAACTTGATTTTTTCAGTACCACCGCTAAATGATAGAGAGTGTTTCGTAATCGGAGCCTGAAAATTAACTATTTCATTAATCCAGTCTGTGTTTGGATAATGATCCGGGTCGGTACCATTCTTAAATTTCAGGAGCTCTTCATCTGTAAATGTCTGTTTATTCCCGATATTTAAGTTTGCTTCGTTCAATTTGCTTGCATATCCGTATGCATCCAAAAATTTGGGTAATGCTGTAGGTTGTTGAACACCATAATAGCCATTATAATTGATGCCGATTTTTCCTTCTATTCCCCTCTTCGTTGTCACTAAAATTACTCCATTGGCACCACCTATGCCGTATGGAGCTACCGCTGCGGCATCTTTAAGTATTGAAATTGATTCAATTTCATCAGAATTCAGCTTAGATAAACTATTGTAATTTTGAGGAATACCATCGATGACTAATAAAGCGTTTGCATTTCCAGTTGTACCAATACCACGTATTCTGAGTGAGGCTGCGTCACTACCCGGTTCCCCGCTGTTTTGAAAAGACAGTATTCCAGGAACTCTCCCGACAATACTGTTATTTATATTTGCGACAGGGGAACTGGTCAAGTCTTCTCCGTTCACTGAAGAGACAGACGCAGTGTTTGATACTTTTCTCTGCACTCCATACCCAACCACGATAACTTCGTCCAACAACTCCGTGTCTTCCTGCATCACCACATTCATCGCGGAAGCGCCATCCCAGACAACTTCCTGCGCTGAGAAACCGATGTACGTGAAAACTACCGCTGCTTTTGCGGGCACGTTGATCGAGAAGCTCCCGTCCACATCCGTCACCGTTCCGTTTGTGGTTCCTTTTTGAATCACGTTCACCCCTATGAGCGGGGTGCCGGCCATGTCTTTTACAGTCCCCCTCAAGGTACTGTCCTGCGCAGCTGCTCCTGTTGAAAGAGCCGTAAAGAACACAATCAAGCTTATAAACATACTTGACAATTTAATTCTAACCATAATTTTTTTGTTAATCAAATCGAAATTTCTAATCAAGACGCAAAGAAAAATAATACATGTTAAGAAGCGGTTACTTTTCAACGAAGAATTTGTTACTTAACATTTGGGAATTGAACGGAACTCGGGAAAACGCCCTCAAGACATCAATGAACTGCCTTGTGATGTAGGAGACCTGGAGTATACCGTCGTTTTACATGATACCCGCCACCTGTTCTTTTTGCGGTTATGTTAAAAAAATGCGGACTGCCCTCCTCCACCGGGATAATTTAATAAATTTCATTGTCTGGTTTACGATTTAAATTAAACGGGTATTAAACGGGTATTTCCGGACAGAGCCGGTTGAAGGAGAAGGGAGTTTGCAGATAACTGAAACCCGGTGCGATAAAGGGCAATCGTGCGGGCAACATATGAATCTCTGATTACAGAACGGGACAGCCTATAGCCGGACTTCTGAAATCCTATTCGTCATACACTCTGATGAATATATGGGGATATAAAAAAGAGGCGCGGACGATTGTCGCTATCCCTTTAGTCAGGCTCCGCAAGGGCCCTCTCAGGAGAATAGAACAATGTCCACGCCCTTATTTCTAAGGGCGCTTCCATTCTTCGGCCTCCTGATTTGAATTTTGCGGATTCGACTAAAAGGCCAAAAAAGCGCTATATTATTTCGTACCGTAGTTTACGGCACAAAGATAATAATTCATTTTAAATTCTGTTATGGGTCCATGATTCTGGGTTTTTTAAAATTTAACAATTATAGATTGATGGCTCAAAGAAAACGAAATTTAACCAAACATATACTGAGATATTCATTGTTAATTATCAATTTTGCATTGATAGTTATCAATACATTCCATTTTTTGTCTATATTTGCGGTAATAAAATAATATCCAGACAGATATATGGAAACCAAGGAACAAAAATTAAAAAACACCCATCACGGGCACGCCATCAAGCGTTTCCGCCATACACTGGGTATCAAGCAGGAAGCCCTCGCCGCCGAGATGGGGCTTAGCCAGGCACTGATTTCCACCTACGAACAGAGGAAGGTCCTCAACGACGATGTAATCGAACGTTTTGCCAAAGCCCTGAACGTGGCTCCCGAACTGATCAAGGAACTGGAAGAAGATCCGGTAACTTTCATCGTTGAAAACAACACTTTTGAAAATGGAAGCGTAAACAATATAGCGTCAAGTAGTGATATTTCAAATGAAAACTGTGGCAACACATACAATCCAATCGAACAGATTCTTGAACTGAGTAAGGAAAAAACAGCTCTCTACGAGCGGATGCTCGAACTGGAAAAAGAAAAAAGCGCCCTCTTGGAGCAAATGATAAAGGAGAAGAAATAAGATCCCGGGAATGTGCTGTCGCCTTTGATATTACCTCATTCTGCCCTACACATCTACTTTTAATTATACCGAATTCGGGGATATTGAAATGGAATAATCCAACCCTACCGAATTCGAGAGGTTTAGAAAACAGACAAACATTAAAAACACAATAAATAATGGCCAAGAATAAAAAATTGTTTGTCGAAGGTCAGGAAATAAATGTTCTCCTGAACAATGATAGGGAATATATTTCTCTCACTGACATGCTTAAAGCTAAAGACGGTGATTTTTTCATTTCCGACTGGCTTCGTAATAGAAACACGGTCGAATACCTTGGTATTTGGGAGTCTGTTTATAATCCGCATTTTAATTATGGCGAATTCGCCATAATTAAAAGCTTAGCAGGATTGAACAATTATAAACTAAGTGTCAAGGAATGGGTCGAGAAAACAAATGCGGTCGGTTTAAAAGCCACAACAGGAAGATATGGGGGGACTTATGCGCATCCGGATATTGCTTTTGAGTTTGGAATGTGGATCAGCCCACAATTCAAGATTTACCTGGTAAAAGAATTCCAACGCCTCAAAGCCGAAGAGAATAACCGTCTCCAATTGGAATGGAATTTACAGCGGACATTGGCTAAAGTAAATTACCAAATCCACACCGACGCCATTAAAGAGAGCCTGATACTGTAACCTTCCCTATTTGTAGGACAGTTCCAAGTTAGACAAAATTATTAACTTTGTTTGGCATAGGAACAACAATGAAAAAGACAGTACACAGCGAGTCAGAGAAGGTAAAGGCAGTCCATCAGCTTGAAAGTGGAGTGGATGCCGCAGTTGTAGCGCGTGACTACAACATATCCAGGGCAACCCTTTATAATTGGAAGTCCAAGTACAGTGGGATGGAGGTGAGTCAGGTCAAACGCCTCAAAGAGCTTGAAGATGAGAACCGCAAGTTGAAGCAGATGTATGCTGACCTTGCTCTTGACAACAAGATCCTGAAGGAGGTTATCGAAAAAAAACTCTAGAGCCCGAGGTAAAGAAAGAACTGGCAGGAGAGATAGTGGAAGAATATGGTATAAGCATCTCTCGGGCGTGCAAGCTGATGGTAAGCATTCGGTGATGTCCGTATTTGATTCTATGATTTTCCTGTTTAAGAAAGTGGACTTTCAAAAACCTCCAAAACATTCGGAGTCGATATGGAGTTTTTAGGAGTTTTTCTCCAAGAGCAGCCTCCCGGGAAGCAGTTCGGCGAGATCCCTGTTGTAGTCTTCGTCATAGTCGTGGATATGACTCAGCACATATACCATCCAGTCGCGGAAGTTCACATCGGCAGCCTTGCAGCACCCCAGCAATGAGTACATGACAGCCGCATCCTCGGCAGCGTCGTGGTTACCGCAAAAAAGATATTATCCAAAGTATCCGATTATCCAAAGTGGTTATAAAACTATGTCTATTATTCAACAAGTTATATGAGCCACTTTGAAAAATTGCTTATGATAATAATATCCTTGATTAGCAAAGGCTCTTGAGGAATAACTTCAATTTTGGATCTTTTTCCCAATTTTTAATTTCAGGTTCTTTTATGCCAATATCCTCGTATGCCTTTTCTAACGCGTTCTGTTTACATTTAGAGTCGGCTCGAGCATAAATCTCCGTTGTTTGTACAGAAACGTGGCCAAGTATGTCACGGATATAAACCAGGTTCACTCCGGCTTGTAAAAGATGCATGGCACGAGAATGCCTTAATATATGTGGGCTAATATTTTGAGGTACTAGCTCTGGCTCTACTTTCTTGGCTTCAACCACGTATTTTTGCAGTATATATGTTATACCGGGATTAGTCAGCTTGCTTCCCCAGGCATTGAAGAACAATGGATGATGCTCCATCCCTGGCATATTCAATCTATTTTCCTCCATATAGGATATCAGAAGTTTCATCATTGTTTCTTCTATGGGGACAACACGCTTTTTGGAACCCTTGCCAATGAGTTCAATATAATAAGGCTTGCTCCTCCTCACTGATAAAGGAGTGAGGTTTATCAGTTCTTGTACGCGTGCCCCACTATTGTACAGAAGAGACAACATCGTAAGGTCACGACGCCCTTTGCGTGTCTTCATGTTGATTTGTTCTAATAGACATTTCACTCCATTAACAGTCAGGTATTTTATGGTATCCTTCTTTTCCCTTGCCTGTTTTAAGGAACATATAATTTTCCATTGGGACAGGTGGACAGGATCAACATAAAGCATGTATTTAAAAAACGAACGTATGGCAGCGTAGCGTTGGCTTCGGGTTCGCGAACCACATTTCCTGTCATTTTGAAGCCATTCAAGAAAATCAAGGATCACATCTTTATTGATTATTTCAAATGTTATTTTATCCGGGGGAGTTTTATATTGGATATGCATAAAATCAATGAATTGGACGAAAGTGTCCCTGTAAGACCTGATTGTATTATGGCTTGCCCCACATTCTTTTACCAGATAATCCTTAAAGAAGTGTTGAAGGGCAAATGCAAAATCTTTATATGTTTCCATTTGTTTTAATTATTAGTGAACGAGATAGTACTTTGGTTATCCCAGATATTACTGACGCATCCATTTTCATCAAGTCTGGATAATACTCCCGGGTCAACCTCAAGTATGTTTCCGTGTCATAAATATTTTTATGTCCCATGAACATGGACAGCATTGGTAGATAACAGTAAATATCTGTTCCTGATGCAAGCATTTTAACGAGGGAATGGACACATGCAGTATGCCGGATATCGTGAATCCTGGGCCCTTCATGGTTCCCCTTGTACGGTATCCCGGCTTTTTCCCTTACGATCTCGAACCAGTGATAAATAGTGTCTCTTTTGCATTGGTTTCCTAAAGTGGACACGAACAAATAAGATTCTGGTGAGGCTAAGTTAGACAGTCCGATCCTGTCCCGATATTCAAGGTATTGCCTTATCACGGTTTCCAGGGATCTATTTATGGGTGCCAATCTCTGCGATCCATTTTTCGTTTTGTTCAAGACTATGACATGCCTTTCGAAGTTGATGTCTTTCATCTTTATATTTAATGCTTCGCTAATTCTGATTGCAGTACTGTAAAGCAATCTTACAATCGTTGGAATCGCCATGAGGCTACTCTTGGGATGACGCGCCTGGGCTCTCAGTTCATCACAAGCATTAAACATCAGCCACATTTCTTCCCTGGTGTATATGTATGGAACGAAGGGGCTTTTATATTTCTTGGGTAATCTTGGCATATAGCACTCTTGTCCTTGTTGAGACATGAATGTTAGTAACTGCCGTATGGTGCTCACTTTACGATATATCGTGGCAATCCCCGCGTTCATGGACATTTTTTCATACCAGCCATCATAATCATTTTTGTTTATATAATCACGGTCATGGTTTAAAGAAACGAGGTGTTCATCAAGCTCCTTATAGGTATAAATGAGATGACTCACGTCTATTCCGGTTGCTGCCCGAAGATGGATGTAGGTTTCCATGTAAATGGCAAGTTTACTTTTGAATTCGTTTTTACTTTTCATAGAAAATACCTCCTCTCTGCCGGTAGAATCTTTCTTCAACGGGTGGAACATCTAAAGAACAGTCAAGTAATGACGGTATATTTACAGCAAGATAACACATGGTGGACTCTGAGCTTTCATGCCCCAGGCACTCTTTAATGACCGGTAAAGAAGCTCCGCTCTGTAACAATGACATTGCCAGGCTATGGCGGAGGCTATGGCATCCCTTGTGCCTGCCCCGAGTCGATATTCCCGCTTTATTGATGTATTCACCCAATCTTGTTGATATTCTTCCAGGTGACATCTTTCGATAAGGATGGCCGGCAGTAAGAAAAATAGTTTTAAGGTTAGCCTGTGGACGGCCATCCCTGATGTAGTCTATTATTGCGTTGCCTACTTCAGGCAACAAAGGCAGGGTTATGTCCTTTTTTGTTTTTTGCTGTGATAGGATAATGAGACTGTTGTCCCAGTCGAGATTCGCAAATGTAAGACTGACTATGTCTGACGCCCTTAATCCTAATCTTGATGCTAATAATATGATTGCATAATCTCTTTTTCCTATCGGACTGGTTCGATCAACAACGGATTCTATTTTTAAAATTTCATCTTTGTCATAATATGAAGGCAACTTTTCTTTTCTTGTATAACGTGCATTGGCTAATGCACAAGACAAGTTAACTCTTGTTTTGCCCTCCTCATACAAGAACTGCAAAAATCTTTTGACCAACATGACCACTTGGGATCGGGAGTTGTGGGAAGAAGAAAAAAATCCGGCCAAATTATCATGGTTCATCGAGTATAGCACAATACCGCGCATATCCATATAAATTGACAAGTGGTTCAATATTGAACCATAACAAAAAGACGAGGATTCACTGATTTTAGAACTCTGCCTGAGATGATTAATGAATTCGCGTGCCATTCGGCCCACCTCGCCTGGGAATTCATGCATGACCGCGCGACTTTTTAACTTGTAAGGATCACCGTTGGCTATCATGTTCAATAATACAATCGCCCGGTTCAAACGCAACTTTGGCAAGTGTCCAATATCGGAGCCTGCCATGTATTGCTTAAGGAATAACTCCCCGACATCACTCGTGTAGATGGTGATACCCGTATCCTCCATGTATTCAATCAGGTGCCGTATGCTACGTGTGTGTTGTTCAACGGTTACTGATGTCAATTGAAATCCTTGAAGCCCAACCTTAAACAGATGGTATAATTCATCCGCTTTAATCTGTTTTTTTTTCATAAACACTCATGTTAAGTTTGAAGCAACATTGCTTGTCGTTCAAATATAATATGATTATTCATGAAGTATTATCAAAAGAGGGGTTGACATTCAATATCTTATAAGCAATTATGGCTTGTACTTTGGATAATCGGATACTTTGGATAATTCATGTTCTGTGGCAACCACGAGGCAGCCGGGAACACGGCCATAATCTGCTCCCTGTTGACCTCATGCAAGGAGCAGGGCGTGAACCCGCGGGAGTGGCTCATCGATGTTATAGGCAAGATGCCATATTACCAGAAACCGGGGAATGATGAAAACCTGAAGAAGCTCTTGCCGCATTACTGGAAAAACGAAGGAAACTAACGAATCACCAGTCAAAATCTAATAATGCTCTAATAAATGCCTATAGGCACTCTAATAATACGCTAACAATTTACTGGAGATCCAGTAACTGTCGGAATGAATAATCAGATCAAATCCGTGGGTGCGTATGCTCCGGAATAATCAAGAGGTAGTTGCTCGGGTGCTTACATTTTTAAGTTTTCAATAAACTCTTTCAAAGTTTCTGCCACTGCCTTTGCCAATGGAACTGGTACACCATTACCTATCATCTTGAATTTTTTTGAAAGACGATTTTTACTAGTTAAAACATAGGAGTCATCTACTCCTTGGATGCGAAGTGCTTCCCTGACAGACAAACGTCTATTAAGATATGGATGCAAATGAACTTCATTATTCCCATAACAAGCAGTTGGACTGTACTTATATCGATGTAGTCTCTTAAATGAAGGTCGGTTTGTTTCACCCTCTTTTATTGAATGAAACCGCTTTTCATCACCAATCAAATTAAAGTACTCATTGGCATTGGATACAACCAACTCCTTATCTCTCGATACAAGACATGAGTCTAGACAGAGTTGAAGAGGAATGTCTTTAGGCTTTTCAACATTCTTGGAACCAAAATCAATAGCTTGTGGCCAATTGTATTGCTTCAGAGGATTAAGGTATTTCTGTTTTTCGTGGAAAGGAAACCATTTGCCTTTGAAATCAATGTTTATATCATTTAAGTCAAAATATTTCTTATTCAGTCCAACGACAAAGATTCGTTCACGAGACTGAGGAACTCCAAACTCCAAACTATTTAAAATATCCCAATCTATTAGATATTCTTCCGAAATGGTACTCAATAAATCAAGAAAATGTATTGCGTTTCTCTTTACGCGAATTAATCCGGTAACATTCTCCATTAAAAAAAAAGCAGGATTAAGTTCAAGCACCCTGCACAGATAGGTATCTGTTAATGAGCCTCGTTCTCCTTTGAAACCTACAAGGTTTCCGTTTATACTAAAATCTTGACAGGGTGGGCCACCGATTACTCCAAATAATCGAGGAACGTTATTATCAAACGCTTCTTCAAGAATAGTATCAGATGAAATATCTTTTATTGAGCAGGTATTTGAAATTGAACAATTCTGTCCTTTAGGTAATAATCTATGATTTATCTTCCATGACGTAATCCCTTGCTCATAAAATTCGGCAAAAGCTAGTTCTATTTCGTTTGTCCAAACGATATCAAACCCGGCTTGCATGAAACCCATATCCATAAACCCACCTCCTGTAAAAAAAGAAAGTACGGGTATTGATTTTTCGATATTTTCTATTTTATCATCCATTTTCTCCATTCCTCTGGACTATTTTTAGATAACTTATTACCAGCTATTATATCGTTAATCCATTGTCGCGTAATTCTTTGCACTGGCAACAACGTGAATAATGCTTTGTAGTTTTGAAACCTTTGGCCTTCTTTTGTCCTCCAAATTGCTATTAAATCTTCTGTTTCTGAATAATTCGAGTTGCCAGGAATAAAAAGTCCCTTAAAAATTCGGTCAAACCCTCTTGCTCCCTTTGAGAATAAAAAAATCGGTGGAATTTCTATTCTTTTGTCCAAATGAAGATTATTGAAAATTCTTCTTAACAATTTATTACCGGGAGTTTCATGTATTTCCCTACCGGGTGCTTTATTATCACCGAAATAAGTTAGTATGCTGTCATCTATTGAATCCGGCCAATCAATATCGTTAAAAGTTGAATAAAGAACTATTAGCAATGGATGTTCTGAAGAACCAGTAAATCGTATCCCGGACTGATTCCCTACTGGTAATATTTTTGAGATTGGTTCACTTGATAAATTGCTAGCAGTTCCCCCCTTGCAGATACAATCTAATACCAGATCTGATTTATTTAGCTCATTAAAATTAATGGTGTTCATTTCTGATCATTTTTATTGTTGAGGGACATTATATATACATGAAAAATTATTCATAGAATACGAGTTTTCGCTCCTTCGTTTTAACCCATAAAATCCAAAGATACTGCCTAAATTACACTTTTCAACAGCAAATGACGGATCTATTTCTATTATAGAAACTAATTTTCCATTAATATACAAAGTCGCATTAACATTACCATTTAAGAAACGCTTTAATTCAACAAGTTCCCCCAATATGTCATTTGTTGACAAATTTGTTGGTAACCATGAATGATAAAAATCACACGCTGGTCTGTATAAACAATACTTACAATTTGAAACAGAGCAATTTGCCAATGTATCAAACTGCCTTTTATGAATATTAGAATTTACTTCTAAAAGGAGATCCCTTGCTTGCTCATATAAGCGTTGACATTCTTCAAAAGTAAAATCAATTCGGGTTGAATTATTATTTAAATCAACTATGTACAGATTATTAGGATAAACGCCGTAATTGATGAAATATAATTGAGCATAAAGCTTCAACTGATATTCAAATTCTTCTTTGATTAAAGAAATCATCTCTCCTCTTTCATTAACCATATTGTAAGTAATTTTTCCTGTTTTGAAATCTGAAATACTTATTGAATTAAAATTTTTAGTTATTAGATCAGCCATTCCCGCAATTGTCCCATCTTCGTTTTGCAACCATTTTTCTGAAAGAAATTCTATCTTTTGGTTTTTATTTATAAAAATTTTGGGACTTGATTTTAATTGATTTTTTAATAAGATTTTCTTTAATCCAATATTCGGGACATGGCTTTTTAGAGGTATACAATCACAAGTGTCCACTAAAAATTGGACACGGTTAAAAGTTGAATAAATTTAGTTCACTCGAACCATAGAGATCTTTGACATCATTGATATTCTTTTTGTCGAACAAGTCCCGCAAATGGGTCTTGTCGGTAAGCGAGATTCCAAGAATTTGAAGGACTTCGTAGATGCTGCGCTCCAATTTCATGCCGTGTTGAACTATTGCTACAAGGCAATAAGTAATTATTGCACAATAGATTTGGACACGCACGGCATTCTCTGATGTACCCCAGAACTTCTTGATTCGGAGATGTTGCTTCACCCATTTGAAGAATAGTTCCACACTCCACCGATTGCGGTAAAGTTCCGAAATCAGAGAGGCCGTGGCTGTCAGATTATTGGTAAGAAAGATGTATTTGCTACCATCCTCAGGATCGATGCAAATCACCTTTCGCAGTTCCTCCGGATAAACCTTGGTGCTTTTATACACGATGAAAGTGCCGACTATGTCGGAAACGATGCCCCGCGCAAGTCGCCTTTTCCAAGTTCTCGGCTTCATCTGGACGTTGTTTTTGGCTCTCAGAACGAAGAATCCTTTAGTGCGGTGAATAGTGTACAGGTTGCCGTAATCGTTGTAGCCGCGATCGAAAATATAATGGGCCCCTGGCTCGTATGGTATCTCAAGCATAGCCTTGGAATCGTGTACGTTTGCCGGAGTAATATGCACGAAAGCAGGAACTTGAGCCTCTATATCGTAAAGCGTGTGCATCTTGATGCCGCCTTTATGCTTACGGAATTCAGCCCATTCGAACACCGACAGACACAGGTCAATCGTAGTCGAATCGAACGCATAGACATGCCCTTCAAGCTCGAAGATTTTGTCAATCCGCCGCTTCCTTGCCTCGTTGATCATGAACTTGGCATAGTCCTCGAATATACGATAGTCGCGCTGCTCATTAGCCTTGCCAAGATTGCTTCGGGTCACCGACTTTCCCATTCCAAGATGGTAAAGTTTGCCGCTATGCGCCTCGGTCGCTACAATTAGATCGCGGAGGCTTTCGCGGTTGGTCAGTTGCCCGAACATCATCGTAAGTAGCTGATTCCAACAGGTAAAGCTCTTGACGTATCTATCACCTTCATACTTGCGTACAAGGTAATTGAAGTGATTCCTATCCATGAACTGGACTAATTGGGAGAAAACGAATGGGTCTTTATGCATAACGGTCTGATTCTGACCGCAAAGATAAATTCAAATCCGTTGACTCGAAAATCGGATACAATAAATTGAATATCAACAATTTCAAAGAACTATTATGATTTTTTAGTGGACACTAATGGTATACAATATGTAATTCCTTCTTGTTTTAACTCATCCTCTTTTAATTTAATTTCGTTTTCCCAAACTTCATTAAAAGTTCCTTCTGTCAGTTGCCTTTTTGCTATTTTTTCCATTATTTTATGAACTACAGAACCAATATAAGCATTGGGAGACAAAGGCATTAACGAACGCTTTTCAAAAGCTTCCGCTAACACTATTTTATATGGACACCGCACCATCGCGTAAAAGTGACTAGGTGAAATACGCGTTATTGGCTTATATTCAATTTTACTTGATAATGACCTCATATCTATTTCATTATCTTCTCATAACACCATCCAATCCGACGATGCAAGTTAAACGTGTCCAAGGTGTTGATATCATCAGAAGTTGGGTAATTTGGATCACCGCCTTGTGTATTTACATAATTTTGTGCGTCAGCAAAACATTGAGTATACCACGCATCCTCTGCTAAATTTTCAATATTCCAAAAAGGATGTACAATCAATATTACTTTTCTTTTTCTTCTTCCATATTTTATGGCTGGTAGTCCATTAAAGCTGCATTTATATTCTTCACGTTCTTCTGGAGTTTTACCAAAGTTTGAAAAGCTTTCAATAAATGAATCTCGAAGATTTTCTGCAAACATTAACCAATCCTTCAGTTCCACAAATTGGTCAAAAATACCATCTGCTCCAGCTTTAAAATTTGAGTCTTTAAATAATCGTATCATGCTTAGACCCAACCGCCAGTCAAGTAAGCTGTGCCAATTCATATTCCTGAATATTTTCAAACAATCATAGCATGCATCTGAGCATTTTTCTTGATGTGACTGACTATGTATTTTTCCTAAATAGCTATCTGAATTTAAGGGTTGAAGTGTCTCTGATAAAATCGCTTCAAAGTCATTATAGAGACTTCTAACAAAACCAGAACCATTTGCCAACTCATCTGTCAAAATTATTTCTGCCACATTCTTTTCTATTCTATTCTCGTTGATAATGCATTTTGTAATATCAGCTATTTCTATTTCTGTCGGATCAACATCCAATCTATCAGCTAATATTCTTTGTAGTAAAAATGCTGCAGAATAAAAACCTGAGCGTACACCAAGAGATTGCCTTGAAAAACTGAACATATCTAAATTCAACTCTTCTGGAACTTTTTTTGGTGAGACTTTAAACATTTCTGTTTTTTTGTAAATGGCTAACGCTAAAGGTTCTTCATCTTGTGGTTGGTCTGGTACATAAGTAAAATCATTAGCTGGATTTACCAACGTCTCTAACCCGTTCATAATCCACTGCCTCTCAAAATCAAAACTTTTTCTTAATAATGGATTATAATTTTTCACGTGGTAATACTTCCCTTTATAGAGCCTATCTCCATTCGTGTTAACTCTCCAAGTCACATCCTTATCAGAAATAGTGAGTTTCACATTTCCATGTGATTTAACTTCTATGTGTCGGTCATCTGCTATAGACTGATCTGCATAAATAGGTGGTCGGTTGGTAACCATGTCCGCTTCATCACGAGTATCTGTACCTTCTAAAAGATTTGTACGGTATGCTCTTGGCGATTTAATAAGGAATTGGCTAAATGTCAATCCATCTGTATTCCCGCAGTTTGGACATGCTGTATCTGTAAGTTCTTCTTCCATTGAAAAGGTTTGATTATACCCACATCTTTTACATCTGGACATCCATCTATTTAGATAGAATGGATTTTTGTCATCATTATGGTTTGAGTTAGTAATAGTTTCTCCAGTCTGATAACTAGATTTTTTTATAAATTCACTAGTAAAACCAATAGATTGATATACAGCTTTGTCCTTTGTCTTTTGCATAGCTGGAGAAAACTCATAAATCGCCATAGACTCTGGACGGTCGATTGATAGAATAGTATTGTTACTTCCAATTCCATGATAGAGATATTTTACACCTGTAGGCATCCCAAACATAGGTAGTATTCCACCTTCGGCAAATTTTTGAGAGATATCATCTGTGGGGATCTCAGGATTATTAATTACCTCATCGAGTCGGGTCATAAATTTATCTGGGTCAACAATCCAATCTACAAATTCTTCTTGTTTATCTCTCAATCCATCATTTAACAGACATGTAACAATATGGCGTATCTCTTCATGGTTGGCATTTATCCAATTTGAGATTTCTGGCTTATATATATTCCAATTATAGGTTTTGCCAAATTCCCCATGAATACTTGACTTTTCTTCATCGTTAAATTCATTTATGTGGATGGCTTTATAAGCCTCCCTTAAAATCGCTTTTGATAAAAGACGTTTATATATCCTTTCTTGCTTCATGGTTAAAAAAGGAGTGGGAGGATTATCACCTGTTATACGTTGTGGATTTGCAAAATAAAATTCATCATGACTACGTCCACGACAGAATGTAAGAATTACCGAATATGCTTGTCCTCGCCGCCCTGCACGCCCAACGCGTTGTTGGTAGTTGAATCTTTGTGGTGGCATATTGGCGAGCATAACAGCCTGCAAAGCGCCAATATCTACACCTACCTCCAAAGTCGTGGTTACACTCAACAAATCAATTTGTTTTACTTGAGGAACCCCCTCATTTTGTAATATGATATTTCTAAAATGACGTTGTCGTTCAAATTGATTATCAGTCTGTCCTGTTAACTCCTCACAATGCAGGCGAATTGGATTACGTTTCTCGTAAGCCGCAGTATATGCCAAATAATTTTTCTTCCAGACTTCTTCACATGTAGTAGCTGGATTTACATTAAGACTTGTATGCGAATAAGTACATATGCCTCCAGCCGGATGAAGATGGGGGCGGCTGCCAATTTTACTTATCCAAACAGGGTCTGTTGGCAAAGCAGCTTTAATAAAAAGTTTCTGTATAATTAATCCATCCCGTGCTTGTAAACATCCATATTCAGTATCTGCAAGTATGTTATATATGCTTTGTCCTAATTGAATCTCTCCAATTGCATTTTTATTAGCAACTGCACGGACATATTTTCTTACTGCTGCAGGGAATTTTGTATAATCAGTTAAGTCATGTGAATCGCCATCTTCAAGTGCATAATTGTGTTTGTATTTATCTCCTAAAGTTCTGATAACAGCATCAACAATATTTTTAAATATACTGGGTGATAGGCCTGCTTGCTTTGCATAATAATTCAATTTTTCAGTCGGAGGATTAATAGTCACATAACCAAGTCCTGAACCTTCAAAAGAATAAAATAATGTAGCAAAAAACATATTCGCCAATTTGGAAAATGTACCATCTTTTATGTCTTTTATAAAGCTATCTCCTGTATTTAACCATGTTAAGGAATTTGTAAAGTCTATCACTTCATACCAATGAACAGTCGAACCATCGTTCTTAAGTGCTTTTTGGAGTTTTATGTCGTTACCTCCAGGATTCATACCTAAAGAAACGATTTGGCGGACCAAAGGTGCAAGATTTGTAGAGTTGACTTCATCAACTAAATCATAGACTTTAAAAACTCTTGTTTTAATTTCATCAATTTTCTTTTGAGCATTTTGTCTCCGTAGTACTTTTTTCTGATTATTCCCTATGTACTTAGCATCATCAAAGATTTCCTCTACATCATCAAAAATCTCCTTTTCTTCTGTTGAAGCATTGCGATATTTTTCTATTGCAGATATATCTCCTTTTTCAAAAGATTCTAATATTTGGTTTCTCAATATCAGCTTTATATTAAGTTCTTTTATGAGAAGCTCTCTCAATACATCTGTAAAATGATTCCTTTCAATGCCATTTGCTACTTGAGCTGCATCTTCTCTACTATCAGAAAATACAACTAATTTTCTTTCCTTTTCCCCTTGTGGCAATTGATACATTAACTCTTTAGCAAACATTTGAGATGTTTTGGCAAAACCTGTACGAAATCCTCTTATTGGGCTTGTTTTACTTTTCTTACTGTTTTGGCTATATTTTTGATGATTTACCCCACAAGCAGGACAAACACATGGAGTGGCTTTATGAGTATTAATGGGTTGGTTATTATCATCTGTTAGAAATGCAACATCTTCATTGTTGTTTTCGTTTATTACTTTAAAACAACGTCCTTTTATCCAATTGTTCGGTTCTTCATTTGCTTTCAAGTAGCTTTCTTTGATATCACCAGAATATACATTTAAAGATGCTTCGACCCATAATGCACGATAATTTCCTTGGTTTGCACCCTCAACTGTTGTCTGTCTCCAATATCCAATCGGACGCTCGTGAGCTATAAATTCTTGTTTACCTTGCGGCCAAAATACTGCATACTCTTGATATGTACGTCGCTCTAGAAGCTTGTGAGGTGTTTTCTCTGGAATTCCCTCAATGTTAGGACTTAAAGGAAGTAACTCCACCGTTTCGTTATCGATTCTTAAGCGACTACCTCCAAAAAATGTAGTCCCGCAATTATCACAATACAGTACTTCTAAAATACGGTATCCTTCCGCACTCTTGATATTTGGAACAGAAGAAAGATAGCCAACAGTCCGTTCGTCATCTCTAAACTCTTCTTCTACATCATCGGCTTTTACGGATGCCCATAATCCTTCAATGTTACGTAAGAAATAATGAAAACGAAAGCGTGGCAGTTTTCTATCTTCTGAATCTCTTTCAATATCGCGCCCTATCGGTTCGTCAAATAATGATCTTGCAATTAGTAATCCACCCAATGCTTTTCTTGGGTCTTCAATTTGACCAAAGATAGATTCTGAAAGAATATGAATATTTTCATTATCTCCCTTAGCCCGTAATGAACAAACCGCCCGCTCTTTTCCCTCGATTCTACATGCTTGATATATCCTTTCACGTAATTGCAGTTTAGGAGATAACAAAATGCGAAGGAGCAACTCAACAGGGGAAAAATTAGTTGAAATTTCTATGTTTGCATATCTAGTAAGGTATTGAGCTGTATTCTTACATTGTTCTTGAAAATCTTGATTATTGATGTTTTCATCGACGCTATAATATGTATCGTAAAGCTTCACAAATGGACTGGCGGGTAAAAAATGAGTATCGGCCGATAAATCATTAATTTTATTATTCTCACCGTCAATAATTTCAAAGTCTTGCTTAGCATTGACAACGCCAAAAAAGTCCTGAATGAATGTAAAGCTTTTTTGCCCATCTTCACTTTCATCAGCTACTAAAGAAGCACTAGAGGCTAAAATCCTAAGCTGTGGATGTCCGGGGTGTAGCCCTAATCGATCCAAAACCAGTTTTAACAAATAAGCTACTTCTGTCCCTTGAGTTCCTCTATATAAATGCAATTCGTCCACAATCAAATGGAAAATCCGGTTTTTTCTTTCCTGTTCCTTTTCTTCTGGACTTAAATTATTGGAATATTTATCATTACACTCTAACCATTCTTTTGTTTTATCGAAAATTCCATTGTCAATATCACGCATTAGCATAATGCTTAACATTGAGTAATTTGTTATAAGTATATCAGGTGGAGAGACTTGTATATCAAAACGACTCCGCATTTCAGCTCCATCCAGTCTTGGAAAAAATGCGATGAGATCTTTCGCATCTTCTACCGATTCTAATTTCTCGTCAATGTACTCTTTTACACGATTAGCATCTTTCTCAATTATTTCCAACTCTTTTTTCAATGCCTCTATCTTGTACTTATTTATTGCATAAGTTCCATTTTCTTTTTTTACTTTCAATTCTCCTGATACTGGGGTATTGCTATTATAACGACCAAAATAGATACGGTTGTCATGTAAATTATTACTAAACCAGTTACGTGCATCGTCAGAATCCAAAGCCTTACGCAGTCTTGTTAATTGATCCTCAACCAATGCATTCATTGGATAAAGAATTATTGCTCGTAGACCAATCGGACGTCGGTCATGAGAACGTTGTTGGCATGAATCTTTTAATTCAAAAGTGTTATCATCAACTATTTCATTAGGTTGTAAATCTTCTTTCCACCAATTATCACATAAATCATTTTTTATTGTAGGTACACCCCATGAGGCCATTTCTTTAGAGAGTTGGGCAAAAAGAGGCAACAAAAATGATTCCGTTTTTCCAGAACCCGTTCCGGATGTTATGATGCAATTTTTTCCACTCATTGCTTCACTTAGCATACGAGCTTGATGGCTATAAAGAGGGACATCTTTTGGGAATAACCCACATTTCACTAATCCTTGGAATAATTTTAATTGGGAAAGTGACATACTTTGACTAACATCCTCTGACGTTAAGTCGTCAATTTTCTTATCACTTGATAAATAGTCAGGAAGTGGTTCAATCCAAGGCTCGCGGTACAAAACTTTGTCTGTATCTAACAATTTCCGTCTTTCTTCTTCAAACTTTTCAAAACGGGTTCCAAATGCAGTTTCAATATATCTTATGAAGTTGTTTTTTATAGTATCAAATGATTGGATTGGATTTCTCATATTAATCAAGATTTATAGATTGTACAGATTGTTCAAGTTTTCTAAATAAGTTATCTGCGAACGTTTTGGGGACGTTTTTATATAACTGGTAGGAAATGTAACTCCCATTTATCTGTATATTTTGGAAATATGGGATTTTACCACTTAATAAAATAAGCGACTTAGCTATAAATTTTGGCAAATGGACATGTGATGGCGCGCCCAAGATTCTTTTTTCTTCATCGTAGTAGATTACATTTCTTTTCTTTCCCGAAAGTAACAAGAACTGTCCCCAACTTTTGTCTACATCGTAGCAAACTGAATCATACCAAAATCTATACAACCATTCGTAATGAATGTTGTACTGTACTAAAGATAATTCCCTATTTAGTAATTCTCCTTCCTCAGAACGGTTAAATTTCAATGTATCTTCATCGAAAACATCACGCTTATATGGATAATCGATTTCTTCTGTTTGTCTTTTCTCTTGCATGTTATTTCGATACCCGCTTAAATCCGCAGAAAAATCTCGTAGTCCCCACTGGATTATTTTGGGCTGTGGATATGGTTTTTCAATAAAATCAAAACAAATATTGAACTGTTGCGCTAGTTTTTCCAATGCTTTTAGTCCGGCTGTAGTATGTTGACGATTTTTGGGAGTAAGAATAATCGTATTAGGAATGAGATAACTTTCAAAAAAACAATCTTGTTTAAAAATTGTTATTTCTATTGACTCCTGTTTGGCATACTTAAATATTCTCTCTATAAATTCTCTGGTTCTTGCTCCAGTTAAATATGCTCTTACTTCAGTTCTGTCAGGAATGAGCATTATCTGAGGCTTATTAATTATAATTTGTTGCTGTGAATTATCTAGGTCGATGTATCCTAAATAATCCAAATAAAGTAGAGCATATCTTTTTATCGTTCTCAAATTGGATTTTGTTAGAATGTCGAACATATTCTCAGCACTGAAAATTGTATCAAAAGCAAGTCCAAAGGTTTGAGTATTACATGTCCCTATGCTTGAAAGATAATATAGAAGAGTATTCCCTTTATCATGAAAGTAATAATATTGACATTCTATATAAGGTTTAGAAACTTGTTGGATTCCCCAGAACTCAGGCAAATCACCGGCCTGTTGAGAAAAATTAGATAGTATAGCATTGTTCCCTATCACATGAGCTTCAGACGGATCTTGTAAAATCTCATCATAGCAATTCCGAAATGGAAGATTGTATTTATCCATGCTATCTATTCCCATACTGCATGATATAATTTGGTGTGGATATGTTTCTAGTGCCTCAATTTCTTCAACTTTTATTATATAATCCTCATCAAGTGGAAATTTCTCAGGAAATCCCCATTCTTCACACCATGGAACAGATTTATCCAAGTATATTTTAGTTTTTGACTGGCAAAATAAGGCATATACTTTAGCTGATTCTTCAACTCCTTCAATTCTTATCCTAGGTAAGTAATAATTAAGAAAAACCCTATTTTTCACTTTAAGACCACCTATAAATTGTATTTCCAAGTGTGTCTGTAACTGGAGAATAGGTTCTTCCGGATGACTTTTTTGTGGATTTAAAATGCTAAATAAAGTATAACCTTGAGGAATTCCGTCTAAGTCAACTTCTTTGAAGTTATCATTAGAAAAAGCAGATTTACCCCAACTTATTATTGATTCCTTTTTTCGCTCTTTGCAAAGCAAATACATTTTCGAAGTTGGATATAGTTTATCTGTTTGTATCCAATAATCATTAGGTATTCCATTAATATTATTTCTATATAAAATTACATCATCTAAAACTGGCCGACTCTTCCACTTATTATATTTATCTTCTAACTCCAATAAAGGGTTAAACGCAGCCTTAATTGGATAGGAAAATCCATGAACCAATGATTTGATAGTAAAATCATTATAACTCAAGTTGTCAGGAAAATCGTTTGTTGAATAAATAAAATAGCAATGATTAAGTTCTTCATTTACTTTGTCAATTGTGAATGAAGAAAATAAGCGTGCATGAATCCATGCTTCTTTTTCAGCTATTTTATCACCTTGTTTCCGGTCAACATTTCCTTTCCATTTATAATGTTCCTCTTTTGCAATATTGATAATTACATTTTGTAAATCGCTATCCCCATCTCTCAGTACTTTAAGCGCATTCTTAGAAAGTCCTGCATCAGAACCATTTTCCAATAAAGCATTTTTAATAACCTGCGGGGAGATATTAGTATCTGGCATAAGTCCAGCTAATGAAAATAATCTGGGAAGATTTCTTATATCAGAAGGTGTTAACACACATTGAGCAAATACTTTCCCAACATGTATCCAATTTCGGTTCCCAAAGTGGCCCACATTAAATATCCCTATATCTGTTTTATAAATAGAAGTAGACCATTCTGATAAATCTATCCATAATTTGTCAATAACTCCAAAGTCTGTAGCTCCAATGTTCCCTTTATCTAAGCCGTTTTCATTTAAAAATTTGTTTAATCTAGGATAATATGCATTCGCTCTATAGTCTTCATCATTACCTGTCAGAGGTATAATGAAAGCTGCAAGCATCGCTAAATAAAATGGATAAGTAATATACGTTACTTGATCAGTAATATAAGAACCTTCTATTTGTAAGTCCGTCCTATTCCATTTGAATATCCCAACCTTCCTTTTATTCCACAATGAAAATAATATATCAATACGTCTAACAAATGGAACTGCTTTAGTGAATCCACCATAACCACTACATAATGCATTGTAGTAATCCAATATAGCATCTTCTGTTGAGATAAAACCTAGTTGATTTATTCCTATTTCTCCAATCTCAGATGCTGAAATAAAAAGGTGTATATCTTTCCCTGCTTTATCGTAATTAAAAAAGTAGTTGCCAATAGCTATGTTCCAATCAAAATATTTCATAAATCAGGTTGTAATGCTTACATAATTTGGTATAGAATAGTAGGTCATCCATATTTAGTACTTTCGCTTTAACTGCAAGTATCTCATTTGATAGTTAGAATTCATTAGTGCCCCAACATGATAATGTAACTTTGTTTTTTTAATATATATGCTAATCAGTCTTATTTTGTTAAACAAGAACTTCTTTTGGATTGTATAAGTGCCTTATTGTCAAATTTTGATATTTAGTGTAAAGATAATAACATAATCAAAATAATGCATAGTAAACAAAAATTAGTTTTTAATAACTTGTTACAAATAGCGTTGCATTCTTATGGCTCTTATATTCTTTAGTCTTATTACACAACCCACTGTGAACATTATAATAATCATAGATTATAGAGGCTTTTACTGCTTTCAAAACCTTCTGTAATTAACATACGAAGTTTCTTAATTCTCTGAAGTCAGATTTCCTAGTTGAATCACCTTTCTGCAAATTTCTGATCAGAAGTTGCTTTACAAGTTACATAAGCTTTGATGTATTGGATTTTCTTTTCTGAGAAATTCATTTCATATGGTTTCAACGGGTGATAATTTTTTTCATAGTTTTTATTTGTAAGATAGATACAAATTTTTCGGCATGAAAATATTCTCAGTGGCTTTAAGGTCCTTTTTTGATGACATACAAGCTTTCGAATTTTATCGACCTTGTGATCGATCACTTGCTCGACAGGACTTCCCAGCATGAAAAGTTATCGGACGAGACCTATCATATCTTCAAGGAGCCAAAAGAGGATGACAATGTCCTGCACGAACGGATACCCGAGTATGTAGATAAGGAGAAGGTCTTTGCAGATGAAGTAGCTGTCCTGATCGGATTCTATAAGAACGAGGAACATCTGCAATGGATCTTGAAGAACAATCTTTATAACTTCCGTACCGGTACCGATAGGGGATCGCTTCCCCTGTCCGATATGCACCTTCATGCAAAATACCTGATTCTTCACGGGAAAGATGAACTGGAGACAGACAAGATTTTCAAACTAACTGTCAAAGGCCCGAGAATCTTCTCCAGAAATGATTTACTGAAAAAGGGCTATCCTGAACCCAGAGGTGAGCTGTATGTCGTTTTTCAACTTGAGAGAGATGCTTCTGACGATTTTGAGAAAATAAAAATCGATTTAAGGGGATTGAGCCGGTTTGAAACATATAGAAATTCGGCCAAACCGTTTTCAGCGACTTTATCGGAAGTGCTTAAATCTAAAATCACGCGGGCCTCTCAATGATTTTCGGTCTTCGAAACGGACGGGGTCTGGCCATATTCAACAATATCTTCTGCCACCAATACGACCTTGTTTTCCCGTTCTTCATAGATTTTCAGGGATATCTTTCCGGATTTGCCCCGCAGGATTCCTGCTTCAACAGCATCAATCAGCTTGGGAAAGTCTTGCTTGAAATGGTGACGGATATCACACTCCCAAACAGTCAGTACATTCCACCCCTGCACAATAAGCTGCTCCGTATGAAGCTTGTCCCTCTTCTTGTTTGTGTCAATTTTTTCGACCCAGAATCCGGTATTCGTCTTGGGAGTACTTGCATGCTTGCAACCGTCGTGACCGTGCCAGAAACAGCCGTGTACAAAAATGACGGTCCTGTATTTGGGTAAAACAATATCGGGTGTTCCGGGAAGCCTCCTGTCATTCACACGATACCGGAAGCCTCTTGCAAAAAGAGCTTTCCGTAATATCATTTCCGGTCTTGTATTCTTCGACCGGATCTTTGACATAACCTCTGACCGCTTTTCCTTATCCCAGATATCCATTTAGTTTTCAATAAGCATACTAGGCAAAAGTACAAAAAAACACAGACAACGATAAATATTATGTGCGGGTTGATCATCCTCATGAGCGCCAAGATAAAAACTGTCTACACCCTGCCGAACTCGGTACTGATCAACGAAACCACGACCGATGAACACGGTGAGTTTGCATTCACAAATCTCCAGAGCGTAAACAAAATGCTGAAGTTCTCCGTCGACGGGTACAAAGAAATCTCGTTTCGCGCTTTGCCGGAACAGAATGTCAAACTCCGGGGAGAGGCCAAGAAACCTGAAGAGCTGGCCGTAAAGTAAAAGCAGTTGACTTTTATGAAAAAAAATGAACGATTTTTTAGGTTCTTCGTCACTTTTGGTGGTCATCCCCCATCAGGAAAGTACTACTTTCTTTCTAGGTAACTCAAAACTCGCCCTTCCATTACCGGTTACCTGCAAAGTGACTATAAGCAAAGTTATACTCGTATCTCCACAAAATCCAATTTTATCAACTCCCACTCTTTACCTTTTAAGCAGATGGGATCAATATCCTCATCGGCAGAAGTAAAGTCTGTAAAATTAGCAAAAATTTGATCCCGATCATGAGTATATTCATGTCGTTGTTTATGTAGTTCTAACATTTGAGGGAAGGAGTAAGTATTCAAAAGTTCGTGTAAGTCCCAAAAATCTTTTTTCCTTCCACCACGAGAAACAACATCGACTTTCATTGCAACAACATCATCAAGACTAGCAATTCGAATATTATCTATCACATCACATGGATTAAAAATTTCATCATGGTAATATAAATCAACTTTTATATTTTCATCTATTGATTCTCCAACATAGTATGAACGACCAAAACCGATAATATTTGATGTGTCTGTACAGTAATAATATTTGTAGTTATCTCGAAAAAACTTTTCATAAACAGAGAAATCCAAACTACCATAAGAAGCATTGGTAAACAAATCAATATCAACCGAAATTCTATGCCCTAAACGTAAACTAAGTGAAGTTCCACCAACCAAATAAAAAGGCTCAAATATAGGGTTAGCCATAATCTCTTTGAGAATCTTTCTCATCAAGGGAGTAACCGTTTCATAATGTAGTTTGATAGCCATTGTCTAATTTGATAGATTATAATATCGGGTAATTTCTTCTATTTCGTCTTTGCTTCCTCTTTCAAAAACACGTTTGATAACTGCATTTTTATATTTAGCCCAATTAATTTTATTGAAATCAGTATCCCAAAATAAAGATTTGCGAATGTGGGGAGCTTCTGTATAAATACTAGCTAAATCTTTATCCTTGTATTGCTTAATATCATAGTGAGTTTGAAGAATAGCGAAAAAGCCTTCTTCATACCCTAATATCTGATCTATTTTTAAGGCTTGCTTAGTAGTCAAACTACGCCTACCTGCGATAATGGCATTAATAGTTTGAAACGGAATACCTGTCTCATCAGCTAACGCACGTTGGGTGAGGTGCTTCTTTTTCAATTCCCTTTCAATAAATTTCCCAGGATGAATACCTTTTATTATGTCGATAAGATTATTCATAAATAATTCTTTCTACAAAAATAAACAATTTTGTTTACATTTGGTTTGTTATATCAAAATAATTCTTACCCTTGTAACCTTCTCTTTTTGTAGGACAGTCCCAAGTTAGACAAAACAATTTGCGTAAAAGGCCGGTGGAAATGTACCTGACGGCCGCTTAGTTTCCAGTGAAAATAAAAAAGCGGGTTGATCATACCCATGAGCGCCAAGATAAAAACTGTCTACTCTCTGCCGGACTCGGTACTGATCAACGAAACCACGACCGATGAGCACGGTGAATTTGCATTCACAAATCTCCAAAGCGTAAACAAAATGCTGAAGTTCTCCGTCGACGGGTACAAAGAAATCTCGTTTCGCGCTTTACCGGAACAGAATGTCAAGCTCCGGGAAGAAGCCAAGGAACCTGAAGAGCTGGCCGTAAAGTAAAAGCAGTTGACTTTTATGAAAAAGTAGAATTCGTGGAGATCAGATTATATTTATACGACTTTTTTCAAAAAATCACTCAACCCGCAAACTTCCACATCATTTTTAAATGGATAAGATGCTGATACGGGAGAAACAATATATGTTTTATCCGGTTTTGTGGTTTCTAGAGCTCTCCAAAAGCCTTTGGTCACCTGTGGTGCCGATGAGGCTTTACATTCTACCGCTATCGTTCGGGAACCCCTCTCAATAAGCAAGTCTAACTCATCCCCTGTAGCACTGCGATAAAAAGAAAACTTACAATCTCTCAATGAAGAAATGATGTTTTCAATTACAAATCCTTCCCAAGATGATCCGAAAACAGGGTTGCCCATTAGTGAATTGAAATCATCCACTTGTAGCAGCCTATGTAATAACCCACTATCTCTCACAAAAATTTTTGGGGATTTAACCAGACGTTTCTTGATATTCTTTTCAAATGGCGGTAGCGAACGGATAATAAAGGTCTGTTCCATCAGGTCGATATACCGGCGAATAGTTTGATAGGTTACACCTAGCGATTCTCCCAATTTGGACGAATTAAAAAGTTGCCCTTGATTGTGCGCACACATAGTCAGCAGACGACGAAGTTGCAATGCGGGAATTTGAAATCCGAGCTGTGGAATATCCCGTTCTACATATGTTCTAAGGAAATTTTCTCTCCAAAGTACACTTCCTTGTTCAGATGATGCGAGATAGCTATCAGGATATCCTCCACGAAGCCAGAACTTATTCAATTCAAAATCTATGTTTTGCTCAACTTCTTCAATTGTAAAGGGTGTGAGTTCAATAAGCCCGACTCTTCCGGCTAGCGATTCTGACGTTTTCTGTATAAGGTCCTGCGAAGCAGATCCAAGCAAAATGAACCGTCCTGGACGACGGTGACGGTCTATTTCACTTCGTAAGACAGAAAAAAGTTCCGGTACTAACTGAATCTCGTCCAAACAAATTGTTACATCCTGATTAGCCTGGAAGAATAACATAGGCTCTCTCAACTTGTTCAAGTCATCCAGGTTCTGAAGGTCCAAATATAGATAGGCATTCGAATTTTGATAGAGCATTTTCACCAAGGTGGACTTTCCGCATTGCCTTGGGCCTAAAATGACAACCGCAGGAAATACGCTTAGATTCTCTTTTACAAATGTTTCTATTTTTCTGTCGATCAGTTTTTGCATATCATAAATACAATTTCTATTTTGCACAAATGTAGTGAATGTATTTCAAACTACCAAAAGAGACAGCCGCTTAGTTCCCAGGGAAAGGGAAAAAAGAAAACTATTGTAACCGGATAAAGAGAATTGAAGTCTTATGATTGTAACAAATAAAAATCAAGCAAGATGGTACAAAGAAATCTCGTTTCGCGCTTTGCCGGAACAGAATGTCAAGCTCCGGGGAGAAGCCAGGGAATCTGAAGAGCTGGCCGTAAAGTAAAATCAGTCACTGAAAAAAGTAGAATGTCGAGGACAGTCTGGCACGGATATCATTCAAGCCGACTCATGAAATGAATTATTCCATCCTTCCAGTATATGCATCAACGCCAGATTTGCTTAATGGCTGTGCGAAGAACTTCTCGGCAGCTTTGCCGATTTCGGCAAGCCATGGCTGTCCTCCTCCGGCGGATTGGACCACCCAGAGCTTAAGCTCTTTCTTGTGCCAATTGACGGAACAGTTAGTGCCCCAGGCACCACCATGACCAAACCAGGCGTCTTCGCTGTCCTGTTCCGGTGCTGACAAGCCGAGGGAATAGCCGCCCAGACCCTTGGGACGGGTGGAAAGAGCGAGAAGATTCTTCACGGTTTCTTCTTTCAAGATGCGCACGCCATTCTCTCCCAAGCCAAGATTCATCAGCATCTTATAGAACTTCAGCTGGTCATCGGCGGTGGTCCAGAGACCCGCACCGGCAGAAGCAAATACATGGGAGTCATTATAAGGCCGTTGCTGCCATGGCATTTCTTCACGCCACTCAGCTGGAGCGTTCTCTTTGTTCTCATAGAGTTCTATCTTGTTCTTAAGCTGTTTGTCGGTAGGCCAGAACCATGTGGACTTCATTCCCAAGGGATCAAGCACCTCCTGCTTGAGATATACCTCCCACTTCATCCCTGTGACGACCTCAACCATAGCTGCACCAATGTCAATTCCCGTATTGGAATAGAGCTCGCGGGTACCGGGCTCGAACATGATGGGCGATGCGGCAGCGATGGAGGCTGTCTGGCGAAGAGGAGCTCCTCCGGACCATCCGCCACCCCTGACGTCGGAGCGCTTGGCACTAATTTCGAAGGGGAAGCCTCCAGTATGGTTGAGCACCATACGGACGGTAAGGACGTTTTTAGCCTTACGAAGGGTCTTGACACTGTCATTTGCAGCATCCAACACCCATAATTCCACAAACTCCGGAAGATACTTTGAAACAGGATCGTCGAGTGAAATACGGCCCTCTTCCACCAGCTTGGCGATTGTCACTCCGCAGAAGCCTTTTGTCTGTGAACATTGCATGAATACATTGTCCATCTTTATTGGGCGCTTTTTTGATACGTCGGCATAGCCTATGCAGCAGGTTTCCTGCACGCCGTCCTTGTAGAATACACTAATGGCACCGGCCAACTGACCACTGTCCACGTAGGGTTGCAGCACTGTTTTTGCATAACTTGTCTTGGAGTCTTTCGGTTCATTCTTGACTGTAGCTGATAAACAGAACACAGCAATCAGCAAAAAAATCGTTTTCTTCATGTCTTTATGATGATAATTGGTTTATTGTGCGGAAGTAATCAATTAAAAGCAAACGCTCATGTTATTTTATAGTATATAATCATTGTTTTGCAAAGATACTGTTTTTGCTAAAACTATTTTCTTCTGCCCATTTTTTTGATATAATCAGGGTCTGCTTATTAATTCTCCATCAAACACAAAAATGACAGCCCCTATACAACTGTTTGAGGTCGAGGACAGTCTGGCGGGGATATCATTCAAGCCAATTTTAAATGGATAAGATGCTGATGTGGCACTGCGATAATGGCATTAATAGCGCATACCATGGAAGAACATATCAAATTAGAAAGAGGAGGGAACTTTTTAATGAAAGAAAATGTTTGTGATGGTGACGGACTCGTTGATCTCATTAAATATCAACTTTGATGATTATGGGAAAAAGTCATTTGCGCATCTTGCCAATGAAATCAAGCGAAACACGGGACTTTCACCTTCACCCACTTTAATTTGTTGCATTTTTACAAAGAATAAGTGGTTGCTCAAAAGTAATTTTTTAGAAACAGCTAAATTCAAAACAAATGCGAAAAATATCACTTTTCATTGCAACCAGTCTGGATGGCTACATAGCAAAACCTGATAACGACCTTAGTTTTTTAAGACTCATAGAAAAGGAAGGCGAAGACTATGGTTATGCGGAATTTACAAACACAATTGATACATTAATTGTTGGAAGAAGAACCTACGATTATGTGCTTGAAGAAATAGGTCCATCTCATTATGACAACGGACAACGAGATGTTTACGTCATAACAAGAACTGAAAGGCCGCAAATAGGGAGAACAATTTTCTATACAGGAGATATAACCGAACTAGTGAAACGACTAAAATCTGGAAAAGGGAAAAATATTTATTGTGACGGTGGAGCAGAAATAATAAATGAACTATTGAAACATGACTTGATAGACGAGTTTATAATTTCTGTCATACCTGTTTTATTGGGGGATGGAATCAAGCTCTTTAAAGATGGAAGACCTGAACAAAGACTTGAATTTATCACAGCAAAAACTTTCGAAACAGGCTTGATACAACTGTACTATAGGAGGAAAAAAACATACTAAAGCCGGAAATTGGATTTTTCATCTCCCATATAAGGGAATTCGGAAACAGATATGAGGTTATTATTAAAAAATGCATGTACTGTTAAGAAAGAGAAGTGGTTATAAACGATACTGATTTTGGTGATGGGCGGCATACTCGCAACGGGTTGCGTTGAAGTGTATGATGGAGATGAAGACTCACTGGGAGCTTCAAGGCCTAATTACGGTGATCCTTTCAAAGAATTACCAACTAACAGCGCACTAATCATTGGTTCTCGCTGGCGTGGGTATGTGGATGGTTTTGCTTTGAACGTTCAATTTAACACAACCGATTGCGTATTCAGTGGTCATGATTATAATACCAATAAGGATACCCTTGTAAAATATACATATAGCTTCAAATATCCTACGCTTAAATTGACATTACAAATGACACTGCCGTTGCATTAACCGTAAAAACATCCGCCACGGACATACCGGCAAATATTGCCGATATACATTGGAAATAAAGTAGAAAGCTGGATTATGTATATTTTGGCATCATTTTTTATTTTTTTAACGGGACTTCCAGTACACGATCCAAAAAATGCAGAAATTTGCGTTTACCAATAACCATTTAAGTATTACTTATTTTAAACTTTAGCTTATGAGAAAAAAACTATCAAAATCGTTTTTTGTTCTGACGGCTGCTTTCACTTTATTATTGGCGGGAACAAGCTGCTCGAATGACAATATGCCTGAAACAACCTCAAAGTTTCAGCTGAAATTGACGGATGCCCCTTCGTTTTTGTATAGTCAGGTAAACATCGACATTCAAGGGATTGATGTGTATGTGGGGAATACAATGGAAGGAAGTGCCCAAGTAAAGGACGGATGGATGAAATTGAACCTGCAAGGCGCGGGTGTTGTGAATTTGCTCGATTTCATGAACGGAAAATACAAATTGCTGGTCGATCAGGAAATTTCAGCTTGCAATATCACGAAAGTGAGATTTAACCTGGGCAGCGATTGTTCGGTAAAAACTCTGGTTACAGGCAACACATCCACATTGAAAACCAACGGAAGCTTCACTTTTTCAGTGGACTGGGACATCGAGGCAGGCAAAGATTATTCTTTTGTCGTAGATATTGATGCAGCACAATCGGTGAGTTTAGATCTCAACTTCGATCCAGAACCCTATGTCCGCGCTTTTGTGGAGGCTTTCGGAGGCAATGTTTCGGGTTATGTGCATCCGGCCACCGCTGTCAAATATATCGAGATTACGAACGGCACGACCAAGTTGTATACCATTGCCGAGAAAATTGCAGGGGCCATTGATGGTACCGACAAGGGATATTTTGCTTTTATCTGCCTGCAACCGGGCGACTGGACCATTAAGTTTGTAACAAAAAACACATCGGGATATCAAACCCGGGAAGTTCCGGTAAAGGTTACGGCAGGACAAACCTTCAAGATCCCCGCCGTGATAGAATTAAGCAAATAAAGGAAACTACTTCTGAACAACCGAAGACAAGGTTATCCGGTTTTATCCACTCTTTTGAGACTTTCAGACGAGTGGATTTTTTTGTAACCGTGGAGATGTCAGACACACACATGCCTCCGCATTATGTGGAATAAATACCCGAAAAACTATAAAAAAAAGACACATGTTCAAAATTCATTTATATTAAGAATAACTTTGTCTGTCAATAAGTTACACTTTTATAGCAAATCAATTCATGTTATTTTTTACATATAAAATATGAAGTTGCAGTTATGTTTGAGATAAGTCATGATTTTTCCCGACATTAAAAAAGAGGAAATATCGGACAAGAATGATACAAAGAGGTCTATTCTATTATGAACGTTATAGAATTAACAAACAATATTTTACCGGAACCATATAATATTCAGAAGCAGGCAAATCACGAAAATGTGTCTTACAATGGTGTTGTGAAGTGTGTGTTATATTTTAACAACGGTAAATACAAGACAATTTTCAGTGATAACGCAAAGAATTTACTCTCCGTGAATATAGTAAGATACAACCATAAATCGAGAACGGAAGTGAATTTTGTTGAACGGGTTCTAATGCATTATAAGGACTCTGTTTCGATAGAGGATTTCTCCAGGCGCTGCGGTTACAAATCCACAAAGACATTTACCCGGTATTTCAAGCGGATACTTAACACTACACCCAAACAATGGTTGTTCTTGATCAAGAAAAATGAAGTCATGCATTATTTGCAAAACACCAATATACCCATTAATGAAATTGTGTCGTTTACAGGATTCTGCAGCATGTCGCATCTGGCGCATTTCTGTAAGTCCAAGATTGGCTCGAGTCCCACAGAAATAAGAAACGAAGCCATAAAGGACAACAAGGTTTTTCAATAAGGCCTGGAATTCCTGTAACAAGGGTTTAATTTCAGAAACATATAAAAAGATCTTTTATGGACATACTTTACTTCAATGAGCATCAACAATGCCGGCACTACCTTTCCGAGGTACGTTCTCTTTTCAAGGTACACGAGTTGCCCGCCCACCATCGTATCGTTATAGATTCAAAGGGGTTGTATGCTTTTATCTTCATGCTGAAAGGAGAGGTGGAGATCAACTGCTGTTATGACCAGACCCACCGGCTCACGGCAGGAAACATGTACTCCCTGAACGAGCAGTACACCTATACCGGCATCACGCTGAGCGATGCGGAATCCATAATACTGATGTTCGAGAATCCGCATATACGGTGTGACGAGTTTTCGCTCATCAAACTCCGCAAATACATTCCGAAAGAGACCCACTGCATCGAAAAGCTGCCCATACTACCGCAGATCACGGACTATCTGAACGGAATGCGATTCTATATCGCTCACAAAATGTACTGCGCCCATCTACAAGACATCAAGCAAAGTGAATGGTTCTTTCTTATGCGGGCTTTTTTTACCAAAGAAGAGAACGCCCTGTTTTTTCATTCCCTTATCCGGGGAAACAATCCATTCATTATAACGGTGAAGAAAAAAAGCCGGGAAGTGAAAACAGTGGCTGAACTCGCCTCAGCCTGCAATATGACGGAACGCACCTTCAGACGACATTTCAAGCAATACTTCCAGATCACCCCCAAACAATGGCTGCTGGAACAACATAAACAACAGGTAGAATTGGAGCTGATGAAGTCTGAAGACGGACTTAAAATACTCGCACCACAGTTGGGATTCGGTTCTGAGACACAGCTCAGTAACTATTGCCGCCGCTATTTAAATAAAACCCCGTCCGAGATCCGAAAGGCAAACAGTTGATCGGTTCACGAGTTCAAAATGTCCTGTTTTCTATATTTTTTGTCCGTTATTCCTTTTCATATAAAGGGTTATCATTTTAATTTTGCACCGGTCGCCAAAATCAAGAAACGTATCTGTTTTTCATTTTTACGATAAAGTAAAAGCAAAATTAAAGGTCTGATAGATAGATCAATAATCTCTGATTCTTTAGCATCGTTCAATCAGTCAAATGAACAAAAGCTTAAAAAAATATTTCCAAGGTATGTTTAAGAATTATCTGCACAGCATTCTTTTTACGGTTATCGCATTTACATGTAGCTTGTTTACGCTAAACGCTCAAAAAGCGGCGGTTAAAACCAATTTCGCTTATTGGGGAGTTGCCGCGTCGCCTAATGCAGGGTTAGAATTCTCCCTCGGAAAGAAATCCTCGCTCGAATTGGGTGGAGGCTTTAACCTTTGGGATTTCAAAGACAACCGAAAAGTCAAGCATTGGCTGGCACAACCCGAGTTCCGATACTGGTTTTGCGAGCGATTCAACGGTCATTTCCTCGGCCTTCACGCTCACGGAGCACAATTCAACATCGGCAATTGGGATATTCCCGTGGGGCGTCTGGAGAATTTTAAAGACCGCCGTTACGAAGGGTATCTGTACGGCGGGGGTATCAGTTATGGCTATCAATGGATACTAAGCCCCCGATGGAATTTTGAAACAAGTCTGGGCGGCGGCTTCGCCCGTATCCATTACGACAAATACCCGTGTGCCGAGTGTGGGACAAAACTCGACGAAGGCAAGTACAACTACTGGGGCGTAACCAAAGCGGCCCTGTCACTCATTTATTTTCTCAAATAAGCGGCGATGAAAACATTTACACACATATTTATCTTACCGGTTGCCCTGTTTCTCGGAGTTACAACTGCGGCATACGGGCAACGAGTCTACCAGGGGCAGGTTGCGGTAGAGAACCTCACCGGCATAAAGGAAGGCAACACCCTTTCGGTATACATGGACATTGTGCTTGACGCCTTGAAGATAGGCTCCGACGAAATGCTTACCCTCACTCCCGTTCTTACGGCCAATACGGGAACGCAGAGCCGGGCTTTGCCTCCCGCGGTGGTCAATGGCGGACGCCGCCAAAAAATGGTGGAACGGGCGCGGGTATTAAACGGCGGTCCCGTGTTTGCCGAGACACCCCAGACAGTGTTGAAACGCAATAACAACACGCGCCAGACCATCAGCTATAGTGCCGCCGTACCTTTTGAAAGCTGGATGAGCGATGCTTCGCTGAAGCTGGTTAAAAACGCTACCGGCTGCGCCGAGTGCGACAAAGGCGGCGGGGAGCAATTGTTGACAGGCAGGGTGTTGCGTGAACCTTACATGCCCACATACAAGCTGACATACATCGTCCCTGAAGTGGAGCCGGTGAAAGCACGTTCAGATCGCCATACGGCGACATTCAACTACGTGGTGGGCAAACACGACCTGGTACGCAACTACAAAAACAACGCTGCCGAATTTGACCGCGTGGACAGGGTACTCAGTTGAATGAAAATTTCGCATTCAGTGAAATCTTACACAGCGTATCCGGGCTGAGCAAATCAGTTGCGGAGGTATACTTCAAAACTACTTTTGATGAGCCTTTCCTCTTAATCTCATCCATCACCGATTGTAGAAAACCCAAATAGGCGGCCGTATCTGCAGCGATCTTCTCATTGGCGGTAATGTCAGGCAATGCGATTTGTGTCTTGCTGTTGCTTGCCAGTGTCAGACTCATGTTAGTCAGTTTTACCCCGTCGGAAGTGGGGATGCCTGTAAACTCAAAATAGGAAGTGGCAAGCACATCCACCTTTTCAATATATTTCACATACTGGGCGATGGCCGTGAAATCAGTCAGATTAAAAACGACTTCCGGCGATTGGGGGGTACCTGCAGCCGTAATCAGTTTGAATGACTGTGTTGCAGAGGCATTCATCGACATCGGCAGATCATCGGGCTTATCACTGCCACAGGCAGAAAGCCCCGCCAAAAGGCTGATCACTGTAAAAAAGAATATCCATTTTCTCATACGTTCATTTTTTAAAGGTTATGTTTCATAACCGTTCTGTTGTCACAACAAAAATAGATGTTGAATTTGATTTCGAGCCTCTCTCGGCCATAAAAAAAGATAAACGTACAATAATGACACACTTTATAAGCATACAAAAAGCCCCCGGGATTTCTCCCGGGGGCTTGTAAAGGAAGGCGGCTACCTACTCTCCCACGTGATGCAGTACCATCGGCGCCATCGGGCTTAACTTCTCTGTTCGGAATGGGAAGAGGTGGAACCCCGACGCTATAACCACCTGAATGATTGCCAGCTGCCGACTGGAGCCATGAAGGCTCGCAGCCTGAGTGCGCTTGTAAGAATTGACATGATGAAAACAGGAGACAAGGTCACGCCGTGAATATGACGTCCATCGAAATTGTCACTGAACGTACTTGGAGATGCTATTAATTGTATTTATCAAACCCTTTTCATACGGATATTTTCGTCGAAAAAAAGCTTACGGGCAATTAGTACTGCTCGGCTTTGACGTTACCGCCTTTACACCTGCAGCCTATCAAGGTCGTCGTCTACAACCACCCTTATAAAGAGATCTAATCTTGAGGTAGGCTTCGTGCTTAGATGCTTTCAGCACTTATCCCTGCCCAGACTTAGCTACCCGGCAATGCACCTGGCGGCACAACCGGTAAACCAGCGGTCTGTCCAACACGGTCCTCTCGTACTAGTGTCGGAGCCTCGCAAATCTCTAACGCCCACGATAGATAGAGACCGAACTGTCTCACGACGTTCTGAACCCAGCTCGCGTGCCACTTTAATGGGCGAACAGCCCAACCCTTGGGACCTTCTCCAGCCCCAGGATGTGACGAGCCGACATCGAGGTGCCAAACCATTCCGTCGATATGAGCTCTTGGGAATGATCAGCCTGTTATCCCCGGAGTACCTTTTATCCTTTGAGCGATGGCCATTCCATACTGAAACCACCGGATCACTATGCTCTAGTTTCCTACCTGATCGACTTGTAGGTCTCCCAGTCAAGCGCGCTTATGCCATTATACTCTTAAAGACGGTTACCAATCGTCTCGAGCGCACCTTTAGAAGCCTCCGTTACTCTTTTGGAGGCGACCACCCCAGTCAAACTACCCACCATACAGTGTCCTCCGTTGCACGGAGTTAGAAGTCAAACATCCGAAGGGCCGTATTTCAACGGCGGCTCCACAAGTACTGGCGTACCTGATTCATAGCCTCCGGCCTATCCTACACATCGGATGCCCAAATTCAATGTAAAGCTATAGTAAAGGTTCACGGGGTCTTTTCGTCCCATCGCGGGTAATCGGCATCTTCACCGATACTACAATTTCACCGAGCTCACGGTTGAGACAGTATTCAGATCGTTACACCATTCGTGCAGGTCGGAACTTACCCGACAAGGAATTTCGCTACCTTAGGACCGTTATAGTTACGGCCGCCGTTTACTGGGGCTTCAATTCAATGCTTCTCGTTGCCGATGACATCTCCTCTTAACCTTCCAGCACCGGGCAGGTGTCAGGCTATATACAGCTTCTTTCGAATTCGCATAGCCATGTGTTTTTGTTAAACAGTCGCCTGAATCATTTCTCTGCGGCCCATGTTGCCATGGGCGTCCTTTCTCCCGAAGTTACAGGACTATTTTGCCTAGTTCCTTAACCGTGAATCACTCGAGCGCCTTAGTATTCTCAACCCAACTACCTGTGTCGGTTTGCGGTACGGGTAATATGATAATCAATGCGTAGCGGCTTTTCTCGGCAGTCGGCTTACCCACATTATTAGCTCATCCGAAGACTTGCCATACTTTCAGGTTCAACTCGGGAAGCGGATTTGCCTACCTCCCTCAACGTCTACCCCCTTCAACCTACTATTCCGTCAGTAGGCAGTGGTGTCACTCCTGCGTCCCCGCGTAACTTATCATCTTAGTAATGGAATATTAACCATTTCTTCCATCGGAATCGCCACAAAGGCTTATCCTTAGGCCCCGACTAACCCTGATCCGATTAGCGTTGATCAGGAAACCTTGGTCTTTCGGCGAGGGGGTTTCTCTCCCCCTTTGTCGTTACTTATACCTACATTTGCTTTTCCAGACGCTCCAGAATACCTTGCGGTACGCCTTCAACGCAGACTGGAATGCTCCCCTACCAATTCATAAGAATTCCATAGCTTCGGTAATATGCTTATGCCCGATTATTATCCACGCTTCGCCACTCGACTAGTGAGCTGTTACGCACTCTTTAAATGAATGGCTGCTTCCAAGCCAACATCCTAGCTGTCTCTGCGGCAAAACTTCGTTAAATGCAACTTAGCATATATTTCGGGACCTTAGCTGATGGTCTGAGTTGTTCCTCTTTCGGACACGGACCTTAGCACCCGCGCCCTCACTCCCGGATATCACTTGCACGCATTCGGAGTTTGTCTGGACTTGATAGGCGGCGAAGCCCTCGCATCCAATCAGTAGCTCTACCTCATGCAAGTTCGTAGTCCGAGGCTGCACCTAAATGCATTTCGGGGAGTACGAGCTATCTCCAAGTTTGATTAGCCTTTCACCCCTACCCTCAGGTCATCCGAAAACTTTTCAACGTTTACCGGTGCGGTCCTCCATTTTGTGTTACCAAAACTTCAACCTGCCCAAGGGTAGATCACTTGGTTTCGCGTCTACTCCTGCTGACTGTGCGCCCTGTTCAGACTCGCTTTCGCTGCGGCTCGGCACCTTGAAATGCTTAACCTTGCCAGGCAAGAGTAACTCGTAGGTTCATTATGCAAAAGGCACGCCGTCACCCCGTAAAGGGGCTCCGACCGCTTGCAGGCACATGGTTTCAGGGTCTATTTCACTCCTCTGTTCGAGGTTCTTTTCACCTTTCCCTCACGGTACTGGTTCACTATCGGTCTCTGGAGAGTATTTAGCCTTGGCGGATGGTCCCGCCGGATTCACACAGGATTTCTCGTGTCCCGCGTTACTCAGGATACTGATAGGCTTCCTCAAGGAGTCGCATACGGGATTATCACCCTCTATGATGCAACTTTCCAGATGCTTCCGCTTCCTTGAATTCTTGCCACGTCTCAGTCCTACAACCCCGGTATTGCCGAAACAACACCGGTTTGGGCTTCTCCCGTTTCGCTCGCCACTACTCCGGGAATCACTTTTGTTTTCTCCTCCTATGGGTACTTAGATGTTTCAGTTCCCCACGTTCGCCTTCCACTTACGTGGAATGGTACAATCTTCTCGTACCGGGTTGCCCCATTCGGATATCTGCGGATCGATTCGTATTTGCCAATCCCCGCAGCTTTTCGCAGCTTATCACGTCCTTCATCGCCTTCCAGAGCCCAGGCATCCCCCATGTGCCCTTATTCACTTTCTTTTCGCCGTCCGGTTCCGCACGAAGACAAGTCTTCCTGCAGCCGGGCTTGATAAATACTAGCGTCTAATGTTCAATTGTATCTCAACAGACTTCATGCCATAAATGGCAATGGTCCGTCTAATGAACTTTATTTACTTTGTTATTTGCTCTTGTTTTAATTTCATCATGTCAAAGATCGCTTCAACCAGGCCCCGGAACCATCTCGCGATGTCCAGGATGCTGATCGATAGCTGTCTGATACGGAGTCGAACCGCTTCTTTCAAGGTGAGAAGTGGACCGTTGTCCATCTTTTCATCTTTTCTCCGGTCCCCGAACGGACCTCTCAAACATCAATATTCCTTCTTTCCCGTCTTTTGAAGCATTGCGACTCGCCTGCCGCATGCCTCCCTTTTTTAAACCCGTGGAGAATAACGGATTCGAACCGTTGACCCTCTGCGTGCAAGGCAGATGCTCTAGCCAGCTGAGCTAATCCCCCGTTTGTATCCTTGTAGTCCCAGGCAGAGTTGAACTGCCGACCTCTACATTATCAGTGTAGCGCTCTAACCAACTGAGCTATAGGACTGGCTGGTTTGCTGTCGGCATCCCTTCTGACCACTCGTCTTGCCCGGGACCTGGAACGGGACGGGGATGTCTTCTCCGGCGATCCGCTCATCGTTTCCCGGCCTCCCCCCCCCTTGAAGAAGAAGAACCGGAGCGAATCTCCGCCTGAATGCAGGTTTATATCATCAATATACGTCTAAAGATCTTTTCTGGCAGCGGATACTTGTCGTATGGTACCGTTATCGAAAAAAATTGAAAAAAAATCGTGAACCGAAAGTGCATTCTGAAAAGAAATTCTCGTTACTTGTTCTTTTAATTCGTATGCAGCTTTCATTTTACTTGTTGCCCATTTCGGGCAATTGCCGGCCGTATGTAAGGCGTCTCTCCAGAAAGGAGGTGTTCCAGCCGCACCTTCCGGTACGGCTACCTTGTTACGACTTAGCCCCAGTCACCAGTTTTACCCTAGGTCGCTCCTTGACGGTTACGAACTTCAGGTACCCCCGGCTTCCATGGCTTGACGGGCGGTGTGTACAAGGCCCGGGAACGTATTCACCGCGCCGTGGCTGATGCGCGATTACTAGCGAATCCAGCTTCACGGAGTCGAGTTGCAGACTCCGATCCGAACTGAGAGTGGTTTTGGAGATTAGCATCATGTCGCCATGTAGCTGCCCTTTGTACCACCCATTGTAACACGTGTGTCGCCCCGGACGTAAGGGCCGTGCTGATTTGACGTCATCCCCACCTTCCTCGCATCTTACGATGGCAGTCTCATTAGAGTCCCCAGCTTGACCTGATGGTAACTAATGATGAGGGTTGCGCTCGTTATGGCACTTAAGCCGACACCTCACGGCACGAGCTGACGACAACCATGCAGCACCTACACATCTGCCCCGAGGGGAATAGGCGTCTCTGCCTACGTCAGATGCATTTCAAGCCCGGGTAAGGTTCCTCGCGTATCATCGAATTAAACCACATGTTCCTCCGCTTGTGCGGGCCCCCGTCAATTCCTTTGAGTTTCATTCTTGCGAACGTACTCCCCAGGTGGATTACTTAACGCTTTCGCTCAGCCGCTTACTGTATATCGCAAACAGCTAGTAATCATCGTTTACTGCGTGGACTACCAGGGTATCTAATCCTGTTTGATCCCCACGCCTTCGTGCCTGAGCGTCAGTAGTAGTTTAGTAAGCTGCCTGCGCAATCGGAGTTCCTCGTGATATCTATGCATTTCACCGCTACACCACAAATTCCGCCTACTTCATCTACACTCAAGGAAACCAGTTTCGAAGGCACTTTTACAGTTGAGCTGCAAAATTTCACCGCCGACTTAATCTCCCGCCTGCGCACCCTTTAAACCCAATAAATCCGGATAACGCTCGGATCCTCCGTATTACCGCGGCTGCTGGCACGGAGTTAGCCGATCCTTATTCGTAAGGTACATGCAAAATAGTACACGTACTACACTTTATTCCCTTACAAAAGAAGTTTACAACCCGTAGGGCCGTCTTCCTTCACGCGACGTGGCTGGTTCAGACTTGCGTCCATTGACCAATATTCCTCACTGCTGCCTCCCGTAGGAGTCTGGTCCGTGTCTCAGTACCAGTGTGGGGGATAAACCTCTCAGTTCCCCTATCCATCGTTGCCTTGGTGGGCCGTTACCTCACCAACTAGCTAATGGAACGCATGCTCATCTACAACCGATAAATCTTTAACAAATATTCCCATGCGGGACCCCTGTATTATAGGGTATTAGTCCGTTTTTCAACGGGTTATTCCCTTGTTGTAGGTAGATTGCATACGCGTTACTCACCCGTGCGCCGGTCGCCACCATCCGCATTGCTGCTTCATGTGATGCCCCTCGACTTGCATGTGTTAGGCCTATCGCTAGCGTTCATCCTGAGCCAGGATCAAACTCTTCATTGTAAATTTGTTTTTATATTTCCTTGAAACTGCCTTGTGGCCACCTCTAACGAGGTTAATCACCTTTCTCGAGCAACATTTCAAATAAAAACGTCCATACAAAAGAAGCAGTCCTTGAAGATCCTTCAAAATTAACTCCCGGATTCACGATTTATTTTTTTTCCTGATAGTTGCTATCTCCAGGGCCGTGCCAGCTGCAAAAATATCTGCAAGCTGCATTTGTCCGGCATCAAGGAAATAGCTCCTTAAATTTTATTGAACGGGTACCAAATTGTTCCGTAATCTTACTTACAGAACCCTTGTATACTCTGCTTTGTCTTTTAAACGTATATGTAAAATTTCTAAAGATCTCCTTTTGCCTTCTCCGTTTCCCCGGGGGGTTCCTTCCAAAAGCGGGTGCAAAGATAGGGCTTGTTTTTTTACTGTGCAAACAATTCAGCAAAAAAAATCAATGTTTTTTTCAACCTTTTTCCTCAATTTATCCCAAAGGCAAGAATTACAGGCAACTATCGCTAGAAGAAAAAATATTTTTTTTCTCAAATATTTAAAAAAACCGGAAGAAACAACCAGTTTAAATTTTCGGATTAGATTTATTGCGTATCTTCGTAGAAATTTCCGAGAAGGTATTTGAGTCTCCATCCGTCTATAAACTATAAATAGAAAAAAATTGATGAAAGGTATCATCTATATTTTAAAGCGCTTTTTACCCCCTTACAAGAAATATCTGTTTCTTACGTTTACTTTCAATATCCTGACAGCTGTACTCAATGTGTTTTCGCTTGCCACAATCATACCTATTCTACAGGTATTATTTAAGGTAAATACAAAAACATACTCATTCATTTCCTGGCGTAATACAGATTATTCACTAATAGATACTGTATTGAATAATGTGAACTGGTATGTTACGCAGCTGATTGACTCCTACGGGGGCGGTTTCGCGCTGATGATGCTGGCGGCAGTACTGGTGGTGATGACCCTGCTTAAGACCGGGACGGCCTATTTGGGTTCCTATTTTATTATTCCAATCAGAACCGGTGTGGTAAAAGATATCCGAAACCAGATCAACGACAAGCTACTTACTCTTCCCATTGGCTTTTTTACAGAAGAGCGCAAGGGAGATATACTGGCAAGAATTTCCGGAGATGTAAATGAAGTGGAGAACTCTGTAATGAGTTCTCTCGATATGCTTTTCAAAAATCCAATCCTCATTTTCATCTACCTGACCACAATGACCATCCTCAGCTGGCAGCTTACGCTATTTGTATTGGTCGTCCTCCCCGTGATGGGTTTTATCATGGGAAGAGTAGGCCGGTCACTGAAAAGAAGTTCATTTGAGGCACAAAACAAGTGGGGGGAGCTAATGTCGCAGGTGGAGGAAACATTAAGCGGCTTGCGTGTCATTAAAGCATTTAATGCGGAAAGTAAAATATCAAATCGCTTTCATAGGGGCAGTTACATATTCAGGAAGATGTCGAACAGAATAGCGCGCCGGCAACAGCTTGCCCATCCCATGAGCGAGTTACTGGGAACCCTTACTATCGCCATTGTACTATGGTTTGGAGGTTCGCTTATTCTGGGAGGTAACGGGGTGATTGATGCGGCTACATTCATTTATTACCTGACGATATTTTACAGTATCATCAACCCGGCCAAGGAGTTGTCCAGATCAGCCTATGCAGTGCAACGTGGACTGGCTTCAATGGAACGGATCGACAAGATACTGCAGGCAGAAAATTCCATATCAGACCCACTTCATCCGCAACCCCTGCACTTCCAGGAAAAAATTGAGTATGACAATGTGTGGTTTTCCTACGATACCGATTGGGTAATACAGGATGTACATCTGACTATAAAGAAAGGTAAAACCATTGCCCTTGTCGGTCAGTCGGGTTCCGGCAAATCCACTCTGGCCGATCTTCTTTCCCGTTTCTACGACATACAAAAGGGGGGCATTTATATCGACGGCACCAATATTAAAGATGTCAGGCTACAGGATCTGAGATCACTGATTGGTTATGTAAATCAGGAAGCAATCCTGTTTAACGATACTTTTTATAATAACATCGCTTTTGGTGTAAGTCAGGCCACGGAAAGTCAAATAATGGAAGCAGCAAAGATTGCCAATGCACACGAGTTTATCATGGCCACGGAAAAAGGATACCATACCAATATAGGCGACAGGGGCGGAAAGCTGTCGGGAGGACAACGGCAACGCATCAGTATTGCCCGTGCCATTCTGAAAAATCCTGAAATTCTGATTCTGGATGAGGCAACCTCCGCGCTCGACACTGACTCTGAGAAACTTGTCCAGGAGGCTTTGGACAACCTGATGAAAAACCGCACCACCATTGTGATTGCCCATCGGCTATCCACGATAAAAAACGCGGATGAAATTTATGTGATGATGGGGGGCCAAATTGTAGAATGGGGCCAACATGCTTCCTTGTACGCGCAGGGAGGATATTACACAAAATTGTGCGACATGCAGGGTAATCTGCAATAGCTGCTATTGCCTGGATTGTGATACAATAAAGGTATCTTTCGACATCTTATTCAGCAGCCTGTCCACCGCTTCAAAAGGTGAATTGATACTCTGGAATTCGGGGACCATCTCTTTCATCGCCTTCACCGTGCGCATATCGTCATAATCGTATGAAATCTGAATCAGGGTATTGATGTTTCTACTTACCTCTTCGTATTCATACTCACGCACATCGGCAATCATAATTTTTTCGTGATGTGTGGGTTTGGTTCGTTCGGCCTGATTCAGTAACTCTTCATAAAGCTTCTCGCCATGCCGTAGCCCGGTAAATTCAATTTTCATGTTTTTGGATCCCGACAAACGAATCATCCGCTTGGCCAAGTCCAATATCTTCACTGGCCTGCCCATGTCAAAAATATAAATTTCCCCGTTCTTCCCCATCGCTCCTGCCTCCAGCACTAGCTGACAGGCTTCCGGTATGGTCATGAAATAACGGATAATTTCCGGGTGCGTCACTGTCACCGGTCCACCATGCTTGATTTGCTCCCTGAACAGGGGAATAACCGAACCATTCGATCCCAATACGTTTCCAAAACGGGTAGTGATAAACTGTGTAGAAGTCTGAGCGGTCTTCTCGACATGTTTGGCCAAAGCCTGCACATAAATTTCACAAATTCGTTTGGAACAACCCATTACATTGGAAGGATTTACAGCTTTATCGGTGGAGATCATCACAAACTTTTGTGCATTATACCTTACGGCCAGATCTGCAACAATCTTGGTTCCCAGTATATTTGTCTGAACCGATTCCGACACATTGTCCTCCATCATTGGAACATGCTTGTAAGCTGCGGCATGAAAAATATACTGAGGTCTCGTTCTGGAAAAGATCTTTTCCATACGGGATTTGTTGCTTATATCGGCTACCACAATCTCCGTGCGCAGTTCCCGCCATTTCTCCTGCAACTCAAGTCTCATATCATGGAGTGGCGTTTCAGCCTGGTCAATAAGGATGACACTGTAAGGATTGAACGATGCAACCTGTCTTACAATTTCACTTCCTATAGATCCGGCAGCTCCGGTAACCAGCACACGCCGTCCTTCAATATTGGAAGCTATCTCCCTCATATTAATATGAATAGGATCGCGGGGCAACAAGTCTTCAATTTGCACGTCTTTCAACTGTTCTCTGCTCATGACGTTACCATTCCACTCGTTTATCGGAACAGTTGTCAACAATGCAATATTATTGTCCACAAAGTTGGCTAGCAAACTGGAGTTTTTGATCTCCTCCATCTTCTGGGGAGAAACTATGATTGTTTTCACATCTTTGCTTTCCAGTGTTCTGAAAAGATGTTCGTTGTTGGCATGTATGCTCACTCCCATCAGTTCCTTTCCAATCATGTGACTCTCGTCGGATATAAAACCCAATACCCTGTAGTTAAACTCATTGTTTCCCTTCAAAGCTTTGGCCACACTGATACCGGCCTGCTTGGTTCCGTATATAAACACATTCACCGGTTTGACTGTGCTCCCGGTGATTGCTTCATAAACCTCCTTTACAAGGATTCGTGAAAAGATCATCAAAAAGATGTTTAGCAGAAATATGGCACTAAATGTCACATTAGTAATATTGAATGCGGCATTTAATCTTTTCAATGCGAGTACGGCCATGAACGTGAGTGCGTAACCCAATGCAAGGGAATAAATGATCCGCAACAAATCGGAAAAGGAAGAGAACCGGAGAATACCCCGGAATGTACGAAAAGAGATAAATGATATTGTATTGAAAATAATCAGCAGGAAGCACAAAATAGTGCCATCTCCTCTTACCTCCGGTGTTAGTCCGCCAAATCCATATTTTACAAAATACATGAAAAGACATGAAAACAAGACTATGATGAGATCCATCGCCAGGATAGAAAATCGAGATAATACCCTGTTGGACAAGAAATTTTGTATTATATCACTCATAAAGGCAATGTTAATTCAAATTGAATAAAGTTTCAAATATACATATAAACACTTATTGCGTCATTCAGTTGCAGACGACCGGTAAATTATTCATCTTTTATTATTATATGCTTCATTTATGACAGCCTCATGAGAAGCTTTTCCCTTTTCTATTAGTTCAATACCCTTTTTAATCAATGGATCCTCCTTATAGTAAGCAGACCAGAAAGCCTCTTCTCCAAAAAAATTACGTACAATATATGCATACATTGTATTTTCCAATAACTCACCCGATTCCTGAATATAATAGGGCCTCTTCCTGATGCCGTTGTTATCGGCGAAACTTACGAGATTCAATAAAAGCGGTTGCTGGAGAAGATACTTATACAAATTCTGCCATGTATCAAAACTGCTTAACCTGTCTCTGTACATATCGGAATATACCATGGCATACATCTCATCCAGCCTATTGTTTACCAACGCATTGTAATAGGAGTTGATTCCCGTAGTATCACGGGCGACAAAAATATCGGGCATAATACCGTCTCCTCCATACACTGTTCTCCCTCCCAGGGTTTTAGTGGGAATAAGATTGTTTGATGCTGTATCCACATTGATATAGTCTCCTTCAATATAGCGGTTGATCGCATCCAGTTCATATTCATCATATTTTCCTTTTTCATAACCTCGTTGAATGGACCTGCCCGACGCAGTGTAATACCGGGCCACAGTGAGCCTGACAGCTGATCCATCGGGAAAATTCCGCTGACTTTGCACCAATCCTTTACCAAAAGTACGTCTGCCAATCACCAATCCTCTGTCATGATCCTGAATAGCACCGGCAAATATTTCACTTGCAGAGGCGCTCAACTCATCCACCAAAACGATCACATCATCTTCCTTACAGGTACCTGAGCCATTTGCATAATTGTCGGTTCGTGGAAAATTCCGTCCCTCTGCATATACAATCAGATCACCTTTATGTAAAAACTCATTCACCATCGCCACCACGATGTCGAGCGATCCGCCGGCATTTCCTCTTAAATCAATCATGAAGGAACCGGCCCCCTGGGATTTCAATTTTGAAATAGCAGAAATAAACTCACTAAAGGTGTTAAAGCCGAAGTTTCTTCCCAACTTGATAAAACCTATTTTATCAGTCAGCATGTATGCAGCATTCACACTACTCATGGGAATATCACCACGGGTTACTGTTATATAAAGAAGATCACTCTGATTGTTACGCCTGATGCCCAGCTTCACTTCTGAACCTTTTTCTCCACGTAACTTCCTTAACACGTCTTCATTCTGTATTTTCGTTCCGGCAACTATTGTATCATTTACCCGTACAATCCTGTCCCAGGGCATGATTCCTGCGGCCTCCGACGGACCGCCCGGAACAATGCTTGTCACCACGATGGTATCCCTCAACACATAAAAACTGACACCTATGCCTGAAAAATGTCCTTCCAGATCTTCGTTTACCCGTTTCATGTCGGCCGCAGAGAAATATTCAGAGTGCGGATCCAGTTGCCGGATAATGTTGGGCAGTGCATCCTCTACAAGTTGACGCATATTGACCGTATCGACATAAGACTCGCGGACATAGTTCAGTACGGCATCAATTTTTCCAACACCCTGCGACGCTCCCGATCTGCCAAATTGGGTGTACTTGCTTCCGATAAATATACCCAGGGCAATACCGATGCTGATCCACAAGGGGAGCCATGTCCTTACTTTCTTCTCTGAATCCATCAATTTCCTTTCTATCCTTATTGTGCAATATCCACAGCAACCATTTCTATGTTTGCTCTTCTTAATAAATCAATACCATCGCTCAGACGATAAGCATCGGCGTATACCACCCGTATGATTCCGGCCTGAATAATCAGTTTGGCACATTCAATGCAGGGAGATGAAGTCACATAAAGTGTTGCTCCTTCACTGCTGTTATTGGAACGAGCTACTTTTGTGATCGCGTTCGCCTCAGCATGCAGTACATAAGGCTTTGTAACGTCGTTTTCATCTTCACAAATATTTTCGAATCCCGACGGAGTTCCATTATAACCGTCGGAAATGATCATTTTATCCTTTACAAGGAGTGCGCCTACTTTTCTGCGTTTACAATAGGAGTTCTCGGCCCATATAAAGGCCATGCGCATATATCTTCTGTCAAGTAACTCCTGCTTGTTATCGTTTTGATTCATATAATTCATTAAACAGCTTTCAGGCTCATATCGAGACTTTTAACCGAATGCGTGATCGCGCCCACTGAGATATAATCCACACCCGTCTCGGCATACGAACGGATTGTATCGAATGTTATTCCCCCCGATGATTCAAGCTCTACACTTCCCGCAACTATTTGTACAGCCTTGCGAGTAAGCTCCGGAGAAAAATTATCGAGCATGATCCTGTCTACTCCTCCAATCCTGAGAACCTCGTCAAGCTCCTCTATATTCCGAACTTCTATTTCGATCTTCAGTGATTTGCCCTTTTCCCGTAGATATTTTTGCGCACCCCGGATAGCATTCTCTATCCCACCGGCAAAATCCACATGGTTGTCCTTTAACAGGATCATATCAAAAAGGCCAATCCTGTGATTCTCACCTCCACCAATTTTAACCGCCTGCTTTTCAAGCATGCGCATGCCGGGCGTGGTTTTTCGTGTATCCAGTATCTTGGCGGAGGTTCCTTCAAGCCGTTTCACGTATTTACCGGTAATGGTAGCGATACCACTCATTCGCTGCATCACATTAAGTACCAGACGTTCGGTCTGAAGCAGCGATTGAATTTTACCTGAAACAACGAAAGCAATATCACCAGGTTTAACAGGTGTACCGTCGCCCAGGATTACTTCTATCTCCAGGGTATCGTCAAATGCATGGAATATGGTTTTGGCCACTTCCACACCGGCAAGAATTCCTTCTTCCTTTATGATCAATCTGGATTGTCCGGTTGCTTCTGCCGGTATACTGCATAGCGTGGTGTGATCACCCTCGCCGATATCTTCAGCAAAGGCAAGCTCAATCAGGTCACTTATTAATTTATCTATCTCCATCATCTCAATGAAATCGGCATGTAGTAAACACTCAACATCCCAATATTGTTATAATTTTACCTAAAATCTCTTACAAAAGTAAGAAATAAAGAGTTACATTTGTTACCGGGCAGGGGTTTTTTAAGCGGGTGGGGTTAAATTTCCCTTTAAAGAATATGATGTCTTTGAACTTTTTAATGAAATTGGAAATAATAGTTTTAATCATTTGAAGGATGAAAATCATTTTGCTCTCTGTGGGGAAGACCGATGATATGCAGTTTGCACAGTTGATTGATGCGTACCGTAAAAGAGTAAATTTTTATATTCCCTTTAATATACAGGAGGTTCCGGATATAAAAAACAGAAAAAACCTGTCAGAAAAAGAGCAAAAAACCATGGAGGCCAATTTTCTTCTCAAAGTACTGTTACCAGCCGACCACATTGTTTTGCTTGATGACAAGGGGAAGCAACACACCTCCACAGAGTTTGCCCGGTATCTGGAAAAAAAAAGCCATATCATTCCCAAACGGCTTGTATTTGTGATAGGTGGTCCATACGGATTTTCTCAGGAAATTTATAATATCGCAAATGAAAAAATATCGCTTTCAAAAATGACATTCACCCATCAGATGGTAAGGTTGATTTTTACGGAACAACTATACCGCGCAATGACAATTCTACACAATGAGCCCTATCATCATGAATAAAACACTTCTTTGTATCATCCTGCTTTTTGCCGCTGCATCCCTGAATGCACAAGATGTCACCGGCAGCTGGGAAGGGATGCTGGAGATACAGTCTGCCCGTCTTCCGATCGTTTTCCACATCGAGAGGAACGATTCTCTACTGACCAGCACCATGGACAGTCCCGATCAGGGGGCCTTTGGACTACCCACCACAAGAAGTTCGTTCCGGGAGAATAAACTGGAAATTATCGCCTCAGGTTTGGGCTTGCTTTACAGAGGAACACTGGAAAATGACACCATCACGGGCACATTCAGCCAGGGAGGTATCTCTTTTCCTCTCGTGTTACGGCGTTCCGGTAAACCGCTGCTTCAGCGTCCCCAAACGCCGCAGGAACCACTTCCTTATATTTCGGAAGAGGTAATTATTCCGAATTCCGATAAAAGCTTTTCTCTTTCGGCCACACTTACACTGCCCGACAGTCCGGGAGTCTTTCCTGCAGTAATACTCATCGCGGGCAGCGGCCCGAACGATCGCGACGAGACACTCTATGGGCATAAACCTTTTCTTGTCATTTCCGATCATCTCACCAGAAATGGATTTGCCGTTCTGCGGTACGACAAACGGGGCGTGGGTAAATCCACCGGCAATTTCGACAAAGCCACCCTCCGTGATTTTGCAGATGACGTTACGATGGCACTGAACTACCTGAGGCAGAGAAAAGAGATCGACAACTTGAAAATAGGCCTGCTGGGACACAGCGAAGGAGGCATTGTGGCGCCGATGGTAGCATCGGTAGAGAAAGAAGTCCGCATGATGGTGCTGATGGCTGCTCCGGGGATAACAGGCATTGAAGTAGTACTGGATCAAAACGAAATATCCATGCGACAACAGGCAATGGAGCCCGGGACCATCGAAAAACTGCAGATGCTCAACCGCGAAATGTTTGAAAGCCTTCTCTCGTGGGATGGTTCAGAGAATCACCGCACAGCCCTGCGCGACAAATTGCTGCATCTCTGGAATCAACTGCCAATCCTGTTAAAAATGAAAATAAACAAAGAGTCCTACCTGCGAAGTCAGTTCAATGCGATGATCAAGCCCGGTTACCGGAGTTTTCTTGCTGTGGATCCGGCTTCTTACCTGGAGAAAGTTTCCTGTGCAGTATTGGCTGTCAACGGAGAGAACGACCTGCAGGTGACAGCCGAAAAAAACCTCACCGCCATCAAAAAAGCTTTAGGAAAAGGGGGAAACAATTGTATGACAACAAAAGTATACCCGGGATTGAACCATCTTTTTCAGGAGAGCACAACGGGAAGAGTTGACGAATATGCCAAAATTACGCAAACAATTTCTCCGGAAGTACTTTCCGACATCACAAACTGGCTCATAAAAGAAACAAAATAAAATCGGCACGGTATCCTTCAAAGATGCCATGGCGACAACTAAAAAACGTCCGGATGAATAATTATACCTATTTTTGCAGATAAACTAACATAGCAATGGCAAAAAGAAAAACAATTCTTACGGTTTTGTGGGTAATCATCGCAGCAATTGTGACAGCATCGGTTACCGCCCTGATTATTTTTCCTCAGTGGAAAGGGATTTTTTTCGCGGGTATGGGTGGCTTTCTCATACTGAACATGCTGCTGTCGATGTTTTTCATCAAGAAAAACTTTAAAGACTAATCTGTATACTCAAACTCAAAACGCAGAAGATCAATCATCTCTGATTTTGACATCTCATTGGCTCCTTCCAGTGACTCAACACTATGTAATACTTCTGCGGCATTTTCCTTCGACATCCTGCCATGATATCTCAATGCGTTCAATGCCGATTGGCGGAGTAACAACGAATCACTCTTTAAATCCTGCACGGCCTGTCGTAGTAATAACGGCTTACACACGCGATCCATGGTTTCGGAGCGGATGATGCAGAGTCTGGCAAAGAGCCAGTAACCGGTCATGCGAATCATTTCATCTTCGCTCTTGGTCCATCCGTCTACCAATTGATCGGCAAAGGGCATCTCCTGAAAAAGATTTCTACATGCCTGCTCTCTTATCTCCTGGTTGCCAATTCCAGTACCCCACCTCTCTGCAGTTTCTATCGACATCACATCGGCAGGATAGAGCATGGTTGCCAGGATCTTCATCTCCCGCACATTCTCTTTCCAAAGGACTTCCGCCAACGCCTTGTCAGGTCTGTATTTTTTGGAAATTTCTTTAAGTCGCGGCAAATTTACACCAAAATTCATTCGGTAATCCATCCCTTTCAACCGCATGCTGGCGGCAACCACTCCATCCATTGAGAGACGCAAGTCGGTGCGTATCTGTCGCAAAACAGTATTCATAAATTCTTCTTCCACTCTTTTTTAATAACAAATTTACGTTATTCGGACTGAATAAACTCATTTTTCGACTACTTTTCGTTATATTTGTCCAATTAAACAAAAACTCTTGCGATGAGACTCTTATTGATCAGTAATTCCACCAATCCGGGAGAAGGCTATCTTGAATATCCCAAAAATTATATCAGGGATTTTCTGGGAGAAAAAGCAAAGAATGCCATTTTTATTCCCTACGCTGCAATCATGTTTTCATATGAAGCATACGAAGAAAAAGTAAATACCCGTTTTGCCGAGATCGGACATCACGTGACCAGCCTCCACCGTTTTATCAACCCTGTGGAAGCAATCGAGAATGCCGATGCCATTGTGGTAGGAGGAGGTAACACCTGGCAACTGGTAAAAATGCTTCAGGAAAAAGGATTGATGAAGGTCATCCGCAAGAAAGTTAAAAAGGGAACCCCTTACATCGGGTGGAGTGCAGGCTCCAACATAGCATGCCCCACACTGAGGACAACAAATGACATGCCCATTGTACAACCGGAGAAATTCAAAACACTTAAACTGTTGCCCTTCCAGATAAATCCACACTATTTAGACGACAATCCGGCAAATCACGGTGGTGAAACGCGTGAGGCCCGTATACAGGAATTTATCGAGGTAAACAGGGAAATTTATGTGGTCGGTTTGCGTGAAGGCACCATGCTGCTACTGGAAGGGAAAGAGCTGGTACTGATGGGAAACCGTAAAGCCCGTATTTTCAGATATGGGCAGGAACCTCTGGAATTGTCCAACGAAGACGATTTCAGTTTCCTGTTGCATTAATATATTATTCAAATTACTAACACAGCTTTTTTATATCGATGAGTTCAAACCGATCATCTATACAGGCATCTGTATCTATATTCAACAAGATTATTCACGACACCAGGTCTTTAGGAGTGCTTCTAATTTTATGTACAGTTGCGTCTCTGCTGCTAACCAACATTGAAGCGACGAGGGTTCCTTACACCAATTTCTGGGAAACGGTAATCCCCGGATTTCATCAGTTGCATCTACCACACACAATTGTGCACTTTATCAATGACGCATTGATGGTACTGTTCTTTTTTTATGTGACTATTGACATTAAACGGGAAGCCACAACCGGTGAACTCTCTTCTCCCCGGAGAATGATGTTGCCAGCAACCTCTGCATTATTCGGCGTGGCCTTTCCTGCACTTATATTCATTCTTATTACCGGAAACAATGTATACACAAGGGGTTGGGCAATACCAACGGCTACTGATATCGCCTTTACACTGGGAATAGTCAGCCTGTTGGGCAAAGCTGTTCCTCATTCAATGAAAGTTTTTTTAACGGCACTGGCCATCATCGACGACCTGTGTGCCATTCTCATCATTGCCTTTTTTTATGGCTCCAACTTACAGTTTATATGGCTTCTGGCTGTAGCCCTGCTGGGTATGTTAATTTTCGTGGTGAATCGTAAACTGCTAAATAAAGCGGGCACCCTGCTTATGATCCTGCTGGGACTCGGCATGTGGTACAGCATGTACAGGTCTGGCATTCATGCCTCTTTCGCTGGTGTGATTCTTGCACTTTTACTTCCGGTACAAAAACTGGGCACTTTTGAGCGGAAGCTTCTTTTTCCGGTCAATTTCATCGTGATCCCCATTTTTGCATTGGCCAATACGAGTATTGTCATCTCCTCGGCTGCCATCACCGGCCTCAGCTCTCCGTTGTCCATCGGAATTATCCTGGGCCTTTTTGTCGGGAAGCCGCTTGGAATAACCGTTGCCGTCTACCTGATGACCAAATTCAGGCTCGTAAGGCTGGGTGAGAAGATAAACTGGCTTCAATTCATTGGTATAGGCATTCTGGCAGGCATTGGATTTACGATGTCGATTTTTATATCGATTCTCGCTTTCCCGGACGACGAAATGCTGCGCGACATAGCCAAGCTCTCCGTGCTGATTGCTTCATTCCTGGCCATGATTGTAGGTTATATCTGGCTGAAAACAATCCAGGGAGTAAAAGTAAAAAAGTCAGAACCGACCAGTTGAATAACTTAAAATTTACATCACTAGTGTCCGGCCAATGACGACATTAACTTTAAAATAGTTGAAAAACAGAAAAAATGATTCAACTACTGGTGTACTGAATCCTGAAGAGATTGTCTCTGATACTACACGTTGTAGCGTATTTTTTACTGATTTCAGAATTAACAACAAATTGTTGATGTCTGATGATTTTCTAAATCATATCGATATAAACTATACTCCCGAAATAAAGCTGACACATAATAATAGCCAAATTTACTTTGCTTTTTCAGCATTGGTATACACAAAGCGAGAAAATATCAGATACGCCTATATACTGCAAGGTGTAGATCCTGATTGGATTTATGTAGGCCCGGAAGAAAGGTATATTTCATATGACTAAAATATTTATTTTCAATGGTGTCATATGGAATTCGCTTTAGTCATGATCTTGTGTGATAATGATTTTGACAAAGTCGATTACTTCGTAATTCATGCTCGTTTCATATGCCAACCTTCATGCTGGAAATTATACACTTAAAATTAAAAGTACAAACGGTAACGGAATCTGGCAGGATAACATCCACACACTAAGAATCAGGGTGAATCCACCCTTCTGGCGAACCTGGTATTCGTATCTATTCTATATTTGCATGCCTGAACTATCATTTTACTCATAGTCAAGCTCTTGAGATTGCGTATGCGCTTAAAAGCCAAAATTGAACTGGATGAAAACAGACAGAAAATTTACACCCGGAGCAGGTAATAATATTCCATTCGTTTTCATCACTGCCTACTCCGGTGATGACGATAAAAAAAGGGGTTACGAACAGGGGGCAGATGCTTATATTTCGAAACCTTCTGATGTAAATAACCTGAAAAAAAGGATGATGCAGTTAATCCAAAACAAGGATAATATTGCACAAAAATCGAAGCAGGAATTGATTGTCAACCCCAGAGATATCCAATTCAAATCTGCGGAAGATCGATTTCTGACAAGGGCGATGGAAATCATTGAAAATAACTTGGATAATGAAAAGTTCAACGTGATGACCTTTGCAACCGAAATGAATCTGAGCTCTTCGATGCTTTACAGAAAGATAAAGGGATTGACAAACTTGTCTCCCAACGAACTGATTCGAAGCATCCGGTTGAAACGGGCAGCACAAATGTTGAAAAATAAAGCTTACACCGTATCTGAAGTGGCTTTAAAGGTGGGATTTATGGATATTCGTTATTTCAGTTCCAGTTTCAAAAAAGAATTTGGCATTTCTCCATCGGTTTATTCGCAATCATTTGATGGCAAGAAAAATGATTAATCCAACAACATTTTAATTGTACTCGGAGCGGGACTTGAACCCGCACAACCGTTATGGTCACAAGATTTTAAGTCTTGCGTGTCTACCATTCCACCATCCGAGCAGACCTTGAGCGGAAGACGGGACTCGAACCCGCGACCCCGACCTTGGCAAGGTCGTGCTCTACCTATCCTGAGCTACTTCCGCAATATTGTACCTTGTTTCACACCGCTGTGTGCATCTCTTGAATATCACCTTGCCAAGGCCGGTTCCATCTCCTTTTGGGGCAAGGTCGTGCTCTACCTATCCTGAGCTACTTCCGCAATATTGTACCTTGTTTCACACCGCCGTGTGCATCTCTTGAATATTACCTTGCCAAGGCCGGTCCCATCTCCTTTTGGGGCAAGGTCGTGCTCTACCTATCCTGAGCTACTTCCGCAATATTGTACCTTGTTTCACACCGCCGTGTGCATCTCTTGAATATCACCTTGCCAAGGCCGGTCCCATCTCCTTTCGGGGCAAGGTCGTGCGCTACCTATCCTGAGCTACTTCCGCAATATTGTACCTTGTTTCACACCGCCGTGTGCATCTCTTGAATATCACCTTGCCAAGGCCGGTTCCATCTCCTTTCGGGGCAAGGTCGTGCGCTACCTATCCTGAGCTACTTCCGCAATATTGTACCTTGTTTCACACCGCCGTGTGCATCTCTTGAATATCACCTTGCCAAGGCCGGTTCCATCTCCTTTCGGGGCAAGGTCGTGCTCTACCTATCCTGAGCTACTTCCGCAATATTGTACCACCTCGTTTTTGCGACTGCAAATGTAAAAATGTTTCTCCGCTTTTCAAAGAAATTCTGATTAATTTTGTGAAATACCCGTATTTCAGGGCTGAATAACTCAAAGCCAACTATAAAAACGCTTAGTTGCCGATCTGGTAGATATCCTGATAAAGGGGGATGATCCGGTATCTTTGCAACGACTGCGATGCAGGTCCCTTCACCACACTACCCTGCCCGTACATTGTCACAAAAACGGATCCGCACGAGGTACATTCCGCTTTCCCATTACCGTCGGGAAGCACTTTGATGCTTTTATTGTCCTCGTAGGGACAACAAAGATCGTAGGCGAACAACAGATTCCCTGTAACATCGGAAACCACCAGCAGGCCGGCAAAACCAAAACGATCCGTATTGCGTCTGCGTTCTGCCTCAGTAAAAACCTTATATGCCAGAGCATTACGTAATTCAACGTCATAACTGGCCAAATGTACTTCAAAATTCACAGGAGCAAAAGGAATGGTGAATTCTTCGGTTTTATCCACGCAGGCTACGGCGGAGAGCAAAATCAACAACAGGGCAACAACGGGTCGTTTCATCTGGTAAAAAACTGATTACTGATAATAGTAGACTGGACGGTATGACTACAAGGTTGCTCCGTCGAGAATATCATCGATCTGCTCCAACTCTTCTTGTGTGAATGTGAGATTCTGCAAAGCCTTCAGGTTGTCGTCCAACTGTCTGGTATTACGGGCTCCTACAATCAGAGAGGTCACTCTCTCGTCTCTCAGTACCCATGCCAACGCCATCCCGGCCATTGTCTGCCCACGTAACCCTGCAAGGATATGAAGCTTTTTCACCTTTTCAACAAGTATATCGGTGACCTGATCCTCCCGCAGGAACCCTGCAGGCTCGGCTGCCCGTGAATGTGCCGGAATACCATGGAGATACTTGTCGGTGAGTACTCCTTGCGCCAAAGGCGAAAAGGCTATGAATCCAGATCCATATCCGGCGGTAATATCCAGGATCTCTTCTTCGGGCTTTCGATTAAACATGCTGTATTTATCCTGAAATATCAGACAGGGAACATCCCGTTCTTTCAGGTAATTCATCGCGTGGCGTGCCTGCAGAGGCGGATACTTCGAAATCCCTATGTAAAGCGCCTTGCCCTGACGGACGATATCCACCAAAGCCTGCATGGTTTCTTCTATCGGGGTATTCGGATCATATCTATGAGTGTAGAAGATGTCGAAATACTCAAGCCCCGTGCGTTTCAGACTCTGACTGATACTTGCCATAAGGTATTTCCGCGATGCGCCATCACCATAGGGACCATCCCACATCAGATGGCCTGCTTTGGAAGAAATTATCATCTCGTCGCGATGAGAGGCAAGGTTCTCTCTCAGAATTTTACCAAAATTGCTCTCTGCTGATCCGGGAGGGGGACCATAATTATTTGCCAGGTCAAAATGTGTAACACCCATTTCAAAAGCATGAAGAATCATCTCCTTGGCTATTTCATAGTCATTTATAAATCCAAAGTTGTGCCAGAGACCCAACGATATTCTGGGTAGTTGTAATCCACTCTTGCCACAATAAGCATATTTCATAGTGTGTGCGTATTAAAAGGTGAAATAAATCAATGCATTTTTTTTTCCAGGTCTTCATCCGAAATCAGACTGACTATCTTTTGTCCGTCGGGCGTATAAGTGGGCGTTCTGGTCGCAAAAAGCTGACTCACCGTAAGCAACATCTCCTCCGATGTAAGTATTCTCCCGTAAGGAATAGCTGTCATTCCGGCAAAAGAGAGTGCCATGGCCTCCTGCATATCTGTCTTCACGTCATTCCCCGCTTCCATGCCTTTCCCAATAATTGTACGTATAAGCAGTGAAGCATCCACATTTTCAATCTCCGACGGAACGCCTTGAATAGCGAAGGTATAATTGCCCAAAGGGCTCAATTCGAAGCCCAATGCTTCCAGATCATTCATAAGAGAGGGCAGCGTGGCTGCTTCGGCTGCCGACAGCTCCAGTATTTCCGGGAATAATACACGCTGCACCACACCCTTTCTTTGCTTTATTTGTTCAAGATACTTGTCGAAAAGGATCCGTATATGCGCTTTGTGCTGATCAATAATCATCAGGCCCGACTTGACCGAAGTAAGAATGTATTTTTGTTTATACTGATAGTGCTCGGGGTAAAATTCCGTATCGGGATGATCCTGATTAACCCCGGTGGTGAAAAGACTTCCCTGTCTGTCAGTGTCCGCTTCGGACGACAGTTCCTTTTCGTTCTCAAACCCCTGGTAAAGTTGTTCCCATCCATAAGCGGGGAGTGAGGAGGCTTGTCTTTCCGGACGGGTGTTGTGAAAAGGATTATAACCGGAATTGATATTTACCCGCGGCATGGGCGCATTGCGGGAAGGATCGTAAATTGGTATCTCCGGTGCATCCTCCCTATCAAAATCGATACTGGGTATAGCGTTAAACTTACCCAGCGACTCCTTCACCGTAACCATCAGGATCTGCCAAAGTGCCTGTTCATTCTCAAATTTCACCTCTGTCTTTGTGGGGTGAATATTGACATCAATCGTGTCTGGATCTACCCGAAGATAAATGTAGTAGGCCGGTTTTTCATTTGCGGCGATCAATGGTTCGAAAGCCGTCATTACAGCCCTGTGAAAATAAGGATGACGGATAAAACGGTTATTCACGAAAAAGAACTGGTTTACCCTCCCTTTTTTGGCAAACTCGGGACGTGCCACATACCCGTGAATCTTACCAAGTGTAGTCTCTTCATCTATCTCGATAAGTTGCTGGGTGGCGCTCTTTCCCTCGAGCTGTACGATGCGTTGTTTTAAGCTGGTTACAGGCAGATGGAGTGTTTCAATATCATTTTCTATGAGGGTGAACTCAATATGAGGATTCACCAGTACAATGCGTTCGATTTCAGAAAATATGTTGCGTCTTTCGGTTTCGTTTGATTTCAGGAATTTACGTCTCGCAGGTACATTGAAAAATATATTCTTCACAGAAACAGAAGTTCCTGTCGCGCAAGAAATAAATTCCTGCCTTTCGAGTCTGGAACCATTTATCACAATCAACGTACCTAGTTCATCTTCTTCACGGCGGCTTTTTACTTCTATTTGTGATATGGCAGCTATGGAGGGGAGTGCCTCACCTCGGAAACCCATGGTGGTGAGAGAAAAAAGATCATCCACCTGTCTTATTTTTGATGTGGCATGACGTTCGAAGGCCATCCGCACGTCGGTACCCGACATGCCCAGCCCATCATCAATCACCTGAATGAGGGTGCGACCTGCATCTTTAATGCATATCCGGATATGCGTAGCACCCGCGTCAAGTGAATTCTCCACCAGCTCTTTTACTACCGACGCCGGTCGTTGAATTACCTCACCTGCTGCAATCTGGTTGGCAATGGAATCCGGAAGTAGATGTATGATATCTGGCATAAGTATGAATGTCTGATTGCTACCGCAATAACCAGAAAAAGAAGACGGCAAAAAGGATGATCAGTATAATAATTAGCAATCCGTTGTTGGTGAAAAAGGTTCGCTCACCGGAAGCTTCCCGTGTTTTTCTCTTTTTCAGATGACGGGTTTGCGAGATAAATTCAGCTTTGAAATCTTTCCGCTCGGCCATCTTTTCCTGCGGGAGATCAGGGAGCACACCCATCTCTCTTTTTATCTCATCAATTCGGTTCTGCAGCTTGTCCTTACGTGCATCTTCCTCCGGATCGTGAAGGATTGGCGTATAATTGAATTTACGCGGCTTTCTGTTATTGTAGAAAAAAAAAGTGCCCATAAGTAAAAAGAATGTTGTTTGTTACAAAAATAGAAAATTCCGTTCAGAGAAACAAAACGGCATTCCTACAATGTGATATCCTCTCTCTGAAACCGTTGCTGCCGTTGTTCCGTACCTTCCGAGCTGTGTCGCTTGTTACTTCGAAAAATATCGTTGGGTCCGGCAGGACGTAAATAATCAAGCCAAACGAAACCTTGTAAACGCGAATCCTCCGGCTTCAGCTGAGGCAAAGGAGTTGTTACGGCTGTGGTAGACGACCACAGTTTCAACCGTTTGATCTGTTCATTCTCAATATCCATGGAGAGGTAAGCACTCTCCGTTTTATTCAGCCCGATAATCGTGCTGTCTTTTTCCGTGAGGTAGTAAAGCGACTCGGCATTACCTTCTACCAGTACATGATAGAGGTCCCCATTGCGAAAGAAGGCGGTCATATCCCTACCACTAAGCTGATTGTATTGCTGATGCTCCTTCCTGTCCTGAATAGCCAGCGCATAGTCTTTCACAATCGCTTTCTCTATCGTTGAATCATTCAGATAAATATTGATCTGATTCCCCGTGATCTGATTATTATCACTCCAGACTACCGGGTCCCCGATCATGTAGACCATGGAATCGCGTGAAGTATAATGCAATGAGTCACACACTCCCTGCAAATCGGCACGAAAGAAACGTACCTCGTAATACGCTTTGATGTCGCGATATACAGAATCAGTGATCAACACCAGTGTGTCGCCATGCACATACATGCTCTCCTGCTGCGAATAGTCGATGGCAAAAGCTGAATCGGTGGCAAGTCCGTATTCGGTTTTTTCGTTATAAAATCCATAATTTCCCTGAAGAATGGCCTTACGCTCCTTATCCTCGAGGAACATGTTACCAAAGACTTCTCCCACACCGGTTTGACGGTTATAAAAGATGGTGTCGCCAATGAGCACCTTGGTGCCGTCATTGCTATACACCTCTGAGCGGTCAAAAAGACGGGAATCTTCGGTTACTGTATTATACCACCCGTTGCTTGTATGCACATAACCGCTGTCTGATACAATACGTGAAGGGCCCAGGATATCAGCGTATTTCGATTCTGTATTATATTTCAGCGTATCTGAATAGATAATATAATCCTCGTTGATCAGTTTTACGCTGTCGCTGAACAATGCCTGTTTGGTGTCGGGACTGTACTGCCCCCAGAATGAAGTGAGCTCGTTTTCTTCATCCACCAGCATTCCTCCTTCAAAATAGTAACCGAGGTTTGCCATCCTGTCGTAATCAAGACTGTCGGTAAAGAGAGTTGCCGTGCGGTCTTCCATGCGAATATTGTTCCTCAGCCGTGCAAGGCGGGTATTACCGTCGTAATGAAGATAGTCGCCATATACAAAGATGGTATCTCCCTGTTCCATGCGCACGTTACTGAAGGCTTCGAATGTGTTGGTTTGCTGATACAGATATGCACTGTCGCAATACATAAAAGCTCCTTCGTGAAAAAAGGTGACATTGCCCGTGAGTATTTCTGCATCAAAACCACTCCTTTTACTCCACAAATCGGCCTGCTTCAACTCAATGATCCGGGTGTCGGGTGCTGTCGGAGCAAGTCCCGAAGGTGGCTGCTGTATTTGAGCGGTTACCAATAGAAAAAAAAGGATTATTTCTGCCATCCTTTGTATTTGAGTTCGCATCCCTGCCATGCAGGATCGATGCGCACATAAGTCTTGTTTATTTTTTCCTGAAGCCACTCATCTACCAACTTCTGCTGCCTGGCATTTTCTGCCATTTGCTTGATGGTCTGATAGTCATTATTGATGTTGGCTTTATGTCCTTCGTTTCGTGCGGAGATCTTCACCATTGCCGCTACTTGTCGCCCTTTTTCGTTGAGCATGATAAAGGGTTTCGATATCTCACCCTCTTTCATTTCGCCCACAACTTTTGCGATATCCTGATTCAGTTCATTCAGGGCGAAACGAGGTGTTCCTCCATTTGCGGAGCCACGGGAATTATTTACCATAATCCCCTTGTTATTGCGCGTATCTTTATCGGCGGAAAGATAGGTGGCAGCCTCGTCGAACGTGATTTTTCCCTGTGTGATGCCACTACTGATTGAATCAAGCCTCACCAGCGCCGTATCGAGCGATTCCTGGGGCACCTTGGGTTTCAGCAGGATATGCCTGAAATTGCCCATATCGCCACGTCGTTCAATCAATTGGATAATATGGAATCCATATTCGGATTCTACCACATTCGATACCTTCTTCGGATCGTTCAGGGCAAAAGCCACGCTGGCAAACTCGGGAACCAGCTGCGACCGGGTCATAAATCCCAGTTCACCTCCTTTCATCGCAGAAGGATCCTCGGAATGCAACAGGGCCAGCGTAGAAAAGTCTCTCTGTCCACTATTTATCTGATCGGTATATTCACGCAGCCGCTCCTTCACCTTGTCTATCTCTTGCAGGGGTACTTTCGGTTCCACTGTGATGATCTGTACTTCCAACGTGGTAGGGATAAACGGAAGACTGTCCTGAGGAAGGCTATTATAGTATTTTCTTATTTCAGACGGAGTCAGTTGTACATTTCCGAAGTGCTTCTGCTGCACCCCCTCCACGAGCTGCTGTTCGCGTATCTGTTCACGCATGTCCTCCCTGATACCGGCCAGACTTTTCCCGTAATATTCTTCAAGCCGTTCTACAGAACCGGTGGAAGCAATATATTCATTGATCAGATACTCAAGTGAACGGTTCACATTGGATTCCTGCACTTCAATGCTGTCAAGCTTGGCCTGATCCAGAAAAAGTTTCCGGATAGCCAGTTGCTCCGGGATAAAACAATAGGGATCTCCTTCGATACGCTGATTTTGCATCAGAATTTCTTTGCGATATTCTTCCACCTCCGATTTCAGGATGGCTTCGTCGCCCACAACCCAGACAATCTCGTCAATTACATTGTTTTGAGCCACAAGAAAGGAAGCAGTTGACAATGCTACAAGTAAGAACAATATCTTCACAGAATACTTCATATTAGTTGATTTACTGATTTAACGATTTGTAGATTAAATCATCACATCTTTGAATCTATCACATTCACAAATTAACTTCAAAGCTTATTTTCACAAGTTAATCGGTGTAGAATAACAGATGTAAAAGTAATGATAATCCCCTTAGCAGCCAAATGGTTTGATGGTTAAAAGTAGTTATAAGCACAGAGACGCCACGGGTGGCGTCTCTGTAAAAAAAATATCCCTGTCCATCGGTTTCATTACCCTTCAATGGCTGCCTGTGCAGCTGCAAGACGTGCAATGGGCACGCGGAAGGGGGAACAGGAAACGTAATTCAACCCTACGGTATGACAGAATTTTACCGATGAGGGCTCACCACCATGTTCTCCGCAGATACCGCATTTCAGCGATGGCTTCACTTCACGTCCCTTCTGCACTGCCATGCGTACAAGCTGCCCCACTCCATTCTGGTCGAGTACCGCGAAAGGATCCTGTTTGAGAATACCCTTATCAAGATACATCGGCAGAAACTTCGCCACATCGTCGCGGCTGTAGCCAAAGGTCATCTGTGTCAGATCATTGGTTCCGAAAGAGAAGAAATCGGCTTCCCTGGCGATTTTATGGGCTGTAAGTGCTGCACGGGGAATCTCAATCATTGTTCCAATCTTGTATTCCACCGAATCACTTTTTTCCGCAAATACCCACTGAATAGTCTTTTCAATAATCTCTTTCTGCGCTGTAAACTCGTATACAATACCGGTGAGGGGTACCATGATCTCGGGAATGACTTCTATCCCCTCCCTCTTAAGCTCCAGGGCAGTTTCCATGATGGCCCGGGTTTGCATCTCTGTAATTTCGGGATAGAGATTGCCAAGACGGCAACCACGGAGACCCAACATCGGGTTAGACTCCATAAGACCTTCCACCCGGTCGTGGATATCTTTATAGGAAATACCCATCACCCTTGCCATCTCCATCTGCCCTTTTTCATCGTGAGGTACAAATTCGTGCAGTGGCGGGTCGAGCAGACGGATGGTGACAGCATACCCATCCATTGCCCTGAAAATACCATGGAAGTCTTTCTTCTGCAATGGCAATAACTTCTCCAACGCTTTGCGGCGCCCTTCTTCATCCTTGGCAAGAATCATCTCACGCATGGGCACAATCTTGTCCTCCTCAAAGAACATATGCTCCGTACGGCATAATCCGATTCCCTTCGCACCGAAATTACGGGCTACCAGTGCATCATGAGGTGTATCAGCATTGGTTCTTACATCCATGCGGGTATACTTTTCAGCCAGGGCCATCAATTCGGTAAAGTTGGCGTCGAGTTCGGCGTCCTGTGTCTGTATTCTTCCCTCATATACATATCCCGTAGAGCCATCCAGTGAAATCCAGTCTCCCTCTTTCAGCTCCCGCCCGTTAATATTCATTGCGCGTGATTTATAATCGATGATCACGTTATTGGCTGCCGACACGCAGCATTTACCCATACCACGTGCCACCACCGCGGCATGTGAGGTCATCCCTCCGCGGGCTGTCAGTATTCCCTGTGAGCTGGCCATACCACGCAGGTCCTCTGGCGAAGTCTCAATACGGCAGAGAATCACTTTTTTACCTTCCTTATGCCATTGTTCGGCTTCATCGGCGTGAAAAACTATCTGACCTGTTGCTGCTCCGGGAGAAGCGGGTAATCCGTGCGTAATTGATTTTGCAACAGCTATCGCCTTTTTATCAAATACAGGGTGCAGCAACTCATCGAGTTTCTCGGGATCACATCGCTTCAATAGGGTTTTTTCATCAATATATCCCTGATGGAACATATCTATGGCTATTTTCACCATGGCAGCACCCGTACGTTTTCCGCTACGCGTCTGCAACAACCATAGCTTCCCATCCTGAATGGTAAACTCCAGATCCTGCATATCCTTGAAATAGTCTTCCAGCTTTTGCTGTACTGTCATCAGTTCCTTTGCACATTCAGGCAGTGCTTCTTCGAGAGAAGGGTATTTGGCTATGCGTTCCTCTTCAGATATTCCCTGCATCCTTGCCCAGCGACGTGAGCCCTCGATGGTGATCTGCTGAGGAGTGCGTACGCCGGCAACCACATCCTCTCCCTGTGCATCGATAAGGTATTCGCCGTTAAAGATATCTTCTCCGGTGGCGGCATCACGCGTGAAGGCAACTCCGGTACCGGAAGTCTTTCCCATGTTTCCATATACCATGGCCTGCACATTCACCGCAGTACCCCACTCTTCCGGGAAGTTGTTCATTTTCCGGTAAAGTATGGCACGCTCGTTCATCCAGCTATCGAACACGGCACATACGGCCCCCCAGAGCTGATCCCATGGGTTTATCGGGAAGTCGTGTCCGGTCTTTTCCTTCACTGCCTCCTTGAATCGTATAACCAGCTCTTTCAAATCGTCCGTAGTGAGATCTGTATCCAGCTCAATCCCTTTTGATTTCTTCATTTCCTCCATGATCTCCTCAAAAGGATCGATATCTTCCTTGCTTTGTGGTTTCAATCCCAATACCACATCCCCGTACATCTGCACAAAGCGGCGGTACGAATCCCAGGCAAAGCGTTCATTGCCCGATTTCTTCGCGATTCCTTCCACGGCATCGTCATTGAGGCCAAGGTTTAATACGGTATCCATCATACCCGGCATCGATACCCGGGCTCCCGAGCGTACCGACACCAGACATGGATTTTCCTTATTTCCGAACCTGGTTCCCGTGAGCTCTTCAATACGTGAAACAGCATTTTCCACCTCTTCTTTCAGGATGCCAATCACGTAATCCCTGCCCAATTCGTTGTACTCCGTACAGACCTCCGTAGTAATTGTGAAGCCGGGAGGAACGGGTACACCGATCAGGTTCATTTCAGCCAGGTTTGCCCCCTTGCCGCCAAGCAGGTTTTTCATGTCCGCGCGTCCTTCTGCGGCACCGCTCCCAAAGGTATACACTCTTTTCTTTTCCATCGTGATGTCGTAAAATGATAATTAAATGTTAAAATACTTCCAGTAAAAATTTTCTGTTCGCAAATGTAGTAAATTATCTAAAAAAGAAATTACCAATGGTCAATTGCTTTTTTCTATAAAGAATCATTGTCGTCCATTTTTAAGCGTTCTCTGTGCAAAAGCCGTTCGTCTTCCGGTATAATATCCTGTAATTGTTGCGGTATCGTATCCTGCGGATCTGGCTTGTTCCCAAGGAATATATCGTATAGTTTTATTTGTAAGGCTACAGAGGTGGTATCCTGCAGATGTACAAAACCTTGTATTTGCGAAAGCGTATCATTTTCAATAAACTTCGAAGCAACCATACTATAGGTTTTGTTTTCAGTGATGTCTACCTGTTGATAAAGGGTCGTATCCGTATATTGCAGGGTAAGCAGAGAGAAAAAACGTGTATTGTAGAGTGGCGGTATACCAATCGCACTGAATGTAAAAGAGAAACGATCGTCGGGGATTTTCTCATTTATATCCGTTGAATCCAGTTGAAACCGGAACCCGTTTCTGGGTGATGGCATGGAAAAGACAAACGTCCGCGGGATGTAGGATGGTTGAAACAGAGACGGGTCTGCTGTATACTGCTGTGTCTGTTGTGCTGAAAGCCGGGTATCTATGTCGGTGCGTGCTCGCTGCAGCCTCGCCTTTACAGAATCATTCATCTTCAGATACAAATCTATTCTGTCGGAATACCACGACAACGACGTGTCCCACCGAGCCGGTGTGATCTGATGTGCTTTAAAGACCTCGTTGATATATGCCTCTTTTTTTTCGGGTGTATCGAAATGCTGATAATCACTCTCTATAATTGCCTCGGCAACATATACATCATACAAGACCTGTTCCATCTGCTTCCTGTTCAATACTTCCTTCGGGCGGTTCTGACAGGAGGAGATCCATACTACCACCGCGATGGTAAATAAAAAATATGAAGCAAGATTAGATTTCACTTTCCTTTGCCTGTTTTTCTTTGTCTAATTTATCCCGTTCTGTTTTCGACAGCAACGAATAGGACAACGTTCTTCTATAAAACAGCAGAATCAGGATAACACCCACGGTAATCGCCGAATCGGCAATATTAAAGATAAAGCGAAAAAAAAGGAACTCGTCTCCACCCACCATTGGCACCCAGTGGGGCCAGGTACCGCTGAACAACGGAAAGTACAGCATATCCACAACCTTACCGTGAAGGAGCGACGAATATCCTTCGCCCCACGGCACCAGGGAAGCCACATGTCCCGGATAACTGGCTTCAAAAATGGCGCCATAGAAGATGCTGTCGATAATATTTCCGGTGGCACCCGCCAGGACGAGTGTAACACACACGATAAATCCGGTTTTATAATTTTCCTTCACCAGTCTACTGATATAGAAGATGATCATCACAACCGCAACAATACGAAAAAGTGACAGAAAGAGTTTTCCACCCGCTTCAATGCCAAAAGCCATTCCATTATTCTCCACAAAATAAATCCGGAACCAGTCGGTAACCGGTATGGAGTCGTACAAACCCATGTGCGTTTTCACCCATATCTTGGAAAGCTGATCAACCAGAAGAACCAGAAGAACAACTGCTACGGCCATCCAGGCCTTGTGTGTACAATTCTTCATCCGGCAGGTCTTACTTTTTCTTGGCAGACTTGGCCTCAATGCTCAATGTGGCATGAGGCACTGCGCGAAGGCGCTCCTTCGGGATCAGCTTGCCTGTTTCGCGGCAAATGCCGTATGTCCCATTCTCAATGCGTACTAATGCAGCCTGTAAGTTTTGAATGAACTTCATCTGACGTTGTGCCAGACGACCCGCTTCCTCTTTTGAGAGAGTGGAAGCACCTTCTTCAAGAACCTTGTAAGTAGGAGATGTATCAATGGTATCGTTACCGTCGGTATTGGTAACGGCAGCACGATAATTGTCATACTCCTGACGGGCAACCTGTAACTTTTCATTGATAATGGCCCTGAATTCCTCCAGTTCCTCGTCTGAATATCTTGTCTTCTCGCTCATAATAATATATGTTTATTGGCTATGCCTCTTATTGGAATCTGAGTTTATGTACAACAACCGGAATTATATAATGCCTGTTTGCTTTTGCATACCTTCACAAAGATACATATAAAACAAATAATTCTCAACTGTTTTTAAGAATGCTGACGGTCAAAGCCTGATCATCTATTTCTATCTGATCATCAAGCAGTTCCGTCACAATTTCGACTTTATCGGCCAGCACCTGATTTCTTATATAACCGGCATTGGTTGTGATTGCTTCATTGAAAGCGGGGTGAGATGAAATGCGTACGGTGATGCGGTCTGTGATTGCAAAATCCTTTGCTTTACGCAGATTTTGAATCCTGTTGACCAGTTCCCGGGCAATACCCTCTTTTTCGAGTTCTCCGGTAATCGTCACATCGAGCGCCACAGTCAGCTTTCCTTCATTACCTACCAGCCATCCCGGGATATCCTCCGAGATAATCTCCACATCGTCGGTTGTAATCACTGCCTCTTGTCCATCTATCACAAGGAGGAGTGAACCCGTATTCTCCAGCTCATTAATCTGGTGCTTACTCATCTCCTGAATATGTCTCGCCAGTGGCTTCATGATTTTTCCGTATCTTGGCCCCAGCTTCTTAAAATCGGGCTTTACCCGTTTCACAAGTATCTCACTGGCTGAATCCACAAAATGCAGTTCTTTGACGTTCACTTCGCTGAGAATAAGTGACTCAACAGACGATATATATAGCTTCTGTTCTTCATCCACCACCGGAATCATGATTCTGGAAAGAGGCTGACGTACTTTGATATTCACTTTGCGACGCAATGCCAGCACAATGGAAGATGCAGTTTGTGCCAGGTACATCTGCTCCTCGAGCGGATGGTCAATAAGTTTTCCGTCCGCCTCCGGAAAATCGGCCAAATGGACCGACTCTTGACGTTCGCTGTTTGTGACGGAGATCAGGTCGAGGTACAACTTATCGGCATAAAACGGGGCGATGGGCGCCATCAGCTTTGCTACCGTCACCAAGCACTGATACAGTGTCTGGTAGGCCGACAATTTATCATCGGTCATCTCACCTCCCCAGAAACGTTTCCGGTTCAGGCGCACATACCAGTTACTGAGATTGTCGCTTACGAAGTCGGCTATGGCACGTCCTGCCTTGGTCGGCTCGTAATTCTCATAACCCTGATCTACCTCCCTCACGAGTGAGTTCAACAGTGAGATGATCCAGCGGTCTATTTCTGGTCTCTTTTCAACCGGAATCCGCGGATACTGATCGATGTAATTGTCTACATTGGCATACAAAGCAAAAAAGGAATAGGTATTGTAAAGTGTACCAAAGAACTTCCTGCGTGATTCCTCCACTCCTTCTATATCGAATTTGAGATTATCCCAGGGTGCCGCATTGGTAATCATGTACCAGCGAAGCGGGTCGGAACCATGTTTTCCGATGGTATCAAACGGATCCACCGCATTTCCCAAACGCTTGGACATCTTATTACCATTCTTATCCAATACCAGTCCGTTGGATATCACATTCTTAAATGCCACACTGCCCTTTACCATCGAAGCGATTGCATGCAGTGTATAAAACCAGCCGCGCGTCTGATCCACTCCCTCAGCGATAAAATCGGCAGGAAACTCCCGCTGAAACCCGTCTTCTGAAATGTGGGGATAGAAAACCTGTGCGAAAGGCATTGCTCCACTGTCGAACCAGACATCGATCAGGTCCGACTCGCGCCTCATCGGCCTACCACTCTCCGATACCAGTACAATATTGTCCACATAGGGGCGATGCAGGTCAATCTGATCATATTGCAGTTCCTTGTAGCTGTTCAGGTCCAGATCCTTCCATGGGAGTTCGGTCATCACACCGGCATCCAGTGCTTTCTGCATCTCCTCATAGAGTTCTTTCACCGAACCGATACATTTCTCCTCTTTGCCGTCTTCTGTACGCCAGATGGGTAACGGTGTACCCCAATAGCGACTGCGGCTCAGGTTCCAGTCCTGCAGGTTTTCGAGCCATTTGCCGAAACGGCCTGTACCGGTGGACTGCGGCTTCCAGTTGATGGTATTGTTGAGTTCAATCATTTTGTCACGGGCTGCCGTGGTACGGATAAACCAGCTATCGAGGGGATAGTACAATACCGGCTTGTCGGTGCGCCAACAGTGGGGATAGGTATGTACATGCTTTTCAATGCGAAAGGCACGGTTCTGTTGTTTCAGCATTACGGAGAGATCCACATCAAGCGTAGCATCCTCTTCGGTGAGGGAATTGTCATATTCGTTTTTTACATAGCGGCCCGCATACTCTTTATAATGTTCCGCATCCATGTTGTTCTTCACAAAAAGCGGATCGAGCTCTTCGAGCCGGAAAAATTTACCTGTGAGATCCACCATGGGGCGTGGATTCCCTTCTTTATCGGTAAGTAACAAACCAGGCACATCGTTCTCTCTGCCTACCTTCATGTCATCCGCACCGAAGGTGGGTGCAATATGTACAATTCCGGTGCCATCTTCCGTAGTTACGAAGTCGCCCGTCACCACTTTAAATGCATTATCAGTCGCTTTCACCCATGCGATAAGCTGTTCATAACCGATCCCGGCAAGGTCGGAACCTTTCCATACCTTGTCGAGCACATGGAACGGGATATTCTTGTCTCCGGGTTTGTATTCATCAAGGGACAAAGCACTGTTCTTCTCCGGAAAGTAAGTTCCAAGCAGATTCTTGGCCAGTATCAACGTCACGGGTTTTCCTGTATAAGGGTTATAGGTCTGCACCGCAACATAATCAATATTCTTTCCTACGGCCAGCAATACGTTCGAAGGCAATGTCCAGGGCGTGGTTGTCCATGCCAGAAAGAATGGCTCCCCAAATTCTTTCCACTCGGGCAGTGGGTTCTTAATAAGGAACTGCGCCGTACAGGTGGTATCCTTTACATCACGGTAACATCCGGGCTGATTAAGTTCGTGTGTACTTAATCCTGTTCCCGCGGCAGGTGAATAGGGTTGTATGGTATATCCCTTATAGAGGTAATCTTTTTTGTACAGCTCTTTGAGCAGGTACCAGAGTGTTTCTATATAGCGATTGTCGTAAGTAATGTAAGGATCGCTCATGTCCACCCAGTAACCCATTTTCCGCGTGAGATCTTCCCATTCCCGCGTATATTTCATTACTTCTGTGCGACAGGCTGCATTATACTCCTCTACGGATATTTTCTTTCCAATATCCTCCTTGGTAATGCCCATTGACTTTTCCACGCCGAGTTCCACAGGCAGGCCATGGGTATCCCAGCCGGCTTTCCGGTTCACCAGAAATCCTTTCATTGTTTTGTAACGGCAGAAAATGTCTTTGATGGATCGTGCAATTACATGATGGATCCCCGGCATGCCGTTGGCAGAAGGAGGACCCTCATAAAATACAAACCGGGGATGTCCTTCGCGTATTTCCAGACTTTTCCTGAAAATCTCCTTCTCATCCCACAATTTCAACATCTCCTTGTTAACTTCTGAAAGATTTAGTTGATTGTATTCCGGGAACTTTTTACTCATTGTCAATACATTTAAACCATACAAAATTTAAGATGCAAAGGTAGTAATAAATTGAGAAATGACAATCGACATACAAGCCTACCTCATTTGTCTATTCCGATAAAAAAGCATCTCTACCAAGTTAAGTGCCATGCCGACATACCTGAAGAGGGTGAAATCACTGCGTGACCTCACCCTCTTACGTTTATTAACTCAATAACTATTATTTATTTGCTCATTTTAATTTCAAGCTCAATCCAGGCTCCTGTGGACTCTCCAACGGAAGTAGCATTTTTACCACCCATCCCCCGAACGATAACGAGCGCATATTTATTAATCTCTCCTGCAGTAGTGCCTCCGTAACCGATAGCGAACATATATCCCACTGACACATTCTTCTGACGCACTACACTGGAAGACCCTATTTTGCTTTTGATATATTGATTGATCTGATCCCAGGCATCCTTATTATCCGGTATTTCATCAAAGGTGAGACCCGAGACACTGAAGAAATCATTTGCAACAGGTGTGCGCGTTAAGTTCAGTGTGGTCCATCCCTCTACCATATAAGGTGCTTTGATTGTGGAGGCATTGTATACATTCGGGCCAAAAACAGCCGGACCGTTATTGGTATTCCCATCTGCAATGAATAAATTGGAATACAACAGATTGACATGTTCCTGGCTAGAGGTAGCCTTCTCTTTGTCAAGCACATAGGGAGCCAGAGAAAAACTAAAATAACCCTTCGACGGACTATCCGTTAGAATAATGTTTTTATAATGGATCATTGAACTCCCTTCCGTTCTGGAGGGAAACAGAATAGACACAGGGATTGTCCCCTCGCCCTCATTTCCTTTTTCATCAGTTGCTATTAGCATCACAGCAGTTGCCGTTTCATAGGCATTCACTTCAAAATTAAACCTGTCTCCGGTTAATAAGGCTGGTTTAGCAGGATCAGACACTGTGCCCCTGACAACTATATATGAAAGTGAAGCAACAGGGTGGTTGGAGGCAACTCTTCCGGATACGGTAAACATAGAATCAGGCTTCACCAGAATCTCTTCCGAATCGAACAAAATTGAAGGACCTACATGAGTCACGTGCTTTAATTCGAAAAGTTTTTCGGCAACCAGCTCACTCTGATTAGAAGCAGTTATTAATACACCGGTCCAGCCGTTACGTGCAGCTAAAGAAATATCGAAAGAGGATTCCAGCGCTCCTGTTATATCCATGTCTACCGGAGTATCATTTGTGTCGCCTTTTATTATCCGATAGTTCAAATTCGTTATTTTCGTTTTGGACGTTACTTTACCTTTTACGTGAAAGACCTCTCCGGTATTGATATCATCAAGAAAAGCGGGCTCCTCTAGGGCAATATTGATTTCGTCTACACCTTTTATTACTTTGAATATTTTAACGGTACGATTTCCGCTCTTATCTTCGGCAATTATCTTCACACCAGTTATTACAGCTTCCGCGGTCACTTCCAGGGAGAAAGATCCGGAGGTTCCCTCCTCTCCAAGGATCAGACGATCTCCGGTCTCTTCCAAGACTCCCGCATCCTTTCTCTGAATAAAATAAAAAGTTCCCACAAGAGGTTCCTCGGCAGTAATAGTTCCTTTCACATGAATAATATCTCCCGGAAAAACGTCAGCAATGCTGTCCACTCCGTTTTCGAATGTTATGAGGGGATTTGACATCTTATCCTCACATGATGCCAAAAGCGCAATTGTAAGGATTGAGAAAAATGATAAAAGTCTATTCATTGTATGCATTTTTAATTCGTTTATATCAAACATCTCGTTATTTGAGTTCCAAAACCGCAACAATAGGCAAATGGTCTGATGCCTGGCTATCAATAACCTGGTGCGACACTACTGAATATTTTTGTTCAGGACGGTAAAGGATAAAGTCAATCTCTCGATTCGGATTAATTGACGGGATGGTCAAACAATTTGTAGTACATGTTTTTTTAAAGCCAAAATCGAAAAAAGACTGCATGGTCTTATTACCGGGAACGGCGTTGAAGTCTCCTCCAATAATAGTAGGAATCGCAGAACTAGTAAGAATCCTATTAATTTCAGGCACTTGCAAATCCCGGTTTTCCTGCGTCAGTTCCATGTGCGTATTAGCAATCAGAACCTTTTTCTCATTTACGGTAATGACTGCTGTCTGCAGAATACGATAGCTGACATACACATCCGGACCCAAGTCTACACGAGGCAAATCATATCGTTTCGGATCGGACAGCTGGTACTTGGAAAGAATACCAAGCCCGGACTCTCCTCCCTGATAATCAATAGCTTTACTATAAAACGTATAAGGCATATTTGTTTTGGACGACAATAGGGCCAGCTGATCGACCTTACCGCTACGGGTAGTGTTTTTATCAAGTTCTTGAAAAAGAACGATGTCGGGTTTTATCTTATTAATAACTGCCGCTACAGCATCAACATCCGAAACAGTACTATTAATAGCAGAACAGTATTTAACGTTGTAACTCATCACAACAACCTTATTATCCGGCTTTGGCGTAATCCAGCCGGGATCCTCCATTTCTTTATACTTTTTATCACAGGCTATTGCTACAATAAGCAATGAGAACATCAAAAAAGCAGACATGTATATTTTTTTCATTTCTTATTCCTCCCATCCCGGATTTTGTCCCAATTTGGGGTTTTTAATTCTTTCGGCATAAGGTACCGGCCATAAATAGTGTTTACTCGGGTCAAAGTGATCTATTCCGCCCTCGGCCACAGATTTTTCATAAATTATATCACCAAATTCATCCACACCGTTAGCACTGAAAGGGTTTTTACCCAAATCATTCAAACACACCTGCAGGCGGGGACCCACCATGGCCTTTCCCAGGAATTTCTCACCTTCTCTCCATCTCAGCACGTCAAAATAGCGCATTCCATCCATGGACATCTCCACCCGTCGTTCCCGGTGAAGCTCCGTTTCAAGGTTCATTCCCCAGGCATCCAGTTCGTTTAGTTTCATGGGATGCATTCCCACCCTGCCTCGCAATCTGTTGACTGTCTGGTCGATCTGTGCTTGAGTGAGGGTACCCCCTTGCATATTAAACAATGCTTCGGCATAGATCAGCAATACTTCAGCATAGCGAATCACGTTAATATTGTTGTGGTCTCTGTTAGTAGCACCTGCCAGCTCAATAGTATTGTATTTTTTAAAATAAAAGCCGGTCAACCCGTTGGCTCCATTTCGGTTGTTATTCTGCAAAGCGGCAAAACGCGGCAACCGGAATATGGGATTTGGGATGTTATCATCCGAATCTCCGTCATCACCTCCCGGCCATTCATCTCCGGGCACATATAGGGTCATGGCCATACGTGGATCGCGATTTTGAAAATAATCGGCATAAGTCTGCTCGGGATAGGTGTATAGGCCGGAGACCGAAACATCATTTCGCCCATAATATTCCAACCCGGTTTTTGCAGGTTTACCATCCGTACATAAAAAGGCATCCACCAACCGCTTGGATGGATTAAAACGGATATAGTCAACAGGGGTACAGGTATAGTTGGTCATATTATTCATGCGAATATCCTTCACATAAAGGCTATAAATAATGGCTTCCTTATTTGCCGGATTGGTTTCGGAATTACCGGCAAGTTGGTATAAATCTGCATAATTGGAATATAGTTCATATGGACTGTTGTCAATAATTTCTTTCGCGGCAGAAGCAGCCATTTCCCAAAATTCATTTTGTAAAGCAATGCGTGCCTTCAATGCCAGAGCGCCCCATTTGTTGATACGTCCTAAATTGTCTCCAGAGGGAATATCCCCACTCAGCTTGCTTGCCGCCCAATCCAGATCATCAAGAATAAATTCAATCACTTCACTGCGAGGTGTTCTCGGTCCGTAAGCCTCTTCAGAAGTGATGACCTTTGTAACGAGAGGTACATCTCCCCAATAGGATGTAAGCCAGAAATACTGTAATGCACGGATCACTTTCACTTCGGCAGCATATACATCTTTTGTCGCTTGTGGTATTTCCGCCGCATTATAATGATCCAGAAAGTTATTACACGTAAAAATATGGGAATAAGTATAATTCCAGAAAGAACTTATAGGGAACCCATCCAAAGCCGTATGCCGTCCTCCGGGCACTTTGCTCAGTCCGCTGCCCAAAGCGCCCCATACCACATCATCCCCGAAAACACTGGGGTAGGTGATCAGTTCAAACTGAAGTCCGTCGTAACAAGGATAAAGAGCAGCCCTTAACTGATCTTCCGATTTCCAGTACGTTCCGTTAGTAACCGTGTCGAGGGGAAATTTATCTAAAAAACCATCGTCGCAACTCCATACAAACAGAAGCATTGCAACAAGAATATATTTCAAGTTTGTCATTTTATTCATGTTTTTTTTCATTAATAATATTAAAATCCGAGTTGAACGCCTATTGCATATGTTTTTAATTGCGGGTAAGCATCCCCGGAAGTTTCCCTGACCTCCGGATCAAATCCGCCGAAATAATTGGTCAAGGTAAATAAATTATCAATCGTTAAGAACACCTTTAAATTACTTATTTTCATTTTATTAATCAAGGACTTAGGAATATTATAACCAAGTTGAATATTCTTCAATCTCAAATAAGAAGCGTCTTCCAACCAATAATCCGAAAAAACAACATTGTGATCAGGTTGGTAGTACATGCGAGGATATGAAGCATCCTGATTATTAGGTGTCCACCGGTCCAAATGTGCTTTCTTGGGAATGGAGTAATCATTGATGAACGCATGTCGTGCCTCTTCACTCAGATAACCATCGACTTTCGCAACACCTTGCAGATAAAATGAAAAATCAAAATTCCGCCATTCGGCAAAGCCTCTTAATGAGTATGTATAACGGGGATAGGGATTTCCGAAAACCACCTTGTCGTAATCATCGATTTTACCATCCGGATTCCCATTTTCACCACTGATATCGCGATAAATTATATCACCAGGCTGAATAATGGCTGCATAACTGCTGATAAGAGGAAACTTGGGATTTTCGTACCGCTGAGTTGATTCATTATACGACTCAAAATCGGTTACCTGCGCCAATCCATCTGTCAGGTAACCATAGTATGCATTAATCGGATCGCCTACTCTCCGAATATTGTTTCCTAAGGAAGGAGTACTGTTTCCCAAATCGGTTATTTTGTTTTTAGCATCCGAAAGATTGGCTGTCAAGCCATAATTAACTTGTCCAATTTTGTCCCGCCAGTTCAAACTAATCTCCCAGCCCTTATTTTCAATTGATCCAACATTTTCAAAAGGGAGGTTTGAAGTAGCCGTAATACCAATAATTGAAGGATAAATTGGCTTCAAAAGAGCATTCCGATTGATCTTCTTAAACCAGTCGAACGAAAAATCTAGCCGGTTATCCAGTGCTACCATATCTACGCCGATATTGAACATTCGTATGGTTTCCCATTTGATATTTTCATTTGCCAAAGCGTACTGCTTGAAGCCTACATTCTCTTTATTGCCGATAGGATATGCCTTTTCCACACGTTCTATTTCAATGAGGTAAGGATAGTAATCAGAACTGATATTCTGGTTTCCCAATTCTCCCCATGAAGCACGAAGTTTTCCCGAATCTAAAAAATCTTTGGAAAAATCCATAAATTTTTCCTCCGAGAATCGCCATCCGGTAGAGAAGGAAGGGAAGGTTCCCCAACGGTTGTTTTTTGAAAACCGGGAAGTACCGTCGTAACGGATATTTGCCTCGAACAGGTACTTGGAAGCGAAGTCATAATTTAACCGTCCAAAGTAGGAACGGAGTCCCCAATGTTCTTCGGTCCCGCTATTACGAATATTTTCCGTACCGGCATCAATTACCTCAATTCCATCAAGTAACACTTTTTGTCTCGAGGCGCTCAAATAAGGTATGACGGCCGATTCCTGAGAGAAACCGGCAAGAAGTTTCAATTCATGTCGGGAAATCTGCTTCACATAGTTCAACGTTGTATTAAACGTTTGAGTTACCGTATTAAGACGGGATTCCGAAACTGAATTCACCGCCTGACTGTTTCCCGTGTGAGGAGTTCCATCAGCCAGAAAACGAGGCATGGTCGGGCTCCAGTCTTTCATGTCACGCGTGTAATAATTATAGGCATACTGCGCGTTTACATCCATTCCTTCAACCAGACGCAGAGTAGCATTAAAATTACCGTTAAAGGTCCTGGAATAATTTTTGGTATAACCGGACTCATACGCAACCCGTACAGGATTAGACACTGATCCGTACGACCAATGTGGGGAATCCTGCCAGTTACCATCGTCAGTAGGAAGTTGCCATTTAATTGGAAGCAAGGGGGAAATACGCTGTACCAGTCGGAATACACCAGCCGTTCCGGTTCCCCCGGCATCTTTACGGTAGAAGTCAATAAAACTGATATTACCATCAATACGCAAACGATCGGCTAAATCCGTGATTAACCGAAGACGTGTATTATGGCGGCTGGAAGCATACGGATCGCCGACAATCAGGCCAGTTTGATCAAGAAATCCATAAGACATATAGTAAGAAGTATTTGCGCTCCGACCATTGATATTGATGTTATGGCTTTGTTGGGTTGCCTGTTTTTTATATACGCCATCCACCCAGTTAGTGTTGGAATAATCATTAGGGAAATTTTTAGAGTCATACTTCATAAAAGCCTCGTCGGTATAAGGAATTGCCACTCCCCGGGCATTTCGTGCCTCGTTAGACAATGTCATATATTCACGCCCATTCACCAGCTCAGGTAATGAAGTAGGGGTCTGTATTCCTATATAACCGGAATAATTGATCGTAGGTTTTCCTTCTTTCTTCCCCTTTTTAGTAGTAACCAGGAGGACGCCATTCGCGGCACGTGCTCCGTAAATGGCCGAGGAAGCGGCGTCTTTCAAGACTGTTACACTTTCAATATCGTCTGGGTTAACTAAATTAATGTCACCTCCTGACACACCATCGATTAATATAAGCGGAGAGGTCTGGCTGTGAATCGTGTTTACACCCCTGACCAAGACATTGAGACCGGGACTTCCGGGTTGACCGGAAGAAGAGGTGATGGTCACACCGGGCAACATCCCTTGCAATCCTACTCCGACAGTGCCTACCGGGCGATTTTCCAACACATCTCCCTGCACGGAAGCCACTGATCCGGTAAGGTTGATTTTTTTCTGTGTTCCATACCCGACAACAACAACCTCATCGAGTATTTCCGAATCTTCCCAAAGGACTATATTTATGATATTCCGGTTATTTCTCGGAGTTTCCTGAGCAGTATATCCGATATAAGAAAATACAATAACGGCATCAGGAGGAACGGATAAAGAATAATGACCGTTTATATCGGTTACTGTCCCGTTTAAAGTGCCTTTTTCAACAATATTTACTCCGATAAGCGGTTCATTCCGATAATCCGTCACACGTCCCTGGAGTACAGACACTTGCTGTTTTTGCTCCGTTTTTTCTTCAGTTTCATAGTTGTTCCGGACAACCAGATAGTGCGCTTGATTCCTCTTCTCGTATGTATATTTGGAGTCCTTCAACGATTTATATAACCACTCTTCCATATTGTTGGTTTCAGCTTCTATTGCCGGTACAATCTCATCGCGAATTTCTGTTGCATTATACGATACGGTTTGTCCTGTTGTTTTCCCCATTTCATTGAGCCGTTCCATTCTTTCAATCATCGACTCAACCGGGAAGTTTCCTCCATGTTGAACATTTGCAGACAAATTTCCAAAATTTGCCCACCCCAGCACCATCACCAGAAGGACGATACTGCACATCTTCTCCATCTTTATCACCATAATTTTCATCTTATTTAATCAGTATTACCCTATTACTATCTCTTTCATAATGTACGCCATACAATTTACATATCGTCATAATCACCTCCTCTTGTGACATGTCCGGAGTAAACGAGGTGACAATTTCCTCATTCAGGTCAACTGCATCGCCATAGATCAGATCAATATCGAATACTTGTTTCAGCCTGAAGGCAACCTCTTTGATGGTTGCATCTTCCAGTAGAATGGCTCCTGATCGCCATGCGGAAATATTGTGGGCATCTGTTTTACCTGCCATAAATCCGCTGGTTCCGTTTTTAATGGATACTTTATAATCAGGGTCGAGGATAATCTTATTGTCACTTTCATCATATACCTGTACACGACCGGTATTGACCGAAATCACCTGTTCCTCTAGCTCGGCATATGCCCTTATATTAAAAGAGGTACCCAATACCTTTGTCGCTATCCCATTGGATGTATGTACAACAAACGGGCGGTCTGCATCTTTCGTAACTTGAAAGAAGGCTTCGCCCTCGTCAAGCCATAGTTCACGGATATAGGCATTGAATTTTCCTGTTCGCAAACTGACAGTCGTTCCTTTATTAAGAAATACAGTAGATCCATCGGCCAGGACGATCTTTTTCATATTATCTTCCGCGATAAATTGTTTTTCGATCATGTAAGAGTCTGCTGTTATACCTGTTTTTTCAGTAACTGGTATACTCTTGGGAAAAGGAGTTATAAAGCAAATTACCAGGAGGGTAATGGCTGCAACACTCCCTCCTATGAAGACAGGAGTATACCGGCTTGTTTTATTCGTTCTCCAAGGAGTTGGGGATGTATTTATCTTTTTTAAAATTTGCTTCCGATTTCTCCTGACTGCCTTATTCAGATCCTTATCAGTCAAGATTCCCGCATTATTAACAGGGTTATATGTTTTCCTTAACAATTCAATTACTCTCATCTCCTTCGGCGACATGTTTTCGTAATGGAAGTGCCGTAAAAAACTCTTTAACAACATCTTCTTCTCTTCTCTATTAACTTTATCAACGGGTAGTTTATTCTTTTCCATTTTATTTTTTGCAATATATTTTTCCTATATACATATTACGTGGTTGAATTGATTTTTCTCCCTGACTTTTTAGTTAATATATGCTAACTACAATCAGGAATATTCTATCCACTTCCTATTGTGATATTTAAAGAAATTAATTGCAAGTATTTTAAATTATATTTAATATATCTTCAGCCACTACTTAACAAAAACTTAATCGTTCCTTAAGTCTTTTTTTTAAATGAAATTATGTTTCTTTGTAAAGAAATATATCACACAAGAAAAAATCTGTATGGAAAAGAGAACAGATTATTCATTGCTGCTGCTTATTGCGGGAAAAAACCAAAAGGCTTTCGATTGGTTCTACAAGCGATATATTAAACTGATCTATAGTTTCGTTTATTATGAATTGAATGATCAGGCATTGACAGATGACCTTATTCAGGATTTCTGGATAAAGGTATGGGAAAACCCATCTTTCCTGAAATGTAATGACCAAGGTTCGGCACAATCATATATGTTACAATATCTCAGATTCCGAATGTTGGACATTTACCGGGAAACATTAAAGAACATCATCTCCATCGATCAACTGGAATTACAAGAGAACATAGAGACCGGCTACAGTAGCATAATAGCGAAAATGGAAGAGGAAGAACTGGTACAAATAATCTGTGATGCCCTTGATGGGCACCCCCCATTAATACAGAAAACTTTCTGGTTACGGATTAACAATTGGTCCGTGGGAGAGACAGCCAGAGCGTTGACTGTGAGCAAAAAAACAGTATATAATAAATATTCGGAATCATTATCTATTGTGAGATCTCATATAAAGAAAAAGCACCCCGAACTGGTTGAGGATTTTAGTCAGGCTATGATCCGTAAAAAGATATTCATGTTGCGTATTCTCTTATTTTAACGGTTTTCACTCGCCCTGAAAAGTAAATATTGCGATGCCGTCAGCGAGGTAAGTTAATCGAAGAGAACACCCAACTCTTTTATGATTAATAATTGTATAAAATAACTATTCACATCTTTCATTTCTTTAGATTAATTTATTAAAATATATCCATATGAGAAAGGCACAAGTAAGCGTCAGTAATATGATCATTCTATTGTTCTTCGTATTACTGCCATGTTGTTCTACAATCAGACATAAAGGGGAAACCATAAACACTGAGAGGAAACAGGTTAAAATATTATCATATAATGTTCGTAATGCCCGGGGCATGGATGAAATAATCGATTATGACCGTGTGGCAGACGTTATCAGGCGGATTGATGCCAACTGTGTGGCAGTTCAGGAACTAGACAGTGCCACTCAAAGAAGCGGAGGATTAATTGCTCTGAATGAGTTGGCAAAACGCACGGGGATGTTTGCCACATACAACAAATCGATAGATTATCAGGGAGGGGGATATGGCATCGGCATATTGACAAAAGAAAAGCCCCTACGCAAAGATGCAATCGAACTGCCCGGCAGTGAAGAACAGCGCAGCCTGCTGCTTGTTGAGATGGTAGATTACATAATCTGTTGCACACACTGGTCATTGAAGCAACCCGACAGGAGAGCATCGGTCGACATAATCAATGAGCTGATGCAAAATTACAGGTCAAAACCAATCTTCCTTGCCGGCGACCTGAATGCTGTTCCCGACTCGGAAGAAATTCAGGAGCTATCGAAGGAGTGGACTTTTTTAAACGACACATCTCAACCGACAATTCCCGTCAATAATCCAAAAAGATGCATCGATTATATACTGGCAAAGAAAAATCCGAAGCTAGCCTTCACTGTATTGGAAACCAGGGTAGAAAATGAGACCATGGCTTCAGACCATCTCCCGGTATGGGTGTCAGTTTCAATCACAAGCAACAATTAGAAATCCTGATTAATTGAGGACGATCTCTGCGTGAACATGCCTTGCAATACGCGGTCAGGACAACTTTTCCAAAGCTACTTTTATGCGTGCGACTGCTTTTTGAATATTTTCATCGGATGTGGCATAGGACAGACGGATGCAGCCCGGAGCTCCGAAGGCGTCCCCCCCCACACAGGCCACATGTGCTTCTTCCAGAAGATACATTGCCACATCTGTAGCACTGTTCATTATTTTCCCGTTGTAAGATTTTCCAATATAACTTTTGCATTCGGGGAAAATATAAAAAGCACCCATCGGGTTATTCACATTCAATCCCGGAATCTCACCAAGCAGTGAAACAATTAGATTACGTCTTCTCTCGAAAGCCACTCTCATCTCACTTACGCAGGATTGATCACCGGTATAGGCTGCCGTGGCTGCTTTCTGTGAGATGGACGAAGGTCCGGAAGTATACTGCCCCTGCAACATGCTGCATGCTGAAGCAATCCATTGTGGTGCGGCAATCCATCCTATACGCCATCCCGTCATGGCATACCCTTTCGATACGCCATTCACCACAATCACTCTGTCACGGATAGTGACAAACTGCGCGATAGATTCATGCTGGCCGATATAGTTGATGTGCTCGTAGATCTCATCGGCAATCACATAGACGTGAGGATGCTTTTCCAGCACTGCAGCCATCGCCTTCAGTTCCTCTTTCGTGTAAACGCTCCCTGTTGGATTTGAGGGGGAACAGAGAATCAAAGCCTTGGTTTTCGGAGTGATTGCCTCTTCCAGCTGTTGCGACGTAATCTTGAAGTCCTGATCTATTCCTGCATGCACAAAAACAGACTTTCCTTCGGCCAGCTTTACCATTTCGGGGTAACTCACCCAGTAGGGGGCAGGGATAATCACCTCTTCGTCCTTATCCACAATAGAAAGGATCACATTACAAAGTGATTGTTTCGCTCCTCCCGAAACCACAATCTGTGCCGGTGTATATTCCAATCCGTTTTCTTTTTGCAACTTTTCGCACACCGCCTTCTTCAGGTCAGGAAATCCTGCAACAGGAGAGTAGAATGAAAAATTATCGTCGATCGCTTTTTTTGCAGCCTGCTTGATATGGTCGGGCGTAGTAAAGTCAGGTTCGCCCACACTCATATTGATCACATCAATACCCTTGGCTTTCAGCTCATTGCTTTTCTGCGCCATCGCAAAAGTTTCTGAAGGCGACAAGGCAGACAATCTGGCAGATAATAAATTCATCATAATCTTTGAATTAAATTAGCTTTTTGTTAGAATACGGCACAAAGATAGACAAAAATCACATTTTAAAGCATGCCATCCAGAATATTTGGCATAAATATCCGTAAAACTCTTTCAAAAACAAAAAAAGCCACCCGGTAGGTAGCCTGCAATATAATAGTATAAATAAAAATCAAAATAAAGCGTCCGTGATATACATTCGATCACTCAGCTTCAAAACCATGTCTGATTACATTTGCCTCACGGCATCAGCATACTTGCAGGCAATTCCTGCTTTCTGCTCTTCGCTACCGGCAAATGGTCCTTAGCTTGCATATCGCAAACTCGCTCTTAACGTACGAAGCCTGTTTAACCTGTTTATACGGTATGAAACAGACCCGTTTGAGATGTTTCGTTCCAGATACTTGATCTGTCCCAAAATTTCTTCTTTGGTAAGGTTTCTGATTGTCATAATTTTTCCTTTCTTTAAAAAATTCATGATTCATCGGCAACCGACTATTAAGAAGCCATTCAGTATGTAATTGATAACCTAAAGATGATTCCAAATAACTCGCTTGCCATTTAAATCACTACAAAGATACAACAAAAAACATGTTGTACAACATATTTTGTATAGATTTTTTCGAAGGAGAATAGAATAAACCTATCCGCATGGCATAAGTATGAAAAAAGGACTTTTGGTATTACCCAAAAATCCCCTTGCAGCGGAAGCGACGAGATTCGAACTCGTGGTACAGTTACCCGTACGGCAGTTTAGCAAACTGCTGGTTTCAGCCACTCACCCACACTTCCTTGTAATTTTTCGCTAAAATCGGATGCAAATATACAAGTTTGTTTTCAACTTGTCAAAGAAAAGATGATATTTTCAAGCGAATATTTTTACATTTGCGCCAGCTTTCATGCCACACTATGCAAAAGAAGAAGAAAAAAAAGAATATTCTGTTATGGGTCAGCGGAACATTGCTGCTACTGGTAGTTTCTGCAGGTATATTTGCCTTCAGCATAATATCTAAACCCTTTTCCCTGTCAGAAACTGTCTATATTTATATCGACGGGCAAAAGAAGTATGAAGATGTTGTTACGCAAATCAGGGATAAGGCCGGATTTCCTTCCGAAAAAATATTCCGGATGATGGCGGAACGGATGAACTACCCGAACAAGGTGAAAACCGGAAGATATGCCATTAATGACGGCATGACAATGTCTGACGTCATCCGTCTGTTACGCTCGGGGAGCCAGACACCGGTTGATCTTACCTTCAACAACATGCGTACTGCGGAAAACCTTGCCGGGCGTATATCCCAACAGCTGATGATGGATAGCCTGACATTGTTGAATGCCCTCAGGAATAATTCCAATGCCGAAAAGTATGGATTTGATGCAGAGACATTCATATCGATGTTTATCCCAAACACCTATGAAGTATACTGGGATACGGGCATCGGGAATCTGCTGACCCGGATGAAGAGGGAATATGATGTTTTCTGGAATGAAAGCCGCCGGGACAAGGCTGAAAAGCTCGGATTGACTCCGGCTGAGGTATCCGTCCTGGCCTCCATCGTGGAGGAAGAGGCCACTTACGCCGATGAATATCCTGTGGTGGCAGGACTTTATCTGAATCGTTTAAAAAAGGGGATGCGGCTGGAAGCCGATCCCACCGTGAAATTTGCAGTAGGAGATTTTTCATTGCGCCGCATTCTTTACAGGCATCTGGAGGTAGAATCACCCTATAATACCTATAAAAATGCCGGCCTGCCCCCCGGCCCCATTCGTATACCGTCAATCCGCGCCATTGATGGAACCTTATCGCCCCAAGAGCACAACTATCTGTTCATGTGTGCAAAGGAAGACCTGTCCGGACGACATAATTTTGCAGTCACACATGCCGAACATACACGAAATGCAAGAGCATACCAGCAGGCACTCAACGAAAGAGATATTTATTAGCGTTGTTAAAATGAGATTTTATCGGGATGAATCCCCGTACGGTAGTCTCTGTTTAGTGCATCAATTTGGTTAATTTCTTCTGTTGTAAGCTGGAAATCAAAAATTTCAATGTTCTCTTTTTGTCGTTGGCTATCGGACGACTTGGGGACTACCACGATGCCCTTATCCACATTCCAGCGCAAAATAACCTGTGCTGGCGACTTCCCATGCTTCTTTCCGATTGTAACCAACGTCTCTTCTTCCAGCAAAGCAATATTATTTCTCCCCAGCGGACTCCAGGCCACAGGAACTATTCCTTTTCGGCTGCAATATTTCACCACATCATTTTGTGTCAGGCAAGGGTGGAGCTCCATCTGATTCACAGCTGGCACGATGGTGGCTTCCTGCAACAACTCATCAATATGATGTACGAGATGGTTGCTCACACCGATTGATCTTGTTTTTCCGGAATCAAATATCCGTTCCATTGCCTGCCATGTGAAAGCCAGCTTGCCTTTCACCGGCCAGTGCACAAGGTAAAGATCCACATAATCTAGACCCAGATTAGATAGACTACCTTCGAAAGCCTCCTGAATCCGGTTTGAAAGGATGGCACTTCCCCACAACTTCGTGGTCACGAAAATCTCTTCCCGCGCAATACCACTCTCCCGGATGGCTCTTCCAACCGGACGCTCATTCACATACAGCGTGGCAGTGTCGATATGCCGGTATCCCGCATCCAGTGCTGTACGCACGGCACGATAGGTCTCCTTATCCGTGTTTCCTATTTTATAGGTGCCCAATCCTACTACAGGGATTTCTACTCCGTTATTCAATTTTCTTGTCTCCATATCCTATTTTTCACTTTTCAGACGCTTGATCACCAATATCTTATCCTTATGTATCTGCGCAACCAGTTCATCCATGGCGTCAAACTTCCGATCGGCCCGGATAAAATCGACGAACTCCACCGTGAGCGACTGATTATACAGATCGCCACTGAAATTAAAAATATTCACCTCCACGCTGATTTCCGGATCATCGTGCAACGTGGGTCGGGTACCAATATAAAGCATTCCTTCGTAAATAATTTCTCTTATATGCACTAATACAGCATATACACCGAGCTCGGGCACCACTTTATATCGTTCCCAGGAACGTATATTTGCCGTTGGAAATCCAATGGTCCGTCCTACACGGTATCCCTCCACTATCTTTCCCGAAAGTGTATAACGGTAAGATAACAGGCTGTTGGCCTGTTCAATATCTCCCTTTTTCAGTAATGATCGTATCTTTGTGGAACTGACATCCTCTCCCGCTACCTGGTATTCATGGGCTTGAATTACCTCCATACCAAGTTCATTCCCATGTCTTCTGTATTCAGGGAAACCCTCTTCCCGGTTATATCCGAACCGATGGTCGTAGCCTATGAAAAGCGTGTGAACATTTATTTGCTTTTTCAGCACATCATTCATGAACTCCCTGGCCGACAACCGGGAAAGTTCCTGCGTAAAAGGGAGACTGATGCAATAGTCTATCTGGGTAGTACTTAACTGCTCCAACTTCTCCTCGTAACCGCACAACAGGGCCGGTTGATAGTTTTTCTGCAATACTTTACGAGGATGGACAGGAAAAGTGACGACGGCCGATGGTAAACCGAGCTCTCTGGCCTTTTCTTTTACCTGTTTAATAAGATGACGGTGCCCGATGTGTACCCCGTCAAAAAAGCCGACAGAGGCCACAAAGGGACCATCAGTCATTATCTTGCTTTCGGACAGATCAATGCGTTCCAAAACTAATCGGTTGTTTGGCGGAATCTTCCGGGAAGTTTCCGTGTTAATAAACATTCTGTATTTATTTTTGGCTTAAAACTATGCCTGAATATTGCCCCGGAATGGCACAAAGATACACAGAATAAAGTAAAATTTCTGCATTTCTTATTTCGGGAATTTTCCTATCTTTGTGTCTGTTAAAGTTTAAACCTATAAAAGAAAAAAAATGAAACTTAATTTTTTGATGGGTATAACAGCTATGGCGATACTCGCAACATCCTGCACTACAGGGGGAAAGCACAATAAACTTACCCCGCAGGAAGAGGCAGCAGGATGGGAACTCCTCTTCGACGGTAAAACCCTTCAGGGATGGCGTGACTATAATGGCGACAGCCTTACAGCACCCTGGTTTGCCGAAGACGGCATGATACAGGCAAAAGGTGAAGGAGCCGATGAACATGGGTACATTGTCACCGAAAAGATCTATGAAAACTTTGAACTGGTATGGGATTGGAAGATTGCCGACGGCGGTAACAGCGGTGTGTTGTATCACGTGGTGGAAAACTCCAAGTTTCCCGTTCCGTATGTCACGGGACCGGAATACCAGCTAATCGACGATTTGAACTTCCCCCAGCCACTGGAAGAGTGGCAGAAGACTGCGGCTGACTACGCCATGCATACTGCCGACACTGCCAAAACCATCATCAAACCCGCCGGTGAATGGAATACTTCAAAGATTGTTTTCGATAACGGTCATGTAGAACACTGGCTTAACGGTGAAAAGGTGGTGGAGTTTGAGGCATGGACAGAAGACTGGTTTACGCGCAAAGACAGCGGGAAATGGGAAAATGCTCCTGAATACGGGCTGGCACGCAAGGGAGTGATCTGCCTGCAGGATCATGGCTCGGCAGCCTGGTTCCGCAATGTAAAAATCAAGGAACTGCCCCGCAAAACAAAAGAGGTGTCGCTATTTAATGGCACCGACCTGCACGGATGGGAGGTTTACGGCACTGAGAAATGGTATGTGCAGGATGGATTGCTGGTCTGCGAAAGCGGCCCCGACAAACAGTATGGTTATCTGGCTACCCGTGAATATTATGACGACTTCGACCTGAGCGTGGAGTTTAAACAGGAGGCAGATGGCAACTCGGGTGTATTTATTCGTTCCTTCGTGGAACCGGGTGCCATTGTGAACGGCTGGCAGGTTGAAGTAGCCCCCAAAGGCAACGACACCGGTGGCATTTACGAATCTTACGGTCGCGGGTGGCTCGTACAAATCCCCGATGAAAAGGAAGAGATACTGAAAGTGGGCGATTGGAACATGCTCCGCATTGTAGTAAAAGGAAACAATATAAAGACCTTTCTCAATGGAGAGGAGATGGTAGATCTCACCGATGAAAAGATTGGCAATGCCCAGGGACGTATCGCACTGCAGATTCACGATGGAGGGGGCATCAAAGTGCTCTGGAGAAACCTGAATCTGAAAACATTATAATGAACCAGACAAAAATATGATCGTTCTGAAAACCCACCTGAAACTCTGTTTTGCCGGTGGGTTTATTTTTTAATCCGCATGCCAACCCTTTCCATCCTTCTTATCGTTCTGTCGGCAGTACTGATACTCCTCTTCATGGTACTGAAACTTAAAGTCAGTGCATTTATCGCATTGCTGCTTACCTCCATTTATGTGGGTGTGCTTACCGGTATGCCGCTTCGCGATGTATCTCGTTCTATTCAGGAAGGAATGGCCGGAACCCTTGGTTTTGTGGCAACAGTAGTAGGTTTGGGAGCCATTTTCGGCCAAATGCTGGAAAGCTCGGGCGGGGCAGAATCTCTGGCTGATTACCTGCTAAAGAAGTTTGGCAAAGAACGTGCTCCATGGGCTATGGTCCTTACAGGTTTTATTGTGGGTATTCCGGTTTTCTTCGACGTGGGCTTTATTATCCTGATACCCATTGTGTATGCTTTATCACGTGACACAAAACGTTCTTTGTTGTATTATGCCATTCCCTTGCTTGCCGGATTGGCTGTAACGCACAGCTTCATTCCTCCTACACCGGGTCCCGTAGCGGTGGCCGACATCATCGGTGTTCAACTGGGATGGGTTATATTATTGGGATTCATCCTGGGAGTCCCCACAGCCATCATTGCAGGACCCCTCTTCGGGAGATACATATCTGGAAAAATAAAACTTCTACCGCCCGAGGGTATCGATATACAGCAGCGGGAACCGGGTCAGCACAATCATCCCTCTTTCCGGCTTGTTGTGGTCGTCATTGTAATTCCGCTCATCCTGATCCTCCTTAATACCTTTACAACCATGGCCGTTTCAAAAGAAATGATCACTCCGGGCGTATGGACAGATATTATTGAGTTTATCGGCCATCCATTCACAGCGCTGATTATTGCCACTTTAACCGCCACCTACTTCCTTTGTATAAAAAGAGGTATGGGCAAACAGAAGGTGCTGGAGTTAAGTACAAAAGCATTGGGTCCGGCCGGAATCATTATACTGATCACCGGAGCTGGCGGTGTACTGAAACAGGTGCTGATCGACAGCGGCGCAGGACAGGTAATAGCCGAATCAATGATGTATTCCTCTTTACCTCCGATAATACTTGCCTGGATTATCGCTGCTGCGGTGAGAATCACGCAAGGGTCGGCCACGGTAGCCATGATTACTGCAGCCAGCCTGGTAGCACCCATCATCAATACTTTTGAACTAAGTGATCCGCAACGGGCGCTGATTGTTATTGCTATTGCATCAGGAGCGACCATGCTCTCCCATGTAAATGACAGCGGCTTTTGGTTGGTAGGAAAATATCTGGGGATGAATGAGAGACAAACACTTCAGAGCTGGACGGTGATGGAATCAATCATCTCTGCTTGCGGACTGGCATTCACTCTCATCGCAAGCCTTTTCTTTGCATGACTATAATTTATTCAGACTTCCCACTTTTTTGGCACTGTTTTTGTTCTATGCTACATAAAAGAAGAGAGGTTGACTCTTTTTATCATCAATTTTAAAAAAAGGACCTATCTTTGTATTATTAACTCTCTTAAAACAAAGAATGATAGAAAAAAACGAACTGTTGCAAAGTATCATTGAAGGAATTCAGGAAAAAAAAGGAAAAAATATCAGCGCAATTGAACTGAAAGGAATATCGGGCACCATCTGCGATTATTTTGTGATATGTGAAGGAAACAGTCCTACACAGGTATCTGCACTGGCCGGATCCATTGAAGAAATTGTGAAGAAAAATACGAGGGAAAACCCTATACGGGTACACGGGCAACAACAGGCCGAATGGATCGGAATGGACTACGGGAACGTGATTGTGCATATCTTTCTCCCCGAGCTCCGCGCTTTCTACAATATTGATACACTTTGGGAGGATGCCCTGTCTGAACAGATTCCTTCATTATAAAAACTAATTCTCTGAAGAATTGTTACTAATATTTCACAATGGTTCTCAAAATAAAAGAGATCGCTTCTACAAAACCTTGCAACAGAGACAACAACAAATGAGTAATACAAAAAAGGACAGCAAACAGGACAAACAACCCACCTTACGTCCAATCATGGGAGGAAACAACCCCAAACGGCCATTTAATCCCTATTGGATTTATGCCGTAGCTCTTGCTATATTGATGGGCATGTGGTTTTTTGGTCAGGACAGCACCGTAAAGGAGATAAAATGGTCTGACTTTCAACAATATGTATATGACAACAGGGTACAAAGTATCGTAATATACAGCAATAAGGGAACGGCAGAGGCGGTTGTAAGGGAAGAGTCTGTTCCTTATATTTTCGGTGACGATGCCGGCCGTGTGGGGAAAATGCCTGTAATTCAAGTGGAAGGATCCTCCGCCGATGCGATTTCCGAATTCATCGACAAGGTAAAGACAGAAAAAAACTATGACATCGGGGTGAGTTTTAATACCACGTCCGAGATGTGGGGTATCCTGCTTACTTTTGCGCCATTCATCCTGCTTATTGTATTCTGGATATGGATGATGCGTAGGATGCAAGGCGGTGCCGCAGGCGGAAGTGGAGGTGTCTTCAGCGTGGGAAAGTCGAAGGCACAACTCTTTGACAAAGACTCCAGCCAGAAGGTGACATTCAGGGATGTAGCCGGCCTCTCCGAAGCTAAAGAAGAAGTACAGGAGATCGTGGAGTTTTTGAAGAACCCCAACAACTATACCAATCTGGGTGGAAAAATCCCAAAAGGAGCACTACTGGTAGGACCTCCCGGGACAGGAAAGACATTGCTTGCAAAAGCAGTGGCGGGAGAAGCAAATGTTCCCTTTTTCTCCATCTCAGGATCAGACTTCGTGGAAATGTTTGTCGGAGTAGGCGCTTCACGCGTGCGGGACCTCTTCCGTCAGGCGAAAGAAAAAGCGCCCTGTATTGTCTTTATCGATGAAATTGATGCGGTAGGCCGTGCACGTGGTAAAAATACAAACTTCGGTTCAAACGACGAGCGGGAGAACACACTGAACCAGCTGCTTACAGAAATGGACGGCTTTGGCTCAAACAGTGGCGTGATCATTCTGGCCGCGACAAACCGGGCCGATGTGCTGGATAAGGCACTGATGCGCGCAGGGCGTTTCGACCGGCAGATTTATGTGGAACTGCCTGACTTGAACGACCGTAAGGAAATATTTAAAGTACATCTGAGACCCATCAAAATAGATGAATCAATCAATGTAGACTTTCTTGCCCGCCAGACACCTGGATTCTCAGGTGCCGACATCGCGAATGTATGCAATGAAGCGGCATTGATAGCTGCTCGCAAGAAAAAAAAGTTTGTGCAGAAAGATGATTTCATGAATGCTGTAGACCGCATTGTGGGCGGACTGGAAAAAAAGAATAAAATCATTACCCAAAACGAGAAGAAGTCGATCGCCATTCACGAGGCAGGACATGCCACGCTGAGCTGGTTCCTGGAACATGCCAACCCCCTGGTGAAAGTAACGATCGTACCACGCGGAAAGGCATTGGGTGCAGCCTGGTACCTGCCCGAAGAGCGGCAGATCACCACGAAGGAGCAAATGCTCGATGAGATGTGTGCCTTACTGGGAGGCCGCGCTGCAGAGGAGGTGTTTATCGGACAGATTTCATCCGGGGCGATGAACGACCTGGAACGGGTTACCAAGCAGGCTTACGCCATGATAACCTACATGGGCATGAGTGAAAAGCTGCCAAATCTGAGTTACTACGATTCATCGGGGCAAGAATACAGCTTCTCTAAACCTTACAGTGAAGATACGGCTGAACTCATCGATACCGAAGTGAAGGTGATGATTGCCCAACAATATGAAAGGGCAAAAAAGATTCTCACGGAGAAAGCAGAGGGTCACAACCAGTTGGCCGGGATTCTTCTGGAAAAGGAGATCATTTATGCCGACGACCTGGAACATATCTTCGGTAAACGTATGTGGGTATCGCGCTCACAGGAAATTCTGGATCACAAAAAAGAGAGTGAGGAAGACAAGAAAATACCTTCCAAGCCGGAACATCCCGTAGACAATGTCTTCCTTGATACGGAGGAGAAAAACCCCGAATAAATTTTATAAAACAATGATAGAGTAAAGCAATAATACACCGCACGTTCAATCAACAGCCTGACCTTCAGCAGTCAGGCTGTTGACATTTCTTTAAGGAGATATTTTATGACCTTTTTAAATTTATACCACTAAAAAAAATCGAACAAATAAGGGATCCTTTTCGTTATTAATAAACAACAAAAAAATTGGAAAATGAAAAAGATTCATTCAGCCCTTTTGATCGGAATATTGGCATTCTCAGTAATCAGCTGCGGTTATTCGAATGCGAAAGATAATAAAAATAACAATACTAAAAACAGTGTAAATATGAAATTTGAGAAAGTAGCTTTACCTTATGCAACCGACGCTTTGGAGCCGGTTATCAGTAAACAAACGGTTGAACTCCATTACGGAAAACATCACCAGGCTTACGTGGACAATTTGAATAAGCTGGTTGTAGACACTAAATTTGCCGACGCGGATCTTGAGACAGTTGTAAAAGAAAGTGATGGCGCCATCTTCAATAATGCGGGCCAGATTTACAATCATAACCTTTACTTTACCTCTTTCAAAAAGGGGGGGGGCGGTGAACCCAAAGGAGCTTTGGCAGGTGCCATCAACGCTCAGTATGGTTCGTTCGAAAAGTTTAAAGAAGAGTTTAATGCTGCCGGGACTTCTGTGTTTGGTTCAGGATGGGTATGGCTTGCAAAAGACGGGAGCGGTAAACTCTCCATCGAAAAAGAGAGTAACGCCGGCAATCCGATTACCAAAGGATTGACCCCGATCCTGGGCTTCGACGTATGGGAACATTCCTATTACCTCGACTACCAGAATCGCCGTGCCGACCACCTGAAAGAATTATGGAAGATCATCGATTGGGACGTTGTAAGTGCACGTTATTAATTGAAAGCAATCATCCGGCAGGATGTTGTAAGTCACTTTAAAAGGAAAAGGATGTAATCGCATGGTTACATCCTTTTTTATTTTATTTTCATCATGATGCCGGTAAGCATTCTGCCGGAATGCTCCGTTTGACGTCGTGCAGAGAAAAAAAGTTCTTCTCTCTCAAAGGTACAAAGGTCACTCTTTTCAATATTTTCCCCAATTACTCCCAACCGAAGCAACTCCCTACGGTTTATTTCCTTCAGATCGAGATGCCACTTCGAGGATGGGTTCTTTCGGAATGCCACCGCCCTATCAGAAAAATCAAAACCCTCCCGGACGAAAGCTTCGACTACTTCACTGCCTACTTCGTAATGTAACTGGCTGATACCCGGTCCTATTCCGGCAACGATATCCGCAGGCGAAGAGTTATACCGATGGCTCATTTCTGCAACTGTTCTTTCCACGATCCGGCCCTGGGTACCTTTCCATCCAGCATGAATGGCCGCGATGATTTCTCTCTTTTTATCGAAAAGAATAATCGGGATACAGTCGGCAGTTGTAGCACAAAGGAAAAAACCTTTTTTAGAAGTGATGGTTGCATCCACACCATACATTGTTTCAATGGCAGCTGCCTGGTCCAATGCGAGGAAAGAGTCATCGATAACCAATACCCGCGTGCCATGTGTCTGATGGGGAATAATAAACTGCTCCATCTCCATGTACAACATGCGTGCAAGAATCCGACGGTTTTCATAGATGTTTACCGGATTATCGTCGGAAAAATTACCCATGTTGAATGAAGCATAGGTACCGTTGCTCACTCCCCCGGAGCGGGTGGTGGAAAAATGCTCAATCTCTTTCTCCTGACTCAACAGACCAAACTGCAATAGATTACGATATTGTGGATGCTGTTTCATAACGGATCTTAGATATCTTCTTCTTCAGAAAAATCATCATTATCCTCCGCGTCGGATTCGGCATCTTCGTCACCAAAGAACTCCTCTTCCGGATCAAACTCTAATGAAGAAAGATCGAGGTTTCTGTGAACCAATGTATGCCGGGAAGCTGCTACGGGAATGGAATCTTCAGAATTTAGTTCACGCCACAATAAATCCTTTAACAGGGGTATACCGTATCCGGTGACCGACGAAATAAAGACATACGGAATGGCAGGCAGATCCTTTCTAATCTCATCCATGAGTTCATCATCGAGCATGTCTGATTTCGAAATGGCAAGAAGATGCCTTTTATCCAGCAATTCCGGATTATATAATTTTAGTTCACGCAGCAAAATACCATACTCATTTCTTATGTCGTCGCTGTCGGAAGGTACCACAAAAAGTAACAACGAATTCCGTTCAATATGCCGCAAAAAACGTAAGCCTAAGCCTTTTCCTTCGCTCGCCCCTTCAATAATACCGGGGATATCGGCCATTACAAACGATTTCCCATCGCGGTAGCCAACAATGCCCAGGTTGGGTTCGAGTGTGGTGAATGGATAATTTGCGATTTTGGGTTTTGCAGCGGATACAACCGAAAGGAGAGTCGACTTTCCTGCATTAGGAAAGCCCACCAAGCCCACATCTGCCAGAAGTTTCAACTCCAGAATCACCCAACGTTCTTCATGTGGCTCCCCGGGCTGTGCATAACGTGGCGCCTGGTTGGTGGCTGTCTTGAAGTGCTGATTTCCCAGGCCACCGCGTCCCCCCTTCAGAAGAACCACTTCCTGTCCGTCGTCAGTGATGTCGCACAGATACTCCCCCGTATGTGCGTCATACGCAACAGTACCGCAGGGCACTTCGATGATCTTGCTTTCTCCTTTTTTGCCGGAACGCTGTGCCTTGGAACCACCCTCACCATGGCCGGCGAAAATATGTCGCTGATAGCGCAGATGAAGCAATGTCCAGTAGTTTCGGTTACCTCGCAGGACAATGTTACCGCCATCACCGCCGTCACCGCCGTCAGGTCCTCCTTTCGGTATATATTTTTCCCTGCGGAAGTGCGCGGAACCGCGACCACCCTTTCCTGAGCGACAAAATATCTTTACGTAATCAACGAAATTTGTTTCAGCCATTCACTAAACGATTATCCGGTCCACAACGGCTTCCATCGATGCAAAAATCTCATCCACAGAGCCCTGACCGGGTATTCTTACCAGTTTCCCCTGTTCGCGGTAAAAATCCTTCAATGGGGCCGTCTGGTCATAGTATACCCGAAGACGGGATTCGATGGTTTCCTTGTTGTCATCTGACCGTCCGGAGATTTCTCCCCGCTTCAGCAGCCGCGCAATAAGCTCTTCATCCTCCACCTCCAGACTAAGCACCACATTTACCTTCTCATCATATTTCACCAACATGGCATCCAGTGCTTTACCCTGCGCAAGTGTCCTGGGAAAGCCATCAAAAATGAACCCCTTCACATGGTTGTTTTTTTTAATCAACCCTTCAAGCATGCCAACCACCACGTCGTCGGGAACAAGCTGTCCCCTGGACATGTAGGATTCAGCCATCTGTCCCAATTGCGATTTAACTTTCATTTCAGCCCGTAATAAATCTCCGGTAGAAACATGACTTAAACCGTATTTCTCTATCAACTTCTCACTCTGGGTTCCCTTGCCAGATCCGGGAGCGCCAAAAATTACTACATTCAACATTTTTACTTTCTGAATTAAGCTTCAAAGATACATATTTTCCTCCGTTTTGCGGACTTCCTGTGATATCTATTCCACGTTTAGCTGCAAATTTTCGGGATTTAATTATCCCCATTGTTTCCTTGCTGTTTGTCAAACCAATTACCTGTTGAACCAATCGTCATACAAAATGTTTATTCATTGAAGTTGAATATAAACATCCTATACAATGAAGAAAGAAGAATTCAAACAAAAAACGAATGATGTCCTGAATGAATTGGCTGATTATATCTCAGGATTGGAAGACAAGGCAGGTGAAATTGCAGAGGATGCCAGAGAGGGATATAGGGAACGTCTTGATAATTTGAAAGGTATCCGGGACAACTTATCCTCCAAATTAGAGGAGTATGAAAACATTGCCGACAACAAATGGGATATAGTCAAAGAAAGTGCCGTCAGCTTCTTTGCAACTGTTTCCGAATCATGGAAAGAAAATTTAGGCAAGATTGCTGACACATTAAAAAAGGAACGCAAGACTGGCAGTGAAGATGCTGATGATGAACCGGACACCAGTACTCCAAACTACGACGGGCATTCATAAGCCATTACATAACAATAAAATACCCACCACCATTAAACGAAACAGTGCTGGGATTTTTTCATTCAGAGGTACCTGGCGGATTCGAACCGCCGTAAACGGTTTTGCAGACCGGCGCCTAACCACTCGGCCAAGGTACCCTGCTTGCGTAAAGCGGTTGCAAATGTAGCATATTTTTTTGAGAAATAAAAAGTTTGGCCACTAATTTTAGCCACGGCAGAAATTAGAGGTAGAAGATATGTCTTACCGTGAAACCATCTCCGTGAAGAGTAAAAAAAGCACACAGGGAATCAGGAAACACAGGGAATCAGGAAACACAGGGAATCAGGAAACACAGGGAGATCAAGAAACACAGGGAATCAGGAAAACAGGAGTCTGAACGCATCGCTCACTCGCTTTACCTGTTGCAATTCAATCGACGTTTTCTTTTGGATGCTTTTCAGATTATTGGCAGGAATGAGCATCCGGTTGAATCCCAGCTTCTCTGCCTCCTGAATACGCTGTTCAATGCGGTTCACCGGACGTATTTCCCCCGACAATCCCACCTCACCACAGAGACAGGTCTCCCTGTCGACAGCCATATCGAGACTCGAAGAAAGCACCGCACTGATGACCGACAGGTCCATGCCGGGGTCGTTTACCCGCAGCCCGCCGGCAATATTAAGGAAGACATCTTTCTGTGCCAGCTTGAAGCCGGCCCTTTTCTCCAGTACGGCAAGCAACATGTTCATTCTACGTATATCGAACCCGGTGGCAGAACGTTGCGGCGTACCATAGGCGGCTGTGCTTACCAGCGACTGGGTTTCAATCACAAAAGGGCGTACTCCCTCAATGGCAGCGGCAATGGAGACGCCGCTAAGCCCGTCGTGATTCTGCGTAAGCAACAATTCGGAAGGATTATTCACTTCCCGCAATCCCGTCTGGTTCATCTCGTAGATACCCAGCTCGGCAGTACTGCCAAACCGGTTTTTGATACCGCGAAGAATGCGATACATGTAGTGCTGGTCGCCCTCGAACTGCAATACCGTGTCTACGATATGTTCCAGAATCTTCGGACCGGCAATACTACCCTCCTTGGTGATATGGCCAATTAACAGCACCGGCGTACCCGACTGCTTGGCAAACTTTAGCAGCATGGCTGCACACTCACGCACCTGCGAGATGCTTCCGGGTGATGACTCCAGCGCGTCGCTGTAAACCGTTTGTATGGAATCGATGATCAGCAGCTGCGGCGACACCTGTTTCACGTGCTTGAAAATCTCATCGAGGTTTGTCTCGCATACAATCAGACAATTATCGTTTTCAATGCCGATACGCTCTGCCCTTAGCTTCAGCTGCCTTGCACTCTCTTCACCGGAGACATAGAGCGTACGGATACTCTTTAGTTTCAGGATGGTCTGTAATACCAACGTCGACTTGCCAATACCCGGCTCACCACCGATCAGGACGACCGATGCCGGCACCAGACCACCGCCCAGTACACGGTTCAGTTCCCCATCCTGCATATCGATGCGTGGCTCATCATCGGCCTTGATCTCCCGCAACATCACGGGCACGCTCTTGCCCTCCCGGAAAGTACGGGTATCTTCCTGTTTGGAGGCAGTATCCTTGCGCACCAGTTCCTCCACGAAGGTAGACCATTCTCCGCAGGAAGGACACCTGCCCATCCATTTGGGTGATTCATGCCCGCAATGGCTGCAAAAGTAGACCGATTTCAGTTTTGCCATACTGTTACTGTTTAAGGAGGTAAAGATAGAGAAATTTCTTGTACTTTTGTCGTTAGTATGCAGTTGCATATGGCAGAAACAGCCGGAACAGGGTGGTCGGAAAGCCGACAACCCAACTTTTACAACAATTTAAAATACCACAGATGTCTCTTATTCATTCATTGATATCCAGGTCACTCGGCCTCCCCCTCAAAAGTGTGGAAAACACCGTGGAGCTGCTCGAAGGAGGTGCCACCATCCCTTTTATCAGCCGCTACCGCAAGGAGGCCACAGGTGGGCTCGACGAGGTACAAGTAGGCCACATCAAAGCACAATACGAGCAATACCGTGAACTGGAAAAGCGAAAAGAATTTATCCTTAAAACCATTTCAGAACAGGAAAAACTCACAACGGAACTCAGCGAAAAGATCAATAACTGCTGGGACAGCGCGGTACTGGAAGATCTCTATCTCCCCTTCAAACCCAAACGACAGACCCGTGCCGAAATTGCCCGCAAAAACGGACTTGAACCACTTGCCAAATGGTTGATGACACAACAGCATGGCTCCGTGGAGGCAAAAGCAGGGCAATATATAAATGAGCAAGTACCTGATGCAGCGACAGCGTTAAAAGGAGCGCGAGACATCATCGCCGAGCAGGTGAACGAAGATGCAAATGCCCGTCAGCTAATCCGGAATATTTTTTCAGGCGATGCCCTCATCACGTCGAAGGTGGTGAAGGGGAAGGAGCAGGAAGGTGAAAAATATGCCGATTATTTCGATTTCTCCACACCGCTGGCGCGATGCCCCTCACACCGCATCCTGGCTATTCGTCGTGGTGAAGCAGAAGGATTTCTGCGTGTCGCCATTTCGCCTGATGACGAAAAATGCCTTGAAAGGCTTATACCCCGATATGTAAAAAAAGATGTACCTGCAGCCGGTCAGGTGGAGGAGGCGGTTACAGATGCATACAAGCGTCTGCTTAAACCTTCCATTGAGACTGAGTTTGCCAATCTCTCCAAGGAGAAGGCCGACGTGGCGGCAATAGCTGTATTTGCAGAAAATCTGCGCCAGCTGTTGCTGTCACCCCCTCTGGGGCAGCAACGCATCCTGGCCATCGACCCCGGCTTCCGCACCGGTTGCAAGCTGGTCTGCCTGAATGAGCAAGGCGATCTGTTGCATAACGAGACCATCTACCCCCATCCGCCCCAAAACGAATTCACCAAAGCGGCGAGCAAGGTAGTCAAGCTGGTTTCCACCTACAGGATCGATGCCATTGCCATCGGGAATGGTACCGCAAGCCGCGAGACAGAACGGTTTATCTCCAACTTGCGCTATGAGAAGGAAGTAAAGGTCTTCGTGGTGAGTGAGAGCGGAGCATCGGTCTACTCCGCCTCCAAAACAGCACGGGAAGAGTTTCCGGAATATGATGTGACCGTGCGGGGCGCCGTCTCCATTGGCCGACGGCTGAGCGATCCGCTGGCAGAGCTGGTGAAGATTGACCCGAAATCGATCGGCGTAGGTCAGTATCAGCACGATGTGGATCAGACAAAGTTGAAACATTCTCTGGACCAAACAGTGGAAAGTTGTGTGAATCTGGTGGGTGTGAACCTCAACACGGCAAGCCGGCATCTCCTCACATATGTATCGGGTCTGGGGGAGTCGCTGGCACAAAATATTGTGACCTGGCGTGCTGAGAACGGCCCTTTTCGTTCACGGAAGGAACTAAAAAATGTACCCCGGCTGGGAGCAAAAGCATTTGAGCAATGCGCCGGATTCCTGCGAATTACGGATGCGGAAAACCCGCTTGACAACTCGGCGGTGCATCCAGAGAGTTACCCCATCGTGGAAAAAATGGCCCGTAACCTGCATTGTTCTGTGAAAGAGCTAATCCGGAATAAACCGTTGATCGCAACCATCGACATAAACAATTACATGACCGAAGAAGCGGGTATTGAAACTTTGACCGACATTTTGAAGGAGCTGGAGAAACCGGGACGCGACCCCCGCTCCTCGGTACAGGTGCTGGAGTTTGACCCCAATATCCGCACTCTCCATGATTTGAAAGAGGGGATGAAGGTTCCGGGCATTGTCACAAACATCACTAACTTCGGCTGTTTTGTAGACATCGGTATCAAGGAAAATGGGCTGGTGCATATTTCGGAACTGGCCGACCGGTTTGTCACCGACCCAACGGAGGTGGTGTCACTTCATCAACATGTGGAAGTGACTGTATTGTCGATCGATACGGAAAGGAAACGCATTGCGCTCTCCCTGAAAAAGTAGATAATTTTTCAGAAATCAAGCATCAGTTGACGTTCAAACAGCTGGAAGCTTTTCCGGTGTAAGGGTGTGATGCCCTGTTCCCGAATTGCCTGACGGTGTTTCGCCGTAGGATAACCTTTATTACAGGCCCAATCGTAGCAGGGATACTGCTGATGCAACTCCCGCATATATTCATCACGGCAAGTCTTGGCCAGGACAGATGCGGCAGCGATGGACTGGAACTGGGCGTCCCCCTTCACCACGCAGGTATACGGGATAGATCCGAAAGGACGAAAGCGGTTTCCGTCAACCAGAATATGGGCAGGCGGCAGTGACAGCTTTCGTAGTGCCCGGTGCATCGCCTCGACCGATGCCCAGAGAATGTTCATTTCGTCAATCTCTTCGGGAGAGCAGGATGCCACAGCATAGCTTACCGCATTTTTTTCGATGACCAAACGCAATTCATCCCGTCTTTTTTCGGTCAACTGTTTGGAATCGTTCAGTTCGTCGCAGGAAAAGTCGGGGGGTAACACCACAGCGGCCGCAAATACGGGACCTGCAAGACAACCTCGTCCGGCCTCGTCGCATCCGGCTTCCACACATCCGACTCTCATAAAACTCTGCAATGGATGATTTTGCTTCATTCCTCAATCCTCCCCGATTGTCAAAACTACCTTATTGTCTGCCGGCGGAAAATCAAAAACAAAAGAATCCGTTTCGGCCTCTGTTCCCATCATGTCAGCAAAGCTTGCAATTAATTCCTGCAGTCCGGGATTCAACATCTCATCGCCTCTCACATGCATCAGATTCAGCTGTACGATCATTTCAACCAGGTTTTCCCTCACTCCTTCCGGAATCGGTAATGCGCCTGTGTCCAGTCTGTGCTTTGCCACCCTGCGCGTGAGCACTGCGAGACGCCTGGCTGATTCACTTTCCAACGTAGGGTTTCCGGGAATAGATGTGATAAACCGGGTATCCACGGAGAGTTCTTTTCCCTGCAATTGCATGATGCGGTAGCCAAAAGGATACTGTGCCAGACTGGCAGTCTCCACGTCGTAGATTTTGTTACCCGCGGGGGAAGTAAAAAGTGTGATATCGTTGGCATGAAAATGACCGGTAAAGACTATGCGGAGTCCTGCGTCGGCAAGTCTTTCAGCCTGAATTTTCCAGTTATCTACAAGATAATCGGAAAAAAACGCTTCCTGGTATGGCATATGTTCCACTAGTCCATGGTGCATCATCCCCAGCACCGTCACGCCTCTTTCCTTGGCATCACGAAGGATGTGAAGAGCCCACTCCAGTGTTTCGGGACGGATTCGTCCAGCCGAAAGTGAGGAGGTCCGATATTCCTGATGCTGGTTGCTGTCTATTGCCAGCAGCCAGGTTTTCTCGTCAATCTCCGCCAGATAACTGAGTGATGTACTGTCTCTGCGCGTTGCTTCATCGTAACCGAAAGCACCGTATAACCGGGCAAATTCATCAGGGGAGATTCCTTCTTCATTCTTTCGCACGTCTCCTTTATAGGCTACGGCATCGGGAATATTGACATCGTGATTACCTGGAATCACAAAAATCCTGGTTCCGGCTTTCTGCAACGGAGTGAGCAGTTCAATAAAACCGAGATGACTCTGCCGTTCGCCGTGGTTGGTTAAATCTCCCGTAACAAGAAGTATCTGGGGTACCTCTTTGCCGAGGTCGGACAGTACCTCATGCAGTACCTCATGCAGTTCACACGTTATTCTTCCGGTTGATTCCTCAAAGACGGACAGCGCCTTTCCTTTCTCAGCCAGTTCAGGAGAAAGATAATGTACATCGGTGAGTACCGCAATTTTCAATATGGCATCACCTCCGAAGTTGTTATCCGAGGGTACCTGCGCCGCGAAAACATCACACGAAACAAACCGTAATAAAAGCAACAGAATCAACCACCTGCGGCTCATGGGTTGTTCCGTTTGAAGAATAGTTTCACATCCTGCAGCCAGCGTTCAAAGGGACTGCATTCGATCTTCAAAAAACTGTCGGAAAGAGCCGAGGATTCAAAGCTTGTGGTTCTGAAATCACCCCATACATATTCAGCCAGTTCCGGATAATCGATATAAGGATTACGATTTTTTTGTATACGGTAGACCTCTTCATTCCGGCGTACCTCCTTAATGCTGACGGGATCTTCCCTGTGCCACTTGAGCATCAGACGAAGCGACCAGTCGCTGAAACCGGGATAGCGGTTGCCTCCTACCTGATCGGAATTCCACAGTGGTAACTGTTCTTCATATGCGGTAACCATATAAAAATAAGTACGGGCAAAATCTCCCTTATAGGCGTCGATAGGTTCAAAAACAGTCTTTGTATAATTTCCGAATACATTTTGTCCAATCCTGGATCCGTTGGATGACTCCCAGTATGTAATACCAACTTCCCCGAGAGGCAGGTTACCGCGACGGTTATTTACGTATCCATCGGCAGGATAAAGGTGAAACAGGTCTGACTCCAGTAATTCTGACCCTTTTATCCAACTCTTCGGTAATATATGTTCCCGGTTGTAACAGTCACCTTCCCTCCGGTAAGAACCACAACGGTCATTTCTGAAATCGTAAAGGTATTCGGCCCCCTTTTCAGGATTGTCTGAATACATGTCCCACACTTTGTTGTTTTTCTGACTGTCGGTCAACAGGAAAACCTCCCACAGATCTGCATAGGGAACCACCTGCGGATCTTTTATAATCTGAAACAGTGCGGTTTTCAACTCGGATCCTCTTTTACCTTCTGCCCCCGCATAATAGCCGCTGGGCACCTGGGCGCTGAGGGTGCCGGTAACAAATAAAAAAAATGCAGCAAAAAGGTAGTGCTGTGAATAATTCATTTCTTATATGATAAGGCAGAACCACTTCTTAATGATTCCGGCAAAAGGGCAAATATAATGAATTCATTGAAATACCCTATGCAGAAAAGGGATAAAAATAAAAAAACAACCGGTGAGATCGTCTGCTACGGCAATCAGGAATTCAGAATTTTTTCGATTTCTTCAATGTCGGAACGAAATCCCTTATCGACCTCATAAAAATTCTTTACAGTGTTACACGCATGGAGTACCGTAGCATGGTTGCGATTTCCCACCTGCACACCTATCTGGGAAAGAGACAGTTCCGTGTGCTTCTTAATAAAATACATGGTCACCTGGCGGGCTTGTACGATTTCCCGCTTGCGTGAGGAAGATTGAATCAGTTCCTTTTTGATATTGAAAAAATCAGAGACCGTATCCTGTATTTTCTGTACTGTTATACGTTTGCGCTCATATTTAATGCTCTGCTCCACCACCCGACGGGCAAGATTCATGTCTATTTCGCGATTATTAATGATGGAATGAGCCATCAGAGAGACCACAATACCCTCCAGGTCACGCACGTTCTCCGTCACATTCTCGGCAATGAAATCAATCACATTCGCAGGAATGGAAAGGCCGTCGGAAAGAACTTTGTTCTGTAGTATCCTTTTGCGAAGTTCCTTATCGGGACGCTCGAGTCTGGTCGTAAGGCCCCAGCGAAAACGGGTAAGCAGCCTCTCTTCCATTCCCTGCATATCCATGGGTGCACAATCAGAGGTCATCACCAACTGCTTGTTGTTCTGATGCAGGTGGTTGAAAATATGAAAAAAGGTGTTCTGCGTTTTTTCCAACCCCGACAGTTCATGAATATCGTCAATAATGAGCACGTCTATGCTCTGATAGAAATTTATAAAATCGTTAATGGTATTGAACCTGCGGGCATCGGTAAACTGTACCTTAAAGAGATGGGCAGATAAATACAATACCTTTTTATCAGGGTATAACGACTCAACCTTTGAGCCGATGGCATGACAAAGATGCGTCTTTCCCACACCCGAATGACCATACACAAAAAGAGGATTGAATGCTGTTTTTGCCGGGTTGTTCGCAACGGCCTCAGCTGCAGTACGCGCCAGACGGTTACTCTCACCCTCAAAGAAATTTTGAAAAGTATACTTTGTATTGATCTGTGAATCAAATTCCGAGGTTTCCACACGGTCGAACGGACTGGGCACCTTGGCGGTGATTTTTTTGGCAACACTCTTTTCTTTACCTATGAATGGCTTGCTCTCTCCCCGGAGTTCCACGGCAGTGTTACTCTCTGTTTCTACAAGAATCCGGTAGTTGAGAATGGTGCCCTCCCCTATTTCACGATATAGTGTCTGCTGTATAAGGTCGAGGTACTTATCTTCCAGATATTCATAAAAAAACTGACTCGGGACCTGTACTGTGAGTACATGGTTCTCATACTTCAATGGCACAATGGGGAGAAACCATGTATTGAACGCCGGTTCGGGGATATTGTCCCGAATGACGTTCAAACAGTTATTCCATAAAAAACGATAGTCACTCTTCAT